>OZ244870.1:0-3784425 GCA_965221205.1 bacterium | reverse complement strand
GAACATGTACTCGGGGGTGACGGATTTTACAATCAGGTCGACCCGACTAACAGCAGATGGCTCTACACCGAATCGCAATTCGGCGGCCTTTCCCGAAACGATCAAAAAACAGGTGTGCGGAAAAGAATCCGTTACAGAGGCAATCCGAATCTACGATTTAACTGGAATACACCATTATTGATCTCACCACACAATTCCAATGTTATCTATCAAGGTGCTAATATTCTTTTGAAATCCCCATATCGTGGTGAGCGGTGGGAAGAGGTCAGCCCCGACCTGACAAAGAATGATGCGTCGAAATTCGGTGGACGTGAAGTGAGCCAGTATGGTACGTTGACTTCGATTGATGAATCCCCGATTACGCAGGGTCTGATTTGGGTCGGTTCGGATGACGGGAATGTGCAGGTTACGCAGGATGGCGGTGAAACATGGACTCTTCTGAATGACAATATTCCTGATAATCCCGAATATTGGGTGTCGAGGATTATTGCCTCGCACCACGATCCGGCGGTAGCGTATGTAACCTATACGGGACGACACAGGACAGACTTCAGACCGTTCGTCTATAAAACGTCCGATTACGGGCAGACGTGGGAATCGATGGCGAACAATCTGCCGAATGAAAGTATTAATGTGATTAAGGAAGACCACAAAAATCCGAATCTCCTTTTTGTTGGGACAGACAGAACAGTTCATGTATCGCTCGACGGAGGTAATTACTGGAATGAGCTAAAAAATGACCTTCCGACTATTCCGGTTCACGATCTTGTTATCCATCCACGTGAAAACGATCTTGTCGTTGGTACGTTCGGCCGCGGTTTTTATATTGGCGACATTTCTCCGCTACAGGAACTGTCTCGGGAAGTTATGGACAAAAGTGTCCATCTGTTCAAAATTGAACCAAAAATCCAGTGGATTATGCCAAGCCAGACGACGGTCAGTGCGCAGAACTTTGAAGGTGAAAACGAACCGAACGGCGCAATGATCAATTACTACCTGAAGAATGACATTGCCAGCGGAGTGAATATTTTGGTTTATGACGGTCCAATCCTCATTAACGAATTCGAAGGATCAGGCGATGCCGGAATCAACAGTGTTATGTGGGGTATGACAAAACGTGGAAGAAAAAAATCGGCTGAAGAAGTGGCTGATTGGGATTATGAGATGAAGTATGGTGATGAAGAACCGTATTACGACTATTACGACACAAACGAGTTTTTCGGAGAACCGGACGATGAAGTCGGCAGAACAGGTCTTTCGCTTAGGACAAGAGTGCAGGGAAGGCCAGGTATGCGGGGGCGAGAGTATGTGCTGCACCGTGTTCAACCGGGTGAATACACCATTGTCCTGACAGTGGGTGACACGGTACTCAAACAAAAGTCCCAAATTCTACAGGATTTTTGGTTCGACAAAAAATATGAATAATGATGTAGTGAACGATATTATACATGGGAATTATGTGGTGAATGCGAAATATGGATTATCAGCATTACTGATCGCGTGTTTCATGATATTCTCTTCCGAAACTAATGCACAGGACCTTGAAAAAACGGTCATCGACCGGATCCATTTCCGGGCGATCGGCCCGACGAAACAGGGATCGCGCATTGTCGATTTCGGTGTACCCGACCAGAATAAACAGCCATATACATTTTATGTCGGAGTCTGTGCCGGCGGTGTCTGGAAGACCACTGACAACGGCATAACCTACAAACCGATCTTTGATGATGAAGCAACCTCATCCATCGGTGATATTGCCGTTGCACCCTCCGATCCGAATATTGTGTGGGTCGGAACAGGGAGATTTACCTTTGCCGGAGACGGTGTCTATAAATCGATTGATGCAGGTAAAACATGGCAAAATATGGGACTTGAAGGAACGCAGCGGATTATCCGTGTTGCCATTCACCCAGTCAATCCTGATATTGTGTATGTTGCCGCAGTTGGCCCTTTTTATTCCGAAAGCCATGACAGAGGACTTTACAAGACAACCAACGGTGGGCGAGCATGGGAAAAAGTGCTTGGCGTCACAAAAGATGGTCAGCAGGTTGGATTTGCTGATGTTGTAATCGATCACGACAATCCTGAAACAATCTACGCGGCCAGCTGGGACCGTCCGCTTGGTGATGTGTCGGCATTTCGTTCGGCGGGTATTGCTGTTTCTGACGGAAGAGCGAGCGGCATCCATAAATCTACCGATGGTGGGAAAACGTGGAAAGAACTCACCAACGGACTGCCGGATGCCGGATGTAGGATATGACAAGATCAGCCTCGATATCTATCTGAAAAATACAGACATTCTCTATGCGCTTATCAACATCGTCGACGAATCGGGAGACCGGAATAAGCGGCTGGTATTCCGCACTGATAACGGTGGTGAATCGTGGCGCCAGACCCATGAAGAAGACCAAAGGATAAACGGAGGATCGTATTTCCATGCTGTACGAGTCAATCCCAACGATCCCAATCATCTGTTTCTTTTGAGTACTGCGTCGCACTATTCCGATGATGGCGGAAAAACATGGCACCGGGCTTTTAAATACGGCGGTGATAATTGTGAACTGTGGATAAATCCCGATAACAGTAACAATATGCTCCTCGGCTACGATTACGGACTTGCTGTAAGTTTCAGTGGTGGAGAAACATGGTACCATCCGGATGATCTTCCATTGGCTCAGTTTTATGCAATCGGTGTCGATATGGACTACCCGTACAATGTCTACGGGGGCACGCAGGATTTCGGGACATGGAAAGGGCCGAGTACCAAAAAAGGCCGCTTCCCGATTCGGTTTGAAGACTGGGAGCATATTCTCGGGGGTGACGGTTTTTACAGTCAGGCCGATCCGACTGACAGCCGCTGGCTCTATGTCGAATCGCAGTACGGCGGCATTTCACGTAATGACCAAAAAACCGGCACAAGGTCCAGAATTCAATACCGTGGCGATGATGCACGTTACAATTGGAATGCTCCGATTTTCATTTCACCACATAACAGTAATGTCATCTATCACGGTGCACAGTGGTTGCTTCGGTCATCATACAAAGGTGAAAACTTAGAAAAAATCAGCACCGATCTGTCAAAAAACGATCCGAGTTTTCGCAGACACCGTAGAGAGCGTAATTCGATCACAACAATTGACGAATCGCCGGTTCAGCAGGGAATACTCTGGGTCGGGACCGATGATGGTAATGTCCAGCTCTCGAAGGATAACGGAGAAACGTGGACACTCCTTAACGACCGGATACCCGATCATCCTGATATCTGGGTGAGCCGGGTTACGGCATCACGCCATTATGCCGGAACTGCCTATGTGAGTTTCACAGGAGAAAAACGGGACGATTTTACACCGTATGTTTACAAAACCGACGATTTTGGGCAGACTTGGACATCGATTGTCAACAATCTTCCTCAGGAGCCGGTCAACGACATTAAGGAAGACCACAGAAATCACAATTTGCTGTTTCTCGGTTCAAATCTTGGTCTCTATGTATCGTTAAATGGGGGTAGCTCGTGGATAGAAATGAAAAACAATCTGCCGACCGTTCCTGTCCGTGATCTGGTGATTCACCCGCGTGAAAACGATCTGGTCGTTGGGACATTTGGACGTGGTCTCTATATTGCCGATATATCACCACTTCAGGAGTTAACCGAAGAGGTGATTTCCAAAGATGTCCATTTCTTTGACATCGAGCCGAAAGTTCAATGGATAATACCGAGTCAGCCCTCAGTCAGCGCGCAAAATTTTGATGGTGAAAATGAATCGCACGGTGCGGTCATCAATTACTATTTAAAAGATGATGTGCCTGACGGAGTGACAATAACAGTGTATGATGGTCCAAAACCAGATTAACGAATTGCTCGGAACCGGGAATGCAGGCCTCAACTCTGTTGAGTGGGGAATGACAAAACGGGGACGAAAGCGGACTACAGATGAAATCGCCGAATACGATGAACAGGTTGCCACCGGTGAACGAGAACCTTATTATGACTACTATGATACAGTAGATTTTTATGGTGATCCCGATGAAGAGGTGGGAAAGACAGGCCTTTCACTCCGGACTCGTGTTGCATGGGAACCGGGAATGCGCGGCCGGGACTACGTGCTGCACCGGGTGCTTCCGGGTAAATATACAATAAAGCTGATGGTTGGGGGCAACATTTTGGAGAAAAGTGCACAGATACTCCAGGACCACTGGTATAATAAAAGCTATTAAACATGAAAGTTAAGGATTAGTATGCAGAGTACATATGCTCAAATATAAAAGGACAGGTGTTTATGAATTGTTTATTGAAAAAGAGACAACGACTGATATTTGGATTATTCGTACTAAGTGGTATGATAATGTCGTCGTGTGATACGAACGATTCTCCGTTTTCTACTGCAGAAGACCTCCTGATTCAGGAAATGATCAATCAGGTATCTCTTGATTCCTTGACCGATCTGCACGACACACTTGTATCGTTTGTGACGCGCAATACCTATTCCGATACGCTTTCTGAAACGAAGGGAATCGGCGCTGCCCGGCGGTGGATTTATAATACCTTCCAAGAATATAGTGACGCAAACGGGGGAAGACTGCAAGTGTACTACGATACGTTTGAGCACGTTATTCCTGAGCATCTTCAGGAACATTTTGGATTGGAAGAATATCCCATGCGTAATGTTGTTGCCCTCCTGCCTGGAAAAACGGATGACCTTCGCTATATCGTAAACGGGCACTACGATTCAAGCCCGAGTGAAGACCTTACTCCTGAAAACCTGAACGATCCAGCCCCTGGTGCAGACGATGATGGCAGCGGAACGGTAATTACGATGGAGCTTGCCCGCGTTTTAAGCGCATATGAGTTTGATCATACGATACTGTTTGTTGCGTTTGTCGCTGAGGAACAAGGCTTATGGGGTGCAGACCATATGGCTCAGACTGCACTTGATGAAGAGTGGGATGTTGCCGCTGTTATTGGAAATGATATTGTCGGAAATATTCACGGTGGCAATGGAGTCACGGAAGACCGGTATGTTCGCGTTTTTTCTCCTGACCCGGTCGATTCAAAAAGCAGAAACTGGGCACGGTATATTCAACAAACTGGCGGTCCCTATGTGCCGGAGTTGGATGTCCGGCTTGTATTCCGTTTGGACAGATTCGGTAGAGGCGGCGACCACAGCCGCTTTGTCCGGAGAGGATACGCCGGTGTCAGATTCTCAGAGCCGTATGAAAATTATGCATACCAGCATAATGAACACGACAAAGCTGAATACACATCGCGGGAATACATGACCAACGTAGCAAAAATCCAGACTGCTGTATTAGCTACCGCTGCAAATGCACCGAGAAAAGTGTGGATGCTCACACCTTCCCGTGACCGGGAAACCTATCAGACGATCATTCGTTGGACACACGAAACAGACGAAGATGATATTGCTGGCTACAAGATTTATATCCGTCCAACCGATACCGGTTACTGGCAGGAAATTCGTGATGTCGGTATACCGGAATGGATCGACTACGCAATCGGTGAAGATGACGACCGGGATATTCCCCAGGGTTATGAAGTGAAGTTCGATTACCGTTCGATTGATGATTATGTATTTGGTGTTTCTTCTTATGACCGGGACGGTAATGAAAGTGTCGTTGCAACAGTTGAAAACCCAAGCAGATAAATAAACTATAAAACTTTTCGCGAATTTTTTTGGTTTAAATTGTTTGATATATAATTGATTTCCGTCATAGAAGAGACAGAATAAAATATCTCACCATTATCTTTGTAATCCTTCGGGTAAATCATCATGCCAGTACAACTCAGGCAGTTTCTTTTCAACCGGCCAGAGCATATCGAGCGTATCCGCATTGTATAGAAGTCCATTTTTCATAACATACCGGACAGAGGTGGTGTTTTGAATATCCTCCAAAGGGTCTTTCTCAAGCACAATTAAATCGGCAATTTTTCCTTCAGAAATAGAGCCGAGGTCTCGTGCAAGACCGATTGCGTCTGCTCCGACATAGGTTGCACTGCGAAGTGCATCGAGCTCTGACATTCCGCCGGACTGAATGTTCCAGATTTCCCAATGGAATGACAATCCCTGCATCTCGCCGTGACTGCCGACCCCGATATTTCCACCTGCATCGGCGATGACCTTAACCTGTTTGCCATAATGTTTAAATTGAAAATCGTCTTCATGATACCACGGTTTTTGCAGCGTTGTCCGGTCGAGCACATCGTGTGGAAAAAACCGCTGCAATTTCGGCATTCCGTGAACATCAGTGCGCGTCCACCAGTACTGCTCAGACCGTGGTGAAATATCGACGACAATGGTTGGGGTATAAAATATTCCCGACTGTGCTGTCAATTCAATAACATCTTTATACACAGGAAAATGGGGAAGTACATGCTCTAGAGAATAGCCGTCAAATATTTGAGTGAGCTGGAGCCGCATATCAGCTCCCTCGGTTGTCGGGATGATCCCGTATTCGCGCGAAGCGATACTGAGAAGCTGCCGCTGTGTCCTGTCACCGGCAAGGTACTGTTTCACTGTATTGTTTCGGTAATACTCGGCATATCTCTGTATGACCTTCCGTGCGTCATCGAGATTTTGTACATTGGTGTCGTTAAATATCCCAGGCCCGGTGGTGAGCAAGCGTGGTCCAGTTATGTCTCCGGCCGCAAGAGCATCGAGATAAGTCAAATCGCCGGTGTTACCTGCCTGTGCTTCACGCATTGTCGTAACACCAAGTGAGAGATTTGCGAGATAGGGCCATGGCATTGTAGATTGAATTCCTTCAGTCATAGTAATTCCGCCATTCAGTCTCGGATGTGCATGGAGATCAATAAATCCTGGCAGGATAGTCATTCCTGAGACATCCATTTCATGTGCTCCTGAAGGAGTCTGTATGGAAGAATTTCTACCAACGTTGGCAATTCGGTTGTCTTCGATAACGACCGCTCCGTTTTCGATAACACCGTCATTTGCTGCACCGGGATCCATTGTCAAAATATGTGCGCCGCGCAATACGATAGTCCCAATTCCCTGCTCCTGAGGCAGCGAAATATCGATACGAGTCTGCTTGGCTTCGTACTGATCGTCTCCTTGGGCATCTTCAAAGTTATACCGGAAAAGCGTTGTTCCGAGCGACCAGATCGCTTCATTTCCTTCCGGTCCCCAGTTAATAAAATGGGTGCCGAGTGTATTCAATTTCTGCAAAATTGCATTGTCAGGTTCCGTAACCGAAATAATAGGGGTGTTTTCTCCACCGACAAGCGGTAATTGTACACGGTAGATATTGTAATCAGCACGAACGAGCGCATACTCACCATTCGGCCCCATAAAAATATCAGAAGCAGGTCGTGGACCACCTGGGCCGAGAGAACGCCGTCTTCCAAATGCTTTCAGATGAACCCGCCGATCAGAGCCGTCAAGTGCGATCGAGATCAGGCCGTCACCATCTGCGTACATATAAATACGGTCGGGCTGATCAGCAAAATGGGCCAGACGACCTTCCAGAGGCGCAATATATTCTGCATCGCCACCACCGGCAGGAAAACGGACAAGATGTAAACCGCTATTTTCGTTCAGTCTCCGGTAGGACACAACAATTTCCGTTCCGTCGGGTGTCCAAATCGGATTTGTAAAGAATGATTTTTCCTGACTGATTTGTTTGACATTCTGTCCATTTACATTGACTGTGTACAGGTGACCACCATCTGCATCGGACCATGTTACAAAAGCAATCTGTCTTCCGTCGGGGCTCCATGAAGGGTTGAATTGATGCTCATCCATCTCGGCTATCTGACGGAGGTCTCCGTCAGGAAGATCTTTCACATAAAGCCGGTGAACCGCGGAAAAAGTGACACGTGATCCATCCGGTGATAAGGCAGGATATCTGAATTGCCGTACCTGAACAGGGCCTTCGTGCAGCTGCTTTTCAGAATGGATACGCGGTGCAATGGCAATGTTGATATCTGCTTCAAATGGTATTTCGGATATAGCACCAGAGGGTATTTCAACACGGTACATTTTTCCTTCAAACGAAGTGATGATAGCAGAATTGTCGTGTGTAAAGGAATAGCCTGGCATGAGGTCCGATGATGTTCCCATCCAGACTGCTTCCTGCCTGTCGCGCTGAACAGGATATGCAAGCCACGTGTCTTCATTAGTCTCCAGATTGAGCAATCGGTAACCGGTTTGCCCATCCAAACGGGAACCGTAGACAAGCCATTTATTATCGGATGAAACTACTGGCCGAATCCCGCCGCCGGGTTGATTGGTGATTCGGGTAAGGGTATTCGTTTTAAGGTCATACTGTTCGATTTGGTGCCCAAACCGATTTTCATCATCGGATCTGTCATTGGAGGCATAGACATACCGTCCGTCACTGCTGAAAACGGGGCCGAGGCCGTAAATCGGCTCGCCGTCTGCAATCAATTGCATCCCTTTGCCGGTGTCGAAATGGTATAACCATAGAGTATGCCTGACATCAATCCAGGTAAACCGGTCGGTTTGTGAAACAATAACATAGTCTGTGCTCGGATCCTGAACGGGTGATGCATATGACATATCACGACCCTGTGTAACCGGATGGAGAATTGACTCGTGTGAAATTGGTGATGAATCGGTTATTGTCTCGCCAAAATCGAGCATATACACATTATCAGAACCCTCCCGGTCACTGACAAATATCACATGGAGTCCATCCGGGGAAAATGTCGGCTGTGAGTCGTAGGCCATGCCGCTCGAAATTCGTTCGGCTTTACCGCCGGTAATCGGCAGCGTATACAGGTCACCGAGAATCTCGAAAATGATTTTCTCTCCGTCCGGTGATACATCCAAAGACATCCAAGTCACTTCATCAGTAGTGAATTGAATATTCTTCGTCGGCTTTAATGGCAGCGGATCTTTATCTACCGGGTATTGAAAATAAAAACCGTAAGCAGAATGTATAATAAACATGGAAAGAGTGATAACACATGAAAATATGAGCAACAAATCGTGCTTCATTACTCTACGCATAATGTACTCCTCTTTAGTGTGTAGGTTTTATTAATAGACACAATGTAAAAAATGATTGGTTCGCTTTCGAACGGAAAGAATCAGCCATGAGTTGATGTAATCTGATAATGTAAATTTCAATTCTATTGATTGCAATACAATTCTCACAGCAGTAAATTCAATAGCTGTATTTGCTTTGAAATTGCTTTGGGAAATATGTATTATCTTATCCATGGCACAATTATTTTGCGTGATTGTATACTTGGATAAATTTATTCAGCAATATTTTTGGAAATATCGACGTATTTCCTTAGGTAATCGGTACTTTTTTGTTAAATTTACTGTAACATATGAAAGTAACAAAAGTTATCACAGAAACGCTTAAACCAAAATATTTCGGTTACTATATCATCCATTTATTACAGGAGTAAAATCCGTTGGCGGAGAAATTATTTTCTGAACGTTCAGGAATTATACCTGAAAAACCTTTACAAATTGATAATATTGATCAAGATCTGAGAAATCGAATTTGGAATATATTTTTTGCGAGTTATTTTGAACGAACTACGCAAAACAAATCATACGCATCCATATTAAACAGTATTTGGAAAGATTTTTTAAAAAAGCCAATTAATGACATGCCTGGAACCAGCAATTCAGGTAGATACAGAGGTATTTTTTTAGAACTTAAATGGTATAGAATATATGATTTATTGGAATTTATAGTCAAATGTGAAAATCAAATTAATAATCCCGAAGATCCTGAAAATAAAACAAACGTATTTATCGCTGATTTCTGTAGTGAATGTAACCGTGCTTTTGAAGGGGAAAAATCCGCTTTTAGATTCGTAGATACTCAAATTGTACAAATAGTTGACAAAACGGAAATCAGCGAAGTTGAAGAATCGATAGAGCATTGAGCAGCTATTCCTGGTGCAAAATATCATATTGAAAGAGCATTGTCGCTTCTTTCAAAGAGAGAAAATCCTGATTACCCTAATTCAATAAAAGAATCTATTTCCGCTGTAGAAACAATGTGCAGAATTATAACTGGAGATGAGAAAGCATCATTGGGAAAAGCTTTAGATATCCTCAAAGAAAAATCACCAAAAGCAATACACGGATCGTTAATTGAGGTGTGGAAAAAGTTATATGGATACGCAAGTGATGCAGATGGAGTACGGCATGCGATAACTGATTCTTCTAATATTGTAGATTTTGCAGATGCAAAATATATGTTGGTCTCATGTTCAGCATTTGTAAATCATCTTATTGTAAAGGCAAATAATGCTGGAATAAAATTAAGGGACTAATACACCTATTTACACAAAGAACAAACTAACCTAAAATGACCGCTCCTTCAGAACGATGGCGAGATGGCGAGATGGCGAGATGACGGGAAGGAGTAACTGCTTTAGGAGAACTCTTTTCAAGAGAATAGTGGGGAAAAACCATATCTTGATCTTGTTGATTTATAATATCTTTCTGAAGCTTAATTAATTCTCTCAATACTTTAAATTCTCTTTGAAAATCAATTGCTTCTTCTTTTGATATTTGAATGCGATCCTCATCAAATTCCATGAAATGACTTATATCTATACCAACAATATCATTTGTTTTATCTTCTCTAAATAGAACCACATCATATTGAAAATCATCAGTTCCTATTGGTGATTTTTTTTCTGACGTTTGAATAAAAAGATTATCGGTTGGAAAAAAATATTTAAATCTAAGAATTTTCATTTAGCGACTCTTTCTACATCCTTAAAATTCTTATCGTTTCTAAAATAAAAAGTTGCAACATCATTGTTGCTATTTACGACAACTACTAAATATTTTCTTAGAAAATTTCTTCCCCCTTTATTTTCCTGTATGTATATTCTATCTAAAGCATAAACCCAACTTTTTCCTGTAAAATCAGGATTCAAAATAGTATCTTTTACGTCATCTATATAATTATACAGCTCAACACCATGTCCATCAGTCGCGTGCTCCACACAATCCGTTGTCAAACGTACAACATTATTTTGAAAATCAGAAGTTTCAAATTCAAAGGTGGCATGACCATGGTGCGTCATTCAATATTTTTTAGCTGTATATTATATCTTGATAGAAATGTTTAGTTGAATTCTTGACAAGAGCAGAAGTTACGATGAAAGGTACAAATCCCTATATTATATGTCAAGTATATAATTACATTGCAGGAAAAAACGGCCGGAAATAAGTCCCGGCCGCTCCATAACCCATAGCAAACCTATTGCACCTACGACTATTTTTTCAAATCTTCTTTAGTAAATAAATAAACCACAATAGAATCCGGATCATTATTATCTATAAGACTCATACCCGAATTTTCTAAAGTAGCATTAAGCTCTTCAGGACTAAGCTGATAAGCAGACCCATTTGCATTATCTACGACCATACCTATTACACCCCAAGAAAAAATATTTCCCCAAATGGCAGCTCCCTTTTTAAATTCTCTGGTAATATTAAGTGTCACATCTTCATAATTTTCCTTCTTAATGACAACCCTGTATTCACGTGATCTCTTCAAGGTAATTGTGGTTGGCGTGCTGCCCATATCTTCATCGTTTACAATTATTCTTGCCCCTGAAGGCATGGAATTGAAACGAATACCCTGTGTAGTTCCTCTTGAAATAGTGGCACAATCAAATGATGCCATACAAAACAACGCAATAAAAACCAAATTCAATCTTTTCATGATGCAATTCCCTTCTCTTTTTGTTGGGGTTTGTAATTAAACGAACTTCTTACTCATATGAGAAAAAAGTCAATTTACAGCACTTTTATTTATTCATCAAAAATAAAAGTGCAGTCGTGGTCACCTGTAAAAATCCAATATTTGATGCCTAACAGAGTGTTTTAGAGCACTTTAGAGGTTTTAACTAGGGGGGGGGGGGGGGGGGGGCAAGGCTTAAATAGCCCCTCTTTTAAAGATTTTCTCAAAATAAATTCTCCTTCTCTGTTTTGAAAATTTTGCCACTATGCAAGGTTAATTATTTGCGTATGAATTTCGGCTTATTTTCTTCTTCATTCCCAATATACCTTCTGTGCACTCCTTAAACTTGTCCTCAAGAGGAGTTACGACATCTTGTGTTGCCTTACCAATTACTTCAGTAACCATCTCATCATCTACTTCCAAAGCTCTAATTTCCCGTTCCTGAAACTCTTCAGTAAGCTTGAGAACTCTCTCATTTAACTTTTTATTATCATCCATCTTACACCCATCTCTTTATTCTAATATTAGAATCGATTAACACCAGTAATAGCAACAAAAAAATTACTCCCCGTGTAACTTTTTTCTCAGAGGAGGAGGCTTTTTCTTGACACCAGACTTTTTCCAGTTCTTGGGTTTTGCCCTGATGATTATATTCAAAGCTTCGAGAAACCCCATTCCCTCAGGAAATATTCGTTTAGTCATAAGATAGCTCCTTAGGTATATCAACCCAAAATAAATAAATAATCTCTATACAGTCTTTTAATTTCTTTTTCAAACTTTTTTAGACAGTCTTTTATTTGCCTAACGGTAATTTCTTGTAATGTATCTACCAAAACAAGACCCTTTTTCGAATGCAAATCGGCAAGGTCTTGTTTGGTAATGTATTCAAGATTTTCAAATATGAGCCATGTGTTTTTATGGAAAAAGTCTTTTCCACTTAGTATTAGGAATGTTTTGTGCTCTGGTTGGCAAAATTCTTTATCAGTTCTGTGTTTTCTTTGAGAAGTAGTAAGACAAAATATAAGAGGATGAGATTCTATAATCGGAGTGTTTAATAATACTAAAAACTTGTTTTTAGTATTAACATTACTAATTGGATAATTCGGGTAATGATAGATATTTCCAGCGTTCATATCATATAGACAACATTGATTTTAATTCATCTCTTTCTTCTTGTATGGTTGCAATTACTTCTTTAGAAGGGCTGCTTTCATCTAAAGATAAAGAGTAATCAATTTCTTGCCTCATCCCTTTTCCTTCTACTGTTTTATACCATGGGAGTTCTCTATCATGAGACATCTTGCTTATATCGTTTGCCCGAACTTCTTTGTATATATGCACAATTTTTTCTAAAATTTCTATTTCTCTGTCTGTGAAGTATTTAGCCTCAAACCTTTTTTTTGGTCTTAAATATTTTTTTCTTTCATTTTTGGATGGAATGTAAATACTACTATTCAAATCTTCAGGAGGATTCTTCATTTCTGCAAACAACTCTTTTGATAATGGTCCCCACTGGAAGGCGCTATATGTCAAATCAGAAATAGACTTACCGGTTTGCCGAAAGTGCTCAAAGTCAGAAAAACTAAGCAATTTAAACAGTTTTGTCTTGCCACAATATTTTGTTTTTTCCGTGAAAAATATCATCATGTTGATTAATTTTTCACGGCTGTCATCAATCATACTGAATAGGCTTTGTGGTGAGGATTTAAAACAAAAATATCAAAAGAAATACCATAACATATCACTTGTATTCACGGTTTTTCTTCTCAATTTACTATTTACTATAATAAGATATTCTTAGAATAGCAACCTAAAAAACCCGAATATATAAATCTTTTTACCCCGTCAATTCCTTATATGATAATTTCTTGCCCCCGACACGCTCTAATATCATGTTAAACATAGCCACATGATCTCCACGATTATTATACCTGAAAATCTGCTCATTGATATACCGCTGGAGATGCTTCGCACTCACAAAATGATGTATCCCGTAAATCGACCGCTTCAAAATCGCCCAAAACCCCTCTATCGTATTAGTATGAATTTCACCCCGTACATACTCATGCCGACTGTGATTAATACTTTCATGATTATACAAATCACCCAATCTATTGTAAGCCTTCCACTCATCAGAAATAACCCGAGAACCTATATTAACATACGATAACAACCGCTTTTCAATAGTCTCCCGATCAACACGAGAAACCTGCTCCGCCTTAACCTTCCCAGAAAACCTTTCAACCATGCCAAATACCGGCTCTTTTGTTTTTACGCTCCTGCCCTGCGTTTTACCAACCCGCTTAGAACTATGCTTATTCTTTTCCTTCCCTCCAATATACGTATCATCTATTTCAACTGTACCCGAAAAAGAAACAATAAAATCCTCATTCCTTACAGATTCCCGTATCCTGTGAAGCATGTAATAAGCAGTCTTCTGAGTAACCTGTAAATCTCTCGCTAACTGATAAGAACTCATGCTCTTTTTATGCGTAGTTACCATGTGAATTGCAAAAAACCACTTACGCAAAGAAATCTTTGAATCATGAAAAATAGTCCCCGTCTTAATACTGAAATCCTTTTTGCAACTCGCACAACGGAACCGCCGGCCTCCCGCACAATGATAAATTTTTACATTACCACAATGCGGACAATATTCAGAATCACGCCATAAAATCGACTGTAACTGTTTTTCACACGAACGCTCATCTCCATAACGATCTATCATACCAACAATACTTTTCATGATTTTCCCTCTCTCTTTGTAGTTACATATTAAACGCCCTCCAAGTACTATAAGTTCCTTTATTTACAATAACTTAACAACTTTTTTGTCCATGTAGTTTAGTGTAGTTTAATAGTGTAATTTAGTGTAAATAGGTGTATCAATCCCAAAGTTTATTAAACAAACATAATAAAAGGGAGAAACTCTCTGGAGATCATGAAGCAGATAATTTATTAAATAATATTGAAAAATACCCCCATGCATATGTCATAGCCTGTCTGATGGATATGCAAATACCGGCTGAACGAGCTTGGATTATACCGTATAAAATTTCCAAATATATTGGTGGCTTTGAGTTTGGCAGGCTTGTAGAACTTGATTTGGATCAAATAGAACGAATATTCAAAGTAAAGAATCTTCATAGATTCAATGAAAAAATGGCCGAAAGAGTATATCGTGCAATAAAGAAAATAGACGAAATATATAGCAGGGATGCTTCAAATATTTGGAAAAACAAACCAGGCAGCGCGACAATTGTAAGACGCTTTCTTGAATTTGAAGGTGCGGGCATTAAGGTATCAACTATGGCGGCAAATATTTTAGCAAGACATTTTAAAATTCCGATGAAGGACTATATTAGTATAGATATTTCACCGGACGTTCATGTTAAAAGAGTCTTAAGAAGATTAGGTTTTATATCAAAGGATGCGGGTGAAAATGAAATTATTTATTGTGCAAGAGAAATTAATCCTCAATATCCTGGCATATTGGATTGGCCTTGCTGGGAAATAGGAACTAACTGGTGCAAAGCCCATAATCCAAAATGCGATGATTGCTATCTGAATAAGTATTGTCCAAAGGTAATGTAAATATTCGTAAAATAACTTATTGAGAGATTGGCGATTTAAATTAGATTGTATTAAACATAACGTGTATTGTATACTGAGCTCAACAAATCAATCCTTAATTATTCCCTGTTTTTATCAAAAGACGGAAGAGATATATTAAAAAAAAGCAGAAAAAATTCGAGAAGAATTTGATATAGATGTTATTATTGCATCAGACACCACATTGCTGCCAGAAAATTACTTGCAGACCGACTTTTTAGACGATGACAAAGAAAGTGAAGAAAGACAAATCGTTATCTCTTCATCCGTTATTTCCTGAAGAAGTTCTAAGAAAGCTTCTTGAAACGCCCCCTCCTAAAAGCGAAAAGAAGAAAAACAACAAATCCAAAAGAGAATACTAATGGACGATACTTTATTTTACGGCGATAACCTGAAAATTCTTCGAGAATATATCCCTGACAATTATCTTGATCCACGTTTCAATCCCAAAAGCATTTAACACCGGATAAAGAAGTTGTTGATAAAATAATAAAACTAAAAAGCGACGAAGATAATAGTAACAACTATAAAACAAAATTACTCTCATCGCTAATAAATAAGACTCACATAAGAGATGAATTTTGTTTCGATACTCATGATTTACTTATCAAATTACCAGAGATAAAAGAAGCAGAAGCGTTTTTGAGCATATTGTCAAATACAAGCAAAAAATTATCTTCACTACAAGGGTCTCCTCCTTTTAATATTGGACAGATAGCATATAGGCTCAGCCCTTTGGAAAAATATCCGATCATTAGACTGAATAATAGCAGTTGACCTTGCCCCCAAAAGTTGATCCAGATAGTATATTAGTACAGGGATTAGATTGAAAAGAAAGGAGCAAGATCAATGGCACGTAGAATTCACACATCAGAACAAATTATCCACAAGCTTCGAGAGGCAGAAGTACTGCTCGCTCAAGGTCAGTCGGTTCAACAAGCTGCTCGCCAGATTGAGGTTACAGAGCAGACCTATTATCGTTGGCGAAAGGAGTATGGTGGTCTTCGGGTGAATCAGGCGAAACGATTGAAAGCGTTAGAGAGAGAGAATATTCGCCTGAAACGCCTGGTTGCCGAGAAAGAGTTGGATATTCAAATCCTCAATGAGACTCTGGCGGTTGATGCAAAAAACTTCTGAGCCCGGCGAAGCGACGGGAGGTGGTGCAGCATCTTTGCACGACTCTCGAGATCTCGCAACGCCGGGCCTGTAGTGTGTTGGGAGTACCGCGCAGCACTCATCAATATCGCCCGATTTCTCCTGCGGATGAACCGGTGTTCGTGCAACGTATGGTCGAGTTGGCCACGCAGTATGGTCGGTATGGTTATCGACGAATTACCGCACTGTTACAGCCAGAAGGCTTCAAGGTCAATCATAAGAGAGTGGAGCGTTTGTGGCGTCGAGAAGGATTAAAAGTTCCCCGGAGGCAACCGAAGCGCAAACGGTTATGGCTCAATGACGGTTCGTGTATTCGGCTGCGACCTGCGTACCGGGATCATGTCTGGAGTTATGACTTCATGCAAGCACGAACCCGAGAGGGAAGGAGCTATCGTTTGTTAACAATATTAGATGAATACAGTCGGGAGTGTCAGGCAATTGTGGTAGGCAGGAGGCTGACTCACAATGACGTCATAGAACATCTTGCAACACTGTTCGTGCAGCGAGGAGTTCCGGTTCACCTGAGAAGTGATAATGGCACAGAGTTCACTGCTCAAGCGGTCCGGACATGGCTCATGCGCCTGGGAGTAAAAACATTGTATATTAAACCAGGCAGTCCATGGGAGAACGGGTATATTGAGTCGTTCAATGGCAAACTGCGTGATGAAGTGCTCAACCGGGAAATCTTCGATACCTTACACGAAGCAAAAGTGCTTGTGGAACGCTGGCGAAATGAGTATAATCATAAGAGACCGCATAGTGCCCTCAGATACCGGCCACCCGCCCCCGAGGCCGTTATACCACCGGATTCGGTCTCAAGGCCAATGGATAATACAACAATGAATATATCGATGAATTGACTAACTTAAATAATGGCCCAAACATTAGGGGCAGGTCAAATTGGGAAAACACGAAAGGAATTCCTCATATACTCACAAAATACCTTAAAAGCAGTGTTCATAAACTCATAGTATTCTGCCGGGATACAAATCATTTAAATGCAATGGAACTTGAAGTTCAAAAATGGTTTTTAAAATCATTTCGGAATAGGAAAAGGAGAACGTATCGTGTCTTGAGTTCAGATAATGAAAATGACAAAAATCTGAGAGAATTTGTAACTGCCAAAGATGATACGTTTATCCATTTACTGTTTTGTATCGATATGTTAAATGAGGGGCTGCATGTTCCGGATGTGGCAGGTGTGATCCTTGTAAGACCGACTGAATCTCCAAGGGTGTTTTATCAGCAGATAGGACGCTGCATTCAGGCTGGAAGCGGAAACACACCTATTATATTTGACTTTGTTAATAATTTCCGAAATATTTCTGCAAATAATTTTATTGAGGATATAAATACAGAAGTTGACAAAGAAAACGAGATTAGAAAAAAACATGATTTACCTGCAAGAGTTTGTGACGTACACATCTACGATGAAACCAAAGAAATCATTGAGCTTTTTGAAACAATTGAAGTGACGCTGCAATCATGGAGAGTAAATTATAATCATTTACAGGAATACCGGACAATACATCCTGATAGATGGCCAGTTCAGAAAGAAGAATATCCAACAAAAAATCTGTTGGGAAGATGGTGTGGTACACAACGTGCGGCTTATACTAAGCAGGAATTATCTCATGAGCGGATACACCTGCTTGAAGCCATAGGATTTATGTGGGACCAGCTGGAAGCTGCATGGCAGGAACAGTATAACTACGTACAAGAATACCGGACAATACATCCCGACACGTGGCCGGCTCAGAAAGAAGAATATCCTGTTGGTAATAACGTGGGTTCGTGGTGTAGTACACAACGTATAAAATACAATAAGAAAGAATTATCTCATGAGCGGATACAACTCCTTGAAGACGTAGGGTTTGTTTGGGACTCGCTGGAATCAGCATGGCAGGAACAGTATACCTACCTGCAAGAATACCGGAATAGATATCCCGACAGATGGCCTCAAAATCGTGAAGAATATCCAATTGATAATAATCTTGGTTTGTGGTGTGGTACACAACGTGTAAAATACAATAAGCAGGAATTATCTCCTAAGCGGACACAATTGCTTGAAGCCATAGGATTTAGGTGGGATCCATTCGAATCAGCATGGCAGGAACAATATAACTATTTGAAAGAGTACCGGAATAGACATCCCGACAGATGGCCGGCTCGGAGAGAAGAATACCCCGTTGATAATAAGCTGGGTGCTTGGTGTACTGCACAACGTGTAAAGTATACGAAGCAGGAATTATCTCCTGAGCGGATACAACTGCTTGAAGCCATAGGGTTTATGTGGGACCAGCTGGAAGTTGCATGGCAGGAACAGTATCATTACGTGCAAGAATACCGGAAAATACACCCTGACACGTGGCCTCAAGCCAGAGAAGAGTATCCTGTTGATAATAACCTGGGTTTGTGGTGTGCTCGCCAACGAGCAGCTTATACTCAGCAGGAATTATCTCCTGAGCGGATACACCTGCTTGAAGCCATAGGATTTATGTGGGACCCGCTGGAAGTTGCATGGCAGGAACAGTATAATTACGTACAAGAATACCGGAAAATACACCCTGACACGTGGCCTCAAGCCAGAGAAGAATATCCTGTTGGTAATAACCTGGGTTTGTGGTGTGGTAGACAACGTAAAGCTTATATTCAGCAGAAATTATCTCCTGAGCGGATACAATTGCTTGAAGCCATAGGGTTTGTTTGGGATCCGCTGGAATCAGCATGGCAGGAACAGTATAACTATTTGAAAGAATACCGGAAAACACATCCCGACACGTTGCCTCAAGCCAGTGAAGAATATCCGATTGATAACAACCTTGGTTCGTGGTGTAGTAACCAACGTACAGCTTATACTCAGCAGAAATTATCTCGTGAGCGGATACAACTGCTTGAAGAAATAGGATTTGTTTGGGATCCATTCGAATCAGCATGGCAGGAACAATATAACTATTTGAAAGAATACCGGACAATACATCCCAACCAGTGGCCGGTTAGAAATGAAGAATATCCTGTTGGTAATAACCTGGGTTCGTGGTGTAATACACAACGTAGAGTTTATACGAAGCAGGAATTATCTCCTGAGCGGATACAACTGCTTGAAGACATAGGATTTATGTGGGGCTAAACTTTATTGAGTGAAGTGTAAAGGGGAAATGGTATGATTAATGAAGATGAATTTTTAACGGGATGATACAGCATAAAGTTTACACATCGTCTTTTGTGCTGTAAATACCACTCCCTGTTTCGCATTGACGTGCGCAGATAGACTGTTTCAAACAATGCAGCTTGAAGAAGTTTTGAGGTGGCAGCATAAACTCATACCCGATGTCCTCAAGCCACTGTACTGCAAATTCTTCCAGGACCTTTCCGGTTCGGTTTGTTCGTTTTTATTGACGCTTCAACCGTTCTATATAGTCGCTACAAATCGTCTTTACAGACAAATAATGTTTGAATCATTGCTAATATATATGCTTGTGGAGAGGTATCTGATTTATTACTTCTCAGAGAAGAGAGAGTAAAATATCACTTGGAAAAGCTCAATATTTCTCTTAAATTATAGCTGATACTGTCCAACGTGTTCTGACGACGTACTGAGTAGTACAGGTTATTCAAAGAGTTATAATTCAGCAGTTTTTGGATAGTACTATTAATAATTGAATTTTGAAATATGCTGTTCTATGTATAGATAATTGCTCTTGAAAATCGAATGTTAATTTGGTTAATGAGCAGTAATATAACTGGCAGGCAGAGGATACTCTGGGAAAAACAAGTAAGATATATAGTTAATAAAATATGATATAAGGAGATGCGGACATGGGCGACAAAGGGAAAAAAGATAAAGGCAAACGAGAAGTTCAAAAAAAGTCAAAACAAACACTGAAGGAAAAACGGAAGCAGAAAAAAGAAAAGTAAGAAATAAATGCGCTGCCATTTGTAAGTCAAAATTTCAAAAGAAGAGCGGGATTCCCACTTTGTTTAATCCCAGATGAAAGTTAAAAGGGGATGAAACATCGTGTTGGTGAGTGAGTATTGTACCGATACAATGCCCAATAAATGCACCAGCCAATACGCCTGATGCCCAATGTTTACCGGAATTGATTCTCTGTAATCCCACTTAATCCGGCAACTCTATAAGCATATTTGGTCGTTTGAGGATACTATGAAGATACTATTGCTGCAAAAATACAATGTTTGCTGTATGACATGCGGGAAAAGAGGAGAACCCTTTTGCAATAGGAAAAAGTGGTTCTGTTCGACGCTCTGATTAGGTTTTGACCATCCCGATATAAATTTGATAGGAGTAACTATTCCACTTGTGATTACAGCCCCTTCCATTATTTTTTAATCCCATATCAGCACAATGGTCTTTTTTTGAAAACATGCCCTGATGTTAAACTCGCCAATCCATTTAAGAGCCGCTGTTCGGTTACATTGATTATAGTATCGAGCTGTCTTTCTGCATAAATTCTATTTTCATGAAAAGCTTGTTCCGATAGTTCTCTGTCAACAAATCAAAAAACATTAAAGATCCTGCCATTATAATAAGATTACTGCGGGATATTCCCGAAAATCTGAACGTTTACCCACCAGAAATGATTTTTTACTAAAGATTAGCTCAAGTGTCCCGACAACGTGTCTATTACAAGAGGTGGGTGAATATGATTGTGTGTGTTACTATGTGTATGTTTCTTGATTCAAATTCACCTTAATTAAAAAATCTCCGGTTTATTGCGGGACATCTATAGAGTATTTGTCTAGCAGGATGAGTGTTGGAACATTGACGATTTGAATCGCTTGTTCAGCGGTATTCGACAAATGTTCCAAATTCTAATCAACGATACGGTAAAAAGGTTATTGATGAAAAGAACCGTTATATTTTTTTCCTCCTGAGCAGTTTTCTTCCCTTTTTGCTCAAGGAACATGGATTACCTTTACAAATGTCAATACTGATGGTGGATTGGCAAATAATGCCGCTTGGGCGGTCGCATTTGACGCATCCGGTACAAAATGGATCATCACAAATGGAGGTGTCAGTTCTTTTGTAACAAATTTTGGGAATTATCCATTTAACTACCCAAAAATCCTTGACTTATCCTTATAGATATAGTAATATTATATCATGATTAAGGAGGACAAAATGCCAAAGCCGAAAAGAGAAAAAATCAGCCTTTATGAGTTTCTTCAAAGGTTCCCGAACGAGGAAGCCGTCGAGAAATTCTTTGAGAATGAGCGGTGGGGAGAAACGGGGTGTTATTGCCCGCACTGCGGGAGTCTGCGGACGGTGGAACGAGCAAACAGAAAACCCTTACTTTATCGTTGCAAAGATTGCCGTAAAGATTTCAGTATACGGAGGGAGTATCTATGCATTTCAAAAGAAGATGAATATGCATAAAAATTTGAATTCGCAATTTTTATATATTAGGGCTTCATAGATACTAAACAAAATAATAATTACACAAAAAAGTCATAAAGTATCTAAAATAGGAATATCTCGATGTTTATAAAATTATTATTAACTTAATTTTGTAATTTAAATATAATTTACGACATGAACATTTCGTTTAACAATAAAACTAAGGTAATGAGGTCAAAAACGGACTAACGTGAATTTTGATTAAAGGATGGAATAGATTTTTGTTTCTGTAATTGTATCTCCATTCCATTTTCTTGCGGTATACCGGGCAATGATTTTTGCTGACACCATGGTACTGTAAGCGTCTTTCTTGTGCGAATGACTAGAACCCCTCAAGGCCGTTACTATAACAACGTCCCGTGATGAACGAGTTATAACGAGTTATTATGATCGACCGCAGCACATAGCTTTCATTGACATTCCAACATGCCGAAAGCCTTTATTGTACCGGAAGGTCTTCTCAATGCCTGACACAAAAGATCATACACCTCCTGTCGATAAAGCGTGTATGTTCCTCGCACCTTCTTGTATCCACACCCAAGGTCTCCGGCAGCTTTAACGGTACAGACGATCCCCGGAACACAGGAGACATGATGTGCAAAAAATAAATCCCGTGACGTCTTTTCCCATCCCAAGTATAATATAACACTTAGTCCGAACAATAACCTCATTACTTTAATATTATCAGATTTTAGTTTATCACCGGTGACCAGTCAAGTGATCTAATAAAAAAAGAATTATTCGTTATCTTGAATTGATTGGTCCCATCCGTATTCATTATATAAATTTGAGTGCTCCTGTCTCTACGGTCTCTATTGGAAGTAAACGCAATCTTTGAACCGTCGGGAGACCAATCAGGAAAAGTATCATAATCTGGATGATATGTTACATTTATCTGATTTGAACCATCTGAATTCATGATATATATCTCTGAGTTATTATCTCGTTCGGACACAAACACAATCTTTGACCCATCCGGTGACCAGCGTGGAAACTTGTCTGTTGCATAATTATTTGTCAATTGTTTCAGACCATCGCCATTGGCATGAAATATATATATATTTGATGAGGAAGTGAGCGCAATGCGAGTACCATCTGGTGACTAGGAAGGATGGTTTGCACGATATTCTTTTTCGAATTCTTGTATTCTATCTGCACCAGTAGCATTCATTGATAAAATTCCGACATTTGATAATGTTCCTCCATCATTTCCTACGAAATCACTTCTTATGAAAGTAGATGCATAAATGATTCGTGAACCGTCTGGTGACCAAGTAGGAAACTGTTCCGCATACTGTACTGTATTAGATATATTCAATTGATGTGATCCATCCGGGGAAATAGTGTAAACATCATTAGCAGTTCTTGAAAAGAGGGCTGGTATTGTCTCCGACGCAGAATCAAACACAATTTTTGTTTTTTCTAATAAAACAGGATCCAGATCGAGAGTTGGTCCTGTCAGAGATGAATCCGCACATTGTATAAAAAGAAATACAAAAATTAAAAGAATATAGCGTATTTTATTACACATGCTTCCCCAAAATTCAGCCATTTTTTCTTTTCACAGTAAAGAGGGATAACAAATTGTAAAATTATTCATACTTGTACATCTTATAATAAAAATCATTAATAATTGTTCCAAAATGTAAAGACGGAATATAATAGTGCTATATTTCGCCTTTACAAATGGAAAAAATCTACTTGATTAGCACCATTTGCTTAGTCTCACTGAAGTCTCCTGCTTCAAGTTTATATATGTACGGCCCTGAGGCGAATTTTGCTGCATCCCACGTAACTGTATAAAATCCAATCGCTTGCCGAGTGTCGACGAGTTGAGCAACCTCCTGACCGAGCATGTTATAAATAGACAATGATACGTGCGCTGCTTCGGGCAGTTGATATTTTATCTCAGTAGAAGGATTAAATGGATTTGGATAGTTCTGCTCAAGTGTAAAAGTTGTGGGCAAACTTGATCCAGAGGCGGATTTTGCTGTATAGATTAATCTTTCTGAATCTGAAACAGTATTACCATCATCATCAGTAATTGTAACTTTTATTTTCATATCTTCAGCATTCACAGTCATACGATAAGAAGATGATGTCCCAACATTGTAATACCATTGATAATCCCCCAAATTTAGACATAACAGCAACTACGTTAAGTAATACTATTGTAGGCGGAACTAACGGATCGGTCACCTTTACTTTTACAAACCAGACATCTCTTTCAAGTGAGAACGAAAGAGCTATTACATTTCCTTCGGGTTTTGATGTTTCGGGAACTGGAATAAACGGTGGAAGCACTGTTACCACAGGAAGCGATCCGACTCTTGAAGGAGTATCAGGACAGATTATCACATTAAATGTTCCCGACTTTTGGGCTGCAGGTTCACAGACAATTGTTTTAACCGGGATCGACAATCCTGCCACGGCCACTTCCGGATTATCGCTGACAGTCGTGTCACAAGCGAACAATGGATCTGCAACGATTGATCAGGCGGATGTTACACCGGCGACTTTTGTCGTCAGGGCACATTTGAATCTCGCTGCCACGTCGCTGGACAATAGTTTTACTAACGCAACGGGAGTTACGGCAACGGTTTTACGTTCACCACCATCACGCAGCTTGTATCAACCGATGAAATCATCATCGTTTTTCCCACAGGTTTTGATGTTAGCGGCGCAGTAATAGACGTATCCACTTCCACTACCGGCAGCGACCCCACTTTGAAGGGAGTTTCCGGTCAGATTATAGTATTGAATGTGCCCGATACATCGACTGCCGGTAGTCAGACAATCGTTTTGACAGGGATAAACAATCCGACGAGTGCGGCATGCGGTATTAGTCTGGGAATAAAGAGTCAGTCAAACGGATCCGGTGCCGATAGTGATCTGCCTGACGAGATACCGATTACGTTCAGTGTCGTACTGTCGGTAATTGACCTTACGAACACAGTACTAAGCAACAATTTTACCCATGCCAATACTGTAACGGTAACGACAGCATTCACCACAACGACGCCGCTTGCATCGACAAATGAGATCACTGTCACTTTTCCATCCGGTTTTGATGTCAGCGGGGCGGCAATTGACGCTTCAGGGACGGTTACTACTGTGAGTGATCCGACAGTAAAGAGTATTGCAGGTCAGCTCATTACATTGAATATGCCCGATGCATGGTCTGCCGGCTCGCAGACTATAGTCCTCACCGGTGTAAACAACTCGACCAGTGCGGCAAGTGGTATCAACGTGACGTTAGTAACACAGACAGACGGGGCAGGGCAGACGGCTTGATGCAGCCGACAATAGCACCGCAACGTTTGACATTAACCAGTCGTTCATCAACCTTACCAGTGCCACACTGAGCAATTCTTTTGAGAATGTGACTAATGTAACTACTACGTTTAAATTTACAAACACGACACCGTTGGTATCGACGGACGAAATATAAGTCTCGCTTCCTGCCGGATTTCGTTTTGTGAATCCTTCCGTCGATACATCGGCAAGCATGGTAAATAGTGAAACATACCCGGCAATAGAGAGTTCAATAGATAGTATTGTGATTCTATCCATCCCAGACTCTCTACCCGCGAGTTCTCAGACGCTTGAACTGACTAGCGTTGTCAATCCGGACACAGCTGCTGAAACTATTTTTCTGAATGTCATTACGCAAACAGACGGAGGAGCGCTGGTGCTGGACTTTGCGTGACCAACAACACCCTTTACTTTTGGAGTAGGTGTACGTTTGACGCTCGACTCTATTGGCACACAAATCATCATTCCTTGAAAAACATTAATATTTCAATTAAGTGCCACATTGACAAATAATACAAGTACGATTATTTATTCCGGCTTTATGACGTTTTTATAGATATTGTGAAGCCCGACACAGTAGTAGTTTCTGCTGTTGACGGAGCAATAGTTACTGTCGATACAGGGGGAGTTTATACAAAAACACATGTTATTGTATTCCCCGATGCATTGCTTGATGATAAAACTATTATAATGAAACCTCCTGACGCAACGGATATATCTGCAGATGAAATAGAAAAAGTGCCATCTACCGTAGATCTGGTAGTAGTAGGATCAGAAGATGGGTTCACCTTTGATGATTTAATTAATATTATAGTTGAATACAAAGACTTTGAAGTAGAAAATGATGAAACGAATATGCGGGTACATGTTTTGGATAAAATATTGATAATTTGGAAACGTGTCAGAGGAGATCAAATAGTTAATATCGTGGATGCTACGGTAACCGTAATTACCAACCATTTTTCAATATTCGGCGTATTGGAGATCGATGATTTGACAGAAGAAACACCGATATTAAGTCGTTCTGGTTTGAAGAAAAAAAATTCAAATATTTATGAATACGATGAAGTAACAAACTCATGGAATGTACCGTCTGCTATCGAAAATCGTACAAGATATATTCTCTATGGATTCAAAAACGGTGATGTTGAGATTGACGATTCTGAAGAGACGGGAGATATTTCACATTCTCTGAGTTTTACAAACAACAATGGCTGGCACCTTTTTGGTAATCCGTATAGTGTTTCCACCGATTGGGACACAGATATGACACTCGGTGCCGGAGTCAGTGGTACCTATTACCGGTTACCGGTGGATCGGTTCGGAATATAAATTTTATATCCCGGAGGTTGCTTTACCTCTACCATAGCGCCATGGGAAGGTTTCTTTGTCAATACATTGGTTGACGGGGAATCCTTTGACATAGCATACCCTGGTGCTGGTAAACAATCACAAGGAGGTGAAAATATCTTGGACTGGCGAATCAGATTCATTGCAGAATCCGGTTATGCTCAGGGCAGCCAGACTTATATCGGTATATCCGATTTAGCCAAAGATGAGTACGATGACTTCGATAAATATGAGCTCGCATTACTGAACGATGAATGTGTGTCAGTCTATTTTCCACATAATTCGTGGGATATCCGGCTTGGTAATTATACACAGGACATTCGTGTCATGAATAGTAATTCTCTTGAGTGGACTATGGCCGTTGCAGCACGGACAAGCACCGGTACCGTTATGCTTAACTATACAATACCTGATGAGATAGATTCAGACTACGATATAGCTCTGAGCAACGACCGGACACAGGAAGCAATCGATATGCATGAGCGGATTTCGTATACATTCATGATACCGGCAGTGTCACAAAAGAGTTCATCAGGGAAACGTGCTATAAATCACGACTCGACTGATCTGACCGCGAAACTG
Organism: bacterium; assembly: GCA_965221205.1. Classification (GTDB taxonomy): domain Bacteria; phylum SM23-31; class SM23-31; order SM23-31; family SM23-31; genus CBDFMG01. The sequence continues at coordinate 3,757,268 of OZ244870.1, read as the reverse complement.
AGTCAGGACAGCACTCATATTGAGTACTTTAATAACACTCAGTAAATCAACAGATGCAGGAAACGGCACACATTCCAACAATATATTGTCTCAACCACTATAGAATACGGACTTCCCGAAACCGGCCATGTGGAACTGACAGACAATATTCAATGCACTCGGTCAAAAAGTTTTGACTTTAGTAAATGATAATCAGCAGGCGGAGATTCACCGTGTCGTATGGAATGGGACGAGTGACCGGGGGATACGGGTAACTTCCGGGATGTATTTGTACCGGATCCAGGTCTAATGGAAGTACGAATATAAAGCGCTTACTCCTTATAAAATAGGAAAGAGTAGTAATGAAGAACTATGTATACACATTACTCAATATGACACCTCTGGGAGCACTTGCTCTCATTGTAGGTTCAATTGATTTTGTATTCACACAACCCTCATCTCCACCAGTTGCTCCTACAGCACCGATCTCTTGGGGTGAACCATTCCTCGATACCGCAATTATTTTCGGATATGGCATATACAAATTAAGAAAATAGCTAAAGTAAACCTCTCTATTTATTTACTACTACACTTCCACTTTTTGCAATTTTTGATTAGCTTTAAATTAATTTAGAATCTCGCCTCTAATCTCATCTCTGTTCCAGCCTGGTTTTCGACTCTTCTATCCACTCGAATAAATAGCCCTTACAAGCAAATAAAGTTTGAATCGTTGTCTATATATGCTGGTGGAGAATTATCTGGAATGAAGACTTACGGAAGGAGGATAATAAAAATCACTTGGAAAAATAAAGGCATCTCTTAATTTATTAACTAATACTGTTCAACGTGTCCTGACGACGTACTGAATAGCACAGATTATTCAAAAAGTTATAACTCAGTAATTTGTGAACGAAACGCTTAATATTTGAATATTGAAATATGCTTTTCTATGTAAATATATAATTGCTCTTGATAATCGAGCGTTAGTTTGGTTAATTAACAGTAATATAATTGGCAGGCAGAGGATACTATGGAAAAAAATGTTGTAGGTTGGTTTGAAATTCCTGTATTAGATATGGATAGAGCAAAAAAATTCTACGAAACAATTTTTGGATATACATTGGAGAGGCATACATTACCTCAGATTGACATGGCTTGGTTTCCCATGAATCCTGACGGAATGAGAGCAATGGGTTCCCTTGTTTATAACGAAAAGTTCTACAAGCCATCCACAAGCGGGACTTTAGTTTGCTTTACTGCTGTCAGAGGCGATTTGGACAATGAATTAAGCAAGGTTGAGAAGGCCGGTGGTAAGGTTACGATTCAAAAACTAAAATCAGTGATGATCATGGATTCATGGCAAAGTTTATAGATACAGAGGGTAACGGAATTGCTATTCACTCAAGAAAATAACTTTTAGAATGAGAAATCTACCGTATGAAAACAAAAACAATATCCGTTTTTGACAGAAATGATTTTAGAAAGTGGTTAGAGGAAAATCACAACAAGGAAACTAAAGTTGGTATTATTTTGCATAAACGGCACACTGGAAAACCAGCGCCCACTCACCGGGAATTAATAGAAGAAGCGATTTGTTTTGGTTGGATTGATACCATTATCAAGAAATTGGATGATGATAGGTATTTGAGAAATTTTTCAAGGCGCAATAACAATAGTAAATGGAGCGATAATACTTTAGGTTATGCAAAAAACTAATAAAAGAAGGGAAAATGACTCCCAAGGGTCTTAAGTTTTACAAACTTGGACTCAAAAAACCTACACATGATGAAGGAATTCCAAAGAACCCCACTATGTCTCTTGAACTGAAAAATGCATTGTCAATCGATAAGAAAGCTAAAGATAATTTCGATACATTTTCTCCTTCCAAAAAGAAGATGTTATATAAATGGATACTTCGTGCTAAGTTACCGGAAACCAGTAAAAAAAGAGTTAATACAATTATTAAGTCTACACATGACGGCACGAGTATATTTTAAATAAATTTACAATTAACAATCCATATCAAATTATAGATTGTCCTGAATATACTGTTCTTCAATTCAGATTTATACCAAGCATTTTAGAACTATTGGATATTACATGGAGGATAATAATATCATAAGAAGAACGAATCATTACTCATTAATTGAGCACGATATATAGATAGACACGATTGTGCTTCTTTATCTTCTCGTTGCCCACATTCCGTTTTCCTCTTGAATTTCCCCCTTAATTTTGTTATTTTATAACGTTGTTTCAATCCACTTACCTTCAGTTGAATCCGACAGGGTGATATTTTAACGAAACAGGTTTTATACATGGGCTCCACAAATCAAGAAACGGTCAGCGCAGTGCGGGAAGTGCTTGGACACGATCTCGTTGCAGAGTGGTTGAGTGTACATGATGTTGAAGCAGTCTTCAGCCTCCAGGGCGGTACTATAATGCCCGCAATGGATGCGGTGTACCGTGCAAAGCTGCCACAATACTTTTTTATCAGAGAAGACGGAGCTGGATTTGCCGCGCTCGGTTATGCAAAAGCGTTAAATAAACCGGGTGTTCTCATGGTGAGTTCGGGACCTGGTGCGACAAATGCGGTTACGCCGATTTCCGATGCAATCCGTGACTGTATTCCACTTATTGTTTTTACCGGTCAGGTACCGACCACTGCCAAGGATACCGACGCATTTCAAGAAACCGATATTACAAGTATTGTCGAGCCTATCACGAAAAAAACCTTTTATGTAGAATCCATCAAATCGCTGGAATCGGTGCTCGTCGAGGCATTTTCAATCGCGGTCAGCGGCCGGCCCGGTCCGGTTTTGATTGACCTGCCCAAAGATGTACAGCTCGATACAACTGGCATGTCGTTTCCGGTTGAGCCATATACAAACAGTGTCGTTGAAGCTTCGTTCGATCCGGATAATAATTTCGATAAGGTTATCGATGCAATAAACAAAGCAAAAAAACCGGTCATCATTGCCGGTCATGGACTGGTATTGTCTCAGGCGACAGAACAGTTCCGTGAATTTGTCGATGCTACCGGTATTCCTGTTGTCCACACACTCCCGGCCAAAGAAGCGCTGCCGACAAGGCATCCCAGCAATTTTGGTATGCTCGGTATGCACGGTGTCTATGCAGCGAGTGCTGCAGTCGAATATTGTGATCTCGTAATCTCATTGGGCTCCCGGTTCGATGACCGGATTACGGGAAACCCGAAATTTTTTGCGCCGGAGGCACAACACTTGATCCACTTTGACATCGACAGAGGGCAGATCGAAAAAGTGCTGCCCGACCGGAAGCTTTCTGTTCTCGGCGACTTGCAAGAGGGGATGAGTGCCTTGTGTGAAAATGCCTGCTCGATAAAAAATAAGGACGTATATTTTCAGTGGAGCGAAGAACTCCACACACTGCAGTCGGAACATCCACATCCTAAAAGTCAATTTGCAGATTCTGATCTGCTCGACATAGGATTTGTGTTTGAGACGCTGAATACGGTGATTGATGAAAATAAACGTGATGAAATTTTTGTAACAGAGATCGGCCAGCACCAGATGTGGTCCTCACAAAGGCTTGTGACGGATGATTCGAATATGTTTCTCAGTTCTACGGGGCAGGGAGCAATGGGATCAGGATTCCCTCAGGCGATTGGTGCGCAGATAGCATGTCCCGACAGGCAGGTCATCTGTCTTGCTGGTGACGGAAGTTTCAGACTCAATAGCCCTGAACTTGAAACCATTGTCCGGTATAATCTCCCGCTAAAAATATGTATTTTCAATAATGGCGGTTACGGAATTGTACGCCAATGGAACGAGACCTTTTTTGACAAACGGCTTGTCGGCGTTCTCCATCACGGATTCGATTTTGTCGGAGTAGCCAGGACATTCGGCATTAAAGGCTCAACCGTTGAAAACAAAAAAGACCTTGAACAAAGCTTCAAAAAAGCCTTTATACATAACGGCCCCTATATGCTGGAGATGAGAACCCCGTGGGAACCATGCCTCCCATTTGTCCCTCCAGGTACAAGTTTTGCCGAAATTATCGAAAAGTGATAATTTCAGTTCCAGCCTCGTAACACCATAATTATTTAGGTCATTAGGTCAAAAGCGGACTAACGTGAATTTTGATTAAAGGATGGAATAGATTTTGGTTTCTGTAATTGTATCTCCATTCCATTTCCTTGCCGGTATACCAGGCAATGACTTTTGCTAACACCATGGTACTGTAAGCGTCTTTCTTGTGCGAACGACCAGAACTCCTCAAGGCCGTTACTATGACGATGTCCCGTGATGCACTATGTGTTATGATCGACCGTACGCTGTTTACCAAAAAACTTCAGCGATGTATACGAGTAGAAAACGCTCCCTTGCTCAGCGGTGTCCCTGATCTCGTTCATCAAGCGGCAGTCACATCGTAGTAAATAGCTTCCCGTGACGTCCCACCATGCCGAAAACCTTTATTGTACCGGCACTCCCGCGACCGCTGGTTCCCGTACATTTCCCACCAAAGCAGCGTGCAGCACATTCTATCTCGCCGGAAAGTCTTCTCACTTCCTGACACAAAAAATTATAAATCTCCTGTCGACAAAGCATCTATGTGCTTCGCACTGTCGTGGAGCCAAAACCAAGATCTCTGGCAGCTTTATTGGCAGGTATCTTCAAAGAAACATAATGCAGTAGAGCAAGATCGTCCTTGAACCGCTTCGGGCTCCTTTACAAGAACATCCATTACCTGTAAAACGATTATCACGCAAACGGTACAGACGATCCCCGGAACAAACGGGACATGCTGTACCAACAATCAATCTAGTGACTTTTTCTCCCATTCCAAGTATATTGTAACACGTGATCCGAAAATAACCTAAGTACCATTATTTATTTGCAAACCTGTCCGAGATCGTCGAGCGATTCGGGAAAATAGCGCTCTATTATTTCATAGATAGCCGGATCGATCTGCCGTAATTCCTCGCGGGTACCGGAACGCGGCCCCTGTTCTCCGATATCATAGTGCATCCATGGTCCCGGAAAATACTCATTGAGATCATAATAAGCATTCACCCTGAATGTAAAATACTCATCATCAACATAAGCATCGAGAGGCATAATGTCTTCCAGTGGTTCATCGGCTGGAGGGATAAACGTACCATTTTCGACCGCTGCTAAAAATGCTGCATAGATTTCATCGATGACCTCCGGATCCGTAGCGGGCATACCGAGGTTGTGGACATCGTGTACAAACTCGTGCAGAAGAAAATTTGAGATGTAATCGGGGTTGCCTTCATAACATATCCCTTTTTCCCAGACAAGTGTAGTAGGAGAGCCTGGCATCTGTCCGAGACCCCACTGGCCATCACTATTCGGGCCATATTCCGGAAGTTCAGAAGCAGTTTCATCATGAGCCATAATGGAAATTCTTGGATGGTGCTGTAGTATTGCCTCATGAACATCGGGTCGTTTACTCGTGAGATGGAGGATAGTTTTTCGTGCAGCCAGAAGAGCAGCATCGGACACCTTTTCCGACCCTACAATGACCACACCATTAGCAGTAATATATTTTTTGTAAAAAGGATCAACATCCTGCGGCGGATCGATAACATTGTCACCTGTCTCAACAACCGAAAACGGCACGAATTGCGATTCATCACCATCAACTGCCTGCCGATTCTGGCTATCGCATTGAAAAAGCAGTACTCCTGAAACAAAAATTGCAACACATAATGCAAAAAACTTCATAGATAACTCCTGTTAAGTGGATTTTTTATAACGATAGAAAATTCTATGAATAATGTCAACAACAATTGGTATTACATGCAAATATTGGGTTACATATTATCTTAAGAGATGGAACAATTAATGCAATGTTTTTGAATTTTCTTTTTTATATTGGTTACCTGTATTAAGTGGAATAGTGTGGTATCGAAAAAATATATTGGGAGGAGCTAATAATGAAAATGAGGTATAAATCGGCTGCACATATTTTTTTATTTATGGTGATTGTCGCAGTCCCGTTTCCGGCACACAGTCAAGAGAAAAGTCTTACTCCTGAGATGCTGCTCGATCTGAAAGCCGTTACACAGGTAGTTCTCAGCCCCCGGGGTGAGGAATATGCTTATGTGTTAAGAGTACCGCGTGCAGATCATGTAGAACCGGGGTCAGCATTTGCAACCGAATTGTGGATGGGTTCGCTTGAAGGCGATGAGCCGCGTCAGTTTACCTATCAGCCGTTAAATGTTCGGTCATTGCAGTGGTCTCCTGATGGTGAATATATCGGATTTCTTTCAGCACGCCGGCATCAGGATGCCCACACACAAGTCTATATGCTTCCCATATTTGGCGGTGAAGCGCGCAAATTGACGAGTCACGAGACGTCGATACAGCAATACCGGTGGTCACCTGACGGAACGAAGATAGCATTCTCCGCTTCTGAACCTCAGTCGGCTCAGCATCAAAATGATATTAGTCGGGGCCGCGATTGGACTGTTGTCGATGAAGATTACCGTATGTCTCAGCTATGGGTAATGAACCTTGTGCGTGGAACAAGTGAAAGAGTAGTTGACGAAGGCATACACGTTACGGCATTCGAGTGGACGAACGACAATAAATCGTTAGTGTTTCAGGCATCGGAAAGACCTGGAATCGATAATATTTATATGTTCTCGAAAATATTTCATGTAGCAGTTGGAAATGGTACACCGGAAGTGGTAACACCGACATTCGGTAAGCTCGGTACAATGAGCCCATCTCCTGACGGCAAACAGCTGGCGTATCTCAGTGCTGTCAGTCATAACGATCCGATTGCACAGAGTGTTTTAATAGCGCCGGTTTCTGGGGGAGAATCCAGAAATCTGACCGGCACGTACGAAGGAATGGCGCTTCAGATCAAGTGGAGTGACAACGAAACATTACTTATGCTTGCGGTCGAGGGTGTGCAGACGGTCATTCATGAAATTAATGTTCGCACCGGCAGCCGGATTCAGATTCTTGAACCAGGCGGCCCAATATTGAATTCCTTCGATATTCACACAGAATCAGGACGGTTTATGGCTGTCGGACATACGAACGATCATCCTGCAGAGGTGTTCACCGGAACGACCGGTGAAGGGAAGGCGTACCGGTTTACTAATCACAATCCGGAATTAGATGACATTAATTTCGGTCGTCAGGAAGCAATAACCTGGCAATCAAAAGACGGTTGGAATATACAAGGAATACTGACCTTTCCTCTTGATTATGAAGAAGGGAACAGTTATCCGCTTGTGCTGCAGATTCACGGTGGGCCGGAGGGATACGATATGAACGGCTGGACGACCCGTTCACTCTATCCCGTACAACTTCTTGCTACCCGTGGGTATATGGTTTTGCAGCCGAACTATCGAGGAAGTGGTGGACGTGGTGTTGCCTTCAGCAAAGCAGACCATAACGATCTTGGCGGAAAAGAGTTTGATGATGTTCTGTCAGGCATCGATTATCTTGTCGACAAAGGGCTTGTTGATCAGGAGCGGATTGGGACGGGTGGCTGGTCATACGGTGGTTATTTTTCAGGGTGGGCCGCAACGCGATATAGCGAACGGTTTCAAGCAGCGATTTTCTGCGCAGGTTTAAGCAACTGGATATCTTTTACCGGAACAACCGATATTCCACATGAAATGTCTGTTGTCCATTGGAATTCGTGGTGGTATGATGAACCAGAATTACACTGGGAACGTTCACCGATTGCTCATATCGATAATGCTGAAACTCCGACGCTGGTCATTCACGGTGCAAACGACGCACGTGTTGCTCCGGGGCAAAGTTATGAACTTTATACGGCACTCAAGCACAAAGGAATTCCGACCAAGCTCGTTCTCTATCCGCGTGAGGGACATGGTCTCTCTGAACGCGAACATCAGCTCGATTATTTAGAACGGGTGTTTGATTGGTTTGACACATATTTGAAGTAATTTACAATCATTCCTCAAAAATTTTTAGAGGATATCATTGTTAGAATTCCAATAAAATCTTAATCTTCCAGTAATATCTTCATCTCATCATCGAGTCCTGTCATTTGCCATCTGATAAGCGATATCGGAATGATGCCCGCAGCGAAGAATTCTTCAAAGAAATCTTTATAATTGAAATCATTTCCCATTTGGCGTGTCCGCTCGGCGATCAAATTGTTGAGTTGGAATTTTCCGAATACCATACCCAGATGCCATCCGACAAAACGGAGGTTGGTTTGCATTTCATACCAAACATGAGGGCCGTCAGGAAGGAGCCAGCCGTTTGGCGCGCAGGTAACACAATAGTCGATCGCCTGCCGCAGTGTGAAATCGTTGTTATGCATTTTTAGATCGGCAATTGCCCTGCATGTACGGAACGCAGCCTGCCAATAAGCAATTTCTCTTCCTCGTGTCGGCCGGGTATCGAGGTAACCGGCATGCATCATCATTTCTTCTAACCAGAATGCCCATCCTTCCATCCTGATCATATCAATTGCATAGAACCGCTCTGTTCCGCGGATCGGGCTTGTGTCCAGCGATTGCCGCTTACTATCGAAATAGTGCCCGATAAATTCGTGCGTTTGTTCAGGCAGCGGTTCACGATCTCCTGTCTGGTGAAAATAGTCCCGAATTCCGGGCCATGATCCTGAATCCCCCGAACCAGAAAATCCTGCAAGTGGGCTTCTGCGCAGGTATCCTTCGGTGTCGAGCCAATCGGGGATATCGAAGAGTTGTTGTTCCTGCATAAATTCCATCGCAAACCTGAGCGCTTGATCACGCCGTCTGCGGTGTTCAGCCTGTGTCGGTACCGGCTGTAATTCTGGAAGATGTCTGTTTCTGTTCCGTTCAAGAGCAACAGTTGTCAAAATCCTGTCATCCTCCCGCATAATTATGCCGTACAATTCATCCCATGTGTAGGGAACAAGCTGAACATTCTTCATCCACCAGTTGTAGTTCTCTTTTCCCACGCCTGCCTGAGCGGTCATGGTGCTCTGGTTGTCCTTGAGCCATTCACCGTATTCTATAACGGCCGCGAGTGCCTGCTGCGCGTCCTGGAGTAGCTCAGGATGATGTTCAGCGATTGCATCACGCAGTCTCCTGTGAAAAGTTATCTCTGCATCCATATAATGGAGTGCAATGATCAACAGGTCTGCAGCGCCTTCCGTTAAATTTGATTTTGCCTGTTCGAGAATTATTGGTACAGCCTGCAGTTTCCCCTGCACTTCTTCCAGCTCATCGTCGGGTATAGGTATTTCATTAATCCGGAGAGCATTGTACCGGACAGGACCGCCGCCCGCCTGAGTCTGCATATAATAAACCGGATCGCGGGACCACGGTTTAAGGACCCGTTGATAAAAATCAAGCCCGTTCATCTCCGCACGGACAAGATGGTATTCTACTTTTTGTTCAGTAGTCCAGCTGCTAATATCCATGGCAGCAAGGCGCCGCTGATACTCCAGCAGGCCGCTCCGCTGTGCTTCGATAGCAGCAGGTGTGTAATCGGGCACCCAGTCTGTCATTTTCGGCTTTTGAAGTTCCCGGAAATCCTGAAAAAGCTGCACAAGATCGTCATAATCACCCTCGGCAGTTCCTGAAGAATCATCGGCCGGAGCGCAGAAAACACTTGCTAAAACAAAACACATTACCATAAGTAGTCGCAATTGCATACAAAAACCTCCTTACTCAGTTATTTCATACATAGTATTTTTTGGAATGATTATATTACTACAAAACAATCAATTGATACTATACATTAGACTTCTTTAATGAGACGGATTGCTCAAACTGCTTTAGTCTATTAATACCAATATGATTCAAAATCGGTTTCAAAGCCGGTCATTTCCCATTTGATAAGAGAAAATGGAATCGAACCTTTCTGAAAAAATTCGTCCATGAATTCTTTCATAACAAAATCATCTCCAAGTTGATTTGATCGGTCGGTCAACAGCTCTAGAAATTGCTGTTTGCCGATATGCATACCAGTATGCCAACCGGGATGCCGGAGTGTTGTCTCAGTTTCGTACCACACTTCGTGGCCGTCGGGCAGTGTCCAGCCGAATGGTGTATTCTCCACAAAAAATTTGCTGGCTTCTTCCAGATTAAAGTCATTGCTGTGCAGTTTCAGGTCGGTAATAGAGCGGACTGCGCGGAAGGCCATAGCGATATAGTTCAACTCACGTCCACGGGGATTGTCCTTAAAGAGCCCGGCATTCATAAGAAAACCTTCTAATGCATAGGCCATTCCTTCATGTCGGATCATATCCATTGCAAAGAGACGGTTTGCACCCCGGATGGGGCGGGTATCGCGTGCATCACGCATTCCGTCGATTACGTGGCCGATAAAATTGTGACTCCTCATGTGGAGTGGTAACCGGTCTTTGCTTTGCTCAAAAAAGTCACGAGCGGTACCGTATTGGCGCACACTGTTCAATGCCCAGGGAGTGTCAGAGACCGGTCCGACATAATCAGGAATAGTGAACAGATCGTTTTTTTCGATAAACCTCAGGAGATACTGCTGATACAAATTATCGAGCCGATGATATTCTGCCTCACTCTTGACGATGGTCAACTCCGGCAGATTCCTGTTACGGTGCTGTTCGATTTTTAACAGAGCTATTGAACGGTCATACTCGTGCTCGGCAATCTTTAAGAGCTGATCCCATGTATAGGGCAATAACTGGACTTCACGCATCCACCATTCGTAGTTTCTTTCGCCGATACCTGCCGGCTCAGTCATCGAATCAATGTTTTCTTCCAGCCATGTTCCGTATTCTTCTACAGCGGAAATTGCTTCATTGACAAGTTCGATGAGTTGAGGATGAAAATCCCTCAGACGCTCGCCTAACCTGCTGTACAGCCGGATCTCTTCATCAAGAAAATGGAGCGCGATCCGTGCAAGATCACCCGATGCTTCGGTCAAATTGCTCTTTGCCTGGTCATAGATAACAGGAACAGCACTAAGGTTGGTTCTGACGTTTTCTAATTCTTCCACGGATAGCGGAACTTCACCGGCCTGAACTCCTCCATAATAAGCAGGACCGGCTCCTCTTTGAGACTGGAGATAAAAGACCGGATCCCTTGACCATGGTTTTAAAACACGGTGATAAAAATCGAGGCCGCTCATTTCCGATTCAACAATTTTATAGTCGACTTGCTGAGCAATCGGCCAGTCTGAGGAGTTAATAGCATTCAGCCGTTCCAACATAGTGACAAGACCCAGACGTTGTGACCGTATTGCATCCGGCGTATAGTTGGGGACACCGTCAGTAATTACGGGTTTTTCAAATTCTCTGAATTCATGAAAAAGGATGATAAGATTGTCATAACTACTGCTCGGAATGATAGGTGTTATGGTTGTTTCACTAGATTGCTGTGTACATGCTATACCAAACACAACAATGAATAGCAAACATGCAATACAAGTGCGATATATCGAAATCATAAAAACCTCATGGACTGGGAAATATCATTTACTGCTTGAGATTATTGTATTCGAACATCTGGATTACGTGAAAAGCCCGAAACACCGGCAGCATCTTCGGTGGAATTAAACATTGTAGTTATGTATTTTTTGATAAATCTATGAATAGGTGGTATGGCTTATAATTACGTTGCCAGACTGATTTGTGAATATGAAAAGATAGCATTGGGACTGGTCTGTGCCCCGTTTGTGTTACCTCATAAATGTTACTCATTTCATTAGCGAATGACAAGAAAAAAGTAACGATTCTACACAATATTAGTACAGTGAATGAAACAATATATTCAATTTAGATTCTGTTATTGCAGATCAAAAAGATTGACTCTACGATAACTACCATTCTTCACCGATAAGATAAGTAAGAATAGCCATACCTGCGGCGCCGAGTTCAAATTCCCGGGGATTAATCGCTTCGAAAACGTCACTTTCGGTATGGTGATAGTTGAAATAGCGCTGGCTGTCAACTCTTAAGCCGATCAGTGCCTGCGTATTTTGAATATGCTCGACATCGCCGCCGCTCGGACCAAGTTCGATTGTTTCGATTCCCGCCGCTTTCAAATAGGGGAGAAATGCTTCGAGCCTCTCAACCGCTTCTGGTTGCTCGACCGTTAATCCCCGTGGTGAAAACGAACCGTTATCCGATTCTATACCAGCCACATGTGTTTCGTCACGGAGAGCGGCAAGCTCACCGAATACAATACCTCCGTGATGGCCCCGCTCTTCATTCGCAAACAGCACAACACGAATCGTCTTCTTCGGGCGGATATTAAGACGATTATAAAGGTCTACTACCTCTAAAGCTTGCATACAGCCGCCCCCATCATCATGAGCGCCGGTTCCTTTATCCCAGCTATCCAAATGCCCTCCGACTACGATAACCTGATCATCCTGCTCCCCACGGAGATCTCCGATCACATTGAACGATTCGGCGTTTGGAAGGTTGTGTGCAGAGAGTTGGAGACGGATTTGCAGTTCAGGGTCTTGCCTCAGAACTTCACTGAGAAAATCGGCATCCTGTATACCGACTGCAACAGCAGGAATCCTTTTAACGCTGTCTTCATACGAAGTGTTGCCCGTATGTGGAACGTTGTCATTTGAAAGCGTAAGTGATCTAAGGATATACCCGACCGCGCCAAGTTTTGAGGCTGTATTCGGGCCGGCTGTCCGCATTGGATACGCCGAAAAGTAGGCAGTAAACGTGCTGAATTCCCCGACGGGAAGCCTGCCATTCATGAACACAATTTTTCCCGCGGCTTCATCTCCGAGGGCCTGGAGTTCTTCCAATGTTTCAACTTGTATCACGTGGGCGGTGACACCTTGTGCCGGTGTGCCCTCGGTGCCCCCGATAGCGGCCACGCGTAACTCTTTTCCCTGGAATAAACGAGATGATACAATTGAGGCTCTTTCAACCGGTCCGCGCACCCAATGTGGAACCATCACCGTCTGCAAATGGACATTTTCGAGGCCAAGGTTATTCATTTTTGTCTCAGCCCACCGTATCGCTTGCAGTCCCTGCTCCGAACCGGCAAGACGCGGTCCTATGTCTGTCAGTTCATGCAGCCACTCGTAACCTCGCTGGTCCTCAAGTGCAGTCCTGACGAAACGGTCTGCGATCTCTAAATACATTTCGTTCATAGCTGCGTCATCGTTGACTGAGTTGACTGAACAGTGCACGTTCATAAAGACTATAGTAAAAGTAATTAAAAGTATGTATGTAAAACAATGAGACTGTCTCATACTGTCTCCAGTCGAAATGATTTTATGTTGTGTTTGGAAAGAGTTCAATTATAAATCGGATGCAAAAAGATAGTGTCTTTAAGAGTAATAGTCAAATGTTAATTTTGCTTTTAAATTCGTATCATTATGAGTATACTTTTCTACTTAGGCCATTATTTTACTTAATGGCAAACTCATAATTTAATATGGTACTTAGGTTGTTTTCGGATCACGTGTTACAGTAGGATTGATTGTTGGTACATCATGTCCCTTTTGTTCCGGGGATCGTCTGTACCGTTTGCGTGATAATCGTTTTACAGGTAATGGATGTTCTTGTAAAGAGAGCCCGAAGCGGTTCAAAGACAATCTTGCTCTACTGCATTATGTTTCTTTGGAGATACCTGCCAATAAAGCTGCCAGGGATCTTGGTTTTGGCTCCACGACGGTGCGAGGCAACTAGATGCTTTATCGACAGGAGATTTATGATTTCAGGAAGTGAGAAGACTTTCCGGCGAGATAGAATGTGATGCACGCTGCTTTGGTGGGAAACGTACGGGAACCAGCGGTCGCGGGAGTGCCGGTACAATAAAGGTTTTCGGCATGGTGGAACGTCACGGGAAGCTCTATTTACTACGATGTGACTGCCGCTTGATGAACGAGATCAGGGACACCGCTGAGCAAGGGAGCGTCTTCTACACTGCTACGTTCCGTTCGTATACATCGCTGAAGTTTTTTGGTAGACAGCGTACGGTCGATCATAACACATAGTGCATCACGGGACATCGTCATAGTAACGGCCTTGAGGAGTTCTGGTCATGTGCACAAGAAAGACGCTTACAGTACCATGGTGTCAGCAAAAATCATTGCCTGGTATACCGCAAGAAAATGGAATGGAGATACAATTACAGAAACCAAAATCTATTCCATCTTTTAATCAAAATTCATGTTAGTCCGCTTTTGACCTAATAATGACCTTTAATATAAATATCTGTTCGGATTTACGCTCGGTCTTTCTATTACATGACGATTCTCGCATTGGGTGGTAATGCCAGACCGACAACGGTGCAAATCAGGGATTTTTCTAACATGAACAACATCACAATTCCGGGCACTGGCATTTGCTGCTACCGCAGATATGACAGCCCACCTTCCACCTTTACCGTCACGAAATACATGCGAAGGATGTGTATCCCAATGTACAATATACGCCATGCGCCATAGATATTCTGTATATTAAGTACTCGTCGTACAATAAAAATAGCAACTATTTAATAAATATTGAATATTTTTATTATTTAAATAGTATTCTTACATTATGTGTAAATTTCATGACCATGTATCGCCATATCAGCATAAAACAAGTACCTCTTTATGCACAGTATTCACAGTAATTCAGAACATATTGCTCGTACTATTTTTATTATTTCAGTATTTGTTCTCACGAGTCCGGCAATCGGGCAAAATGTAATAACCGTAGGAGATGTCAGCACATCGGTTGATGAGAAACTGTCGGGATCAATCAATATAGCGATCGGTGCGGAAGGACCAGAATTTCAAGTGCCGTTCACGATTATCAACGGTGTGAATGAAGGCCCCGTTATTGCACTAACAGCCGATTTGTTGGATAGAGATAACCCACCCTTCAACGCATTGCAGGAAATTACTACATCCCTCGATCCAAAACGCCTTTCGGGCACAGTCATTGTTCTTAATTCAGTAGCAACATCATCTTTTCTTCGGAGAAAAATCTATCATAATCCGTATGAAGGATTAAATCTAAACCGGATATATCCCGGAAAAGCATCCGGAAGTATCGGAGAACGAATTACCTACAGGATTCGGGAAGAAATTATTGACAGGAGTGACTATCTCATCGATTTTCACTGTATCGATGTCAAGGAAGAACTCATTGCATTTGTATCCTGTCCGAACCGTGGAAATCCGTTTGTTGTATACAATTCCCGTGATCTTGCCTATAGTATGGGTTTAGATGTAGTATTGAATAAACATTACACTCCTCATGATCCTGAAGCTGCTATTGGTTTAGGATATGAAGCATTCACATCCGGTAAGCCGTCAATAACCGTTGTTGCCGGCGAGCCGGGAAAACCAGATCGCGTGATTGAGAGGGTTATAATTGAAGGAATTACTAATGTGTTAACTTATCTGGAGATGATTGAAGGCAGGCCAGACCGGACTTTTGATCAAACATGGGTTCAACAAATTAGTTATCTGAAATCAGAACTTTCAGGTGATTTCATTCCGCTTGTGGATCCGGGTGCATTAATTCAACGGGGAGGTGTGGTTGGCCATATCCAGGACTCTATGAACACAGTTGTTCAGAAGATAAACGCACCTCATGACGGGATAGTCCATTTTATCCAGAATAACGCATGGTTCGAAAAAGGATCTCCGCTTGTAGCAATCGGGGAACCAGTACAGAAAAGAGATTAAGTACTTATGTAATATTATTTGAGTCTTACTCTTTTAGAAGGATCACATTTATGAGATTAAACACTTTCATGAGTCGATCTATTGTGTTCAGGATGGTGTAGGTACCAATCCAGCCTCTTGCATTCTCACAAACTCTGTATCACAAATAATTTTCTTGCAGAAAATTCAACGATTCCGTACGTTACACGTTCTTTGTTTTTTAACATTTTCGAGACCGTAGTGAGGTAATTTCAGATGATTGCTCAACATGGCTTTATTACACCATCAAAGCGTACAGGTCAGGTTGCATTTTCTGTAATGGATACCATTGCGAGAGGACAGGAAGCTCAAAAACGGGGGGTCGATGTCCTCTATCTCCATATTGGTGATCCGTTAATGTTTGATTTTGACACACCACTCCACATCATCGAAGCTGTTGAGCATGCGATGAGAGACAGGAAGACCGGGTACACTGTTTCACCGGGAATTGATGCAGCAATTGAAGCAGTTGAATATTCAGCCGAACAGCGTAAAATAATCTCTGTCAGAGATATATTTATTACGAGCGGAGTGACCGAGGCAATAGAATTGTCGATTGCGGCACTGGTTAACAGCGGGGATAACGTTCTTGTGCCTAATCCTTGCTATCCACTCTATATTTCAGCACTTTACAGGCAGAGTGCTGAGCCGAATCCATATTATCTTGAAGAATCAGATAACTGGCAGCCCGATATTGACGACATACGGTCAAAGATTGATGATAAGACACGTGGGATTGTACTGATTTATCCGAATAATCCAACGGGATCACTCTACTCAAAAGAGACGCTACTGAAAATAATTGATCTTGCCCTTGAACATAATTTGGTCATATTTAGCGATCAGATTTATGATATGCTTCTCTTTGATGATGCCGAACACCATTCGATCGCATCGCTTAATCCCGATGCTGCCGTCGTTACGCTAAACGGTCTCTCGAAAGCCTATATTTCACCCGGTTTCAGGCTTGGTTGGGGTATTGTAAGTGGACGGGAAACGGCAGTCAGGGGGTATTGTGCAGCAATTGCAAAATTATTGCGTGCCCGGCTGTGTGCAAATCATCCGGCGCAGCATGCAATTAAGCCGGCAATCATGGGTGACCAGTCGCATATTGCCGCAAATGTGCATAAACTTGAGCAACGTAGAGATATTACAACAAAAATGCTGAACAGCATAGAGGGTATCAGGTGTGTTTCTCCGGATGGAGCTTTTTATGCCTTTCCAAAGCTTGAGTTTGATGTTGATGATACAGAGTTTGTCAACCGGCTCATCGATGAAACCGGTGTGATAACACTTCCCGGATCAGGATTTGGCCAGCGCGAAGGTACACACCATTTCAGAATTGTGTTTTTGGCACAGGACAACATCCTCATTAAAGCATATGAGCGGATCGCTGATTTCACACGGCAGTTTGTATAATTTGAATCAAAACCGAAATTTAGTGATAGATATAAATTTTATTTAATAGGTAATGGACCATAGGAGACGGTGAGTTATGGCACAGATTTATGACAGTATTCTCGACACTATCGGCAGGACACCTCTTGTGCGTGTTGATAGGCTCATGGGTGATGTACCCGGAAATGTGGTCGCAAAGCTTGAATCGTTCAATCCGTGTGCAAGTGTAAAAGACAGAATCGGATTTGCAATGATCAATACTGCAGAGCGGGAAGGGTTGATAAACGAAAAATCTACAATAATTGAACCAACATCTGGTAATACCGGAATCGCACTTGCGTTTGTCTGTGGCGTGAAAAAACTAAAACTCATATTAACAATGCCAGAAAGCATGAGCATGGAGAGGAGAGCAATTCTTCGTGCCCTTGGTGCGAAACTTATTCTGACACCTGCTTCTGAGGGAATGAACGGCGCAATCAAAAGAGCAGAAAAAGAAGCGGCAAAAATAGAGAATTCGTTTATTCCACAGCAGTTTAATAATAGAGCGAATCCCGAAATTCACAGAAAAACAACAGCCGAAGAGATATGGAACGATACCGATGGCAAAGTCGATATTCTCGTTTCAGGTGTTGGAACCGGCGGCACAATTACCGGCGTGTCAGAAGTTATCAAGCAGCGGAAACCGGAGTTTAAAGCAATAGCCGTTGAACCGGCAAACTCACCGGTGATTTCAGGCGGATCGCACTCACCACACAAAATACAGGGTATCGGTGCAGGTTTTATTCCCGATAATTTAAATACAGATATCATTGATGAAGTAATTCAGGTCAATGATGAACAGGCATTTACAACGGCGCGTAACTGTGCGCGGGTCGAGGGTATTCCCGTCGGTATTTCCTCCGGCGCTGCACTCTTGGCTGCACATGAAGTTGCAAAGCGGGAAGAGAACAAAGATAAACTCATTGTCACTATTATCCCGAGTTTTGGTGAGCGGTATCTTTCGACCGATTTATTTAAAGAATTTATATTTTAAGTGCGGTTCTGAAGCAGAATATTGAGAAATTATTCGGATATAAAATTGATACACACCCGTTTCCAAGGGGGACCAGTATGGTTGATCAGTTAAAAAAAATGCACAAGCTGACGGAAGAAATCGTCGAAAGCTATGAGATTCATGGCGGTATAAACCGGATAGATCAAGAAAATCTACCGTCACGAGAGAATGTGTTTGGTATTCTGAACGATCTGTTTATTCTGTTGTTTCCCGGTTATTTCGGAAACCAGCAGCTCAGTCAGGAGAATATTTATTTCTTCGTAAATGGTTTGGTCGATTCTCTTTACGTCCGGATGAAGGACGAAATTGAGCGTGCGCTTATCTACGACAGCCGGAGGCAGGGAAATGACTGTATTGACTGCGGCGTTAAGGCGCGTACGATTACGGAAAATATTTTGGAAACAATTCCCGATATTCGGAAACGGTTAAAAATGGATGTCAAAGCTGCTTACGAAGGTGATCCGGCGGCAAAAAATTACGATGAAATTATCAGTTGTTATCCGGGAGTAGAAGCGATTACGGTATACAGGATCGCGCATGAGTTGTTCAAACATTCCGTACCGCTGATTCCGAGAATGATGACGGAGAACGCTCACGAGCGGACCGGAATTGACATCCATCCCGGAGCAAATATCGGCGATTATTTCTTTATCGACCACGGTACCGGTGTCGTGATCGGTGAAACGACTCGTATCGGGAAGTCTGTTAAAATATATCAGGGTGTCACGCTTGGTGCACTCAGTTTTCGTAAGGATAAAGAGGGCAACATCGTCAAAAGTGGAAAACGTCATCCGACTATTGCCGATAATGTTGTAATCTACTCGGGTGCTACTATTCTTGGAGGAGATACGGTTATTGGGGATGGCGCAGTGATCGGCGCAAACACGTGGATTGTCAACGCAGTGCCGCCGGGTACTGTTGTGACCATCACTGTTAATCAGGAAGCAAAAGAAAAACTATCCCAAACGAATGCCTATTCATACGACATTTAATCAATATAAAGCAATTAAAAGAGCGGAGCTTTTTGCATTATTTAATTTTGTGAAACTGAAGGGAAAGTAATGAAAATTCGAAGCGTAACTCTATTTTTGTCATTAATAATAATATATTCATGTGACCAAAATAATCAACAAGAGGCACAAGAAAACGCGGTGCTCCACGAAATAACTGTTCAGGAAGTGTGTGCAATGATTAATGCCAATCCCGGTCTGCTGTTTCTCGATGTCAGATCTCCCGGGGAATATTCCGGTAATCTGGGTCACCTGAAAAATGCTCTGCTGATTCCGGTGAATGAACTTGAATCGAGACTTTCTGAAATCGAGAGCTATAAAAATAGCGATGTTGTTGTCTACTGTCGGTCAGGCAGCAGAAGTGCACGGGCAGGGGGTCTGCTTGCATCGCAGGGATTTACCAGTGTCTCAAATATGCTTCGCGGTATGCGTGGATGGAATAGTGCATCAGTCGATGATCTTCCCTGTAAAGAGCTGCTGCTTGAAAATTAATATAATCTTCCCTCAATGAAAGTGTTAGGTGGCTAGCAGATCACTGTTGTGTTAAACGACGTTCCCTCGGTTGACGGCTGGACTACTGCACGCAATATGGCTGAGAGCGTAGCGAACATAGTCGTGGGTGCGCTGGGCTTTTCGCTTTGGTCAGGTTATTCGGTTGAGCTCCTTCAGGTCACTGAACAGGATGGCACGCCTCACGTCTTTGGGGTTAGGCCTGTAGGCGAAAAGCCGGGACAGACACTATGAATGGATCCTTACATCCCTGCCTTCAACCGGGCAACTCTGCTGTCCGTCGAAGATGTCTTCTTCCGGTTTGCACTTCGCGATTATCTGCGAGCAATCACCGAGGTAAAAGACTGCGCGACATATTGCTATCGGGCTATCGAAGGAATCAAATCTGCATTTGAATTTAAGACAGAAACCGATGGCTGGGACGAAATGCATTCGACACTTGGAACGGAGCACACCGTAATTAAGAATACCGTGAAGCAATATGCGGACGCAGTACGCCACGGCAATTGGAAAAAAATGAAGCTAACTACCGGAATGGAGCGCTGGAAGATGCTGTGCCTTACACGGGACATTCTAGTCAAATACATGGACTATGCGGAACCAGCTACAAGCAGCTGAACGGCTGTTGACTCACTCCTCCATCAGCCATCCCCGTGCGTGCGGAGGAACAAATTGCCTCCGGTCGAGCCACGTCGTACCAGAATTCAGTCGCGGTATACAGCAGGGGGTCATGAAAGGCGATCAAATCCAGAACGGGGTTCTGAACTGGTTATAGAAAAGGATCTTCCGGCGTTTGTCGTGGATCGTGGCAGGCTCGGTTCCGACGCGGTGAAGCGTACCCTTGATGGAGAGGACCGATCTGGAATGATTCGAGGCGAGGGAAAAGGAATTTCAGCAGCTTCGCACCCGAACTACCCACTAAGATAAGAACAAGGAGTTGGGGCGCGTGTGAAAATAGCTGAACTCCGGACAGCGAGTTCCCTTCAGAATCAAAATAGTGCCGTTGCGACCGGGGCGACATCAATGTCATAGTCGGAGAGCCCGGCGTGTCTCCATACTTTGCTTGAACTCCAGCATCTCGGACTCGTCGATTGCGACCAGCGCTGTTATCTGTTCAGGAGCCATGGGCGCATCTCATTTTTGCGCAGACCGGTCCGCACCAATGCCCGCGAGTAGTTCGTCAACGCTGGTTGCCACCTCGTATCGAGCCGGCGACTCCCTCACTTCGAGTGCGTTGAAGTGCGCCTTCCCACACTCGATCTTGTCCCTTTCGGTGCCGCGAAGATCGCTGGCAAACACACTGCTCTTCGTTTCGACGACAAAGTAAAGCTGCTCGCTCTCATCAGAATCGACCAAGACGGCCCAGTCCGGGTTGTAGCTTCCAAGGGGCGTCGGCACCGTGAACCATCCGGGAAGCTTGGCGTACACCTTGACGGCGGTGTTCCTTTCGAGGTCTTTCGCGAAGCGGGATTCAACATCAGACTCATAAACGACCTGCTCATAGACCGACTTTGTCGTGTTAAGAAGCATGTTCTTCTTCAGATAGCCGGTAAGCTCTTCCTTCTCGAAGAGTTCCTGCGCGTAGTAGCATTCGTCCCCGAGGCGCTGGTACTTGATGCCGTCCACCAACGCCTGCTGCTTACAGCGTTTGATGGCCTGTTCGGCACGCTCGATGAACTGCTGCGGATTGCGCTTGAAATCGTCAAGGCGGCTGCTCCTACAGAGAATCTGCTGGATGCTTCGCCGCGTGAGCTGCGTCCGGTCCTGAAGCTCCGTGAGCACGTCGGGCAGTTCGATGTCGGCTTCGTTCAATACCACGGTTGCCGCTCCGGTTGTCTCGGCCGCTTCGATGCCGCCCTGACCGATGGTGATATCGGCCTTGCGCCATTGAAGCCGGGTTTTGGGGATCTCTGGCGCGTCCTGCACAGCTTGAATGCATTTTGCGAGCAGGTCATTATTGTCGAACTGCACACGGTAGGTGGTTTTATGCTTAACACGGTCCCAGAGCGTCTTGAACTCCTGGCTGTTGAGCACGGCCTGACGCGGACGTATCGAGCGGCGCTCGTCGGCGTTTTTGATCTCAAGGCGACCCGCGAGCTTGCGCAGAACACCAGCGATCTCCTTGCGCTGCGTTGTGAATTGCTCGGGCACGCTGAGAGTCTTCTCCTTGAGCGCCGTTCGGAGTGTGTCTTGTATCCGCCCCTTCGCGTCGATGTAGCCTTTTGCGTTCAGGTGTTCCCATAGAACCTTCGACGCCTTGAGGCCGAAAGCCGTCTTCCGTCCGTCTTTGCCGGCGACCGGAATGGCCGCAAACTGATGCGCCTCCACGACGCCAAAGCGAATTCCCGTGTCTTTCTCGATCTCCCGCTGCAGGTTCTCGGCGAACTCTTCGTAGCTCTCCGTCGCAATGACCGTGAGTGTGTTGACGTCGAAGCCGCGCAGGCGTTCACCATCCTGATTGACACAGAGGCGCAGGCCGCGCCCAATCGTCTGCCGCCGCTCCCGCTCGGTCCGAATCTCACGGAGCGTGCAGATTTGAAAGATATTGGGGTTGTCCCAGCCCTCGCGCAGTGCCGAGTGGGAGAAGATGAACTTGAGCGGCGTCTCAAGGCTCAAGAGCTTCTCCTTCTCCTTCATAATCAGGTTGTAGGCGCGTTCAGCGTTGTCGCGGTTGGTCTGGTTGTTCTCGGCGGTGTCCGTCCAGCCGCCCTTCCGGTCGATGGAGAAGTAGCCGTCGTGGACCTCTTCGGCGGCTATAGTGAGATCCACTTCCTGAAAAAATGTGCGGTAGTCCGGATGATTGGTGAGACGCCGATACTCATCCTCGAACATCAGGGCGTAGTCTCCCTTGACGACATTACCCTCGTCGTCGTACTTCCGGTACCGATGCACGGCATCGATGAAGAAGAGACTGAGCACCTTGATCCCCTGGGAGCGCAGGCGCTTCTCCTTGTCGAGATGCTCCCGAATGGTCCGGCGAATCATTTCCCGCTGAACGGCGAGAGCATCCACATCGCCCCAGGCTTCCCCCAACCGGAGGTATTGTTCGCCGCCGGGCACGCGGAATTCGACGAACTCGCTCCCTTGTTCGACGCGGATCTCGCCAATGCGGCAATCATGATAAACGGCGCGGCCAGTGGTCTGTTCGAGGTCGTCGCCATCCTGGACAACCTTTACCTGGCGCCGGACGCTTCCAGCCTTCTCGACATCAAGCTCGACCGTGGCGCTGATTGTCCCTCGCCGGTTGCTCGTTGACACCAAGCGGACATAGGGCTTGTTGTAGGCGTCCTGGACGATGGCCGAGGCGACCTCGATCTGCTTCACCAGCTTGCGCTCATAGGAATCCACCGCGTCGAGCCGATAGACCATGTGATGTTTGGCCGCATGGGTCGCGGAGTAGCGCAGGGTGCAAAGGGAATTCATCGCCCCCAGGGCTTCTTTGCCGCGCCCCTGCAGACCGCCGTCCACGCTCTGCGGCTCGTCCACGATCAGGATGGGCCGCGTGGCCCGGATCAGGTCGATCGGCTTTTCGCCGCCGGTCTTCTCGCTCTCCTTGTAGAGGTTATTGATGTCCTTCTTGTTGATGGCGCCGACCGTCACCACCATGATCTGGATCGTTGGACTGGTGGCGAAATTCCGCACCTGCCCGAGCTTCGTCGAATCATAGAGGAAATACTCAAAAGGTGTTCCCGAATAGAGTGATCGAAAGTGGTCGTCCGTGATCCGGAGCGATTTGTAGACGCCTTCCTTGATCGCGACCGACGGCACGACGATGACGAACTTGCCGAAGCCGTAACGTTTGTTCAACTCGAAGATCGTGCGCAGGTAGACATAGGTCTTGCCCGTGCCTGTTTCCATCTCCACGGTAAAATCGCCGGAGTCCAGGGAATCGCTGAGCAGCAGGCCGCTGCGGAGTTGGACAGCTTTCAGGTTTTCGAGTATTGTTTTATCGGGCAGGACCAGCCGGTTGCCGATGCCGAGGTCAGTTTCGGCGAAGGTGAGCCGTGCTTGGGTCTCCGCAGGATCCCGTGTGACGGTGAACTCGGTCCGACAGACCTCCTGGCCGCGGAACAGGTCGCACACGGCTTCGACCGCCTGGAGCTGAAAGTCGAGGTTAGGCTCGAAGTGGAGTTTCATTTCCTTACCTCTGCCTGGATACCCTTCGAAAGGTCATTAAAGGCGATACGTCCTTGTGCGACTGCCGCCGCCAGGAGCTTCTTGACACGCGCTTTCGTTAGCAGAAGGTATCGATCTCTCTCAATTGCAGTAACAACGCGGCGAGCGACTTTTCCAAGGCGGACATAGTCGAGCCTACACACATCAACGTGTAACTTGGTCAGCCCGGTGACAGGCGTTTTCCCTTCAATTTCTCTCAAAGTTTGATCATCGTCCTGCAGTTCATCAGCGGCTAACCAAACAATTTCAAGCCTATCGACACGATCGCGTGGCGCGGCTATCGCCAGCGCCGCCTCTTCGACTTCTGCCTCTTCCCCGATGCCACACTGCCAAAAGGACAGCGAGTTTCCTTGCGTGCGCAGGTCACACGTCACCGCATCGGCCGAAATCTCTCCTGCTGACAACTCCTGCTTGGGTTTCCACTTGGCGCGTGTGATCTTCCGAGCTAGAAACATCGCCTACTCGTCAAGGTCGTCAATGACGTCTCGAATATAGTTTCGAAGCCACGGCTCCGGCTCGGAATGCGACTCGAGGACGTTCTGCATGTCCGGGTCGCCCCACAATTCCGCTGCTTGTACTGCGGCATCTCTAATCTCCACATCATCCATAGTCAACCCGTCGCGCACGAGTCCGGCACGCCATGAACCTGTACCTGGATTCACTTGGCGCCCCAGGCAACGCAGGACCGATGCCGCGAAGCTCGGGTGTTCGGCGTCCAGGGAGAAAGCCCTCAACCAGTCAAGAACGCGCTTGTCTTCCGTAGATTGCAATGCCTTGCTAAGGATCTGCTCGGCCGGATGGTTCATTCCGTCCTCAAGGGGATCGGCTTCAAAGGTTGCCCGCAGCTTGACTGCAAGTCGCGCTTGTTCTCGATCCTCGACAAGTGCTTGTTGCGCCGCTGCTGGCTTGAAGCAGTTTACATCCACGATCACCGGAAACAGGCTCGTGCCCAACGGCGTGTCATCCAGAACCGCAAACGCTCGCTTAATGAACAGGTCATGCGCAAGCTCCGCCATCGCTTTTTGCAGTGACGCAGCGTCCAAAGAAGTCGCGAGCGATTCCTTCCCGTCGGCGACCCAGCGCGTGGCGTGATAGGACATGCCCGATTGATCCATCTTGGTGAAAGTGTCCGGAACGAGGGTCGCGGTCGTTGAACGCGCAAGTGTGTAAGTTTCAATCTGCATCAAAGAGCTCCCTTGTTTTATCTGTGATAACAGTTTCGAATGCCGTTCGTTCGAGAGTCCGCAATGCACTGACCTTCTTCAATGCCTCGTCGCACACAAGCGGGGTAGCACCTTCCCAGATGACGTTAAGATCAAGAAGAAATCCCACATGGTCCGGCGATGCCTCGATCGATCCCTGCGACACGACAAGGCGTACATCGTCTGGGTAGGCATACTCAACCCGGCTCATAAAATTCTTCAGCGAATCTGGCAATCCACTCACCTCCGGCAAGGCGCACGTGAGATAGCTCGAGACCTCCGCTCTTTTCTGCGGGACGATAATTTTGTTTATGTACCGCATGCCGATCTGGCACACACTCATTGGCTCCGCCACCTTCCAATATGCACCGAGCGCTGTCTCAATCCGGGGACGAAACTCGACCCATCCGCTCTCCTCGGTCTTGTCGGGGTTTTGATAGGGGCGCAGCATGTGGACGCTGAGTACATCCGGCCCAACCCCGACCATTCTCTTGCCAGCCTTCGTGACAAGATGGATTCTTGCCAGCCCTTCATTGTACCGAAGATTGGAAGGCTTGCCTTCCTGGGCTTCCAATCCCACCTCAACGACCGTTTGCTGTTGCGGCTTACCGGTGTACTCGTCGCCTAGTTCGGTCTGGAGTTTACCGGGAATGGTGAAATCCCAGTCTCGCCCCGGTTTGAAGCGAAATTCGCAAACCGCCTCTTCTATGGGTGGGTTTTTGTAACGACGACGCTGGCACATGGGTTCTTTCCTCCGAATTGATTGTCTACAAGCTTCGCACGTTCCCGAGGCCGTGCTGCTCCAGGATGGCCGCAAGGTTCGTCTTGGTGACATCGTCCGCGAAGGCGCTGTCGCGGAAGACTACGGTACTGTCACCGGCGGGTTCGAGCTCGGCATGCCACTCAGCAATTCCGAGAGCCAGCGGTTCGACTTCTTCCCAGGTGATCTTCTCGTCGAGGCAGGCGATCAACGTCCCGGCGCCGATGGAGCGCACGGACTTGCCCGCGATGGTCCGGGTTTTGATGGGCACGCAGAGATCGAGCCCGAGTTTGAGTAGTAACTCGTAAAGGATATCTTCTTCACTTCGATCCGGTTTTATGTGGTCGACGCTGTCGAGCAGCGTACCTTCGAGATTGTCGCGGTCCGGCTCCCACGTGCGGATGTTGGAGGTATCGAGCTTGAAGACGCGGAAGCCGAGGTCGCCTGCGAACATCGGGTTCTCGTCCTTGATCTTCTTTGCGGCGCGGCGGAGGCGTTCCTTGGTGAGTTCGGCGAGAGTGCGCGGTTTGCCGAGCTTGTCGCAGAAGTCAGCGGCAGTCTTCTGGTCTTTGTTCCTTGGATCAAGGGATTCAGGAAGCTGCACAAGAAGCTGCCGAAGGAAATGTTGAGTACTCTCGTTATGTAGCCATACCGCTTCGCCCGTAGTGCCTGAACCAGAGAAGAAGTCAACGACAATATCTTCACCCATCGCCCTGGAGAGCTTGATGAGATGACGGATCAGGCCTGTCGGCTTTGGCGTATCAAATGGCATGGCACCATCAAAATGCCGTTTAATCTCACTGGCCGCGTCTCGCGTAGTACCAACGTCTTTACCAAACAGAATCGTTTCGGGGGTTCTTCCCTCAAGTCGGTTTAAATATATTTTCCTAATAATTCGGGTCTCATCCTCAGAAAATACAACTTCGCCAGACTGGATCTTGGACTGAAGCGTCACTCGGCTCCATCTCCAGCCATTGGATGGAGGATTGATTGTTCTGCCTGAGGGAGTTGTGATTTTGTATATGAGATTCGGCCGGTAGAGCGCGTTGCGAACATCCCCGGGCCTCCAAGGGCCGTTAGGGTCCTCATCAGGATTCGAATAATTTTTGTTGTGCTCATCTGTTCTGTCGAGGTTAGCTAGCTCAAAATCTTCTCCCTTTTGGTAGCAGAGGACAAAGTTATGATGCACGGAAAATGTCCCAGCATAGCCCTTTGGCTGAACACTGTGTTGCCAGATCAAAATGCCGTGGAAGTTTTCTTCACCGAAGATCTCATCGCACAAGTTGCATAGACTGGTTACTTCGTTGTCGTCGACAGTGATGAAAAGTACACCGTCGGAACGGAGTAGATTTCGCGCAGTCTTAAGCCGCGGATACATCATGTTCAGCCAGTCGGTGTGTGAAACCGCCCGGAAGCCTCCGTATTCGACGACAGCTTCCGATTTTCGCCATCAGTCTGCCCCGTCAACTCCAGGTAGTTCTGGATATTGTCGCGGTAGTTGTCAGGATAGACGAAATCTTTCCCCGTGTTGTACGGCGGGTCGATGTAAACCAGCTTCACCTTCCCTGCGTAGCTCTTCTGCAGGAGCTTGAGCACCTCCAGGTTGTCGCCCTCGATCAGGACGTTCTGCGTGCTGTCCCAGTCCACGCTATCTTCCGGGCACGGGCGCAGCGTGCCGGTCGACGGTGTCAGCGCGAGCTGCCGGGCTTGGCGTTTGCCGTGCCAGTTGAGCCCGTACTTCTCATCGCGCTCGTTCACTACGCCGCCAAGAAGCTGCTTGAGCGCCTCGAAGTCGATCTTCCCTTCAGTGAACGTCTCGGGAAATAGGGCTTTCAGCGCACCGAGATTCTCCGCCACCAGGTCGGCGCTTTTAGTCTCGGGATCACCCATGGTCAGCTTGTTCATCGTCATCTCCGTTGCCTTATTCACTATCGGTAATCCAATCAAATCCTTGCAACGATTTCCCTCATCTGCGCCATAATAGCAAGGTCTCGGACATTATTCCTTTCTGCAAACCCGTCGATATAGCGTTGTAGATGCTTGGGGTTCATCTTGTGTGTGGAAAGTGCCTTTATGTGCCCGTTTAACGATTACCAAGAACGATTCAATGCCGTTCATATGGGGATTCCTTCCTTTCTGTGCTGTACCGTTTTGTGATTGCTGATGCCCACATACGACCTATGCTTTTCCGTGTACTTGATTGCATCTTCTTCGACGGTTTCAGCAATGAACGACCGCAAGGTACCGTTACTTCGTATCCTTTACTACTTTGGCACGAATATGATCAGTTCCCCGATTCTTATATTTATGCTTATTTTTTTCAAGACCGCCGAAAGAGGACTCGTCAGCTTCTACTTCCTTATATATCAAATAATCGTTTGATAGTCAAGTCTATAATTCCCAATATTAAAAACCTGTACTTTGTCCAGATCCCAACAATTAATAATCGACCTTATCAAATTTCAGTAGAATTGAAATCGGGTTACCATTTGGGACTGGTATTATGTTATCTGAAAGGTTTTTTGACTACCAAGCGGCAGGGCGGTAACGAGCAGTCACACCGCCAACCATTCCGGCACGCCGGGGGCGGCAGCGAAACGGCGCGGCACCCGTCTCGGCGAGATCGCCAAGGCTGCGCCGGAGCTCTCCCCCGTCACCTCCGGATAGATCTCCGAGGCAGCCCGCAGGCCCGACTGGAGGGCTCCCTGCATCCACCCCCGCTCCCCCGAGGCGTGCTCGCCAGCGAAGTGAATGCGGCCCTCGGGCGATGCCAGTTCCGGATGCTCCTCGAACGGCGGATCGTAAGGGGCGTAGGCCGCCCCAATCCAAGGCTGGTGCTCCCACGCGAAGTAGGTCCCGTGCTCGGCCACCTCGCTCGAGCCCGGGAAGAAGCCGTTGAAGCGATCGATGAACTCGGGAACGATGGTGCTGGGCTCCATCGCCGCGACCGTGCGCGCCATGTCTCCGTACAGGTAGGACATGAGAACTCCCCGAGGCCCCTCCTGGTTCCAGGTGGGATGCCAGAACTCCCAGAACCCCCCCACTAACGACCATCCCCACCCGTTCAGGCCGTGGCCCTCCCAGATTCGGTCCGCATACTGAACGTAGACACGGGTGACGTCCTCGTAGGTAAGGGCTTCGAAGGCCGCTCGCTTCTCCTCCGAAAGGGTAGGTTCGAACACGATCTGGTCGATCACGGGGAGGGGGACGGTGCAGATGAGGTAACTGCCCTTCAGCTCCTCCGTGGAGGCGCCCGTTCCGTTGGTGACCAGCACCCCGGAGTCCTCCTGGACGACCCTCGTCACTGGCGAGCCATACCGCACACGGTCTCCGAGCGCTTCGGCGAACGCCATCGGCAGGACATCGGTCCCTTCCGGCATCTTGACCCACGTATCCCGCCCCCCACTGAGGAACACGTCCGGAGGCTCCCTGAGGGGATCGTCACCCTGCTCGGGAACGATCAGGTACTCATCTTCCTGGGGATAGAACGGCGACGTCTTGATGTCGAAGTGATCGATGTAGCCGAGCGTTCGATCGTGGTCGGGTGGGATCCGGGCGGGGCCAGTTTCGGCGATTAGCCCGTCATCGAAGGGTTCGCGAAGTGTCCGCGCCCGGCCACCGGCTTCGTTTCGTGCTTCCAGGACCCTGACGTTGTACCCCGCCCGGACCAACTCGTATGCGGCGACGAGCCCGGACAGACCGGCACCCACCACGATCACGTCGATTGACTGCTCTTCGACGTCAGGGCCGTTCCTGCCGTCCCCAATGTCGCTCGGTCCCATCCCGTTGTCCGAGCAGCCAGTGAATCCCAGGGAGAGAGCGGCCAGAGCGCCACCACCCTGGAGGAGAAAGTTCCGGCGGCTGACAATTCGCGAGGCGCCCAGTCGCACGATCCGTGCATCGCCAGATCCGGAGGAGGGCAACGGAACAACCCTGGTTATCATTGTTTTTTCCATGTCTTTTCCATGTCGCTTCATCCGGTTGGAATGAGACTTGCCCGCTGCTTCGCAGCCCTCACTTGTGACTCCTCAGCGCGGGTGGGCTCGTGAGACGACCCAACTCCTTCCTCAGCTTTCCGAGCTGCTACTGCATCGAATACTACGTTCAACGACACTGAACAGGGGATGTTCCCCTGGCTGCCGCCTTCAACCTGAAAATCCTGTCCCTGCTCGCAGGCAGATCTGGTGGCGTTGTCAAGACCCACCCGGTTCGCTGAAGCGCTTTGTTCAAGTTGGAAAGGAAGATCAACAGATGCGACACCGGGATCTTCCCCGGCCCAACGGCATCGCCATCGAAGCGAATTTTCAGTAGAGGATTGAATTCGTCCATACGAAATCTCCTTCCTTCTTTTGAGCGGCGCTTTGCAGTCTCACTCTCATCACAAACTCCGCACGTTCCCGAGGCCGCGCTGCTTCAGGATGGCAGCAAGGTTGGTCTTGGTTACATCATCCTCGAAGGCGCTGTCGCGGAAGACCACGGTGTTGTCGCCAGCAGGTGAGAGTTGGGTATGCCACTCGGCAATACCAAGGGCCAGCGGCTCCACCTCCTCCCGGACGATTTTTTCGTCGAGGCAGGCGATCAACGCGCCGCCGCCGATGGAGCGTACGGACTTGCCCGCGATGGTCCGGGTCTGGATGGGCACGCAGAGATCGTGTCCGAGCTTGAGCAGAAGCTCGTAGAGGATATCTTCCTCACTTCGGTCCGGTTTGATGTGGTCGATACTGTCGAGAAGCGTACCTTCGAGATTGTCGCGGTCCGGCTCCCACGCCCGGATGTTGGAGGTATCGAGCTTGAAGACGCGGAAGCCGAGGTCGCCGGTGAACATCGGGTTGTTCTCGTTTTTGATCTTCTTGGCGGCGCGGCGGAGGCGTTCCTTGGTCAGTTCGGCGATGTTACGGGGCTTGCCAAGGCGGTCGCAGAAATCGGCGGAAGTTTTCTGATGAGCCGTGGTCGGATCAATCCTCTCGGGAAGTTGGACCAAGATGTAACGACGATGCTGCCCGTCCCTTGAATTTTGATCCAAAATCGCATGGCCGGTCGTTCCGGACCCAGCAAAAAAATCTAAAACGATGTTAAATTCTTCATTTGGAGACGAGGTGAGTTCCAACATCCTACGAACAAGTTGTGTCGGCTTTGGGTTACTGAAAACACCCTGACCAAGTAACTCCTTCAACTCGTTGTTGGCCTCGTGGTTATGTCCAACTTCGTCGTGAGGCCAAATGGTTACCGGAGTGACTCCGGATTTGATTTCCGAAAGGAAGCTTTTTCTGGACGGAGTAGCACAGCCGTCATCACCAAACCAAATTCCATCTGCTTTGTCTAACTTAGCCATGGATTCGTCAGAAAAGCGACGATATGTTCCTAGCGGTGGTGACCAAACGATTCCATTCTTGAAGGTATACTGTGAAGTGTTTTTACCGCTCTTCGCATGCAACGGCGTAGCTTTCCATGGACCCTTTTGATGATCATCAGGGTTCTTATACGCTGATAGCTGTTCGGTATTTCTCGGCTGTAGAGCAAGGCTAGATTCGGCCTTGTTCCGTGCGAACACCAAAACATGATCATGGTTATCGGAAAAATATTGTGCGTCATTCGCTCGAGTATATTTCTTCTCCCACACGACGTTTGCCACAAAGTTTTCCTCTCCAAACACGTTGTTAGCAATTTGACGGAGATTGTGCACCTCGGCATCATCAATGGTTACGAAAAGAAATCCGTCGTCCCGCAACAGAACTCGCGCCAGTACTAATCGCGGATACATCATGTTTAGCCAGTCGGTATGGAAGCGCCCAGAGGCTTCAGTATTGGACGAGATCTTGCGGTTCTCGCCGTCGACCTGGTCCGTCAACTCCAGGTAGTTCTGGATATTGTCGCGGTAGTTGTCAGGATAGACAAAATCCTTGCCCGTGTTGTACGGCGGGTCGATGTAAATCAGCTTCACCTTCCCGGCGTAGCTCTTCTGCAGCAGCTTGAGCACCTCCAGGTTGTCGCCCTCGATCATCAGATTTTTCGTCGTCTCCCAATCGGTGCTTTCCTCCGGGCAGGGGCGCAGCGTGCCGGTTGAAGGCGTCAGCGCGAGCTGCCGGGCTTGGCGTTTGCCGTGCCAGTTGAGCCCGTACTTCTCATCGCGCTCGTTCACTACGCCGCCAAGAAGCTGCTTGAGCACCTCGAAGTCGATCTTCCCCGCCTGTCCGGCCGGCCCCTCGGTGAACGCTTCAGGAAACAGGGCTTTCAGACGTTCCAGATTCTCGGCGACAACGTCCGCCGAGCGCGTCTCCGGGTTGTTGATGGTGATCTTTTTCATCTTCATGTTCATATTGTTATTCGTGAGAACGGAACAGTGTCGGAAAAACTACCAAACACCAACGTCTTTACCTCAACGACGAAGCAGTCGCAAAGCTGCACAAGGAGGTGACTGGCGGCGTTGTAAAACGACTCATTTGTCTGAGAGGACAACGCAAACGCCAATCTTCACGAAAAGACTTGCTCAATCAGCTTGAGTTCATTCGTGACGGTTTTACAAACGCTTTTGAAATGAGCGGGATACGTCCCATGTTTTTGTAAAGCATTATTCGCTAAATCGACGGCCTTACTACCACCAGAATGTGCGCTCATCTTGGACCGGATGAGTTGAACTGTTCTCAGCCCGTTAAGACTCTGTCTATTAAGAAATTTTTCGATCAGTGCTATGCTCTTCGCTTTTTCGTCAAAGGGAATGTCTCTTTCCTTAAGTCTTGTGCGGATAGCTTTGACTATAAAGCCTTCGATAATCAGCTTTGAGAGGTCCATGAACGCTCCCGCCCACTGATCGCGGTTAGCCGTGCGCGGTGTGCTCACGCGTTCAAGCATCGATTCCTCGCGAAGCTTCCACCACAGCAAGTCGGATTCAGCCCATCTTTTTATGATGGATAAAACCTCCTGAAGAGGATCAGTCATTTCGTTCCATTTGCCCCATTTGCCTTTTGCCTTCGAAATCATGTGTAAAAGCGCTTTGGGAAATATCCGCCTTGGGTTCCTCATTAAAGCTCAACCAATGTAGTTGCTCTTGATACGGAAGATTTCGAAGGTCACATATATAGGCATGTATCTGGCCAGCTTCATTAACATCAAAACTTTTTAGTATCCATGCGTTTCGGCACCGAATGGTTCTACCTCGTTCGTCAATCGTGTACTTGTCCCGATCCGCCTCGTATTGCGACAGCACTTCTGGCCGAAAAAAAGCGGGCGAGATCTCGAATGGAAGAGAGTTCTCACAAGCTTGAAAATAGTTGGTCGTAGCGGCCGGGTCGGTCGATATTTTCGCGATGCGCTTGTTACGCCAATCGGACGCTACGAATTCACAATACTGTCCTTCGTCGTGTCCAGACACTGCTTTTCTTGATGAGAATACTTCGGACTTTGGGCGACTCGGGCGGATGATTTGCACACCCCGGGTATATGCCGCCTTCCCGGGATCGACCTTCTGACGGTAGAAGAAGACGTCGCTCTTATTCAATACGTTTTCGGGCTCGTCAGGCCAGCGAGTAAAACTCTCTCTTCTCAACAATGTGAAGTCGAACATGCGAACCAATACAGAGTTCGAAGCGGCAAGGTACTGCTCCAGAGGATCCCGTTTGAATGAAACGAGTGTCAAGCCTCTTCTGTTCTCTTTAGACGTGACCGAGACAACGTGTTCTAAATCACCGTGCTTATCAAAGCGGCAATACGCGTGCTCCTCTGGACGCCAGTGGATTTCTGTGAGGTGCAAGTATTCCTGTAGAATTTCGCAATATGATCTGCCCTCCCTCTTCCAGCTCTCGAAGCTGCGTGCAAACACGAGTTGACGTGCATCTTTGAGTGTCTTAGAGCGCCAATTGCAACCTTCTCTTTCAATCCAAAAACATCTTTTCTCTTCCCTCCCCAAACATAGCTCGCGCAAGAGAAGAATGCATTACCATTCCAACATAGCAAATCGCCCTGGTCTAAGGAAGAGAGACTATTCTCACTGGTCTCACTGGCAACAACGGCGTTGATGAAGGTATAGTCACCCGACCCATAAATTATCAGTTCATCTTCTGTAGAGTTATCATGTAACAAGCCCAAATGTCCGCCAGCCTTGATCCAGGAAGCGTATTCGGCAGCATCATCTGGCAACTTGTCGAGATTAGCGATGCGCTCAATCAGTTTGTTATGTTCATAGCTTGGCATAGGGTTGACCTCAGAAAAGATTGGCACATGATGGCAGCACGACACAACACCAGATTGCTTTTCCACGTGAGCCGAATTTGTCTCGCCTCGGCCACTTTTGCGTTGACACAATCATCCTTAACCTTCCGGCCGACTAGCAGGATCTCGAAGACCGCATCGTCGAGTTGCCACGGTGAGCTCATCTCCGAGTCGTTGGCAGTGAGCTTTTTCATAGGGTCTCTCCTGTCTGCTCAGTGAACGTCTCGGGAAACAGGGCTTTCAGCGCACCGAGATTCTCCGCCACCAGGTCGGCGCTTTTAGTCTCGGGATCACCCATGGTCAGCTTGTTCATCGTCATCTCCGTTGCCTTATTCACTATCGGTAATCCAATCAAATCCTTGCAACGATTTCCTTCATCTGCGCCATAATAGCAAGGTCTCGGATATTATTCCTCTCTGCAAACTCGTCGATATAGCGTTGTAGATGCCTTGGGGTTCATCTTGTTGTGGAAAGTGCCTTTATGTGCTCCTTCAACGATTGCCCAGAACGATTCAATGCCGTTCGTATGGGCGACCCCCCCCGTTCCTTCTTTCTGTACTGTATCGTTACCGTTTTGTGATTGCTGATACCCACATACGACCTATACTCATCCGTATACTTGGTTGCATCTCTTCTATGACATTGGCTTCTCGTTTTCACGAACAAACGTATCTACAGCGCAGATCGCCCCAACGGGTATCTTCAAATCATTCCGCAGCCTTTTCTTCGGCAGCAAAAAGCTCACAAAGCCCTTCGAGTGAAATACATTCTCGAGTATGATACTCCTGGACCAGATAAGGTTATTATTACCACTAAATATATTATATAATCGTTTGGTAATCAAGTCTATAATTCCAGAAATTTAAAACCTGTACTTTGTCCAGAGCCTAACAATTAATAATCGATCTTATCAAATTTCAGTAGAATTGAAATCGGGTTACCATTTGGGACGGGTATTATGTTATCTGAAAGGTTTTTTTGACTACCAATCGGATAAGTAACACAACAGCAATGACGTTAACGATTACCGTGAAACCATTAAGCAAATCTCCGACGCTCCATAATGTTTCGGCATCAATGAACCCAAATATAATCGCTCCGCAGAATACCCAGCGAAATGCTTTTCTGGCATGCGTTCCCCATATAAAAGCGAAGCATTGTTCTCCGTAAAAACACCAGGTAATGAGACTGGTAAATCCAAAGAGAAACGCAGAAAATAAAATAACTATACTGCCATAGGTCCCGAAAACTGTTGAAAATGCCGCAATGGTAAGTGCACTGCTTGTTTCTCCGGACGACCAAACCCCGGTAATGAGAATAGTAAACGCAGTCAATGTCATCACGAGGGTATCAATTGTGATTCCAAACATACCGATAAGACTTTGCTTGTATGGGTCTTCTTTTTGTGCCGTGCTAAACATAATCGAAGAACTCCCCGTACCTGCTTCGTTTGAATAAAATCCTCTGCCAACGCCATATCGTATTGCCATTAATACCGATGCTCCGGCAAATCCACCGGTCGCCCCGGCTGGGGTAAACGCCATTGTAATAACCATTTGTAACATGTCAATGACTTCATTGCTGTGTGCAATGATGATTGATATGCCAGTCACAAAATAGAGTATCACCATGAACGGGGTAAGTTTTTCGAGTGTTCGGGCAATTGATGAAAGTCCGCCTACTGTAACAATCCATGTTAATAGTGCTAATGCAGCACAGAGATAGGGCATTGGAATATTAAATATCGAATTAATTGCAAGTGATATAGAATTTGATTGAATGGTAGCGGTTGCCATGATCGTTTTAAATCCCATTGCCAACGCAAATGTAATAGCCAGCCACCGAATTTTAAGCACTTTGTCGATATAATACATGGGTCCACCGGAAAAGGTGCCATCACCGCTTTTTTCCCGGTAGAGGAGTGCAAGCATTGTTTCTGCATAGGCTATGACCATGGCGATGAATGTTGCAATCCATAGCCAGAAAAGTGCACCGGGTCCGCCAACTGCAATTGCAGTCGCTGCACCTGCAATATTTCCATTCCCTATAATTCCACCAAGAGCGGAAAAAAGCGATTGCAAGGGAGTGATATTACCTTCTCCCGATGCTGTTCTATATGTGTATGCCAGCTTTCCTGAGGAGAAAAATTGCTTAAACTGGAGCCCTTTTAAGCGAATGGTAAAATAAGCACCGACCAATGTTAAAAATAGTAACATTGGCTGGCCCCAGAGCCAGGTCGCCAAATCCCGAATTATATTTCCGAGGTTAAGCATAGTGTCGTTATGTTAACTGATTTTGAATGCTTTGAAATGAAAGTTTTATGTTCTTTTAATCTTCCTCATAGTGCTGCTTGAGTTTGTCGATGACGGAGGGATCGGCGAGGGTGCTTGTGTCTCCGAGGACTCGCCCATCGGCAATGTCTTTCAGTAACCGTCGCATGATTTTCCCGCTTCGTGTTTTCGGCAGGTCTGCTGAGAAAATTATCTTTTCCGGACGCGCGATTGCGCCAATCTTCCGGACAACATGTTCTTTGAGGGCGCTTTCCTTATTTTTATCCTGCTCTATGCCTTCTTTCAGTGTCACAAAGGCTGCGATTGACTGCCCTTTGATTTCGTGAGAAATCCCGACTGCTGCAGACTCGGCAACGTCGGGATGGTCGACGAATGCACTTTCGATTTCCATGGTACTGATGCGATGTCCCGCAACATTGATGACATCGTCAACCCGGCCGAGTATCCAGATATATCCGTCTTCATCCCGTTTGGCGCCGTCTCCTGTAAAATAATATTTGCCGCCGAATTTTTTCCAATACGTATCGTAGTACCGTTCGGGATCACCGTAGATGGTCCTGATCATTGAAGGCCAAGGCTTGGTGACCGCAAGAAAACCGCCTCCCACAGGTATAGAGTTTCCTTCATTATCGAGAATGTCAACTGTTATGCCAGGGAGTGGGATTGTGGCGGAACCTGGTTTCGTATGTGTCAGACCGGGGAGCGGCGATATGAGTATACTCCCGGTTTCAGTCTGCCACCACGTATCGACGACCGGACAACTCTCACCGCCTATATGTCTATGATACCACATCCATGCTTCGGGATTGATTGGCTCACCCACAGTCCCGAGAAGACGGAGCGAGGAGAGATTGTGTTTCTGCGGCCACTCTTCTCCCCAGCGCATAAACGCCCTGATTGCTGTTGGTGCGGTATAGAATATAGTAACCCCAAATTCTTCTATGATTGACCAGAACCGGTCCCGGTCCGGCCAGTCCGGTGAACCTTCGTACATCACTAAGGTTGCAGCATTGGCAAGTGGACCGTATGCTATATAACTGTGCCCGGTTACCCAGCCGATATCGGCGCTGCACCAGAACACATCATCCTCTTTCATATCGAATACATTCTTTGTTGTCGTCGTGACACCGGTCATATACCCGCCGGTTGTATGGACAATCCCTTTCGGTTTGCCGGTTGTTCCCGATGTGTAGAGGATAAATAGCATGTCTTCGGCGTCCATGTGCTCAGGTTCGCAATATAAATCAGCTTCCTCCATGAGTCGGTGATACCAGTGGTCGCGCCCTTCTTTGACCCGGAGCATAAAATCGCCCCGCTTCACGATAACAACATGCTCGATTGAGGGCGTATCGGCAAGTGCGACATCGGCATCGTGTTTGAGCGGAATAATTCCGCCGCGCCGGTAACCGCCGTCTGCAGTTATGAGAAGTTTTGCCTCTGCATCGTTGATTCGCTCTTTCAATGCTTCGGGGCTGAATCCCGCAAACACAACCGAATGGACAGCACCGATACGAGCACATGCCAGCATCGAGATGACCAGTTCCGGAATCATCGGGAGATAAATTGCAACACGGTCACCCTTATGAATACCGAGGTTTTTCAAGGCATTCGCAAACGTATTGACTTCCCGGTAGAGGTCCCAATACGTCATGGTCCGCTTATCACCGGGTTCACCTTCCCAGATGATCGCTGCTTTGTTCCGGTGACCGTTCTTAACATGCCGGTCGACACAGTTATAGCTGGCATTGAGTTTTCCTCCTGAAAACCACTTCACATTCGGTGGATCCCATTCAAGAACGGTGTCCCACTTTTTGAACCAGTCGAGATTTTCGGCACACTTAGCCCAGAACGATTCCGGATCGGCTTCTGCTTCTTTATACAGTTTCGGATCGTTGATTACGGCGTTGTCGACAAAACCTTTCGACGGTTCGAAGGTCCGTTCTTCTTCAAGAAGAACGTCGATAGTCTGTTCATCGGGCAGCGTATCTTTTTTTTGTGTCATAAAAAATATCCTTCCGGAAAACAGGCACAAAACTCCCTTGTGAACGTTTCCGGCAGCGGAAACAAACCAACGGGTAATGCCTTATGTTTGAAGGTAATTGTTCTCAAAAAAGAGGCGGCGTCGTAAGAGAAAAGAGTAGAAAAGATCCGGATCGGTCAAAAAAATCTCCTGATGAATATAAATATTTTTTGCCGTATGCCAAAGAAAATTTTAATTACAGCAGGAAATAGAATTTTTGTTCATTGTTGAGCGAAAAACAGTTGCCTTTTTCGTTCTAAGGTGTATATTCTTGAAGCATTTCTTTGCTATTTGAACAAGCAGTGTATAAATTAAAACATTCAATCAATTTTCAACCTTCCGCTTGTCTTATTCTTCCGGGACCCCGGAGATTTGTAATGATGATCATTGAGGCAGTAGTAGTGAGAAAACCGCTTTGTATTCAACAAGGCGTGCGTTGAATATTTTGTGCACTTTGTTAATTAAAAAATTTCGAAGTTTCTGTGAACCTTTTTAACAGGAGTTACTGCCATTAAATCGTTTCCTATTGACCTCAGTTCGTACAGTCCTCTTTCGATTGACCTTTCACTAAGCGAACTGATACCGGAACAGAAATCGCAATTAGAATTTAATATATCGCTGCTGCGGGACTGTATTATATTCTTTACTGCTTATTCAAATGCCCGCGGTTTAGGCGGACATACGGGCGGTGCATACGATATTGTACCGGAAGTCCTGATAGCCGATGCATTTATGCGTGGCGGAAATGTTGTGTATCCGGGATTTTTCGATGAAGCTGGGCACCGTGTGGCGATTCAGTATCTCATGGCAGCCCTTGATGAAAAGAATCCGGGAATGACACCGGAAGACCTGCTCCACTACCGTGAATACAAAAGTGGACTGCCCGGCCATCCCGAACGTGACTATAAGCGGGGTATTCAATTCAGTTCGGGTAGGCTCGGTCATCTATTTGGCTATGTGAACGGTCTCGCAGAGCAAAATCCCGATAAACAGATTGTTTTGTTCGGTTCCGATGGCGCTCAGCAGGAAGGAAACAATGCTGAATCAGCACGTTATGCTGTTGCCAATAGGCTCAATGTCAATCTCATACTGGACGATAACGATGTCACAATCGAAGGGTATCCAAGTGAATATCTGAACGGATTCAATCTCGAGAAAACACTCATCGGACACGGACTCAACATCGACACCGGTAATGGTGAAAACCTCGATTCCCTCTATTCGCGAATGCAGAAGGGACTGAACAAAAAAGGTCCCGTAGCACTTATCAATAAACGGAAAATGGCTCCCGGTGTTGCAGGGCTTGAGGGGACAACAAAGGGACACGACGCAGTTGCCGTGGCAACAGCACTTGACTACCTGAAGAGCAAAAACCAGACAGATGCCGTGGCAGCAATCGAATCTGCTGAAAAGGTCGGATCACCACGAACTTTTCTCGGTAGTTCACAGGAGTATAAGAAAAACAGGTCACTATTCGGCGAGTATATCAGCGACATTATCGATTCTCTCAGCCCCGATGAGCAGAAAAAGAACCTGATTATAAGCAGCGATCTCGGCGGTTCTTGCGGTTTGAATACGATCGGCAAACGCCATCCTGAACTCTATAGGTTGGGCGGTGTTATGGAGCGGAACAGTTTTGCTACCGCTTCCGGATTTGGTTCGCAAAAAGGTTATCAGGGAATTATGGGTACATTTTCCGTATTCAGTGAAATGGTGATTTCCGAAATCAGCATGGCACGGTTGAACAATGCGAATGTAATTGCCCATTTCTCACACGCTGGCATCGATGAAATAGTTGACAATACCTGCCATTTCGGAATAAACGTATTCTTCACTGATAACGGATTTTCCGAAGATGACTCAACTCGGCTCTTTTTTCCAGCCGATGCATATCAAATGAAAGCAGTTCTGGAGAAAGTTTTTCACGATCCCGGACTCCGCTTTGTATTTTCGACACGATCGGGTGTCCCGGGAATTCTGAATGAGGAGGGCAGCAACATCTTCGGTCAGGAAAATAATTATAATTTTGAACCCGGAAAAGATGAAATTATCCGCGAAGGAAGTGCCGGGTATGTTATTTCGTATGGTGAGATGCTCTACAGAGCGCTCGATGCAGTTGAAACACTCCGCAAAAAAGACATTGATGTTGGTCTTGTCAATAAACCGACTCTCAATATTATTGATGAGGATATGATTCGGAAAGTGGGACAGACGCCGTTTGTGCTTGTTGCCGAATCACAGAATATCAAAACAGGCCTCGGCAGCAGATACGGAAGTTGGCTGCTTGACCGTGGTTATTCACCAGTATATTCATATCTCGGTACTGTAAGGCAGGGAGAAGGTGGTCTGGCCGAACAGATACCGTATCAGGGTCTCGACTCACACCAGATTGCAGAAAAAGTTGAACAGCTTATTGAGAAATCTCGGTAGGTTGGAGCAATTTTGAAAACTTGACACTCTTGGGTACGTGGCGGATATCACGAATTATCCTTACCCACGACATCATTTTCAAGATGTAGTACGTAATATCGATTTCCCACCAGAAAAAACCTTGCCTCGTTGAGCCAGAATAACGGTGGTGGTTATTATGCCATCCCTCGCCGAACGTCAACAGAGATAGATAAAAATTGTTTTTGCTCTCGTCACTGCTTTCGTACCGTTTTTTCCCGAACATGTGGGACAGAGAATTGATCGTACAGGTTGCATGAAACAGAACCACGGTAGAAATGAAAAATCCCCAAATCAGAAGCTGTGAGCCATTCGTCCCCAACGCAGGGTATGTGATCTCCAAGTATTTTCCTAATCCGTAGATCGACACAGCTAATACTATTGGTACAAGGGTGTAGAAACGGTCAAGAAACCGCAG
Organism: bacterium; assembly: GCA_965221205.1. Classification (GTDB taxonomy): domain Bacteria; phylum SM23-31; class SM23-31; order SM23-31; family SM23-31; genus CBDFMG01. The sequence continues at coordinate 3,716,153 of OZ244870.1, read as the reverse complement.
CTCCGGGTATTGAGCAAGATCCTTGACGATACGAAGATCGGTGCTATAATTGACTTTCGATGTTATCCAGCCGACATGACTCCAATAGAGCGAGTGGACGTGGGGAGAATGAACGTCACCTTCTTTATCCGAATGTTTATGATGTTTCCGGTGATGTGCCGCCCACCATAAAGGTCCTTTCTGGACAGCGCTATTACCGATAAGAGCGAATATAAATTGAAAAAAACGGCTCGTCTTGAATGTTCTGTGTGAAAAATACCGGTGGTAAAATGCAGTGATTGCGAACATTCGTATGGAATAAAGCACAATGGCAACACCAATTGCTGTCCAGCTCCAGCCCACCAAGAGAAATCCGAAACACATGAGATGAATCCCCATAAACGGAATAAACCGAACCCAGTCCACCGAATAAACAGACGTGTCTTTGTCAATTGTATACTCGTGAGAACTGTCAATCCAACGGACTATTGACTTCAAAGAATTTAAAGCCATTTCATTTCCTTATAGTGATGTAAAATACAGTAGCGTAAATACAGAAAAATTTCCATTCAAAAAAGTGCCGAATCGTATAATTAAGGCAAAAGATACCATATAATTGCAATTTTTCCAAACGCTTTTATGTACTTTTAAGTGTTCGTAGAGCAGCAAAATATAAAATCGAAAATGTGCAAATCGGTCATTGTGGATACAATTGGTTGTTTGGAGCATTTAACAGGAAGAATAATCTGTTGATTTTTTTTCGGAAAATAATTACCATAATATATTAGATGCTGAGAGAATTTAAACTCAGGAGTTCCACATTGCATGTCTTTGTGATTCTTCTGAACATCAATAGTAATCGTGTCATATACATCAATGATGGGGTAATTCATGTCTGAGACACTTGTAGAATTGTTTTATCAGTCAGTGGACCGCTATACGGATAAAACCGCTTTAATGTACAAGCAGGAAGGAGAATATAAGTCCATCTCGTACAGTGCATGCGGTGAAATAGTAACAGATTATGCATGCGGTCTTGCGCAATTTGGTGTTGAAAAGGGAGACACTGTCGCAATTCTGTCGGAAAACAGGCCGGAGTGGGCGTTTTCCGATATGGCAGTGCTTTCATTGGGTGGTCTAACGGTTCCGGTGTATGGGACGCTCTCGCCAAAGCAAATTGAATATATTCTTAACGATGCTCAATGTAAGTTTATTATTGTATCAAAACCGGAACACCTGAAACTCATCGAATTAATTTTTAATAGTCTCAAAAGTCTGAAAAAAATCATAACACTCTTTCCTGAACATAATGATTTTTTAAAGATTACGCATTATTTTAAAGATATAGTGGATTCCGGGAAAAAACCCCGAACCAAAGACCATAAAGAAATTGAGCAAAGACGGATTGGAGCCAATAATAGTGATGTTGCAACGATCATTTATACATCTGGAACGACCGGTGAACCGAAAGGGGTAATGCTTACCCATGGAAATATTCTTTCAAATATTGATGGTGTATTAAAGTGTCGTTTAGGAATAGGAAAAACCGATATTTTTCTTTCATTTCTGCCACTGAGCCACTCGTTCGAACGGCTGGCGGGATATTACCTGCCGCTTGCCGTAGGCTCTACTATTGCATATGCGGAAAACATGCAGACCGTCAGAGAAAATATGCCTGAGGTTCAACCAACGATTATTACAAGTGTTCCGCGCCTCTACGAAAAAATGTATGATGTGATTCAGGATAATGTCGCGAGGGGCCCGTTTATAAAAAAACTACTGTTCCATTGGTGTGTCCGGACGGGGAAAAAATATTATTTCAAGGAAAAGAGCGGGAATGTCTCACATTTACTAAAAAAGCGGTATGCTTTAGCTAAAAAAGTGGTTTTTTCCAAATTACAGAAACGGACAGGTGGAAAACTCCGGTTTTTTGTATCAGGCGGAGCTCCTCTTTCAAAAAAAATCGGAGAGTTTTTTGCCTATGCAGGAATAACAATTCTCGAAGGATATGGTCTGACAGAAACCTCTCCAGTGATTTCGATTAATCCTCTTGGAAATATAAAGTTCGGCACAGTTGGAAAACCGCTTCCAAATGTTGAAGTCAAGATTGCTGACGACGGTGAGATCTACACATTCGGCCCGAACGTGATGAAAGGGTATTTTAATAAACCGGAAGAAACAAAAGAAATAATCGATGAAAACGGGTGGCTGCATACGGGCGATATCGGCTATATTGACGAAGAGGGTTATATAGTTATTACCGACCGGAAGAAAAATATTATTGTTACTTCCGGCGGCAAGAACATTGCTCCTCAGCCTATAGAAAACTTGTTGAAAACAAGCCGGTTTATCGATCAGATTATGATGATCGGTGATCAGCGTAGGTTTCTTACGGCACTGGTTGTTCCCAACTTTGAAAATCTGGGTGTATATTTTGCCTCGAAAAACATTTCACTCGGCACCATAAAAGAACTTGCACACCATTCTGAAACATATAAACTGATCAATAGAGAAATTGAGAAGCTCTCCATGGATCTTTCCAACTACGAGCGCATTCAGAAGTTCAGTGTTCTTGAGGAAGAATTTACTCAGGCAAATGGAGAGTTGACACCGACCATGAAAGTGCGGCGCGGTGTAATTGAAAAAAAATATAAACATGAAATTGAGAATATGTATTCCAAGTAAAATGTTCGATAATATCCGATTTGTTTCAGACAAATAATATTACTATATAATGATACAGTGAAACAGGTATTTGTGTGAATCCCAATAAAGTTAAACTGATTGTAGCAGTAACATTTCAACACGATAACCAACTTGAATTTGTTGAACAATATGTAACGGATCAGTTCGGTCTAATCGATGCAAAATCAGCGATATATCCATTTTCATTTACCGATTACTATACAGAGGAGATGGGAACGGATCTCAGTAAAGTATTACTCAGCTTTGAGCGGCTAATTTCTCGTGAAAAACTCTCATTCTGCAAACGTCAAACAAACCTTTTTGAAATCGAGACGTCACATAATAGTAAACGGACAGTCAATCTCGATCCCGGATATATTGGTGAAGCAAATCTTGTATTGGCGGGCACTAAAAATTTTGCACACCGTATCTATCTCGGTGAAGGAATTTTCGGCGATTGTCACCTGGTATTTGAAGAAGGGGCGTTTCATCCGCTTCCCTGGACACATCCCGATTACCAAGAGAAGTCCATTCTGAATTTTCTGGGGAACATCAGGAATAGTTATGTCAAAGAAACGCAGCAGGAAGACGCCAGCTCCACCGATACATCAGTGCTATCCTATCGTGACGCAGGCGTCGATATTGAACGGGGAGAGGAAGCTGTTCAAAGAATTAAGGCACGGGTAAGAAAAACGTACGGTAAGAATGTATTGACCGATCTGGGGAAATTCGGGGGCTTTTACGCACCTGACTGGGGCGAATTTGAGGATCCTGTCCTTGTTTCAAGTGTTGACGGTGTCGGTACCAAGCTCAAAGTTGCATTTGCTGTGGGAATTCACCATACGGTTGGAAATGATCTTGTCAATCATTGCATAAACGACATTCTGTGCTGCGGAGCCAAACCGCTCTTTTTTCTTGACTATCTGGCATTTGGCAAATTAGATGTAGATGTGTTTGAGGAGGTAGTGTCAGGTATGGCGAACGGATGTGAGGATTCCGGCTGCGCTCTCATCGGAGGTGAAACAGCGGAAATGCGGGGATTTTACCGAGAAGGAGAATACGACATTTCCGGTACTGTAGTTGGTGTTGTTGACCGGAAATCGATTATTGACGGGACTGCTATAACAAAAGGAGATGTTATTATTGGCCTTCCTTCTTCCGGGCTTCATACGAATGGGTATTCTTTGGCAAGGAAAGTGCTCTTTGATTCCGCCGGGCTTGATGTCAATGCACGCCTTTCCGGCTTCGATGTCTCTGTAGGTGAGGAACTGCTTCAGATTCACCGGTGCTACTATCCTGCTCTCTCTGAAATTATTCATGAAAAGCATATCCACGGGCTTGCACATATAACCGGTGGTGGTCTTCTCGGCAATATTAGTCGGCTGCTTGAAGGCGGGTTAAGAGCGGACTTGGACTGGAACAGTTGGGAGTGGCTTCCGATTTTCAAGCACATTCAGGAATTAGGTTCCATACCTGACAAAGAAATGAGGCAGATATTTAACCTCGGAATCGGTATGACCCTCATTCTTGCACCGGATCATACCCAGGAAGTGCAGGAGCAATTGAGGCAAATAGGGTTACCTGGAATTGTCATCGGAACGATAACAGCAGAATGAGCCGAACGGAATAAGTGCCAGTATTCATGTATCTCAGGAAACTGATTCACGGATTAAAAACAGATCCAGTGGGCTTTGTAAAGCGGGCTTTCTTTAAGACAATTATCGGTCCCCTCAAGTACAGTAAGGAAAATGGGTATAACGCTTCGCAATACTGGAAAGACAGATTCTCTAAATATGGTTATAGCCTTCAGGGCGCGGGAGATGAATCGATATCCAGCGAAGACAATGAAAAAGTCTATCAGAGCGCGCGGGATGAATTTCAAGCAATTTTAAAGCAGGAAAATATTAATCTTTCCGGCAGCGACATTCTTGAAATCGGCGTCGGCAGTGCCTTTTTCACAGGAGTGTTATTCGAATTAGGAGCGCAGAAACTTACCGGTGTTGACATTACGGATGTTCTTTTTAACCAGCATAAAGAGAAATTTCCAGATTATACATTTGTGAAGCGGGATATAACAAACGACACAGTGGACGGTGTTTATGATCTCATCACAATGATAGATGTTGTGCAGCACATAACAGAAGAAGCAAAGGTTGCTGCAGCAATGGCGACTATAAAAAATTGTCTGCAACCCGGTGGGAAATTCTTAATCGGCCCGCTTGAAACAGAAAGTCAGAAGCACCATTTTTATGTGCACATATGGTCCGTAGAAACTATAAAACATTTTTTTGACGATTGTAACGTAGATAGAGAAATTCCTTTCAAAGGCAGTATTTTACTGGTTATAAGGAAGCCGGAATAACAAATACATCATTCTATTAGCTATCCAACTTAATATTTGATCTTAATAATCTATGCTTACACTTGGTACAATTATTTTTGTTAGTTATCTTGTCGGTTCCATTCCGGCAAGTATAATTGTCAGTAAATTGTGGAGTGGAATCGATATAAGAGAGCACGGAAGTGGTAATGCCGGTTCTACAAATGTTTTCCGGGTACTCGGCTGGAAGCCCGGAGTTCTCGTTGTTTTGTTCGATTTTACCAAGGGGATGTGTGCGGTCATCTATGTTGCCGGAATTAACCTCGGAGATGCGCCATTTGGAAATGATGTGCTTCAGATCATAGCCGGAAGCACAGCTGTCGCTGGACATGTCTGGACAATTTTTGCCGGATTTAGGGGTGGAAAGGGCGTTATGACTACCGCAGGAGTTTACATGGGTCTTGCTCCGATAACAACACTGATTTGTATGACCTTATTTGCATTAGTTGCTTATTCCACACGAATAGTATCGATCGGTTCGCTTACCGCGGCAGTTGCTTTGACAATTATAACAATTGTGCGAAAATATTGGTTGTACCACGCCATCAGTACTCCGATTGTTGCGGTTACTGTTCTTGTAAGTCTCTTGATAATTTACACACACAAAAGCAATATTCAACAATTGGTACAGGGAACGGAAAATAAATTTGAAAAAAAGTAGTGTAAGTATTCTTGGCGGAGGTAGTTGGGGGACTGCGCTAGCTTTGCAGCTTGCGCGGAATGGCAGAAAAGTGACGTTGTGGGAGTTTCAGCCTGAACTTGCAAAACAGCTTTCATCAACACGCGAAAATAAAACTTTTTTGCCTGGATTTCCGCTGCAGGATTCTATTCATATTACCGCTGAACTTGAAGAAGCAGTGTCACTGAGTGAGTATATAACCTTTGTGATTCCTTCACATGTACTGCGGTCTGTTGTTCGGAATGCACTGCCCTTTTTTGACAGTTCAAAAAAATTCATCAGTGCCACAAAAGGTGTTGAGACGGATTCACAGATGCGAATGTCGGAGATTATTTGCCAAGAAGTACAAGATAATGATTTCAACCGTATTGCCGTCCTTTCCGGGCCGAGCTTTGCGGAGGAAGTGGCGCGAGAGATTCCGACTGTTGTTGTAGCAGCTTCACCTGATACTTCATTTGTACTGGATGTTCAGGAATTGTTCATGTCACCAGCATTCAGAGTATATGTAAATTCCGACATTACTGGCGTTGAACTTGGTGGTGCACTTAAAAATGTTATGGCAATAGCTGCAGGAATTAGCGATGGTGTTGGATTTGGTGATAATTCAAAAGCTGCACTCCTGACACGCGGCATTGTTGAAATGACGCGGCTTGGTGTCGAGCTTGGTGCTGATCCGAAAACGTTTTCAGGGCTCTCCGGCATGGGGGATCTCATTCTGACATGCATGGGTAAGCTCAGCAGAAATCTTCATGTCGGGCAGGAGATTGGTAAGGGGAGGAAGCTCGACGACATACTGAAGGAAATGGTGAATGTAGCCGAAGGGGTAAAAACAGCTCAATCAGTCAAAGAGCTGTCAAAACGGACAGGGATTGAAACACCGATTATGGATCAGGTTTATAAAATTCTGTTTGAAGGCAGCAAGCCGCGAAGTGCGACGGTTGAACTCATGACCCGTGAGCCGAAAACAGAACATTAAAAAAGTTTTTCCTCAGGACAATTATAAATATTAAAATCAATATGTTTTTATGAGGTCAGTGTGGATTGGATCAATATTAAAGATGTAGCACAACACGCCGGTAAAGAGATTGAAATAAGAGGTTGGTTGTATAACAAAACCCAAAAAGGCAAGCTCTTGTTTCTTATGATCCGTGATGGTACTGGTACTATTCAGGGCGTCGTATTCACAGGTGACGTAAGTGATGAGACGTTTCTGGATTGTGAGAAAATCACTCAGGAATCTTCATTGATCATCACTGGTGTTGTTGCAGAAGATAAACGTGCAATGTTGGGCTATGAACTGCAGGTGCGTTCACTGAAAATTATCCAGATTGCCGAAGAATATCCAATCACACCGAAAGAGCACGGCACCACGTTCCTGATGGACCACCGCCACCTCTGGCTCCGTTCGTCCCGTCAGCATGCGATTCTTAAGATTCGGCATGAGCTTATCATGGCAAGCCGGGATTTCTTTGACAGTAGGGATTTTGTCCTTATAGACACGCCCATTTTTACACCGGCAGCATGTGAAGGGACAACCACACTCTTTGAAACCGGCTATTTCGGCAGTAAGGCTTATCTTGCACAGAGCGGTCAGCTTTACTCTGAAGCTGCGATAATGTCGTTTGGGAAGGTCTACACGTGCAGCCCTGCATTTCGGGCCGAAAAATCGAAAACACGACGGCATCTGACCGAATTTTGGCTTGTCGAGCCGGAAATGGCATTCTACGATCTTGACGAAAACATTGATCTTGCAGAACAACATGTGTGCTATCTTGTAGAGCGGGTCCTCGAAAACAAACAGGAAGAACTTAAAATTATTGAGCGGGACACGAAACCTCTGGAAAACATAAAAGCGCCATTCCCGAGAATTTCGTACGATGAGGCGGTAAAAATATTACAAGACGAAGGGATTGATTTTGAGTGGGGTGGGGATTTTGGGGGTACTGATGAAACAATTCTGTCAGAAAAGTACGATAAACCGCTTTTTGTGCATCGGTATCCAGCGGCAGTGAAAGCCTTTTATATGAAACGGGATGCCGAAAGAGAAGAACTCGCGCTCGGCTGTGATCTGCTTGCGCCTGAGGGGTATGGTGAAATGATTGGTGGTGGACAGCGGGAAGAAAATCTTGATATCCTTCTCAAACGGCTGAAAGAACATAATCTGCCACAAGAAGCATTTGACTGGTATATCGACCTGCGAAAGTATGGCTCGGTTCCCCATTCCGGGTATGGTCTGGGAATCGAACGGACATTGGCCTGGATATGTAAATTGAAACATGTGAGAGAGACGATTCCGTTTCCCCGGATGATGCACCGAGTAACTCCCTGATCAGACGAGAGTGAATAGTATGGTTACCGCGTATTTGATAGTGTCACTAGAATGACAACCCACGTTTTTTTATTCAAAATATTGTTTTCCATGAAAAAGCAAGATTCTGACTCATCACAACCATTTTCATTTTCCGAATATATTACAAGGTTAGCTCACCGGAAACTCATTATTGCGGTGATTGGGGCAGGATCATGCAATAGAGACATTTACCGGCTTGCAGAAGATGTCGGCCGGGAAATTGCCATACGAGAAGGGATCGTAATCTGCGGTGGCCTTTTCGGTGTTATGGAGGCGTGCTGTAAAGGGGCCAAATCAGTCGGGGGATTAACCATCGGGATTTTGCCGGGAGTTGGTATTGATGAGGCAAATGACTATGTCGATATTCCGATTGCTACAGGAGAAGGGATTGCACGGAATGCAATTATTGCTCATACAGGCAGGGCAGTGATTGCTGTTGACGGGAAGTATGGGACTCTATCGGAAATCGGATTTTTTCTGCAGTTGGGTAAGCCGGTTATCGGACTGCATACCTGGGAAATTTCCGAAGACATTATAGCCGCCGCATCAGCGGTTGACGCAGTAAATAAAGCGATTCAACATCTCGTTTAAAGTTATAACAATCCAGTCGATAACTATACAATTGATTGAATAGGGTGTTTTATGGATAACTGTGCTCGAATAATCATAACCGGTGTAGTTCAGGGAGTTGGTTTCAGATGGTTTGTTGAAGAGTCAGCGCTCGGGCTGGGACTTACAGGATGGGTGAAGAACAGACTCGACAGTTCGGTTGAACTTGAAGCGGAGGGCTCCAAAAATATGCTTAATGAGCTCATCAAAATGCTTCATATTGGGCCTCGTGGCTCGACTGTTAAAGGAGTGAATGTGGAATGGAAGCTATATGAAGGAAAATATAATTCATTTAAGATTACAATGTGATAGCGAAGGTAAAGCGGCCTGTGCCGAAAAAAGGTAGGACCAGCAGGGAGATGAGCGTGACTGAATTAAAAGATAAACTTCGCGTTGTCCAGGATTTTCCAAAACCCGGCATTGGGTTTTTTGACATCACTACTCTGCTCAAAGACGGTCCTGCTTTTGTAGAGGCAGTTGATATGTTCAGTAACCATTTTAACAATTACTCGTTTACGAAAATAGCCGGTATAGAAGCACGGGGTTTTGTGTTTGCCTCGGCATTAGCATATAAGATGGGAAAAGGTGTCATTCTGATCCGGAAGCCGGGGAAACTACCTGCTGGTACAGTACGCGAGGAATATGAACTTGAGTATGGTACCGATGCAGTTGAAATGCATACTGATGCAGTTGGAAATGGAGAAAATATTCTAGTAATTGATGACCTTCTTGCAACCGGTGGAACGGTCGGTGCAACATGCAGACTGATTGAGCATGCTGGAGGAATTGTTTCTGGTGTGGGATTTCTGATTGAACTTGATTTCCTCAAAGGAAGAAATAAACTGCAAAAATACGATATCTACTCGATGATCCATATTGGTGATGAGTAACGCGAAAGTACGAAAAAGGTTAATATTATGCAATCCGAAAGGCAGAATTTATGAAGGTTGTTGTTCAAAGAGTGAGCAGGTCTCAAGTCGTGATAGATGGAAATGTTGTTGGTAGAATTGGGCAAGGACTTACCATCTTATTAGGAGTGTTGGAAGGAGATACCGAAGAAGATGCTGTTTATCTTGCGGGAAAATGTGTCAATCTGCGCATTTTTAATGACGAAAAGGGTAAAATGAACCTATCCGTTCTCGATGTTGGGGGGGAATTGCTCTCGATTTCTCAATTTACGCTTTATGGTGATACGCGCAAAGGCCGCCGTCCGAGTTTTATCAAAGCAGCACCACCTGAACTTGGGGAAAAACTGTATGATTATTTCAATGATTTTTTGAGAAAAAGCGGACTGAACGTTGAAACAGGGGAGTTTGGTGCGATGATGGATGTCGATATTTGTAATGAAGGTCCTGTAACAATTATTATAGACTCAACTCAGAAATAAGATAAAAGTATAATAAGTTTCAATCAAAATGTTCAACATTATTTGACTTTGACACTGATTTCCATATCAAACTCTTTGCCGTCATCGAGCGTGACGTGAATGGGATAACGAGGACCGGGCTGTCGTGTTTATGTTTGATGACGTGGGCTCCACCTGAAACGAGGAGAGGAAGACTGATATTAAAAGAGTAACCAAGACCGGCAAATTCTATTTTTGCACCACCGACTACAATATTAGTTAATTCGCCGACAATATCTTCGACTTCATCGTTAATTTCACTCACTGCCGTACCCATCATCGTTTCATAGAGCTTAAAAATTGTTTGAGTTGGAAAACTGAGCGCAACAGATCATGATATATTAGCTTCTGCAAATCCGATTATTCCGGTTATATCTCCACGTGTTGTCCGGTCTTTCTTGATAAATGGCGGTTTTCTTCCCGGTAAAAATCCTGCCATTGTCTTCATTGCTTTTTCAACTGCATTAATAAAAGGGTTAATAAATTCTGTCTCCATAGAGGCCTCAGGTTGCATGTAAGGATAATAAATTAGGGGAACCCATTATATTGAAGCTGGAGGAAGATTGGGAATCAAGAATAAAAACGAAGATACTATCGGACGGATTTTAAAAGGATTAAATTTTATGTTACAGTTATATAATAGGAATAACCCAATTAAATCTTAACTATTCATTAGTAGATATTTGAATTTGACTTAATTAAGGGGAATTATTAGAATAGTTGACAATCAAATTTTTATTTGAAAACCAATTTGAATTTTTTGTTTAATTCTTCTTTGGTTGGCTGTTTTACTTTCAGATGTTTCTTTGATTTTGAACCAAATACCAATTTTAAGGCTTTTCCTAGTCTTGTTCAGATTCATTTTATTTTCCAATTGCGCAATAAGCCTATTCCCAGCCCGCTTGCATTTTCTTTTTCAGCCTGTTTTCAGCATAACTTGTACGTTCGTGGTATTCTTCAATAATCTGTTCTTCTTGAGTGCAGTCGTCAATAATCTTTTTTGATCGGCCATACTGACAATAGGAATAGAGAAATTCTCAAAGTCACCCATATACACGTGTGGCTTTCCTGTCTCATGCTTCAAGTCATGGAAGTCGGATTGTTTAGCTTTTTCATCTACTTTTAACTGACTCCTGTTTTGTAAAAGAGAATAGTATGGTTTCTTTATATTCTCAATTTTGCAAGACATTGCTTTGAGTAACATAATTTCATTTTCAATTTCATCATTATGGCCGAAAGAGGATGAGAAAATCTTGTCCAAATAACTTTCATCTTCTATAGTAACGCTGAAAAACCAGAATTTACAAGTTGTATATTTTCCTTTTCCCTTCAAATAAAGAATGCAGGTTTTAGCCATCGTGTATGGAGCGAAACACCCCCCCGGCAAGGAAACAACACTGTGCAAATCAGTACTATCTAATAAAAATTTGCGGGTTTCCTTGACGTCTCTGTTAGATAGGAATCCTTCAGGTACCACAGCCGCCATTCGCCCCCCGGGACGCAGACTTTTGAAACAATGTAGTAAGCAGGTTGCATCGCTGCTTTGTTTTGCCAAACCATCATAGTACAAGTTTCCTATATTTCTTGATAAATCCTGCGAAAACGGAATATTTGTCAATGCAATATCGTACTTATTTTCAACAGGATTCTCCAAACTATTCGCCCAGATCATTTTGTGTTGATGTGGTTTTTTCGAGAAAATACTCAAAGGCGCTTCCCTTAATATCGGTATCAACCAATGTCAGGGAAAGTGTGTCTAACAGTTCAATAATCTTTGACAACGTTCTAGGCTTTTTAATTTTCAAAGAAGTAAATACATCGCCCCCATACTGGGACTTCAAGTGCTCTAGAACTTTTGCTCCATTAATAAAATCAATCCTGTATTTTTCTTGCTGGTTTTTTATGTCGTTCCAAATTGTGCTGCCGCTGGCTTCACTTAATAACTTAAGAAACAAACTATTTGCAAACTCACTAAATCACTCAATGCCAGCCCTCAATCCTTCCAACCTTAAAGTGTCGTTCATGTTGCCAAACAGGCTTATAAGTTCTTCGCGGGATTGGATTACTTTCTTTGGAATCGTGAAGATTTCGTTTGTTTTTTCCTGCACATATTTGACAGCTTCTGAAACTTGCAAGAGTTCTTTTACTCGATTTCCATTCAGATACAACTCTTTCCGATTACTTAAAAATCTAGTTTTACAAAATGTTCCATTAACAGCAAAGAATTAGAGGCGCATTTAACTTTTCCGCATACACCAGTCCTTGTTCTAAAGCCTTGTTTAAATCCACGCCAGGTCTTTTTGCCCCAATTACGCCAACGGGGTTGTTATCCAGAAACAAAGTGTAATCGGGACGACTACTTCCAAGCCGACCTTTAGTTTTTCCGGTAAGGACGATTCAAAATACACATTGCGGTTCGGATTGGCAGGGTCAAATATCCAACTTTTATGTTCCAGTGTACGTTCAATTCGATACCGAATATCCACTTCCTGAAGCATCTAGGCCACCAGTTCCGCGTACCTGATAAGCGTTTACAACCATTGCAGAACATAAGGCTTTGATTCGATCAGTCGTATTAATTTTACAATTGCCGTTGCCGTCGTTTAGCCTGAATGAAAATTCATCAACGTAGCGATGTGCATGCTTTTTGCCCCAGTTATGATACACGCCGTTGTAGCCACGCTTCAAAACTGCCCATACACTTTCAATGCCGTTGGTGTACCCCATGCCGTTCACATACTCTTTGGCGGAATGCTTGACGGATTGATAGTTATAGGCAACACCAAGTCCCAAGTAACTTCTATTTGGCATAACGTTTTCGTGTATCTCGCCTTGCAAGGTTTGGGCATCCGTTGCACAAACAGGCTTGGTCTTGACGTTACCGCCCCGCCCCGCTTTCAGCTTTTTGCTGTTGTGCTTGTTGGCTTCCTTGCCATCTATATAGGTCCCATCGACTTCTACAATGCCAACCAGCATATTTCCATCATCCATAGAATATGCTTCACGTAACCTTTGCAACATAAACCATGCTACAGATTGCGTAATGTTCAACTCTTTGCTTAATTGCATACTAGATATACCTTAATGCGGGCAGTCAACAACAAGTAGATTGCAAATATCCATTTTCTTATCGGGAAATTACTTGCTTCCATGACGGTATTTACTTTTACAGAAAAGTACTTTCTGCATTCCCGCACCAATACATATGTTTGCATTTGTTTGGAGTAATCTTTTCACTGCCTCCACAACGGGAACAATGCGGAGCGTCGCCCCAAAGAAGATCTTCAAAATACTTAACTGCTTCATCATTAGTCGGGAACATTTCCATCAGGTCAAACAGGCTTAAAGTCTTTGCTTTTCTCTTATTCACAGCCTTGGTCTTTAATTGGTTTTTGATATAGAATAGTTTACAGACCAATACCAACTTTGTCAACTATTCTATATAATTCCCTAATTAAGAATACTTCTCATTAAAGTTTAGCAGAATTACATAAATAATAATTATGTTGTTTTGTTAAATAAATAATTAACAATAATTAAAAGAACAGAAATTATACTTGCTGTCGTAGTAGATATTAAAGATATTAAAAACACTGTCAGAAAATTGCAAGCATCCTAATCAAGAAAAACTAAAATAATTAGGACTATACATAACCAGCCAACAGTCAGATAAAAGATGTTTTTTGCATATTTTTTTCTTTCTGAGGTATCTTGTATTTGACTTTGTACTTTTGCAAAACTACATGCCTCCTTTAGTGTTGTCGGATCAGCCAATTTGTGTAAATTGTGTAAATCACGTATTTCTGCAAAATCACCTGACCTGCTCCTAATGTTTGGGCCATTTTTTAAGTTAGTCAATTCATCGATATATTCATTGTTGTATTATCCATTGGTCTTGAGACCGAATCCGGTGGTATAACGGCCTCGGGGGCGGGTTGCCGGTATCCGAGGGCACTATGCAGTCTTCTATAATTATACTCACTTCGCCAGCGTTCCACAAGCACTTTTGCTTCGTGTAAGGTATCGAAGATTTCCCGATTGAGCACTTCATCACGCAGTTTGCCATTGAACGACTCAATATACCCATTCTTCCATGGACATCCCGGTTCAATATACAAAGTTTTTACCCCCAGGCGCGTAAGCCATGTCCGGACTGCGTGAGCAGTGAACTCTGTGCCATTATCACTCCTCAGGTGGATCGGAACTCCCCGGCGGACAAACACTCCAGGACATCTGCATGTGTCAACCTGCGTCCCAGCACAATCGCCAGACACTCCCGACTATGTTCATCCAGAATTGTTAACAAACGATAACTCCTTCCCTTTCGGGTTCGTGCTTGCATGAAGTCGTAACTCCAGACATGATTCCGGCAGGAAGACCGGAATTGACTTTGAAGCCTCCCTGCTGTAACAGCGCGGTAATTCGTCGGTAACCATACCGACCATACTGCATAGCCAACTCAACCATACGTTGCACTCATACCGGCTCATCAGAAGGAGAACTCGGACAATACTGATGGGTACTGCGCTGTACTCCCAACACACTACAGGCCCGGCGCTGCGAGATCTCAAGAGTCGTGCAAAGATGCTGCACTACCTCCCGTCGCTTCGCCAGGCTCAGAAGTTTTTTGCATCAACCGCCAGCGTCTCTTTGAGGATGTGAATAGCCAACTCTTTCTCGGCAACCAGGCGTTTCAGGCGGATATTCTCTCGCTCTAACGCTTTCAATCGTTTCGCCTGATCCACCCGAAGACCACCATACTCCCTCCGCCAGCGATAGCAGGTCTGCTCCGTAACCTCAATCTGGCGAGCAGCTTGTTGAACCGACTGGCCTTGCGCCAGCAGCACTGCTGCCTCTCGAAACTTGTGGATAATCTGTTCTGATGTGTAATCCCTACGTGCCATTGATCTTGCTCCTTTCTTCCAAAAATATTCACTATACTAATATACTATCTGACTCAACTTTTGGGGGCAAGGTCACATCCTTTGTCTTTTTCTTCTTGGCTGATATCAACCTTCTTTCTCCGATTGAGTAATAAAATAGCTTTCAATTTCTTCATTACTTATAACATCATCGTATGTTTTCATAGCTTGAAATTCATTATATTTCTTATCCCATGGGGAAACCTGGTAAATGAGTTACTTCCGATAAATACAATGCATGACTGTTGCCATATACCTCCCAAACTTTATTTAACAAACCCAAAGGATAATCATTTTCAACCTTAGGGCAGATATCTTTCTCTAATAAATTAAATGGATCCGAATACTTGGAATGGGAGAAAAAGTCACTAGATTGATTGTTGGTACATCATATCCCTTTTGTTCTGAGGATCGTCTGTACCGTTTGCGTGATAATCGTTTTACAGGTAATGGATGTTCTTGTAAAGAGAGCCCGAAGCGGTTCAAGGACGATCTTGCTCTACTGCATTATGTTTCTTTGGAGATACCTGCCAATAAAGCTGCCAGTGATCTTGGTTTTGGCTCCACGACGGGGTGCGAGGCACATAGATGCTTTATCGACAGGAGATGTAGGATTTTTTGTGTCAGGAAGTGAGAAGACTTTCCGGCGAGAATAGGATGTGATGCACGCTGCTTTGGTGGGAAACGTACGGGAACCAGCGGTTGCGGAAGTGCCGATACAATAAAGGTTTTCGGCATGGTGGAACGTCACGGGAAGCTATTTACTACGATATGACTGCCGCTTACGGTCGATCATAACACATAGTGCATCACGAGACATCGTCATAGTAACAGCCTTGAGGGGTTCTGGTCATGTGCACAAGAAAGACGCTTACAGTACCATGGTGTCAGCAAAAGTCATTGCCTGGTATACCGAAGGAAATGGAATGGAGATACAATTACAGAAACCAAAATCAATACCATCCTTTAATCAAAATTCACGTTAGTCCGCTTTTGACCTAATGACCAAAATTTTTTATCAAGTGAATATTTTTATTTTATAGTACTTGTTTTAGTGTACAAACGTTCCCTTTATCTTTAACTGGATGGAAAAAATGTGGGTAAACTCCAGGTTAGTAAAAGTTGTGTTTCAGTGTATAATGATATCCTTTTGATTTTTCGGTAGAGTCATCGGTCACATTTTCCTCACGAACACTTGAAGCACTGCAATTGTGAATAATACTTCATGTTGTGTCGTCAATTTTGGTGTGCTCTTACGCCAAGAATTCATATAGTACTACTATAATTTATTATGAATAATATTTGATTCGTTTGGTAATATCGATACGTTATGTATACTATACTGATTTATTAAATTATGTGTTACTGTCAGCCTTAGTAGAAAACTATAGAGAAGTGAATATGAAAATAGTTGTAATTGGTGCTGGTGCATTTGGTGGCTGGACAGCCTTGCATCTTGTTCAAAATGGAGCAGATGTGACCCTCATCGATACGTGGGGGCCGGGTAACTCACGTTCAAGCTCCGGTGGTGAAACAAGAATAATCAGGAGTGTCTATAATCATACCGTTTATACCGAATTCAATGTTCGTGCACTTGAACTATGGAAAGACTTTGATCGAAAATGGGGGACTGAATTGTTCCGTAAAACAGGACTCCTCTGGTTATTGACAGATGATGAGGTTTTTGCCAAGGATTCTTTAAACCTTATGCGTTCACTGAACATGAGTTTCAAAGGTATGACAGCTCAGGAAGCGGAAAAGCTTTATCCACAAGTATGTTTTGACGGGATTTCGTCAGTTGTTTATGAGGAACATGCAGGTTACCTCCATGCACGGCGCGCTTGTGAAATTGTGATGAAAGACATCCTGCAGAACGGCGGCACTTACATGCAGGCGGCCGTAAAACCGGTGTTGATTGACAAGGATTTTATTTCACAAATAGAGTTGTCGGATGGTTCAGTGGTAAAAGCGGACGTATTTGTGTTCGCATGTGGCCCGTGGCTTGGTTCGTTATTTCCAGATCTTTTGAACGAACTCATTATTCCGACCAGACAAGAAGCCTATTATTTTGGAACGTTTCCGGGCGATACGCAGTACGAGGAGGACTCTCTTCCAGTCTGGTTTGATCAAGACGATGGAAAAACATTCAGTTATTACGGTATACCCGGAAATAGTAGTAAGGGTTTTAAAATTGCTAATGATATCCGCGGCGAGGTATTTGATCCAACATACGGAGACCGTATGCCTTCAGAGGAGGGCATTGATGCAGCCCGTAACTACATCCGGAAACGCTTTCCGGGAATGGATGGTGCACCCCTCATTGAGACTCGTGTCTGCCAGTATGAAAACACACCAGATCACCATTTTATTATCGATCGCCATCCTGAATCTGAAAATGTTTTCGTAGTCGGCGGGGGTTCAGGACACGGTTTCAAACACGGTCCGGTCGTGGGGGAATATGTTGCCCGCTCAATTCTGAAAGATGAACCGCTCAATCCGTTGTTTCTGTTGAACCGATTTCACAAGGAGCAATGATTTTATTGAACAATTCTGATTTCTGCCCGCCTGTTTTGTGACCGGCCTTCACGCGTATCATTAGCTGTTTTCGGATATTCATAAGAGAGACCCGTTAATGATAAACTGTGACATATTGAGATCCGTTTTATCAAGAAGATATTGAGCAGTTATCATTGAGCGTTCTACGGAAAGTTCCCAATTGGACGGATATTTGTTCAGCAGATTATCTCCGATCTGTACCGCATCTGCATGGTCCATGATATAAATTCTAGCTTCTGTGTTACTCTTAATTCGAAGTGCGACATCGACCTGCACATGGTCAGGGTGCAGAACTGGGACAAGACGATCTCGACGATCCCGACTCAGAGGTTCATCGGCGAAACCTTCAAGAACTGGCGCGGCGTGTCCGAGTCGGGAGGACGGCGAATCAAGCGCGCCATTCTCATTGACGTGAACTCCGTGCGGTTCCTCGCGAACGAAGAGGTCCTTGCGCTTTCCCGGCGCGAACTGCTGCGTGCCTACATGGGGGAGAAGCTCGACCAGATGGCTCGCCACGCCGCTGCGGAAGTCGGCGAAGACTAAGGCATCCCCTCGACGCCGCCCCTCACGAACCTAGAGATCTTCCGGACGTATGTGGAAGGATACCTCCAAGGCTCACCCGCTGACCCACAAGGACATGATCCTCATGGTCCGTTAGCTCGCCCCCAGCCCCCACGGCACGCCGATCGAGATCTACTGCTTCTCGAACGACACGGTGAGGTTGAACTACGAGGCCTTCCAGTCGCAAATCTTCGACCACCTCTTCGCGATCCTGCCTGCATTCGGCCTGAGAGCGTTCTAGGAGCGGTCGGGAAGCGATCTGCCGCGCAAGAGGCAACCGTTGGCTCCGGAGGACGGGCAGCCCGCTCCGCCGGATTCGGGAACCCGACAACCGTGACCTGACACTGGGCCCTCGCCGGAGCTACGTCTAGGCTGCCTTCTTGTTGGCGTTCTCCTTCTTCCTGGCCTTTCAGGCCCCTTAGCGGTTGCTACTTTCAGCGATTCTGTAATACCGGTTCAACTCGATCGTCCGTTGCTGCCAGTATTCTCTCTCGGCATCCAGGTTCTTGCGTTCTTTGGCCACGTCGACCTCGTGGACGAACCGAAAGCGCTCGAAAAGTTCGCTGGTCCTGGTCACACCCTCTTGCTTCCACGGTCCGTTGAACTGCTTCGATCCGACATAGGCACGAATCCTATAGCTCTCACCCCTGACACTCAGATGCACGAACGAATCCGGATAGATTTCTGGGCAATAGACCATGAGCTTCTGCTGGGGGCCACCATACGACCGTCCGACGGAACGCTGGCGACTCTCGGCGGCGAGTGGGACCACGGCCTGTTTGAAACGCGCAGGCCACTGTTCATCAAAGTCCTGCGAGAAATCTAGCTGGAAACCCATAAACTGAGACCGCTCAAGCACACAGAAACAGAGGCCGATAGTGTGCTTCGATTCGGGGATGATCTCTTTGCTCAGGCTGAGGAAGGCTTCCGACATCCGCTCCTCAATCTGAGGAAGGCTTCCGACATCCGCTCCTCAATCGTCTGCCAGGTACTACCGTTAGCGTCCTTCAATGTGTGGAACCAGAGCCCGGCCACTTTTTCACGGAGGAGCTTCTCGAAGTCCTCCCGGAAGGGCTTCGAAGTCTGGTGTTCCCGACTTGAGCTCGATGTTGACGTGACGCTCCTCATCATCGCTCTTGCCATACACGGTGACATCGACGCGAGCGCTGAGAGCGCTTTGACCCTTCTGTGTGTACTTTTTGGTGGTTGGAGTCTCAATCGAATAGTAGTAACCGTGATTCTCCAACAACTGGGTGATCAGGATCTTCGATTCTTGTTCGCTCACGCGCTTCGTACCGTCGAGGCGGTTTGGAAAAATGAGCTTTCGACGCCCCGACCGTTTATGGTAGGCGCTCCACAAGGACTCGGACACGGTCCGCCCCATCTCGCGACGATCGATCAGCACGGTACGACACATACGCTGTGATCATCCGACTTAACTGTTAAGGGGCTTGTAAGCAAGGGCGTAGAACACAATCCAACCGATGTCAGGGCCAGTGTTTTGCCTTTATCATCCATTGTATCCTCACTGATTAATTTAATCGCAATAATACTTCACACAATTTCACACAATAGTATAGGGAATTTCTCAAGAGAATGGAAAGACTAAATTAGTAAATCTGTATATAGGAGTGTTTTTGTAGTGGAATAAAGAATTTCTATGGGATATGCTGCACAACCGGATAGTAATTTGACCGGAACTAATCAGAATCGGCAGTCACACGCTCTCTTATTTATTGCCCTGCATCTGTCGAATCACACGATACGAAAATAACTGGACAGCCGTGCGGAGATCATCGAAGTACGTATATGCAAGCGGAACAAATATGAGCGTAAAAAATGTCGACATCATCAGTCCTCCCATAATTATTCTCCCCATAGGAGCATAAGGAGTGCCTATGAGAGAGGAGTTGCCAAGGGCCATAGGAACAAGGCCGAACATTGTTGTGAACGCTGTCATAAGAATCGGTCTAAATCTGTTTTTCCCTGCTTCAATGAGGGCGTCTTGTCTCGACATGCCCTCTTTTCTGAATCGGT
The DNA here is from genome assembly GCA_965221205.1 of bacterium. Taxonomy (GTDB): domain Bacteria; phylum SM23-31; class SM23-31; order SM23-31; family SM23-31; genus CBDFMG01. Next base: position 3,695,990 of record OZ244870.1, on the reverse strand, counting down.
TGACGAGATCAACCAGAACGATTGCATTGTTGACAACGATACCGATAAGAATTATCAGACCGATGCCGGCCATAATGTCAAAAGGAGTTTTTGTGATAAAAAGTGTCCAATATGCTCCGATAAACGCAAACGGAATACAGACAATGATGGAAAGCGGAAGCACAAATGATTCAAATAATACACCCATGAGTAGAAAGACAAACGAAACCACCAGAATGAGTGCGAATTTTTGTGACGCCTCTTGGGACTCCCACCTGCTGAAACGGGATCCTTTATCAAGGCTGTTCCCTCTCGGAAGTTGAAAATCTGCAATTAATTGATCGATAGAGGTGTAAATATTCTGAGCACTCTCTTGTGTGGTATATCCTCGTACCGATAAATTTGTTTTGCCGTTTGTTCGGCGGATTGAACCGTATCCTTTCGTCACTTCGAAATCAACAAACGTTGCAAGTGGAAGCTCTGCTCCGGTTGAAGTTGTCACCATCATGCCTTTCAGATTATCAAGCGTCTCCCGGTCAGATTTTTCAAGCTGAATTAATATGTCGATTTCACGTTCATCGGACTGGTATTTCGGCAGGTTCCGCCCTCGAATCGTATACGACACAAGGCTGGCAATTTGCTGTGGGGAAACACCGTATTTTCGAGCCAGAATTCTGTCAACTATTATATGTATCTCATTATTACCCCGCCGCTCGATATCAGATTCGACATTTGCAAGCTGCGGGATCAATCTCATGCGCCGCTCAACTTCTTCAGCAATTGGTGTCAGAGTGTCGGTATCCGGGCCAAATACCTGAACAGTGATTGCCTGATCATCATCATCTCTTCGCCACGATGTTCTGATATCGACACCCGGAAATTTGGGAACCGAATTTTTTATATCGGCGACAATTTCATCATTGTCCAATTGATTCCCGACTGGATAACCAATTGATTTCCGGACATTCCGGTAAAAAACATACCACCAGGCGTTGTTTTCAAGCTGATTTAGATATATGTTAACCCTGCCGTTTCGCCGTGATACGTTAGTGTCGATTGTTTTGATGTTATACCGCTCTTTATTCTCTGTGATAAATTCCTCTAATATCAGCATTACTTCATCAGCTTCTTCAAGAGAATAATTGTCGGGCATGTCTACAATTAAGCGGAGATCGGTAAAATTCCCATGTGCTTCATCGGTTTTTTCCATATAAGTGTAGGGAAAGTATATGCTTGCCACAAGAAGTATACCGATGATAGTCATATCAAAGCGGTGTATCAATGCCCATCTGAGTGTCCGTTCGTAAAATGACCGTCCCGTTGATATGATTCTCGATTCGGTGATATGTCCTTTAATCGGCAGTTTTTTTGCAATTAATGGAATGAATACCAGCGCAACAATTAAAGAACCAAGCAAAGCTGTTATAACTGGAACTCCAATTCTGAGAAGGTAAAATGACATACCGGTATGGCCACTCATCAGTATAAGTGGCAAGAACACGACAATTGTAGTGAATGTTGCCATAATAACTGCAGTGGAAACTTCACTTGCACCGGTTACGGCGGCTTGTTCCTCATCGTCTCCAAGAAGGCGCCTGCGGTATATATTCTCGACGATAACAATTGAATTGTCAACAACGAGACCGACACTGATCATCATTCCCATGAGGGTTAATAAATTCAGTGTCCACCCTCTGAAATAGAGAGCAATGACCGTTACAACTAGGGACAAGGGAATTGCAAGCGTAATGAGAAAGGTCATCCTGAACCGTCGGAGAAAATAGAGCAAAATCAAGAGTGCAAAGAATGCTCCCCAGAGTGCGGCTTCTTTAAGGTTGTTCAGAGCATTGATTATATTTGCGCCCTGATCAAAAAAGACGAGAATATTGACTCCGCCGAGATTGGGATTGTTTTTTATTTCGTTGTCGATCATCGAGAGAGCAGCCTGTGTGACTAATATCGTGTTTGCGGTCGACTCTTTTTGAATACTGATTTGCACAGCAGGTTTCCGGTCAATTCGCTCGAATGAGGTAATTTCCGGAACGTCATATCGAACAGAAGCGATATCTTTAAGCGTTATATCGGTGCCCCGTATCCGGATATTATTGATATCATCAATATTGGCAAATTTCCCGAGCGACCGTACATATAATTTCTTCCTGCCCTCCTTGAGATATCCGCTCGACAGAGCAAAATTGTCCTGCCGTAACTGCTGAATAATAGGATATATATTAATGCGGAGCGCTTTGATCTTTTCCTGATCCATTTCTATTAAAATTATTTTTTGATCAAGTCCCGATATTTGCACATTCGCGATTCCGTCAATCCGTTCAAGCGGCTTTTTAATGAAATTATCAACGAGATAGTACGGATCTTCAAATTCTTTGTCGAATGAGATGCCGATCGAGAGTATTGCTTCAGCATCCATATTGAATCTTCTGACATAATAGCGTTCAACATCATCGGGAAGCTCAGGCATGATACGTTCTATTTGGTCGCGTACCTGATTATAAGATCGGTCCATGTCAGCATTCTGCTGGAAGCTCACACGTATCGATGCATTGTCTGATCCGCTAGTCGAGTTAATGTCTCGAATATCACGTACCGTCTGAATTGCTTCCTCGACCGGTCGCGTAATATATTGCTCGATTTCACGGGGATTCGAATTCTGATAGGGAACCGAAACATGCATAAACGGCGGAGAAAAACCCTGCGGCATTAGTTCGGCGCTTATTCTGTGATAAGCAATAAAACCGACTACAAGAATTGCGGTCAGCATCATGATGACAGTAACCGGTTTCCGGATTGCGAGATTGGGAAGAAATGAACCTTTGTCCATATATCTATACTTTTCTGTTAAACAGGATTAATCTTACTTTTTTCTATCCATGACAGCGTACACTGTCGGAATGACAACAAGCGTCAATACGGTAGAACTGATAAGACCGGCTATGACGGTAATTGCCATCGGAGTCCGTATCTCCGCACCATCGCCTAAACCCAACGCCATCGGCATAAGCCCAAGAACCGTTGTTGCAGTGGTCATGAGAATCGGACGCAGCCTGACACTACCGGCGAGCATTATTGCCTCTTCTTTCGTGTTACCGCGCTCCCGAAGCTGATTTATATAATCGACGAAAACAATTGCGTTATTAACAACAATTCCAGCAAGCATAATCATCCCGATAAATACAACAATACTGATAAAGATCTTCATCACATAAAGTGTTGCAATAACACCAATAATAGCCAACGGAATCGTTGAAAGAATAACAAACGGATGGATCAGGTTTTCAAACTGGGATGCCATAATCACATACATCAGAAAAACTGCAAGAAGCAGTGCAAACCGGAGGCTGTTGAGGGAAGTCTGCATTTCCTGGTTCTGACCGGCTAATCGAAATTGAAAATCTGCAGGTCTTGGAATACCTGCTAGTATCTGCTCTATCTGTGTGCCGACCGATCCGAGATCAACACCAGTTAAATTTGCGGTAATGAGAGCAGATCGCTGTTGGTTGATCCGCCGGATTTCGCTCGGTCCGTCATTTATGTGTATACTTGCGACAGAAGAGAGAGGAATAGGGGTTGTACCTCCGGGATTAATGACAAGCTTATACAGATCAGCGAGATTTGCTTTATCTTCTTCCCGCACTTTGACCAGAATGTCAATTTTTCGTTCTTTATCCCGGAACGAGGTAGCTACTTCACCCTGAACTTTATTTTTCACAAGTGATGCTACCTGAAAGATATTCAAATTATATTTCGAAAGTTGCGTCCTGTCATAATTGATAATAACTTCCGGATTTCCTCGGCGAATATTCGATTTGACATCGGTTAATCCGGGTATGCCTGCTAGCTGCTCCACAATCTCACTGCTGAGCCGCTGTAGTGATTCAAGCTGGTATCCCGTGATCTCGACTTCCACCGGTGTTTTGAAACTGAATAGTGCTGGTCTCGACAGTTTCGTCGTAACACCGGAATATTGTGATAACTGTTCGCGCAGCTCATTAATTGCTGTCGTCTCTTTTTCAAAAAGATTACCGCCTTCATTCAGTAAGACATTGATACGAGCAGTATGCTCGCCCTCTTCGGCAAGGGTGGACGTGCTGTTCAATTCAGTTCCGATAATTGCGCTTCCCTGCTTAACATTCGGGAGAATTCCGATCATGTTTTCGATTTGCAGAGTATTTTCTGCTGTCTGTTCAACCGGAGTACCGACCGGATATGTGAGTTCAACCGTGAATTCTCCCCGGTGAAGTTCTGGAATAAGTTCCTGACCGAGATTTGGCAGTAAATATAAAAGGCCGAGAGCGAACAGCGCTAATGATGACATGATTACTACAGCTTTGTGCCGGAGAGCATTGTGCAGAATAACCGGATACAATCTGCTTACGGAGGCATATAATCCGTTAAAGAGTCCCACTGCAGGAATAAGCACAATTGCCAGCAATGTTATAATACTGATGAACAATGACATAATAACGGCAATAATTCCCACAGGAATTAATAATACAAGCTTTCCAAATAATTCGAAAGCCATTTCCAGAATAAACCGGGAAATAAAATAGAGGATTGCAACCGGGAATATAATCCAGGCTAACAGTTTGACTGTTCTGCTGCGAAATTGCAGATAGTTCTCCCCATTTTCGCCCGTGGGCTGGAGTAACTTTGTTGTAAATCGGGTATAGAGAGAAAAATACGTTTTACGTGCCTGGAATAAAAGAATTCTATCCCAGAACATGCTAAGCCATGCAGCAGGTACGACCTTACCAGATTGCGTTTTGCCATTTTTCAGATCGCCATTTTCTAAACTGCTTTTCTTGGCGAAACCTGTTGCAATATAGAGTATTCCCCATAAAACGGTAATGATGCATTCAATAACTATGGGAATAAGTGCTGCAAGAAAAAGGGCAAGTTTGGTCGCCATATCTGTTAGAGACAACACGACAATCTTCGGAATTGAAGCATAAAATCCTGCCACATTCGCAGCAGAAGTATTATCTATGATAGTATTGATTTTTGTTTTAAAAAGATTTAATGAGCGCAGTTGGAGAAAGTCCATTGATCGGATTTTTGAAAATGTATCGCCATTGTCTGACTGTGGAAGCTGGCGTGACGCCAACATTGGTATAAAGAATAGTGCGGCAAGCAGCGATGCCAGCAATGAGAAGACGACGACAAGAGCCATATCTCCAAAAATTTGTCCTGCAATTCCTTCAACAAACACAATAGGGAAAAATACTGCAATAGTTGTCAACGTTGAGGCAAACACTGCTGCACCCACTTCTCCTGTGCCGCGTACAGCAGCATTGGCTACAGAATCGCCATCTTCCTTACATCTGAAAATCGACTCCAACACAACAATCGAGTTGTCGACCAACATTCCGATACCGAGAGCAAGACCACCAAGCGACATGATATTGAGCGATACATCAAATAGATACATGGGAGCAAATGTCGCAATGACTGATATAGGAATTGTCAGTCCGATTATGAAAGTGCTCATCAGGTTTCTCAAGAAAAAATAGAGGACAACAATTGCAAGAATTCCACCCATAACAGCGGTGTTTCGAACTTCATCAATAGAACTCTTGATAAACACTGACTGATCTGACAGTGTTGTGATTGTTACTCCGGCAGGAAGTGTATTTGAGAAAAATTCGGTGTCGAGTACAGTTGATGCAGCACCACCACCTATTCCCATTCTTGGGCCTCTTCCTCGACGTCCGCCCCTGCCTGTGTTTGCTGCTCGCTGTTCTGGTGTTTCGGAACTTTGCTGCTCGGCAAGTGCTTGCTGGGCAGCAGTACCGTAAATTTTATCCCGTACAGCCTGGGCAACAGTTACTATGTTTGCATCGGCTTCTTTATATATTTCGATATCAACGCTTTCAACACCGTTAATACGTGTTATAACTTCACGGTCTTTGTGGGTCTTAAATGCCGCGCCGATATCCTGAACTTTGATGTCGGCTCCGCTTCGTGTGCCGATTATTATTTCATTAATTTCATCTATGGTACGGAACTCATTGAGCGTCCTGACAAGATACTCGGTGTCACCTTCTTTCAGGTTTCCGCCCGCAAGGTTAATATTCTCTTGCGCGAGGCGTGAGTTGACTTCTGTAATACCTAAATTCAGCACTGTTAACTGGTCTTCGTTCATCTCTACACGAATTTCTTCTACAAGGCCGCCCTTAATCTTGATTGCAGCAACACCCGGAAGTGTTTCAAGCTCACGCCTGAGTTCTTCGTCGGCAATCCGGCGTAGTGGAATTAAATCCATATCACCATACAGCCCGAACCGCATGATGGGGTCGAGCGTGGGGTCGTATCTGAGTATTAAAGGTCGTTTTACATTTTGAGGAAGAAAGACCTGATCTACTTTTTCCCGGACATCCTGAATTGCCAGATTCATATCGGTATCCCAGGAAAATTCAAGTATTACATCGGAGAGACCTGCTTTTGAAATAGAACTGATATTAACAAGATTATTGACAATACCGAGTGCTTGTTCCAACGGCCGGGATATAATCGTTTCAATCTCCTCCGGAGCCGTACCTGCGTATTCTGTCCGGACAGTCAGAGACGGATAGCTGATCTCAGGCATGAGGTTAAGCGATAGACGGGAATAAGAAATGATACCAAAAACAAAGACCGCAATTACGGTCATGAGGATAGCAACCGGTCGTGTGGTTGTCAAGCGGAATGTTTCTTTATAGTCATTTTTCATCGGGTAAATGATACGTTAATCGGTTTCAGAGTTACGGATATAAAAATGATAAATCCGCTGTCAATAGAGACATTTTGTTACCGGATTGCATTACGAATAATAATCATATTCCGTTTTGCGCTCTTTATATTACTGTTTTCCGCTGAGTGCACCATTCGGAGGCAGGGTCCTGATAAGAGCTCCGTCTCTCAGGCCATTTTGACCGACTATTATAATCTCATCCCCGATGGAAAAGTTTTCTAAAGATTCAGTGAATTGCTCATCAGAAAATCCTGACTTTAATGCAACCCGGCTTGCAACAGAATTTTCCACCTTAAATACATAGGGCAATCCACTATCATATACAATAGCGTCTTTGGGTACAGCAATTACATCATCATGTACCGCAGTAATGATTTGTACTGTAATAAACATTCCGGGACGCAATAAATTGTTTGGATCTTTAATTCCTACCGTAATTTTAAATGTGCCGCTTGTCGGATCCACAATAGGGCTCATTCGCTTTACAAACCCTTCAAATGTCCTGTTCTCAAGAAATTCCGAAATAATGACAACTTCCTGTCCAACACGGATTCTGCTGATTTCACTTTCCGGTATAAATACCCGGGCAATGAATTCAGATGTGTCCACAATTTGGAAGAGTACTGTTGATGTTTGAACCCGGTCTCCGCTCTTTATATTCCGCTTGGTGACAACACCTTTAATCGGCGAAGTAACTTTCGTATAACTCAGATTGAGTTGGGACTGTTTCCATGCCAGTTCTGCGCTCTCCATAGCATATTTAGCATTATCGAGATCGACTTTACTGATAATGTTTTTCTCATACGATTCATTTGTACGGTTGAACTCGGCTTCAGCTTTCTGAAAATTCACACGGGATGTTTGCTCGGCAATAACATATTCCCTGTCGTCCAGTTGAATCAGGACATTGCTCGATGCAATTCTATCACCTTCTTCAACAAAGAGTTTCGTAATAATCCCCGGGACCTGAGGAAATACATCAACCATCGATTCGGTTTCTGTGGTTGAGCTGAGAATAACAAATGAATTAATTGTTCTCGGTGTCAGATACATCGTTTCAACAAGAACTCCTTGAGTAGTCTGAGATGCTTGTGGCCTTTGTCTCATAGCATTGGGCTGGTGCGCCTCGTTTTCAGTATTATTTGTTTCAGATTCCCCGGAGCCGCACTGCAGAGCAACAACAGAAGTCATAATCAGTAGACAAGGGGTAATAATTTTATTCAACATTTCTCATCCTTCTATAACTTACGCCTTGTATGCAAATACAATTTTCAGGTTAATAAATTCAAAAATTAAGTGTTAATTCAAAATCAGTATTCTCAATTGCAAATTCATTTTATATGCTTGTATTATTATAGCTCAAACTATTAGACGATTTTGTAAACTCGATTGTTGCATTAAATTTTACTTACTAATATTTATCAGGAAAAAGTAGTGAAAAAATGCTTAAAACGTGAATTTTTTTCTTGCACAAAAATGAATTTTACACTATACTATACACTCTCAAAAATGAGAGTTCTTAATAGCTCTTTTTGCAGTATGTAATTGTAACAAAAAGGAGTATCGGCAGGTTTCACTTTTTAGATAGTTTCCTGCTCAACCGCAAGGTTTAGCAGATGAGATTGATTTTTGAAGCGGATAATTATTGATTTATGGCTCCCTCACTACCCATCCATAATATATATATAATTGATGGGTCTTAAAGCTGGGGGAGCTTTTTTGTTTAATTGAATTTAGTGGCAACTCTATTCTAGATAGTCAAATAATTCGAAAATTTCGCTTTGCATGAATGGTTACGGAAATCAAACTGTCACGTGTTATATTGTGTTGGCAATTTCTGTCCAAGTTCTTTAAGTTTTTCACGTTTATCGTTGCCGAGCTTTTGTGAGTTAAATTCATTGAATTTTTCAAGCAGCCCGTCAACGAGATTTTCAGGAAGCTGGTTTGCAGCCATAGGGAAAAAAATTTTGTCTTCTTTCAGAATATGATCTCTCAAAAGCACAATAAAATCACGAGCAGCATGGATTGCTTCTTCCTTTAATTTGGGAATTATATACATAAATAAAAATACTCCTACCATTAATGTGACCTCTGCGATTTAAGTTTCGAAATCAGATATGAGTGCCCCCTATCGCCTTTAGTACTATTACACGCTCCACACAATAGTTGCAAGTTGTCGAAGTGGTCGCGCCCCCTCCCTTACTCTTCGGTATAATATGGTCAACCGTCATGTTCCTGTATTCAAACAGCACCAAACATCCCGAACATTTCCCTTCCTGCTTCCCATATAACTTATGTTTATGAGTGCGATAGTTCGGTAAAGCACCAAGGTCTGTTCGTTTCGGAATATCTGATCGTTGAATCGGAGTAAAGTTATGAAACAAGTCAATTTCTTTGCGGATACGAACCTGTACAAGTTCAGCAGCTTTGATTGACAAGTCAATACCAACCCATTGACGGTCAAGCCGTTCTGATGCAACACAGGAGGTCGCACACCCACAAAACGGGTCTAAAACTATATCACCTTCATTAGAGCTTGCCTTGATTATTTTATTAAGTAGCTTTAATGGTTTTTGAGTAGGATAACCAACTCTCTCTTTTGCATTGGGTCTTATGATTGGAATATCCCACCAGTCTTCAGGGAATCTACCTTTTATATTTAATTCACAAACACCCGATTCAGGAGCACCTCCACCCAAGCTTGTCTTCTTATATCCTGCTCTTTGTTTACTGGATTCAGAATAAGGAAGTCTGACGGAATCAGGATTGAATACCGATCGACTGGTTCTGCCATAACACAGTAATATATCGTGACATTTTGAAAAATGGTTTTGATTTTTACTCGCCATTCTCTTATAACACCATACAATCTCATTCCTGAAATTATCTTTCCCAAAAACAACATCCATTGTCATTTTTAGATAATGACTTGCAGTGGTGTCACAATGAAGATATATTGAACCAGTATCTTTCAAAATCCGTTTCATCTCCAGTAACCGAACCGTCATCATAATCAAATAAGACTTCATACCCTTACCATGCGCCATGCCCGCCGAATCAATAATCGAGTACAAAGCAGAATGCTTATCAGCTATCTCACCATGCCAGGCAATGTCAAGGTCGTTCAACGTCCATGTATCCTTAAAAGCCGCACCAGCCGACTTCGAACCTATAGGAGCAGAATAGTTTTTATTCGAATTGACCTTGCCCCCAAAAGTTGATCCAGATAGTATATTAGTACAGGGATTAGATTGAAAAGAAAGGAGCAAGATCAATGGCACGTAGAATTCACACATCAGAACAAATTATCCACAAGCTTCGAGAGGCAGAAGTACTGCTCGCTCAAGGTCAGTCGGTTCAACAAGCTGCTCGCCAGATTGAGGTTACAGAGCAGACCTATTATCGTTGGCGAAAGGAGTATGGTGGTCTTCGGGTGAATCAGGCGAAACGATTGAAAGCGTTAGAGAGAGAGAATATTCGCCTGAAACGCCTGGTTGCCGAGAAAGAGTTGGATATTCAAATCCTCAATGAGACTCTGGCGGTTGATGCAAAAAACTTCTGAGCCCGGCGAAGCGACGGGAGGTGGTGCAGCATCTTTGCACGACTCTCGAGATCTCGCAACGCCGGGCCTGTAGTGTGTTGGGAGTACCGCGCAGCACTCATCAATATCGCCCGATTTCTCCTGCGGATGAACCGGTGTTCGTGCAACGTATGGTCGAGTTGGCCACGCAGTATGGTCGGTATGGTTATCGACGAATTACCGCACTGTTACAGCCAGAAGGCTTCAAGGTCAATCATAAGAGAGTGGAGCGTTTGTGGCGTCGAGAAGGATTAAAAGTTCCCCGGAGGCAACCGAAGCGCAAACGGTTATGGCTCAATGACGGTTCGTGTATTCGGCTGCGACCTGCGTACCGGGATCATGTCTGGAGTTATGACTTCATGCAAGCACGAACCCGAGAGGGAAGGAGCTATCGTTTGTTAACAATATTAGATGAATACAGTCGGGAGTGTCAGGCAATTGTGGTAGGCAGGAGGCTGACTCACAATGACGTCATAGAACATCTTGCAACACTGTTCGTGCAGCGAGGAGTTCCGGTTCACCTGAGAAGTGATAATGGCACAGAGTTCACTGCTCAAGCGGTCCGGACATGGCTCATGCGCCTGGGAGTAAAAACATTGTATATTGAACCAGGCAGTCCATGGGAGAACGGGTATATTGAGTCGTTCAATGGCAAACTGCGTGATGAAGTGCTCAACCGGGAAATCTTCGATACCTTACACGAAGCAAAAGTGCTTGTGGAACGCTGGCGAAATGAGTATAATCATAAGAGACCGCATAGTGCCCTCAGATACCGGCCACCCGCCCCCGCGAGGCCGTTATACCACCGGATTCGGTCTCAAGGCCAATGGATAATACAACAATGAATATATCGATGAATTGACTAACTTAAAAAGTGGCCCAAACAATTGGGGCAGGTCAGTAAAACAAGTGTAATAAAAGGAGATTGTTGTGATGAAGATGTGAAGACAGAAATAAAAAGTAAAAAACCAAATGTTGGTTTTTTAAATCCACCATACAAGAGTGATAAGAAAAAGGATAGAGATGAATTAGAGTATGTCTTGTGTAACTTGGAATGCCTAACTAATGGAGGCACGTGTATAGCCATTGTTCCAATGCAGTGTGCCATAGATCAAAGTGGAAAAGGATTGGAGTTGAAAAAAAGATTGTTAAAAGACCATACTCTTGAAGCTGTTTTATCTATGCCGAATGAATTGTTCAATAACTCTAAAGTAGGAGTGGTTTCCTGCATTATGATTATTACTGCACACAGGTCACACCCAAAGAATAAAGAAACATATTTTGGTTATTACAAAGAGGATGGCTTTGTTAAAAGAAAAGGAAAAGGAAGAATTGATGCTTATGGAAAATGGGAAGGTATAAAAGAAAAATGGCTTACAAACTTTCTTAACAGAAAGAAGGAAATTGGGTTTAGTACTAATAAGATTGTAACGGCAGAAATGGAATGGTGTACCGAGGCATATATGGAGACAGATTATTCTGTTCTATCTGAGGATATTTTTATACAAGAGTTAAAGAAATATATTGCATTTAAAGTTTTGAACTAATGACGTTAATACCTTTAAATACTGTTTTTGATATTCAATACGGAAATCAGTTTGATTTGTACAAACTTGATACTGGTCCTGACAGCGATATTAACTTTATTTCACGAAGTAGGGAGGGGAATCTTGGGGTTATGTGTAAAGTCTCAAAATTTAACCATATAGAGCCTTTCACTGGCGGATTAATCACTGTTACCTTGGGAGGATCATATTTGTTAAGTTCTTTTGTGCAACCAGAGGCATTTTATACTGCACAAAATATAAAAATATTAACTCCAAAACGAGAAATGTCTTTTAGTGAAAAAGTATTTTATTGTAAGGCAATAGAATTAAACAGAAAAATATATATTTCTCATGGTAGAGAGGCAAATAAAACATTAAATACATTATTGGTACCTGAGAAAGTTCCTTTTAAATTCACTCAAATAGACATAAGTAAAATTGACAAAATAACACAGGGTTCGGTTTTAGAAAAAAAATTGAATTTAGAAGTTGATAATTGGGCATTTTTTAAATTGTCTTCTCTTTTTAAAATAGTAGGGAGTAAAACAACCTCATTATTAAATTTGAAAGAATATGGCAAGGGGATATACCCCTATGTGACAACACAAGCAACAAATAATGGTATCGCAGGATTTTATGACTTTTATACAGAAGATAGAGAGTGTCTAACTCTTGATAGCGCCGTTATCGGTTATTGCTCTTATCAGCGCATATCTTTTTCAGCAAGTGATCATGTTGAAAAAATGATTCCAAAATTTAAAATGAGCAAATATATTGCCATGTTCGTTGTAACAATTTTGAATATGGAGCAATATAGATATAACTACGGAAGAAAGAGGAGTCAAACAAGAATAAAGACTGAATATATAAGACTACCCGTAACTTATTCAAACATACCAGACTGGGGTTTTATGGAAACTTATATTAAATCTTTGCCCTATTCATTATCCATTTAATTAGCTAATGACAGTTAAATCAAAATAAGTAAAATTAGTAGCTTATATTGATGTTCAAGTACAGCGGGGTGTCGGGAGTTCACGGACCCTTAATATGTAGAATATATAGTTACCGATTTTTATTTATGTATATAATTCCCTTTAATTTATCATTCCACTTATCTGGTTCTCCTGCTTTGCGTATAACTTGCACTTTTTCACGTCCGACATCATGCTTATAGAGCATAACTGCCACCGGACCCGCTTCTCTGTTGAAGTCGCTTTCGATCATCACTTCGAAGAGCATGTCTTCTTCTTTACCATGATGACACCGGTCGGCAAACTCCCGAAAAAACTGCGCTGTCATTATGTGCCGCGCATTCGAATCTATTGTAACCTGACATGCTTTAGGATGTGCCATTTTATTCTTTGAATATTGCAAAAAATTCAATTTTCAATCGTTTTCATTTTTAAGAATTTTAATCTGTGAATTATTATACTTGCAAATCTGTATATCAGGAAATATATTAATTTACTGAGAAATAACCGCCGAAGTTAATCAGTCCTGAAATAGATACTTAGGTAATTACAATTCCCGTGCCAAAAGATAAGCTGTTAATCTGTGAAACGGTTTAGAATGTATGTGCTGCTCTGCAATTACCCGTTTTTTAACTCACATGTGCTGACATTAAACGTAAAGGACTCTTTTATCGGTATATGTTGTTTGAAGGAGAATTGGGGCAATCCTTTATATGCCATTTGGCGTGACGACCAAGGCAATTCCAGTTGCTAATACATAATATTATGTATTTATAAAAATTCTGTCTTAATGTAGCCAATGGTTCCCGCATATTTTTTGCTGTGTAAAAAAATACATCATTTGCCGGGATTATTACTATATCTTAGAATAGAATGAATCGTGGTTCATCCGGAATCAGGAGAATACAATGAAGTCCATAAAAACAGTATCACTGACAATGCTAGTGGTTATTGTGGCTGCAAATGCTCTCTTTGCTCAAAAAACTGCCCAATATGCCGGAGTATTAAGGTGCAGAGCGTGCCATATGTCCGCCGCTAAAGGTGCACAATTTAAAATATGGCAGGAAAGTCCGCATGCCCAGGCATTTGAAACACTTGGAACTGATGCGGCAAAAGCCGTCGCTGTAAAAGCAGGTATTGAAGGAAATCCACAAGAAGCGGGTGAATGTCTCGTATGTCACCAAACAGCGTATGGTGTGAGTGAAGATCTGCTTGCCAAAGGATATAAAACTGGGAATGGTATCGAATGTGAATCGTGCCACGGCCCCGGAAGTCTCTATCGGGCTGCGTCGGTTATGAATGCAAAAAAATATGCCGCCGATCCGGAAGGCATGCTTGCACAATGGAAAGAACTCGGTCTTGTAATTCCAACCGAAGAAAATTGTGTTGTATGCCATAACGAAAAAAGTCCGACCTTTAAGGGATTTGATTTCGACGAGTATTTTGCACAGATTCAACATCCGAATCCGAAAAATCCTTTAAAACAATAAGTTTTATTTATTTTACTTAAAGCAGATTTACTTCGAATCTCATAGTGAATTGAATCGGATTTGTAATTATTGAAAATATTGTGATTTGTTTAGTTAAAAACATGTTGAATAACTAAATTTATAAAGTTACCCATTACAGTACGAAATTGTTTGTATGAGTACAGCTTTTCCAGGAACATAGAGAAATTTAATTGAGAATAGAATTGAAAAAGGCAAGACTGATGACACGATCTACTCAGCGTACAGTTTCTTTCCTGATAATATTAACACCAATAAAAAAGCAGGCTCGTGCCTGCTTTTTTATTGGTACATTATATGTGTAAGTAATGTATGTGGTAACAGAAAAAATCAATTACGCCATTAATCTCTGTTTCTATTTTTCTGCCATGTTGCGAACGGAATATTCTCATTTAATGCTTCCAACGAAACATATTGCAGCACATCGGTAAAGAGAGGTACTTCGACATAGCCGGGTAATAGAGTAATAGGTTCTCCATCGGAGTCAAGAAAAATGGTGGTTGGATAACCGGTAACACCCATATTTGCAGTCCACTGACGTTTCGTAATGAATTCATCGTTAAAAACTATAACATCATCCGATTCGGCATTAAGCTTGACTGGGATATAATTTCTACCGATTAATTCGATTATAGAATCATTGGCGTATACATTTTTATCCATTTCTTTACACCAATGGCACCAATCAGTATACACATCTACGAGAATAAGTTTGTTTTCACTTGCAGCTCTTTTCATCCCTTCATCGAAGCCGACCCAGGCAAGTTCACCTTTATTAGCGGCGTATTCATCTGCTACTGAATTGTCAGCGGAATGGTCCTGCGCATTATATGATAAAACCGCAGTGAAACCAATCGCCGCAAATACAAGGATTACATAACGAGATTTGCCATTATTTATTCTCACAAAAAGCCTTGCATGTTACGCTATTACCGTGACAACCATACTATCGATCTGTTTTTTCGGCACTGCTCCAACGATCTGGTCTGCCACTTTGCCGTCTTTGAAAAACACTATCGAAGGGATACTGCGTATCTGATAGGTCGATGCGATATTCGGATTGGAGTCCACATCGACTTTTCCAACTTTTAGTTTTCCTTCATATTCAGAAGCTAATTCTTCGATTGACGGAGCGACCATTTTGCAGGGCGCACACCATTCAGCCCAGAAATCTACAAGTACTGGAACTGATGATTTCAGAACTTCCTCGTCAAAGTTGCTGTCAGTAAATGTATTAGTATTAGCCATAAAATCCTCCTCAAATACAGAGCGTCATCATCATAATGTCCGCTAATTAGAACGTAAAATATTTTTTGATAGTTCCATGATTTTTACATCCATAAATGTAAAGTTGAATCATCAAAAATTCAAATACTTTTTCAAATAAATTTGTCTGCTCATGTGTGGGTCAATATGCTAAGCTGAATATTTTCCCTCAATGAGCTTTTGTGCTTTTTCGGCCAGTTTGCCCAATTCGAAAGAAGATTGTGCTCCGGTACCCATTTCTTTTATTGTAACAGAATTTGCTTTCTTCTCATCATCACCAAAAATCAAGACAAAAGGTATATGCTTTTTATCTGCATAGCTGAATTGTTTTTTCATTTTATCAGGACGATAATAGAGTTCAGTGCGGATTCCTCCATTCCTGAGCAATTGTGCTATGCACAGGCAATCGTCTCGTAATGATTCATTGAAATAACACACAAGAAAATCGGAATCGGACTGCTGAAGAGAATCGGCACTTTCACTATTCTGCATAACCGCATGAATTCTGTCTAATCCGAAGGATGTTCCAACTGCCGGAATAGAATCTTTTAAAAACAAACCGACCAGATCGTCATATCTGCCACCGCCAGCAATAGAGCCGATCTCAGGGCGTGAAGGCAGAACCACTTCATAAATAGGTCCTGTATAGTAATCGAGACCGCGGGCAAGAGTGAAGTCGAATTCAACGTTCTCCTTATCAATACCCATTGTGGCAAGGGCGGAATATATGGTGCTTATTTCTTCAATTCCAGCTTCCAGTAATTCCGAAGTCGGAACGGCAGCTTTTATGAATTCAAGTGTATTTGAGTTCTGTTTCCGTTCATGCAGTATACTCGTAATGCGTTGAACCGCCACTTGAGGAAAACCTTTCTGAAGCAGTTCATGCTCGATAACCTGCAGTCCCTCTTTCTCGAGTTTATCGATCGATCTGCACACATCCTGTTGAGCGTTATTGTCAAATCCTGATCCGGTTATGAGCCCACTAAGGATTTTTCTGCTGTTGATACGGATCAGAAAGTGCCCGATATGAAGTTCATCAAATATATCTGCCATCAGAGCAACGATCTCTGCATCGGCAAGAATTTCATGCGAACCGACGATATCGACATCGCATTGGTAAAACTCGCGGTATCTGCCCCGTTTTAATTGCGGATTGTCCGCCCGCCAAACGGGTTGAATCTGATACCGCTTAAACGGTTTCGGGAGATGCGGATTCATCGCTACAACTCGGGCAAGTGGAACGGTCAGATCGTATCGGAGTGCGAGCTCTTTTCCACCTTTATAAGCAAGCGGATAGAGCAGCTTATCGGCTTCATCACCGTACTTACCCGATAGTATGTCAAGAAATTCAACAGCCGGAGTCTCCAACGGAGCAAACCCGTAACGGGTGAATACCGATTTCATGATTGCGATAATATGTTCCCTGATTCTCATGCCATCAGGGAGGAGGTCCCTCGTCCCTTTAAATGTTCGTGGTGTTATTTCAGGCATAATTTCCTTTGAGTTGCAAAAGCATAGATGATCGATTGAGTACGATACTTCAAGATCCGTTTTACCGGTTCACATACAAAGAAAAAGCATGTTTCTGCATTGTTGTGAATGCTTAATGTAATAAATAAATTGGTATTTATAAATAAAAAACAGACCGGGTAGAAGTGGTCTGTGAGGAGGAAATGTGATTGGCGAAAAATAATTCAAGAGGAAATAATGCTAATAGGGCACACCGATTATATAACTCCTATCATATCTTAAAAAAAATATATTCACTGATGCACAATAACCGTTAAATGTCAAATTCCTTAAGCAGTTTATCCGCTAATGCCGATGTTATATTTTGCTGATCATAAAATCCATCGGCAATTTTCTGCCGGACTTTGGCAATTTTATCGTCACGAACATCGGATGCACCTTGAACTGCTTTTGTAGCGGCAGCCTGAAGAGAAGATGAATCCTGCAGTTTTCTAGCTTCAGAAGAAATTTCCACTTTGTCGTTCGCTTGTTTGCCCGCAGAAACTTCGGAGTTCCGTCCCTGCCTTTGGACCTGCTGACTCTGTACGGATTGTGCTATAGAGCTTACTTTTATCATCTAAATATTCCTCCTCCACTAATAATATCTGCAGGTCGGCGAATAAGCTTAACGGTTTTTGGAATTTTTTATGAATATTACTGCATTTTTTGTATTAAGTCAAGTGTTTTTGTCGTCTATTATGGTAAAAAATGTGTTGAATATTTCAACAATCACGGTTTTTTCCTAATAGTTATTCCAAGAAAAATTCCGGATAGTTACACGAATGTGTGTTATGCTGTCTCCCCTACAACAACGACGAGAAGCTGTGTGGATCCTACAAGCTCATATATATCAGAATCGACATAACACTTCAGCAGGTTCAATACAAGAATCAATAGATGCCCGTTTTACAATGAAATCATCGGCATCGAGAAGTTTCTGCCGGATCAAAACATGAAATGAAGATACAATATTCCCGAAAAACTGTCATGTACACTACATACGACGGTACAAGCACAATAGTTGGTTTTTTTGGAGAAGTGATGTACATGTTTGCCACAAAGTTTGTTTGTTACTGATACGATCTTTTTATTTTGTAAAAAGCAAGGCGGTAAAAAATGAGCCATAAAACGACCATCCCTGCTGTAAGGAAGAGAGTATTGACGGGACCTAATCCCGACGAATGAATAAAAGGAAGTGCTGCACCTGTAAAGAGTCCTCCACCGAGGATCGGTTCATGAATAAGCTGTTTGTATCCGAATGCTTCTAAAACACCGGTTTCCGATTTCGGATCGACAACACGAAGCAGGATAAGTCCCGTTGCCGTCACACCCATAGACTGCCCGAAATCGGCTATGCTTCTTTCGAAAACCGAATCCCAAAACAGGTAGGGAGCAAGATAGAGCACACACACGACATTCCACCCGACTCCAAAAATCATAAGAAGTATAAAAGGAATAATATCTGCCCATATAGCCTGTAATGATATAGTGGCAAGTGCCGATACAATCAAAAAATCAAGCGCTAATCCGTTCAATCTCATCATAAGGGCATGATCAAGCAGGTCGCGTTTGTCATATTTGTCGAATACTTTTTGTATTAAAACTCCTCCGAGCATGGCAAGCGGAAATAGAGGAAAACGCGCCATGATCTTCGGCATTCCAAATGGAAGCAAATATGCGCTTTCGAACACAATGAGAAGTTGCAAGAATATATAACCAATAAAAATGGCGAGTCCCACGATGGCAAAATGGAATGCTAGTGGTTCGATGGAATCAACCGCTGTTGTCAACGACCCGGCCGTATCACGGCTGCCTTTCTCAGAGAGTCCCTGTTTTACATGAATCGGTAGGTTCTTCGGGTCCTGCATTACCTGTGTCTGTCCTTTTCGCGATGCAATATTTATTAGAATCATCCCGATGACAACACCGAAAAGCACACCGACTGTTGCTGATCCGAGTGCAAGGTCCCTGCCTTCTTCCCAGCCCAATTCGGTAAAGGTATCCATCAGTCCCGCTGCTGTCCCGTGACCACCCTCGAACCCGATCGGAATGATCGCGGCTATCATAGGATTGACATTAAATACAGGAACAAGCAGCACTATGACAAGGAGTAGACCGATTACATATTGCCCCCACCCGACCATCTGGCCATAAATTACCTGCACACCACCCCGTTGCCAGATTGTCCGCATATCGGGAATCTTCTTGCCGAGAAAAAGTGTGGCAAAGACAATGTTAATGAGAAAACCCGGGCTTTGGCCCCAGATTGACCTGACTGACTTGAATGTTTCGGAATCATCAACACTGAGCAGCATCTGAACGGCAATCAGTCCGATCATCCCTGCTATAACAGATGAAGGGAGAAAAATCTTCTGAAATAAGCCGACTCTTACACGGAGATATTTTCCGATTAATAGCAATATACATAATCCCGAAAGTGAATATATAATGACGGTCATGGACTTCTCCCAATCTATTATTATTATGTAGTTGAGTTAAAATATTATGTCTCATTTAATTTCGATTATATACCATTGTGGTAATAGTTTATCACAAAAGAACATTAACTTTCGGTTTTTGGCGCTGCCTCAGGCAGATCGTTTCCGGTCAGCTTTTCCGAATGCGATACGTACACCGCACAGACAGCATCACCGGTAATATTCAGTGTTGTCCGGAACATATCGATGATTCTGTCGACTCCGAGAACAAGTGCGATCATTTCGAGCGGAATATTGAGCTGAGTCAAAACTACTGCCAGCATTATGATCGATGCCCCCGGCACACCGGCCGTTCCGACTGCTGCAAGTGTCGCAATAACAACAATTGATACCTGTGTAGTGAACGACACCTTTATTCCCATAACAGTAGCTATGAACAGTGCAGCAACTCCCTGATAGAGTGATGTCCCGTTCATATTTATAGTTGCACCAAGCGGCAGGACAAAACTGCATATATTCTTCGGAACATTGAGGTTGTCCTCACAGCACTCCATATTGACCGGTAGAGTCGCTCCCGAAGATGTGGTCGAAAATGCAATGAGCTGTGCCGGCTTGATTCCTTTAAAGAAAAATGAAACTTTCATCTTTGTGAGCAATTTAAGTGCAAGAGGATAGATCGTGAACAAGTGAATGAGAAAACCAGCTATGGTGATGACAGTAAATGCACTGAGTGAAATCAATAAATCGTAGCCGAATTCACCGATAATAACGGCAATCAGTGCAAAAACTCCGATAGGGGCAACTTTCATAATTATCATGACCATCTTGATCATCGCGTCATTGAGTCCGTTGAAAAACGCCAGAATCGGTTTCGACCGGTCCTCTGGCAGCAGTGTCAGTGTCACACCGAGAAACATAGCAAAAAATATGATTTGGAGCATCGTTGCATCGGTCAAAGCGCGCACAGGATTATTAGGAATGATGTTCACAAGTTGATCGGAAAAAGATGGTGCTTCCAGCATCTGCTGTTCACCCTGCTGGGCCGTGTTCTCATACCGTTCAAGGAGCAACCTTTGTGTTTCTGTCGGAAGATCACTGCCGGGCTGAAAAATGTTTGCGAGTGTCAGGCCGATCACGCTCGAAATAATCGTCGTAATGAGAAAAAACAGAAGTGTTTTGCTGCCAATTCTGCCAAGCCGTTTCGGGTCACCAATACTTGCTGTGCCAACAAGCAGTGATGCGAATACAAGCGGCACAACAATCATGGTGATCAACCGGATAAACGCCTGCCCGAATGGGCGAACCCAGAGAATGTTCTCCTTAAACAGAAATCCGGCAATAATCCCCAGTGCAAGACCGATAAGAATTTGTGTAGGCAGATCAAGCTTGAATCGTTTCACATACACGCCCTATTTGTAGGCAGACGACTAGTCTCAATGAATAGGTCGAGCAAACCAATGAGATTCAAAATGTGTATTTTATTGTGAACTAAGTAATGTAATGTATTTTAATAATCATTGTCAAAACAAATTTTGTCTTTGTAATGGAATAGTGTGAAAAAACTTAATTTATGTAATTAATGAATGTTAGAAAAGAAAAACATTCGAACTCATTATATTCGATGTATAAATGTTTCTAAGAACGAAACAATGAAAGTGCTTGCATTTAAAAATACTATTTAGTACTTTTTCGACTCTTAAAAGATGAAATTGGAAAAGAAGCAGTTTTCTGCAATTAGACACTTAAAAACTTTTACGGTTCTATTTGATGATGTTCGTAATACCTTATATAGCTGCTCCGTGTTGTTGTAATTTACACCGTTGTGCCTGTTGTCTAAACAAGGTACGCAAAGAATTGCCTTTGTCAGTCTAAACAGAACGAATTTAATTTTTAGAACCCTTTTGCTGACACGGCGAAAGGGTTTTTTTAAAGAAACGAAATGAACATTCTAAATTTAATTGGAAATACGCCGGTTGTCGATCTCAGTTTTTTGAGTGAAGATAAACCTGGAGTTTCCCTCTATGCAAAGGCGGAGTGGATGAATCCAGGCGGTTCAGTCAAGGACCGTCCTGTGAAACGGATGCTGACGCAGGCGATCGAGAGCGGTGTTCTGACACTTGGTAAAACCATTATAGATTCCAGCAGCGGCAATGCCGGTATTGCCTACGCCATGATCGGTAATGTTTTGGGATATAAGGTTAGTATCGTCATCCCCGGAAATGCCAGTCAGGAGCGGAAACAGCGGATACAGTTTCACGGAGCAGAATTGATCGAAACCAACCCGATTGAAGGATATGATGAGGCCGTCCGGACTGTTCACCGGGTGTATGAGGAAAATCCGGAAAAGTATTTTTTATGCGATCAGTATGCAAATGATGATAATTGGCTTGCCCATTATGAGGGAACTGCAGTTGAATTGCTGAGCCAAATCAATAAGCCAATTGACCACTTTGTGTGCGGTATCGGTACCGGGGGAACGATAACCGGAATCGGAAAAAGGCTCAAAGAGCTGAATAAAAACATGACAATCTGGGCACTCAGACCGGAAGTCTGGCCGGGGATTGAAGGACTAAAGCCGCTCGGTTCACCTGAAGATATTATCCCGAAGATTTTTGACGAATCGCTGGTCGACGAGTGGATCGATATTACAGCCACTGAAGCAAAACAGTGGTGTCATACTATTGCTAAGCACGGATTTTTTGTCGGTCAGTCATCGGGCGCCTATCTGGCTGCTTGTGAAAAGGTCATTGGGCAGATCCAGACCGGAACAGTTGTTACATTATTAAAAGATATTGGAGAGAGGTATTGTAGTGCAGGATTATGGCGGCGGGAAGTCGAAAATTCGGTTGTCACAGAAACTTATTGATCAATTCAATTCACAGGCAGTAGATGAGTTCCCGCATGAGTGCTGCGGTTTTCTTATAGGAAATGCTGATGGGGAGAAAGCGGAAGCGCTCGAATACCTACCGGCAAAGAATAAAATTTCGGAAAACAAAGAGCGGCGGTTTGTTATCGATCCGGTGGAGTACATGAAAGTTGAGGAAAATGCCGATGAGCGGAACCTGTCTCTCATTGGAATTGTCCACTCTCATCCGAATGCTCCGGCAGAGCCATCTGAATTTGACAGAACTCACGCATTTCATGGATTCAGCTACATTATTATTTCAGTATCCGGAGAAGAGGTAAAAGCAGTCCGGTCATGGCGTCTGACCGAAGACAGAGAAAAGTTTTTCGAAGAAACTATTGACATAGAGTAGTAATACCATAATATTATCGTATTGAGAAAATTTAGCTTGAAGCAATAATCGGTTAGTGAGATCACGCAAGCACAGATGATGAAATATCAAGGAGGTATGTAAATGCAATCCACGATTCATATTCCATCACCACTCAGACGGTTCACCGGGGGAAATGCTCGGATTGAGGTGATAGGAAATGATGTTCAAACAGTATTAGATGACTTATTCTCAAATTATCCCGAAATTCACCGCCACTTGATCGATGAAAAAGGCGGCGTGCGTAATTTTGTGAATATCTATATCGGAAGCGAAAACATTAGAGATAAAGAAGGTTTTGAAACATCCTTGGATGCTGGTTCTGAAATCCGCATCATTCCGTCAATAGCGGGTGGGAGTGACCCGACATTGAGTCCGAAGGAATTCAGGCGTTATAGCAGACACTACACATTACCGGAAGTCGGCATCGAAGGACAAAAAAAGCTTAAAGCTGCCAAAGCGCTGATTATCGGTCTCGGTGGTCTTGGAAGTCCCGTTTCACTCTATCTCAGCGCAGCGGGAGTCGGAACAATCGGTATGGTCGATTATGATGTTGTCGATGAAACGAATCTTCAGCGGCAGATAATTTATGGTGTCGAGCATGTAGGACAATCAAAGCTGAAAGTAGCTCGTGAGCGATTGTTCAGCCTCAATCCGCATCTGAACTATATTCTGCATGAAGAACCGCTATCGTCTCAGAATGCACTCGATATTATCAAGAACTACGATGTGGTCATTGACGGAACCGATAACTTCCCGACACGCTATCTCGTCAATGATGCATGTGTCTTGCTCGGCAAACCCAATGTATACGGCTCCATTTTCCGTTTTGATGGTCAAGCATCCGTGTTCAACTATGAAGACGGTCCCTGCTACCGGTGTCTCTATCCCGAGCCACCGCCTCCTGGTCTTGTCCCCTCATGTGCGGAAGGCGGTGTTCTTGGCGTTCTACCCGGAATAATTGGATCAATTCAGGCAAATGAAGCAATGAAGATTATTATGGGTATCGGTGAGACTCTCAAAAACAGGTTTGTCTTATTTGATGCGCTGACAATGTCATTCAACGAGCTAAAAATCCGGTGTGACGAGAACTGTGTTGTCTGCGGTGACAATCCGACCGTAACCGAGTTGATCGACTATACGGAGTTCTGCGGAATTCCATCACAGGACGAGCTTGCAGAATCTAATGATATTACCGTAAGTGAGCTCAAAAATCGTCTTGACAGCAAGTATCCGGTGAACATTCTCGATGTCCGGGAAGAGTTTGAGCTTCAGATTGCTCAGATACCGGGTGCTATTCATATACCCATGAATGAAGTGCCGAAAAGGCTTGAAGAGTTGAGCAAGGAAAATGAACTGGTTGTTATGTGCCGGACAGGTGTACGGTCTTCGGATATCCGTGATTTTCTTAAAAGTAACGATTTTAAAAATGTCAGAAACCTAACCGGTGGTATTAGAGCTTGGTCTGAAGAAATTGACCCGTCAGTACCAGTGTACTAACGGGATCTCGCGTCGATCCATTATTTGAACTGTTTGAATTTTCGTATTGAATAGCTCAATTATACCATTCAACTTCTGACCTGTTGTATATTATAATAATTTAACTAACATCGCAAAACGTGCGTGTGATGCCGCACCCGGCAGCATATGCATGGAAAATCGTTTTGAAAGGAGCACTAAATGTCAATATATTTAGGAAGTATTGCCCCTGATTTTAAGCAGGAATCAACTGAGGGCACAATCAGTTTCCACGAGTGGCTCGGCGATTCCTGGGGAGTGCTGTTCTCTCATCCGGCAGATTACACACCTGTCTGTACGACTGAACTCGGGAGAGTTGCAACGCTGAAGGATGAATTTGCCAAACGGAATGTGAAAGTAATCGGTCTGTCTGTCGATCCGCTTGATTCTCACAAAGGCTGGATCAATGATATTAATGAAACGCAGAATACAACGGTCAATTTTCCACTTATCGCCGATGATGACAAAAGAGTAGCACATCTGTATGATATGCTCAACCCTGATGGGAGCGATTCAAAAACAGTCCGGTCGGTATTTGTTATCGATCAGAATAAAAAGGTCAGGTTGACCTTGACTTATCCGGCATCCACAGGGAGAAATTTTGAAGAATTGCTCCGTGTAATCGATTCGCTTCAGTTGACGGAGTATCATAAAGTTGCAACACCGGCCGACTGGAAAGATGGTGGAGATGTTGTTATCCTGCCCGATTTGAAGGATGAACAAGAGCTTAAAGAGCGGTTTCCGAAAGGGTACAAAGCATTAAAACCGTATCTGCGTCTGACACCACAGCCGAATAAATAAAACTCTTATATATGTAATAAAAAAACAAGCACATTTTTGATGTGCCTGTTTTTACATTGTGAATACTATTTTCTCCCGTTAATCCAAAACCTTAACTAGTTCGACCTCAAAGATCAGAAACGAATTTGGTGGTATTGTTCCACGATCCGCTGCCCCATATCCCAATTCAGGAGATACGAATAGCTGCCACTTGGATCCTTCTTTCATGAGTTGCAGGGCTTCTGTCCAGCCAGCAATAACACCGCCAACGGCGAATTCTGCAGGCTGACCGCGTTTATACGAACTATCAAATTCTGTTCCGTCTATAAAAGTACCTCGATAATGGGTCTGCACTTTGTTTTCGCGTGTCGGACTTTTCCCTGTACCTTCCTGAAGCACTTTGTATTGCAATCCGCTCGCAAGCGTCACAACACCCTCTTTGGAGGCGTTTTCTGCGAGAAATGCCTGAGCAGCCGCAAGGTTGTTCTGGGCATCTTCGTTACCTTCGGCGGATTTTTCCATAGCGAACTTTTGAGTCATTATCTGCATGATTTGGCTCATGTCTTCGGTCGTCATTTGAGCTTCATTTCCATTAATTTGATCGATGATTGCCTGCTGGAATGGTTCCATATTGACTTCAAAACCGTTTTGTTTGAGCTGGGTTCCTATCTGAAATCCGAGCGCATAGCTGAACTTATCGAGATCGTTTTCAAGGTTGATCGCAACAGGTTCATCCTCAAGGTTGATCACAACAGGTTCATCAGTATTTTCAGTTGAGCTGCAGGCTGCTGAAAATGTAAATAAAATCAATAGCAGAAACACGATAGTTTTCTTATGCATTACAACTCCTTATTCGCTGACTTATACAAGATTCAATCCGTTTTAGTTGAAGGAACCTAAATTAAGGAAAATTACAATATAATCCAAACTATTTATCCTTGTACGGAACTATCATAACTAACAGTACGTCTTAGTATAAACCGGTTTTATAGTATCCAATTTGTATTGTTTCTCGGTTATCAAGTCGTTATATTATCGCTTTGCACATGGTACGATAAGTACTGTTTAATAAAAGGAAAACATAAAAATGAGCAGTATAGATTTTAACCAGCTTCCTGATTCTGCCAGAATATGGATATTCGGAAGCATCAAACCGCTGAAAAGCGATGACGTCCAAACGGTTGAGCGTAATATGGATGATTTTGTAAGAGAATGGATAGCACATAAGAAAGACGTACTTGGTAGTTGGACACTTGTGCATGACCGGTTTATCTGTATTGGTGCAGATGAATCGGCGGTCGGTGTTTCGGGATGCTCAATTGACAGTATGGTCGGGAATCTCCGAACTCTTGAACAAAGAATCGATTCTGTTATTGCTGACTCCCATTCTTCGGTATTTTTCCGCGATAATGAGGGTGCCATTCAAGCTGTATCGCGACAGGAATACAAATATATGGCCGAAAAGAGTGTCGTCAGTGGTGGCACGATTGTATTCGATAACACCGTACAGACTGTCGGTGATTTTCGAAACGGGAAGTGGGAATTACAAGCAAAATACTCCTGGCACAGTACTTTAATAGGAGCGGCAGTTTCCTGAACATCTCCATAAAGACAGATGAAGCTATCCTGTATGAATACCAACAATACAATGAAACTGTTGCTGTTCTATTTGAGTGTTGGAATACTGTTTTCCGGCTGTCAGAATGACTGGAATACCGCGATTCCGGAAATTGTCAATATTAAAATAGAGGTTGATGTCGAAAACGGTTATGTTGCCATCAATTACGATATTATCGATGATAAAGGTGACGGCATTGAGGTCTACTTAAACGACGATGAACTTAATGTCTATATGCAGGTGTCGAATGACGGCGGAAAAACATTCACTTTTCCAGCGGAATCGGTGTATGGACATGTCAGGCGTGAAGAGGTTTCTCCCGGAACTGACTGGCAGATTCTTTGGCATTATGACAATGATAATATTGATTTTGCAGCAGCAGGTAATAAATTTGTGGTCAAACTTATCGCGGATGATCGGTATCAGACCAATATTGAAGAGTTGATTAGCCGTGTTGATGTTGAGCGGATCAAGAGCGACTTGACTATCATTGAAGGAATACGACACCACGTTACCGGTGAAGAACACGTCCATGAAGTGCGGAACCTAATTGAAGAAAGGTTTGCATCGCTTGGTCTCAGTGTGAAAATAGATAAATTTGATTATGAAGGATATTCAGCAGCGAATATTTCTGCATACAAGACTGGAATGAGGAGAATCAATGACCTCTACGGTATCGGTGCCCATTTCGACTCTGTTGAAGATTCGCCTGGAGCAGAAGATAATGGTTCAGGTATTGCCATTATGCTCGAAGCTGCACGGATTCTATCAGCGCATTGGTATAATGGTTCTTTAGCATTTCTTGGTTTTGATTTGGAGGAGGAAGGACTGATCGGCAGCGGCCATTATGTTGAAAATGCCATACCTGATATTGCCGACATTCAGGGTGTGATTGTCCTAGATCAGGTTGGATATTTCAATTCTGAGCCAAATAGTCAGACGGTACCGGAAGGTACGGATCAGGTTTTTCCCGAGTTTTACAACACAGTATCACAATATGAATTCAAGGGGGATTTTGTCTGGAATATTGCAAATGAATATTCACAGGAACTCGCAGCTGAATTTACGCAGAGTGCCCTTAGTTTTATACCGGAATTGAAAGTGTTTGAAATTATTGCACCAGGGAATGCAGAAAATATCGGCGATCTCCGAAGAAGTGACCATAGATCTTTCTGGGATGCCAATTATCCGGCAATTCTGCTTTCTGCGGGTTCGGGTGAATTCAGAAATCCCTATTATCACCAGGAAAGTGACACGAAAGAAACGCTGAACTACGAAAAAATGGCAGAATTGACCCGCGCTCTCATTGCAACAATAGCAAGGCTTGCAGAAGTCAGGCATGTAGGTTACGCAGTCAGTGATGAGTTTGAAATCCCAGTCACAACAGTACCGGAATTAGCTCAATAGTAGAAATACATATTCGGCACAATTTATATTGATTCAAATAGTAACAAAAGGCAAGCAGTATGGCTAATCCCCTTGTGGAAAATATTCTCCTGTTTAAACGGTTGTTGGAATATACTGCCGAGCAGGTATTTCAGATCATTCACGACGAAACACCGCAGACTACCGCAATTATTCTTTCACGTCTTGAGCCAAAAAAAGCGAAAGATATTCTCGAATTTTTCCCCTCTGACGATTTGAAAGATATTACCTACAGGATGGCAACAGCTAAATCTGTCCCGCCGGAAATTCTCAATGGAGTTGCTAACATGCTGGGTGAAAAGCTGAGAGTGTTCGATCCAGATGCAAAAAGCACCGGGCAAATCGGTGTGAGCGGCCAGGATAAAATGGCCGAAATTTTAAACACATGGGATCATCAGAGAGCAAGGAACTACTCGACAGACTCGGCAAAAAAGATGTTGGTATGTCGGACCGAATAAATAGAAAATGTTCCTGTTTGAAGATATTGTGAAAACTGAACCAGAAAGCTTGAAACGTTCACTTATGTCGGTTGACACCTCAAAGCTTGCAATGGCTTTGAAAGGTACGAGTGTCGATATGGTCAAGGCAGTCCTTGAAAGATTAACTGCTAACCGGCAGAAGATGCTCGCATCGGAACTCAAACATCTTGGGCCACAGTTTAAAATCCGATGTTGAGCGTACTCGTGCTGATATTGTTGCTACATCACGAGGATTTCTTGATCAGGGGGTTCTGCGACTGCGAGAAAATCAGTCCGCGGATGAGTGGGTGTAGTGTTGGCAAGAACATTCTCCAGTTCTTTTTTGAGATATTGCCCTGTATACGACTGCCGAATGTCCGCGATTGACTCCGGTATACCGGATGCAACAATCTGTCCCCCATTGTCGCCGCCTTCCGGGCCGAGATCGATAATATAATCTGCGGTTTTAATCACATCCATATTATGTTCAATCACAATAGCGGTATTCCCTTTTTCCACAAGCCTGCTCAGTACTGTCAGGAGCTGCTTGATGTCCTCAAAATGGAGACCTGTTGTCGGTTCATCGAGAATATAAATGGTATTGCCTGTCCCTATTTTAGACAACTCGGTCGAAAGTTTTACCCGCTGAGCCTCCCCGCCTGATAAGGTTGTTGCCCGTTGTCCCAGATGGATATATCCCAAGCCGACATCGCTGAGTGTTTCGAGTTTTCTCCTGATCGGCGGGATATTCCCCAGAAAATCAAGCGCTTCATTGACGGCCATATCAAGTACGTTTGCAATTGTCTTCCCTTTGTAGTGGATTTCAAGCGTTTCACGGTTATACCGTTTTCCCTTGCAAACTTCACAGGGAACATAGACATCGGGCAGAAAATGCATTTCGATTTTAATAATACCATCACCTTGACACGCTTCACATCGGCCACCTTTGACATTGAAACTGAACCGTCCCGGCTGATACCCCCGTAATTTTGATTCAGGCAGCTGCGAGTAGAGCGTCCTGATATGGGTAAAGAGTCCGGTATAGGTTGCCGGATTAGAGCGTGGTGTCCTGCCTATGGGAGACTGGTCGATGTCTATAACTTTGTCAACATTTTCAAGTCCCTCGATCCGGTCAAAAGTGAGCGGTTGCTTTTTACTGTGATAAAACTTTTTCGCGAGAGCAGGATAAAGTGTTTCATTGATAAGGGTACTTTTACCGGAGCCCGAAACGCCGGTTACACAGATAAATGTTCCGAGAGGAAAAGTGACATTAATGTTTTTGAGATTATTCCCTTGGGCACCAAATAGTTTTAACGCTTTTTTGTTCGGCTTTCTCCTCAGCTCTGGTATGGAAATATGTAATTTTTTCGACAGGTATTTTCCCGTCAGCGATTTTTTATTCTGCATGATTTTTTCGGGTGATCCCTCTGCGATTACGTAACCGCCGTTGATCCCGGCACCGGGGCCGAGGTCAATCACATAATCGGCTTCAAGAATTGTATCTCTGTCATGTTCAATAATGATAACGGTATTTCCAAGATCGCGGAGTTTCACCAGCGTATCGATAAGGCGCCTGTTGTCACGCTGATGCAGACCGATACTCGGTTCGTCGAGGATATACAAAACACCGACAAGCTGTGATCCGATCTGCGTTGCGAGACGGATACGCTGTACCTCTCCGCCGGACAGCGTTCCTGCAGATCTATTCAGCGTCAGGTACTCGAGGCCGACATTGTTCAAAAATGCAAGTCGTTCTGATATTTCTTTCAATATCTGATGAGCAATTTCCTTATCTTGTGCGGATAATTTGAGTTTATCAAAAAAGTCAATTGTATCTTTCACCGATATGCTTGTTATGTCGTGAATGTTTTTGCCGCCTACTTTAACTGCGAGCGGCTCCTTTTTCAGTCGTGCCCCCTCACAATCGGGACATGGGATAGTATTCATAAAATTTTCAATAAACGTCCTGATGTATTGTGAGTTTGTCTGTTTGTATCGCCGGTTCAGATTGGGAATAACACCTTCGAATTTTCCCGTCCACTCTCCATGGCCCTTACCGTTCGAGTGGTTATATTTGTAGGTAAACTCTTCTATTCCTGATCCGTATAAAATAACTTTTTTCACTTCATCGGACAATTTCCTATACGGCGTAAATAAAGAAATTTTATAATGCTGCGCAATCGACTTGAGCATAGTCCGGTACCATTTGCTTCCCTGAATATCTCCCCAGGCCTCGATTGCGCCTTCCATAACAGATTTATTCTGATCACGGATGATCAGACTCGGATCGATCTCCATTTTTGTACCGAGGCCGCTGCATGTAACGCATGCGCCGTAAGGACTATTGAATGAAAACATTCTTGGTGCAAGCTCTTCATAGCTGATTCCGCAATGAACACAAGCAAATTGTTCGCTGAACAGCAGTTCCTCGCCGTCGATAATTGCAATCTGCACAATCCCGCTTCCAAGACCGAAAGCTGTTTCGAGTGAGTCGGCAAGCCTCTTATCTTGATTCTTCCTGATTACCAGTCTATCGACAACAACATCTATGGTGTGTTTCTTATTTTTTTCCAGCTTGATTTCGGAATGTGCTTCGACAATGACACCGTCGACCCGGACTCTGATATATCCTTCATTGATAATCTGCTTAAAGAGTCCTTTGTATTCACCTTTTCGGCCGCGTACCAACGGCGCAAGAATCTGTATCTTCGTTCCTTCCGGCTGTGTCAGGATAGTATCAACCACCTGTTGAACTGTTTGCCGCTGGATTTCTCTGCTGCATTTATAGCAATAGGGTGTGCCAATCCGCGAAAAGAGGAGCCGGAAATAGTCGTAAATTTCAGTAACAGTCGCTACGGTCGAACGGGGATTCTTACTTGATGACCGCTGTTCAATTGAGATAGCCGGAGAAAGTCCCTCTATGTAATCGACATCCGGCTTTTCCATCAAACCGAGAAACTGCCGTGCATAGGCCGAAAGAGATTCAACATACCGGCGCTGACCTTCAGCATAGATAGTGTCGAAAGCCAGAGACGATTTTCCTGAACCTGATATTCCGGTAACAACAATCAATTTATTTCGGGGGAGTGACAGGGAAATATCCTGCAAATTATGCTCCCGTGCCCCCTTAATTGTTATAAATTCATTTTTCATAAAGTATACTTTACTATTAAAATTACATCACGTTCACATCCTGTAATATCCGATTAAGACGATATCAGGAAAACACTTAATGTATGACATAAAGCCGCAACTCGCAAGCATTAATCATCATTTTTAGAGAATATTCACAGTAGTACCGTACTGTTAAACAAGACACAAAATATACCGATTAATAGCAACAGTCTCAATTACCCCTTGATAACCGAACAAAAAAATTGTATCTTTCTTCTTAGTATTTTGCATTGGATGAGGCCGATTTTACGTCTTCCTTTTTTCGGCAATTATAATCCACAGAACATATTTTATCAGTCAAGACCTGCGCAAATTATGTATTAGGATGTCGACATAATACTGCTCATCAAATAGATAGTAAATGTCAGCGTTACCTAATCTCGTCAAGAAAGAAAATTCGTTTTAAAATAAATTTGAGATTTGTATTATGGATGACCTCGGGCTACTGTCAATTTGTGCATCGGCATTTACCGGTGTATTTTTTTTATTGAGCTTCCTTGCAGGAGTAATGAGAATTCTTACGGCTGCCTTTCCAACTGTGGACAGCTCCTCTGATAGTTCATCCGGTCCTGCTGACCAAATGATTGTCGCTGCCATTACGAGCGCGGCAGCATCTGGATTTCCCGGAGCCCGGGTTGCAAAAATTGAGGAGAAGATATGATTTATGCAAAGAATCCGAAGACGATTCGTGTCCAGTTGATGACGTTTCGGGATGGCTTGCAAAGTCTCTTTGGGGGAAAAGTACGAGTAAAGGATATTTTACCAGCAATGGAGGCAGCAGCGCATGCCGGTGTCCGGCATATGGAATTCGGCGGTGGTGCACGTTTTCAGGCGCCTTTATTTTATGTTGGTGAAGACCCGTTTGAATGTATGAAAACAATGCGAGAGACAGTTGGGCCGGATGTTATTCTTCAAATATTAACCCGCTCCGTTAGTGGTGTCACGCTCACAAATCAGAATATTGAATCACTGACATTACAGGCGAAACTGATGCACAAATACGGGACAACCTGGGATCGGAATTTCGATTTCATGAATGATGTAAGAAACCTGATCAATACCGGTAAGCCAATTGTAGAATCGGGTATGCATCATCAGGCGTGTGTTGCTCTTATGGGGCTCCCGTTTAAATCGGACAAAGCACACACGTCTGCATTCTATATCGATGTTGCACGTCAGCTTCTCGACAGTGATGTCAACATCGATTCGATCTGTATGAAGGATGCCAGCGGAACAACAGATCCGAAAACGGTCTATGAAACTGCCAAAGGCATAAAAAAAATGATGCCGCCTGAGATGCCGTTGTGGTTCCATACGCACGATACAGCAAGTATGGGTGTTGCATGCAATATGGCTGCTGTCGAGGGGGGTGCAGATGGAATCGATCTGTCGATCCGACCGATGTCGAGTGGAACATCTCAGCCTGATATAAAATCGGTTGCGCACGCATTGAAAGGCACCGGCTATTCTCTCGATATTGATGCCGAAAAATTGAATGAAGTTGAGTCGGTCCTGATTGACAGTATGAAAGATTACGATTTTAATCCGGTCGTATTGGCTGCCGATCCCCGTGTCGTCGGATTTCCGATGCCCGGCGGTGCTATCGGCCCGAATGTTCACATGATGGTCAAAGCCGGTATTTTAAGTAAATACAGCGATGTTCTTACTGAATTCCCGGCTGTCGTAGAGAAAGGCGGTTCATGGACAAGCGTGACACCGGGCAGCCAGCAGTATTGGCTCCAGGCGTTTAACAATGTACTCCTTGGACCGTGGAAGAAAATTGATCAGGGTTATGGCAAGTCGGTGCTTGGGTATTTCGGAAAAACACCACTTCCACCAGATCCTGAAATCGTAAAGATTGCTTCTGAACAGTTGAAGCTCGATCCATTTGACGGCGATCCTCTAGAAGCAGCTGAAAATAATATACCTGTTGCACGTGAAGAGTTGGAAAAGCGGAAATTACCTGCCGATGAAAAATCAGTTTTTCTGGTGGTAAGCTCTATGGTTCCAGGCAAGAACATGGAACTCAATGAAGGTATCCGTCTACTCTCTGGAAATCCAAAAATTGATCTTCCATTGAAGAAAAAAGAAGAATCGAAACCAGCGGCCCCGACGGTGTCACAGGCAATCAGTGGACCGGTCACCACAACATGTACGGTCGAAGAAGCGGGTGTTGTCCGGACTTTTACGGTTACATTAGCTCCTTCGAATTCTGGCAGTGACGCCGCGGTTCCTGCTGCACCTGCAGCAGTTCCACAGCCGGCTCAGGCTCCAGTATACGGAACACCGGTCTTTTCGCCCTTTGACGGAAGTGTTCCAGTTATGGAAATCAATGTCAAAGTAGGTGGTGCGGTCAAAGAGGGTGATGTTGTTGCAGCAGTTGAAGCACTTAAAGCAAAACACGACATTCGGAGCCCTCTCGACGGCACTGTTCAAGCGGTACATACATCAGTCGGCAATGAAGTTGAGAAAAGTAATCCTATTATGACGATAACCCCGAAGGCAGGATAAAGGATGGAAGTTACTCTGCAACTGCTCAGGCAGTCTGGCCTCTGGAACATTACATTATCTAACCTTATAATGTTTACTGTTGCCGGGACATTGATATATCTGGCGATAAAAAAGGAGTATGAACCGCTTCTTCTGATTCCGATCGGTTTCGGCGCTATCCTTGCCAATCTCCCTTTAGCCGATATGGGATCATATGGCACAGGACTGCTTAATTTTATCTACCGAAATGGAATAAAAACAGAATTTCTCCCGCCCATGATTTTTCTTGGTGTGGGAGTATTAACTGATTTCAAACCCCTGCTTGGCAGGCCAATTACTTTTATTCTTGGGGCTTCGGCACAGCTCGGAATCTTTGTTGCTGCTCTCGGCGCATACTATTTATTGGGATTTACTCCACGGGAAGCAGCGAGCATCGGTATCATAGGCGGAGCGGACGGTCCAACATCGATATTCCTGACTGCGCGTCTTGCACCCCATCTGCTTGGGGCTGTCGCAGTTGCAGCGTACAGCTACATGTCGCTTGTGCCCATCATTCAACCACCGATTTTACGATTACTAACGACAAAGAAAGAACGTGCTATTGACATGCCCCAGTTTAAACCGGTATCCCAGCGTACGGTCATCCTTTTTCCGATTGTTACCGGTATTGTCACTATGCTGTTTATACCGTCAAGTGCACCATTGATCGGAATGCTTATGTTCGGTAACCTGATGAGAGAGAGCGGTGTGGTAACCCGGTTGAGTAAAACTGCTGGGGGACCAATGATCGATATTGTTACCATAATGCTTGGACTTGCTGTCGGTGCAACGATGGATAGTGAACATTTTCTGAACTGGGCTACGATTAAGATTCTCTTATTGGGAGCTATAGCTTTTTCATTCAGCACTGCAGGCGGTATCATATTTGGCAAAATTCTCAATCTGTTCCTGCCGGAAAAGATCAAGATAAATCCCTGTATCGGTGCTGCCGGTGTATCGGCGGTTCCGATGGCAGCACGAGTTGTGCAAAAGTTTGTCAGTGACGAAACAAACGGAAAGGTTAATCCACTTTATTCTGCGATGGGACCGAATGTTGCCGGGGTGATCGGTTCCGCAGTTGCGGCAGGTGTTTTTCTCTCGTTCTTAGGTTGATATTTGACTCACTTATAGATAGTAAGCTGCGTACCGATTTACCGCTTTACCGCACCTTTTGCTTGAGTGATCATGGGACGGATTGTGCTGAATTGTTCCGCATGTTCCGCGAATCATTCTCCAATTACTTTCTACCGCCTACCGCCCGCGCACGGGCGCAACAACATACGGATTTTTCATAGCTTTCACAACAACCGCCTACCGCCCGCGCACGGGCGCAACAGAAACGTGATCCAGTCATATCGTCATTACTGCCGCCTACCGCCCGCGCACGGGCGCAACGAATGATGCTGTTGAAACCGAATCAGAACCTGCCGCCTACCGCCCGCGCACGGGCGCAACACCGTACGTGCCGTACTCCGAGTACGGCACGCTGTAGGTTTCTAAAATGCTGCGTGAGTTCATACCTCGACCGTCACGTTGTCGTATATTTCATGCTGGGATTTGGCTTCAACAACCATCTTGCTCAGTTCCTTTTGCTTGTCGACAAAACTGCCGGTCATTCTCATCTCCCGCATGGTTTGGGTACAAGCCCCGTGGAACCCATACAGATTAGACGGGTTGTACTCACGACTTGCCGAAAACAATATACGGTTAAACTCGCTGATCTTCCGACGACTTATAACGCCCCGTGTGATAGCATCATAAGCCAACCGTCTCACTTTATCATCACTCAACGGAACATCCGCAAAGCTACGATGATAGTTTATGTCTCGGCTTGCCTTCTCAGTAAAGTGTCGCACGTTGTCGTATATTTCATGCTGGGATTTGGCTTCAACAACCATCTTGCTCAGTTCCTTTTGCTTGTCGACAAAACTGCCGGTCATTCTCATCTCCCGCATGGTTTGGGTACAAGCCCCGTGGAACCCATACAGATTAGACGGGTTGTACTCACGACTCGCCGAAAACAATATACGGTTAAACTCGCTGATCTTCCGACGACTTATAACGCCCCGTGTGATAGCATCATAAGCCAACCGTCTCACTCTATCATCACTCAACGGAACATCCGCAAAGCTACGATGATAGTTTATGTCTCGGCTTGCCTTCTCAGTAAAGTGTCGCACGTTGTTAGCGACTATTTCATTTAGCGTGTTGCCGTCAAGCCGCTTTGTATGCTTACGAAATGCCGAAACCTCATTAAATGAAGAGAACAAAGCGAGATTTTCACACTGGAAAATCGTTGTGGCGCTTGTCATACCAAAAGAAACGGATTTGTCAACGGAGTTACGCCATACTATCGTTTTGAGTGGAGTGTTTTTAATATCGACTCCGTTGTTTCCGTCCTGTACGATAATCATGCCGTATGCTTGACCGCCGCCATTACTCATTGAATATGTTTCTTTGAGCTTTTTTAATCCAAGCGTGTCAAGGGCAGTATCAAAGCTTGCTATGCACTGGCGATGCGTTATAGGATGCCACGTGTCCGTCCATGCAGTCTGTTCGACCGCTTCAACTTCTGTACGGGTGCTGCGTTTTCCATACACCAAACCGCCCGATGTTGGCTTAAAATGTTTCATAGTGTGTCTCCTTCCTTGTCGGTTTGTTAGTTTGTCAACTTTGATTCTGCCAATGTTCTCAATCTATGCACACCACCGCTGTTTTCCGGACTCAGGTGGGGAGTGCCTTTGAGCAGATTGTCACAACTGACGATCAGTTGCTTCACTTTCTACCGCCCGCTACCGCCCGCTACCGCCCGCGCACGGGCGCAACGAGGCGCACATGAAGTAAGTGAATGATAGATGCCCGCTACCGCCCGCGCACGGGCGCAACTGGGCGACTACCTGTTCTCAGCTATATACCAACTTTCTACCGCCCGCGCACGGGCGCAACGGGGATCAGAAGGCAATGAGTGTGGTACTCAACTTTCTACCGCCCGCGCACGGGCGCAACACAAAAACCAAATACTACAACCCCATCTCACTCTTTCTACCGCCCGCGCACGGGCGCAACGATGCCCAAAACAACTCCCCCGAACAACATACCTTTCTACCGCCCGTTCTACCGCCCGTCTACCGCCCGCGCACGGGCGCAACAAACTTATTAGTCTCTTTAACCCCATCCACACCTTTCTACCGCCCGCGCACGGGCGCAACTAGTTTGGGTTATTCGACCCCCCCCCCGCTTCATCTTTCTACCGCCCGCCGCCCGCGCACGGGCGCAACCGGATCAGCACCAAGCTCGACACCAAGCCGCGCTTTCTACCGCCCGCGCACGGGCGCAACCTTGTTTTATTGAATTCTATTGCTCCTTTCTTCTTTCTACCGCCCGCGCACGGGCGCAACCTGCCGCTTCTTTCATGACGGGATATGCTTTCCTTTCTACCGCCCGTCTACCGCCCGCGCACGGGCGCAACAAAGAGCAAACAAATTTTGATAATCAATATTGCTTTCTACCGCCCGCGCACGGGCGCAACGTGTAATATGTGCGTGGAAATCAGGATAGTTTCTTTCTACCGCCCGCGCACGGGCGCAACGGACAATTTCTAAAAGGCCAGTCTGGCAACCCCTTTCTACCGCCCGCGCACGGGCGCAACTGAGTATATATCTATATACATATATTCCTGCTCTTTCTACCGCCTACCGCCCGCGCACGGGCGCAACCATGAACAAGACTGGGACGACCGGCCGTTGAGCTTTCTACCGCCCGCGCACGGGCGCAACTCTGAGAAGGAAAAAAATCTATCTTTATCCCCCTTTCTACCGCCCGCGCACGGGCGCAACGAGGATATTTCCTGCGAAACAATCAGATTTATCTTTCTACCGCCCGCGCACGGGCGCAACTATTTGAATTAACGGATCTGCTTTTCATCTCCCTTTCTACCGCCCGCGCACGGGCGCAACCCATAAAATAAATATACCTGTACTATCAAACACTCAAACAAACACTCAAACACGTAATGATTTAATTGAGATTGATACCTAATAAATGATTGAATATCCCTTCATCAGTCTGACGGCTTTTCAAATCGCCAAAAACAAATGAACGAAATCCCAGATGGTGAGTACGGTCAGACCATATAAAAACCACTCTGAAATCTGCATCGATCTTTCTTAACTCCTTTACAATATCCTCTCTAATGCCGTCTTTTTGCCACACCCACACATCCTTGGCTATCCGCCAGCAATACCGCCCAATAATAGCACGAGCTTTGTCACTTTTTTCTTTCAGACAATCATTTATTATGACAACCATTCAATTATCCTTCCTGAAAATCTCATTTAATGTCTTGTTCAAGTAATTTAAAACATCTATTTCTAAAGTTAATTTCATAAAATGATTCTTGATTTCTTTTAGACTCCATTCCTCTTTGAGAGCAACAAATGACAGATTTAAAGCAATGACAGGCTTTACAACATCTGCGAGATCATACGACAAACCTCCCCCCTTGGTTCTTCCATGAAGCACGCCGATATTAGGATCATAACCTAAGTGTAAAATAGTCAAATCTGCTATGGAATAAGATAGAAAATTTAAAAATGTCAAAGGGTCTTTCCTGCCTCTAAAAGCTTTTCCTCTTTTAAAAAAAGGAATGTCATATTGAACAGATAAAGCTTTGTATGCCTCTCTGGCCCACGCTCCTTCTTTTGATAAAAGAGTGTTTATTGTATCGCCATCTTTATAAGAAGGAAACTGAGGCAACGTTACGTTGGAGAATGTATTGATAAATAATTTCCTCTTATCGAAAAGAACTTTTGCAGCAGATATTCTTTTAGCCTCGTTAAATATAATGTTATGCTGTCTAATACGAGGTAATGGTGACCTGTGCTGTGTAGAGCATAGATAAAGCGGCGCAGCATTACCGCCCATTACTCCTATTAAGCAGCCTCTTGACGATATAATTCTCATGGATTCTGATGTAATGCTTGTGCCAGGGCCTAAAAACAATCCTCCAATTCCACAAACAGGAAGGGAATACTCTTCTTGTAAATCAGCTTTTAAAATCCTTATGTCATTACCTTTTCTTTTAATTTTACTGTATTCTGTATAATAAAAAGGCACTCTTCTTGAAAGAGGAATCAAGGGCTGAACTTCATCAATCCTTATATGATTTTTTTGCTTATCCATTTTCTAATAAACTCTTTTTAACCAATCCAAATTTCTTATTATACACTCGGTGTTCTGTTTGCTTACTATCTTCGTCAGAAAGTTGTTCTTTAAGACATTTATCAATGTCTCGGTTGAAATGAGAAGAGAGCAACGGTCTTTCTGTTTTAAAGCCAAAGGCATGGGCATATTTATTATATTCAAATTCCTCCTGATCCTTGATTTTATTGGCACGATCGCATTGTTTATTTGTTTTTAAACAAACTTCCATGGCTTTTTTTATTTTGTCTATAACGTAACGACGACCTTCACTTAGTAAATTTTCATCATGCAATTGATCTATTGCGTTTCCATTATCATCCACAACACAAGCGCTTAAATAGCGGGACTCGCCTCTAAACAAGCTATTAAGACGAGAAGATGTTTTCTTCTTTTTTCCTGGAGAAAGTCTTTTGGGAGTGTATTCGTTTAATTCCTCAATGGCCTCCTTATGCCGTTCTTTTAAGATTTTTAAGGATTCATTGACATTATTTTCATTCCAAAAGTTATCATACGATTCCATTAATTTTCTGATAGAGACGGCCTGTCCTTTTTGCTCATTAATAAAAGATACAATATGCTCTTTCCATTTCTTGTGAATCTCCTTAAATCCTGCTTTGTTTTTATTGAAAAATTCTTCTGATTTTTTATTATAAAAAAAGCGCATTTCTGCATTGGGTTTATTTTCAAACCTGTTGATTCTTCCAGCCGTCTGACAATCCATGTAAGGCTGCGACAATTCCACAATGGCCTTATCAAAGTTCACGTTATAAGAAGACTGAAGCATTTTTGATGCGATAACCGATTTTTCACTTGCAGATGGGACAGCATCTTTGCCATGTTCTTTTAAAATGTTCTTCAATAAATCTTGTTTATCGTCAGCAGTAAAATAAGAATGTATCATTTTGATTGTATCTTTATAAATTTTTAAAAAATGAGAAAATGCTTTCTGGCAATCTGCTACTCTTAAAAAAGAGTATAAACAATCAGAAAGAAATTTGTGGACTTCTTCTAAATTTTTCTCTTCTGCAAACATCTTAAATTTATGATTCCCTCTTGGGGACAGTTCTGTTCTTTTAAAAACTTTGCTCTTGTCTGTAATATCTTCAATATGTAACAGTTTTAGAAGAGAAGGCTCCGGTGTGCCGCTTAACATAAGAGTTTTCACTCCAGAATCAAGCCAACTTCTGATAGTCAGCACCTCTTTCAAAGAAGGTATCATTGTTGGAAGGTCTCTAAATTCATGAAATTCATCAAGAACCAAATGGGAGCGAAGCATTGTAAGAAACTCGGAAGATTGGCTTCTTTTATAGTAAGGGCTTAAAAACCTGTCAAAAACCAAAATGTTAATATCAGAAATTAAAAGATCTGAATTATCTTCTGGCGGTTCCCAGCTTTTAAACTGTCTTTTTCCATTAAAAACAGCTTCCATTTTTAGCTTTTTATCCCCATAGATTCTTTTACAGTCCTCTTGTAAAGAATCTACTAAACCTACCACCTGCTG
This sequence comes from bacterium, assembly GCA_965221205.1. Taxonomy (GTDB): domain Bacteria; phylum SM23-31; class SM23-31; order SM23-31; family SM23-31; genus CBDFMG01. Next base: position 3,654,961 of record OZ244870.1, on the reverse strand, counting down.
CTGTTTTGGAAGAGCGATCATAAAAGGATATTCATTATTGGAAAAACTCCACCAATAAAGGGCCACACTGGTTTTTCCTCCTGCTGGATCTACCCCGCAAACTGATAATTTTTTGCTTGCCATTTTGTTTGCCAGATCGTACTGCTCTTTGCTTTTTTTACTGCTGTCTACATTTTCTAAAACAGGGGATTTGTCTCTTTGATTTAAACAAAGTTTTTCATCTTTCCAGTTCTTTAAAAAATCATCTAACTCCTTAGGCTTCCATGAGGAAACGGTTCTGTCTGACTCCAGCAATAAATTCAAGCATAGCTGTTTATAACCATTATTTTTAGTTTCACACGGTTCATGGGAGAAAAATTTAGGACATTGGATTGCTTCAATCGTATCCTCACATGGTTTCTCTAAAGGATTATTTTGCCAATTAAAATCACGTCCATAATCAGAGAAGAAAGAGTCGCGAAGATCATCAACAAATTCATGTATCTTTTTGAGCAGATCTGTTGTATTTTCTTCTTCGGATTCAAAAATTGTTTGAGAATTTTCAAAGCACAACCTATCTTCTTTATCATCAAAGTTTGCAGGATGATGCCAATAAATAGAGTGGCGAACAGTTTCTCGAGTCTCTCTGTTATCAAATAGAAAGAAGTTTCCTGCATAGGCCCATGAAATTTCATTGTGAAAGGGACCTTTAAATGTTTTTGGTCTAGAGCATTCGGCATCTCTTGGCATATCTTCTGCATTGTCAATCTCGGCTTTCTCTTTGATATATTTTTGAAAGCTGTCTGAAACTTTCCCTATGTCATGCAGCAAAGCAGAATAAATCAGATATTTGCTTATTTTCTCTTCTATACGGGGTTTAAATTTTAAGGATTGTAATAATTTATATCCATAGAGCGCTGCGGCAATGGAATGCTCTTTTAAAGGCTGTTTGCCCGTATTGGCCAGGAAGAAATTTTTATTCCTTATTTTTGCTTTTTTCTTTCTCATCTGTCTTTTCCCAGTCATAGAGCACTATTTTTATTCCTGACTTTCTTAAGTCTTTTATTTCCGCAAAAAGTTGATTCATCGTATGATCTTTTTGTTCGTAGGGACAGCCCATTTCATCGAGATGATACTTCACTCGAACAATTCCTCCTTCTCCCCATCTGGCGATGTTTGGTCCATTTTGAATTTTTTGTATAATTTCTTCCCAATTAAAATGGTCAGAATTGTGAGTTCCTTCAAAAGCTCCCTCTGAAAGGTAAATATCAAAATCAGTACAGGCAATAAAAGCTGGAGCTCCTCGCACAACAGGGTAATACTTCTCATCAACCCAACTCTTTGTATGTTGTGGATCAGTGAAGGTGCTAAATCGCTCGTAGTTGGATTTTTCAAGTTTCCTTTTAAAATTCAAGTCTTCTGCACAAAGGGAGTTGACTTCATCGATGATTTCTATGGTCTTCTGATAAATAGGTTTACTTTCTTTTGTTCTCTCGATAAAATAATTTTTCATTTTTGTTCCAAGTTTTGATTCTGGTATATTCTCGCAATTCGGAGGGTGTAAATCATTATATGTAGAATCCTTTTCTTTAACCTTACTATCTTCAATCTTTTTGTTAATTTCACCAAGGCATTCTGTTTCAAATATATTTTTTAATGGTTTTTTCAATAATTTTATTGTTGCATTAGCTGTTTCAAAAGTATGCTGAGAAAGATGAATTTTAGGTTGGTATATAATCTTAGATTTGACCTTAGGATATCCTCTCAGTTCAAAAAAAGTTGTGATGTAAAGCTCCGACTCTCTTTTATACGCAGATACCTTAACAATCATATCTAAAGTTGAATTAAGTTTTTTGACTGAAGAGTCTGAGCTCTCTTCTATTACCTTCAGCTTTTTTGTCTCCCCCATCAAATAGGAAAATAAACCCTTTATTGAGCTTTCTCTTACAATGCCCAAAACTTTTTGATTTTTGTTGTCTTCTGGAGGTTCTGGATGGGAAATTAACTCTCTTTTTATACAATTGTTCTTTGTGTCTCTTTTTATATAAATGCCGCCAGAGCTAACGTTTAATTTTATATAAGGCATGATTAAGATTAAACTTCTTTAAAAAAGCTGTAAAAATTCATGGATTTGCCTTCTAATGCTTCTTTTAAGTTGGATTCCTTTACATCTTGTGAATCTTCTCCATCAAAAAAAGAAACCTCTAAGGTGTTTTTTTTGTAGGCCAGCCTAGATCCCGCCTTCAAGCCACGTATCATTTTAATTCTTTGAAACACAACTCTCACCAAATGGCGAATTTGCTCCTGATTTAACAGTATTCCCTCTCTTTCGTTTCTATAAACTGCGCCAATATCAACATACTTCTTTATCGCAAGAGCATGATCCACATTGCGTTCTTTAAAATATTCTGTTAGAAGTTCTGTAAATTTTTTACTGTCTTTTTTTGCAATCATTGAAAAGTCATTATCAAGATCGTACAGAGATAAAAATTGAAGTTCTTTCAGGTTGATGCCTCCGAACAATTTTTGCGTTCTATAGGGAGCATTATCCTTTGAAAACATGGAAGTATCACTTTTAGTATCACTTTTTTCTTTCGGCTTTGAGCTTGAGCCTTGATCAAAGACAATAAGCGGTGTTTCATCTATTGTTCGAGCATCCGCTATATGCAAAGGAGAAAGTCTGTTCAGGCTATCATCAGGAGACAAATAGCCTCTAAGCAGACCAACTTCTGAAGCCGCCATTTTTATAAATTGATCACCAAAATCTTTGTTTGAGGGCTGCCGTGGCTGCAGGTCTTTAAATATTTCATGCCTCAAACAGCGTGAAGATGTATAATCAATTTCTTTATTATTGATTTTAAATGTTTTTGCACGAGTGTGATTTTTATATCTTTTATTCGTTTGAGCATCATATCTTTCTTCCGGTCCGTTATAGTTGTAAATGCCCCACACCTCTAAATCTCCTTCAAACGTAATAGATTTAATTTCTTGACTCATAGTTTTTCTCCTTACTTTAATAAAATAAGTCCATACCCATAAGATCTTCTCGATCCCACTCCATTTGTTAATGCTTGATTGAATTTGTTGTGATCCAAAATATTAAATACCCCCTGAGTACAAAATGCATTATGAATGTTAAATTTCTTTTCACTATGAGGGCCAAGGAACCAACAGTTTGCTAAATCTTTTTCAATACCAGAAAGAAGACAGAATTTTTCCAAGGCCTTGTCGGGATAAATTTTTTCGGGAATGATATTTTCTCTGTGTCTATTGCAAAAAGCAACATGGGTCTCCAATTTCACTTTTTTGGTGTTTTTATTGACAGACACGGCTTCCTGAGAACTATGATGCAGAGGCCTGGCAGGCGGAACTTTTGAAAGAACATATAATAAATCACCCTGAGATAATGATGGGCATACATTGTTCGGTGAATCAAATAAATCCCTGATGAGTGAGTGGATTGATGCATAACCTGCCTCAAACAGAGAAAAAGAATAAATTTTCGGATTGCTTATCAATTTACTGACACCTCATGTGGGAGTTTTACTCGACAAAAATTTGTTAATATTAATGTATAAGATTCATCAGCATGCAGTTTATATGTTCTTTTAATATAATATAGCCTTTAAGACTGAGCACTCCGCAAATATAATCAAATTTTTTTGAAAAAAGTGAAAAAAAGACTTAACAATAAACAAGAAGCTTTTACCTCGCAACAAAAAATAATGAGGTTTACAAAGAGACAAGCAAACGATTTAATTACCACGCTTAAAGTGTACGAAGGGTCGATTGGGATTTCTTATGACGACCGGTGGGCTAAACCTGAATTTTGAAGATGCGGTTTGTATTCTCTATGTTGATCCGAATCAGATTACAGAGGTGTTCCTGAATATTATGCGTAATTGTATACATGCAATGCCAAAAGGTGGCAAAGTGTTGGTAGGTTTCCGCCGCAATAACGGTTTTGCAGTCGCAACAATCAAAAATACCGATATAGGTATCAGAAAAAAAGACATGGAATATCTCTTTCAGCCGTTCTACGCAACGAAATCGAATGGACCGGGTTGTGGGTGGCTGCCGATCAGGCAGCAGATTATGAAAGTCCACGGTGGATATAGTGAGGCGCGCAGTAAATACCGCAAAGGAACGGCGTTTGAAATATATTTGCCGACCGACTACTAATGGGTTTAAAGCGGTTTTAGCCAAGGCCGGTAAAGAGGCTATTACAAAGGTGCAAAAATCAAGCCTGATCTTATAATCATGGATACACTCGTATACTGCGATTGGGCGGCATAGAAGCAATGAACGAAATTAAATCGTCTGCGCGAAACACATCCGTGATTCTCAACACAGCATATCTGATACATCAGGAAGATTTTTTTACCTGGCCTGCATCGGCATATGTGGTGAAATCTTCGGATATGAGCCTCTTGAAGCAGAAAGTGGAAGAAGCATTACTGCTGAACTGAAAACGCAGCCGGTTCTAAAGATTATATTTTTTCACTTTATACCGTATGGTCCTGAGACTGATGCCGAGCAGCTCGGCTGCCTTTGTCCTATTGTGATCGGTTTTTTCAAGAGCTTTCTGGATGATCTGCCGCTCGGATAGCTCAAGCTGGGTTGAATAATCGAGTTCGTCTTTAGGAAACTGCACGGAAGAAGCGTTTGTACCTTTGATGTCGCGGATATGCAAATACTGCGGCAGGTCACTGACAGCGATTGTTTTTTTGTCACACATTACAACGGAATTTTCAATTGTATTTTCCAGTTCACGAACATTGCCCGGCCAAGCATAATTGGTCAGTAAATCTATAGCCTCAGACGATATTTTCATCCGTTTGAGGTTGTTTTTTTCGGTATATTTGTTGATAAAATGGTCGATCAACAGGGGGATATCGTTCCTCCGTTTCCGCAGGGGAGGAAGCAGTATCGGGATCACATTCAATCGGTAGTACAGGTCTTCCCGGAATGAACCGTTCTTGATCGCATTCTCAAGATTTGCATTTGTTGCCGCGATCACCCGAACATCTGCCGTTTGTGTTTTAGTGCTGCCGAGGCGCGTAAAGGTTTTTTCCTGCAGCAGCCGCAGTAGTTTCATCTGGACAGCCGGATTGATATCGCCGATTTCATCGAGGAGAATCGTCCCGCCTTCTGCAGCTTCGATCCTGCCGAGTTTTGTTTTATCTGCCCCGGTAAAAGCGCCCTTTTCATACCCGAAAAGCTCGCTGTCGAGAAGTGTATCAGGAAAAGTTGAACAGTTGATCTCGACAAATTGCTTTTTATTCCGGTTGCTGCGTTCGTGGATAGCATGGGCAATGAGTTCCTTGCCGGTGCCACTTTCACCGCGCAGCAGAACGGTCGAATTGGTTTTGGCGACTTTCAGCACTTTCTCAAAAACTTCCACGATCGGTCCCGACACACCGATAATGTTGTTCATGCTGTACTTTGTGGTGATCTTCGATTTCAGATTGGTGATTTCCCGCTTCATACTGCTTTCGTCGAGCGCTTTTTTCGTGACGACGAGAAGCTCATCAATATTCTTGATCGGTTTGGTAATGTAGTTATATACGCCGTCTTTCATTGCCTGCACGGCGCTCTCGACGGTGCCGAATGCGGTGATAATGACAACTTGTGTAGTGGGATAATCCTTGAGGACATTTCTGGAAAGTTCAAGGCCGTCCATACCGGGGAGCTGCAGGTCGGTAATAACAAGGTCGATATCCTGCCTGGACAGGTGATCCATCCCATCCTCGGCTGACAGGGCAGTGAAGACCTTGTATCCCTCCTGGGACATGATCTCTTTTAAACCGTTTAGAGTGTGCTTCTCGTCATCGACAATCAGCAGCGTATCTTTCTTAGTCATACAGTAATTCCCATATCAATGGCGCTCTAAAATACAAAAATGCAGCCCATTATGCAATAAGGTTGTGTATGAATGGCAAGAGGAGCAGATTTGAGATCCTGAATCAAGTTCAGGATATCAATACTATAATAATTATATCGTGTACAACTCATAAAAGCCGGGGAGGATGTTCTTCACCATCTCATGTCACTAAGCGTCATTGCAAGGAGTGAAACGATGTGGCAATCTTTGAAATGTAATTGTTTACAGGGTAAACACAATGGAAATACAGTACAAATTACTAACAGGAGAGAGCAGGAGATTACTGCTCTAATTCGACTTCAATTCTTAGGGTCTCGTTTTCGAAGGGACAAAGATCGTTGATGGTAACGCAGGCGCCGCATATAGGAAAGAAGAGTGCAATAAAAAATATCCAGATTGCCAGATCCTCTGCCTTGTGTGAAGAATACAGAACAAAATATCCAATTGTCACAAATACTGTGGCAGGTATAAAACTGGAGAAAAAACACATGCCATCCTTCCCCGGTTATTCATTTAATATATGTATCTATTTGAATTAACGGATCTGCTTTTCATCTCCCTGACTCAGTATAAATGCAGCAATAGTAGCTGTTAAAGATGCAACAACACCAAGCCCAAACAGGATAAATATCTTCTATCCAACGGTAGTAAAAGTATTGATACTTTCATTAGGATCTTTTTCAATAAAAAAGAGCAGTGTTGAACCACAGAAGAGAATGAGTAGTGTTAGAGTTGCTTGGTAGATAAAAGTCCCCTTTGAAAAAATTTGGTTTATTTTTTACAGCTTGCTTTCCGAATAAAAATCCTATTCTTACAATACGAAACGAAACAATCGAAGTAATCGTACAATACGAAATACTGCTTTTGTGTATCTGTTAAGCCCTGTGTAGCTTCAACAATACGTAAAACTGTCACAATAATAGTTAAATAATTAATACGGGTGTTTCAGTATCCTAATATAAATTATAACGTATTATTGTTGAATAATACATCATTAAAGCCTCGCATTCAAAGGGAATTTCTTAGACAATGTGCGATTATTTAAAATGATTCGGATGGTTATAATGTACTAAGTATGACATTGGAACTTTGTGTAATCTTCATATAATCTGAAGCAGACAAGCAGCGGATTATTGATTGTTTTCTTGAAGTTTATACGATTTTATTTGTATTATAGAGTAGCTTTAAAAATAATCCGTTTCCATACAGTGATGCAACCGCCAATCGACTATTCGTGATACATTTATCATCATTACTACATCGCAAAATCCCGGGAGTTAATCAGTTTGTATTTAAAATCAGCACTCCCGAATAATTATTATCACATACATCAATCGACCATATCAGATTATCTGATGGAGGAGCAGGCATGAAAAGAGTATATGGTTTGAGTATCTTTTTCATTGTCGTTCTGAGTTTTTTTGTGACCGATCTTACCGCGCAGGAAGCCAAATGGCGCATGGAAATGCTGAACCTCATCCGCAATGAAAAGTTCGACACAATCCTGCCGAAAGTGATGCGTGAAAACAACATCGACATGTGGATCCATACGTTCAGTGGCAGCAGCCGCGATGCACTGACGATCGATCTCGGTATCAACTCGGGGTATGCCATCTTTACCGACCAGGGCGGTGAGAGGATCGAGCGGGCAGTTCTTGGTGGCGGCGGAACACTTCAGCGGGAGAGCGGTATATACGACATTTTCGAATCCCCGCGAAATCTGAGGGCATTTGTTGCCGAGCGTGATCCCCAACGGATCAGCATCAATCTCTCGGAGAATCTTGAAGTTTCCGACGGGATTACACACAGCGCATATATGGCGCTTGTCGAAGCAGTCGGACCGAAATACACCGAGCGGTTTGTCTCCGCTGACCGGCTCATTGCAGATTTCCGGTCACTCCGAGTCCAGAGTGAGATTGTCCTCTACGCGAGACTGTGCGAAATCTCGAGAAACATCATGGAGACAGCGCTCTCCAACAGAGTCACCACCAAAGGCAAAACCACCCTGAAAGACGTGGCATGGTGGATCAAGGAAGAGCACAGGAGGCGAGGATTCGGCGAGACGTCACGGCTTCCGCAGGTTTTCCTGCGGTATCCGGATGGAAATGAAATCAGCTCGAATGACCACATCATCGAGGGCGGGGATTTCATCGCGATCGATTTCGGTATCAACGACCTCAATTTCGGTCTTGATTTGAAACGGATGGCGTATGTCCTTAAAGATGGTGAATTTGAAGTGCCTGACCACTATCAGCAGGCATTCGATCAGTCACTGGCGGTGCGCAATATTCTCCGGAAAAACATCCGTCCCGGCAGGACCGGAGCCGAAACACTCGAGTTGCTGTTCCAGAAGGTGGAGGAGGCAGGGTATGACCGGATGGAGATCGAGGATATATACACACCAACCAACATGACCGATGTGAACATCGGATCGCATTCGGTCGGCAACCGGGGACACGGTGCTGGCCCGGCGTTCTGGGAGCGGCTCCCGTGGCACATGGAGATGGAACTCCGGCCGACCAATCTGATAGCACTTGAATACAATATCTATATGCCCGTGCCCGGCTGGCCCGCCGGCCACAAGATCTATATCCCGATGGAGGAAAACGTTATCATCACCGAAAACGGATTCGAATTTCTCTATCCTGACCAAAATAAAATTTTACTCGTTCGCTAACGGCATCTACATTGGAAGTCACCAAACGTCATTGCCATGGAGAAAGTACCATGAAGAAGCTGCTTATACCAGTTCTCGCCGCGTCGACAGTCCTGAGCATGAGCTGCAGCGATTCAAATTCGAACGTTATTACAAATCCGGGAGGAACATCGGGGCTTCCTTTCACAAAAGAAGTTGATGTACATGGTGTTCTGGTTATTGCCACAAGTGCAACACCGGATGATAAAATTCTGCACGCAGCGAACATAATGGCGGAGTATCTCGACAGTGATGAAGACGGGGTTGTCAATAATCAGGATGTGGTCGATGAACTTGTTCGCAGAAATGCATTCATCGCTATGGCATCGAATGAAAGTGAATTAGACAGGGCTGATTTCAGCACTGCTCCGGACGGACCGGGACAGGGATTGTTGGGTAGTCAAACACATCCGAATGGTGCTGAAAACGAAGTATTCGATGCGACACTTGAGGAAGTGCTCCATCTGATTACCCAGCACGGTTATGCTCGTGTCTACCCAAATGTGTTTGGAGAATTTCCCGGGAGCAAGGTTGCAGATGCTATGGATAATGCCAGAGGTGGATTTTTTAGATCGGTTCCTTCACAGTATCCCGAAGGTGCATGGTTCACCTATGATGATATAACCTGCGATTACGGCTGTATGATTACTGAATACACCTACTGGGCGTTGACCTCAATTCTCGGTGCACAGGACTTTGACTGGCGCTTGGACCAGATCGACAACGAATGGAGATCAAACAACGCTGCGAAAGTTCAGGAGCAGGATCCCGAGGTTTATACCCTGTTGACAGATCCAGAGTACCACCTTCCGACGGTTCTGCCGGACGGAAACTATGAATTTCTACCACTCATCGTTAGTGAGCGGTAGAAATTTTCTCTTAATTCGAGGAGGGGCATTATGCGTAAGCAATGGTTAGCTGTTACAGTGTTCTCAATGATTGTTCTCATGATTGCCATGGAGAAAGTACCATGAAGAAGCTGCTTATACCAGTTCTCGCCGCGTCGACAGTCCTGAGCATGAGCTGCAGCGATTCAAATTCGAACGTTATTACAAATCCGGGAGGAACATCGGGGCTTCCTTTCACAAAAGAAGTTGATGTACATGGTGTTCTGGTTATTGCCACAAGTGCAACACCGGATGATAAAATTCTGCACGCAGCGAACATAATGGCGGAGTATCTCGACAGTGATGAAGACGGGGTTGTCAATAATCAGGATGTGGTCGATGAACTTGTTCGCAGAAATGCATTCATCGCTATGGCATCGAATGAAAGTGAATTAGACAGGGCTGATTTCGGCACTGCTCCGGACGGACCGGGACAGGGATTGTGGGGTAGTGAAACACATCCGAATGGTGCTGAAAACGAAGTGTTCGATGCGACACTTGAGGAAGTGCTCCATCTGATTACCCAGCACGGTTATGCTCGTGTCTACCCAAATGTGTTTGGAGAATTTCCCGGGAGCAAGGTTGCAGATGCTATGGATAATGCCAGAGGTGGATTTTTTAGATCGGTTCCTTCACAGTATCCCGAAGGTGCATGGTTCACCTATGATGCTATAACCTGCGATTACGGCTGTATGATTACTGAATACACCTACTGGGCGTTGACCTCAATTCTCGGTGCACAGGACTTTGACTGGCGCTTGGACCAGATTGACAACGAATGGAGATCAAACAACGCTGCGAAAGTTCAGGAGCAGGATCCCGACGTTTATACCTTGTTGACAGATCCAGAGTACCACCTTCCGACGGTTCTGCCGGACGGAAACTATGAATTTCTACCGCTCACCGTTAGTGAGCGGTAGAAATTTTCTCTTAATTCGAGGAGGGGCATTATGCGTAAGCAATGGTTAGCTGTTACAGTGTTCTCAATGATTGTTCTCATGGTGGGAACAGATTCATTTGCACAGGAAGCGAAAAAACGGTGGGAGATGCTGAATCTCATCCGAAAAGAGAAATTTGATCAGGTCCTGCCGGGTGCGCTGCGTGATAACAATGTCGATATGTGGATTCATGCTGTGCGTGACGGTGACCCCGATCCTTTGACAATCGATCTCGGCGGCAGCCAGGGATATTTCGTTTTTACCGACCGTGGCGGTGATCGGATCGAACGGGCCGTTTTTAGCGGTTGGGGTGGTGATGATGTCTATGATATTCGGGGGGGAGAGAGAGTGCTCCGGGCACATGTCGAAGAGCGTGATCCCGAGGTAATTGCCGTGAACTATTCAGAATGGATTGCGGTTGCGGACGGAATTTCCCACACCGGATACAAAAAACTGGTCGAACTGCTCGGTGACAAGTATGCTAAGCGGATTGTCTCCGCAGAAAATGTGATAACTGATTTCCGGGTGCGGAGAACACAGAGTGAGATCATCGCATTTGCAAATACTGCGGAAATGCACCGGCAGATACTCGAGAAAGCTATGTCGAGCGCAGTCATCACCCCTGGAATCACTTCACGGCAGAACGTCGGCTGGTGGATACAGGACCGGATACTTGAGCAGGGACTTACCTCAACGTTCGGTAATAACGGACCGTCAGTGCTCTATTCTGCTCAGTCAGATATGTCTGATACACGCTCTCCGGACTACATTTATCAGCCAGGCGATTTTCTGACCCACGATATGAGTGTAGAGTACCTGAATTACGGAACCGATTATAAACGGAACGCCTATATTTTGCGTGAAGGTGAAAATGCGGTTCCGGAAGGTATCCAGTATGCATTCGATCAAGGTTTGAAAGCCCGCGAGGTTATCAAGAAGAATTTCAAAGTCGGCCGAACACCGAATGAGACGATTCAGATTATCGGCCGGGCACTTGAAGAGGCCGGTTTCGGTTATATCCACAACGATCCGACTACCGGTGGGGGGTTTTCCGGAATCAGGCCGGGTGACCAGCTCAAATATCCCGATAAGACCGAAGTGTCGATCGATTTCCATAGTGTCGGCAATACCGGAAACAGCGAAGTTGCGGTCGGCCCGTCAATGGCTTCGTTCCGACCCGATAGAGGACATCTCATGCTGCAGCACAACCATCTCTTTTCATTCGAATACGTGTGTTACACGGCGATACCGGAACTGAACGGAGAAAAACTCCGCATAAATTTCGAAGATAACCATGTCCTGACCAATAACGGTGTCGAGTGGCTCTATCCGCCGAATGAGAAGATAATCCTGATAAAATAGTGCCAACTAATTTCACACTGAAAAGGCTGTGCATGACAATAATACGGAGCCGTTTTTGTGTACGGAATATGTTCCATTTCAGAGGAATTTGAAAGGTAAAATCAATCTGAACAAAAAATTAAATATTTAATATAATTGTGAATATTTTGTAAAAGTTCTTTGTGTAGTATACAAAATCCATGAAGAAAATTCTGGGATATTGCTGGTAATCGGGGCGGATAGGCACTCTGATGCTCGCTTTTTTATTTTCAGCACATTCTTAAATAATTGCTATTAGTTTTTTGTTTTACTATTTTTGGTTTATGAATATTATATTCAATGAGATAGTCAATAATCCGTTTTTTATTGCGTTTATTTCTGCCATTCTTACTGGTATGGCTATTTATGCTATTGAAATGATTAGGAGCAAGATAGCAGAGAGACGGAAGATTGATCGTCTGAAAAAAATAATTATCAGTGAACTCGAAATTCTCCGGCACGATATTAAGCATCTGATCGATTACTATGAAAAAAATAATCAGTGGCCGCCAAAACGTTCTCAGAGTAATTTCCCGTTCGATATGCTGGTTAATTACATCAATGAATTGACCTCAATGCCGATAGGTCTTAATCTCCAAACCCCCCTTTTCAGCACTATTCCACTCATCTATGATCTGGGCGGGGGCAATTTGGAATACGAATTCCGGGGGTATGAAACGATCGAGGGGTATAAGGCTGCTTATGGTCAGTTCCGCGATACAATCAACATTTTACAAGGTCTTGACTAGTTTTTCCATTTGATTATGCTTCGTTTCCCATCAGCCCATTTTGCAAATGGCAAAGCTGTTTTAGTCGAATCTTCTTCTTCCAATTCAGCAACAATATCCTCTGTGGTTACATTAACAAACCTTTGCAAAGCCTCATTAAATGGTACGTCTATCGCCCGGCTCGTCCTCTTTATGGCGCGCCCGCACGGAGGGGGGTCACAGCAGAGAGTTGTCGTCGCGGCGCCTAAGCGGGCACGACGCGGCACTCGGGAGAAACCGTTCGGAATCGTGATAATTGATCTATCATCCAGCAGCTCTTCTCTGTGGCGCCGGTCCGCTGCAGGTCGAGGCTTCTCCGAGCAGGCATTCGGCTACGGAGAAACCTTATCGGCGACCCATCCCAATCGAAGGGAGATGCTCTCGACTTCGACCTCTGCCGACAACTCATTCGTACTGGAAACAGGTGTGCCCATAGCATCGGCGAACGCCTGAAAGTCATCAAACCAGCAATGACTTTCAGAAAACGAATGCACGAGCATCACGGCCTGCCGAACCTTGTAGCGCTGCGCTTCGTACACCGCCGCAGCCGTGCGGTGCAGAAGCTGATAGCGCAAGGTCGATACATCGGCGCCCTTCAGCCCCAACGTCTCGCGGAGTTTCGACAGCCGCGTTTGCTTGTTCGCGGAAGCGTTGACCTCCCACTCCGAAATCAGAGGGCCAAAGGGCTCGTTCACCTTTCCCTCGATCCCAAGCACCGCGAAACCGTCGCCATCGCCGATCAATGCCAGCAAGTCCGTCTGGCTTGGCCGTCCACGGGACCGAAGATCGGTGTCTTTCTCAAAGAACCCTTCGACCAACTCCATGCGCCGGAATTCAGCCGCCTGATCCAGAACAGCGCGCACCGCGCCGGGTATGCCGTTCGCCGTCATCCACGAATAAGCCAGCTCGTATGCTGAGAATCCCTTTTTCCAATGGTCCGGCTTCGCCAAGTGCTTCTTAACATCTTCAGGATGCGCGAGCCGGTCGGCATGGAAGAATTTGTCGCTCATATTGTCTATCTCAGCCATTTTTGAAATAATTCTCTCAATTAATATTAGCTCATTAAATCTTCGTGCATTAATCTGCCATTACAGCTTGCTGAAAGTAAATTGAATCTATCTTCTTCTGTTTCTTTCTTTGCGATGTAACAAAAAGTAAATTCTTTTAAATACATATTCAAATGCTTTTCGCTTACGAAGTGATAAATCTCCAAAATCCCACGTTTTAGCAAAGAAAAAAATCCTTCAATAGTAGTTGTGCTGGTTTTGACAATTACATATTCACCTTTTGAATATTTCACAAAATCGTGTTTGAATAAAAACGACAATCTTCTGTAGGACTTACACTCATCCGCTATTAATTTTGTTCCAATAACCACATTTGTGGTGACTTTATCCATAATCGTATTCGTTTTAATATCAACAATTTTCATAGCTTTTATATTACCTTTTCTCTTTTTTATTTGTTGGATATTCATCTTCATGAATCATTCGCTCTCTAGGATTATTGAAAAAACCGAATTCTTTACGTATTTCTTTTATATTTTCCATATCTTTAGATGTGAGAGTTGGAAAATGGTAATATCCTGTATCCAGGGAAAATCCTTTTCCTTCTTTATGTTTTTCAGTAGCTACACCTATCAGCGTTTTATACTCAGGGTATGAGCCTCTAATACAGAAACAACGAAGAGATAATTCATTCATTCTGGAATCTCTGCTTTCTCCATGGCGAGTAGCCAAAAACACATACATAATACCCGAAGGTGATGGGCAAGCTCGTGACCCAATTTTATCTGACATATTTAGAAATTCCTTAAAATACTTTCCTAAAATTCTTCTATTAAACCTGTTTTCTCTTGCCATTATTCTAACAACTTTTTCTACTTCAGTTAATGTACCTCCAATAGGCCAAAGAAAATTATAGTTATCTTCAAAATCTTCAAAACAATCCTCACATAATAAATCAATTAAATTATCCCATCCATAACTGTCCCCATCGGCTTCTAACTTGGCTTTATATTGTTTTTTATCAATAAAAGCTGACCACAAACCATCCCCGATGTTAATTTCATCCTGCGTATAGGGGAATTTACGATTATTATACAAATATAAAGCTAACAAGTCTTCTTCCGACCCTGGAATATGAGTTCTCATTCCACTATGATACAATTTCTCTTTATCAATAAGATAATCAACAAAATCTTCAATAGTGTTTAGTTCACCGATTAGTATAGAAAATGATTTTTCATCAAGTACATGAATAAAACCTTTTCCAAAATCGCCAAAATAAATTGGTACTTTTTCTTTGCCTCCCAAGGCAACTGCGATTCTATGGATTCTCATTTTAGAAGCTTCTGGAAATGGCAAGCCCGTTTTCCCATTTTTCATGATTACATGAGTTGTTTGTTTAATTCTTCTTTCAGCACCATATAATTGCTTGCTTGATTTTTCGATTGCTTCTCGCTGCCATCGTTCGACATCAACATTATAATTTCCACTATCCTTGAATTCAATTTCTTTAACAGAAATAATTATAACATCCGGTTCACAAATTACCAAAATATCACATAATTCTTTACTTTTTTCTTTTCCTTGAGGTTGAGAATAACTCCACAAGGAAAAAAACGTCTGACGGCAAAATTCCAATACGAATTGCTCAGATCTATTCATTATATCCCCACAAAAAATATGGCATTAATACAAATATACAGTATTGAATAATAAAACATCCGATCTTTTTACAGTATCCTCTATATTCCGCTGATCTTGTGCCCATACCTGTACGTTGCAAGCACGTTGGATTAATTGGGTTAAAAGTTAAGAAATACATATAGTTTATACAAATGTTTTGTATAAACTTTCTTTTTCGGGTTATCTTCACGTTTGGATTGCATTGTTTGTTGTTTGATTGCATCTCTTTCGTAATAGAGAGAGTCTTTATAGGCTCATGATACCGATGATTACTGTACTACTCCATGAAGGCGGCAATCTCTTTTTCCATTGCTTCCGGTGTATAATAATGCTGTACATTAAGTATAGTCTTGATCGATCGATTTTTTCTTGTTTATCAAGATAATCTTTGCGTTCACGTGCAAGGTAACAGGGTCCATTATCCGAGAGCACCCGCGGTCTGACATGGGCTTTCGCAACTGCCATATCCAGCGTTTCCTTCACATTCTCTCCCGACATCGTGCTAAAAAGCTTCCATGACACTATAAACCGTTGGTAATCATCCATTACTGATCAGAGATAATACCATCCCCACTGCATGGCCAGAAAGTATGAGAAGTCGGTCTGCCAAAGTTCATTTACCCGTACGGTGTGGTGTGTGAACGTATCGCTCGCTGATAGAAAAATGTATGCCGGGCGATCAGATCAGTATGACTTTAGAATACGATACACGCCCGATTCTGAAATGCAATACTCCTGTTTTTCTGCCAGTCGATACTGCATATTCCGTGCAATCTTTATTCCATGCCATGCAAACTTTTTTTGAGCACACAGTTCTGCAACCAGTTACTTGAGCTAATCATCCTCGCTACGTAAACCGGTCACTTCTCTGACAGTGTCTCCCTGAAGCAACCTTCTTGCCAGCTTCAGGGAAGTCCTTACTCCAGCAGAACTCATCCCGGGACTCAGCATGACTCCTTGCAAAAAACAGTGTACACGGTTCAATCATAGTACAAATTACGCATTAGAGCTTCAAGATGAACTCTCATTAACGCCAATAAGCCTATAACTTATCTCCGTTAACCAGATCACCCAAACATGCACGAAACTGTCTCTCAACTTTAAACCTCAATCCGTCCAACCTTGTCCTGAAACCTTACAATTGACAATAAGGATTACCATTCCAGCGCAATGCCTTAAGATGATTCAAACAAGCATTTTCGCTTAAAAACACTTGTGTTAAATGAATGGCATCCTTAAATTTCTTTTGCTTTCCCAATTTAAATCTCCATAGTTAGTTTTTTCTCCCTACTAACAATAGAGAAATAATATTGGATCTGTCAAGTATATAATTACCATTGATTTATATTTGCACAGGTTTTTTAATTATGAAACTTAGAAAAGGTAAAACCAAAAGTATTCTTGAAAGTTCGATAGATTCTGCCCTTTTAGCAGTAGAAATTTATAACAAACCGAGAACAACATTTAGAACTGAAGCGTATATAGCGTTGATGATCATAGCTTGGACAAGATTATTTCATGCTTTCTTTTATCATGAAATAGGCGACAAATTTTATTATAAAACCAAAAGTGGAAGATATAAGTTACTATATGATAAAAAAGATGGTGAAAGAAAAGCTTGGGACTTAAAAACATGTTACAAGGAATTCAATAAGTTAAGTCCTCCTATAAAAGCAAACCTTGAATTTTTTATTGGTTTAAGAAATAAAATAGAACATAAACATATTGAAAAACATGAGATTGAATCGATTTTTGGTGAGTTGCAATCTTTACTATAATAATTACGAAAATACTCTAATGGGTTTGTTTGGAGAAAAATTTGCCCTTAATGAGAATTTAGTATATTCTTTGCAATTTTCTATACTCAGAAAAAAAGAACAAGAAATTTCCAACAAAAAAATACTTACAAGGGGCATGAAGGACATGGAAGAAATTCGTAAATATATTAAAAAATATCGTAATTCTTTAGACGATAGTGTATTTAATTCTCAAGAGTATAGTATTAAACTAATTCAAATTCCAAAAATATCGAATACTAACCGAAATGATGCAGCTATTGAATTTGTCCAGTGGGATAAATTGAGTGATGAAGACAAAGAAAAATATCAACAACAAATTAATGCAATCATAAAGGAAAAAGTAGTAAAAAAAAGAAGCTGTAAATGTTGGAAAGCTAAAACCAGGTGGGGTTTTAGCTTTAGTTAAAAAACAATGTGGCATTGAACTTAATCATTATCATCATAAATGTTTTTATTTTGTATTTTCTATTAGACCTATCGAAATCAAAACAGAAAATATTGATCCAAGTAAGACCAATACAAAATATTGTCAATACGACGAACTTCACGGCGACTATATCTTTCAAAAATGTCGGGTTGATTTTTTAGTAAAAATTTTATCAAAGAAATCTGTTACTAAAGAAAGCATAAAAAGTGATTTTAATGCCGGTCGCAAAAAAGACATATTTGAATATGAATGAATTAATTTAAATAAGTTAGAAATATTTTGGCAACTATATAATTGGATCACTCAAGCATATAGTTACCAAAATTTAAATGAACGTATGCTTGAATACTCGATCAGCGGTGTGCCTGTTGTTAATAAAAATAATAATCTTATCGGGATCGTCACTAAAACCGATGTTTTGGGTGCATCAATCGATGCACATCTTGAGTTGAACGTACGAATCAGGCTTAAAGATATTCTTGATCTCCATACAGAAGACACACAAGTTGAGATAGCAGCACAGAAAGATGTTTTCGTAAATGATATTATGACCAGTGATCCGATTACTGTAACCGGAAGTACGCCAATTGAGAACATTGCCGATACAATGATTATCAATAATATTCACAGAGTAGTTGTAACAAAGCGAAAAAAAGTTGTCGGAATAATCAGCACTTCTGATCTCCTCTTCTTTGTTGCCAGGAAAGACAAAAGTGAATGAAGATACACAATCGCCGACAGACGCAAAGTCTGAAGAACAGATCGTTTCTATAAATATGGAAGTGTCACAGGATAAAAGCGAAGCATTTATCACGTTAATTCCGCTCACTGACGATCCGCAATGCACACAAGAAGAGATTAAAAACGTACTGACTGATGAAGGCATTAAATTTGGTGTTAATGAAAAGCGGTGACTTTAGTCCCAAAGATCTGAAAGCATACCTCAAAAGCAGCAATAATAGAATCGACTTTTGCTAACGGAAAATTTGAGCAGAAGATTGTACCATGTTCAAGGAAACAATTCAGCCGGAAGAAGGCCGGATTCCACCCCTGCCAGCAGGAAGCAATGTCCAGACCGACCCGGGCAATGCAAATATCCTGCCCGCCGAGATTGACGGGACTGTTTCTTTAAAAGGAAAAAACGTCGAAGTCGAACCGGTCTTCACCATTAAGGAAAATATAGACTTTGCGACCGGCAATATAACATTTGACGGCCCGGTTTTTTTAAACGGAGATGTGAAAAGCAGTTTCAACGTCAAGGCTCATGGCGGCGTCCAGATTAACGGTCTGGTAGAAGATTCGCATATTGACTCTCATGGTAATGCTCTTGTTAAAACCGGATTTATCGGAAAAGGAGATGGTAAAATAAGTGCACAAGGTAGTGTAGTAACCAAATATTGTGATACACAAAATATCACGTGTGATAGAGATATTGATATCGGCGATTTTGTCATGCACAGCAACATTCATACAAAAGGCAAGCTAACCGTAACTGAACAAACCGGTCTAATTGTCGGTGGAGAAATTTATGCGATGGAGGGTGTGGAGGCAAAAGTGACCGAGAATCAAAACTATACACAGACCGCAATATATGCCAGAGTTGATAAAGAATACAGAGAACTAAAGCGGGTGCTCGAATTGAAATTGGCAAAAAATATCGAACAGAAAAATGAAGTTGAAAAAGCACTTGCAATGTTCAAGCGGCTGCTGCTTGTCAAGAAAGCAATTCCGCCGAGCAAGAAAATTTTAATTGAAAAATTAAAACAATTGCAAATAAAACTCATAGACAAGGAAAGCTCTATCAGAGAAGAAATTGAAGCACAGGAGAAAAAAGCCGGCGAGTTCAAAAATCCTGAAGTCAAACGTAATTATACCTATGTATCCTCCATTGATTATTAAATAATTTCCTTTATCAACCTAAGAGTCCCATAACAATCCAAATTCTAGTTTGGTGTTCTGATATCGATTTCATAATTTTTGAGGAAGTTAAAAGATTTAATATGAATTTAGAGTGAGAAAATTGTGCATTTGGGAAAAATGATGTAATTAACTTGATTGGGCATAATAAATATGCTATTTTTAACGTAATTAATCTCAAATTATTCTCAGGATAAACCAAAATATAATTGTATCATTTTCATAGGTTTTACAGGAATTTTTGAAGCTATTTTATGAGCAGTTTTTACGGTAATTTTTCAATGCTATCAACCGCTTTATGAGAGGAGTATTATTGTAGATTTAAGTAAAAAAGACCTTGATCATTATCTTCAACAGGCGGTGATTGCTTCCAAAAAAACAGGCGATGTGTTACTCGAGATGATGCCAATGGATCATAAGCTGAATGCCCAGGAGAGATCAAAGCTTATTGACGATGTTGATCATAAATCAGATGATTGTCTATATAATTCAATTCGCGAAGTCTTTCCAGATCATCAATATATTTCCGTAGGAACCAAAAACCAAACGTTCTTTAAGGAGGGATATCTCTGGGTATTAGACCCTTTGGTTGGTCTCGGAAACTTTGCTCGCGGAGATCCCCATTATGCCATCTCCTCGGCACTTATGATAGACGGCATCATCGTTGCCGGAGTTGTGTACAATCCTGTCTTTAAGGAACTCTTCACTGCTGTTAAAGGTCATGGCTCATTCCTCAACGACAAACCTATCAGAGTTTCAAATACAGATAAATTGGAAAACTCACTTCTTTCAATAAGATTTCCATATGATATTCATAATAGAAAGGTAACTAATCTCAGTATTTTCAACCATCTTATTATGAAAGCTGAGGGCATCATGAATAACGGTACTGCGACACTCGATCTTGCTTATGTGGCATGCGGCCAATACGATGGATTCTGGGCGCTCAATATGAATCCAGGGGATTTAACTGCCGCTGTACTACTGATAGAAGAAGCAGGTGGGAAAGTAACCACTCTGTCTGGTGAAAACTATTTTATTGAGTCAATGGAAATCCTCGGAACGAACGGTACAATTCATCAGGAAGTAATCGACGCAATATCTGAGATTTCCAAGGAATCATGGTAGTACGATTACAACATTTTTGACAGCTGTAAAACTATAAAAAGCCCGCTGAAATCAGCGGGCTTTTGTGTTGTAAGCAGTTAAAATAAACAGCGATACAGAGCTGGCAGGGAGACTCGAACTCCCGACCTATTCATTACGAGTGAATTGCTCTACCATCTGAGCTATGCCAGCATAGTTTACGCATAAAATGTACAATACTAAATATACGTTTTCCGGCAATTTTTGTCAATTACTATTTTAAGTCGGGGAGCAGTTCAAATACAGCTTTTTTAAGAAATTCCCGGTCATAAACATTATTGTCAACTATGTCATGATTCCAAACAACAATATCGAGATCGATAGTCCGAGGTCCATATTTGCCGTCATTTCTATTGCGACCGAGTTTGATTTCCACCTGTTTGAGCCAATTTTTTAACTCTGAATAGAGTTTCTTTGTCTCAACCAGCAGTGCCCCATTTAAAAAGTCAGGCTGCTCAAGGTTACCAATCGGCTTTGTTCGGATAAAAGATGATTCAGCCTGAAGTGCTAAATGTTTCCTGATTTCTTCTAATGCTGTCCCGATATTCTTATCAGGGTCAATATTTGAACCAACAGCAATGATAGCTTGATTCATACATATTCTTTCACGTTAGGTGCAATATTCTTTATACAAAAGCAGGGTGCATCAATAACAATCAAATAAAGAAGATTGATTTTATTCTGTGCTTGAAACCGTAACAGCAATAGAACCTGCATATCTGATCGCGTGCGGCTTATCGACGCGGACTTTTGCATGAATTATCTTTCTTTCATTAAGGACTATATTCAGTATAAAATATGCAAGCGATTCGAGCAGAAAATAGTTTGACTGTTCAACTTCAGCAATAATTTGCTTTGAAATGATTTTATAATCAACGGAATTGTCTATACTGTCTTTCTGAACTGCTTCAGCAACATCAACTTTCATTTCTACATTTATTATAACATCTTGTTTCTTTTTCCGTTCCCAATCATTAAAACCGATAATTGTACGTAATCGAAGATTTTCAATATTTATTATAGCCGTCTTCACAGACTTTCACCTCCATCAACGTATAATATTTGTCCCGTAATAAAATCATTCTTCAGTAGATATTCCAATGCCGAAACAATATTGTCAGTATTTCCTTTCCTTTTGATAGGAATCACGCTTGATCTCCGGTCGAGATGTGCGTCATTCGTACCACTGGGTACTAATATGATTCCTGGCGCAATGGCGTTAACTCTGACATCAGGAGCGAACTCACAGGCAGCCATACATGTCAGGTCGGCAAGCGACTTTTTTGATAGGGTATAGGCAGCATACGCGTAATCGTTTTTTAATACACGTGAGTCGACAATATTGATGATGTGTCCTCTTTTGTATAATGAAATAAATTTCTGAATGAGAAAAAACGGTGTTCTGCTGTGTAGCAAAAAATTATTGTCAAACTGTTCTGGAGATGTTTCAGCGATATTCTGTTTTTCAAAGATAGATGCATTATTAATGAGCAGTGATAGATTCGGAAATGAGGTATGAACGCGCTTCATAAATCCGTGTATATTACGATTATTGACAAAATCGTATTGGAATAATTCGCAGTTAACACCAAAGTCCCGGGCTTTTTCAGCAGATTCAACAGCAGCTTGCTTTGATGTATTGTAATGAAGCGCAATATCATACCCCATCTCCGCAAGGAAAATGACTATCTCTTTTCCTATTCTTCGTGCACCACCAGTGATCAGTGCTGCTTTTTCAGATATATTCATTGTAGCATGAAAAAATTACTACTTTAATAATTTGTTAACGTCAAATTTTGGGTTAATGTAATAATTTTATCAGCAATTGAAAAGAATATATACCTAGTTGTAAGAATGCTCTTAATTTCAAAAGGGTATCACATTGTATATCATTAATTATTTGCCTTCGTAATGCAGGGGGATTTGTATATATATTTCAAATAGTAATACACAGCAAGAATCCATCATTTGCCATAATAAATGCTAATAACTCTTGGAATATCTCGCAATTAAGTGTATAATCACCCAATGTAACACAAAGTTAAGGAATAATGAACCGAATGAACAAAAAAGATAGTTCCCTCAGGTTAATCGATTCTCCCTGTACCTGGTTCAATATACGGAGGGCATCAAGGGCCGTTACACAGTATTTTGACCGAGCCCTCAGACCATCGGGATTAAAAGTGTCTCAGGGAAATATTCTCGGACAACTTTCTACACAGGGCAGTGTAACAATGGGAGAGCTTGCAGATGAGCTTCTTATAGATAGAACTACATTGACCCGCAACATTCAGATTCTTGAAAAGCAGGGTTTAGTATCAATTGAACCGGGAGTTGACCGTCGAACCCGTCTCCTCGAAATAACAGGTGCGGGATTTAATGCATTGAAAACAGCTTTTCCTCTCTGGCGAGAAGCAAATCAACAATTGATCAATGAAATTGGCCATGCACAATGGCATGACCTTGTGTCAAGTTTGGCAGATTTATCAGATTTTACGAGAGCTCAATAATATTCATTGCATTGTATGTACATTCTAAAAGTGTATATACATACAATATTTGTAATATTGTCCTATTTGAGATTGTTTTGTACTGTTTTCTACGATATTTTGTGAAGAGTGTTTTTTATATTTTAGCAGATAAATGAAAGAGGAGAGCATTGTTAACCGTGATATTTATGTTTGATTACTTCACCTTCGACGATATAGAGAACATCCTCAGCGATATTGGTTGATAGGTCTGCTACCCTCTCAAGATTACGTGTAACTCTGATTAGATGAGTATAGTGTTTGATATGTGATACATCAGATTCCATATTATGTATTGCCACATCAATAATCTTATCTCTGTATGTATCGACAACCGAATCACGCCCACATACTTCCTTCGCTTTTTTAGGACTTTCCTTAGTAAATGCAGATATACTATTATTCATCATTTCGATAGCTTCATGTTTCATTGTCTTTACCATATTCTGGAGCTGAAATGGTATGGTAAATGTCATAAGCTCCATGCCGCTTTCACATATATTGACGGCAGTATCACCTAACCGTTCGAGGTCGTTGTTCATTTTCAGAATCATCAGGATGGTTCTGAGATTTTTCGCTATCGGCTGGTAGCGAGCTATGAGTGATGTGCTGGCTTTGTCAAGTTCCAATTCGAGTTTATTTACTTTCGGTTCACTTTCATTGATCACTTCGTCAAAAAGAGATTGATCTTTATCCAATACACCGGTTACACTCTTGTCGATCATCGATACAGCCAGATGTGCCAATGAAACAATTTCCGATTTGAGTACTGTAAATTCATTTTCAAACATAGTTACTACCTCATCCGATTTTCCCAGATAAATATTCTTCTGTTTTGCTATTCTTTGGTGTTGTAAATACAGATTGTGTTGCACCGTATTCCATTAATTCTCCCAAGTACATAAAAGCGGTATTGTCAGAAATTCGTGCTGCCTGAGCTATGTTATGTGTTACCAAAATTATCGAAACAGTTTTTTTCAGATCTTCAATGAGTTCCTCAATTTTTTGTGTAGAAATCGGATCAAGAGCAGAAGTCGGTTCATCTAAAAGGAGAATATCCGGTTTCATTGCAAGTGAGCGTGCGATACAAAGCCGCTGCTGCTGGCCGCCCGATAAGAATGTCCCTTTTTTATGGAGCCGGTCCTTCACTTCATCCCAGAGGGCAGCATTAACAAGCGACTCTTCCACAATCATATCACGTTCGGATCTGCTTAAGCGGATGCCGTTCAGCCTGTAACCGGCGACTACATTATCATATATACTCATAATCGGAAAGGGATTCGGTGTTTGAAAAACCATCCCAATTTTTCTCCGAACAACTATATATGGGAGTGTATAGATATCCTCTCCCTTGAGTAGAACTCTGCCGGCAATGCGGGCATCAGAATGCATTTCATGAAGTCTGTTCAGGCACCGTATTAGCGTTGTTTTCCCGCATCCGGACGGTCCAATAACAGCGGTAACAGTGTGTTCGGACGTACTCATTGAAACTGATTTTAGAACCTGAGTCTCTCCAAAATATGCAGAAACCCGCTCAATGTTTAAAATTGTGTTTTCCATTTTCGAGCGATAATCTTTGTTGTAACATTAATAAAAAGCACAAGAGAAACCAAGACAAATGATGCTCCCCATGCAATTGAGTGCCACTCTTCATAAGGACTGATAGCATAATTATAAATCAAAAGGGGCAGTGAGTGTACGGGTTTCAATATATTCACACTCATAAAGGGATTCCCGAAGGCTGTAAAAAGCAGAGGAGCGGTTTCTCCTGCAATTCGTGATAGCCCTAACAGAATCCCCGTTAATATTCCGCCTATACCTGCCGGCAGTAATACCTTGAGAACCGTTTTATAGTGTGGAACGCCAAGCGCGTGCGACGCTTCTTTGAGCTGTTCGGGGATGCGAATCAATGTTTCTTCCGTGGCTTTCACGACAAGAGGAAGCATCATAATACCAAGCGCGATACCACCCGATAGTGCTGAAAAACTACCCATAGTTCGTACGACAACGAAATAGACAACAATGCCAATCACAATAGAAGGAATACCCAGAAGGATGTCAGAGCCGTTTCGTATCCAATTTGCATAGGTACTGTTTCTATTTTCGGAAAGATAAACTCCCGTTGCAATCCCAATTGGCACAGAAATAATGAGCGCAATAAATGCTAAAATAAGTGTTCCAACCAGTGCATTTGCAATACCGCCTCCGGTTTCACCGACTGGGGCTGGCAGTTCGGTAAAGAATGTCCAGTTTATTGCACTGATCCCCTGATGAATAATAAAATAGAGGATCAGGCATAACGGGACTACTGGAATGAGCGAAAGCAGCACAATTCCGATTCCGAAAATTTGATTTTTGAGCAGTCTGAACGTTATGCGAGAGTGTTGAGTTTTGCCTAATTTACTCATAATTTCAATAAAATAATAATCAAGTGTTGGTTTGCATACGGGAAATTATGTACTTACCGGCAAGGTTCATCACAACTGTTACTAAGAGTAACAGCAGCCCAATCTCGGTCAATGCAGATAAGTAGAGATCATCTGTTGCCTCGGCAAATTCATTTGCAATGATACTTGCCATTGTATTGGAAGGGCTGAAAATGCTTGTCGGCAGTGTATTACTGTTTCCGATTACCATTGTTACTGCCATGGTTTCCCCAAGAGCACGGCCGAGTGCAAGGATGATCCCTGCTGCAATACCCGAACGTGCATACGGTATAATCACACGGGAAACGACCTCGAAGCGGGTAGCACCAAGCGCATACGCCGCTTCCTTCATGCCAGTTGGAACAAGATTTATTACGTCACGGCTGATCGATGCTGCATACGGGATAACCATAATAGCAAGAACGACAGAAGCAACAAAAATCCCTACACCGTAGGGCGGTACTTCGAGCGTAATCTCAAGCTGACGGACAATCGGAACTAGAAAAAAGATCCCCCAGAAACCGTAAATTATTGAAGGTATTCCTGCGAGGAGCTCGATAACACTCCTAAAGATCACTGGAAATTTTCCATGAGTGAAATATTCACCAAAAAGCAGTGCGATAGCGATTGAAAAAGGGATTGCAATAAACAGTGCCAACAACGAGGTGAGGATCGTCCCGACAAAAAAAGGAAGCGCTCCGAAATCACCGATGACAGGATCCCATTCAATGCCCGTAAAAAATGCAAAACCGCTTGTGCGTATTGACATCCATGAGGTAACTGTAAGGATCAAAAAAAATACTATTGTGCAAGCTAAAACAATTGATGTCGATGATTGAAGCGAGAAACGGAACAGGTTTTCACCTGTCCTGTGAGATACACCTGACGACCGGAGAGCTTTCCCGCTCCGAACTATCTCTACATCAGTCTTTTCAACCGATTTCTGGATATCAGAAACTGTTTCCATAGTATTTATTGGAGAGGTCCATTGTTATAGTGAAGCGAATTAATAATTGATTCTGCCCGAGTAACTACTTCTGCAGGTAATGGAGCATAATCAAGCGGCTCGGCATATTTCTGTCCTTCATGCGTCATCCACCAGAGCAGTTTTTGAAGCTCTTCACTCTGTTTTTTATTGCGGGAATCGTAGTTTTGTTCCCGGTAAATAAGAATCCAGGTGAATCCTGCAATCGGATAACCATTACTTCTCTCCGTATCGGTCAGCGATACGCGGGTGTCCTCCGGTAATTCGATATTAGCACTTAGGCTGGTCGATTCGATGCCGGGAGCAATAAAATTACCCGCTTTGTTCTGAATCAAAGCTTTCGGCATATTGTTTTGAGTCGTATATGCGAGCTCAACATAGCCGATACTGCCGGGAATTTGTTTGATGAGTCCTGCAACACCCTCATTCCCTTTTGCACCAAGTCCTGCCGGCCATTTGACCGATTTTCCCCTTCCAACTTTTTCTGTCCATGTCCTACTGATTTTTGCAAGAAAATCGGTGAATATTGCAGTTGTTCCGCTGCCGTCAGAACGGTGAACAACAACAATTTCATTACCGGGTAGAACAACACCAGGGTTGATTTCTTTGATCTTAGGATGATTCCACTTTGTGATCGTACCGAGAAAAATATCGGCGAGCACTTCCTGTGAAAGATTCAAATCGCCGATACCAGCTACGTTATAGGTCACGGTTACAGCACCGAGAACGATTGGAATATGGACGATTTCAGCCGGAGCTTTCTGCAAATCTTCATCGCTCATAAATGCGTCGGATGCACCAAAATCGACCGTTTTACTCAACAATTGACGAATACCACCGCCGGAACCAATTGATTGGTAATTGATTCGTGTACCAAATGATTTGTTATAGACATCGAACATCTTTGAATAGAGCGGATAAGGGAACGTTGCTCCGGCACCGATAAACTCGGTATCTTGGGCAAACACCCCCGAAACAAGCATGATAATACTGAGTATGCCAACAGCAAAGGATTTGAGATGCTTCATACTTTTACTCCTTATATAGGTTTATGGAGAAAAATTGTACCTTGATTAAATATTAGAAAGTTACAAACAATGTAGCCCGTGGAATTATATCTGTACCAGGTGTAACACCTGCACCATTTTCGTTGTATTTTACAATTTCGACATTTGGAATGATCTTGACTGTCGGTGCTGCATTATAATCAATTCCAACAAGAATAAAATGAGACTTCGCTGTCGGATCAAATGGTATATACGATATTTTATCACCTTCAGGATTCGGATCAAACATGCGGTCATACCGTGTAAATCCGGATACCTTCTCGTTAAATTTGTGTACACCAAAGATTGAAACCACATCCAATTTCAGATCATCGGTATTCGGACCGACTCTTCTGTTTTGACGGATATAGAGCCCACCAATGCGAAAATCATCATTGCCATAGCCGGTAAAACCCATATATGTCTCACGGTGTTTTCCGTC
Organism: bacterium; assembly: GCA_965221205.1. Taxonomy (GTDB): domain Bacteria; phylum SM23-31; class SM23-31; order SM23-31; family SM23-31; genus CBDFMG01. The sequence goes on along the minus strand of OZ244870.1, from coordinate 3,627,025 downwards.
AGGGCGATCATCATAATCGGCATATGCCTGAAACGTTAAACCCTTAACCGGATGAAATCCAAGAGATGCCGCAGATTTTTTGCCCTGTCCCACTTCGGAACTGTTCGCATTGCCATTGCTGAGAAAGTAATGGTAACTGACTTTTTGACTTGCGCCGAAATACCCTCTGAATGAGATACCAAACTGTCGTGTGGAAATAAGTTTCTGGAGGTCCGGTGCTGTTTTTTCCACTGCCCGGTATCCCCATAACGGCTCGAGGAGAATAGTGAACGGTGAAGCTGATATACCGAGATAGATATTGTGGTTATTCTTTCTCCACCGCACATAACCGTCTTTAATAAACGGCTCCATTTTTGATTTAGTGTTGAAATTACCTGAGTTTCCCATTTCCAGCCGTGCTCTGAATGAAAAATTACCGCTCAATGGTTTATCGAACGTTAGATAAATACGGCGGATCCAGAAAGCATTTTCACCTTCAATGTCTTCATCATGATTATTGGCTGCGTAATAATAGTCACCGAACAGCAACCCGGAAAACTTAACATCACTCTGTGCGTAGACATTGTGCGATATAACGATTGCGAATCCGAATAATAAGAATCGTTTGAGTAATAGTTTCATTACCTTACCTGTATATTAATTGTTTTTCATAACACTTATTAATTATTCTGATGCCTGCAGAACAGAATTATAATGTGTCTAATTTACTACATGATATTTAAGTGGGAATTAAGAAAATGTTAATTTTCTGTTAATTTTTTATCGGTAAAGTGGAATGTATGAGTATGTAAAATCTTAACGTAGTGGGATTATATGAATCAGAGAGTATGTGATAGGTTTATCAGACTGGCAGGTGGGTTGAGAATGTCGTACCCTTGTTCGGTTCACTGTCAACTTTAATTGTCCCGTTATGAAGCAGTATGATATGTTTTGATATGGCAAGACCTAATCCGGTACCACCGAGATCCCTGGATCGTGACTTGTTGACCACATAAAACCTTTCAAATATCCGTTCCAGATGTTCGTGCCCTATACCGATTCCTGTATCGGATATTGAAACAATAATAGAATCCGGGTTGGATTTTACTTCTATAGATATTTTCCCTTCATTGGTATACTTTACGGCATTATCTATAAGATTTATAAAGAGCTGCTCAAGTTTAAAAGGGTCGCCGTGAAAGTTCGGTAAATCTGACTCAATTGATGTAACGAGTGTAAGATTTCTCTCTCGTATCTTCTGATCAAACAGGCCCGAAATTCGTTCAAGGAGTTCCCGGAAGTTGAGTGGTTCTTTGTAAAGTTCTGTATTTTCATCCTCAAGCTCGGTGAGTGTCAAAAGGTCTTGGACAATGTTAATTAGCCGTTGGGTATGTTTACTGACAATTGCAATATACTGCTGTTGCTTATTTGGAACTTCTTCATGCAGGGTTTCCAGATATCCTTTTATTGCAGTGAGGGGTGTGCGCAGTTCGTGGGAGACATTACCGATTAACTCCGATTTCAATGTGTCAAACTTTTTCATATTGGTAATATCGTAAAACACAATAATTGTATTTTCGTATTCTTCTCTGCTTGTCCCGCTCAGGAGCAATTCTCTTGTCTCAAATGCAGTTTCGGTCGTTTTGCTTTTTCTTGATGATGCAATTTCTTTAATAAATTCCTGGATTTTATAATCATTTATGACTTCCCAATAGTATTTCCCAAAGCAAGTGTCCGCGTGAAATAAATTTGTAAAACTTTCATTATATATTTTGATTTTTCCTTCGTTGTTTAAGACCAGAACACCTTCCTGCATAGAAGAAATAATAGTACCTAGTGCTTCTTTCTGCTGAGATACACGCTCAAATAATTCATTAACCTGAGTCGCCATTGCGTTAAAGTTCTCCGCAAGCATATGGAATTCATCTTCTTTATGCATGAACACTCTGGTTTTAAAGTCGCCGGAAGCGAATCGTTTTAATCCGAGTGTCAATGTTTTAACCGGCTTAGTAATGTTTTGGGAGATAAATGCTGAGATAATGATGATACATAAAACAATAACAAGCACTGATTGTATTATGTTAAGCTTCAGTTTGTTGAGAATACTGGAGGTGTCTTGCAGAAACAAACTGGTTCTAAGTATTCCGATAGCATTTCCATCAACTATAAGTGATGAAGCAACGTAGAACATATCTTTCTGAATCGTTTCACTGTACCGGGCAATTGAAGCGGTGCCGTCTTGAAGTGCAGTGATAATTTCAGGACGATTGCTGTGATTTTCCATGTTGGCAGTATTTTCTTCGGTATCGGCTATCACAATCCCATCAACCAGAACAACTGTAACTCTGGTGCTCATCTTTTCACCAATTTTATTAATATAACCCTCCAGTGGCTCTTTATCATCATCCTGCATAAGCTCAATAACAACAGGAGCAAGTGATTCATTTAACTCGGTCAGCCTGTTTTCGAGTATGCTACTATAAAAATTGTTAAGAAGTCCGAACGTAAAGAAGGTAATAAGTATTGTCAAAAGGAGGGCGATGAGAATATAGCCGCTGAATATCTTTCTAAAGATTGATGTTTTCATGGCTCAATTTTGTATCCGATTCCCCGAATGCTTTTTATCATGGTACCTGCTTCACCGATTTTTTCTCTCAAGTGTTTAATATGCACATCAACTGTTCTGTCGATCACATATTTATCGGCACCCCAGAGATATTCCAGAATGTGATTCCTCGAAAATACATGTCCCGGTTTTTGTGAAAGCAATTCAAGGATTTTAAACTCCGTTGTTGTGAGCATCACCTCTTTTTCATCAACATAAACGCTGAATTTTTCAGGTACTATCATGAGAAGTGGACCGATTCTAATGTCAGTTTGTTCAGAACTCGTACGATTTCTTCGAAGAACAGCTTTAACCCGGGCAACGAGTTCTTTCGGCGAAAACGGTTTTGTGACATAGTCATCAGCACCAAGTTCAAGCCCGACTATTTTATCGGATTCTTCCGCTTTTGCTGTCAGCATAATTATCGGAATGTTGGAATGACGGGAGGTGGACTTAAGATGTTTACAAACATCGATGCCATCCATATCCGGGAGCATTAAATCTAGAATGATCACATCAGGCATGAAAGATTCAAGAGATTTCAAAAAGGATGCAGCGTCTGAGAATTTTGAAACAGAAAAGTTGGACTTTGTCAGATTCAGATCAACAAGATTTCTAATATCCTGTTCATCATCGATGACTGCTACCGATTTGTTCATAGCTGAAAAGCCTGTAAAGTGTGAAATGGCTACTTAAATAACAGTAAGGAACAGAACCGGATTGGTTACGATCCGAGGGTTGGTGTCTTGAATGTATATAATGATAGTAAATATTAATATAAAAAAAGAGTTAGCAATGCTCAAGACTCTTTTTTTATTTTGTTTTACAAAAATTCAATGTGATACATGTACAGTTTTATTTTTCCATATCAGAATCGTCTGGTTCCTTAAGATCAAGTGCGGCAGAGTTGATGCAATATCGCAGTCCGGTCGGATCTGGACCATCTTCGAACACATGTCCGAGATGTCCACCGCAACGGCTGCACAAAATCTCTGTCCGTCTCGTAAACAGACTGTTATCTTCTTCTGTTTCAATGTTTTGCTCAGAAATCGGCTCCCAGAAGCTCGGCCAGCCTGTTCCTGAGTCATATTTGGAATTAGAACTAAACAGCTCATTACCGCATCCGGCGCACAGAAACACACCTTTCCCCTTAAAATCGTTGAATTCTCCGGTAAATGCCCGCTCTGTCCCTTTTTTTCTTAGAATATAATATTCTTCGTCGGTCAGTAATTCCCGCCACTCATCATCTGTTTTAACAACTTTTTCACTCATTATGTTGCCCTCATCAGTAGATACATTCGTGTTGGATTTTTGCGACGCGGGCGCTTTATTTTGTGCATAGCCGCATGCATTGATAATTACCGCACAGATCATAAACGTATATATAAATGAATTTTTCATCATGGTTTCCTTTCTACGTAAAACTTAAACGGAGCGTGGTTCAGAGATGTTCCCAACTGATTCTTTCTTGTATGATTCATTCACAACACAGTGCTGCAGAAAACAGCTAATAATATCTTGGAAATAGGACCAGAATGCTGTATTATGTACCGCTGAATTGAATTATAGACAATAATTTATCTGATATAATTTTGAAGATTAATCTGGAGAGATTTTTGTGACTCGTATCCTCAACTTGTTCAGCCGTCTATTTGTTGTCTGGGTAATTCTTGGCGGTGCTGCTGCTTATTTGTACCCTGAATTTTTTACTCAACTGCAGCCTTATATGAGCTGGCTCTTCGGACTTACAATGTTCGGTGTGGGATTGGTCATCGATCCTCATAAATTTGTCACTATTATTAAAAATTTCAGAGTAGTATTAATTGGAATAGTCTCGCAATTCACTATAATGCCACTTCTTGCGTTTGCCATAGCCTTCGTGTTTGCCTTTTCCGATGAGATTACTCTGGGCCTCATACTCACCGGTTCAGCTCCTGGTGCAATGTCGAGTAATATCCTCAGTTATCTTGCCGGAGCAGATGTTGCTTATTCCGTTTCTCTAACCACAGCATCTACACTTCTTGCACCGATTCTGACACCACTGCTCACACTTATTCTTGCACAAACGGTGCTTGAGATTCCATTCTGGAGCATGGTACTCAGTGTCTGTTATATGGTGCTGATACCGGTGGTACTCGGCATATCCGTTAAGCAGATTTTTCACAACAAGGTGCAGCCTCTGGCGATTGCTGCGCCAGCTCTTTCAGTGCTGTTTATTGTTTTGATCTGTGCAGTCGTTATTGCATTAAATAAAGAATTTATTGCGCAACTGGACAGATGGATTTTTCTTGCCGTGGTTGTTCTCAATATTTTGGGAATGACTATCGGGTACACAATCGGAAAAATATCTCGGTTCGATCTCTTAAAGAGACGTGCTCTTGCTATCGAAATCGGGATGCAGAATGCAGGTCTTGGCAGCGTACTGGCGCTCACCCACTTTAATGAGCGCGTTGCTCTTCCTGCGGTAATCTTTGTATTTATGTGTATATTCAGTGCTTCGTTTCTCGTGTCACTTTGGTCACGAGAATCACGCGAAGACACAATGTGAATTTTTACTCTCCGGTTATTAATGCCTTAATACAATCTATTCTTTACTTCCAATACGTGGGATTGACGAGTTGAATCCGATAAAGAAGATTGTTATAATTGACTGTGGCGTAATTGGTGTTGATACTGCTTACTATATGTTCCATAAATGTTTCTGGGTAATCCTTCCACTCAAGGAATCAGGTATACGTATTTTATTGAATTTAACACTTTTTTTCGTATCTTATGTTCGAAGATTTTTTGTAAGCAATGTAGCTCGCAGTAAAAAATATTTAACTCACTTTAGAATAATTTGTGATAATTGCAGTGTGTTTAAGCATTTTTAATGATTCTATGATTTTTGCGCTAACGTTACATCAGCAATTTATTGAATTTTTAATGTGAACAGATATTCTGGATTAATGAGCACATCACAAAAATCTCACTCTTTGTATTTAGGTACAAAATTCTTCATGGTATTGAATATATAATAAGGAAATTATCAAAGGAATCAAATTTTAAATGAAATATAAGTTTTAAAAATTTAATAGGAGTATGTGTAATGCGTGAGATAACATTACCAGGCGGAGTGTGGCAATATGATCCTACTTTACCAGGTGTGGTCCCGGTGGTTTTGGTAGTGTTTATGCTGGATATGCTGAAAGCTGAGATAAAGTGGCAATTAAAATACTTCGCCTATTGCAATTGCAAAGGATTTAGTTGATCGAGATCCAAAACATATCATTTCGGTTCACAAGCTGCTGGGGCCGCGTTCTTAAGGATACGGGGACGTGAGACTGATCGAAATGCGACGGCTCTTGAAACCGAGTGGAAGTCTCTACCTGCATTGTGATCCGACAGCTTCTCATTATCTCAAGTTGGTGATGGATGCGGTGATGGACTGGACAGCGTTTTGAAATGAAATTGTGTGGGGCGGTATCGCGGTAATTTGGAGCCGCACAAAGCATTCCAACGCAAGCACAACACTGTGCTGTTCTACGGGATGTCTTTGGCTCGCGTGAACCGACAGGGATTTTTCGAAAAAAACAGTGCTGCGGGCACGGAGCAAACCTAAATGTGCAGGAAATTTCAAGCGCGTTTTACTAGCAGTAAATACTATTGCCACCATGGAATCGGAGGAAACTGAATGAAGTTGATCGCGAAGCAATTCAGGGTTTTGAACTACCGCAACATCGACGACAGCGGGTGGATTCCGCTTGAGCGGGTGACGGCCTTTATCGGTCGGAACGAGTCGGGAAAAACAGCATTGCTGAAGGCCCTGCACAAATTTAACCCGGCGGTCGAGGAGTCCTACAGCGTACGACGGGAGTTTCCGCGTGACCGCTTTGCGGCTGAGTACGGAGATGGCGAGGACTATCTTGTGTTTAGTCCTGTGTGTCGGGTTGAATTCGAACTGTCAGATGAATTCCGCAAGGAACTTGGGGAACTTCTAAACGGTGCGGAGGTACCGAAAAAGGCGTTTCTGACACGCTTTTATGACGGTAATCTGGAGATCGAATACGACACTGAAGTGTCGGATGACCCAGTCGATCCGGAGGAACTGACGACGGTGCTGGATGTATTCGCAAAAGGAGCGCGGCATCTGGCTGCGCCGGCGGAAGACCAGGAGGAAGTCACGCAGGCGCTCAGGACAGAATTGGCGAACTGGGCTGACGGCAAGAAGTCCGCTGTTGGAGAGATAGAGGATTTGCGGACTGAGACGGGCGTCGAGCTGTTGGCCCAAGTGCTTGAAGAAGCGAATGGATACGCGCAGCCGGCGACGGCGGATCTGGTTGAAGTTCTTCATGAGAAGGTCAAGGAACTGCACGGCAGGGCGACGGCGGTGCCACTCCTATCGCAGTTCAATAAAGTCATTGAGGGCGAGCTGCCGGTGTTCATCTATTTCGAGAATTACGGGATTCTCGACAGCGCGGTGTATCTGCCTCATTTTTTGGAAGGCCTTGCAACAGATCCGGAGAATCCGCGTATTCGGACGATCAATGCCATGTTCAAACATGGGAAGTTGGACGCCGCGGAGATAGCGGAGCTAGGGCAGCCAGTTCCCGAGGATATGATACAGCGCGGCCAGGAAAGCATGGACTTGCGGAGTATGAAGCTGAATTCGGCGTCGCTCGACATCTCAAAGAAGTTCAATCAATGGTTCGGACAGAGACAGTACGAGTTCAAGTATCAGGCGGACGGCCAATATTTCCGTATATGGGTGTCGGATGATCGTCGGCCCGGTGTTAATATCGAGTTGGAGAGCCGCAGTAAGGGATTCCAATGGTTTTTCTCGTTCTACCTCGTCTTTCTGGCGGAATCAGATGGGCGGCACAAAGATGCGATCCTGCTGCTCGACGAGCCGGGGCTACACTTGCACCCGACGGCACAGCAGGAGCTTATGTCGTTCTTCGAAAAGCTGTCTGAGGACAACCCGCTGATTTACACCACACACTCACCGTTCTTGATTGATGGCAAGCACATCCACCGGATTCGTCCGGTCACGGAAGACGATACCGGGCATTCCAGGATCAGTGTCGAGGGCTGGCCGCAAGACAGGGAAACGATCTTTCCCCTGCAAGCGGCGGCTGGTTACGCGATGGTGCAGGGGCTGTTCCAGTACAAAAAGAATGTGTTGGTGGAGGGACTAACGGATTACCTGTATCTGCACAGCCTGAACCTCCACTGTCACGCGCTCAGGCGGCAAGGCTTGCCCGAAGATATCTACATAACGCCGTGCGGCGGAACCAAAATGGTAGGCTACATCGCGTCGCTGTTTTTGGGGCAGAAAGTGCGACCGGTTGTGTTGCTAGACGGCGATGATGCAGGGAGAATACGGAAGTCCGCGCTGATGAAGAAACTGTATGCGGGCAATGAGAAGGCGGTACTGATGTTGGAAGATGTGCTCGAAAAGGAGAAATGTGAAATCGAAGACATCATCGGTGAGGCGGCGATTCTACCCGTGCTGAAGAAGGTCGTCGGCAAAAAAGTCAGTCTTAATCAGGATGATCGCGGCAAAGGCAGTCTGGTGGATCAAATCAAGAGCGCCGCGGGTCGACATGGTGTCGAACTTCCGGATGGCTGGAAGCCGGAGGTCGCGCGCCGGATCGTGGTGGCGTGGTCAACAACTGAGCCGAAAGATATGCCGGAAGAGATTCTGGACCGGGCAGAAGCGTTGTTCAAAGCATTGACGAGCCGTTTCGAGGGTCTCAAGCCGTAGGTCGAAAGCATGTCGCGTGGTTCCTTGTACAGCTTACGTTTGTGGATCGCTACCTCTGAACGTTATTCCCCTTAATAAAGAATTTTGGTTATTTGGTTTTATCATCTCATTCCCAAATTTGCTGACACTTTCAATTTGGTCTATGAGAGGGTTTGGGTGTCACTTTTTCTCTTACAATTCTTACAATGAAGATGTAATTTATTTAGTTTATGTAGTCCATAAAGGCGCGTGAGGCATTATTGGAAAAGCCGAAAAGATTGAGAAAAACGATAACACCCAACTGGAAAAACCGCACCATGTGGACCGGGGACAACCTTGATATCATGCGGGGTATGAATTCCGACACGGTTGACTTGATCTATCTGGATCCGCCGTTTAACTCCAACAAGACGTATTCCGCGCCTATCGGCTCACAGGCTGCCGGTGCTGCCTTTAAGGATACATGGACGCTGGATGACCTTGACGTCGCATGGCATGGAGAGATCGCTGACAAGTACCCGGCTTTGTACTCGATCATCGATTCGGCGGGCATGGCGCATGGGAAGGGTATGAAATCGTATCTGATCATGATGGCCGTGCGGTTGTTGGAGATGCACCGTATCCTCAAAAATACCGGCTCCATTTATTTGCACTGTGATTCAACAGCCAACCATTACCTGAAGCTAGTCATGGACTGCGTGTTCGGGGCAAAGTGCTTCAGGAACGAAATTGTTTGGAAACGGGCTACATCCAGAGCTAAAGGAAGTCAATACCTTCCTAAAACCTGGGGCACCAACACGGACGCTCTTTTGTTCTATTCAATGGGGAGCACCAAGGTCAGGCCTTACAAGGAACTGACGGCCGAGGAAGCCGTGAAGAAGTTTCCGAAGGTGGATGAAAACGGGGAGCGGTACAAAGATGATTCTCACCATATTTGGCGCACTCCAAATATGGGTGACAGACCGAATCTGTGTTACGAGTGGAGGGGCTATACGAATCCTCATCCATCCGGGTGGCGGTTGTCCAAGGCGCGCCTGGAAGAGGAATTTGAGAAGGGCAACATCTGTATCAAGCAAAACGGCAAGTTAGAGCGTCGGGCATACTTGAGAGACTATCGTGGAGAACCAACGGGTAACCTCTGGGACGATATTCTCCCAATTCAGGGCAAGGAGCGCACCGGCTATCCAACCCAAAAACCGCTCGGATTACTTGGCCGTATATCATCAAGGCCAGTTCAAATAAGGGTGACGTAGTGCTTGATCCGTTCTGCGGCTGCGCGACGGCCTGCGTTGCTGCCGAACGGCTGGACCGTCAATGGGTCGGTATAGACATCGCTGAAAAGGCGGTTGGTCTCGTTCAGGTTCGCATCCGCAAGGAAATCGACTTGTTTCACAACTTCACACCTATCCAACGGTCCGACATCCCGAAGCGCACAGACCTTGGTGACTTGCCGAACTATCGCACACACAAACACCAGTTATATGGGAAACAGGAAGGTATATGTTCGGGATGTCTGATGCTGTTTCAATTCAGGAACATGACGGTCGATCACGTTGTTCCGCAGAGTAAGGGCGGGAGCGATCACTTCGACAACCTGCAACTATTGTGCGGCGCGTGTAATAGCACTAAGGGTGACAAGGACCAATCCTCTCTGATCGCCAAACTCAAGGCGCAGGGGCTGCGTTAAGGTTTCCTTCGCGGGCAACCTATGGCAGCCAAGTATATAATTCTGGAGTTTACCCACATTTAATTTGTAATGTCCAGTATTATTGAGGAAGATGCTGCGGCGTGTTAACAGCAGGATCAAATTGTTTACGCAAGATAACGATAAACAAAATAGTAAAAAAGTGTTGACAAATTATCAATAATTATTTTATATTTGAGCGCTTTCGCGCCGTCCGGCGCGGAACAGAGAGAGGTAGCAATGGCACGTAATGATACCAATTGCTGCCATTCCAGTTTTACGAACTGTTTGAATGTCAACGTTTTCTGATATTGAACAAGTTCCATAAATCGGCAAATGACATACACATAATGTTTGACTATATTGTTGCCGTGTTTTATTAAAAAACGCATCTAAGCATTCAAGCCATGTAATGTATTATATGCTCTTGTCTGTTTTTCTGTTTATTAGAGCATACCATTAACTATGACGCATTCAATTGATTTAAAAAATACAGGAGAGAGTTTAATGGATATTACTGTCCGAAATTATGCTATAGCGGCGATTATTGCTCTTGCTACATTGGTGACGACCTCGCCAGGAAACTGTTGGATACAGTTAAATCCGGAAAGCACAGCGGACGAGAGACAGTCAGTTGCCGGCCACATTCCCACCGAGGCGGCAGATGTTGCGCGTCCACTCGCCGTGATTGATCGGACAGATATCGAGTTGTCCGGCATGAAAAATGTCTGGGATCTGCTGCTGAGCCGTAAGGATTATAACGACTTTGGCCTTCACCGGCCGTTCGTCCTCGAGGGGGACCGCGTCGCGGTTCTTGTTAACGGGCGCCGCGTTTCTGATTCGACTTTCGATCTTGAAGCTCTGCCCATATCGGCCGTCGAGCGCGTCGAGATTCTGAGCAACAGTGCCGCCGCCTTGCACGGTGGACACGCTATCGGTGGCGCGGTCAACATCGTGCTCAAGCGCAAGCTTGAGGGCATCGAGGTCCAGACAGGCGCCGACCTGCCGACCGGCGTGGGCGGTGATACCGGGCACGGGAGCGCGTTGTGGGGCGGCTCTCTCGGAGGCGGTCATGTGGTGATCGGTGTGGACGTCTTCCGGAGACAGGAGATCCGCGACGCGGATCGGGATTACAGCCGCGCCTCGTGGACACCGGGCGGCCCGTTCGCCGCAGCGGCCGGCGTTTCGGTGGGTGGTAACACCGTCTTCATCCCGATCGACGGTGGCTCGGTCGCGCATCCCCTTGGAGTTTGCGATGAAAGCGTATACACGGGCGTACTCACCAAGCCTTACGGGATATCCGGCGCGGGCTGCGGTTTTGCCTGGGCCGGGATCGCGTGGAACCTGGAGCGTTACGAACGGCAGAGTTTGTTTCTTAACCTTGATCAGCCGCTTGGCGAGGACGTGGACATGTATGTCGACGCCCGGGTCGCGCGTGGTAATTCCGCATTTCGCTACGCACCTTCGGTTGGTACCTTCTCTTTTTTGCCTTCTGATGCGCTCAAGCAGCAATTGCCGCAAGTTCCCGAAATCGACACGCCGCTCCGCGTGGCCCATCGATTCCTCGGCCACGGTAATCGTGACTGGCGCACAGATATTGAGGAATACGATCTCACGCTCGGCGTCCAGGGACGGATTTCGGGCGGCGGTATCGGCTACGATGCGCATCTCCGGTACTATCGTCACGACACCATCGTGGATGGCAATACCTTCGTGAGCGAGAGCGCAATCCGGGGGGTTATTGACGAGAGGCGTTACGATCTCGAAAACCCGTTATCGAGAGACCCTGAGCATCTGTTGGCCGTTCGCGAAACTGGGCTCCGGCTGATCCGCGACCAGGTGACGGACCACAAGACAGCGCGTGCTTCCTTCGACGGAGCGGCGTTCACGCTTAGCGGCGGCAACGTGCGGTGGGCGGCGGGTGCCGAAGTCGCTTACGAGGACCGGCGGGACGTCTACGATTATCTTGACATTTTCAACGGTTCCCACGATGCGGGCGATGTCCTCGGGTCCGGTGGCAACACGTTCTCGGGCGAGCGCCGGCGCTGGTCGGCGTTCACGGAAGTCTCCATGCCGTTGCACGGCGATTGGGATTTAGACCTTGCCGGGCGGCGTGATGATTACAACGATGTCGGCGCGACGTTTTCACACCAGGTCGCGAGCCGGTACCGGTTGAACGAGGTCCTCGCATTCCGTGGATCCTGGAGCGAGGGTTCGAAGGCGCCCAGCCTACGTGCTCTGCATACACGCGCAGCACTCGACTATCCGCAAATCTGCGACACGAGATCTCTCACCGGTGGCATAGAAGATTGCGACGAATACCAGGTGGAGCGCGTGAGCAGCGGCAATCCGAATCTCAAGCCGGATAAAGCCGAGAGCTTCAGTCTCGGCACCGTGACGAGCCTGGGCCCCTTTTCCTTGAGCGCGGATGGATTCCGGATCGGGCTTTCCGGCGCGCCAGCCGAATTGTTCGCGCAGTCCATCATCGACTTGGAAGCGGAGGGGCTGTTGCCTTCCGGCGCGGCGGTCATACGCGAGGGAGACCTCGCCGTACGGATCGTGAGTCCGCTGGTCACGCGTGACCCGATACGAGAAGCGTGTGGCCGACGAGATGCAACCGGGCGACTACCCGCGTAATCGTGTTCATGCCTCGTTTCGTGCGAGCAGATACGGTATCACCGCGAAATGGAGCGTTCACGCGGTTTCTGGCTACTGGAATGAGCGCGCAACCGGTCGCTACAAGGCGTGGATGGGCCACGACATCACGCTACGCTGGAGCGATGCGTTCGGCTTGATGGGAATAGACCTCTCCGCCGGCATCCTCAATGCCGGTGATCGCGGTCCGTCAACCGATCCCACGGTACCTGGCAGTGAGGGCGCGGACGCAAGGCTGGATTCCATCCGGGGACGCACCATCTTCCTGTCTGCCAGGACGTCGTTCTGAAGCCAACTCGGGTTCATAAGCTCGCCGCACTGAAAAATCTCCGCCATCGCCGGACCGGATATATATTTGGAAACCACCCCGGAACTAGTTCAATCTCACCACCGCCGTCGCTTCGGGATGGTTTGACCATGCCGCGAGAGGGTGTGCTTGCCCTCCTCGTCGCACCAGTCCCCAAAGTTCCATTTGCTGTAGTCTTCCCGGTTTTCGTTCATGTCCGCCTCTCCATGACACCTTGCGACCGTGCGCGAGCGGACTTTTCCAATTTGCCCGCGCCCGACGCGATTCAGGCACCACGCTCTGTCGATTCCTGTTCTTGACCTCGGCCCTAGACCATGTGGTCAAATTGACTTAGGCAACGGTTTGGTGATTCCCGGCTAAAACGGTGTTACGAATTGTTTAACGTAGAACATTCATCGCCTCCGCGATGATACTTCCGACCCTCTCGACTGTCTCGACGAGGTGCGCGTATCTGGCGGTGGTTCGGTGCCGCCGGTGTTCGAGCAGCTTGCCGACGGTCAAGTTGCCAAGGTGGGCAGGATGTACTTGCGGATGAAGTACTCGTTGGTTTCCAGGGTCTTGGACTTCCATGGGTGCCGGGCTTGTTCGAGGAACTCGGCGGCGAAAAGGCATCCATCGGACGTCTGGGTGTCCTGAGTCCGTTGTCCTTTTTAAGCGTGGATTTCACGGGGAAGCCGCACGGCAGAGCGAGACGGGAAAAACGATAAGACCCTGTGCCTACAAGGGTTTTCTGCCGGTTCACGAGATGGCGGACGCATATCGGAAGGGCATCACCGATGCGGCAGGTATCGACTTTCGGTAATTTGAAAAATAGTATGATATTTACCTGATTCTTTTCTGCAGTTGGAGTCAGATTACACAATCAAAACGTTTACTTCCGCGAATGATGCCCTCGAATTTATCGAAAAGAATGATGTATCACTCGTTATCTGTGATTATTTAATACCGGAAATGGCCGGAAATGGATGGTATCCAGTTGTTTCAGTATATTGAGAAACCACGGGAAAACGATAATTTACTGCTGATTATTCGGATCAGAGACAAAATTAAACAATTTAATTCAGCATATGACGATTTGCACGGTATGCAAGAAGAAATTCTGAAAGCTTTTGTTTGAAATGGATTAATAGAGATGATTAAAATACTGAGGCGGACATTGTTGCCCGCCTTTTTTTGTTTTGAAGTGAAAGTGGGTGGACTGTGAACAGATATAAGATGATTCGAACCAGAAAGTGTAAACTTGCGGTCTATTTCAAGACCCGTTTGTCGCCAATACGCAATGTGATTCCAGCATCATCAAAATAATTCAACAGCGGTAATGCATATTTTCTACTGGTACCGAGGGTGTTTCTGAGGCCTGCAACGGTAATTGATCCTTCATTTCTGATCGAATCACGTATAGAAGCTTCAATTGAGTTTATCTGTTCAAGCTTATAAAGAAACAATTCTCCAACTCGCACGATTTCACCTTCTGCAGAAAGTGAATCTATTATTTTTTTAAGGAACACACCATCGACGCCGAGATATGTACTGGTTTCCTCAAATGTAGGGCCTTCGTGTCCCTTTTCTTCAAGATATGAAATAAACCGTCCCATTAGTATTGTTAAATCTTCGGAAAACCGGGGTTTAAAATCAGATAATCTGATCCGATTGTGGTCAATAGCAATTCGTTTTTGTTTTATTAAGGTTTCGAAGAGCATCAAAAGGAAGTGATGCTCTAACTCAGAACCAATTTTGCTTTTTAGAGACTCAAGCTGCAAATACGGTTTTTCAGGATTTTGTTGATGATATGTTGCAATAGTACGCACAATATTCTCACAAGCTGATTCAAAAAAAACTCTATGTATCCAGAATTGATTCTTTTCAATAACAAAATTGATGATGTCGTTTTGGTATGAAGAGAGAAGAGAATCGATCTGTTCAGGGTGCAAGCCAAACTGCTTTCCAAGATCGGCTGATGATACTGGTCCGAGTTCACAATTCTCCACGTAGCGAAATACTCTGTCTTTTTGAGGCAGAGCGTGTAGTGTTTCTATAAAAGCAGCAACATCTGCCCACTTCCTTCCTGCTGGTTGTGTATCAACTTCAATGATTTCGCCACCCCCAATCGTCAATGCAGGAGAATAACGCCGAATAATAAATCGATCCCCCGATACTGCAACAACAGGTTTTTCGAGTATGAACTGAACCGATGTTGATTCGCCTGGTTCAATAATTTTTTTTCCGAGAAGATTAATTTTTCCAAGTGTTTCAATAGTTCCGCAATGGAATCGGATCCACGGATGTTGTTTTAAAGGTTTCTCTGAACTTTTGAGAAAGTGACAATAACAATTGATAATAGTGGATGAATGATAGGAATCTTTTAAGGCAACAACATTCCCCCGAATTATCGCCTCTTTCTGAATCCCGCTAAAATTCAATGCAGCCCGATCGCCAGCCTGAACAGTCTCTACTGTCTCATTATGGTGTTGCAAGCCACGAAGACGGAGTTCTTTCTCCTCAGGGAGCAGCTCGACATTGTCGTCGGATTTAAGCTTTCCGGACATAACAGAGCCGGTTACGACAGTTCCAAAACCTTTCATAGTAAACGATCGGTCAACCGGCAGCCTGAAGGGCTTATCAATATTTTTGTCCTTTACGAATGCAACTTCATTTTTAAGAGTTTGTTTTAATTCCTCTATCCCAATCCCGGTAAATACTGATACAAGTATTATCGGTGCATCCGGATAACCATTTCCGACAAGAAGCAGGTCGATTTCATCGTGAAGAAGTGATATCCATTCATCATCAGCAAGATCAATCTTGGTTATTGCCACAACAAGCCGCTCAATTGAAAGAAGACGAATAATTTCGATATGCTCACGGGTCTGGGGCATGACACCGTCATCAGCTGCTATAACAAGCAGGGCCAAATCGATTCCGGTCACTCCGGCGACCATGTTTTTCACAAATCGCTCATGACCAGGCACATCGACAATTGCCGTTGTGTCGTCCAGAAATGCAAAACCGAGATCAATGGTAATTGCCCGTTCTTTTTCCTCTTTGAGCCGGTCAGTATCAATTCCGGTCAGAGTTTTGACCAGTGCGGTTTTTCCGTGATCAATATGTCCTGCTGTCCCAATTATTCTGTGTGACATGTATGAATTTTCTCTGGACTACTTATTATGAATTGCAGCTATATTTTCTGTAATATGTTTGAGCTGATTGCGGAATACTGTTCGCATATCGAGATAGACTTTATTGTTTTTAATGTAACTGAAAATCGGCGGGGAACCTGAGCGCAGTTGAGCAGCAATGTATTCTGCTGAAATTTTCTTTGATGCAAGACACAATGCGAAACTAGGTAGCCGTTCAAGAGGTATGGCACCACTACCGACTTCAGATTCACATGCCTCCACAGAGATAATGAGACCTCTGATCCGCTTCTCTGATGCTGATTCTTTAACCTTTAAGGCCCGTTTCCGGATAGACTCAGGTTTTTCCATAAGCATCTTAGTTGAGGGGAGAGAGGTAAACCCTTCTATCCCTTTAAGATATGTTAGAATAGTTCCGTATAGTGCTGCAAGGATCAGTTTGTCGCATCTCATCGCTCGTGCAAAGGGATTTTTTTTGATCTTATCAATATACTTTTTTTTCCCAACAATAATTCCGGATTGCGGACCTCCGAACACTTTATCTCCGCTAAAGGTGATGATATCGGCGCCATCGCGGATTGATTGAGCAACAATAGGTTCGTGCGGCAAGCCGACTTGCTCCAAGTCGAAAATCACACCACCACCAAGATCGAAAATAACAGGAATGTTCTTGCACTTATTGCTGGATTTTAAATCACTGATTGCAGCTGATTCCGAGAAGCCAAGCACTCTGTAATTGCTCGAATGTACCTTGAGGATAGCTCCCGTATTTTTGTTAACAGCTTTTGTATAGTCGGACACTTTTGTTTTGTTGGTTGTACCAACTTCAACCATTTTTACACTGCTCGCAGCCATAATATCGGGCATGCGAAAAGATCCTCCTATTTCCACTAGTTCCCCCCGTGAAATAATCACCTCTTTATTGTGTGCAAGGGTGTTCAAGACTATCATCACAGCAGCAGCATTATTATTGACAACCATTGCAGTTTCAACCCAGCAAAGATAGCATAACAGCTCCTCAAGAATTTGAGTTCTGCTGCCGCGTCGTCCCGAAGACCGGTCAATTTCAAGGGTGGAGTAACCGCTTATTATTTGTTGAACAAAACTGACTGCTGCCGGAGACAACGGAGCTCTGCCGAGTCCGGTATGTAAAACAACTCCTGTTGCATTAACGACTGGTAGAAGAGCGCCTTTGTCGGTTTCAGCAAGGTAATTTTCAACGCGTTTGATAATAGTTTCGCTCAATGATTTTTTTGAGATGTCCCTGAAGTAGATGCCGTTTCTTATTTCATCACGGATATTGCCGACCTGTTTCCGGATAATATACGTTATAAAATCTCGTGAATATGATTTGAGAGCTGTCTCGAATGTGGAATTACTTATGAGTGATTCCACAGAAGGGAGCTCTTTTAGCATCGCCTGAATAAGATTACTACTTAGTTTTTCTTGTTGAAGAGCATGCATACTCTAAAGTTCTGTGGTTTATTTTGGTTTCAATAAGTTGACAATTGCAATTACATATCTTGAACTCGCACGGAATATTCAAGATCGCCTGCATACACCGTGTAATTATATCCATTGGCATCCTGAAGCACAAGGGAGCCGTCTAAGTTAATATGTTGCGCAGTTCCGTCAATACTCCGTGATCCCAAATTAAGAGTGAGTGATTTGCCGATAGTAGAACATTTTTGGAGCCATGAGTGGAAAATCGGCTCGATTCCTCGCTGTTCCCACAAGTCATAGATGGTATTCAATGTTGAAAGTATTTCTATAAACAGATATGTCCGGTTAATTGTTTCACCAGATTCAATACTCAATGAAGTAGCGGTATCGCACAGTTCTTTCGGGAATTCATTTTCTTCAAGGTTCACATTGAGTCCGGCACCGGTAATGACAATATCCGAATTTTCTTTTCTGGTAACTACTTCGGATAAAATCCCACACACCTTTTTCCCCTTAATAAGAATATCATTCGGCCATTTCAATTCGATTTCACATTGAGTAATAGATTCAATAGCGGATGCAAGCACAAGTGACATAAAAAAATTGTAATGACCAAACACGACCGGATTATGATTCGGCGGAAATATGACTGAAAACCAGATGCCGGCATTACGTGGAGAGAACCAACTCCGTTTCATTCTTCCTTTGCCGCCTGTCTGCTTTTCAGCAAAGATAATCATGGGAAGCTGCGATTGAGAGAGGGCATATTGCTTTGCAATGTCATTCGTTGATGCCGCCGATTTTTTGTACTCAATATATCGACCGAACTGATGATTCGATATGGATCGACTAATTATTTCTGTATCAAGGGCTTCCGGTTTCATGGAATATAAGTCATAGACAATTATATGGTTTGTGTTGCTTTATGGCAATAGTTAAAATAAGATAATAAACAGGAGAGGAAAATATGAGTGTAAAACAAAAGAGATATAAAATTATTTAAGTACGTTTCTTTGAAAATATAACCAAAAAGAGAATCTGTTGATTTTTGTATGACAAACCAGAGTTGCGATCGTTGTTAAACTTATTTTTGCACAACTTCTCCTTTTCTCCGGGTTAGAAGCCGATAGAGTCGCTCAAAGTATTGCATTTTTTTGTATCATCCTGAAGGTCGTCAAGTGCTGATGTTAATCGTGTTTTTTTATCTTTCTTCCCCTGTAAAAAGAGTAAGAAGTTCTTAGCCTTATCAATATCCGGTACGGTGATATTATTCTCTGTTTCGGAGAATAATATCATCTGAATAAATGAAAAATCCTTGAGCTTGACTAACAACCCTTCTTTGGAAACACCAAGTATCAATTGCACATCACGGAGAACAGGGCCAAGCTCTGCCGATAATTCCGAACCTTTACGTGTGCCGAGCACATTCATGGTGAGCAGAAACATTTTAATAAGGCTGTACTCTAAATTAATATAGTACCGGGATTGTACACGTTTATTTGTTTCCTTGAGCCGCAGTGCGAGGGTACGCATAATTGCAGCAAACCAATCGGGCGCTTTTGAAAGCTGAAGGTCGAGGATACTTCTATTAATGCGAATCGTTAATGTTTCTTCAAGCGCTCGGATGGTAGCGCTTCTGCGCTTATCTCCGAAGAGTGCCATTTCGCCGAAAAAGGAGTTTGCTTCAAGCGTAGCGAGAACCATTTCCTCATCTTGGACTTTTTTTGACCACTTCGACTTTGCCGGATTTAATGATATACATCTCCTCACCAACATCGCCTTCGCGAAAGACTGTTTTGCCTCTTTTGAAGGACATCGTATTTGTTTTAATCAGGGTTTCCGGCATTTTTTTTAAACCTGCTGATCTTTTAATTCCATAAGTTTCTGTCAAGGCTCCGGTATTGAATTGCTTCGCTCACAAATTCAGGTCGGATGTCTTCCGATGATTCCAAATCGGCAATAGTGCGTGACACTTTCAAAACCCTATCATATGCTCGTGCAGATAATCCGAGCTGGGTAATGGCTGCTTTAAGCAATTCCTGACATTCGTTATCGAGTTTGCAATGTTTACGAATACTTTTTGTGTTCATTGCGGCATTTGTAAATGTGGTACTGCTGTTTTTAAATCGATCAAGCTGTAGCTCTCGTGCCCGGATAACTCTATTTCGAATTGTTTCAGATGATTCTCCGACACTCTCTGATGAGAGCTCTTTGAAATTAACTCTCGGTACCTCCAAATGAATATCGATTCTATCTAAGAGCGGTCCCGAAATTCTCGCCATATACTTCTGTATGTGGCTCGAAGTACATGAACATGAATGGGTCGAATCGGTAGCATAACCGCAGGGACAGGGATTCATGGCTGCTGCAAGCATAAATCGAGAAGGATATGTTAGAGACATTGCTGCACGGGATATAGTGACATAACCATCTTCTAACGGTTGTCGGAGCATTTCAAGAAGGTGCTTCTTAAATTCCGCCATTTCATCCAAAAAGAGAACACCATTATGAGCAAGGCTAACTTCACCCGGTTTTGGAATATGGCCACCACCGATCAGACCGGCATCGGAAATAGAGTGGTGTGCAGAACGAAATGGCCGACGGGTTACCAGCGCCTGACCAGAGTTGAGCATACCCGCGACAGAATGTATCTTGGTCGTCGATAATGACTCTTCAAACGTTAAATTGGGCAAAATTGTTGCAATTCTCCTTGCGAGCATTGTCTTTCCCGAGCCGGGAGGACCTATCATAATAGTATTATGTCCTCCTGCCGATGCAACCTCTAATGCCCTTTTCACATTTTCTTGTCCCTTCACTTCTGAAAAATTTATATCATATTCTTTTCGGGAAGAATCAGTCAATTCACTATCAATCACATATGGTTTGTGCTCATTATTCCCATTTAAAAACTCTACGGTTTCTCTGAGGTTTTCCATTGGATATATCGGGAAGTTGCGGGCAATCGACGCCTCATTCGCATTTTCTTTTGGAAGAATGATGCCGTCTATATCCAGTTTTGTTTCAATAGTTGAAATAGGTAGAGCACCCTTGACAGGTCTCAATTTTCCATCAAGAGCCAATTCTCCCAGAATGATATACCGTTCGACAGTTTGCGACTGAACAAGACCTGTGGAAGCAAGTATGCCAACCGCGATCGGCAAATCAAAGGCTGAACCTTCTTTTCTTATGTCGGCCGGTGCAAGGTTAATAGTAATACGTTTTTGCGGGAACGGGTAGCCTGAATTTTTAATTGCGGCAGTAACTCGCTCTTTGCTTTCTCTAACGGCACCTTCAGGAAGTCCGACTGTTGTAAATGCCAGCAGTCCACTTTCTAAATGTGATTCAACCTTGACGAGATATGCTTCTATACCTTGAACAGCAGCGCTAATAATTAGTGAAAACATAGGTGAAGTGTGACAGATGACTTTCGGAAATAATATCAAAAAATATACTAATTTAAGGAAGTGTTGTCAATATAATCTTACGTAAACAAAAAAAGACGATCCGAACTCGAACCGTCTTTTTCAACGTTTAAAAACTGCGTCTGAGAAGTTGTATTTATGACAAAGACAATTCTTTTTTTGTCTTTCTTTCAAGGTTCTTGATGTAGGTCTCGAGATGCTTGCGCTTTACTTTATTTTTAATATCAGTAATGTACCCACGCTCGATACGGTTTATATATCCGATAGATAAACCGGTATCCAGTGCTACTTCATCAAGGGTTATCTCATTAATTTTACGCAGTTTTCTCAACTTTGTTAATACCATAGGTCATCCCCTTGCATTATACACATATATAGAACTTATTTTTTTTTAATAAGTTCCCAATTATTTAAATATTTTATTTTTCCACAGGGTTTGAGACGTGCAAAAAAATAATAGGAAAACAAAAATACACTTATAAGAACCGTAAATATGTATTCAATATATGTTGCACAATAATTAAATATGTTACATGAACGCTAAGAATTCTCGGCGATACATTTATCACAGAGTTTAACATCTTCTTTACTTCCGATAATAAGTTGTGTTCTTTGATGAAATGAATCAGGTTTGATATCAAGAATTCTTCGCTGCCCGTCCGAGGCTGCTCCTCCGGCTTGTTCAACAATGAAGGCAAGGGGATTTGCTTCATACAAAAGTCTTAGTTTTCCATGAGGATTTCGCTGGTCACCCGGATAGAGAAATATCCCTCCATAAAGGAGGTTTCTGTGAAAGTCAGCGACAAGAGAGCCAATGTATCGTGTGGAATACGGCTTTTTGCCGGCAGCATCTGGCTGTTTTAGGATTTGAATAAATTGTTTGATTCCTGCATCCCATGTCTCCGAATTCCCTTCATTTACGCTATATATTCTTCCTTTTGCAGGAATCTGAATATTTTCATGGGAGAGTAGAAATTCACCGATGCTGGGGTCGAGCGTAAAACCGTGGACACCGTAACCGGTAGAGTAGACGAGCATTGTGCTTGATCCGTAGATTATGTAGCCGGCAGCGAACAGAGCTTTCCCCTGTTGAAGAATATCTTCTTTTGTTCCATATTCACCATCAGATACTTTTTTAAAAATCCCAAAAATTGAACCAACACTGACATTTGCATCAATATTGGAAGAGCCATCCAAAGGATCAAAGCATACAACATATTTCCCGGTGTTGTATCCTTTCGGTATCGGTATCATTCTTTCACTTTCTTCAGACACTAAAACACACATTTTACCGGACCGCCTGAGAGTTTGCACAAAAACATTCTGTGCATACATATCTAGTTTTTGGACTGTTTCACCGTGAACATTTTCTTGGCCGGTAATTCCTAAAAGCTCTACTAATCCTGCTTTATTAACTTCCCAGGAAATAATTTTACCAACGAGTCTGATAGAACTGAGAAGCTCCGAAAACTCACCAGATGCATCGGGAAAATGACGCTGCTGCTTTAAAATAAATTGTTCAATCGTTATAACACTACCGGTCATTTATGACCTCCATTACAGTGAAGCGCGTACAGACTCAGGATCAGTATCTGTTGATGTCTAAAAAATGTAAAATATAATAAATTTATTGCAATAAACCAATAGTAATGGTTAGGCTGATGCTGTGCTCATTGTGTAGTCACAGAGGATTAATTTAAGAATTACTCCATCATTGTTCAGCATAGATAGAGTAAAGGACTCGGATTCAGGCAAAATTTGTATTGTTCTCTAATACATTCGGATTGAGATGAGGCAATTACACAGAGGATCATTATCTCGACAGTGAAGTGGGCTGTCTTGAGTGACATTGTTTTCAAACAAGGCGGGTATGGAATGCATTTTTCTAATACTAAAAAGGGAGATCATCATCTTCTTCCGTTACAGAAGGGACGGCAGCTGCTGAATTCTGAGGAGAAGGCGAAGAATATGACTTACCGCTTTCTTCATCACGTTTGCCGAGCATCTTCATTTGATCGGCGACAATTTCAGTTGTGTACCGTTTATTTCCGTCCTTATCTTCCCATGAACGCGTTTGGATTTTCCCTTCGATATAGACCTGTTTCCCTTTTTTTAAGTATTCACCGCAGATTTCTGCAAGGCGTCTGAACGCAACCACTCTATGCCATTCCGTACGGTCCTGTTGAACGCCGTCTTTATCTTTCCATGATTCAGTTGTCGCAATTGTGAAATTACACAATGCATCGCCGGACGGCATATATTTCAGTTCAGGGTCCTGTCCTAAGTTTCCAATCAAAATTGCTTTATTAATGCTTGCCATTTTCTCCCATCACTTTGTTTCAGTCGTTATAAAATTTCAATAATCTTCTATATATTAATAGTAGTTAAATATTAAAAGAATGTCAAGTATTTTATAACCATATTATCAGTACAAATCGAGGTTGATGTTACTCAAACAGACAGTATGGTGCAAATTATATATACACCACGGATTATATACAAATTAGACCGGATTGCAGCGCTATGATATACGTCACATTTGTAAAAAGAACGGTAAAATTTTATTGACAATATATCGAAAATTACCTATTCTTTAGGAGTATAATTTGCAGAAAAATATTCCTTCATTAATTTAGTAGATATTCCATCACGATAAACCGACTGATAAATAGTTTCTTATCATGTGGCTACTTAATTTATTTAGGTACTTAGGTTATTTTCGGATCACGTGTTACAGTATACCTGGAATGGAAGAAGAAGTCACTAGGTTGATTGTTGGTACATCATGTCTTTTTTGTTCTGGGGATCGTCTGTACCGTTTGCGTGCTAATCGTTTTCCATGTACTCGATGTTCTTGTAAAGAGAACCCGAAGCGGTTCAAGAACGATCTTGCTCTACTGCATTATGTTTCTTTGGAGATACCTGCCAATAAAGCTGCTAGGGGTCTTGGTTTTGGCTCCACGACGGTGCGAGGCACATAGATGCTTTATCGACAGAAGATTTATGATTTCAGGAATTGAGAAGACTTTCCGGCGAGATAGGATGTGATGCACGCTGCTTTGGTGGGAAACGTACGGGAACCAGCGGTCGCGGGAGTGCCGGTACAATAAAGGTTTTCGGCATGGTGGGACGTCACGGGAAGCTATTTACTACGATGTGACTGCCGCTTGATGAACGAGATCAGGGACACCGCTGAGCAAGAGAGCGTTTTCTACACTGCTCCGTTCCGTTCGTATACATCGCTGAAGTTTTTTGGTAAACAGCGTACGGTCGATCATAACACATAGTGCATCACGGGATGTCGTCATAGTAATAACGGCCTGGGGTTCTGGTCAATTGCACAAGAAAGACGCTTACAGTACCATGGTGTCAGCAAAAGTCATTGCCTGGTATACCGCAAGGAAATGGAATGGAGATACAATTACAGAAACCAAAATCTATACCATTCTTTAATCAAAATTCACGTTAGTCCGTTCTTGACCTAATTACCTTATTACCTTTTTTTATATTAGCGTTAATTTGTTCAACTCCCGTAACAAATAATTTGTTTATTGGAATTTTAATAACCTATTGTGGCTTAACTCTGTTAAATCTTTTTCCGTTTCAGATTAAACTGCATTTTCCAGGATTAGCAAAAACAGGCATAATGTATACTGCATTTTGATGTATCGGTTATGGATGGCGTGTTATGATCAGCAACTCTAATTACACTCCTCCCGGCATAATATCATTTTTCGGAAGTGCAATATTGATTGCAGCAATGGCAGGATGGTTTCTCTCGTTAATTGAGTTCTCAATTGCCCACAGCTTGCTGAGTAACACTGAGGGGTCCGGTACGGATGCAAGGTTTGCAGAAACTTGTCCGGCATCCTCAGATTTTGTTTTTCAATTTCCTATGCAGCATTAGAGGAGAAATACGACCTTGTACCACGATACGACAAAGAATACCTGGATTATTGCGAATCAACTCCCGGAATTATTCCAAATGCGACGAGTTTCCGCGGATTTCTGGATCAATATAACCTGGAATGATACGCAATAGCATTATCTGTTGAGCCATGGCAACAAAGAAACTATTAACGTTCAATATATACATATGAAAACTGCTCAAAAGCAAGGCGCCGCTAAAACGCTCTTAAAGATATTCTGGCAGATCGAGAGAAACAAATTCCTGAAAATGATTTACATCTTCGGTGATTTTCCAGTGCATTACTGTCTTCAGCATGCAGATGTTCTCGGAATCGATCCTCTTTACGAGCATTCATCACTACTCGAGCAATTTCTTGTGCAGTTCCAGAAGGCTGAATCCACGCGAACTGGAAGCCCTGCACATTTGGCCGATGCTTTCCGAAATTTTTTTCATTTAGTGTTGCAGAAAAAAGAGAAACGACAGCACTCGAAAAAAGAAGATACATTGATGGGCGAAATTTTTATGAATGGTTTAGTAGAACATAAATAAAACAGAGAAATGGTTGATTTAGACGATAATCGATGTTTATTGAGAGATATTGATCGAATCAATCGTACTCAAATCATACTCACAAAAATAACCCTGCAGTAACGAAAAAGAGGAGGTGCGCTTTATGTCAGAACCAGAAATAGCTCAAAGGGCTCCCTATGTTCTGGAAATGGAACCGGGTGAATATTGGTGGTGTCGATGCGGAAGATCAAAAAATCAGCCCTTTTGTGATGGTGCACATCAAGAGACCGATATTAAGCCAATGCAGCTCACAATCGAGGAAAAGAAAAAGTACGCTTTGTGTGGATGCAAATGCTCCAACAATCAGCCCTTTTGTGACGGAGAACATAAAAGAATATAAGAGACAAAAAATATAATTGATGTATTGCGAGGTGTTTTAATTGTTCAAAGGATCGTGCACGTGTGCGATCCTTTTTATTCTTATAAGCGGGCTGTAATATACTATCCAAGCTTTGTATTAAATCGTCAAAATCAAGAAATGGAATCATCTCATTGTGTAAGTTTCCGCCGCTCTTTTTTAGTAGGCCTGCCTTTATATTGAGGTTTTTGCTGCTTTTGCGATTTTAACGTTAGTCGAATCAATTCCTGCTGCTCTGGATCTACATCAAGTGAGGTAGTTTCCTTATACAGCTTTCGTGCAAGTTGTGCACTGACGTTCCGTTTGATTATTCCAAGTATTTGAAATGACCGGTATTTTCCCCGTAGCCGAATAGTAACCTCGTCACTTGCTTTAATCGCTTTAGATGCTTTGGATGTCACATCATTGACTTTCACATGCCTGTTTTCGCATGCCTGTGTTGCCAATTTTCGTGTTTTAAAGAGGCGGGCGATTGAGAGCCACTTTTCGAGCCGCTGTGAATCGAGTTGATCCTGTTCTCTCATAGCATGCTGTCCTAAATTATACAGTAAAATTAGAAATATAGATTATAGAATACATTTGCGCAACAAAAAATTATAATAAATTGTTTTGTAGTGTTGAGGAATATAGATGGTTCGATTCTTCAAATGTTTTCACGATAAAAACAGGTTATTATGAAGATTTAAAGTATTATGTACTTCTTAAAATACTTTTTTGCTTTCTGTATATATATATTCCTTTCAATGAATTTTGTTCAGGAATTAAATGCTCAGGTGACCGATAATGGATCATCTGTAAATATATATATATTCCGTTAACAACATTTCAATACGATAATGCCCCATTTTCTATTATTGATCCGGTCAATGCATTGACCGGCGAAAATAGTTTAAGAGCATATTTTGACGTTGAAAATAAAGGCAGTATTGATCTGACAAAACTCAATGTATGGTTAATAGTCTTATATTCAAGACCGCGCAAATCCGGTCTTGTTTGAGAAAACATTTGCCACAACCATTGAGCCGGGTTCTACAAAGAACTTTTTCTGGGAAGTAACCTTGTTAGAGTACGGTATCCCTGTCGATGGCGCTATTGTTCCGCAAAAAGTGGAGTTTACCGATAATACTGTTTGGAATTTAAGCGAAAATTATATGGCAAACGGATATAGTAGTGGTAATGTTAATCACAGTGCTAAGAATGTACCCGCAAATGGCCACACCGTTTCTACCGTCGATCCATCATACTTCGGAAAAATGCTGCAAGCTGCTCACAATTCAGGTGAAATAAAATTGGATGGTGTATTGGACAAGGATGCTTGGAAGCGAGAGCAACACCGGCTACCGAGTTTCTACAATCAGAGCCAAGCAAAGGGTATCGAGCCAACAGAAAACACCGAAGTCTATGTTTTGTATGACGAAAAGAATCTTTATATCGGGGCAATGCTCTACGATAGTGATCAGGATGGAATTCTCGGTTTTCAGAAACAACGTGATGATGGACGTAGCCGGATACTTTTTTGAAACGAATCTCGCAGGTCTGCTGGGTGACGGATTGATTAGATCCGGTGGTTGTGGCCGCGGTAGCGGTGGTAGAGGAACCAATAAATCGTGGGACGGAATCTGGGATGTACGAACTTCCAAGAATGATAAAGGATGGATTGCCGAAGCAAGAATACCTTTTTCAGACACTTAATTTTGATTCCAAAAAGATGTCTGGGGTATTAACTCCCAGCGAACAATACGGCGTAAAAATGAAGAAATGAGATGGAGTGGTCATAAGCGGAATCAACCGTTGACACGTCCTGTTCATGCAGGAAGGCTAAATGGTCTCACAGGTGTTTCGCAGGGGATAGGCCTCGAAATAAAGCCGTACGGGACATTTGCCGCAAACAATGTTCCGAATTCATAGAAGATAATGTGCTTATTCTGAATCCTGAAGACCCGACTGAAGTTCCATCGGATATCGGATTTGATATCTCTTATAATATTACACCAAGCCTTCGTGGTGCTGTTTCAATTAATACTGACTTTGCTGAAGTCGAAGTAGACCGGAGACGGATCAATTTAACGCGGTTTCCCCTCTTTTTTCAGGAAAAACGTGATTTCTTCCTTGAAGGTTCGAGCGTATTCAGTTTTGCCTCAAGAAATGGAGTGAATCCTTATTTCGGCAGGAGAATCGGTCTGGCAGAAGGTGACCGGATGACCGTCATGCGGTTGGTGCTGATCTAAATCTCTCGACCTCAAAATTTCTTGGAGATAAAAATCTCCAGTTTGAAGGATTTTTAGTCTGACATACCGATCCTGAGAGTGGTGGCAATGCAACATTTAATGAACTGAGTGCCAGCGGTCTCTGAATCAGTTACCAGAACGACCTGTGGTCGGGACATGTTTCCTACCGGGAGTTGGGTGGGGAATATGATCCGTCTGCCGGTTTTTCGGTTTTGTCGGTAGAAACGGTTTCCGCAGAGTAGAGCCACGGTTAGGCTTCAATCCTCGTCCTGCCTCGTCCTGACTTTTTGTCGGGAATCAGGCAGCTTCAGTTCACTGGTCAATGGCGCTACTTCTTGGATATGAGTAACGAACTTATTACAAGCAATATACAATATACGTTGTTTTAAGCACGGTTTAATATCGGAGATAGTTTTGAGATTCAATTAAACCAGAATTTTGAATTTCTTGATGAGGAATTCGAGATCAGTGATGGTATTATTATCCCGATGGGTGAATATAACTATAATGAGTGGAAGTTTTCGAATTGGAGTGCTGGGTACCGTCCGGTACAGGCAATGGTCAATGTGAGCTGGGGTGATTTCTGGTCAGGTGACCGGCTTCAATATAGAGGTTCATTGAATTTTAAACCATTTCCCGGGCTAAGTCTGCAAACAGAAGTAGAAGTCAATAATGTATCGCTTCCGCAGGGTGATTTTAAAACAAATGTATATCAGATTGAGACAGGACTCCATCCGACACCGACCGACACCGAGAACTTTGCTCACGAGCAATATCCAATATGACGATGTGAGTGAAATAATCGGGTTGTTTGCAAAGCTCAGATGGACTGTCACACCGGGTAATGATCTGTTTATGGTCTATACACAGAATTGGTTGAATTACGGATCGTCGATCTGGGATTTTGACACATATACACACAGATTTTAAGAGAAAACATGATGAGTGAATTGAGGCAATAGAGATGGATTTTAGTGTTATTCAGGCAGGTTTCGGACGTGAAGTCCGCCTTTTTTTGTTGAGTTGTGATGAAATATGGGATACTACTTCGAAATATTGAGGTCTTCAAGAATTTTTTTGTATTTTAATGCCCGTAGGTGAGCGCGTATCCGGTCTACATTCATTTTTATCTTATCCGGAATCCATGGTTTCGGCACATTCCGCTTTTGTTCGAGTGTAAATGTCTCCTTCCGGTAATTCAGCAAATAAAATCGGTACTGGTTTTCAAAATCGATCCCGAAACGCTGATATGTAATAGTTTCCATATTGAAACAGGAGAAGAGCGACATAATCTCTTCAAAAGTGATGCTTTCATCTACCACCTGCAGCCGCTCCGGATAGTGTTTGCGGAAAAAATCGAGATACCGTGCATCGGGAATGGTGATGGCAATGAGTGTGCTGTCATGCGAGCATTGTTTTATTCTGGAAAACACAAGTGGATGCTGCGGTTTGGGAAAATGTTCTAGAACATCGAATAGAGTGATCAAATCGTACTTTCGCTCAGGATTTAGCTGTAAAAAATCGGCGGCCTGAAAATTTACATCCTTTACCGTTCTCTGAGCGAAGAGGATATTTTTTTGCTGATGTCGAGACTGTCGACAACAGAAACAGTTTTATTGATGTACTCCGAAATGATGCCGATACCGCATCCGATTTCAAGAGCCGACGAGATAGTATGCTGTGCAAAGATTTTATCAAGAAAACCGAAAATCTTGGTATGTCGTGGATTGTCGATAATTCTGTCTTTTACAAGATAAGCGGCAAAATTTTCATAGAACGATTTTATTCTGTCGGAATTCGCCATAGTTATTTCTGTAATTGTCTCAGAATCTCTCCGACCTGAGTTGATCTGTTCATCGTGTAAAAATGGAGTCCCGGAATTTTGTTATCCAAAAGCTCTGAACACTGTTCGAGTGCGAAATCGATTCCGAGTTGAATAATAGAATCGGGATCATCGATGTACTGTCTCATTTTTCTCTCAAGCGTACAGGGAACTTGGACACCGCACATTTTTGCAAATTTGTTGATATTCTTATATGAAAATATAGGCATGATACCCGCAACAATCGGAACTTCAATGCCGATTTTTTCAGATTTCTCGAGAAAATCGAAGAAAAAACCGTTCTCAAAAAACATCTGTGTAATAACAAAATCTGCGCCGTTGTCGATTTTTTCTGTTAACCTGTCAAGATCGTTCTCAATTGACTCAGCCTCAGGATGTGTTTCTGGATAGCCGGCCACGCCGATGCAAAAATCAGGCATATTCTGTTTGATATGTAGTACGAGCTGCGATGCATGCCTGAAATGGCTGTTCACCAATTCTTCTGGCCGGTCTCCCCGCAGGGCAAGGATATTCTCAAGACCTTTCTCATTGATTTCTGACAGATTCTCATCGATCTCATTCATCGTTGTGCTAATACATGTGAGATGGGGGATGGCCTCAATACCATATTCAATTTTGATCCGGGAGGTAATCTCAAATGTTTTATCCTTGTTGGTCCCATCCGATTTAGATGTGACGCTGACAAAATTCGGTCCAAACTCGATCAGGTTTTTGAGTGTTTCAAACACCAGCTCCATATTTTCCTTCGGAGGGAAAAACTCGAGCGAAATTACCGGTTCTGTTTGTGTATAAATATCACTGACTTTCATAATCTATCGTCTTCATTCGTTAATTAGTGGTAAATGTAAAAATTATCTCTAAAATGGTACGTATAACGCAAAAACTATATAATATAGATGATTTAACTGACATTTGAAACAAAATTGTCTCGGTTCACATTCACACCATTATTACGACAGATTAGTGCAAATAATTGAGAATTACTACGAATTGATATGAATTGTTTCTGTGTTGAGTCAAAATAAACAAAATGTATTGACATCTTGGAAAATGATTATATAATTACCTTAAGTTTTTTTAGATGAAAAGGATAAATGATGAGAAAAAAAACTTCTCAAGTAACGGGATTTATTGAAAATCTTCATAAATATATTACTGAAGATCCTCAGTTCCGCAAAAACACTCTTACTAAATCTGAATTGCAAATACAAACAGAAATTCGTCCTTTAATAATATCTTTTTTAGAAAAATATTTTGGCGAACTTGGGTACAAAGATGCTACAGCAAAAGCGAATAAATCTTTTTATTGGGAAGGTGAAGAAGGCATATATGGTAAACAAAGAAAAACTACGTTTGGTTCAAGGAATTACCCTGATTTTATAATTACAAATCCTTACCTCATTGCTATTGAGTATAAACAAAGTTCAAATGGTTCAACAGTAAAGCAAGGTATTGGTCAGTCAATCATGTATACCATGTGTAAGGATTTCCATTATGTTTATTATTTATTTCATGATGAAAGTAAAGATAAAAAAATTAAAAATTCAATTGATAATAGTACAGAATCTATGATATTGAATAAAATGAAGGAAGAATTCAATGTATTTATACACTTTGCTCATTAAAAAATAGAACTTTTAGAAAGAGAAAAAGTTGGACTGATAAGCATCATAAGTTAAAAAACATTATTAGTCCTATTAGGGTATTCGGAGTATAAAATACGCGGTATGCTAATTGAAGTTATTCATCCGAATGAGATGAAACAGCTTGGCAGTGTATTTAAAAAGGTTCTTTCCAGAAAAAAAGTCACATATGGTTCGCTCACATAAGAATCATAAGTTTACCGATTCAAATTTTCATAAAGAAGTACTGAAGCACAATGGTTTTGTCATGGTGACCTTGCCCCCAAAAGTTGAGTCAGATAGTATATTAGTATAGTGAATATTTTTGAAAGAAAGGAGCAAGGTCAATAGTGTCTGGCGATTGTGCTGGGACGCAGGTTGACACATGCAGATGTTCTGGAGTGTTTGTCCGCCGGGGAGTTCCGATCCACCTGAGGAGTGATAATGGTACAGAGTTCACTGCTCACGTAGTCTGGACATGGCTTACGCGCCTGGGAGTAAAAACCTTGTATATTGAACCGGGATGTCTATGGGAGAATGGGTATATTGAGTCGTTCAATGGCAAACTACGTGATGAAGTGCTCAATCGGGAAATCTTCGATACCTTACACGAAGCAAAAGTGCTTGTGGAACGCTGGCGAAATGAGTATGATTATAGAAGACCGCATAGTGCCCTCGGATACCGGCCCCACCCGCCCCCGAGGCCGTTATACCACCGAATTCGGTCTCAAGGCAAATGGATAATACAACAATGAATATATCGATGAGTTGACTAACTTAAAAAATGGCCCAAACATTATGTGCGCGTATGCACGTCAGGGGTGCTTTTGCGCTGGTCGGTCGATCGTTATCGGAGAGAAAAGCAGGGGCAGCTCCTGAAACGAGCCGGTGAGCTGTTTCGGGTACTGACGCTGAATTTCTTCGAAAGGCTGGAGGTGGCGTTCGACGAGCGGGAAAACATGCACCTGACCGGCATTCGACCGAGCGGTGAGGTGGTAGCAGTACCCGGATTGAGTACCGGAACGGAGGATCAGCTTTGACCCCCGGAGCGGTCGGCTGTCGGGTTTGAGGTGCTGGGGCAATTGGCCGAGCGTACGCAGGTGTTGTTTTACATCCATCATCCGCATCTGGTCGATATTGCAAGGGAAACACTGGGAACCGACATAGATGTTGTTTCATTGGTTGAGGTGGCGTAGCTGCAATCTGTGGAAGTGTAGCAAGACATACCATCTTGTTGTGATGGTCACGAGCTGTCAATCTTCCAGCATGACTTTAACGACGCTATCAGAACCGAGAAACACGATAAGCCCGATTTGTGCGGCAGTTGACTGGAGGTAGTCGCGAACCTGCTCACGATACATTGCAATCTGTTTTGCTCCGGGATTCACGTCACTCTTCCAATCCACAACCACGTCAATGTTGCCTTTTTCATCGATAGCAACGGCGTCGGCGATGCCAGCCATAAACGCCGCACGGCCTTCGATAGCGCTTGCATAGACCCGGAATTCAGGAACCAACCGTGGCCACAGGGCCGTCAGTTCCGGGAGTTGCAACGTCCGCACGACCGTGGCGACCATCTCGGCGCTAGCCGGACCCGCCGCCGCATTTTGCTCATCCTTGAGCCCCCTTTGGGCAACAAGTTCGGCAGCGCGCGCTTGCAACGGTCCCGTATCCCCTGCGGTTTCGCCGGTGAGCACTTCTTCCATTAGCTTGTGCAGGATCAAGCCACGCTCTCGCCCGCCCCGGATATGCGCCTCTTCGGTCTCTTCCGGAATGGTTTCGAGGGCTTCGTCGGCGCTTGCAAACACGGCCTCCTGCTCTTCCATAGGTTCCTCCCGGTCCTCATGACGGCTTGGCTGATACCATGATATGTACCGCTGGTTGGCAGCAATGGTCGCCGCCTCCCGCTTCCATGCCTCGGCATCCTGAGCGTTGTGACCGCCACCGATTTCAACCGTCGGCACTCCTTTAAACCGCCGTGCACCATCGAAAAGAGGAAGAGCCTCGATATCGATATTTATCAGGCTGAGCCAATCGCCCTCGATGCGCTCGTTTTGCCTGGGGAGCAGCAGCAGGTCCCGCGCACGGGTCAGAGCGACGTACCAAAGACGGATCCGCTCGCGGCGCAGTTCCTCGGTTTCCTCCTGGCACACCTTTTCATAGTCAGAGCTCGGAAAGCCGAATACCTTGAAGTGGACGCTGTCGTCCCGGCGCCGGTAAAGGAAGTTCATATCCGACCGAGGTTTGGTGGTTGAATTGATGGGAATCACGATGGGCCATTCCAGGCCCTTGGCCGAATGCATGGTGATGATTGAGACAGCATCCGCTTCGGCGTCAGGGCGGCCTTCCGCTTGGGTGTCTTCATCGTTCCAGCGCTGCCAAAGTGCGCGGGCAAAATCCCCGATTCCGCGCCCGGCATAGGCCCGCGCCATTTCCAGAACGAGTTCAACGTTGGCGAGTGCCCGTTCGGCACCCCGCGGATGACGTGCCTTCAAGATTGGCCGCACATGCAGCTCTTCAACGGCCTCCGCAAGCAGATGATAGGGCGTGTTCCGCCGCCGGGCCTTGCGAGCCAAATTTTGCAGCACGGTGAGGGTTTTCCGAAGCACGTCGCTGCCGATCCGCTCCGGATCGGTCCACAAGTTGAGGTGGCCCGCGCCTTCCGAGCGGACCTGTAGCGCCTCGATCTCATCGGCGACCCGTTCTTCGGTGAGACCGACCAAAGGTCCCCGGATCAACGCACCGAACGCCAGGGTATCGCGGGAATCCGCGATTGCCCGGGTGACCGCGATCAGGTCCTGGACTTCCTGGCGGCGAAAGAAGCCCTTGCCCGCCTGTGTGGCAATGGGGATATCGCACCGCTCCAAAGCCTGTTCATAAATCCAAAGGCTGGTCCCGGTTGGGGCGAGCAGAGCGATATCGCCGGCCCTTGCGGCCCGGAATTCGCGCTCATCCTTGTCCCAAACGAGATACGCTCCGATCAGGCGCCGCACGATGTCGGCAACAACCGCCGCTTCCTCCCGGCGGACACGATCGGCAAGCAGTTTGCCCTTGGTGTTCTTGTGCCGGTCGTCCAGCGCAATATCAAAGGCCGCGATACTGGGTTCATCGTCGGAAGATCGTGTTGCCCTAAGCGCGGTAAAGCCGGGCTGTCCCTGTGCTTCGTCAAGCATCCCCTGAAAATGCTCATTGACGTATTTCAGGATGGGTTTCCGCGTCCGGAAGTTGGACGAGATTTTCAGGATGGATGCCGGATCGCGTTCTGAAAGCGCCTGCTTGGCCACAAGATAGATTTGCACGTCCGCCCCGCGGAACCGGTAAATCGCCTGTTTCGGATCCCCTACAAGAAACAGCGCGCCGGGACGAATGGCGCGTTCATGCCAGAGTGATGCCGAATCTCCCTCACCGGCAAGCCGCCAAATAATCTCGGCCTGGACGGGATCGGTATCCTGAAATTCATCGACCAAGATGTATGAATAACGCTCTGCCAGCGCCATGCGTACCGCTTCATCGCTTTTGAGGAGATCACGGGCATGGTGCAGCAGATCGTCGAAATCAAGAAGAGCCGCACCACGCTTATAGTCCCGGTACAGATCCCGAAGCACGTCAAACTCGGCGACAAAGCGTTCGAACGCGAGAGCGCCGAGTCCGGAGCAAAACGCGTCATAGGCCTCGGCGCAAGCGCTGTAATGCGCTTCACCGGCGGCGCTGAGCTGCTCACCGTGCGCCACGCTTCTGCCCACGGCTTTTGCCGCATCTTTCCACCTTGTCTTGACCCGCCACTGCTTAAATTCCTTTTGCTCCTTCTTGCAGGCTGAGGGCGGCTCATGGAAAAGAAGCTCGGCGATGCGGCGGCCAGTCAGAGTTTGCGAGGCAGCCTCCCGTGCCAAATCGGCAACCCGCCCGAGATCATTGATCAGGCCGGCGGTGACCGGTTCCACCACACCGCAATCGTTATACCAGGCGGCAAATGCGTTGGCCGCGTCCGTGATCTTTGCCAATGCCGCCTGATCGGTTTTCGCACCGGCGGCCTGCGCCGTCCGGTGGACTTTTAGAAATTGTGACGTGCGCTGGATCAGTTCCAGTGTTTCATCGGGTGCCCTCAGCAGGAGCTCGGCAAAGAAATCCTCCTCGCCGCCGACATTCTCCATTGGCGGAATTCGCCCTAATCCTTCGGCGGCGCGGTCACGTCCGAACCGAGCCGAAAGCCACGCCTCCATCAGGTCCTGGTAGGCGAGTTCCGCTGCCGCGGGATCGATAATAGTCGCACCCGGATCGAGGCCGGTTTCCACCGGGAAGGGCCGGATCAATTGCTGACAGAATCCGTGGATAGTGGTGCAGGTGATTTCGTCCAGAGCATCAGCGCCGTTTTGAAGATGGGTTTTCTGCACCTCGGTCAGACCGGACGGCGACGCCTCGGCAAGCTCAACGGGAACCCCGCCGGACAGAAGAACCCGCACGATGCTCTCTATCCGCTCTAGCAGTTCCGCGGCGGCGGCCTCCGTGAACGTAATCGCGGCAATGTCCTTCGGATGAATTCCGGCGCTGATGAGCAGCGCCACTCGCCCGGCCAGGAGAGCCGTCTTTCCGCTACCCGCGCCCGCCTCGATCAGGAGGGAGCGCTCATGATCCGTCAGAGCAGCGATCCGCGCCGCGGAATCCGGGAGTTGAACGGTTGTGCGATTACCTGTCATTTCAAGGTTCCTCCCACACCGGTGCGATGGCAGCGAGAGCCTCGGCGGCGAACGGCAGTTTTGTCGCGAGGTAGCTTTCCTTCGAGCCCCCCGGCAGCGCAAAGGCCAAATCATACCAGCTCTCCTCCGCGGCAGGGCCGGGAAGCGCTTTTCCTTCGGCGAACGAAGTAGAGGCCGCTGCCAGGAATCCGGCAAGCCTTTCCAGTGTTCCTTCCGGGTCATCGAGGGGCTTCGGCTGATTGTCTCGGCGCGGATAAAGAAGACGCGCTTCCACTTGCAGTGGCGTACCGATCAGCACTTTGACCGCGAATGCGTAAAGGCACCGCTGCAATTCCGCACCCCCCTTGATCTGAGGCGGGTGCCCGCCCAGTTTCCCCGACTTGTAATCCGTCACCCGCGCACGGCTTTGGTCTCCGGCAAGGTCAAGACGGTCGATCGATCCACCGATGCAAATCTCCGTGCCCGCGATGGTGACTTTCGACATGGGGTCCCACGGCAGCGCGGTACGGGCGTCTTCGCTGAGAGCCTCCGCGCGCGGATCGGCACCGAATGGAATTTCGGCCCAACTGCGCTGATCCGGCAAAGACTCTTCGTCCAGAGTCAACGCGATTGCAGCGAGTTCCATCGCTTCGGCCCGCTTGCGCTCCCAGACTACGGGAGGCGGCACGGGCCGCGCTTCGTCCCACCGCGTCCTCACGATTTCCGCAGCCTGTTCTATAGCTTGCCCAATAGTCTCGGTCGAAGCACCGGCAAACCCGCCGGCTTCAGCATCCTCGAGCCGGGTCACCGCTTCTTCGAGAATTTCGTGCAGCAGGTTGCCGAAGGCGAGCGGCTCGAGCGTCAGCGGCTCATCCGTTTTCTCGGGTTCTCTCCATCCAAAGCCGTAAGTCCAGAGATAGCCCAGAGGATCACGGAGCAGCTTCACCAACGACCTCGCGGATTGCCGCCGGTCGAGTGCCCGGACCAGCAAGGGGTGATTGCTCCTTACCAGGCCGTCGTGACCGGAAAGCGTCTTCCGGTGCCAGTCGATCCAGGTCTGCCGCGCCGACGTCGCGCGAGGCAGCCCGGCGAATTCGTCGGGCCGGGCCATCCACCGGTCGCTTGCGCTTGCGGCATGTTCGGGTTCCCGGCTCTGCGCGAGGAAGGCTTCGCCAAGCTGGTGCGGGTAAAGCGGAGAAATGCCGTTTAGCCGTCCTTCGCTATCACGCCGCGCCCTCGAACAGACGATTTCGTCGTTCGTCATGTTGCGGATGGTCTGAAAGTCGCGCCGGTCCGCTTCGTGAACGGGCAGGGGATCGAGACGCCCTGCCGTGATGATGTGATTCGGAAGAAGCGGATCTTCACTAGCGCGCCGTGGCCAGGAACGCGAGGTCAGCCCGACAAGCCAAGCAAGGGGTCGGGGAACAGCGGCGATGGCCGACGCCGGACCCCAGACGATGGCGGCACCGGGCTCAACCCCGTCATCGACACGCAGCCCGGTCAGGGTTATGTCCAGGGCGGCCGGAGGTCCCTCCGTCAGCGCTTTGCGCCAAACCGCAAGCGCCTTTCCGTCGAGAAGCCGATCGCCGATTGCTGCCGATTCCATCAGACCTTTGCTCAGTGTCTCGATGATCTCTTCCAGCAAAGGCCGGGGGTCTTTGCCATCGGAGGAATCCCTCGGTGCCAACGCGGCAATGGCCCTCCTCCAACGGGCTGCGTCCAGCAACGGGGCCCCCTCTGGCAAGGCCTGCCACCAGTCGCCCGGCAGGGGGTTAAAGCGTTTGCATTGTGAGCGGAGGAGTGCCAGGAAACGGACCATGCGCGCACGCGAAAATCCGCGCAGGAGGATTTCGGCAAGAGCCGCGGCGAGTTGCCCTTCGGCTTTCGAAAGCGCTGACCGGCCATGAATGAAGTGGATGGGCAAATTCGCGGCTTCCGCCAGTGCCAGCATGTGATCATCCCAGAACTCGGGCGATGCCGTCGTGATCGCAATCTGTTGGGGCAGTGCTCCTCGGGCAAGATGCTGCCGGGCCCACCGCAGGGCTTCCAAAATTTCGTGCCGCGGGCTGGCACAGGACACGGTACGGACGGATGGCGCCGAAACCGGCGTTGTTTCAACTGCGATCCCGGTGTCTGGCAGCCAACTTGGGGTTTCCCTTGCTTCCGCCACCCAGGCAAGGTCTGTTTCCCGGCGAACCAGTGACAATAATGGCCGCCACACCGGTGACATCTCGGTGTGGCCGTGGATCTCGATGCGGCCGAAGATTGAGCGGGTATGGCCAACCCGTTGGGCCGCCGCCGCTACCAGGTCCCGTGGCCGGACCTGATGGTTCGGCAGCTTCGAAAGCACTTCTCTTTCAAGAACCACCAGCGAGGCAAGGCGCGTTTCCCCCGTTTCGTCGCCCGCAGCCTTCGCTTCCTTATCCAGCTTCAACCCTGCGGTCCATGCCTTCCACAAACTCGCTGCTGCCGCACGTTGAAAGCCGGGTAGTACCTTGATCTTGTCGAACTCTCCCAGCGGCGCCGCGACGGCTGCTGCTACCGCGGCCTTGAGATCATCCGCGTTGATGGATTGGAGGAAACCGCCTGCAAGCCGGGCGGCAAGTTGCTCGATAGTGACAATCAGCAGACCCTGCTCACCGTCAATCGCGGCTTGCGTCCGATGGCTTCGCCACGCGTAGCGGCTATGCACTACCAGCGTCCTGCGAGTCCCACTCGCCAACTTTCGAGTCATACCTTCCTAACCAGTTGTGTGAGAATTTATAAGGGTGCTCTTGGCACAATTGAGCATCTCCGGCATCCTCACGGTCATCTGCTTCTCTCTCTCGCACCCGGCGAGGGCCTGCCGATGATCGGCAAATTACTGGGGTGCCCGCAGGTCCAGACCTCAGCCCGCTACTTGCCGACACCCTGTATGCTGCGGAGCAGCGAAGCTTCTCCGAACCTCACGGATCCCAGGGCCGTTATTAGCGTGCCCGGAGATCCAGAAAGCCCCCGGTGTCAAAATCGGAATGTCGTGAAACGAGGACATTTCCAGAAGATCCCGGTCCCCCGTAATCAGACAATCCGCTTCACCCATCAGCGCCGTCTCGAGCAGTTTGTCGTCATCCGGATCGCGACACCCTAGCTTGGCTCCCGCTATCGACACCCATTCCGAGACTGCCTCGAGTTGGACGAAGTAAATCGCCCTGCCTTTCCGGCCAACATAATTGTCGAATTTCGGGAGCTGATCAGAACATTCGTGTCGAGAACGACACGTTCAACTTTCATTCGCCAGAAGCGCTTCGAGCCCGGCGTCCGTCAAGCCGTTCGCGGAGGCTTCCTTGCCCCCAGGTCAACACGCCCGACGAGCTCTTTGGCCTTGTCGACACCGGTCTTTTTTTTCCGTTTCCTCCACGAGAGTCGTCGCAATTGTTTCCGACAATGAAGCGCGGGCATCGTCGTATCCCTGATAGAGCCATGCGTTGAATTCGACGAAGACGAATTTTGGTGGCTTGCCGTCCTCAGCGCGGTCAGCCAGGGCCTTGTGAACCAGCTTAATCATGGAAGACTTTCCGACACCCCGGGCACCAGACACGCCTATCGATATCGGGCACCCGTTGGCCTGCACGATGATCTCAGCAACGGTGTCGGCGACGCCCGTGAAGTTCAGAAAGTCGCGTTCGGTTTCGTTATCCGGCCACATAAACAGCCTTGCTCAATGCTGGCTTCAGGTTTTCGGGAGTTACGATAGCCGTCCTGACTGAGGAGGTCAATGGTCCAGGGTTCCATAGGTGCCTCTGAATATCGAGAGCTGAAATCACCGGGTGCATGTGGGCTCACCTATCCCGGTCCGAGACCGGCGAGCACCTCGCGGAAGCTCTTCAGGCCGGCTTCGAGGCTCTCGATGATCTCCTCGGCGAGGTCGGCGGGCTCAGGCAGGTTGTCCAGATCGGTCAGGCTCTTGTCCTTGAGCCAGAAAATATCGAGGCTGGTCTTGTCGCGCGCCCCGGTCTCCTCATAACTGTAACTGCGCCAGCGTCCTTCGGGTGTGTCCTTCTCGTCCCAGGTCGCCTTGCGCTTGTGCCGGTTCTGCGGGTTGTAGCAGCTGACGAAATCCGACAGGTCCTCGAAACGCATCGGCTTCTTCTTCAGCGTGTGGTGAATGTTGGTGCGGTAGTCGTAGTACCAGACCTGCTTCGTCCAGGGATTCGGGCTGGCTTCGCGGTTATCGAAGAAGATCACATTGGCCTTGACCCCTTGCGCGTAGAACACGCCGGTCGGAAGACGCAGAATGGTGTGCAGGTCGGTGTTGTCCAGCAGCTTCTTGCGGATCGTCTCACCGGCACCGCCTTCGAACAGCACATTGTCCGGCACGACAACGGCAGCGCGGCCGGTGGTCTTGAGCATCGTGCGAATGTGCTGCACGAAATTGAGCTGTTTGTTGGATGTTGTCGCCCAGAAATCCTGTCGGTTGTAAGTCAGGTCGTCCTTGTCCTGTTCGCCCTCCTCGTTCGTGAAACTCATGGAACTCTTCTTGCCGAAAGGCGGGTTCGCGAGCACATAGTCGAAGCGCTTGCCGACATCGGCCACCAGCGAGTCATTCGGCGAAATGGGCGCGCCGCCGTCGATCTCACCGATGTTGTGCAGGAACATGTTCATCAGGCACAGGCGGCGCGTGTTAGCGACGATCTCGCTGCCATGAAACGCCTCGTGCTTCAGAAATACCTTTTGCGACCTATCCAGATTGAAGTTGTCCGGATTGGTGATGAAGTCGTAGGCGGCCAGAAAGAAACCGCCCGTGCCGCAGGCCGGGTCGGCAATGAGCTTACCCGGCTCGGGCCGCACACATTCAACCATGGCGCGGATGAGGGCGCGCGGCGTGAAATACTGCCCGGCACCGGATTTCGTGTCCTCGGCGTTTCGCTCCAGCAGATTTTCGTAAATATCGCCTTTGATGTCGGCACCCATGGTGACCCACTCGGTGTCGTCGACCATGTCGATGAGGCGGTACAGTTTCGCCGGGTCCTGGATCTTGTTCTGGGCTTTGGTGAAGATCTGCCCCAGCATGCCCGTCTTGGTGCCGAGTGCGCGGAGCAGCGCGACGTAGTGGCCTTCGAGTTCCGCGCCCCGCTTCGACCTCAGGTTCTGCCAGTTGTATTCGGTGGGGATGCCGACGTCGCGGTTATGGGGCGGCTTCGCGTATTCGTCGGCCATCTTGAGGAAGATCAGATAGGTGAGCTGCTCCAGGTAGTCTCCATAGCCGACCCCGTCATCGCGCAGGGTGGTGCAGAAGGTCCAGACTTTTGAAACGATGGGGGCGGTGTTCATGCGACGGTCCTCTTCTCTGTTGTTTTGCTGGTTGCTTTATTCGTCGCCTGCTCTCGCTCGGCTTTGATTCTTTCCAGAAGAATGGATGCAGGCTCGTCGGTAGGGTCTTGTGCGACAAGCTGACCGGCAAAGGCTTTCTTCAGGATGGACTGGCGGAGTGCCTCCGCCCGCTCCAAGGCTACGTCGATCTCTCGCCCGC
Source organism: bacterium (assembly GCA_965221205.1). GTDB lineage: Bacteria > SM23-31 > SM23-31 > SM23-31 > SM23-31 > CBDFMG01. Next base: position 3,585,358 of record OZ244870.1, on the reverse strand, counting down.
TCCGCTCCATCGCTGTAAATCGCTCTTCCACCAGTCGGACGAGCTCATGTTGCTCGGGGAGGGAGCAGAGAACAAACGGTAGTTCGCAAAATTTTGATTTGTTCAAGATCGGAAGTGTTGTCGCTGATGCGTCAGTCTTTATTCTGCCGTTAAGGAATGGAGCCACCATTTGGAGATATATAAATCTGGAGTTGAATCCAGCGCAAGGACTGATTGAGTTGATTTGTTGATTGGTTGCGCACCGGGTTACTGCAAATCCCGTTTTCCCAATGGTTGCTCCGATACATGTCACTAAAGTTGAGCCCGCCGGAAGAACACGTGCGGATTCCTCGCCAAACTGGGAAAGATGATATCTTGCTGTTCCGACATGCGCTCCTTGATCCAAATCAGTAGGTTTGAAAAACGGAAGTTTTCCCCCGTAGTTTGCAGAAATCTTTGTTGAAGGTGTCGTGCCCGTTTCAATCCGACCGATATGTTTCAAGTTTAGCCATTCCCAGCATGCAGAAATGGCGGGCAATTCCTCGCCTTGTTCCCCTTTTATTGGTACTACTTTAGTTGGTCTTTTGGGCCTCGTTGGCTTCTTGCCTGACTTGCCGCTTTCTTCCCATGCCTTGACAGCAGCTCTCCACCTCTTGAGCAGCTGCTCGTAGCGTGCCGCCCGCTCCTGCTTGATGCGAGTAAGCAATTGCTCGGGCGTCTCAAGCTTGTCTTTGTTTTCTTTGCGCCATTGCGCCGTGAGCTTGCCTTCGAAGGCGTGTTTGAGCACGGCTTGGCGGTAGATCTTGAGCTGCGCGCGCGCCGTCTTCAGGCTCTCGACGCCCTTGTCCAGTTCGGAAAAAAGTTCCTCGATCTTGGCGACTATGCGGTGCTGTTCCGGCAGCGGTGGCAGGTTGAATTCAAGGCCTTCCACGAACGCCTTGGTAACGGCTTTGAATGTCGAACCTGTCCCCTTGCCCGATATTACGGGTTCTATGCTTCTGAAGAGGTGCAGGAGGAACTTCGGCTCGATCCCCCCGCAAGGATGAAGAGCTGCCAGACCACGACCAATGCAACACTTGCGTTGTGCGAGATTGGTCGGGCCGACTGGGGCTCTAACCGACAGAAGAGTGGCACCCCGCTTGGCGATCTTGTTGGGCTGCGAGCAGTACATGTTGATCGTTGGGTATAGGTCGCCAAACTCCGCCTTTCCCTGGAAGAAGGGAAGGCCGTCGCCACTACGGTTGTACGTCTTTGAGGAGGGTGATTGCCCCATTACGATGCACGCGAAGTCGGGCAGGGCGCATCGTTGCCATCCGTAGGGGGGTATGGGCCCTTCACAATCGGTCGCCATTTATCCCGCCAACGCCTCATTCAATTCCTTGATCACGCTATCCATCCGATCGCCAAATAACTGATACATGCGCCCCATGCCGCCCTTTCCATCGAACGGAGCCATGTCGAGATCGTCGCGGTCCAAGTGAAAGGAACTGACGATGTGGTCGCGTATCATGCGCAGCCAGTCCATCTGCTCCTCGTTGTATTTCTCTCCGCTGCCGCTGTGGTGCGTCATGATCCAGTTCTGGAAGTTGCGGCGCACGGTGTCCGAATAGGGCGAGATCGTCGCATCGATTCCGCAGACGCGGCGGATCAGCGCCACGAGCGCTGTCAATTCGCTGATCGGTCGACCGCCCTTGTATTCGTCGAGCAGGGCATAGGCCTGCCAGACCCGCGAAGGGGCCAGGAGGGGTTTGTCGTTTTTCAGCCTGCCGAACACCTCCCGGATCATTGCATAGGTCACCTCGCGGCGGCGGTGCGGCTGGGTGAAGAAGATCGTCAGAGCTTCGATCTCGTCGCTATTGGCTTCCAGATAGTGCCGGAAGTCCCGCGCCATGGCTTCCGCGTTCTCATGGGGGTCGCCTTCCCATTCGGCGCGGAGCACGGTGTCAAGACCGTCATGGTCGATAGTCTGTTCCTTGTCGCGGCGAATGGAGTCGATCAGTTCGACCAACTCGCCGTCGAAGACAGTGGCGGCGTCACTGACCAGTTGTTCATGGGCCTTTTCACGAGCGGCGGGCGTCGGCTCGGCATCTCCTGCCACGGGCTCGATCTCGCGGGCTTTAGCCTCAATGCAGTCGGGGTCGATGGCGGCCAGCAGATTGCCGATGATCCGGGTGAGTTCGACACCGCCGGCTTGTTCCCTGATGCGCTCCTGCTCCTGGGGGTCGAGCTGCCTGTTGAACCGGGCGAGGCGGCCGGCAAGGGAGCTGACCGTGTCTTCGTCGCGCGCACCCATCATCACACCCATGGCGAGATCCTTGAGCGGCACGGAAGGCTTGGTGATGAGCGGCTGGCTGGCGGTCTTGAGCGATTTGGTGACGCCGACGGCGTCAACGATCACATAGTGGGTCTTCCCACTGACAGCGGAGGGCGAGACTTTCTTGAGATCGTCATGGTCGAGGGTGCGGGTGCCGCGGCCCTTCATCTGCTCGAAATAGTTGCGGCTTCTCACGTCGCGCATGAAGATCAGGCATTCGAGCGGCTTGACGTCGGTGCCCGTGGCGATCATGTCCACGGTCACGGCGATGCGTGGATAGTAGTCGTTCCGGAACTGGGCGAGGACGGATTTCGGATCCTCCTCGGTCTTGTAGGTGATCTTCTTGCAGAACTGGTTGCCTTCGGCGAATTCCTCGCGCACGGTCTGGATGATGTCGTCGGCGTGGCTGTCGGTCTTGGCGAAAACAAGCGTCTTCGGGACTTCGGCGCGGCCGGGGAATATCTCCGTCCGCTTGTCGCGGAAGGTGCGGATGACTGTGCGGATCTGGTCGGGGTTGACGACGTCGCGATCGAGCTGCTCGGCGGCATAGGTGACATCCTCATCCTGAATCTCCCAGCGCTTTCGGCGCGTCAGGCGCTCACGCTTCTCGACCTGCTGGCCCACCATGAGCTGGCCGCCGTGCCGGGTCTTCTCCGTGTCGATGGCATAGATTTCGCTGCCGACATTGACGCCGTCGGCGACGGCTTGCTCATGGGTATACTCGCTGACGACGTTTTTTCTGAAGAAGCCGTAGGTGCGGTTGTCCGGCGTGGCGGTCAGGCCGATGAGACAGGCGTCGAAATATTCCAGGACCTGCCGCCAGAGGTTGTAAATCGAGCGGTGGCATTCGTCGATGATGATGAAGTCGAAGAATTCAGGTGGAATCTTGCCGTTATAGACAACCGGCATCGGTTGTTTAGGCTGAACTATTTCCGCCGGGTTGATCTGATCGGCGGCTTCATCCATCTCCCGGTCCTTGAGGAGCGAGTACATGCGCTGAATGGTACTGATGCAGACCTGGCTGTCCTTGGCGACGAAGGACGATTTCAGCCGCTGGACGTTGTAGAGTTCCGTGAATTTCCGGTTGTCGTCATTGGGCACATAGGCCATGAACTCCTGCTCGGCCTGTTCGCCGAGGTTCTTGGTGTCGACGAGAAAGAGGATGCGCTTGGCGTCAGCGTGTTTGAGCAGCCGGTAGATCGAGGTGATGGCGGCATAAGTCTTGCCGGAGCCGGTCGCCATCTGAATGAGCGCGCGCGGGCGGTTATCCTTGAAGGATGCCTCAAGCTTCTCGATGGCATTGATCTGGCACGTCCTGAGGCCCGTGGGATCCAGATCCGGAAGCACCCGGAGCCGCGTACGCAGCGAGGCCGGCTGGTTGAACCAGTCCCGCATCGTCTCCGGCCGGAGAAAGTTGAATACCTCCCGTGAGCGGGGCTTCGGATCGCGCATGTCGGTGAAGCGCGTCAGCACGCCGGTACTTTCATAAACGAATGGCAGGGGTTTGCTATTGTTTACCCACTTGAGGTTGGCGGCGGCATAAGCGGCGGACTGCTCCTCGACGGTCGTGATCTTCTGACCCAAATCCTCCGGTTTGGCCTCCACAACGCCGACCGGGTTCTTATCGATGAACAGAACGTAGTCGGCGGGACCGACATCCGTCTGGTACTCGCGGATGGCGACGCCGAAGCCGGTGCTGAAGTCGATTTTATTCTTATCCTGAACTAACCAGCCTGCCTGCTCCAACATCGCATCAATGTTGTCACGCGCCTTCTGTTCTGGTTTCTGGTTTGCTTTCGACATTCAGTTCATCCGTCCTCTGTCCTTTTGCTCGGAGTTCGCGCTGCACTCTGATGCGTAAACCGGTGTCCTTCATATCGACAAGTGTAGCCAATGGATGTACATTTGTGGAGAAAAACTTGCCGCTGGAGGAACGGCTGGGAAGCGCTATCTTCTTTCTTTAGCACGCCCAGGAGGAGTCGAACCCCCAACCTTCTGATCCGTAATCAGATGCTCTGTCCAATTGAGCTATGGGCGCTGATTAAAAGAATAACTAATGTATAAAAAATTCAGATTAAAGTCAAGACTGTGTATTGTCTGATTCGGCCAGAGATTCATATCACTTCACACCGCTTTAAGGGTTTTGCAAATCTGCTGATACTTACATAATTATTCCTTAAAAATCCGTGGAAAACTCCTAATAAAACTTATAGCCTACTTATTCGCAAAACGGGGAATGTTTCATACTAATAATGAGCCACTCAGTTGGAAAGCACTGGCACAAAATGGAAAACATGATCGAAGATTTTCACGAAGATTTTTCCGGTTCAATATAACGCGATTGCATCATCTTCATAATCCTATTTGCCACACTTCTTCTATTTTACAGCCACAGTACATAGTTATTGGTCAACGACAACTTCATTGTTGTTCAACTGTAATAGATCAATAAACTACGGAGATTTTGCGGGGATTATTTTTTTGAGAATCATTGCACAGAACAGCACGATACCGAGTGCTAAGATTACCACAGGCCCGGTCGGAAGATCTAACTGCCAGGAACAATAGAGCCCCACAACAGAGACAAGAGTACCGACTGTCCACGCGATAACAATCCTAGCAAACCAGCTCCGGGTAAAAAGTGTGGAAATCGATGCGGGAATAACTAGAAATGCAAATACGACCAAAATGCCACCGATACGTACTGAGTGTATAACAACTATTCCCAGTGTCGCATAAAACAGGAAATCCCACATCTTGACATTTATTCCACTGGTTTTAGCAGTTTTGGAGTTTTCCGATATTGCAATAAATTTTTCTCTGAAAATATAGTGGATTACTCCAATGATCGCATAAGCCAAAAACGATTTTAAAATCTCAGGCCTCGTTACCCACAGAATTGAACCAATGAGCATTTCCTGAATATGTTCAGCTGCACCAGCAACTCTGTCAATAATCAATATGGTAGCAGTAGTTGATATCGCATAGGATAATCCTATTATTGCTTCAAGAGGAATAACAAGTTTTTCATCTTTGATATACGCAAATAGCGCTGCCACCAACGTAGTAAAACCGACCGAAAAGAGATATGCCCAATTGCTCTCTGATTCGATATTAAACAGAATCGCAACGGTTATACCCAGAACCGCAATTTGCGCCATTGCAATATCAATAAAGATAATTTCACGTTTGAGTACATGTATCCCGAAATAACCGTGAATCCCGATCAGAATGACACAGGCCAGAAATGGATCTAACATGAATTGAATAATGTTCACAGAAACATTTCCTTATCAAACCGTTTTATATGCAAATTTTTTAATAAGTCCTGCAACAATCAGACAGAAACCGAGAACACAAACGATTGTCGGGCCATTCGGTAAATTAAACTGATATGATAAGACAATACCGCATACCGAGCCTAGGAAACCTGTTACCCACGATAGCAATAGCCTCCATTTCAAGTCTGTGCTGAAAAGTGAAGCAATTGATGCTGGTGCAATCAGAAACGTGAAAACCACAAAAATTCCGCCGATTGAAACAGCCTTGACGACGACTACACCAAACGTCACAAAAAAAAGAAGATCAAACAACAGGAGTTTTGATCGTGTAAAATTCTCTGTTTGTTTCCGGGAAATTGCTATAAAGTTGTTATGACATGCATAATGGATATAACCAATACAGAGAAAAAAAAATAGGTTAACGGCCACTTCTGACCAGGTTACCCAGAGGATGTTTCCGGTAAATGTTTCCTTGATAAAATTCGATCCTCCGGGTATCCGTTCGGCGAGAACGATCGAAACGGCTAACGAAAGACCGTACATTGTTCCGATCACTGCTTCTTCCGGTATTCCATCTTTTTCAAACTTGAAGAAATGGAATAGTGCAACTATCATCATGATAAATGCAAGTGAGAATAGTGTAGCGGTTATCGACTCGGGATTAAGCCCGATTAATATCCCAATTATTGTCCCGAGTGCCGCAATCTGTGCAAGCGCTATATCGATAAAAATAATTCCTCTCTCCAGGATATGGTTACCAAAGTAACTCAATATTCCGACGAGAAGCAGACATATGGCAAATGGCGGAGATAAATAAGCTATAGTTTCCAACATTCGAAATTAATCCATAATATTTGTATTAATAGCATCAATCCAATAGTCGATCATTTCAAAAGTATCCGTTATTTCCGGTACACCATGAACAGCAAATGGGAAAAATATTGCCTTTACACCGGTCCGTTCTTCAATTTTTCTCGGGGAGTTACGTTCAAAGTGATTGGCAACAATCATCAATTCGATTTTTTGATCATTGATGAGCCGGATAATTTCCTGAACATGTTTTGCGGATGGTGGAATTCCCGGTTTTGGTTCGACATAACCAAGAATCTCGAGTCCGAATGTATCGGCAAAGTAAATCCAGTTTTTATGATAGGCAACAATCTTTTTACCGCGGAATGGCATCGCTTTTGCCAGCCAGCCGCCGAGGAGACCATGGAGTGTCTCACCCTGATAATGACGTGCAAGAAAATCAATCAACGTATGATTTTCCAGCAGTTTGCTCAATGTTTCTCCACCAAACAGATCGACAAGATCATTGCCAAACAGAGTTCTGTCAACTTTGTCAATAAATTCATCCCGACGTTGATCATAAAAATCGGTGTGTGCCGGATCAACCTTTTTTAATCCGATGGTAATATTGCGTGCTATCACTTTCCAGTTGAGCGGACCCGTATGGATGTGGGGATTCCCCATCGGATGAATATCTCCTTCGGTTCGGCTTACAACCGGCATGACTTGAAGCATCCGTATGCCATCAGACGCAGATACAAATCCGGTTTCACCGTCCATGATATTGGGATTTCGGGCTTTGTCCAAGAGTGTTGCCGACCAGAGTTCGAGATCAAGACCGGTTGTAATCCACACATCTGCATCGCTGAGCATCAGAGCAAAACTCGGTTTCGGCGGAACAAAATGGGGATCTTGGTCTCCCTGTGAAATATAGAATACCTCACCATAATCCTGCACAATGAACTCAGCAATTGAGGCGAAATGAGAAAATGAGCTGACTATTTTTAACTTTTCGCTGCTCTGGCTTAAAACCGTTTGCGGAATATTGAAAAATAGAAAACCGAATATCATAATCCACAAAATTGAGGCCGCAATCTTTTTAATTCTCGCTATCATCTTATTTTTTCTCCGTAAAATAATTTATTAATACAGTTTAATATGCTTCATGCTTATGGGGGCCCATTGCCCATACGAATTGGAATGTAAAAGAATTATCATCCGGTACTGGCTCACCATCTACAAAAATATCCCTTTCAGTATACCCGTACTGAAACCGGACAAAAACAAATTCGCTCTGCCAGAAATCAAGATTGATTCTGAAATCCCATTCACTCTGTTCGCTGTCGCTGGGCAGTTCCGAATAACCAATGCGTCCCCCAAGAACGAAGCGCCTGTTTAATCTGTTCTGTAATGAGGTGTAGAAACCGAATGTATCGATATCCGGTCCAAGTGTTTCACGTTTACTTAATATAAATTCAGTTTTCCAGTCAACCGACCGATATAGTGTCCGGAGGGCGGGTGTCCATTTCACAACCATTCCAAGTCCACCTACATAGGACACAAAGTTTTCATCATTGTCATTATGACCGGCGGCACCGCTCAGAATCCATTCGAAATAGGTATCATTGGTTATGTCATAGTAGTTTTTCAAATACCCGGTATAGACAAACCGGTACTTTCCTTCTTCTGCAAAACTGAAACCACTTCCGCCTTTTATGACGGATAAATCGAGTGTCTGCACATCGGCAAACATACTCGGCAGTACAAAATTCGTCTCAATACCAAAACCTTTAAGTCCTTCTACACTAAAATAATTTGCCAGTACACGTGGTTTGTCAAATTGCGGCAGCGCATGCGGGTGCCATTTATTCAATATTCCGAATTCGGGACGGAATAACCCAACTTTGACATTTGATTTTAACGGTAAATTCAACCAGTCCAGATAAGCTTCCTCCACTCCTATCTCTTCCTCGCTGAATACAAAGTAAGATTTTCCGCGTGTAAATGGATCGAGGGCAGCCTGAAGTGAGACTTCTACCTCACGGAGAATGAAGTTATTATTCGGATAGGCCGATTCATTGATTTCCTCGGTGATCAGTTCACTTTTTGAGCTGCTGACGCCACCGTAAAAATCACCTGTCATGGTAATGTTAGGATTAAATGCCTGTAATTGACGAATACCGGTTGAAAACCGCTTGCTGACATTCTCGGTCTCTTCTGGCTCCTGCGTGGAAAGCTGTGAAGCTTCTTCAAGAAGCAGTTGCAGTTCGTCCTCCATTTCCTGTTCGGAAAGTTTATTCTTTAATTCGGTAATGAGTTTTTCAAGTTCTTGTATTTTTATATCCTGCTGAGAAATTAGTAACTGCAATTCTTGTTTGAGTTTTTCAAGCTCTTCAGATACATTCTGATTTTTATTTTGCGGGTCCTGCCCAAAAACAGGGCAATTTACACAAAAAATCGTTATATTTGCAAATAAGAGAATTGTAAGTAATTTTTTCATCTCTGTGCCCCAAACTCGGTATATTGTTAACGCATGAGTTACGTCGGAATAACGTAAATAACGTATAATGTTATTACACCGTACCTTACTTTCGCTGGAAATCTGGAAATATTGTACCGGATGATCAATGAGTCATTCAACAGCAAAAGCTGTGTATAACTGTGTGCGCTGATTGTTTAATTGGAATTCTTCAACGAAAGCAATTAATCATACAACAACAGTGGGTGGAGCTCTACGGGATGGAAGACAAGAAACATGTAGTGATACTAATCTAAAGTTTGATAAATTCTGAATGTTTTTACTAAGAGGTATGAATTCGCTTCCAACTGTCTTGATACTATTTGAATTAAGTGAGAAACCGAAAGCACACAAAAAACAGATCTTATTCACTGTCAGAGATTTAGTATGAAAATGACTGACACGCGAAGTATCACCGGCATTGACGTTATGATTTTCGGTTTCAAGCACTGAATTGTCTTCAGCACTCGACAATTTGTTCGTGATTTTGGAAGTTTTTGCAGTTACGGCTCCGGAATGAAAAAAAGGAATATCAAACGTGAGGATAAATAGTGAAAAATAGAGAATGTATGCAATTGAGAGTGATTTAATATGTCTGTTTTTAGGTTGCATAATTTTAAAATTGCAATCAACAGTGGAATTGGCTGCAAAATACACATTCAAGCTTCAGAAAGCAAGAAATAATCAATTATTTAAACTGTACAACCTGCCATCTAAAGATAGACAACATTTTGTATACAAATAAACCGTATTAATATTCCATACTATTCACAAAGGCTGTATACCTCTACAGATTACGATATAATGAAGTACCTGATCTATTTTTCTCTCATTGCCGGTGTCATATGCGGCTTCACTTTTCCACAGTTACGCATTCTGATGCCGTATCTTCCCTGCTTCGTAGCATTTATGCTGCTATTCAACTTCATCGACATTACACAATGCAATACAAAAATTTACTGTGGCCGGAACGGATCGTTACTTTTCTGCTGACTGTTGTCATTATGCCGCTACTCAGTTATTACCTTTTATCATTACCGTTTCATGAGCATTATTAGGATCGGAATTTTTCTTGTGGCACTTTCGCCGAGCGGTATTATTTTACTCGTCTTTATCAGATATGTACCCGAAAAAAATTATGATCTCATTTTCAGCAATTTTCTAGTTACCACTTTTGGTTCCATTCTATATATACCTTTTATGGTAAAGGTTATTATAAGGCAGAATACTCAAATTGACAGTATACACCTTCTCTACCAAACTGCACTGCTGGTATTGGGACCTTTTTTTGCCAGCAGAATTATATTGAGACTACCATAGTCCGGTGTTATTGGATTGACTCGCAGAATTTCTGGTAAAGCAATACTGGTGCCCGTATTCTGCATTGTATCAGGATCATTTAGTGGTCTATCCGGGTCAATATCATGAGACACCTCCCTGATCGGTGTTTCGGTAATTGTCTTATCGACATACATAATACTGGATGGTCTCGGGTATTTTGTCGGTTCTTTAATAGATGACAAGAGTACAAAACAGACCCTTGCTATGATCAGTTCTTCCCGGAACACACAACTTGTGATACAGTACAAATGCTTTCTGGCTCTGGTTATTCCGTGATTAAGCTGAAATGATTAAATTATACATACGTGGTAATGATATTCATATATTGCCATCTGAATAAAGCCGAAAAATTCATTATATCTTAAATCAGGACAGAATTTTTTACTAATAAATCATCGAGATTACACTTGACAAAATGAACGCAATTGAGTAGATTTTGATTTGAATTTTTTGACACATGAAGGGCGATTAGCTCAGTTGGTTTAGAGTGCCTGCCTTACAAGCAGGAAGTCACTGGTTCGAATCCAGTATCGCCCACCTTTTAAAGTTTTATTTAACAACCCCTTACCTTTTATTGCCTTTTTCTGTTCTCACGCTCCCTCTATTCTCTTGCTGACAATTGCTGACTAAACTATCCTGTTTTTAGACCTCTTGATTTCAGGAATTTTATTCAATATTTTTCCAGCTAAGTTCTCATCAATAGTGGCCATAACGGTCTGTTGTTTTAAGGTCTCTGACTTATGAAAACACGTATATCATCCAAACTCACTCCTCGGTTCGAAAACATCGTTGCAAATACATATCTCAGATCGTGAAACCGAAGATAACTCCCGTCCTGTATCCGTACGTTCAGTTCCTGCATATGCCTGCAGAAAGTTTTTAAAATCGATTTGGTATAACGTCGCTTGGTCAGTGGATTAACCCCCCTCCTCTATTTTTACGACCTCCGATCACTCTCTTTAATACATTCTTGCCACGTTGTGCGATATTGGATACTGCTGCCTTTCTCCACCCTTCACAGTTATGACCAGCATGTCTTGCAGCTGCGGCTATGCTGAGTAAGCGCTTATGCTCCTGTTGGGAATGTTTTAACGTATCAGCCATCGCCGCAATTAATCCAACTCACCCCTATCTGGCTTGAAATATGATTTGTTGTTGTGACGACGTTATTTAAATATATAGATTCTATCTAATCTATGACCATATAATTGTAAAGTCCCTCTTCATTTCTAATGGCTTCACGCATCCCATACAAAAACTCTCCCCTTTGAAAAGGCCTTTGTTTTTCAATCAGCTTTGGCGCCTCACTTCCGGTATCCTTAATCGTGGAAGTTCAGTTTATACCGTTGACAATCTTTCGAGCGGCGAGGAACATACCGCAGAACACTAACTTTTTACGCCATTCGCGTTTGCTCTGGGTGTGTTGAAAACAACAACACCCAGATCGGTACACTTATCAACAGAAATGTTATTGACACCTGCTCCCGCTCCGCCGATTGCCTTAAGCGATCCACCGAATACCAGATCGTAGCCTGTAGCTCCGAACAATCACTGCATCGGCATCTTTGCTCAGTTCACTGCACTCATCAATCTCAATGCCGGGTTTCTGTGTTACGGAAAACCATGTATCTTCAAATGTCGAGACAGCCGTTTTGCTGACCGTATCAGGAATTGTTACGTTCATAGCTTTTCCTTTTTTAAAAATATTCTTCGAGCTTTGCAGTATACTCCTTTAAATCATCGATTGTTATATCGCCCATCGTGGGGATTCTAAACGTCTGCGGTTTACCCTCTTCAAGTAATTTTTTGTTGAGATTTCCGTAACCGGAGTCGACGGAATACCCTTTGGAGCATAAATCTTTTTTGATGTCGGTAAAACTCACATCTTTAGTGTTAATGAAACAGCAGACCGTATCTGACAGACAACCTTCTTCAGGGAACAGTTCAAATCCCTGTCCGGCTGCCCATCCACGGACGAATTCGGCCATCTCTGTATGTCGTTTAAATCTGTTCTCGATGCCTTTATTAAAAAATAGAGATTACAGGATGACAATCTCAGAGATAGCTGCAGAAGTAAATCGAACCGGACTCTATCGGAAAAAGGATGGATCTCCAGTTACTGATTATCAAATACATAGCCGCACAAAAAATTATCCACTACTATTCCTAAAAAAAGGTGGTAAAGTAGATTTAATTGGTTGGTAGGATTCTATTGAACCCATCACAACGACAATTAAAATAATTAGAAAGAAACTAAAGAAGGAACGATGAAATGCCTATCCAATGTCACTGAACCAATGATCAGAAAGTTAATAAAATCTGCAGATATAAGACTGACATATATTGCTCCTCGTATATCAAATGATATTGCAGGGAAGTTTGTAAAAAAATGGACTGTGCTGTAACCTGAAGCCGTTCAAATAATATTAGACGTAGATGAGGAAATAATTTGTATCGATTACGCTGGTATTGCTGCTCTACAGAAACTTCAAAAACAGCGTAAACTATCGGATTTAATGCACATGTAAGTCATCAGGAAGGTTTAAGAATAGGGTGTATAATTTCGGACAATACGACACTCATATTTTCTCCTTCTCAACTTTTAATAAAATCGAGCGCAGATAACAAACCAAAAATAAATGGCATTTTTCTGGGAAGAGTTTGATGAAGATAAGTTATATGCCCAAAAAATCGGATTAAAAAAAGTACCAACAAAGCAAATTGAACAGATTACAGAAAATGTTGATAAAGATCAACCTGCAGAATTCGATATTGCGCGAAAAGTTCGAGTATTTAACTCCAGGATCGAGTTTGTAGAATTCAAGTTGATAGAATGCGATTTTAAAAGAAGAACTATCCCACTGAAAAGCTCATTCTTTGCAAAAAACGATAAAATACAGAGACTGTTACAAGCTCAATTTAAGGTATTTGATGGACTCTCAGACGATGTTAGTTGCAAAATTGAGAAAATTATAAAGTTTAAAAAGAATGTTGTCAAAGACAAACTTGTAGTTTTCTCGTAACATGGTAATACCATGTTACGAGAAAATAAGCAATCCTTTTTAGAAGAGGCTGAAGTTCTAAAAAAGATGATAGTTGCTTTCAAAAAAGAGAGCAAGGACTCGCTTAAAGAGGATCTTGATAAAACAGTTGATAATCTTGTCAATGAAATATTTCCAAATATAAAAGGCAACCCGCTGTGATGAGCAGTTGATAGTGGTCTTTTTCCTGTGCCCCGAGCCGTTCTACGTTCTTCCAGCAGATTCGTTAGCTCTTTGTACGTCAGACAGCAGACCTCCCGGTCTTCTAGCGTATTGATCGCTGTAAACCGCGGGTGTTCTGCAATCTGATTGAGAACTGCCTCGTGGTACAGATGTTCATCTCTGATCTTCATCGCATTCTCCAGTGAGCGAAATCAACATAATGCATTAGCAGAGTAACCCAGAGGTCGCCGTCTTCCCGCACAAGCACCGCGACCGCCGGATCGCCTGCATGGCTTATTTCCCTATGTTCCTCAGGATTTACAGCTTTTTCTCCTTAGCAAGTCGCCAATATTGAGCACCTAGAGCGGTCAACCTACACCCTGTTGAATTCATCGCCGCGTAGTACATGTGCTCCTCACCAACGGAGACAACAAGCCCAACTCCTTCCATCTTCTGAAAGTCCTTGAAGACCTTTACATTCTCTAGGTCGTGTCCTGCCTCTGTGTACTCGTAGCTCGGGTCAAGCGCATGTTCATTCTGCGTACTTGGGAAGTAGACGACGAGCTTCTGTAGCGTTTCCAATGGAACCTGAGGCGACACCACGCACAATGACGTGAACCGTGCGCGTCTACCAATTTCACCGCTTCGGCAAATTATTTACTGATAATAGGTTACAGCGTAAATCATTTAAATAATATAACTTATACGGATTTCTTAAAGTAGAATTAATTTTAGTTATTTCAAGTTAATTGCAGTAATTTTTAATAAAAGTGAATTCTTATCGGGACAAATACGGGACAATATTAATACTGTTGAGCTTGCTTCAGAATTGACTATTGACTATTAAAAGATTTTTCGTTCAATAACCTTCCACCTAGTAACGGTAATAAAAGTACTAGTTTCTAAGTAAAAAATCAAGAAGTAATCTTATGCTTTGATAGATTGATGACTTCCCAATTTATCTCTTCTAAAATTTCTCCAAAAGTGTCACCAATGTCATATTATTCACAGTATACTGGATACTGGCAAGAATTGGCAAGGTTTGTTTACAGTGTACAATAACCGTTTAGGCTGGAAGGTGTTTGAATAAAATTGGGGGTCTCTCAATCAAAATTTATCCAGGTAGGACTCGAACGTATGTATTCCTTAATCTTTTTTAAACTTAATAAAAACAATAATATACACTCATCAGAAGAAAATTTTATTTGTGCCTAAGTTGTGCCTAAAAAATTCTTGGCATTGGGATAATTATGTTATATAATTAATAATAACAACTAGAATGGAAGATTTTTGATGATATGAAGCAAAAAGTATTTTCAACATATCAAGCAGCAGAATTGTGCAATACTAGCTTCATGTCTGTTAATAGATGGATCAACACAGGTAAACTGAAATCCTATAGAACACCTGGAGGTCATCATAGAATAACAAAGAATGAATTAGTACGATTCATGAAAGAGAACAGCATCCCGTTTGATGATGACATTATTTAAAAAAGATACAAAGTGATGATTGTTGATGATGAGCCGGTTGCATGTAATACCATTGCATAATGAACTCCGCTCTTCACTGCACAACATCTATGTAACAATAGCACATGACGGATTTGAAGCAGGAGCACTTTTAACTATGATAATCCCAGATAATTCCAGACGTCGTATTACTTGATCTGATGATGCCCGGGATAGACGGTTTCAAACTCTGTCAATTTATCAAAACGAATCAACAAACCAGAAAATGTAAAGTGGTGACCGTTACAGGGTACGGGAATGATGAGAATATTGCAAGAGCTATGGCATACGGTGCTGAACGAGTCCTCTTTAAACCAGTAAATATTGAAACTGATTTGATTAATAATAATGTTACAGAGATTGCTACAAAAAACGAGATTTCAATCCGAATGTTTGAAGATGTTTTTTATTATTTATATGATTTCAAACCAAAACAATTTATAAATAATGTTAGAGTCGAAAAACTTATAAAAATGATGAGAAATCACAATCATGACCATTCTAAATACTGTTATAAATATGCTGTAGAATTAGGCTTTATGCATTCCTCAAGTCTTTACAAATTTGTATCAAACAATTTTGGAATGACCTATAAGAACTTATGTAAAACGCTTTTATCAGATGATCAAAATCCCTTTGCAATCAACAAATACAAAATAATAAAATGACATCTACATTTACATCTATTTTGATATTTAAAATGTTTTATTGCATGAAATCAATTCTATTGATACAATTATTAAATTGAGATAATTTTTATGTAAAAATATATGCTAGGCTATATGTGTTGTTTTATTTATTCCAATTAAAATTCGTAATGTAAAGATGATAAATATGATATTGATAATCGTTAGAATTATTATTGGCGTAATGTTTGTCATTTCTGGCAGTATTAAAATGACAAATTTGATTGTATTTCGTGATACGATCAACCTTTTTAATATTATTCCTGAAAATTTCAATAATCTTATTACAATACTAATCCCTTCTATTGAACTATTGAGTGGGATTTTTTTGGTACTAAATCTATTTAAAAAAGGAGTTATTTCTTTATTAATACCTCTACTTATAATATTTGCTTTTGCAATTGGGATTAATGTATATCGAGGAGAATCTTTTGATTGTGTGACCTTGCCCCCAAAAGTTGATCCAGATAGTATATTAGTACAGGGATTAGATTGAAAAGAAAGGAGCAAGATCAATGGCACGTAGAATTCACACATCAGAACAAATTATCCACAAGCTTCGAGAGGCAGAAGTACTGCTCGCTCAAGGTCAGTCGGTTCAACAAGCTGCTCGCCAGATTGAGGTTACAGAGCAGACCTATTATCGTTGGCGAAAGGAGTATGGTGGTCTTCGGGTGAATCAGGCGAAACGATTGAAAGCGTTAGAGAGAGAGAATATTCGCCTGAAACGCCTGGTTGCCGAGAAAGAGTTGGATATTCAAATCCTCAATGAGACTCTGGCGGTTGATGCAAAAAACTTCTGAGCCCGGCGAAGCGACGGGAGGTGGTGCAGCATCTTTGCACGACTCTCGAGATCTCGCAGCGCCGGGCCTGTAGTGTGTTGGGAGTACCGCGCAGCACTCATCAATATCGCCCGATTTCTCCTGCGGATGAACCGGTGTTCGTGCAACGTATGGTCGAGTTGGCCACGCAGTATGGTCGGTATGGTTATCGACGAATTACCGCACTGTTACAGCCAGAAGGCTTCAAGGTCAATCATAAGAGAGTGGAGCGTTTGTGGCGTCGAGAAGGATTAAAAGTTCCCCGGAGGCAACCGAAGCGCAAACGGTTATGGCTCAATGACGGTTCGTGTATTCGGCTGCGACCTGCGTACCGGGATCATGTCTGGAGTTATGACTTCATGCAAGCACGAACCCGAGAGGGAAGGAGCTATCGTTTGTTAACAATATTAGATGAATACAGTCGGGAGTGTCAGGCAATTGTGGTAGGCAGGAGGCTGACTCACAATGACGTCATAGAACATCTTGCAACACTGTTCGTGCAGCGAGGAGTTCCGGTTCACCTGAGAAGTGATAATGGCACAGAGTTCACTGCTCAAGCGGTCCGGACATGGCTCATGCGCCTGGGAGTAAAAACATTGTATATTGAACCAGGCAGTCCATGGGAGAACGGGTATATTGAGTCGTTCAATGGCAAACTGCGTGATGAAGTGCTCAACCGGGAAATCTTCGATACCTTACACGAAGCAAAAGTGCTTGTGGAACGCTGGCGAAATGAGTATAATCATAAGAGACCGCATAGTGCCCTCAGATACCGGCCACCCGCCCCCGAGGCCGTTATACCACCGGATTCGGTCTCAAGGCCAATGGATAATACAACAATGAATATATCGATGAATTGACTAACTTAAATAATGGCCCAAACATTAGGGGCAGGTCAATGATACACGAAATTGTGGGTACGGTTCCTCACATCAAAAATTCCCGCAACAATAATGAGTGAACTAAAAGTATTGATTTTTTCCAATCAAGATAGTATATTAAGGCTTGCAAAAATGCGTCATGTCGGTGCTTGATGCGGATCAAATTCGAATGGTTTTAACCTCCGATTTGATTGAAAACATTCTATGGGCTCGTGGTGTAGTTTGGTTAACACGCCGGCCTGTCAAGCCGGAGATCGCGGGTTCAAGTCCCGTCGAGCCCGCCCAATATAAACAAGGACTTAGATTGAATTCCAAGTCCTTTTGCTTTATGCAGAATTTTTATTCCCCACACTATTCCCCACACATAACCAGTATTCTGAATGCTTTATTAGTTTAGCTCCGAAAAAATCTTTTTGTATATTATCTTTATACCAAGGACTAAAATACTTTGTATTTGTGCTCAGGATACAGCTGTGGCTTTCAGCTTATAAAGCAAGTTATCTATCATTCTTGCTAATGTATCGACTCAGAGCAATTTGTACCCAATATCCAATATTATGATACAGTTTTTCTTGGTAAAAGTTTTCAGATTAGTAGAGTCCTTTTGAAATTATTTTACAAAAGCAAAAACCAATATTTTTCAACTAAGAATAAAAATCTAAATTTTAGGCACAATTCTATGTGTTAAGTAAGTGTAAACTATTGTAGTTATTGGATATTTTTGGAATGTGTGGATAGGTTCGCGTCCTACCAGAAAAGCTGCTAACATATTACACTAATAATTTCTCAATAAATACATATTTACTCTTGAAAATATAATTTTTGCACACTTTATCTTCACTACTGCTTCATATAACTATAATAACCTGAAACCTATTCCTGTTGTAAAATCAACGGAATTCTCCTCGTTGTAAATGCTCGTTTTCTCCATACTAGTGTGTTAATTGAAGATCAATTGAATAAATAAATCATATAAATAGGTAATAATATTCTGAAAAGATTCAGGTATATTAGCTTTATGTGGAGCATACACTCTAGCGGTTTCGGTTTTTCCTTCATATATATAGACTATTCTATGACGATCTCCATCAAAAATACTTCCATCTGGGAAATAATCCGGATCATACTGAGAAAAATTGCTGAACAATTGAATGAGGGAATCCTGCTGAGTAGTAGTCACAATACCCTGCGAAACTTCTCCTGACCAATCTGTTGTTTGAACTGTTCCGTCGCCAAATATATCAAGCCTCAGAGTTTCTCCTGTAAATCCAACAGTTAAAGTATAATGGATTTAAATTTTCGAGAACTCTTCAGGTTCCGTTGGAAATATCTCGCTGCAAAAATTAAGTACTGAAAATAAGCAAAGACAAGCAAGTATACACCATACATTTAAACGTTTCATCTCATTTGATCCCCCAAATGCAAAAGAATATTAAATACATTCCACCAGATATGCTAACCCCCTATCACATATCCAATATCGTAGATTTAATTATTGAAGGCAAAAACTATTCCAGTAATAATCGGGATTTTACAACATCATAACAAGTAAATAAACAATAGCTTACTATTTATCCCTACTCAGTCATTGTGAAATATAGTGCAATAATTTGCACTGCAAAATGGTGCATGTGGCTGATTCAGAGAGGGGTACTCATTTATTTACTATGATTTTAATTCTATCTCACGTTCCCATACATGATTTTATATTGCTGCACAGTATACAAAGAAGGCGGGATACATTAAGAATTGCATCCCGCCTCTATGCTTTTAACATGGTTATTAAAAGTTACTTAACCAACACCATCCGTTTTGTCAGCCGCTTACGAAGTCGATTCTTATTGCGTTTCAGAAGATTTTTGTTACTAATCCAAACTTATTGGAACGGAATTTTCACTTCTATTTGTACCATATTATTCACCGGGTTAATGGACATTTCCTGATTTGGTTTATCTAAACTTCTCAAATCCAGTTCTTCCCACCTGGGTATTCTTGATCCGATGAATTTTCCTATTACAAACGATATAGGCAGGATAAGGAAAATACCTGCAATAGCACTAAAGTCAATAGTACCAAATGAAATTTCGCTACCGCTTGACTCACCGGCTTCATTATCCCGCAAAAGATTTATTAACACTATAACTCCTCCAACTGCGCCAATAGCACCTCCGGCAGTTCCAAATGTTTTATTACTGTATCGTAGAGACTGAATATCATTCAAGAGATAAACGGACTTCTTATCCAAATAGGAAAAAGATACCGTACCTGTTGATTTGGAGAGAACCACATTTTCACCTTTGACGGCTGTGCCATTTTGCAGCATGAGCTCGACCTTCTTGAATTGTAGTGTGTCCACGTCAGAGGCACTCAACATCTCCCGGAATTGCGCGTCAGGTCCGGCGTTCATCGTTTTCACCGTTGAGCAGGAATACAATTGGAGAGATACCACTATTATGAGCCAAAAAGCAATCTTATCCAATCTCACCTATCTCCCTCTATGACAATATTTTCGCACACTTGTGTCTACTTATTTACTGATCTCGTATGCCACTGTGGCAAATACCGGCCCTCCCAGATACACTCCCGCACTTCCTATTTGTTTTCCTACTATTACGCCGGTTATTCCACCTAAAAAGGTAAACAATGAAGAACCTGACTGGTTTTGTACTTTGCCAGCCTGAAGCACACCCAGTGCACTGCCAATCATGAATACATACTGAATCGGATGATCGATCTTTCCCGATTTGGTAAATTCATCATTCTGCCAAAATGGATCAAGAATAAGAATGGTTCCAAATGCACCGAGTAAAATTTCATATCCCAGACCTATTGCAGCCTTCATCATTGAACTTTTCGTAGCAGATGGTGGCGTTTCTTCATTATAATAGTGTGCAGGGATGATTGTATCAGCATTGATGTGGTTAATCACTCTGTCACAATTGTTGGGGAAAAGATCACTTTTATATACGTACTGGGCGTGGATCGATCCCGGTACAATCACACAACAGCATATTAATAAAGATCCAATCACGATTATAGAAGAAATATATTTCATTTCACCACCAATTATGGATTTACCCATCAAATTTCCCAAACAGATCCATTTTCATAGCCAAATCCACTCACACTGTGATCAATTTCAAAACTATACTATTGACCGTACGACTATAAATGAAATTTGAAATTAAAGAGGCATTAGTAATGCAAATATTTTATCGTCTTAAAAATTTATCTTTAAGATGTTTGTCCTTAATAACCAATCCCCGGATGTTTGATTCTGAATATAATCTACATCAAGTTTCGGAAAACTTATACTGACTTTATCGTCATTAACTTCTATCATTGAAGATCCATTCTCAAAATCAAATTTTCTTGTCAAATTAAACGCTATCATTGCTCCGATGGGTGGCCCAAGTATCGATCCCCAATCTCCCATGTAAAGACCACCGAAAACCATGAGTGTGCTTCCGGTAATAGTCCACAATAACGATCCTGTTTCATTGTCTAAGTTGCCGATCTTGTTTACCGCAGCTGTGCTTCCGATAATCATGCCTAAGTAAAATGGGAAATATCTTTCAAATTTGGATTTCCTGTCCAGGTTAACATTGTTGGGAATATTATCTATATTCGTATAATTCTGCACTGAAGTAATATCCTGTAATTTTGAATTATAGTTAATAATACTTGTAGAGGGTCCAATTATAAAATTATCAGGTAAATTACGAATAAACTGTAACACTGCGCCCAAAGCTACACCCGATGCCATTCCCATGAGGACCTCATTGATTAACCGGTCGTAATAAAGCGGAGGTTTTTCCTGCTGGTGAAATGATACTTGAATATTACCAGGCCTCTTTAAAAGAGAACTATCGATACTATCACTAACAGAAGTTGATACAAATTGGGCGCTAGAAAGTAACGGGAAAAATATAACGAGTTGCACAATAATTAAATTTGTAGTCAAAAAACTATTCCACAAATTTTTATAACTATTTTTCATTCAAAGGTTATTGATGTCGTACTTATCGAAACGGAATTTTCAATTCATATCGCAGTATCTGTTTATTGGTATCAAAATACAAACTTTGCATATTTTGTGTTTTAGGAGTGAGATCATATTCCTTCCAGTTTTGAAATTTTGAACCCAAAAAATAACCAAGGCCAACACCTAATGGTAATGTTATCAATAATGTATATGCAAAGTCTAATCCCTCCTTTACTGGAATTACTGGAAAGGGAACATCTCTATTTTTATTACCATTTTCCTTATCCTTATAATCATAAAGAAGTCCCGAAATCAACAAACCGGAAAATCCTCCAATTACCGCTCCATGAGCTCCTTTATGAGAGTTGCTCAATTCTAATGACTGCAAATCTGAGAGTGAAATGGTGGATTTATTAATTGTATCACTAACAAACAGTAATGCTGAATCCTGATTCAATATAACATTGTCGAGTCTTAATTCCTTACCGTTATGGTACGTTACTTTTGCTTTTTTAAATTTAATTTCCGGAGTATATTCTTCTCCTTTTTCAATAATTACCGGTTTATTCAATTCGGCAATTCTTGCTTTTGTTCCGGCACAAGAAAAACACAATGTGCAAACTAATACTGTAGGGACATGAAATATTGATACCTTCGTCAAAAATTCCCCTACGTTAATTTTTTGAATCACTGCTGATTCTATTGTGGCTATTGTTACATAGGTTAATTATGGCCATATTGATTCCCACGTTATGGTTTTACGATTATCTGATTCATTTCCAAATCCACTAATATCGTTTGTAAATGAATAATATTCCCAAGAGAATGAAGGAGTGAATGGTGCCGGTGTTTGAACATGAATATCTTCAACATCATATCCCAACACTTCACTAATAGCCAAAATTGATAAAACAAAATGAAGACCA
The DNA here is from genome assembly GCA_965221205.1 of bacterium. GTDB lineage: Bacteria > SM23-31 > SM23-31 > SM23-31 > SM23-31 > CBDFMG01. The sequence goes on along the minus strand of OZ244870.1, from coordinate 3,563,123 downwards.
AAAGATTGTAAGTCGGTAACACGAAATTGCCAACTTTTTCCAACTCTTCCCGGAAATCCTAGCCATTCTTTACTATTTCCAAGAATCTTTGTATGTCTATAATAAGAGTATCCATGTGCTGAAGTTCCATATAAAATCTTATATTCACCAAGTTTTGTAAGATAATCGTATTCAAACAATGTTACATTCCCTCCCAAATCATAGTTTACTTCATCAATAAAATTATCGTCCCAGCTACTTCCTGGAACGTCAAGAACAAATTTATAAACAGGATCTCCATAGAAATAACTGGCGTGAGAATTTGAAGCAATAAAAATTACGGGATGTTCATATGTACTGCTATAACCTGTTTGCACATTTGAAACTGAATTGTGATTAGAAGACCATTTTCCTTCTGTTACATTTTTTGTATGACCTCCTTCATGTTGATATAAATTTACCTTATCGGGAGTAAAATTGGAAGTGCCCTGTTCATGATTAAGCTGTATTGTAATATGTTCCCAATCTCCTTGATGCCACACACTATTTTGCGTTTGATTTCTAATATCATTAAAATTTAACCAATACCAATATTGCACATAATAATAACCATCTTCACTATATACATGGTAATAAAGTGGTCGTTGACCAATAGGTGCTCCAGCATGCCTGGCTTGATCGTTAGCAAATTGAAATTCCAACCAAAACCACGAATCAAGAGGAACTTCATTTCCAAAAGAACACCAAATTTCCAAAAGAACACCAATCTCCCGGAAAATAAACGTGGGCATTTGTGACATTATTGTGATCATATAATTGACCTGATACAGTAAGCTGTTTTACCTTGGAGTTACTATTAATACTAGTTTCAAAATCTGCTAATCCTACTTGCAACTCAGGATGGGTAACATTGGTAGCTTTTACTAATACCGGTTTAAACTGTTCGGCTATATCTTCTTCGATACTATCAGGAATACCATCTTCATCAAGATCTGCTACATCTTCTATTTGATACTGCGGGTAAATTGTATAAATACCCTCATCTAATCCTGATCTTCCGGATGAATACCATGCGGTCCAATTACTGTCTAAAAATATTTCCACCAATGAGTATATTTCATATGAACCTTCAGGAATAGCGATATAGTTGTACGCCTCACCGTTAACTATGCTATAGTCGTAGTGGTATGCTACTACATGGGAATCGTCGACAGGTTCCCTGTATGTCATCCTTAACCGAACCCAATTAACCTTACTGTCTATACTGCCTCCCTGCCTTTTCTTCAGTCAATTTCCCGTTTTTGCGATACCGTATATAATAAATATTTTCCTGTTTTCCACTAATGTTAGAAATACCCTCAATAAAGTAAACTCCCGGGTATTTTGTTTTTATTCGTTGTATGATTGGCATACGTGCCTCAGATTATTTTTACTGGAAAAACTACCTATTCCCCACACTATTCCCCACACGCATAATGGATGTTTGAGATAAATCAGGTAAATAAATGAAAAGCGAAGTATTCGGCCTGTCAAGCCGGAGATCGCGGGTTCAAGTCCCGTCGAGCCCGCCCAATATAAACAAGGACTTAGATTGAATTCCAAGTCCTTGTTTATTTATTAGGACTATTTTTCCCAACTCTATTTCCAACCTATTGCGTTATTAACAAATACAGTCTAACATATTCTGATTACATATATACAATACCGTACCAGTCTTTGTAGTTTATTTTTGTTTCGTATTTTTGGGATAATCTCGTAACAAGATCAATTATCTCTCGTCCACGGTTATCATCGGCTAGTTTCGGACAACCTGTTCGCGGTCCGGTCATTTCCAGTGTTGCGGGTATTAACTGAATTGCAGCAATTTTTTTGTCCCGTATAGTCAAACGTGGTATAATCGTCTGAAATTCCTCCTGTATGTCCTGCTGCTGGTCGCGAGTCCAGATGACCGGAGGAATCTCGGATGTTTTATATTGATAGATAAAGTTCCCAAGACTATAAAAAATTGGTTTTCCGTTATAAATCTCTATTCCCCGCAAAACGTGAGGACCATTTCCAAAGATAATATCTGCACCCGCATCAATCGCTCTATAGAGAACGGGATGCTGATTCGGGGGGACAGTATCGGGAATCGGCCAAGCCCTGGAATGGCTTACCCAGTGCAGATGGTAATGTACCATTACGATATCCGATCTGCTTTTTGCAAGTCTGATAGCATCTTCCATAGCATTGACATCGGACTCGAGCGGCGCTACAACTGCTTCGGCTTTTCCGTGTTCTTTTTCAATAAGGACTGATGGGGCATTAATAGTGGTTATGGTAGGTCCGTCGGAACTCGATTCCGCATTCTCCGAGGAATAGTATGAAAGCAGAGCAAAGTCGGTTTTTCCGAATGTCATACTGCTAGGTTTTCTCGCTTCCTGAATATTCAATCCTCCTCCGGCGTAACTAATGCCACTACGCCGTAAGATGCTGAGACACTCCCTGAGTCCATCCTGGCCATAGTCCAGCGCATGGTTGTTGCCGAGACTTACAAGGTTAATACCGAGCTTTGCCACTTCCCAGCCGAACTCTCTGCCGCGCCGGTAGTTGTAGAGGCCGCGCTGCAGATCGGGACGCTCGTTGAGCGACATTTCTAAATTTCCATACGTGACTTCTGCTTCCTGAAGAATCCGGTAGAGGTTTTTGTAGTCCGGTTCCGCAAAATGGGTCAGTTCTCTATTCCAGATCATGTCTCCGACACCGGTAACAATGATGCCACCAGAAGATTCTTGATTGAGTAGGTTATCAACACGTGAATCCCAGTTTATTTCCTGAGCAGTCTTTGCTGTTGGGAAAGACGAAAAGTTCACCCCGGCGCTTTTTCCAATCTTCAATGCAACTGCTCCTAATGCAAGATGCTCCATTTTTTTCAAAAATTCTCTTCTCGGCAGTACCATACAACCCCCAGCGTTATGTGGATTGAGTGTTATTTATGTGTTCTTATTCAAGAATCTTTTGCATTTCATCATCATTGCCGGTTAATTCCCACCGTATCAGCGAAAGAGGAATCATACCGGACGAAAAGAAATCATCGATAAACTCCTTGAGATTGAAATCCTTGCCCAATTGATTTGCTCTGTCTGCTAGTAATTGTTCGAATTGTGCTTTCCCGGTAACATAACTCATTTTATACCCTGGAAGTCGCAGAAAGTGTTCAACATCATCCCAAACCGTATAGCCGCCTTCAATCTGCCAGCCATAGGGAGTTAATTCGATACAGTTATTCATTGCGTCATGGATTGAAAATTCGTTACTCTGTACTTTTAAATGCGACATAGCCCTCACTCCGCGGTTTGCAAGCGCAATGTAAGTTATTTCCCGTCCCCTGCGCCGTTCATCCTGCAATCCGGCGTGCATCATTAATTCTTCCATAGCAGTCGATATTGATTCAGCCCGTATCATCTCCGTATAAAAACTCAGATTTTTCCTGATAGGATGGTCGTCTTGCGAGGCACGAAGTCTATCGAGCCGGTGCCCGACCGAATTGTGTAAAATCTGTGGGATAGGGTCGAGATCTTCACACCGTTGAAAGAATTCCGGCTCATTACCCTGTCTGCCGTATACCTGAGACCACGGCTGGGGATATTCGGGAGAAAAATAATCCGGAATCGAAAATACTTGATCATTCTTCAGAAAATTATATATAAATAGTTCAGATTCATACCATCGCTCATGGTGTTGCGCCTCGTTTGCTGCCGGGATAATTTGCGGCAGGTTCCTATTACGGTGTTCCTCTAATTTAAGGATCGCAATAGACCTGTCATATTCCCGTTTCGAAATTGTGAATAGCTCGTCCCAGGTATAGGGGATATAGAGCACATTTTTCACCCACCAGTTGAATTGCTCTTTCCCAACAGCGCCGGGCGCGGTCATCGAGCTTTTGTTGTCTTCTACCCATCTGCTGTAGTCATCAATTGCCGCCAGAGCCTTTTCAGCATCGCCAACAAGATCAGGATGGTGATCCGACAGACGTGCAATGATAGTTTCCATATATGAGTGCTCAAGCTTCTTGTCACGGATAACGAGTGTGGCTTTGTCAATGCCGATTTTATCTATTATGAGATTGATTTTTGCCTGTTCCAGAATCTTTGGGATTGCACGAAGCTTCATCCGGTAATTTTCGATTTCATTTTTGGAAAGGGGTAAGGAAGGCTCAATTGCGATCATTATTTCTTCAGTACGTGGTGAGAGGGAATGATCGAAAATATCGTAAAAACCGGGATCGTGTGCCCACGGTTTGAGGACACGGTGAAAAAAATCGAGTGCATTTATTTCTGAACGGACAAGATGGAAATCGACCTGCTGAGGTACTGCCCATGCTTTTGAATCGATTGCCGCAAGTCTTTGTTTGAAAACTTCAAGTTCACTCTGTTGATTTGCCATTGCTGCCGTTGTGTAGTCCTGGACACTATCAATTACTTTCGGTTGCCGGAATTCTCTGAATTCATCGAATAATCGGACAAGTTCATCATATTCACGCGTCAGAATCACATTTGAACTGCTTTCTCCTGTCGGTGAACAGGTAATAGTAAAAATCGTAACAACTACACAACATACGGTTGTGATTAACCTGAAACTGATCATATCAATGCTCCTGAAAAATTTATTTCTGTAAAAATTGAAAGTCTCTTAGTTGATTTTCTCAAATATAATGCTTCGAATTGGGTCAGCGTGTAGGAGGAATCCGGATATTCGGTCTGCTTTGTTACGGGAAAACTCAATAGATATGTAACTCAACCTGAAGAAATCGGTACTTATAGCCTCAACAGGAGTAGTGAAATATTTACCCACGTTCACGCGTAACGTATTACCGTCTCTTTGAAATGTGTAGCGTGCATTGAGTTCTTCACTGTAATAGGTTCCCGTATATTGATCAAGCTTTTCGCTAGCAATTTGGAACGAAACGGAAGGTTCCTGAACATTTGTGTCCCTGTACGTTGTCTGTTCAGCGTCAAGTGGTTCGGTAAAGAGGTCTTTTAAATATAAAACTGCAATATCCCGGGCTATATTATAATCTGGAAACGGGCCTTGATTTGCAAGAATGACAATCGATAAACGCCGGTCGGGAAAGCGCATATAGTATGATCGGTAGCCGACAAATGAGCCTCCATGGCTCACAAGCTTCAGACCGTAAAATGTTGTTACATTCAATCCGAATCCATATTCTGAGCTTGTTCCATTATTGAGTAGACCTGGAGTTTCAATCATTTCTATGAGGCTCTGTTTACCGAGTCCAAGTTTGTTGTTATAGAAATTCTGATCCCATTTGAAAAAATCCTCAATTGTGGTATATATCGAGCCGGTACCGATCTGCTCGAGCTGGGTCATGTTGATTCTGAATCCGCCGCCATCCTTGGGCGAGTATCCCGAGGCACGATTTTTTACAATCACGTTGATGTCGTCGTGAAAATGTGTGTTCTCCATGCTGAGAGGATCGAACATATATTGCTTTGCAAACTCCGATGTTTTCATGCCGCTCACTCGTCCTACAATTTCAGCAAGCAGAAAATAATTGGTATTCGAATAGGAGTACTGTTCACCTGGGAGAAAATTCAGTTTCTTCTGACGGACAATCATATCGATAGCCTCCCGGTCGGTATAGAAGGGCACTTTTATTGTTTCCCCGTCTCTTCCCGCTAACTCCATGAGGACTTCATAGTTCCGGAGTCCGCTTGTGTGGTGGAGCATATTCCCGATCGTTATCGGTTTTCCATAATCGGGTATTTCAGGTAAATAACGCCGGATGTCATCACTTTTTGATATTTTTCCCCGTTCGATGAGGAGCGCGATGCACATTGCCGTAAAGTGTTTTGACAGTGAACCGATCCTGAAGACCGATTGAGGAGAATTCGGTATGTCATATTCAAGGTTTGCCATACCGTAGCCTCGTGCGTAAATAATTCGGCCGTCCTTGAATATACCTAATGCAGCACCCGGAGAATTGTCTTTATCCCACTGTGTGAATAGTGCATCGACCTTATCCGTAACCTCACTATGCGGATAAGCCTGGTAGGCAAAAAGATGTATCGGAGTGATTCCAATGGTAATGATGACAATGAGAATGTCTCCGACTTTTTTTAAGATACTTTTATTTTGTATCATGCGATGTCACCTTATTGATGATGCGGTTATTGGTTTGAAACAAAAATACCGTTTATGTTATGCTGCTTGAGAGTTTCATTAAATTCCGGTAATTCCTCATTGATTATTTCATTGAATCTACCCTGATAGGTCTGCAACCGTTGTGATAATTCTTCAAAAACTTCATATTTTGACTGAGTCGGACGAGCATCACCGGTCATGACATAGTATCCGAGCATTTTAAAATGGGAGTAAAGCTGTGCTGGAAACCGTAAAAGATTTTCTGATGCACCTGTTATATAGAGAGGGTAGAAATTCTTTTCAAGATCAATCAGCTTATTGTCAAATTCATCGATTTTCTTGATAATTGAATTATCATTATTATTAAATGCGATAACATCAATCAAATCATCAATTTGCTTCCGTAACCTTTCAATTGTATTACCCATTTCAACGAGGAGCGTAACTTTTTCTTTGATGTTCAGTGCAAGACCAACTTGCTCTTGAATATCCGCACTCGAAGCCTTTGAATTCGGATCTTTCAGCACTTCAACAGTTCGGGTGATTTCTGTATCACCATTTGTAAGCACAATGGTGTATGTACCAGGTGCTGCCAGTGGTCCGTTGGGGCCGCTTCCTTCAACAAAGAGTCTTCTGAATCCTTCTTCATTGTATCGAATACGATCCGGACCGAAAGCTAGACCTGGGTGACCGAGAGGAGGAGTTCGTAATTCAACTTCCGGTGAACTTTCATGATACAGGTCCCAATGAACACGATTGAGTCCGGGATTCCTGGTGCCCGTAAGAGAACTTATTTGTGTTCCGTTGTTGTCAAGTATGTTTATGGTAATTTCTTCATCAGGAATTTCTTTCATGTAGTAGTTGATCGATGCCCCATAAGGTGGATCTTCATAATAACCTTGAGCACCATCGATAGAAAATCCTCCTCCAATACCGGGAAGACTTGTCTCCTGGAACCGGTAAGCATCGCGCGGCTCAAAAAGATATATATCGGCGTCAAGAACAGTATCGCTTAACTCCCGTAGAGGAGTAATATCGTCCATAATCCAGAATCCTCGCCCATAAGTTCCTATTACCAAATCACTAAAATGTTTCTGAATCGCAAGCCAGCGAACAGGAGCAGGCGGCATGTTGTTCCGTAAAGGCATCCAGGTATTGCCGTCATTAAAACTCACGTATACCATATTTTCCGTACCGAGGAACAGGAGACCTTCCTTTACTGGATCTTCACGGATAATCTGAGCGTAGCTGAGCATGCTGTGCGGGATACCATCCGTAATTTTCTCCCACGACCTCCCAAAGTTCTCGGTTTTGTAAATATAGGGTGAACGGTCGTTCACCTGATGAAAATCTACGGTAATATATGTTTTGCCTTCTGTAAATCGTGATGTTTCTATGCTGGTAAATGTTCCGAGTGAGGGCAGATCCGAAATATTTTTAGTAACATTTTCCCATGTAGTACCTCCGTCCCGTGTTACGTGCAGAAGACCGTCATTACTGCCTGCCCAGAGGAGGTTCTGATTAAGAGGAGATTCTGCAAGCGCATAGAGTGCAGTACCATAGTCAACACCGACATTGTCATATGTTAGACCGCCTGAATTCACTTGCATTGAAGGATCATCGGTGGTTAAATCGGGACTTATCACGTTCCATGAAAATCCTCCGTCAGTTGTTTTATGAACATATTGACTCCCGGCATAAATAGTGTTCTGTGTGTGCTGAGAGAGGATAAACGGATAAGACCATACCCAGCGGTATTTTATATCCCGAGGTGATCTGCCGACCGGCGTCTCAGGCCAGACCTGCGCATTGGTTGTATGACCTGTCTCAAGGTCATACCGGGTAAGAACACCCTGTTCGTTAGACGCCCAAATAATGGTATTGTCAAACGGATCAGGAAATGTAAATCCTGCTTCTCCTCCGCCAACTGAATGACCACCACCACCGCTAATTCTGTTACTTGGGATTCGGTATGTCGGCCCATCCTGCTTGTTACCATACACATAGTATGGAATTTGATCATCAACAGAAACGTGATACATCTGGGCAATGGGCAGGTCAGGATGGTACCAGGATTGCCCCCTGTTCGCGCTGATATAGACTCCTCCGTCATTTGCAACAAGTACTCGGTCGGGATCGAGAGGATCGATCCACATATTATGATTATCTCCGAGAGGTCCTCTTACAATTTCGGAGGTTTTGCCACCGTCAAACGTACGCGACATCCGGGAGGCTAAAAACCAGACTTCGTTATCATTATCAGGCGCAACTGTTAACTCGGTATAATAATGTGGCCTGGTGTGAAGCTGCTGGTCGCGGCTGATGAGATTCCAGCTTTCACCGCCATCATCAGACCTCCAAAGAACTCCCTTAAATTCATACTGATCTGTTTCGATTAGTGCATAGATTCTATCCGGATTATTTGGAGCATACCCCACAGCAATATTGCCAGTCGGCGAATCAGGAAGCTCGTTTGTTTGTTTTATCCAGGTATCGCCACCATCACGCGATATAAATACACCGCCGTTTGGGCCGCCACTTCTGCGTTCCCATGTCTTAATATCGAGTGGCCACATACCGGCAACGATATTACGGGGATTGACAGGATCCATTGCTATATCAGAACTTCCAGTATTGTCATCAGTGAAAAGAACCCGATTCCATGTTTTGCCGCCATCGGTCGTTTTAAATACACCCCGTTCTTCTTGAGGTCCATAGCTATGACCGAGCGCAGCAACCAATACTATATCAGGATTGGTCGGATGAATGAGCACTCTTCCAATACGGCCTGTTTTTTCAAGGCCCATATGATTCCATGTTTTGCCACCGTCAGCCGATTTGTACACTCCATTGCCGACTGATATCGAGCTCCGAATATTTGCTTCCCCGGTACCTGCCCAGACTATGTTCGGATCAGACGGGGCAATAGCTAATGCCCCAATCGAGGAAACATCGGTTTTATCGAATATGGGTTTCCAATTGAGTCCATTATCAACAGATTTCCAGATACCGCCGGAAGCTGCACCGACATAAATAATGTATGGATTTCCGGGTTGACCGATTATTGAAGTGCATCTGTTTCCCTCAGGACCAATATGACGGTATTGCAATTCAGAATAGATATCAGGCGTAATATTTTGCCCAAAAGAATCGTGCACATTGACCGTCAAGAACAGTACAAGGATCAGCATAGCACTTAGCGCAATTTTTCTGCAGAGAAAAAAGTTAAACATAGTAAGCGTCCTTACGAGTTTATTATTTGCTAAGATTAAGCAGATTTTGTTTTGATTGAATTATACCAATGGTCTGACTCTACTTTTAAGACAGAGAGAGAAAATGAGTTGTGATTTGGAAATTTTACTGAATTTCTTAACTAGTTTGCTTTACGTTTCCATGGCTTCCATTGTTCACCGAGAATGTATTTCGCAAACCATTTGATTTCCTCTATGTCTTTTACGCGGAAGAGCTTCGGTTCGCTAATTTCATGAGCCTGACGGGGAAATTTAATGAGCCGTGTCGGTATGCCGCGGTCCCGCAGCGCAGTGAAAAATATGAGACTTTGGTTATAGCTACTTGTGACATCGAATGCTCCGTGCAAGACAAGCGTCGGAGTGGTAACATTCTTTATGTAGGTAAGCGACGAATGTGCACGCCACTCTTCAGGATTATCCCAGTGCGTTCCGCCGATATACCATAGGGACAGATCGAAATTATAACCAGGACCTGTTTCAGCTGTCCAACTTGTTACCATTGCTCCAAGTGAGGCGGCTTTGAAACGGTCGGTCTGTGTAATAATCCAACTCCCAAGAACTCCGCCCCAGCTCCAACCACGCACACCGAGACGTCCGGGATCAGCAATGCCCATATCAATAACATGATCAACACCAGTCATCACATCGTCGTATTCACCACCGCCGGCATCTCTCAATAGTGCACGGAATAGTTCGTCACCATAGCCTATACCACCGCGGATATTCGGCCTGAGTGACGCATACCCCAATCCAGCATAAATATGGGGATATTGTTCAAAGACATTTGGCCAGGCTGCGTTGGGACCACCGTGTATATAGACCAAAAGAGGAATTTTTGTTCCTTCCTGATAATCTGCCGGGAGATGAAGCATACCTTCAATTTCCCAGTCTTCAGTGCTTTTCCAACGGATAATCTGGCTCTTTGCAAGCTTTAATTCCTTTCTGACCCAAGGATTCGTATCGGTAATACGGATGGGATTATTTCCATTTAAATCGGAGACATACAAATCGGTTGGATTACTTGCGTCCGAAAAAGAATAGACCATTCTGGAATGGTCACTCGAAAAAGACTCTGCTTTGAGATATCCGGTTGCATGGGTTAGCTGAGTCTGTTCGTCTTTACCAATATTTAGTCGAAAAAGATTTACATTGGTTCTGTGCGCTTCATTAAACACAACACTCTTCCCATCCGGTGCCCAGGTTAACATGTCGATAACACCGGTATTTTGTCCGGTTAGTTTTCGCGATTCCTTCGTATCAACATTCATTATCCAGATATAACCGGTCGTTAATTCGTATACCTTATCATCTGGAGCGTAGTAAGCGATTGATTTCCCATCGGGTGACCATCTTGGCGTATCTTCCGGAGCTTCGTTATTAGTCAGCCTGGTCAATTCACGGTTTTGGGCGTTGACCAGATATAACTCCGAGAGAAATGGATAGTTTGTTCTGTTGTCTTTCCGAATCGATAAAATAACTCGGTTCCCATCAGGTGAAACATCAAAATCCTGTATGATGAACTCTTCATCGGTGATTTTTTTCTCCGATTGAGTTTCAAAATCGTATTTCCAGAGATTACTCCAACGTCCAAGTGATTTACCGTTCGGCCCTTCATCAACAAATACCGGATCGGCACCATACCAATCGTCTTGAGATTCATATAGTGGAGGTTCTTCAGCAATAAAATAGATTGCAGAACCATCGGGTGACCATTTATACGATGTGTACGTCAAACGCTCACCTGACCAGAGAGAAATCTGCCTAACACCGCCTTTCAAATGCGTAAGCTGAACTGCTTCTCCACCGGGTACGGGGATTAAATATATGTGCTGTTCGGAATCATTCTCACGAATGAGTGAGAGACTACTTCCGTCAGGTGAAAATTTGAAATCTCTACCACCGGCGCTGCCGATAAACTGTGTAGGTTCACCACCTTGTGATGAGATCATATAATAATTGCGAATATATCCGTTATTGTCAAAGTCCGGTTTGCCAGTCGTATAAAATACAAGCTCACCATCTGGTGACATGATTGTTTCTTCGGTGAATCCCGTTTCGTCGGGCTGAACTTCACCAACTCTGACTAGATTAAACCCGTCGTCCAATGTCATTGGTCTCCGGTTATTTGTCTGTGCAGAAAGATTCGTAAGAAGTAGTACATTTGCCAATAATAATATTATTAGCTTTTTCATAATGTTGTTCCTCTCTTATATGTTGGATGAAGCGCCTTTTTCAATTGTGTAAAGAATAATTTATAACATTATTATGATTTTGTGAAATAAAACCCGCAGTATATGTTTCATACTGCGGGTTTTTGCACGTATCATCCCATATTGATCGTGACAAAAAGAAATTGAGAATCATCGCATTAGAACGGGAAGTCAAATGGCAATGTCGTTCTTAGGCCATCGAGAGTAGGCGCATTGGAATTTCTGTTATCAGCAAGTACTTTATTCATATCCCAAAGAATTGTTATAACCGGATTAGGGCCAGTTTCATCAAGAGACCAAACATCCATGTCCTCTCCATCGGGAATAAAACTCGGTACAAATATACCTTCTTCAGTACCAGGATCACCAGGGCTGTTAATCGTATCATTTTGTTCATATTCTTCTCTGCTCATTTGCCGGCGCATTCCCAGATCAGATGAACGCCGCCCTTCATTGAAAAACATTTCCTGCCGAGAAAGATATATCTGACGCAATAATTCCTCTTCAGCTGCTGCGTCTATTACCGCATCGGTTAGGCTGCTTGCGGAAATTATTGGCACACTAACCATATTGCCACTTCGTGGAATTGTGAGTCCGCCTAATGAAGGTGCATTTGCGTCGGCCTTCACAAGGACACCTGCAACCTGCGGAATTCCAAGTAAGCGGGTATCAATATCTTCAAAATCTTCACGGGGCCGGCCACTTGCGATACGAACAACTTCTTTCAACGATGCCTGAGCTGCTGCAAGATCGCCATCAGCAAGATTTACTTCGGCAAGAATTAGATGAGCTTCTTCCATTTTAACAACGGCAATAGGAGCATCAAATTCAACATATTTCGGATCGAGAAAATCGAGGCGGGGAAGAGGTTGGAGATCCTGTGTCAAACGTCCCACACCTACACCCCAGACTTCATTGCTTGAGAGGTCTGCATCAAACTGTGCCCAATAGACGAAGTCATCACTTCCGCTTGCAATTGCAGCCTCCGCTTCGGAGCGGGCTGATACTTTATTACCCAACAGCCTGTACGTTCTCGCTCTCAAGAGATGTAATGCTGTCTCAAGCTCGGTGTTCAGTGAAAAGGCTGTATCGAAATCCTCAAGAGCGTTTGTTAAACGTTCTTGATGAGTTAACGTAGGTGTATCAGGTGCGATAGGCTGCCGGTAGAAATTTTCAGCAGAAAGCAGATAGGAAATTCCACGGTAAAAATAGACCAATCCCGATTGCTCATCTGTTACTAAATTGTCATTTGGAATGACCGTTTCAATGACGAAATCCGCAAGAGCCCTGACATTATGCACCTCTTGATATCCTTCATCGTTAAACTGATTATGGGAGCGTGGATCATTAATGTTAAAATCATGTCCGTCACTAACCGTTGAATAGTCATCTGCCATAGGATGGCTAAAATATGCAATGTTATTTATAAGAATACTGGTCTCCGACTCCAGACCTACCGAAAATGTCTCGGTTGCTCCATCAGCAGCGGAACCCAGATCGTCCTCGGTTGTTTCCAGGTTTTCCGTATCATTGGGATCAAGTAATGAACATCCTGAAAACATGAGTGCTGCAACCAGCAATCCGGTTGACCATTTCTTTATTACTTTAATCATGGTATTCATTTTTTGTCCTCATTATAATGGTGAACTCTAATTAAGTAATACATAGTTATTGATTTCTAAATTAGAAGTTTAACCTGACGCCGATACGATATTCCCGTGCAGGAGAAAAATCTGCCTGGTTACTTGAGTTGATCCCTAAGTTAACACCATCGCCACGCTGAGATCCTACTGCTGTTCCTTGACCATCCGCATCCAGCTCTGGATCGATTGTTTTGTTTGGAACAAAGACATTCCAGAAATTACGTGCCGCAAAGTTAACCGCTATGCTTGTACCATGAATTCTCTGGGGGAGTCTATATGTTGCAGATAATTCACGAATTTTGAAATAATCTGATTTCTCAAAAAATGAAGCAAAGGAATCGTCTTCAAAGTATCCATCGGGAACAAGTCCGCCATTAAATACCATATGATCACCTGATTGAAAGCCAGGTTGCAATGCACCTTCAGCACTATAACGGAACAGACGAGTAATGTTAAATGTATGGCCGCCCATTTGACCGTCACCGGTAACCTGCACATTGAAATTGTTTCCTATGCTGGCATAAAGACCCAAATTATAGATTTTGTCCGCAAAAGGTTGAAGCAACCGATTTTCGCTTTCGCCTGTAAAACCTCCTGCACCATCTGAGACAGGGAATGAAACTTCCAGTATACCCATTGGCTGTCCAACCTCTATCCTGTTCAGAAAATCAAGCTCAAATCCCGGTACGCCACCTAAGCTCGTGATCTTATTATTAATTGTGGTAAAACCGCCGCCTAAATCAAGTCGGACTTTTCTGGTATTCCAAAGATTAAGATTACCTGAAATATCCCAACCTTTATTTTCGATTTCTCCGACATTTTGCTGAGCGTCAGCCTGAGCCGCCGATGGATCTGTCGGTACAAAAAGAAGGGCATCCTCTGTTTTGTCGAGATAGTAACTTATATCTAATCCTAATTTGCCATTGAAAAAAGCAACGTCTGCGCCAAATTCCGTTGTTGTCGTTTTTTCAGGCTTAATGTTGGGATTACCCGGATTGCCAAACTGAGCAGATGCTCTGTCGCGGAATGAAGCCTGACTAAATGTACGGTCACGGGTAAATACACCGGGAAAACTTCCTGTCTGTCCCCAGGCAGCGCGTAGTTTTAATGTAGGAATAATTTCTTCAAACAAACGGGATTCACCCCAGAAATCTTCGTCAGAAATATTATACGCCGCGGCAAATTTTGGATAGGTCGCTGTTTCCATACCGCTCGTTTTGCCTTGTAGACCAAATGCGGTGTTACCGTCCACACGAACACCCGCAGTTAGAAAGAGTTTATCCCATAATCCTACCTGCTCGTTGAACAAGATTCCGCCATTAAAAATTTCAGAATTTCGTTCAGAAGCGTTGATCCGACCAGCATTATCAAAATCTTCGGTACCCGGAAGTCCGAAATCTGTACCTGAAGTCAGAACCTGTCTGGTGCTCCGACGAAATCCCTGGACACCCCATGTAAAAGTCGATGTGACATCTCCTGACTGTGGGTAGCGTAAATTCGCTTTTAGATCAAACGTGAATGACATAAATTCCCTATCTCCGCGCTCCAACAAACCGCGACGAGACTGGGCAATTTTATTAAATTCTATAGGTTCAAAATAGCGGTCTTCATTTTTTCGGTAATCAAGACCAAGTGTGACTGTCGAGTTTAAATATTGGTTGTAATCGTAGTTACTGGTTATTCCAAATCCATACCGCCATACGATATCGTGAGCATCGGGAAGATGGTACAAACGTATTTCTTCAGCTTTCCGTTCATCCGTGAAAGCGGGGTCGAAAGACTGTGGTTTGAAAGGAGGATCGGCAAGTAATACAGCTACAACAGCACTCCTGAAACCTGCATTACTCCATGTTCTATCGTAACGGTCTCTGCTTACACGGGTTTGGATATTAAAACTCAATTTTTCAGTGGGAAACATCTGGAATGATGAATTTAAACCGTAATATTTATGACCCGTCTTGTGATAGACACCGGTATTCTCCTGCATGGTCAGGCTGACATCGTAGGTGGCAAATTCAGTTCCTCCGGCAACTCCGGCTGAATACCTGCTAAATTGTGATTTACTGAATTCAAGGTCTCTGATAAGACGGTCTGGATCCAGACCTTCAAGATACCGGTCATCCGGATCATCCCAGCCTTGTTCAACATTGAACCGCCATTGTGCCAGACCGGGTGTTGCTCTCTTGGTAAAGATCTGGATTACACCGGCAGCAGCTTCGGAACCGTAGAGCGTAGATGCTGCGCCACCTTTAATGACTTCGATCCGATCAATATTTTCAACATGGATATCAGAAAGCGCACTCGTACCTTGCCCATCAAGAGCGAGACCTAAATTAGATCTGTTTTCTACGCGAACGCCATCTACATAAATGACCGGAGTCTGATCTGCGGTGAGACTGGTAAATCCACGCAAACGCATATTTTTACCTTCGCCGTATTGACCTGAAAATGACCGGACTTGGCCTCCTTTGAGTCTCCCTTGAAGAAGATCCTGAATGTTGGTAGCAGGTGAAGCATCTATTTCTGCAGTGGTGATTGTCTGAATGGAGGTTGTCAGCTCCTTTTTTCGAATTGCGGTACCAGTACCGGTAACAACAATTTCATCAAGTCTGAGAATGTCGACGCCAAGCTCGAAATTAGCCGTTGTTACTTGTTCAGCAGTTATAATGACATCACGGGTCTGGGTAGCAAATCCCACGAAGCTCACTTCGAGTGTGTAAGACCCGGGTGGGACATTCAGAATTTCGTACTCACCTCCTGATCCGGAAGAAGCACCGAATCTTGTGCCTAACATGACAACATTAGTTCCCTGAAGTCCTCTTCCGGTATTTTCTTCCGATATAACACCTCTGATGGTACCCTGAAAAGTTCGTGATCGTTCATACTCTATTTTCACTTTTCTCGTTGCCGGCACAAGTACAACTTGCCCGCCATTGGTCACTTTGAAATCGGTTGCAGTATGTCCAAGTACTTCTTCAAGAGCTCTTACAGCAGGCACATTGTCCATTGTTATTGAAACTCTTCGGTCAACAGGAATGAAATTCTCGATATAATTCAGATTGAATTGACCCTTTTTTGCTATTTCTATCAATGCATCACCTATAGGAGTATTGTCAAAATCTACCGATATAGGATTAAGCATTGATATAGGAACTAACCTCTCACCAGGGATATCTAAATTCGTATCACCTTTAAGCGCAGCAAGGTTCTGCGAATAGAGAGATCCGGTAAATACACATAAAAGTAAGACTGCTAGAATTGGTAAATAAACAGTTCCTTTTTTCATTGAATCTCTCCTATTTTTGTTAGTGCGTTATAGAGGGATACAGTTTTTGATTTGTTTTTCGGAGAAAAAATGACAATACGGCCAGTTCGCTCAAAATCAAGGTTCATAATCAGCGCAATTACTTGTATTATATCATTAACAGGTTTCGGCTCGATTTTAATAGTTATTATATACGACGCGTAGGATGGATCGGGTAATTGGAATTGGAGGTTGTACCACCGCTCCAACTGGTCTAACACTTCATAGAGAGGTGATTTGTCAAATGTCATTTCCCGATTTTGCCACGAAAAATAGTTTTCAATATCAACATTCAATGGTTTGCTTGGTTTTCCTCTCTCGTGAAGGATACTATACTGACCATTTAAAATGCTGACTGTCTCATTAACAGAATCAATGTCAGACAATGTCAGACCAAGAGTTACTTCACCCTCTGCAACGGCAACCTCTACTTTGCGGCTCAGCTCCCAGGCCCTTACATTGAATTTTGTGCCAAGGACCTTAATTATTGCATTGTTTGAATGGATAATAAACGGTTTTTCAGGGTCAGGACTAACATCAAAAATACCTTCACCACTCATAAATACTTCACGATACTCGCCCTCAAAAGTTTGAGGATAGGAAATTTTACTGCCTGCATCCAGAAAGATTTTTGTCCCCTCTGCCAATGTCAGATTTGCCCTTTTACTATTCTTGACAATTAACTTATTTAATTCAACTGCGTGCGGAACTTGTTCGGTTTCAAATGTGATGTTTGAATATAAGTAAGAGAAAGTAAACGCCAGCAAGAGGATAGCGGCAACCCCCATTATCCGGGAAGTCACAGATGGTTTCCGCTGCAATGATCTTAGATGTTTGCTTATCGGTTTCTTTGATATTTTTTCTTCAATCCTATCCCACGACTTTTCAAGGTCCAAACCAAAATCAAGAGGTTCTTCACTAGCCCAGATTCTTTTCATTTGATTTATAATTGTTCGATTGAAAGGATTTTCACGAAGCCAGTCGTTAATTATTTCCTTTTCTTCTTTTGAACATTCGTCCGATAAATAACGTGCTAATAACCGTTCATCTGGTATTTTTTGCATAATTATGGCCTATAATCTCATTTTCGCTTAATTGAGTAGAGATGGTATTTCTTTTTATAATATGCCTTAAAACTATTACCCCCTATATATAAAACAGCATGCAATTATTTTTACTATGTGAAGAGACTGGCAATTAGGTAATTAAATTTTGAGAAATGAAAGACTTTTACGAAGGTATTTATAGGCACGGCCCATATGAGCTTCGACCGTTTTGATAGAAAGAGTTAAGATTTCTGCTATTTCAGCATATTTTAATCCGTCTATTCTGTTCATCACAAATACTTCACGGCATTTTTCAGGCAGTTCCTCAATAGCGGCATGAATGCAGTCATGCATATTCTGATTATGAAACAGCTCTTCAGGAGTTGGAATCGGTGATACACAACTTTTTACTTTTCCAGCATTTCTCAGCTTCATATTTACATGTCTGAGATGCATCAGCGACTGATTTTTTGCAATCTTAAACAAAAATGATTTAATATTGAGAGAAGAATTGAGATTACTTCGGTTAATCCAGATTTTCACAAACACATCCTGAGCGATATTCTCTGCTGTCTGGAGATCATGTACATAACTGCACACAAATTTAACAAGCATCTCATAATATAATAAATAGAGTTGCTTGAAACATTGCTTGCTTCCTAACCGGATTTCTTCAACCAATTTGGTATGAACAGCAATCTTTTTTATTGGAACTTGTAGAGTTTTCATAGAACTGTCCAAAAAAACTCTTTGCAATAAGAGGCTTTATTGCATAAGAACTTTAAAAGTGGTCAGCAGTTAGAAATGGAACAAGCTTGAAATTTTAAACTTTTAAACGAGGTCAATACTGAAATATACAAATATAAATAGTGCATTGCCAACACATTTAATGATCAAAACGGATACCACTGTCATTATGAGAGTAACACGATTTAAGGATTAAAATAATTTTGTAATATTACACTGCTGAGATCTCTGTTTTTCAGTGTTCTCTTTTATTATGGTCTATTGTAATTCTTAAGCCTGAATGATCGTCGCTACTATACTGATCTGTTCGCTCTCTCATATCAGCCCGGATACTGTGACCACCTTCAGCAATGCTGAGTTTTCCGGAAGCATCTGTCCAGGCGCCTCCTCGAATAGATCGTTGGAGGTTACTAGCCCATCATCCCGGAATTTCCCATTTTTCTCTGACTAAGTCCATGTTAACGATCTATATGAAGAGATCAGGTTATGTTTACAACATAATAATTGCTTCAGAGTATAGTTACTTGAAATAATATAATCATCTATTTTCCACTACTTCAAGGAATTTATCTGAATCCAGCAATTTATCCTTCGCCGTGCTACAGCGGGCAAGTGTTGAGCCGACTAGGGGCGATACACTCAAAGGATACCGGATATCCTAAGAGCTGGGCTGGCCATTAGACTAACAAGCATGTGGTCAGACAAGGCATTTAAGCACAGATGCAAGGCATTTCTGTTGCTGTGGTATATAATAGGTATAAAGAATCCGCGAAAATGACGGCAGGAAGATGCAGAGAAAACGACTACAGACCGACGTAGGTATCGAATCCGGCCGGGATATTATTATGATACTCCAGTCATCTTGGGTTTAATTATTTAATATCTAAAAAGCACCGACAATACCGACAAATTCCCCTCAACTGTTCGTTTTGTCGACATTGTTGGTAAAAATCCGGATAATTAATTTTGGATACACCTCGTAAACTGGTCTAAGATAGTATAATTGTAATGTAAGCGGGCAATTTGCAGTATCATCAATGATTTAGTTGGACATCAGTTAATAGGATCGTTCTATATAATCAATGCCTATTCGAATTCCAGAATGGTCATCAGCACTGTTTCGTTCAACCCCTGTACGGGCAGCGGATCGGAGATTATGACCACTTTCGGGATTATGATAACCCGCCCAATCGTTCCAATTGCCGCCAAGTTCCATCCGGTCAGGATTCATGTTTTCTCCGAGGTGCGGACCAAGCGGATTTTGTAAGGGGAATTGGCATAGTAGTCAATGATTTCATCTTCAGAACCTTTTCGTTCAAACACATCATGACCCCATTCCCATACGTTACCAGCCATATCGAGAACGCCGTAGGGCGAAGCTCCGGCGGGATAACTTCCAACAGGTGACGTCTCTACATATCCGTCATGTACCGTCGTATCAGGCCTCCGGGCGTTTCCATATTTGCTGTAATAATAACTATCTGCATAGTTTGCTTTGCTGCCATCAGGTGGTTCATTACTACATGGATATGTACGTTCGTCAGCCCCGCGTGCAGCTTTCATCCATTGTGCTACTGTCGGTATCTTGAAATCAACTCCGATCTTATTCGAAAGCCATTTGCAAAATTCGACCGTTTCGTTCCAACTCATACTGACAGCAGGGTAATAGTCTTCTTGTTTAAAATAAGGATTATGCCAGCTGCCGTCTAAAACAACCTCCCAAGGATCACCTTCACTCGGATCACCACCTACATACTGTCACGAACCGATTCAGCGTTCAGTTTTGGTAATATATCCAGTATCTTCAATAAAATGTCTGAACTGTGCAACGGTTACCTGAAATTTCCCAATCCAATAGCCATCAAGATACACTTTGTGGGCAGGCCGTCATTCGATCCCATTGTGAATTTGCCTTCAGGGATATATATCATTACATGACCGTCTATAAATTCGGCTTCCCAGAAGCCTTTGTTGTTTATGGAAATACGGAGTGCTTTTTCCTGTATACCGGCATTCCCCGTTGGTCGGTGCAGGAAAAAGCACTCAGAATAAGAACACTCAAGAGGACACTAAGGATGATTACAACAGCATATAATCGTACAATCATACTACGACTCCTTCATAAAATTAAATATTAAACGTGATATTCCCTATATCAATTCTCTAAAGGAGATTAATTCGCCGCTGGGTGAAAATACTGGCAGTTAGAATTATTGATGCTTGTCTTCGCTAAATAATTGAATAGAAGCAACCAAAAATATGATTAATACTGTAAAGTTGGATACCATCGGTATCTCGGTTGTACTCTTGATTCTCTTCCATGCCTTGTATACGGTGTCTTCGTAGAGAGATCAAGTTTTACAAACAACTAGTTATGCAGTAGCAATATGATGCGCTAACCGAACCGCGAGCGCGCCCAGTGTTAATGTCGGGTTAACCGCCGTAACATTGGGAAAAACCGCGTTTGAGCATACATACAGATTATCCGTGCCGTGAACCCGTAAGTTTTTATCGACCACACCATCGGTGTCTGAGCTGCTCATTCGGCTGGTCGATGTTACATGCGCACCAACTGATTTAATTAATGTAGTGTTAATACTGTCTTCTTTGCAACCTGCCGCTTTCAAGATTCTCATCAGGTTCTGGGCATGTGTTTGGAGGGCCTTCCTGGTAATTTCATTGACACCGAAATCAATTATTGTACCAGGCAGTCCTAATTTGTCCGTATTGCTCCCGAGCCTCACTCTGTTTTCGGGACTCTCAAACTGTTCTATGGAGGCATACAATTTGAACTTCATACTTGATGCCATTTTAGTGTTAATTTTGGACCGTGAAACATTGGCCAGAATCTCTTTTTCCAGGAATGTTTTGCTGTCGTCCCCAACTCTGGCAATAAGCATTTTGCCATCTTTCTGGTATCGTGGTGTATCAAAATGCCGGCATGCCAGAGTGATAAATCCAAGCTCTTGCTCTGTTTTTTCAGGATTCTCGAGTCGGGTACCTTCGGCGAAGATAAGAAGATGGCCTACCAGATGTCTTCCGACATGTCCTGAATCATTGCCAATACCTTCAGTCCAATCAGTATTGGCAGAAGCCAGCAAGAGTTTAGTGGATTCAACGGTACCGCTGCAAATGACCACTGTGTCGCCTTCCATCGATTCATTACGGCCGGTTTTTCTATTCAAAAAACTCACACCCCTGGCCTGTTTTTTATCATCCATTACTATTTTTAATACAGGCGACTTAGTACGTATATCCAGTTTATTGCCATATTCTTTTTCTAACTCAGCCAAATCGAATGCTGCAGAATACCGGGCATTGACAGGACAATACCTGCACGTTCCTGTCGTAACGCATTTATCTCCATTTCTTGCCATCGGCATATGTGAGTGAGACATACCCAGTTCTGTAAGCGCCTCTATTATGGGCATATCATTTAATGTGAACGGCGCGGCAGTAAATGGAAATTTCTGCCCATACCGTGGTGGGTCATCGTTGTTCGAATCTCCCTCAATCCCCAGCAGGAACTCTGCTTGTGTATAGTATGGAGATAATGCGTCATAGGTAATGGGCCAGTCAGCGCCAATTCCGGTACGGGATTTCAGTTCAAAATCTTCCGGTTTAAAGCGCAGACTCCACCCTCCCCAATGGTTGGTAGTGCCACCTTTCACAAAAAGCCTCGAACCTCGAAGCCCAAAATATTGATTCTCTTTTTGCGATTCATCCAGAAATGCTCTATAGGGGTTTTTATTCGCCATCAAGAGATCAAGCCATACACGGTACTTGCCTGTTTTAAAATCAGGGCCTGCCTCAAACATGGTGATGTGACAGTCCTTTGTTTTAAGAAGTTGTCTCGCTAATAACGCACCGGCTACGCCAGAACCAACTATAATGATCGATTTCATATACTATGTTTTCCCCTATTTTTACGTACTGTTCCTCTCCGGATTAGGCTGCTAATTTCTCTTCAATTAATCGTAGAATTGCCAGATAATATTTTACTCCCTCTACTTTTTTTTAAATCTGCACACAGTTGAAAAAACATCTTATGTCAATTGCAATTATTATGTTTTCAAAAATATACAAACGGCAATGTATGCCTCACTCATCTACCGGTTTATTCCGTTCCCATGGCTTCCAGTCAATACCGCGCACATATTTCTGCATCCATTTGATTTCCTCGATGTTGAGAATACGTTTTAACCGGGGTTCACGGACGCCATGTCCCTGCCGTGGGAATTTAATGTACCTGACAGGGGCTTTTCCAATATCCTTAATTGCGGTAAAATACATCAAGCTCTGTCCAACACTGCTTGTCTGATCATTGCCACCATGAAGAAGTAATGTTGCAGTAGTTACGTTTTCAACATGAGTGATCGCTGAATGTTCTACCCATTCTTTTGAATTTGTCCACGGTTTTTCTCCGATATACCAAAGTCCTACGTCAAAACTAAAACCGGGTCCGACTTCGGCAGCCCAATTAAAAACACCGGCACCCACAGATGCGGCTTTGAAGCGCTGTGTTTGGGTTATCGTATAACCGCTGCTGACACCTCCCCAACTCCAACCACGTATACCGAGCTGATCAGGATCAATATACCCTAAATTGATGACATGGTCAACGCCATTCATCAAATCATGATATTCACCATCGCCAACCTCCCCTATAAGTCCGCGCAATATATCATCGCCATAGCCGCTGCTGCCCCTGACATTCGGGCCGAGGACTGCATATCCAAGACCGGTATATATATGGAAATCTGTCCTGAACCGGTTTGCAAAATATCCAGAAGGTCCTCCATGAACAAATAAAACAAGGGGAATTTTAGTTCCTTCCCGATAATCTCCGGGCAGATAAAACACTCCTTCAATCTCCATTCCTCCCTTGCTTTTCCAGCGTAACGCTTCTGCTTTGCCCAACCTTATTTCTTCCTTGATCCAGGGATTTGCATTCGTTAATTGAACCGGTTTAAAATTATCTACCGAAGATACATAAATATCATCGGGTGTATTAAAATCGCTATAAGAATAGACCATTTTAGTTCGGTCTTTTGAAAAACTGAGAGCCCTGAGAGTTCCATTTACATTTGTCAAAGGTGTAATTTTATCGGCTGTTATTTCAAGTTTATAAAGATTCATGCTCGCTTCCTGCGATTCATTATAGAGGATACTCTTACTGTCCGGCATCCACACTACTCCATTTACTTCTCCCTGATTTTGTGTTAAGATCTGTCGCCGCTTAAGCGTTTCCGTATCCATCACCCAAAAATATCCGTTCGTAAGGTAGAAATCTTTATCCGAAGGCGCACGGTACAGCAGAGTTTTACCGTCAGGAGACCAGAGCGGACTGCTTTCGGGAGCCAGATTATCGGTAATACGCTCTACACTCTTGTTGTCTATATCCACCAGATATAGTTCAGCATTTTGCGGCAAGTTAACACGGTTTTCCCTGCGGATTATAAGTGCAGCATGTTTATTGTCGGGAGATACGTCAGCCCCTTCAATAAGAAAATCTTCATCAGTAATGCGTGTTTCATGCTTGTCTGCTATTGTAATTTTCCAAAGATTCGTCCAACTTCCTTCATTTTTCCCGTTGGGACCTTCATCAATGAAAATTGGATCGGCACCGAGATCATGCTCCTTTTGCTCCTCTTCGCTCAGCGCTTCTTCGGCAATGAAGAAGATATGTTGACTATCTGTAGACCACTTGTAACTTTGAATTTCACCATTATTCTTCGTATATTGCACCGCTTCGCCCCCAGAAGTCGGCATCAAAAAAATCTGCTTTTGATCTTCAGCACTCCTTATAAATGAAAGATATTTTCCGTCAGGGGAATACTTAAAAACACCACCTCCTGCATCACTAATATATTGCCTGGCTTCTCCACCATCAGTCGATTTGATATAAAATGTCTTTTTCCGGTTATTTTTATCCCAAACAAGCTCTGATTTTGAGAAAAAAACATGATTACCGTCTGGAGATATTAACACATCACCTATTCGCACCATATTGAGTACATCATCAACCGTTAAAGACCTTTGTGCATCTGTCTGAGCTGCAACATTTGCTATGCTAAAAAATAATATATAAAGAGTTATCAATATGTACTTCATGATTATCTCCCGGGGAATTAGAAAAAAGTTTATAATCGAAATTTCAAATATTATTAATCTACTATTATTATGTCCGATACCTTTTTTACCCTATGGATTCTCTGAGTGGGTATTCCGATACAGAAAAATTCATGAAATTGAATTGCAAGAAATATTAAATGGCCTTATTGCGGAGTGGAAAATTTGTTCGTTAATTCGATGACTATCCTAATTTTCCACAACAAGTTTAATACTATATGTTGCTCTCATACTTAGGCATTTTTAAATGTGTTACATGTTAACACATCCTATTATTTCAACTTCTGAAACACAATTATCAAATTTGAGCAGAGGGTAAATGTAATTTCAAGAATATTATAGATAGATATATATTGATAAATTTTAATAGTACCTAATTAATAGTACCTAAAGTTATAAAAAATTTTATTTTTGGAAAGGAAAACTAATGTGTAGAAATCTTTTTTTGTATATAACTTTAACAATCATCGCTGCATCCATAAGTGCGGGATGTATGCCTGGAAGCACCTCTTCATTAGACATTATCATTTTAAATGGTAAAATTGTCGATGGTACAGGTAATCCGTGGTACTATGGTGATGTTGGAATACGCGGCGATGTGATTGTTGAAATAGGTAATCTGTCGAGCAGAAACGCAACTACAATTATCGACGCAGAGGGGCTTGTTGTATCACCCGGTTTTATTGATATGCATACCCATGTCGATGACGCATTCAACAGCACTGATGCGAATGCTATTCTAAACTACCTGATCCAGGGGGTTACCACAGTAATACCCGGCAGTGACGGCTCTGGAACGTACAAAATTGCCGAAACAAAGCGGCAATGGGAATCAAATGGGATGGGAACCAATGCTGCTATGTATGTCGGATTTAATAAAATTAGAAATGAAGTTCTCGGTGAAAATCAACTTCGCGAGCCTACGTCTGATGAATTGAATACAATGCAGTCATTTGTACGCCAGGCAATGCAGGAAGGTGCCTGGGGAATCAGCACGGGACTTGAATATGGGGGGTATAATCTTTATGTCAGCACTGAAGAAGTAATCGCAGTGACCGAACCGGTTGCCGAATTCGGTGGTGTGTACAAATCGCATGTGCGTGATGAAGCAAAAATAATTCTTGAGTCTATCGAAGAAATAATAAAAATCAGCGAAGAAACTGGTGTGCCTGTCTGTATAACCCATTTAAAACCTGCTGGACGCGACAGTTGGGGACTAATGAAAGATGTTGTCAATATGGTGAATAGTGCCCGTGCTCGCGGTATTCCGGTATATGCAGACAAATATCCTTGGCTACAGGGCGCTCCAATTGATTACATTACAGGACTTATTGACATTCCGGATGATATGGGTGAATTGTCAGAATTGAATCGGGCGATGCGAAACCGTGATATGGCATCCGATGAGCGGATTGAAGTACGAGATATATTTGTTACGGAGTTGCAAAGTGCCCTTCAAGACCGAACAAAGCGGATACGCTTACGTGAATCAACCTATGAAAAACGGCCGGCAAATCCAAGTGCAGTTGCACGGTGGGGATGGCAGGATTTCAGGATAAAAGTTACGACAAAAAACCCTCAGTTGGCGGAAAAAAACATAGCTGAACTCGTTGATGAACAAAAGCGGGACGGTTTTGACATTATAGCCGATCTTATACTTAGCGAACCTGACATTCTTTTTGCAGCAGCATCGATGTCTCCTGACGAAATGAAGCTTGCTCTTGAACAGGAGTGGGTAATGATTAGCAGTGACGGTGGTGGACTACCGATTATACCGGAAGATGCGGAACCGGTACGCGCGCATCCCAGACAGTTCGCAAGCCAAGCGGTAACACTCCGTAAATACGTCCGGGAGGATAGAACTCTTACGCTTGAAGAAGCGGTCAGCAAGCTCGCCTCTCTTCCCGCTCAATTTCTTGGTATGAAAGACAGAGGATTTTTATTAGAAGGATTTAAAGCTGATATTGCTGTATTTGATCCCGAAGCAGTACGAGATAATGCCACCTACGATAACGCTCACAGATATGCATCCGGAGTTGATTATGTCATCGTAAACGGAAATATCAGTATTGAAAATGGAGAATACAGCGGTGCACTCAACGGAAAAGTACTGCTGAAAAATGGTATGTAGAATCGTACTATTCGCCGAAAACAGTACGAAACATTCTGGAGATTCTTTGAAGAATTACTAACTATGACGAGAAGAAGCAATTCTGTAGTGGGATAAGTTTCAAAATGAATTTACCTACTGCGAACAATCATAAAATATGAGGATTAAACACCTAAGCAACTAAAAAGACTCTTACAAGCCATTGATTTGGATGAATTCAATATCGAAGGTTATTCATACCAAGAGTTTCCCCCTGTTTTACTGTAGAAACTGATTTATGCCACTCTTGAACCGAATGTATGTCTTCAGTGCATTAAATGTCGGAATATATCAACTTTTTTCCATGAAAGATGGAAATAGGGTTGAACTTTCAAAATATAAGGTTATTTATTGCTACGTAAGCTATTGATTATTAATAATTTATAACCATTAATAATATTAATAATATCGGCTTAATAAGCCGGAGATCGCGGGTTCAAGTCTCGTCGGGCCCGCACATAAAAAACAAGGACTTAGATTGATCTCTAAGTCCTTGTTTATTTATGCAGAATTCTTATCCCACACACAACCAGAATTTTGAGTGTTTTATTAGTTGCACTTTGGATATGTCAAGGAGGTTATCTCGGAAAAAGATTTGTCGACACCCTACATAATCGGGATTCAAGATACTTAGTTATAATCCCCTTTTAAATATAAATAGTCCCCTATATCAACCCGTCTTCAATTCATCACTCTTTATCGGCATTGACCGTATCCTGATGCCGGTTGCTGCAAAAACCGCATTTGCGATCGCAGGTGCTACCGTTATAATCGGTGTTTCACCAGCTCCTGCAGACGGCAAATCGGGTCTGTTGATAAGGACGACTTCTACTGGTGGAATGTCTTTAAACCGCGGTACCCGGTACTGACGTAGCGTGGGATTCTGAACCCTTCCTTTTTTGAATTGAATTTCTTCCCAAAGCGCTGCGCCAAGTCCCATAACGATACAACCTTCCACCTGTGCGCTGAGATTTTCCGGATTGATTATTGCCCCGCATTCGAATGTTTGAAGGAAGTCAAGTATATGGATCGTTCCGGTTTTGCGATCGACTTCAACTTCAACACAAGCTGCAGTATAAGAACCTTTTTCGACACCGCATGAAAGACCGATACCCCTGTTTTCTCTTTTCACTTTGCTGCGATTTTCCCAATCAAAATATTCTGCTGCTTGTACAAGAACGTCTTTTAGCCTTCCACCTGTGGTGGAGTCGAGATGTTGAAGTCTGAATTCGAGCGAGTCGGTACCGGAAGCCGATGCAAGTTCGTCCATTAACGACTCACGTGCAAACACGTTTGCAGTAGCAGCGAGACCGCGGTATGAACCCTCCCGAAGTGGTGAATCGCACGCTCTAAATTGTGTCGTAATATTTGGAATGTCATATGGGGTGGCAAGTGCAGAGGTGCCGGAGTTGTAATTTACAAATTCCCATGCCTTAATTTTCCCATTCGCATCCATTCCGGCTCGTATTTCAATAAGACCAGCCGGTCTGAAATACGCCCATATAAATTCTTCTTTTCTCGACCATCGCAGTGACACGGGTTTACCTGCCTCTTTTGCAAGCCGTGCTGCCTCGATAGCGACCTCGCCGGTGTGTTTCCCGCCGAAACCGCCGCCCGTATCAGGGACAATAACCCGGACATTTTCATCCGAAACACGCATTGCCTTTGCAATTTCACTCTTGACGGTGAACGGATGCTGGGTTCCAGTCCAGACGGTCACCTTACCATTATTCCATTCGGCAACAGCTGCCCTCGGCTCCATAGGTACGTGTTGGATATAGGCAATCTCATACGATTCCTTGACCGTCTTTCTTGATTCATTGAGTCCCGCTACAATTGATCCGGTGTTTTGGCCATCTCTTCTGCTGCCTCTGGTCGATGCTTTATTTTTTAAATATCTGAACAACTCTTTACTTGATGGGTGAGGTTCCATATCCCACTGCGCGATTTTTTCTATTGCTTTTACAGCCTGTTCGGCAACACGTGAAGTTGGAGCTGTTACACCGACAAAGTTTCCATCATGAACCGCCGTAACACCTTTCATAGCCCGAGCTGGTTCCAAATCGACGGATCTGAGAGTTGCATTATAAGCGGGCGGTCTAAGCATTTTTCCATAAACCATATCAGCGCGAAGAATATCTGCGGGATGCTGGTATGTACCTTTAACAATACTTTCCCCGCCGACTTTTGACGAATTTATACCCATGACTTTCCACTCATTGACTGGTGTTACCGATATGTCGCTGCCCGGAGCATCATTAAACAACTTCGCTATTTCATCCAGACTCGCCAGTTCCCCGAACGAGATTTTCCGGTTTGAAGACGGTTTCGAAATAAAACCATTATCTGAAATCAGTTGTGTTCGGTCGACGTTCCAGTTTCTTGCCGCTATATCAGTAAGTAGTTTCCCTGCGGCAGCGCAGGCGCTCCTAACCACGGGAACCGTTCTCGGTGTTGTTTGGCTTCCGTGTGTACCACCGTCATTCGGAACATGATCGGTGTCAGCCATTATAAGACGGATTTTATCGGTGGAAACTTTTAATTCTTCGGCGGCTGCCTGGGTGATTTCCGTTCGTGATCCTTGTCCTACCTCGACTTTACCTGTCATAATTGTTACAATTCCGTCTCTACCGATGTGCAGACGCTCGTTTATCCTTATATTGCGGTTCTGACCAAATTGCGGTTTTCCACCTGCGAACGTTGTATCCCCAGACATAGATACAACGAGTCCTGCGCCGAGTATCTGCACAAAAACCCTGCGCGATAGATCAAATTGATACCGTGATGTCTCATTCCGCTCATATCGTTCGACTACGTGGTCTTCGTTAAATTCTTCTATCCGTTTCATGATCACCATCCATCCCTTCCAAGATCGGCAGCCCTGTGGATCGCCGCCTCGATTTTAAGGAAGTTACAGCAACGGCAGATATTTCCGTTCATTTCTTCGCGTAACTGTTCTGCACTCGGATTTTGATATTTATCGAGTAAAGCGGTGGCAGACATGATCATTCCTGGTACACAATAGCCGCACTGCATAGCATTTTCGTCAATAAACGCCTGTTGTACACGGCTGAGTGTACCATTTTTTGCAAGTCCTTCGATCGTAGTCACTTTTTTGCCGCGTGCCCTTACAATCGGTGTGATGCACGACCGAACGGCTTTCCTGTCTATCAAGACTGTGCATGCGCCGCATTGACCTTCACCGCAGCCAAATTTCGTCCCTATCAACTTTAATTCCTCCCGTAATACCTGTAATAATACACGGTGACGTCCTTCTTCCACCTGCACATTTCTGCCGTTTACAGTGAGTTCAATGGCATTCGCTCGTTTAGAACTCTGCTCCGCAAGTACGGCATCGATAGAAACTGATTTGTCTGGGTTCATGATTTTCCTCGTATATTTGTTTTAAAAGAATTACTTCAAATAGAATTATCTAAAAGCATATAAAATGATTTACACGCTTATTTCTCCCCAAGCCGTCGCAAAATGCTCATCATAGGACACCAATTAATATATCAGGATTACCTGATATTCTCTATATCAATTCGCTGAAAGAATTTGACATGGAGTTTTTAGAATTATGATAGAATACTAATATATAATCCTGTCATTTGCAAAAGGAAGATGGCTTTTATAGATTACTATTATTGACTTTAGCATAATATTTGTCTAATGGTTGTACGAGAACACTATATACGGTTTTATCCGGACAGCCGGACAGAATGCATCTGTATTATGGTTGTAAATTCCGTGAGTCGTTCGCAAGGTAAAAATAAATAAACCAATAATTCTGTCGATTATCAAGTGATATTCTGAGTTTAGTATCTGCATACTAGGCAAATAAGATTTGGAAGAACAAACTTTAACTATAGAAAATATAAACGGCCGTCAAAAAGCCGCGATCCTTATTATAGCGATCAGGATAGAAGCGGCCTCTCAAATATTTAAAAATCTTAAAGACAAAGATGTTGAGAGGTTGGCGGTTGAAATTACAGCTATGAAAGATATCCCGTCTACGATTATGGAAGCTGTGATCGAAGAATTTTATCAAATGATAATGGCGCAGGAGTACATCACACAGGGCGGAATGGATTATGCAAAAGGTGTTCTTGAAAAAGCAGTTGGGCCGCGCAAAGCACATGAAGTAATCTCAAAAGTTGAAGCGGCGATTCATGTAAATGGTTTTTCGCTTTTGAAAGATGTTGACAAGAATCAGTTAATGAATATTATTCAACACGAGCATCCCCAGACAATTGCGTTGATATTAGCAAATCTTGAAGCCAAACAGGTTACACCCATTATAGCCGTCTGCCTCTTGAACTTCAGGCAGATGTCGCTTACCGAATGGCTTCAATGGGAAAGATTCCTCCCGAATTGCTCAATGACATTGAAAGCGTTCTTGAAACTCAAGTTGAAACTGTTTTTGGACAGGACCTCGGTGCGGCTGGTGGTGCAAAAGCTGTTGTAGAAGTCTTAAATATGGTGAGCAGATCTGCTGAAAAGACTATTCTTGCCGATCTCGAAAAGAGAAATCCGGAGCTTGCTACCGAGATCAAGAACCTGATGTTCACCTTTGACGACCTGAGCCTGCTCGATGACCGGTCAATTCAGAGACTCATGAGAGAGGTCGATACCAAAGATCTCAGTATGTCGCTCAAAGCAGCAAACGATAATCTAAAGGAAGCCATACTCAGAAACATGTCTGAATGTGCCTCACAATTAATAAAAGAGGAGTTGGAATTTATGGGTCCTGTCAGGCTGAAGGATGTAGAAGAATCGCAAATGAAAATAGTGGATATTGTGCGGACACTCGAAGAGGACGGTGAGATTGTCATCTCGGGTCGTGGATGTGAGGAAGAAATCATTGCTTGATAACTTAATTATTCCAACATGGTCTGATAGTGTACAGCGCTTTATTAGATATCTTTGGTAAGATTTTTGGCACATTGTTTTAGGAATTATACTGATAGGAACGTTGGTTCAAATAATTCTCTGATTTAAATAACAAATAATAGAGAAAAGAAAAGCATCTTACTTTAGGCTTTAGGAGGTC
The DNA here is from genome assembly GCA_965221205.1 of bacterium. Taxonomy (GTDB): domain Bacteria; phylum SM23-31; class SM23-31; order SM23-31; family SM23-31; genus CBDFMG01. The sequence goes on along the minus strand of OZ244870.1, from coordinate 3,531,465 downwards.
AGCACAACAGATTTAAATCCGATAAACCACAATCCAAGCTCAACCCTATTCTTCATTTACCTCTAACCGGTTATTATTCAATCACTTAACACCATTCCATTAATATGTCTTTTTAATACACTTCTCATTAAATACACGTAATCCCCGGGAAAAACACAGGTGAAAATGGGAGTGTGGATAACATACTCTTGAGGCAAACGTCTATGTATATTTCACAAATATTTTTATTACAAAATAGACACCAATTCAAGAAAACGTCAATTTTCAAGATGGAAAATGCAATAGTCTGACAAATTCATACCCTAAACAGCCTTATATTTTAGCCTTGAAAAAACCCAAACAGATTGCTTGGGAATGTTTAATAGTTGGTGTAGGTGAAATACATGATTGGGGAGCAGATAATACTTGCAAAATTGAAATACATACCGTAAAATCTAACAATCATTTTTGAAATTGTTCTGATAACGCACTATAGTTTAATAAATATATCCTAATATTTCATCCTTAATCGGAGGTATATCCTTATGCAAGAAAGTGTTTCGTTCCAAATTATCGATTGGTTCGTAATCGGAATATATTTTGCCGTACTCTTTGGGATAGCTTGGTGGGTTATAAGACAAAAGCAGGAAACATCTGAGGATTATTTCCTTGCAGGCCGGCATATCGGATGGTTTGTAATCGGTGCGTCAATTTTCGCATCGAACATAGGTTCGGAACATATCGTCGGTCTTGCGGGTACAGCCGCACAAACAGGTGTTGTGATGGGAAACTATGAGCTTCATTCATGGCTTGTTCTGCTTTTGGGATGGGTTTTTGTCCCGTTCTATATGAGAAGCAAAGTTTTCACAATGCCGGAATTTTTGGAAATGCGGTATTCCCCCAAAGCACGTTGGCTTCTGTCAGTGATCATGTTGATCGGGTATGTCCTGACAAAGATTTCGGTCACTGTATATGCGGGAGCCGTCGTATTTCAGGCACTCATGGGTATCGAATTCTGGACTGGAGCACTGATAATCGTTCTGCTTACAGGTCTTTATACAATTCTGGGAGGACTTCGAGCCGTCCTTTATACCGAAACACTACAGACTGTTATATTGATCGCCGGTTCTTTAATTATTACCTTAATCGGTTTAGATCGGATCGGTGGATGGAATAATTTGGTCTCAATTGTTGGCCCGGAGCGCTTGAATCTGTTCTTGCCGGCAGATCATCCTGATTTTCCTTGGACCGGTATGGTTTTCGCTCCTCCGATAATTGGATTGTGGTACTGGTGTACTGATCAATACATAGTCCAGAGGACTCTGTCGGCGAAAAATGAGACCGCTGCCAGACAGGGTACCATTTTCGCTGCTTATTTAAAGCTCCTGCCGTTTTTCATATTTATAATTCCTGGTATTATAGCATACGCTCTTTCACAAACAGGGCAGCTCGATCTTTCCGATGCCGACCAGGCTTTTCCCACCTTGGTTAAAACACTGCTCCCTGCAGGCGTACGGGGTCTTGTCGCCGGAGGTCTGTTAGCAGCACTCATGAGTTCACTTGCCGCGGTATTCAATTCTTGCTCTACACTTTTCACCATGGATATCTACAAGAAAATTAAGCCTGATTCATCGGAAAAATCCCTTGTTCACGTCGGGAGGATAGCAACCTCAGTCGTTGTTGTGGCAGGAATCGCATGGATACCATTAATGCAGACCATTTCTGGACAGTTGTATCATTACCTGCAGAGTGTTCAGGCTTATATTGCTCCGCCAATTGCGGCAGTTTTTTTGTTCGGGTTGTTTTTTAAACGGATAAATTCACATGGTGCACTAACAGCGCTTATCGGTGGCTTTTTGATCGGTATGTGCCGACTGTTTGCAGAATTGAATAAGGATACGCTCAGCGGCATTCTGTATACGTTCGCGACCATCAATTTCCTACATTTTGCTATATTTCTCTTTCTGATATGCGTTGTTCTTTTGATAGTTGTCAGCCTGTTAACAGCTAAACCAAATTATGATAAAATTAAAGGACTAACGTACGCAACAACTGTTGTTGCTGACAAGGAAGCGTCCCGTGCAAGCTGGGGTAAAAGCGAGGTTATAAATACGGCAGTTATTATCGCAATACTTATAATGATAATAATGTATTTTTCGCCGTTAGTCCAATCGTAGCATAACATTAACTGAGATGTAATAATGAAATTCATCGTATCTGTATGGTTCATCTCATTAGTCTTTTCACTTGTTGTTTGCAGTTCTGATAGCCGGGTAACCAGTCCATCAACCGGTTCCTTTCCAAAATATATAGACGTATTTGGTATTCACGTTATTGCAACTGCGGCTTCACCTGATGATAAAATGCTTCATGCTGCCAACGTACTTGCAGAGTATCTGGATAATGACGAGGATAGTGTCCCGGACAACCAAAAAATCGTCGATGCGATGATTAAGGCGAATGCTACTCAGGTTGTAGCAAAGAACCAGGAGGATTTACGAGCAATTGACAGGAAATTTTTCCCATCTCGCAACTGGCAAAATGTTTGGACCGACAATATTCGTCCAAATGGAGTTAACGGACTCTATGACGAGGCACTGGAAGAGGTTCTACACTTGATAACTGACTACGGTTGGGGAGGTGCATATCCTTCAGTTTTTGGCAGAGTACCCGGGACAGAGATTGCAAGGGCATCGGAAGCAGCGAGGGGGGGATATTTTGAAGAAGTTCCGGAGAAATATCCTGACGGTGCATGGCATACCTATTATGATGAAACATGTCATTATGAATGTCAGATTTCTGAGTACATTCATTGGGGCTTAACATCGATACTTGGAGGGCAAGATTATCCCGGAACGTTCGAGCGGGGAAAAGATCAATGGGATTTGAGAACGAGAGAACTAGTACAAACCGGCGACCCTTTTCTATATGCACTGCTCACTGATCCGCAGTATAAGTTACCTATTGTCCTGCCTGACGGAAATTACAGTGCTCAGATATTCGAGATTCAGCCATATCCTTAAAATGCATGAATGAAATTCAATCTAAATGTTCGCAAATCGTACAGCATTAACCATCTTTTTTCACGGGTTCTATTATTTCAGCTTTTTGTTGATCCGCCGTTTCTGGATCGAGTTGGCATGTACCCGCGCCGCAAAGACCGCCTCCACCATGTTTTTTAAGGAGTAACCCAATATTTGTTTTGGAATCTCTTTTAAAAACAGAATGTCCTCCGGCACATATTATATTATGCTTTTCTTTCCCCCAAAATAATATGATCGAGATATTCCCTTCCGGGAAAAATATATATATTCATAAAACCTGTTACCCATTGGGATCAACTCCAGATCACGAAAATCTATGACGATCACATTGTCTTCCAAAGTCGTATATTTCAGGAGAGCTGTTTTAAATTTTATTTAATTCCGACAAAACAAAATCACACCGAAGTTGCACCTCCTGCTGTTTCATAGTCTCTTCGAAAGAATACTTTTTGATCCAATCGACCAATTCGAAAAAATAATATTCAAAATCACCGAGTGACGTCCTGGGATAGAGGCTCATCATCAACAATATCCATCCTTTGGGGTCTGTCACATAACTTTTATCCAATTTGTGCGCTCTCAATTTTATCTACAGCAAATAAAAAACCTTCGAATTTCTTTAATTTAATATTATTATAGTATTCATAGACTAATCGCGCGGTACTGGGAGCAAACCAGAATTTTCTTTTAAATTTTCCAATCTTAACCTTTTCTTCCCGGGTTTCTTCTGATATATGGTGGTCAAACCACATATAACAATCAGAATGATAAGGCAAATTGCATATTATATCATTCTCCAAAACTTCTATTTTACCATCTTGCATATCCTTGGGATGTACAAATATGATAGAATCAATTTTTCTGTTATCGTTAAGAAAACAGCATATGCCAATCCATCGGCATCATCCCTCGTTATAAGACACATCGTGATTTTCCTATCGAAAATTATTAACGTCATTTAACTTTCTACTGTTCCCTTTTCATTAGAACACGATGGCGAGACCCACAAAGAGTACTATTGTTTGTATCAGTTCAGAGCATATTAATCCAGTCTTAAAATTTAAGGCTAATGTATTTTTTTAAACTTAAATATTTGCAATTGTACAGCCTGATAAAGTAGAAAAGGCTTGTAAAATCAAACTACATACCTTACTATTTATATCAGTCGTTAGAATGGAGCTGAACAATAACAGAATTCTCATATTCGACATTCTCCCGGCCTGAGCTTATATACTGGAACAATTGTGTCGATAAAAGTCCGGAGTCTTATAGTTTACTACCACATAAACATTCGGAAGTCATTTAATCACCTGGTTTTCTACTCCGAAAACACGTCTTGAAAGGCCACACAATAAGTTCTATTTTTATTCAAATTCAGGAGAAATTATGGATTTCGGAAAGACATTTTTCAGGCTCATGGGAATCTGTTCATTCGTAACAGCTGCATTACAAATCATTTCTTGGATTCTATCGAAGTCTTTTACCTTCCCACTGAATTTCAACGAACACGTAGCAATGATGTCCAATCCGTATTATCCAGCTCAGATGTATGCCGTTGTGATCAGCCTTTTCTTTACTCTGCCAGTCTACTGGGGAATCACAGTTAAAAAGATGAACACTCATGCTCCTTTCGTTCTTACGGCATTCATTTTTATGATAATTTGGTGGATTTCAGATATGATGAACCATTCGTTGCGGCTCTTTTTTGTTCATAATGATCTCGTTGTCAGTTACTCCCATGCAACGAGCGAAATTGCTAAAATCAACATCCAAAGTTTATATAATCATATGGATGGAATTTTCAGATCCCTTTCGTTTGCGCGCATTCCCTTGATTCTTGTCGGTACATTCCTTTACTTTTTGGCGACATGGCGAGGCAGAGGACTGGAAAAAATTGTGAGTATTCTTTTATTGATAACGTTTCTCCAAGAGATTTTGTATTTCGTAAACTATAATGTAGGTCTAACCTGGCTATTTGAAATTATCGACCCATTTCATGAAGCCGTGGCTGTGCCGACGCGTCTCGCTATTGGTGCATGGTTGTTTTTCGGTGATACAAAGCCTCAGGAAGAATAATCCGCTTAAAAATTTTAGCGGAATTGCGCATCTTTGAAATCCTCTTATATTCTCTTTTAGAGAATTGATATGGGGAATATTAGTTTAACCAAAGGAGGAGAATGTTATGATATCTCGAGTAATGTTATTTTTTATTGCTGTTATATTCACAGTACCTATTGTCAATTGCCAGGCTCAGGAAATGGACGATTTAGTGGAATTGAATAATCAGATTCGCCGGGAAAAGTTTGACCTCGTTCTACCCCACGTCATGAAAAAGAACAACATCGACATGTGGATCCATGTGATGAGAGTAGCAGTTCCTGATCCCTTTGGTGCAGAAGACCTGGGTAGTACCTCTGGTGTGTTCGTTTTCACGGATCGTGGCGGTGACAGGATCGAACGTGCGGTTCTCGGACGCCGCTGGGGAGCTACGCAGCGTGAACGGGGAGAGGGAGACACTAATTTTCTTGAAGAAAGCGGCGCCTACGACATAATCCACGACCCGGTATTTGTGCAGGAACCGGTGACAGAGCCGATGACAGAATATGACTACCGTTTTAAGGGCCTCCGAGAATTTGTTGAAGCACGTGACCCCGAACGAATTGCGGTAAATTTCAAGCATGATCTGGGACCGTGGGCGACTTCCAGAGGAGAGACAGACGGCATTTCGCTAACAGACTATCTCCTCTTGACTGAGGAACTCGGTGATTCATATGCCAACAGACTGGTTTCATCTGAATACGTGACAGTGGATTTCATTATAAATCCGGTGCCGAGTGAAATTCAACTTCTTAAGAGAATGCGTCAGGACGAAATTGAACGTGTAAAGAAAACTTTTGCTGAAATCGTGCCGGGCGTAACCAAAAATCGCGAGGTGAGAGTAACTCTCTTGAGCCGGAGAAGCACAGGGATATCCCAAAGGGGATGGAATCCAGGCTATGAAAACATGGTGATCCAGAGAGGCGACATCGTTGCATCACCAAGCCAGGGAATGTACGCCTATGTGCTTCGTGAAGAAGAAACTGAACCGCCTCCGGAAATCAAAAAACTCTGGGCAGAATATCTGAAAATCGATAAGATTCTGGCAGAAACCATCAAGGCGGGACATACCTCTCGTGAAATAATTAAAAATTACAAGCAGAAATTTGAGGAGGCAGGGATTATTGTCAGGGAACCCCAAATGCATATGATTCAGCCAAAGAACAATTTCCCTGTTTATTCCACAGGATATGATTCTGAAAAAACACACCTTAGCATCGACGCCCATGGCATGGGAAAAGGATCACGTGAGAGAAAGTACCAGGAAATGCGTGGCCCCAGGATAGGTTCTTATGGTCCGGAGTGGACGTATGATATACCACTCCCACCCAATCACCACTTTGTTATGGAATATTTTTTCTATATGCCGTCGCCTACACCCAACGATGAGGAAGACCAATATTTATTATTTTGGGATCATGAGCAGGCGATTGCCACCGAACGTGGAGTCGAGTATTTTTCTCCACCGCAAAAGGAACTCTATCTTATTCGTTGATGGTCCACCAATTGTACAGCCCGAGGAGCAGAATGCAATTGGTTTAAAAACCCTGAAGAATTTTCTTCAAGGAATTCTTTTATCAACCAAATGTAAATTTAATAAGAAGAATGTAGAAACAATATTATAGAATTGGTTTATTAACTAATTTGATTACGTAAGAGCACGTATGAAATATAGACTATTGGGAAAATCAGGGATTAGAACCTCGGAGATTGGATTGGGTTGTTGGCAATTAGGTGGAGATTGGGGAAATATATCATCTCAAACTGTACATGAAATTCTTTCGGAAGCGATTGAAAATGGAATAAACTTCTTCGATACTGCCGATGTGTATGGCAATGGACGTAGTGAAAGGATCATAGGGCAATTTTTAAAGAGAGCGTCGGAAACCATATTTGTTGCCACAAAAATCGGCCGAAGTGGTGGAATGTATCCAAATAGATATACCGAACAAGAAATTCGGAAAGGCATAGAAGCATCTCTGCAGCGTTTAAATTGTGATGTGATTGATATGGTACAGCTTCATTGTATTCCCAAAGAAATTCTCATCAAGGGAGCTATTTTTGACTGGCTAAGGCGATTGAAAAAAGAAGGTAAAATCAGGACTTTCAGTGCAAGCGTTGAAACTATGGAAGAGGCAATGTTGTGCATGAAGCAACATCAACTGTGCTCTTTGCAGATAATTTTTAATATATTCAGGGAAAAACCTGTTGAAAAAGTATTTAAAAAGGCAACGGAGAAGGGAGTTGGTATTATTGTCAGACTCCCATTTGCAAGCGGATTGCTGTCAGGTAAATTCACAAAAGACACAGTTTTTCCGAAATCAGACCATCGAAATTATAACCGTGATGGAGAAGCATTCAATGTGGGTGAGACTTTCGCAGGTCTTCGCTTCGAAAAAGGAGTGGAACTCACTGAAAAACTTAAAAAAATGGTTCCACAAGGTATGACAATTGCCCAGATGGCACTTCGCTGGATTTTAGATTTCGATGCAGTATCAGTTGTAATTCCTGGTGCATCCCACCCCAACCAAGTTAGGGAGAACATAATGGCGTCAGAACTTATACCTTTACCAGCTTTACTTCACGAACGTATTCGCAAATTCTACAACGAAAACGTCAAAGACAATATTCGAGGACCATATTGAATTTGTGGGCACTGCACAGAACTATGTAGATTTACAAATAGAACTCCTCCGGAGATTTATCCAAAACTATAATGCGATATTAATTCAATTTGAATAGTTCAAAAATCGTACAGCAAAAGTTGTAGAATATACACATCTCAGATACTACTTATGTGTGCGATATTTCATGTAAAAAACCGTAATAAATGTATATTTGCTCAAACATACTTGTATATATAACATTGCATACTAAAATTAGATAAATCACTAAATATAATAGCTTGTACATCGTCAGAACATGTTGGAGTGTTTGGGAGTAGAAAACACTTGTGAAAGCCAAATGCTTAACGTAATATTTATCAACAAGAATCAATAGAGGAAGAGGTTATGCTATCTCGAGTTATGATATTTTTAATTGCTGTGATGTTTGCAGTGCCTAATGCCAATGCGCAGCCAGGGGAACATACGGCAAAAACAGGAGGGGAAGTTTTTCGTCTGATGAGAAACGAAAAACTTGATCTTATTCTGCCGGGTGCCATGCGCGACAATAATGTGGACATGTGGATTCATGTCACGCGTGCTGGAGACCCCGATCCACTGGCTCAGTAATTTGGCTCGACATCCGGTTATCTGATTTTTACGGATCTGGGTGATAGGGTCGAACGGGCTGTGTTTGGCAATGCAGGAGCTGATGTACAAGTTTCTCGGAACGTCGCACGAGCTTTTTCCGGTTATAATTATAACAATTTTCTTGACCCCAGACAGGATTTTATGATTCCTGATGTCTACGACGAAATAACTGATTTTGTTGCCAAACGAAATCCGACCGAAATGGAAGCAGGATCGAGCGGGCCATTTTTGATAGTGATGTGATAGATCCTGGTGCCTATGACATTATCCATGGAGAAGTCTTACAGACCTCATATCCTGCCGCGGGTTCGAAAGTCGTAGAAGGATTTCCAATAAAACAGTCTGGAGGCTTGGAAACGGAATTGGGTTACAGATTTAGGGACATCGGAGGATTTGTTGCCGAACGTGATCCCAAACGTATCGCTGTAAATTTCTCAGAAAAACTGGGAAACTCCGTAAGGTCAGCGAGATCGTCACTTAACGTTGGTCTTTCGTATACAGATTACTTCCTTTTGGTAAAAGCGCTCGGTGATAAATATGCGAAAAAGATAGCCTCGGCTGAATATTTGATAACAGAATACCTATTAAGAAGGGTGACGCAGGAAATAGAGCTTTATCGCCAATTTAGCCTTATTGCTACAGAAAATCTAGATAAAAAGTTTGCTGGAATTGTTCCGGGTGTTACTAAATTAAAAGATCTTCAGAAGGAACCTTATCTTAGGATCTTAGGGATCGATATGGAAATAAATATCATAAAAGTTATGCCGGCGACTATGTAATCCAGAGAGGTGACCTGGTTACTATATTCCAGGGTTTTGGTAGTAGGGTTATGCTTGTTTCCCTGTTAGGAACCGGCTTTTGGAAGGGGAAACTGATTTGCCTCAAGAATTCAAACGGATTTGAAAACATGGTATGAAAGTCCGTGAGATATTGCAGATACACATCAAGGCAAGTCATACTACGGGAGAAATGCTGAGAGTTCTTATCAATAAAGTAGAAGAGGCTGGATATTTTTATACCCCTGTGGATCAATATGACAAAAAATGCAGGCCATGAAAAGGCTCAAGTTCATTGTTGATATACATGCCAAGGGAAAAAGAGAAGCTATACTCAGTATTTCCCCTTTATGATCGGATTGGCGACGAGATATGAAGACCCCACTTAATCACACCTTTGTTTTTGAATATAGGATTCATATGCCGTACCTGAATGAGGTAGAGAAAATCAATTATTTTTACAATTCTATGATATTGCGATTGTTACTGAAAATTGAGTTGCGTTTCCTTCTCCACTACCGAGCCAGAGGGTACGATTAATTAACTAAGAGTTCGCAACTCGTTCAGCCCGGTCCTAAGAAATTTTCGAAGTCAATTTGTAAAAAGTATTAAGAAAAATCAGATTTTTATATTATGTTATGTCTTAAATTAGAAAGGTGTGAAAATGGGAATTAACCAGCTTAGTGAAAAATTGACCCCAATCGGCCTGCTTTGGCTAAGAGTCTTAACAGGTCTTGGAATCGCTTCTCATGGATTCGGCAAAGTATTCGGAGGTACTATCAGTCAATTCGCTGAGGGTGTTGCCGAAATGGGTTTTCCGTTCGCTATCTTTTTTGCGTGGATGGCGGCATTAACAGAATTTCTTGGTGGTTTACTCATAGCTTCCGGATTGGGAACACGCATAACGGCAGGATTTTTATTTATTAATATGAGTGTGGCAGCTTTTATACGTCATGCTCCGGATCCGTTTGGAAGAAAAGAATTGGCACTTGCTTATTGGGCAATGGCAGGAGCAATTATTCTTCTTGGAGCAGGGAAATGGTCTTTGGACTATCTGATCGAAAAAAAGTTTTCTAAAAAGAATAATTAACTTTAGAGACCTAAGCTTCGTGAATTGTACAGTTCGAGGAGTCATTTATAAACGTACCCCAATGCTCCTCTATAATTGGAAATATCGGAGAACAAAACGGAATAAAACATTTCGCATGCTTCCAGCTTTTCGCTTTTGTCTAATTGGTGTCGAAAGCGACAATAATTATACTGTAGCTATTTTATATTCATGCAGCTCATTTTTAACTTCATGTATACAATTAATTCCATCACTTTCAAATCAAGAGGCCTGAGAATGGATGTAGACACTTTTTCTTCAAAGTAGTATACTGACACACCTATTTTATAAGAAGTGCTCTGCCAACCCTATGCCCATGGATAGTATCTCTGGTATAATTAAGTATCTGGCTTCATAAACTTATGCTCAGTCTAGAGATAGAAAATTGTATAGCCCTTAGAGCAGAAAATACTTGAAAGAACAAAATGTATCTCTTATCTTTCGATAAGTTTATTCGACTTGATTTGACAACATACAATTGGGAGCGCCTCAGGAGCCATGCGTCACAACTGCGTCTCGACGACAGCGAGCCGGTGACGTTTCGCATCCGGAGGATCGATGACGCTTTCATCGTTCGTGGTCGTCAGCTTGGCACGCAGTACGCGTTTTGATCGAGCAACGGCGGGCCACACATTTCCCCCCGGGCGTGGGCACAGGGTCGGTTTCAACCATAGTGCGGAGCAACCACCGTCAACTGCACACGGGACACCATTGAGGAGGAGACAATGCGATCAATACAGGAATGCAGCGGATTAGGACAAAAGGGAACTGGACGACGCCGAAGCCCCGCGCGAGTAGTGGTCATCGGCCTGTTGCTGTGGTTGGCGACCATGTCGACGGTGACTGCCCAAACGACCGGATCGATCGAAGGCATCGTGGTCGACGACCCGTCCGGAACCCCGTTGTCCGGCGTCGTGGTGAGGGTAGTCGGCCCGGGACTGGACCAGGAACACGTGACGGGTACGTACGGCAGCTACAGGGCCGCGGGTCTGGTGGCGGGCGACTATGTGGTCACGGCCGCGCGCCCGGGTTTTGAGACGGTGGAAACCAAGATCTCTGTCCGAGCAGGCACCACGGAAACGGTCCTGATCCAACTGCGCATCGTATTCCTGATGGAAGAAATCAGCGTCATCGCCGAGGAGTCCCGCACCTTCGCGCGCAACGTAGTCGCGGACCCGATGCTGCGGCAGCAGTCGAACATCACTGCTGTGACGTCGGTGGTGGACAACCTGCCCGGGGTCTCCATCCAGGAGGGCGACGCCTACGGGTTCGACGACTGGTCGAGCAATGTCGCCGTGCGCGGCTTCCAGTCGACCATCAATGAGGTACAGGTCGGCACGACCATCGACGGGTTTCCGAACGGCACGTCCGACTACTGGAGCGGCGCCAAGGCGAACCGGTTCATCGACCCGATGAACCTCGGAGACGTTGAGGTGTCGCAGGGGACGGCCGACATCGCGTCCCGGTCGGTCGAGGCGCTGGGCGGCACGTTCAACTACCTGACGGACGATCCGGCGTCCGAGCGGACTTTTACCGCATCGACCACCTTCGGCGAGCACGACGCCATGCGGTTCGCCATGCGGGTCGACACCGGGCAGCTGTTCGGCCGTGAGACGCGCGCCTGGATCGCCGCGGTCCGTCAGGAGGCGAGCGACTGGGTGCAAGGCGCGGCGCGGAACGAGCGGGAGCACGTCGCCGCAAAGCTGGTCTCGTCGCACGGGCGGCTTGATCTCACCGGCTACCTCTCATACGACGACATCCACGAGGATGTCTATCAGCGGCTCTACGGCGAGGGCGACTTCAAGGCCAACCCGCGGTGGGACCGCCTGATCGGCGACTGGCCCGGCGTCCCGTACCTGAACCAGTTCTACCGGCCCGGCTGGCAGACCCGACGAAGCAACACGTTTGCTTACTTGAAGGCGGACTGGTCCTTGACCGACGCCTCGTTGAGCATGGGCGTCTATTTTCATAGGAATGGGGGCCGAGGCGACTGGCTGCCCCCCTTCATCGTGGACGTTACTGACGACGGCGGCGGCCCGGAATCTGAGCTGATGGGCGGGACGCCCGTGCATGGCGGCACGCAGCTCGGAGAGATCCGCTTCGTGAGCCCGGACGGTGTCGCGGTCGGACCGACACCCGGGTGCACGTCATCCTACCTCTTCAACTACTACGGCTCCGGCGGCCCGGAGGTCGATCCGGTCTGCCACCCGGGCGCTACGGCGGTGCAGTCATACCGCCACAGTCACTACGGCAAGAGCCGCTTCGGCGTGATGCTCGACGAGGAGTGGTTCACCACCGTCGCCGCCGCCGGCAGCACGCTGCGCGCGGGCATCTGGTACGAGAACTCGCGGCGGGACCTGGGCCGGGACTGGCATCAGATGCTGGATCCGACGATCAGCTTCAACTGGAACGAGCAGTCCTACTGGTACCAGTACGAGTGGGACTTCCCGCAGGACGTCTTCAAGTGGTACGTCGAGGAGACGCTCTACGCCGGCCCGTTCGTGCTGAGCGGCGGTGTCAAGAAGTTCCTCGTCGGCGTGTCGCGCGAGGACCTGTTCAACGTTGACCCGGATCTGACAGTCGATTCCGATTCGAAGCTGCTCGTCTCCGGCGGCGTGACGTACGAGACGCCGGTTGAGGGCCTTGATCTCTTCGCCGGCTATGCCGAAAATTTCAAGTCGATCAGCAGCGCTCACCTCGAGGCGCCGGGACGGAGCCTCGACCTCCTCAAGCCCGAGACCTCCTTGAATATCGATGTCGGCCTGCAGTATGCGGGGGACCGGGCCGCGATGAGCGCCACCTGGTACACTATCGATTTCGAGAACCGGATCTTCTACCTCGGCCCGCAAACGACTGCCGGTCCCAACTACCTCATCCCGGGCGGTGGCGCCTACTTCAACGCCGGTGGTATTCACACGAGCGGCCTCGAGTTCGCCGGGACGGTGCAGATGCCGCTGCAAACGTCGGTCTACACGGCCTATACGTTCAACCGCTCGGAGTATGTCGGAAGCGGCGACCCGTTATTCGACGCGAGCCAGAACATCGTAGCGGGGGCCGACGTCACCGGCGTGCCGGAGCAGCTGTGGGTCGTCTCGCTCGACCGCACTGGCCCGCTCGCCATGGGGCTGAGCGCCAAGTACACGTCGTCTCGCCGCGTCAGCCTGACCGCGGACTGGTATGCAGATGCCTACTGGATGGTGGACGCCTACGTCAACTTCTCTGGTGAGGCGGTGAGCGACCGGCTGCGGTCAACGGAGTTCTCGGTCGTGGTGAACAACCTGCTCGACAAGGACTACCTCTCCGCCATCACCGAGAACGCCGCGTGGCTCGGCGCGCCGCGCACGGTTTCAATGACCACGACCATCTCGTTCTGATGCGGACGCGACGATGGGCGCCCGGAATCGTATTCGCGGGGCAAGTCTCACGCGGACACTGACATCGGCAAGATTCTCCACGGCCGCTGAATGCGGATCGTCGAGAAGTGTCTGTAGCCACACGATTTTGAGAGCCAAGTGGCGAGGCACGAAATCGCCGCGTTCACCGATACCTGCAAACGCGCGAAGCAGCACAGCGTCCAACCATGCACTTCGTGGCGGTGAAGACACGAGCGAGTGTGCTCTCGCTCGGAAGCGATCTGGTGTTTTCATCACCAATGGGGCAGGTGCTCCCTTGAGGCGTCGAGCCCGCGCCATGGTGGAAACCGACCCTGTGCCCACGCCGGGAAATGTGTGGGCCGCCGTTGCTCGATCAAAACACGTACCGCGTGGCCAAGCTGACGCCCACGAACGAAAGAGCGCCATCGGTCCTCCGGATGCGAAACGTCACCGGCTCGCTGTCGTCGAGACGCAGTTGTGACGCATGGCTCCTGAGGCGCTTCCATTCGATGTCTTCGGCGGTGAAGCGGCCGAAGCGAACCTTGACGCCGAGCAATACCGCATCTGATAGGCCGTAGTCCACACCGCCCAGCACCTGGTACCCGGTCAGTCGGTCGTGCAACTCCGCCTGCTTGGTGGTCGTGGTGGCTGCAAGGTTCCGGCGGATCTCCGCCTCGCTGACGCTCTACACAGTATTGGAATGTGTCGTTACATTCCAATACTGCAACCGGATACAGCTGCGCTCAAATACGAAAACGGTTATTGAAGAAGGGCTTAGATAGGTTACTAGATCCTTCTTTTAAATTTCGCATTGAATCAAAAAATAGAAAGAAATAATATTTGAATATATGGAATTATGTAAGGTATTTATTACAATTTATTAATGGTAAGAATAGGGCTTGCAAATGGTAAACAATAATAGTACCATTGAGTCCAAAATATCCGTACTCCTCTTTTAACATCAACCAAACCAACAATTTTATTAGAAATCAACACTAAAACACTAATATTCTCTTTGAGAAAACTAATAATTATAATGAATAGGTTTACGAGTAAACCATGTCTTAAAAATGGAGGTTTGAACCATGCCCAAGCGCAATCATTTTGCCGTAATTTGTGTTATTCTTGCATGCTTTTCAATCTTATATTGCTCTCCTGGAGGCGGCAGCGGAATTGATGTCGTTGCAACCAGTGACTATGATGATCTTGTAAATCTTTTTAACGAGTTTCGTGAATTCCAGGCAGTAAAAGTTGTTAATGGTGTCCCCGATTACACAGCGGCTGCTATGAGCGAACAATATAACGGCTTGAAGAATTATCAAGCACGTCTCGCATCAGTTGATATCAGAGAGTGGCCGATTTCTCAAAAAGTCGATTACCATCTTGTCAGAGCGGAGATGAACGGCCTCGATTTCTTCCACCGTGTTCTCAAACCCTGGTCACGCGATCCTGTTTTCTATCTTACTTCCCAAGGTGGCGGCGGGCCGGTAATGGACGGGGTATCCGGTTTACGAAGGGCTCGTTTTCCATTATCTGCTGATCAAATTTCAGATTATCAAACGCGGCTGCAGGCAATTCCAACAGTTTACCAACAAGCTCAAGGAAATCTTAAAGATGTACCGGGAGACCTGGCGATTTTGGCGACCCACTATTATGAGCGCGAGGCTTCCATGTATACAAATCTTGCTGCGCGTTTGGCAGAGCATCATCCGGAACTAGTCGCCGACGCAGAACGCGCTGCAGAAGCGGTTATAAACTATGGAAAATGGCTCGAGGCAAACAAAGACAGCATGACCGGACCAGCTGGTATCGGGATAGAGAACTACAACTGGTGGTTGAAAAATGTTCACCTATTCCCCTATACCTGGGAAGAATGTAATATCATAGTACAGCATGAATACAGCCGTATAATCACCTTTCTCGAACTGGAAGAAAACAGAAATCGTAATCTTCCTCCACTTGAAATTGCGGATACCGCTGAGAAATATTACGAAAATCTGGATCAAGCGCTTAACTACGTTGTTGATTTCCTTCGTGAGAATGAGATTTTAACTGTCCCGGACTGGCTGGATCCTCATGATTATTATGATCCCAGTGAACCTAGAAGGAGAGGGCTGCCGACAAATCCCAGTATCGATCATAAAGCCCGTGAACGTGAAATACTCCCCGGTGAAACGCATGAGTTTATCGGCCACATGTTCGACGGACAGCGGCAGGAACGTGATAATCGTACGATTCGCTCGGCAAATCGTCTCTATAACATAGACTGGATCCGTCTCGAGGGATGGGCTGCTTCACTCGAAGAACTGACGATGCAAGCCGGTGTTCTCGACGAGCGGCCTCAGCGGGGCAGAGAAGTCGAATACCTCATGAACGCATCGCATATGAGCCTTTCACTTCCTGATCTGAAAATGCATAGCAACGAAATAACGTTTGATGAGTCGAGGCAGCTATGTGCCTCGATCATGCCGTACAACTGGTCACAAGAAGATGAACCGATGGTGTGGTATGAAATGCAATCCAATCTCCGTTTCCCGGGTTTTCATACAGGCGTGGTAGTCGGCAAGGCACATTTCACAAAGCTATTGAAAGACAGAGCCATGCAATTGGGAAAAGATTTCGTTCTCAAGGATTTTATCGACGAGTTTCTGGCATCTGGTATAATTCCCATGTCACTCGCGCGGTGGGAAATGACCGGTTATGATGACGAAATTAAAAAGCTGCTGGAATAAGCATTACAAAGTAGTACTCCGGATTATCAAACCGGAAAGAGCAGATGTCTGCTTCATTAAACCTTCCAATATAAAAAAGCACCTTCGATTACTTCCGAAGGTGCTTTTTTTATTCCACATAATTTACAATCAAAAAATCAGCACATATTTATTATAAACTCTATTGATGACGATTGGCAGTGTGCTCAATTAGTAAGTAAGATAGAAGTCAACTTTTTTGTTTCTGTAGTGTATCTTTGGCTTAAAGTCCATGATACAACTGAGAATTCAAAAGCGATCTTCTGCTCTTTTATTATTTTACGTATATGTAATGTTTTGCAGATTAAGGACCGATAAATCCTGCATTGATAAAATCATCTCGTGTTGCACCGGGATTCAATGAAGATCCGTAAACTGCCTGAGCTGCTGCAATATCTAATTCGCTGAGTTGATCCGGTATTAAACCTGTGAATGCCCCCGGTACATCAGCCATCAAAGATTTATCATTGCCTCCTATTAATTCCCGATCAATGTAGCACATTCCGAGAATTCCGTGTCCGATGACACATGGACAAATGCATCCGACGGCTGTGTCGACTTTCTGAGCGTAGACCGGCTTGATATCATTACTCCGCTACCGGGTTCTGTCAATTCTATATGGACACATCCCCGTTCGAATATACAGCCGGTATCCTGCGGGGAAGAATAATCGGTTACTGTAACTTCATTCAAACCGGGAATAGGATCAGGGTTATCCTTAATCATGAATACAGTCCGGATATTTCCAAACGTTGCAATGGAAACTGTTGCTATAGCCCGCTCAATAAGCTGTTTTGTATCCTCCCCGTTACTACCATTGTTGAGCGTATTAGAAACAATCACTTTAATATCCGTACCTGTGGGAAATGCAGCTCATTGTCCGACTCGTGTTGGACATGCTGTAAAACCATCCTGCGGAATTAACGGACCAGTCCCTAAAAAAGATTGCTTGAATATAACCTTTCATAAATCCGTCTGAATTAGGAGGCTCCGGCAAAATGATATCTGAATCAGAGTCAGAATACGAAACAATGAAGATTATTATAGCGACAAACCATACGAAATTTGTGTATTTCAGTTTGTATGCAGGTATATTATTTTTACTTAAACAATTAAAAGAATCATAACAAGATTTGAATTCTAACATATAATACTCTATAAGAGAGATGATTTCTGTTTAAAATGACTATTGCATATAGTAAGACTTATTTTTAGTAAACAAAAATCCTATTAAAAAGTTTTTATTATTTATTAAATTACATCTATCTAAATCTTTCAAAAATTTTAGTTACCCATAAGCGCCTAAGGATTTTAATAATTATAACTGCACCCATCCATTGAGAAAATCGCACATAACCATTTAAATGTGACGATTAAATACTTTTTCCATTGATTGACCACAATAAAACTTCTCCATTACATTCCTTTTTGCTATTTTAAAAAAGATTCATTAATGTAAGAATACGCTATCAGTTTTATAATTAATCTTTAGCAATTATGTTATAAACAGTGAATAATCTGAGGTGTTAAAATGAGAGCAATCCAGTTTGCAGCAATCTGTTTAGCAATAATTACCTTTTCGCAGACTTATGATGCACAGGCACAAACTCTTCGTGAAGCATGGGAGACGTTAAGTCTCATTCGGAAAGAGAAGTTCGATATAGTTCTTCCGAAGGTCATGAAGGAACATAATATCGATATGTGGATTCATGTTATTCGGCATGGAAACCCCGATCCTTTGGAGCACGATTTAGGTGGTACAGGTGGATACTTTATTTTTACTGACAAGGGCGGTGAAAGGATCGAACGTGCTGTCCTTGGCGGCGGCGGAATACTGCTCGAACAGAGTGGTGCATATGACATGTTCAGTTCGTCTGAACACCTCAGACAGTTTGTGTCAGATCGAAATCCTAAGCGCATTGCAGTCAATATGTCTGATTGGATCTCGGCCTCTGACGGCCTCTCGCACACAGATTATTTGCATTTAACTGATATGCTCGGTGACACATATACCAACAGGCTCACTTCTGCAGATCATCTGATTACTGATTTCCGTGCACAGAGGGTTTCAAGTGAGATTGTATTTTATGCCAAATTAGGCAACATGACAAGAGACATCAGCGAACGGGCACTCTCAAATGAAGTCATTACCCCCGGTGTTACAACGCTGGAAGATGTTGCATGGTGGATGAAAGGAGAAAATATACTGTACGGGCACAACTATCTATTCAGATTGCCTTCAGTGGCTGTTATCGAAGGCCCGGAAGGAGTTTTATCAGAGTCTGACGACCGTATTATTAAACGGGGAGATCTCTTAAAGACCGATTTTGGCGTATCAATGTTGAATTATGGAACTGACATTCAGCGGATGGGATATGTACTGCGAGAGGGCGAATCATCCGTACCACATGGATTTCAAAATGCCTTTGACCAGGCGCTGAAAGCGCGGGCTGTAATTCGAAAGAATATCATCGCTGGAAGGACTGCCGGAGAAACATTGGAAATTCAGAAGATCGCATTGGAAGAAGCAGGATTTGGATTCATTTTGGAAGACCCTACGATGGACGGAGGTTATTCCGGTAAAATTCGGGGAGAGCACTTAAAATTTCCTGACAAGACTGAAATTTCTGTTGATCTTCATGCTCTGGGTAATACAGGAAGCAGTGAGCTTGCAGTCGGACCATCGATTGCCAATTTCCGTCCCGACAGAGCACATCTGACTATTCATCCGAATAACTTTTTCTCATTTGAATTCATGGCGTATACTGCAGTACCGGAGTGGGGCGGTAAAAAAGTACGAATCGGTTATGAAGACAACGCAATCGTTACTGAAAATGGCGTCGAATGGCTCTACCCTCCTACTGACAGGATATCGATTATTCGTTGAATCAAATGAAAATAATATTATAATTGTAAAGCATCATCTGATAATTCAATAATTTAAAAATGCTATCTGAAAGAATATCTTATCCTGACCTGCCCCTAATGTTTGGGCCATTATTTAAGTTAGTCAATTCATCGATATATTCATTGTTGTATTATCCATTGGCCTTGAGACCGAATCCGGTGGTATAACGGCCTCGGGGGCGGGTGGCCGGTATCTGAGGGCACTATGCGGTCTCTTATGATTATACTCATTTCGCCAGCGTTCCACAAGCACTTTTGCTTCGTGTAAGGTATCGAAGATTTCCCGGTTGAGCACTTCATCACGCAGTTTGCCATTGAACGACTCAATATACCCGTTCTCCCATGGACTGCCTGGTTCAATATACAATGTTTTTACTCCCAGGCGCATGAGCCATGTCCGGACCGCTTGAGCAGTGAACTCTGTGCCATTATCACTTCTCAGGTGAACCGGAACTCCTCGCTGCACGAACAGTGTTGCAAGATGTTCTATGACGTCATTGTGAGTCAGCCTCCTGCCTACCACAATTGCCTGACACTCCCGACTGTATTCATCTAATATTGTTAACAAACGATAGCTCCTTCCCTCTCGGGTTCGTGCTTGCATGAAGTCATAACTCCAGACATGATCCCGGTACGCAGGTCGCAGCCGAATACACGAACCGTCATTGAGCCATAACCGTTTGCGCTTCGGTTGCCTCCGGGGAACTTTTAATCCTTCTCGACGCCACAAACGCTCCACTCTCTTATGATTGACCTTGAAGCCTTCTGGCTGTAACAGTGCGGTAATTCGTCGATAACCATACCGACCATACTGCGTGGCCAACTCGACCATACGTTGCACGAACACCGGTTCATCCGCAGGAGAAATCGGGCGATATTGATGAGTGCTGCGCGGTACTCCCAACACACTACAGGCCCGGCGCTGCGAGATCTCGAGAGTCGTGCAAAGATGCTGCACCACCTCCCGTCGCTTCGCCGGGCTCAGAAGTTTTTTGCATCAACCGCCAGAGTCTCATTGAGGATTTGAATATCCAACTCTTTCTCGGCAACCAGGCGTTTCAGGCGAATATTCTCTCTCTCTAACGCTTTCAATCGTTTCGCCTGATTCACCCGAAGACCACCATACTCCTTTCGCCAACGATAATAGGTCTGCTCTGTAACCTCAATCTGGCGAGCAGCTTGTTGAACCGACTGACCTTGAGCGAGCAGTACTTCTGCCTCTCGAAGCTTGTGGATAATTTGTTCTGATGTGTGAATTCTACGTGCCATTGATCTTGCTCCTTTCTTTTCAATCTAATCCCTGTACTAATATACTATCTGGATCAACTTTTGGGGGCAAGGTCAAGCATGAATGATATTAAAATCAAATTAGATTTTCAACAACATTTATTTAATAAATAAAATGTAAATTTTTTTATTGGTGTAAAAAACAATAAGGACTTAAAAATATTTCTAAGTTCTAATTATATATATAGCTATAGCTAAAAGCTCCCCGGGTAGAATTCGAACCATTATCAATGTGGGCCCTTGCAGGAGTCGAACCTCCAACCCTCTGATCCGCAGTCAGGAGGATTTGAAACAGATATTTATATCATAAACTAATAAAATACAAAATTTAAGCGTATTGTTTTCACAGTTAATCACATATGAATATTGCCACATAGTAACACAATTGACACAGATTTACACATGTGTGTCTTCGGAATAAGCTGAACAGTATTAGACAATCTCCGCATTATCTCTTCTTTCAACAAACGTTTTACTATTTCAAAGTATAATGAAAACCACCTGCATTTTCCTACCGCTTTGTAAAGTAGAGCTCCCAGAAACTGGTCTGCCCTTCATCCTTTTCCAGATTAACCGGTTTCCCATCCTTGAATACCATTTCCAATTTTCTGAGGTTGGAAATGTTTTCAAGCGGACTATCCGATACAACGATTAAATCAGCAAGTTTACCTTCCTCGACTGTTCCCAACTTGTCTAATACACCGCACATATCTGCACAGTTGCGAGTGGCAGCAATCAGTGCCTGCATCTCGGTCATACCGGAAAATACCAGCTGCTCAATTTCTATAATCCCCGTCTCGCCATGAGGAGGGGAGTCACTTCCGGAAATGATTTTCACGCCTGCATTGACCGCTTTCATTAATATTTCGCGTTGGCTCAAAGCTTTACTCGGTGACCGTTCGTTTTGATAAGCAACAAGAACTCTCCCTTCAACTACCTCAGGATCCTGCTCAAGACCCAGATTCGCTATCTTGCGCTCACGCTCTGTAATATATTCTGCACTCAGGTTGCACGCGATAGTCGGGCAATAAAATGTACCTTTTTCCGCCATCATTTGAATGGTTTCATCGGTGATCCCGTCGCCATGTTCAATACAGTCGATACCTGCTTTTACTGCCAAAGCTGCTCCAATATCCCCTGCATCAGCGGTCACCCTCAAACCATGTTTGTGGGCTATCTTTATCGATTCTATAATTTCATCCTCTTCCATATTTCCCACGGCAATCTTAATAAAATCCACACCCCGCGTGATATTTTCCCGCATAGCCTTCCGTATCTCATAGGGACCATTAACAAAGATTGCCACCGGCCAATCCGGCTTCCAGAAGTTTCCCTCAGTTACTGTTACTATTTTTCCGGAAGCAAAAATACGCGGACCAACAAACACGCCCGCATTAAACGCATCTCTCCAGGCTATATCGATGTAATCGCGGTCTCCCGTCATCCTGAGTGAGGTGATACCTCTCCTGAGGGCGTCCATGGCATTCCTTCCTCCCCGTATTGCAGCCGGTAGTACCGGCTCATATGCAAGGATATTATTAACATCCGGGTACAGATCGGATAAATGTGCATGCATATCCCACAAGCCCGGCAGTACGTATGCCCCCTCAAGATCAAACACCCGGACATTCTTTTCTCCTGGGGATTGACGATAACTCCCTTTCCTTATTTCCGTAATAGTGTTATCAGTGATAACCACGGTCATCTCTTCCATTGGCAGCTTTCCGGTACAATCTATTACATTACAATTAGTGAGAATGGTTTTCATACTGGCGCTGTTGGTTGGATTATCCTGTGCATATGTCTGGCTTATATTTGTAAATAGTGCTGCCAGTGAAACAATTCCAAGAATTTTTAGTACTTTCATTTACCTATCCTCCTGTAATTGATTTGATCATCACCATACTAAGTGTTTTTTTAGAAACAATCTGAACTTAATTGTATATAAATTTTCAAAAAGCCGGATGAGAAAGTATTATACAGATATTGTCAAAAACTATGATATGAAGTGATTAAACTCATGAGGAGACTCGGATAAAATAGAAAGCCCGGGTTCCCCATCAAAGAGCAGATTTACAATTTAGAAGAAGTATCGGTTGTTACGTCATCAGCTTCCTTACCAGGTACTCTATGACACGTGGTCTGGAAATAACATAAGGTAATCAGGTCAAAAACGGACTAACGTGAATTTTGATTAAAAAATGGTATAGATTTTGGTTTCTGTAATTGTATCTCCATTCCATTTCCTTGCGGTATACCAGGCAATGATTTTTGCTGACACCATGGTACTGTAAGCGTCTTTCTTGTGCACATGACCAGAACCCATCAAGGCCGTTACTATGACGATGTCCCGTGATGCACTCTGTGTTATGATCGACCGTTCTCGCCGGAAAGTCTTCTCACTTCCTGACACAAAAAATCATACATCTCCTGTCGATAAAGCATCTATGTGCCTCGCACCGTCATAGAGCCAAAACCAAGACCCCTGGCAGCTTTATTGGCAGGTATCTCCAAAGAAACATACTGCAGTAGAGCAAGATCCGTCCGCGAACCGCTTCGGGCTCTCTTTACAAGAACATCGAGTACCTGTAAAACGATTAGCACGCAAACGGTACAGACGATCCCCGGAACAAACGGGACATGCTGTACCAGCAATCAATATAGCGACTTTTTCTTCCATTCCAAGTCTAATGTAACACTTAGTACGGAAATAACCTAAGCACCAAACCTTATTATATACTTGCCAAAGGTAACAACATTCTGTGAATGAGCTTTGTGTACAGAAGTATAGCTTAGGTATCAGCACAAAGTATTTTGGGGCTATACAAAGAAATTGCTTGACCTAATATTCGCAACTTCGTACATTTTTGTTCGTAAAACAAAGGGAACCAACATATGAACGAAGATATAAGCTCAGCTCTGGTCATGTAAGAAAAAAATTAAAGAGGAAATTGCCAGCCTACTAATGATTTAAACACAATAGAAAGATTGATTAGTAAGTATTCCGCTAAAGGGCAATTATCTATAAATATTGATGCCGAAAATCTGAAGGTAAATGTGAATACTGAATCGAAAGACTTATTACCAACAGTCCATTCAGTATTAAGGTTAAAATCCAAAAATAGTAATACCTTGACAAAAAGTAGGAGAGCCGGACTTCTCATGGTCAATAACAAAAACGGATTACCTCCGGCTGATGGTTGGGCCGGACCGAACGGGGCGTTGGGCACCCATATAGCTAACGAGTCGAAGCGAACCCTGAAAGCCTATGATAAGCAGCCTTATTTTGTCGATGAAGATGCCAACCACGAAGAAGACACGGCGCACGGCGGTTATGCTCACCGCCAACTGTTCGAACTCGTTCAGAATAGCGCCGATGCACTGGCTGGTGTTCCCGCTGGCGGACGCATCGAAATTTGTCTGACTGAAGCCTATCTGTACTGCGCCGATGATGGGGCGCCAATCGACTGCAAGGGTGTGACGGCGCTCATGTTTTCACACATGTCGCCCAAGCGTGGGACTCGCGAGATCGGGAGGTTCGGCCTTGGCTTCAAATCGGTTCTTGGTGTTACCGATGCGCCGGAATTCTTCAGCCGCTCCGGCTCGTTCCGCTTTGACCGCACGCGCTCGAAAGAGCGCATCGGGCAATTCGTACCGGATGCTGAACGTTATCCGGCGCTGCGCCTGCCCGACCCCATCGATCCCAGCGAGTTCCGGGCCAAGGACGATACCCTCTCCAAACTCATGGAGTGGGCGACGAACATCGTGCGGCTTCCACTCAAACCAGAAGCGGTCGACGATCTTGGCCGGCAGATGCGCAGCTTCCCACCGGAATTCCTTCTGTTCGTCAAGCATGTCCGTCAACTAACACTGAACGGCGGACAGTCTGAGGTCGACCGAACTCTCGAACTGGAAAATGTCGATGGCGAGTACCTTCTTGCGGATGGCGATGCGATCTGTGGATGGAAGCTGTTCAACAATACGCATCGGTTATCGGACAATGCCCGAGCCGACCGCAGATCGCTCGGCGGCGGCGGCGAGGTGGAGATCTCGTGGGCTGTGCCGCTCGATCGGCGGATCGATCCAGGCCAATTCTGGGCGTTCTTTCCGACGAAGACCGCGAGCCTTGTCGCCGGCATCCTGAATGCGCCATGGAAGACCAACGAGGATCGCCAGAACCTGCTTCCTGGTCCATACAATGACGAACTGCTTGAATCTGCGGCGAAGATGGTTGCCGACAATTTGCCCGATCTCTCGACACAAACCGATCCTGCTCGACACCTGGATGCGCTGCCGCGCCGACACGAGGGGGGCGATACGGAGCAGGCTGACCGGCTCCGTAAGAACCTGTTTCGCAATCTTCATGATGGGCGCGAGATCATTCCCGACCAAGGCGGGAACCTCCGTGCCGCTCGTGAAGTTTCTTATCCTCCGAAAAAGCTGACGCCGCCGGATGGCAAAATGGACATGGCACCGTTCGACCGGTGGGCGGCGTATGCAGGCCGACCATCGGACTGGCTTCATCACAAGGCACTCACCCGCAACCGGCTCGCCGTCGTCGACAGGTTATGGTCCGACCAATCCTCAGCGCCCAGGACCGCAGTTGCCGAGTGGCTGGAGGCGCTTGTAACGGATCAGGAACCGGAGAACATTACCGAGGCTTCCATGGCAGCTATCCAGACAGCCGCCCACATATCGCCTGAGATAAGATTGAACGAAAGAAACCTTGGCGATATCGTGCTGATGGCAAACGGCAAATTGAAGGCGCCGGATCCCGAGCGGATCTTTCTGCCTCTGGATGGCGGACACGGTTCAGGTCCGGATTCGCTCGTGCACCCGGAACTCGCATCGGATGGCGGCACGCTCAAGGCTCTGAAGAAGCTGGGAATCAAGCCGCCGTCACCAGAGAACACTTTCAGGCTTACAGCGAAGAAGGTTCTGAACAGATCTGCGAAGCCGAACGCGACTCCCTGGACTCAATTCTGGGAACAGGCGCGTAAAGTCGATAGGACCGCGGCTAGAGATATCATTCAAGGAATTAAAAATTATCATCAAGAAGAAATTTGGCCCACAAAGCTTCTCGTCCGGACGCAGTCCGGCGGCTGGCTACCTCTTCACTCTGTGCTGCTGCCGGGCGGTATAGTGCCCGGCGACGGAAACCGAGACGGCGATGCCACGGTGGACACGGATTTCCATGAGCAGGATATTGAACTGCTGTGCGATCTTGGCGTGACGGATGCGCCGCGAGATGACCGTGACCTGTCATTGGAGCCGCGATTCAGTTCATTTCTCCGTTCGTGCCGCCAAACCTTTCGAAATTTACCTGATCTGCCTCATACCCCGGAATGGGATTGGCTGAACTTTATCTCGACTGAGGGTGTCGGTCCGACGAAGGTTCTAACCGTCCTGTCTGACGAAGGTCGGGTTCTCTACACGGATGCTTTGCTATCACATGATGCCATGTATGAGCAGTGGACGATGCGGCACAATACGGTGCATTACTATCCTGAAATACATTTTGAGTCACTGGCCATTCACATGCTGCGAGAATATGGACGAGTTCGAACTTCTGACGGCATCGTCGTCCCGTTCAAGGATGCACTCGGAGAACCGCAGCCAGAAAACCCGGCGGCTTTGCGTGCATTGCTGGCGCACCCGAAAGCAGACCGCATCAAAGAAACATTCGATCTGGCGGAACCGACGCCGGAATTCATCGGCGAAGAAGACCCAATCCCTTTGACAGACGTTTGGCCGGGATTGGATAAGCATCTTCCGGCGCATCTGAAAACATGCCAACTCATACGCTGTGAACAAATCTTTATCGACACCGGCGGCGGAGAGTCTGAATGCGTTTTTCACGATAGCAACATTTATCTCGCCCGCACAGGCGACGATGACAAAGGCCATGAGCTGAAGCTTGTCTCTCGCGAGCTGAAGCTTGACTTAAACGAACACCGGCTTGAGGCAGTACTGCAATACGAGACACTGCGGGAAATTGAAGAACGGCGTGCCGCCGTCCGGGAACACACGACAGACGCCAAGCGACTGCTGGAGGCGGTAGGAGAACAAGTGTTACGTTGGGACCTGCCCTCTTCGCTGCTCACCATACTCGCCATACTTGAACTTGAAACCAAAGGCGCTGCGTTGACAGACCTTCGGATAGCCGAAGCCGCCATTACCACATATGACTCGAATGCTCTCAAACGATATAAGTGGGCGCTCGGCCACTTGGGTCCGCCAAAACAGTGGGCCGGGTCGGCGCCAGCTGTCAATTTCGTCCGCTCGCTCGGATTCTCCGACGAATGGGCGGGAGAGCGGAACAGGCGCCGCGACCCGTTTGTTGAAATCGAAGGTCCGTACTCGCTCCCGGAACTTCACGGCTATCAACAGACTGTCGTCGGCAAGGTTCGAGACCTGCTCCGCGACGGGCTCGTGGATGGTGCCGAACGGCGCGGGATGATCAGCATGCCGACCGGGTCGGGCAAGACTCGCGTCGCCGTGCAGGCGATCGTCGAAGCGATGTGTCACGATAGCTTCAAAGGCGGCGTCCTCTGGGTCGCGGATCGAGACGAACTGTGCGAACAGGCCGTCGAAGCATGGCGGCAGGTGTGGTCAAGCATCGGCAAAAGTGGATCACGGTTGCGTGTCTCCAGGATGTGGGCCAGGCAGCCCCCGCCGCTGCCGACGAGCGACCTCCATGTCATCGTCGCGACAATCCAGACGCTCAACGCCAAACTCAGGAACCAACCCAGCGAGTACGAGTTTTTAACGGACTTCAAGCTCGTCGTTTTCGACGAAGCGCATCGGTCGATCGCTCCGACGTTCACCTCGGCCATGCAGGAAATCGGCTTGACCCGGCGGCAGGAAGCCGATGAACCGTTTCTGCTCGGTCTTACCGCGACGCCCTATCGTGGGTATAACGAAGAAGAAACCAAATGGCTGGTCAACCGTTACGGCGGCAGCCGGCTCGACGCCGGGGCGTTTGAGAGCGACGATCCGCAGAGAGTTATCCGCGAACTGCAAAGTATGCGCGTACTCGCGCTGGCAGACCACAAAACCATCGAAGGCGGCGTGTTTTCGCTGGACATTCAGGAACGGGAGCAAATGGCATCCGTGCCGTGGCTTCCCCGAAGCGTGGAAGATCGCATCGCTGGTGACTCAGAACGCACCAGGCGCATAATCGAAGCATATGAAACGCATGTAGATCCAAACTGGCCCACTCTCATCTTCGCGACATCGGTCAAGCATGCACAAACGGTGGCGGCTCTCTTGAATGCGAAGGGCATCAAGTCGAGAGCCGTGAGCGGATATACGGAGCCTTCGACACGCCAAAGGGTAGTAGAGGAGTTCCGGCGCGGTGAGATCAAGGCGCTCGTGAACTATGCTGTATTCCGGGAAGGTTTTGACACGCCCAAGACGAGAGCCATCATCGTGGCGCGGCCGGTCTACAGTCCGAACCTCTATTTTCAGATGATCGGCAGGGGCTTGCGGGGTGTCAAGAACGGCGGCAATGACCGATGCCTCATCCTCAACGTCGAGGACAACATCGAGAACTTCCAGCAAGCACTCGCATTCTCGGAGCTGGACTGGCTTTGGGCTTGATCATCACCGAAGCGGGCGTGTGACATACATACGGGGACGCGACAGCGGCGTGCCTCCATGAGCGGCGAACCGGGGTACGCGCCATATCAACGTCGGTTCTCTCGGTGGTGTCTCACTTTGAAATTCGTTCGGCAGCCATTTTCAATGTTGCCGCCCTGGCATTTGTTAAGGCTCTTTTTGCGCGCTTGCCCACTGCATCAAGGTCGGCGCTTTGAGTACCTTAATATAGTCGTCAATTTCCCCTGACGTCAAACTGGGCGAGACGTGTGGTGCATCTCCTTCCCCATCGCTGCCCCAATAACGCAGATTTAGAAATACGCTCGGATCAGAGGGCATTTGGCCGGTCTTCTCCATTTTGATAATTTTATAGGCGAATTTTTTAATTGTATTAGCCATCACAACCTCCGATTCTTGTACTCCCCTCGCCCTAGTTTATGGGCGCGGGCATCAATCAACCCGACGACCAACTCCGTATCGTAAAGTGTGTCGGATACGTCTGGTTCAAGGGAATACAATTGGACTGATTTATCTTTTTCTGATTCTTTTTTCTTCTTTTTTCGTTTCTTACCCATGTAAAAACATAAAAATTAGTCGGTATACTTTCTTTGTACATTAGTCTTTTCCTGATTGCTCCCCGAATTGCCGTTATTGTTCTTTCAGTATCATTAACTTTACGCAAATTATATCTAAAATCAAATTCATTGACATATCGGAATAAATGTTGTTTGCTTACGTGTTGATATATTCCATTAGTTTCCCCGTACATATTCTTTATCTTCCATAGATTGATAACCTTATGTTCCGTATGTTCATTCTTTACACCGCTGTAAGATTTGAATTTGTCTGTTACAACAACGCTTTGATTATCTATAAATTCGCTCATAACGGTTTTAGAGTATTTGGCATTAACGTTAGGTAAACACGACCGTTATGTTCTATAAACGAAAACACAGGAGTTTTCTTAACTGAACCCTCACCACGCTTTCCTTGACCCTTACCCGGCATACGATTCACCGGCTTCAATGACACCCTTTAATTTTCTGACCGAATGGTGGTAAATTCATTGCTTCACGTATTCTGTGGGTCATGTACCATGCTGATTTATAAGATATTCCTGACATTCCATGCAACTGATGTGAACTGATACCCTTCTTGGAAGCGCACATATAATGAATCGCCGCCAACAATTTTTAAGCGGAATTTTTGTCTTTTCAAAAATAGTACCAACAGTTACGGTAAATTGTCTTCTGCACGGCCTGCATTCCCATACACCATTGCGGTATGATTGGAGAAGCATATATCGATTAAAGTCGAAACCCTATTCTCATATAATCAACCACTATTTGACAATAAGAAAATTGCTTTTGTATTATTGGAAATTAAACAAATGATAAGTATATAATCACGTTAAATGAAAGTTTTTTTGGACCATGCTGTTTAATAAACAGAACATATAGAATTGTTTTTAGATTTGAGAACTATGTGTGATTACCGCTATTTTTAATAGTTATTCTGCAAATAAGCTTATTCTAATTTCAGATTTACAATTTATCAGTTTCTGAATTAGATTTTGGTTTTAATAACGTATCTAATTTATTTTCAATATCTGTACTGATAAAATAATCGGCGACCATACCAGTGAATGTTCCCAAAAGTACCATTCCCATGGCAATCAAGAATACAGAGTATAATTTTCCTGCAGCTGTAATAGGTGCAACATCTTGAACAAAACCCAAAGTAACCGTTGTTATAATACACCACCACAAAGAATTATATATAGTTTCAAAAATCGAAAGTTAACAATGTGGAATCAGAATTTTCTATTGATATTCCAGAACACGTAATTACCAGTGAAAAACTTTCAGCCCGGGGTAATAAAATCATAGATTATATCTTTGAACCTGCAATTGTTGTTGCAGTTGTATTGAGCATCATATTCTTCAGACCGCCAATACAATTGAGTGATTCATTTGCAGCTTTCTATACATACCACAATATTGACGAACATATTCAAAGTTCGCCGGAACATGCACACGGTTATATTAAAGCCCTGCAAAAACAGGAGTATTATTATGAATAAAAACAAGTTACATTTATATTTTTTTATCGGCTGCTATTATTTTGCTTACATGGTCTTTGGGCGGGATGGCTTTGTGGGCTATCAATTTTCCAACAATAGTCCTTTTATTTGGCCCAACTATTTTACTTTCAATTTGTACATATAGTTCTTCAGATATTAAACAAATTGTTTCGGTTGCGTTTATAAAAGGAAATGCAGAAGAAATTCATTTAAAGCGCGGCATTCATTTTTATAAAACTGTCAATATCTATCTTGTCATCTCCGGGGTATTGGATTTTTTTGTTTCATAGGCGCATCACTAATTAGAGCTAATTTGGATGATCCCGATGCATTGGGACCAAGTTTTGCTGTTGCGCTCCTTTCTGTATTATACTCGTTAACAGTCTTACTCATATTTGTAACTCCGGCAAAAGCAGCGCTACAGCGCAAGCTGATTGAATTGGGAGTTGACCTTGCCCCCAAAAGTTGATCCAGATAGTATATTAGTACAGGGATTAGATTGAAAAGAAAGGAGCAAGATCAATGGCACGTAGAATTCACACATCAGAACAAATTATCCACAAGCTTCGAGAGGCAGAAGTACTGCTCGCTCAAGGTCAGTCGGTTCAACAAGCTGCTCGCCAGATTGAGGTTACAGAGCAGACCTATTATCGTTGGCGAAAGGAGTATGGTGGTCTTCGGGTGAATCAGGCGAAACGATTGAAAGCGTTAGAGAGAGAGAATATTCGCCTGAAACGCCTGGTTGCCGAGAAAGAGTTGGATATTCAAATCCTCAATGAGACTCTGGCGGTTGATGCAAAAAACTTCTGAGCCCGGCGAAGCGACGGGAGGTGGTGCAGCATCTTTGCACGACTCTCGAGATCTCGCAACGCCGGGCCTGTAGTGTGTTGGGAGTACCGCGCAGCACTCATCAATATCGCCCGATTTCTCCTGCGGATGAACCGGTGTTCGTGCAACGTATGGTCGAGTTGGCCACGCAGTATGGTCGGTATGGTTATCGACGAATTACCGCACTGTTACAGCCAGAAGGCTTCAAGGTCAATCATAAGAGAGTGGAGCGTTTGTGGCGTCGAGAAGGATTAAAAGTTCCCCGGAGGCAACCGAAGCGCAAACGGTTATGGCTCAATGACGGTTCGTGTATTCGGCTGCGACCTGCGTACCGGGATCATGTCTGGAGTTATGACTTCATGCAAGCACGAACCCGAGAGGGAAGGAGCTATCGTTTGTTAACAATATTAGATGAATACAGTCGGGAGTGTCAGGCAATTGTGGTAGGCAGGAGGCTGACTCACAATGACGTCATAGAACATCTTGCAACACTGTTCGTGCAGCGAGGAGTTCCGGTTCACCTGAGAAGTGATAATGGCACAGAGTTCACTGCTCAAGCGGTCCGGACATGGCTCATGCGCCTGGGAGTAAAAACATTGTATATTGAACCAGGCAGTCCATGGGAGAACGGGTATATTGAGTCGTTCAATGGCAAACTGCGTGATGAAGTGCTCAACCGGGAAATCTTCGATACCTTACACGAAGCAAAAGTGCTTGTGGAACGCTGGCGAAATGAGTATAATCATAAGAGACCGCATAGTGCCCTCAGATACCGGCCACCCGCCCCCGAGGCCGTTATACCACCGGATTCGGTCTCAAGGCCAATGGATAATACAACAATGAATATATCGATGAATTGACTAACTTAAATAATGGCCCAAACATTAGGGGCAGGTCACTTTTTTAGCTGAAATAAGCAATTTTATTTAAAAAGTTCGCAAATCCTACCCGGGGAGCAGATAATACTTGTAAAAGTAATATGCTTAACGTAACATTTATCACCAATAAATCAAAAGAGGAGAATGTTATGATAACTCGAGTAATGTTATTTTTAGTTGCAGTGATGTTCACTGTGCCTGCGTCCAATGCACAGACAGGGGGCTATACGCCAGATACCAATGAAGTTCTTCGTCTGATAAGAAAAGATAAACTTGACCTTGTCCTGCCGGGAGCCATGCGTGATAATAATGTGGACATGTGGATCCATGTTGCCCGCGCCGGAGATCCCGATCCTCTGGTGTATGAATTTGGAGAAACAGACGGTTATTTGATCTTTACCGACTTAGGAGACAGGATCGAGCGGGCAATGTTTGGCGGTATTTTTAGAAGAGGAGCTGTTCCGAATCTAGATGTGCGTGGTTCTCTTGAAATTGCGCGGGCAATTGCCGGATATGATTATGGCAATCTGGACTTCTCAGTCTATGACGAATTAACAGAATTTGTTGCTGAACGCGACCCGAAAACGATTGCAGTAAATTATTCCGACTGGCTTGCTGTAGCAGACGGTATATCCTATACGCAATATGTAAAACTGGAAAAAATATTAGGGCCTAAATATGCAGCAAGAATGGTGTCTGCAGAGAATGTCATTACGGATTTCCGCTCAAGAAGGACTCTCAGGGAAGTGGCAGTACAGACCAATACTTTGGAAATAGCTCGACAAAAAGTTTTAAAAAAATTGTCGAGTATAACTCCGGGTGTAACATCGGTAGGGGATGTAGGTGCCAATGTTTATTACTCGGCTGTTTCAGATCGATCCGAAACAAGCTCGCCTCATTACGTATTACAGCGCGGTGATTTTCTTTTTTGTGGTGCTGGTGGGGTTGACTGGATGGACTTTGGGTTTTCATCGTTTAGCGTAGATACGAAAACTCATGCATATATCTTACGAGAAGGGGAAACAAGTGTTCCAGAAAGTATACAAAAGGCCTTTGATCTGGCGATTAAAGGTCAATGGATTATGAGGCCACATATGAAAGTCGGCATGACCGCCGGGGAATCTTTGAAGGCTATGATCAAAGCTATGGAAGAGGCAGGCTATATATATACACCGTTTACAGATGTTGGCGCTGAAGATTATAAAATGATCCAGAAAGCACTCGCTAATACAGATAAGTCTGGATTTTCCATTGATAATCATGCGCAGGGTAATAATAATGGCGGTCTCGAGGCCGTCGGTCCTTCAATGGCGCCTTTTCGATCAGATCGGGACCATCTGGTGATTAAGGAGAATAATATTTTTGCTTTTGAATATATGGTCCATACGAACCTTCCTGAAAGACCCGGTTTTCCACTTTCAATTAATATTTCAAATGTTCAAATTATATCCAACAAGGGAGTTGAATGGATTCAGCCACCAAATGAAGGAATTGTACTGATTCATTAAGCATAAAGGTTCGCAAATCGTACAGCCCGAGGAGTCAAATAATAATTGTTTTTCTCTGTTCTTGTTAAATAATAAAATCTTGCCAATTCTTGCCAACAATAGTGTGAAATAGTGTTATTTGAGGCATCTGTGACATGAAATTTGTAAAAAATATATACAGCAGCCATGCTCTTAAGTATTTGTTATTATAGATATTAAAGAGAATGAATACATAATAAACATTCTTGACTACGGATCAGAAGGATGGAGGTTCGGCTCAGGGCTCACATTGATACTGGTTCGACTCCAACTCGAGGAGTAGATAATCCTTGTAAAAGCCATATATAAATCTTACCATTTATATTAATCATTTCAAAGTATCTGGCATGCTCGGACCAAGTTTAAATCATCTTAAATAAGCCTCATATTTCAACACAAACTCTATTTATCTCTTTTAGATAATAGATATGGGAATTTAAGTCGAAATGTAAGTAACTCAATTATGTCAACTCGACAAGTTTATTGTACAATCATTTCATTGACTTTACTATTGGGCTCCTGTAATTCAGATTCCTCAGTTTTTCCGGTAAATTCAGAAGTTACCGATCAGGATTATGACGATTCATTAATATTTCCGGTAATTCAACCTACGGGAGTAGTGCCTGACAATCTGTATCAGGCTGTATCAGGAAAGCGACATCATTCAGACAGATGAATACCCACCATTCACGAAAAAACTTACGGTTAACGGCATGATCTTGATTGGCCGAGATAATATTTCCGATGATTTTATGAAGAATGTCGCCAGAACCATCACGGAAATGTTTCCACAAGACGAGTCCATCGATGCTCTGTTACAGGAGAAGCTTATCACCAATCTGTACAGATACAAAGCAGTGATCCCTTTCTTTAAAGATAACCTCATACTCTCCTCCCAAGAGCAGCCGCAGTTTGACGACTTGACTAACCAGTACAGCGTAGTTGATGTAATTTATGAAAGTCAACCAGGACCAGGACAGGTGAACGAGGTAATTGAACACATCTTACACTTCGTAACCCGGGTAGGATTTCACCACACATTTCATGACGAGTGGGGAATCTCAAAGACATCGGATGTCTATTATGCCATGCAGGAGGCAATTGACAAGGGTCATTACGACATCTCTGGGTATAATAAAAATAACAGTCATTATCTTAGGATAGTCATACAAGAATTCGCATATTGGGTCATTTTTACCGCATGGGATTATATGGAGCCTTATGGTCCGGAAGCGGAGTGGACAGGGATCAGTGATCAAACTGACTTACAGAACAAGCTTCCTCAGTCGTGGCAGCTTTTTCAAAAGATTGTTCCGAAAGTAATGGTAGCACCACACCGTTCACTGCTTGATAAATTGTTCGTCATTTAACGGTGTAATTACCATATTGTTCTTTATAACTAAAAAAATATAATGGAAACCAGTTCGCAAATCGTACAGCCCGAGGAGTGGAAAAAGCTTGTAAAAGCCACGTATATATCATAATTTCCAATACATTCTGACTAAGCATATCACATCTTAAAAAAGCCTCATATTTAATTACGGTCCCAATTAATCTTTTTTAGAAGATAGATATGGGGAATATCAGTTACCTTAGATTAATCTAAAAATTAGGTTTTGAGCTATGCACAAACATAAACATTATGCAGTCACTTTTGTTTTTCTTGCTTGTATTCCGGTGTTTTATTGCACTGCGGAAACAGGAGGGTCATTAGTGGCCGGGAGCAGTAATTATGCGGATCTTGTCAGCCTTTTTAACGAATTTCGTGAATTTCAACAGCCGGAAATCATTAATGGTGTACCTGATTACACGGCAGTTGCTATGAAGAAACAGTATCGGGGATTGAAAGAATTTCAGAAGCGTTTGGCTGCGATGGATATTAGTGATTGGCCCGTTTCGCAGAAGGTTGACTACCATCTGGTGCGAGGGGAAATGAATGGCCTCAATTTCCATCACCGTATCCTGCTGCCCTGGGTGCATAATCCTGGTTTTTACGGAACACAACGAATCCCCGGTTTCCCATCGCGGGGCAACGGCATCAATATCTTTATGATTGACTTTCCGTTGACGGAAAATAGGATTACCAATTTGCAGATGCAGCTGCAAGCGGTGCCAAAGTTGTTTAAGCAGGCCAAACAGAACCTTACCGAACCGGCCCAGGAATTGGCAATCATTGCCATCCGCACCAAGGAAAAGAAGATCCTGATGTTCAAGGATCTCGTGGAACGTTTAAAATCGCACCATCCGGAATTGGTACTCCATGCGGAGCAGGCATTGACTGCTGTTACAGATTATCGCAACTGGCTCGTCCAGACAAAAGACGAGATGACTTTCCCTGCCGGTGTGGGAAAAGAAAACTTCAACTGGTGGATGAAAAATGTCTGGCTCTATCCTCACACGTGGGAAGAGAGCATGAACACCGCCCTGCGTGAATATCAAAGGGCTGTGGCATTTTTGAAACTGGAGGAAAACAGAAACAAAAAGCATCCACAGCTTCCTTATGTATCGACTGAAAAAGGACACGCGCACTTATGGAACAAAGCAGAGGATTACTTGACCCGGTTCGTTCGTAATAATGAAATTTTCTCTGTCCCGGACTACATCACTCCCAGCGGTCCTCATCGGCCATGGGTAGCCCCCTCCGACCGTGACGGCGATTGCGCCGAGTTTTTTGAGCAGGCTGAGCGTCATGATCCCATGGCGCAGGTTGCTCACAATCACATTGGTCATCATCTCGACAATCTCAGACATCGGCGTGATGACCGTCCAATTCGTAGTTCGTATCCGCTCTATGGTGGGCTCAGATCCGAAGCCTTGTCCACGTTCATGGAAGAGGGCATGATCCCGGCGGGACTGCACGATGAGTGGGACTTAAGCCCTAGAAGCAGAGAGGTGATTTATATTTCCCTTGCCTGGCGGGCCATACGCGCCGTCGCGGACCTGAAGCTGCACAGCAATGAATTTACCATGGAAAAAGCGCTTCAGCACTGCGTGGAGTGGTGCCCACGCGGATGGGAATGCAAAACCGATATGGACACTTGGTATGATTTTGATATCAGCATGCTGCAGCCGGGACATGCGACCATCTACATTACCGGAAAAAATGAACTGGAACGTTTGATGGCAGACCGCGCCATGCAGTTGGGCGACACTTTTAATCTGCAAGAGTTTATGGACAGCTTTTTTGCCTCAGGGATGATCCCCATCTCTCTTACCCGATGGGAAATGACAGGACTTGATGACGAGATCAAAAAACTGTGGTAATATTGTATAATTAAAATTTTATAGTAATACTCAAAAGAGGCTGAAGTCATGAAATCTCGAGTTATGATTTTTTTAATTGCTGTGCTGTTCACAGTACCTTTTGCCAATGCACAGGTTCAGGATGAAGATGTTGCAGAAATGATAAACCAAATCCTCTTGGATAAGTTTGACGTTATCCTTCCTCAAATCATGCGGGAGCATGAGATCGATATGTGGATTCATGTTGTGAGAGAAGGAGACCTCGATCCTCTAGGATATAACTTTGGGAGCAATGAAGGAGTTTTCGTTTTTACAGACCGTGGTGGCAACAGAATCGAACGTGCGTTCTTTGGATTAAATACGGACAAGGTAGAAAAGAGTGGAGCCTATGATGTTATTGTTAAACCGGAAATTAATACTCCCTTGGAAGCCTATCCGAATATCAGAATAAAGTTAAATGAATTAGAAGGAGTCGAATGGCCGGGAAAAGCAAAAACAGAATTAGATTTTCGGTTTACGGGTCTCGGCGAATTTGTTATTGAGCGAGATCCTAAACGCATTGCAGTAAATTATCTGGAAGATTTAGGATCTGCAATATTTTATGAGTTTCCCCGGTATCGGCCGGATGGAATTTCGCATACCGACTACAATTTGTTATCCAAAGCGCTCGGTACTATATATGCCGGGCGGATGATTTCATCTGAGTACTTAGTTGTTGATTATTTAGTAAGACCGGTTCTGAGCGAATTTGATCTTTATAAACGAATACGTTCCGATATCAATGAAATACATGAAGAAGCGTTGAGTAAAATCGTACTGGGTGTTACTAAAGTAAGTGATCTGGGAAGGAGACGTTCTATTGTGGATAAGAACGGTCGCAGACAAAGTGGTGACTATGTTTTCCAGGGAGGTGAACTTATTATTTTAACTGATGGATCTCAAAGCGGCGGTTTTCAGAGACCTGGATGGCATTACGGAAACTACCATGAGGCTATAGATGCGTATGCCTATGTACTCGAGGAAGGAAAATCAGAACCACCTGCACATATTAAAAGACTCTGGAATGACGTAAAAACAGTTCGTAAAATTTTGGAAGACAATGTTAAGATAGGACGTACCGGTGATGCAACATATGAAATTCTCAAGCTAAAAGTTTCAGAAGCGGGAATGATCAATACCGAAATACAAAGATTCGACAGGGAGCGTTACGCTGATAAAACCTGGGTTGCTATTGACTTACATGCCGCGGGTTCAGGATTATATGCCCCCAGGATCGGTCCTTTGGGTCCGGATTGGCAGAATGCTATCAAACTCCCGCTCTATCACCATTTCTCTATGGAATTCTTTATCGATGTACCGATGCCTGAATGGGGTGAAGGAGAATCTATTAAATTACGATTTCACGACGGTGTGATGACTACCGAACGTGGTGTAGAGTATTTTTTTCCATATCCCAAAGAGCTTCGTCTTATTCACTAATGCCAGACTCTTCAGATGTTTTCTTTTACGATAGTCACAATTTGTCTGTAAATTTTCCGGACTTATCTTCTACTTCCAGTACGATACATAAGCCTAAAGGTGCGCAAATCGTACAACCCGAGGAGCAAAAAAGGCTTGTAAAAGCCGCATGTACACCTTACCATATTATATCAAACACATCAAAGTATCCAGTACGCCCTGACAAAGTATATCACATCTTAAGAAAGCGTTACAATTCATACACATCCCCAATTAATCTCTTGTAGATAATTGATGTGAAGAATATATACTAACTAAAGGAGATTCAATTATGTCTACTCGACAAGTTTTTTATGCAATCCTTTCCTTGTCCTTATTTCTGAGCTTCTGTAGTTCAGAAACGGTTGAATCGATATCAACTGATATGGCTATGACTAATGTTCAGACTCAGGATGAAGACGAACTATATGAAGCAGACTGGGTTTCCCTAAATCGGCATACCACCCCGCAATGGCTCCGGGACGGGAAATTCGGTATTTACACCCACTGGGGAGTTTATTCGGTGCACGCAATGGGTGATAATGCCACATGGTATGTTTATAACGTCTATAATAGGCCCGATAGCTGGCAGCGGAAGGACTTTGAAAGCAAATACGGAAAACTCAGTGACGGAGTGGGCTATAAGGATCTTATCCCCATGTTCAAAGCTGAAAAATTTGATGCCGCTGAATGGGCCGACCTTTTTGCAAGGTCCGGTGCGAAGTTCGCAGGACCCGTGGCCGAGCACCACGACGGCTTCGCCATGTGGGATACCAAG
Organism: bacterium; assembly: GCA_965221205.1. Lineage (GTDB taxonomy): Bacteria > SM23-31 > SM23-31 > SM23-31 > SM23-31 > CBDFMG01. The sequence continues at coordinate 3,492,457 of OZ244870.1, read as the reverse complement.
TATTCAGACTGGAATGCTGCCAAAATTGGTCCAAAGAGAGATATCGTGGGGGAACTGGAAAAGGCCATTAAGGCCAGGGACATGAAGTTCGTGACCACATTTCATCATTCTGCCAGCTGGTTCTACTTTCCTGTCTGGGATGAAAGATATGATAGTTCAAATCCGGAATATTCAGGATTGTACGGATTCATCCATGAAGAAGGTGTTGAACCTACAAAGGAATTCCTGGATCATTACAGCGGAAAAGTCATGGAGGTGATCGATAAGTATGATCCGGATTTCATCTGGTTCGAATCCTTCCTGGAACTGGTACGCGAGGACTACTACAGGAAGATCACTGCCTATTATTATAACAATGCCCTGAAGAACGGCAAGGAGGTGGTCCTGACATACAAGGACAATGACATCCCGCCGCTTGCTGGTTTAACGGACCTGGAGGGCGGTCAGGAGCATCAACTCACACACCACGAGTGGATCACCGATACCGATATCGATGTCAACGGCGGATGGGGATATGTTGAGGGAACCGGATACAAATCGGTAAACAGGCTGGTGGATAACCTGGTTGACCGGGTGAGCAAGAACGGATACCTCCTTCTGAATGTAGGACCCAAAGCGGATGGTACTATCCCGGAGGAGGCCGCGGAAAGACTGCTGGGCATGGGCGAATGGCTCGATATCAACGGGGAGGCCATCTACGGGACATCGGCATGGATCAAGGCGGGTGAAGGGCCATCCATGACCAGCTCCGGCGAGGGCGAGGAAGGCGGGTTCCGGGGAGAGGAACATGAATATACACCTGAGGATATCCGTTTCACAGTTAAGGGGGATACCCTGTATGCCATCGTTCTGGACTGGCCGGGAGAAGAATGTTTGATAAAAACATTTAACAGGGGTCTAAATGGTTTAGGTCCATTGTATGAGAATGAAATCGAAGAGATCACCATGCTGGGCGACGGCCAGCCCTTGGAGTGGAAATGGGTCGAAGGAGAATGGACCGGAAGGATATGGCATGAAGGGAAAGAAATTGTTGTTGTTGGTCTTTCTATCGAGACTCCGGCCGAGAGGCCCGGTGACCATGCCTATGTATTCAAGATCGTAAGGAAGTTCGACTGACAACCTTAAACACAGGTCTGCAGGTCCAGGTAATGAAAACAATGTGATCCAGTTTCATCCAATCACCACTTTGTATTAGAATATTTTTCTATATGCCGTCGCCAACATCAAATAAAGATGAAGACCAATATTTATTATTTTGGGATCATGAGCAGGCGATTGCTACCGAAAGTGGAGTCGAGTATTTCTCTCCGCCGCCTATAGAGCTTCGTCTTATTCGATAATGTCAGACTATACAGAAGTTTGTTTTTACGATAGTAATAATTTGTCGGGAAATTTTCCTGACCTATCTTCTGCTCACAGTATGATACATAAGCATAAAGGTTCGCAAATCGTACGACCCGGGGAGTAGAAAACACTTGTGAAAACCATATTTATATCTTACAATTAACATAATACTTTCCACCACATTCTGACGACATACACAATCATTTTAATTACTGCGTAATTACAAATAAAAATCCACAAGTTTGATCAGAAAATATAGAATAAATAGTTTATTCTATAAAAATTGAATTGTTTCAATAATCAAAAAAGGACTCCAAAATGTATAGCGGAAAGGTGTATCTAGCGAAGGAGGAAGAACAATGAAGAAGCTATTTCTTTGGATCATACTAGCAGGTTTTTTAGTAGTACCGAGCACGGTCTATACACAATCCCTGCCCAACGTGTCCGGGGTCGAACCTCAGCCCTTACTGGCACAGGCCCTCAGACTCGACGAAGCGCTTTCCTTTTTAGGAAGTGCGTTATCCGCTGAAGATGCAGCGCGTCTCAGGGCGCTGCAGGACAACGCTCTGAGTGAAGAGACGACGAGACGTATCCAGGAAATTCTGGATCCGTACTGCCTTGCTCAGGTGGATATCAACCCTGAAGGGCGCGTCATGGTAGTACGTGGACCTGGTACAGCAGAGTTGGTTCAAGGGGGATGGAAGAGTTTTCTGATCAAAGTCCATAACAATGCCGGCGTCACAGCGAGGTTGCAAGCAGAGAGCACCAACGCACGTCCGCTCCTCCATATCTCGACGAACTCGCCGCGTGTGAAAACCGAAAATATCCTCACGCCCGGACAAGTTGCCAACCGCTTTTTGGAACTCTCGATGTATCGAAACCGGCCGCTTCTGCCTAACCTCTCCGGACTCAAACTTGAGTATGCTATCGTACAAATCTATAGCAAAGACGCAGGGCAGCGGGAGGCAAATATAGGGTTTCATATCGGTCAGGGTTCCCAGGATATCGGATTTCGTAATGCCATCGATATCCTGTTTAACTGCCGCCCTTCAGTGAGCGTAATCTTCAACGTAAAAGACGATAACGGCGCACCGGTAATGGCTTCGTTTGTGATTACGGATGGGTTAGAGCGGATAACAGACGGCGAGGAGTTACCATCCGATTACCGGTTAAGTCTGGCTCGTAGAGGATATGATACTCTTGGAGGCCCGGAATTTCAAGAAAGTGAAAAATACAAATTTTTTACTCCCTCCCCTGTTAAACGGCTAACAGGCATCTATCCTCTGCCTTCACGTCGGGTCGCAGCGAGTGATACCTATCCCGATTTCTTCTTTCATCCTCAAGTTTACCGGACCGATGGCGAGCATGTATTGCTGCCGCCGGGTACCTATGATATAACCTTTACCCGAGGACCGGAATACATTCCTCAGACGAAGCAAATCGTAGTTCCACCTGATGTGGAAACGTTTGAAGTCTCGTTTCAACTGAAACGATGGATTCATATGGCCAGTCTCGGATGGTATAGCGCGGACCATCATGTACACGCAGCCGGATGCAGCCATTACGAAAGCCCCGAAGAAGGCGTACGGCCGGAACACATGTGGCGTCAGGTTCTGGGTGAAGATTTAAATGTGGCCAGTGTCTTAACCTGGGGCCCCTGCTGGTATCATCAGAAAACGTTCTTTACTGGCAAGGTGCATCCTCTTTCTACCGGACAGAACATTCTGCGCTACGATGTGGAGGTCTCGGGATTTCCCTCCTCCCATGCCGGTCATGTCTGCCTTCTCCGATTACAGGAAGACGACTATCCGGGCACGTCCACTATCGAAGAATGGCCCAGCTGGACCTTGCCTGTTTTGCAATGGGCAAAGGGGCAAGGCGGTGTCGTGGGATATGCCCACTCCGGATGGGGATTAGAGCCGGTGACCCCCACCGATGATCTCCCCAACTATGTGATGCCTAAAATGGACGGTATCGGCGCGAATGAATATATCGTTACGGTCACTCAGGATGCGGTAGATTTTTACTCTGCCGGCGATACGCCCGCGCCGTGGGAGCTGAATATGTGGTACCACACCCTCAATACCGGATTCAGGACACGTTTGAGCGGAGAAACCGATTTCCCCTGCATTTTCGATGAGCGTGTGGGGCTGGCACGCAGTTATGCCCGGCAGGAGAGGGGTCTAGATTACGACAGTTACGTGGAAGCGATCCGTAAAGGACGGAGCTACGTCTCTGAAGGACGATCCCATATCATCGACTTCTTCATTAACAATCAAGAGCTGGGCACACACGGCAGTGAGGTGTCCCTTGAGCGCGCACAGCCGGTACGGATTACCGCCAGGGCTGCCGCCTATCTCCCATTGGAGCGAGACGAAACCGGGGCACGCATAGCATCGAAGAAAATGCATGAACAGCCTTACTGGCATCTTGAGCGTGCCCGTATTGGGGCAACACGTAAAGTTCCGGTGGAGCTTATCGTCAACGGAATCTCTGTGGAAACACGGGAAATACTTGCCGACGGTGGTTGGAACGAGTTATCTTTCACCCATCCTGTTCAGCAATCGAGCTGGGTTGCACTCAGGATCTATCCAAGTGCACATACAAATCCTATCTTCGTGCTTGTAGATGGTAAGCCGATACGTGCCTCGAAGCGTAGTGCCGAGTGGTGCCGGCGCGCAGTTGATCAATGCTGGACCATGAAGTATCCCCTGATTCGTGAGGAAGAACGAGCCATCGCTGAAGCTTCCTATGACAAGGCGCGCGAAGTGTACGACCGGATCATCCAGGAGACCTCGAACAACTAACGTGGATACGGTTTAGAGGTTTGATATATCTACCGCCATACCCATGTAGCCAAAGGAGCCTTCAAAATGGAACTCATACGCCAACATCCTCTCTGTTCATGAGATAAACCGGAAAACAAATCAGAGATAAACACTCCGCCTCCCGAAAGACAGTTGGGTCGTGTCTGACCCACTCCCCGAAATAGAGTCCGTTGAAAAAGTGAGGATTTTTTTAAAAGTTATCTATGTCTGCTAAATGCTACAGAAAAGGTTCGCAAATCGTACAGCCCGAGAAGCAGATAATACTTGTAAAAGTAATATGCTTAACGTAACATTTATCACGATGAGTCAATAGAGGAAAAAATCATGATATCTCGAGGTATAATTTTTTTGTTTGCCGTGCTGTTCACTGTGCCTTTTTCCAGTACACAGGCTCAGGTAATGGACGATTTAGTGGAATTGAAGAATCAGATTCGTCGGGATAAGTTTGACCTCATTCTGCCACAAGCCATGAGGGAGTACAATATCGATATGTGGATTCATGTGGTGAGAGAATCAATCCCTGATGACTTTGCTGGAGAAGATCTGGGCAGTTACTCCGGTGTTTTCATCTTCACGGACCGTGGCGGTGACAGGATCGAACGGGCGGTTCTCGGTCGTAGATTTATTGATTTGGGTTCGAGCAATGAGGAGACGAGACGTCTGAGTAAAACTACGGTGATGAGCGGAGGGCTCGCGGAGATCTCGACACTCTTTTCGACAGATTTGGTTGAAGAAAGTGGAGCCTACGACATAATCGGCGAAGCAGTCGAACGGAAGGAATTACCGGGAGGCCCGGAAACAGAACTTGATTACCGATTTGAAGACATCGGAGAATTTGTTGCCGAACGTGACCCCAAACGCATTGGTGTAAATTACCTGGAAAAGCATGGATCGCACGTGGGTGATATCTCAGAAGACGGCATTTCGCATACAGACTACATCCTATTAGTCAAAGCTCTCGGTGATAAATATGCAAAGAGGCTGGTCTCGTCTGAATATCTGTTACATGATTACATATCGAGACCGGTGAAGAGCGAATTCGCACTATATAAGAGAATGCGTACGTATATCGCTGAAACTCATGAGAGAGATTGGGCTAAAATCGTGCCGGGTGTAACCAAATTCTCAGATCTAGAAGGTGGTCATTATGTCGTGGATAAGAACGGAAATAGAATTGGTTGGGCTGCACCTTTGGATCCGGGACGGTCCACCGCAGCTGAAAGAAGCGATGACTATGTGATTCAGAGAGGCGACCTGATTCATCTAAGGCTTGGATATCATAGTAGTTATCATGGCGCCTCGGGTTTGAAATTGAAATTCGGGAACTTCTATGAGCACATAGATGAAATCGGCTATGTGCTTCGTGAAGGAGAGACGGAACCGCCTCCAGAGATCAATAAAGCTTGGGCAGATGTAATGAAAATCCATAAGATTTTAGAAGATAACATCAAGGTGGGTCGTACCGGTACTGAAATATATGAAATCTCCAGTCGAGAACTTGATGAAGCCGGGATTATTGTTAACGACAGCCAGGAATATTCCAAAGATTTGAATCCGGATAAAACCCAGGTTAATATCGACTCACATGCCGCAGCACAAGAAATGTCAACTTTTCCTGCCCCCAGGATTGGTTCTTATGGTCCGGATTGGCACCATGATATGAAAATTCCACTCAATCACCACTTCTTTTTTGAATACTTTGTCTATATTCCGATGCCTAAATGGGGTGCAGGGAAACATTTAATGATACAAATGCATGATGGTGCAGTTGTCACCGAACGTGGAGTCGAGTATTTAACTCCTCCGCCCAGTGAAATTCGTCTTATTCGCTAACGTCAGACTCTGTAGAAGTTTGCTTTTACGATAATAATAATATCGGCAAATTTTCTGGAGCTATCTTCTGCTCCCAGTATGATACATAAGCACAAAGGTTCGCAAATCGTACAGTCCGAGGAGTAGATAGTACTTGTTAAAGTTAAATGCAAACCGTATTATCTCTTTAAGAATACCCCATATGTTCTTGCAACGCACGTCAGAAAATCAACAAATAACCACTATTAATCAAAAGAGGAGAAAGTCATGAAAACTCGAGGTATGATTTTTTTATTTGCTGTGCTGTTCACAGTACCTTTTGCCGATGCACAGGCTCAGGATTTGGGAGGCACGGTTCCCGTGGAATTGAGGAATCAGATTCGCCGGGAAAAGTTTGACCTTATTCTGCCCCAAGCCATGAGAAAGAACAATGTGGACATGTGGATTCATGTGATGAGAGATGCAATCCCTGACCGCTTTGGTGCAGAAGAGCTGGGCAGTGAATCCGGCCTTTTCGTCTTCACGGACCGCGGCGGTGACAGGATCGAACGTGCGGTTCTCGGGCGCCGCTGGGGAGCTACACAGCGTCAAAGAGAAGAGGTAGAGACTAATTTACTCGAAAAAAGTGGAGCCTACGACATAATCCACGACCCGGTTTTTGTGGTGGAACCGGTGTCAAACCCGATGACAGAATATGATTACCGGTTTAAGGGCCTCAGAGAATTTGTTGAAGCACGTGACCCCAAACGCATTGCTGTAAATTACGGGGAAGAGCTGGGACCGTGGCCGACTACCAGAAATGTACTGGACGGTATTTCGTATACAGACTACCTCTTATTGGTCAAAGAACTCGGTGATAAATATGCCGACAGGCTGGTCTCGTCTGAATATGTGTTGCTGGATTACATTGCAAGTCCGGTGCCGGTCGAAGTTGAAAAATGGAAGAGAGAGCGTATCGATCAAAATGAACATGTCAAGAAAGCTATTGCCGAAGTCGTACCGGGTGTAACGAAAAGAACCGATATTAGGTATGGAACTTTCTTTACCCGGAGAAGCACGGGAGTTTCACAAAGGGGAAGGACTAAAGGCTATGAAAACAGTGTGGTTCAGAGAGGCGACATCGTTGCATTTCCAAGCCAGGGAATGTTTGCCTATGTGCTCCGTGAAGGAGAGACCGAACCGCCGCCGGAAATCAAAAAGCTCTATGCAGAATATCTGAAAATCGATACGATTCTGACAGAAACCATCAAGGCGGGACTTACCGCTCGTGAAATAATTCAAAACTACAAGCTGAAATTTGAAGATGCAGGGATTATTATTGTGGATCCCCAAATGCATATGGTTCAGCCTAAGAACAATTTCCCCGCTTATTCCCAGGGTTATGATCCTGAAAAAACACTGCTGAGTATCGACTGCCATCCCCTCTATACTGATTTTAGCCCCAGGATTGGTTCGTATGGCCCGGATTGGACGTATGATATACCGCTCGCACCCAATCACCACTTTGTGTTAGAATATTTTTTCTATATGCCGTCACTGACATCCAACAAAGATGAAGACCAATATTTATTCTTTTGGGATCATGAGCAGGCGATTGCCACTGAAAGTGGCGTTGAGTATTTGACTCCACTGAAAAAGGAGCTTTATCTCATTAAATGATGTCGACTGAACAGAAGTCTGCTTTTACGATAGTCACAATGTGTCTGTACATATCCGCACCTTTGAATTGTTCCCGGTAAGATGGTGGAGCAGCATTATTCACACAATGTACAGCACTGTCTGTCAGAAGAAAAATCTTGTGCACGTTAATTGCATACGATACTTGTCTCCGTACGTATGCACATTTGTTCTTACAGCGCACATAAGAAAATTAACAAAGAGACCCTATTAATAACAGGAGGGGAAGGTTATGTTGTTTCGATTTTTGATTGTAGTATGTGCTGTGCTTCTCACTGTATCTGATGCCGTTGCGCAGCGCCCGCCCGACAATTTTGAATCATCATGGATGTCCGAGTGGGAAATTTCCTGCACGATCCGCAAAGACAAGTTCGATTACGTGCTTCCCGATGCGATGCGTCGTTATAACATCGATATGTGGATTGTCATCGATCACGGCCGCGGCACCGAACCTCTGATACTCGATTTCGGCATCGAAACTGCCTACGGACATGGTACGTACGTCTTCTATGACGGGGGCGGCGACCGCATTGAGAGGTATTCACTTGGAGGACCGGGCAGTTCCGAACTGGCCGATATATGTGGTGCCTATGACGAGATCGAGGAAGGAGCTGATCTCCGGTCGATCGTCGAGGACCGTGATCCGAAACGAATTGCCTTGAATTTCCTCGATCCTCCAATCAGAGGGGAAGGAGTTCATAACGCGGACGGCCTTTCCCACAAGGATTACACGTTCCTCGCGGAGGAATTAGGCGAGAAATATGCCGAACGATTTGTATCCGCACAGCGTCTTATTGCAGATTTTCACGGCGAACATGTTGCCAGTGAAATCATCGAGTTTTCCAAGGTCGGTGACATCACACGAAGGGGAATTGAACGTGCCTTGTCCAACGAAGTTATCACACCCGGTAAAACGACCTATTTCGAGGTCATGCAGTGGTTGGAAGAGCACCGTAAAGCGATGGGATTGCGTAGAACCTGGTTTCCGGGGGCGGTATTCCCGGAACCTGAATTGCAGGGGTATGGAACCATGAGCAGTGAGGAAAGAATGGGACGCGTCATCCAGGGAGGGGACATATTGTGGATCGATTGGGGACTCAACCGCAACAATTTCTCGACTGACATCAAACGGTTTGCGTATGTCCTCAAAGAGGGGGAACTCACGGCACCTCCGGGTGTGGTCGGAGCATTTGAAGAGACAAAGAAAGTACGTGAGATCATCCGAAAAAACGTCCGTTCGGGCAGAACAGGCAGGGAACAACTAGATGAGCTCAAACAGCACCTTCGGGATGCCGGCTACGTTTACACAGATATAGAACGCCCCAGTAATGTACCCGGTATCGAGGTAAATGTGGGATTACATGGAATGAGCAGTGTCGCCCACGATGTGACGGCCGGGCTTGCCGAGTGGTCTCCCGAACTGACCGAATACGAAGTCAGACCCAACGCCATCATTTCTCTGGAATTCAGAGTTTACCGGCCGGCGGACGAATGGAATGGAAAAAAGATCCCCGTTGCCATCGAAGAAAATGTATTAGTCACGGAGCACGGTCTTGAATGGTTGTACCCGCCGCAAGACCGGGTGCTCCTCATTCGATAAAAACCTGAGGAGTCATACTATTTGTTTTATCACGATTCAATGTTAAAAAATTCCTGCCAAAATGTACCCTAACCGGTTATTTGAAAAGTGCCGGTTAGGGCTTTTTTATTTTAGTGGAGACCTTTGACTCATTTATACTGCAAATAAATAAGTATTTTAAAGTTAGAGAACACGACAAAGGTAACATTTTATTTCCCTTGCTCTGTTTGTACAAAGAATGTTATCGGTGGAGTATTTAGAAAACGATAAACCTTATATGACGTGTAATGATTGTTGAGTACGGATGGATAAAAAAGGTATAAAATGGTTTGAAAAGATAAATTGGTGAAAATAAAACTGATATTGAATCAAAAGAAATGATAAATTAATTAAATGATATTAAGTTTGAAAAACCACTGTTTGGTAAGAATAAGGACTTAGATATTCAGGAAAAAATTATAAATAAACAGTTGAATAAATTGAGAATTAAATTCAAAAAATATAGACAAATAAAATTTAAAAATTGATTAAAAAATTTTATTCACACTTTATTTGTTATTATAAATTTACTTATTTAATAGTTTAGGATAATATTTTATTTTTAGTAATAGGAATGACTGCACTTTGACTACAATTTATTAATCTTTTCATGAATTATGTCGTACTCCTTCTTATCAGGAAGTTTAAAATGCATATTCATTTTTGACAGCATGACATTTGTCATCCCTAATGCAGTTGGTAAAGTTCTATTTATTGATTCTTTCTGATTTTTCAGACTGAATTTTCCTTCCTTACTTTCATCAAAAAAGTCTTGAAAATTCCATCCGTCAGGATGTACTAGAATACTTAAAGTTCTATATAAAGTTAAATATATACCCCTAATACCAGCTTTCTTGGCCCGGACTTCAATTTGACGTGGCCAATTGCTGATTAATTCATTGCAATATTCATTTCCTTTCATTTTCATTATGTCTTTATAGGCTTTTTCAAAAAGCGGATCATTCATTATGTCTTTATAGGTTTTTTCAAAACGAGGATCATTAATAAGGTCTTTATTATTTATTAGAGCATTAAATAATGTCTCTTTATTTTTCATACTATATGCGATATATTGAGCAATATTTTCTTCTGGATTTTGCTCTAAATATGCTAATGTACAAAAATACTCAAATAAACTTCTTAAAATAAGTTGAGGTGAATAATAATGGTTGTTTTTTATTAGCAGATAAATACTCTCTAAGTCCTGTTTCGCAATAATGCAAAATTGCAGTAAAATTAATTTAAAAAGGTTTTTTTCTTCGATTTGCTTATTTCTAAAAATCATTTGAAACTGATTTTCATAAAATTTGATCGATTTTTTACATAAATCATAAATAATCTGATAGCTGTCTTGCATGTTTAAAGCCCCAATAATATTTTTTTCTTAATCGAAACTAAAATAATTTTTATTAAATAGCATTACTTTTTTTTACGGCATCTTTTGGGCTACCGCTTTAAATGCAATATCTCCGTTCCGACTGTTCGATACTACAGATTTGATCAAGGGAGTACGGTGTATGAGGGCACGCCGAATTACAGTCGGGCTTGTGGATGCGCCTTGTTAAACTGATATTGTACCTATTTTACTCTGTTTTTTTCTAAACAAGTCATTCTCTTTATTTGATAGCGGTTTTTTGTTATTTCCATTACTTTCATTTGGTATAAGTTTTTTATTCTTTAAAATAGATTTTTGATAATCAATAGTTCTCATTGGCTCGGGAATAATAAAATAATCTTTCAACACATCCCAATCTTTGTCCCTAATTGTAACAACATATTTTAAATAAAAACTTACCCAGATTTCGCCAATTTTAAAGTTGGTTTCTATTTTTTCTTTTGAAACATCAACATAAAAAGGATCAATCTCAAAACCAATATATCTTCTTCCTAATCTTTTTGCAGAAATAGCAGTTGTTCCAGTACCGGAAAAAGGGTCTAATACAATATCATTTTCATCTGTTGTTAATAAGATTATTCTATCCATTAAATGAACAGGAAGTTGACAAGGATGTGTATCCCTGTTTTTGTTGTGTTTTATTCTATGAATATCTGTCCATACATCTGAAACAAGAGGTCCAAATGGGTGTAATTTATCTTTTTTCCCTCCATAATCTTTTAGCAAACATCCTTGTTTTCTATCTCTTTTATGAGGGTGTCTTAGCTCATTTATTTTTATTCCTTTTTCGGATTTGGTATAATATAAAATTCCATAATTTGCTGGTTGCAAAGATTTTCCCATTGGTGCTGTTGGAGCGTCCCAGGAAATCCAATGTTTGAAATAAGCTGTTTCATTCAAATAAGTTGCATAATACGTTAACCATTTTGGGATATTGTGCAAAAAAATTGCCCCTGTAGGTTTTGTTACTCTCACCATTTCGGAAATCCATATTTCGCACCAGTTCAAGTATTCTTGAAACTCTAGCCTATCCTTATAACTTTTGTAGCTTTTTTTTAAATTAAATGGTGGATCAGCAAAAGTCATGTCAACTGAACTATCAGGCATTTCTTTGAAAAGCTCCAAACAATCACCTTGATGAATATTATTTATATATTTATTAATCATTTTCTTCTTCTTCAAATATTTAGACTCCATGTTTTAACTGCCAATTCCGCTAACTTAGTTTGGCGCTCTACTATGTTGTTCACGTTCCATTCTGACAATTCACCTAATGATTTTGTAATCCAAAGTTCAGACTCTTTGTATTTTTTCTTTTTTACTTGAAATGAGGAATTTTTAAAATAATTATTCTCCTTTGTCTTCATTAAAGTAAGATTACCAATTCGTTTTAAATAAGTTAGTTTGTCGTTTTCAGAAAATTCAGGATAATTATCCTCATGATTTTGAGGTAAAATATGTTCCAAGTTTACAGCGTCAGAATCTTTATTAACTAAGAGCTTCGGAAACTTTTTTCCTCTATGATGATTCTCTATGGCACCTAAATAGTATCTTGCAAATTTGTGTTTACTTACAGTTGCTGTTTTAAAACCATCTGAGAACTCAATATCAGTCGGTATCAATTTCTTTAAATCAATTTTGAAATCTCCCAATTAACATTTTTTCAAATCTTTTTAATTCATCAATATGAAAGGTAAACACATCTTCATATGCAGTCACCATTCTATTCAAATCACCTTTTCTAACATACCATCCGATACCATCTACAAAACCAATGAAAGTTGCGTTTGGATAGTGCTCTTTAATTAAGTTATCAATGGAAATTTCGGTTTTAGATTTATCTCCTTGACCGGATGATGTTGTAGCAAGAAATGAACACTCTGCTATAATCATTGGATTCTTTTTGTTTGGAATAATAAAATCCATTGTTCTTTTAGTATCAGGGGCGTTATCAATTAATTCGGTTAAATCACCTGTTTCATAAGTTATGTTTAATCTATTCAAAATTTCATCAACGACTATCTCAGGATTATTATCTTTTTTGCCTGAATAACTGCCTTTTTCTTTGTAACGAATTAAGCTGTCAATCATTTCAGGGAGTTCAAATTTAAGCTTAGATATGCTAAGTTTTTTTAATTCAAACAATGGAATTGTTTCTGCAAGAAATGGAATTGTTGCACCTTCAAAAAAAACATTGACAATCCCCTTCAAATTAACTTGTCTCAATTATTAACAACAAAAATTAACTATGCAATTATTATTTAAGAATAACAGCTCTTTTAGCCTATTTTAATTATGTCAAATTTGTCCATTTTTTGCAACTTTCCAAATAATTTGTCACAATAGCGGTACAACCTTTACCTAGTATACATTTTTTATCTAGATTATTTCATATCAATATGATCAAATTAATAGTTTAGGTAATATAATTCAATAAATTAATTTTGCATATTATAATCATCTGCTGAACTGAATCTAATTCAAATAGCACCATCATTGACGTTTGGTCATAAAGGGTTACTATATTTTGCATTTGTATATTACATTTATATAATGCATTTTAATATCCAATCAATTATTAAATCTTAGCAGTTAAAATCACATTTAATTAATAAATAAATCTGTCTCATTTATTAATATATTAATCATGGATAATCGAGAGAATTGAATTTATGGCTGATTACTCAACATATGATAGAGCATATCTACTGAAAGTTATAGCAAAGCAAGAAAAAGAGCTTAAAATAAAAAAATATGGTCTTGTATGGGATAGTGAAAGAGAACCCGAACAGGTTGTGCTTGATTGCGAAAACAATCTGCCAATTTTAAGACGAATCAAAAGCAAAGAAATTAGAACTAATGACAGTGATGATAATATCCTCATTGAAGGTGATAATTATCATGCTTTGACAGTTTTGAACTATACCCATAAAGAAAAAATTGATGTTATCTATATAGATCCTCCATATAATACTGGTGAGAAAGATTTTATCTACAATGATAAATTTGTAGATAGAGAAGACGGGTATAAGCACAGCAAATGGCTAAATTTTATGGAAAAGAGACTGAATTTAGCTAAAAATTTGCTAAAAAAAGCAGGTGTTATTTTTATCTCTATTGATGAAAATGAGGAAGCTCAATTAAAATTATTGTGTGATAGAATATTTAAAGAATCCAATTTTATTGAAAAAATAGTTTGGAACAAAAGGATTCCTAAAAATGATAAGGGGATTGGTAATATTCATGAATATATCTTGATATATGTCAAAGATGCAAAGATTCGACACAAATTTAAAATGCAAAAAGATGGAATTAATGACGTATATGATTTTGTCTTAAAACTAAAGAAGAAAAAAATACCTATCGAGAAAGCAGAAGATGATTTGAAAAAGTTTTATATTAAGAAGGGTTACGATAGGGGTATTACTTTATATTGTAATCTAGATAAAGATTACAATATTTGGGGTAAAATAAATGTAAGTTGGCCTAATGATAAAGTAGGCCCGAGATACAATGTTTTACACCCTAAATCAAATAAACCTACAAAAGTTCCTAAAAATGGATGGAGGTATAAAGAAGAAACTTTTAATTCATACTTGGATTATGACAATATTATTGAACGTTTTGATGGAAGTTTTGTTTGTGGGCAAATGTGGTTTGCACAAGATGAAAATACACAACCCAGTTTCATTCGGTATCTTGATGATGTTAAAGATTTTCTATTTCGGTCGATACTTAGTCTTAAAAGCTCGGGTGGCTCTGAATTGGATGAATTGTTACCAAATAATAAGTTTCCACATCCAAAAACTTTTAAACTTATTAAAAGTCTATTGGAAACTATCGATAATGACAATTTAGTTGTTCTTGATTTCATGGCTGGTTCAGGAACAACTGGTCAGGCTGTATTACAATTAAATAAAGAAAATGGCGGTAACAGAAAATTTATTCTATGTACAAATAATGAAAATGATATTTGTACTGAAGTAACTTTTCCGAGAATCAAAAAGGTTATCAATGGATATGAAAAACGAGACAATGGCGAAAATATAATCGGCTTAAATGGCAATCTCCAATACTTTGAAACAGCACTTTTAAAGAAAACAAATAACCGTGACCAAGTTAAACTAAATCTCACAAAAAATGCACAGACATGCTGTGTGTTAAGGAAAATGTCTTTAATCTAAAAACAGAAGCAATCGACTATAATATATATTCATCTAACAGAAAAGATAAATATTTATGTATTTACTATAATTTAATTGACGATACCTTCGATGATTTTCTAATTGAAATCAAAAAGCAAAAAGGTAAGAAACATATCTATATGTTTTCAATGGACAATAATATTGATAAAAATCTATTTTCAGGAATAACGAATATCAAAATAGAAGCTATCCCTCAAAATATTCTCGATGTATATAAACAGCTTGTTAAGATGAATATACCGGTTAAAACCAAAGTGATCTTTACTGAATTAAACAAAGCAAAAATAAGAGTGTTTACAAAAAAAGATAAAGAAGAAGGAGCAAGAATTTTGAGGATTGTTCTGGAAAAAGTTTTACAAAAACTTTGTCAGGATAACAGTATAAATATCTTAACGGCTGAAGCTAAAGAAGAGAAGATCTCAAAATTAAACGATAATCTCTTCAATAAGAGAATTATTACAAAAGTAGAGTATAATGAAAATAACGTCTATTTAACTATTGGCAACATAGCCGCTCACGGGGATTATAATGATTACGATTTAAAGCAAGTTGAGAAATTTTACAAGCATATTCAATCTTTGCTAAACAGATATAACATATAAGTAAATATTATGAGTACAAAAATACTAAAAAGGTATCAGGAAATAGTTGTTGATGAATTGTTATTAAAAACAAAGTTACTTTTAGATAAAAGTTTAGACAAGAAAACTATAGTATTTCAATCCCCAACCGGCAGCGGCAAAACTTTGATGATGACTGAATATATTGAGCAGCTACTAAAAGAGCATGAAGATATGGACTTATGTTTTATATGGATAAGTATTGGTAAAGGCAACCTTCATGTGCAGAGTTATAACTCTTTAAAAAGAGAATTTCAGGGATTTCCTTATGTACATCTCTTGGAACAGGAGTTTTTCGGTTCTCGAACAACAATTGATAAAAGTGAGATTGTTGTCGTCAACTGGGAGAAGATAAGAGCTAAAGACAACAAAACGGGAGAATGGAAAAATCTCTTAATGAAAGATAAGGAGACCACGAACTTTAGAGAACTTATTAGAAATACAAAGGAAGAAAATACAAAAATCATTATGATAATTGATGAAAGTCATTCAAATTCTACAAGTGAAAGAGCTCTCGAATTAAGAGATGAAATTGTAAATGCTGATTTAACCATTGAGATGAGCGCTACACCTGTTCTACGAGAAGGCGATTATAACGAAAAAGTAGTTGTTCAACCTATCGATGTGATCGATGTGATTGAAGAGGGAATGATAAAAAAAGAGATAATTATCAATGAAAATATTGACCAAATTTATGATGATGAAATTACGTCCCAAGAACTTATCATGCAGGTAGCATTTGAAAAAAGAGAAGAATTAAAACAGCTATATGAAAAAATAGATGTTGACATTAACCCTTTGGTAATGGTTCAACTTCCTCCAAGCGAAGCAGGTGAAGATAAGAAAGAATTTGTGGAAAGTTTTTTGGCTGAAAAAGGAATTACTTACGAAAACAAAAGACTTGCGGTTTGGTTGAGTGAAGAAAAAGTTAATAATGAAAGTGAATTTGTAACACCAAATAACAGTGAAGTTGATTATTTAATTTTCAAACAAGCTATTGACACCGGTTGGGATTGTCCGAGAGCATCTATTCTTGTTCGCTTTAGAGAAATTAAAAGTATAGTTTTTGAAATACAAACAATCGGTAGAATTCTCCGAATGCCGGAAGCGGAACATTATGAAGATGACAATTTAAATAAAGGTTTTGTATATACCAATGTTAAAAGTCTTGAAGTCAAAAAAGAAACCTATAATCCAAATATCCTTAAATCGGTTGTTGTAAAAAGAAAAGATATATATGAACCTCTGAAATTAAAATCATATTATCGTAATAGAGTAGATTTTGGCGATATAACATTGAGCTTTTACAAAGTTTTAGACAAAACATTTTGTGATCATTTTTGCTTAAAAATAGATGAGTTTGAATTATTTGATCAAAACAGAAAGAAAATTATCCAGAAAATTGATCTTGAAAATCTAGATAATAAAGATGAAATTATATTAAATAAATCTCTTGATGCAGAGCTCTTCGATAGATTACCGAAAAATAAAATTACCGGTAGAGAAGCCGATCTTTTTTCAGATCCTACTATAATGAGGGCAAAATTATCGCAGGATGATCTGTACCATGCTTTTGAATTTCTAATTAAAGTAAATTTAAATGGTTTTGCCTTTAAGCGCTCTCTTCCTACAGTAAAGCAAGCAATGTATAGATGGTTTAAGAAATATCTTAATATCAATCTTGTTGGAAATGGTATAATCTACATTCAAAATATTGTGCTTAACAATGCTGAAATTTTTTCACATTTAATGGATAGAGCTATAAGAAATTACAAACCATTGAAAGAAGAAGAAATAAACAAAAAAATTGAAGAAATAGAAGAATGGAATGAAGAATGGGAGATTGTCAAGAGTAGAAATCTAAATCCATATACTTATAGTAAATATGCTTATAATTCGTCTCTATATGGCCCATGCTATTTAAAGTTAGATAGTAATATTGAAAAAGAATTTATAGAATACTTAGAAGGTAAAAAAGATGCTGTTAAGTGGTGGTGGCAAAATGGTGACGAACATATGTCTTTAAACTTTGGAATAAAATATAATAGAAAATCTACATTTCAGCCTGACTTTATTGTTATGTTCGATAACGCGAGACTTGGAATTTTTGATACGAAAACAAGCGGATTTAATGAAGACGATAATAAGCTAAAAGGTGAAGCTTTGCAAAGATATTTTAATGGGTTGAAGAAAAATATTTTTGGTGGTTTAGTTGTTAAAGAGGGGCAACATTTTAGAATTAACACTAAAGAAAAATATGTTGGATTTAAGAAAAATCCTGATGATTGGGAATATTTTGACGAGGTAATAAAATGACCTACCCAACCTTGGTTATTGTTATAAAAAGTCGGATTATTTGATACTGAAATGGAGTTTACTGCTGAGACTGTAATAGAAAAAGCCAAAAAACTAATTTAAAGTATCCAGGTCACGGTTCTACAATCATTTATTATTTATAAAATTCCGCAGCAGTGTTTGAATTTCTTCCCGCTGCGGCATGGGCAGGGATCATTTCTTTTAATTTTCCCCACTGTTGCCGCAAAGGATTTAATCGTCTCTTTGCGCTGTGTGATTACATCTTCCTTACGTTTGTTATTCCAATTTTCCGCAATTTATTTCAGTTCAGAGTCCGCGTGATCAAAAATTTGTTTTATCTCGATTCTTGTTAAAAAAAATATTGCGAATTTTTGCCATACTGTACCCTAAACGGTTTATCTGATAAAAGGATGAAGAACAGACCAGTTTCTGGGAGTTCTACTTTATAAAATGGTAGGATATTACAACTGGATTTCATTATACATGAGGGGCAGTAAGACGTTTGTCGAAAGAAGAGATAGCATGAAGATTGTTTAATGCTGTCAAGATGTGTAAAAACTTTATAAAATCATCTCAGTGAGCATTGTTACTGGGGTTATTGTTTTCAACAGAATTCATGCATGATGTTGTAATAAGGTATTAAGACAGTCCTAGATCTCTCCGTGCAAATTTCTAGGTCTTCTTGCTTAAGGGTAATAGAAATTCCGGGAACAATTTTACCCCCATGATTGTATAAATGCATTAAATTTAGAAAGTCGTCAATCACTATCTAAATAAAGGTAGAGGCGCAATGATACAATTAATTGAGGTATCTGAATATGAATGAAAAGAAATCATCTAAAGAAAAGAAAAAGTGGAAAGACGCTTTATTAAGTTCTGGATTGCCGTTAGAATACGAAATTGCAGAAGTTCTCAAAAAGTTCAATTATGAAATTAAGGGTGAGTATCCGTACTCGAGAAAAAATGAAGAAGGAATTTATTCCGAAAGGTCTGTTGACATTTATGCAGTGAGAAAACTCTATCATAATAAAAATCGTTTATGGGGACGCATACATTTGCTCATAGAATGTAAATATTCACACGAAAATAATTATTGGGTGTTTTCTTTATTACCAGAGCAACAATCAGGTTATCAAAGTTTCATTAATATATTTGATTCGTTTGCTCGAAATATTCCTAAAAATGGCTTGATCTGTAATATTAATACCAAGAGATGCTTCAAAGGTGTAGAAATTAAAAAGAATGATTATAAAAAAAAAGGAAATGAAAACTCTATAAAAAGTGGAATACATCAGCTAAAATTTGCTATACCAAAACTTGTTAGTACGGTAATTGAAAATCAATTCAACATTTATAAAAAGAATGAATCATTAATTGATTTTTGTGGTCTAATTCTCGCAACAACTGCAGATTTATGGGTTCTTAATAAAGATACCACAATTAACAAAATAAAAAAATCTAATAGCCTAAAAGAAGTTATGACAAATACGAAAGAGGTGATTATTTCACAAAAAAATGGACCTGAATTGGATTCTTACATTATGGAGGCTATTTCTGATCTTGGGGATAAAATTCCAGATATTGAAAAAATGGTTAAACAAGTTGCAAATTTAAGATCTAATGAAAAATCTATTAAAAAGGCCATATCTTATGATTTTATGAAATTTGATATTTTAAATTCACCTAATAATGTATTATTAACAAATCTTGAAAATATAGAAACAGAGTTGTTTATCTTGACACAAACAATAGAAAATTTAAAAAAAACGGTAAGTGAAGAAGTGCCTTTTTTTAACGATAAATTTATAAAAGAACTTATTGACGATTTTATAAAAGAAGATGATATAAAGAACTAATCTGTTTGGATATATTTATCTATATGAATTTAAAAAAAGCTGAATAATTATATTCAATACTATGGGAGTAAGAATGCCGGAAGAATATCTTGAAGCAGGTCGCAATATGCGACAATTTGGTAATAGTATGTTTTGCTATTCTAACCTTTTATGTCGCAATTACAGCAGGATTAATGTCGGCGGTTTTTAATGAAAATATCTGTCGAGAAGAGTTGATTTGTTGTTTGATAACTATTTAAAACGAGCAAAAGAACTTGAAAAAAGCTTAATTATAAACTATATACTAATAGACCAAATGGGGACATAACAAAAAGTCGCTATCAAATTTATTTAATATTTGCACTTGCATTTATTTTTTGGGGATATATTCTCTGTTTGTAAAGTAATGCGGAATAGTATCATTACAATTTCTCATTCTGCAAAATCTTTATTCAAAAGATTCACAAACTGTTTAATCCGAGGAGTCCGAGGAGTTAAATAATTATATTATCTCGAATCAATGTTGAATATAACAATCTTGCCAATTCTTGCCCATATTGGTGTGGCGGTGTGGCATAGTGTTATTTGTGGCATCTGTGATATAAAATTTGTTAAAGTTATTTATAGCGACCATAAACTTATACTTTTGTTTTTATTGAGTTTGAATAGCAGAAATAATTTAACACTCTTCCCGACTTCGGTTCAGAAGGTTGGAAATTCGACTCCTCATGGGCGTACTAAAGTAAGTGATGTAAATAAATAATTTATAAGGCTTACTCATAAAATATGAGTAAGTTTTTTTCATAAAATTCCGCAGCAGTGTTTAAATTTTTTCCCGCTGCGGCATGGGCAGGGATCATTTCTTTTAATTTTCCCCACTGCTGCCGCAAAGGATTTAATCGTCTCTTTTCGCTGTGTGATTACATCTTCCTTACGTTTGTTATTCCAATTTTCTGCAATTATTTTCAGTTCACTGTCGGCATGATCAAAAAATTGTTTATACGACGAGCAAAAGTAGAGAAGATCTTCCGTATCAGTCGGGACCGTCCTGTATTTAGGACATCCTCCTCTGCAGTGTTTCAGCCATTCACAGGTTTTACATTCGGTCGAGAGAACGGCTTTCGCGCTACCGAACGCATTCTGCTGTCGGGAATTTGCCATTTCAACAATATCGTGCTCCCTGACATTCCCGAGCAGCTGTTGAGGTTCTACATAAAAATCGCATGAATACACGTCACCGTTATGTTCAACAACGACATAGTTACCACACTCTTTGAGTAATGTACAATCCGGCGGGATAAGGTCAACATACGAGTAAAAAATCGAGTCAAAGAATCGTACAAAAGTTGTCGGCTCATCATTTACAAAATCCGCTCTCCACAGGTCAAACAACGTACAAAGTGCCGAACCAAATCGTTCAGGGTTAATAGAAAAGGATTTCACCTGTTTCGCCGTATCGTTTTCTGTTTCCATACAGGGTATAAACTGCATGTGATTCAAGCCTAAAGACTTATGAAAATTATAAATTTCTTCGACATGGCGCGTATTTTGGTTGTTCAGAACTATCATTGCATTTACATTTACATCATTGTCGAGGAGGAGCTTTGCACGATCAACCACTTTTGACCAGGTACCTTGACCACTATTCAGTACCCGGTAATGGTCATGAATGTATTCCGGTCCGTCAAGTGAGAGACCAATGAGAAAATTATATTTTTTGAAATAGTAAGCCCAGCTATTATCGAGAAGAATACCGTTGGTCTGAAATCCGTTTGAGACCGTTTTCCCATTACCGAATTCCATTTGATATTCAATCGCTTTTTCAAAGAACGGCAGCCCCATTAAGGTAGGTTCCCCTCCCTGCCATCCAATAGAGAGTAACGGTATATTTTGGGATAACAACTGTTTCGTCATTTCCTTCAGTACTTCTTCGTTCATCCTGTGTTTTTTTGCTTGAGGATATAATTCAGACTTCTCTAAATAGAAGCAATACACGCAGTCCATATTACAATCAGGCCCTGATGGCTTTATCAAGACTGAATTGAGAGGTTTTTGAGGATATGATGTTATATTATTCATGATGATATTGAATTATCTAATCCGTTTCTGATACCCATTGACCAGCCGGTCTGGCATTTGCTTTCAAATCACGGTCAAATTGTTCCATAATCCCGCTGAGTTGCTCCACAATTCCTGGATTTTCTTCCGCGAGATTCTTTGTCTCAGCAATATCATTGTCGAGGTCATACAATTCCGTAACTCCATCCACACGCCGGAGTTTCCACTTATCAATTCGTACTGCTTCAAGCGTGTTTTCACTATAATAGAAATAGGCCTCGTGAGGAGATCGGGCTCCGGGAGCAGAACTCATTATCGGCCATATATTCCTGCCGTCAATGACCCTGTCACCCGGAATAGCCGATCCTGCAAGCATTGCCAATGTTGGTAAAAAATCGATGGTGCCTGCAACTTCGGAACATTCGGTTCCACTTGGAATTTTTCCAGGCCAGCGCATTACACACGGTACGCGCATACCGCCTTCATACGTCTCGAATTTACCACCGTGAAGCGGCAGGGCGCTCCCCCCATTTTCCTTTTCACTTAACCACGGACCATTGTCGGTAGTAAAAATTACCAGCGTATTTTCATCAAGATTCAATTCTTTCAGCTTATTCAGAATCTCGCCAACACTCCAATCGATTTCTTCAATAACATCGCCATAGAGTCCACGCTCGCTTTTGCCTTCGAATGCCTTTGAAGCATACAGCGGAATATGGGGCATTGTATGCGGGATATAGAGAAAGAACGGCTCTTTTTGGTGTGCCGAAATGAATTCAATTGCCTCTTTCGTATAGCGTTCTGTCAAGGTAGATTGTTCGCAGGGATATTCAATGACCTGTTCATCACGCATCAGAGGCACCCAGTTGCCTCGTGGTTCTTCTGTTCGCAAACGTTCAATTGTCATACCTTCGTTTAATGTAATGTCATTTGCAAGTTGCATAGTAGGATCAATTTCCATGTCGTTACTGTAGGGAATTCCAAAATAGGTATCAAATCCATGTCGTGTAGGAAGAAATTTTTGTTTATGTCCCAGGTGCCACTTACCAATGCAGGCAGTCGCGTATCCACGATCTTTGAGTAATTCGGCAATCGTTATTTCATCAGAGTTAAGACCTGTCGTATCGTAAGGGAAGAGAACATCAGGAATACCGACTCGAGTTGGATAACAGCCAGTGAGAAGTGACGCACGAGAGGGAGAGCACACTGAGTTGGCGGAGTAAAAATCTGTGAACCGCACTCCTTCCTCAGCCATTTGATCGATATTCGGGGTCTTGATCAGCGGCGACCCGTACGATCCAAGATCCTCGTAACCCTGGTCATCGGTAAATATAACTATAATATTCGGATTGCTCTCTCCGGATTGTCCGCAGTAGGGAAGGTACGGCGCAGCAAGTAATCCGCCGGCACCGACTGCGACTTTCTTAAGAAATTCTCGTCGAGGTACTTGCATTTTTGTTTGCCTTTTTTTTACAGTATCGTTCAATTTTATTTTATCAAATAATATTCGGTCTGTCTGCCGTCCGGATACACCATCCCATGCGGTGTAAACGCCATGGTCGTTTCGGAAAATATAATGACATTTTGATAGTCCCATTCCGGCACTTCGTACTGTATATCCATTTCAAAAGCATATACGGTATTATATTGGAGCGGATATTCCGGACTGGCTACTTCAAATGTAGTCGGTACCCGCAAGTCAAACCGGGGGCGTTCTCTCCGCCTGTTCTCCTCGCTTCTCCTTTCAGAATGTATATAGGTACCCGCATAAAATGGTTCTCCCGAAAAAAATCCCCCAATAGGGCCGTAACGACGGAAAAAATAGCTGAGGGGGTGACAGTAAACTTTTGGCCGGATTCCTTCTTTTTTTGCGTTTTCCACAGCAGTCCATCCTATATCGCTTCCGGTACGCCCTTGTTTCATTTCTACGCTGATAAGGTCCTGCAATCTGTTGACGTGCCGCAGCGCTTCCTTGAGACCTTCGGGTGCATCCGTTTCACCATCCTTTAAGACATATGCCATCTGCTGGATATCCGTGTTGAGGCCGAGATACATGATTCCTGTATCGCAGAAAATCAGATCGCCGCGTCTTATAACCGTATTCAATCCCTCTATTGGAGCGGGATCAGTCTTATAACGTTCATCGAGAAAGCTGAAATAATAATCGTCGTCGTCATATTTTTCTCTCTCTATAGGGCTTCTCTGGAGTGTTATTGTGGTATGCGACCGTATGTCTATTCCAAGATCGATATATTTTTGTCTCATCCACCAGTTCAGATCAAACGTAGTTGTAACATCGGGAATAACTACTGTATTTGAAAAGGCTTCAGCTATAACATCGTGGGCGACACCGACAACGTGTCTGAAAACACTCAGTTCTTCAGGAGTTCTTGCCTCATGCCACCAGATACTCACCATTTTTGCAGAGACTATCCGGGAAGCATAATTTTTACCGATCCGGCGTTCCAGTTCAGCTTTGTCGAACTCGGAAAATCCGTAGTTATACGGTTTCCATTCGCTTTCCTCATTTATTCCGATTCTTTTTGGGTTTCGCTCTTTAATTATTTCGGCAAGATCGTCAAATCTGCCAGAGAGCCATTCTATTCCGGCTTCTTCCCCTCTGTCAAAAAAAATCAGAAAAGGGGGACTTCTTTTGACAAGACCGTCTTCTTCTGATTGTAATAGAGAAAGATAGAAAGCTGTTTCGTTATTACGGATTATCCACATGTCTATTTCGCCACGCCTCATGACTTCTGGAAGGACGGTTTTCTGCTTCAATTGCAGAAGGCGATTCATAATCTTTACCCGTTCCCGGATAGAAAAAATGTTTTTACTGTCCTCAACAGATTCAATACCGAATTCCTGAGCATACGAGTTGGTGAACATCAGTAGAAATAGCAGCCCTGACAACACGAAAAGTGAACTCTTTGAATTCATTATTATATTCCCTGTTAACATATTATTTACGTGATTTTGAATTCAGCCTGAATTTCCGGACTCTCTTCATATCCGATCCGTATAGCGCGAGCTCTGATTTTGGCAGTCCTGGTTACTCTTATTTCGCCAGAGTAGAGAAACCAGTGAGGGTCGTCTCCCTTTTCGGTTGTATAGGCGATCGAAGCGCCTTCTGTTGGACAGGAGAGTCGTACGGTAACGGAACCGGCATGTGTGCCACCCTTCGGAAATATTACCGGTTCTGAAGTTTTCGGCTGAATTCCTCCCGGTTCCATTCTTTCTATAAGCTCCGGTTCCGGGATATGTCCAAGATCATTAACGTCGCTCATCCATGTATCAAGTGCGCTGCGCATTCGCTCAATAATAACACTATATTCAGAGTTTAGGGCAAGGTTGTTTATTTCATGAGGATCTTTTTCTATGTCGTACAATTCTTCCAAGGGTTTTGTATCTTGAAAAAACAATTTTTGTGCTCCTACGAGCTTACCTTCCGCGGCAAGCCTTCTCCATTCCTGCATGGTTGGTGTTTTATCCATGTATTCTATGTGCTGTGCATACGGTTTCTCGGGCTGAAAATTCCGGATGTATTTATGCTGCTTATTCCGTACACAGCGAATCATGTCATACGCTTCATCCATTCGGTCGCGGTGCGCATAAATGTATTTACGAGGTCCTGTTTTTTGCTCTCCGAGGAACGGCTGTCCCTGCATATAGCGGGGGACCTCGACGTCTGCAACGGAGAGAACGGTCGGGCCAAAGTCAACTGAACTGACAAGGTCGGTATTAACCGTTCCCGGTTCTATGACCCCCGGCCACCGCACGATGAGAGGGACATGAATTCCTGAGTCGTAGATCCACCGCTTTCCACGGGGCAAACCCCTCCCATGATCGCTCCAGAGAAATACAATGGTGTTTTCAGCAAGCCCGTCTCGTTCCAATCGCTTGAGAACATCGTCGACCTGTATGTCCATTTTTTCAATACCGTCCAGGTATCTGACCCAATCTCTGCGCACAAGAGGTGTATCAGGATAGTAAGGGGGGAGCGTCACGCTGTTCGGGTCTTTCTCCGGTTCTTTGTCACGGACCCGCCGGATTTCACCTTCGTGCGTACCATGCAGGTTTATTACGGTGAAAAACGGCTGTCCTTGAGCTCTGCCCTTCCAATCAAGAGGAATTGAATCATTCATATACCACGTTCGGTCTTCATCCGTATTTGCATCCCATGCAGTCAACGGCGCTTTAAACTGATGATCAGTCTTGTCCCGGTTCGTACAGTAATATCCTTCAGCGCGCAAGTATTCAGTAAAACACTTAACGTACGGCGGCGGGACAGTTTCATAGTCTATGTGCTGAAATGATTTAGGATAGACATGCCTTGTTGGCATATGCATTGAGCCTATTGACGTGGGGTACATCCCGGTAATGATAGAAGACCTGTTCGGTGAACAAACGGGTGAGCAGGTGAAAGCATTGGCAAACCTGACACCTTCTTGTGCAAACCTGTCTATATTCGGTGTGAAGACTTCATTGTTGCCATAACATCCAAGGTCGGGACTTATGTCTTCAATACTGATCCAGAGAATATTGGGTCTTGTTTGTCCGGCTCTTTCGGGAACGCATTGCGGCAGTGTCAATGAAATTAATCCCGCACCCATTAATTCCATAAATTCCCGACGTCGAATCGTAGATGACATTGTAATTCCTTTTATTAGTGATTCAAATTTTCTTGATTAAACACGTTCTATTGCAATGATATTAACCGGTACGTAGATATGAAGCAATGTAATTTTTTTAGGACAGGATTATTTTAATTATAAGAGACATATTGGAAATAAACAAGAATTTTAATCCTTTTATGTATAAAATGGAAAAATTATATACGGATTTTTTATTTATAGATAATACTATTTGCTTTATCTAATTTTATTTAGTTTAATTATTTAATCTATTTTAATTTGATCGTAGTGTACTCTTTTTAGTATGTCGTTAGAACAAGTTGGACAGATTTAAACCTGAATTTATTCAATTTTAAAACAACCTAAACAACACTATGCCGTTCTATGTATACGTAATTGAGCTTGAGAACAGAGTGAGAAACATAAGAAAATTTCGTAAAGCAAATCCCTCTATGGATTCAACAAAACCATGTGTTTATGTCGGTCAATCTATTCGACCTCCAGAAGTGAGAGAAATGCAGCATTACGAAGATCATAAATCTTCCTGGTGGGTAAGAGAATTTGGAATTCAATTACTTCCGGAATTGTTTGCACTCTATAATCCTTTCAAGAAGCGCGAAATGTCGGAAACTGCCGAAAGAATGCTTACAAAGAAATTAAGAAAAGAAGGTTATGGCGTATGGTCGAACTAAATCTTAAAAAAGATGCAAGAAAAAAGACGTGAAAAAATAAAAGTTTTTCTTAGTTATTGATTTAGAGTGTATTATTTATTCAGATGATTATCAAATAACATTCAAAGAAATTTCTCAGAGTATTCTCAATTTTTTGACGCTGCTGCACGAACATGGTTTTGCAGAATCCCTATACCTTCGATTTCTACTTCAACAACATCACCCGGTTTCATCGCCAGTGTACTCCCGGGTGTTCCCGTAAATATAATATCACCGGGCATCAGTGTGAAATACGTGGTTACATAACTCATAATAGTATCAACATTAAAAAGTAGATCTCGTGTTCTTTCTGATTGCACAGTTTTTCCATTTAATCTTGTCTCGAGTAAAAGGTTGTTATAGTTAAGACCTTGCACAACAACCGGACCAACAGGAGCAAACGTATCGGAGGCTTTAGCCCGTAACCATTGAAGATCGCTCAGCTGCCAGTCTCGCTCACTTATATCATTTCCGACTGTTACTCCGAATATGTAATCACGAGCATCAGCAGCTGAAATATTTTTTGCCTTTTTCCCAATTACGATTACAAGTTCGCCTTCGTAATGTAAATTTTTTGAATCGGCTGGTATTACAATAGCTTCATTCTGGGCGATGAGAGACGAAGGATATTTTGCAAACAGTCCGGGATATTCCGATGCGGGTCTTTCTCCCAGATGACTCTTGTAATTCAAACCGACAGCAATAACTTTCGAAGGTGTTACGGGTGCGAGAAGTCGAACATTTGCTAATGGTATGGTTACCCCTGTTTCCCTGGATGAATGTATAAAATCGCCATCAAGCGTGTGTATTACGTCGCCTCTTAAAATGCCGTAGGAATCAGCTCCCATATAACTGTACCTGACATATTTCGTCATGGAATTTTGAGCGGTCGTTGTTTCGACTGTGGTTGAAAAAACACAGGCCACAACAATAATGCAGTACGTATATAACTTAAATGGGGCATGCGTTATCATAAATAATACGAATAATCAGGATTGAAAAATTGATGTTATCATGATGGTATTGGATAAATATTACAGAATACTTTTAATAAAACAAACAATTATTTTAATGAATATTAAATATTTTTGTACTACAATATTGCTTACATATAATATCATTTGACTTTCAGATTATAATATAATAGGTTTGTTTTTAATTCAGTCCTCAGGTAAGTAATTAATAACTATTTATGAAAAGGAGGAGCCCTATAATATGGGGTAATCGTATTATCGTTGCTGTAGTGGCTGGTTTAGCAGGTCTTATTATTGGGATGTATGCAACTAATGTATCTAGTAACATGGAACCTGTATCGCAGTCAGAAAATGTACGCACAGTGATTAGTCCTGAGAATTATCCATATTTTGGATTCCCCTACGGTCCAGGCATCTTGGTCGGCAACACACTTTATATCGCTGACCACCTTGGACGAGATCCAATTACTACGGAACTTGTTGAAGGAGGTATTGAACCCGAAACACGGCAGGTGATGGCGAACATTAACGAGGTCTTGAAAATAGCAGACATGGATTTCAAAGATGTCGTGTCAGTGACAGCCTACATCGCAAACATAAACGACTTGCCGAAATTCAATGCGGTATACCGCGAGTATTTTCCGGATGATCCTCAATGGATGAGGCAGAAGAGAACTCAATCTAAAATAGCCGCCGCCGCTCATGTGCATTATATGAATTGTTAAATAGAGAGTTCTGATGTAGATTTGTGTTATTCTTGAATTGCCAGACACCGATATACCATTCTTAATTTGTATTATTGCGTGAATAACCAGTACGATAGAAAAAAATGAGGGTATGTATGAAACACCGTGATGAAATTATAATTTGTATTTCCATGGTTTACTGTCTATGTGCTATCAATACTGTTTTTGCCCAAGAGAATAGTATTGCGGAAAAAGTGGAAAACCTATTGGCACGCATGACCCTTGAGGAAAAAGTTGGTCAGCTTGAGCAGATGTCGATCGGTTTTACCGATTTCACCGACGATGTCGCCGAAAAGGTCAAGAGGGGAGAGGTCGGATTGTTTTTGCGGTTGTTCGGTGTGAATGAGGCAAATACAATTCAAAGAATTGCTGTTGAAGAGTCCCGTCTCGGCATACCGATCCTTTTTAGTGAAGATATTATACACGGATTCCGCACGACGTTTCCCATACCGTTAGGTGAAGCCTGCACATGGGACCCGGAGCTTGTCCGCCGCAACGCGGAAATTGCCGCAAAAGAATCACGCTCCGAAGGGATACGGTGGACATACTCGCCGATGGTCGATGTTGCGCGTGATGCGCGGTGGGGTCGAATTGCCGAAGGAACCGGGGAGGACCCTTATCTTGGTGCAGTTTTGGCTGTGGCGAAAGTCAAGGGATTTCAGGGAACAGATTTGACCTCACCGCATTCTGTTGCTGTATGTCTGAAGCATTATGCCGGCGGCGGAGCCGCAATCGCCGGAAAAGAATACAACTCACTCGATATGTCCGAGCGGATGCTTCGTGAGATATATATGCCCCCGTTCAAGGCGGGCGTAGAAGCGGGTGCGTTAACCCTGATGAGCGGTTTTAACAGTCTTAACGGACTTCCCCCGGCGGCAAACTCATATTTATTGAATGATATCCTTCGCAAAGAATGGGGTTTCAATGGCTTTATCGTAACCGACTGGGAAACAATACCGGAACTCCTTGTTCACGGTATTGCAGCCGACAGCGCGGATGCGGCGAAGATCTCACTTATGTCCGGTGTGGATGCCGAGATGACCAGTGATCTGTTTGGCAAGTTTCTGCCGGAGCTTGTACGGAACGGTGTCATCCCTGAATCGGCAGTTGACCAGGCGTGCAGGAGAATTCTCACTGTCAAATTTATGATCGGGTTATTTGAAGATCCCTATACTGATCCGGATCTTGGGGAAAAAGTCCTCTTACAGCCGGAGCACATTGCTGCAGCCCGTGATGCGGCGCGTAAATCGATCGTGCTGCTGAAAAATGAAGACAATCTCCTGCCGCTTAGGAAAAATATCGGATCGATTGCCGTTATCGGGCCGCTGGCTGATAACAAGAGAGAACCTTTGGGTACATGGGCTCTCGGCAGACCAGAAAATGTTGTGACAGTGTTGGAGGGAATACAAAAAAAGGCGCCGAATACCCGGATTAGATATGCTAAAGGAAGCGAAATTCTTGGAGATGATGAAAGCGGCATTGCTGAAGCTGTTGAAATTGCCGGAGATGCCGATGTTGCTCTTGTCGTTGTCGGTGAAGCCGCTGGAATGAGCGGAGAAGCCGCTTCAAGGACATCTCTTGATATTCCCGGAGTGCAAAAAAAGCTTCTTCAGGCCGTCTATGAGACAGGTACGCCAGTTGTTGTTCTGCTCATGAACGGCAGACCGCTCACTATTCCCTGGATGGCTGAGAACATCCAAGCGATCCTTGAGACATGGCATCTGGGAATTCAGGCGGGAAACGGCATCGCCGATGTTGTGTTCGGCGACTACAATCCTTCCGGAAAATTGTCGGTGACATTCCCGCGGAACGTCGGGCAGGTCCCTATCTATTACAATTATGACATGACGGGAAGGCCGCCGAGAGAGGGAGATCTACGGTCATCCTTACCGAATGCTGGAAACGTCGCAGGATATTTTGATATTGCAGCTACTCCTCTGTTTCCGTTCGGCTATGGACTGAGTTACACAACATTTCAATATAGCAGACTGTCGATCGACAAAGATTCCATAGGTCCGTTCGGAACGGTAACAGTGAAGGCGGACATCGAAAATACCGGAAAAGTGGCAGGAGAAGAGATTGTTCAACTCTATATCCGTGACAGGGTTGCAAGTCTTGCCCGTCCGGTAAAAGAGCTTAAAGGATTCGATAAAGTTTATCTCCAACCTGGACAACAGAAATCAGTGTCCCTGACACTTGGACCTGAAGAGCTCGGTATGTACGACCGGGGCATGAATTTCGTTGTCGAACCCGGGATATTTGATGTATGGGTCGGCTGGAATTCAAATGAAGGACTGCATGGTACTTTTGAAGTTGTAGAATAGTTATTAATCAATTTAATAAAGAATTTTTATGAAGTTAGTACAACTATTGTGTTGAAGGTTGTTTATAAGAGATCGATGATACTCTATGCAAATAATAAAGATGAATGAACGGATATGAACGAATCGTTTGCTTCTCAGCTTAAAAAGGGTAATACACTTATCGGAACGCTGGTATCGTTACCGTCTGCTGAAGTGACAGAAATTTTGGCACTATCAGGCTTTGATTGGCTATTTCTCGATCTGGAGCATACACCGATAAATGAGTCAGATGTTCTCAGAATGCTGCAGGCTTCTCAGGATAAATGTCACTGTGCTGTTAGAATCCCATCGCATGACGAAGCATGGATAAAAAAAGTACTCGATATCGGTGCTGACGGAATCATCGTTCCTCATGTAAATTCAGCCGAAGAAGCACAGAACATTGCCAATTTATCCAAATATCCGCCTGACGGAGAGCGGAGTGTCGGCATATCCCGCGGACAGGGATATGGGTACAGATTTCAGGAATATCTGGACACCGCGAATAAGGATATAGCAATCATTATTCAAATCGAACATATTACTGCTGTCCGAAATATCAATTCGATTCTTGAAGTTGAGGGAATCGACGCCCTCTTCATCGGACCGTATGATCTTTCCGCCAGCATGGGGCGATTAGGCGACTTAGCTCACCCCGAAGTAACTCAGGCGATAGATGAAGTCAGAGAAGCCGGTTTTAAAGCAGGTCTTCCAGTTGGAATATTTGGAATTTCGGCAGATGCAGTAAAACAATATATTGAAAAGAATTTTACATTCATTGCGGTGTGCACCGACGCTTCGCTACTCGGCAGTTCTGCCAAGAAGTTGATTTCTGAATTACGCTGAGTATTTTTTCAATAAATAAAATATCTAAACTTCGTAATTTCGGAAAAATAGTTCCATGTTTGGTAATTCAAACATGCTCTCTATAAAGTGGGGTATGCATTGTCATTATATTCCTGTATTGGTTTGTTGTGTCGGGTGCAGGCGTTTCCTCGTGGATTACAATTGGCGGTGCATTTATCGTTAGGCAACTCTATATAATAAGCAGGATTTGCATACGGTGCCTATTTTATGCGAGCCAGACCACGATGTACCATGCTCTTGCGGGATCCAGAATAAATTGAAATTTTTTTTATGAGTATATCTCTATCGAATATTACCGGGGTTATTCTTGCTGGAGGCAAAAGCTCGCGGTTTGGATCGAATAAAGCGTTTGCACAAGTTAGCGGCATTCCACTGATTAGAAATATATGCAATCAGCTTTCAGGCATACTCAGGAACATAGTTGTAATTGCAAATTCACCTGAGGACTATTCATTTATAGGTCTACCAGTCATACAAGATCGAGTTCCTCGCAAAGGGCCGATATCAGGTATATATACTTCCCTGGAAACAACATGTACTCCCTGGATTTTTGTTGTGCCATGCGATTTACCATTTTTTTCCTATAAGCTTTGTATCGCTCTTGCCCAATATTCAAATGGCGCCGATGCAGTATGTTTTCAGCACAATAATCTAATAGAACCGCTTCCTGCTCTCCTTCATATTGATGTAATGAATCAGGCTCGTCTCCTTTTTGAGCGTGGTGATTACTCTCTCAATTCTCTCCTTAACATGAGTATTACAACGATAATGCCGATCGAACACTGCATGAACAGCATTGATCCAAAGATGCTGACGAACTGTAATACAATAGAAGACTATAGAAAGCTTATCCCGGAAGATGCCAACCATTGATATCACCGTCCGAATGTTGCTATAATTTCCTTTAATTGTTCCGGGTCTCCGGTTGGGGGAGCACATGTCTTTCCGGCACAGACGAAAGCAGCAGGTAGATCACCAGAGTTACTACCCGACATCATAGCTCCTACAATATCCGGTACTCTATCAATTGGAATAGTTTCCGAATCAAAGATATATACTGCTTTTCCCGGTCTGTAAGAGCTGACCGCCGCTTTATAAAGTGCATCTGTAGCAGGATAAGTTCGACGTCCGGTAATAACTACCTGAAGAGGTGTGTTAATATGATAAAGAAGCGCCCGAGCATATGCGGCAGCATACAGTCCCGATTCTTCAATGGATCCGGCAAACCCCGCTAATGCTTTCTCGGAAGCCTCATAATATATCGATTCATCTGAGAGGTTATAGAGCTTATCAAGCGCAAGAATTGCTCCCGCATTAGGTGAGGCAATAGGGGAATCGCTTACTGGTTTTTGAATGATAGAAAGTATATCGGTAGCTGTATCATCCGTTATACGATCCCGGAAACCTCCGGCGGGATCTTGGAAATTGTCAAGAACGTACTGCATTACACTATGAGCGAGGTCAAGATACCGGATTTCTCCCGATAATTCAAAGCCGTCAAGAAGGGCATGAATCATCCAAACCTGATCGACAAGCAGTCCAAAATCAGTGGTGCCATGCTCGTTCAACGAGTGGGCAAAGCCCTCTCCCTCACTATAGAGCGATTCAATAATAGTGTCCAAAGATTTTAGTGCAAAAATTTTCAGATCAGGTCTTTTTAATACTTTGTATGCTTCGCTATACGCTGATATCATCAATCCGTTATGAGAAGCAAATAATGTTTTGTCGATAAATGGAGCGGTGCGGGTTTGCCGAGCGGTGCGTATTTTGTCATCCGCGGACAGAATCAATTGTTGCACGAATGCAACATTTTTATTGAGCCTGTCCGCGATGGTTTTAACAGATGATTCAACAGATAAGACATTACGATCAAGTGCTTCGCGTATTTCTCCGGGTTCTTCAGAAAGACCATAATAGAGAGTAATAATATCCAACTCCTCAGGCGTGAGAATTGCTTCTATTTCTGCCAGCGACCATGTAAAGTAACTCCCGTCATCTTCGAGTGATACATCGGCATCCTGATGCGCATAAAATCCGCCTAGTTTTCTATCGGACATTTCTGTCTCATAATATTCGACAATACCCTCTGCAACTTCTTTATACTGTTCAATTCCCGTGCGTTGGTACATATGGAGATAGTTTTGAAGTAACTCGGCATTCACCAGTGTCATTTTTTCAAAGTGGGGAACCTGCCATTGGTCGTCGACAGCATACCGGTGAAATCCTCCGCCGATTTGATCGTGAATGCCGCCATTTGCCATCATCTTGAGTGTTTTCTCCGCAATTTCGAGCAGAAATGGTTCCCCAGTTCTGTCGTATTGAGCAAGCGCAAGTTCGATTGCACTACCACTCGGGAATTTAGGACCGGAACCGAATCCTCCATTTACTGCATCAAAGTTATTCTCAATACTGCGGATAATTGATTGGATAATTGATTCGTCATAACTCCCGGATATTGTTCTCTTTGTTTCTGACGCTGCCAGTGAAGAAACAAAATTTCTTGCATTATCAACAACGTTGTCTGGATCCATTGTGTATTGTTCTAAAACACTTGATAGAACTGTCCGCAGTCCGGGCGTTCGTCACGGTCTACCTTAATAGCGATGAAATTGCTGTTAATATACTCAGCAAGCTCTTCAGTTTCATACGATTCACGGTCCATCACATGACACCAGTGGCACCAGACAGCGCCGATATCGAGCAGAATAAGACGGTCCATTTGCAGTGCGGTTTCAATTGCTTCATTGCTCCATTCCTGCCAAAAAACGGGTTGGTGTGCCGCACTTCGAAGGTAAGGGCTTTGTGATTCGGTGAGACGGTTTCTGAGGCCTGATTGTTCATCAGACACAACAGTACACCCAGTACAAATACTCAAGAAGGTGTAAATGATTACTATTCGATACACTTTCATATTATTATATCTCAAACGTTTTGAAGTCCATAGTAGTGCAATGTACAGTTAAATACAAACATTCGGAAGGTAATGTTCCTGATAACCGATAGCAACAGTTCATATATCATTTATCTTGCCGATAGTATAAATAATAACATTTAAATATATTAATATGCAAAAAGAATTCTCATGTTTGAACCTGGCTATCTGACGTTATTCCGAACTGGTGAACTCTATCAACGTGCTGAAGCGCTTGAATCACTCCTTGAAGACTGCACTGTCTGCCTCCATGAGTGCCGAATCAACCGTATAAATGGAGAAACCGACATTTGCAATGTGCCAGCGGACATTATAATATCGAATGCATCCCCCCATTTTGGTGAAGAACTACCTCTTGTAAGACACAACGAATCGGGCACAATCTTCTTTACGTATTGTAACCTCCAATGTATCTTCTGTCAGAATTATACTATCAACCATCTTGGAGAAGGGAAGCGTATTACTACCGACGAACTTACGGAAACAATGCTTTATCTACAATCTCTCGAATGTCACAACATAGATTTTGTGACACCGACACACTATGTGCCACAAATTGTCCAAGCTGTTGCAATTGCTGCAGAACGGGGGCTTTACGTTCCGATGGTTTATAATTCCTCCAGATACAATTCGGTAGAGACACTCCGTTATCTCGTCGGTACGCTTACCACATTTTCGATGACAAAAGAACCGCAGAACCGCAATAAGAAGCCAGATTCCGATGATTGCTATGTTGATTTTGTTGTAGAGTTTTTCTTCGATCATAGATAAGCTCCAGGTTTCCAAAAGAATAACACAGCATCTGATAAGCTCCTCTGTTTCAATCACTCGGAGGAGCTTTTTAATACATATTTGATGTGACGAAAATCGACACATTCATTGAAAAATATTATGAATTCGTACATATATTATTGATATGTTACATTCATAAACATATATTACTATTACAGCGTTCTGACCTCACGATAGAATCCCGGGTATCTCTTTCTCCTTTTTGAATTTAACTAACGTTTTGATTAATTTCGATTTACCAGTGCCGTCGTAGTATTTATATATACAATATTACACAAATAGGGGGAAGAATTATGGCTGTCTCAGAAAAATTGAAGCAGTATCCTGATGATAATAATATCGAATATACTGTTTTAATACATCCACGAGCCTATACAGCTCAGGAAATTGCCGCAGCATTGCATGTTCCCGGCAAAGAAATGGCAAAGACCATTGTTGTCAAGTGCGTAATAGAATATGTGATGATTGTGCTTCCGGCAAGCTATAAGCTTAGCTTCGAGGACATGAAGTCCTTTTTCCATACAGAGAATATTGAGTTTGCTCCTGAAGACACATTTCATTTGCTTTTTCCCGATTGTGAAGTCGGAGCAATGTCGCCATTCGGAAATTTTTATCACATGCCTGTGTATATGGCAATGAGTCTTGAAGCAGACAAAGAGATTGCGTTTAATGCCGGAACACATACCGATGCTATTAAGATGAAGATGGACGATTTTATGAATCTTACCCATCCGACCATCGCAAAACTCTCGAAGCATATTTAAACAACTGATGAGCAAAAGCGTTGATGTGGCTTAGGAATGAAAGTACTCTGGCGACGGAATCTGATCATCTTGAAACAAAGCGCAAAGCATTTGATTACTCTGATTCTGTTCGGATTAGTTATTATGAAATCAGCCGTGGTGATAAACCAATAATTTTACTGCACGGTTTTTCGGCATCTGCATTGACGTTGGATATTATTTGGAAATCATTTCCAGAAAAGCATTCTGATATTGCATTTAATTTAAAAGGATTCGGATACTCGTCGAA
The DNA here is from genome assembly GCA_965221205.1 of bacterium. GTDB lineage: Bacteria > SM23-31 > SM23-31 > SM23-31 > SM23-31 > CBDFMG01. The sequence goes on along the minus strand of OZ244870.1, from coordinate 3,455,722 downwards.
ACGGGATGATCAATGCTATTCTCCGGTTGATCAAGCAGAAATTGTTATCCGATTTATCAAAGCGCGGAATCTGTCAAACGTAGTTTTAGCCGGGAACTAATATGGAAGAGATGCTGCTTTAATTGTTACAGTTTTACTGCTGAAAAGTGATTCAAAAAATATTGAAAGACTTATCCTGATAGGAAGCGCCGGATATGATCGGAAGCTTCCTTTTTTTATTGATTTATCCCGTAAGAGGCCGTGGCTCGGCAGATTGATACTTCAGTTTCATCACGAACCATGATGTCTGTCTCATTAAAAAGAGCTTATTATAACCAATCGAAGGTAACAGACAATTGTATAAATAAATATGCACAATTTTACGATTTGCCCGGAAGCAGAAAAGTGACTGCCAATGCTGTACGGTACATCTTTCCCGATAATTTTGATGAAATACGGTCACAGTTTCCAAAAATTTATATTCCAGTCCTGATCATTTGGGTTGATCAGGATAAAGTCATACCTGTTACCGATGCATATCGGCTTCACAAAATCCTGTCACAGTTATACCTTAGTATCATCCCCGAATGCGGACATATGTCGCAAGAAGAAAGCCAAGATGAAACAATTCGGGCAATTAACAACTCTCTCGAATAAACCACCTGATTTTGAATATTCCGGTGCTTCATTGGTATTGACCTTAGTCCCCGAAATGATTATTTTGAACTTAAAAACATAATTACCGAACTGAAATAGTGTATTAACTGTTGAAATAATTTCGATCTGCTAAAGATGGATTAAAATCATCCATAATAACAAAGGTAGTGGCTGTGGCGAATAAGCTTGTACTTGAAGTTTATACCGATTATGTTTGTCCCTGGTGTTATCTCTGCACGGGACGTATTGATAAAATTATTCAAAACTATTCTATTACTACTCAGATTATCCATTTCCCGCTCCATCCTGATACGCCCGAAGAAGGGATGACACTTGAAGCACTGTTTTTCGGAAGCAGTTACGACTTTAAAACTGCAGAAAAACATCTCGCAAAGCATATGGATAAAGAAGGGCTTCTGTATAATCGTCCCGAATTCACCTATAATTCCCGATTAGCGCAGGAACTTGCTGCCTGGGCAGTAGATGCACATGACGAACACCGAATACATGACGCTCTTTTCAGGGCATATTTTGTCGAAGGGATGAATATCGCTAAAATCGAGAATCTTATCCGCATTGCCGCTTCCATTAATTTACCCGAACATGAGGCAGCAAAGGTGCTTGAGAAGCGAAGTTATCAAAGTAGAATCGACGAAGACTGGAAGCGTTCTCAGAATAAAGAGATTACCGGTGTTCCTGCTTTTGTGATGAGCGATTCCTGTGTTGTTGGCGCCCAACCGTATGAAATTCTGAAAAAAATGGTTTCATATTATAATATTGAATCCAGAACAAGTAACGTTATTAAATAATGCTAAGAGATCGAATAAAACCTTTTGTTGTTGGTTACATTATCGCTGTTCTTGTCGTTTTCGGGTGCTCACCATCATAAGAAGAGTAAAGAAGCAACTGTTATCGGCGAAGAACATCCCGGCAAGCGTGTCGGTGTAATTGACATCGATGAGACAGGATCTGAACAGATAGATGCTTCATTGTTACCGGGTATGTGGGATGATCACGGTTTTCGATTTATCAGAGTAATATATCAGGACCGGAGAAGCCGGTGGATGTGGGCGACCGACTATCCTACAGCGGATGATAATCTGCAGGAAGCCATAGACAAAACAACTAAAATTGACATTGCCGGACAGTACCTTGCTCTCACACTCAAGGACGAGCGGATATTTGAGCATCCGATAATGTATCTAACCGAACCTGGTAACTGGATCACGGATGAGACGGAAGTCCAAATGCCGCGCGAATATTTCGACAGGGGTGGCTTTGTAATCTTCGACGATTTTCATTATGAGCAATGGTTCAATTTTTACAACAATATTAAACTGGTATTTCCTGACAGAGAACCGGTTGAAATACCACCTGACCATCCTGTTCGGTCTGTCTACTATAACATTGATCCTGTTGAAGCGCCATCAACAAAGCCGAGAGTCGGTAGATATGAAGATCAGTATTATGCAATCTATGATGATCTTGGCCCCATGAGGTGTGTTATAAGTTATAATCAGGATATTGGTGATGGATGGGAATGGCCGGACCGCAACATTTCGAAAGCATCAACTATCAGTCTCCAGATGGCGATTAACTTCATTATGTACGCCTATACTCATTAAATTCAGCCGGATAATTCACTCTTTTTTTGTGCTTAAATGTGGATATTCATCGAGCACTTTTTTAGGGACTGTCTTGCCTTCTTCAAGTGCCCATTTTATGATTTCTTCGTGGAGATTGACTGGGTATTCGATTTTTATTCCGGTATCCGCCTCTTTTTTATCTAAATATTCTTTCATGAAATCGTGCCATTTCTGTACCATATCAAGAAAACTTTTATCAGTGCATAATTTTCTGCCAGTCATATGATTAAAGAATCTGATACTGAATTCTTCCTCTGTCATTGCCCACGGTTCCTTCATGCCTTATCCCCGGAATTGACAGAACTCGATTCGGGTTTTTTAATCCCATATTTTTTGATCCTGTACCGGAGATGATTCCGTGTGATACAGAGCACCCGGGCTGTTTTGGACTGATTCCATTTCGACTCTGTGAGAGCACGTTCGATGATACCTTTCTCAACATCCCATAACGATTTTTGTCCCTCCCGCAGCGCAAACATTTTTTTCTTCGAACGGACAGAATCAATAGTATCGATAATTTCATGAGGAAGGTCTTTTGGTTGTATCGACGATCCATTGCCAATAAACATAGCGCGCTCAATGACATTTTCAAGTTCACGGATGTTGCCGGGCCATTCGTACTGCTTCAGTAAAAAATGTGCTCCGTCAGATATTCCCTTATAATGAAGATTAAGTTTATGGTTTAGCTTTTTGATAAAATGTGGTGTTAACAATTCCAGATCATCAATCCTTTCCCGCAGTGGCGGAGCAGTAATCGGAAGAACGTATAATCGGTAGTAAAGGTCCTGCCGGAATTCACCATTCAGAATGGCTGCTTCGATATCTTTATTGGTAGCGGCAATGATACGTGTATCGACTTTGATTGTTTGTGTACTGCCGAGACGCTCAAATTCCTGCTCTTGGAGAACATTCAGTAATTTAACCTGAATGTCCAGTGATATTTCTCCGATCTCGTCGAGAAATATTGTTCCGAGATGTGCCAGTTCAAATCTCCCGATCCGCCTCTGGAGGGCACCGGTGAATGCGCCCTTTTCGTGGCCGAAGAGCTCGCTCTCAAGTAGATTTTCGGGAATTGCCGAGCAGTTTACCTTAACAAAGGGCATATCCCGTCTATTGCTAAGATTATGGATGCTATGAGCAATAATATTCTTACCTGTTCCTGTCTCTCCTTTAATAATCACAGTACCGTCAGTTGCTGCAATACGAGAAATAGTTGATTTCAATTCCAATATTACCGGTGATGATCCAACAATTTCAGACACATCATGGATCAGGTCATGTTCTGCTTGAGACCGCTCATCACTAGTTCGTGATTGCAGACGAGCAATAAATCCATTCTGGATAATGTTATGAAACGCTCGTAAAGGTTTTTTTTGTTGGAGGAATTCATTGTTGTGTGGGTTTGCTATTTCAAGCAGTGCTATCATCCGGTCGTTGTGAATAATTGGAATATACAGAAGCAGCGAAACATGGCCGGGGCTGTAAGCCCGGCTCTTATCGAGATTTGCTGCTAATGGAATTCTCCCACTGTAGACAACAGGATAATTTTTTCCACCTAATATTTCATCGATAGTTTTGTTGTCAATAGCAAAATGAGTCTGTTCTTCATATGATTCATGGACGATATTAAATGCTTTGTGCTTTGTCGGTGCGATTTGAAAATAGCATACGCCATACTCAGCTTTAAGCAGCATATTGACCTGTTTTGTCAGCTCAAAAATAATGTGCTCTATCGATGTTAACTGCGCGCTCATTCTGATCCTAATTAAAGAAATACTGTGATAAATTTATACCTGAAAATCGTAATGAGAAAGATTAGTGTATGTAATAATAAGCTCCGATTATCATAATACTCGAAAGAATAAGTTGATATATTGTTGACACCGCATTGGATACCCGGATCCCCGGTATGAGTAAATGGAGCTTGTTATGAAAATCAAAGAACCACCTGAGAAATTTATTATCGAGAAAAAAAGTCGAAACAATGACGACATCCGGAATAACACCTCCGGTAATGCCGCTCAGTATACCCGAATAATAATTAATTCCGGACTCACCTCTGCCGAACAGGTTGAGGGAAAGTACAATTACCGCCGCAAGTCCGGCTAGATCGAAGAGGCTGGCACGTGTCCTTTTACGTACAGTCTGTTTATTGAGAGATTTATCCTTTGGATACGTCAAGATCAGATTTTCCGGTGGTTCATGCGGGACAATATCAAGCAGAAAATGGGAAGCAACACCTCCAATAAACGCCGCAGCCGGTTGCTGGAATACAATTCCAAGGAGTAGTCCTGCTGCCGAATGTGTTGTCAGATACATTTTATATCGGTTCGACGAGTGAAATTGGTTAATATTCACCTAAATATATAGAGAGATTTATAATAAACCTACAAAATTATTGTGGATTCTCTCTAAATTTACCCTAGGTCTGTTGTGTGTTTGTCCTTGCTTTTTGCAATTATCACCAGTACATTTTTAAAAAATAACGGTAAGGTAATTATGTTCAAGACAGCGATACTCACCATTAGTGACCGATGTTTTGCCGGTGAGCGAAAAGACGAAAGCGGGCCGTTGATCGAAGAATCGCTCCTGCCTGATTTATACACAGTAACGGAACATAAGATTTTGCCTGATGAACTCGATATTATCAAGGGTGCGCTACTTCATATTGTCAATTCGGATAATACCGATCTCATTATTACAACAGGCGGTACCGGATTTAGTCCCCGGGACGTTACACCGGAAGCAACGGCAATGGTGGTCAAGCGAAAAACACCGGGTATTGATTTTGTTCTCTATTCAAGTGGATTGAAATCTACACCGTATGCTGTGTTGTCGAGGGCAATCTCTGGAATCAGAAATCAAACACTTATCATCAATCTGCCGGGAAATCCGCGAGCAATTGAAGACAGCATCGATGCATTGATGCCAATCCTTCCTCATGCTTTGAAGATTCTGCAGGGCAGTGTCTCAGAAGATGAAAATCACTAAGTAATTACTCTCATTAAGGAAATAGCGTGCCGTATTGCTCAGAATGTGGTAATGAATATATCGATACTGTCGCGAGTTGCGCCGATTGCAGTGCTGCATTAAAAGTGCGGGACAGCTCAGCCGATTCTGCTATTGAATGTAATGTTTGTGGTGCTGCAGCTGAGGAAAATGATACATTCTGTTGGAAATGTAGCAACAATCTGACCCGTTTCGATTTTGACAGCAAGCAGCCCATCCATTCCAATGCGCTTACACAGTGTGAAAGCTGCAAAGACTATACGTCCGCACATTATGAGTACTGTATCGAATGCGGATACATACGGGCCGGTATGCGAATGTGTGTAAATCACCCCGAATCAATGACTCGCTATGTGTGCCTTGTGTGTAAAAAAGTGCTTTGTAAAAGGTGTACTGTTGCCAGAGGTGGTAAAAATTTCTGTAAAGATGATGCAAACTATCCATTTGTCGGCAACTGGGTAATCGTTCAGTCCGATACTCACATTGAAGATCTGCAGCCTGCGCTGCAAATTTTAGAATCGAATGAGATATTCGGTGTGATAAATGACCAGATGGACAGAGCACAGCCCTATCTGGCTGGTCAGTATGCTCTCTTAGTTCCTATAATCCACCTACGGGATGCAGAAAACATATTGGTGCGAGAAGGACTTATTTTCGAAAATATGTGTATGCACTGTAATCATGTTTTCAATGGAAATCCCAACAGATGTCCGCACTGCGGTGAGGAATTTGTTTTTTGATAAATCCACGTATTAATTTTAGATTGTTTAAATATAAGGTAAGGTAATTATAATGTCAGGTTCATTGTGGGGTCCATTTCTTTTATGCTGGTTTGTTTTTATCCTCACCGGAAAGTTGTCTATTGGAATATTCGCCGCTATAGTGTGGATTATTGTTAAGAAAATGACGGGTTTTGTATTTCCTAAGAATTATTCATCATCTACCTGGGAGTATAAGAATGTAAGCGCACGGTACAATCAGGAATCAACACGCCAAAGGGAGTATGTATTTCTCACATACCTCGTAGCATTGATGACGAGTGTGGCGAAATCGGATAAATTGATCAATGCTGCCGAGGTTGAAGCAATAAAATCATTTTTTCGTAACAGTTTACATTACCGGGGCAGTGAAGGTAAGATTATCGAAAATCTGATTCAGGAAGCAGCGACAAATAAGCTCGATCTCAGATCCATATCGACAGAAATAAAGAAATATATGCAATATCCGGAATTGCTTATGCTTGTACGGATTCTCTATTCTGTTGCTCTTTCAGATAATGTTTTCAAGAAAGAAGAACAAAAATGGATAGAAGAGATTGTCGGATATCTAGAAATTGATCAAGCAGACTATGACCATATCAAAACGGAATTTTCCTTATCTGTTGTAGATGACCTCTATAATGTTCTTGAAATTACCCCCGATGCAACCGACAGCGAATTGAAATCAGCTTACAGGGATATGGTCATGAAATATCATCCTGACCGGGTAGCCCATCTCGGAAAGGATTTTACCGATATGGCGCATGAAAAATTTCAGATTATTCAGAATGCCTACCAGAGTATAGCACAGGAGCGCAACCTGAACTGATTAAGAGATTTCGAAGTGTGCTGAAGCCGGATAATACGGAAAGGTAGTAGTGTTACATTTCTTACAACTATGCTGACCAACAAACCTGCTTTAAAAACAGCTTTTAACTAATTTGTAGTTTTTAAGCCTATATATTCTTAACATGTGTACTAAATAATCTATAGTTTTTCAAATGTATTGATATGAAATTAGAAATTAAAAGGATTTCGAGGTTCTAATGTTATCTGAAAGCACAACGCCTAAAGGAGCTTGGTATAATAATTATGATTATTGGAAGAATTTAAGCTTAAAATATATTGAAGCTCTTCGTAAAATGCCTAAAGACGCAACTCACCATAGTGAAATTAAAACTTTTTCTCAATATATGGGAATGAAATTGATCTATGAAAGTAACTTGATTGAAGGTGAAGGATTGCCTGATATGGAAACAACACAATTAATTGAGGAAAATTTTCCTGAAATCCCAAATAATTATAACCTCTTCAAAGAATTTCCTACTTTGTCTGGTGGAATGGGGTTGGATATTCCTTTTGCAGATTGGTATGAGAAAATTTCAGAAGGATTAAAAAACAGGGGAAAAAATGTTGAAAAAATTGTTCCCAGTATTCAATTTGAAAATAAATCTAAAGAGTTTTTTGAAGTGATGCAGCACTATATTGCATCTCGAATTGCTGAAGCTTATCAATTATTTTTTAAAACTGAGTTGACTTTGTTACAAGCTTTAGATTATTCAGATTATAGTGACTCTGAAAAAAAGCAATTAAAGCAATTATGGAAAAAAGTTAGTAATAATAAACCTTATCCCTCTAAATTCAATAAGCCAGAATTTTTAACGGAAGATATAATTAAGAGTCTTCATTCAACAATGGCACGTAACCTTATTGATGAATCTTCAAAAGTTGGTGCCGGAGAATATAGGATTAAACCAAGTACTGTTGGGGATCTTAGTATTTCATTTACCAGTCCAGATTTAATACCACGGGCAATGAAATCTTACATTAGTAAAACAAACAGATTATTTTATGAAAATCTTGAAGATATGTCTTTGTCAGAAAATATTTATGAAATAGCTGCACAAATTTCTTATGATTTTGTCGCAATTCATCCTTTTCCTGATTTTAATGGTAGGATGTCAAGGCTGATTTTAACAATGGTGCTAAATGTTTTTGGTATCCCTTTTCCTATAACTTTGAGGGGAGATAAAAAAGGGAAAAAAAGATATTCAAAGTCGTTAAAAATGGCTAATCAAAACAACATAATCCCATTTGCATCATTAATTGCCATGAGGACAGCAGAAATATTTCAAGAATTAGATAATAATTTTGAGCGAAGTGATTTACCACCGATTTTAGATTTTTTAAACGAATAGAATAAATGATTTAATCTATTCGTACAATTATCTGAAGCATTCAGAGGGTGAATATGTGGTTAATAACACCCATACAAACACAATTGAAGGATTCTTTTCTGAGATAGTGGGAACTTACCATTTTGTCAGCGAAAAACACTTGGATATGTACCTAAAAGAATTTACTTTCCGGTATAACACAAAAAAAGAAACAGAAGAGAACAGATTTAACATGCTTTTAGTGAATTGTGGCGGTAGGTTAACCTATCAAGATTTAATCAGCTGATTTTTAAAAACATATCATATGAATCAGCTCTATTACGGCGACTGTCTTACGATTATATGCGATTATATGAAGCTTGCTAATGTAGATCTGATCCTTAGACCCCCCCGTTTAACTCAAATCGCCAGTATAATGCGATCTATAAGGATGAGACGGGCTGTCCGCTGCCCGACCCAAGATTGAAGCCGTTTTGTGATTTGTGGACGTTGGATGAGGAACGTGAACGTGCTATACGGGCTATGCCAGTACTGATGCGGGAATCGGGAATTGAAGATGATGTTACTCAGTTCTGGAAGTTGTGGATAAATGCATTAAGAAATACGCAACCTCGGTTACTAGCCTATCTATCCTATATGGTGGAACGATTGATTTGGATAAAGGGATTGCTTAAACCGACCGGCTCAATCTATCTGCACTGTGACCCAACGGCAAGTCACTACATCAAGGTTATGATGGATTGCATCTTTGGGCATCGGAACTTCAGGAATGAGATTGTATGGTGCTATAAGAGAATGGCGAGTAAAAACCAAAACCATTTTTCAAGATGTCACGATATTGCTGTGTTATGGCAGAACCCGTCGCTCGGTATTCAATCCTGATTCCGTCAGACTTTCTTATTCTGAATCCAGCAAACAAAGAGCAGGATATAAGAAGACAAGCTTAGGTGGTGGTGCTCCCGCATCGGGTATTTGTGAATTGAATATAAAAGGTAAATTTCCTGAAGATTGGTGGGATATTCCAATCATAAGACCAAATGCAAAGGAACGGCTATGCTACACAGAAGCCGTTAGCATTATTGGACCGTATCATTAAAGCCAGTTCAAACGAAGGAGATGTCGTATTTGATCCTTTTTGTGGGTGTGCCACAACCTTAGAGGCCGCCCACCATCTGGGGCGTAGATGGATCGGCATTGATATTGCGATTCATGCTATCAAGCGTGTAGCAGCTGTCCGTCTTCGTGACAAGCTAGGCTTGGTCGAAGACCGTGATTATATCATTGAAGGTGTTACCGCGTACCGTGGAGGGTGCAAGAGATTTATGGGCGCGTGATAAGTATCATTTCCAAAAATGGGCTGTTGAACAAGTAGATGGATTTGTAACGACAAAGCGGACGGCAGACGGTGGAATTGACGGCCGCTTATATTTCGCTATCCCCTACCAGCTCGGTCTACAAAGTATGGCTATTGAAGTTAAAGGCGGTAAGAACGTTAGTATTAATGATCTAAGAGCACTGCGCGGCGTATTAGATAAAATGATATAGCCCTTATTGCAGGATTAATTGTAATGGAACCATTGGGCGCTGTAAAAGCACGCAATTTTCATAAATTTATGGCGGATTCCGGAGATTTAGACGTATCGGGAGTGAGCTATTCGAGAATGCAAATGTTGACCGTAGATGATATTTTAGTTGGAAAACTGTTCAACACGCCCGGTGTTGCAGGGCGAGGCTTGGCTCAACGTACGTTATCATTTGGATAAGAAGTCCGAGAGGGTCACAGGGTCACAATTATTAGTGTTGTGACCCTCATTTGTTTGGTCTTGGATTTATCAAGTATATAGTTACCATAATTAATTTGGCAGTTAATAATAAAAATGATATATTATCACTTTATTACAGAGAACGCAATCAGGCTTTTAGTGTATGATATCCATCAAAAGTTGTGATAAAAAATGTGGCTTATAGACAGATTTATTACTGCGTATCGCGGTATAAGAAACCAACGTCAGGGTGGTTTGCTTTACATTATGCTTTACATTACGTATACTTATTGCACATATACTTATGCGTAAGAGTGCCTATGAGCCACTTATCTTTAATTCCTGGTGTAGAAATTAATGTCACGCTTGGAAAAACTTCAGAGAACCACATCACTCAATGATCTTGCAAAGTTGCTCGGTTATAAGCCAAAAGCCCTTTCCTATATACTGTATATACTTCCAAAAGAGGATCAATATTTCGAATTCACAATTCCTAAAAAAAATGGTGGAAAACGTAATATAAAGTCTCCTAATGAACGGCTTAAAAAACTTCAAAGGCATTTAGCAAAACTACTAAATGAATGTTTTGAGGAAACTTTCACAAAAAGCAAGAATAAAAGTTCCTTATCTCATGGATTTAGAAAAAAGCACTCGATAATCACGAATGCAAATAAGCATAAAAATAAACGTTATGTTTTTAATGTTGATTTGCTAGATTTTTTCCCCTCAATTAACTTTGGTCGAGTTCGAGGTTTTTTTATCAAGAATAATCACTTTAAATTAGAAACGAAAGTCGCAACAATAATTGCACAAATAGCTTGTCACGACAATGAATTGCCACAGGGAAGCCCTTGTTCTCCAATCATTTCAAACCTGATAGGACATCTGTTAGATATACGAATGGTAAACTTAGCTAAGAGGGCCAAATGCACTTATTCAAGGTATGCCGATGATTTAACGTTCTCAACAAACAAAAAAGACTTCCCTAAGAAAATTGCGATTATGAAAAATGAACATGATAATAAATGGAATGCGAGTGAAACTCTAATAAATGAAATAAAAAAAGTTGGTTTTAAAATAAATGAGAAAAAAACATCATTACAGTATAAGACTTCCCGACAAATCTCCACCGGTCTTGTTGTAAACGAAAAAGTAAATATAAAAAAAGAGTATTACAGGCAAGCCAGGTCTATGTGTCATGCCTTGTTTCAGTCTAATAAGTTTTACATAGGTAGTAAACAACTTTTAGCATCAGAAGTTTCTGAAGATGCCCCAATGGCTGATACATCATCACCCAATAATACTGAAGCGGTTTTTGAGAAATCTCAGCCTGAAGAAAAGGTAACAGCAAGCATAAATCAATTAGAGGGCATTTTAAGCTTTATCTATCATGTTAAAAAACCGCACGATGTTAGAAAGAGCAACAATAGATTGCATAAGCCTACTTCCACAACTAAGCTTTATAGAACGTTCTTTTATTACAAACATTTTTTTTCACTAAATCAACCTTTAATAATATGCGAAGGCAAGACAGATGTTATATATTTGAAATGTGCATTAAAACAATTGGAAAAGGAATATCAAGAGTTTGTTAACAGAAAAGATGATGAATACATCTTTAGAATTAGTTTTCTAAACCTGTCCAAAAATCTGCGGGATGTATTTGCAACATCAACAGGAACTTCCGGCCTGGTAAAATTGATGAATCTCTACAAAGAACATATGAGGTCGAAACCGTTTAAGGGGGAAGGAAAGAAACATCCGGTCATCATTTTGACCGATAATGACAAGGGGGCTAAGGAAATTAAAAAAATGTTTACTGAAAAAGATTTGGAAAAATCGGTGCACCATTTTTTTGAAAATTTGTATGTAGTGCCTGTCCCTTTAAAAAGTGGCCACAAGGAAGCGGCGATAGAAGATTTATTTGATGAGAAAATACGAAACACTGAAATTAATGGTAAAAAGTTTAAACGAAAAGGAAAGATTGACAATAAATCTGAGTATAGCAAAACTATTTTTGCCGAAAAAGTAGTGAAAGCCAATCAAAATACGATCAATTTCAACGGCTTTAAAGAAGTCTTTGACCGATTCAAAGGAGTAATTGAGGATTACAATCAGAAAAAATATAGAATCAATTCTTTAAACTGACTTATGAGCACGAGCATTTTCTCGGAATTGCTCTATGTTTTTCCAGTCATCGACACATTGATTGCCCAAGGTTTGCAGGCTGGTAATCGCTCCGTAATATTACTATCTCTTGAAGTTTTTATTTACATTTTTTGTTAATGTATCTATCAAAACAACTTTAAAATTAGGAATTAATCCGTGAAACGAATATGATTCGTTTCAACTTTGTTAGCATTTTCTTTTACTTACCTTCATTCTCTCAAACCATATATTCTCAAAAAGTCATAAGAGTAATTGACGGTAATGCAATTGAACTCGAAAACGGTGAAAGAATGCGTTATATAGGCATCGATACGCCAGAAATCGCTCATCCAACTCAACCGGTCGGTTACCACGGTAAAGAAGCGTCTGAAACCAACAAAAAACTTGTTGAGGGTAAATCTGTACGACTCGAATTTAATGAGCAAGAGCGTGATCAATATGGTAGATTATTAGCATATGTATTTGTATCGGCAGAACAATAGGAAGATATTCGTAAATGTATGGCCCGTACAGCAGGGATATGATCATGGAATATCATCCTGACCGGGCAGCCCATCTCGGGAAGGATTTTGCCGATATGGCGCATGAAAAATTTCAGATTATTCAGAATGCCTACCAGAGTATAGCACAGGAGCGAAACCTGAACTGATAAGGTAGTAGTGTTACATTTCTTACAACTATGCTGACCAACAAACCTGCTTTAAAAACAGCACTTCTCTGTGCATGCGGTATCGCTGTCGCATCAGTAAATGAGTTTGGTTTTAACTGGATTATTCCGATTGTGGGAGGGTTGCTGTTTCTCCTTTTGATTTGTCACTACCTATTTAAATCTTCTGGGATACCTTTCCTACTACTATTTATCCTGATAGCTTTTTTAATAGGTTTTTTTCGATTTTCTCTTACCGAAACTTCTCGTCTCCCGGATTCCCATTTAACAAAGCTTAATCTCTATGACACCTATGTGACAGTTGAGGGCTGGGTTTCTGATGTGGTTGAATACCATCATGGCGGTGAAACGCTTACCGTATCCCCATCACGTATTCAAGCTCGGAGTAGAGAGTATTCAGATATCGATGGAAAAATAAACGTTTCACTGCGAGATAGCACAATGCGTGTCGGGATTGGAGATGATATTGAAATGTCGGGGATGTTGGTACGCCCTGCCGGGAGGCGCAATCCCGGAGAGATGAATTCCCGTACGTATCTCGCTCGGAAGGATATTTACGGTATTCTTCGTGTTCCTGATGGAGCACAGATTAAAATTCATGCGAAAAATCGGGTAAACACTATCAAAAGTGTTCTTATATATCCAATTCGTACATTCTTGAGTACAACATTAAAGCAATTCCATACAGGTCAGGAACTGGCGTTTCTGCAAGCAATACTTCTCGGCCAGCGGACTGGTGTTGAGACCGACATACTTAACGATTTCAGAAACGCCGGAACACTCCATATTCTGGCTGTTTCTGGGCTTCATGTCGGTTTCATAATTCTCATTATTCAGAGCGTTCTTATGTTTTTCCCATTGGAAAAGCGCTGGCAGTCGGTTTTTTTAATCGTTATTGTCCTTGTGTACATCCTCCTTACCGGAGCCCGTCCTCCTGTGCTACGTGCCGGGATTTTTGCTTGTCTCTATTATTTTGGTATAACGATCCAACGGAGGCGAGACACCTGGAATATTCTTGGTGTTACCGGATTCCTGATTCTGTTGATGAATCCGGATACACTTTTTGATCCAGGCTTTCAGTTATCTTTTGCGGCAATTGCAGGGATTCTTTATTTTAAAGGAACAATTCAACCGATTATTTGTAAATCGGAAGGGATGACTAAGCCATTTTCGTTTTTCTGGTTTTGGAGGCAGACCATTTCACTCTTTATCATGTCTGCAGGCGCATTTTTTGGGACATCGTTCTTTATGGCATACCATTTTCATTATCTTGTTCCGGGCGGGATATTCACGAGCCTGATCATTGTACCGTTGGCAACGCTCACTGTGGGATTGGGTTTGGCGGAATTGCTATTCGGATCCATAATATTGCAATTAGGTTCGGCAATTGGTGCAACAAACGATGTTTTGATTCAGACAATATTCGCTATAAACCGATTTGCCGGAGACGTTTCATTTATAAGATTTATAATTGGCCATCACGAGATTATATGGGTATTGATTTCAATGGTAAGTGTGTTTTTTATCGTTTTGGTATACACCAAGCCACTATTTTTTAGAATAACATTAGGTAGTGCAGGGATATTTGTATTAATTCTCTGGGCATTATGGTGGAGTCGTTCGACACCGGTTATGAATGTGACTTTTCTCGATGTCGGCCAAGGAGACGCTGCTGTCATTTCATTTCCTGACGACACTCATTGGCTGATCGACGGTGGAAACAGTTGGGATACCGGTGATGCGGGCAACAGACATATTATTCCCTATTTACGATGGGCCGGAATCCGTAAACTTGATGGAGTATTCCTATCGCATCCGAACAGAGATCATTACGGAGGACTTAAATCAGTGATGCTACATATTGAAGTCGGGGAATTCTATGAATCGATTGACTCACAACAATTTATTGCAGAGGATGAATACTACAATTTACTACAAGCAAAAGGTATTGAGAGAAAACTGATACAAGCAGGCGACAGCATATTAGGAAGAAAGTTATCACACCAAGAAGACAAATCTGAAGTTTGGAGAATTTATGTTCTATCGCCAACATTGCGCTTGAATCAGGATTCATACTATGGGAATACGAATGATTTGTCCATGACACTTCTTATTCAATATGGACAGACAAAACTGCTCATGACAAGTGATATTGGATTTGAGCTGGAGAATAAAATGTTAGAAAAGTATGGGTCGTTTCTTGATAGCGATATTCTAAAAGTTGCCCATCACGGCTCAAAGTATTCTTCAGATTTTAATTTTTTGGAAGCAGTTTCACCTCAATTTAGTGTAATATCCTCCGGTAAATTCAATTCCTACGGGCATCCCGCTCCTGAAACACTGCAACGGCTCAGAAAAGTCACATCTAAGATTCTCAGAACAGATTCAGGTGGAGCGATTGAGTTTGTGTCAGACGGCTTGCGGTGGTCAATCGTGTGTAAAACGAACAAATACCATATTACTGATTGACATTCAGCCCAATAATTGATATTTTCTTCAAAAAATTGAAGCATGTGGTGGCGAAGATTATGAATACGTTTGAGCGAAATCTCTGGAATCTTGATATTCAATATGTAGCAGGAGTAGATGAAGTCGGAAGGGGGCCACTGGTCGGTCCGGTCGTAGCCGCGGCGGTTATTTTTGACCGAGAAGCAGATATTCCGGATGGTATTAATGATTCCAAAAAATTGTCTGCACCGGTAAGAAATAAATTATTTGAGCAGATTCGCAAAGCAGCATGTGCAATTGGTATTGGAATTGTAGAAAAAAATGAAATCGATTCTATAAATATCCTTCAGGCAACCTTTAAGGCGATGCGTGCCGCAGTTGAACAGCTTGATTTAATCCCCGAACATATACTTGTCGACGGTTCAATGACACCAGAATTTAATTCTCCCAGTACTGCAGTTATCAAAGGTGACTCAAAATCATTTTCAATAGCTGCGGCATCGATTATTGCGAAAGTGACCCGTGATAATATTATGATAGATCTCGATGATCTCTATCCGGCTTACGGTTTCAAATCCAATAAAGGATATGGAACACAGTTCCATATTGACGTTATTAAAGAGCATGGTCTGACCCCGGAGCACAGGGTCACTTTTTGTCGTAAATTTGTCAATCCTCAGCTCACTGTAATGTAACAATGCATTGCTATTGTGACTAATCCATTTGGTAGTGAAATTTCTAAATGAGTGATATAAGGCACCATAAATTGTATAAAATACTACATTTTAATGCTCATGAGCAAAAATATTGGTAAACTGGGAGAAGAAGCTGCAAGAAAATATATTAAAAAAGAGGGAATGAAAATTCTTGAGAAAAATTTCCGGTTTTCCCATGGAGAGATTGACATAATAGCTCGCGATAATCATCAGATCGTATTTGTCGAAGTTAAATCAAACAGTGCGGGTAATCCTGTTCCCCCCGAACTCAGAGTCACACAAAGTAAACAGTACCAAATCGGAAAGATCGCGAGAGCATATTTGCAAACAACCGGTAAAACCGACTGCAATACACGGTTCGATGTTATTGGAGTAACGTTTCATGATAATGGCAAACATGAAATTTTTCATACACGGAATGCTTTCTGGCTGCCGGGAAATATATAAAACTTTACCATAAAACAATGCCAAACGGAACTAAAAAACTATCACTTTTGAGTGTACATCCCGATCAACTGATACTGACTAAAGTGGTTTCGGTTTTTTCATATCCTCAGTCCGGTCAAAAGCTTGTGGACTCCATTTCGTCTCTTGGGATCGTAAATCCTCTTACCGTTTGCCCTGATAATGGGAACAATAAATTCAATATAATTTGCGGCGTAAAACGGCTTCGTGCAGCACAGAGCCTGAATTTTGATTTACTTCCTGTCAGGGTAATTTCCGAAGTATCGTTGTCCGATGGAGAACTATTCGATATTGCATTTCTGGACAACATAACGACCCGCCACTTTAATTTGATTGAACAAGCAGGCATTATTTCGATGCTCGATTCACTGGTTAGAAAAAATGCCATTAAAAATAGTGACAATTATTTAGCTCAATTGGGTTTGAACGTGGGATCATACACAATGCAATTATTTAAGGATATTTATTCTCTTAATGAGGAGATGAAACATTATTTGCTTCATTGGAATATATCCTCACAACATGCTGCACGGCTTGCATTGCTGGAGGAAAATGACCGGGGGGCACTTTTTACAATCATTGAATTATTGCAGATTCACGGGGGAAAGTTGAAACAGTGCATTGAACTGATGTACGAAATCGGAAAGCGGGACCACAAGACTTTATCAACGATCATCAATGAAGCGGAAATTCAGTCTATTCTCAATGATAACAAAACGACCAAGACACAAAAACAAGCAAAACTTTTGGCAGTACTTCAGGAGTGGCGCTATCCGGATCTTACGCAATTCCAGAAAGAATTTGCTGAAACATCTTCGTCTCTCAATAATATAGGTGCACATGTTATAACCCCCCCGCATAATTTTGAGGGTGACAGCCTTAGAGCGTCGATCTCTTTTAAATCGATTTCTGATCTCGATTCTTTGTGTGACGCACTTCGTGATGAATCAAACAGAGAAAAAATTCGTTCTCTATTAAAATTATTATAAATGATTTAGTGTCGTATTTTATTTCATTTGGCATAAAACCTTAGGAGTCATTAATGGGTGTAACAGCTTCCGACATTATGACGCTGGATGTTGTCTGTGTTAAATCAACAGCATCTATGCAAGAGCTGTTGGAGATAATTTCAGCTCATCGTGTGAGCGGTGTTCCTGTACTTGACGAGGAATCCAAGTTGGTCGGAATTGTTTCGAAAACTGATTTGGTAACATAATTTCAATAATTTGCTCGGATCGGAACCGGCATAGGTGCATCACTGTATGCAGGTAAATCGATTATTATTCAGAGTGCCGGAAGTCAGACTGCAACAGAAACCGTACTGAGTGTGGGGTTGACTCGAGATCAGCGAGAGAAAGGCAGGCAATATATAGAGGATATAAAGAATCACAAAGTTAATGTAGAGAAGGTATTAAAAGCGATTGCCGTGCTCAATAAAATCAATGTTATCAAAAGGGGACTTCCGGGTAAACAAAAAAAATTGTACCGCAGTCTTATTGAAACTCAAAAACAGCTTAAAAATGAAGATGGATTGCTGGCAGGAATTGGAAAGGAACTTCAAAGCGTGTTTAAGGGGGTAGAAAATGCGGTCATTTCAGCCCATCAACGTGTCTATCCGAATGCTAGAATTGAATTCGGCCATTTAAGGTTGCTCAAGAACACGGGATAGGTGTTAACTTTAGAATAGAAGACAAACAAATCGGAGCATTTAAAATCACACAATAAACAGGATGTTATGAAACCGTTAAAACCAGAATATATATATATAGATGAGCAGTCACTACACGATGCCCTTACGGAGCGGATATTGAACCGATTTCCCGATGTCGATTATGAAATCATAAAAAACAGAGCGGGTTCTGCCATCCAAAAACCGAATTTAGAAACAATTACAAAAGGGAAACGTGCTCTCTTTCTACAGAAGAGTAAAGGACCCTTTATTGAACGCTGTCCGGGCACGAAAAATGCACTGTGCTGTAACTATTTTGTGGCGAATTTGGCAATAAATTGCCATTTCGATTGCACCTATTGCTACTTGCAGAGCTATCTTAATACACAGAACATAACCATCCATACAAATCTTACTGATTTTATTGAAGAAGTACGGGAACTGGTCCAGTTACATCCTGGAAATTCCTTCCGAATCGGAACCGGTGAATTGGCAGATTCTCTTGCGCTTGATGAGATTACCGGATTCAGTACAGAAATTGTGCCCTGCTTCGCTGAATTTGATTCTGTCCTGCTCGAGTTGAAAACAAAAGGAAACTATGTCGATAATCTGCTCTCAGTTGATCCGAAAGGCAAAACAGTCATTGCATGGTCACTCAATCCGCAGAGTCTCATCAATAAAGAAGAACACAAAACAGCATCGTTCCATGATCGGCTTACTGCCGCTCGACTGTGTAAAGATGCAGGTTATAAAATAGCCTTTCATTTCGATCCGATTATAATTCACGAAGGATGGGAGGAGAACTATCGATCGGTAATTGAAATGATGTTCGACTATGTTGATCCCGAAGATATTCTCTGGATCAGCCTCGGTGTGTTACGGTTTACAACAGCTGGAAAAACCGCAATTCAAAAACGGTTCCCCAATACCGACATCATCTATAGTGAAATGGTCCAATGTTCAGACGGTAAACTCAGATATCTGCAACCGGTACGTGGTGAAATCTTTCGGAAAATGCGGTCATGGATAATCGAAAAAAGTCCTGATGCTTATGTGTATCTCTGCATGGAAGGGCAAGCGGTCTGGAATCGGGTCTATGGTGAAGACCATCCGCTCAATCAGGAAATTGCCCACTTTTGAGATGGGCAACAACAGAATTACTGCTCAATCATCTCAGTGTTCGAAGGCTATTGCTGAACGTGGCAGGTGGATTTTCTATTTCATTGATTTTTGCTGCAAGTATAAAATCGTTGTCGAACAGTCCGTCTATTTTATGGGTCCAGAGGGTAATAGTGACATTTTTGTAATTGTGAACACACACATCCGGATGGTGGTCTTCCTGCTCCGAAATCCTTCCGACTTCATTGGCAAAATCAAAAGATTTTTTGAAATTCTTGAACGTGAAGGTCCTCGAGATTTTATTTTCTATCAAACGCCATTCCGGTACCTGTTCCAAATAGTTCTGTAACTGACTACCTTCGAGAGGTGCAACTCCGCCCCGGCAGGCTTTGCACGATAATTGACTGAGTGACATATATATCCTTTCAGAAAATTTCAATAAAAAAACGCATATCAACAACTGCACACCATAATAACAATAAATACCTAAAAATCAAAGTACACTATAAGAAAAAGAAGTTATTATTATCCTTGAAATTTACTTGTTTTTTGTGTTATATTAAAGCACACATTTATTACGTGAGATATGCTGCTCGAAATTGTGAGAGAGTGGCACACATGAATGCCCATTCAATTAGGTAAATGAGTTCTATGCAGTATTATAGCATAATTCTAAACATGGCTGTTTTTCTGTTTCTTATGTGCTTCTTCTACACGCATCGTATGGCATATTCCTCGTAACAATTATCTACACTAATTCTGTACATATCATCTCATTTGTTTGAACTCAAAGTATATTTATTTCTGAAAATATATCAGGAATAAATCCAATAAATATTGTAGCAAATCAATTAAAATCAATGTGCTGTAGAGGAGAATTGCTCTATAAGCATATTATATAAATATTCAATAAACAAAAAGTGTTTTTAAATGCATATTGATTGAGATTAATTGAGAATGATGGATAAATCTATGATTGATGTAAAACAAGAAGTAATTGCGGCAGAAAAACGGATACGTAAACATATTTATGAAACTCCGCTTGAGTATTCACCGGTACTGAGCAGGATGAGAGATTGTAATGTCTATTTAAAGCTCGAAAACATACAGATTTCGGGGTCATTTAAATTGCGGGGGGCAACGAATAAGTTCCTCTCATTAACACCTGAGCAAAAGGGTGGTTATATTGTCAGTGCTTCCTCAGGAAACCACGGTGCAGCGTTTGCTTATACCCTCGATAAGTTTGGTGGCAAAGGAGTAATCTATTTGCCGGAAACAGTATCTCCGACGAAACTTGAATCGTTGAAATTATTCAAGGTGGATATCGAACTTTTCGGTAATGACGGTATAAAAAGTGAAACTCTGGCTAAAGAGACTGCAAGAAAAAATAATCAGGTGTTTGTATCGCCATATAACGACCCGCAGATTGTCGGTGGACAGGGTACAATCGGTATTGAACTGAAGCGTCAGCTCAAACATATCGATGCGGTGTTTGTTCCAGTTGGCGGCGGAGGATTGATGTCAGGTGTTGCTGGATATTTGAAGGAGACCGAGTCGTCTATTTCAATAATCGGATGCCAGCCTGTAAATTCAAAAGTGATGTATGAATCAATCAAAGCCGGCCGGCTTCTTGATCTTGAATCAAAACCGACAATATCTGATGGCACGATGGGGGGGATCGAACTAGGAGCATTTACCTTTGAACTCTGCCAAAAATATGTTGATGAGTATGTACTGGCTGAGGAAGATGAAATCAAAAAAGCAATTCGGTTCCTTCTCGAAAAACACTATCTGCTTGTCGAAGGTGCCGCTGCACTGCAGGTAGCATCTTTTCTCAAAACACAGGGCAATTATGCCGGTAAAAATGTGATCTTGATTTTAAGCGGAAAACGAATCGGGATTGAAGCACTGAAATCGGTTTTGGTAGAAGGAGAATAGTCAATGTCAAAAATTTTCAATCTTGATCAGATCAAAAGCGTGTTAGATTCGATAGATGCCGTTTCAGCAATAGAATACGGTTTTGTGCAATTTTCCGAAGGAAATGTTGTTGTGCCGCCGATCGGTGAACTGCTTTTTGATAATCCTCAGGGAGACATGCATATCAAGTACGGTTGCATTGTCAATGATGACTATTACGTAGTGAAAATCGCTTCGGGATTTTATGAAAATGTAAAGCTCAACCTGCCGACATTTAACGGATTAATGCTTATATTCAAACAAAAGACCGGTGAATTAGCGGGTATTCTGCTCGATGAAGGGTATTTAACTAACATCAGGACTGCTGCAGCCGGAGCGGTTGCTGCAAAATATTTTGCGCCATCAAAGGTAAACGGCATTGGTGTATTTGGTGCCGGTGTACAGGGAAGACTCCAGGTCAATTATTTACAACCGATCGTCGACTGCAAAAACATTCATGTATGGGGAATGAACGAAGCGGAACTTGCTTTGTACAAAAGTGATATGGAAGTGGAAGGCTATTCTGTCGAAACAACTATAGAGCCTGCCGAAGTTGCGGAAAACTGCAATTTTATTATAACTGCTACACCGACCAAAAAACCGCTCTTGAAAACAGGTGATGTTAAAAGAGGGACACACATCACCGCGATGGGGTCTGACACGTCTGAAAAACAGGAGTTGGAGGAAGGTATAGTCGGTAATGCGGATATAGTTGTTGCTGACAGTATTTTTCAGAGCGAAACACGTGGTGAGGTTTTTAAAGCCGTTGAAGCCGGTGTTCTCGACAGGGATTCTGTATTCGAACTTGGCAATGTGATACGAAATACTGCACCTCGGCGAACGGATGATAGCCAAACAACCATTGTTGATTTGACAGGTGTTGCAGTTCAGGATATTCAGATTTCTAAAGCTGTATTTTCAGCGTTAGTACCGTAATTGTTAAATTTGAAGCAAAGTACTAGATACACATCTAATTGAGAAGCACATAAATAGTAGTTGAATCATTGTCGAATCTGAAAAGGATGGCTTACTGATGAATTATCTACAAAGAAACTGTGCAGTACTGTGTATTGTATTGTTTACCGGTTCTCTTGTATTTGCACAGTCTATTCCGAAACCCGAAGATATTCTGGGATTTCGTGTAGGAGATGATTATAAGCTGTTGAATTATCAGGAAGCGCTCGAGTATTTTGAAACGCTTGACAACTCTTCTTCGTTGATTGAAGTGCGTGAAGCGGGAAAAACAACACTTGGAAATTCGAGGATTTATGCCATTATTTCGTCCGAAGAAAATATGGCTTAGCTTGACCATTACAAGGATATTTCAAAACAGCTTGCACAGGTTAAGGGACTCGATGATGGGCATGCAAGGCAGTTGGCGAATGAGGAGAAAGCGATTGTCTACATTGACGGTAGCCTCCATGCATCCGAAGTTGCTCACGGCCGATGTTGCCGCAGCTTGCATATAATCTTGTAGCATCAAATGATCCTGTCACACGTGAAATACGGGATAAAACAATTCTGAATTTAGTGTTTGCAAATCCAGATAGGATGGATATGGTTGTCGACTGGTACCGGTCAAATCTCGGTACCGAATATGAAGTCAGTCCAATGCCATGGCTGTACCACCACTATGTTGGACACGATAACAACCGTGATTCATACATGAATAATATGGTCGAAACACAGAATATAACACAGTTGGTCAATCATGAATGGTTCCCTGTTGTGCAGTATAACCACAACCAGACAGTGCCGTTTCCAACAAGAATATTCATTCTACCGAGTGCAGAGCCGACAAATCCCAATTTGCATCCATTAGTTATTCGCGGTAAGAATCTCTTCAGAACATCTATTGGCTATGCTCTCGAACAGGAAGGGAAATTAGGAGGCTATATCACGGATTAACTTCGATCTATGGTATCCCGGTTATGCAGACGAGGTTGGACTCCATTTCAATATGATTGCATATATGTCGGAAACAGCATTATATCGTTATGCAACACCACACTTTTACACATTAGACGATTTTCCCGAAACGTACCGAGATTTCACCATCTCATCATTTTATCCAAGCCCTTGGAAAGGGGAATGGTGGCGTCTTAGAGATGCCAGTCGAGTATATGCTGACAACATCAAAAGCCACATTACAGACCGCTGCCCGATTTTCCGATGAGCTTTTGTAAAATAAGTTTCAAATGGGTAAAGATATTATCAATAAATTCAAAAATGAGCCCCCTTATACATGGATTATTAATGAACAAAATGATGTTTATGGGGATCGATGTGTATGAGGCATCAGAAGAGTTTGTTTCCGACGGCATAGCCTATTCTGCCGGGATTTGGGTTATTCTTATGGATCAACCGTTTGCATACTTTGTGAAAACAATGTTTGAAGAACAGGACGCACCCGATCTTGCAAAGTATCCCGATCTATGGCAGGGTACGGTCGGACAGCAGGAGTTTGAAAGCGCATACATACCTCATCAGAATCAGGATGGTTGAACACTGCCTTATCAAATGAGTGTCAAAAGAGTAGCTGCATATACACCTCTCGATATACCTATGGATCGAATAGAAAATGCTGAACCTGTACCAGGTAGTGTAAACGGGAGAGCTACCTCTGCTTATCTTATAAATCCAAAAACGAATAACAGTTTTATTGCAGCGAATCGCATACTCGAAAATGGCGGTGCTGTTTCCCGACTACAGAAACCGATCGAAGTTAATATTATTGAGTATCTTCCGGGCACCTGGATTGTACGATCTGGTAGTGTTTCCGGCTCATTTATGAACACTTGCTGATGATCTGTCTTGGACCATTACCGGAGTCGGAAGGGCTATAACGAGTAATACGGCAGCAGTATCACAACCGAGAACCGCACTCTATAAATCGTGGCGTGCCAGTATGGATGAAGGGTGGATCCGCTGGATATTGGAGCAGTATGAATTTCCTTTTGAAAATATTTTTGATGCTGATGTTCGGGCCGGAAGATTGAATAACCGGTTCGGTGTAATTGTTTTGCCGTCAATGTCAACAAATGCAATTGTGAACGGCAACGAATCGGGAACAGTACCCCCACAATATGTAGGCGGGATTGCTGACATAGGTGTTGAGAATTTGAAAAAATTCGTGCAGAATGGCGGTACAGCTGGTTGCTTTAAACGGAAGTGCTCTTTTTGCCATCAATGAATTTGACGCACCGTTTACGAATGTTGTTGAAGGATCTGATGACAACGACAATGGAGAACCTCAATTTGCGATTCCAGGTTCACTGCTTCGGATGAAATTCGATAACAACCATCCAATTGCATTTGGAATGCCTGATGAGGCTCCTGTATTTTTTAACAACAGTCCTGCTTTTTTTGTCAATGACTATGATGAAGAAAATGGCAATCACGAAATTATTGCAGAATTTCCTGATAGATATCTATTGATGAGCGGATTTCAGGTTGGAGAAGAATTTCTCTACAACACTGCCGGTGCAGTTAACTATTCTTATGAAACAGGTACAGTGATTTTATTGGGATTCGGTGTTCAAACCAGAGCTCAGCCGCCCGGTACGTTTAAGTTATTGTTTAATTCACTCTATTATGCTACAACAGAGTAATTAAAAGTTAAAACAGTATATTAAGTACTAGTTACATTTAAGATTAGGTAGGTGTTTACATGAAGGTTGAAATATTTGATCTTGAACGAATTCAGTCTATATGGGAAAATAGAGTGGAATATAATCTGACAGAAAGCGGGATACACCCGTATACGCTTGAAGAGCTACTGCCAAAAAAGGAGATTGAAAAACTGCATTCGATCCGTCTAGGTTACGGTCAGACGAACGGTTCTATAGAACTTCGTGAAGCAATTGGCTGTCTTTACAAAGATAGTGATCTCGACAATGTGCTCGTAACAACAGGTTCAGCAGAATCGAATTTTATCGCTACATGGAGTCTCTTGGAACCTGATGATGAAATGGTTTACATGCTTCCTAATTACCAGCAACTCTGGGGAATAGCACGTGGTTTCAAAAATGAAGTGAAACCGTTTTATCTGCGGCAGGCATACAATTGGGAACCAGCTCTGGACGAAATAAGGAAATTAGTTAACAACAAAACTAAGGTGATTGCGGTGTGTAATCCGAACAATCCGACCGGTCATCTGCTTAGTGAGGAATCAATGGATGGTATTGCCCGCATTGCCTCTGAAGTCGGAGCATATGTATATGCCGATGAAATTTATCGCGGGGCAGAGCTGAAAGAAGATGAATCAAAGTCGTTTGTTGGTAGATATGAAAAGGTTATCGTCAACGGCGGTCTTTCCAAAGCGTATGCGCTGCCAGGTCTGCGTATCGGATGGCTCGTTGGCCCTAAGACGTTTATTGAGGATGCCTGGGCATACCACGATTACACTACTATTGCTTCGAATATTCTTAGCAACAAAATTGCAACCCATGTTCTTCACCCGAAAATGAGAACAAAAGTGCTAAATCGCAGCCACGATATTCTGAATGAAAATTTAGCAATTCTAACCAGCTGGGTAGATGAACGAAAAGAGATCTTTTCGTTCATCCCGCCTCAGGCAGGCGGCATGGCGTTTCTCAAATATACAATGGACGTTAATTCAACTGAATTCGTGACACGTCTTAGAAACGAGAAAAAGGTGCTCGTCATCGCCGGTGACAATTTTGGAATGGATGGGTACATCAGAATTGGAATCGGATCCGAAAAGAGTTATTTTGTTACGGGTCTGGGTCTGATAGATGAATTGGTTCAAGAATTAATCTAACCAATCATCATCATAGTTCGGAAATATCAAAACCATACAATCTGGCCGCGTTTTTATAGAGGATACCATCGATGTCCTCTTGTGAAAATGTCGGCCAGCCACATTTTTGGGCGATAGTATTCAATCCTGTTCTAATAAACTCAATCCACCGATTCATGTCGGCACAAGGATCATCGGAAAAAACACCAGAACCTGACACCCAGTAATCCGATCCGTACATGATTTTATCAATGACACCTAGTTCCTTCGCCTTCACGAGGTTCCAGGTAAGCTGTTGCGGACGGTTATACGTCATAGCAAGGTCTGTGTAGACTGTCACATCAGGATTCATCATCATATAAAACAACTCTTCATACCAGGGATAATTGATGTGCTCGACGACAACTTTCATGCTGGGAAAATCGATAAGTACATTATTCAACGACTGGGGTGATGTATACTTGTAGGGAGCAAGAAAAATACCCCCGGGATTAGCACAATGGTGATATTGAACAATGATATCAAGCTCAACTGCTGCTTCGTAGAATGGATATAACTGCGGTGCATCAGATGCATAGTGACCGTAGGGCGGTGTCAGCAACATCCCTTTATAGCCATATTGCGTAATAGCTCGTTTGAAATACTCTAAAGCTGGTCTATTATACCGCCCCCATTTGTCGACTGCTTCTATTGCGGCAAGTCCGACAAATAAGTCAGGATACTTATTGATACAATCAAGGATATAATCTTCACCGCAGTTGGAGTTCCACATACGTGTCATATCCTGACCCATCAAGACCGCTTTTTTTACACCCGCATTTCTGAGCCATGTGACAATCAATTCAATAGGCGTGTCTTCAGGATGCTTATGACCTATTTGCGCTTCGGTAACAGCATCAAAATTTTCTACTTTTAATGCATGAATATGAGAATCGATAACCATATGGAGAAATCATTTTACGACAATTTTTTTATTGAGTTGATTTGTAATCAAATTCAAGGATTTGATTGATTTTATCCCATCCACCGATAGTGTCCGCCCACTTGTCATACACTGGACGGGCTGCTTTGAAAAATTCTTCCCGGTCAGGATACGTTATTGTTACACCGGCAGCTTTCAAGTCTTCGAGACGCTGTTCATCAACTGCAGTGTACAGGTCTCGTTCGTATGTTTCTAGCTCTTTCAACGATTCATCGACGATCTGTTGCAAATCGGTTGGCAAACTATCATAAAAATTCTTACTCATGATGACCGGCGCAACAAGTCTAAGCCAACCGATCTGTGCCCAATATGGGGCAACTTCAAAAAACCTTTTTGAATAATAATTCGAGTTTGCCGCTTCCGCACCGTCAATCATGCCGGTCTGGAGAGCAAGGAAGAGTTCATTATATGCCATCGGAAGGGGATTTGCGCCGAAGGTCTTGAATGCATCAAGATGCGGAGTGCTTTCCATTGTCCGAATTTTCAATCCTTCCATATCAGTAATTGATTGAATCGGCCTATCAGTTGACATTATATGCCGTACGCCAAACGTAAAATATCCGAGCAAATGGAATCCCTGCTCTTCCAATTCTGGTACGAAGCTTTGTCCGATTTCCGAGTCAAGTACCGCAAACATATGGTCATTGTTTTCAAAGAGGAACGGTAATTCAAAAATATTCATAGAAGGAACAAAAGCCGCGAGAGGTGAGCTTGAGGCCATCTGAACTTCAACGGTACCAAGCTGCAGCCCTTCACTAACATCCCGATTCATACCGAGAGCATTGGCTGCAAAAACCTTTGCCCGAATTCTTCCCTGAGACCGTTCATTCACGAGTTCGGCATATTTGAATAACGCTTGCGACCCCGGTTCATCACGTGCTCCCGGGGAGTCAATCTTCATAAAAAAAACATCGTCATCGCTGCTTTTGCATCCGATAAAAAACAGGAACGTGATTAATATATAGATTGTTTTTGAGGAAAATTTCATTCAATTATGTCTCCATAATAACACTGTTTTTACTGTTACTTATTGAAACATGTTCGGAATCCACAGAACGGTTTCCGGAAAAAATGTAATGATTATTAGCACAATGAGCATTGAAAACGTAATGGGAAGAATATAGGGCGTAATTTCCCGAATACTTTTATTTGTCAAGCTGCACGACACGAACAGCGTCACACCGAATGGAGGTGTGATATAGCCAATAGCCCAGCCGACTGTCGTTATGATGCCAAAGTGTACAGGGTCAACACCGAATTGTTGGGCAAGTGGAAATACAAGTGGTATAAGTACGATTGATGCAGAAAAACTTTCCATTACCATCCCAACAATGATTAACAAAGTAATATAGAGGATGTAGAACACATATTTACTTGTAACATTTGCAAGCAGGAAACCGGCAAGCGTCTCCGGAACTTCGTTCACTGTAATAAGCCATGCAAATATCGCGGTGGTGGCCTGTATAAACAAAATGATAGTAGCAAGCTCTGCAGCTTTCATGAAAATATCGGGGATGTCCTTCAGTTTAATTTCCTTATACACAAACATTCCAACAACAAAACCATACACGACCGCAACGACTGCCGCTTCCGTTACCGTGAAAATTCCTGCCAGAATCCCGTATATAATAATAAAGGGAAGACCGAGGGCGGGGAGAGCAACAAATCCGCTTGTAAAAACACGTTTAAAGCTGAATGCTTCACCAGACGGAATATATGCATCACCACCTTTCAACGCATGGAAATAAACAACAACCATGAGACCGATACCGATAAGAACACCTGGCACAATTCCACCAAGAAACAAGGCGACCGTCGATGTGTTAGTCAGGAATCCAATTAGAATCATCATGAGACTCGGAGGGATGACTGGTCCGATTGCTCCAGCTGCCGCCTGAAGCGCAGTAGCAAACTTCATGTTGTATCCCTTTTCTTTCATGCTTGGTAGCATGATAGATCCGATAGCTGCAGTACTCGCAACAGACGATCCGGAAACTCCGGCGAATATCATTGATGCTGCAACACTGATCATTCCGAGACTTCCCCGAACAAAGGAGAAAAGCTCTGAAGAAAAATCAATAAGCCGTTTAGACATCCCTCCGGAGGTCATCAATTGGCCGGCAAGCATAAATAACGGTATAGCCATAAGTAACCAAGAATCGATTCCGATAAACATTCTTTGCGTGATGAGAGTCAACGGAAGCGATCCGTCCCACAACAGAGCCAACAGCGATCCGGCACCCATTGCAAACGCAATCGGAGTACCGATTAGGAGAAGGAGAACAATTGCTAAAAATAATACAACCACCATAGAGTCTTACCTCATGTGTTCTTCAGTGTCTTACGAAGGAAAGATATCACTTTCCTGCTCAGCACCGATCGTTTTGAGTAAAACAATGAATGATTCAGTGAACATTAAAAAACCGGCCAAAGGAAATGCCATATATATAATTGATATCGAAATACGAAGAGCCGGCGTCATTTCGTTAAAAGTGATAGTGAGCATTTGAATTCCAAAAACAATGACCACAATCGTAAAGATCATGGTGAATATCGACGTGATAATTCTCAATGATTTCGAAAACCGGAACGGTAATGCATGCGTAATATAGTCGACCGCGAGATGTTTCCCTTTTCTGATACATATCGATGCTGTTAAGAGAATCATCCAGACCTGAATATACCTGGCTAACTCTTCTGACCATGAAAACGGATTATTGAAAACAAAACGCCAGACTACCTGACTGAACACAACTATTACCTGAATTGCAAAAACAGTAATGATAAATCCAGTTACCAGTTTCCGGACAGGCCCCATACGGGAATCAATATACTGACACAGTGCATGCATAGTGCAGATCCTTATATTGAAATTATGTGGAGGAAAACGAATGAATAAGTAAAATGACACAATTTACTTATAGTATACATGAAAAAAACATAAGAAAAAAGAAATTAGTATCCAAAAACATGCCGGAAATTGCTTGAACAAGCAATCAGCGCAACACCAATGCAACCAAGTAAATGCCTTAAGGACTGAAAGATCTTTGAAAATGATCTTGGCTCTTGACTAGTTTAGAGGTTTAGCGTTGATATTTTGTAATAATAGTTTATAGATGTTATTGTTTCTGTTATTAAATCTGGAATTCACATTCTTCAAGATGTAGATGAAACGTTGATTTGGAAATTCCATGAAATTTTTCTAATCGTCTTTTTGCAAAGGACCAGAAAGACTCGATACCATTAATGTGATTTTTCCCATTAGCGAATACATCGTTACCATGGTGAATGCGAAAATGTTTTTTATAACCCATATCGATTAGGCCGTTATACCCTTTCCAGTGATCGGAATGGATGATGCTCTCGGGATCGACTCTGCCTCGAATTATAGCTTGAAGCGTACGTTTAGCACAATCGGGAACAACTTCTGTATATACTGTACCGCCCCGTTGAAGAATTCCAAAAACCGGTGTTTTCCAACTTGCTCCTCGACCTCGTTTACCTTTAATTCGCTTAGCGCCACAGTAAGATTCATCCACTTCGACAACACCTTTAAAGGGAGAATCATGATCGTACAACGCTACTATGTGTTCCCTAAAAAGACGGAGATACTTGTTGACCGTATTGCGATTTAACCTGGCTGATTTTGATATGGTCAGTGCATCTAAATCTAATGAAAAATACTCTAAAAGTAATCGAAATTTTCGCCCAGAAATGTGTGCGCGTTTTTTGTGCCTGTAACTCATTGTCTTAACTATATTGAAAGTATATAAAACTTCTCTAAACTAGTCAAAACTCATAATCTTTATTAAATTAAAGAAAGATTATTACGTTGTTAAGCGCCCAAAAGAGGAATTTCAAATATAGCGGCTAAAATCAAAATAATACTGAAACCAGTAAATATTATAAAACTTCCCCAGCCGAACCATGCAGCAAATTTCGAGGGATAAAATACTTTATCCTTTTTGGGGATCACTGTAAAACAATAGTAAAGATTCAAAAAATAAATTACCGGGGCAATAAAATATGCAAGGGCAGATGCCGCAAGAACAAGTTCTACAGGTCGTTCAAAGCCGATAATAATTAGGACGGAAGCAATTAGGGAATATAACATTGTAATCCGGTATATATTATATTCCGAATACCACTTTTTCTTTAAATCGATTGTTAAATCTTTTTTGTTGATTCCCCTGAAATTATACGTTGACCTGAAAATATTCCTGCTGCATGCTGCGACAATTCTTGGCCATCCATCGAAATAGTTGAATGTTGTCGAATAAGTTGCTGCGAAAGCCCCTATGAGAAACACTACCATCATCCAGAGACCGACACTGTCAGTGAATATTCTTGCAATTTCTCCCATAACCCCTCTTCCTTCAACTGTACTTGGGTATAACCAGACAGCCGCAAGGAGTAAAAAGACACAGCCTATTATAAAAGAAATAATATGACCTAATCGGAAATCCCACAATCCGATCTTGAACCATTTTGTACAATATTCCTGTCCATGGGGATGGACTTTACTTAAATCGACTGAAATATCCTCTTTCCTAGATGAAAACGGATCAAAGGTTTTTGCAATTCCGATATTTTCCAACGGCTCACGAATCTTGCATAATCCGACTTTTTTTGCTTTTCCCCATTCCGAAGCTTGTAATGAAACATCGATCCCTGTAGGTAACAAACCGAGAAATCCAGCAATTATCAACCATGAACCCGCCGGTGCATCGAAAATAAAAAAATGGTTAAATGTCGAGAATGGAGCAGGTTTCACAAAATAAACTGCAATCGTGGACACAACAAGTATTCCTGCTGCAATTTTGGCTGATAATTCAATTGCCGAATAGTCTCCTCTCAAAATGATCAAAATTGAAGATATTCCCAATATTATTCCGAAAATCGCCATATGTATTTCAAGACCGAACACCGCCTGGAAAAAGTAGTATAGTACTGCTGAAGTCGCGATCAGCCTACCTGATTGACCCAATGCGCACTGTAATAAAGTGGTGAACATAACATACCATAAAGGCCATTTTTTCCAGGCAGTTGCATAGGCTTCAATTATACTTTTACCTGTTGCATTAGTAAATCTGAAAGCCATTTCGAATCCGTAGTATTTAAATATATAAGCTGCTGGAAGGCACCAAAGCAATGCATAAGCAAACCTGCCTCCTGCAGTAGGCGCTGTCACTAAATGACTGGTTCCAACTCCAGTCATCATTAATATTATACCCGGTCCAAAATAAACCAGCAGATTTCCCCAGAACATATTAGGGAGTTCTAATTTTTCAATATCTTTATTTATTTCTGACATTTACACATGTTGATTATTAAATAGATGTTTGTTAAATTCCAATTGATATTAAATAAAAACTTCTTTGAATATTTTTTGTTACTACGTGAGTTCAGCTCTTAACCTGACAAGTCTTAAAACGGTATCTAATGTTGACGTATCTACGTCAACAAGTTTACCTATTTCCGATACAGTGCTGACGAGAGAATCAACCTCCATTGGCCTGCCTTTTTCAAGGTCCTGAAGCATGGAAGTTTTATGGTTTCCCACATCCTCACCCCATTGTATTCGCGTATCCACGTCCACTGGAAATTCTACACGGAGTTTTTTCGCTACTGCTTG
Source organism: bacterium (assembly GCA_965221205.1). Taxonomy (GTDB): domain Bacteria; phylum SM23-31; class SM23-31; order SM23-31; family SM23-31; genus CBDFMG01. Next base: position 3,423,145 of record OZ244870.1, on the reverse strand, counting down.
AGCCTCAAGCATAATATCTCTGATTACCTTTCTTGTCCCTTCGTTTCTGCACATCTGCTCAAGTGTACCTAATGTAAGCACACTGACGGGATTAAAAGAAACATTTCCCCATAGTTTCAACCAGATATCATCCCGGATATTGGTCCGGACAGGTGCTTTTAAGCCAGCCAACATTAACAATTTACTTAATGCAGTCACACGTTGGGATTTCGAGCCGTCAGGCTCTCCGACCATAAATCTTTTACCGTTGATGTGTTTCACTACACCTGGTTCAACTATCTCGCATGAAGGATATACAACGCACCCTATAACTCTTTCGGGTCCAATTGTATCCCAGATTTTCCTTCCAGGATCGGCGCATTCTATATGCTGATTTTCCCAGGCGCCTTGTAGTTTATAGAAATACCACCATAAAATCCCGTTTTGTGCTGTAACAATAGCTGTATTCTTATCCAGAAGAGGAAGCATTCTGTCGACAATGGGAAGTACGGAGTGGGCTTTTAAAGTGATAAATACATAATCCTGACGTCCTGCATCTTCAGGATTATCAGTACACCTTAAACCAACAACTTTTTCTTCATCGTCCGAAATTAGAGTTAAACCGCTTTTTTTCATAGCCTCAAGATGAGGTCCACGGGCAATTAATGTTACATCATTACCCGATAATTTTAACATTGCTCCCAGATATGCTCCGATAGCACCAGCTCCGTATATGCAGATTTTCATTTTTTTTAAACAAATTCTGGATATAAATTCAATAACTATTTTAAGAAGTAAGACCAAGTTTTTCTGCTAAACCTATTCTCTGTAATTTTCCGGTAGGTCCTTTCGGTATTTCATCCAGAAATATTACTTTCCGCGGCACTTTGAAATCCGCAAGTTTGCTGCGGGCAAATTCCCGGATTTCTTTATCTGTAGCGGTCACATTCTCTTTGAGAATCACGGCAGCGGCAACATCCTCTCCAAGTTTTTCATGGGGCAGTGCAAAAGTCACTGCCTGTTTTACAGCCGGGTGATCTATCAATACTTCGTCGACTTCCCGAGGTGATATCTTCTCACCGCCCTTGTTTATTATTTCCTTTAATCTTCCTGTTAGACGCAGATAACCTTCGGAATCTATGATACCTTGGTCCCCGGTCCTGAACCAACCGTTAACGAAGGAATCATTATTCGCATCAGGGTTGTTTTTGTATCCATCTGTGACATTTTCACCGCGAATTACAACTTCACCGGTATTACCCTGCGAAAGCAGTTCTCCGTTTTTTTCCATTATCGATATATCCGGACCGGCAGCAAGTCCCACTGTACCAGGTTTACGGTCAAGCGGCGGTAATGGGTTGCTTGCCATTTGGTGGGCCGCTTCCGTCATTCCGTACGCTTCAATTACAGGAACATGAAATGTTTTTTCAAGCGTATCCATAACTTGTGGAGGTAGGGAAGCGGAAGATGAACGAACAAACCGAAGCCTGCTTTTTTCGATAATATCTTTATTCCTATCAGCCCGGCCAAGAATTGCCTGGTGCATGGTAGGAACAGCTGTATACCATGACGGATTCGATTCCTCCATCCATGTAAAAAACTTCAGTGCATTAAAACCGGGAGTGCAATATATCGAACTCTTAGCCCCAAGTGAACTCAAAACCGCAGCAATGAGACCGTGTATATGAAAAAGTGGCATTACGTTCATGCAGCGATCATCATGATTTAAAGAAAGAGTCCTGGCAATATTAATAGCCGATGCGCAAATATTTGCATGACTTAAAGGAACTATTTTAGGCCTTGATGTTGTCCCGGATGTATGTAATACAAGAGCTGTTTCTTCAGATGACGCGTAACCTCTGGCGGGTTTTTTAGCGCTTTTAAAATCACCCTCAATATCAAATTTCCCAGCTGTGTTATTCTTATCAGGAATTAATTCTACAATTGGAATATCAAGTTTTTTTGCAGCAGCCCTTACTGGTGAATCTATCCCCTTTTGCACAAGTAATAACCGTGTATCCAGATCGCCAAGGTAAAATTCAAATTCCTTTTCACGATAATTTGGATTAAGTGGAGCGGTAGTTGCTCCTGCAGCGATAGATAAAAACGCAGTGGCCATTTCAGGTCCATTCGGAAGTACAATTGCGATATTGTCATTTCTTCCCATTCCAAAATTGTTTAATGTATTTACGGTTTTATCGACCAGCTCTCTTAAGTCATTAAATGTCAGGGGTTTTTTCCCGGGAGCAGTAACTGCCACTGCATTGGATTCACCCTGACTTAGCAGATTGGAAACAGTTTCAAATTTTGACATAATATTCGCTTAATTTAATCTTCTGAAATAGTTATAATTGATTATGGAATTAATAAGGAAAAATATGGGAAGAATACATTAAAAATTAATTCTTGAAAAGATGTTTAACTAAATGTTAAAAGTCAAGCGAAAATATTCTTAAACAATATTGTATCAGTTGTGCAATATTTTTGACACAATTCAATAATATTTATTTTACAGGATAAGTAATTCCATTTTCAGATTGATAATGTATGGAAGGAAAAAGAAATACTTAAAACTTTATTTTCTTTCAAAAGGGCAACTACAGGTTTAATACAATTTACATTAGAAAATCTTCATGCCTGTTAAAAACAATGATGTATCTTTAGCAGCAATATTCAATACGTTATAGAGAAATTTTAATATTTCAAGCTTATCTATAAATGAGATAGTATAGGCAATTGGCACGAATCTGGCACACCAAAAATAATTTAAAGTTATGTGAAAAATTCTGATATTATTATGCGGTACCCCGAAGCGCGGAGCAGGGTGCGAATCTTTGCAAGGGAGGAAGAGCGCTGTTTTCATTTTTTTTGGGGGAGGGAAGCCGTGATCCCTTTTCTCATTTTTGCTGGAGCGCGATGGCCAGGAATATTCGGAGCGCTATGATATGGTGTTATGGTGTGAGTGCGAGTGTTTGAAATTACTAAAAACTTAAATTTGAAACTATATTGTTCTTAAGAGAATTCTCGATTTTCTAAGGTCTGTTTTAAAATAATTATTCTTTGTAATGGAATGTGCTCAGAGCATTTGTTTGATAAAGGAAATCACCAAATTCGGAATTATCGTCGTTCGATGCGTTGCCGACGAGATGAAAAATTACCGGATTGCTGCCTGTAAGAGGTGAATACCATTCAATAATCCATTGAGATGTGTCGGGAGAAGAGGGCACTGTTCCTTCAACAGAGTGCCGGGCATATTGAACCATATCCAAAGTATCTATAGCAACTCTTGCATCAAAAGTTTTTAAATTACCAGCCTGTATTCCTGAAAGATTTCCGGTTGCATAGCGTACGGCAAGTTGGAATCCACCTCTTTTTAACTCTGGATGTGTCAAAATAATCGTGAAAACATACCTGCTGTCATGAACATATTCCGAAGGAATATCTTGAAAGGTAAGTGATCCTTCTGCTGCATTAACCGGTGCATCAAAATGGCAGTACAGACACGTTGGTTCACCAAATCCTCCTGAATATCCGGGCAGAGGCTGATCGATATTAATTGTTTTGTAAAACAAAAATAGAAAACAAGAAATAACGATACAATATGGTATAAAAATACGCAGTCGATAGAACATTCTCAGAATACTACCTATGATAACAATATTAAGATATTACGTGGTGCTTTTTGTATAATTCCATTCAATTCTTCCTGCAATCTTAAGGTATCTGAGCGCGGCCTATATTGTTGGTATCTGTGCCGAACCAGATATCTCGTGTAGCCGGATGATAATACATATGCCGGACAGTTCCGCCACCGCTACCGATCTCCGTAATGCTGAAGAATCTTTCCGATTCCGGATCAAAACCGATAAACCGATTCGGCCTGATACCTGATTCGACAAACCAAATTCGATCCATATCGTCCAACGCAGTTCCATATGGTCGTGATGAATCACCACTTGGCGAATCCCATTCCTTGAATTTTCGTGTTTCTGGATCTAGCATTCCCAATCGGCCTTGGGCATAGTCGACATACCATATTTTATCATTCGAATCTATTTCAAGCCGCCTCGGACGAGCATCAGAATCCGGAAGTTCGATTTCTTCAAGGTACAGTGACTCAGGATCGATGGTAGCAATCTTATTGGTACCGAACAAAACAATCCAGGGGCGATCGTTTGAGTCTATTTTGATACCGTAAGGACGTGCCCGTGAAGTTGGAACTTGTACAAGATGGACAGTCCCGGTTTTTGTCATGAGTTTTCCGATAAAATTACCACCCTGAACCGTAAACCAAATATCTCCGTCTTTATTGAATACCAGCGTATGAGGATCGCGGGCATCTGGGTCGGGCATGGGAAATTTTGTAATCTCTCCATTCTTTGGATTCAATTTTCCAATATGAGCATTCCTGTTTCCTGCATACCAGACATATCCATCATTATCAACAATGAGATTATGCGGATACGTTCCTTTCTCCAATTCATACCGTTTGAACGTTTCATTTTCCGGATCGAGATATGCTATATAATTTCCCTGCTGACCGACAAACCACACATTATCTTGATTATCTACAAAAGGATCACGGGGGCGGGTGTCTTCCCAAGGGACTGGCCATTCGGTAATTTTAACATCTAAATCTGAAATTATAGAAAAAGTGGATAATGAAATGAACAGCATCAGACCGAAGGTTTTGATAAACAGCATAATAAAACCTCCATGATATATATGTTATTGATTGAGGTGAATTACTTACAATACATTTTACAAGAACGTGCATTCAAAAATAAAACAGTCCAACTTGTTCTGAACCCTTACAGGTACTCTAATGCCAATCTAATACTACTATAACAACACTATTTTTGCGTTAGGGTGTAGTTAGAGGAATATGGCAAGGACTTGGCATATTTTTGAAAAAGGCGATTTTCGCAATTTAGTTTCTCACAAATCTTCCGCGTCTGTAAGTTCTTATACCGAAAGTTATTACAGCATAGCGGAGGACGAGGGACTCGAACCCCCAAGCGGTTTCCCGCGGCGGTTTTCAAGACCGCTGCCTTACCAATTAGGACTAGTCCTCCGTTTTTAAAGTGTCAAAAACCCACCTTATTTGTATTCATATCTCTATATAAAAACAATACTTTACGAGCTATACTTTTCTTATGGAAAAATGTGCCATAATATAGCCAAATAGGGTCTATTATGCAAGAATGTTTATACAAAGTTTATACAGTACGTTTTTGCAAGGGATGAAAAAGTTTTTCCTTCTCGACCACGTCGGGAACGTTTTCAGACACGGCTTTCCAGACGAAGAGCGTTACTGGTCATTGGATTCGGAAGAAATATACACGATAGCAATAATAACAATAGGAGCAATATTATGAAGGCCTTTAAATTGATTATAATAGTCCTGGCATCACTGTTGATGGTATCCGGTGCATTCGGTCAGACAATGACCGTAGAGACCTCTTACGGATCGGGGGTGTTACAGATCGATCGGCCGTTGAAAGATTGGACGTCTACTGCAACAGGGAATACTACGATACGCTCTTTATTGCGGATTCGACGGATTCCGATTCCAGTCTGATCTATGTTTCGTTCAAGAATACTACGCTTAATTTGTTTGTGTCACAGGCAAGTGATTCAATAAATTTCCGAATATTTGTTAAGGCAGGCAGGGCGGCAAGTACAACTTCCAGGTACATGGCATACGTCGATACGTTAACGCTTGCAGAAGCTTTTCTTGATTCGGCAGGACTCGCAGGTACAGGACGAAATTATATATGGGAACATACCGTAAATCGTAATAATAAATGCGAAGACCAATCCCAGCTTACTTTCAAATGAGCCGGAAGTAATCACTTGTTTTTCAATTTCTCGTCGATGAGTGCTTTGCTTAACGGCGGTGTCAATTATTGTTTGTGCGGCTCCGGGACAAACTTCTTCATATTTTTGGAATTGTGATGCAGGCGGTAATTGGTCTGAATAGGATTGGGCGATTGCAACTGATGAACGACCTTGCAATTTGCATTAGAAATGTTTTTAGGATATAAATTATTGTTTTTTATAAATATTCAGTGGGATAAATTTTACAAACGTATTCCTAATCCGAAAGTAAAATCAAAATTTGAAAGATCAATGCCATAGCTTGATACATCAAGAAGATCGTTTGCTTCAAAATTCTCGTTTGATACCTCAATAGGGCCGATTTGTTTCAGACTATCGGTATATCGTGCTTTAACACTTGATTCTAAAAATAGTGACCTAAAAAGATCAATTTGAAAACCTATTATTGCATTGAAACCTAATCCTGTATCCTTAGTGTTAGATTTTATTTCCGCGATCTCCGGTGGAAAAACATATGAAAGTGATTCTCCTATGAAATATTCACCTGACACATTCAATTTTTTAATATTGAATGAAGGACCTATGCCTATATATGGAGAAAATCTTTCCCGGCCGATGAAATAATAATTCACAGTTAAATCAACGGGTGTCAACGAAAAATCCCAACTTTCTCTTCCACTTGTCCCAGTCCACAGAACGGGGTTATGACTAGAACTCGTTGCAGATATTTCTATCTTTTGTATGACGTTTAGTGAAATTGCAATTTTGTCATTCAAATTATAATTAAAATTCATTCCAGCACTTTCAGCCGACTTATCTACATTGGATGAATAAAATCGCATATTGGTTTGCGGAATATTTTGATCATTGAGAAAATCGACAAAACCATTTAATGGGTAATATCCCAAACCTTTATTGATGCTAATAGAGAACTTTTTATCCTGCGCAAAGGAAGAAGAGAAAAAAACACTAGATAGTAAGATAATATAGATTGATGTTCGAATGGATTGTATTATAGTCATGGTAACCCCCTATTTATAGATGTACAACTACAGGAAATTAATGAGATTAGGGCAAAAACTATTCCAATAGAATTCGGGATTTTGTCGTATCGTAACTAGATAATAAACAATAACTTACTATTCGTCAGTCAATATTATTGTGGGAAATAGTGCAATAATTTGCACTGCAAAAAGGTGCATGTGGATGTTTCCAAAATAGATACTACTTTAGATACCATATACTCTGAGTTTTATTCATCATAAAGTTCCATTACCTGATTTTACCATACATTATGCAAAGCAGGCGGGATGCAATTTAATGATGCATCCCACCTTCTATGCTTAAAACATTGGTGCTACACGTTACTTTAATAAGACCATTCGCTTTGTCTCGGTGAAATCTCCTGCTTCAATTTTGTAAATATACGTTCCGCTGGAAAACTTGCTCGCATCCCATTTAACTGAGTGGAATCCAATAGCCTGCTGGGTATCGACAAGTCGCACGACTTCCTGGCCAAGGACATTGTATATAACAAGCTTCACATTCGCTGCCTCGGGCAGTTGATATTTTATCTCAGTCGAAGGATTAAATGGATTCGGATAGTTCTGGTCCAAACCATACGAAGTAGGTAGGTGACTATCAGAAGCAATCTTATATCCCCTATATTCCACTGCTTGAGATACCCACACACCAGTATGCTTTGCGTCCCTGATGGTACACGAAACAGTTGTGTTTTCATCTATATAGATCGATGCTGATGAACCTGTGCCACCTCCATGAGACCAATTATATGTATAAGGCCGCACTCCGTTGGTTCCATGTGCTTCAAATACGTAATAACCTGGATCGTAAACACGTTGTGGTCCCTCTATATGAGCATCAGAAAATGCTGGGTATAAAAAGTCTCTTGCACCAAGATCATCGGCTTCCAGTTCTCTATAATCAACTTCGTCTTGTGCGAATGGTGCCAGACTCACATTCATTGTAGCTACACCACTTGAAGGTGGACTATCTCTAACAACACGTATGATGAGCAATTCCAATTGCATGACCAAGCTCATGATCTACTGTGCTTTGAAGGTCTATCGTTTCAGTTGTACCGGACCATGTAACATTATTTTTATTACTCCAAATAATGTCTCTCCGATTAGTATTTTCAAACGTCGCCTCTCCCACATTTAAAACAATATCTGCAGATTGCAGCTGACCAGAACCGACAATGTATGTAAAATATGCCCCGCCAATCCAAAATTGGTCTGCATCAGTCTTTATTTCTATCGATGCTGTTGAGCTTGTCGAAAAAAGGATATCACCCCACTGCCAACGTACAAATGGTGGAGAACTTAAAGAATTTTCAATATTAACTCCAACTTCATTGCCACTTGCAACTGGTCCAAAAACTCGCCAGGCTTCCTGAGCAAATAGATTAATATAGAGACATAATACAAAAATGTTCACTAAAATAAGGAATTTTAGGATTTTCATCTTTTTATCTCCTCGATATTTTTATCTACTACCTATTTTTTCTATAATTTCCTCATAAGTAAATGATTCCCTTATCTCACTTTTATTAATGCCGGACCAAAAACGGAGATTTCATCAAGATCTAGTTGTCGTTCCACCGTTTTATCACCATTTATATTATTTAGAGTAAATTTCCCCTGGTCTAAACCATATGTTCGATAATTATTATTCTTTGGTTTCAAGAAAACTAATATATCTTTATTTTCTTTATAGACCGGCATATTTGAAGTCCATTTCAACATCAGGCAATGATATTCTTGCAATTCTGAGCTTCAATTCTATATCATCATGGATTGTACCTTCGGTTAATCCTGCATTCTTCAGGTCACCCGGCAATTCCTCTACAAGGAGTAGTTTATTAGTATAAAAATCTATCCATGTTTCGGATAGGGTAAGATTTTAATGAGGTAATCACGCCAAGAAAACAGCATGACAACGCTAATAATATGATGCTCGATAAATCGAGATCGGCTGCGGAACTTGGCATATCCGTTAAGTTTTTGGATAAGCTGATTCGCAGCAATAAAATTCCTGCATATAAGTTCGGTCTTCTAAGGGGCTCACTAATTCCCCTTGACGATATGAGGCGATACTGCTATAGGCGCAGAATCAGCGGCAAGTATCATCATGTTTCGCTTTATACACTTGATTTCGATGATGCTTATGAACGTGCACTTGAAAAAGAAAAACTTTCAGACATTGAGTTTATAAGGTCATTACGGTCTGTCCCTTCTATGGAAGGATTGCTTTTAACATTTAATGAAGCTTATTCTCAATTCAGATCTCACAGATTGAAAGCACCTAAGAGTACCACTCAATCAAACGACAGCAGATATTCCGTATTAGAAAAGAAAATCGGTCATTTATATGTTGAATCAATGACTACGAACATTATTGAAAGCACCCTGAAAGCGATACAGAAAGAGCGTGCAGTTAAAATCGCTACGATTAACAGGTACAGGGACCTTATTAGCGCAGTATTAGCGCAGTGTTTACCTGTTTGATTAAAAGGAAGAACTTTTCCGGAGAAAACTCTGTTAAAGCGATTGAGAGGCCGGGCGAAGATTTAGAGAAACTACAGAAGATTATATTTACTCTGGAAGAAAAGAACATTATCTATACAAAAGGTAATAGCTGGAAACGTGCTCTTGCAGCAATAGGTTTTGAATTCGGAATGAGAAAAATGGAAATGCTCTCAATGGAAAAGAGCAGAATACGTATTGATACTCGTGAAATTGAGTTCGATTCTTTTAAACAGAGTGAACGCAGACGCATGCCGATGAATGATATTTGTTACAGTATTATCGAACCTTATTATAGAGAGCTTCCTGCAAACACAAAATGGCTGTTTCCAAACAGAAGCGATCCAAAGCAACATTTAACATCCGTTTATGAAGAATGGAAAAACTTCTTGAATGAATTGGGTCTACCATACAAACCCATTAAATTAATGCGTGATACATTTATAACTCACGGTCTTGAGGATGGTATTCCACGTGCGATTATCAAACTTTATACCGGGCACAAATCAGAAAGCGTATTTAATAGTTATAGCCATATCGGGCAGGATTACGACAGAGTAAGAAGGTACATTAACAGGGAAATAAAGTGATTTATAATACCCTTGGAATGTTTATACAGTTTTTATACAGTAGCTTTTTTTAGGGGTACTTTAAATAATTGTAAATACTTGGGGATACAAAGATTACAGGCGAGGACTAGTCCTCCATTGAGAGATGTGCGTATATTTTGCATTGAATAATCGGCAACCAATGTACTATTTTTACTTTTTATATTCAATAGTTTTGTTCTGCTACTGTCATATATTATCTTTAATTTTATACCCCTTGAATTCACCATCAATTTACTTATAACAATTGCAAAGATTTCAGTAGAAATAAAATTGTGTTATTGTTATATTATCGTAATAAAATAAATTAAAATTTTTTGTAACCGATTGTGATATGGCGCATCATACTATTACAAACACAGATGGATTGCCGGAAGATGATTTGGTGCTGAGAGCGCAGAGCGGAGACTCGAATGCAATTACTGAAATTGTTACCGCTTATACCGATAAGGTTTATAATTATTCTTTAAAGATGCTCCACAATACAGAAGATGCGGAAGATGTACCTTAGGAAACATTCTTAAGTGTCATTAAGAACATGAAAGCGTTTGAGGGCCGGTCGCGGTTATCGACCTGGATATATCCGTATTGCAACTAACGCAGCGTTCGCAGCGTTGATGAAACTGCGGTCAAGAAAACGTGTGTTTGAGACACTTAATGATGATAATGTCGATCTTTCACGTGACTACGAATCTGTAAATAAAAAGTTGTCACAATTACCGTTTGAGATAGTACAGAACAAAGAAATTGTCGAAAAAATCATGAGTCATCTCGAAGACTTAACACCGAATCATCGATCTGTATTTATCTTGCGGGATATTGAGAGCTTTTCCACACAGGAAGTAGCAGATATGCTGAAGACGTCTGTTCCGGCAGTCAAAACAAATCTGATGAGAGCCCGGATAGCTCTTCGGGATAAACTTGCAGACGAGTTGTTGGCGCAATGAGGAAGCTTTAATATGAAATGTACAAAAAAATAGAAGAGATTTGCGATCAGCTCAGTGAATATCTCGATTCGGATAAGTGTAAGGAGATAAAGAAGCATCTCGAAGACTGTCCGACCTGTTGTGCATATGTTGACACAATTCGAAAAACTGTTGAACTGTACAAAGAGCTTCCGGAAGATGTTCAAGAAAGGTTGATGAAAGTATTAAAGCTTTAATCTAATTCAAATCTATTTGTGTCATCGGTTTTGGATAAAAGCACATATTTTTATATTTTTTGCATCGGAAAAACATGAAGCACCTCCATCAAAAATGGAATTCTGATTATTGATTTATCCGCTTAAAAAAATGTGTAACCTTTTTACATCAGTGCATCCAATTAGATTGAAAGGGTTGGCAGCATAAATGATAACGTCTCATGGAGGTACGTGAAAATGGATTATCATGTAACACTGAATGAATCAAACTTTGACAAGGAAGTACTCAAGTCAAAAACACCTGTCCTCGTTGATTTCTGGGCGCCGTGGTGTGGGCCGTGCAAATTGATAGGCCCTGTCGTCGAGGAACTTGCAAAAGAGTACTCTGGAAGAGTTAAAGTCGGAAAGGTCAATACCGACGACAACACACAAATAGCAGTAAATTATAAAATTATGGGTGTTCCGTCATTATTACTTTATAAAGATGGTGAAGTGATTGACAGGATAGTTGGTGTGGTGCCGAAAGAAAAGATTGCCGAACTGCTTGACAGCTATACTACACGCAACTAATCGGAGAATTTGATTGTGGATATTGAAGCTCGCTGGCAAGGTAATATGCATTTTACCTGTACCGTACCATCACAGCATACAATCTCTGGAGAGCGTGCGGAAACACATCCGAAAAAGTTTACAGCAATGGGAATACATTATACCGTAACAAAAAATAGACTTACTGAAAATGAACTGAAACAAGCTATAGAGTTGTCGATAAATAAATACTGTTCTGTTGTTGCTTCATTCGCACCGGCGACGAATACGACACGGGACTTTACGTTGAAAAACTAGACTGAATACCTCATGGAAGTTCTTATTATTATTATTGCGGTATATTTTGTTGTGACAGGTTACATTCTGCCAAAACTGGGAGTACCTACTTGACTTGGCGGTTCCTGCTCCGTGTCGAATAGAAAGGATAAAAAAGGTGACATGGCAGACCAAAATGGAGAGGAATCATGCAATACGGATATTCAAAAGAATTAAATTGTTCGCTGTCTTAACGGAAATCAATGTTACAGACACGTTTAAAGAAAAATTGATGTTGATTTCAAACCATATGTAATACTTGGCGTTTGTAATCCACATCTTGCACACAGAGCGCTGCAACAAGAAGAAGAGATTGGTCTTCTTCTACTATGTAATGTTATGCTTTATGAAAATAAACAGGGCAAAATCACTGTTTCTGCAATTGAGCAAGATACAATGATGTCATTTGTCTCGAATAGTGAAATCGAGAATGTAGCCAGGGAAGCGAAGCAGAAACTTCATACAGTCATTGATGTGCTTTAAGGAATAATTAAATGCCAATATATGAATTTAAATGTTCGCACTGCGAAACACGATTTGAAGAGCTACTGTTTTCCTGTAAAACCGGAATCAAAAAGATGCCATGTCCGTCTTGCGGTTCGGAAGATACGGAAAAACTAATGTCTGTCTCATCGATCGGCAGTACAGCAGGTGACTATTCATCCTGTTCACACCAGCCGAATTGCCCATCAGGATATTCGTGACAAATGTGAGGGACCCGGATCAGTTTGCCTGGGATTGGAGAGCTGTAGATTTGTGAGTATGTATCATCTTTATATTATTCTGAAAGATCAACGTAATGAATGAAAAGCAAAAGATGGATACTGTTGCGAATAAGAGCATAAATTGCGAGCTCCCGGATATAACACCACTGCCTGAGGAGATCAGGACGCTATTAGAACGTTCAAAAACAGTTGCCGTTGTCGGACTATCTCGCTATCCGGAAAAAGACAGTTACAGAGTGGCCCGCTATTTAATTCAAAACGGTTATACTATAATTCCAGTCAATCCGAATGCTGGTGATATCATGGGATTACATTCGCACCTATCGCTTACCGATATCCCCGTTCCTGTTGATATTGTTTGTATATTCCGTCCTTCTCATGATGTTCCGTTTATTGTTGATGAAGCTATAAAAAAAGGCATAAAAGCTGTCTGGATGCAGCTCGGAATTGTTCATAACGAAGCAGCCAATATAGCGCGATCAGCCGGCATTAATGTTATTATGAATAAATGCATGAAAATTGAGCATCGGAAAATTTTTTCTGAACACAATCCAACCGGTTAAATTATACGAATATGGTGGTTGTTTCGCGTTAAGACTAGATAAATACGTGATGGAATAAAAGTAAAACTTCGGTGTGAATTAATCGGAGAGAATAGATTGAACGCTTGATATTAACTCCTCAATATCCAGTGGTTTATCCAGATAATCTACGGCGCCCATTTTAATTGCTTCATGTTTGATTTGCGTATCGACAAACGTTCCCGACATAAAAATAACCGGTGTGTTTTTTGTTTGCTCTAATTTTTTTAGATCATAAAAGAGTGCATTGCCGCTGATTCTTGGAAGCATCATGTCTAAAATGATAAGATCAGGAGGAGAGGCTAGGATTTTTCAAGTGCTTCTTCACCGTCGTTAGCAGTAATAATTGTACACTCTTTTATTTGGCTTAATAATTTTTGAATATTGTGGTCATCATCTACAACCAGTACAGTCTTCATGAATCACCCAGATATTAATGAATGAATATGGAGTACGAAATACATTAAGAAATTTACCAGACTATCGATATAGTACATTTAATATGGATATTAAAAAAAGTGAGAATCCTCTATTGCAAATCAGCAGGATCGCCTCTGGCTTCCTTTGATTCTTCATTCGCTTCATTTTTGTTTTCGCCGGATTCTTCAGTTTTTGCTCCCTGATCATGCAGCCGTTTTCTTTCTGGTTTTTGTTTGCTCCCTCCATCAGCAGCATCTGAGATTGCCTCATCATCATAATCTTTATTCAAACCGAATTGTTTTGTCATCACTTCCTCTTTGATTTCCTTTAATGTTCATCATAAAACTTGATCAACCTCTCAGATAAACCTTCGCATCTATTGTATTGTTCTTCTTCTAATCCGCCCATCTCCTTGAATACATTGATTGCATTTGCACCTGCAACGTACTCTTTACACTCATATAGGTTTTGCTGGCAGACAAAGATTATGGGACTCTTAATTCTCTAATAACACCTTCATAAGTTCTTGTTATTACTTGCCTTCTTGTTTTTTAAACTGTCAGGTGTACTAACATCAGTACTAACTTTTATGCTTGCCTCATACATTTGTTCCAATAATACCTGTTAGGGTATATTAAGCACACTTAAAGCGCTGTCAAGAGTGTGCCAGTACTTTCCTACTCAATTATAATCACGTACTATTACTTCAACCGATTGACCTGTTAATTCCGCGATTATTGCAGGGGCTACACCATTTTCAAGCAATCGAGTTACAAATCCATGACGGTATCAAAATCTGAATGCTCTTTAAACCTGTATCGATCCGTTCAGTCGATATCATGTTCAATGGTGTATTGCTGCCGAACCCCTTTATTATCTCAGCAAAAATCTGTTCTTTTGATCGAATCGTGGAAGGACTGTTTTCGTTAGTTCCTTCTTTTAAATAATATCGGATCACTTCACCAAGAGTAGAGACTTTCAATTTTGCTTTGATCACTTTTCCGGCTTCCAGATATTCTTCGTCTGTCATTACCTGATATTGAACAGACTTTCTAAGGCAATCTTGAGAATCCCGAGTTTCAAGTGATCGATCAATATAACGACTATTAATCCGCCGGGCATAATAGATCATGGGATTCTTGTCCATTTTTCCTTTGCCCTTCTGCTGACGGTACTTGAAATATATTCTACCTATCTGTGGTTGAGGTAGAGAAGAAATATCCATTAAGCACTCTTGGATTCGGGTTTGATCTTGGTCGGTTCATCATATTTGTCTAAACTCACACAGTAATCCGGTATTGAGATCGACCGCTGTTCAAAGGTTTGTTAATATCATGGGCATCAAGTATCCCCTGTTCAATGAGCTTAAAGACAAACTTTTTATTTACACCAAGCCTTTTAGCCGCTGTACCAGCTGATACACGCTCTTGAGTCATTATTTCTTCCATAAAGCTGCTCTATTAATAATTTACCGAGTGCCTGTGCGCCGACTGTCAGTCGTTGGGGAACCAACACCGGGCCGTTTCTCACCTATCCGTTATATGGATAGGTTAATATTGCAATTATGTAATTTTTCATTATATGTCTTTACCTAATACAGTCTTCACTAATTCTTTAGCAGGATTAATAATTAATTCTGCAGGATAAAACATACAGGACATTTCAATCTCGAAAGCCTCATCAGGTGATATACCAAATTTCTCTTGATTAGCTTTATTGCATATTGCTTTTGCTTCTTCAAAGGTTTTGCCCCAATGCCACGGCTCAGCACATTCGCTTTGTTCAATCAAAGGCTGATGTCCCGATTCATTCGTTGTTACGAGTGACGGTATAAAACCGCTTCGTCGGACTTGGTCTGCAATACTGTATAACAAACTGTCTTTTTCATAATACATCCATTTTTTTAAATGATAACCTTGTTTGCTCAAACTGCTGCCGACCAACCGAATTCAAAGGTCTTCAGGATAACCAGCTCGACGACATTCAAAAACATATGAAACAGATCGCCATAAAAGCCGGTGATTCTATTATAAAAGATGGAGAAATAGGCGATGTCATGTATATTCTGTTAAGCAGTGAAGCGGGGTTACCAAGCGTCTGACATTAAAGGTATCGAAAAGAGAATTCTTTGTTGAATTTTGCCATATCATTATAAATTACGCCACACCATTTCAAAAATATTCTTGACTTTTCGTATTTATATTATGTATTATAAGTCAATCCTGGTGGTTTTTCTGGGATACATAGTGATTGTCTGGTTAGTATTCAAGATGAAATGGGGCTTGCCGGATTTTCATAATAAAACAATGATTCTTTTAAAAATTTTAATTGGAGCAAATCATGCTAGAAGAATCAATTGTTTTTGAAGGAAAAATTCCCTTTAAAATCTTCTATTTCTCACATGGATTTCTGTGGTTTATAATTTTTGGTTGGAATATAGGCCTATTAGTCTCTATCATAACCTCATTGAGTTTAAAATTAAAAATAACCTCTCAGAGAATCGTATTGACAAAAGGTATTTTTGCCCAAAGAGAGGAAGAAGTCGAATATTACAGAGTAAAAGACACTAGTTTTTGCGAAGGAATAATTCAAAGAATTTTCAAAACTGGCTACATAAGAATTATATCGGATGATTCATCTGCCAAAAATTTGAAGTTTCCAATCTCAACCCCCAAGGTTTATAGAGAAAAAATAAGAGGGTATGTTCGAGAGCAGAGAAAAGATATGAGAACACTAAATATTGATTGATTCTCCACTATGGAAATCCGCAAAACTACATCCCGATAAAGAACCACTTTACGATCGAATCTACGTAAGACCGGATGCTACGGGTGTTTCTGCAGTGATTGATTATAATGGTAATTATATACTTGACAAGGAAAGGAAATAAGCCATGATGGGGCATGGATTGGAAGTGGAAGCGGTTTTTGATCTGGTTTGGACACCTATGGTCATTAGTTTCTGGTGTCATTGGCCTCGCCGGTATTTCAGATGATCTTAAGACATGGTACGAATGGTTGATCATGTTGGATTATCTTGATCAAGATTACGTTAGAACGCTACTTGTTGAGTCTTCGGTAATAATACTCCCGATATGGTGAGTTCTCAGGAACTTGAACGCTATAATTCAAAGCACGGGTCACTAATCCGTGATATAGTGGATGTGGATGCACAAGCATCACAGATATTAACAATATCTAAAGACTCTGTTCTGGAAGAAATGAAAGAACTTTATCGCGGCAAAAAAATGAATGGAGGTTATCTGAGTTCCAAATAAGATTGTAGATTCGTTTATTGAGACCAAAGAATAGCTATCACACCTTTACCAACAGTACTATTATTTAACTTCCTCAGACACATTTTCCACTATTCTTTATGTCCTTGACATTTTGAGCAGTAAATCTTACTTCCTGTTACGAGATAATTATCCCTTACGTGATAAAATCATCTCATTTTTCACATAATAATTCTTTGCGTAACACACATATCCTGAATCGCTATGGCTGACGGAAATACAGACAAAAGAGATAGTAATGTAACGACCAAAGTTTTAGACAAGGGCATGAGGGCTTCGATACAAATTGTATCGGCATCAGACGGAGGAAATGAGCCAACGGCAGAAATGGTGTGTTTCAGGCGCTCAAAGAGGAAAAGATTATATATGGAATTGATACCGATCTCATTCATAATATAATTAAAAATGAGCAATTTGACGAAAGTATCGATGTTGCTTTCGGTACTCCATCAGAAGATGGTAAAGATGGTTATGTGAAATTATTGTTTTTAACGAAGCGGAATTTGGCACCTAAAGAAGATGAAAAAGGAAATGTTGATTTTAAAGAGATACAACTCATTCAAAATGTGAAAAAGGATGACAGGCTTGCAGAGACTATTCCTCCAGTACCCGGTAAAGAAGGTAAAACTGTGTTCAATGAAACTGTTCTCCCTGAAGTTGGAAAAGCCGCTAAATTACCTGCCGGTCCCAATACGAATGTTTCTCCGGATAATCCTAATATTTTAGTTTCCAGTATTGACGGCAATGTCATACTGAAAGGTGGTTCGGTTTCGGTCGATTCAGTGTGTATTGTTCCAACTTCTGTTGACTTTCAGACGGGTAATATTGATTATGTTGGTTCTCTTCTGATTAAGGGTGATGTGAAATCGGGATTCGAGGTTCGTTCAGAAAATGATGTTCAGATAGAAGGACTTATGGAAGATGCTAAAGTCATAAGTGGTGACAGTGTTGTTATAAAAAAGGGATTAGCCGGAAAAGGGAAAGGAATCATTGAAGCTAAGGGTGATGTAATTCTTAAATTTTGCGAAAACCAAACGATTAAAGCAAAAGGAAATATTATTGTCGGTTAAGCCGTACTCAACAGTACACGAATTAGTGAGTCAACTATAGAAATTCAGGGATCTAAAGGAACAATTGTCGGAGGTTTGACACGCGCAACAAAAGGTTTGATTGTAAAAGAGTTGGGTAATTATCAGGAAACTAAAACTGAAGTAATAGCTGGAGTTGACGATGAGCTGACAAAAAAACTGGAAGATTTGGAAGAGCAGCACGTAAAAAGCGATCAGAATATGGACGAGATTAAAAAAGCGATTTATGTACTTTATAAAAAATAAGATGAAAGTCGGTAAGTTACTTTCTGAACAGGAGCAGCTTCTCACAAAATCACAGGTTTTGCAAGGACAAATTCCCAATCATAAAAAAGAACTTGAAGAAAAAAAGCAGATTGAAGAAGAAATGAACAAATACAAAGATGTAACCATTGATATTCTCTCAAGAGTCAATAGCGGTGTTTTCATAACCCTACTCAACCAAAAAAACTATCATGGATGAATCAACAAAAGTTCGATTTAGAGTAGAAAACAATGAAATAATAGAAATAAATTTGTAAAAACTATTTATCCTGTTTCAAAGAAGTATTCTGCCTGTTGGGATCAAGCTTTGCGAGTATGTCGAGAATGTTGGAGTTAGTGGCAAATAAAGTAGATAATTGTGAATATTCTTTGTTGAAAAATTTTTTCAAGAACTTCTCTTCTGCCGGAATTTTTGCAGTTTCTTCAAGCAGCTTGATTGCTTCCTGCATTGCATAGAGTTTTTCTTCTTCATTATTTACCGATTTCCAATAAAGTGCAGCATCATAAAAAGCGGTCATTGCCCGAAAAACTTTGTGTGATTCATTTAAATATCCTGCAATAAACTCTTCTCTTTTATCCCACCAGAA
Organism: bacterium; assembly: GCA_965221205.1. Taxonomy (GTDB): domain Bacteria; phylum SM23-31; class SM23-31; order SM23-31; family SM23-31; genus CBDFMG01. The sequence continues at coordinate 3,404,204 of OZ244870.1, read as the reverse complement.
ATTGTACCGGTCTGCTCGACCGAAAAGTGCTATATTTCTGGCCTGCCGAAAGAATGAATCGCCTGCAAAATGTTCAAGACGATCCATGTATTCACCAATTACAATCAAAGTGTAAAAATTAAGTAATCCGGTTAAACCGTCAAAAAGATTCAAATTCAGAGATAGAGGCTGGTTCTGCTGATAAGGAAACCGCCAACGGCGATCAACTTCCTTAAATCCGGTCTCGTCACTCGCAATAAAAAGACGACCATGATAGACATCCTCAAATGACGATTGCATACGATCTATTACTATTTGGATTTTTAAAGAGATTTCATAATCATATTTTCCTTCCGGCCAGGAAGAAAATTCAAAATACTGTTTGATAATGTTATGGACGTTTTGAAGTTCAAATTGTTGTTCAGGAACAAGCTGCTCCAAATTTACTGTAACATCTGCCTTTATTCGCTGTCCAAATGCAGCTGATGCCGGTATTATTAATGTTCCGGTATTAATTACAAGACAAAAAAGAATCAGCCTGATTGTGTTGTGGTAAGTCATGTAGCCTACCTATGATTTTGAGTAATAACTAATTAAAAATACCGATCTTGAGAAAATAAATCAAGATTATTTGATTTTTTTATAATAAATATGGTATTACTGTGCTATTATTATAATACGCAGTTTGGACGGAAATGGTTCAGAATAAAAAATATCAAATGTGTATTCATTTACTCTCTAAAACAATTATGATTACTAATAATGATTATCATTGGTATTACAGTTCTCTGCACAATAATCATTTCTGGTGTTTATGCCCAAGTGGAGGGAAGAGGGATAAACGAGGTCTATCTGGGAAATTTATCCAGACTATTTGTTGAGAGAGTATTATTTTTCATCCGAGTCTATTGGACAATTTTGCATCTGTTAGGTTAGATACTTATTATGCACGCCCATTCGAGATTCGGGAGTCAGATACCCGTACAATTCCTGTGTTGTTTCCACTCAAAAATCTTTCACAAGGAACCTCTTTCACAACTTTCAGTTCAAAATTGTATTCGGAAAATGGCCTCTATCATTTGCATGCTATACTTCTTTATCGGCAAGTTTATCTTGCAATAGAACTGGCTTGGAATTTCGTTGATGTTCAGGGCTTTTGAACGATGTCGGACTATTCTGCTTCGGAGGGATTATATGTTCAGATGAAGCAGGTGTTAATTGGCTTGAGGATGTTGAATCTTTTTTCTGGTGGTGATGCAAATTCCAGATCTGTTTAATCAAAAAGCTAATGGATCTGCATGTTGTATTTAAGCCATCGTTACGAGTTGTATTTACAGCAGGAGTATTATCAGAAGCATGTCTCTCATCACAGGTGATAAGAGAAACGGTATATTATTGGATAAATACTTAATGTTGCGATCTGAATTGCGGACAAATCCGTCTTGTTAAAGAATTGGAATAGGAATAATATAGTTATCAATTACTATTTAAAACAGCATACAGCATCAGGATTAACATCGCACGTTGCGAATTTTATTTCTGCTAAATTAATAAACAGTATGCTATATCCTGCTATCCTTGATGAAATGTGCACATAAAATAGGTGGAAAATTACCATTTTGATTTCCTGATGAAATTTTGTATTTTGTTCGCTACCTACTTGTGTTCTTACAATTAAAATATTGAGGCAACTATGACTGAATCAGAATTAAAAAAAATGACAGTAAAACAGCTCAAAGAATATGTATCGGAACATACAAAGCTCAGTGGCGTGAGTGGAATGAAAAAAGACGCACTGGTGTCTGCAATAAAAGATGAACTTGGAATAGAATCAACAAAAGTTGAAATGAAAAAAGGTTTAAAGGATAAAAGTGCGATAAAAACCGAAATACTCAGACTGAAACATAAAAAATCTGAGTTGCAGGAACAGGACGTCAATAACAGCAATCAATTTCGCAATATCAGACGCCGAATGCGAAATCTTAAAAGGCAGATTCAAAAAGTATCCTAAACAGGGGCATCTTTTCGGAGACGCATTATGTTATAGCATATCATTAGAAAAGAATTTGCTTATTAGTAATAAAATGTCTGCCAGTTTTCAGGGAGGCATTTTTTGTTTTCGGTGAACATTTTACCCCTTTTTGTCGTTCACTACAGTGAATAATAAAAGGTAATTAGGTTATTTTCGGATCAAGTGTTACAGTATACTTAGCATAGAAGAAAAAGTCACTAGATTTATTGTTGGTACATCATGTCCCTTTTGTTCTGGGGATCGTCTGCACCGTTTGCGTGATAATCGTTTTACATGTACTCGATGTTCTTGTAAAGAGAACCCTAAGCGATTCAAGGACGATCTTGCTCTACTGCATTATGTTTCTTTGGAGATACCTGCCAATAAAGCTGCCAGGGGTCTTGGTTTTGGCGCCACGACGGTGCGAGGCAAATAGATGCTTTATCGACAGGAGGTTTATAATTTTTTGTGTCAGGAAGTGAGAAGACTTTCCGGCAAGATAGAGTGTGATGCAAGCTGCTTTGGTGGGAAACGTACGGGAGCCAGCGGTTGCAGCAATGCCGGTACAATAAAGGTTTTCGGTATGGTGGAACGTCACGGAAAGCTATTTACTACGATGTGACTACCGCTTGATGAACGAGATCAGGGGCACCGCTGAGCAAGGGAGTGTCTTCTCCACTGCTATGTTCCGTTCGTATACATCGCTGAAGTTTTTTGGTAAACAGCGTACGGTCACACATAGTGCATCACGGGACGTCGTCGACGTCGTCACAGTAACGGCCTTGAGGGGTTCTGGTCATGTGCACAAGAAAGACGCTTACAGTACCATGGTGTCAGCAAAAATCATTGCTTGGTATACCGCAAGGAAATGGAACAGAGATACAATTACAGAAACCAAAATCTATTCCATCCTTTAATCAAAATTCACGTTAGTCCGCTTTTGACCTAATGACCAAATAGAAGATTAACATAATAGTAGCATACTCATGATATATCAATTTAACCAGATATTGAGTTGTTTACTGATAGCTGCTTTTCTGTTCGTTAATTGTTCAATTCAGAAAATAGCAGTCAATGCTACAAGCAGTATCATTGACAATACTCTGACAGCAATATATGAAGAATCCGACCGGAAACTTGCACAAGATTCCATTGCAGGATTTTTGAAAATGTTGGAAGGATTACTGAAAAGTGATCCGGATAACCGAAAGCTCCTTCGACGAGCAGTTGAAGGGTATACCGGGTATACTCTTGGTTTTGTCGAAGACTACGATGAAGAGCGTGCAATAGTATTTTATAGACGTGCTCGTGATTTCGGCCGAAGATTGTTGTCACGGGACAGTTCTATAAAAAGTGCACTGAAGAGCAATTTGGATGAGTTCGAATTGGCGCTTCAGACGAGAAGCAGAAGTGATATTCCGGATCTGTTCTGGGCAGCAAATGCCTGGGGCAGCTATATAAAAACAAATCCCAGTGACCTCTCAGCTTTAGCCGATATGGGAAAAGTGAAGGTACTCATGGAACGGATTCTTGAGCTTGATGAATCGTATTATTTTGGCGGAGCCCACCTTTTTCTGGGTATTGTCGAGGTCGAGAAAGGTATAGCAGGAAATCAGCAATTTGCAAAGGAACATTTCGATCGGGCTTTGAAATTCTCCGATGGTAAATTTTTGTTAACCAAGGTTCTATATGCCAGGCATTATACTGTCAGGACCTTTGATGAAAAGAGTTTTGTTACAGTATTAAACGAAGTACTTCAAACTCCGGGTGACGTTTTACCCGAGTATCGATTGATAAACGAAATTGCCAAAGAAAAAGCTCGGTTGTATCTTGCGCATAAAGATGCATGGTTTTAGTGATTAAGTGGAAACACTCAAAGAGACAGGAAATATAATGATCCGTATTTATTATTCATTTGGTTCACTAGGGCAACTTGCTGGAGCTATATTTTTTGCCGGTGTTTTGTTAGTATCATCGGTGAACGCCCAGAAAACTCATGAGATCAAATTTGCATCGATTGCGCCGTCAAATACAACCCCGGATAGAATTGTCAAAAGTTTAAGTAAGGAACTAAAGCAGCTTTCGAGTGGGAGACTTACAATAAAAAATTATGCAAATACACAAGGTGATGAAAGCGATATAATCAGGAAAATGAATCCCCGTGTTGCTCGACTACATGCAGCGGGATTGACTGGCAGGGGACTGGGAGATATTGTACCGTTGATCCGGGTACTTGAACTTCCATTCCTGTTTGATAACTACAATGAAATCGACTATGTCAACGAAAAACTTTATGACCGCTTTGCCAGAGAATTTGAAAAAAAGGGATTTATTCTTCTTGGCTGGGCTGAGGTCGGTTTTGTCTATATGTTTTCAAAAGACAGAGTTATAACGACCAACGATTTGAAAAAAGTTAAAATGTGGACATGGACGGGCGATCCCCTTGCACAGGATTTATTTCAATCACTTAACGTCACCCCAATTCCATTGGCACTGCCCGATGCTTTGACCTCTCTGCAGACCGGTCTCATTAATGCAGTATACGCACATCCATACGGTGCGCTTGCTCTGTCATGGCACGAGAGAACAAATTATATGTCACTTCTCCCGGTAACGTATGGTACTGGAGCAGTTCTTATCACAAAAAATACGTTTGACGAACTCGATCAGGACCTTCAGGAACTATTACTTACTTCGAGTCAAAAATGGTTCGGGGAGCTGGTCAAACAAACTCGGAAAGATAATAAAGAAGCGCTTGCCTATCTCGAAAAGAATGCTATTGAATTTGTTCGGAAACCACAGAGAGAGAATCTGCAGGTATTTTTAGATGCGGGTCAGAAAGTTCGGGAAAACCTTTCAGGAGAATTGTACCCGCAGGAACTCTTAAATGAAGTGCTCATGCTCATTGAGGAAGTCCGGACAAACTAAAACGGCCCTGTGTTATGTTGAAAATTCTACGTTGGATTGACGAAAAGCTCTCTGTTTTTGAAAATATTATTCTTATTACCCTGCTTTTGACGATGGTGATACTGGCGTTTACGCTGGTAATACTTAGGAATATTTTTGATACAGGCATTAGCGGAGCTGACGAACTTCTCAGACATTTAGTCCTTCTTGTTGCCTTTTTCGGTGCCTCACAGGCGGCCCGTCTAGAGAAGCATATCAATGTCAATGTGCTTACAAAACTTTTTAAAGATTCTGCCAAACAGTATGTGCGTATTGTTGTCAACGGAGTATCACTGGCTATTACAGCGCTTCTTGCACGTGCTGCATGGGAATTTGTAATGATCGAACGCTCATTCGGCAGTCAGGAAATTTTCGGAATAGTGACATGGGTATACCAGCTTGCCATGCCAGTAGGATTTTTTCTGATCGGCTACCGCTTCTTACTCCATTTTCTGGGTGAAATTGTTCTCCTCATTAAAGGGGGGAAGAGGTGATAACGATTCTCGGAATAGCATTGATCATGTTGGCGTTGTTTGGCACACCGCTTTTTATTATTATCGGAGGACTCACCTTCTTATTTTATGTGTCTAGCGGATATCCGCCTGCCGGTCTGTTTATTGAGCTATATAAGATTGCAACCTTTCCGACACTGCTTGCGATTCCCCTGTTTACTTTTGCGGGTTATATGCTTGCCGAGAGTAACACTCCAAAGAGGATTATTAACATCACATCAGCGCTACTTGGCTGGATGCCCGGAGGACTTGCTGTTGTAGCACTCTGTGCCTGTGCATTTTTTACCGCATTCAGCGGAGCCTCAGGTGTTACTATTATTGCACTTGGAGGATTACTGTATCCAGTAATGCTAAAAGATCACTATGAAGAACGGTTTTCACTTGGACTGCTGACCACTTCCGGCAGTCTTGGTCTCTTATTTCCACCAAGTCTCCCCATCATTCTCTACGCAATGATTGCCAGCACAAGTATCGACAATTTATTTCTTGCTGGTATTATTCCTGGCATTGTATTGATTCTTTTACTTTCACTGTACAGTATGTACGCAAACAAAAACAAAAAGACAGAACGGCAGCCATTTTCATGGTCTCGGCTCTGGAATACAATAAAGAACGCAGCATGGGAGATTCCTCTCCCGTTTATTATCATCCTTGGTATATACGGAGGATACGTAACTGCAACAGAGGCCGCTGCGATAACCGCATTTTATGTAATGGTAGTGGAGGTGTTCATTTACAAAGATCTGCATATATTTCACGATGTTCCAAAGATAATGAAAGAGAGTATGGTTCTCGTCGGAAGTATTTTGGTTATTATGGGTCTTGCCCTTGGGCTGACCGGATATCTGACAGATGAGGAAATACCGCAGAAAATACTCGCGTTAATGCAGGATTATATAACAAGCAAAGTGATGTTTCTTATTGTGTTAAATATATTTCTTCTTGTTGTCGGATTTCTAATGGATATTTTTTCGGCTCTATTTGTTGTCATTCCTCTCATTCTTCCGATTGCAACACAGTTTGGCGTACATCCTGTCCATCTCGGGATTATTTTTCTTACTAATCTTGAAATAGGTTATTCCACGCCACCGGTCGGGCTAAATCTGTTCATTGCCAGTTTCCGGTTCAATAAACCAGTTATTAAACTTTATCGGGCGGCTGTACCATTTATTGTCATTATGTTGATGGCGCTCATTATTATTACTTATGTACCATCTTTGAGTTTATATCTCGTGGAGATGTTTGGTAGATAGTGAGAGTACAAAATCATCTCTGCCACGCAAATTAGATGCTGCATCTTGAGTTAAATTTTCATTCATTGGAATAACTTTTGCCAAATGTCCCTTCTTCATCGGTCATGATTATGGGAAGTGCATTCTGGACCGACTCAAATCTGAGAACAGTTCCATCAGGCATGTCTCGCCTGTACGACACTATAAAATTATCCACAGCGCTTCTCGTAATTACCAGATCCTGACCACGGTAAGTGTCATTGAATATTGTGATTCCTTCGGTGAAAGAAGAAAATCGGAATGTTTTAACCTGGTTATTTACTATTATACCGTGCAGTCGCTCTTTTCTTTCGATTCTCCCGTCATCATTTCTGATAGGAAAAAGTATGTTATTGTTATTGACACTATAATCACCATAGAGAGCTGGACTGTAATCCCGGTTATGGCCTGTATTTCTGGAAAGTACAAGAGTTTCGAGGTACATCCTTTTCCATGTCCCCCATGTTGTTTCAACTACCTTAAATGTTTCGAGTTCTCCGGTTATAAATGAACCGTTAATACTCTTATTGAGCATCTGAGACCAGTTGCTGTCGGTTAAACGGTCATAGGGGACAAGGTTGTTTTTGTAAAGAAGACCGGATACACCGAATGTTGTAATAGATCCGTCGAGTGTTCTGTCCCACCCGATGGACGAGTAGGTGAGAGGGCAAAATGTTACACTAACAGGATTACCTCTGACCTCAACAATATTAGCGATTTCATAATGTTCCATAATCAAATGTTGAAATGCCTGAGCGTCACCATTTATAAGAACACCCGCAACAAGATCACCATCCAATAAATACGTCGCTGATCCCGCAGAAATCATTGGCGGATTCCGGAGAGAAGGTATGCCGTCTTTGCCGGGATCTCCATCAAAAACATCACTCACCGGTACAAGCCATTCTGCCGAATCATTTGGGCTGGGCGTGTTTCCACTATCAGTGGAATTAGTGGAAGTGGAGCATGAGAATGAAATGGTAGACAGCGTTGTCAAAACATAGAAGAAATAATAACGTTTCATAATATTGCTTTCTCAAAAATTTGCAGTTTCGGTTGTTTTGTAATAGCGTAAAAGAGGGTAACTGATGCGGTATACGATGTTGTGAGCTGTGATCCTTTCAAACCACGGTATACCGGAATTGCGTCGGATGCCCTCAAACCCAAGGCATTAGAAAGTTTAAAGTAAATACCAGGAACGACAATCCGCCTGTGTTAGGCTGGAGTGCGCCATTTAATTCATATTCTTCAATTGTTCTGAACTGGAGCGGGAGTGAATAATCGAATGGCGTTAATGTTCCGTAACTGGTACCGAGTGTGATTGACAGTTCGTCACCAGACTTGAAATTTCGCCAGTTTTTACCGCTTATTTTGTAAGAGGTTGTTGCGAAGAAGCTCGCGGCAGTAACGGGCTGAAATCCCTGATAGAAGTAACCCCAGAGAAGCAAGTCCCAAGAACCGGTTCCCGGCTGCAGGCGTTCTGGAAGTAATCTTCCTTCACTGTTTTTAACCTTTGAGTTTCCGACAGGGAATTTTGGACCAATCCCTAATGCAAGAGAACGCTGTGTATGTGTGTTTAGAGGAATTATGCTATACTTAGCCAGCAAAGCAACATCTCCCAAGCCTCTTGTTCGCACGGAATTTGCCGAATGTCTGTTTTGCTGAACAATTGAAACAAGTGTCGACAAAAAAAGTCGTGATGTTAATCCGTAACTGACCTCGAATAACCCTGCGTTGGATTTCCGTTTCAGAGTACTGCTTAATTCGTCTGTTCCTGAATAAAAATCAGCGATGTTATTGAAATCATAGGATAGTGCGAACTACCAATTTCCCGGCAGTGTCGCCGGAAGTTCAAGTGAACCGAGGAGAGATGTACCACCGCAGCTGCACTATGCAGAAGCAAATGATGGAGTTATGAAAAGAAGCATACTTGACAATAATAGCTTCCATCTCATTAAAAAACCTTTCGTTAAGAACAGCGTAAAACTGATATCCGGTTAACACTCTGATCATCATTCCAAGCCTACATCCTGTTTACCAAAGGTACGGAGTATTTCTACCAGTTCCATGGGGTCACCGGTAGGTGGCGAGCATTCAGTGCCAGCACACACATAAGCAACAGCATTTCTGTTATTGTTTGTTCCAGCAATTTTTGATTTTATCAATGGAGAAAGATTTTGATGGGCATCATTGTGGCCGTTGAAGACATAAACCGATACCCCGGGTTGGGCAGAAGAATACCCTGCTGAGATGAGTTTTTCTGTTTGCTCTGACGTGTCTGAATCGATTATTATTACCTGTGGTGGAGGATTGAGATGATAATAGAGCGCTGTTCCGTACGAAGCAAGGTAAAGGCCGTTACGCTCGATACTGCCTGAAAATGTCTGAAGTGTCTTTTCTGATGCCGATTGGTACCGTTCTTCTCCGGTCAGCAAATACACCCGGTCCAAAAATCGTACGACAACCGAATTAGAGGAGGCTGTCGGGGCATCTTCGAACGGTTTATGTTTGATATCCATAACAGGAGATGGATTGTCGCCACTAATCCTGTCAATAAATCCGCCATATTCATTATCATAGAAATTTTCAAGAATGAAATCTGCCATTGTAACAGCATAGTTAAAGTATCGGAAATTACCGGTGATTTCAAATCCGTCTAACAGTGCGACTGCCATCCAAACCTGATCTACGAGGAGTCCGGTGATTTTTACTGTGTTTCCCGTACACGAGTGTGCAAATCCATGATCAGGGGTGAAAAGCTTATCAATGAGGAAATCAAATGTTTTTTTTGTAAAGAGTATAAGGTCATTGTCCTTGAGAATTTTGTAGGCTTTCATATATGCCGAGATCATCATCCCGTTATAGTTGGTAAAAATCGTTCTGTCGATATAAGGAGCCTGACGTGTTGAGCGAATTTTTAACAGTTTTAACTTTGCAGCATCGAGCACTGTTTCAGCTTGTTCAATTGAGACATTCAATTCTTCAGCTACGATAGACAGTGACTTAACCGAATAGAGGACATTTCTGTCTGGTGTTCCATGTAGATCGTGCGGCAATTCGGAAATGCCAAAGTATGCGTTAAAGACTTTCTCCTGTTCTTTACTTAGATGATTCGCAATCTCGTTTTTTGTCCAGGTAAAATAATCTCCGTCATCTTCGAGTGTTATATCCGCGTCCTGATGCGCAAAGAATCCACCATTTTGCTGATCAGTCATTTCATCTGTATAATATCTGATTATTCCTTCGGCAATATTTTTATATCGAATGTCATCTGTAACGTGGTAGAGTTCGATATAATTATTCAAGAACTCCGCATTATCATAAGTCATTTTTTCAAAATGGGGAACATGCCAGTATTGATCGACAGAATAGCGGTGAAACCCACCTCCGAGATGGTCGTGAATACCTCCTGAAGCACACTTGTCAAGGGTGATCTTTGCAATATCGAGATATTGTGAATCTCCGTTTGCTTTGTATGCTAGGAGTGACAGGTCAATTGCACTACCACTTGGGAATTTCGGTTCCTTACCAAACCCACCATAGACCGTATCAAACATATTGATAATATCTACGAGAATTTTGGTGATACTGTTTTTGTTAAGTTTACCCAGTTTGATTTTATTCTCTTCATACTCCGAAATCTGCTCGAAAATACTTGAGGCACTTTTGAGAACATCACCCTTTTTCTCCTTGTATGAGGCGCTCATGTTTAACAAGACAGTCTTGAAAGCAGGTTTGCCAAATTTGTTGTCAGGTGGAAAATAGGTGCCGCCGTAAAAGAGTTTTCCTTCCGGAGTTAAAAAACACGTAAGCGGCCAACCACCGCCTCCACTCAATGCCTGAACAAAAGTCTGATACCGACGATCTACATCAGGCCGTTCATCTCTATCAATTTTGATTGCAACAAAATGCTTGTTTATGATTGACGCTGTAGTATCATCTTCATACGATTCACGGTCCATGACATGACACCAGTGGCACCAAACGGCACCTATGTCGAGGAGAATCGGCCTATCAAGATTTTTAGCTAAATCAAATACCTGACTTCCCCATTCTTGCCAATGTATCGGCTGGTGCTGTGCACTTTTTAAATATGCGCTGGATGCTTTGTCAAGATTGTTTCTTAATTCTATGTTGTTCAATTCATTTGTCATGTTTAAATTACCCTTAGATGTAAAGGTGCATTTTTGAGTATAAGAAGTTATTTATGTAACTAAAAAGCTGCCTGTTGAGTTTCTTGGAAATGGAAGATTTGTAAAAATTAATAAAAAGAAGTTAGGAAGGCAAAGAGTATATATCTAATGAGACAGGTATTAAATCAATAGTGAGCAAAAGAGTTTTGTGAAAATAAGTGAGTGTAACTCTTTACGCTAAAATATCAATTTTACCAGCCTGAAACTGTCGTGCTACTTTTGTAGCATTGAATCCGAGATCAAGCGGTGTTCCTCGTGCAATATCTTTGTTTACCTGAGACAAGTCCCGAAAACTTTTGACAGATGCGCGCCGTCGGACATTGATTGCTTTATCTTGGGCAAATCGGGGTTGAAAGTTCGGGTTAACCGGTTTTCCGATGGCGAGGTCTCTTATTTGAATATTTAAGGGCATAAGAAATCCTTTCGAATATTTGTAAAAATCTTTTTATTGTTTTATTGATATAATGAACATGCTACATCATAACCGTATGGATTACCGGTACCGAAACACCGTCCTTTTATAAAATATCATTCCAGCATTCCATTTTTCATCAAAGTCTGCACAACGAGGGAATCGTCTTTTTCGGCTCTTGTTGCGTAAGAAATATTCCGATAAATATCGAAAAAATCGTGCGAAAAGAGTGCTATTCCAGCGGATCTATACACTTGATCTCGAAAATTCTTTGGGAAATTACCTTTTTTTCTCAGAAATTGAAACTATTTTTACCACTTTTCCTACAGATTCTTCAAAAGTGACAATTCCGGAATAGTTAAACAAACTATGCTTGTTCTGACTTTAATGTGATAAAATGTGATAATACCTAAACAACTGCGACCCTTATGATAATTGTTAACAAACTGTGTGGACGGCGATGGCTGATCAGGATAGTAGTAATCGGGCATCATGGCAAGAAAATCGCCAGATCCTATATCCTATATGTGGTTCTGCTAAAAAATATGTATGTGTAAGTCCGAGCTGATCTTTTTGCTCAACGAAAGTGCACAGAATGTCACGCTCCTTGAGTCTGCAAAACTCCGTCTCTTGACCATTCACTGAAACGACAGCTGTTTTGTTGAGGTATTCAAAAATTTCCGGTTTTATTCTGCTGATTACTATATATAGTGACCGCACGCCAGCATCAATCGCTTCCTGTACAGTATGCAGAATAAGCGGTTTATCATTCACTGGCAGTAGTTCTTTCGGACTGCTGCGAGTAATTGGTCATTCGTGTAACCTTGCCGGCTGCAGATATAATCCAACTCAGCATACCTCCAAACCTCCGAATTAGTTGCTTCTACGAACATATGCAGAATTAATGTCGTTTTAAAAGCGGAGTCAAAATATAGTATTTCAGTTTTTCAAACTAAATACAATTAAAAAATTTGTTGTATTTAGTCTCAAATAATTTCTAACAGACTTAATGCTTAGATTACGATAAAAATACTTCTTGTTTGAAACAACTATAGTGCTAATGTTTTGGAAAATGAGTCGCCATGAATGATAAAATAGAGTGAGTGCTTAGACAAACAAGGCAACTCCTGATTGGGGGGACTGCCTTTGGAGGTATTTTTTTGGCTATTGGAGTTCACTCCGTATGTAACACGGAAATTTGAATTTGAGTTCGCAGCCTGCGCGACTGTTTACTCACCAAAAATCCGGTTATCATCTCGTTTATTGTTAAGCGTTTTACCACTTAACACAATTCAGGTGCATTTCCAAGGGGGATTTATCCCATTCTATATATCGGTTAATTTTAGGAATACTTGAGTGATTTTGGAAATTTTTATTAAATATTGAGAAAATGATATGAACATAAATCCTGGTTTGTTAAAATCGGATGTAGAAAATGGGAGAACTTAGTAATGAATGGTTAATCTATTTTTTCCGAAGTGTATTCGAAAATGTGTTCGCGGATTTTGGGGAGGATATAGACCTTATCCAGCTCAAGTGTACTAAGTTCTCGAGCAAGGAAAGCTATTTTTTGCTCAACAAGGAATTTTTTGTTGATAACAATGATACTTTCATCTTTTAAACGGCACAAACCACCTTTAAAATCTCCATCTTCATAGCGCACCGTAATATCGAACCGTGTGGCAACTTTTTCAAGTTCTTCTAGAAGCTGTTCATCTTTCATAGTACATCCCTGCTTTTGCTATAAAATATTAAAGTCGAACGTCAATTTCAACACTTGGTTTCTATTATTTTCTTTAGTACACTTGATAATTTAGTAGCAAAATTGCAGTTGAATTCGTACGATAAATTCTATTAAATTAGACAGCGGCAGATGCGCAATTCTCCAGAAGAACTCTATATGAGGTGCATTGAATAATACGAATTGCAATTTTATCACGGAAGCGGTTTTTATATTCTACAAAACGTCTTGTTGAAGAGAGTAAAGCCGCTGGTGTCGAACCTGTGGTGTTTAATCCGCTGAAGTGCGAAATTGTTCTCGGAATAGACAAGCAATATCTCTATTACAATAAAAAGAAGTTTTCGCACATTGATGTTGTTATTCCCTGCATTGGAGGTTCGATTACCCAATTTGGTTTGGCTGTACTCCGGCAGATCATCCATCAAGGAACTCCCTCCGTATCCGATCCTCAAGGAATTGAATGTGTCCGGGATAAGTTTTACACCCTGCAAGTCCTTGCTCAGTCAGGTATTCCCGTACCCCGTACAATAATGGTGCGAGATCCAAAAACCATCGAGCTGGCAATTTATCGAGCCGGTGGTGTACCTGTATAATTGCAAAGTTGTTGCGCGGAACCCAGGGACTTGGAGTCATAATCCTCGACTCAAAACAAGCAGCACAATCAACCGTTGAAGCTCTATGGAAAATTGGTAGAAACATCCTCATTCAACAATATATCATTGAATCGAGAGGAGTGGATATCCGTGCAATTGTTGTTGGCGGAAAGTCAATTGCCAGTTATAAAAGGATAGCTGTAGCTGGTGAGTTCCGATCAAATATGCATCAGGGTAATGTTGATGAACCGTTCGAGTTATCCAAAAATCAGCAGAAATTGGTTATACATACCGCACAAGTTCTTAACCTCGGTGTTACCGGAATCGACATGATTGAATCAGTGGACGGCATGAAAATTCTTGAAGTCAATGTATCACTTGGATTCGAGGGAGTGGAAAAGGTGACAGGAATTAATGTAGCTAAATTTATTGTAGATTATGCTCTTCAATGTGCTCGTAAGAGGAATTCTGAAAAGGATTTGCTGTAATGTTGAACGGAATATTTGAATTAGCAGGCACAACAATAGACCGGGGTGAACGAAAACAGCTTAGACTTCAGGTGAGCACTTCATTTGTTTCACGGCCGACTTATATTCCGATAACCGTCCTGCATGGGGAAAAACCGGGACCGGTCGTTTTAATAACAGCTGCGATTCATGGAGACGAACTAAACGGTATTGAGATAGTCAGACAGCTTATATACAATTTTGACATGACAGAGCTTGCCGGAACGTTGATATGTGTCCCGGTTGTTAATATATACGGATTTCAAAATACATCCTGCTACCTCCATGAACAAAAAGATCTGAACAGATGCTTTCTAGGTGATCCCGCAAGTGGTTCATCCGAAAGGTATGCATCGATTATCTACAATGAACTGGTTTTAAAGAGTGATTATGTTATCGATCTTCATACAGCATCCGAAGGACGAAGAAATTTATCTCATGTCAGGGCCGATATGACTCACCCGGAAGTTTCCCGAATTGCCCGAGCGTTTGGAACAACTGTTATCCTGAATAATAAAGGATATGATGGGAAACTTCGAAAAACAGCAACAGAAAACGGTATTCCGACAATTATTTTTAAGGCAGGTGGAACACGCAAATTTGGAAAAAATTAGCGAACGGGGACTCAATGGGGTCCTGAATGTATTGAAGGCACTCGAAATGATACTATCGAAATGATACTAGATGAGCACGAAAAAACTTCTGTGCAATTTGAGATCCAGAAATCAACATGGGTCCGTGTTGATAGTGGTGGAATTTTGTCGATTAGTGCTAAACCGGGACGTCTTGTACGGAAAAATGCAGAAATTGCTACCAATACGAATCCTTTTGGTGTTGAAATTGAGTTGGTAAGGGCGCCATTCAGAGGCATTATTATTGGCGTTGCGACCTCACCGACCGCTACGCAGCGAAAAGGAATCTGCCGTATTTTCAAATTAAATGAGCCTTTGAAAGATGTCAGAGCCCGGTTAATGACACACTACGGTAAAAAACGAATCGTTTTTTAACATTTTGAATTCAACTGAATATGGAACACATTCTCTACGTTGCCGGAGAAGCGGTTAAGCGGGGTTCACAGTCAGAAGTCCGCCTGAAAATAAGTGAATTTTATATCCATAACCCGTCCATATACCGATAATTGTGAGTCACGGTATTCATGACGGACCAGCTCTATTTATCACTGTCGCAGTTCATGGTGATGAGATTAATGGAATCAAGATTGTCAGAAGGCTTATACATTACATTGATCCTCAGGAATTAAGCGGACCGCTCTATTGCGTTCTGATCGTTAACATTTTTTGGATTTTATTCAAATACTAGAAGTATTGTAGACCAGCTTGACCTCAATGATTGTTTCCCTATGATAAAAAAAGGATTAACAGCCTCGCGGATTGCGTCGATTCTTTATGGTGAAATAATTTCTCAATGCGATTTTGGTGTCGATATTCACACACCAAAAGCCAACCTGCTTGAAATACCTCATTTAAAGGCAAATCTCAGCAACAGAGAAGTACATAAAATAGCCTGAGCATTTGGCTCCCAGATAATTATTGATACCCCTGCGAATGGCAATTCATTGCAGAATACAGCTTTCATGAAAATGTCACCTTAAACGGTTTTGATGGGATCCTCAATATCTTAGCGCATCTTGGAATGACAAAACAAGAGATAAAACAACCAGAGTACTCGATAATAGTGCAGGAAAGCCGGTCAGTTCTTACACAAACCGGAGGCATTTTACATAACCATACACGGCCAGGTGATCTTGCCTATAAAGATCAGGACATTGCGGAGGTAATGGATCCGTTTGAAACCGCTGTCGAACATATTATAGCACCGGAAACCGGTCTAATTATTAATATTTCGACTAACTCTCTTGTTAATCTTGGTAATGAGGTTTTTTCATACATTATGTTGGACAGATCGTTAGAAATGGTTGAAGCAGCATTGAAAAGTCGACAAGCGTAAGCGAGAAAAGATAAGCGATTTAAGATCGTAAAATGAGTAGATTGTTGTTTTATACACATTCTAAGCAAAACGTACATTTCGTGAGATCAATTTTCAGATAGTTTTCAGAAACATTTAGCGCATTTTCTGGACAGCGGGTCGGCAGGTCACCAGTGAGCAGTTCTTTTGCCCGGATGTCACAATTTTTCGTAAACCTCGCCTGAAAGCTGTTCCTGCCGATTATAATCAATAATCTGAAAAAGTTTTCTCTACTGATTTCATAATGATTTCTCGCAATCAATATAGGATAACCGAAAGGTTTTAAATACTCGAGAAAATGTTGGTCGATTAGGTTCAGGGAGATCAAATAAAGCATTTTTGAGCTCACTCCTGCAGCTATAATTTATTTTTGTCCGGGGAAAAACCTTCATACCGTTCAAATTGCGTTTTTTTCTCTTTAATCCGAAGAGTGCTATATAGTTGAGTAGAAAAAGTAGGAAGAAATTTGAAAGAATCAAAACAATTTCGGACTGATTCCGAAATTTTTTGCATGAGGTTATTACTAAGGTGATTGAGCAATTCGTATACCAATGTTATAGGGCCGTGCTGTCGGCAGGGCTTGAAATCTTCTAGTAAGATTGATATAACTCTTAACATTATCGAACGATCCCCCCTCGAAAAACTTTCAGTGTTCCGCTTGCTGGCCCGGAGGGATTTGATGCAGGTGAACTATTGTAGTAGTCTGCCTGATACCAGTCAGATATCCACTCGGCAATATTTCCGAGCAAATCATGCGCACCATAGGGCGAGCCATTGTTAATGGTCTGAACTGAGTTTACTGTTTGACCAGTATAGGTAGCCACCGGGGCCAATCCGTCAAACGGACGTCCTACAATTAAATAATTTGCATGATTAAGATTGATGCTGCCGTTTCCCCATGGATGCTGTCTGCTCGGAAGAAGATTTTGATTTGTATTACTTGCATCGAGAAACAGCCCTCCACGTGCTGCTTTTTCCCATTCTACCTCAAACGGGAGACGTCCTTGATTCCACTCTGCAAACGCCTGAGCTGCATTCCACTCAACATACCGGACAGGGAAATTTTCAGATCCTTGTAACGAAAGATATACTCCTGATTCAGGATTGGTGATAGACATTTTGCTTGAATAATAAGCGGTACCATCTGATGGATTTTCTGTCAGAAATTGTGCGAATTGCCAGTTTATCACCTCGAACCGTCCTATATAATAATCGTTTATTGATACTGTATGTTGAGGTTGTCCATCAACTTCTGAACCTGAAGAAATTCCCATTTTAAAGTCAGATGCCGGAATGAAAATTTTCTCAGGAACCAATAAAATCACCTCATCAGTCAAACCTTCATTATCCCGAACCATCATTCTGCTGAAATGAGGCTCATCACTGACTGTATAAGAAAAATCAGCATTTTTGTTACTAGAAAACGGCGTATCATAGTTGCCGTCATTGTCAAAGTCTCATTTTACTTCCATAATAGATGGTGCATCGTGTGTATTGTGTATACCAACAGCGCCGAGATTCAATTTAACTATATTTGGAACCGGCGGCGGCAAAGTTTGCACCATACCAAATTGCGCTACTGGTGGAGAAATAGACAAGGTTATACTTGTTGAATGTTCTTTTCCACCGCTATCTTGTGCCGTAAGCGTTATTGTATGTTTGCTTCGCTGAAGTGTATCAATGAATAGCGATTGTCCTGTTCCGAGAACTCCGTTAAGATCGGAAGACCAACTGAGACGGAATCCTTGAATGGTCACATCCTCTGGGTCGGTACCCGAACCCTGCAGAATAACCAAATCTCCCTGATTAATTACCTGCTCATTTGACGGTTGCTGAATTTCGGCTGTGGGAGATTGATTCCCCGCACCGGTTGGCGTAATATTGATGGTTATCTGTTCAGTGTCGGTGGCTTCTCTTGGATCTTTGACTAGCAATGTGATTGTATGTTGTCCAACACTAAGTTCGTTAGAATTTAATATAAATCCCGAGCCTAAAATACTTGATTCATCGGCTGACCAGATGTCGTTAAATAGTTGGGGTTGTCTTCTAGATCTGTGGCAGAAGCTCGGAAGATTATGTCTTCGCCTTCTACAAATGAGGCGTTGTTTTCAGGCTCATCAATCTGAGTACTCGGCGGTGTGTTAGTTGAACTATCGATAATAATCTGAATTTGCGTTTCATGTGTAAGTCCATCGCTGTCGGTGACCTAGAGTGTTACTGTATGTGTGCCTTCCGTTAGTTGAGTCGAGAGTTCTGATCTGTTTCCCAGAAAATTGTCAATTGATGAATTCCAGCTCAATTGGTCGTCTGCTAATGCACCATCCTCCAAATCCCGTCCGATTCCCCTAAGCATAATGGTATCTTCATCGCCGAATATAGAACCACTATTTGAGAATTCTATTGTTGCTGAAGGTGCAATGTTTTCTGCAGTTGTATCATCAACCGCTATT
Source organism: bacterium (assembly GCA_965221205.1). Classification (GTDB taxonomy): domain Bacteria; phylum SM23-31; class SM23-31; order SM23-31; family SM23-31; genus CBDFMG01. Next base: position 3,385,604 of record OZ244870.1, on the reverse strand, counting down.
ACGATAGATTCTGAAGTTTTTTTGTTGTGGGTGTCGGTAGCAGTAAGTGTAATGGTATGAACTCCGGCGCTAAGAGAAGTGTGCACAAAAAAACTGTCCTGACCGACAGTGCTGTCAATATTCGACAGCCATACAAGGGCATTGCCAGACAAAGTAGTGTCTTCGATATCGGTTACTAAAGTCCTGAATACGGTAGGATCATTTATGTTAAATTCGGTATTATTTACTGGCGAAAGAATGGTGACAAACGGAGGATTGGTAAGTTCAATACCGGTTGTAAAAGACCAAACATTACCAAATGTCCAGTTACCGATTTCGTCGCGGACATTGATTTTCCAAAAATATTCAACATTTTGAGTAAGCGCTTGATTTAGTTTGAAAGATTTTTCAGTGGTACTGAAAATATCAATGATATTTTTGAATGCAGATAAATCAGGACAAAAAAATACCTCGAAGTTCAATTCTCCATTATTGTCGTCGATTGCGTTCCAAGTTAATATAGTTGTGCGAGATACATTCGTAGCTTTATCGGAAGGGAATGGCTCAAATGGTAGACTCGGCGCAGTATTATCCGCAATTTCATCAACAAGCGTTGAAATTGGGAATGACTCTTCTCCTTTACATGCAAAGAGAGAGGTAATCAATCCAAGGATAATTCCGTAGAGAACGGAAGTATATAGTGAATGTCGCGCACTGCCAGACAGCATAGACCTGTCTCGGTTTTATTTAATAATTGTGTACTACCTCCCTGTACCGATTATTTCCTTTGTATTACTTCTCTAAAAATATCGACATTTTCGTCTGGTAATCTTAATTTATACGATATAATTAGCAAGCAAGTTCTAAAATAGATAAACCGAATTTAATACGAATGTTTGTTGTTGTAGGCATCTTACATGATTCTCAATTGATAATTACTGGTCGATGCGAATACAATATTAGGTCATTTGCATGAAACGAATGCAAAGATATTCAAGTTTTGAAGTCGAAAATTTAGAAGGTTATTGCTCTTTTGAGATTCGCATCAGATAAACGAAAAGTTGAATCAGTTTATAAAATGCTTAGTTCAAAACAGATATGGTTGTTTTACTCGGATGAAAATGAATGAATAATATCCACTTGCAATTTATTATTGATTGTTATATGTTAATATGCTATATAAACTGTCAATGCTGTTCTACGGATATAATATTGATATCAAAACACCAGATAGAAAACAGAGATTTCTGGATTGACAAGATATATCGATTGAGTAATAATTTTTTGGATGATGCGGAAAGCATAGAACAAGAGATTGCTCAGGAAATTCGAGACAACGGTATTGATTATATAATCGGACATTTACGGCTGTGTGACGTAATCCCTGAAAAATATGGTCACGATACTACCAAAGAGAAGTTATATTCCAAATACACAGATATTGTTATCCATTAAGCATTCTCTATTATTGGATTAACAAGTCTTGTACTCAAGGAGAGAGCAGATGTTGCTGATGTAGAATGTGTATCAAGTGAATTTAGTTTTGTAGCTGATGCAAAAGCATTTAGATTGAGTCGTACTGCCAAAAACCAAAGAGATTTTAAAATTCAAGCAATAGGTAACTGGAAGCATGAAAAACCTTTTGCTATGGTGGTTTGTCCTGTATTTCAATTGCCATCCCGTTCAAGCCAGATATATCATCAAGCAGCAGATAGGTCAGTTTGCATTGTAACATACACACATTTAGCTGTATTAGTAAGATACGCCGAAATAGCTAATCAGCAAAAGACTCTTGGTTTATTGCATGATGTATTTAAAACTGTAGAATCGATGATTCCGTCAAAGAGGATGCCGTTACATACTGGCAAGCAGTGAATAGAGTGTTTTTAAATTTTGATAGCAATCTCAATATTATTTGGCAAGAGGAGAAGCAAGCCACCTCAGAATCTATTGACATATCTCGCAAAGAGGCACTTGAGTTTTTGGCTTCCAAAAGAGAGCGTATCATGAAGTTTTCACGAGAACAAGCTGTTAAAGAGCTACTACACAGGAGTAAGCTAATCAATAGAATTGATATAGTAAGTTCGGTAGCAGAAAATAAAATTTTAGACATTGATTAAAACCATGAACGATATTTATTTAAATAAAATTATACTTGGTGACTGTAGAATTCATATATCTTCTTTGGTTGATAATAGCATTGAATTGTTCCTGTCGGATATACCGTATGGTATTTCTCTCGATGACTGGGATATTCTCCATAACAACACTAATTCCGCTCTACTTGGACAATCTCCTGCACAAAAGGGTAAGTCTGGTTTTAAGAAAAGAGGAAAACCAATAAATGGTTGGTCGCAAGCAGATGGAAACATCGGGCAAGAATACCAAAGGTGGTGTAAATCTTGGGCAATAATGGTTATGCCGAAAATGAAAGAAGGTGCATCTCTTTTCATCTTTGGTGCTCGAAGAACAATTCATCGTGCCATCAACGCATTTGAAGATTGTGGCTTCATTTTAAAAGATATTCTCGCTTGGAAAAAAGATAGTGCACATCATAGAGCGCAAAGATTAAGTATCGCTTTTGAGCGTCGAGGACTTGAAGAAGAGGCACATAAATGGCAAGGATGGCGTCTCGGAAATTTAGCTCCTTTGTTTGAGCCTATTGCGTGGTTTGTGAAGCCTTATAAAATTGGTGGAACTATAGCCAATAACGTACTTGAAAACGGAGTAGGTGCAATGAATATACAGAAATGTTTGGTTAAAGGCTCAAATCCAACAAATATCTTGGAATTTTACTTTCGAAAAAACGAAAAAAGAGTGCATGAAGCACAAAAACCCTGCCGATTAATTGAATTCCTAAATAGACTTAAGTTAGAGCATATTGCGCGAAACTCGGATAGTAATTATAGAGCCCAAACCCAAGGTTTAATATTTTAGAACATACTGGATTGAATTAATTCCTCACCAATTTTTTATTAATACCACTAACCTAGATACCCTTAATCAAATTTACTCATGTAATACTTTTTTGTGTTTCCAGTGGCCAAGGCGGAACCAGATGGCAGCCAGCACAGCCTGTAAAATCAGCGATCCTGATATAGCAAGCCAGATTCCTTTTGTATCCATATTCAATGTGGTGGTAAAGAGATAAGCAGCAGGAACACGGACCCCGAGGTGAACTATTGCAATAAGCAGCATCGGAACAAAGGTGTATCCTGCTCCGTTCATCGCCATGTTCAAAATTAGTGCAGTCGAAAGAAATACATAACCGACCGCAACTATTCGGATGTAACTCTCTCCGATTGAAACGACTGTTGATTCAGCATTGAAAAGCGCAATAACCTGTGGAGCAAAAAGCCAGAGGAGTCCGCACACAACGAACAGCAATAGAAAGTACAATCCTGCTCCGTGCCAGCCGGTCTTTTCTGCTCTGTCGGGTTGTTTAGCGCCAAGATTCTGACCAAGAATTGTTGAGACTGCAGCACCGATCGCCCAGCCTGGTAGCATCACCATAATGTCGAGGCGAATTCCAATACCATACGCTGCAACTGCAACTGTACCGAAGGCGGCTACCAACCGCATGAGGATAACTCCACTGATGGAATAAGTCAGGTTTTGAAGAGAGCCGGGGATAGATATGGTGACAATTGATTTGAGGGTGTTAGTGTCGATGGGAAAGAATATGTGAGCAATCTTTATTCGGGAAAATCCTTTAAACAGAATAAATAAATTGAAGAGTGCCCCAGAACCTTGACCGATTACTGTAGCAATCGCAGCTCCTTTAATGCCAAGCTCCGGAAAGGGGCCGATCCCGAATATTAGTAAGGGATCAAGTGCTATATTGAGGAAAGATGAAATGCCGAGTGTGTACATCGGTATTTTAACATCACCGCTGCCTCTGAACAGTGAGTTGATAATAAACATGAATATCAATCCTCCGGCACCGCAGAAAACAATCCTTGTATACGTTGTTCCGAGCCTGACGACTTCTTCTGATCCTCCCAGCAATTTCAATAGTGCCGGTGTCCAAATGATTCCGAATATTGCCAAAAAGAGAGAGACAACAAAAGATAGAAAAAGTGAGTGGTAAGCAATTCTCTCAACCATTTCCGCCTTCTGAGAACCGTAATACCGTGCCGTGAGAGAAGAAGTCCCGATTGATAAACCCACAAGAAATGTCCATACCAGAGACATCAGAGTTCCGCCTATACTGACTGCGGCGAGCGCGTCCGGACCAAGTCTGCCGACAAAAATCATATCGATGATATAGTAAGCATTTGCAAAAAAATGTGCGGTTATAATAGGGAGAGCGAGAACAACAATGTTTTTGGTTATATTGCCGTGGAGCAGTGTGTCTTTGAATTGTACATGTGAAGAACTCATCAGAATTTATAACCGTATGCAAAATATTTGATGTGGTGTCTTGTCTTCATTCGAAATGGCAGCCGTTTCAATCATTGAATTGCAAACCGTTCTGTAGACGATAATGAATTCAATTTCTGTGGGTCTTTTGTGATAGTAGCAACTTTCCAAGAGTACTCAGTTCCTGATATTAATGCTGTTTCTCCGTTATATTGTACGGAATTTTGCGAGTTATCTACTAATGCAGTCCAAAGCTCCTCTTCTTCGTTTGAAGATTGTATAAAAACCATATATTGAATGGCATTTTCGACTGGTTCCCAGGTAAAAAATGTGGTTGGTTGCACTTGAAGGCCATTGACTGGCGATAATAATTCAGGCTGCAATAGTGCAATATCCGAATCGATTTCAGAAGCGTTACTTGTCAATCCTCCTTTGTCTTTAGCTTTGATGGCATAGTAATAATGAACATTAACTAAAATTTCAGTGTCAAAGAATAGTGGTGTACTTGCGGAGTCAAGAAATGTCGATTCGTCCGATGTGAAATTGTTTTCAATTGATCGGTAAATTAAATAAGTAGATACATCAGTTTCGGGATTTTTATCCCATGACAACTCAACGAGCGGTGAACTGATGTTTTGACCAAAAGTAGTAAGATTTACAGGATTTGAAGGAGGGAGCGTATTGTATGGTATCCCTGACGAAGAATTACTCAATTCGCTCACATTTTCGGTAAAATCGTAAGCAGACACACGGTAATAATAAACGGTTGTATAAACAAGATTTATATCGTGAAAACTTGTTGATAGAGAGTCGAAAACAATTTCGTATTCGGATAAAATGTCTTCATTTGCTGCGCGTGCTGCGCGAGATAGTCGGTAGCCTGCAACATCAGGCGCATCACTTGCAAGCCACGATACAGATATCTCACCATTTCCGACATCGGAAAGTGTAGGTTGCGCAAGCTGCTCAGGAGCTTGAATATCTCCTCTGTCAATCGGCCCGACAAGAGGATTGATATTGGAGTCTGAACAAGATATGAAGAGTAAAAATACACATGCGATAATTGGCCGTAAATACATTGGAGTTCTTCGCTTTCTACAAAAGGCTCTTTTAAAATAAGGATACAATATACAAAGAATTCATCCAAAGATAAAGAAAATTTATTCCCCGAAAAGTAGAGATTGTATGGGTGTTCAGATCGGTTTTTATGCTTGCATTTTCTTTCATCAATATGTATACTTATGCACCGTTTGGGGGTTCGGGACTAAATGTTTTCTAGGGAATTTGAAAATTAACATCACACTGAAGTGAAATTTCTCATAGAATATGTTGTAACACGTACAATAGTATTTATATTACAATTTTTACCCTTATCACTTGTTAGCAGAATCGGCTCAGGTGTTGGATGGTTTATCCATTATGTTATTCCGATTCGTCGTACAGTTGCACATACCAATCTGCGAATTGCCTTTCCTGAAAAATCTCAACAAGAAATCAAAAAGATTTGTCGGAACACATACCGGAATTTCGGCATGACATTTCTGGAATATCTGTGTTTATCGTCTATGCCTCAGGAAAAGCTTGGCAATCTCGTAAAATTTAGCCCTCCCCGTCTTTTACATGATTTGATGGCTCAAAACAAAGGGTGTATTGGAGTGACGGCCCACTTTTCTTCATTCGAGTTGATGGGAGTATCATTTGCACATGCAGGCATCCCGGTCGATATTGTTGTGAAAGCTATGAAAAATCCGTATGTTGAAAAACTTGTGGACTCTATGCGGTCAAAAACCAAAATAGGTGTTATAAAGGTAAAGGACGGATTCGGGATGGTATCCAAGTCTATTGCACAAAAAAAAGTGGTTGGGCTTGTTGCCGACCAGAATGCTGGATCGAAAGGAATCTTCGTTCCCTTTTTCGGTGTCGAATCTTCTACACCTGCAGGACCGGCGATCCTCGCTGTTCGCTCAAATGCACCAATGTTTGTCAGTATGAATATTCGGACAGGACGAGCGGCATACCGAGCAGAATTTCAATCTATATCATATGAAAATCTTCCTGAAAAAAACGATGAAAAAATTCGCGAAATAACGATGCGTTATACTTCTGTAATTGAATCGTATATTCGGCAATATCCGGACCAGTATTTTTGGATGCATAAACGGTGGAAAACAGCTGGAATTTACTAATGAACGGATAATCAATGATGTATTTATTATGAATGTTTTATTAATTCAGACAGCGTTTATTGGCGATGCGATTCTGTGTTCGCCTCTTATCGAGTCTCTTCACCGGGATGGCCATACAGTAGGCTTAGTTGTCAAACCGGAAGCTGCACCTCTCTATGAAGAAGATGAACGGATTTCACATGTGCATATTTTTGACAAGAGAGGGAAGGACGGTAATACGAGGGGTTTTTTCCGAATATCAAAACAGATTGCACAGAACAAGTATGATGCAGCAGTTATTCCGCACAGGTTTCTCCGTTCAGCACTGCTTGCGCGGTTTTCGGGGATTCCTGTCCGTATAGGCTTTGCGGTAAGCTCAGGATCGCTACTCTTTACACACAAAGTAGAATATACAAAACGTCTGCATGAAATTGAAAGAAATCATAAACTTCTCCAACCATTGAATATTACTGGTGTGCCACCTGATCCGGTCATTAAATATTCTAACAAAGATAGAGAAAATGCTGAACTATTTTTGCAAGAATCCGGTATCAATAATTCAGAAACAATTATCGGAATTGGTCCAGGTTCGAAATGGTTTACAAAACAATGGGGCGAAGAACGATATAAAAGGATTGTTGCACAATTGACAAATAATTATGATACTCATATTGTCTGTTTTGGGGGGGCGGAGGAGCAAACAATGTGTGAAAGAATTTGTGCAGCAGGAGCGAAAAACACTCACAATGCTGCCGGAAAACTGCATTTGAGAGAATCAGCCGCAGCACTCAGTAAAGTAAGTGTTGTAGTCACAAACGATAATGGTCTGATGCATCTTGCTGTTGCTTCTGGAACACATGTTGTTGCACTCTTCGGACCGACTGTTCCTGAATTTGGTTTTTCTCCCTGGGGTGATCAGCATACCATTATTGCGAAAGACATTTACTGTAGGCCATGTAGTATCCATGGAACAGGATCATGTCCTGAGAAACATTTTCGTTGTATGGAGGATATTAGCTCTGAAGAAGTTGTTGAAAAGGTGTTCTCAAACATTCAAAAATCTTAACATATCTTTACTTGTGAATTCAACGATGAATTTGTATAAATGAGTCAGACAATTTCCATCGATCTTGAAAATCTGCGGCGGGATGAAATAACTTTAGCAACAGATATCCTAAAAAAAGGTGGAGTGGTAATTTATCCTACTGATACAGTTTATGGACTTGGTGTCGATGCAGAAAACAGCATGGCGATTCAACGTTTGTTTGCATTAAAGAAGCGGGATTTGTCCAAGTCAATTTCGGTTATGGTTTCTAATATCGCATCAGCACAACACTATCTAACTGAAATTTCAGAAATTGGAAAACAACTGATGCAAGCATTTTGGCCGGGGGCGCTCACAATTGTCGGAAAATCTTCTCCTTCTGTTGCTGAAGCACTACAGGAAAAGGATGCGACTATTGGCATTCGTATTCCGGATAATAATCTGTGTTTGCGGTTGACAGAAGCATTCGGTAAGCCTATTACCACGACAAGTGCAAATCTCTCCGGTGATCCGGAGTGCAGTTCTATTGAACACATAGATACGGTAATCCGTTCATCTGCAGAATTAATTCTTGATGCGGGAATCACGCAAGGTACAGTCCCCTCGACAGTCATTTCAATTGTTAATGGGGAGCCGTTGATTCTTCGAGAGGGTGCAGTTACGAAAAACGAAATTAAGAATGTTCTCGATATAGATTGTGCTGTAATGTAGTACTGTAATAAATATCACACACAGGTAAGTGAACAGAAACGAAAGAGTATAATGCGTTACAACACTATACTTTTTCTCTGTACTGGTAACATGTGCAGAAGCCCATTGGCGGAATATCTACGTAAGAAACGTTTCAAAGAAGTTGGTGTTGACCATACATTCTGCCGGAATACATGCTGCGGATGGACAGCGGGTAGCATCATACAGTGTTGCTATTTCAGAAGAACATGGCATCGATTTATCAAAGCATTCATCTAGGATGCTGACCGAGGAGATGCTCAGGGAAGCCGATCATGTTCTCGTAATGTCACCGGAACATCTTGAGTATATTCTATTATTTCATCCAAAATATTATGATAAAGTCTATTTACTGATGCGGTTCGGTCGGGAAAAAGAAGAAGTGATAAGTGATACTATTCACGACCCGATCGGCGGCGATGCTGATGTATACTACGAGTGTTTTATGAGTATTAATAAGGAAATAGAGCGCATCAAAACAATTCTGTTCCTGGATAACAGTCAAAGCGGTGCTGAAGGAAAGTATGGAAACGAAAACTGATAATCAAGAATATACGAATCTTCGAACCTTTTTATTGGTTCGGACAGACCGAATCGGTGATGTGATGCTTTCTACTCCTGTTGCTGCTTCTATTAAATCAGTTATCCCGGAAGCCCGGGTATCACTTTTATGTAGCCGTGTAACCGCAGTAATAGGAGAGCGCAATCCCGACATCGACACCATCATCAACTACGATTCTGATTCTGGGGTTGTCAGGCCATTTTTAGAATTACACAAAGAGCTTCGATCCAAATCATTTGACTGTGCAGTAGTGATCCATCCGACCTTCAGGCTTGCTCTTCTCATGTGGAGTGCCGGTATACCGGTTAGAATAGGAACTGGTTTCCGGTTCTACTCATGGCTATTTAACAGAAAGCATTATGAACATCGCAAAGTTTCTGAAAAACACGAATCGCAATACAATATTAATCTCCTTAATGCAGTAGGTTTACCGGTAAGTACCCCCCAATTTAAATTCTCTGTTACGAAAGAAGATGATAAGATCGCCCAACAGATTTTTGAAAATCTTGGTTTGAATACAAATGAACCATGTATTGTTGTTCATCCGGGCAGCAGAGGGTCGGGGATGGACTGGCCGCTGGAAAATTTCGCAGAAGCATGCAGACTCATGAGTAAAGAAATCAAAATGCCAATTGTCGTAACCTGGGGACATGGAGAGGAACATTTAGCAGAATTTGTCTATCAACATGCCGGTTCGGGAGTATCAATTTTACCACAGGTATACCCGTTGTCTGTCCTCGCGGCATTTTTGCGGTCTGCAGCACTCTTGTTGGTACCGAGCACCGGTGTATTACACATAGCAAACACAATTGGCACACCGGTTCTGGGTCTCTATCCTCCTGTCCGGCATGAATCACCTCAGAGGTGGGGAGCCTATGGAAGAGAAAAAGATATGCTGGTTCCTGATATGGAAGCATGTTCGGAATGCAATGGCGGGCCATGCAAGAAAAAACAATGCATGGAGTTGATAACTCCTGACATGGTATGCAAAGCAGCCAAAGAACTAATTCATGAAAATTCGGACAAAAAGAAACATTCTCATGCGTGAGTCAGTATATTATTCTGATGGATTTAACTAAACACGTTATTCTTATATGGCTCGACATACTTCTAAAACATATACATGTTTCCTAATTCTTCTGGGGATGTTTTTTTTTAGCTATGGAATTCATTCCGACCCGGATGAGGGAGTGCAAAATGAATTAATCCGCACATCACAAAATAGTGCGGACCAAAGAGTAATTTCTAACAATGCATTCTCTGTCGGTGAAAAACTCTCCTTTGACATCGATTGGGGTCCAAGTACGGTCGGAACGGCGACAATTTCTATTCCCCAAGTGGTAACCAGAAATGGCAGAGGGGCATTTGAAGTCCGTTCACGTGCGCTCTCAAACAGGTTCATTTCAGCTCTTTATCCTGTAGATGATCAAATTACCTCTTATATCGATACATTAGGGATATATTCGCTTGGATTTGAAAAAAAGTTGAGTGAAGGCAAGTGGCGTCAGGAAAGGAAATTTGTACTCGATCAGGAAAACAATACTGCATTTAGCCAACGTGATACGGTTGATATTCCGGCGTATTGCCAAGATGTTCTGTCTGCATTTTTCTATGTCCGCACGCAGGAGTTAAATTTAGGTGACAAAATCGAAATCCCAAATTATGATAACGATAAAGTATACGATATTGTAGTTGAAGTGCAGAAAAAACAGCAGATCCGGGTTCCGGCAGGCAAATTTAACTGTATTGTTGTTGAGCCGAAGCTGAAAACGGAAGGCCTATTTAAACATCAAGGGAGAATTCATATATACTTGAGTGATGATGAGCGAAAAATACCGGTATTAATGGTAAGCAAAGTGATATTCGGCCATGTGGCTGCAAAACTGACTAATATCGAAACGGAATTTCTTCCATAAAACAAAGCGGAGTAGCATGAAACATCAAGAGATTGATCTTAGCCGGATAAAAACGATATCGATTCACGACCGTGTGAGTAAAGTGACTATTCAAGATCTTGCGAAAGTATACAAAACCGGGGGATCATTTCATGATTTCCTTGCTTCCATGCCTCCTCTATTGAAATCGTCAGATTTAAAAGCAGTAGTAGATGCGGTTGTTTCTGCAAACAAAAGCAAAAAAGAAGTTATCTGGATGATGGGTGCTCATGTTATTAAGTGTGGCTTGGGACCGGTAATTATTGATTTAATAGAACGTGAAATAATAACAGCAGTTTGTACAAATGGTGCGGTGGTCATTCACGACTTGGAACTTGCATGCTTCGGTCATACATCAGAGGATGTTGCAGCAAATTTAGTTGATGGAACATTCGGAATGTCTGCTGAGACCTCATTCATGATTAATGATGCGCTTGCTGGAGGTCAACAGGAAGGTCTGGGGTATGGCGAATCAATTGGCAAAAAGCTTTCTGAAGAAACAACACCGAATGGGCATGTGAGTGTTTTTGCCGCTGCATATAAAAAAGGGATTCCCATTACCGTATTTGTGGGGATTGGCACAGAAACTACCCATCAGCATCCTTCATCGAATGGAAAGATTATTGGTGAACTTTCAATGCGCGATTTCAGAATTTTATCGAATGCTCTGTGCAGATTAGACAGTGGAGGAGTGGTGCTTAATATAGGTTCTGCAGTAATTCTTCCTGAAGTTTTTCTGAAGGCATTGACTGTTGTCCGTAATCTCGGACATCCTGCCGAAGGATTTACTGCGGTAAACTTTGATATGATTCAACATTATAGGCCTCATGAGAATGTAGTTTCCAGACCCACCTTAACAGGAGGAAAGGGATGCAAGATTACCGGTCATCATGAAATTATGGTCCCAATACTTGCGGCAGCGGTGAAAGAATCTTTGTAAGACTAATGTGATCTGCTGTAATGAAGTGTGTGTAGAATTTTCTATTTTCCACGGTATTTTATTGATATAATCTTTTTCAATCCAGTCAGTGATTGCCTGATTAATCGTCACTTTCCTTTTAAGAATATGTGCTAACACTGTCCTGTATTCCAAAATCTCGTCCATGTGATTTTTTGCAATTTCAAAATCACGGGTGTCCATCTCATGTCTCTTTTAATTATCCCATTAATAATATCGACAGAATTCTGAACCTCTTTAAGACGCTTGCCATCAATTTAAAAGATTAAGAACGATTCTAAATTGGTATTTTCATTAAATATACTACTCGAATAACCACACAATTTTGCGATAAGATGTTCTTATAGGAGTTGCCAATACAGCGATATAGACACCGGGCGCTACATTAGAAGCGGCATCAGTTGAACCATTCCAGGTAACCCAGTAGGTGTTTGGTTCTAAGGTTCCTGAAAGTAGTAATGTGATTTTATTGAATTCCTTGTTATATATATCCAATGTCACCCACTCCTTCGAGACAAGTTCAAATCGGATGATGATTGCAGCAATATAAGGGTTTGTGCCGTGATCACTCAAATCAATAGTTGTTAATTCAACTTCTTCTGGTGCAGGTATACTCTCATCGGATTCTTCGAGGATTTCGGCAATGTCTTCATCTGATTTAAGTTCTTCCATAGACATTATGTTGCCAGCTTCTATATCGGGATCATTGCCTTGAAGTCCGCCGAGAAGTCCTTGTCCGTCATCGGGAGTAATGGGGGCAAGGATATATACAAGGAGTGCAATTGATGCTATAAGAATACCGACAATAAGATACGCCACTTTAGGTTTTTTCAACCTTGATCGTGCTTATCTAATTGAACAGAATTGTCGAACCCGTTTCTGGAATCTTCGTCATCCCAGATGTTCATCCCCTCAAGACGGACGACTGCTCTGCTTGTTTCGAGCAGCACTTTGATTTCCTGAGCTTTATCAAACGGCAGACGCGACACGAGAGTCCAGGGAGTATTTGTTATGTTTTGCTTTACCTGTTTTTCAGATAAACCGGTGATTTCAGCAATCAGCGAAACCGTACTTTCTCGTGGACCTGGTTTTATCAATGTTATTTTTAATGTGTATTTTTTTTACATCCTTTGGTCTATCTGTATTGACGGTACGTGGAGTGCCACAATGTGGACACAGTTCAACATTTTCCGGTACTTCATAACAACCTGGACAATTCATTGCAGCCGAAAATTCCCTGTATTTATTATAATTGTTTGCAAATCAGTGAATCACTATCAGTATTATCGGCTATAAAATTAATAAAATCATGAAACACAGAAAGGAATTACTGTGTAATAGCACTTTGAATAAGATTTATTACCATATTCAGAAAATCTTGAATATTAATTGTGTCTGGTATACTTCCCTGTATCATCGTTTTGCCACCACCACCTTTACCGGATATTCTTTCTTAACATCTTCAAGGAGCAAAGTGAAATCAAGCGGAACATCTTCTGAGTAGAAAAATACAAAACATTTCTTATCTCCGGAATATGCAAGAATTGAAATACAAGAACCACATTTGCGAAACCCCTGAGAGAGAAGTTGTAAATCAGCTGTAGTACTCGATTCAAATATATGAGTGACAAGCATACTATTACCAAATGTATTACCATGTCGATAAAGATCACGGGCCTGATATGATATCCTGTTTCATTCCGGCGAATGCTTTGGAAAGCGATTTGTTTTCATCTATCAGTTTGGTTGCTTTTTGTACTAATGTATTCTCGTCTGACGAAAATGTCATGTTCAATGATTACAATAGCGAATTCTTACAATCATAATCGTTAAGTGCATTTTTTCCACAGTGAAATATCAATCTGATATTGCCGCGAATTTTTTCAATTCCAGTAATCTTGATGATGCCGACTTCTCCTGTACGCGAGCAGTGTGTTCCCCCACAGGGAATATAATCAAGACCATCAATATGGACAATCCTGATTTTTTCCATTTCGGAGGTTTTTTCTAAGAAGTAGCTTAACTAACCCTTTGTCAGTAGGAAACAAAACAGAAATGGGGGTATTCTTCAGTATCCATTCATTGGCAGTGTGTTCTGCTTTGCGAATTACACTTGGTAATATTTCATCTTGTTTGATTTCTATTGTTGAGTTATGAAGTCTTAATGATACTGAAACTGTTTCTGCACCCCAGTCGTCCAACAGTACTGCAGAAAGAATATGTTGCCCAGCGTGCTGTCGCATGAAGTGGAGTCGGCGATCCCAATCTATGGAGCTGAGCACTTCATCTCCAATATGCTTACTTTCGATATAGTGAACAATCTCATCTTTACTTTCTACAACATCAGTTACAATGATACCATTCAGCGTACCTGAATCATGTAATTGTCCACCGGAAGTAGGATAAAATAGCGTCTGTTCAAGTATAACTCCTGTTCTGCTTTTTTCTTGTCGAATATTAATTATCCGGGAGTCAAATTCTGTTGTATAAGAATCGCAATAATACAGTCGGTTTGTCATAATGGACTCTCTCTATGCACAAAGTCGTCTTATAAAGGCAGCTGGTGTTATTGCCGCTTAGAAAATCATGGGAAGTGTAACAGACAATAGTGTTCTGGCAAAAAGTTCAGAAAAGATAACCGTTAAATTAATAACACACAACCGAATCGATAAATAAACTCTATAACCAGCTACTATCAAACAGGTTTGAAGGATTCATTAAATCTGCTATCGAATGAAAATGTCTAACTTCTCATGAATGAAATTGGCTATTAGAATTTAGTGAAAAAATGTTAAAAAATTACCTATTTTTCACTTGACATTAACGAGCTAAATCCTATTTTATTGGCACATTCAACAGGAGATAATGGGCAGTGGAAAACATGTTGATAAATTCAATTCATAACGAATCTATCTGCTGTAAATATTGAAGTTAGCCCAGCTCCTCGGCTTTAGAGCACATACATCGGTTCTGCCTTAGTTAATTAATTACAGCACTTTATAGAACTTTAGTAAGCTTTTCATCAATGTGGATAACTATTACTTGTTATGGTTTTTGAATAGCTTTCCCGATTGTTGAAGTATATGTTGATAAACCACATTTTAATACTTGCTTTGCAGTAATTTAAGAGATGGAGCAACAATGAATAACTCTCATGTCTATGTATGGGATGAAGTGTTGTCAATTATCAAACCCCAAATACAAGATCAAAAGTTCTCAACATGGTTTGAACCGCTAAGACCTGTTCAGCTAAAAGATAAAAAATTAAAAGTAAGAATTCCGAGTAAATTTTTCTCAGAATGGTTAGAAGAGCATTATCATGGCCTGATTTATTCTGCTCTTGGCGAAGTTTTGGATGATGATGCAAGTATTGAATATATTGTTAATAGGAAAAACGGTGAGAAAAAATCGAAAACCAGTATCATTCCAGAAACAAAGAGTTACTTTAAAGAACAATTGGCTCGATTTAATTCTGATTTTACATTTGATACGTTTGTGGAAGGTTCGTGTAATCAGTTCGGAAGAGCTGTTGCAATGGCTGTAGCAGACAAGCCGGGAAAAACAAAATTTAACCCACTTTTACTCTGGGGTGGTGTTGGGTTAGGCAAAACCCATTTAGCTCATGCTATTGGAATACATTCACTTCAGCATAGACGGGTAAAAGAAGCGGTCTATGTCTCATCAAAACAATTCACACTCGATTTCATTAATTCGATCCAGGATAAGAAAACAAAGCAGTTCTGTGATTATTTTGATAAAATTGATTTGTTGATTGTTGATGATATAGAGTTTTTTCTTGGTAAAGAATCGACGCAGGAGCAATTTTTCCATATCTTTAATACACTTCATTTACGTGGCAAACAGATAATTCTAACCTCTGATAGGCCACCACGGGAGTTTTCCGCTCTCGATATACACGAGCGCCTTACTTCAAGATTTCAGAACGGGCTTGTTGTTGATATTAAACCACCTGAGCTTGAAACAAGAGTGGCGATACTCAAACGGAAAGCCGCAGATGACGGAATTGAACTGGATTATGAAGTGGCATATCTCATCGCGTCCCACATTACGAAAAATATTCGAGATATCAACTGTGCATTAAACAGACTCATCGCCCAATCGAATATTCTCAATACTGATATTGATGTAGCTTTGACAAAATCTGTATTAAAAGATCTAAAATTTTATGAGAAGAAACCAGTTTCAATTGAAAAGATTCAGCGTTTAGTTGCAGATCATTTCAGAATTAACACCGACCTCCTTCGTGATAAAACGAGAAAGCAGGAAGTAGTGATTCCCCGACAAATTGCCATGTATCTTGCAAAACAACTGACCAACAATTCCCTTAAAACAATCGGTCTCCACTTTGGCGGGCGTGACCACACCACCATCCTGCATGCAATCAACATGGTCAATTTACTTATGGATCAGGATGAGAATTATCAGGAGACAGTGAAGTCACTTCAGGAAAAAGTGGGTTACGCTCATAAGTAGAGTATAATATCGTTTTTCGAAAATGAATAGCATGAAAACCTTATTTGACTACTGTGTTTTCATTGAGCACACGTATCAATCTCGCAATTATAATACCACTCCATTCCATACCAAGTGATTTTATATTGACATTACCACGGGTTTTTTTTATTACCATAGAAAATATAATAATGCCCTTAAAATGGCTATTAGACACCTAATAATTTATTTTTAAAGGAGGATCGCATGAGAAGGCTTTTTAGAATATTAATGATTTTGTTGTCACTAATTTCTATTTTTCTTTTATTTCAATTGGGATTGGATAACATAAAGATTTGACCTTCATGAAAAGTAAGATCGTCATTATTGATGATGATAAAACTTATGAAAAGAAAGCGATTATTAAATGGGGTTATGACAAAGTTACTGTAAAATTCCAAAGCCATGAAAGCCGTTTTAATTATCCCGAATATGAAGTAACTTCTGATTATGATAAAATATCAGACTTGACATATGAACGAACTAGTCACTGGAGAGTTGTAAGCGCTATCTTATGGTTACCGCTGGTATTATTCTCAAAGCGAAAGCATCGCTGGTTTTCATGGAACGACAAAGACGCTGAAGGCAATAAACGTTCAGTTCTACTTCGTATTGATAAGAATGAGGAAAAGATATACCGCAGGCAAGTTCCAAGTATAACGGGGCTAGAATTGTCATTAATAATAGATAGATAAATAATAGTTGGAGTGTCTATGCAAAGCCATTTTTCCATAAAAATGGTTGTTTCGGCAGTCCTTGTTGCTGTATTCAGTGCGTGTGGCTCAAAGAGTAACGGTACATCGGAGGCAGAACAAACAGCTTCTGCATCTGAATCAGCAACTCGTGTTTCTCCGTATAGTGCGGCAGCACCGATTCCCCCTAATCACGGCAGGATTATTGGCGTTGTTACAAATATACACGATATTACAGAAACATCGGATCTTTCTGGACCCTGTTCTCGGGAACCATGCTGGGCGACAATAAGAATTGAATCGGTTTTGGGGTATGGCGCTGCGTTTGGCAGACCGCTCGCCAAAGGATCGGAAATTCCGGTTTTTTCCCCATTCACCCTCATGCCCACAAACACAAGGTTCCCAGATTTAAAAAAGGACTATCCGGGACTATCGGTCGGTTCCCGGTTCCGTGCAGATATTGAATCACGTCTGGCATTTCAGCCTGAGCGTGGAGAAAAGGTCTTGTACATAATTTACGGCTACGAATTACAATAAGCCGTTGTTTGTATGATGTGACACTGCACGGATGATGATTCAAACCAGGAACATTTCAAAAATTAAGGGGTAACAAAAATACCAGAACTACAATCGGAATAATGTTGCTGTTTTGTTGGTACGTAAGTGATAGAGCATAGTGATGATATAAATTTTATAAGGCAAAAGGTGCTGTAATGTCGATAGATTTTAAAAGAGTAGTAGTTCCCCTGACAGTTGGTATTGTCTGTATATTTGCGTTCCGGAGTTACTTTTCACAAGAAAATCAGGTTGATAAACAGATAAATATTCCGTCGGCAATCGGGACAAAAGAAGATCCCCACGCCAGAGCCCTGTATGAATGGAACCGGTTGCGGTCACCGGTTACAAGAACTATCCCGCAGAAAATCCGATCGAGAGAGCTTGCGTTTGCGAAATCGATTCCGTCTAAGGAAAGCGCGATCCGGCAGGGGCTGAATAAAAGTGCCAATCCGTTTGCATCGCAGGTGTTTGAGTGGGAACGCGTCGGACCGTTTAATCTCGGCGGCAGGACACGGGCGGTGGTGCTCGATGTGTCCGACCCTTCTGAAGGAACACTCCTTGCCGGCGGAGTATCGGGTGGAGTGTGGCGCTACTATAATCTATTGCAAGATTTGGAAATAGGGTATTCTTTCGGGTATTGGGTAGAAATGACCAATCCTGCCGATCTTCATAGTGTGACAATGATAGCACAAGACCCACGGCCGGGTAAAACCAATATCTGGTATTTCGGTACCGGCGAATTTTACGGAAACTCTGCAAATGATTTCAGTGGTAATGGCCTTTTTCTTGGTGACGGCATCTTTAAATCGGTGGACGGGGAATTTGCTTGGAATCAGCTTATACCGACAGCTTCCGGTACACCACATAGATTTGATTCTGAATTTGACTTTATCTGGAATCTGGAGAATTGTTGTCGATCCATCAAGGAGTTTATCCGAGGATGTTGTCTATGCAGCGACCTATAACTCCATTCGGAAGAGCAATGATGGCGGTGTGAATTGGGAAATAAAACGGAGTGGCGGCGATTTGTTTCTTTCTGATCAGAAGGTGTAGTCTATGCCACATTGAGTTGGTTCGGAGGAGACTAGGGAATTTGGCGTTCGAAAGACGGGGAAACATGGACTGAAATAACACCTATTGGCTTCCCTGCTATTTATAAACGCATTGGTATTGCTCCTTCGGATGAGAATAAAGTCTATTTTCTTGCGGAGAAACCCGGATTTGAAAAACTTGGACACAGTTTATGGAAATACACCTACGTTTCCGGAGATGGCTCTGGTGGTGGTGGAGGTTGGGAAAACCGATCAGATAATCTGCCTGAATTCGGTGGTGTTGCCGGAAATTTCGATTCTCAGGGTTCATACGATCTGGTTATAAAAGTAAAACCGGATAATCCAGATGTTGTCTTTGTCGGCGGGACAAATCTATACCGTATTGAGTTCCATAGTACAATTGCAATCACCACGTGGATTGGAGGATATGATCCGTTTAAAAATGATTTTTCGAAACTGGTGAATCACCATCCCGATATTCACGACGTTATTTTCTCGCCGTCAAATCCTTCAATCATGTATGTTGCTACGGGTGGAGGCATGTTCTAGACATCAAACAGTCTTTCATCGAGTGCGAGATCTATGTAGACTACGCTGAATCAAGGATACTATACAACACAGTTTTATACGATTGCATTAAATCGCTCGACAGATGACAATAACTTCACGAATATCATTGTTGGGGGAATGCAGGATAATGGCACCTATTTCTTTAATTCTGATAATCCATTCGATTCTTGGGTAGAAGTGGCGACCGGTGACGGAAGTTTCAATGCCATTGCAAATGATGGCGTTCACTATTATGTTTCGCGTCAGAATGGCCAGGTTTTCAGAGTAAAACTTAATCCAACAACTGGTAACAGTATTTCTGATGCCAGAATTGATATAGGTAATGACCCGGAAACATTTCTTCTTATTGCACCTTTTGTTTTGAATCCGTATGATAATACAATGATGTTTTTACCCCGTGGAGAGGAGCTCTGGCGAAATAGTAATGTTTTTGGTATTCCTGAAGGAAATCAAGATTCAACGAAAGTAAATTGGAGTCAAATGACCAAGGCACAGATTGATGGTGAAGTTATTACCGCCTTATCTATGACGGAAGTTCCAGCGAACAGATTGTACTATGGAACTCAATGAGGGAATATTTTTAAAATCGATAGAGCGAATCAAAGTGATCCTACTCCTATCGATATAACACCTGGAATTTCCTGGATTCCCTATGTCGCAAATATTGCTGTTGATCCGAATGATGGTGACAATATCATAGCAGTCTATTCAAACTATGAAACACGAAGTCTGTACTATAGCAATAATGGCGGGCAATCATGGGATGATATCAGTGGTAATCTGGAACAATTTCCTAATGATTTGTTTGGCAACGGAAACGGACCTTCTGTGCGGTGGGCATATATCCATCAAAGCAATTCTGAACACGGACCAATTTATTTTGCCGCAACGAGTACCGGACTCTATTCGACAACCGAATTGAATGGGAATGACACAAACTGGGTACAGGAAGGTGCTTCAACAATTGACAATGTTGTTGTGAACATGGTAACAGGCCGAGATTCTGACGGAACTGTTGTGGTAGTGACCCACGGCGGAGGTGTTTACAAAAGTACGGTGATAACCTCAATTGACGATAATGACGCTGCGGTTCCTTCACAGTTTGATCTTCAGCAAAATTATCCGAATCCATTTAACCCCGAAACCACAATTCGCTTTACTCTCCCGGCTGCTGCACCGGTAACACTGACAATTTATAATGCGCTTGGTCAGGAAGTGAGAGCGCTGTTTTCGAATGAAGAACATTCGTCCGGTGCTCATTCGGTTGTATTCGATGGTAGGAGCGAAAACGGAATCAAGCTTGCTTCAGGAATCTACTTTTATCGACTGCAGTTAAGAGAATTCACTGCAATAAAGAAGATGCTTCTTGTTAAGTAAATATAATTCATTAATACAGTAAGAATCATTGAGGTCATTATGGCACAAACACATAGATCGGTCCATTTATTTGTTGGAACGCATAAAGGTGCGTTCAGGTTTACCGGGACACCTGAACGTAAAGATTGGGAACTACATGGTCCTTTTCTCAAGGGTGATGATGTCAATCACTTGATAGTTGACTCCCGAAATAGCACACGTTTGTTTGCGTGTGTAAATTCCCCATTTTGGGGATCGAACATAAAAATAAGCACTGATTTTGGTGAAACGTGGAATAACTCTGAATCTGAACCGAAATTCGGCGATAAATCAGAATATACTGTAAAGCGAATATGGTGTGTTGAAACGGGAGGTAGTGCGGCACCGAATGTTTTGTATGCAGGAGTCGATCCGGCAGCCTTATTTCGCTCAGATGATAATGGAAATACATGGAAAGAAATAAGCGGATTGACTAACCACGAATCCCGCGGCAAATGGCAGCCTGGTGCCGGTGGCTTGATGGTTCATTCTGCCTGTATCAATCCTACTGATTCGCAAAAGCTTTCTGTCGGGATATCGGCAGCTGGAGCTTTCTTCACGGAAGACGGAGGATCAACTTGGGAACCGAGAAACAAGGGTGTTCTGGCTGATTTTCAACCTGAAAAATTTCCTGATGTGGGGCAATGTGTCCACCATATGGAATCGTATCCGGGTAAACCTGAGTTGCTGTACCAGCAGAACCATTGTGGCGTATACCGGAGTGAAAATAGCGGCAGAGACTGGATCGATATAAACGAAGGACTCCCGTCAAGATTTGGTTTTCCTCTTACTATCCATCCGCACGATCCGGATACCATCTACGTTGTCCCGGAAGAAGGACCAGATTTCAGATGTCCGGTTAATGGGGAATTTGCTGTCTTTCGCAGTAAAAACCGGGGCGGTAATTGGGAAAAACTCGACAACGGACTCCCCGGCAAACACTCGTACCTCCATGTTTTCAGGCAGGCCATGACAGCTGATTCGTGTGATCCGTGTGGAATTTATGTTGGTACAAGCACGGGCCAAATATTGTACAGCCGGAATGAAGGTGATTCTTGGGATGTGCTTGCTCAATGGCTTCCTCCGATTTATTCCCTTTCGTGTGCGGTATTATAGCTTATATTGGACATCTGAAAAGTGAATTTCATACCTCCAATCCTTAATTTCAAAGGATATTTCTTGAAATCAAAAGTCCATATCTGCAGATTTAGGCTGTTGATTTGTATATCACTAACATCCTTAATTCTATTATATCCATCTTGACATTATCTCTATATTTTTGTAATTTTGTTAGTTTAAATTCTTTTATCTGAAATTAAACTTTGTTTCCGTGTGCGGAACTACAGTGTTTTTCTAAAACCGAACGAGTTTTGTGCATATATTCATATGGCTACTAAAGATTCTTATTGTGAAGGTTTGTGTTGTATTGAATGCGGTCAGCGCTATCCAAAACAACCGGCTTATATTTGCGAGTATTGTTTTGGGCCGCTTGAGATAGCCTACGATTACGATAAAATCAAATCGTTTATTACACAAGAAAAGATTTCAGAGCGACAGCCTACGATGTGGCGTTTCAGGGAATTGTTGCCTGTATCCGAACCGGTTTATGAGTTGCCGGTAGGGTATACGCCACTTGTAAATGCGGATCATCTGGCGCATAAACTGGGTATAAAAGAAGTTTGGATTAAGAACGATACGGTGAATTGCTATTCGTATTCGTTTAAAGACAGGGTTGTCGGGACAGCAATTGAGAGTGCGAGGGAGTTTGGATATCAAACGATAGCTTGTTCCAGCACAGGCAACCTTGCTCATTCTGTAGCAGCGTATGGAGCGGTGTGTGGAATGAACAGTTTTGTTTTTGTCCCCGGTGATTATATTGGGGATAGTGATAGTCTATTAAACGTTTACAACTCGAGGATTGTAGCTGTTGACGGTACGTATGATGACGTCAACAGACTCTGTTCCGAAATTGTTGACCAGTATGAGTGGGCATTTGTGAATATCAATTTTCGCCCCTTCTATACTGAAGGTTCAAAAACAATCGGCTATGAAATTGCAGAGCAGCTCGGTTGGAAACTTCCTGGCCATGTCATAGCGCCAATCGCGAGTGGCGCACTGCTTGTGAAATTACACAAAGCTTTTGAAGAATTGAAAACGCTTGGATTTGTAGAGGAAAACCACATTAGAATTCACGGCGCGCAGCCTCAAGGATGTTCTCCGGTTATAAATGCACTGAAGAATAGTACCGATTCCGTTACTCCGGTGGAGAAACCCGACGCAATCGTCACTTCTCTTGCTGTCGGTGATCCGGGAGACGGTTATTATGCGTTGAAAGCTATCAGAGATTCCGGAGGGTGGGGTGAGAATCCGGATGGTGATGAAGTAATGAATGGAGTAAAACTACTTGCGGAGTGTGAAGGAATATTGTCAGAGCCAGCAGGCGGCGTAGTTGTGAGCACGGCCAAACGGCTACGCGATCTCGGGAAGATTTCGCATAATGATTCGGTAGTTCTCTGCATTACCGGCAGCGGAATGAAAACATTGGCAACGTTGAAAAGTGAAAATCACTCATTACAGAGAATTAAGCCGAACCTTGATGATTTCGAACAATTTTTAAGTATTAACGGAGCAAACTAAGGAGAATAAATATGGCAGTTACCGTGAGAATTCCGACGCCTATGAGAAAACTCACCGATAATAATAAATCTGTAGAGGCTCAGGGTAAAACCGTTGGCGATGTGGTAGGCAATCTTCGTCAGCTGTTTCCTGAGTTTGGTGACCGTCTCTGCGATGAAAAAGGAGAAATCAGAAGATTTGTTAATCTCTATTTAAACGATGAGGATGTTCGATTTAAAAACGGAAAAGACACTCCGGTTTCTGATGGTGATACTTTGTCGATAATACCAGCTATTGCAGGCGGATAAAAAAAGTTGTTTTCCTACATTGCTGCCGTATTGATATCGATTCATAGTATATTATGTATTGATAGTGATGTGAAACCGAGAATATGAAATAAATAAATGTGATGAACGGATAAGACGGTGGAGATAGTAGTTCAAAAATATGGGGGTAGCTCACTCAGTACTCCTGATAAGATAAAAAATATTGCCCGAAAGCTTATCGACCGTCAGAAAACAGGGAAAGCCATTGCGGTTGTTGTGTCTGCAGTTGGCAATACAACCGACAGACTCGTGGAACTGGCTGCAGAGATTACGAGTAATCCGCCACAGCGGGAAGTAGACATGCTTCTTTCTACTGGTGAGCAAGTTTCAATAGCCCTGCTGTCCATGGCAATTCAGGATATAGGCGGTCGCGCTATGTCACTGAACGGTATGCAAAGCGGTATTATTACAAACAACCAGCACAGCAGAGCTAAGATAAAGAAAATCAATGTTGACCGTATTCTTAAATTACTGAATGACTCCTATATTGTCATTATTGCCGGATTTCAGGGTGTTGGCCGAGGTGCTGAAATCACAACACTGGGACGAGGAGGATCCGACACAACAGGTGCAGCATTGGCAGCAGCGCTTCAAGCTGAGTGTTGCGAAATTTGCACAGATGTCGATGGGGTATATACGGCAAACCCCAAAATGGTGCCGGATGCAGTGAAGCTCGACTGCATCTCGTATGAAGAAATGCTGGAACTCGCAGGGAGCGGTGCGCAGGTACTCCATCCGCGCTCGGTAGAAATTGTTATGAAGTTCGGCATTCCGATGATAGTAAAACCAGCACATTCTCCCGGTACCGGGACAACCATAATTGAGGGTAACATGTTAGAGGCGGCAACCATAACCGGTGTGACAGCAGATAAAGAAATTGCTAAAGTCACAATCCATCAGGTTCCCGATTCACCGGGAATCGCAAGCAAAATTTTCGGAGAAATTTCCCAATCCGAAGTAAATATTCAACTTATTATTCAGGGTGTGAGCGACGGAAAGTTATCAGATATTGCTATGCTTGTTTCGAGAGACGATAAAGATAAAGTCGTCAAAACCTTGGAAGAGCTCTCAGGAAAAATTAATACCGGCCGTGTTTCCAGTGTTGCAGATATGGCAGAAGTTTCAATTGTTGGCTCAGGTATAGCAAGTACATCAGGTGTTGCTGCAAAGATGTTCCGAACGTTGGCGAAAAATAAGATTAATATTGATCTTATCAGTTCATCACATATTCGTGTAGCCTGTGTTATAGAGGAAAAACATGCCGATACTGCGATTGTTAAATTGCATAAAGCATTTAAACTTGAAAAACTTAATCGTCGAATGTTATAATGGATAAAATAAAAGTTGGCATCCTTGGCGCCACCGGCTTTGTCGGGCAGCGGTTTGCCCAATTATTGGAAAATCATCCATGGTTTGAAATTACTGCCTTAGCCGCATCAGACAGATCGGTCGGCAAAGTCTATGAAGAAGCATGTCTCTGGCGCCTATCTACGCTTATGCCGGAGAGATTGAAAAATTTGAAAGTTCATCCTGTCGAACCAAAGTTGGATTGTGATTTTGTTTTTTCCAGCCTTTCCTCAAGCATGGCGAGAGAAGTAGAAGAGACATTTGCAAAAGTCGGATATCCGGTCATTAGTAACTCAAGCAATTTCAGAATGGTTCAGGATGTGCCTCTTCTGGTACCGGAAATCAATGCGGATCACTGTGATATAATCCCTCTTCAGCAAAAACAGCGAAATTATGAAAAAGGATTTATCGCAACAAACCCAAACTGTACAACCATCACCCTAGTGCTGGGACTGGCTCCCATCGAACAGACATTCGGGATTGAAAAGATTCAAAGCACATCGCTACAAGCACTGTCAGGTGCCGGTCAGTCGGGCGTATCTTCAATGGATATAATTGATAACGTGATCCCGTACATCGGTAATGAAGAGGACAAAATTGAATCAGAACCGCAGAAAATATTTGGATCATTCAAGGATGCTGCTATTCATCCCGCAGATATAGGAATAAGTGCCCAATGTACACGGGTAAATGTAAGTGATGGTCATACAATTGCTGTATCGGTTAAGTTGGGAAGATCGCCTGATGAGAATGAGGTAATAGATACGTTTTCTCAATATACATCTCCGCTTCTGGATATGAATCTTCCGTCGGCACCGGACAGGCCGGTTATCTTACTTCTCGATGCCGACCGACCTCAGCCCCGTCTCGATCGTAATCTCGGCAACGGTATGGTTTCCGTTGTCGGTAGGATTCGACCGTGTCCGCTTCTGGATTACAAATTTGTTATATTGGGACACAACACCATTCGTGGTGCCGCAGGTGCGGCAATTTTAAATGCAGAACTACTGAAAACAAAAGGATTTATTTAATAGTGATATCGAGAACATACGTTTAGTATCGAATAACAGATGTTCTGTAATAATGAAATAAAATAATATTGTATAAAAATAGTAGAGATGTTGATCATATAGAGGCAGCGTCAGGTAAGGAGTTTCATTATGCTTAAAGGGAAAAAGCTTGCAGTAGTCGGAGTAGGGAAGATGGGCGAAGCATTGGTCAAAGGCATGGTTAAACAAAAGGCATTTAAAGGTGTCACAATTGCCGGTACCGTTGCTCATAGAAAATCTATTGCACGGGTACGTGAGCGGGTAAGCATAGATATTTCACTCGATAATAAAAAGCTTATTCAAGGCAGTGATATTATTATTGTGGCAGTAAAACCGCAGAATATGGAAAAAGCCTTAAAGGAATTTTCTGATTTTCTGACACCGGATCAGCTTATTATTACTATTGCTGCTTCAGTTCCCTGCGGATTTGTTGAAGAGAGGTTACATGGCAAGAATCCTGTGATACGTTCAATGCCCAATATTGCCAGTGCGATTAATAAGGGCATGACAGCAATATCTCCGGGGAAATACGCAAAAGAAAAGCACTTAAAAATAGCGGAAACCATTTTTCAATCAGTTGGTGAAACGGCTGTCCTCGATGAGCATCTCATGGATGGAGCAACAGGATTATCGGCAAGTGGTCCTGCATTTCTTTACGTAGTGATTGAGTCACTCGCTGAAGCAGGCGTGAAGCTTGGAATCCCCCGAAATATTTCTACTCAATTAGTTGCTCAGACAATGCTTGGCACTGCCCAATTAGTAATCGATTCAAAAGCTCATCCTGCTCTTCTCAAAGATGAAGTGACAACACCTGCCGGCTGTACTATTGACGGCCTGCTTGAGCTCGAAGAGGGGAAATTGCGTGTAACACTTATTAAAGCAGTCATAAAAGCAGCCGGACGCGCACAAGAACTTGTCTTTAAGCAGAATTCACTTTAAAGCACAATGTTATCTGACAATGAAGTACACAGTGTTTATGCGTATCATGAAAGAATAAGGAAGTAAAATCAAGAGTAGAGAATTCAACAAAGCTGGTACTTAATCGTCGTGGGCTTTTTTATTGTGTGCGTAATTACTGAGAGTGCGCACAACCGGCTGTGAAGATTCTGGATCGTATTCTTCATCAGGATTTAAGAGGTAGTTGTTGCTTTTGACAATCGGGGATTTATATCTGAATTTGAATCTGTACGGTTTTTCTTCAAGGGGTCCTAAAATTTGTAATTTTTCTACGCGGGATATTTTTATCCAATTCGTCAGCATCCAAATCGTCAATCTCCGGATCATCAAAGTCATCGGTGCTATTTAAGAGATCATCAATTTCACTCTGATCAAGGGGTTCAACCATAATACTTTTCTTAAGTTGTTAGAAAATATTTTAACGCAAAGGCTATTACCAGCGCGTCAATATAATGCATAGATGTCCAAAATGAAAGTAAAAAGTTAATACTCCGACATATATTCTTATCTATCAATGGTTTGAAACAATGGTTTGAAACTTTTCTATTTGTTTTCCCTGCTATGCTTTTTATCTTTTATAAGTTTGTACAATTCTAAAAATTTCTACTTGGAAAAAGTGAATTACTGTGGATGAAAAAAAGAAAAACTATACTCATTTTGGATAACACGAAGCCAATCCGAATTCTCTTGCTCAAAAAACTTGAGAAAAGATATAATTGTCTTCTTTCCGAGCATCCTGAACAAGTGTTAAAGTTGATGATGAATACAGAGATGAAATTGAATTGATTATTACCGATTATCAAATGCCGGTATTGAATGGATTCGAGTTTCTCAAAATCGTTCAATTAAATTCGAGTGAAATTCCTGTCATTATGATGTCCGACAGTCTCAGTGAAATCAGGGTTAAAGAGCTCTATTAGCTTGGGGTTAGAATATTTATGGCAAAACCGATTAAAATCAACCGGATGATAGAAGAGATTGAAGTGCTTATTGGAGAATCTGAAGATGAAGATAGTTCAGACGGTTAATATCGGCAAAATATTCTTCTCAACGTAAAACACATCTAATGAATGGTCTGATTCGTGTTTTCCCTTGACGATAAAAAGGCAATATTTCACATTGCCCGTAACGCTCTGTCGGAGCTTCTTGGAATTCAGGATGTCACTGATATTTCGATCACCTCGGAAGCACTTTCAATGCAGAGTGGTACATTTGTAACGCTGCGTAATAAAGGTGATCTGCGCGGATGTATTGGTCTTATCATATCCGATCGTCCTTTATATGAAACAATTTCTGAGATGACGAAAAGTGCTGCTTCACGTGATTACCGGTTTACTCCGGTGTCTGCGGATGAGTTAAATGATATAGATATTGAAATATCGGTGTTAACGCCGCTTAGAACAATTTCAGATATTTCTGAAATTGTAATCGGAACACACGGACTCTTCATTCAGCAGCCGCCTCATCAAGGGTTACTGCTGCCTCAGGTAGCAACTGAGAACGAGTGGAACAGGGGAGTCATTTTTGAATTATACCTGCCTGAAAGCAGGTTTGCCGGAAAACGCATGGAAAGATGAAAATACGGTAATTCAGATATTTTCTGCAGAGATTTTCAAAGAGTCTGTTTTGCTGTATTGCGCTTGACAAACTAGCAGATCTCGATTATAGTTATATCTAACTAAATCATTTAAATAACATTATCATGCCCATCTCAGCTAGAGTTTCACCGGTATAACAAAACGTAAGCTTCGGTCCATTACGTTTTGTTGGGACTGGAGATCCGGTCCGCCCACGCCGGCCTGACCGTTTTGCGGGAGTCCGGGGAATCCAGTTTTCCGGAAAAGTAGGATTTGCAGAATTCACTATTCCTTTCTCCAGCGATAGATGGTATCGCGGTATATTTTCTGGAGATCAAATATTAATTACTTCGTAGGAAAGGATAAAAGTGAATATGAAATTTCTAAAAACATTTATCAGCTGGATAGTTGGAATATTTTTATTTATCGCGGGAATTGCTTCTCTTTTTACTGAGAGTGCTTTTAGAGGTGTTGTTGCATTAATGATTTCAATGCTTATTATACCAAGTGCAGTAAATTTTATAACTAAGACAGGAATTGCTCTCTCTTTTAAGCGAAGAATAATCCCTATTTTCTTGTTGTTTATAATACTTGGTATTTCTTTAGAAAGAGAAGAGAAGAAAGAAAACATTGAATATTTTTCACTAAACAAAACTTCTGTTATAAATGAAATTAGGAAAAATATCGATGAGGGGAATTTTGACGTTGCCTGCGATAGTTCCGAGAAATATTTAGTAACGAATGATCCTGATTTGAAAGAAATTTACAATTTAATTACTCAAACAGAGAACGAAAAGAGAGAAAACGAATTAGTCGCTGAAGTGCAAAAAATTCCGGCATCCGAGTACCGTAATAATCTGAATATTTACAAGGAATTATCGCTTTTGAATCCAAGTAATAATGAATATAGGGAAAAACTAACATTCTATACTGATAAATATTCACAACAAATTGAAGAGGAAGAACTTGTCGCAAAAAGGCAAGAGAAAATAGAAAATACTGATATTAAGGAACCGGAAATTGAAGAACCATATCCGGATCCGGCGACTCCATTACCAACAATTCCCTCGAATTCTCGAATTAATGAAATTAAAGATTATACAGTAGTCTTACCGCCTCATAAGTTCTCCTCCACATCCAGAGTAGGAAGAGCAAGATCACAAATTCGAGCCGTCATTCAGCTTGGCGCTTATTCAGAGAAGGAAATAAAGCAAATTGCGGTACGACTGGCAGATGAAAATCAGGTTATTGGTGGAGCATATTTAGTCCAGTTCTTTGATGATAAGAGCAGTCTTCAGGGGTAGGACGGAACAGGAACGCTAATAATTGGTTTCGATAAAAAACGATAAAAATCAACTGTATGTGTTATGGGATTCCGTACTGGCTGTGTAGAATTGCTGTAGATACTGATGAAGATTTCAACTTGTATGCTAGAACATTCAAACTTGCTGTAGATGGAGAAACAGGCTTGGAACGCAATGATGTTCTTCGTCAATGAGAGAATCTGACTGGCCGCACTATGAATCTCATTTTTTAGACTAATGTAAACATTGCGATCAGAAATCTGAAGATTCATTACTTTCTTTTCAAATAGGCAGTAAATTAAAATTAAAAGTACCCGCTATTGGTATAAAGAGTATAACAGATTCCGGAACTTACAAGCTGTCGATTTCCGCAAATATTTTCACTCTGCACTTCTGATCTTGTGTGCGCGATCGGGAAAGTCGGTAATGACTCCTGCGACACCACGGTCGAGCATCGCCCGGATTTTCCGCTCTTTATTCACTGTCCAAGGCAGAACAGTTAATTTCATCGAATCGGCCCACTCAATGAATTGTGAATCGACAAATGACCAGTGGGGATGAAGTTCTTTGATGTGTTTTACGAGGCTCTGCTTTACGATATATGATCCCGGCTGAAACAGCGACCGCCAGTATTCACGGGGAGTAAGTATCTTTGCAAGCCGCAATTCGGTGGCAATAGACTTAAAGCTGTTGAGGATAGTTATTCGTGATGATGATACAACAACGTCATTACTGATATTCTGCGACCGAATGAGGGAAACGATATTCTGCTCAATGTTAGGATAAATCTGAGAGCCGTCCTTCACTTCAATAATAAGATCCGCTTTTCCTTTTACAATATCTATCACATCGGAGAAGAGGGGAATACGCTCATCTTTAAATGATGAATCGAACCACGATCCGGCATCCAATTTTTGTATTTCTGCATAGGACATGGATGAAACAGAACCGGGTTGCGACGTAGTCCTTCCTGTATCATCATCGTGTAGTACAATAAGCTTACCATCTACTGTCTGACGCACATCAATTTCAATTGCATCCACACCAAAATCAAGGGCTTTACGGAAAGAAGTAAGTGTATTTTCCGGAGTTATGCCTGAAGCTCCACGGTGTGCTACAATAGTAAATCGAGTCATAAATTATACCTTAATCGCAGTCGTATTTTTACATAGGGAACTCCCCCATTCCAGCTATTGAGACTTTTGATGATACAGAGAGGAGAGGGCGGAAGTTTTATTGGAAAATTGCCTTTATACTTCCCAAAGTTTGCCGTGTGCTTGAAATTCGGGGTGCAAGAGAGACAATATTTGACTCCTGAAACGATTCGTCATCTAGCTGTATGTGCAGTTTATAATAAAATGTTCGCGCAGATGTTTTAAAAATGTTGTCATCGATAAACTCATATTCAAAATTGTTTCCCTGCGGCTGTAACGTTACCAACTGGCTAAACGTCATATTATCTATGCTTCTCACTAATTGATAGTGGTCAACGGTAGCTTCATCAATGCTTTTCCATCTCAGCATTATTTTGTCTTCAATGGGAACAAAACCGATTCTGAAATTTTCAAAAATTTCGTCGGCAAAACGAAATGACGAAAACGTCAATAAAATCACAATACTAAATATGATTGAAGAAAGAAACTTATTCATCGGGAGGAACTCTTCTAAGAAGAATGTTATATGATTCTATTAATAATAATTTTAAAAAGTAACTCTGAATCGAGAAAAAGTCAAGGTATTTCAGTAGTAGCCGGATTAATAACTCAAAAAATAACATAAATATAGGTATTTAGGTTATTTTCGGGTCACGTGTTACAGTATACTTGGAATTGAAGAAAAAGTCACTAGTTTGATTGCTGGTACATCATGTCCTTTTTGTTCTGGAGATCGTCTGTACCGTTTGCGTGATAATCATTTTACAGGTAATGGATGTTTCTTGTAAAGAGAGCCCGAAGCGGTTCAAGGACGATCTTGCTCTACTGCATTATGTTTCTTTGGAGATACCTGCCAATAAAGCTGCCAGGGGTCTTGGATTTTGCTTCACAACGGTGCGAGGCACATAGATGCTTTATCGACAGGAGATTTATAATTTTTTGTGTCAGGAAGTGAGAAGACTTTCCGGCAAGATAGAATGTGATGCACGCTGCTTTGGTGGGAAACGTACGGGAACCAGCGGTCGCGGGAGTGCCGATACAATAAAGATTTTCGGCATGGTGAAACGTCACGGGAAGCTGTTTACTACGATGTGACTGCCGCTTTTGGTAAACAGCGTAATGTTTTTTAGGAGAATCCAGCAGGCAGGAGATATAATATATCGAGATAAAAGCGTTTATTTATCTAATAGAAAAGCAAAAAAGTCTCCAGATTGCATCGGGGACTTTTTTAAATGTGGTAATATACAGAATTGACTGTTTTGATGATCAATGCTGATAAAAACAAGTTTAGTGGATCAGCAGGATTTTTTCGTTCGGTGGATGGAGAAACTCAACACCTCGGCTGCTGACAATGTGATTGCCTTCGATATTCAGGGAAATCGGAAAACCCGGTCGCTGAGGAAGGTTCACATGTACCATGTATTCAAATGAGAAGAAATGATTCTCGTCGATCATCAGATGATCGCGGTCTGACCGGAAGTAGGACATCGAAGGCCCGACCGTTACGAGACTTCCGCCGTTATTACCCTGGCTGTGCAGATCGATGGAGATTCCCGGCTTATCGGTGTTGGCAAGCTCTCGCTGAATCATTGTGTAGTCTTCTGTGCCTATGTCGATAAATGGTGTGTAAATATAGCCTTCACGCTCGACATCGGCAACGATTGCTTTCAGTGTTTCTCCGGCGGTTCTGCCGGCTTTGACATTCCTTCGGATGATCGCCTGTGCTGCAATCGCTGTGTCATAAGCATATTGGATGCTTTCGGGAACAGTTGTTTCACCATCCCGCACAATATAGGCATTCCTCTTATAATCTGTCGAAAAGTAATCGAGATACCGTACGCCGTTATCAAACGTCATAAAATCACCGCGCTGCAGAACATAATCGGGATGATGAATCCACCACCGCACATCCGGCGGGTCGATAGGTTCCGATACTTCCGAATAGAGAACCCGGGGGATACCGGCGCCCATGCTGTATCCATTGGTCAGGTCGCGCATATGAAATTGCTCCTTGACCCACCAGCCGACATCCTCCAATGTCGTTACTCCCGGTGTGATAACTTCATTCGACAATGAGCGCTCGAGGATCTGGCGGTGTATTTCTAACGCATTAGTGAGGCCGGTTACTTCTCTGAGAATCCGACGTGCCCTAAACGATGTGATCACGTTCTCGGCAGATACAATGCGTGAGGCATATTTCTGTCCGAGAATTTTCTCCAGCTTCACATATTGGGAATATGAAATGCCATCGGCAATTGCGAGCCAGTCGGATGTATTAACTGCGATCCTTTTGGGATCACGCCTCTCAACATACTCGGTTATCTCATTATAAATGGAAAAATCCTGCGTGTTGTAATTATATCCTTCAATTGCCATTGAGAGTTGGCGGGAGCCGTGTACGTCAATGTTTCCAACTGCTCCGCCACTACCGAATACAGCCCGTTCGATCCTGTCTCCCAGATCGGTGAAAATCAAATAACCGGATGTCGATCCGAAGTGCTGAGCCAGCGGATCAGGGTCACCGGCACGCGTAACATGTATCCACATGTCCACGTTGTTATCGCGCATTGCACCCGGTAAAATGAGATCAAGCTTCTCGTTCCGTATTAGACGCATGACCTCTGCACCGGTCTTTGCATTATGTACACCCGGCTGTGCATAGGTATCGGATATGAAAAACATAACCGAAATGAAAAAGATAAGTACTCGTAACATCGTAACTACTCCTCTCTTGAATTTTTGGTGTATAAAATTTATGATTCTCCCCTGCTGAAAGGTACATTTAATATGGAATAGTGTCAAGCTCGAAACACATTCATCCGCGCATAGAAGTTGTAAAATAAACGGATGTGGAGTAAGCGATAAAAACCCCTCTATCCACTAATAGTTAAAATTTTAGTCAAGGTGGCAATCAACGGATTCGAACTAGAGAAACACGGATTCTGATTCAGAATTCTTGAGAAGTAAACAACGGTAAGTAAATGTTAATAGAAGAACTAAGAGTTAACCAACCAAAATTTCACATAGAGTTCCATTAGTTTGCTCGATTTTTGTTCTGTAATCATAAATAACCATATATTTTGACGACTGAGAATATTACTGAGGAACCAAATAAGGGAATAAACAATGCTAAAACGAAAGGATTAAAACCTGAAAAGAGAGGTGATGAAAATACTTGGAATAATTAAAAGTTTCTCTTAAATTTTAACTCATAGTGTCTGATAAATACGGATGCTGTACTGTATTGTTTTCGTTAATATTGTACTTAAACCCTCTTATATAAATATTGCGATTTTGTTTTGTTAGAATTATTAAATTTTTTGATTTAAAACATAGCAGATATATTTTTCATCTATCGGATTTCGAAGTAATGTTAATTGGTTACAAAAAAGGAGAGACTACGTCGTGAAAACATCGTTAATTATTCTTGCGCTCTGCCGTTTTGTGTCAAATTATTCTGTGGATAGGTCATTCGCACAGGACACAGTATAGTTTCATCTGATGACATAATAAATGTTGAGACAATGCGCGAACAGGTACGCTTGATGGACAGCTGATGGAATTGGAAAGAAAAAACGTTTTGCCCAATGTAATGAAACGGGAAAATATCGATATGTGGCTGGTAACAGGGAACCAGGACTTTGTATACGCATCGTTGCTGCCAACAAATGAAGAGGGTATGTCTTTAAGCCGGCCCCGGTTCGTAGTATATCTTTATAACCGTGAGAAGAGTATTGCCAAATACAAAGAGGCTCGAAATGCCGAAGAATTAACACAGATCATTGAAGATGCTCGACCGCGAACAATCGGCATCAATGAAGGCGAAAAAAGCATATTTGAAGAGCTCCTTGACGAAACATATAAGCCCCGCTTTGTTTCGTCACGTCCGTTCAGCATGGGCTGGCTTGAAGCAAAATCGCCAAGGGAAATCAGTGCATACCGGCATGTTGTGGGGGTAGCTCACGATATTATTGCCCGAGCATACTCGAATCAAGTGATCATTCCCGATGTAACTAACCACCAATAACGATGTCAACAGGTGGATTCGGCATACAATAATTGATCTGGGACTCGACACTGACGACCATCCAACCGTCACTGTTTCAAGAAGCAAAAAAGACATTCCGCTCTATAGCGGTCCGCTGGAGCACTTTAAACGTGGCAGATCTCCAAACGGGCTTGACATTGTGATACGCCGCGGAGATATTATCTATTGTGATACGGACATAAAATATCTCGGACTCGTGACAGATATTCAGGAATTTGCATATGTTCTACGACCGGGAGAGAACGACGTGCCTAAAGGATTAAAAGTAGCGCTAAAAAACGCAAATAAATTGCAGGATATTTTTGCTGCGGAGTTCAAAACCGGAAGAGGAGGTGATGAAATTGCAAAATCGACAGAAGAAAAAGCTGAAGCTGCCGGTCTGCAGCCGAGAATATACACACCCATCCGATCCCGTACTATCTCTGCGGTTCAGTCGGGGAGGAAGCTTTTCTGCCCGCGTTCCTTATGGAGCAGGGACCTCATTCAATTTTAATGGAAGGCCGAAGGAGTTATTTAGCGGTAACCACCCGCTCAATTATAATACCGTATATGCAATGGATCTCAGTAATACAACCTACATTCATGAATGGGATGAAGATATCAGAATGAGAGAAGAAGAAGTAGTTGCATTTACGGAAAACGGTCTTATCTTTCTTGACGGGACACAAACGGAGTGGTATATCATCCGATGATTTTTGTATAAAAAAAGAGTTGCACACTGACGAAATTCAGCAAAAGTAGAATTCCTATTCAGATAATATAACATCTACCTAAAGCATGAGGTAATAGTATGAAACGTTTTTCACTCCTTCTGATCTTGTATATTGTGGTAGTTGCCACTCAATTATATAGTCAAACAAAAAATGAAACAGACAGCAATTGGTTCTCTACGGTTTGCTCTGAGGACATCGCCAATGGCAAAGATTTTGGCATTACGGAAATTCCGGAGTCAATGTCAGCATACAAACAAGCTTATTGTAAGTACTCCAAGGTAGTTGCCCCGAATGGCAAGCCGATCCATATCTTTGCGCAGAACGAAATTTCAAACAATCAGCTTATTTTTGCACGCGACCTCCTGGCGTTTTATCTTAAGAGCGTTTCCGGCTTGGAGTATGGCGCTGACAAATCAGCGGTTGCCAACAAGATGACGGATAATAGAGCCATATTGGTTATGCGCAATGGGTATGACGGGAAATACAGGCTCAATATTCGAGGATTGAGTGGTCAACCTTTATATGATGAAGAGGTAATTCCCGTAGGTACACCGGAGTATCTTGATACTGACGAGTACCGCGATGCCAGTTTTGAAGAGATTATTCATTTGGTCCAGGACACCGGTATTGGTATCGATATTGAGGGATACGATAAAGGAGCTGCTCCGGAGTACCAGAAAGAGATTCGGGCTGCTCTCAATAATGCCCATTTTACTAATAAACTGTGGGGGCATGGAAGTGAGAGAATGGCGAGATGGATAGCGGAATTGGCAGAGGAAGGCAGTTTGACTCAGGAATACCTGGCTGCCATTGTGGACAGTTACTATGGTTTGTGGGGTGCAAATAAAACACGTGAAACCGGAATTGGCGGGTACGTAGCTAAATCGCGAAAAGAAATTGCTGAAAAGGACCCCATGGGCTATGCAATCATGGAGAAATTCTTCAGTCCTTACCTTACTATCAATGCCCGTATCGACAGTCGCTTTGAAGGAACATTCTCAATGGCTTTTGATGACGCTATGCCATACACACACAAATCACAGTATCTTGTTAATGCGACATTAACTGGTGATAAAAACTCAAATCTCACCGGAAACGACCGGAATAATCAATTGAGTGGAAACAGCGGAAAGAATATTTTAGATGGCAGAGAAGGAAATGATACAGCCATGTTTTCAGGATCTTCGGATCAATACAAAATCAAGCGATCAGAGAACGGAATCATAGTTGATGATAACATTTCCGGCCGGGACGGGATCGTCACACTCAAGAATATTGAACAGCTGCAGTTTACAAATGAAACGCTATCCTCCGGCAATGTGAAGTAATAATATTATTTACACTCAATTATATCGCGGCTGTTATCGGATCAGGAGTACCCGGTCTTGCGGTGGGTACAACCATTCAAGACCGTGTTCCGTGACCTGCACATTTTCTTCGATGGCGACAGGGATTTTTTCTCCGTTCCATTCGTCCGCCGGTGTGAAAACTCTGAATTCCAAGGAAATGATGGCGTTGGGTCTGACTTCGTATTTGATCAGTTCGGGGGACCATTCGGCAAGCCCGGCCGCTACATCGTGGGCAATGTTGCCCGCGGCAATACCCGGGACGTCACTGGGGCGTTCTACATCTGTGTAAACGTAGCCGGCATCTCGAATATGCTGTTTGAGCTCATCTAATTGTTCCTAGCCGGTTCGTCCGGAACGGACGTTTTTTCGAATGATCTCTTCGAATGATCTCGCGAACTTTCTTGGTCTCTTCAAAAGCCTTGATACTCCCCCTTGGAAACCAGGTTCTGTGTAAACCCATCGCTTCACGGTGCTCCTCTAACTACAGGGCGATATCATAGTAGGTCGTCTTACCAGGCGTGATAACTTCGTTGGACAAGGCACGTTCAATTCCTCTTCGTGTGATGTCACTGATCTTGGAGAATTCGATGATTTCGCTGACAACATGCCCACCGTGAAAATCGGCAATAAGACGCTGAGCGGACACGAAGCGTTCAACATATTTCTCGCCTAATTCTTCCCTCGAGGAACTTGTAGTCCGTGTGAGAAAGGTCATCTGCAGTGTGAACTCCTTCCTCTCTGATTGGAGGATCGAGGTAATTCAAAGCGATTCGTTTCGGGTCGCGCTCCTCGATTATCGACCGGAGATCACTTCCTCCCTCGATCTTGTCGTAGGCACCGCATATATCAGTCATTTCAGAACTGCTTGGACCACCAAGAGAATACCGTTCGATACGGTCACCACCCCCGTCGTAGAAGACATATGTTCCATGACCGTAGGCGGTCTCAATGCCGAAATCGAGCATCATCGGCTCGGTGCCGCGACCGTGATACGCTCCCGTAGTTCTGTTTGGAAATAATTATAAAAAAGACCTATCTAACAAATATCATATATGATAGATAAACAAAATACCCTCAAAATAACACACGTAAATCGAGAGCCAAATTCTTCCAATTATTAATATAATCTATTATAAAATATAAAAAACTGCTCTCATTTAATTTTTGAATATCTCTAATTTAGATTAGAAATAACCTCAAAAGTTTCATCTTCCATACGCTATTCTATCACATCCCCAATTCTAGCTTAATCTTACCCTCGAGTAATATCTTTTCCTTGACAAATTATCAAGATTTATTGTAATTTGCAAAAGTGAACCAGTAAGTAAAACAAATAATTGTGGTTAATAATGACTACGGATAATTTTAAAAAAAATTTTGATGGAGGACCTGCGAAGTATCCCAAAACAAATACTGCTGAATCAGATTCTCTCGCCGTATTTAACTATATAATAGATCGAGAATGTGTTAAAACCCACTCAATAAAAGATATGGATAAAGTTCCCAACTATGACGGAATGATTGAGATTACTAAAAAAGATCAAACACCTATTGGAAAACTTGAAGTACAAATAAAAAAATTGCCAGGAGGTAATGCCGATTCTCCTAAATATCAATGCGATAAGAAATTTCTATCTTATTGTTGGCGGAATTTTCAGCTACCTGTTTTACTTATTTTAGTTGATACTAATAATGATGTAGCCTATTGGAATCTAATGGATCAAGATTTATTATTTCCCTTAGATTCAAAAAAAGGCGTAAATTCTGTTAATGTTGATATCCCCAAATCTAATATTATTAAAAAAGGAGATACTGATTATGTTAAGAGTTGGATAAAAATTATTGATGACTGTAAAGAAAAGGCATTCAATCATAACACGTTAAAGCAGGAAAACAAGGCTCTCCGTGCTATAGTTAGTAAAACAGAAGCGATTTCAGGTGAAGAAAATGGAATCTTCATTGAAATTCATAAATTTCTTGATATACTTAACTACGAATTAGATGTGAATTATTCTATAATTAAAGAAATTTATTATGACTCAGCATGGAAATTAGGATATGTTTATGCAGAATACGGAACTTCGGTTGTACATTCGCTTTATCCAATCAAGTATAACAAAAATGATTTGCAAATAAAAAAAGTTTCGAGAGAAAAATTACTTGAATTAGTAGAAAAAAGATTTAGTTTTGCTTTGTATTTCCAAGAGCATCCAGACGAATATAGGAATAAAGAATATACAAAGGCATGGCTATTTAGTGAATTGAAACCTTTATTCGAAAATAAAGCTTTTCCTATAAAAGATCAGATATTAGTACGGGAGTTTATATTTGCCTAAGAATTATTCGAGGGTGCCTAATCTTATTTGGGAGGTATGGTCACCAGAAGCTGTTGAAGAGAATATTCAAACATTTTTTAAAGTGACCTGCCCCTAATGTTTGGGCCATTATTTAAGTTAGTCAATTCATCGATATATTCATTGTTGTATTATCCATTGGCCTTGAGACCGAATCCGGTGGTATAACGGCCTCGGGGGCGGGTGGCCGGTATCTGAGGGCACTATGCGGTCTCTTATGATTATACTCATTTCGCCAGCGTTCCACAAGCACTTTTGCTTCGTGTAAGGTATCGAAGATTTCCCGGTTGAGCACTTCATCACGCAGTTTGCCATTGAACGACTCAATATACCCGTTCTCCCATGGACTGCCTGGTTCAATATACAATGTTTTTACTCCCAGGCGCATGAGCCATGTCCGGACCGCTTGAGCAGTGAACTCTGTGCCATTATCACTTCTCAGGTGAACCGGAACTCCTCGCTGCACGAACAGTGTTGCAAGATGTTCTATGACGTCATTGTGAGTCAGCCTCCTGCCTACCACAATTGCCTGACACTCCCGACTGTATTCATCTAATATTGTTAACAAACGATAGCTCCTTCCCTCTCGGGTTCGTGCTTGCATGAAGTCATAACTCCAGACATGATCCCGGTACGCAGGTCGCAGCCGAATACACGAACCGTCATTGAGCCATAACCGTTTGCGCTTCGGTTGCCTCCGGGGAACTTTTAATCCTTCTCGACGCCACAAACGCTCCACTCTCTTATGATTGACCTTGAAGCCTTCTGGCTGTAACAGTGCGGTAATTCGTCGATAACCATACCGACCATACTGCGTGGCCAACTCGACC
Source organism: bacterium (assembly GCA_965221205.1). GTDB lineage: Bacteria > SM23-31 > SM23-31 > SM23-31 > SM23-31 > CBDFMG01. The sequence continues at coordinate 3,345,467 of OZ244870.1, read as the reverse complement.
ATACGTTGCACGAACACCGGTTCATCCGCAGGAGAAATCGGGCGATATTGATGAGTGCTGCGCGGTACTCCCAACACACTACAGGCCCGGCGCTGCGAGATCTCGAGAGTCGTGCAAAGATGCTGCACCACCTCCCGTCGCTTCGCCGGGCTCAGAAGTTTTTTGCATCAACCGCCAGAGTCTCATTGAGGATTTGAATATCCAACTCTTTCTCGGCAACCAGGCGTTTCAGGCGAATATTCTCTCTCTCTAACGCTTTCAATCGTTTCGCCTGATTCACCCGAAGACCACCATACTCCTTTCGCCAACGATAATAGGTCTGCTCTGTAACCTCAATCTGGCGAGCAGCTTGTTGAACCGACTGACCTTGAGCGAGCAGTACTTCTGCCTCTCGAAGCTTGTGGATAATTTGTTCTGATGTGTGAATTCTACGTGCCATTGATCTTGCTCCTTTCTTTTCAATCTAATCCCTGTACTAATATACTATCTGGATCAACTTTTGGGGGCAAGGTCACCGAAAGAAAGCGTTTTCGTCATACCACCTTATGACGAATTCTTCGGCCATGCTGAGAAAGCATCAACTCTTCTTGTGAACAACACCCTCCGAAAGGAATACGTGAAGCTACACACCGACATAGATAAAGAGAAGGCTGACTTCCTTGAGTCGATAAAGATTCTGAGGAAGGTTGTATTGATGACACCGGAGAACATCCACCTAAATGCATTCATGTACGAGCCGATTGTTGATATGTCGGATGACTTGTTGCAGGCTCTGTACTCGGAAGTCTGCAGCTTGGAATGAAGATCACCGCCAAGGGTAGAACGGAGTTCTCCCGCTTCGACGCCGCAGTGAAGAAGTTACTTGGCGTGTCGTATGAAGAGTTGCAGCGGCGGATCTCCACTGAAGAGAAAACAAAGAAAGGGCGGAAAGCCGTTAAGCCTTCCACGCTTCCCGCGTTTCTGTCGAGGGTGCGCTTAGACGACGGCTTGTTTTTTGCCGTCCTTGCCGATCAGTTCAGCACGAAAATTGAAACGAAAGCATTGTTCGTCGAGGTAGCGATACAAATGGAGACGTACGTTCCGCGAATACCGCGCTTCAGGAGCAACCAGAAATTTTCCATTCCGTTCGTGTGAACACTGCCATTGATGTACTCGTCAGCGTGATTGATGACAGCGTGTTCGTAGTCTGTCGCCAGTCCGTCGTAGGACTTCAACTCATCACTGAAGATACGGGAGCCAGCCTTGACATGCTTGTGGATCTGCGCATGCAGGGCGGTACGTTTCCGGTTTTCAAGAACGGTCGCCTTGGCCTGTCCCCCACGTTCGAGCATTCCGAAGACAATAGTCCTGTCCTTGTCACCGGTCCCGGTGGTCTTTTTTGTGCACGCTTATCCTTATGCATGTTGCGAGCTTTGCCGCTTCGCTGAAGCATGAATCATGCGGTCTTCTGTGTGACGCCGAGGGCGCGATGGATTTCGTAAGACGAAACGCCGTTTTTGCAGCTGGTAAGCATCCAGACTGCACACATCCACTTAGACAGCTTGATCGGCGATCCTTCAAAGATCGTGCCGACCTTGATGTTGAACTGCCTCTTAGGATGCTTTGTTTTGCACCTAAATACACTGGACTTTGACCGTTGGGCGGATAGAACCAAAAAAGACTCGAAATGGATGAACACCTACGGAAAGGGATTTGAGCGACTGAGCATGCGGAGAGCCGAGACTGGCGAAAACAAGCAGTTTAATTTTGATATCCTCATGGCGAACCCACCCTTTGCCGGAGACATCAAGGAAAGCCGCATCCTGTATCAATATGAACTCGGCAGGAAGAAAAAAGGAAAGTGGCAGACCAAGGTCGGACGGGATATTCTGTTCATAGAAAGAAACATGGATTTTCTCAAACCAGGCGGACGTATGGCGATTGTGCTTCCGCAAGGCAGATTCAACAACACTTCCGATAAATACATACGGGAATTTATCACCGAGCGAGCACGTATTCTCGCAGTGGTGGGCTTGCACGGCAACACCTTCAAGCCCCATACCGGCACCAAAACGAGCGTATTGTTTGTACAGAAATGGGACGATGAGCTTTGCCCAAAAGCAGATGATTATCCAATCTTTTTTGCCGTAAGTGAGAAAGGCGGCAAAAACAATTCCGGCGATTATGTCTATCTCAAAAATGAGAGTGGACAAGACAAGCTGGACAAACACGGTCATCTGATCGTTGACCATGATTTGCACAATCACGATAGGGAATTGCCCGACGGGATAGCAGAAGCCTTTATTGAGTGGGCGAAGGGTGAAAAGTTGAGTTTTTGGGTGGATGGGTAAGGATGCAAGTTTTTATCGGTAATCTATCAGATATATTTTTACACCCAGATTTCCGTTGGGATAGTGAATACATATGTTTCAAGCCATACAAAAATATGAATTTCAAATATATTCCAATCGGCGACGCTCTTTTATCTTCACAATATGGGCTGTCGATAAAAATGAACGAGGAAGGCGACGGAACAAAAATTTACAGGATGAATGAAATCAGCAATATGATGTGTGATCGCAACATATTGAAATATGCACCTATCGGGCATGAGGAAAGAGAAACCTATAAGCTACACGATAGAGATGTTCTATTTAATAGAACAAATTCACAGGTGTTTGTGGGCAGAACAGGAATATTCAGAAAATTCTCAAATGAGGATTTTATTTTTGCATCTTACCTCGTTCGTGTGAATCCAAATCCTGATATTATTGCGCCTGAGTATTTAACTGCATTTCTAAATACCAAATATGGTATTCTTGATGTGAAAAGACGAGCAAGAATATCTATCAACCAGTCTAATGTTAATGCAGAAGAATTAAAACTAGTAGAAATACCCTTGCTTTCAAATGAATTTCAGTTAAAAATAACAACAGCTTTTGACAATGCCTTTGATTCCATTCAAGCATCCGAAGCAAAATACACCCAAGCCCAAACTCTCCTCATCTCCAAACTTGGACTTGTTGATTGGAAACCAAAACACCAGTTGACCTTTATTAAGAACTACTCAGACACCCAACAAGCCGAACGCGTTGATGCCGAATATTTCCAGCCGAAATATGAGGAAATCGTCAAAGTCATTAAAAGCTATCCAGGTGGCTGGGATACGCTGGAGAATCTGGTCTCAATACAAAAATGCGTGGAGGTTGGAAGTAACGAATACCTTGATGAAGGCATCCCGTTTGTTCGGGTTAGCAATCTAAGCCCCTTTGGAATCACCCAAGAAAAGTACATCTCCGAAACGCTCTATTCTGAAAGCAAAGAATGTCAACCACGCAGAGGCGAAATACTTTTTAGCAAAGATGCGACACCCGGAATCGCCTTTTACTTGAGTCAAAAGCCGGAAAAAATGATCCCCTCAGGGGGCATTCTCAGATTGCAAAACAAAACAGCTTTAGTCAACAACGAGTATCTAACCCTGGTGCTCAACTCTGTACTGACAAAACAGCAAGTCAACCGTGATGCAGGCGGCTCAGTCATTCTTCATTGGCGACCAGATCAGGTGAGAGGCACGGTCATCCCCATTCTACCCGAAGAAACCCAAGCCGAAATTCAGCAGAAAGTGAGAGAGTCTTTCCGTCTGCGGAAGCAATCCAAACACCTACTGGAATGCGCGAAACATGCGGTGGAAATAGCCATTGAGCAAGATGAACAAACTGCACTTGAATGGCTGGAGGAAAAATTATGTGCGGCCGGTCAACCTGAATAAATTGGAGGTCTTTTTGCCTGCCAGAGGAAAACATGTTGATATGCACGAAATCATCAAAGAGGCCAATAAACAGCTGTCAGGCATATTATGAATAAGCTACAGCCTGAAAAATAAGGAACCTGAAATGGAAAAAGAGACAAGCCCGAGGACTTTGAGTGATATGACCGAAATTGATAAAGGACAGAAACCTGCTAAAAAGATGAGCGAGAATGAAATACCCGATGAAGTCCATGAACGAGCCAGAGAGGCAGCCAAGTCCCTGTTTAAGGCAGATAGACGGTTCGCAGATTGCTAACATCGTTTAATCGTTTGGTAGTCAAGTACATAATTCCAAATATAATAGATATTATGTGTGTACCGAAGTATCTGTGGAAGGAGGATGATTTTACGTTTACATCTGTATTTACCGGTTGATAATTACAGTATAATATTGCTGCCTTTTTGAGTTGATGTGAGAACTTACGGAAAATGTATTTTTCTTCCTCATGACGCGCTTAAATGATTGAGAAACGTTATTGTAGATGATTATACTAAGCAAAAAAAGGTAATCGCAGGCAAGCTTATTTTGTTTGAATTATTTTATTAAATTGATATATGGTTCCTTCAAATAATAATATTCAAAATCAGTAATCCTTTTTGCAGTTCACGGAACAATTTGACTTATTGTTCACACCTTATTTCTTTTTATCCATTTTCTTCACCCCTAATAATTGCAGTATGAATCACACGATAATTAAAGATTGCAATGCTTTTGTATTATTGAAGAGAATTATTCTGATTGGAAATTTTTTAGATGTAAGATTATGAGTATTCGCATATTGTTTGACAGGAGCATTATACTTCCTGTTCAACTCCCCATCAATACATTTATCAAACTTCAGTCAATTCCCCACTTTTGTAGAAGATCAAAACAAGTAGGACAGCATATATTGGAATTAAAAGATACGTTGAGTTTTTCAGGTGTATTTATTTGCCCTTCGGAGAGGAAGCAATCCAGATAACTCTCCATCAGCGTATAGATAGACAACAGTTTAAACATTGTTTGACTGCAAAAGCGATTCTAAATAAATTGCAAAGGGACTTGATAAATCAAAAAACTAGGCAAAACCGAAACCCGATTCGAAAGTTATAAAGGAATAGTTTGATGCTGTGAGTTAAGTTAAAATATTTCCATAAAAATTTTGAGTAATTGTCTATGTAGTTGCGGGGAAATTATATAGTTGTAAAATGTTGAATATTTCTTTCAAACGATAATCTCTAAGTAACTCTGCTCATCAGAAAACTTTAACCAAATCAAGACTGCCCTTAATTAAATAGCTAAATCTTGCCATAAGAATTTGAATCGATACAAGGTATGTCATCGAGAACAAATCGGACATTTTGAGTTATATATAATAAAGTATGTACTGTATATTTACAAACGATTTTTACTCATCGGGATGCACGATTTGCGAACCTTTGGATTTGTTATTGCTCAACAGCAAATATAGACTCTATAACGTGTATCATGACATAAACTAAGAGAATTTAATGAATGATTATAATTTCTTTGTTTACCGGATACAGAAATTCGACACCTTTTTCGGTAATTATAGCGTTATCCTCAAAATTAATACTCATCCTTCTTCCCAGTTCAGGTACCCAGGTATCTACGACAAATTCAAAGGAAAAGAGATTGTTCTGTTGAATTTTATAATGGTCGCGTCCTGAACGGTAGGCGGCTATAGATATACCTTCGTTTATTTCGCTGTTTCCAGTGTTGCCCATCGCATGACAGTCGATTGTGAAACCGGACTGCTCGGAATCTCCTAACTTATTCATGTTAATCCGGTAAAGTCCTTTATCATTGGAAAGGTTGTGGACGTAGCCTTCTCTTTCAAGTGAACGAATCATAACCTGTAGAGCTTCACCGGAGGTCATACCAATCTTTAAGGTCGGTTTGAGAATTTCACGTGCCCTCTGCCCGCGTTCCCACGCGTGCTTAATCCCTTCGGGAACATCTGTTTCTCCTTCGCGAAGAATGAAGGCATTCCGTTTGTAATCTGTACCGAAATTCAAATATCTTATTTTAAAATCCCATGACGTAAATAGTCCTCGTTCATAAACTCCTTCTCTGCTGTCCGGTGCAACCGGGCCATATGGTGATCTGTCTCCTGAATCAAGCCCGCGAAGAAGCAATTGGTCCTGAACCCACCAGCCAAGTTCTTCGCTCGTGGTAACTCCGGGTACGATCCTTCCGAAGGTCTCCTCCATAAGCAGTCTTTGAATCTCGCACATTTTCGCAAAGGCTTCGATTTCGCTTTGAACTCTTCTTACACGAAAAAGGGTAATGACATTCTCTGCAGAAACCAGCCTCTGTGTATATTTATCACCAATAAGTCTCACTAATCGTTTGTATGCGCTATAGGACATTCCATCAGCAGAGGGAAGCCGGTCGGACATATTGACCGCGATACGCTTCGGATCTCTCTCTGTGACGAAGTCCGTAATATCTTTCTCCTTCCCGAAAATATCATATAAGTCCCGGTCTGCGCGACCTCCCAGAACTGCCCGCTCGATACGATCACCGCCCCGATCTGTAAAAACGAAAAATCCCAGAGTGTCGTCCACACTATAAGAAGCATTGCCGCCAAGATCCATTTCAAGCGCATCCGGATTGCCTTTCTGCATAACGTGGATCCACATGTCTACGTCGCTATCTCTCAGGGCTCCAGGCAGAACGAGATCGAACTTTTCCTGCCGGATCAGCTTCATCGTCTCGTAGCGCGCGCGTGCCTCTTGTGCAAATGCATCAAACCCATTCAGCATGAGGACGGCCATTAAAACCAAAGTCCAAAAAACCTGTTTCGTGCTCATTCTATATCTCCCATATTTGTATATGCTCATAGTCCTGAATGTCAATAGCATTTATTGTAACAAAATCCAACCGTAAAAACGTGCAAACGATACTAACGGACTACTATTATTTTTTCATTATATGGATACAAATACTCGACTCCATTGTTTGTGACAATTGCATTATCTTCGAAATTTATACTAATTCGTCTATTCCATTCAGGTATCCATGTATTAATCACAAACTCTAAGGAAAAGATAAAATTTGGCTGAATCATGAAATGGTGGCGATCCGGTCGATATAAGGCAATATACGGACCTGCTCCGTCATCGCCCACGCTGGTGTTGCCGGTAGGGTGGAGGCCGAGAGAGAATCCGGATCTCTCGTCGTCACCGAGAGCATTCATCAAGTCTCTGTATTGTGAAGTTCTATCATCGGATGGAGTTGAAATATAACCTCCCGCTTCAAGAGCTCGAACAATATTATTCACTGATTCTTCCGTATTCTTGCCAACCTTGAGAGTTTTCCGAATAATCTCACGTCCCTTCATCCCGCGTTCCCATGCGAGTTTCAACCCATCAGGAATGTCAGTCTCATCCTCCTTCAGAATATACGCATTTCTCTTAATATCAGTACCAAAGTTCAAGTATCCGATGCCCATGTCCCATGACAAGAAATCTCCGCGCTGAAATGCCCTGTTCTCTGACTGGTTTTGTGATTCGGAATGGGATACTCCCGGCATATACGGTAGAAACAAGGTCGCCGATTGATACGTTGGAGGGATCCCTTGTGCCAGCAGCTGGTCCTGTGCCCACCAACCGACCTCTTCTCGTGTCGTTATACCCGGCTTAATATTCTGCAACGCTTCTTCCATTATCTGTCTTTGAATTTCAACGGCGTTTGCGAATGCGATAATCTCTCTTTGAATTCTTCTCACACGAAAATCGGTTATGACATTTTCTGCGGAAATAAGTCTGTCGGTATATTTTTCACCCAATACCTCAGTTAACCTTAAATATGCTGTATGAGAAAGACCATTAGCTATGGTAAGCGAGTTCGACATGTTGACAGCAATCACTTCGGGATCGCGTTCCTTCACAAATTTCAGCAGGTCTTCTCCTGAGCCGCGAATATCGTAGAGACCTTCTCGATCAGAGCCACCCAAGATTATCCTCTCGACCCTGTCACCACCCCGGTCAGTAAATATATAATAACCGACCGGTTCCCATAATCTATATTCAAACCATCCCCCTAAATCTAAAGCGAGAGGATCCCTATTTCCACTTTCCACAACGTGAATCCACATGTCAACGTTGTTATCGCGCAGAGCACCGGGCAAAATCAGATTAAATTTCTCATGCCGTATTAGTCTCATAATCTCATAATTTTGCTTTGATTTCTGAGCGTATGCATCAATCCCGGACACAAGAACAATAAAAGTGACAAAAACGGTCAATAATCCTTTTAAACTCATGACACAATCTCCTTTGAACAATATGTATTTTCGGAACAAATTAGAAACATTGATCTAATTAGTAAGATTATTACTTTAATAAATTGGCATAGGGTTTTTACTCTTTGAGAGGATTCCTGTGAATCAGGGAGAACTCACGTACCAATCAATGGTGCGGAAAAACAGTTTCTACGGAGTTTACTTTGCAACCGGTGACCAGGACGAGGCCCTATTTCCTCCCTCACTATGTGTGAGCCGTGTCTGTGCGGTCCCGTTGGCATTCATACTGTAGAGTTCTTCTTGCTTACCGCCATCTCTGAACGAATAAAAAGCGACCTTCGATCCGTCTTTCGACCAGGAAGCGTATGCATCTTTTTCAGGATTTTTTGTTAATCTGATAAGGATCGATCCGTCAATGTTTATTGTATAAATGTCACCAAGATCGTTTATGTTGGAGTTGAATACAATTTGTGATCCATCAGGGGACCAGTGTGGATTTTCTTCATCGCCGGACATCTCGGTCAACCTTCTCTGATTTGAGCCGTCAGCATCCATTATATAAATGTCGTAATCGTCGTTCCTGTTGGATTGAAATGCGATTTTTGTGCCGTCTAAAGACCACCGGGCAGATTCATCATCTCCCGGGTTCTGTGTCAGGTTTCTCCTGTTTTTTCCATCTCTACCGATTGCGTAAATCTCGGAATCGCCATCTCTGCCGGAATTAAAAGCGATTCTTTGATGTGTAATTTGTTCCATATTAGTTTGCGGATTGTTCCCACATGAACTAATAATAAATATGATTGCAAGAAGGAGAGAAACTCCCTTGATGGTTTGTAGAATCATAGTTCACTTTACCTTGTTTATTGTTCTATCTTTTTTTGTACCAAATATCTTTTACCAGAAGACAATATAAAGTATTATTGTAACTGCTATCACCGCTAAACCAAGCCATAGAACCGCAGGATCCGGCTTCATATCAAACCCTTCTCTCGTGGGTATAGCTTTAGGATGGGGAAGGGGCATGATCTTCGTGATGATTGCCATTGCTAAAACCAATATTCCAAATGTAATTGCCATTCTATTCAAAAAAGCAATGTTCCCGAAATAAAACAAAAGTAAGCCATAAATGGGAACATTAAGCAGCAATGCAATAACGCCGGCTGAAGCAGGAGTGTATTTAAAGATCAAACCAAAGACAAAGACTGCAAGGATTCCAGGGGAAATAAATCCCTGAAACTCTTGGATGTAATTGAAGATTCCTTTGAACCGTTCCGCTCCCAATTGTGGGGCTAACAGACAGCCAATTACGACAAATAATAATGTCATAATACGACCGATTGTTACCAGAGAATGGGAGGACACATCTTTTTTCCAGTGTCGTTTATATAAATCCATAGTAAAGATAGTCGATGCTGAGTTGAGCATCGATGCGAGCGAACTTATAACCGCTCCGGTTAAGGCTGCGAATATAAATCCTTTTAAACCAGAAGGTATAAGATTTTTGATAAGTAACGGGTATGCGGCATCGTTTGTAATCGCGAGTTGGTCTTTGTAAAGCTGTGCAGCCATTATCCCGGGAAAGATAATGATGAACGGAATGAAGAGTTTGATACATGCCGCGAATATAATACCTAATTGGCCTTGTCTAAGAGTTTTTGCTGCAAGCGTTCTTTGTGTAATGTACTGATTCAGACCCCAGTAGTAGAAGTTGGGGATCCAGAGACCAATGACAAGAGCAGTCCAGGGTAAAACGGAATGATCCCGGGGAAGAATAACATGAAGTTTTTCGGCATTGGTTTCAAAAAAGGCACCAACCCCGCCTACTGCTATGAAGCCGAGGATCATCGTTATCGCTCCTCCGATAATAAGTGCCGAACCTTGAAAAAGGTCAGCCCAGGCGACGGCTTTTAATCCACCCCACGTGGTATAGAGAGCAGCGGCACCTCCGATGAGCCATACTGCATGGATCATCTTCATTTCGAATATAGTATGCAGTGTCAAAGCTCCTGAATAAACGACAGCTGAAATAGTGACAAAAATGTATATAATTACTGTGTAGAATGCCATAATTGCTCGTGCTGTTGCATTGTAGCGATATTCAAGGTATTCCGGAATTGTATAAACACCGCTTTTGAGGAACTTAGGAAGGAAAAAAAGCGCCACAAATACTAACGTGATTGCTGCCATCCATTCATAACTTGCAACGGCCATACCGGCTATACCGGCGCCCTGTCCAGCCATTCCTACGAAGTGCTCGGTGGAAATATTGGCGGCTATAAGGGATAGGCCGATTAACGGCCAATGCAGTCCACGACTTGCCAGAAAGAAGTCTTCACCAGTTTCTTCTTTACGGCTTTTATACAGGCTGGTTCCAATAGCAACTATAAAAAATGCAATAAACAGTCCGATGTCAAGCCAGTTTAATTCCATAATGCTTTATCCATATATTGCGCATATTCACGATTTTTACTTCCAGGTATTAATATCATTAATTTTTGTGACCACAATTTATGTTGAAAAATCTTAACAGCTTACTACCTACTCTTTATTTCACAGCAAGGGTATAAAGTGACACACTGATCGGTGCTACTTCAAGCTTATCTGAATTACTCCTCAATGGTTTTTCATCTATTTTCACATTAGGCTCTTTACCGGGTTCGTTGTATGCCCACTCATTAGAACCCGTGATCACGTATAAGATACCATTCCCCGATAAGGAGACATTCTCTAAGTTCAGGGAGATAGATCGTACTTTTCTTCTGTGGCGTTGATAATCGCTATTGTCAATGTTTTGTGGTCATCTGTCTAGGCTGCAACAACGCCCAGGGGTTCGGGTATGCTGCTTATCTCCACAGAAATCACACCAAAATTGTTTCTGTAAAGTTTCAACACCTGTCCCGTGACGGCAAGTCCGGCAGCAGTAGCGCTGGTCTTGATACATCCGCGACGATTAATCGTGTGTGAATAGTTTGCCATGAACACAATATTGCTATTGCGGAAATATTCATGGAGACCCGCGGCAATTCCCAAAGCATCCCTCAGAAAAGATCGCGTGCCGGATGAACCACAAATATGTGGACCGTACCAATAATTCCATTCATCCACGGCGATTCGAAGGTCTTTACCTGCAAGAGATTCTATAGTCTTGCGGTAGTTGTGGTGTGTGTCCGCTATGGTTTTTATCGTATATGGTATCTGATTGACATGTGTCAGGAGCCCGCCTGTCTGCCAGTAAATGGTCAGTCTTTCCAACAGCTCACTGACATTGTGCCAGAACTGTGATAAATAATCAATGTAAAAATATTCACTGACCAGGTCCATATGACCTGCGGACTCGGCAAGCATTTTTTCATCCCAGTCACCTAAGTAGCCAACACCAACAAGTTTTATTCCGGGATCCACTGAATACATTGCTTCGGCAACTCTGTTATGTTTCTTTGCATAGTTTTCTACAGGCATGTGACCCAACTGCCAATAGCCGTACATCTCGTTACCAACAGCCCACCACGTTACATTGAATGGTTCACAGGATGACCGTTTTCAGCCCGAAGCTTTCTCATGGGCGTTTCCACAGTTCCATTGATGTATTCAACCTCTTCAGCGGCAGAAAGGGCATCACCAAGGCCTGTATTTACCGCAATGAATGGTTCTGCGTTCAATTCACGGCACAACCCTATGAACTCATGGATACCAACATCGTTAGGTTCAATTCTGCTCCTATTGGTTTGCCGGGGTATAGACGCCGGTCACGTTCACCAATGCCGTTTTTCCAGTCGTAACCACTTACAAAATTGCCCCCTGGTCAGCGGTAGATTGTTGCGTTGAGCTCCTTCATTACACTCAAAACGTCCGCCCGGAAACCTTTAACATTGTCGGCCGGCATCAGTGAGACTGTTCCAATGCGAAACGCCCCTCTCTTGCGGCTGACAATTTCCAAACGGCCTCTTCCAGTAGTTTTTCCGGCCGAGAATTTCAATGGTACTTTGATAAATTCATGTGCGACCATGGTTATGAGAACCGTCTTCTTATCGCCTTCACCCTGATCCCATATCAGGCTCACTTCTATCGGCGCAGCTCCAGGACTCCTTGCAATTACAATGTATCCCGGTATCCCGAATATTCTTTTTTTTTCAACCAGACCGTTTCCTCCAATGACTTTCCACTGACTTTCCACGGAGATGAATCACCTGGTGCTCTATAAAATCTCCTGTCCTTGAGCATTTCTGACCATAAACCACCATAGATAGTACGTCCCACATGTTCAATAAACTGTCCGTAAATATATTTCGATATAGGATCCGCTGTCTTCTCTGCACCTATAGCCACAGTTGGCTTCAGAATCTGAGAAGAAATAAATTTTAAACGTATGTCATCAAACCACACCGTTCCCCTGACTAAACCATCGAAACCAAGGACACAATTAATTTGTATGGTGTCGTCAGTTCCAGAGTCAAACACCATTTCAATCAGCGTCCAGTCATTGGTTCCGGTGAGCGGGGTAGTTTCATCTCCCGGACGTGTATGCAGTGTGAGGAGGACACCTTTGCCTGTCAGAGGAACAACATTTTCAGTTTTTCATCCAGGCAGATAACATGTATTGAGAAAATGGCTTCACGGACAAAAACGTCCGCCAGACAGCATCTGAACCTTCTTCCGAGGAAACCATTGCGCTTCACTTTCCAGAGTCGCTGATCCGATCTAACTCAAATTTTGCTTCCCCATCCAATTCAAACTTATCCCAATTTTTTGGCGTCTGTCCATCTGTTTCTTCAAGCACTAATCGACTTGCTAATTCCTCAAACGATGGATTTCGTACCGAATTGAGCAATTCCGCAGATTGTGTGTCACAGTTCTCAGTCCAGTCTGAAGAATAAATGTGAAATAAAGTGTTTATTACAACCGCCATACCAAACACACATGCCAATACTATTCCAACTTTTTTACGTATGTTCATAATTCACACCGTTTCACTTTTTACTGTCACATTTATTTTTGCCTGTGAACATTAAAAAAAACATTGACACGTTTGTGGCACAATAATCATTATTATTAATAATTGATTGGATTGTCATTAAAATTCCCATCAATTAAAACATCTGGCGCCGTCAGAAATGTTAACTGTCCATATTGCGGCATTTTCACCCTCTGGCAGACTTTTCGGATGATATTTTTTTCTCATAGCCCGTTCAACGGTCTTAACTGAGTCCTTCCTTACAAGAGCTATAAGACAGCCCCCGAATCCTGCACCGGTTAATCGAGCACCGGATACGCCATCAATTTCTGAAAGAATTTCAACCAGCGTATCAAGTTCCTTGCAGGATACCTCAAAATCATCACGCAGACTCGCATGAGACGCATAAAGATTTTTGCCAACAACATCAATATTACCTGCTTCCAATGCTCTTATTGTATTTAAAACGCGGTTGTTTTCGGTAATCACATGTTTTACTCTTCGAAAAACATTTTCACTACATGCGTTCTTAAGAGTGCGCAGATCATCAACAGAAATATCGCGTAAACCCTTAATGTTTCTTTTGGGGAATGCAGTTTGGGTGGACGACACTCCTTTTTCACACTCCATACGTCTATTGTTATATTCCGATTCTACCAGTTCTCGCCTTTTCTTAGAGTCAATAATAAGCCAGACATAACCAGGAGTATTAATTTTAATGGCGTTTACAGAAAAGTCTGTACAGTCGATGAGAATTGCATGATCTTTTTTCCCCGTCCTGGCGATATACTGATCCATGATACCGCAATTCACACCTACAAAGTTGTTTTCTGCTCTTTGACAGAGAAGAGCAGCTTCTTTATCATCCAATTGAAATCTGAATAAGTCTTCCATTGCGGTGAGAACAGCCATTTCAAGGGCTGCTGAAGAAGAAAGACCCGAACCGATTGGAACGTTTCCTCCCACTGTAAAATTAAATCCCTCAATGAGCACGTCTTTCCGCTCTAATTCAGCTAACACACCCATAACATAGCGGAACCACCCACATGGATGTTTTGAGTTATATTCACCAACCTTACATGACGCTTCTTCACTGAAATTCATTGAGAAGCCGGATATAATATTTCCATGTATTTTCCTTGCCGCAAAGACCACTTCTTTATCAATTGCAGCAGGTAGGACGAATCCGCCCGTGTAATCGGTGTGTTCGCCAATAATATTTACTCTTCCCGGTGCAACACCGATAACGTCAGGGTCTGCTGACCACGTTTTTCCGAATCTTTTTATCTCGGTGGTAATTAGTCTGTTCATCGTTTCATTCGAAGTAACAATTACGAACGCTTTGTGTAATGAATCGTGGGCAAGGATCTCAGTTCTTCAGCGGATTCATTTGGGAGAGAGGGATTAATTATATTCCCTCCACCGGTTTCAAATCCTGCCATGTATTTAAGTTTATCATGGGCTCGAAGAGGGGGACAAAATTCGATGTGAAAATGATAAGGTGCAGGATCCATTGCTTTGGAACAGGGCGCATTCTGGAAAATCGTGATATTGGGAAACGGAGTTTGAAACAGATTGTCATAGCGTATCAGGATTTCCCGATAAAGAGACGCCAGTGATATCAGTTCTTCTCCATTTAATTCGGTGATATATGTGTAATGGTGTCGAGGCATAATGAGTACTTCATATGTGTAACGGGCAAAATAGGGTACAAATGCAACAAATTGTTGATTATGACTCACAATATGTTGATCGTCACGGAGTACCTCTTCTAAAATGCTACATAAGAGGCAGGTTCCGTTATTCTCCATAAATGCTTGAGCATTATTATATCGAGTTAAAGGAATCCTGGGTATGAAACCCGTGGCGTAAATCTGTCCGTGCGGGTGAGGATTTGAAACACCGATTATTTCACCTTTATTTTCAAACAGCAGGACATTCTCAATTTCTTGTAAAGAAGAAAGTTCCTTGAATTGGTGGCGTAATGTACATAACACCTTCACAATCTGTTCTTCATCCATTTCTGCAAGCGTAATATTGTGTTTCGGGCTGAAACATACGACGCGACAAATACCCTGAGCGGGATTATCCTGTGGATAAATTTTATTGTGTTTGTTCATCGTATTATTCTTTGAAAATGATGGGAAATCATTCTCAAAAACATACGTTTCTTTATATTCAGGGGTCACTTTCCCGCTTGCGCGTTTTACGCCTGGACAGAGGTAACAAGCCGGATCAAATTCAGGAAGAATGTGTTTCGGTTGTTTTACAACGGTTCCGTCCCACGGCCTCTCACCAGTGACGGGAGCGATGATTATCCATTCTCCCAGTAGTGGGTTCCAGCGTTTAATCGATTTTTTTTTCAACATGTGATAGAAATTTTATTAGGCGACCGAAGAAATCTGCTCTTTTCGATTTAGGTCTCTCCTCGCATATCCACCGCTTTATTTCGCAGAAAATTTATAAATTGTAGTCGTGGCATATTCCTCATCCGGATTGAGAACTGTCGAGGGAAAGTTGGGCTTGTTCGGGGAATCGGGGAAATGCTGTGTTTCAAGGCAGAACCCGTACCGATGCCCATAAACGTTACGGCCTTTCCCGGTGTTACTGCCGTCCAGAAAATTTCCTGAATAGAAATGCAGATCGGGTTCGGTGGTATAAACTTCCATGATACGTCCGGTTGTTGGCTCATAGACGCTGCCTGCCAACGTCACTGACCCATCACCAGTGTTCAGCACCCAACTATGATCATAACCGCCACCGAACGTTAATTGCTCGGTATCCTGTTCAATTCGAGTGCCTATAGCAGTTGGCTTGGTAAAATCCATGGGAGTGTCTTTGACGCTCCTCAGTTCTCCTGTCGGTATCAGACCTTCATCGACAGGCGTAAACCTGTCTGCATTAATCATTAACTCATGTTTCAGAATATCTCCCGAACCCGCACCGGCAAGATTGAAATAAGAGTGATTGGTTACGTTAACCACTGTTACGTGGTCTGTCGTGGCAGTATATTCTATTTTGAGCTCATTGTCATTGGTGAGGGTATAGACAACTGTTACCGAAAGATTGCCAGGGTATCCTTCCTCGCCGTCTTTACTCAGGTAGGTGAGCTTTATTCCAACACCATGGTCATCCCTGAATGGTTCTGCTTGCCACACGACTTTATCAAATCCCTTGATCCCTCCGTGCAGATGGTTCTCACCATTGTTTTGTGCAAGGGTGTATTCAACCCCATCTAACGTGAACCTGCCATGCGCAATCCGGTTTCCATACCGCCCGATTATGGCGCCAAAATAGGCATTATCGTTCATGTATTCCTGCAGCGTGTCATATCCCAATACGACATCTTCCAGCTTCCTATTCCGATCAGGTACCGTGATAGATACAATGATTCCTCCATAGTTCGTAATCGTTGCTTCTAATCCACTGGCATTTGTCAGAGTGTAAAGGTCAACGGAGGTCCCATCCTCTGTTATCCCGAACGCTTGCTTCTCAATGTTCATTGTTACACCTGTTTTCTTGCAGAAACCGAGTGATATTATTATTATACTACCCAAAATGAATGCGATCAAAGATTTATGTAATTTCATCATGCCCATATCGTTAATATGTTTTTGCTTTGTTAAACGTCAAGTGTCATATTGTTTTTTTTGACATTATATTTATTGCAACAACTCTGTTGGCGATAGCACCAACACACTGCAACAAAAATGAACATATTTTACAATGTCAGAGTCAGAAAATTCAATAAATCCTTTTATGTTCGTCCTGTTTGATATACAAAACATCATTAAAGAGTTTTGCAAGATAGTTTGGTTACCACTACGACGCCAACACTACTCATAGGAAGAGCCGATTGCATACGGATTGTTTATTTTCGTTTTATTTTCCAGTTTTTCAATTATAGGGGTGCAATATTGCTTTATAAATTATTTAGAAAAACTTGCAATCCTTCTTGCCTCAAGAAGCTCTCGGTGTGTCTGGATAAATTCATTGTATTCATCCCTGTCCCAGATCTTCTGTTCAGCAGAAGAAATGAAATTACGAATGATCGCTTCAAACTCAATATCTTCATCATCAAATAAATGTGGGGGGAGTATAGAATAGGTTTTACCGCCTTCATCGGCTTCTATCTCGATCTCTAAGCCGGTTGGCGCTCCTTTGCGATGATCGGCCCCAGCGACAATCTCAATTCCTGAAGGCAGTGTTCCGGAGAGCCGGACATAAAGAGGAAAGTCACACGATTCTTCAATGCTTTCTGCGAGTGCTGAAAAATTGGTCATAGCTTCGCCCCGTGCACCCGCAATCCACCGAGCAAGATCGAGTGAATGAACACCGAGTGTAAAAAATCCACCGCCGGTCGTTTTATTCTGCAATGTCCAACCTTTATTATCATCGAGGGTCTTCATTGGTAAGTTGTACATACAGCTTATCTTTCGGATCCCTTTGACATGTTCTCGAATATTCATTACTAATGGATTCCATCTGAGGCGGTACCCAACATGCACCGTAATCTTTTGTTTCAGGAGAACAATCTCTAGTTCATCAAGTTCGCCATTGGTTATACATAAGGGCTTTTCAACGTAAACTGGTTTACCTGCACGAACAGTCTTGAGACAAATCGAAGCGTGTAAAAAGTTCGGCACAGCGACAGTGACAGCATCGACATGAGGGAGCATATCATCAATTGAATGAAAAACGGGGATGTCAATATCCAGTTTGATTTTTGGGTCTTCAACGATTGCGTTCACCTGTGCACCTGCTTTTTTGATCTTCGATGCATGGACCTGAGCAATTTCGCCCCAACCAACTATTCCGACACGGAGTGACATACAATATCTTATCTCTGTTTATTGTATTATTATACAAACATATTCAAAATCAAAAGACCTAATGCAAAAATTATATATAATGAGATTAATTGGGTTATGCAACATAATATATTTTAAATTTTCGTATACAGGAAAGATTTTTTTGTACAATTGCCCAGAAAAATAAAATAATTTACTTGTATCTTAATGTTATAAATCTTAATAAATAATAAAATTTATCCAACTTGTTCAGACGGCATACAAGCGTTACAGTATGGAACTAATTATGAAATTACTCACACATGAAGCGATATCGAAGATTAACCATACACATTGTTTCTAAATTCCGTCTATAAAAAGTGTACTTATTATGGGTTGGATATCATTACATAAATTAAGTAAAAATAACATGTTAAAGAAAGCTTTGGAAAAGGAACACCTATGTTTTTTCATAACAGAATATTTGCCGGGATTAAATTTCTATTTATTCCTGTATGGTTTTCCATCCTTGTAACAAATGTTTTTGCCCAGAGAGGTTCCGGATTCAATGTGTCATTAGATTATGATACTGAGTCACCACAGTTAACCTTCGCAGCCAGAGAGATTGGTCAAACGATTGAATAGCCTGGGATATTCCATCCAGAGAGACAATGCAGACACAAGAATTACTCTGACTACGGTTTCTCGACTTTTGAGCCTCAGCACTATCGGATCCGCTACGAACAGCCTGACGTTCTTCGTGTAACGGGCGGCGATGCTTCGGTTTGGCACGGATTTGTCCGCCCTTCCACAACGTGAAGGCAAACCATTTATTCTCCGGCGAGGTATTAAATTCAATATTCCCCTCGATGCACGGGCACCGAGTTAC
The DNA here is from genome assembly GCA_965221205.1 of bacterium. Lineage (GTDB taxonomy): Bacteria > SM23-31 > SM23-31 > SM23-31 > SM23-31 > CBDFMG01. The sequence goes on along the minus strand of OZ244870.1, from coordinate 3,326,800 downwards.
GACGATACCGGCGATTCAGCTCAAAAGAATATTGTAAAGACGAAATGGTGCTGGACCGATATAACCTGCTGACACTTTGGTCGACCCCTCCCTGATGTTCCGTTCGATCATGACATGAATCCGCACTGGTACGACACCGACTTGAACGATATTAACATTATGGATTCTGCCAATCTATGTGTAGTCAAGCACGTCACTATTGATGAAAAAACCGTTTTTTGGCAGCGTGTCATGCAGTATGCCGCAGAGACCGCGGCATCGATATTTATTTATTTCACTGAAACATCCACATGCACGGCGCATTTGGGAAATATAGCATTGACCACCGGCAAGATAACTTAGACACTATTGCCTATCTGCGAGCGAGCCTAAAGGAGCTGCTCCTGACTTATCCTCTCCTCAAAAAGGAATCGGTGTGACGGCAGGTGAACGGGTGCACGGAAACTTAAACAGTACAGTCGCTGAAGGCCGGGAACTGACAGAGGAGTACAGCACCGAAAGCTGGATATGGAAGACGTATAGTTTGGGTATTATGGATGCCAAAATTGTTCAGCCTGAAGGAAATGTGCGCTTTATTTTCCGAAAACTTGAAAGTTGTTTATCAAAAATCTGCAAGACATTCGAGGATTACCCCGATACGTTTGAAACGAGTTATAAATATTCTCGTGCCCGGATCTATACGACAACTAATCCACCATTTTTCGATCAAGAGTATCGCGAAGATGTCGAATAGAACCAAATGAAGAGCTGGATGAATCTGCGGAACGATGATATTCTCGTTCACCACTGGAGTAATCCTGATCATGTGCGGAAATTTTTGGTTAACCTGCCTCCCGGTTTAATGGCTGGGTTTTACATGGGATCGGACGAGTATGTGCCGGGGAGGGAGTTTATTAGTCTTGGTCCTGAGCAGCCGCGTTAACTGAAGATTCGGAAACACTGGTACCGCTTCATGCTCTTGGGTCGTCTAGCGTACGACCCAACCCTGGACCGCACCTTTTTTGAAGACAAATTGGTCGATCAATTTCCAAGTGTTGATGCGTCACTGCTGTTCGATACCTGGTCGGCATCCTCAGAGATCATTCAGTAGCTCAACCGTTTCTATTGGTTCGTAAATGACAGACAGTGGGACCCCGGAAGCGGGCTTCGATATGCTGAATAAATTTCACAGTGTTAACCGGTTCATCGATTATGAGAAACGTGATAACAGCATTCTGGACCATGCTGGAACTCAGACTATCAAGCAGTATGTGAATTATCACTGGTACTGACAACCCGGGTATGAAACCACTTCAGGTGGCGTTTAATCCGGAACGATTTGCCGATCGAGCACTCGCGGGTGTTTCCACTCTCAGGAGAGATAAAGAACTTTCCAAAGAACTTGAGCAGACCCTGACAGACATTGAGTCGATGTCCCATCTCGGGAATTATTTTGCCGACAAGATCCGTTGGGCCGTAGAACTGGCATATTTTCGAATTACCAATGATTCTGTGCGGCAGCAGGAGGCGGTTCAATTGCTCGAAGCGGCAATCAACCATTGGAAGTCATATACATCTACCGCTACGAATCAGTATAAGCCGCAGCTATTTTCCCGAACACGGCTACTCGACTGGTGGCAGATTCTGGAAGATGTCGAGCAGGATGTCATTATTGCAAAAGAGAACATTCAACCTTGGCCTGATACGTCCCGGTACTGGTCTTATTCTATCGGTTCTTTATTACGGGCTCTTAAAACCGAGTTTCAACCGAAATGGAAAAATATAAATGTTAATCTGACTATAAATGAGATTGAGGAATTTGCTTCAAGTATTGAAAAACTTGGTATGAAATATTGATATTCCAAACTTGTGGAGTGAGGAAAACAACTTACAGATCAGGTAAGCAAATCCGAATTCAGTGTTTTATCAAAAACATTAGAGCGTTTTCCGGAGCTGATCAGGGAACTGAAAAACAAAAGGTGGTCCGACTGAAACTCACCATTAAAGATTGAAGGCAATGGGTAATTTTTATTAAAATACTAATCGTAATGAATAAGATGCTCTTATGCTTGCAAAATGTGTAAGTCATCAAAGCAAATTGGATATTTTGGGTTAATTATTACGGTAAGTGTTTGGCTTTTACATGTGGTTTCTGCTCATTGGGTTGTACGATTTGCGAACTTTTAAAGTAAATTTGATTTGTAGAAATTAAAAGGATTTGTGGACCTTATTGGTTACGTCATTGATTGTGCCGTCGGACACTCTTCAGCGTTTAGGGATAACGGGCTCAGATGGCTTACCAAAACCATATTTTTGAGGAATACGGCCTGGATAAACTGGTCCTGGCTTCCCAAAGACCGTGAACTCAACCACTCCGAACGACACTTCTTTTGGCCATCCGGTGATCGTCAGTTTCACATAACGGCATTGAACCGGTGCAAAATCGTCGAATTCAACAACATTGTCCGCGTTGTTCCCGGTCTTGTCTACTACAGTCTGAAAAGTTTCACCATCCGATGATACTTCGATCTTGTGTTTCCTGGTTCTGATCACGTTAGTTTCTGTCCAGCGTTCTGGTGGAATTGAGAAAAGGATTCGATCTGAGTCAATGATGAAATCTTGAAGTGGATCTACCTCTGTGACGACTCCAAGATCGAGGATAAGCCAGGGTTCTGTATCATTTTCAGCTGGTTTCCACCAGGTCCTGAGGTTATTATCGAAAGCATAGGGTGCATTTCGTCTTGGGGCCTCACTGCTGACGACATAGCTCTTGTCGTCTTCCGTCAAGGATATTGACCCACTATCATTGTTTTCCCAAGGATTGGCCTTTACTCCTGGAGCCCACTGCGGCATCTCCGATGGCCCATTAATAAACATATTCCCCTGCTCATCAAAGCCAACCGGATCCATACCGATGCGCCCGCTCTAACCAGCGGTTCCAGTTCCGGTAGAGCAGGGTTTAGAATGCCCATAAGGTGTCGTCAGGAGCCTCAATTATGCTGTGATGTCCGATACCATTGATTAGCCCCAGTTCTTATGAACAAGGATAGGACTTCCCTCGTAGTACGTGAATGGACCCAGCGGATTTCTACTGGTATATAAGCCGACAGCATATGTTTTCCAATCAGTTCCCGGGGCTGTATACTGAAGATAATAAATTCCATTTCGCTTGGTCATCCAGGGCCCTTCTATCCAACTCACGCCGCTGTACTCATTCCGGTTGCCGGTTGCCGTATTGTTCCCAGATATGCGACGGCTCGAACTGGAAGAAACGTTTGGCAGGACAAAAAAAATTCCTCACGTCTCTACTGTCGAGTTCGGCTCCAGATATCCCGTTAACTGAGCGCCCGGCGAAATAAAAATAGACTCGGTCATCCTTTAAACTCTTACCATCTTCGTCCTTGAAATCGCCGTAGTATTCGAACGGTCCCAACGGATCGCGGCTCCGAAAGAGTCCGGCATCGATTCCTGTAAAGTACACGTAGTCTCGATATACAAAAACAGCAGGAGCCTCAACCGTTCTATTGGTGCTTTGGGTATAATCTGTCGAAAAATAATCCAGATATCTAACTCCATTATCAAAATTTAAAAAGTCACCGCGCTGAATTACATAATCAGGGTGATAAATCCAACCTCCCGTAGAAGGTGGATCAATAGGTTCAGATTTTACGGAATATAGAATATGCGGAATACCAACTCCAGTATTATGTCTCCTGCCTAATCCCCGTTTATGATGTTCTTCTCGGACCCACCAACCTATCTCACGCAGAGTAGTAACACCCGGTGTGATAACCTCACGAGATAAAGAGCGCTCGAGGATTTGACGATGAGCTTCCAATGCATTGATCATAGTTGAAACTTCCCTGAGTATCCTTCTTGCCCTGAAATCAGTGATCACGTTTTCAGCAGACACAATTCGACCAGAGTATTTCGGCCCTAATATTTTTTCCAGTTTTACGTATGGAGAATATGAGATGCCGTCTGCAATTCGGTCTGCACCCCTCCAAGGCCAACGACCACCGCATAGCTTGGCCGGAGTTGAACTACGCGACGGCTCCGGGCGTCCTGATCTTGCATCCCTCGGCCCTGGCCATCCCTCCGTCATCCGAGCCGCCGCGCCATTCTTTCAGCAATCCTGACGAAGCCGGTCAATCAGCTTGCTTTCGGGTTTGACTTCGAAGGTTTGTCCTACCGATGTAAAGACCTGCGCCCTGAGCGTCTTCAGTGACTGGCCTGAGGTGTCATCGAGGAATGTCTTGGAATCCCTCACCCAGTTCGGCGCTTCGGTCAGCGAAACCGTGAGTTTGACATTTTACCCGTGCGTGAGTTCAAAAGAGCCTTGCTGCGCCAAGAGATTCGATAGGAGCTGAATGCAGTACCTGCGCTTCTTCCGCTTTCCGGACAACCCAACCTGCTGTGTTGTTGATGATTACGGGCCGTTCCCCCACATTCGTTACATCGAAGCACACGTGGTCTTCACGAGGACTTTTGTCACCACGAATTATCCGACGGATGCCAACCGCAATCTTGAGACGTACCTTCTCGCCACGCCTGGCAAGATGGAGGGACGTCATCACGGCTAGGAGTGTTGCCAACCTCAACTGGACTTTCTGTTCGAACGTCATCTCGTCCGCAGTGAGCCAATCGGATGTGTTGACAGCGATCGTCTGCGGATCGCGTTCGGCAACAAAATCTCTCAATTCGTCGTAAACGGAGAAGTCTTCCGTTCGATACTTATATCCTGCGATAGCCATTGAAATTTCGTTGGAGCCGCGTATGTCAACATTTTCAACAGTTCCTGCCGAACCAAACACTGCCCGCTCGATCCTGTTACCAAGATCGGTAAAAATCAGATAGCTGGACATCAATCCAAAATTCTCAGTTAATGGATCAGGGTCTCCATTACGCGTGATGTGAATCCACATGTCCACATTATTCTCGCGCATTGCTCCCGGAAGGATAAGATCAAATTTTTCATTCCGTATCAGCCGGAGAATTTCAGAACCGGTTTTTGCCGTATGAATACCAGGTTGTGCATTGGCAACGGGTACAGTGAAAATCACAGATAGTAAAAATATCATTACTCAAGATATCATGACTTGCACCTCTTTTGATTATTGGTGATGAATATAAAGTTAAGCATTTAACTTTTACAACTGGTTTATACTTCCTGGGCAGTGCTGTTTATAAATGTAAACAACTTTATTGTTCTTGACCGGGTGGAACATGACGTGGAACAAATATCCTGCCGTCTTCGACAACGATGTATCCGTCACGAATGACTATATCCATATTCGCAAGGTCGCCGAGATTAACATCCGGTTTGCCATCGATCACAATGACATCAGCAAGCTTTCCGGGTTCTATTGTTCCAAGCTTATCATCCATATCGAGGATCTTTGCACTTGTCTTCGTGGCAGCAACAAGAGCTTCTGAAATGGTATATCCTCCCTCGACAAAAAATTCTAATTCCTCTATGTAGATATTGGGAAAAGAAATAACATCCATTCCCTCATCAATTCCAATTCCCATTTTTATTCCGGCATGTTTCTGTTTCCGAAACAACTCCATCAATGATTCTCTTGTAACTGTATACCTGTTTGTAGAACCGCCAAATTCTCCGCCTTCCTTGTCTTGTGATCTCATAAAAGTCATAATTGTCGGAACAGATGCTGTGCCTTTTTCCGCCATTAATCTGATCGCTTCTTCCGAACGGGGTTGCAGATGCTCAACACAATCCACACCCGCTTCAACTGCCCATTGAACATAGAAAGCCTCTGAATCGGTTGTCACTTTCATCCCAAGAGCGTGAGCTTCTTCAACGGCTGCTTTGATCTCATCACGGCTAAAGTGACTGGCAGTCTTGATGAGATCAGCACCTTTGTTGAACTGTTCCCGGATTGCTTTCCGCCATTCGTCAGGGCCATCAACGGCCCGTTCTGCATTGACAAGCGGGTTGTCCATGTGTTTTCCCTCAGTTCCGTGCCCCCCCCGTAGAAGTAATTTGCTGACCGGCAGGAAAAACTCGGGGACCTGGTATTCTATTCTCAGAAATAAATTCCTTTATTCGGAATGGTATATCTCCGTGTGACGCAAGGTCTCGAATGCTTGTTATACCGCTTTCAATATACCAGCGCATACGTTCCACTGATTTAAGCGTATTTATTGCTTCGTTAGAAAGAACAGTCGGGCCGCTCATACTACCTGCTTCTGTCATATGTTCATGGAGAGATATTAGACCCGGCATTACGGTGCTCCCATCAACATCGATCACGTGAGCATCCCGGGACCATATTCTAGAACCGGGTGGAAGAATTTCTTTGATTTTGTTCCGTTCAATGACAATAGTTCCATTGCGAACCGCAGCACCGGTCCCGTCAAAAATCCGTCCGCCCGTTATCACCAATGTACCTTCGGGACCATTTTGCCCCGGGGGCATGGGGATGCGCCGAGGGTCATCAGTGGTGTTGGCATTTTTATCGATCCACGTTCTTCGATCCTGTGCCTTTTCCTGAGCCAGCACTAATCCAAAAAATGTAAATATTCCTATAAGACAGAAAAAAATAGACTTTGTAAGTAGTTTCATCATGCTATATATCTCCTTTTATTATTTACACATTACCGGTTGTACGTAATACGGTAAATTACGCCGGCAAAATCATCCGATACCAGCAATGAACCATCGGACATAGTACAGACATCCACGGGACGTCCAAACCGCTTACGTCCGTCATCAAGGAGCCACCCCTCTGCAAAGGGCTCATAATACTCAGCCTCACTGTTATTGATCGATACAAAGGAAACTCTATATCCATTAAAACGGACTGCAGGACTCCGGTCCCAAGAGCCGTGTTCGGCTATAAAAATACCGTTTTTGTATTTTTCTGGAAACATAGAGCCAGTGTAAAACTGCATTCCTATTGCTGCAGCATGGGCGGGCATTTCAATTTTGGTAGGTTGAAATTCACGGATGTTGCGTTTATGACCGAAGACAGGATCTTTAATATCTATTCCGAAATAGTACGGAAAACCGAAATGTAGACCCTGACGTGGAGCGTGATTTAATTCTTCAGGAGGAATTTCATCGCCAAGTTCATCTCTTCCGTTATCTGTAAACCACAATTCTTCAGTCCGAGGATCCCAGTCCAATCCTACCGAGTGCCGTATGCCGTCTGCAAACACTTCGAGATCACCGCCATCTTTATTTATTCTAAGAATTTTACCGAATAGCTCTTCCGGTTCACAAATATTGCACGGTGCGCCGTTATCAAAATAAAGTTTGTCATCAGGGCCAAGTCGGAGGTATTTCTTGCCGTGAGCACGCTCGCTCGGAAAAGAATCATTCAGAACAACCGGCTCTGGAGGATCGTATAAATTGCTTTCTATATCATCATAACGAATAATACGGTTTCTTTCAGCAACATAGAGATCGCCGTCAATAAATTGCACACCATTCGGCTGGGTAAGTCCTTCTGCGAGTACAATGACTTCATCAACTTTATGATCCTTGTTTCTGTCAACAATTGCATATAATCTTTCTCCATAAGAACCGACAAACAGTGTTCCGTTGGGGCTCAAAGTCATAGAACGTGCACCGCGGACTCCATCGGCATATAGTTCGATTTTAAATCCGTCAGGCATTTTTATTCTTTCTAACTGCATATACGGTTTGGAGATCTGTGCATAAGCGGTTATTGAAAATGCCAGGATCAAAACCGGCAGCAAGAACGATATTGCAAATTGTATAGATTTTTTCATACTATTCCTTATATCGACAGTAAAACTGATTAATCTGTTATCAAATTACCTATTTCGACAACATGGGATGAAATATGTCTTTTCAATTCTTATTACAATATAACCTGATATTACTCGGATTTTTCTCTTAACGTGGGTTCATGAAGATACAAAATACAAATGTTACCGCACAAAATAACTTGTATTGAGAAAATAGTTGTATGAGATTGTGTAATGTGGAGTTAAGTGTTTGAGATATAATGTATGAATTTATACCATAAAAATGACCACTGTATATATTGATGAGTAAATTTATCATCTTCAAAAAGCTTTGCTACAGCATCGGAAATATCTTTATTGATTTTTTCAAATGTAAATGGCATATACTTTTAACCTACTCCAACTCCAAAAAGAATTCCTCATCTTGCTGTCTATGCCAATTTGCTTCATGCATTGCAGAATCAATCATATAGTTGGCCCATTTTCTTATGAAATCTAACCGGTGATTTAATAAAGGTTTTAATTCTTCTGCTTTATTTTCCTTCATTTTGGCAATATCTCCTGTATAACATTGTATATCATGTGATCCAGCACAGAAATTATCAAATACTTTTTTATCGCTTCCATATTTAGTTAGGACTTTCTCTGTTAATTCAGGTATTACAGCATTTTTTTGACTATCTATATTCGGTAAAGGTAAAAGAAAAGATGCAATCCGCGCTGCATCAACTCCATGATTATCTATCCAGTTGATTACTACTTCACTCGGTAAATTCATAAAAATTGTTTTTTTATTTGTATCAATTAAAAGGTTCAATTTTTTTGATTTATCTAATAATAGTTCTCCAATTTTACTCATCACTAGTTCCGGATCTGATTTTTTAATTTCACTTAGAATTTTATAAGATGAACCACTAAAATATAGACTGTCTGAGCTTATTATTTGTATAATAATTTCTATAGATTTATGAGTATCATAGTTTATCAAATTTCTCATTATTATTTCCCAATAATGCACATTCTTTTGACCGCCAGTATAACAATTTTCAATTAATTCCCAAGACACATTCCTTATTGTTTCATTGTCTAATAAATTGACTCTCTTTTTTTTATTCGTACTGCCATGCGATAATAACCGACCAAGGAAGTTCAAAAATACATTCGTTGCCTCTGTCGGGTCTTTTTTTAGACAACTTTTTATTACTTCTAATATTTTTGTTACATCCAATTCTGTTATTTCATTAAGCTCCTCGTAAAATGAAAAATGTGCCATCTCTGCAACAGATAATAGGTCATTTTCTACGAGATGTATTGCTCTTTCAAGGGATTTTGTTTTTCTCCAACCAGAAACACCTAATTCAAAAGCTAATTTAGGATTGGTATCTTGAATTTCATCCAAAAATGTATTAATTTGAAGTATTAATGATGAATGATGTTTTAATGCAATAGACTCAATATATTCAGTTGTTAGCGGCGTAGATTTGTATTTTTTACATGAATCAAGAATGAGATCAAGTAAAATTCCTTTTCTATCCGCTTCTCCAAGATACTTTCCCAAATTAAAAGCGCTTTTTGCATTATGTGAATATAGCCATTCTATATTGTTTTTAACAATATCTGGATTGTTAATACACTCTTTAGTAATTTGTCGAAGATCTTTTTCCCATTCTTCCTCTCTTCCAACTTCCGATGAATGCCAAGGTTCAATGCCTGTTACTTCTTTCAGGATAACATTTATATTATCTTTAGGTCTTAACTTTTGAATCCAATTGCTTAATTCGTCGATAAATTCCTTTTTGATTTTTTCATCTTTAGAATTAAGATGAAAAATATTCTCCAAATTTTGAATTAATTTTATACGTTGCTCATCATTTATTTTCTCTGCTTTTAACTGTGCTCGTAAATTATCAAAAAATCCAAACTCAAGTAAACTCCAGACTTCTTCAATTAATAAATCTTTAAGTTTACTTTTTCTATGATCATCAATTTTTCTTTCGGATATATATTCTATAATGAAATCAAAGGCCTTCTTATAGCACCCATCTCCTTCCTGTGTTGTCTTTGGTCTCCAATCTTCTGGTGATGTATGTTCTCCAAAAACTGGTCTGTCCGACACTCTTGAGTGATTATCGAAAATATGTTTCAATGCGTCTAAGCATATGGAAAATATTTTATTGTCTTTAATATAGATTCGTTTCTCTATAAGTTTAAATCTATCATCAAAATGGGTGCTTGTACCTGATAAATAAACTTTAAATATTTGTTTCCAAATAGCAGTAGCATTATTCCAAGTTTTTGGTTCTGATTCAGCCAATGCAAGTCTAAATAATATTTCTTCAGCACGATAAAAATATTCAGAAAATGGTATTAAGTTCTCACATAACCATACTATATGTCGTCTTGGGCCCCATTCCCCACAATAACTATTGCCTTTAATTTCTAATAGTTCCTGAGGGGTTGCTTTAACGATTAAATTATGTAAGACATCAAGATATTTTCCCGGTTCAATTTCAATAAGTTTTGCTAAGTATCGAACATTTTTTTGATTATAGAGATCAGCAATTTTTAAATTTTTTATTTCATTAAAAAAAGAAGTAGAGATGAATTTTTGCTTCGCTATTACTACTAATTGTAACTCTATTAATAAATTGTTCAAGAAGCTGAGGAGGAATTCTTTTTCTAAAATCACATAATCTATCTTTTGCAAATTCATCCCATGCATCATTAAAATACGATCTGGCTATAAGCTTTGGTATTAAGTAATAATATCTTCCTGCTTTGGCAACAGATCCCATTTTTTGAACCAATTTATTTGCAATACGAATAAAATTATTGTGGTCAAAGCCAAGATAATCTTGAAAATTTGTACAAACAGCTTTTAATTCATCTAATCTGTCATCTTTAAAACCAATTTTCAAAAATAATGAAAGTACCATTAATACATTATTTTCATCCTTACTCAATTTAAAACGATCACTTAAATAATTTTTTATATTTGCAGGAGCTTCATCAGTAAAGTGAGGATCATTACCCAAAATAATTGCTAATCTTAGATATCCCTCGGTGTAATTAGCAATATGCCGAATATTATTTTGAGTTTGATGTGGGAAATTCTTTGTTAGTATTTCTTCTGTTTCCTTCACTGAACATCTCTTAAGCACAAAGCTTGCAGCAATGTTTTTCTGTAATTCACTACGGTTTTCAATTGTAATAACTCGTATATTTTCTTTGCGACCATTAAGCCTGTCATTTAAATTCTCCCTAGATTTCAGACTACATTCATCTATTACTATTATAGCATTTGTGGATTGCTCATTTAATAAATTATTAATTAATTGATCTAAATTTTTATCGCTTTGTGCATAAATCACAAGGCTCTTATTGGATGAATCTTTATTCAATATTTCATAGATTAATCGAGTTTTTCCGGTCCCCGGAAAACCCGTGAGAGGAAAAACAACATCAGCGGGTTCCCGAGAAAAATCTATATGATTATTAATTTGAGATAAATATTCATTAGCTTGCTCTGTCCAAATAAATTTTGGCGGATCAGTAATTGCTTTACTCCCAGACCATCTTTCAATACTTGTACAATATGATCGAATTTCTCTATGAAAATAATATAAGACAAGACCTGGAAACTCGATTAACCATTTTTGCAAATCGTTAATCGATAATACTTGTACATTTGAGCCATTACCACAAATTTTTTTAATTGCATCACTTAAAATCTTTTGCTTTATACTGCCAAATTGTCGGACAATTATTTAAATATCCTGATTTATCATTTGACGAAAATCCATCAACAGATGTATCAACACCACCATCCGGTAAATTAGTACGTAAATTAGTTTGAACATTAGATATTGGAATATTGGAAATCCTTGCTTGCGCATAAATAATTGCATCAATCAACCCTGTGAAATGAACTCCACCAGGAGTACGTCCTAATTCTTTTATTCTATTTGTTTCGACGATAAACATGTTTAAATATATTGTAATCCAGTTATTTTATAAGACTTTTCTTTATTTGAATTTAATATTCGATCACCTAACTGTAATGTACTGTCATCGGGGTCCTGCATAAAAGCGTACAGAAATTTTCATCCATGATTTTACAGATTTACCCGATTAAGGACAATTCTCAATGAATTGTAGAAGGGGACTGAAGAATTGAAAACTGGGCAAAACTGGAACTCGAACCGATAGGAATTCAATCCAGGTTGTTGAAAATATTCAGAACAAGTTGGTTTGTTTTAGGTTGAAAGTTTAGAGACAACAGATAAATCCTGTTACGTAAATCAGTTGAATCCATTGATCCCCGCACACTTAGAATACGGGCTCAACTGCTGATTATTGAGTCTAAAGACCCCAACCATCCCGAAATGAAGGCTTGATATATTGATCCGCTTCCGGTGTATTGGTTGCCTTCATGTTTACGCTATCCCAGTATATCTTCTTACCTGCCCGCAGCGCAACATTGCCCACCAGTACCATTTCGGTTAATGGGCCGGAATAGTCGAAATTCGAGCTGGTGGGACTGCCTCCCTTGCAGAATTTTATCCAATCTCCATGATGGCTTTCAAGCCGGGGGATTGTCTGAGGTGGTTGTTCATACGCCTGCATTTTTGTCTCGGGTATTATGCGTGGAGAGCCGGACCAGCCGCCGCATAATATTATACCGTCGTCACCTACAAAATAAATTCCGTTTCCCCCCATTTTACGGCCCTCTTCCAATTCCAGCGGCCGTTGAGGCATCAATCCACCGTCATACCATTTCAAACTGACCGGAGGCATATTTCCACGGGCCGGAAACTCGTAATGGTATAATGCTCCTGAGGGTACTGTTTCGTCATTCAATCTGGTGCCACTTGCTTCCACACTGGTGGGAGCACCCAGATCAAGGGCCCAAAATGCCGGATCAATGTTATGACAGGCCATATCACCGATTGCACTGGTACCAAAATTCCACCAGCCACGCCAATTATATGGTGCATAAGCAGAATGATAAGGTCGGTACGGCGTTGGACCGAGCCAGCGATCCCAGTCAAGTGTATCCGGTACTGGCGGCGTCTCCTCGGGTCTGTTTGACAGTTCTGTCCATTCCAATCCGCCTGAGTTGCTCCACGCGTGGACCTCACGAACTGTTCCGATCGCTCCGTCTCGTATCCATTCTACCGTCAAACGCATCCCTTCGCCGGAATTGCCTTGATTTCCCATCTGGGTTGCCACTCCAGCTTTAAGAGCTGCCTCCGTGACAATTCGTGTCTCGTAAACCGAATGAGTAAGAGGCTTTTCGCAGTACACATGTTTGCCTCGTTCAATGGCTGCAAGACATGCTGCTGCGTGAACGTGATCGGGAGTGGATATAACCACGGCATCGATATCATTTTCTTTTTCCAGCATCTCACGGAAATCAATATAGCTGGCACAACCTTTGTAGGTCCCCGATTTGCTTTGTTCAGTGTAATACGTATTTACTCTCTCGAGAGCAGGTTTCAGTCCCGCAGTAGGATAGTCGTAGTAAAAAGGACCATAGTCGCTTTCTTGATTGACATCACAAAGGGCAATCACTTGCACATCCGGAAGCTGGATCAATCTCCTGATATTACCGGTTCCTTGTCCTCCGGTGCCGATAAAGGCCACGTTGATCTTGTTGCTTGGTGCGAACCGTCCCATGACGCAACTTGGAACAATCGTGAACGCTGCTGCTGCTGCTGAGCTGCCAATAAATTCACGCCGGGTTAATTTTTGACGCTGCTGCTTGACATTTTTTTCATTTTTCTTGCCTTTTTCCGTCCAAGAATGGAGGTTGGAACATCGGTTACTTTGAGATATCCATAAATTGCATGGTATTGAACTTACTCCTATTTATTGACGGTTTCCGACAGGAATATAACTCTTTTCAATCACAATATCGTCATCGGATCAGGAGAATCCGCGTGATCGGCGGGTAGAGGGATTCGGTACCGTTTTTAGTGATGATAATGTTATCTTCGATCGGGATATAGACCTTTTTCCCTCGTTCCCATTCGAGTACCGGGGCATAGACGTTGTATTCTAATGAGATCAGGTTGCCTCCAATGATGACGTGGTCGTTGTTCGCGATTTCGTGACCGTCGGGATACCGAAGGTTTTATAGCGTTACCTGTTAAGACTCCTCATGTTTACTGTATTTTGTTAAGCAAACGTGTTGGAAAAGAGAAAGTATGGGTAATTGAGAATAATAGAGAAATTCGGTACTTACAAAGATGCTGATAAACGTAGCATTAGTCGTGACCTATTTAGTCATGCAATCGATCAGCTTCTTAATAGGAGAATTATCAATGCAAAACCTGGAAATCCTCTTAAAATCGAATTAATTAATAATTGGGAAAAATACGACAAAAATGATTTTAAGCAAGATGTAAGAAATATAATGTCCGTACCACATTTAAAAATCCAGGAACCTATGATGAAAAACCAAAAGGAGGCTGATTATATGTAATTCTGTACTTTCTCTGTTTATACTATTTTTCCTGGTTAATTGCCAAGAGCATTATTCAATGCTTCAATAACCGTTTCATTCGGAATAATTCCCTGGTTAACGGCAAGCCATTTCAATTTTCCGTCCATTCCTATGAGAAAGTAAGACCGAAGAGCAAAGGTTCCGTTATCGTTTAGAACTCCATACGCATCGACAATATTATTATCGATATCGCTAAGAAGCGGATACGAAAGACCCATGCTTTTTGCAAATGCTTTATTGTCTTCAAAAGAATCAACGCTGATACCAAATATCTGCACATCAAGATCCAGAAACTTCTGGATATCTCTCTCAAAACCTGAGAGTTCCTTGGTTCAACCGCCTGTAAAGGCCTTTGGAAAGAAAGCAAGCAGCACAGGTTTATTTTCCAGAACGTCACTGAGGACGATCTCTTTTCCATCGGGAGTGCCTGGTAAGGTAAACATTGGGGCGTCTTCGCCGACCGTTAGTTTTACCATACCGCCGGGTACCGGTATTGCTGCCGGTTGTGTGTCGGACGAACTCCGACCGCATGAGATTACAAGCATCCCGATGAGCAGCAACAGCTGTATAGCTCTTCTATGCATAGTAAATCTCCTTTGTCCTAATTATACAAAATAGAGTTTAAACAGAGTTATAATAAAAATGATGTCCATCCGTTATTGCGCATATCAAACTTCTGAAAGAGTTTAAATGAGATTGTGTAAGAAAAATGATGTATATCGTCAAAAAAGCTTGACTTTTCAGGCAAAAAGATTAGAGAATCGTGTGCAGTATATTCCGTTTCCTGTACAGGCACCCTTAAAATTAGGTGCCGAAGGTAAATTCTCAGGTCAGTTACTAAATCACTCCAACATTTATAAATATAAGCTAGTGTATATAGCAATATATGCAACAAAATAATTTATTCAAAAAATCTCCTAATTTATAGCTTGAAATCTCAAATATTACTTTCTTGCTGCTTATCATTGAAGTCCATAGCCATCGAATCATCTGTAACAGGAGGGGGTTGGCTAAGATATAGGTCCATTTTGCTTTAGAGACCTTACACTATGTGAAAATGAACTCTTGCCAACTGCATCAAAAATAACATCGTAGGTTTCACCGTTTTTGGTGAAATCTTCTTGAGTGTAATCAATGACGTGGTCTGCACCAATCGAGCGCAGTATGTCCAATTTTTCCGTGCTGTCCACGCCAGTCACCTCAGCCCCAAAGTACTTGGCAAGTTGCACCACAAAAGTACCTATATTTCCAGAAGCGCCATTGATAAGAACTTTTTCTCCGCTCTAGATATTTTCCTTTTCTAAGATAATGTAATGCATTAAGTTTCCCAGTAGGAACGGCGGAGACTTCCTCATAAGTCATATTGGCCGGTTTTATTGCTAGCGTCTTTTCTTCACGTATACACTTGTACTTGGCATAAGCACCACAACCAATTGCGGTAGCTGCGAAAACCTGGTCACCTTTACTAAATAGTTTTACATCTTTGCCGACGGATTCAATTTCCCCGACTAATTCTTGCCCTAATATATTTACTCTTGTTGATCTTATGAGACCTGTATATATTCGAAGGGAGAGCCAGAACCAGATTGGGAATTTGAAACTTCGAAGTTCACAGTCCCCTGCTATAACTGCTGCCGCATATACTCTTATCAGTACTTCATTGTCCTTGGTAGTAGGTTTTTCCACCTCTTTGAGCTGAAGAACATCGGGTGGTCCGTATTTCGTGTATACAATTGCTTTCATATGCATTCCTCCAAGGTTGCTTTGATCCGGTCATTTTCAATATAGTTCACTAAAAATACTAAAAATAAATTTGCAAAACCTAACTAATACTTATGTAGCGTTTCTGGTGGATAGCACATTGGGATTGATACTAAGGTCGCGGGCTACTTGAGCCATACTCTTGTCGCCTCGGGTTGCCAGTTCTACTGCCTCAATCTTAAACTCGCGGGTATGGGCCATTCGTCTTGACATGTGAACACCTCCTTGAAAGATAAAATACACTCTTTTTCTTGTGTCCACAAATTTGGGGGAAGTTCAAAGCAGTTTATCATTTGAAATTGGTAAATTCATTTGTTAATTTGGCGTTTTAATGTAGAATATTCCATGTCAAACTCTTTCAGTAAAATGATACAAGAAATATCAGTATATATGAAAGAACGGTAAGGTGTTGAAGCGATATTTTGACCGATTAAAGATTAAATGGGGTATTAACGGAACCCGTGATATTATATTGATCCTCATGGTATTTGCATTTTCCGGATATACCACGCTTTATTGCTCTCAGTATGTCAGCAGCTTTTTAGGATTTGGTGTAGACACACATAATGCAGTTAAAATAACTGTCAAAATTCTATTGTTTATTCCTTTGTATCAAGTAGCAACATTGCTGTATTCAGTGCTTCTGGGGCAACTTAAATTCTTCTGGCCGAAACAAAAACTATTGGGAAGGTTCGTGCTGCGAGTCGTCACCTTTAACAGAATAAACGTTAAGCTCTAACGCTCATTAACCGACGTGGCACCCTTTTAGAAAAATATAAAAATATAGGGATAGAGTACTTCAGGGAGCGAAAGATTGTAATTTCTTACGTGAGCACATTGTGAACAATTGAAAATATTTTTTAAAATAATCGTTAAAATCTGTGCGTATAGTTGATCTTTGATGTTGCACCTTGTGAGAGTGTTTTGGTGTTAAAGTCCCAGATATTTTCGCCTATATTTCTCCAGTTGTGTGTATATACCATAAATATATCATTTCCCGGATTGACAATCCATCTGAGTTTGGCAAAAAGACCGATAACCTCGCTGATATCGTCATATTGAAGGCTACTGGTAAGTGACGACCATGGTGTCGGGAAAAATCCTCCTTCAAACCGGTAGAGAGTCGTTTTGAAATTTCCTTCGGGAAGCGTTACGTCATTGACTTCATAAGATAGTTCAAGATTCAATCCTGGAGCCGGTTTAACGTCAAAATTTGCAAAATACTGCAGACGTGAACCGGTCCAGAAATCACCGAAAGTAACATTGAAAAATCCTGATACGGGGCGTTTTCCTGCAGAAAATGCAGAAAAACTCCATTCGCTATAATTATACTCTCCGACTGGGAGAATTATACCGTCGCTGATCTCGAATTCTTCATCAAGTAATTCAAGATTCTGGATAAACCGAACCGTAAAACTATCGCCGCTTTCAAATCTGGGATTGAAAACCGTATATCGGATATTCCGGGTTACAAGATTGTTCGACATATCCCACAGATGTCGCCAGTTCCCCCGAAATCGTAACTGTCGAAGCCAGGAGATGAATTGGACGCGGGGATTGAACCCTATATTCGGGTCTACTCGCCGAAAACCGTTTCTTCTAACGAATCCTAATGACGGATCGTAATCATCACCCAATTCTCTGTAAGAAACACTGCCGTTCCACACATCATTCGGATAATTGATTCTGATTCCCCTGGCACTCAGATTATTAAAAGTTGGAACCCCTTCCCGTTCCGGATCTTTAGGATCGGTGTGCCATACCAGGAATCCTTCGAACTGAAGATTTTTGTCCCCGAGAAACTTCGCGGTATATAAGTTCACGTCGGCACCAACGGTATGCCGGTCATCGAGTGCAGGTTCACCATTAAACGCTTCGCTTGTTCTGCGGGTATAGATCATACCGATCGTAGACTGATCGAATAAGCTACGTTTGATCCGGGCAACACTGAAATCCTCAACCGGTGCTTCGGCAAGAGAATTTTTATCGGTCCTTACCTGCAATAACCCTATCTCATTACGCCCGACTGTACCGGTAAGGCGGGCACCGAATATGATAGGAATCTGCTCGCCTTCCGTCAGACCGATACGCCTGCTGAAATAAGGGGTTACATCATTATTAGGAGCAAAACTAAATACGCTCGAACCTTCCAGGAAAAAGTCCCGCTTTTCCTGGAAAAACAAAGGAAAACGGGTTAAATTGACGCGTCTTTGATCAACATCAACTTCGGCAAAGTCGGTGTTGACCGACAGTGCGCCGCGGAGGCTCGAGGTGATGTTATATGAGACATCCAAACCAATATCTCTCGGATCGTCCGACTGTTCATCCGGATTCGGCATAAATACACCGTCTTCGATAATATTCGGAGTATTGTTCCTACCGAGTGTTGCATACGGCTTGATTTCAAGGCCGAAACCCTGCGAAATATTATTAAGACCAGTTAGCATTCCCGCATGTATGGGCTTGGTGAGTGGTTGATTTCGTTTGTGGCCGCTCCATCTCAATTCTTCATTTTTCCGCCGTATCGTCCTCTGAAAATTGATACCCCAGGCATCATTTGTCGGATTGAAATTCAACGTTTGGAAGGGAATACGTATCTCTGCAGTCCAACCCTGATCGTGTATCGTTGTCTCAACAGTCCAAATACCGTCCCATGACTTATTTGTACCACCACCACCGGAAAAAAATCCTCCTCCTCTTCCGCGACCGCCGCTGGATCCGATTAAACCATCACCCAGCAAACCGGCAGGGTTCGTTTCAAAAAAATAACCGGTCCTCCCATCCAGGAACGTATCAATGATCCACATAAATCTATCGTCCGACCAGAGTCCTTCATCACGTTGCTTCTGGTAACCGAGAATGCCATTTGAATCACTATCAAACAGATTCGCTCCGATATAGAGATTTTTCTCGTCATACAGCACGAAAACTTCCGTATTTTCGGACGCCTCCAGACCCTCTGTCGGCTCTGTTTGCAAAAAATCAGTGGCTGGTTCCGCCCGTTGCCAGACTTCTTCATCAAGGACACCGTCAATACTTATCTGCCCGGCAATACGAACTGCTTCCAAATTTTTTGCGGCAGCCGCAGGTCTGGTTCTACGACCGATACGATTATTCGACGGGAGTTCTCTTCCGTTCGACTGCTCCCGTTGACCGTTTTCGTTTCCGCCCGCAAGGTGATTTTCCATTAAGCTCCAGACTGAGTTATCCGCAAAAGTAATCCTGAATGGAACGATAGTACCATCAATTGGAACTTCCCCGTCATTCAGCGGCTGATCCCAGAAAAAGCTGAAAGTGGTATCCGGCCAGATCGATGTTGAGAATGTTCTTTCGAACAATGCAGGATCGGGACGCCCTTGATAGTAAACCATGAGCCAGACCTGCAGTTCTTTGATTTCCGAACTTCCTGAATTTTCCAGATCGAAATACGCCCGCAATGCACCCTCGCTGACAGTAAGCACGTTGAACGGGCCTGGTATCGAGAACGGTGCATTTTCATATTCGAAGGTGGTCAGGGGAATATACGTGACAGGTTGCGATCCATTGTGATTGTTCTGGGCGTGAAGCTGAGTGGCCAAAGTAGCGATCGTCAGTATCGTGAAAATAAATACGATTCTATATATTTGTATAACTACTCTTGATAGCATACAGTAAAATCTCCGAAAAATCGAAAAATTAATGCCAATTGTTTAAGTTTTTAGAAGATTGAAAATCAGATACACATTCAATACCTTAATAAGTATAAAATTCTTCAAATATATTTATATTCGACTGTATTTTGCTTTAAAGTTTAATTTTTCACCTGATCAATTCGAAATTTGCCGTATCAAACTCTGAAAGACTAAGATATGGAGTGCTTAGTAAAGTTAACATCTAATCCGGTCTGTAAAATTAAATAAACGTAGTTTCTTATAAAAATTATATTTGTGAATTGCTTCAAGTTTGGTCAGGCTTTGTGACATCATTAATCTTGCAGCGGTTTGTTCATAGACCGTATACAAAAATGATCTATTTTATTGTAACAATTCCAACATTTTCGGCTTCGACATATTCGATTTCAGTCCCGTACTCTTTTGATTCTTCGATTATGAAATCAATTATATATTTTCCAAGTTCGTTATTCGCATATTTCGGTCTGCCTCGTACTGGCAAGGGTTTTCCAAAGCCCATGTCAACAGGAAAAAGAAGGATACCCGTGACTTCGCCGTTTTTAAAATTGATGGTCGCAGCTAGTCCTTCCCATGCTGTCCTGCGTGCGGGAAACCCCGTTGTCCCGTTATTAGACCGGGCGTTCTGTGCATCTTCAGGCGAAGCTTCATCACCAAGCCCGTACTGCCTGTAGAATTCGTCAGGGAGTAATTCAACTTGCTCATTCTGGAAAACAAAATCTCCAAGACTGTAGAATATAGGTTTTCCCCGGTACATTTCTATGCCTCGTATTACGTGCGGACCGTGTCCGAAAAACAAATCCGCTCCGGCTTCGATAGATTTATGCGCAAATTCGACAAGACCGTCCCATTCATGTTGGTGGATGGCAACGATAACAATATCTGCATTCTGACGCGCTTTACGTATGGAATTCAGATTTCGTTCCAAGTCATCCTTGTTTATAGTCGCAACGGAAGTTGTCTCATTTTTGTCGCCTATTTGAAAAGTTTGACTAAGAATATTTACAGTTTCTCCACCACGACCGCTGTTTCCTTCTCTGCCACTCCCACTAGCCTTAATTCCTTCGCTTTCGATAAATCTACGGAGCTTATCTGCAGAGGATTGTGTTATCGTTGTTATTGTTGTTGTGTTGATTTCGAGCGGATTCAATCCCGGTCTTCCATGGAGGTCAGGTCTGGAACGTCCAGCCCTTCCGTAATCTGTAAAAGTTGAGGCGGTAGATACTAACGCTATTCTCCCTTTTGGTGTATCATAATAGACAGGGGAGCTTGCTCTCTGTAAATCTTTACCGGTCCCGGCTATCTTAATTCCGGCGTTTTCTATGTGTTCGATGGTTTTTAAGACCCCGATCGTACCATAGTCAAAGGAATGGTTATTTGCGTTTCCGACCATGTCGAAGCCCGCCCACTTCAATTCCTGCGCAATTAACGGTCTTGCTGCCATCCAGGTCCCGCCGCTGTTCGCAGACGGATATGCCTCAAAGTCATGGATAAGCATTTCGAGATTGAGCGCAGCTACATCCGCACCGCTTACTTCATCCATAAGCTTCAAAAACTCAGGTTCATCAAAATGCGACCATGGTTGAGTGATGATCGCGTCGCCCGCAATAAAAACAGATATTTCATCCGGTGGAGTAGTATTTTCTGCATGGTATTCAGACTGCGAAGTACAAAAAACACCAGAGAATACAATGAGCAGGCTTGCTAGGAATGCGGCAAACCTCAACGTAAAATAACCGTACATTCTATCCATTCCAATCATACTGCCCGCCTTCATTTGATTATAAAGATTACCCGTTTAAGTGATGTAATCTGATAAATTCCGTATCAATCCTTTGAATAATGTTATTTGAAATTGTGTTGAATTATGTTGTTCATGTAACATTCGTTGAATATCGTCAGAATATTTCAAACACTTTGCATTAAATATCAGAAAAACCTTGAGCAATAACAAGTGTTTTTCCCGGTTTGAAATTGTTCGTATTCTACTATTAACCACCTCTCCAGACAATTCTTTGCCTACGTTTATAGAGACAGCAATTCAAAACTTCGTTTGCCTGCAAGGACGATTTGTAACGAATGGGTAGTATGATTGAAGAGTCGAATAACCGTGCAAAACCGAATTACCCGAGTGAACGTATTCCAATGTTGGTTGATACTGCGGGTAGAGTTAAAATATTTTCCATTCCCCCTTTACACTTCACTCAATAAAGTTTAGCCCCGCATAAACCCTATGGCTTCAAGGAGTTGTATCCGCTCAGGAGATAATTTCTGCTGAATATAAGTTGCTCGTTGGTTAGCACACCACGAACCCAGGTTATTATCAACGGGATAGTCTTCTTTCTGAGCCGGCCATCTGTCGGGATGTATTGTCCGGTATTCTTGTAGGTAGGTATACTGTTTTTGCCATGCTGATTCAAATGGGTCCCACATAAATCCTATGGCTTCAAGTAGGTGTATCCGCTCAGGAGATAATTCCTGCTTAGTGTATTTTACACGTTGTGTAGTACACCACGAACCCAGGTTATTATCAACGGGATAGTCTTCTCTCAGAGCCGGCCATCTGTCGGGATGTATTTTCCGGTATTCCTGTAAGTGATTATAATTTACTCTCCATGATTGCAGCGTTACTTCAATTGTTTCAAAAAGCTCAATGATTTCTTTGGTTTCATCGTAGATGTGTACGTTACAAACTCTTGCAGGTAAATCATGGTTTTTCTAATCTCGTTTTCTTCGTCAACTTCTGTCTTTATATCCTCAATAAAATTATTTGCAGAAATATTTCGGAAATTATTAACAAAGTCAAATATAATGGGTGTGTTTCCGCTGCCAGCCTGAATGCAGCGTCCTATCTGCTGATAAAACACTCTTGGAGATTCAGTCGGTCTTACAAGGATCACTCCTGCCGCATCCGGAACATGCAGCCCCTCATTTAACATATCGATACAGAACAGTAAATGGATACATGTGTCATCTTCATTGTCTGAACTCAAGACACGATATGTTTTCCTTTTCTTATTCCGAAATGACGTTAAAAACCATTTTTGAACTTCAAGTTCCATTGCCTTTAAATGATCTGTATCCCGGCAGAATACTATGAGTTTACGAACACTGCTTTTAAGGTACTTTGTGAGTATATGGGGAATTCCTTTCGTGTTTTCCCAATTAATAGAAGCATTCTTAATTGCTTCCAGTTTTTCTTCTTTATCAGCGCTATCCAGATTGCTCTCAGAAATTTTTTGTTTTAGAGTGGTAGACTCTTCATCCAGCGTATAGAGCGCTGAAACATAAACGGGCGCTTTTACTATGCCGCGCACAATAGCAGTAATGAGATTTATATGTTCAGCTATGTTACCATCAAATAACTCTGATGACATGTCTCTGCTCTGATCAAGATATCTAATCGGTGTCGCGCTTGTTCCAAACACCTTTGAATTTTTGTTTATTTTCAGTAATCTCTCAACTCCTTTACCCCACACTCTTGAACCTGGACGATGGAATTCGTCCAACACGATAAGATCATACTGTTTGTCATGGAATGCTTGTGATGAATATCGTGATACTTTCGCATATGTCATTAATGTGCACTTCGATAAAACAGATCGAAATTTTCCCCTCAATTGGTTTAAGATATAATGTGAGGGAGCCACAATGATTGATTGTGTTTTCATAGTATCCGCAATGAGTTGTGCAATGACATAACTTTTACCCGTGCCCGTTGCCTGGATAAGGCACACTTTCCGGTTCTTTTTAAATAATTTTACCACATTTTTATAGCTGCGCTCATTATGTGGATACAATTCCAATCGGGGCTCAGTATGACCATCTTTATTGTAACTGCGTAGTAAGTCTTGCTCAATGGAGTGCCAGGAAGACAACTGAAGATTAAATCTGGATAAGGCACGCGCTCCTTTCACGAAACCATTAACAGCAACCAGCTTATACAATGAACAGGTGTATTTGTTCTTCCCCTGTTCTTCAAATTTGAGCAGTTCAATTTTTGTGTCGTCATACGTCAAAGGATGCATCCAATTCTTTGCTTGCACTACAAAGGCAACGGTATCCGGTGCTTCCGGATGGAACAATAATAAATCTCCTCCCGCATCGCCTTTGCCTTCCTGTATTGCAGCTAACCACCCATTACCTCTATATAACAGCGCCAAATATTCTACAAACACATAGCCCTTGATTGTCGTGTCTAATTGCTCTAAATATGTTTTAGACGCTTTAAAAGATTTTTTTACAATCAATCTTTCCAGATGATTGATCTCTTCAATATATTTATAATTCATTCTGCTCTGCAATGTACAATATTGATTACACTTGAATGCTTATGCTGTTTCCTCATACTGAAATGTGCTCGCCAAACACTATGTGTCGTGAATGAGCAGCATACTATATAGAAGAAAACCATTAAAAAAGAGAATTATATGTTTGACGATTCTTGGGTTATATTGGGTTATAATTGTCCTCGCGCGACAAAGCGGTGAAATTCGCCGTGATCTAAGGACAAGGACATAGAGAAGTTTGTTTTTGCCCGCTTGAGATTTCAACCACTGCTCTGCTCCCTTCGAATAACCGTCACTATACTCATAGAATGATGGTAGTATACTCATTCGTCTGAATAGAACGTACCTCATTGGGTATTTTTCCTCAACGCCTCCCCGGCCCGCCTGCCACTTGCACTGAATAACCAAGCAATCAGGCCGGCGTTCGGGATGATACAGTATAAAATCTACGCGCCGCCTTTTGCTGTCACAATAACGTGATACGTCAAGACAAGCTCATCATTCAAGTCTGCAAGGATTGCGCTTTGAATCAAGTGTGACATCGCAAAAAATACAGCGTCGTCCCCAACGAAGAGTTCATGGTAACGGCTAATATCTTCGGGTAGCTTTTCGCTGATATATGGGATAAGGGAGCGTCTGCCACTGGCCAATTTGGCGAACGGAATCGTCACTGTCTTGGGCAGGCAAGGGCGTTTTGTATAAGTCACGACCCGTTCAAAGGGTAAAATCCTTGCTGTGTTAGTCATTGCGTCAACCCTGTGTAGGTAAGACGGCCATAGCATTGTCCAACAAGTCTATTACTCTTTGAGTAGAGATTGGTTTTTTGCGATTTAGTCGAAACGTGCAGCTGTTTGTCATCATCGAGTCGATTACCCTGCGAGGCTTGCCACCGATATAGATTTCATCCATTTCGACAATGCTCGTCGGAAGGTCGCGCTGTTCAGCTCTGGTCATCGCCTTGCGAATTTGCATCGCAGGACAATTTCATGCAGAGCTGAAAGCCCCTTTCTGGCGTTCAACATGAGCATGATTGCCAGAAACCACTTTTGAAGCGGCACATGAGTATGGTGCAAGATGGTACCAACCGTCACGCTGAACGAGGTCTTACAGTCATCAACGGTGACGATGCTGATTGCGGGGAGTGTTGACGGATCCGCAATAGGGGCAGATTGGCTGAATGTCATAATAATTAATTTCTTTTTAATTTAATATATGCTTTCCCATCTTGATTTTCAATTAATTTTGTAGTTCCTGTTTGGGCAATTGTATGCATGCAAGCGTGATGAACTGATAAAATAGCATCTTGAAAATCATGATTGTCTTCCATTCTCTCAATCGTTAATAGTTGTTTACATATATCTATGTCCAGATGTCTTCTATGTGATAAAGTAAATGAGGGATCAGTTAAAACTTTTAATATAAACGCTATCTTAATCTTTTTGATTTTTTATCACCTTTTAACATTTTATTTGACAAATATGTACCAGCCAATTCTTTAGACCAAGTTATTGCTTTCTGACATTCTCCAATTAATGTTGGTGTATAATTATTCAAAATAGGCTGTCATACAGGAATTTTATCCGGGTCGGACTTGCATTCTTCATATGCCCTATTAAATTCTTCAATTATTCCATGTGTAGGAATTCCATCCAACTGCGGATCAATAGGGCCTAAACTTGATTGTTTTCCCATAACAATAGATTTACAGGCAAGACACATCATTGTTCCACCAGACATAGCAAGTTGTGGAACTATAGCCCTAATCCCTAATATCTTGACGAAACATATTTAATAAATAATCAATAATTGATTCTGTCGCTGCTAAATCGCCTCCAGGTGTATGCAAAATCAAGTCCAGCCCTTTAGACTTATCAAGTCCCTGAATGGTTGTCATAAATCCATTCTTATCATCATCATTGATCAGAGATTCAATCTGATTTTTAAATTGCAGCCAACCTGAATAATAAATTATTACATTTCTTGAGGTGAGATTATGGAGAGCTTTTATATATTTTCTACGAACAATATCAAGAGTAGCTCCACTTTGTTTTATTTCATCATTAATATCATTCCAATTCGGCAAACTTCACTCCGGATTTTTTTAGGGGAGTAGTCACATTGTCCCAAACTATAGATGTATCATCATAGGAGACATATCTATAAAATATGGATTTTTTGGCAGGAATTTGAACATTATGCGTATTGGGTAATTCAATCGTTTTAAAATTTTTTTGATATTTCTATCACTCACACTCATTATGCCCTCCCGTAACAAGAAATAAATCGAGTTGCCTAATGTAATAACGAGTATATATTAAAGCAAGATTTTCTTTAATTATCGTAATAATATACTATAATTTCAATTCAGAATAGTTCCATAGTGATTCGATTAATACTGAATAACTAAAATTTACTTTTCACTGTCATCCTTATTCTCTTCCTTAAATTCTCTTCAAATATTTTTCCCATTTATGCTTATGTTTTTTAAAAAGCGCAAGTACCTCGAAATCTTCATAAATTTCATGATCTTTAAAAACTTTGGTAATTCTGCTTAAATAATGTAATGCCCTTTCAATTGCTTCCTCATTATAATCAATATAATCAATCACGGCAGAAACATCCGCAGCATCCGGTTTTACGTAGATTCGATCGTAAGGTGGTTCTTTATCGGGATGTAGTTTGCGGAATTATCAGTTAATTGTGTTTGATTGGAACCGTCACCATTCATTACATAGATTTCATCATTATCATCTCTTGACGATGTGAATGCGATCTTGTACTGATACTGAAGCGACAATTCCATCACGATTATCGAGATAGTTTTGGAATCGGTAACTTCACCATCTGATACAGTAAAGGTCACATGGAATGATTCGGTCTGAGCATTTGTCGGTGTCCGGATGAAAATGTTACCTGTAAGATCAGCGAATCTCCATCGGGACCCGTTACCGTTAACCATATTGTTAATGTCGCATTTTCGTAAATATCTTTGTTCTCAATGGATGCTAAAACGGGTGGATTATTCTGTGTTCCCACCGGATTTGTTGTCGTAGTATTATCACTGCAGCCGAAGGTAAGGAGCCCTAAAGCAAGGGTTATGGTTCCAAAAGACGGATCTTTTACGATTACATTATTCATAACCCCCCCAACTTATAGAGTTGGTTCACGTAGGTATGAAGAAATGTAATTTTAGTTTGATCGGTTTAAAGAGGTAATCCGGATTTTGTATGGGAGAAAACCTTCTCATGATTTTCTCAAGTTTTGAGGAGAAATTTAAGTTGCCGTGAAATATTTAATGGATAAAAACAAAAAAACAATAAAGATATAACTATAGTGAGATACTTATAAAAATCTAATCTTAATTTCATGTAATAACTATAGCATCTTCCTTTGAATACAGTGATATACGACACGAATTGTCGAATATCACTCCGTGTATGTTGTTATAATAATTCAGACATTGTAATTCAATTATCAATAAGACCTTCGTACATACACAAATGAATATCCGGTCTCAAAGACGTAATACAGTGCCAAATGTCGCCCTTCCGGATAACTCTCCATCAGCATATATAGACGAGCCATTCAAAACCTTATCTACCTGCTGGGATGACTGTTACCGAATGAAATAGGAATTAGATCAGAGGCGGGGTTTTAATTATGTGAAGGCTCTTCGGACTTGTACGATTAGCTGCGATTAGCAAACATTTAGAAGAGAAGTGAATGGATAGAACATGGTTGCGATTTCGAAGATTTATTGTGTTCACTTTTAATATTCAAATCAAAAACTTTATGCTTGCAAATGGAACTTTTTTTCAGGTTCTAATGGTATAAATAGTACAATCGCGGAGCAAATTTTTATTACAGACGATTACTGCGTTATTAAAGCGATCATTTGTTTAAAATAGAGATTGCATTATCTTTCTTTTAAGCAAAGGAGACATGACATGAAATCTAACAGAAAAATTCCCTGGCTAAAAACAATATCCGATGGAGTACTTGTGGGGATAATGCTTATTTACTTTTCCGGATGCGCGACTCAGAAAGCTTCAATTGGTGAACTTATGGTAACGTTTTATGATGCAGATAGACAACTAAAAGAGGATGCATCCGAAGAGACTCTTGAACAGATAATTGAAATATACGATGATAGTTCGAATGAGGAATTGAAAAAAGACAAACCGGAATTATATGCCAGGATTAAAAACAATGAAGGGATTTCTTACCGTTATTTAGCCAGATTAAAAAATTCTGAGGAAAACCTGATACAAGCTATTATAAATTTTGAAAAGGCGCTGAAGATATATACCATTGAGAAACACCCTATACAATACGCCTTAATACAGAATCACATTGGAGCTGTTTATGGAACGCTCTCCGAAATCCGATATACGGAGGAAAACCTGACGAAAGCGATCATAGTATATGAAGAGGCATTGAAGGTATACACATTTGAGAGATACCCTATACAATATGCTTCAACCCAGAATAATCTTGGGGCTGCTTATGGAACACTCTCCAGGGTTCGCGATACGGAGAATAACCTGAAAAGCGCAATTGGAGCTTATGAGGAGGTGCTGAAGATATTTACTGTTGAGCAATACCCAGGTAGACATGCTATAGCCAAGAACAATCTTGGTACTGCCTATGAAATGCTTGCAAGAGTCCGGGATATGGAGGAAAACCTGACAAAAGCAGTTGGAGCTTATGAAGAAGCACTAAAATTAATCACTATTGAGCGAAATCCTGCTGACTTTGCTTCCGTACAGAATAATCTTGGGAATGCCTATGTAACCTTTTCTGATGTACGAAATAAGGAGGAGAACCTTAATACGGCAATCCGTATGTATGAAGAGGCATTGAAGATATACACAATTGATCGGTACCCTCTAAAGTACGCATTAGCTCAGAATAATCTTGGGAGCGCATACGTGTCTTTTTTTGAAATTCAATTTACAGGTTCGATTTATTCAGAGTTTCGCATTAAGGAGGAGAGCCTTAATAAGGCGATCCGTGCGTATGAAGAGGCATTGAAGATATACACAATTGAGCGGTACCCTCTTAATTATGCATTAACCCAGAATAATCTTGGGAGCGCATACTGGTCTCTTGCAGAAGTTCTGCCCCGGGGAATAAAAAAGACACAAAGATTTATAGATTACAAGAGCGAAGTGAGCATGATACTTAAGAGAACTGTTAATGAGGATGCGGATAAAGTCAGGAATATAACAAAAGCGATTAATGCTTATAAAGAGGCATTGAAAATATACACAATTAGTGGACACCCTCTGGACTATGCAATGATCCAGAACAACCTTGGAGCTGCCTATAAAACCCTTGCTGAGATTCGAGATGCGAAGGAAAACCTGACAAAAGCAATTGAAGCTTGTGAAAAAGCCTTAAAAATCAGAACAATTGATAAACACCCTCTGGACTATGCGCATACCCAGAATAATCTTGGGAACACATATGAAATTCTTTCAAGAGTTCAAAATGCAGAGGAAAACATTACAAAAGCAACCCGTGCTTATGATGAGGCATTGAAAATATTTACTCTTAATAAATACCCTCAACTTCACCAGGATGTAGTATCGAGCCGTATGAAAATAAAGAATTAATACATTCCATTCTCTTGTGTTAGAATACATGGTATCAAGTATGGATATATGGCACGGTAGACCTGATGTGAAAGAGTAATGATGTGAAGCAGTGGAAGTGTATACGGATTGTTTAATATTTTCTTATCAATCCTAATTGTTTTTCAATTTGTTTTTCAATTTTATAACCGACTCCTGCCCATAAGCTACTCATGGAAATAGAAGAATTACTATGAAGGCTAATGTACGTTTCATGTCAAGCTCCTTTGTAGAACAGTCAATTTATTTCCCTTAAGTGTAAAATATCCGGGCTTTTCAATGGTTTCACGTCCAT
This sequence comes from bacterium, assembly GCA_965221205.1. Classification (GTDB taxonomy): domain Bacteria; phylum SM23-31; class SM23-31; order SM23-31; family SM23-31; genus CBDFMG01. The sequence goes on along the minus strand of OZ244870.1, from coordinate 3,296,927 downwards.
CGAATAAATAAGCGGCATATAGTAATAATTCTATTGCTGTCTGTATTTATCTATTTTCGAATGCTTTCCTCGATTTCTCTGATTACTTTAGTGTAGTCCGATATTGATCGGAGATCTCCCCTAAGTTTGTGTTTCAAGAATACAGGAAGCTCACAGTCATCAAGAAGGATAGGTATAGCTTTGACGTGCTTGCCTTCAACTTCTTGATGTATAGCAATATCTAATTCTGTTTTTATCCACGGAGATTTTACTGATGCTTTTGAAAGGAGCGCTACCATAAAATCTATGGAGTCTATCGCATTAATAATCTTATCTAATAAAGAATCTCCAAGTTTCATTTCAACCTCGTCAATCCAAACACCGATCCCTTTTGCATTCAGATCTTTAGCAATTTGCCGAGCTATCTTTTTGTCATTCCATGAATGACTCAAGAATACTTTTTGTGGTAGCTTTTCTGCGAAACAGGTAATTGCAACATAATCAATATCCCGGTTAACATCCTTGTCAATGTGAACAGTCACTTTTTGATCGCCATGCGTTTTTAAGATTTCATTGTGTATAGGCCAAGCGTAAAGCGTTTGACAGCCGGAAAGAGGCCATATTCGGGGGAGGTCCAGTAATGGAATTCTATGAAAGTAATCGGTATGGTTTTCAGGAGTGATCATTAAGCCAAATCCATCTACATGTTTTTCGTTCAGTAGAATTTCAACTCGTGCGCCATACGTTTCAGAATGATCACCACCAAAATATCGAAGACACCCTATCACTAAATAACCCTTTATGAAGTGTTGAATCAAAACTTGATCTACTGCAATATTCCATGAGGCGATCGTCTCAGTCAAAATTATCTTGTCAGGCATTTCATCTGGACCAAAAATGACGGTAGATTCACCAGAGAAATAGCTTGAAGATAAGCCATTGGTTTCATGTATTGTAGAAGCTGTTCACTTATCGAGTGTATAGGAATTGCCGGTAATCTGAAAAACCTTCCAATTATCGCTTGATTTGTCCGTTTGTGGTGTCCCGACATTTATTATTTTAAGATAATCTGTTATATCATTTATGTTTTCAAACTTCAGTATTTCTTCATTTAATGTAATACTGTAACCATTCATTATGGATTTAGCCTTTTAAAAGATATTCATTGTCATCAAAATCTTTGAATTTAGCGTAAATTCCCCACGACATTTTTTGAGGTTTTTCGGTAAAATCTACTCCATTATCCACCATTCTTTTGTATGTTTCATTAAAATCCGCACAATTAAACACAATAGAAGGTTTTAATTCTTCCCAATTTTGCATCATTGATTTTGGATATAAAACCAAACTTGATTGTCCGCCTTGTGGACCTAATTCAAGCCAATGAGCATCTTTTTCCATAGAAATTTTATTCTTAACTTCAAATCCGATCTTTCCAATCCAAAACGATTCGGCTTTATTTTGGTCCTCGACATAGATGCCAACTGTCGCTATGTGTGCAATCATTTTTTCTCCTTGAGATGAGTTGTATTGTGCTCAGTTATTTTCCCAATAATTCATTATTTCCGCTTAAAAGTTTATTCTCCGGGTTTTTCCACCAGTTTTCCGTCTTTCCAGAAACGGCCAATACAGTCTATGAACTCCACTACCACCGGATCCCGGAATATTTCATGGTTTTCATCAGATGTGTGCATTATCTGTAAATACGAAACTGCTTTGTCGCTGAATTCGAACCGGTTACTTTTATGAACACCCTGTACGTTATTGAACAAACCGGATATAAAGATAGATCAGGTCTATCCAGCAGTCCGGAGGCTGTGGGGAGGTGGCGATATTTTTCCGGGGGGTATCTTGGCATAGGATTAAAAGTTATTCCTCATAACTCGTTTATAAACAGTTAATTGATTATTTATACATTGTTTTCTGAGTAGAGGCTATTGAGAGAAGAACAGTAGAAATTAGGTATTTCTGAAATGCTATTTGAATTTTTTCGATCTGTAAATTATGTTCTAATCCATCATCCATTTTTGTAGTAATCGACGATAAAGTAAGTGTCTCTTTCTGTCGTAAGTGTGCATGCTAGTTTCTCGATTACCCTCTAACCCTCCAGCTTTCTGAATATACTCAATGGCTTTATCCATATTTTCATTTTTTTGTAAACAACCGCAACAGCATGATATGAGAAGGACTCGTCAGTTTTTTTTGATATTGCAACTAATCAGGCATTGAGCGCATTATTTAGTTCACTGCTCTGAGAATTTGCCTTACCTGCGGCCTCAGCATACCCTGAGCCAACATACCAAGATACTGTACCGGGCATTCTTCTCTGCTTCATACAATTCCCTATATAGGTCTCGTGCTTCCACAAACTGTGATGTCTCCACAAGTATCGTAGCAAGGTCTTCCTTAAATCTCTTATTTTTTGGATATTGGGTGACTGAATTTCTGTATATGACAGTGGCAATATCATAATTTTTCCATTCCCAGTACAACATACCTTTTGATAAATCTGATAATCTTTTCTCTCATTCGTTCTGTGCAACGTTGTTCATTTGATTTACAACAATTGCTGCATTCTGGAATTTCTCTTCGGAAATTTTAGGGTATTCATCGGGCAAAAACGCTGCATATCTGCGGAGACAATTGTAGTAACCATTGGGACATTGAAAACATAGAGGCATTGGCGAAAATCGAGGATGGAGAATGGCTAGCGGCGTTCCAGGGTCAGAAGACAGATGTACTTCCAGGCGATGCCTTACGTTGTAAAGCGCGTACCGAAATGGCGTATGGGTTTGACAATGAACTTATCACGGAACGCTACGACGGACATGCATATGCTGGGAGTTTCTTCAGCTTGGCGAAGCGCCCTTCTTTAATTAGGGGTTTTCGAACCGGTGGTTTTCTCGTGTTATTCGAGGAAGAGCACAACTTCCTGAAGATCAAAAAATCCGTTTGGCAGAGTTGCTTGACTGTAAACCTACCGACATATTCAATAATAAAAGTGAAACAACCAAAGAGGTCGTCAAATACATAACGTAACAGCATTAGCGCACGACCGACTCGACGACATTGAGACCCTGTACGACATAAAGCGCTCTGTAAACCACATAGACACAAAGCACACAAGCTTAAAGAGTGCTCTCCAGATATTGTCTGCGCACGAGATACCCGAATCGATAGAGCGTGAAATCGTTTTGTTTTTAAAAATGAGATTCATCACATTGGTTGATAATGCTATAATCGAATCCAAATAAACAGCGAAACATGCAGCCGTTAATTTATAACAATATATATTTTTGCCCTACCTTTGTCATAGTAAATAATTTTTGCCGTTTGTAAATGCCGCCATATGATCCCGAACCTGGACGTGTTAATCAGCTTGTTTTCTCGATTATCACACACTGTCTGAGATACTTGAGGATTTCGTAAGGAACATTCCAGCAATAGACGGTATGCTCCATTCATCATACGAAATTGACGTTGATAGATTGTTCCGGGCAGCCGTCATACAGACAGATATACTGCGGTCTTTTGCGGAAATGACAGAAGCAGTTGAAGAGGGCAACACAACACTATACCCACCAATGACAAAATGGCAGATTACCCGGTGCCGATGTTCAATATGGACAGAGGGTACCACCCGATCGGCATCGGGTAGGATTTTGATATGTTACATAAACCAACATCAGTAAGAATTGTCAAGCGACCAGATAGTAGGTACTATCAGCTTGAATATAAAGACCCGATGACGGGTGGTCGCAGACGGGAATCTGTGCATGCAACCAAAAGACGTAAAGCGGAAGCAAAGGTAGAACACCTGCAGGCACAATTAAATCCCATGACAGTAACACCACTATCTGCGGGTATTGTGTTCTCTAAACTCACCAGCGAATACATTGAGCGACATGCACAAATGCGATTAGCAGAAACCACAATCATAGATTACAAGCGAAGAATAGGTATTATAAAGCCGTATTTCAGCCGTATTTCAATGGCCAGACAGTACATCTGATTGACACACCACATATATAATGGATTTAATATTCGATCTAAAACGCACAAGGAATATATCGAATGCGTCTTGCAACAGGTACATGGCACTGTTATCGTCAGTGTTCTCCTATGCAATGAAGCATGGGTACATAGCATATAACCCGGTCAAGAACATAGATAAGTTCCCGGAAGATTCAGCACATCAACCATTCAAATATTTTACCGAACTTATTGCGTGTGCCGGCCATGATTTTAGACCCATCTTTGTGATGGCATTCTATACGGGTATGAGGAAGGGTGAGTTGATTGGGCTGCAATGGCAGGATATGGGGACCTGGAAAGAAATCTAATACAGGTTTCACGTAGTTTTGATAAATCTACAAAGAATGGCAGAATCCGATACATTGGAATACACCCCGAGTTGCGCAATGAACTTGTGGTCTCTGAAGAAAACAGACACGAGAGCATTTATGTGTTTCCCAATCCACGTACAGGAGCAATGCGGGATATAATATTTCAATAAGGCATTGGTATGGCGCTATCAGACGATCCGGAATCAAGTACAGACAGTTCCATTGCACACGCCACACTTTCCCAACAAAGTTTCTGAAATCAGGCGGCACAACAGCCGAGCTTAAAGAAATATGCGGATGGAGTTCACAGAAGATGGTGGATAGATATTCGTACTTATCAGAGGAACACAGGCATTTACAACAAGCAATAAATAAAATGGAATATTAACGCGGAACAAAAGCGGAACTAAATAAACAAAAAATGCAAAAACACCGTAACATTTGTCACAATTTTGACACAATTAACGAAAAAAGCAACAGGCTAAGTAGTTATTGAATTCACTGTAACCTGTTGTCGTATAATGAGATAAGACTTTGTGGCGCCTCCCAGAATCGAACTGGGGACACACGGATTTTCAGTCCGTTGCTCTACCGACTGAGCTAAAGCGCCAACATAAAACTAAGTAGCTGTTTCTTCTATATTTAAACCTTCTAAAACACCTATCAATCCTACAAATATCTAATATTCACAATCATTAATAGTTATGAGTCGTTGTGCTTGATTGGTTTCAACACTGAGGACACTTATTAGGACACCCCCTAAAATTGGATGAAATAATATATCATTTAGACAAGAATATTGCAAGTACAATGTGAGGTCTAAAATTGAGTCATTCTGAATTGTTGAAACTGAGAGCGCTTTTGAAAAAGAAAGGTTATTGGGGCGTGCAGGAATGGTATTCAGGATTTGATAGCGAGAAAGCCATCTGACCTTGCTCCTTTCTTTCAAAAGTATTCACTATACTAATATACTGTCTGGCTCAACTTTTGGGGGCAAGGTCACCCATTCACAAAAAGAATCTCTACAGGAATTAGTGGTAAGTAAAAAAAATGTAGTGATTTTACTCAAATATCTCATTTTTATTCATACCTTTTATAATATATTTTCGACTCTTAAAAAAGAATAGAAAATGAAATAGAAGCCCAATTCCCCAGGTAGCTATAACTATCAGAGCATTCATTAAATCATGTTGCAAGGATAAACCGGCAAATATCAATATGAGCCACATAGCATTGAAAATAATGAACGCCATCAGATGATAGAAAAATCCAAAATAATAACCAATTTCATGTATACGGCAATATTTTCCGAAAAGTAAACCGGTGAAAAACATAGCTAGTGTAAAAATAGAAGCACTTATCCATATGTAGGAGTATTGATCGTGAGAATGAAAATATAAACGAAAATATAAAAATGTAAAAGTGTAAAGAATTAACAGAGATCCATAGATTCCCAATACTTTAAAGTTTCTTTTTAGTAGTTTCATGATGTTCTCCTGCATTAAGTAATAAATCAACTAATTTTTTATTGTAAAGTATACGAATATTCCTTTGTATAAATTCTTCTAACAACTCGTAACCAAGAGATGTAAGAGAGTAATATTTCCTATCGGGACCTTTATTACCTGCACGGAACTCATAATCGACTATTTCCAGATCATAAAATTTTCTCAGAGCTCTGTATAAACTTTGCTCTTCGCAGCTAATTGTACTTTCAGTGATAGATTGTACATATTCCTTAATATCACTAACATATCGAGGTTTATTCTTGAGGGAGAGTAACAGCCATAATGTAAGTTGTCCCTTTTTGTACGTTTCTTCCCACGTTTTCAAGAGTTCTTGCTTATAATTTTCTTGATTTACCATAATTTTAATGTGTGTTTTAGTATTATATATCTGGTATAATACTAATATAATAGTATTTTGAGAATTGTCAAGTAATTTTTCTCAACGAATTTCACTTTTTTATTATCTTACTTAATAACATTTTTCTGAACCTACCTTTCCATACAGTTCTCCACCAGCATATATAATGACTATTATACAAACTTCATTTGTTTATATGGATGTTTTTTACAAAAAGATAGAAGAGTCGAAAAACTGGGCAAAACTGAATGACCTAAATGGTGCGTACGTGACGTTTTGCGAACCTTTAAAGTGAGATAGTCAAAACTTAATCTGACACTTCTTCATAAACGATACTATATTAAATGTTGTAGAAAGGAGAAGTGGAGAGCTGACAGTAGAAGAGACGATCATCAAGAACAAAGTGGGTCTGTTAGAACTCGCCAAGCAGTGATGTAACATTTCCCAGGCATGTAAGCTGTTTGGATACTCCCGGGACAGCTTTTACCGGTTCAAAGAGTTGTATGATGAAGGCAGAGAACAAGCTCTTCAGGAGATCAGCCGCCGCAAACCCTGCCACAAGAACCGTGTATCGAGCGAGCTGAAGAAAGAGGGTCAATTCATTTCACCGGGTTGGGTCAGAAGTGTCTGGCTCAGACATAATCTGGAGACCTTCAGGAAACTGCTGAAGGCTCTTGAAGCACAGGCAGCACAAGAGGACTTTATTCTAAGTGAGGACCAACTCCAGGCATTAGAGCGTGCGAAACAGGAGAAGGAAGCGCATGGGGAGATCGAGACCGAGCATCCCGGCTATCTCGGCGCTCAGGATACCATGTACGTTGGCACACTCAAAGGTGTCGGCAGAATCTACCAGCAGACAGGCCTTGCTACCTACAGCAAAGTTGCCTTTGCCACGCTCTATGACCGTAAGAACGCTCTTGTGGCTGCTGCTATATTGAATGATACCGTTCTACCATTCTTCGAAGATCAGGGTATCCTTTTACTCCGGGTACTTACCGGTCGTGGAGCAGAGTACTGCGGTAGAAGAGAACATCATGAATATGAACTCTATCTTGCCGTTGAGAACATCGATCACAGCAAAACGAAAGCCCGCTCACCTCAGAGTAATGGTATATGTGAGCGCTTCCATAAAACAGTCCTCATACCGTACAGACAGCAGCCTAAAACAGTGGAGTTGTCTGAACAAGTCGTGACTACTACACATTATTGATATTTGTCATTAAATGCTTCTTTAAAATATCATATAACTTTTTCTCTATGTGTAAAACACAAATCTAATTTATCTGGAAATATTCTAAATCCAGTTCCATGATCATGTGTTCTTCCATTTGGATATTGACCTATGCGAATATCAATAAATACTTCTTTGTTTTTTACCAATTCAACAAAATTTTCAAAGTCAAAACCACTTAATAACCAAGCTTCGTTGAACCAGAATTCTTCATTAGAGCCTTTACCTCTGAAATCCGCCTTTACATATAGTAGCTTGGGAATTTTTCTTTCAAAGGCATTTTTTAACAAATCTCTTTCCCAATAGCATAATTCTTCATTTTCAATATTAATCAAGTATAGCCTATTAGAGCCTACTTTAATTTTGAAGCCAGGTCTACCTTTGAGCTGATTGAAAGATTCAGCATTTATAGTGGTATGTTGAGCAATAATCAATTTTCCTTTGAAATTTCTTTACAGGAATTTTTTCAGACATTTGAGTCAATTTCTCAAAAATTAGCGCCTCGTTTCGAGAAGTACCAGACATTCATAAAATCTGTAAATGAAACGGGTTGGTTACCTTATTATTCTGTTCCATTCCATTATGTCGAAGAATGTGACGGAAATATAGATTTACTCGAAAACCGCCTTTCGAATTACTATACAACGCACTGGGATGAAATTCGCCGGGACATCGAGTCAAGATTGGAGAGTTATCATGTTTCTGAGGAAACGAGAGAGACATTTCGCGAAGCACTTTCTGTCCATGAAGCTAAAAATTATCGATGTGTCAGCGCCCCGTTGTTTTCGGCAATAGACAGGGAATTTTATTTCCTGACCGACCAAAACCCATCAAAAATCCTCTACGAATCAGCTCTCTTCGATACATTGCAAAACTTAACTTCCCACGAAATAATCAAGGAATTAACTGGTCATTGGCCACAAGGGGATTCCGGTTCAATACAAGCCTATTTTTGGGTTCTACTCGATCGACTGGTGAACCACGTGTATAAAACAGTAAACGATGAGAACAGGAAAGAATATGAACAGGACTTCACTCCCAATCGCCATGCTGTCGAGTACGGGCTGGTGTCATATTCGAAACATAAACATAGCGTAAACATGATTATTATGGCTGATTTTATTTTTCAGATACTTCCCCCGAAGAAGATTTTTTTTGTAAAGTTAGGGAATTGTCAGATTATAAAGTAAAGCGGACCAGCAGACACATTACAAAAATAGGGGACTATATACATTGTTAGCCAAAAACCTTGACTCTTATGATTGAAAATGAATTGCGTTATTTGTTTCTTGCCTTTAAAGGATTTCTCACATGGCATTATCTGCAGTTGGTAAGGAAGCGTAAAAAAGATGAAGTATTTATTCGGGGATGGCTTAATAGGGTGGAATCGTAAATTAGGGTGGCAATACGAAATGAAAAACATTAATATGAAATCAGATACAACGTTATATCAAAATGCAATCAAGGAATTAATGGGGCTTATTAAAATCTCTAATGCGTTTTTGGAGGTCTTCAATACTTTTGTCAATGATATTGGTGACGTTAAAGTCTTTGGTGTTGATTTTGAGACTGCAATTAGGACAAACGAAATTATTGTTGTCCTCAAGCCAAGCGATAGTTTTTGTGAACTTCTCACCACATTGAGGGCAAGAAAAAGAGATCTTTTGCTTTCTGATACCTAATTTGTCTTTCATGGCATTGGTTTTTCAATTACATTTTGCATTGTTTCCCTATCCGCCTCCCTCTCTTCCTCAATCTCCTTCAAATATATATCCCATTGACGCTTATGTTTTTTCAGAAGCGCAAGTACCTCAAGGTCTTCAAAAATAGCATGATATTTTAGTATTCTGGTAATTCTGCTTAAATAATGTAATGCTCGTTCAACTGCTTCATCTTTATGATAATCCCGTACATATTCATATTTTGATATTTTTATATATGTTTTTACTGCCTCTGCTAATTCATCACATATTGTTTCAATCATTGCTGGGATATCAATTATTGCAGAAACACCGGCATCATCCGGTTTTACATAGATTGGATCATAAGGTGGTTCATTATTAGTATGTAGTTTGCGGACCTTCATTGTGACGTATCTAATTATTATTCGCGGTAATATGTAATTTCAAAAACTGGTTCTATTGCCACATGTACTGTTCCCAATATATCATCCATGGATTCAATGATTCCATTAAATTTAATCTTTTGAAGTTTGGTAAATTTAAGAGCAGTGGTTTCGGATATATTATTTAATGTTAAGTCATAAATACTTAAAATATCTTCAGGAGAATCCATATCAATAATAACTGTATAGTAATCTCCAAACATGTCTTTCTCGACATCATCAACCCATCCAGTCCATTCAATTCTTTTCCCTTTTTGTTGTACCTTATAGATATCCCATCGTGCTTCGGTTGAATTGTTATAGTAATCTCTTATTGTTCCAAAAGTTATACTATCGAGAGATGGTCGTGCTTTTTCAATTTCATCTTCTCTAAGTTGCTTCTCATACAATCCAAGTTTCTCCTGATATTCATCATTGTTTGAGTTTAGAGAAACCAATTCTTTATAGATATCTCGATTTTTCCGGTACTCGGATGTCGGAATGCTTTTCACCTCTGCAAGTAATTCTTGTTCTCGATTTTTGTTCTTAGCAATTAATTCCTGCTTCACTTTTTGAGTGATTAAATTATGGATTTCTTGTAAATCTTCATCATTCGAAACTAAGTATTTTTCAGAGCTATCACGAGCAACGTCAAAATTCCCTTCATCAATATTTGCCTGAATATCGCTTATAATGGAAGTTTTGTTTAGTGAAAAATATTCGGCATTTTCCTTGTTTTCCTTTTCCACTCCAAAGATACCGATAATGAATAACAGTGTTATAAATATTCCAAATACTAATAGCGATATTTTAAATATTTTTTTAATTGATGCCATAATTAACCTCCTTTATGATATCAATATACTTTCGAAGACCGAACTACTCTATGATGATATGCAAATTCTCTTATATCATGGATGGAAATTTCGTAATTGGAATTGTCCGGATTTAGTATTTATTTAATTTTTTGCTGATTTATTCTTTTTCTCTCTGCTTCTTTTGCCTCATTACAATCAAATAAATCGCGTTTAAGCACATCATTTTTTATGATATCTAAAATTTGATCGTTTTCAACGCGTATACCTTTAGAAATAGACCGTAAATCCCTTCTGAGTAAATTAAGGGCATTGTCTCTTTGTAATAAAGCAGCAATTGTAAATTTATTGACAATACTCTTTTCTTCATGATATGTAGCAATAGCACTCTTGTAGAGCGCTTCTTTACTGAGTACATACAGTTTTTCTTGGAAGCTTTCATCAGAGATGAAATCTTTTAAAAAATCGAATTCAAACAATAATTGATAAGACATTGGTTTGCCAAAATGAATTTTATAAACTTTCCAGCGTATTCCATTTGTAAGAATAGCCCAATCAATTCCAAGTCGTTCGGAGTAAAACAGTGCTTGATTTAGATGACTCTCTTTCAGGGTAATTCCAATTGCTTTGCATTCGATTAAAAAATACAAAAAATCTTTGACTTTAATCGCAATATCACAATATTTCCCTTTTACTTCGTATTCGCTCGTGATGTCGAGGTACTTATCATATCCAAAAACATCACAAAGAATATCTCTGATAACTTTTACAGTATCGCTTTCATTGACATCTTTCTGTTTGGCAAGTTCAAGAATCTTTACATATTTATTGAAATTTGTACTTATTCGTTTGGATACCTTTTTAGGGATATTCAGCATGTATTCTCCAATTTAAGTATACTCATCAACTGCGGTTATAATATAAACTCTTGTAATCCCATTCCGCGGTTTAAGATAATATCCTGTTATTTCAAATGGCGGCTTTTTTGGATTTTGTAATTTTAACTCTTAATTAATTTCATATCTGTAAGAATTTTCGTTGCTACATCTCCGTTATATTCTCTGACTCTCTTTGGAGTTAAAAACCATTCGATAATCCACCATATCCACAATCCGCCACCCGTAAATAAGAACGCAATACCAAGTCCAATTTTCTCAAGTAGAAATAATTGTATAGGGAAAATAATTGCAAGAAATATCATTAATCCAGTGCTTCTTGATTTTTTCTCATACTGTTCCTGGAACATCATTTGTTCTTCAGTTGACATACTTATTTAAAGCTGAATTAACCATAGTTGGCAATTTGTCAACTATACTGGGCTTAATTTCAAGAGCCATAACAACCTCCTCTTCATTTGATGACTTCGGAATTGATTCTGATTCTAATAATTTGATCTGTTTTTTAGTTGAGACCATGATTAATCTCCTTCAATTATAAATACTCATCAACCTCTGTTACAATATTGACCTGCCCCAATTGTTTGGGCCACTTTTTAAGTTAGTCAATTCATTGATATATTCATTGTTGTATTATCCATTGGCCTTGAGACCGAATCCGGTGGTATAACGGCCTCGGGGGCTGGTGGCCGGTATCCAAGGGGCACTATGCGGTCTCTTATGATTATACTCATTTCGCCAGCGTTCCACAAGCACTTTTGCTTCGTGTAAGGTATCGAAGATTTCCCGGTTGAGCACTTCATCACGCAGTTTGCCATTGAACGACTCAATATACCCGTTCTCCCATGGACTGCCTGGTTCAATATACAATGTTTTTACTCCTAGGCGCATGAGCCATGTCCGGACCGCTTGAGCAGTGAACTCTGTGCCATTATCACTTCTCAGGTGAACCGGAACTCCTCGCTGCACGAACAGTGTTGCAAGATGTTCTATGACGTCATTGTGAGTCAGCCTCCTGCCTACCACAATTGCCTGACACTCCCGACTGTATTCATCTAATATTGTTAACAAACGATAGCTCCTTCCCTCTCGGGTTCGTGCTTGCATGAAGTCATAACTCCAGACATGATCCCGGTACGCAGGTCGCAGCCGAATACACGAACCGTCATTGTTAAGTTAACACTGACCTACCCCCACGAGTGGTACCACCCACTAAGTTAGAGCCGGAGTAATTTGAAGCCCAGCCCATACCGGCGAGGTCCTGAGATTTTCCCGACGGATAACGATTGATTTCTGAGGGGAGTAGGTACTGAGGTCTCATTTTCGTCTTTTTCGGATATTCGATACCCAACTCTCAAGCGCCACGAAAACTTTCAATAATCAGGTATGCTATCCGGTTTGATTTTCTTGCGAAAGAATTGGTACAAAACACAAACACCAATGTACATAGTATAGGTTTTTTAAGCAAGTATTTTGTAATAAAAATCAGGTAAAATAACGGAGTCTACAGGCCTTTATTATTTTTGTGAAAATTCTGAATTATCCGGACAACATTTTCCATGTCATCCTCGATTGTGAGCAGGTTTGTATCTTCCGGAGATATGCTTTCAGCTTTCAGCAGTGAGTTTTCTATCCAGTCCATAGCCCCTTTCCAGAATTCCGATGTATTGATGTATTTGTTCGGTACCTGTTCGAATGGTAACTCAGTATTGCAGGCAACGAAAATGCCGTCCGCCTCGAATACACCCCGGTTTGCTCCTTCCATAATTCCGTCGTCCCCGCCTGTAATGACGCAAAACTTTTCACGTACAAGTAGTTTTCCAAGTTCGCATGCTTTTTGATAGTAGGAGCCTGATTCCTGTGTGCGCGCCGAACCCTATACGGTGACTGACGGTGGAAGATTATTTAAATCTTCAAATCCTTCAACAAATTCAGATATGATTCTGAAAACTCTCCAAACGTCATCAAGTTTGTAGATGTGGTCAAATGCTTCGTCGAGTGTGTGTTCCATTTTCACGTTTTTCCTGTAGCGTAATCTTCGGTTAACAGTCCGTTTATAGTTATGTGCTTTGATTTAGTTCGGTTATCCGTGCATGGGGACGAGTGGTTTAATGCTGAGTACTGGACAAGGTGCATACCGTACAATTCGTGCGGTTGTACTGCCAAGCAGCATGTGTTTTATGCCGGAATGTCCATGTGTTGCTATAACGATCAGGTCAATGGCCTGTTTTTTTACGTACTCTACAATATCTGCGTGAGGTGCAAATCCAGTAATAACTTCTTGATTGATTTCGATACCGCTGTTTTCAGATTCTTTGTTTAACGTGTTAAATAGATCATACGCACTGTTTTCAACCTTTTCAAATAGTCTGTCATCCGGGAAATGGTTGTTAGGATTAGCAGGATCGTTTACAAACGGTTCGACAACATATACTTGATACAGTTTTGCTTTAAACTTTCTTGCTATGTTCAACGCAAAGGGTAATGCGAGAAATGAATATTCGGAAAAATCGGTTGTAAAGAGAATGTTTTTTGTTTTCTTTCTTTTCGGATTCTCGCGCAGTGTAACAACAGGGCAGGGAGCAGTTCGCACGATTTTTTCTGTAACACTACCCATTATAGCATGGTCAATTCCTTGCCTGCCATGTGTACCCATAACAATGAGATCTGCACGGATATCCCTCGCATGTTCGTTAATTGATTCAACGATATTGCCCTGCTTCACAACTTCAGAAATAGATACATGTTTTCGATCATCATCCGAAAACAGTTTGTCCATATAATTTTTAATATTCCCATTAATCTGTTCATTCAGCAATGTCACAGAAATGTTATCAAATAAAGCAGGTAATCCCACCGCTGTGTTTTTCATTATATGAATAGCGGACAACTCAGCTTTATACTGTTCGGCAAATGATAAAGAAAACTGCCGGGGAGCTTCCGAACAAACTGAAAAATCAGTTGGGAAGAGTATTTTCTTTACATGAAAAGAATCCTTTAACAGTGCATCGTTTATCAAATCATGTTCCATACTTTACTCCAGTACCTATTACTATTCTTGTACGAATACTACTATATAATGTTGCAAAACCGTATTGATGACAGAAGAATCTTATGAATCTATCCTTTCGTCATTTGTTTCAATTTCTTTTGGAAGATTAATTATGACGGTTGTTCCGTGACTCGGCGTGCTGATAATATCGATACTTCCATAATGCATTTCGATAATCTGTTTTGTGACCGGCAATCCCAGGCCGGTGCCCTTTGTTTTGGATGTGTAAAAATAGTCAAATACATTCGGAATATTACTCGAGTCTATGCCAACACCGGAATCTTCAAATATAACTTTTACATATGTTTGTTTTCGCCAGTTATGCTGGGTATCTGTAACGGAAATTTTAAGTTTTCCTCCATCTAACATTGCCTGAAAAGAGTTAAGAATAATATTCAAAAATGCCTGTTTCAACTTGTCCTGGTCACCCACAATATTCGGAGATTCCAATTCCGATTTTCGCTCGACTTTAATGTGCTGTTTTACGGCTTTTGCGTGATTTGCCAGAATTAATTCATCCAACAGAACATCGATATCGATTGATTCCGGTTTAAACTCTTGCGGCCGGGAAATGTTGAGGTAATTTTCAATTAAATCGTCAATCCTCTTGATTTCCGAATCTATTATTTCAAGATACTGTTCAAGCCGTTCTTTATTTTCCTTTTTCTCCATGCCTCTCTTGAGGACCTGAATATTAATGACTATCGAGTTAAACGGATTGCGAATCTCATGTGCGATTACAGATGCAAACTTACTTACTGTAGCGAGCTGTTCAGCCATTTGGAGTTTACTCTGGGTTTTCTCGAGGTTTTCGGTCATTATATTAAATTCTTTTGCAAGCGTAGCAAGCTCATCCGTACGCGGTATAGTGATACGGCTGTGGAGCGCGCCTTTCGATACATTCTGTACACCCTCAACCAAGCTTTTCAATGGTTGAACGAGATTTCTGGTGATAACTATTCCCAGAACAGATGCAAGAATAATACTGCCGATTATTATAAAAATTAGCCGGGTTAAAATTTCTCTTGAAACAGCAAGCGCTACTGCTTCGTCCTGAGCAACGACAACTCCCCAATAAAGTTCCGGAACCGGGATATATGCACAAATCAACCGGGTGTTTTCAATAAATGGGTCATTATAAAAGTCTGTGCCGTTTTGTCCATTTAGAAGATTCTGAACAAAAGGAAACGATGAAAGATTTTCATTGCTATATACAAGACGGCGGTTAGGGTGTGCAATGATTTCCCCCCGGCTTGAAACGATATAAACCTGACCACCTGTCAGTTGAGCCGAGAGGCTGTCAACAAGGTCCCAAATAAAACTTACATCTACTTCCGCAGCTAAAGTGCCAACAAAGTTTTCATACTGCAGAATAGGAATTGAAACAGTGATCACCGGACGGTTTTCTATGATTTCTACCGGTACTATGTTTCGACTTAACCGGTTTCTGTCTAATTCAACCGGCGGGTTTTGCAGTATCGTATCCTGAGCTGCAAAATCGGTAGTAGCAGTGACGGCTTGTGTTGAATCAGTAATATATAGTTTCCGGTAAAAATCATTGTTAATTTTCAACATGTCCAGAATTTTTTCCTGATTGAACGGCTGCATCAGGTAGACATCCTGGATTTCAGTAGCAAATGTAAGAGAATTAAATGTGTTTTCGACAAAATATGTAATCTGAGAAGCAGAACGTTTGGCAATTTCAAGCTGTTTTTCCTGCGTTGACAGTCGAATAAACTCTTCGGTTTCATTCAGCAGAAAAAACCCGACTGACGCAATAGCTATTGTCGCAAAGACAATATAAGACAAGATGAATTGCGATGCAATCCGATTAAATATTTTGTTGCATAGTATATTTTTGATAATTTCCAGCATATTATTTTACGGAATGTTACGAGGTGCCCACTCTGACAACTCATTCAACCTGCCGCCGGTTGTAAATTGAGTTACATTTTTACGGTTGATAGCATAATAATTATGATGCTGATATGTCAACACGGTCCCGGTTGCAGCTCTTCTGTACAAATCCTGAATACGGTGAAATATTGCCGTAGCTTCATCCTGCCTCGGCAGCCGTATCGCTCTCCGAAGTTGGCGGATAGTTTCGGGATTATTTAATCCGAGTTGATTTCTGTGAAACGTACTTTCGAAAAAGAGAAAATAGTCTGCAAAACTCCTGATAATATCTTGAGGGTAGTGGTGAAAAAAATCAAGTGATATTTGGTAGTTTCCTTGGCTGATTCGTTCCAATAATTCTATTTGTGGCAACGGCTGTGCTTCAATTGCCACACCAATCTCACTGAGATCAACACGAATATATTGAATCAAATTCTCGATGTATGTATCGTTGTTCGGATAAATCAATTCCATTATAAAATCATTCCTATTTCTTTCAACAATTCCATCACCATTCGAGTCGCGCCATCCGCTTCTTTCAAGATCACTTCGTGCCGCGAGTGGATTATAATAGACTCGTTCCAAATTCTCAAAGAATGCAGGAGAGGTATTCGGTAATGGGCCGTATGAAATTGATCGGATGTTGAACTGTTCACTTGATAGAGTATATCGGTGTTTGTTTAATGACTTAAGAATTGCTTCACGGACAGGATGTGCCGTTAAATCAGAATATCCATCATTGAGGTTGAGTGTATAGGTAGTATTTGGAAATGCAGGAGTAGAAATAATTTGAAATGATGTGTCGGTACTGCTGATTTCTCTCAGGTCACCGTTATTAATTATCCGGATAAAATCAAGTTCCTCCGTAATGAAGTCAGATTTTAACTGGTTTGTCGATTCGTATAGGTGCAGCTCAATTTCAGCAAATTCTGCAGGCCCATTATAATGATCAAAATACCGCTCAAGTGTTATGATTGATCCATTACTAAACTGCCCGACACGGTATGGCCCAATACCCATCGGTTTTTTTTCTGCAATATTACTGATAGTCTGCTCAATTGTTTCCTCCTCGTAGTATGTGCGGGATAAAACCGGTATGTCGCTCAACAAAAACGGGAGATCTTCAATTGTGTTCTGTAGATGAATCTGGACGTGCCGTGTGCCTATAATCCTTATGTCGTTGAGTTTTTCAAGATGAGGATTATAAGGAAGATTTTGTTCTCTTGTATACTGTTTATAAAATAATATACTGAATGCAATATCTTCAGGTTTGAGTGACGATCCATCTTGAAAAGTTATACCGTCCCGGACGCTGAGAATCCATATTCTTGGGTCGGGTGAAACTTCACCCCAATATTCTACAATTCCTGGAATCAGTGATTGTTCATAGGGATCGTAATAAAAGAGCGGTGCACCGAAAATCAGACGTTGGAGAATCTGTTCATTTGATGATCCATGTACAACAGGATGAAGTGATGGAAATGATTGAGCAAGGTCTCCCCATTTGAGAGCGGGAGGAGATTGATTTTGATACGCGAATCCAAGGCTGGTATTCATGCAAACAATGACAACAACAACTTGAAATATCCGCGTCAATGCTCTTAGTAGGATTTTCATAATTCGGATATCCGTCGGCACGAAGAATCTAGCACATTAATTGCATTACAGACTTCAAAACAAAATATAAGTTTACAAATAAAACAAAAAAAATGCAATCTAATTTGGTTTGTTATAAATGCTCCTGCTAATATACCATAACGTGCGCGAATCATGCAGACAGTCATTAAGGTTATTGCAGTATTTATCATGCTGGTTTCAAAATAAATAGTGTAAAATTGTGGAAACAGATCCAAAAGGAAATATCACAGACGTCATGGATGTTGCGAGAATATTGAAATCTATTAATTATTTAAAAGGATAATCTGTTTGTTATTTCGTGATGTTTCTGGAAAATTTCCGGCTCATCTTCTTTCGCAGGTTGATTGACATTACAGCCTGGTTGGTTATGTGAGATTGTTAAAGCGTGTGTTGCTTTATTGAGAAGGCGAGTAGGTGATTCTATTGCAGGAGTATCAAGATTGTTTTCCTGAAGGTTTTGTGAAGTATGTTTTTCGGAATGTGCTGATGAAAAGAAATTTGGATTGGAATAGGAACGTTGAAGTATGTCGCCTGGAATTCTATCTGATCTCATCTCTAAAGATTCAACATTTGCAGCTTTTTTTGTTTTCCGAGGCCTGTGTGCACCATGCTTTTATTCCACTCTTTCGTCTCATGCTGCACAGGTTTGACAGTTTTACTGCGGTCTGTCGCAGATATTATTTCATATGATAAGTGATGTGTATGACCCGAAAGGTTATATTCGATCAGTTTTTGCAGTTCAATTTTGACCGATTTCAGAATAGGATTAGTCTCACTGATATTGGAAATTTCATCCATTGATTTTCCATCGGATGATTCTTGAGTCGCATGGCGATCATGCCGCATGGTTAAATGAAAATGCTTATTTCCGGTATAATGGGAAGCATTGCTGCCAAATAATTCAGACTGTCTGGCATGGAATGACCGAATCGTTATTGTTGTGTTTGCTGTCCATGAACTATGTTGCTCTTGGGTACCGGATAAAGCAATTAGTTACGATATTTTACTGATTTTTTTGAAAAACTCCGTGCGTATGCACCCAGATCATCATCAGCGTTAGGTTCAACCACAGGTTTCGATTCTATGACAGGACTTTCTTCCGGTGTCTCGGAAGATTGAACAGGTGTATTTTCCGGTTGTGTTATTGGTAAAGATTCGTGTTCAATTGTTTTTTGAGCAGGTTTTTGTTTCTGAACTGGCTTATCTTGTTTTTCTGTTTCTGAACGCTTGAGATTCTGCTGAGATTCCTCATAGACATTTAGGAGAGCATTATATTCATTCTGCAGATCTTCCAAAATTGCTTTTTTTTGAGCGGGTGCAGAGCCTTGTATCTCAAGCTCTTCACGCTGTTTCCTCTCTTCTGCAAGTTGTGTCTCAGTTATAGATAGTTTCTCCTGCAGCTGTTTCATTTGATTTCTCAGAGAATCCTGTGTGCTCCGGGCTTTGTCATTTATGGTATCTATTGTGCTCTTATAATGGTTTTCCGCATCTGCTTTTTCACGTTCAATACGCTCATGTAATTTTTTTTCAAATGCAGCTTCAGCAGTACTTTTTTCTTTCTTGATTTTACTGAGGAATGATTTTTCTTTCTCAGCAATCTCCTTTTCAAGGATACCAATTTTTTGATTCAAAGATTGGTTGTCGCTCTGTAAGGCATCCGTTTTTTCCCGGATTTCCTTGATTGCTTTCGTCTTTGCAGTATCAAATTCTTCAAGTTTCAACTTCTGATTATGTATGACTTTTTCTTTTTCGAATAGTGTTTCTTTGTGAGCTTTATTCTCCAAGGTGTATTTTAGAGCTTGTTGCTTGGTGTTGTCACTCGATTGGTTCAGCTTTCTGTGGACATTTTCAAACTCTCCCTGTAAATCAATATTTTTTTTGGTCAGATTCTCAATTTGTTCATCTTTACCTTTTAACGCGAGAGCACTCTGATTGTGGGTGTTCTCAAGCGATACAAGTTTTGTTTTGATGTCCGACATCTCCTGAATATGGAGTTCCCGGTGAACATGAAGGTCTTTTTCCTTCCGTTCAACCGATTTATTAGATTTTGAAAAATTAACCTGAGCATATTGCAGTTGATTTTTGAGATCGATATTTTCTTTTTTCATTAGTTGAAATTCATCTTGTAACTTGCTCGGATCCGAAAGAATTGAACTGGCTTTTTTGAGTGACCGAAGCCAGTATGCCAACGCTGCATTTCCTGCAAGAGATAACACTAAAAGAAAGATAAAAAATCCGGATGCACCGGCCTGAATCGTTGCTTTCACTATCCTCAAGATCCTCAAGATTTATATATTCCGGTTTCAGATCACGGGTAAATTCTGGTCCTGCATCCTGAGCAGCGGATTGCACCAATACCGTTCCCGTCATTCCTGATTGAAAGAGAGCAGATGTAACTCCGGGAAGCCGGCCCAATAAAGCACTCGGAACAACATAATCGCTGAATATCCACCCTGTATCGTTTTCAGTGGTAGTAACACGCAACCATTGGGGTACTTCTTCAATAGTGGTTACAACAATTTCTTCATCTAAAACAGTCAGTATAGTGCTGCGTATGGAAGGCGTCTCTCTGAGATTAACCCGCTGCAAAGTAAATGAATTCCAGTCTTCTTCAGATGTCTGAGCAAATACTGGAACATAATTTATAGAAATAGAAAGGAGAGAAAAGGGTGTAAATATAGATATAACAATAGTATACCTGAACAAACCACGGACGGAATTGTTCACAGTCATCCCCGTTTTTAAATAAACCCTAATTTACCAATACTGCAATAAAACTAAACCCACGGGAATATATCGGTAAAATCATAGCATAGCAAGCAAAATATTCTATCATGAATTGCGTAAATGGAGCACGCTTATGAAAATGCCGGAAACCCCCCGAATTGTGGGCGAGATACCGAAAAAACAATTTGAATGATCACCAAATCTTCTACAGACGTGCAAGGAATCTCTGCAGACCCAATATAATATGTTGACAAAAAAGCTAAGGAACTCAGTGCAATTTGTTTGTATATTGAATAGAAGCAACAAGGAGGAGAGGTAAAATAAATGCCAAGAAAAAAGATGTTTAATATTCCTGAAAAACCGTATTGAATGGAACAGGCTGAAAGGGATTTAATTGATTTTTGACTTAAAAACTTACTTAAAATCAGGAAAAGAATATGCGAATTTTCACATTAACGATCGCCATTTTTTTGTTGTGGTTCGGTTCCGCTGTGGCGGATGACGATCACGATCATGTCGGGGAATGCGAGATTGTAGGATGGGAGTGGTCTTACGGTACGATCAACATCGGCGGCGATATTATCATCAGATCTGTGACAATCGAGGGAAGCACCACCTGCGTTTCCGGTTCCATCACTATCGATCTGTATGAGGGGACGGGAGAGTTGAGAACGTTTATCGGGACTGTTGATGGCAGGATCAGGGGGTATGCTTTCAGCGTCACTAAGACGTTTGACATAGAAAAAACGCGGCAGTCGCTATCAATTGAGTACAGTATTGAAACCGACGTCAACGATGCGCCGGTCATCACAACACAGTATCGCTTGCCGATGCGACCGAAAACGTGGCATATAACGACACAGTGAAAGCGACCGACCCAGATGTTGGCGATAGAATTACCTTTGCAAAAGTATCGGGCCCCGACTGGGTGACGGTTGGTTCCCGCACCGGCGCTCTTTCCGGCACACCGCAGAACAGCGATGTCGGCGAGAGTGTGGTCACGTTGGTCGTCACAGACAACGGTATCCCGCAGAGATCGGATACGCTGAACACGACGATTACCGTCATCAACGTCAACGATGCACCGGCCATCACAACAGTATTGCTTGCTGATGCGACCGAAGGCGTGGCGTATGACGACACAGTGAAAGCGATCGACCCGGATGTTGGCGATAGTATTACCTTTGCAAAAGTTTCGGGCCCCGACTGGATGACGGTCGGTGAGAACGGCGCTGTCGGAGGGACTCCCGGTGTTTCCGATGTCTGGTCTGATATTGCCGTTTCGATCAGTGCAGAAGATGCAGTTGGAGCGGCTGATACACTCACTACATCGATTGCAGTTATCGCAAAAGATGTGGTTGTCATGGCCGATCCCGATATACAGAACGATATTCCTATCCCGGCGGATAGATCGAGCATATCACTGGATTTTTCGAATAGTGTTTCACTGTCGATTGCCTTTACAGGCGGCGAGGTTGCGAATCAGATCATTTCGGTCAAACAGATCTCGACTTCAAATATTGCGGAGGAATTTCCAACGGTGCCTGCGTTCACAAATGCCGTGCATTATATTGACATAAACCTCGACGTGCACAATAGTGAAGCAGAGTTAACGTTTGGATATGATGAAACATTAGTGACCGGGTTCGGTCTCAATGAAGACAGCCTTGTCGTGAGCGTATACGATTCACTCGATGCACGTGGATTTATCTGGCATGTGCTTCCAAGCACCGTCAATACGGATAATAATACAATAACGGTGACGACCGATCACTTTGCTCTTTGGGCAATTGCGAGCAATACTGAAGAGCTGATTACCAGTGTTGATAGTATGAAAGATGAAGAGTTAACTATTCCAGATAATTTCATTTTGGAACAGAACTATCCTAATCCATTTAATCCGACAACGACGATTCAATTCAATCTGCCGCGTCCTGTACACGTCTCTTTGAAAATATATAACGCTCTCGGTCAGGAAGTGAGACATCTCATTGATACGACCATGCCCGCTGGTGAGAATTCAATTATATGGGATGGGAAGAACAATACTGGGCAGTTAGTGTCATCAGATCTTTACTTTATGAAGCTTCAAGCGGGAGCGTTTACCGATATAAAACGGATGACGTTTATTAAATAATTAATTTCTGTTGGAACAGACGATTACAGAACTGGTTCGTATACGTCAACCTTTTTATTTGAATTTACAATAATTAACTGTCTTTTGTTTTCATACTAAAGCTCCTTGTAATCTAAACGAGTTTAAGAGTCCCGCATTTACGGGACTCTTTGTTATGTGAAATTTCAAAAAAGCATATATCAATCTCCTTGCTGAAATGCCACAATTTATGTATCTTGCTCGCCACCGGCGATATAATTAATTTGAACAGGAAAATTGAATTCTCACCTTTTTATGCTTGTCACTATCCGGATACCCGAGTTTTTGCCTGATCTGGCATATTTTGACAGCCTTTACAAAGCTGATGTCTGCATTATGCTCGATACTCTATTGGACAAAAAGAAAAGCAACATTAACAGAACGCATATTATTCGTCAAAACCGTAAAGAATATGTGGAAGTTCCGGTCAACAAAAGCAGGAAGCAGGAAAGGGTTCTCAGGGATATTGAACCGATTGATACAATATTCTGGCAGAAAAAATTCCTCAAACAGATACATCATTCTTATAAAAGTGCTTCCTATTTTGAAGAGAGCTTCTTCGATATCAAAGATTGTGTCGAACAGTCATGGAAATCTGTAACTGATTTGAATTGTGCATTCATTATCCTTATATCGTCACTGCTGCAGATTACCTGCCGGTTGCAACGAACTTCAGAATTGCACAATTCAGTTTGTAACGAGATGCAGTTAGATGAGATGATTCAGGCAGCTGGAGATACGCCTTTAGTGTTGGAGGAGCATGGTTCAATGCCATTCACCGAATATTTCACAACACATAAATTCCTGCCCATTGTATCATATCGATACAATTCGCCACTAGGAAGAGGGCATTTCTATCCATTCATTCCCGGAATTTCAATACTCGATCCGCTTTTCAACCTTGGAAGATTCGGTACGTTTCTCCAACTCCAGTCTGCAGCGGAATGTGCTTTGATGGAATAAATCGTTAAATAATTCCCCACGACATTCCTGGATATAAGCGTGTCAGTATTATGCGAACTGCAAAAATATAGTTTTGGCGTTTTCGTGCACCGGTCAGAAGAACGGCACACTTTTTTTGCAGTTCCTGACGTGTTTTCTGCTGTTGGGATGATGTCAGTGGTTCCATGAGGAGTTTCTGAAGCGCATAAACTCTGAATCTATCAAGTCCCCAGACCTGCCGGGAAAGCTGATCTTCATGTCCGCCTCGCTTTACGGTAAGCTCTTCAGAGATAAGGGGAACATCAAGCCGGTATGCCGTACGCAGCCACAAGTCATAATCTTCGCAGGCAGGCATCTGTTCATCAAACAGACCAATAGTATCAAAGAATCCCCTTCTCATCATCACTGAGGATGGACTCACGACACAAAGCTCAAGAGACCTATTGAAAATATCACCGGACGGTTTTTTGTGTTTTATCTTCGGATTTACTTGTTTGTTAAATCTGATCCATTTCTCTTCGGTTTGGCTAATTAAAATTTTAGAATTTGACTGCATGAAACCGACATGTTTGGCAAGTTTATCCGTTGTCCAATAATCATCAGAATCGAGAAATGCAATAAAATCACCCTGTGCTTCGGCAATTCCTCTGTTACGGGCAGCACTCACACCTGAGTGTTCCTGATAGATGTAGTGTATCGTGGGATGGGATTTATCGAAATGGTTACGTGTTCCGTCGGTTGAACCGTCATCGATAATGAGCAGTTCAAAGTCTGAAAATGTCTGATTGAGTACGGAGGCAACCGCTTCTTGTAACAATGGTAACCGGTTGAATGTTGGAATTATAACACTGACTACGGGCATGGCAACACAAGAAGCAGCTTATTAACGGGATGGCTGATACCATCCTTTGTCTTTCAGAAACTCGATGACACATTCTTCAATCTGATCCCTGATAGATCTGAATCCGTCGTAGAGTGAGTCTTCATCATCAGCACCTGAACTCGGATCCGCAAAACCTATGTGAATTTGATGTGCGGTATTAGGAAACATCGGACATCTCTCTTGGGCAGAGTCACACACCGTGATTACATAATCAAATGAATCATTATAATATTTATTGATGCTGTCCGATGTATGATCTTTAATATTAATTCCTTTTTCCAGCATCACATCGATCGCTACGTGATGGACATATGACGGGTGAATGCCGGCGCTGAAAATCTCCAGAAAATTTTCCCCATAGTGTCTGAAAAATCCTTCTGACATCTGACTTCGTGCAGAATTAGCTGTGCAAATAACAATAATACGTTTTTTAGTCATAACTCTTATTTGTAAAACAGTGAGATGTGCAAAAGAGCATAAAATGGTGTTCGAAATTGCACAATAATAGTATTGTTTTGAAACATAATATGGAAAATAATGAATTATTATTCAAGTAAAATCAGTTCGTAAATGATTTTAAATACTCATTACAGAGTGCTGTAAGTGATTTAATTTCAAATGCTAATGTAATTTCCTATTGTATTTTATGTTCAGATTGTAATGAATAGATGCAGTGTTGATTAATTTTGGCATAGGGATTGCCCATTGATTATTATTGGTGTTTGACTAAAAATGGTAAAAGTATACGTCATATATAGGTAAGGTTGAAACGGAATATGGCTGAATCTGTGCTTATTGTTGATAATGATCTGCAAATGCTCGACCAATATGGAAGCGGTCTTGTATCCGGTGGGTATCAAGTCGAAATTGCATACGAAGTAAAACTTGCTGTCGATTTGTTGATGCAGCAAAAGATTGACACAATGGTGATCAATCTTGATATGCAAGATGATGACGGGTATGTTCTGATCGAGTAAATAAGAAAAATGCTTAAATACCGAAAATTGCCCCTTATTCTCTTCACAGATAAAATAACTCGCGAAGTCAAAGAAACGATCGAAAAATTTGAAATGACGGAACTGCTCGTCAAAACGCTACGCGTACCAGATTTACAAAGCACTGTTGAGCGGTTTTTTTCAAATAACAAAAGGAATGGACTCGACAGAGGGAAAATCAGTGAGCGGGAGGCACTTAAAAATTTGTCGGTAATTGTTGTGGATGGTGAAGAAACGATCCGGATTCTGTTGCAGGAGTTTCTCGAAATGCATGTTGATTATGTTGGTGTTGCGGAGAGTGTTGATGAAGCAAAAATGCTTTGTGAGGGTCACGATTTTGATATTGTGCTTTCTGAGGTCCTAAAGCAAGAATTTCCCAAAATGGCAGGCCTGCCAGTTGTTATGATGACGGGAGTAAAGCTTGATCTTTACTCGATAAAGCGCGCAAAACAACTTCGAATAGATAAATATCTTGTAAAACTTTTGAGCTTGATCAACTGCGTTCAATATTGTATAAGATGGGAATGGTTAAATATCGTTATAACAAGCTTAAAAACTTTAAAGCTTATATTGCCGAAATGGAAGCAAGCGACGCAAATGAAGAGCAGTTTATAATGTCGGGCAGATTAAAACAGATTCTCGAGCAGAAGAAAGAACTTAACAGACTGGTACGCAAAATTCAACGTTTTGCAACAGGATGATCACTCAATTGAATTATCGGAATTGAATGTAGATAAAGCCCGGATGGAAATAAAAGTAAATCAAATGCAGGATGAACTTGCAGAAACAAAGAAGATGTTTTTTGAACGCTGCAAGTTACTTGCAACTATAAAACGGTTTAACGTTCAAGGAAGGGAAAAATTGAAAAACTGAGGACCCCAATCTTTAAGAAATCAATCTCTCTTCAATTTCAGTAATGATAAAAATCCGTTCACAATCCCGGTTTTCCTCAAAATAGTAGACTTCAATGCTTAGAGGTGGTTCGTGGAGGACGCGATGTATGTGCAACTTCCGCGGACTGTATTTCCTCTCCTTTCAATAATAACCAGATGGTTCAGTTCTGGTGAACCAAGCCGTACTGCTATATTCATATTGTCTAATATTGTTACAACCACTTCAGGAAATTACTGATGATATTGAAGCAGTTGAAAACACAGGATAATTAGAATGTTGAATGTGAAAAAAGGGAGAAAAAGGGGAAAGTTTCCGGGTGTGAAGAAAGAGGGAGAGATATTGTTCAGATATTTATTATAATCGGCAGAAGAAATAGCCGAGTATTTCTTCCGAAACCACCATTTCTATTGTTGCAATAATTTAGTATGGGATATGTTGATAAAACGTAATATCAGAATGAATTCTTCGGGTGGTGACCTCCACTCATTATGCAGAAAAAAATTCAGAAAATCGAGAGAAATTGACTTTTCTTGGTTTAGTCAATGAGCGTATTAACTCTTTTGGGGGTGAAAAATTGAAGTTGTCATCATGGAGTGATTACGAAGGCTTATAACATGAATCGTTAATCATTTGTGTTTTCTCGCGAAGGGCACAACTCTTTTATAGTACACTGAGCACAGATCGGTTTCCTGGCCTGACATGTTTTTCTTCCATGATCGATCAGCAAATGTGAAAAATGAGTCCATTCTGATTGCGGTACGATTTCGTTGAGGTCCAGTTCAATTTTATCAGGATTACTCTTGTCGGAAAAGCCGAGTCGGGATGAAAGCCGTTTTACATGAGTGTCGACAGTAATTCCCGGAATTCCAAAAACATTTCCAAGAAGAACATTTGCAGTTTTTCTTCCAATTCCCGGCAGTTTTACCAACTCTTCCATTGTTTTCGGGACCGCTTCTTTATGTTTTTCAATGAGAGCAGCACAGCACCTTTGAATACTTTTTGCTTTGTTATTAAAAAAACCGGTTGAACGGATATCTTCACCGAGTTCCTCCTGTGCAACTGCGACGAAGTCTTGCGGTGTTCTGTATTTTTCAAACAATGCTGGTGTTACCTTATTCACGCGGGCATCTGTACATTGAGCAGAAAGAATGGTTGCAATTAAGAGTTCAAGCGGATTTGAAAAATTGAGTGAACATTTTGCATCAGGAAAGTCGTGCGTCAGTTGTTCAATAACTTTTTTGCATCTGTTAATTGTATCTTCCTGATTCCTATCCAGCATTGTATATCTCCTTTGACAAATTGGAAGCAGTTCTAACGTGATCATTGCTCAAAATATATCGAATTACTGCTCTTTTAAAGTTTTGAAGTAGCGCGATATTTCATCGGCGGTCATTGTATTGACGATATCATCAGCCTCTAGCCACCCTTTTCGGGCAATACCGATTCCGTATACAATGTCGTCAAGACCCTGAGTAGAGTGAGCATCAGGATTTACTGCAATTTTTACTATTTTCTCTTTGGCGTATTTACCGTACCGCCAGTCAAGATCTAATCTGTGCGGACTTGCATTGATTTCAATAATAGTATTGTATTTCTGTGCTGTTTCAATTATTGCGTGCAGAGAGAGTGGATAACCTTCACGGGATAGCAGTAACCTTCCTGTTGGATGTCCTAAAATAGTTGCAAACGGATTTTTAACCGCATTTTCAAGGCGTTGTGCCGCCTCGTCTTCGGTCATTTTGAGTTTTGAATGGATGGATGCAACAACGAAATCGAACGATTCTAGTACTGAATCAGAATAATCGAGGGAACCGTCGATGAGAATATCGGATTCTATTCCTTTCAATATAACAAAATCATTGTAATTCTCGTTAAGTCTGTCGATCTCATCATGCTGCTTTTTGACCCGCTCTTCTGAAAGCCCATTCGCGTAAAATGCAGAAACACTATGGTCACAAATACCAAGATAACTGTATCCTCGTTCCATACACGCAATAACCATTTCTTCAATGGAATTCACGCCGTCACTGTAAGTGGTATGAACATGGAGAATCCCCTTAATATCCTGTGGTGTGACAAGACCGGGAAGTTTGTTCTCTGCCGCTGCATTGATTTCGCCAAGATTTTCCCGCATTTCAGGTTCTATATATGAAAGCTCCAGCGCTGAAAATATATCTTCTTCACTGATGCATTTGAGTGATGTATCATTTTTGAACAGGCCGTATTCGTTCATTTTTAGGCCATATGTTTTTGCTCGGGCACGCATTGTGGTATTATGCTCCTTCGAACCGGTAAAATGGTGCAGTGCAAAGGGATATTCAACATCCGTAACAAGCCGGAGATCTGCACTGATTCCCGATTCCAGCCGGACAGATGATTTTGTCTGCCCTCTTCCGATTATCTCAGAAACATTCGGCAACTTGGTAAAATACTCCATTACCGCATCACGGCCTTCATTATGTGTACTTGCGATGATATCAATATCTTTTATTGTCTCTTTATGGCGTCTCAGGCTTCCGGCAATTTCAATCCTGATAATAGCAGGAAGTTTCTTGAGTTCAGTAATTAATTGGTCTGCATGTGCTTGAGCATGGTGATACAGGTGTTGTTCCTGAGCTATTCGCAAAAACCCTATTCCCGAAATTATATTTTCCTGCGTCTTTCTCCCGAATCTTTCAAGAGTTGCTATGCGGTTTTCAGTGCAAGCATTTTCAAGCTCACAGAGATCGGTTATGCCGAGTGTTTTATACAAAACACGGACTTTTTTTGGGCCTAGACCGGGAATCCGGAGAATATCAAAAAGCCCATCGGGAAGATCGGACTTAAGCTGCGTATAATCCTGAATGTGACCGGTAGTCACCAATTCCTTAATTTTATCAGAGAGACCTTTACCGATCCCCTTTATTTCGCCAATCCCATTGGAGTTTACGAGAGATTCAATTGGTTTGGGTAACGACTCAATAATTCTTGCGCTATTATAATGTGCACGAGCACTAAATGGATTACCACCGCTTAGTTCGATCATTATCCCTAATTCTTCAAGAATTTTTGCTGCAGTCTTATTGTTCACAATTTTGAAATATAATAATTATTAGGATATGGAGTGCTTGATTAATTGCCTTTATTGGTACACTTTTTAGAGAAAAAAAGCAAGGTAATTTTCTGATGATAAAAGTGGAGAATTAATGAAAAACCGATTCAGCTCAGAAGTTCTTGTTTGCCGATTTGCGAAATAATATCGTAGATTTCCTGAATGCGCTCTTCCAAAAAAGGAATTTCCGCTCATCAGTTGCACCAGATGCTCAGCATCATTTATAAAACTGCGTGGTTCCTTACTCATAGAATTAGGTTTGCCATGAATGATGAAATCGAATCGGCTGAAAAGTTAAATGGTATTATAGAAGTAGACGAAACCTATGTAGGGGGTAAAGGAAAGGGTAAGCGTGGGGGGGGGTTCTCGTGGCTCTGTGTGAAGAAAATCCGGTATTTACGCTTATTGGGCGTGTTAGGTCTACTGTTGTGGACAAGGTTACTGCAAAGAACCTGAAATCTATTATCCGTGAAAATGTTGACAAAGACTCTATAATAATGACTGATGAATTCCGGTCTTAGTTGGTTGATGAACTTGGAAACACACCAACAACGCATATCCGTGTAGGTACTACTGTTGAAGCGGCTTGATGAGCATGCCCCCTGAATCGACATTGGATTCCGGGATTGCGCACGGCCAATTCGTCAAGCGATTTATCGAAAAATCGGACGATGTACTCAAAACTCTCTTCAAGAAAAGAGTCTTTATCCAACTTGGTGAAAATCTTGCGCAGGTGAAGATTGCTAGAACCTGATGCCTCATTTAACGGGACCTCAGAGGGAAAAGCAGTAGTAGTGGACAAAGACTGGACGCCAGTCATGTCTTTAATCGCATTCCGTATAGAGGTCACAATATCCTGAAATACATCGTCTTGGTCGGACCATTTTGTAACCGCTTTGCCATCACAAGGTGTAGCAAGCAAATTTTTGAACGGCGTGTGATGCCAATCACACAGGGTCGCAGGATGACCGGGATAACGCGGACATTACCTGACTCGGAGCGCTTAAGCGCACGAGTTACTTCGAGACCATAACAGTATTGGGAAGCAAGGAAATCCGGGCTTACAAGTAGCAGAATGATATCCGCCTCTTCAAGCCTTGCATTGATTCTTTGGTCAAGAGGCGACCCTGCTGTGATACACCGATCGTGCCAAGTTTCAATGAGACCTTCGTACTTTAGCGTTGAGAGTTGAACGTCTAGCTTATCGCGGAAGGCTTCATCCTTATGTGAATACGAAAAGAATATTTTCACCGGCATCTTTACTCTTCCGTCTCCACAGGCAAAGACATCAAAGTCTGGAAAGGATCGTCGCCGCCCATGTGCACCGCAAGAGACCATTTCCGGAAGGTCGCAACTGGCCTCTTTGGCCATTCTACTACTTCTACTGACTCGTCTGGAGTTAAGTTAATATAGTGAGTGGCTCTGGAGGGGCCAAAATTGGGATGTTTCACACACAGAAGGTACCGGTCATTATCCAGAACCAGTGTACCATTCTCTGCACCATTCCCACTCGGGTTGCTAAAACACCTCTCGATCAGATTGACATTAGCAGTGTCCTTCATGTCGATTTCAATGCGCCAGGCGCCAGTTTTTCCCACAAGACAACACGTATTCAGGTTCTTTTATGTCAACTGGTATGTCAACTGGCGGGTAAGGACAGCAAGTATCCGGCGGACAGGACGAAAGCACTACGAACTGATGCGTCCTTTCTTGAGACATAGTAATAAAAGTCCAACAGGGTCTAAATGAGTTATCTGATTGTTCATGACAACCCCTTTGTGTATGTTGTTACGCTGTATACTATAACATATTATTCAAGAATTTCCAAGCATATATAAAGTCAGAGGAGAAATATGCGATATTTTAAATGGACTGTCCCAACTATAGGTACCGTCATTTAGATTTGTAATTTTTGTTCTGTAATTGCTTTTTTAACGCTTGAGAAGAGTGCGTCCCAACAGCTTTGTTTTAATCGAAACTTAATGCCGTGATTATGGCCGGTGCGTGCATCAAAATCTATAAAAATATTGCCATTCTCAATGCAACGAAGAAAGTTATCAAACGAGAAGCCGGAAAGAACATACAATTCCTTAAAAAGAAAATATTCGTGTGAAGCGATAACTTTCGTTTGTGCAACGATGTAAAAGCAATTTCTTATTTTTGAACCTATTGCGTATCTAAGGTCTTCGAATCCCCAATAAGGTTCCGGATTAAGAGGGCCAAGACCGACTCTTGTTTCAACGGAATTAAGCCAGTTACGAATTTCTGGATTATTCGTATCTGCTTCAGATGCCTTGAAAACAAGACGCACCTTGCTCAGTTTACGATCTAATATTATCCGAAAACCACGATTAGTATATGAAGTTGCGCTGGTAGTGGAACGAAAGCTCAATTCACCGTTAGGATATCTGGCTCCTGCTTGTTTGTGTTTCCAGCCATAGAAGGGGAGAAGAATATTAGACACAATTCTGACAGCGGTAGGTAGGCGATGGTTCCATGTGTTTTAGAGTTATTAAAGATGATGTGTGTTCGCGCTGTCCTTTAAGTTCCCATTCTTGGGTATTCGGGATAGGAAGGTTATTTTCTACGATTCCCAATAAATTTTCCAAAGTATTCCCCACAGCCCCATCGTTTCGCGTATTTCTTGTTAATTTAACGCTTTTATGCCGCCCTTGATTAAATATCTCATGAAAAGTTACGATTAGTTCTTCTTTTGAATAAAGTCTCATTTTTTAGGCGGCCTCCAAAAGTCAAGTAAATATTCAAAAGTAACACCCATTGTAATGTAATTACTTGGCCATCCAAAAATACCTATTTTATTTACTATGTTTGTTCTGTCCCAAATTATTACGTTGCGTAATTCAAATCAGCGTTTCCTTAGCTCTTCAATAAGTGAAACATGGATTGTTATTCTTTTATTTTCCCACCACATATCTGGTACATTAATGACACAATGAGATTTTATGCGCAATAAAGGAAGTAGCTTCTCGAATATATCGCCCATTTTTTCAGCATATTCATCAAGTTCCATAGTGCCCAAATCCCGAGGGTCTTGTGAATATTGTTCAATTCGGCCAAACTGTTCATTTTTCCTATCGCGCCTTGATTTATTCTTTCTCTTTCTATTTAATAAGTTGGCATACGGTGGTGATGTCCATATTAGACTAACTGTTTCTGGTTCTAAATAGTGGGATATGTTCCTCGCATCATCTTGAATGGCAATTTGTTGTGCTGCAGAAAAAAGATGTGCCTGCTCAGAAAGGCGGGATTCGCAAAGTCTTATATAATTTTCTTGTAGATCGAAACCAACTCCATTGCGATTCAAATCACTACAAGCAACCGAAGTTGTGCCACTTCCAACAAAGGGATCAAGAACCAATTCTCCCTCATGTGTACTCATGTGTAAAAAGTTCAATTATCCTTTTGGATAGTGATATTGGAAAAGTTGCTGGATGTTGGTTTTTATCTCTGATATCGCGTGGTTCGTACATGAATTTCCAAACACCCAATTGACATTTGATCCATTCTTTCGCTGTGGAGCAATTAATATGCGTTGGAGGGTATTTGCATGTTCTCATATGATCGATTGATAGTTTGCGGTCAAAGTTTTCATCGCCCTCTTGTATAACTAAGGGCAGCAATGATGCTTTAGATATACTGTTATTTTTGTTCGGCATTTTCATCTCCAGGAAACGTACAGCCATCGCCGTATTCGATCATTGATTCCGCGCGGGCATGTCTCTCCGCTTTTTTTATAGGCTATATAAATTATATCTTCAATGTCAACCAAAGTGTCAACTAAACCGAACCCTCTCATAGACCAATATTCTTTTACCCACTCTGTTAACTATCTCATATCTATACACTGAGCACACTATTTATCTCTTGACATTATCAGTGTCAACAATTCACTCAAGCGTCTGCGATAAGTTTCATAATCCTTAAGCTGAGAGAATTCCTTTTGGTTGACACTATACAGGTAAGAAATCCCAAATTTTCCTCTTACTTTCTCCGGTATTTTGCGGGTCATTTTTTTTGTTCTCTTAAGATATAGTTTACCATTTGGGCACTGTGATACTCAAGCGGTTGGCAAATTGTTTCTGAGAAAGTCTCATATTGTTAATCAATCGGGCAAATTAATCTCTTGTGAGTAGGGGGTTTTCTTCTGCTTGATGGCTGGACAAATCCCTCTCTCTTTTCTTTTTTATCTGCGTTAGTTCTCCCCGCAACCAATCAGGCGGGGTCAAAGTTAGGACGCAATTAAATGGGTCCCTGCACTCTGAGGGCAGCTTATTTTCATCACGGACTATAAAGAGCGGCGCGTGAGGGAAGTAATTATACGCTTACCGTTTTTGGCTATCCGCTCCGCTTCATAATTCCTTATTGATCCTCTTTCTTCAACTCTTCATCGATTTTTTTGAGCTCGCCGGATTTGATCGCTTCCGGCGGAAGCAGCATCTGAAAATGTCTCCCGACAGCGATACGATTTTGTCATTCAGATCAGAGGGCCAACAATAGCATCAGCCGAATGGTCGACAATTGACGATAAACACTGCTCCTGAGAGCGAATTTCTTACTCAAGTTGGATTTTTTCAGTCAAGTCGTGATGGAGGGACGAAAAGCCGATGATATTGTGTTTTTTATCCTTTCCGTCTCAATATCATTTCAATATTGTAGAATTCTTCTTCGTCACGGTGTTCTTCCGGCATCAATACTTCAATGGGTTTACTGTGATAATTTCATTTACCTTGTACTGATACATTACCTCAGCACCTTTGTTCCATGAGCGAATATTAAAATACTCATCGAGTCCAATCACCGCGTCGAGGGTGCTGTCTGTCAAGGAAGAAAGACTGAGATATTTCAACTCTAACTCCCGAAGGAAGGTGTCTGTTTTCTACTCGAGTTGTTTTTCTTTAAATATATTTGAGTAGCGCACCTGAGTTTTTATAAACAGATCGGTAATTTCTCTGCAATCAAGACAAAAAAGTTTTTCCTCGCCATGCATTCGGTCAAGCTGACGAAGAATGGCGGTTTGGCCGTGGAGAAATGCAAGCTACGTCTCCAGAACATTAAGAATCGCATGGAGGTGATCAGCAATTTTCCCCCTTGTTTCCTTTAACGAAAGCCCTTTATAATGTTTTGTTGATTTATGGACAAGTGACGACCACTCGTCAATAATATTTTCTCTGTTTTTGTTGAATGAAGCGATATATTTTTTTGCATATTTTTGTGCAAATTATTTTAGATTACAGTTATATATCTAAAAGCATCCAAAATTACACATATTTTGAAGTATTGTCAATGGTGAAATGGGTTGCTTAAGGTATGGTTTCAATTATTGTTGCATTTGTCTTCATATACTATTAAATGAGGAGTCTACGATTTATGTCCACTCTCGGTTGTTGAATTCGTTATTGCACACGAATCCTGCTTTCCGAACCATGCATACCGATTCAGGGCAATTATGTCATAAATGGAGTCACAAAATGATTGAGGCAGAAGATCTAATAGAGTGACAAGTGAATAAGGTTCATGTAAAAAGCGCCCGATTCGGATTATTGCGGCAGATTTTATATAGATTGTATCATCTTCGACGAGAATCACAAATCGTGGACTCACTTCTCGTATTCGAAAGCGATTGAGTATTTTCTGTGCCGGTTTCGATTCGGCGGCTAAAAAGTGAAGCTTTACTCTGCTGTTGCCCTCAAAAAACCGTACTATTCCGTTGCATAAATTACATTGTCCGTCGAAAATCAGGGTCGGTTTATTTATTGTATCCATAACGACTCAGCAATATCATCAAATGTGGCTGGACACATGTCCGATCAGTTGATAGCAGTGAATGTAGCATGAAATAATCAGAACTCCTTTGTGAAAATACAAACGTGCTAAACGAAATAATATTAGATGTCGCCTGTAGTACTTAAACCGAATAGTGCGGTGATTGGTTCACGCTGTTCATAGTATCAATTATACGGTGAATGAGAGAATGTGAAAATATAAAAGGGAGTGGTCATGATTTTGTATGAATTGATATCGGCAGTCCGGTTACCTGTACTTCATATGATGTGTCAGCAGCACTCAGTGCAAAAAGCTGCAGCCCTTCCTGGTTATACTGTTTCTTAACATAAGCCAGACCGATCAACTGCTTGAGCAGGGGAGAAAATGCAGCGGATGTGAGGTCACCGGCAGTTTTACGATCAGACGTGATTAGTTTGCATGGTGTGCCGGGAACTCGATCGGACGAAATGACAACGCCGCACAGATGTTTCTGCACTTTGGAATACGTATCGAGACGGGCAATGACTTCCTGTCCAATATAGCACCCTTTCGCAAAGCTTACATCCTCAATAATTCCTGCTTCATGAGGATTAAACAAGTCATTAAGTTCATTCGGTGCATTGGGGATGCCATTAATAATGCGGAATGCTGAATATGCGCTTGCTCCGATTCGCCGGGCGTTAAATTCTGCACAATGCGTTTCGATATATTCAAGTAATTGGTGCCGTTGTGCATTATCGGTTAGAAGCAGAGTTCTTGGCTTCTCCGCAATCGGTTCTAATGCAACTAAAGTACATTGAATGGGACCTATAGAAAGATCGATACTATTCATCGTCTCAGGCAGTGATAAAAACCCATTATTCAGTGATTGTAATAAACGTATGGATTCCGGACCGATCATCTCAAGAA
The DNA here is from genome assembly GCA_965221205.1 of bacterium. Taxonomy (GTDB): domain Bacteria; phylum SM23-31; class SM23-31; order SM23-31; family SM23-31; genus CBDFMG01. The sequence continues at coordinate 3,260,724 of OZ244870.1, read as the reverse complement.
CGGTGTAGCTGTCGGTGTTGATTTCTGCTGTGACATCATCCATAATTATATATTTCTTGAGCCAATCAGCTAGTTTTTCCTGATACACTTTGCTGCAAAGGGCAATGAGAGATTTTCGAAAATACAGCAGGGTAAGGCGGTCAATGATTCGTCCGTTCTCGTTGGTTACAATCGTTCTCCGGACTTTTCCGAGGGCGAGGTTTGTGACATCGTTTGTCGTAATTCTGTGGAGAAAATCAAGTGTATCCGCTCCGATAAACTCGATAATTCCCTGTGTGGTAACTTCACGGTACCCCACACCACTACACAGTGCGTCATACTCCTGTTCAAGGGAGGTATAGAAACCTCTCTCTTGATTATTTTCGCTGTTTTTTTTCTGAATAGACTGCCTGTTCATGGTTTGCTCCGAGTGCGTCGTACGTATTAATAATGGGTGAAAACCAGAGGGTCTTTCAACTACATAATATACTGCGATTTTCTGTTTTACACAATACTCTTCCTATATGAACTGCAATCTCAGGATAAGAGGTATAATGACAAAAGCAAGGCTGATGAAGTGAATTAGTTGACTTTATGCCATCGGATAACAAAGGTTTTTCGGGGTTGGGTTTCAATTATTCAGTTACATATATCACTCACAGTTATACGCGGGAGTGAACCGTAATCATGTGCCATGAAAACCGATTTCTACCGGATTTCTATATGTGTTCTTGCTGTAATGCACTGTGCAGAATTTTCACTAATCATAACAACCGACAATTTCATCCTTACCATCATGGGGAAGTATCATGAAATATTCAAACTATTTTGTATTCGTATTGGCAACATTATAAAATTTTCGGAATTTTCAAAACTGCTGTCGCATTAGTCCCATGAGGATGAACACGATCAAGAGCATGATGGTTCCAACTGTGACTGGGCCTTTTTTCTGCTCGGAGTTACGTGCTTTAAAAACGGCGAATAGTGCCGCTCCCGTCAGGATGAAAGCCAGAATGAAGGAATGCGTTGCCATCGGATTTGCCCCAACAAATTTCCGCATGTCATCGCCCGGAAGTGCAATAATAAACCAGATACCGATTGCCATATTTATGAAAGTTGCGTGGTTGAACATTTTTCCGCCGAAATCGACTGCCCAACTACGCCACTCCTGTGATTTCGATGTTGGCCGGACACCAATATTTGCTAGCCATAATCCGGCTACGGCAAGTGATCCCAGCAGAACATGGAGAAACGCCGGATAAAATACAGGATTCGACCAGCCGGGGAAACCGCTCATCGTGCCACTGCTATAAGCCTGCCAGACTTCAGGCCTGAGAAAAATGCCCAAATTCCACGAATAGATAATTCCTACAACTATAAAGATTCCGGCAATGAGCCAGGCAAACGGTATGCTCGATTTATCCCTGTTTTCGAGCCGACCCTGCAGAAAAAAAGTGCCGTACAGTCCCACAATGAGCAATACAAGAACGGTGAGAACGGGTTTTGAAGCAAGGAGTCCGGTGACTGAAACAGCAGAACTGTACAATAGTTTCACAATCGCAACCGATACAATTGCCATAATGATTGTCAGCTTAACAATAAACGGCATGCGTTCTGTAAGCGTTTTGCCCAAGAATGCCAGATGCTCATTTTTTCTGCCCGCCAAGCTGCTGATACCAAGAAACAGTGACCCGCCCATCAAGAGGTTGACGGGTATCAGGTGCAGCATGAAGAGGCAGAGAAGTAGGACTTTAAGCGCTCCGAGCGACTCGGGTAAATCTATAGCTGTAAGTGCTGATTGTCCATTCATGATTTTTAAAACCTTTCTAATTACTGTTTTCTTCCGCATACCAAGATTGAATGTATTCTGCAAGTTTGTTCAGTTCCTCATCTGAGCCTAACCAAGGTACCATAAACCAGATTTGGTCGGGTAGAAAAACAACGAGGTCAATTATATCCTCATACGTTGCACCGTAAAATGAATCGTAAATCGGCTGAGTATCACCGTTAATCGTATGGCAGTAGCCGCACCGCTTGTCGAAGATTTCCTTGCCTGTTTTCAGTGTCACCGATTGGTCGGTCTTGCTGTGAAGGTAGCGTGCAAGCTCCCGCCGCTCGCCTTCCGTGCCATCGAATGGTGACATTATCCAACGCGTGTAATCGATCCGGTCGATAAATTCGAAGATAAACTCCTCATCAAGTCCAGAAAACGGTGCACTAATTCCGTTTTGTCCGATGATCGAGTGACATTCCATACACGATGTCTCGAACACAGCTCTCCCGACTAAAAATTCCTCGGAATTTGCGCTTGAGTAGCCGGTGGACTCTGAATTCGAATAAATTACAGCCTGTTCCGTAATAGGATTTTCTCTGAATTCATATATATCCCCTCTGCGGAGCGTGTCAAACATCGTAATAGATATGAGTACAGTAAGAAAAAACACGGATGATGCAAAAATAAAGAAATAAAGCTTGTTGTCGTAATAAAGGTGCATAAAGAAAAATGCAACGAGAAGCGCTTTGATAGTAGCAATGAAAAGCGCAATGAAAACATTAAATTTTCCAAGATCGATATACGAAGCGCTGACAGTGATAATAGTCAAAAGGAGCAGGGCAGTGCCGACAGTCAGATAGACCTTCAGAGGAATAACATGGTGTGTATTCTTCACTATAATCCTTTAATTTGTGCCCTTGTAAGAAATTCCTTTACACGATCTGCGAGAAGCGCCGAATTTTTGATACAATCTCCGACTGAAATACCGCCTCTGTAATTTCCACCGAGGAAAATTCCGGGAGTGTTATTTTCATATTCCTGAAAATAGATATCGTGTTCGTTGTGACCTAATTCATATTGGGGGATGGCTTTTTCCCATTTTTTCTGATGTATATACACGGGAGATTCGGAAATCTTCATAATCTCGTGGAACTCTTCAAACACTTTCCTGCGGAGTTCATCGTTGTCCAAATCACAGAGTTCCGGTGAGCGTGCTCCCCCGATAAAAAGCGTGAATGATACATGGTGCTCGTCAGCTCTGTTGGGAAACAGCGTGGAACTCCAGATTGCACCAAGATAATGCTTGCGTTCCTTTTCTGGTATCAGAAATCCGAATCCGTCCAAATCTCTCCCGACTGCTTCCCGTCGATAACCGCAATACATGACAATAACAGGCGGATAGTAAATGGAATTCAAACGATTTGATAGAGAAATATCAAGCTTTTGAAATATACCTGAGGCAGAATATGCCGGAATAGTTGAAACCACAACATCTGTATCGAGTTGCTTTGATTCATTTTCATAGGAGAATATAACTGAGAGTTGGTCGCTTTTTCTTTCGACCGACTGAGCATTTGCATTCAGGAGAATAGTGCCGGATAATTTTTCTGCAATCGCTTTCGGCAGTATTTGCATCCCGTTTTTGAACGAGAACATTTTCGCAGACTGTTTTGACGTTTCGGGATTTTTCTTCTGCTCTTTTGCTCCTTTAATCATCCCCTTAATCAGGCCACCGTATTCCTCTTCCAGTCGGTAAAGTTTCGGAAATGCCGATTTGATACTCAGTTTTTCCGGATCACCGGCAAACACACCTGCAACAAAGGGATTAATTGCATAGTCGAGAAACTCGCTTCCGAGTCGGCGCCGGACAAATTCGGCGATACTCTGTTTAAATCCGTTTTCGGATTTCCCGATAAACGGTTCAGCAAGTAATCTTATTTTTGCAAAAGGAGAAAAAAGTCCGGTCTTCAGAAACGAGACCAGATTCATCGGAAGTGCATAGAGTTGTTGATCTCTGAGGATATACCGCTTATTGCTATGTTCATTAGCATAAATCAACTGATTAGCAATGCCCGTCTCTTCGGCAAGAGTCCGGATAAGTGGTGTCGTCTCAAGCCCACTGTTGGGGCCTCGATCAAAAAGGTTGGACTCATAAAATACAGAATCCATTGTTCCGCCGACATCGTCGGCTTTTTCAAGGACAGTGCAATCGATTCCCTCTTTGGCTAACCAATAAGCGGTAGCCAGACCGGAAATACCTGCACCAAGAATTACAGCTTTTTTCTTCACGCTTCTTCTGATTTGATATGTATTATCAGGATAATTTCTGAGTTGTCATATCGAAAAGTGCCGAAACAAATAGTTCAGAATCATTCAACCCTTTCATCACGATATAGTTTTCGATTCTCACCTTATCGGCAACATGACGGTACTCGATGTCAAGTTCAAACAGTGTTTCGATATGGTCCGACACGAAACTGATCGGTATAACAAGAAGGTGTTTTTTGCCTGAGTTAGACAAATCCCTGATCATGTCATCTGTTGCAGGTTCAAGCCACTTTTCCGGGCCGACTTTGCTCTGGTAACAGAGTGAATGGTTAAGATCACGCTTACGGAATTCCACGACAGCTTTGACCGTCTCTTCAATGTGCCCTTTATACGGATCACCTGCCTTAACAAATTTGACCGGTATTCCGTGTGCGCTGAACAGGAGATGAACATCTTTTCTGATTTGCTCGGGAAACTTTTTGAGTGCCTCATCAATCCTCTGATTGACCGCTGCAATATAACCGGAATGTTTGAAATAATCATTAATAGTAACCACTTCCGCCGTGTCATTGGTATAGATCTTATCCCACTCTGCTAGCGATGATCCGGTTGTTGCACGGCAGTAGTGTGGATAGAGGGGCAAAAGGATGATCTGCGAATATTCGGTCTGCTTAATCCTGTCGACTGCCTCTTTGGTAAACGGCTTCCAATAGCGCATTGCTGTGAACACATCAACCGTTGTATCCTGTTCTCGCAGCCTGTTTTCAAGCATCGAACGCTGCTTTTCTGTCCAATACATGAGGGGTGATTTACCGCCGATTTTCGCGTACTGTTCACGGACACTCGGTGACCGTTTCTTCGCTATGTATCGGGCAATCGGTTTCTGAACCAGAAATCCCAGTGGGATTGATATGATAAACGGATCGTTGAACAAGTTAAATAAAAAGGGCTGGACTGCATCCATGGAGTCGGGTCCGCCCAGATTGAGCAATACTACAGCTTTTCGTGGCATATATATAATTGAGTTTGAATGTTAATTGAAAAAGTTGTATGATGGGTAATTAAACCGTTCTGGAATACTGTGTTGAATCGACTTTACGCTCAATATAGCCATCAAAGTTCATGGAAATGTTTCGTATGAGGAGTTTTCCTGTTTCTGTGACAATTATTCCGCCATCGTGAATCTCCACAAGTTCGTCATTGGCCATCTCTTTCAGATTTTCTAATCCCCACGCAAAATAGTTGTGGAATGCAATCCCGAACTCCTCTTCAATATCGGCATATCGCAGCTCAAAATGGCACATTAAATTCATGACTACTTTCCTTCTGATGATGTCATCTTCATCCAGTTTGAAACCCCGTGCAACTGGAAGTTTTTTTCTTTCAATATCTGCGAAGTAATCTTTTTCCTTTTTGTGATTTTGGGAATATGCATTCGGAAACTGGCTGATACTCGTGATACCCATTGCGTAGAGATCGGCCCCTGCATGGGTGCTGTATCCCTGAAAATTCCGGTATAGTTTTTTTTCGCTAAGGGCAACCGCAAGCTCATCATTGGGTTTCGCAAAGTGGTCCATACCGATAAACACATATCCCGAGTTTGTCAGTTTTTCGATCGTCATCCTCAGAATTTCCAACTTTGATGCGGGTAGCGGTAGATCATCCTCATTAATGACAGTTTGGTGCTTTTTCATCCACGGTACGTGGGCATAGTTAAATACCGCAATTCGTTCCGGTGAAATGTCGATTACTCTATCCACCGTTTTTTCAAACGATTCGAGCCTCTGAAAAGGGAGTCCGTAAATCAGATCAATATTCATGCTCAAAAAACCGAGTTCACGCACCCAATCACACACTTGACGGGTCATGTCTTCGGGCTGAATTCTATTGATCGTTTTCTGCACCTTTTCGTCAAAATCCTGCACACCCATGCTGATCCGGTTGAAGCCGCCATTCCGCAAAGCCTCAAGGTGTGCACGGGAGAGCAGTCTCGGATCAATTTCGCACCCAATTTCGGCATTATCGGTATAGTCAAAGTGGCTGTTGATATGCGAAATGAGGTCGGCAATTTCATCGGGATTCAGATGAGTTGGTGTGCCGCCTCCCCAGTGGAGCTGTTCGACCATACGGTTATCCCGAATTAATCCGCCGTAGATATCAATTTCGCGTTTCAGGTAATCGCAGTATTGTGTAATCCTGTCCCGGTTCTGAGTGACTATCATATTACATCCGCAGAAATAGCAAAGGGTGTCGCAAAATGGGAGATGAAAATAAAGGGAAAGGTTCGGTGCACTTTCACCGCTGTTTGTCCGCTCAATCTCCTGCATAAGATCGGCGTCGGTGAAGGCCTCATTAAACTGCGGTGCGGTCGGGTAACTTGTGTACCGTGGTCCAGGCCTGTCGTATTTTTTAAGTTTATCTATATCTACGTGATACATCGAATTTTGTCACACATTTTAAAGATTGTTATGCTGTCACACCTTGGTGATACTGAATGCTTTCTTCTTTGACAGTGTTGACAAGCACCCGAGTATGGTCAGGGTTGATATCCGGAAGAATTCCATGACCCAGATTGAAAATATGACCACCACTGCTTCCATATGAATCGAGTACCCGGACAACTTCGTGTTTAATGACGTCTGGATGTGCATATAATACACAGGGGTCGAGATTACCTTGGAGTGCGACCCGGCTGCCAATTTGCTGGCGGATGTTGCCGATATCGATCATCCAATCGAGACCGATCACATCGGCTCCCGATGCTGAAAGTTCATCAAAACTGTGGTGTACACCTTTTGCAAAAATGATAACCGGCTGTCCATCTCGTTTTACATAATGTAAGGCTTCGATCATGAATTTAAGCGAAAATTCCTTGAATTCATCCGGCGCAAGTATACCTCCCCATGAATCGAAAATCTGAAGTGCATCGGCTCCTGCTTCCAGCTGTGCACTGAGGTAATCACCCACAATTTTTGCGAGGCGGGACAGCAGATCCTGCGCTAAGCCGGGATTGTTGTATATCAGCTTTTTAACCTGTCCGAAATTTTTCGATCCTCCCCCTTCGACCATATAGCACAGGAGCGTCCAGGGAGAACCGCTGAAACCGATAACCGGAACACGGCCGTTCAATTCGTGCTTGACAGTGCTGATCGCATCCATCACATACCGGAGTTCATCAAGTGGGTCAACCGATTGAAGCCTCCCGGCATCGTTGGCATTGCGAATCGGATCGGCGAGGACTGGTCCAATACCTTCGGTAAATGTCAGTTCCATTCCCATTGCTTCGGGGATGACTAGTATATCAGAAAATATGATAGCGGCATCGACGCCGATAAGGTCGACCGGCTGAAGTGTTATCTCAGCGGCAAGCTCGGGCGTTTTACACATGGTAAGAAAATCGGTTTGCGCTCTCACCTGCCGATATTCTGGTAAATATCTGCCCGCTTGCCGCATAATCCAAACAGGCGTACGCTCAACAGGCTGCCGTTTACATGTTCGAATAAATAAACTGTCTTCACTTCGTGTCACTAATAAGCTCCGGATTCACGAAATTATTATATTTAAAAATATAAGGTTTGTTCTATTAAAAAGGAAGGACTTTTTGGCAGAACAAGGAAGGTAGTTATTTTGCAGATGTTTGCAGATTAAATAGAGATAAAAACCAATACATCATTCCACTGAGTAATGCTGCAACCGGCAGCGTTAAAATCCATGAAAGTACAATATTTTCACAACGCGCATGTTTGCACTTCCTGAAGAGAGACCGATGCCGAAAATGGACCAGACTGAAACATGAGTAGTTGAGACCGGCACACCGAATCTGCTTGCAATAACAACAAGAAAACCAGTTACAATATTAGCAGTAAAACCCTGAGTATGGCTGATCGGTGCAATCTTTGCTCCTTTGCTCATCGTTTCGGCAACTTTTTGAGCATTAAGAAGGCCGCTTAACGCCATTCCGATAGCCACCGCTGCCATTCCGTACTCAATTCCAAATCAACTGAAAAGGACAAGGAATGCGACAATTTTCGGTGTGTCATTCGGACCGCGTGCAAAACTGACAATTCCAGAGCTAATAAAATGAGTACTGTCGACAAGGCTTTGGAGTTGAATACCAAAATACCTACCCTTATAGCGCTCAATGCAATTTTCGGGTGCATCAACAGCAATCTCAGGTAGTGCGACAGGCTGTTGTGACTGAAGTGCGTACGGCGGGGACCGGAAAGCGCAGCAACCGGTATTAATTGCTTCTTTTCGCCGACACAAACACAAAGTTCCTTTTCAAATCCTATCTTTGTCCTAATACGATGAAATATTCCGTAGAGAAATGTCGATAAGGTAAGTGCACCGGTCAGACTATGTGTTGTCGATATGGGAAATCCGGTCAAGGCCGCAAGAAAAACGGTCAGATCTGCTCCTATTCCAACTGCCGTTAGAAATTCGGGCGAACTTGCAACTATATCAGAAACAAGCCCTTTTCCGGAAAAATTCTTCACAAGCGCAGAAGTAAAAAAATGAAACAATCGAACCGGCAGATGTTGTTTCTGTTGCCCACCAGATTGCCCTTTTGTAGTTGAGTGTGTCACTTCTGAAAAGAGTTGCAACGCCCTTGAAATTGTCGTTTGCTCCGTTTGAATACGCTAAAAACCAAATTGTCAATAAAAGAATAATGGAGAGAGGCAGAACCATATAGGAGTTCCTTTTATTCCAAAATGAGAAGAGATAGTAAGTATGATTGTAGCATAACAAATTAGAATAAAAGGAAGTTCCATAGTCAACGTAATGACGGAACATTATCTGCCAGAGAACTAAAAATCTGTTTTCAAACCGATCAGAAATGTTCTCGGTAAACCGGGGCGAACACCGGCTGGCCTGCGGGAAACAATATAGACAGTATCAAATGCATTTTTGACACCGGCATAGAACCTGTTGTTACTAGTTAATGTGTATTCTAAATTCGCATCCAGTGTAAAATGGGAATTGACGCTTTGCTTTGCGAAGATTGTTCCTTGCCCAGCAACGGTTCGTACTTTTCCGTTATATTTACCGATCACATCAAGCTGCCACATCTGAGAAGTAATTCCTCCACTGAAAGAAAACTGATGCCGCGGAAGATAGGGGAGTTCATCACCTGTTGTTACCGTTCCCCACGGTTCGTAATCGCTGTCAAAACTGTTTTTAAACTGAGCGTCAGTGAATGTATACGCTGCAGTAACCGGGAATGAGTAGTGTTGCACCGAAGTTAAAGCATTCAAATCATACCGGGCGGAATATTCCACTCCTTTGACTTCAACATGGCCGCCATTCAGTAAATCTCCTGAGCCTGACCCCCCCCGCACCGGCCAGATCTGAACCGAGGAGGTTGTCATAATCATTATAGAAGACGACGATTTGTGTGCCAAGATTTTTGTTTGATATGCTTGCACCCAGTTCGTAGTTGATACTTGTTTCAGGATCGGTGCCGTCTTTTGACCCCGGAGGAGAAAAGCCTCTGTGTATGCCAGTAAACACGCTAATATCTGCATTAACATCGTATTCGAGACCGATACCGGGTATCCAGATAGAAATATTGTTTTCCCGATATGAAGCACTGCTGCCTGTCCTTTCGGGATCGGTTTTGCCGTAATCAGTGCGGTCGAGCTTCATCGTCTCATATCTAATTCCCGGAACAGCAGTGAATTTGCCTCTGTTTACTCTGTACTGAGCAAAATATGCAAAAGCTTCCGCTGTACTGAACCTGTTGCTTTCTGTTCCCGGTATTCCATGTTCTGTAAGATTCATGGCACTGCTGTTCATCCGGTATAAATCGACCCATTGAAATCGGTCAACTTCATCTTCATGATACCGAGCACCAAGTTCTATCTGGTGGAGCGTATTATCTCGATTTCCTAATTGAATACCGACAATAGACTGTACACCTGTTGAGAGGTATGATCTGTTATTTGCTTTGAGTTCAAGTGCATTATCATTATTGGATGATGTGCCGGTGATAATTGCATATTCCTGAGTATAAGCCGTCGGATTGGAAAGAATTGCGCCAATTTTTGAGCGTGAACCGTCAGCGGTAGCGCGGACTCGATCGAGCTTGTACCAATTCCGATCAAATTCGTTTCTGTACATCGTCGTGGTAACGTCTATTTTATCATTCAGCATAAACAAATGTGTTGCACTCACCTGCTGATGTTTTGAGTTCATCACATCTTTTTGCGATGCTGTATACCGTCTTAACGGATTTGCCGCAAAATCATCATCTGTCAGTCCAAGATAGGTCTCGTTCGACACTTCATCCGTCTGACTGAGTTTCACTGTAAAAGATTGGTAAAACCGGGCATTCCGAGAAGTGTTGAGGCGGAATTTGATGAGATAGTCTTCTTTTTCAAAACCGGTGTTGCCGCCTATGTTAAGATTTTTAAACCCGTTACTCCTATGTTGGTTATACTCTGTAACAAATCCAATAAATTTGTATGAATTTCCGGCAGCAGCATAGATACCATTCTGTCCATGTCCGCCGCCATTCAGACGAAAATTTCCGATCAATGAAACAGGAATGCGTGTTGAAATGAGATTCAGCGCACCTCCGGTAGTAAATGGCCCATGCTTAATCTGGCTTGATCCCTTCCTGACTTCGATCGATTCCATCCGGCTGACTGTCGGAAAATAGTAAGCTGCCGGAGCAGAGTAAGGAGCGGGCGCTATCAAAACACCATCCTCCATCAGACTGATTTTCTGACTCCGCTCGACCCCGGTTCCACGCATGCCAATGTTAGGGCGGAGACCATACCCGTCTTCTTCCTGAATATTGATTCCGGGAATCGCTTTAAGAACACGGTGGATATCTATATTATTATGTTTCCCTAATTCATCCTTGCCTATAAAGTGTGCGGAACCGGGTATCCCGGTAATTCTACCCGTACCGCCGGGAAGCATTTCCCGCGCAACAATTACTTCGAGACTCTGGAAAACATCGGGCAGCAAAATGAAATTAACCTCAGATCTGTAATCCGAAATGACTGTTATGGTTTTGCGGAGTTCTGTGTAACCAATGTAGGTACATACAAGTATATAAGCGCCGATTGGAACAGATTGTAGCGCAAAATTACCGTCTTGAAGTGTTGCAGTACCGATCGACGTTCCTTCAATAGTAATATTTGCCCCTACTAACGGATAGCCTGTTTCAGAGTCAGTGGCTGTGCCGAAAATTGAACCGAATTCCTGTGCGTACAGTCCTGATGCACCAGCAATGATGCCCAAAATCAGGACTGTGGTTAAGAGTAATTTTTTCATTGGGGACTCCTTGTATATTTGTGTACCTTCAGAGATTCATTGTTGGCAGAGGGCACTTCAGCTAAAGAATGTATAGCTTATATATATTATAATAATAAAATAATATTTATATTTATATTACAAATATAATATATAAGCACATAAAAGTCAATACAATCTTTGATATTATGTTTTAAATTAGTGAAAAATATGGTATGACTTGGCGTTTTGGGAATAATTTAAGAACCTGCACTAATTCTTGCTGGCTTTTCTAATGAGAATAGGATGTAGGAGCACAAAGGTACGTATCGAAAAAATGCGTTATTCAAACGTTATACTTGAATAAGCCATGCCGTCTGGTTCGCGTCCCGATTGCAGCCGGGTTACAACTTTCCATTGATGCAAATCGATGACCGAGACTACATCGGCACGGGTATTGGCGATGAAAACACGCTGATTGTCCGGATGAACCAGGATGCCGATTGGAGCGGCACCCGCTGCATCTTCAAAAACTCTTCCTTCAGTGTCGGCAACCTCTTCTTCAACCATCGGAATACGGCGGATTTCAGCTCGTGATACCGCGTCGAATACAGCAACTTCGTTTGATGTCATATTTGAAACGAGCACGTATTGTCCATCAGCGGTAAATTTCACACGGATCGGGAACGATTCGGATTTTAATTCTGCTACAATCTCGAGTGATTCCGTATCGATGATAGAGACTGTATTAGCAGCACGGTTTCCAACCCAAACTTCACCGCCGTCTGGCGAAATATCGAATCCTTCAGCACCGTCTCCGGTTGCAATTGTTTTGATCACATTACCAGAAACAAGATCTATTGCCAATATGGTCCCCTTTCCAATACTGGACGCAAACGCCCGCTCACCGGAAGGAGTAACGCTGACCATGTGACAGGTATTGTTACCAGTTGTAATCGATTGCTCAACTATGCCGGTTACAATATTGACGACGGCAAGGGTCATACTTTCCTCAGTGGAAACAAGTACCCGTTTACCATCGGGAAAGTAAACAATTCCATGAGGTCCGACGTTATTACCGAGCTCAATAGTACTGGTGACTTCTTTGCTTGTTAAGTCGATAACAGTCAGAGTGGAGGGGTTTCTAGTACCGTAATCGGAGACCACAAGTGTTTTTCCGTCGGGTGAAACAGTACCTTCATGGGGTCCGGTTCCTGTCTGAATTGTTGCAATGACTTCTCTGGTTTGCAGTGATATGAGTGTTGCAGTATCATCCGATTTGTTTAAAACAGCGAGTGTCCCATCCGTCATGGAGGAAGTTTGTTCCATCTGCTGCTGTTGGGAGCACGAAATAACGGTAATACTGATAAGGAAAAACACAATGAGAAAATTCTGTTTTTTACTAATCATAACGACACATCACCTTTTTAATGATTCAAAACGAACTATCGAGATTGTAATTCTAAAAATCAGATTCATACTTTTATCAATCAACTCGATTCAATCAACTCGATTCAATAGTACGATAAATGAAATAAATATGTAATACAATCGAAGTAGAAAAGTATTTAATAATAAATCAACCAATTTCCGTTTTCGATGGATTGATATAGTCTTTTACAGTCATATTTATTATAAAAATCATGGAAGAAACAGCTAAACCCGAATACATTGGTTCAATGCCAAACGGATACCCGGGATAACCGTCAATTGGATTTAAATATCCGGAAATGAGCCAGATTGTCGAAGTTGCACCGGCTGTAATCAATGACAGTAGTGCTAATGATTTTATTAAGACAAATCGCTGAGAAAAACTGCTGAGAACCGGAATGAGCAGTGCTGGTATCCCGATTGTTCCGAGTGTGTACCAGATGTCAATGACCGATCGTGTATGCCATGCGATAAGGACACCGGCGCTCGCCGAAATGATGATTCCAATTCGGGTGTAGAAAGGTATGCGGTTTGAGAGCTCTGATTGCGAACGCTGTTTCAGTCGTACAAAGAAATCGTTTCCAAGTGTCAATGCAGAGAGAAATGTAAAACTGTCGAGTGTCGACATAACCGTTGCCAGCAGCCCGGCAAAAAAGAGCCCTTTTATACCTGACGGAAGCAAACTGTCGGCAAGCAGCGGGTAGGCCATTATCGGTTCGATGTTGGGTAAAGATGCGCGCGCATAGAGTCCTGCAGTGCACGTCAAAATATCAAACACGATCCAACACCCGACCGATGTTAAAAGCCCATTCCGGGCTGTAGAAGGACTTTTAGTAGCAAGGCACCGCTGATAAAAACCGGGATCAATCAGCGTCCATAACGCAATAAAACCCCAGACGAGAATATACCCGGTTCCAAGTCCACCCGATGGAGAAAAATGGGAAGCGGGAAGATTTTCAGTCAAGAAATCAATTCCACCGAGCTGTATAATAGCGACCGGCACCAGAATGATGAATCCGGTGAACATAAGAATGAATTGTAATATATCGGTTCGGATTACCGCTCTAAAACCGCCGATAAGCAGGTAAAGTGTTGAAACCGAAGCACCAATCAGAAGACCTGTCATAAGGCTAAAACCGAACACCATCTGCAGCATTATTCCTAAAATAAGGATATAGGGTGCGGGAATAATCATAATAAAAATGAAAAGTGCTCCTGTAACAGCTATCCTCTTTCCGTATACCTGCTCCAGTCTGTCTGGAATGGTAAGAATGTTGAGTTTCTGAATCCGATGTGCTAAGAAAACAGCAAACACAGTTGCAAAAATATAGAAAAACAGCCCCTGTGTAATGAGATTGACGATGCCATAGCTGTACGTAAACTCACCGACGCCGAGAATTCCTCCATACCAAGTGGCGACAAGGGTTGCCACGAAGGCCGGAAGTGTTAACTTCCTGCCGGCGAGGACAAAATCATCTGTTGATGTGCCCTGTTTCCGGACAGAGATTATACCAAGACCAAAAGTGATAAGAACATACGCGCTTAAGATTACTATATCAGGAAATGATAATGAAAGCTGCATTCATTGTCCGGTTGATTAAAATTGTGAATTACAAAAGTTTTACTTCGTAATTTAATAAATAGGAACATAACATATAGAGTAATTATCGAATCGCTCTGAAGTTATTTCAGGGGTTGGTGGTGTTGAATGATAATGAGCCCTCCATCCTTAATTGAGATAGCAGCATCAGATTCTGAGAATTCATTTGATATGCCGTGTGTATTCTGTTCCAGTTCCTCATCCGTAAGATTATATTTCAATCCTGTGGTCGTTAGTCCGAACACTGTTCCTGACAAAGGAAAGAGGGAAAGTGACTGACCGAGAACACCATGCACAGTGCAAATACTATCAATATATCTTATAGAACATTGTTCATCGATTAAATCAAGAGAAAGCCTGCCGTGGAATTTTTTCAACATTGACAAATTGCCGAGAAAATGATCTATCCTGTCTCCTGTTGCCCCGAATATATGAATTTTATAATCTGTATTACCTCTTGACTCGATATATTCCAATGTTTTCTGTAAATCGGTTGCATTCTGCTCGGGCCGTCGTACAAGCGTCACATCATCGAATGTATTCAATGTTGACTTAGTCACAGAATCGAGATCACCGACAATTATATCAGGTTTGATGTCGAGATCAACAATTTTATTTGCGCCTCCGTCGGCACACACAATCATCTCTGCAAGTTCTAGATAGCTCTTGAGGAATTTCCTGCCGGGTACTGTCCCGTTTGCAAAGACGAGAATAAGTTTTTGATTAAGTGTTTCATCTTCTTTTTTCATGGTTGCAAAGGTACAAAAATATCCTTACAATACCATGAAAATTTTTATAATTACAAGAAGGAAGCATATAGAGCAGATGTGTTGAAGAAAGGGCCGGAATAATGGCACAACGAAAAGTATGACTTTTATGGTTAGCGGTTTGTTTCACAGGTATGTTTTTTGAAACCGCAACGGATGTTTTTGGTTATCAGCCGGAATTAACCAAGAAACAAATTCGGGGAATCGACGCTGCTTTTTCACACTTTACCAATAGCACACTTGGCGCGGCTCTTTCCGTGACCCAAAACGGGAATATGCTCTATAAACAGGGATTTGGAGCATACTATTCCCATTACCCCGTCGTCAATATTTCATGTTGCATCGGTGTCCAAAGAGTTTATCGCATTTTCTATTGTGCTGCTCCATCTGCAGGGGAAACTCTCTCCCGATGATGTGACGTACGGAAGTATATACCTGAAGTGCCTGATTTTTGGGAAACTATCACTATTTGACACCTTGTGCACCATACGAGTGGACTTTGTGACCAATGGGACCTGTTTTTTCTTGGGAGATAGCGGGATGATGATGTCAGAGCGCAGGGAGATGTGCTTGAATTTGTAAAGCGGCAGAAATCGCTCAATTTTAAACCGAATGATGAATATCTCTACAGCAATACCGGGTATACACTGCTCACCTCTATTGTCGAAAGAGTTTCCGGGAAGTCATTCAGAGATTTTACTGCCGACAATATTTTTAAACTCTTTGGGATGGAGAACACCGATTTTCATGTTGATCATTCAGAAATTGTCAAAAACCGGACACAGACATATCTCCACAATGAAAACGGATCGTTGAATATCAGCATTCCGGTATTCGACATCTACGGGGCAACATCTCTGCTTACAACGGTTGAAGATCTTGTGCTCTGGGCCGATAATTTCAGACATAAACAGATTGGTGGACAGGGAGTAATTGACCTCTTGCTGACAGGCGGCGTTCTGAACAGCGGAGAGGAATTACCCTATGCATTTGGCATTGCGCATAGTATATATAAGGGCATTTATTCGATCGGTCATGGTGGTTCTGATGCCGGGTACAGAGCTCGTTTTATAATGCTTCCCGATCAGAATGTTATGATTGTGGTTTTAACGAATGTAAGTGATGGAAGTCCGGGGCGGCTTGCAAATAAAGTAACCGATATTGTACTCGCCGACTATATAACCGAACCGGAACCCTCTTCTACAGAACAACCTGCTATCTCCGAATCCTGTCGGAAACGGAGATTGCTGCCTTTTCAGGAAAATACTACAGTGAAGAGCTTGATGTTATCTATGAAATTGGCCGCGAAAAGGGGAAACTGATTCTCAACGCTCCAAGACTGCGGTCCGATTCCACTTGAATATGTCGAACCTATTATGAATTTGAGACATATCGACTTGAATTTACTCAGGATGAAAGAGGACTTGTCGGCGGATTTGAGGTGACAAAAAATAGGGTGAGAAATATCCGGTTCGATAAAATGCTAAACTGAAAGTTGGTTGGCTAAGCTGGTGAAGTTTTTTACATCCCGTCTGCTGCAACAGGGCATTCGAGTGGATGAAATCCAGAAATTTCACACCGTACAACATCCCCTGTTTTAATGTGCCACCGACCGGGTGTTCCTGTCGAAAATACGTCACCCGGTTCGAGTGTCATTACATTGGAATGAAAACTGACAATCTCAAACGGATCAAATGTCATATTGGACACAGTATTTTCCGCACGGATATCCCCATTGACAACTGTTCGGATAATAAGCTCACTTACCTCCGGTACCTCATCCTTAGTGATCACCGCGGGGCCAAAACTGAAAAACGTATCGAAACTCTTTGCCCTCGTTAAGTATCGCGGATTCTGCTTGAGAATATCCTCTTCGGTCATATCGATGATGCACGTATAACCGAAAATGTAGTCCAGTGCTTCTTCCGGTGCAATATTCTTACATGTCCGGCCCATAATGACACCCAGTTCCGCTTCAGCAGTAACTCCGTGTGATCCAGCGGGAATTCTAATCGCGTCTCCATATCCGATAACCGTTGTTGCCGGTTTCATAAAACTTGCCGGCTGTTGCGGTAATGACTCACCAAGATCATCAGCATGATCCCGGTAATTGAGCCCGATGCCCCATATCTTTCCCGGTCTCCGGTACGGGGGAGCAAAGGAGACATCCGATACTGAATGCGAATGAAGGAGCGGGTTTTCTTCAAAACGTTTCTGAATTTCAGGGATAAATTGACTGTTTATGAGTTCAAAAAATGTTGTTGGAAAATCGGTATTGTACGCACTGTTCATTGCACGAATCAAAACGATTCCATCTGATGTTACGATTCCTACTCGTTCAGAATTGTCAATCTTTATCGTTGTCAGTTTCATACCTTGTATATTATTTTCCTGTTAGGTAAAATATGCCTCGATATGAATGCATCTTGCACTCAACAGAACACAAATGTAAAATGTGCTCAATAAAAATCAAGACATTTGTAATATGACGACTGAATTTTGCTGTTCAAGAGTTCTTCATATCGAACAACTCTTTAGACTTTGCAGCAATGTGTTCGGTTGCCACTTCGAACTCTTTGACGAGTTCCCACTGTGCATCGGTATCCCCAAACCGGTCGTTCACACCAGCCATACCGAACAGGAGTGTATTGCTTTAAAACTCTGGTGAATCAAGAATAGCAGAACTGACTCTGAATCCGAGACCGCCGATCTGGTGTTCTTCTGCGGTCACAACAACCTCCCCATATAATAAATAACTAAACTGGACAATTATTGTACTATTTCGCACATTAATATTACACTCTTATTTTTTAACATATTGTACTATCATTCATACGAATCATAGAATTTGAAAGAGGCTGAAATAGATGAGTTATATCTCCTTGACACATACTAATAATTTTCGTACATTATATACAACCAAAATATACGGCATTAGAGAAAAAAGTATGCTCTGGTTAACTAAAAGAAGCGAATACGGAATTATGGCGATGAAAATATGTTGCTGCCGTGAATAACGGAGAGAGTTGCAGTGCCCGGACAATCGCTGATTAGTTTAATATTCCCCACGAAGTTATTGCGAAGATACTGCAAAAACTTGTGAGAAAGGGGATTGTCCAGTCTCAAAAGGGAAAACACGGCGGTTATAAGTTGATGCGGGAACGAGGTATGATAACTCTCGGCGATATCATATATCATAAGTGCCACCGAAGATCGGATTTATAATATCGATTGTGCTACTGAACGGGGTTTACGTTGTGATCAAAAAGGTATTTGCGATCTTGAAGGTGTCATGAAGCGGATTCAAAAAGATATAACAAATTATTTTCATAGTATATCGCTCAATGACTTTGATAGAGAATTTTAGAGTTAAACCATAATTTTTCAAGTATTCTCGTAAAAAAGTAGTTTTAAAAATAAATATAAATGTAAAGGGATAACATATGAGTATTTCTGTTGATGTCCTGGAACATCCTCTGATAGAAACAGACGATAATCTGGTTTGCCAGATAGCTGAGGTCAGAAAAAAACTCGGTGACAAAGTAATGCTGCTTTGCCACCATTATCAACGGGATAACATTGTGCAATTTGCCGACAGAACCGGAGATTCATTAGGGCTTGCATATGCTGCTGCAGAATCTGATGCAGAGAACATTGTGTTTTGCGGTGTCCATTTTATGGCAGAAACTGCCGATATTTTAACGAAGAAGTCTCAAAAAATCATACTGCCTGACTTGAAAGCCGGGTGTTCAATGGCAGATATGGCAAATATAGATCAACTTGAGGAGTGCTGGGATGAGTTAACTGTTACTACACAAGACAAAATCATTCCGATTACTTACGTCAATTCGACTGCGGCCATCAAATCGTTTTGTGGAAAGCATGGTGGCACGGTGTGTACGTCATCAAATGCAAAAGAAGTTTTGGTGTGGGCTTTGAAGCGAGGTGATAAAGTACTCTTTCTTCCGGACCAGCACCTCGGACGGAATACTGCCTACAAGATGGGTATCCCCATCGAAAACATGGTGCTCTATAATCCGCTGCTCTTCGGTGGGGGTGCGAAACCGGATAAATATGCACGAGCTAAAATAATCCTCTGGCACGGTTTCTGTAGTGTTCATATGAATTTTCGTCCACAATATATAGATCTTTTCCGGGAGAAGTATCCGGATATCAATATTCTCGTTCATCCCGAATGTATGTTCGAGGTTGCTCAGAAGGCAGATTTCTGTGGTTCGACATCGTATATAATCAAGACGATTCAAAACGCTCCATACGGATCAAAGTGGGCAATCGGAACAGAAAACCATCTGGTGAATCGTCTAAAGAACGAACATCCGGATAAATTTATTATTCCGTTATCTACTTATGCCTGCCAGTGTGCAACCATGTACCGGATTGATCCGGAACACTTATTGGAATCCCTGAACGCACTGTATAATGGATATGTTGTCAACCAAATCACGGTACCGGATAATGTTGCAGTCAATGCACGTGTGGCATTAAAGAGGATGATGGAAATTACCGGTTGATGATTCCGGTGTTACATAATCTTTAATTTTCCAAAATTACAATTCAATATTAGTCTAATTGGTTTGATTGCACGGACCGCTCTTCTCATCTAGGGTGGTACATCATGAATAAATCGTTTGATATTGTTGTTATCGGTGGTGGTCCCGGTGGGTATGTTGCAGCTATACGGGCCTCGCAGCTTGGTTTATCAACTGCTTTGGTAGAGCGGGAGAAATTGGGTGGAGTTTGTTTGAATTGGGGGTGCATCCCGTCGAAAGCGCTGTTGAAAAATGCAGAGATTTACAATCTGTTCAAAAAGGGCAGCGACTATGGATACAGTCTTGACAATCTGAGTTTCGATCTTTCAAAAATTATCGAACGAAGCAGGTCGGTTGCCGATCAGATGTCGAATGGCGTTGAATATCTTATGAAACATAATCAGATTCAATGCTTTTCCGGTATGGGGGCGTTAAAAGACAATAAAACCGTTCAGATCAGGAATAACGGCAAAAAAACGGATCAAATTACGGCAAAACATATCATTGTGGCAACCGGAGGACATCCGCGCTCACTGCCGGAGATTGCCATTGATGGAAAGATTATTATTTCTAGTAAAGAAGCGCTTGTACCGGAAATTATACCCGAATCGTTGACCATAATCGGTGGCGGTGCAATCGGTGTCGAATTCGCCTATTTTTATTCCAGTTTTGGCTCGAATGTTACAATTGTTGAGATGATGCCTCAATTGCTGCCGAATGAAGACGCAGAAATAAGCAGGCATTTGACACGTTCACTTAAAAAGCTTGGTATTACCATCCACACGGGCTCAAAAGTCGAACGGACAAAAAAGTCAGCAAATGGTACTGAAGTAATGGTAAGTTCCGGGGGTAAGGAATCGAAAATCAAAAGTGCCCGTCTGCTCATAGCAGTTGGTGTGGAACCAAACACAGAATCAATTGGACTTGATAAGTTAGGAGTGGAAAAAGAAAACGGTTTTATTGAGGTAGACGAACATTTCGAAACATCGATATCCGGTGTGTATGCCATAGGAGATTGTATAGGCGGTTCGCTTCTGGCGCATACAGCATCTGCCGAAGGGATAGCCTGTGCAGAGTATATTGCAGGATACTCGGACGCACTTGTCGACTATGATTCAATTCCACGATGTACCTACTGCCAACCGCAGGTTGCTAGTATTGGATTAACGGAAGAACAAGCAAAACGCGCAGGTTATGAGCTGAAAATTGGGAAATATCAATTAAAAGCTAACGGTAAAGCTGTTGCTGCTGCTGAAAGTGACGGGATGGTGAAACTGATTTTCGATGCTAAATATGGTGAATTGCTCGGCGCGCATATAATCGGATCAAATGCTTCTGAATTGATTGCTGAATTAGGAGTAGCAAAAACACTTGAAGCAACCTATGAAGAAATCCTGAAAACAGTTCATGCTCATCCGACAATGGCTGAGAGTGTTATGGAGGCCGCTGGTCAGGCGTATGGTGAAGCAATACATGCTTAGCTCAAATGCTTTAACAGATTTTTCAATTTTATTACCATAATGAACAATTCGACTCTTGATGTCCGTTTTCTCGGAAAACAGGAATATCACTCCACATGGGAATATCAGCAGCAGTTGGCTGGTGAAAGACTAAAATGTAATATTTCCGACACACTGCTTTTTGTCGAACACGATCCTGTGTTTACGATTGGGAAATCGGGAAGTGAGAGCAACATCAGAGGTGCTTTTGACGGTACTCACGTCAACAAAATTCCTGTTATCCGTATTGACCGTGGAGGAGATATAACATTTCACGGACCCGGCCAGCTTGTTGGGTATCCTGTATTGAAACTCACCGATTATTACACCGATCTCCATAAGTATCTTCGAAACCTTGAAGAAGTTATTATACAGTCACTTTCTGAGTTTACGATTTCCGCAGTTCGCCGAGAAGGATTAACAGGAGTTTGGGTTGGTAGTAAAAAAATCGCATCGATTGGCGTCAAGGTTACCAAATGGGTTACTTATCATGGATTTGCATTGAATGTGAAAACCGATTTAAATTATTTTAACATGATTACTCCCTGCGGAATAGACGGTTGCGTTACAACGTCAATAAAAGATTTGACAAAGATAGAATACCGGCTCGAAGATGTTGCATCGATTGTTGAATCAAAATTCAGGAAACTATTTGTTCCTAATAACGAATCGGTTCAGGTATCTTTGAATCAGTAAGAGTGGCCAAAGGAATAATGGTACAAACCACCCGAAAAATATCAAAAAAGACACAACAACCGAAGAGTTCAGTCCCCTTTGGCAATACCGGCACTAACGTAACTAAAGGTTCAGTGAATAATAAATCAGAACAAAAGCGGAAACGATTCAAAGAACCTGACAAAAAACTTCTCTTACAGATGTTGTACAATATGATGCAGCAGAGGAGCGCCGAAGAGCGGATTTATGAGCTATATAAAGAAGGCAAAATTGTCGGTGGAGTTTTTTCCGGGAGAGGGATGGAGGCAATACCGGTTGGTGGTGCTTCGGCTCTCGATGAAAACGACATAATTTTTCCGTTATTCAGAGATCTTGGTGCTTATTTTGTAAGGGGAATGAGTCTGCGTCAGGTTTTCTGTCAGTATCTGGGGAGAAAAAACGGTCCTACCCGTGGGCGCGATGCGAATATGCATATGAGCGATGCGAATCACCGGATTTTCGGTATGATAAGTCACTTAAGCGCCATGATTCCCGTTGCGGCGGGGACTGCTCTGGCTGGACGGTTAAAAAACGAAAATTCGTGTGCTTTAACTTTTATTGGTGATGGGGGAACCAGTGCAGGAGATTTTCATGAAGGATTAAACCTCGCTTCGGTAATGAAATTGCCGCTTATTGTGATAATAGAAAACAATCAGATTGCCTACTCAACACCAAGTGATAGACAATATGCATGTGCTAATCTGATTGACAGAGCAGCAGGATACGGTATTGAAGGTTCCTTGATAAACGGAAATGATATTCTGCAAGTGTACAGGACGATAAGAAAAGCTGTTCTGGTGGTAAAAAATGGGAAAGGCCCGATATTAATCGAAGCGCGAACGAATTGCGTACCTATTTATAATGATGGCAATAGTAAAAACGCCATTGATAATGGATTTGAGAAGTGGGCGGATAAAGATCCGATCAAAACGTTTCAAATGCATTTGAAAAAAAAGAAGTATATTAATTCACAACATCTTATAGAAACCCAGAATAATATCAATTTGGAAATAGAAGAAGCAGTAAAGTTTGCCGAGGAAAGCCCCTTTCCAGATGGAATAGAAGCAATTGATGGTGTGTATGCTTAATCCAACTTCCATATTGTTTATATAAAGCAGATGACAGATGTAACAACATATAAAGATGCGATCAGCGATGGACTGCGTGAAGAAATGCAGAAGGATAGCACTGTGTGCTGTGTCGGAATGGATATCGGCGTATATGGCGGTGCATTTGGGATAACGAAAGGTTTCGTTGAAGAATTTGGAGTAGAAAGAATTGTTGAGACACCGATTTCCGAATCTGCCATGATGGGACTCTCGATGGGGGCTGCACTCATGGGGCTCCGGCCTGTAGCCGAACTTCAATTTGCCGATTTTCTGAGCAGTTGTTTTAATCAGCTTGTCAATAACATTGCGAAATATCACTATATTCATGGTATACCGGTACCACTGGTGCTCCGGTGCCCTTGCGGTGGGGGAGTTCATGGGGGGCCTTTCCATTCGCAGAATAATGAGTCCTGGTTTTTCCGTGTCCCGGGTCTGAAAATAGTTGCTCCGGCTACACCCTACGATGCAAAGGGTCTGTTAAAAGCGGCAATCAGGGATAATAATCCTGTACTCTTTATGGAACATAAATATCTTTACCGGAGAGTGAAAGAAGCGCTGCCGGAAGAAGACTATACGGTTCCAATTGGGAAGGGAATTGTCAGACGGGTTGGTGAAGATGCAACACTCGTTACTTATGGGTCGACAGTCCATATGGCACTCGAAGCAGCTTCACATCTGGTGCAGGACGGAATTTCTATAGAAGTTATCGATTTACGGACGGTCATGCCATTTGACCGCGATCTGATTGTGAAATCAACGAAAAAAACGGGTAAAGTCCTTATTGTTCATGAGGAATCGCTTACCGGTGGTGTAGGTGGTGAGCTTGCAGCTCTTGTTGCTGAAGAGGCATTTGAACATCTTGATGCTCCGGTCAGGCGATTAACAGGACTTGATATACCGGTCCCGTTCAGTCCGCCTCTTGAAAAATACTATCTTCCTAGTGCTAAGAAAATTTCATCAGCACTCCGGGAGTTAATTTATTATTGAAATTGTTTTAATGATTGCCGACAGTTTATACTTAAAATTGAAGCGTATGAATGGAAAAACTTTTAAAGGGCAATTAGTTTACATTACTATCATTATAGTACATTTTTTGATTTCTCGGGGGATTTGCAATCTCTTTGATGATTTAAATATTAGTTTAGACAAGAATCTAGTTGAAAAAATATGTATGATTTGAAGTGGCGGTATCATGAGTAAGAATTTAGTGCAGAAAATATTTGATACTCATTTGGTTTCAGGGACATTAACACCGGAACACCGGATGAGCCTCTTTCCGTAAAAGTTGACCAAGTGTTGACGCAGGATGCGACCGGAACGATGGCATTTCTCAAGCTTGAAGCTATAGGACTGCCGAAGGTAAAAACTGAAGTAGCTGTTTCTTATGTCGATCATAACATGCTCCAGATCAATTTTCGCAGTGCAGGCGATCATAAATTTCTTCAAACATCTGCGGCGAAATATGGAGCATACTACTCCAGACCGGGAAACGGTATTTGCCATCAGGTGCACCTCGAAAGGTTTGGGATTCCAGGTAAAATTCTTCTTGGTTCCGACAACAGCCATACACCGACCCGCGGTGGTCTCGGTATGGTGTCCATATGGTATCGGCGGAATCGATATTGCAACGACGATGGCGGGAGAGCCTTTTGAACTGATGATGCCCGAAATAGTCAGGGTAAACCTGACGGGCAAACTGAACCGTCCTTGGGTAGCATCGATGGTTATTATTCTCGAGCTACTACGGCAGTTGAGTGTCAAGGGTGGTGTTGGAAAAATTTTTGAACACTCAGGTCCCGATGTTAAAGATCTTAGCCTCCCGGAACGCGCAACGATTACTAATATGAGTGCTGAACTTGGCGCTACTACATCGCTGTTTCCGAGTGATGAGCGGACTAAATTTTACATGAAAGAGCAGGGGAGAGAGAAATGCTGGATACCATTCAGTGCAGATGACGGAGCTGAATATGACGAAGAAATTACGATAGACATCAACGAACTTGAACTGTTTGTTGCGTAGCCGCACAGTCCCGACAATGTCGTGAAAATAAAAGAAATCGCAGGACTCAAGGTAGATCAGGTCTGTGTCGGAAGCTGTACCAATTCATCCTATCAGGTGATGTCGGGTATCGGAACACTCCTCCACGATAAAGTGGTTGCCCCGCATGTCAGTATGACGGTAACTCCCGGTACAAAGCAGGTGTATGAAATGATGGGACAGCATGGTGACCTCACTAATATGATTGCTGCCGGTGTCCGGATTCTTGAATCGGCATGCGGTCCATGTGTAGGTATGGGTCAAGCACCACCGTCCGAAGGAATATCGATCAGGTTGTTTAACCGTAATTTCAAAGGCAGAAGCGGTACGGTGGATGCAAATGTCTACCTTTGTAATCCGTTTGTTGCGTCAGCAATCGCTCTTAAAGGCGAAGTGTTTGACCCAAATGGTTCAGATATACATTTTGATCTAAAACCTGAAGTAAGCACCTATTTTGTGAATGACAATTTTCTCATAGCTCCTCCTGAAGACCGTAATAGTGTAGAAGTAATACGCGGCCTGAATATCAACCCCATTCCGATAAATAATCCGATAAACGATGAAATTGTAGCAGAAATCATTCTGAAGACAAGTGATAATATCTCTACGGATGATATATTACCGGCCGGCAGCGATATTCTCCCATTTCGATCAAATGTTCCGGCTATTTCAGAATTCACCTATTCACGGTTAGATACAACATTTGCGCAGCGTGCAAAAGAGGTCGGTGCAAGCATCATCGTCGGTGGGAATAATTTATGGACAAGGTTCTTCACGAGAGCATGCAGCGATGGCTCCAATGTTTCTTGGCGTCAAATCAGTCATTACCAAGAGCTTTGCCAGAATTCATTGGGCAAACCTATCAACAGAAAGTATTAAAAGCTGGAGGTCTTCTGCCGCATATAAAATCGAAAATTGGAAAATAAACTATACCGATAAAAGAAGTTCTCAATGAAGGAATCAAATGATGAGCGAACAAAACACGAACGGCTGGCGTATAGAGCGCGACTCGATGGGGGAAGTCAAAGTGCCAGAAAATGCACTGTACGGTGCACAGGTGCAGCGGGCTGTTGAGAATTTTCCTATAAGCGGTATAAATGAATCGACGACACTGATTAAGGCGTTTGTTCTGTTAAAAAAATCTGCCGCTTTAACGAATAAGTCACTCGGCTTACTGGATGAAGATAAAGCAGATGCTATCGTTGCTGCAGCAGATGACATTCTTGGCGGAAAATATCATGATCATTTTGTGGTAGATGTTTTTCAGGCAGGAGCCGGGACATCATTCAACATGAACTCTAATGAAGTCCTTGCTAATCTTGCTTGTGAAAAATTGGGGAAAGAGCTGGGAAACCATTATGTTCATCCGAATGACCACGTTAATATGGGGCAGTCAACAAACGATACCTTTCCGACATCGATGCGGATTGCAGCTCGAATGGATCTACAAGAACTTTATCCGGTACTTGAAGACCTTTCCGAGTCTTTTGCAAAGAAGGGGAAAGAATTTGACTCTATCCTGAAATCGGGACGTACCCATCTTCAGGACGCTGTTCCCGTCAGGCTCGGTCAGGAGTTTACAGCATACTCTATCACTATTAACAAGGCGAAGAAGCAGATAGAAGCGGCAGAAAAGATGATTACCGAACTTGGAATTGGCGGAAGTGCAGCCGGAACAGGATTAAATGTCCATCCGGACTATCCAAAGAGAATTACTGAAGAGATTTCCCGGGAGACAGGACTTGAATATACCACAGCTCCTGATTTGCGGGAAGCGATGCAGAGCCATCTTCCCATTGCAACGGTTTCAGGAGCGCTCAAAAATCTGGCACTCGAATTAACGAGAATTGCTAACGACCTTCGACTTTTGAGTTCTGGACCGACAACCGGATTTGCAGAGATAGTCCTGCCTCCAGTACAACCGGGATCATCAATTATGCCTGGTAAAGTCAATCCGGTTATGGCGGAGATGTTGAACATGGTCTGCTATCAGGTTATCGGAAACGACACTACTGTTTCAATGGGTGTCCAGGCCGGTCAAATGGAGTTGAATGTCATGATGCCTGTCATGATTTTTAATGTACTGTTGAGTATGCAGATTCTGACGAATTCACTCCGAGTTTTCAAAACAAAATGTGTCGACGGAATCACAGCCAATCCGGAACGGTGCAAGGAATATGCTGAAAAGAGTGTCGGGCTGGCAACAATTTTGAATACCTATATCGGCTATGACAATGCGTCGCAAATTGCAAAAGAATCGGTCAATACTGGTCGATCAATTCCAGAATTGATCCTTGAGAAGAAGCTATTGACACAAGATCAGCTTAATAGTATTCTCGATACCATGACCGTGACGGAACCTGGAATTCCGGGTAAAACAGACTGAAAAGTTCAGATGTTTGGTAGCAGTAAAATTTTTCACTATACTGTTATAATACTATGTTGTAATCGATTTAAAGAGGAATAAAAAGAATTATGGGTGATATTCAGAAAACACAGGTACTCATACTCGGATCGGGCCCGGCAGGATCGACAGCAGCATTGTACAGTTCCCGTGCAGATCTTAAGACTCTTGTAATTGAAGGCGGACGACCAGGCGGCCAACTCACTATTACAACGGATGTTGAGAATTATCCCGGATTTGTTGACGGCATTATGGGGCCGGAACTTGTGGAGAATTTCAAGAAGCAAGCAATACGGTTCGGTACGGAATATGTATTTGATACAATCATTGAGGCAGAGCTATCGAAACAACCCTTTGTTCTGAAAGGTGAAAATAGTACATACGAATGTGATGTACTGGTTATTGCATCGGGTGCATCTGCCCGTATGATCGGCATCGAATCGGAAAAAGAGCTGATGGGCTATGGTGTTTCTGCATGTGCGACCTGCGATGGTTTTTTCTTCAAAGAAAAAGAATTAATCGTAGTAGGAGGCGGTGATTCTGCGATGGAAGAAGCGATTTTTCTCACGAAATTTGCCACAAAGGTTACCATTGTGCACAGACGAGATGCTCTGAGGGCTTCGAAAATTATGCAGGAACGTGCATTGAATCATGAGAAAATATCCTTTATGTGGGATTCTATTGTAGAAGAAATTCTTGGCACACAAGCTAATGGAGTCAGGGGAGTTAAAATACGCAATGTCAAAACAGATAAAGTCACAGAGTATCCCTGTCAGGGTGTATTTACTGCTATTGGCCATGTTCCCAACTCTCAGGTATTCAATGATCAGCTCGACATGGACGAAAACGGCTATTTAATCACACAGTCTGATTCCACAGCCACTAACATTCCGGGTGTTTTTGCCAGCGGTGATGTGCAGGATCATGTGTTCAGACAAGCTATTACCGCCGCAGGTAGCGGATGCATGGCGGCAATGGAAGCAGAGCGGTATCTCGAAAGTAATGGAACAGCTTAAATCTTTCAAGTGACAACCCGGATTGTTGAAAATTCTTTGATATCGATACATGCATATTTGATGAACTGAAAAAATATAATTGCCTGCGAGTTACATAAACAGGAATCCAAAATGAAATTTGAAATCGTGCTACCTCAGATGGGAGAAAGTATTTCCGAAGGGATTTTGCTGCACTGGTTTAAAAAACCGGGAGACAGAGTTGAAAAAGACGAAGTCCTTTATGAAATAAGTACGGATAAAGTTGATTCTGAGATTCCATCTCCTATATCGGGTGTTATAACCGAAATAAAGGTACAGGAAGGTGAATCTGCATTAATCGATTCTGTTCTTGCCTATGTTGAAACGGAAGAAAAAATAGACCTTTTTCATTCGGGATTAAAAGAGTCTCCGGAACAGGATCAGGAGCCTCAAATAGTTCCGAAACAACGTGTTAAAGCCCCTATGCCTCCACTTATTCAGCCGGATCCGGTTGAGCCGTTACACCATGATGATGAGCTGATGGAAGTTTGGCAAGATTCTATTTCAGTAAAAAAGGATGATCAAAACAGGAAAAAACGTTTTTATTCTCCACTGGTTCTTCGGATTGCACATGAAGAGGAAATACCTCTTTCAGCATTGGAAACCTTGAAAGGGTCAGGTATCGGAGGGAGAATAACAAAAAGGGATATTCTCCAGAATATCTCCAAATTGAAACGACAAAGTGCGGCTACTTCTCCCCTAATACAACCGGGAGTTCAGGTGATACCTCCCGATGCTCATATTACAACTCCTTCACAGCAAATCGTGACCCGTGATGCTGCAAGCATACGTGAAAAGCCGAAAGTTGAGTTCGGTGTTGATGGAACATCTGTAGTACCGATGGACTCCATGAGAGCAATTATAGCCGAACACATGCTGAAAAGTGTCCAAACTTCTCCCCATGTGACTGCTGTCTCCGAAGCAGATGTGACGTCACTGGTTCAGTACAGAGATCAGGAAAATCCTTCATTTAAATCACGGGAAGGATTCTCGCTGAATTACACAGCATTTATTGCTCGTGCTTTAGTGCTTGCAATAGGAGATTTTCCTGAGATAAATGCATCGGTTGACGGAACAAATATTATTTATAAACGCCATATAAATATTGGAATTGCGGTTGCTCTTGAATATGGACTGATTGTTCCGGCTGTAAAGCACGCCGAGGAAAAAACACTGGTCGGCCTTGCCCGGTCTGTATACGATGTAAGCTCCCGTGCTCGAAACAAGAAACTAATGCCCGATGAAATAGTTGACTCAACAATTACGATTACCAATTTCGGATCGTTTGGCAACGTTATTGGCACACCGATTATCAACCAACCGAATGTCGCTATTTTGGGAGTCGGAGCGATAAAGAAACGTCCTGAAGTTATCGGTGGTGCCATTGCAATACGAGATATGGTCTATCTATCGCTCTCATTTGATCACCGAATTGTTGACGGTGCTTCTGGTGGGATGTTTGTCTCAAAGATAGCAGAATACCTTGAAAATTTTGAAGAATTACTATGAGTGAAAAACAGCAATTAGAAAATACTATAGGTGATTCTGTCCGAAAAACAGAAAGTAAATTTGCTTTTGAACCAAAGATAAAGAAGTCAGGTATTGGGCGGAAACCTGACTGGCTCAAAGTGCGTTTGTCGGCAAGTAAAGAGTATGCTGAAATTAAAGGTTTGGTTAAAAATCATGCGCTCCATACTGTGTGTGAGAGTGCGCGCTGTCCAAATATTGGTGAATGCTGGGGACAGCGGACAGCGACATTCATGATACTCGGCGATATTTGTACACGGAACTGCGGATTCTGTGCAGTAAAAACCGGAAACCCCATAAGCTTGGACACACGTGAACCAGAACGGGTTGCTGTTGCTGTGAAGACACTGCAGCTCGAACATGCTGTTATAACCTCGGTAAACCGGGATGAATTGTCCGACGGAGGGAGTTTAATATTTGCCGAAACCATTCATGCCGTGCGTAAAATTGTTCCCGATTGTAGAATTGAAGTTCTGATACCTGATTTCAAAGGGTGCCGGGGAAGCCTAAACAATGTCCTCAATGCTAAACCTGATATTCTCAACCACAATACCGAAACGGTTCAACGGCTCTACAAAACAGTACGGCCGCAGGCACACTATCAACAATCTCTTGATGTGATCAAAAACGCAAAAGAATATGGAGTACTGACGAAGTCTGGTATTATGGTTGGTATCGGTGAAAATAACGACGAAGTTTTGCAGGTTATGCAGGACCTGAATAAGCATGGGTGCGACATCATGACAATCGGGCAGTATCTGCAGCCGACGAGAAATCACCTTCCTATCGAGAGATATGTCACTCCGCAGGAGTTTTTAGCATTTAAACGCTTCGGAAAATCAATTGGATTTCGTCATGTTGAATCCGGTCCTCTTGTCCGCAGTTCATACCATGCCGCAAGTCATGTTAATTGATGCATAGTACCATCAAGTATTTCGGGATTTTCAATTTTCAGAATCATAGATGCTATTATAGCGTTGTATGGTTTGCCTTTCGAGTACCTTGTGAAATGCTTGACTTTTAGTTCTATTGATTGTATCTTTCTACAATAAGATATGTAATTTAGAAATAATTATTGAAAATGTTGTTTATACAGAATTTATAGTGTTTCACAAGCAAAGATTCAGTATTAACACAGAGTTATGCTATGGGGCTTGAGACAAAACTTGGCAATGGAATACTCACTACGCAGCTAGACAAATTAGTAAACTGGTCAAGAAAAAACTCAATGTGGCCAATGCCGTTTGGAACAGCATGCTGCGCAATTGAGCTTATGGGAACCCTTGCTTCTCGGTATGATCTTGCGCGGTTTGGAATGGAAAGGTTGAGTTTTTCTCCACGCCAGTCTGATGTCATGATCGTTGCCGGAAGAGTGGCTATAAAAATGATGCCGGTACTGCTTCGTATCTGGCAGCAAATGCCTGAACCAAAATGGTGTGTGTCAATGGGTGCCTGTGCATCAACAGGAGGAGTGTTCAATACCTATACGTTGATTCAGGGTATCGATCAATTTTTGCCAGTCGATGTATATATTCCCGGGTGTCCTCCCTGTCCCGAAGCAGTAATCGATGGGATGATGAAATTGCAGGAGATTGTCCAACGTGATACAGTAAAGAATCGCGGTTAGGTTGACGTGTATCGGAGTGAATGGGAAATGCAATTGCCAATATATATGGATAGTCATGCAACGACACCGGTAGATCCGCAAGTGTTTGAAGCAATGCTGCCGTATTTTAAAGACCAATTCGGCAATGCTGCCAGCAGTTCTCATGCATTTGGATGGGCCGCTGACAAAGCGGTTGAGAGAGCACGTTTGCAGATTGCGAACCTTCTGAACGCCGATTCATCTGAAATCATCTTCACAAGCGGTGCAACAGAATCTAACAACCTTGCATTGCGTGGTATAATGGAAATGTATCCCGAAAAAGGCAATCATATTATTACCGCGCAAACAGAACATAAATCGGTACTCGACACATGTGATTCCCTGAATTTGCTCCATTGTGATGTGACTGTTCTCCCTGTCGATCAGTATGGATGTGTCAATCCCGACGATATCAGGAAAGCGATCACAAAAAAGACCGTTTTGGTATCTATTATGGCGGCGAACAACGAGATCGGAACCACATATCCTTTGGAAGAAATCGGAAAAATTACGAGGGAATCCGGTATTTTTCTGCACACGGATGCAGTGCAGGCTGTTGGAAAAATTCCTTTTGATGTTGAATCGATGAACATTGATCTGGCGTCGATCAGTGCTCATAAAATGTATGGTCCGAAAGGGATCGGAGCGCTCTATGTACGAAAGAAAAATCCCCGTGTAAAAGTAAAACCGATCCTTGAAGGCGGCGGCCATGAACGGGGAATGCGTTCAGGAACACTCAATGTCCCCGGCATTGTTGGAATGGGAGAAGCATGTGCGGTGTGCAGACGGGAAATGCAGAAGGAATCAATACGGCTCAAAAACTTGCGAGACAAACTTTATTATTCGATAACTGAGACGCTTGAGGACGTCCGCATGAACGGGCATCAGCGTCAACGTCTTCCTCATAATCTAAGTCTGGCATTTGAAGGTGTTGAGGGACAGTCACTTCTACTTGGGTTACGGAATATTGCTCTCTCTGCCGGCTCAGCCTGTACCTCGAAAAATCCGGGACCATCAGAGGTGCTTATGGCGTTAGGATTCGGAGAAGAACGGGCATTTAATACGGTCCGTTTCGGACTCCACCGGTTCACAAAAGAAGAAGAAGTCGATTATGTTGCTGAAGAAGTGGTTCGGAACGTAAAACAACTGCGGGAGTTGTCTCCGATTTACACAGAACCGAAAATGGCATAAAATAAGACATATCACTCTGATATATGAAAATAAAAGAAACATCGCAGCCTGAAAAATTGTTAAAGCTGTAGATTGGTTTTTTGTTAATACACATATATAGTATAAAATTATAAAAGAGGAAGCTCATTATATGAGTGACGTACAAACAAAATCGGAAATTGATAACCCTATTCAAGTTACCGACAAAGCGGTGAATGAAGTTAAGCGCATTATGGAACTGGAAAATGCTTCATCTGAAAGCGGATTAAAAGTAGGAGTAAAAGGAGGTGGCTGTTCCGGATTGTTATACACGATGGAATTTGCTGCCGCACCACAAGAGGGGGAGCGGATTTTTGAACATAATGAAATCAAGTTATTTGTGGATTTAAAAAGCTTTCTTTATCTCCAGGGGATGACTCTTGATTTTTCTGATGGTCTGAATGGAAAAGGATTTCAATTTTCAAATCCGAATGCAACTAAAACCTGCGGATGCGGAGCTTCGTTCGGAGTATGACACATCGATATTCTGAAGTGTTTCTGTTACAATTACCTAATAATGAGGAGTAACCATGACAGCAATTACACTAGGTGGTAACGCAATAAATACATCTGGCAGCTTACCGGCAAATGGTACCAATGCACCCGATTTTTTACTTACAAAGAACGATTTGTCCGATGTGACTATAAAGGATTTCTCCGGTAAAAACATTGTGTTGAATATTTTTCCAAGCCTCGATACAGGAATATGTGCAGCCTCTGTACGCAGATTTAATGCCGAAGCAGGCAATCTCGATAACACAGTCGTACTCTGTATTTCTGTCGATCTACCGTTCGCACATAATCGATTCTGCGAAGCGGAGGGTATCGATAATGTTGTTACACTTTCTGATTTGCGGGATAAAGATTTTGGCGAAAAATATAGCGTCAGAATTATTGACGGACCACTTGCTGGAGTGTTTTCACGTGCAATAGTGATTATTAATCCTGAAGGAAAGGTCATCTACTCGGAGCAGGTGCCTGAAATTAAACAGGAACCCAATTATGAAGCTGCTCTCAAAGCACTCAGTTAATGATGGTCAATACTAATGAGTCGATCCTGTTACAATAAGCACATTGATTAGAAGGATAAAATTACCATGATTCGTCAAGATTTGAATCTTACCTTAGGAGACAAACTCTATTTTCCGGCAATTTTCCGAGGAATGTGGGTTACCTTAAAGCATCTGGTTCGGCCTCATAAGCGGGTAACGATTCAATATCCCGAAGAACGGCGTGACCGGCCTGCACATTATAGAGGCTTTCACCGGTTAAACAAAGATGACAAAGGCAGAATTAAGTGTGTTGCATGTGAGATGTGTGCAACTGCATGTCCGGCGCATTGCATTACTATCGAGCCTCAGGAAACTCCTGCCGAATGGACCGACCGAGAACGGATGCCAAAAATTTTTGAAATAGATATGCTCAAGTGTATTTATTGTGGAATGTGTGAAGAAGCGTGTCCCGTGAATGCAATAGAATTGACTAAAATTCATGATTGGGCTGCCTATTCACGGGACGAAATGGTATGGAATAGAGAAAAACTGCTTGGCATGTACGATCAAACCACGAATGAATCGCTCATGGCAGAAATTGGTCTTTCGCTCAATCCTCAGGATCAATAATTATATACTTGACAAAAGATCTCCTGTTGCATAATCAATGAAAATACATTATGGTATTTTGACATACAGGTGTCGGTGGTTATTGATCCGTCGACCATCTGTGTAGAACCGGAAAACGTACGTCCATTCAAAAAGAATATACTCTCTATTATTTTATTGCGTTGTAGTTTTAAATTGAATATACTTTATTTTGATTTAAACTGGGCACTTGTGTTATTAACTTAAATGCTTAAACCGGTTTCCCATGGTGAAAAATAAAGTACAGGACATTGTTAGATGAAAATCAGAATTTCACGAGAACAGTTAAAAGCTGGGATGTTTATTGAACGTGCAATTATCGACAAATCGGACAAGAAATCATCAGATGTCGATTTTATTCAGAATGTACTGATAGATTCTTCAAAAAAGCTCAAAGAATTAAAAAGTAATCATATCAAGTTTCTTATTATTGATACTGCCAAAGCACAAAAAATAGTCCCAAAGAAAAAGCCGGAACCCGAACCGGAAGAAGATGAACTGTTCAAATCGTTTGACGATGAGCTTAAAGAGAAAAAGAGCGACTTCTGTTGTCTCGTTTGAAGTGGAACTGGAAAAAGCACGTGAAATTAAGCAAGCGGCTGTTGATAATGTGAAAAATATGCTCCAGGCGGCCGCGATTGGGAAAAGTTTCGATGCTGAACCTGCAAGAGAGCAGGTCAATGATATGGTAAAAAGTGTGTTCCGGAATAAGGACGCAATGTTAAGTTTGACACGACTGAAAAGTTTTGATGAATATACATTTACCCATTCCGTTAACGTTACGGTTCTTGCCGTAGCCTTAGCAAAAGAGGTCGGATTTTCGAAAGAGAAAGTCGAAATGATCGGTCTGGGAGGGATGTTGCACGATGTCGAGAAGATGAAAGTTCCCGATGAAATCCTGAATAAACCGGGAAGACTCACACTGGAAGAGTGGCTTGAGATACAGAAACACACGACGTATGGATATGAGATACTGAAAGAGCAGGGAGATATTCCTGAAGTTGCTCAGCTGATGACATATGAGCACCACGAACGGATCGATGGAACCGGTTATCCATGCGGCAAAAAAGAGACTGAACTGCTTGATGTGAAAGTATGCTGACCGGTGTAGTGGATGTCTGATGTGCTGACCAGTGCACGTGTTTACAAACCGGGTATGCCGCCGCCGCATGCACTGTCGTTTATCAAAGCACGTGCAGAAACAGGATTCAGAGCAGAATATGTTGACAAATTTATTGAAGTTATCGGTATATTCCCGGTTGGAAGTCTTGTAGAATTCAATACAGGGCAGGTTGGTATAGTGAAAGAAGTGAATCGGGATAACCTCTTCGAACCTTATGTGCTACTGGTTATGAATGCTCAGAAGCAAAAGCTCGGTACGGCATGTGAATTAGATCCATCAAAATACGAAAGTGAAGGAATGAAAATTGTTCGGTATCACGATCCGGACGATCTCGGAATTGTTGTCACCGATTTTCTCGATCTTGACACTAAGCGGATCTGAAAAATTTAATGTGAAGTGTTATTTCTTCTGAAAAAACCTCTCCAATACTTCCTGTTTTTTCTTTAACTCATTTATTTTGATCTCACTTTCCTTCCCTAATTCTGTTCCGGGAACAAGTTCAAAAACCTTTAAATAGTAAGCAATAGAGTTACTATAATCGCGCTTTTCGTGCTGTTCGTATGCTTGTGCAAGAAAATAATAGGAATCGGGATCATCCGGTCTTACGTTCACTGCATTGTTAAAAGATTCAATTGCTGCTGACATAGCAGTGGCTGTTCCGAGATTGAAATGGTACTTTCCTTCTGCGATATGCTGGAAATACCGGGCTTCCCAATCCTCCGATTTTATTGTAAGATAGTGTTTGTAATTTTCAGACGATTCGTAAAATAGTCCCGCATCATAGTCACTTCTTGCGCTCTCGAGAAATTCTTGTGCACGGGTTGTTAAGAAAGAGACTTTTTCCGCTGCTGTATTGCTGAGTTTAGAACGGTTGTCCTGTTGTGCTAATACTTCGTAAGCCTGCAGCGCATTGGATGTATCACCGTTCTTTTCATAGATTGCTACCAGTGTTTCATATACAGGTAGAAAATCGGGATTACTCTTCTTTAAACGTTCATATACAGCGAGGGCTTCTTTTTCAAATCCTTTCTTTTCAAGGTCCTGACCTTGTTGGAACCGCACCTTGGGCATACGCGACTTAACTTCAGCCCAGTCAGGCTTTAATCTGAGAGCCTCAGTAAACGCTTGAAGTGCAAGATTGAATTCATTGATACCAAGATAAGCATCACCTAATTTTAAATAGGCAGTGTGATTATTCGGATCATAAGAAACAAGACTTTTATATTCCTCTATTGCTCCCTCATAATTTTGCTGCGACAGATATGTGTCTCCCTTCTGCAGCGAGCCCGCACATTGTACACTGAGAAATGCAACAAAACACAATACTATAATACGGTTATTCATGCTGACCTTTCATCCTTTAATGGAGCTTAATAATGTTCCAATTCTGAGAAAAAAAATTCAAAATACTACTATAATTATACAAATACAAAACAAAAATATTGCACGAGGAATTGAATTATTTAATTCAGGCGATATGTTAATGGCAGTTTAATCAAAAGTGTGCACGACTATTAACTTGACTTTTATTGAAAAAATTACTAAAGTTAACAGCTTTAAATTGCAAAAAAAATCCGTGTATATCTAATATTATCAAAGAGTTGTGTCTAATTGAGAATGCGGCAGTTTATTTTTTAATGTTTAAGAGTACAATTTAGTATGTGCGCTGATGTATATATATTGTTGTAGTATGGATAACCGTATCCGATGAAAAATTGGCACATCTCCACATCGTACAATCGCA
Organism: bacterium; assembly: GCA_965221205.1. GTDB lineage: Bacteria > SM23-31 > SM23-31 > SM23-31 > SM23-31 > CBDFMG01. The sequence continues at coordinate 3,223,427 of OZ244870.1, read as the reverse complement.
CGTACCATAGACTTTATGAACCGAAAATTTGAGTCCGGAAAGCAGTAGTATAATGCAAATCGATACTAAATCAATAACGAAGATATTGACGGAATTTATTGCAGATTGTATACAAAAAACTTCGAGTAAAAATGCTGTAGTCGGTTTATCTGGCGGCCTTGATTCATCAATAGTTGCAGCACTTTCGGTTAGAGCGGTCGGGAAGGATAGTGTAGCCGGTGTGCTCTTGCCTTATAGACTGAGTTCAGAAGCAAGTAAAACGGATGCAAATAATCTTGCCGTTCAACTGGGGATATCGGTCGAAACGGTTGATATTACTTCAGTTGCTGATACTTATTTTGGAAAGTATAAGATTACCGATGACAACCGGAAAGCAAACTATCTTGCCCGGCAGCGTATGGCTGTTTTGTATGATGTATCTACCCGGGAAAAGGGGCTTGTTATCGGAACAAGCAACAAGTCTGAGATTCTGCTTGGTTACGGAACAATTTATGGGGATCTTGGTCACGCAATCAATCCGGTTGGTGATCTCTACAAAACGCAGATGCGTCAACTTGCAGAATATCTCGAAATTCCTGAAACGATCCGGCAAAAAAAGCCGTCTGCCGATTTGATTGTAGATCAGACCGATGAAGATGATTTTGGTTTCACATATGAAGAGATAGATAAATTTTTCTATTTGTGGTTAGAGAAAAATAAGAGTGAATCACAGCTTGAAGAGATTGGGTATAAAAAAGAATTTATCAATGATGTTCTGAGGCGCGTACAGATAAATCATTTCAAACGCATACCACCCCTCATTGCCAAGGTTTCACCGGTCACAATTGGAGTCGAGTTTAACTACGGCTGGGAATGGTCTGTACAATCCTAATTGAGGTGGTGAACCTACACTTTTCTGCCAAAGAAATGTGAAAAAGTAATGGTAATACATCAAAATTATTTTGAATCTACCGAGTTATTTAAAGCTGTGATGAGCCGTGCATCTACTGGATAAAGGAAGTGTGCAAAACGACTCCTTGAAAGCGGGCTGTTTATACGTTGTATCAACGCCTATAGGCAATCTTGACGATTTTTCTTCTCGTGCAGCTGACACTCTCAAATCAGTTGATATAATCGCTGCCGAAGATACACGAAAAGCATCTATTCTTAAACAGCGTTTTAATATTACAACAAAAGTTGTCAGTTATTATGAGTATAATGCACAGAGACGGATTCCACAACTCATTAATTATTTAGTTTCGGGTTCCGCTGTTGCACTCATTACTAACGCAGGTACTCCGGGAATAGCCGATCCTGGATATAGATTGATAAACAGTTGCATAGAGCAAAATATTGCTGTCGTTCCAATTCCAGGCCCGGCGGCATTTCTTGCAGCATTGTCGGTTTCAGGACTCCCAACGGACCGATTTGTATTTGAAGGTTTTTTACCAGTCAAAAAAGGGAGAAAAAAGCGACTGGAAAATTTGGCCGGAGAATGGAGAACATTATTGTTTTATGAGTCTCCTCACCGCATGCAACGGACTCTTCGAGATCTATGTGACCACTTTGGAAACAGAGAAGTGGTGGTTGTCAGAGAACTGACTAAAATTTATGAAGAAATTATAAGAACAACACTGCAGGGTGCACAGCAATTATTTAAACAGCGAAAACCGAAAGGTGAATTTGTTATAGTTGTACGTGGATGTGATCAGAAGTAATTATTGCGTGGAACCGGCAGAGAGAACGATTGGCAGAATAAAATGAAATTTTTGGCGAATGGAGTTCAGTCCTGGTATCTCGATCTTATTGATCCTGCGATTAACTTCTTTATTAGATTAGAAATACACCCGAACCACTTTACAACGGTTGGATTACTCATCCAGTGTGTATCCGCTTATTTTATAGCAACAGGTCATTTTCTGGTCGGGGGATTACTAGTCTGGCTTTCAGGCACCTGTGATATCATTGACGGCAAAATTGCCCGAACACGCGGCATCGGAACAAAATTCGGAGCTCTTTACGATTCTGTACTCGACCGCTATGCCGAGTTTACTATGTTTTTTGGCTTAAGTTATTATTTTGTTTCTCAGGAATATTTTCTGACATCGATTATTGCTTTTGTTGCGCTTGGCGGTTCACTGATGACAAGTTATATTAGAGCACGTTGTGAAGCACTTGGGCTCTTTGAGAAGGTCGGAACTATGCAGCGGCCTGAGCGCATAGTCTATATTGGCGGTGCATCTATACTGTCTGGTATACCGTATATTTCTCCTTATCCAATAATTATTGTACTGATATTAATTGCGGTTCTTTCAAATTATACAGCATTTCAACGAATGGCGATAATGTACAGAGCAACCAATCAAGGACGGGAATTGCTATACTCGGATGAAGATGAATGAGGAAGAGAAATGCTGGTTAATAAGCTTAAATCAAAAATCCATAAAGCCCGTGTTACGGAAGCGGAGTTTCACTATGTTGGGAGTTTAACAATTGACAGAGATTTAATGGATATTGTTGGACTCGTTCCGTATGAGAAAATTTTAGTAGCGAATATTGCAAATGGTAACCGATTTGAAACCTATGTTATCGAAGGATCACGGCAATCACGTACATTTTGTTTGAATGGAGCTACCGCGCATCTTGGTAGCGTTGGCGATGAATTAACCATATTTGCATTTTGTGGTGTGACTTTGGAAGAAGAAAAGAAACTTGTGCCGAAAATTGCAGTTCTTGATGAACACAATAATGTGATGACACTATCCGGAGGTGAGGATGTCAAGCAATAGTTTGAATAATAAAAAGCCCACAGGTAAATTAGGAGTCCTCATTCCCGGTTTGGGAGCAGTGAGTACAACATTTATTGCGGGGGTATATGCTTGTATTGAAGGGTTTTCAAAACCCTTTGGTTCACTGACACAAATGGGAACGATTCGTCTTGGAAAACGGACAAATACAAAATCTCCAAACATTAAAGATTTTGTACCGCTTGCGGATCTTAAAGATCTAGCATTTGGAGGATGGGACATTTTCCCCGATAATTGTTATGAATCAGCCCTCAAGGCCGGTGTCCTCGATGAGCGGCTTCTGGAAAAAATCAAACCTGCGCTTGAACGTATCAAGCCGATGAAAGCTGTGTTTGATAATAAGTATGTTAAGAAACTTGACGGTTCCCATGTCAAATCTGCTCCGTCAAAATATGAACTTGCCCAGCAGTTAATAGATGACTGTAATCGATTCAAAGAAGAAAACGGATGTGATCGCCTTGTCATGATCTGGTGCGGAAGCACTGAAGTATTTCTGCAGCAGTCGGATACACATGCAACACTTGAAAAATTTGAGGAAGGGTTGAAAAAGAATTCACCCGATATTGCACCGAGTATGATCTATGCATATGCGGCGCTCACGTTAGGAATACCTTATGCGAATGGTGCTCCGAATTTAACGGTGGATGTCCCGGCGCTTCGGGAGCTTGCCAAAAAGAACAATGTACCGATCTGCGGAAAAGATTATAAGACTGGCCAGACACTGATGAAGACTATCATAGCGCCAGGATTGAAAGCCCGTATGCTCGGATTGAGCGGGTGGTTTTCGACCAATATACTTGGTAATAGAGACGGTGAAGTCTTGGATGACCCCGATTCGTTTAAAACAAAAGAAGAAAGTAAACTTTCGGTTCTCGAGCATATCCTTCAACCCGAAATGTATCCTGAACTTTACGGTGATATGTCGCATAAAGTCCGGATTAACTACTATCCGCCCCGGCGTGATAATAAAGAGGGATGGGACAATATCGATATTTTCGGTTGGCTTGGCTACGATATGCAGATTAAAGTGAATTTTCTCTGTAGAGATAGTATCCTTGCTGCCCCGATTGTCCTGGATATTGTCCTGCTGCTCGATCTTGCAAAACGGTATGAAATGGGTGGAATTCAGGAGTGGTTATCTTTTTATTTCAAAAGTCCTATGTGTGCTCCGGAGCTGTATCCGGAACACGATTTGTTCATTCAATTAATGAAGCTCAAGAATACACTCCGGCATATTCAAGGAGAGGAACCTATTACACATCTTGGGAGCGAATACTATGACTAATTGAGCGACTGCTCTGTAGTCGAATTAATTGGCGCAAGTAAAACAAAAAATAAGGTATCAGCCGCAGACCGCTTCATACCGCTTCATAATGACAGAAATACAAAAAAAAATACAAGGGACATTAAAGGAATATCTAAAGACCTCTCTGCCGGCGGTAGTAGACCTGTCTATTCAGCCGCTGGTATGGCTTTATGAAGCATTTCTTATCGGGCAGATTAGTTTTGCGGCTCTTGGCAGTGTCGGCTTGGCCTTCCAATTTGTTCTTGTAACATTCACCGCCGTCCTTACCTTTGTTGTAGGGAGTTCACTTATTATCAACAGACATCTTGGTCAAAAAAAAACCTTTGAGGCAAATCACATTTTTGGCCAGGCTATGGTGATCGGAATTTTTCTGTCTTTTGTGATTGCTTTGATCTGGTATTTCGGCTCTCCTGTCCTATTTAAAATCATTAAAGAAAGCGAACCGCACAGCCAAACGTTTGGGATTAATTATCTCCAAACTCTTGCTTATTTTGCCCCCATTGCTATCATCTGCTTTATTGCACTGGGTATTATCAGAGGAACAGGAGATACTCAATTTGCTCTCATAATCAATATTGTTATAATTAGTATTAATGTCATCCTCGCACCACTGCTCATATTTGGTCAATTCGGACTACCACGCCTGGAAGAGCGGGGACTTGCTCTTGCAAAAGGAATATCATTTGCTGTAGGTTTTGTATTGACCGGTATACTTGTCAGGAGCAGGAAGATTAATTTATATCTTTCGATACGTGAAATGACCAATGTTAAATGGGAGAGTGTCAAAATACTGTTTCGCTCGGGATTTCCAACTACGGTTGAGCAGTTGACCTGGTCGACCGGAATGTTCGTGGTATCTACCTATGTTGCCCGGCTGGGAGTAATCGTGTTGGCGACACATCAGATTCTGCTTCTGATTCAAGGTGTAATGTCCATGATCTATCAGGGACTTGGTATGGGTTCAATGATTTTAATTGGAAAAAAAGTCGGCGCGGACGAACACCATCATGCCGAGCGTACGGGATTTGTTGCCGGAGGAGTTACGTTGTCCCTTGTACTTGTAGTTGCGTGGGCAATCTATACATTTCAGGTTAACTTGTTTCAGGTATTTACAGATAGTCAGGAAATTCTTGATCTGGGTTTAACAGTTATCATTATTTTTGCGTTTGTCCAAATCCCGAAAGCCCTCAACAGTGTCTTGATTGGAAATCTGCGTGGAGCGGGGGAGTTGCAATGGATTATGTGGGTAACTATACTCGGTGTTGCCATATTTGAAGTCAGCGCTTCATGGGTAATAGTATTTGTGTTTCAGTTTGCACTTGCCGGTATCTGGATTGTACACGGCTGTGATGAGATATCACGCTTTCTCTTCAATTTTATCCGCTTCAGAAACGGTAAATGGAAACTACAGAATTTGTAATCTGTGTGTCGAAGTATTTTTCCTTTCCTTGTAACATTTCTTCATATAATGTATTATCATGCCATATTATCCCAGCAGTGAGTGAATCAATAAAATTTGTTGCAACGAAAACTTTTGAGCTTCAAGAAATGTAGTAATTGACTCAAGTAGTTTTGTGTTTTACAGAGAAAATAGTTACATTAAATATTTTGAGAATTTTACAGATGGAATTCAATGAGATATAGAATCGATTCGACAGAAGAACTACTCTGCTATATTGGATTACTCGCTGATGAATATGGCACAGAAGTATATGTTGTGGGTGGTTTTCTGAGGGATGAAATACTGGGTCAAAAGGGCAAAGATATTGACTTTACCGTTACCAGAAATGGGATAGTTTTTGCCCAAAAATTAGCCGAATCATTGGGGGTATCAAATATAATCAGCTATGAAAAATTCGGTACTTGCATGATCCCATATAAAGATTTTAAGCTTGAATTTGTTCAAGCACGTGCGGAATCATATGAACCCGATTCACGAAAGCCGAATGTAACGGATGGCGATCTTTTTACAGACCTGCAAAGGAGAGATTTTACAATCAACACGCTTGCAAAGAGGCTAACAAAAAACGGTCCTGATGATACAATTGTTGACTATTTTAACGGAATTGCAGATCTGGGCAATAAAATTTTGAGGACACCGCTCGACCCGAAGCAGACATTCAATGACGATCCGCTTAGAATGATCAGAGCATTCCGATTTGCATCACGGTTCGAACTAACAATTGATGATGTCATAATTGAAGCAATCAAAAAAACCAGGGATCGTATCAAGATCGTATCTCAGGATCGTATCACACATGAATTTCTTCAAATTATGCAAACCGGTAAGCCGTCGATAGGACTCGATCTATTGCGTGTTTCCGGACTGCTTGAGGTTTTATATCCCGAGTTACAACTACTGATTGGAGTTGATCAGCGTAGTGGGTATCATCATAAGGATGTGTGGTTTCATACGCTTAAAGTGGTCGATAATGTAGCAAGAGTATCGGATAATCTCTACCTCCGTCTTGCAGCACTTTATCATGATATTGCAAAACCGAAAACTAAACGGTTTATCGAAAACATTGGATGGACATTTCACGGACACGATGCACTCGGGGCAAATATGGTCAATTCAATCTTTAAAAAACATAAAATACCATTAATGTCACTTGCTTATGTCCAGAAACTGGTCAAGCTGCATCTGAGGCCGATAAACCTATCGAATGAAGAGGTGACCGCCAGTGCTATTAGACGCCTTGTTGTAGATGCCGGCAGCGATCTCGAAGACTTATTGACCTTGTGCAGAGCAGATATTACATCAGGAAATCCAAACCGGGCTAAAAGACATCTTGAAAATTTTGATATTGTTGAACAGCGGATCAGCGAAGTGGAAGAGCTTGACGCATTGAGAGCATTCCAGTCTCCTGTTCGAGGTGAAGAAATAATGGAAGTTTGTGGTCTGGAGCCATCACCAATGATTGGAAAATTAAAGGAAATGATTGAAGAAGCGATTCTTGATGGAACGATTCCCTACGAGTACGATGCAGCTTATAGGTATTTACTGAAACTGAAAGATGAAGTTTTGCATGATCAAAATTCTACAAAGACAAAAGAAGCATGAGCCGATACGGTATGAATAAGAAAATTCCAAATCAGGAGTACCGTGTCCGATTTGCACCGAGTCCGACAGGTAATTTTCATATTGGAGGTGCACGGACTGCACTCTTCAACTGGTTATTCGCCAGAAGTAATAACGGTAAATTTCTGGTACGGATAGAAGATACTGACAAGGAACGATCATCACAGGAGTTTTTGGATTCAATCCTCAACTCAATAAAATGGCTGGGACTAGAGTGGGATGAAGAGCTTTTTATACAGTCTCAAGCAATTGGTCAACATCGGACTGCGGTTGATGAGCTTCTGAAAAGTGGTGGTGCCTATAAGTGCTTTTGCACACTGGAAGAACTCGATGTGAGACGGAAAGAGTCATATAAAAACAAGATTCCTTATACCTACGAAAGAACATGTTATAATTTGACAGCCGGAGAAGTACAAGAGAAGGTAGAAAATGGGATGTCTTTTGCGGTTCGGTACACAGTTCCAGAAGGAGTAACCGAGTTTTACGACGTTATTCATGGTAAGACCGTCTTCCAAAATAAAGATATCGACGATTTCATTATACTCCGGACAGATGGAACTCCGACCTACCAACTTGCTGCTGTGATGGATGATCATACAATGAATATTACCCATATCATTCGCGGTGATGACCACTTGTCGAATACACCAAAGCAAATTATGCTCTATCAATCGTTTGGGTGGTGTGTGCCCGAATTTGCTCATATGCCGATGATTCTTGGTCCTGATAAAACACGCCTCAGCAAGCGGCATGGCGCAGTATCGGTTGAGATTTACCGTGAGAGAGGATACCTTCCGGAAGCACTCAGAAATTTTCTACTTCTGCTCGGCTGGTCTCCGGGAGACGACCGGGAGGTGATCCCGCTTGCAGAAGTGGTTCATAAGTTTGACCTCCGAAATTCATCCAAAAAATCTGCAGTATTTGATGAAACGAAACTTGAATGGATGAATGGTCAATATATCAGTTCACTAGGGACTGATGAGCTTTCAGAGCGTCTGATACCATATTTTAAAACAGATACACAACTCTCTGAAAAAGTTGTTGAAAAAGGGAGCGAATATTTCAAGCAGGTACTTGAGCTCGTTAAACCGCGTATGAAGCTTCTGACTGATTTAATCGAATTCGGAGGCTATTTTTACAGAAACCCGGTCGTGTTTGATCCGAAAGTGGTTAAAAAATATTGGAAAGATGATGAGGTTATGGAACGTTTGGGACGGGTAAGATTAAAAATGATGGATCTTGATGATTTTTCTGAAAAAGCAATCGAAATTTCGGTCCGTGATCTTGCTGGTAGTCTTGAGATATCAGCGGCGAAACTTATTCATCCTATTCGCCTCGCACTAACCGGATTCGGGATCGGTCCCGGACTATTCGAGATAATGTGCCTGCTTGGTAAAGAGACCGTCGTCGTTCGCCTTGAAAAAGCAATCCGTTATCTTAATAAATTATAGAAAATTTCGCCTGCAATAAGCACAAACGTTTCAAGGAGCATACTGGTATCAGTATGCTCCTTTTTTTATCTCAATTCAGTTACCGCTTTTAAGTAAAGAATGCGAGGACGTTTTGCGGTATAACATTCGACTACATCGATTGCACCGTTCACATTCGTAAGCGCACTTGCAGCACTCGCAGCGTTCGTGATATTATTTGAGACATCCCCTGAAGCGACCGACAGGCTTGCTGCGCCGTGTGATTCTGAGTAATCGCAAATGAGAGCGTATACGGAGGTGCCTTCACCGGTCTGGAACGATATACCGGTATAGGTACCATTAACCAACGCAATTCCGTTGAACTGTGTTTCCGAGACGATGTCGCCGACTTCGCTTGAAAGCTCATCAATTTCCGATTTAATAGCATTCCGTTCATCGGTACCGAGTGTATCGGATGCCGTCTGGGTTACCAGTTCCTTCATCATGATCAGGATGAAGGAGATACTCAAGAGCCATTCCTCAGCAATCGAGAGCACATTCTTAGCGGTTCCGACATTTGATACCCCTTAATCCTGAGACCTGTCGCTAGTTTTAACTGGGATTTTTCTAAATTACGGTTGACACTCTTGAGGGCGTTGAGTGCATTAAACGCAGCTATATTAGTGTTGATACGGGTGGAATCTCCAATGGCCATATCATAACCTCCTTGTTATTGGTGGCCTGCCCGACCTCCATGCCGGACAATAGCAGGCTTCTGTTTCCTGAAACTAAAAAAATATACTACAAACTACGTGAGTGTAATCTTGCTACTCTAAAGTATCGACAACCTTTTGTGAAACTTTATCAAAAAAATGACCATTTCGCGGTTGGAACGATTCAAAAATTCTTTAATCTCTACTTGACCAATAAAGATTGAACAGACTCGGAATATTCTCAAAAAGTGTCCCGAAATCGACACTTTGGCTAATTTAACACACTTGCAGTTACTAAAACACAATATCTTTGTGCTTAGATTTATAAAATGCAGGAGGATATTGAAATTGGTATAGCATTTGCGTTCAAATAATAACAAATGCAAGAATAAACGGAAATTAAAAATTAGAAAAATGAAAAAAACTATATAAAGAGGAAAATAACCGGAACCTCCGCGATCAAAACTGATGAGAGGTCGTGTGTCCCGGTTATACTTTTTTGCTCAGTAACACTAAAGATAAAAACAATGAATATACTGGCCGACAGCTTCTATAATGAGTATTCTCAAATAAAAATTGCAGAAGATTTATATCTGATGAATTGCGAAAAAGAAATTAAAGTTCTCCACCAGCGAGACATAAATAATCTTAAGAATGAAACGCAAATGTTTTTTGTTTTCAATCTCATTACATGGTTGGTGCGGTTCGCCCTTCCAAAGCACTTCGTGCAGAAGTGCTTTGGAAGGGCTTTTTTTCTTGATTCATATGAAATATATTTTCCTTGCATAACCAAATGAAAAGCATTCCATTTCCTTGCCGGTATACCAGGCAATGATTTTTGCTAACATCATGGTACTGTAAGCGTCTTTCTTGTGCACATGACCAGAACCCCTCAAGGCCGTTACTATGACGACGTCCCGTGATGCACTATGTGTTATGATCGACCGTACGCTGTTTACCAAAAAACTGCAGCGATGTATACGAACGGAACGCAGCAGTGGAGAAGACACTCCCTTGCTCAGCGGTGTCCCTGATCTCGTTCATCAAGCAGCAAGTCACATCGTAGTAAACAGCTTCCCGTGACGTTCCACCATGCCCGAAAACCTTTATTGTACCGGCACTCCCGCGACCGCTGGTTCCCGTACGTTTCCCACCAAAGCAGCGTGCATCACATTCTATCTTGCCGGAAAGTCTTCTCACTTCCTGACACAAAAAATAATAAATCTCCTATCGATAAAGTATCTATTTGCCTCGCACTTTCGTGGAGACAAAACCAAGACCCCTGGCAGCTTTATTGGCAGAGGTATCTCCAAAGAAACATAATGCAGTAGAGCAAGATCGTGCTTGAATCGCTTAGGGCTCTCTTTACAAGAACATCGAGTACCTGTAAAACGATTATCACGCAAACGGTACAGACGATCCCCAGAACAAACGGGACATGATGTACCAACAATCAATCTAGTGACTTTTTCTTCCATTCCAGGTATACTGAAACACGTGATCCGAAAATAACCTAATTACCATATATTAAGTTTGCACCCCCTTGGATTATGTGTCATCAATGTTGGTAAAAAGCGGATGAGAAGTGTTCCGCATGAGGCTGAGCTGGTCAAGTCATACGACCAAAAGCCTGTAGAGCTACAAAAAACAATTTGGTCTATCGTAGGAGGAAAGGGGGGGAACCGGCAAGACAATTTTGACAGCGAATCTCGGAATTGGGCTCGCTATTCCCGGCTATAAAGTTGTCCTTATCGATGCCGATTTAGTGGTTCCGAATCTCCAAAATTATACTCGACGATTTTCTGACGAAAAATGTTGATACTCTATCCGATATCCTGCATTGAGACACCCCTTAATAATCTCCGGTTTATTTGCGGAGAAACAAGCCTCATTGGTAATGCAAATCTTTCTTATGTAAAAAAACAGAAGATCATACGGCATATTAATACGTTAAAAGCAGATATCATTCTTATCGATTTTGGAGCGGGAATCTCACACAACACAATCGATTTCTTTAATGTGTCGACAAGGGGAATAGTCGTATCAAATCCTGAACCGAACGCAAGTCAGGATGCCAACTTTTTTGAAAAATGCTATCTATCGTCGAATAAAATCTTACATAAAAATCGATGCCAATTTTAAGGAAGCATTTAAGAATTATTCCAGTACGAATGGCAACAATACAATTCGATATACCGAAGTTTTATAATTATCTCGAGTCTCATTCAAAACAGGTTTACAATGATTTAGACCAGTATCTTTCGTTCTTTCAACCAAGATTGATCCTGAATAAACTGCGGAAAAGAAAACACAAAAAAGGGGGGAGATTGGTTTGTGAACCTTGTCCGCACTTTTTTAGAAGTAAATATGGATTTTGTTGATACTTTACAGTATGATAAACGGATCATCCAAACCTCGGAAGATATTTATCCATTTTCAATCCGTTACCCAAATGCTGCAATTTCGAAAAATCTTTTTTCCATCCTGAGTTCACTGAACAGCTTCGAACAAGGCAAACATAATTTTAATACCTTCCGGCAATTCAAAGTACCGCTCAAAGACCAGAAAAACTCTGGGAATACAATGTCTAAAACCTTGCCAATATTTAATCATCATTCATTCAATTTCATTATTGTATTTTTTATTTGTTGACTAAAAAAGGCTGGCGGATTGTTATGCGGCAGTCTTTCAATGCCATAACATTCCGTGTTATTCTGTCCTAAAGCGTTTTAACCATTGTTGCGTTTGATTTGAAATGCCGAGTATCACCAACATAGGGCATATTAGAGATACGATTCTATTGTAAATGAAGTAGCCTATGTGTTCTCTACAATAATCAGTATAAAACCTGTAAATTTATTTATATTGCGAAAAAATTTTAGAAACTTTACTTTTACTATTTTCAAATACGACTGAAATTACTTTGCGATAGAGAGCATTGTGTTGCAACAATTTAATGACAAAAACGATTTTGAGAGTACATTAACTATCAATGGAACAAAATGGACATAGTATCTGCGAATTCCGCCAAAATCTGGTACTGATCCGGCGCAGCTTGTGTTACTGCTGATGGATATCGGAACGAAACTTCCAATGACAACTGAACAATTGATGATGTTTTATTTGTTGACACGTTAGTCGAAAAGTGCGAAAAAATGTCTGCATCAGACAACAAGAGAATATATGTTTCCGGTGTGTCGAACGGGGGTATGATGGTATTCAGATTGATTTGCGAGCTTTCGGGCAAGTTTGCAACGATGACCTCCGCTGCGGGATATATGGTTGAAGGCTCTGCAACGAAATGTGATCTGAAACATCCGGTCCCCGTGGTACTATTCAACGGAAACAGATGACACCTCTGTTCCTTCTATGGATGGTAGGGCAAAGAGAGGGCTTTCAGGGAAAATTATATCCACGCCTGCTGTAGCATCATATTGGTCACAGATGAATGGATGCAATCAGACTCCCGAATCAGCAATGTTGGGAAAAAATAATCCTGCTGATGCTACACAGATTCAGCAGGATAACTACAAAAATCCGGAATTAAATACCGAGGTGATTCTCTATACAATTCATGGTAGCGGTCACACATGGCCGTCGAGAAACGGTGGAAGCGATCGTGTTCTCGGGAAAACCTCATTGGAAATAGATGCCTCTCTGGTTATTTTGGAATTTTTTAACCGGCATCCTAAAATCACATGAATGATTTCCTCAGAACGATTATTCTGAAAGATAATATAATTCCGCTGCTCCCGCTGCCTTGCCCAAATCAGATATAACATTTAGATTTTTAAGAATCTGCTCCAACACTGACAGAAAATAGACCACATTTTTCTGTGTCGAAGACTGTCCCATTAATCCGATTCTCCATATCTTCCCTGCAAGAGGTCCAAGACCTGCGCCAATTTCGATGTCAAATTCCTGCAACAATGCTGAACGGACGGCTTTGTCGTCAATTTCTTCTGGTATTATCACTGAATTCAACTGGGGCAGGCGGTATTCTTCTTCTACAAATGGTGATAATTCGAGTTCGCGTAATCCGGCCAACAGTGCATGACTGTTACGTAAATGGCGCTTAAAAAGCATTTCAAATCCTTCTTCATACAGCATAATGAGTGCTTCTCGCAGGCCGTACACCATGTTTATGGGAGCAGTATGGTGATACACCCGTTCATCCGACCAATACTTCTTGACCATACTCATATCGAAATACCAGCTTTCAACTTCTGATTTACGCTGGTTGATTTTATCAAGAGCTTTATCGGAAAAAGTCACCGGAGCTAATCCGGGCGGACAGCTGAGACACTTCTGTGTTCCGGTATAACAAACATCGATATTCCACTCATCAACATATAAAGGGACACCCCCAAGTGAGGAGACTGTGTCGACAAGGAAAACAGCATCGTGATTTTTACAAAGTTTTCCGATTTCTTTAAGAGGCTGTCGGACTCCAGTCGATGTTTCACCGTGAACAACTGCAACACCGGCGATATCTTTTTCACTCCGGAGTGCTGCATCGACCGCTTCATGGCCGATGATTGCGCCCCAGGTTTTCTCAAACGGTAACGGAATAATGCCATATTTCCGTGCAGTTTCGGTCATTCGTTTTCCGAACACGCCATTTACCCCGATGAGCACTTTTTCACCGCGTTCGAATACATTTGCAAAACAGGTCTCCATTCCGGCACTTCCAGTTCCCGATACCGGAAGGGTAAATCTATTTTTCGTCTGGAATAACCACCTAAGCAATTCCTGAACTTCATCCATAATTTCCAGAAATTTCGGATCAAGATGCCCAATAATCGGCGAAGCGAGAGCCTGAAGGACACGTGGATGCACATTTGTTGGTCCCGGTCCCATGAGTATACGTTCTGGTGCATTGAGCTGTTGGTATGTTTTCATAAAGTCCTCATATTCTATAGAGTGATCAATTAAGATTTATTTTTATGCTTCGTTGCCGATATAAGTTCAAGCAACGTTTCGGCAGAATCATCCCAGTTGAATTTGGCTGCCCATTCCAGTGCATTATTTGTCAAGCGTTCTCTGAGTCGGACGTCGGTTAGCACACTCAAGAGGTGTTCTGCAAGTTTCTCCCGATCTCCGTATGGATAGAGAAGTCCGGTCTTGCCGTCAAGAACAGAATCATGCAGTCCAGGTACATTGGCAGCAACAGTTGTCGTGCCGCACGCGTTTGCTTCGATTATCGTGAGTCCCCACCCCTCTTTGATCGACGGATTCACAACCACATGGCATTGCTGTAAAATCTTTACTTTAGTTTCCTCATCGACAAAACCGGTAAACCGGACTGCTTCATCAAGATTGTAATTATGGACTTGCGCTTTCAATTCCGGGAGATTATCGCCATCACCGACAATGACCAATTGTGCTTCTGGAAATGATTTTTTGACAAGAGCAAAAGCATCGACCAGATGGTCAACACTTTTGTACCGCTTAATTCTACCGAGATAGCCGATGAGTGGTAAATCATTCTTTGGCTGATTGGAGGTGGTATAATGTGTAAGGTCGACACAGCAGGGTACAATTGAAATTCTATTTTCACTGATTCCGCTTTTTATCATGTCGTGTTTTGTGCTCTCAGAGATAACGACAAACGGGACTTTTCTGTATACAGGCTTGATAAATTGCTCGAACAGATAGACATACAGTGCACTTGGCAAAGATACTTCTTTGAAAATTGTGGTTTTGAATATATGGTGAACTAGACAAATGACAGGAATTTTTTTTATATATAAAGGCGAAAGGAATGGAATTTTATTGACTGCATCAATCACTATATCATAGGAATCCTCAGCGAGTAACCGCTTACTTGCAAATAGAACGGCGTAATTAAAAAGGCTTCTGCTTCCTGATCGGACTACTCTGATACCATCAATCGATTCTTCGTGCTGAAGATCTGAATAATGGCTGCATAGAAGTGTGACCGAATGGCCTTTTTTGACGATCCGCTTCAGGATTTCGTGATTATAAACTTCGGCACCTCCTCCGAGCGGATGCTTAATATCTTGCCAGTTTAAGAAAAGGATTTTGTACGGCACGTTTGCCTCGGATGGAGTTATTGTTCCAAACCGGAGGATGAAAAAGGTTTGGTCTGCTGTTTGGCTGACTCCCGATTAGCTGTGCGACCGCCCTTCTTATGCTTATAAAGAAATGAAAACGGAATAATAATCAGGTATCCTATTGCGAGTAAAACAGGAGCGAGTGTCAACGACCAGAAACTATCGACAGGCCCGATACTCATTGAGATGTAACCGAGTATAAGGACCGCAATTCCTGCAAAAAACAATATGTAGTTATGGGAAGTGAATGGTAACGACGGAGTTTTTTTGCCCGAAACCTGAGCTTGTCTCCCTGTACGCTTTTTCTTCCTGGCAGCCCGCGCCATCTATTCCTCCTGCATGTGATCGGTCTTGATTGACATGTAATGTAAAAAAAATACCAATAATATCAAATTGTATCACACGGTATTTTCTATAGATTCTGATGTAGAGCACATATTATGTTTTTAAATAATCAAACTAAAGGATTAATACTTCTGTTCCCGAGTGACAATATAAAAATGAGGAAAAGAACTATTGTGTCGTAATAATGGAAAGAAATTATCATTTGCATGTAAACATCATTTTTCATCGTTTTCATCCTGGAGAGGAGGAGAATCGGCCTTTCTGTGTTTGTTCCAGGTCATAAATCCAAATAAGAAGAGGGCAAACCATGCAATGTGATTAATTATTTTATAAAATTGTTAACATCAATTGCGACATCCCGGGAAAACCGTTCCAAGAACCTTCGTCCCGCATTTTTATTATAGCTTACTTCAAAATCTTCTTCATTGCGCGTTAGAAGTTTGTCATATTTGTAAGCATAATCGTGAATCAAACCAGGGATAAGGAGCAGACCCACCGGAGAAAGTATTACCCAGAACGGCCGGGGAATCGATGTTCCGTCAAATTAAAATCCCTCTGGAATATGAATTTTGGTCTCGTCAGGCAGCAGAAAGTGCCATTCTTCGAGGACTGCCTCCTGTCGTATTGAATAAAACCAGCGCCACAATGCTTTGCAATACACGACTTCTTTTGTCCGAATCGGGACAGGTCTAAACTTCGGCATTTCTAACATGGATTATGGTTCCTGTATTGTGTGTTATATGAGTTCGCGTGAATATGTAGTAACCATTTGAGCAAAATAAACTTCAAATACCCCCCCCTTTTTTATACGGATTTGATTTATCGAATAGAAGTAAACAAGTCATTTAAGAGTACTCAGACAATTAGATTGTGAAAAGTTGAGCGGAGATTAAACGGATTTTCGCCATCCAGTCCGCGTATACGCCGACTGATTGCGGAAAATAGATGTTTTTGCGTATGGTAGATGGCTGCATTCTTATGCAGTGGTCTTTTGCGGAGTGTCTCATCTAAAGGTACATATGCTTCGACGAATTCATGAAGTGTGTGTGATATTTCTGCCTCTTTGTGCCAGACCCAGGCCGCATGTATTGCGGCACCCAGTGCAGCTCCTTCTCCCGTAACTGGAAGCACTTCTGTTTCGAATACGTCAGCAATCGTCTGACACCAGACTTCAGATTGTGAAAGTCCACCGGTAAGACGGATTTCCTTTGGTGTAACCGGCAACCGTGTGAAACCATCGTATAAATTAAGAACATGCCCTTCCAGAACTGCCCGGCACAGGATTTCACGTGTAAAATCGTTCAAACCGAATCCGAAAAACAGGGGAGATGCCTGCGGTAGATCGGGTGTTCTTTCTCCGGTAAACCACGGTATCAGAATTCTGCCGCCGTTGCCGGCTTTTGTTTGTTGAAAAATATCAATAAACTGTTCATGCGACAGAGAATATTTTCCCAAAAGAGCATTATACCCATTTGCCAGATTTGAAACACAAAGGAGAGGGAGATAGTGTCCTGTACTGTCGCAAAATGCTGCAATTTCACCCGAGGGGTCCACAAATGGATCTTCCATAAATGCGTATGCGGTCCCGCTTGTTCCGAGGCTGATTGTAATAATGCCTGGACTGATATTCCCGGTGCCAACCGCACCATACATATTATCACCACTTCCGGCATCGATTGTACATTCCGGTGAAAATCCATACCGGTCCACCAGGTGGTGTGATATAGTTCCAATGCTCTTGTCCGATGGCATAACCGGAGGAAGTTTATCTTGCAATCCGGTATCAATCGCATCGATGACTTTTTTCGACCACTGCCCGGTTGCCGGATTCCACAGAGCCATGCCGGATGTATCGCCCGGTTCCATTACCCGTACCCCACCATCTTTTCCCCCGGTTAGATACCAGTTCATATAGTTATGGACGAGAAAAAATGTGGTTGTCCCGGCATAGGTTTCATACTCATGCCGGACCATATGAAATATTTTAGAAGCGGTATAACCGGTCCGCTGGGTATTGCCGATTTCCTGTATCATGGATTCTGGGCCGCCTACTTTTTCAGTGAGCAGCTCACATTCTTCCTGAGTAGAAAAATCGTTCCAAAGTTTACTCCTTGAGCGAGTCAGGTTGCCGTGTACATCTAATCCAACCAAGCCGTGCTGCTGACCTGATACCGAAATACTTTTTATCTCAATCTGAGAGATTTCTGACTCTGCCAGCTTTTTGAACAGTGCATTAACCGCCTCAAGCCACATTTCGGGATTTGATTCTGATACACTTTCCGGTAATCCGGTTTCTACACCATCTATTGTTGTGTAGTGTTGTAAATCTCGGTCGTAAATTACCGTGTCGGTATAAACAGCTTCACAAGATTCGTGGTTAATGATGACAAGTTTGCAGCTCTGTGTCGATACATCTAATCCGGCAAATAGTTTCATTATTAAAAAGGATTTTATGAAATTAAGCAGTCAATGTTTGTTTTGTAGCATTCCGAAGATTAAAAATGATATTTCTGTTTATCTTTCACTACTGCGCATCAAACATTTATACATTTGAGACACTATTCGATATTTTAAAGTGGTATAAAAATTTGTGACAAACGAACACCTAGCATTAATTACCAGTTTGCAATGAGAATTTGTTCCAGTGTGCCCCGGTTTTTTTCAGGCAAGAGGTGACACTCCATAATATCTTCATGTGGCAGTCGAGCGATCCTTTCCCTCAATTTCAAGAGCGCCTGTACATTGATTTCAATTGCCTTATGAACTGGCATGTTTTCAGGGTTGACATCTATTCCATAATAGCCGTTATAACCGATTGCCCATAGAGAGTAGAGAAGCGCCTCTGCTTCGGGGAAATTGACCAGGCCGATATTGTTATCCTGATCATAGTTGCCGTCAGGCTGACTGTTCCAGTGAGTATGCGCAAGACGTCCATCCATTGCAATAAGAGAAAATGCTGCCGGAAGCATTTCATAGCTCATTTTCACATGACCGACTTCCGGATTGAGCGTGGCAAGCGCTGTCCCGCTATCGACAAGTTTCCTGTTTTCTGGGTTCTGCAACTTGCGCTCGATTCTCTGTGCAGCAAGAATCCCTTCTGCGGTTGTACGGTAGATATTGTTAATTGCCGGTTCGTATCCTTTAGGTTCTATAGCAACTCGAACACCGGGTACGGCATCCATCGCTTCTGCCATTGCGGATTCAAACTGGTCCCACATATACATATAGGGTTTGCCATGCAAATATCGGTATCCATCCATTCCCGGCCACGAAATTGCCATATCCGCACCCATATCCTGTATGAGCTTCAAACCGCCGATTGCGATTTCAATTGCTTTTTTACGTGACTCTTTGTTTGGATTAGAAAGGCTGCCGAATTCAAATATTTTATCAAAGAAATGGGAGAACGGAACAGCGACAAGACGAATTCCCGTTTCTTTTTCTAATTGCTTATAAAGATGAGTATTTTTTTCATTTACTTCTGCAGGATAGTGGGCTTCAATACCGGTAACTCCCAGTTCAGCCATCCCGGCAGCCATGTCGATTTTCTCTTCAATCGTTGCATTGTCAATATACCGCTCATGAAACCTGCCGCCTGACGGCGTGAAGTACCAGATTCCGACTGAAATGTTTAATTTCAATTCTTTTTTCAAATTCTTCAACATTAAATCCGGTTCAAGTGCGGATTTTTGATAGCTTAAATCTTTCAATTGATATATCATATCATCTCTCCTTATTCATCAATAATCTGAGTATAATCACCACAATTTCTTAACATAGAAAATTCTTCTTAGGCAAAATGGATCCAGAATCCAATAATGGTAAGTCCAATGACAATCGTCATTGCAGCATGGACCCACTTCCAAACAGGTTCAATGCCAGTATTGATAGTCGATTTGTCAAAGGTCTTGTCTCTAATTTGAGATTCGGACGGTCCTGGTGTGTAGTTGCTAACAACAATCATTAAAAAAACACAAAAGAAAAACATTACAACACAGTAATTCAGAAACGCCATATTGGCAAATCCTGAAAAAATACCCGGATTGAAACCACCAGCTTTGATTAAAACATCAAGTACAAAACGGAATGCACCCAGAACACCGCCGGTCAGCAGGGTGACAAAAGCTGCACGGCCGGTAGCACCCTTCCACAATACTCCGACAAGAAACACTGCAGTGATTGGTGGACTGATATATGCCTGAATCGACTGGAGATACTGATAAATCTGATCACTTAAAAACGGTATAATTGGAATCCAGACAATGCTTATGAGTACGATAATTCCTGTAAATAGCTTGCCGACAAAAACAAGCCGGTTTTCAGTTGCATCAGGTCTGAATTTTCGATAAATATCCATAGTAATGAGAGTCGAGCAGGAGTTGAATACAGAACTCAAAGATGACATCAATGCCGCAAGAAGTGCGGCAATCATTAATCCCGCAATTCCAGCTGGCATAAGCCGTGTTACCATGAGCGGATATGCTTGATCGGGAGCAGCACCTACCTCGGCCGGCCACAATGCCCGTGCAATAAGTCCTGGCAATATGAGGATAAATATGGGGAGGATTTTCAACAGTGCGGTAAAATTAGTTCCGGCACGTGCGTGATTTAAGTTCTTGGCTGACAGTACTTTCTGTACAATAAATTGATCGGTGCCCCAGTACCAGATACCGAGAATCAGCACGCCAAGTGTTGTGCCAGGCCACGGATAGACACTGTGATCTGCCGGTTTAATCATATGAAAAAAATCCGGTGGCAAAACCTCGCGCAATCCGGCAAAACCCCCGATCTGATCGAGACCAACCAATGTCAAAATGACCGATCCCCCAATCAGGATAAAAGCCTGAACGAGATCGGTATAAATCACTGCCGCTAAACCGCCTGCAATGGTATAAACACCGGTTGCAATTACAAGCAGTGTAGCAGATGTTAAATAATCCCAGCCGGCCACCGCTTTGAGCAAAATAGCACCCGCAAACAGTGATACGGATATCTTTGTAAATATATATGCTACTACAGAAACGGATGTAAGGTACCAACGGCATTCTGGATTAAATCGCCGCTCCAGAAATTCGGGCATCGTGAAGACCTTGCTCTTCAAGTAATAAGGGATGAACACCCAACCTAAAACGAAGAGACAAAATGCAGCACCCCATTCGTATGCACCAACCGCAAGTCCCATAGCAGCACCACTGCCGGCCAGTCCGATAAAGTGCTCGCTGGATATGTTCGTAGCAAAGACCGATGTACCGAGAGCAAACCACTTTGTTTTATGCCCTGCTAAGAAATACTGGTGTGAGTCCCGCTTCTGCCGCGCAAAATAAAATCCTATATAAAAAACTATGGCAAAATAAACTGCAATTGTTATCCAATCGGTATAGGATAACTCCATAATATCACTCTTTCATATGCGCTTATGAATTCTGTATCCGTTTCTACAGCAATAAGTATCAGCTTGATGCCGGGTTTTTTTTAATGTTATGATATTTACGTAGAGGTTATTGAAAAATTTGAATTTTTACTCTAATACTAATTCAGTTGAAAGTCTGATATCCTGTGATGAACTTCCGAGCATAATCTCAAATGCTCCCGGTTCGACAATCCAGTCCTGTGCTGCAGAATCATAGAATGCGAAAGCATCTTTTTCGAGGTGAAATTGTACTGTTTTTGTTTCACCGGAACTTAAAGTTATGCGCTGAAACCGTTTCAACTCTTTAAGCGGTCTGACAACTGATGCATACTCGTCCTTGATATATAACTGCACGACTTCATCACCCGTTCTTGTTCCGGTATTAGTAACATCGACACGAACGGATGCTGTTGCAGATGAAGTCGATTCTACAGAAAGATTTGCATATTTAAACGTTGTATAGCTTAAACCGTGTCCAAAAGGATAAAGCGGTTCGGCTTTCGATTGAAAATATCGGCCGGGACGTCCCGGTGGTATGATATTGTAGTAGGCTGGTATCTGCCCGATGTTTTTTGGTATGGTAATCGGAAGTTTACCACCCGGATTTATTTCACCAAAGAGAGCTTCTGCAGCGGCAGTACCCGTCTCCTGACCCAGATACCACCCGTCAAGTATTGCCGGAATGTGCTCAGCGATCCATTCGATAGCAAGCGGCCGGCCATGCAAAAGAAAAACAACAACCGGCGTTCCTGTTGCATAGACAGCTTCGACTAACTCCTGCTGTTTACCAACAAGCCCCAAATCATCACGATCTTCATTTTCCTTCGTTGTCAGCTCATTTCCGCCAATGACAACAATAGCCACATCTGATTGTTGAGCGATTTCGACCGCTTCATTAATATTTTCTTTTTCCAGGTCAACAAGGCTTGCTCCCTCAGCATATAACACTTCAACGTCGTCGTCGAGATATTGCTCCAGACCTTCACGAACCGTTATATAATATCTTGTTTTGGGTGTTGAATATCCTCCCAGAACTTCAATATCGGCATTTGGCCCAATGAGTGCTATCCGATTTAAATCTTCTTTGTTGAGAGGCAGAAGGTTGTCTTCATTTTTGAGGAGCACAATTGACTTCCGGGCGACTACAACAGCCATTTCATTGTGCGATTCATCATTGAGAATTTCTTCGTAGTTTTCCCGTACATTTGCAAGACGGTCGAGTCGGTTGAAATAGTCGTTATCAGGATCATCCCCCCGGATCGATTCCGCATAACTGATGGCTTCATAATCCTCCGGCCCTTTGTCCTGTGACAATTGAAAGTCCTGCCAGGCATGCACCTCTTCTCCTGAATCGAATAATCCGAGTCTGAATTTTGCACGCAGTACATTTTCAACAGCTGCATCGAGCAGCTCTATAGAAATCGCGCCGCTGTTTATTCCTTCAAGCAGGGGAGCGCCATATGCCCGCCCTGTATCCCACGGTTGTTCCCATGCTAACTCAGTATCGACACCGGCCTCCAGAGAAAGCCGGGCAGCATCCACGTTTGTTTCTGCTATCCTCATAAATCGTTTTAGATTGAGAATGTCGTTATTGTCGCAAACAATCAGACCGTTAAAGCCATACGTTCCTCTCAGGATATCTACGAGAAGGTATTTGTTCGAATGGCAGGGGATACCGTTCAAACTATGGTGAGCAGGCATGAAACTCCCCACACCAGCTTCCTCAACGGCTGCCTTGAAAGGTGGAAGGAAAATCTCATGAAGAAGCCGCTCGGAAACGTCGAATGCCGAACCGTTCAGACCTGCAATCGGTTCGCCGTCTGCAACAAAATGTTTTGCAGTTGCGATGATATGATTTTCGTCGAACTGCTCATCACCTGTTCCCTGCAACCCTTTTATAAATGCAACACTTATCCGGGAAACATGATACGGATCTTCTCCATAACTTTCTTCAGTTCTGCCCCAGCGTGGATCACGTACCACCCCAAGCATCGGAGAGTAAACATGATGAACACCCAAAGCACGTGCTTCCTTCGCTATGATATGAGCCATACGCTCGATCAGATCAGGTTCCCACGTGCTTCCCAGAGCGATTGCCTGTGGAAAACTTGTTGCATGCTTAATAGCGACACCATGCAGTGCTTCACCGGCCTGTATATGAGGAATGCCGAGCCTTACATTTCCATTCGGGAAAAATGAAGCTAATTGAATTGCTTTTTCTTCAATAGTCAATCTCGGTAAAAGGTCATTAATCCTCTCATCGATAGAATAGTCAGGATTTTTGTAAACAGGAAGATTCTGTGCAATACTCTGGGATATACCGATACAAACGGCTAAAACCAGTGTTGTGACATATGTGCGCATAAAAATATTCATATAGTTTCTCCCGGTTTAATGTTTGCTATTCATTGAACATTACTATAAAATTTTTGATTGTTTTATACAAAAATCATCTCGCAGAATTTGAATACGGGCAATCAGTTGAACAGTGATAGAGTGATAGCAATAATTTCAGATAAGACGAAAAATGTCGCTCAGACAATCGATTACTGATAGTAATCCACATTTTCACTTGTCACTATATCGATACGCATTTCGATTCTTTTCTCAACCGGTTCATCCAGAATAATATGTTTGTATAAGCAATATATTCCTTCATATCCCTGAGATTGCGGCATTTGATTAATTAGAAAATCGATAGTACCTTTTTTTAAATATTTAATATTTTCAGCTATCAAATCGTAACCAATAATTTTAACATTCTTCTGAGAAAAATGAGAATCTATATAGGCTGCAAAAGGATGCGTAGAAGCATAGGTCACGAATAAACCGTTCAGATCGTTCTTTTTTTTAAAAATGTTTTTTGCAAAATTACCATTTTCAGATTCGGCGATTTCATAAATTGAGGATTTAATTTGTGTGTTTTTGTGCAGATAGTCTAAAAAACCCGTAGCGCGGGTATCGATATGGTAGTCATGCGGCAGCAATTTTATTACGGCAACATGCCCTTCATCACCGAGAAGCAGATGCATTAAGCGAGCAGATAAATATCCACTTTGAAAGGAGTCTTGACCGATAAATGATAAGTGGTGCGCGCTCGGAACGGTAGAATCTATAAAGATATACGGGAGCGTGTCAGGAATATCCTTAACAAATGATTCAAAGTAATGTAATAATACGGGAGCTATGAGCAGACCATGCAATGTAGTTTGGAGAACCTCTTTACATGCCTCTCTCAGTGACGATTCGGAATATTTGTCATAATGGAAAAACTTGACAATGACCTTATGTCCGGCGAGTTCATATTGTGCTTTGTTAATTCCGAGCACAGGGAGTTCCCAGTATTTGCTGTCCTGATACGGAAAGGGCAGCAGAACTCCGAAGGTAAAGGTTTTTTTGAGTTTGAGATTGCTGGCATAGATATTGGGTTTAAAATCAAGCTCTTTGATGATCTTCTTGATTTTTTCTTCAGTCTTTCTTGCTACCCGGCCCCGGTTGTGGATTACGCGGTCAACGGTACCGATCGAGACCCGTGCCCGGTATGCTATTTCAGAAATGGTTGTCATGGGGATGGATAATGATGATGTGAACGTACACGCAATATCGCAATTACTGAGTGAGATGTCAAGGATTTTTTCAGGCTGGAAAACCGTTGATTTTTCTGTGAGCTTTGGAACCATATATGAAAGGTGCTGTACAATATATAAAATATTTTTTTCACACTTGATGGTGGCAGAATGAATCACGCCTTAGGCGGCAAGGTGGAGCAGCAGAAATTGAACCGTGTTTGACTGTCCAGAATCCATGGTACCACAGTTTAGGTATTTTTCCAACCCTCCTCAATTTTTGAATCAAGATTTCCATCATGTCCAACTCAAGCCCAAACAGCCCCACAACACCCCTGAGATTAGACATGACAGGTAAATAAGTCGTTGATTATATGGTGTCGATCGTCTCATCCAGCTTCGAGCGTGAGTCAGGGCGCACTTGGCGGCTCGTAAGCAAGCCCGAACACTGTATCGGTCATCCACCGCTTGAAGCCCTCGTTGTCCATGAATTGCTTGAACAGCTCGGTGTCGTCCTTCATCAAAGATATCATGACTCGTTGCAGGGCTTTGTCGTGTTCTATGCGTGCGTTCTCCTTATCCGAGTTCTGCCGAGCGTTCTTGAACGCAGTGTCTACCGCCACCCGGGAAGGAATGGTTTCGGTGATGAGCTGCCGCACGCGGTCGGCGTCTTCCCAGGGAATGTCGCCGAAGTGTTCGTTGAAGACCTTGAGGATGTTCGAGAGCCGATCCAGCTCTGGTTCAGGGCGGTGACCTCCGCCGCTGGTCGGCACAGGCTCGATCTCGGCGTCCTCGTCGGACAGGATGATCTTCTGCATCGCCCGCTTCTCGACCCGGTAGCTGTCCATGTCAATGGCATCGAGAATACCTTTGGACAGATCCTCCTCTTGAGGTGCCGGCAGTTTCGAGACCAGGAAATTCAAAAATATCGAGCGCTTCTCCCAGGCGGCGTTGGTGTAGGGAAGGACGGAGGATAAGAAGCCGTAGGTTCGTACGAACCCCTTGGCCTTGCCCTTGAACTCCACCTGCCCGTCTTCGTCCAGAACGCTCAAATAGACCGCCACGCAGGCGTCGAGGATGGGATCGAGCTGCTCGCGTTCTGCCTCGCTGAGATAGCGCTCCACAAGGTCGTCGATCTGCTTGGCGGAATAGACCTGAGCGCCATCCAGATCCGCCTGCAGGTCATGCAGTTTGTTGGGGTCGGTCTCATCGGCCAGAATCGTCGCGCGATAGAAGTCGGCAAAAGAGTCGCGGATGGTATCGGCGTCGTTCAGAAAATCCAGCACGAAGACATCGTGCTTCTTGGGATGCGCCCGGTTGAGGCGCGACAAGGTCTGCACCGCCTTGATGCCCGAAAGGATCTTGTCCACGTACATCGTGTGCAGCAGTGGCTCGTCGTATCCGGTCTGGAACTTGTCCGCACAGATCAGGAAGCGGTAGGGATCCTCCTGGATCCTCTCGTCGATCTTGCCGGACGGAAAACCGTTCAGCGACGCCTCGCTGACCTTCGCCCCGCCGAACTCGTGCTCGCCGGAGAAGGCGACGATGGCCTGGTACCGGCTCTTGCGTTCCTTGAGGTAGCCGCGGATGGCGTGAAAATACTGGATTGCGCGCTCGATGCCGTTGGTGACCACCATCGCCCGCGCTTCACCACCGATCTTGCCCTGGGCCAGCACCTGGTCGTGGAAGTGGTCCACCATGATCTCGGCTTTGAGTCGGATTGCGTGGTCGTGGCCCTCGACGAAGCGCCGGAGCTTTTTCTGGGCTTTCTTGACATCAAACTCCGGGTCGCCCTCCACCGTCTTGGCGAGTTTGTAGTAGCTTTCAACCGGCGTGTAGTGCTCGAGCACGTCCAGGATGAACCCCTCCTGAATCGCCTGCTTCATGCTGTAGCTGTGAAAGGCGTGATGCCTGACCGTGCCGTCGGGCTGCGGATCCGGGTCGCCGAAGATCTCCAGCGTCTTGTTCTTGGGCGTTGCGGTGAACGCGAAGTAGCTGGCGTTGGGGAGTAGCTTGCGCGACTCCATCTGGCGGTTGATCTGATCCTCGTAGGTTTCCTCTTCACCCGCTTCACCGGCCTTGGAGAGCGCCTGGCCCATGGCCGCGCTGGTGCGGCCGCCCTGGCTCGAGTGAGCCTCATCGATAATGATGGCAAAGCGCCGCCCGCGCTGCTCGTTGCCGATCTCGTCGAGGATGAAGGGGAACTTCTGCACGGTCGAGATGATAATCTTCTTGCCGGTTTCGATGAACCGGCGCAGATCGCCCGAACGCTCCGCGTGCCCCACCGTCGCGCCGACCTGTGCGTACTGCTTGATCGTGTCGCGGATTTGCTTATCGAGGATGCGCCGGTCGGTGACCACGATGATAGAGTCGAAGACCGGGGCGTCATCCTTCACCAGCCCGATCAGTTGATGGGCCAGCCAGGCGATGGAATTGCTCTTGCCGCTGCCTGCTGAGTGCTGGACCAGATAGCGTTTGCCCGCTCCGTGCGCTTCGGCATCGGCCAGCAGCCGGCGTACCACGTCGAGCTGGTGGTAGCGGGGCCAGATCTGGGTCTTTTTCTTCCTGCCCGTCTTCTCGTCTTTCGACTCCACCACCTGGGCGTAGTTCTCCAGGATGTTGGTCAGGCTCGCGCGGGTCAGCACGTCGCGCCACAGGTAATCGGTTTTGATCCCGTCCGGGTTAGGCGGATTGCCCGCGCCGTCGTTCCAGCCGTGGTTGAACGGCAGGAACCACGACCCCTTCCCCTTGAGTTGGGTGCAGAAGCGCACCTCGCTCTCGTCCACCGCGAAGTGGGTTACGCAGCGGCCGAACAAGAAGAGCTTCTCGCGCGGGTTGAGGTCCTTCTTGTACTGCCAGACCGCATCGCTCACTGTCTGTTTGGTGAGGCTGTTCTTCAGTTCGAAGGTGAAGACCGGCAGGCCGTTTATGAAGAGTCCGATGTCCAGCGCCCGCTGTGCCTCGTCACGGCTGTAGCGAAGCTGCCGGGTGACGGTGAAGCTGTTCTGCTCGAAGCGTTCTTTTGCCTTCTCGTTCCCGGCGGACGGCGTGCCGTAGAACAGGTCCAGATCATGCGCCCCGTGCTTGATGCCGTGGCGTAGAACGTCGATGGTGCTGCGCTTGGATATCTCGCCCTGCAGCCGGGCCAGGAACTTGCGCCGTGTTGGACCGTTCTCGGACAGCCCCAGCGATTCGGCTGCCTCGGGCTGGGTAGTGTGCAGGAAGGCCGCAAGCTGGACCAGATCAACGCAGTACTCACGGTCGTAGTCGTGGTAGTTGCCGCCGCTCCAGCCCACGCCGCCATAGCCGGCGGGCGGCTCGCCTATCGTGTCCGCCGTGGGTGTGGATCGCAGGGATGACCGGCCAGCGCCGTGCAGATGAGGCGTTCGAGGCCTTGCTCGGAGGTGTCCGTGGTCATGCCTCCGCCTCTTCGAGTCTCGTGTCGAGTTCGTCGATCTCCGACGCAGCGTTTGCGTCGAACCTGTCGTCAACGTAGTCGTCGGCAGCGAGGGGATCGACCTCGGGAAGTCCGGCGGCAGCCTCGCGCACGTCGAGCTTGCCGGTGACCACATCGGCGATCAGGCGTGTCCGGTATTCGCGCCACAACACGATTTGGCGGCGGGTGCGGTTAATGGTGTCGTCGATATCGGCAGCTGCTTCATCAAGGAATCGGACGATGGCGGTTTGTTCGGGAAAGGGTGGAACTGCGACATGAAATGAGCCGAGACGACTCTCAGCAACCGCCGGATATGCTATCCCTACGGAGTTCGCCGTGACTTGATCTGTGTGAATGCATTGCTTCGAGCCAGGTAGCTCACAAACTGTGGAACCGTGCCGACACGGGGTGTGAGGACGGCGAACCCCGTCGAACATACTAATTCGTCTGTTTCTCCATCAACGAAGTAGATCGCCTTTAGGTAGGTTCTGACAGTCGAAACGAGTGTGTCACCGTTGTGGACCACTCGACGGGCTCTTGATGGAGCACCAGCGAAGCGAAGCCATTGTGTTTCCTGTGTCAGAGTCCCTGTCCCAACCGAACCTATGTCTACGTAACGGAAGACTCGGTCAGGGGCGGTCGTCTCAGGCAGTACTTCAGCGTTTATCGTGACCCAACGCTTGAGTGGCCGCGTATTCCAATGCTCCGGCACGTCCCCCAGCCACTCGACCCCGGAGTCCTTGTAGGCCGGATATGGGCGGCCGGTTCGGATGTCGATCTGGCCCGTGACGGCCTGATGGATGAGGGCCTGCTTCTGCTCCTCCAGCAGCGCAATCAGCTTCTGCTTGGCGCGGATGTAGCGCCGGATGCGCCGGTCGGCGTGGTCGAGAAAGCGAACGATGGTGGCTTGTTCGGGGAGGGGTGGCAGGGTCACGGGAAACCCCGCAAGTCTATCTCGGGACAGTTCGGCAAAAGTAGTTCCTTGGCCAAACGACTCCAGCTCCGGCCGAACGACCTTGATGCCATAGTAGAGATAGTCTGATTGAATAGAGTCGTTAGGAACCAGTAATCTACAGCCTTGGTTAGTACACGCGGCGGTCCCGAGAACCCCGACGTATCCGATAGGTGCTCTCGTAGAAATGGCAACACTATCGGCTGGCGCCAACGTGGCACCGCAGGCTTCGTAACCTTCCCGCGTTATTCTCCGGCCACTCGTCTGGACGCGTCGGTCGCCCAATGCCCCCAAGTCCTGCGGCGTAAGCCAGACGATACCGCCGTCCCAGTAAGAACGTATCATGGAAGACGGCGTTCCCCCATTGACTACGGATGCAATCGTTCGTACGCGGCGAATCTCCCAATGCTCCGGCACATCGCCGAGCCACAGGACGCCGGAGGGTTTGTAGGCGTAGTAGGGTTTGAGATCAGCAAACATTAGCTGCTCGAAACCATATACCTGACCCGGAGTCGCAATCATCCAGTACTCTCACCAGCAACTCATTACTCCTTTCATAAGAAAATTCACATCAGTGCATTAGTGCTTGATAACAATAACAGAGACGTTTGGCGTTCTCTCGAGGTCGTGGCGGAACTCAATCTCGTCTCGAATATGCCCAAGATCGTAAACCACGAAAAGTAGTTGGCGGTATACCTTTGCGTATGAAGCGATGTCGGAACTGATCTCATCTACGATCTTCTTGGCACGCTCAGCGTTTTTGACAAACTTAATCTCCACGGCAAGTGAAAGTTTAAGCAAGATGAAGTCCGGCACTACCTCTTTCGTTGAGATTTTTACCCGCCCAACTTCTCGATCATAGTCCTGGCCTTTCTGCATTCCGCGGCCAATCAGTAATTGCTCAATAGTGTCTTGAATGTTTCTTTCGTGCTTAGGCACCCTAAAGATGGCACTCCGCAGCCGAGACTGGAGAAAATCACGAAGTACAAGGATTTCGTCATTAACTATATCAATCTTTGTTTCAAGAAAAGCTCGTAAGATCGACAAATTCGCATAAACGCTCTCAAAGATCGCTTTCTGCTGGGAGGGTAACGTATCGTTAGGTCCGGGCATCTTCTCAATGTCGTAAGAATCTAAGATTTTTGGCAGTTGAATTTCCTTGCTCATGAGGTTGATGACTTGCATGTACTTGCGTGTAAACTGCTCGTATCCGCCGTGTTTCCAAATGTTGTCTAATCCTTCAGCCTGTAGCATTGTCTCCATTGCACGCTGCAACGAGATAGCTAATTTCAGATATTCACGTAGCTTGTTCTTGTTCAATCCCGTCATATGTTATCCGTTGACATTCCCGATGATTTCGCTAAGCAGTTCCTCCGTCTCCATCTCCAGCGCTAGGATGTCCGCTCGTATCTCCTCCAGCGAGCGCATCGGCTTCGGCTTGTAGAAGTACCGCGTAAAGCTGATTTCGTAGCCGATCTTGACACTGTCTGGGACATACCAGGCGTCCGCCGCGTAGGGCAGAACCTCGCGGTGAAGGAATGCCTCTATGCCGCCTTCTTCTAGGAGCGGCACCTGTTCAGAGTCCCGCAGTTCGCTGTCAGATTCGTACTCAACCACGCGGCACTTGCCTTTTACTGTGGATTCGACCAGCCCACGGATTGGGTCTGGCTCCATCCTGCCCAGATTGTGGATCTTCTTGATGGCGGGTTCGGCTGTCTTGTCCCGCGCCGCCAGCGATGTCTGAAGCAGCTTGTTTCGCTTGGCCGTCAAGTTGACGCCATGCTCGGAGATGTCCGTTTTGACGGCAGCCATGAAGCGATTGAAGTCGAGATGAGGTCCGGCGCCTAATGCTTCTGCCACCCGGTCGACGACGTTTGCAATCGGCTCTTCCTGCGCTTCCCGGCATGCGGCGCGGAAGCGGGCGCGTTGTTCAGGCGACAGATCGACAGCGATGCGCAGCGGCCGCTCGACGGTCACCTTCCAGTAGCCAAAGGCGGTGTTGTTGAAGATCTTGCTTTGCTCACTCTCCTCGAAGGCGAGGAACGTGTCGCAAATGCGGGTTATGTCCTGCTCTCCGAACTCGCAATTCTTCTTGCCCAGGTTCTTGCGCAGAGGCCGGAACCACTGCGTGGCGTCGATCAACTGTACCTTGCCCTTGCGATGCTCGGGCTTGCGGTTGGTGAGCACCCACACGTAAGTGGCGATGCCGGTGTTGTAGAACATGTTGAGCGGGGAGGGCGACGATCGCCTCCAGCCAGTCGTTCTCGATGATCCAGCGGCGGATGTTGCTCTCGCCCTGCCCGGCGTCGCCGGTGAAGAGGGAGCTGCCGTTGTGGACCTCAGCGATGCGGCTGCCGAGCTTCGTGCCCTGCTTCATCTTGGAGAGCTTGTTGGCGAGGAAGAGCATCTGGCCATCGCTCGAGCGGGTAACCAGGGAGTACTCTGGATCACCCGCATGCTCGATCATGAACCGCGGATCGCGCATGTCCTTCTTGCCGCCCATGCGCTCCAGGTCGGTCTTCCAGTTCTTGCCGTAGGGCGGGTTGGAGAGCATGAAGTCGAACTCGCGCGACGGGAAGGCGTCGTTCGAAAGTGTGGAGTGTTCCGGGCCGCCCACGATGTTGTCGGCGGTTTCGCCCTCGCCCTTGAGCAGGAGGTCGGCCTTGCAGATGGCATAAGTCTCGGCGTTGATCTCCTGGCCATAGAGGTGGGTGGCGACGTCCTTGTCGTGCTCGGTTGCGAGCTGCCGAAGGGTCTCCTCGGCCACGGTCAGCATGCCGCCGGTGCCGCAGGCACCGTCGTAGAGGAGATAGGTGCCGGATTTTATCTCGTCGGCGACGGGCAGGAAGACGAGCTTCGCCATGAGTGCCACGGCGTCGCGCGGGGTCCAGTATTCGCCTGCTTCCTCGTTGTTCTCCTCGTTGAAGCGTCGCACCAGTTCCTCGAAGATCGAGCCCATGCCGTGGTTGTCGAGGCCGGGATGCCGGACGGAGCCGTCGGCGTTTTGCACCGGGGCAGGGCTCAGGTTGATGTCAGGGCTGGTGAGCTTCTCGATCAGCGTGCCTATGGCGTCGGCCTTGGAGAGCCGCGAGACCTGGTTGCGGAACTCGAAGTTGTCGAGAATGTCCTGCACGTTGGGCGAGAACCCATCCAGGTAGGCCTCAAAATCAGCCGTAAGCTGCTGTCGATTAGCGCGGGCTCTCAGGTCACGCAGGGTGAACTTCGAGGTATTGTAAAACGCCTGTCCCGCTGCCTGCCGCAGCGCCGGGTCCTGTTCGACCAGCCCCGCCGCGTCGAGCGAGGCCTTCATGTCAAGGACGGCCTGCTTGCTGTCTTCCAGCACCGCATCAAGCCGGCGCAGCACGGTCATTGGAAGAATGACGTCGCGGTACTTGCCGCGGACGTAAAGATCGCGCAGAACGCCGTCGGCGATGCCCCAAATGTAGTTCGCAATCCAGTTCAGGTCGCTGTTGCCCATCTTTATGCCCATCCCTTAAGCGAACTGTACATCTGTGCTTCGCTGGAGGTGTGATAGAGCGGTTCAACTATTGTGTGGACTGCAACCGCAGCCGCTATCACAATAAGAAATAAGCCGCTAATTCGCTTAAACATCTCCATATTTCCATCCCTCCTCAATTTAAGATTATACATGTGATAGGTAACTAAGTCGTTGATTATATGGCGGACCGACTTCTCCCGAGCTGACGCCGCGTTGATCGCGTCGAGCGGGAGGGCGACCTCGATGAGTTTTTTCTTTGCCGCTGCAGTCATCAGCGGAGCACATTTTTCAGTGAAGCGCCGCACTTCATGCGCCGAATGACCTCAACATGGCCATAAAATTCCACTTTATTTTTTTTTAGCCTTTCTCTTTGACTCTTACGTGTGCTGCCGGCAAGAGCGACGATGGGGCGAAACGTCACGTTTTGTTTCCGGGAAAAAAACTCTTTCGTGGCATCTTCCGCGAACTTTGCCCCCGCCTGAAGCTGTTTGGCTACTTCGTTAGCATCCAAGCTGCCTTTTTTCAGTTCCAGTGGGGCTATCCAACCGGCGCATCTTTCACCATTTGCGACAAAGAGATAATCGCAGCGCGTCTCACTTTTCCCCAGCGGTGATCCCGGTTTGTCGAAATCCACGATCAGGCGCGGCTCGGGTGCATTCTTGAGCGAAACCTTACAACCAGTTTTTTTCATTTTGGATACTATGCAACTCTCATTAACCTTAGCGGTAACGGCCTCAACCAACCCCGTCATTCGGTCTCTCCGACCCGGCTCGAAATCTCGGCCCAGTCGTTGTGGAGCGCTGCCGCTACCTCATCGAAGCCGGATGGGTAAAGACCGGAATTGTCGAGACGAATTTCCTCCACCACCGATCCTTTGGGGCGAGTTTTGGGTTTGAACAGCCACGCCCCCACCTGTTCCGGGCGAAGTGCGATATCGCTGACGGAGACTTCCTTCCGCCCCTTCTCGGAAGGCTCGGGTCGCTGCACGATGTTGGCAAGTTCCTCAAGCACCCATTCGCTGTGCGTGGTGACGATCACCCGTATGCCTGACCGGACGAGCGCCGCAAGTTGACGAGTGAATTCGACCTGCATGGCCGGGTGCAAATGCGATTCCGGTTCCTCAACGATCAGCACATTGTGGGGTTTGGCCCTGTAGCGCAGATAAAGAACGACCGGTGCGAGTTCCGCAACCATCGACGAGACGTTCATCAATGGCAGACTGACTTCCGATCCCTCTGGCTGATAGAAGAAGTGCGGATGTCTGCCGGTCTCCGCTTTTTCCACCAGCACGGATCCACGAAGAATGGCGTCTTCGATTCGCCGCGCGCCATAATCATAGCTGAATTTTCCACGCCGGCGCTGGGGGTTATCAAGCATGATCAATTGTTCAAGAAAATCCGCCAGCACACCTGAGAGCATGGGCGTGCGTGCGGCCGGACGCAGACCAGTCATTGCCGCGCTTTCAATCAAGGCACTTACGACCACACTGTGCGCATGCATCACTCCGGTTCGGCCAGCGGGAAGATAGAAGGCAGGATGATGCAGCGCACCGACAAGGTGAGGCAGGGCAAGATCGAACAGGGTTTGAAGCAAGTCTCGTGTCTCAGCTTCATCATTTCGAAGTTTTTCGAGCAGGAATAAGCGCTCAAGTAAATAGCGGAACTCGTAGTGAGTCATCTTGCTACTGTCAGTTTCTATTTCGAGATTGTCGGGAACCGCTGATCTCAATCGTTGTTCTCGGGATTTGAGCGTTAATTCAATTTCGAATCGAACCGAATCGTTCGAAAGCCGCCGTCGAACAACGATCCGGCTCCCCGACCTGCTCTCTTTCCGGATCAGTTGACCTATGTGGGATCCGAAACACCTGCAAAGCTCAAAACTGAGCGGGTCGCCCTGTGTATCGAACAAGAACTGAATCAATTTGATTACGGAGCCGGGCAGACTCAAACGTTTTTTTCCCTTAACCATTTCCCTGATACCGGATATCGAATTCTGTTTTGAAATCTCGAATTCCTGTTCCGCCCATGCGAAAAGATCGTCAATTGCGTTTTTTGGCAGCGTGTGTTCTTTACTTTCAGGCAGTCGGCGAGACGGGTATCTGTGGAGACGGCTTAGGCCGTCTCCATTACTGAAATACCGATGCAGCGCATAGATAAGGATCGCCATGTAAGACTTTCCGGTGTTGCTGGGCCCTACGAACACCGTCAGCGGGCGCAGATCTACCGTGGCTTCGACGATTGGCCCAAAATTCGCCACTTCGAGTTTAAGAGTGTCGTGTGTGGTTAAATCGTTCATATCTTCATATCTCCAGCTCCGGCGAACCGGTCCACTCATCGAGTTCGTCGAACAAAGGCAGCTGTCAAGCGGGCAGGGACTTTCGGCTCGCATAACGTTTGCGTGCCTTTCTTCATCCCGGCGCCTGCGCGCGCTCCAGCAGGCGTTTGATCCGGAACTGGATGGCGTCCTGTTCGAGCGATAGCGGTCACGCAACTTCTATAAATCCCCTTGCGTTCTCGAAACCAGTTCGCAGGCTTCACGACTAATGAGCTTGAGGGTTCGGGAACGTGGAACTGTATGCAATCGCTGTTGTCATTGTAGAACCATTTCCATCCGCGAGAACGATCATCTCTCTCGCGCTGAGCGTCCTGCCGTGCCGCTGCTTCGTGTAAGCCGTTCTCAGAGGCATCTTCGGCCGATTGGCCGTCGTCGCCGAGAACTCTTGTAAGGCGAAATAAAGAGCTTGCTGCCTTACAGAATTAATGGCTGTGGCGTAGAGAAAGAAGTCGGTGTTCGTCGTCCGCTTTATATTTCAGGAACGAATCGGTCAACTGCCGGAATGACGTGGGTTTGTGATCTCCACGGCGGCGTCTTTCTCGTCTTGTTCTGAGTGTCCGCTCATCTATTTGCTGCAGCAGCCCCGCAGCAGGAATATCCCCATTGTGCCCGAAAGCAGCGGCAGCGCAGTATCGATGAGTATCCACACGAGAGCGGTTGTATCCTCTCCTGCTGCGGTGAATGCGGGACTGAGCTCGTTGAACCAGTTCCAGAGTAACAGGATGCCCACGGACAGGAATCCGTAGAACAGCGTATTGGCGGCAAGGAACTCGCGCGTAATCGCCCCGCTGCCTTCTTCGCTGTCAACCGCTCTCTTACGGATGCACCCGAATATCACGCCTAACACGACCGCCAACACCATGAACGGATCTAAGACGGCCCAAAGCGGGGCTGTCATCTGTGCTTCTCTGGAGGTGTGATAGAGCGGTTCAACTATTGTGTGGACTGCAACCACAGCCGCTATTACAAATAAGAATAAGCCGCTAATTCGTTTAAGCATTTCCATATTTCCATCCCTCCTCAATTTTTTGAACCAAGATTTCCATCATGTCCACTTCAAGCCCAAGCAGCCCCACAACACCCCTGAGATTAGACATGACAGGTAAATAAGTCGTTGATTATATGGCGGAGAGGGAGGGATTCGAACCCTCGGAGAGGCTATAAACCTCTCACTCGCTTAGCAGGCGAGCGCCTTCAGCCAGCTCGGCCACCTCTCCTGCGCCTGCCAAAACAGAGACTGTAAAATTAGAGAAAATATGCAATAAAGTCAAGCGGATTATTGGGCACGTGTGCGCATTTCATACTCGAGTTCTCCGCATTTATTATCCAGGATACAGGTAAAAACGTGTCTTTAGGTATTACGAAAAAGACGGCGTAGTGCTGCAGTTATGCCGGGAACCGTCGGCGCATACACTGCAATTGCCGATGTGCCGGAGACAATAAATCGGTCATGCGGATTCCTGAGCATAATGAGAATCAATAGTTTCGAACTTTGTGCTAGCTGTGTGACAAATGCAGATTGCAGTTCATCCAGATGTGCATTATAACTGAACATGAGCGTACAGCCGGCGCCGGCAGTTTGATTTGCGATATCAAGAACTTCATCATTGCCCGGCGGAAGGGAATACCGGTGGATTTGAACTTTTTTACGGTATTTTCCAAGCTCTTTCATTATCGCTTCTTCCGATTCTCTTACTGACGATTTGAGTTCTTCGACCTGCGCAGCTTCTGTCAGGCGGGGAATTACAGCAGAAATGACGGCATCTTCATCCTGCCGGAGTGGAATATTATTCTGCTCATCAAAAACGGAAATCGATTGTGTTACAATATCGTGAGCGATATGTTTGTTTTCTTCAATAATATCGTCAATACCTTCCTTGAAAAAGAGGTGATACTTTTCTAAGAATCTTTGTTTGAGTGAAAATATTCTCGCAATACTTTCATCGATTCTTTTTTCCGATATGGCACCGTCCCGTACAGCGTTCAAGAGCGCCGAAATTGTTTTCTCCTGCCTCTCTTTGTTACTGCATACCGCAAGAAGATCGGCACCGGCATGGACAGCGGCAATTACGGAGTCTTCAAATTCCATACTGTTTGTCGCACCGCCCATTTCGAGATCGTCGGTTATGATAACGCCCTTAAAACCGAGTTGTTCTCGCAGATAACCGGTATAAACAGCAGGATTAAATGTTGCCGGAAGCGGTGGAGTATCCAAGTCGAATGCGGTAAATCCAGCATGAGAGGTCATGACGCAGTCGACTCCATTTACGATTGCGGTTTTGAAAGGTATAAGATCGCTCGATTCAAGTTCATGCAGGGATTTGTCAATTATCGGCATTTCGATGTGGGTATCAAAGAGAGCCGATCCGATACCGGGGAAATGTTTTGCGCAGGCAAAAACCGATTCAGACTGCAATCCGTGGATAAGTTCGGATCCGAATTGAGAAACAATTTCTGCTGAATCACCGAACGATCTAACACCAATACCGGGATTATCAGGGACCGTAACATCGAGGACCGGAGCGAGATTGAGGTTTACTCCAAGTGCACGCAGTTCCCGTCCGATAATCGAACCGTACATTCTTCCGTTTTTCGGTTTGCCGGTTGCGGCAACAGCCATATTCCCGGGAAGAACGGTTGCGCCTTTGTTGATACGTGTTACGACTCCGCCTTCCTGGTCGATGGCAATAAAAGGCGGCACATCAATAATTTCATAGAAAGATCGGCACAGGTCGCGAAGACCATGCGCATCATTAAAATTTTTGGAAAACAGGATTACATTTCCAATGTGGTGATTGCGAAAAAAATTTCTCAGTTCCTGAGTCACCTGTTTACCGTGAAATCCGAACAAACATATTTGTCCGATTTTTTGCTCAATCGTAAGGGAATTGGGGGAAGGGAGCAGCCGGATTTTATCCATGGTTTGCGATTTTTTGCTTTTAAGGAACTAATGAAATTATATTGTAGTTGAAAATTGAGAGAAAAATAGTTATATTTGCAGTTTCATCACTTTTTGCCAATAAAACTATACAAACGATATGCCGACATACGATTACAGATGCACGAGCTGTGGACACGAATTTGAAAAGTTCCAGAGCATTAAGGACGTTCCGGTCAAGGGTTGCCCGGTCTGTAATGCCCGTGTCGAACGAATTATAAACGGTGGTGTCGGATTGATTTTTAAAGGCTCCGGATTTTATATAACTGATTATAAAAACGGCTCGAATGGTAACGGGAAAAAGCCGATAGAGCCTACTCCCAAAAATACCGATACCAACAAAAACGACTCGTCAAAAGATAAAAAGTCCGATTCCTCAAAGTCAGAATCTGATTCTCCGAAAAAATCCTGATTCGATTTATACCGTATTGCACTGTTATATTTCTTTAGCTTTATCTTCAGGATTGATGCTTCTTTTTTTATCAATCTGAGACAGCCTGTTTTTTATTTGCTTCTCATAGCCACTCTCCCCCGGTTTAAAATAGCGTGATCCTCTCAGTTCTTCCGGCAGGTAGTGCTGCTCAACAAAATTTCCCGGATAGTCGTGCGGATACTTATACCCTTTTCCATAGCCTTCCGATGTCATGAACGCAGTTGGAGCGTTTCTCAGATGGAGTGGGACCGACGCATTCGGGTATTCTTTGAGCGCTTTTTTTGCTGCCGAGAGTGTACGGATTACCGTATTACTTTTATCTGCTGCAGCCAGATAGGTTGCTGTTTGCATTAAGATTATCTGCGCTTCCGGCATGCCGATATAATCAATTGCTGAAAATGTTGCGGTTGCGAGCGGCAGGGCTGCAGGGTCAGCATTCCCAACATCTTCGGAAGCAAGGATAACCATTCGTCGTGCGATAAATTTCGGATCTTCACCGCCGTCAAGCATCCGGACGAGCCAGTATGCGGCAGCATCCGGATCGCTCCCCCGGATCGATTTTATAAATGCTGAAATAATGTCGTAGTGGTATTCTCCCTGTTTGTCATATAGAAGCGTCTTTCTCTGGAGAACATGCTCGATGTCCCGTTTCTGCACCGTTCTAATACCGTCTGCATTGGGAGAAACGAGCAGAATAGCTGCTTCTAATGCATTCAGCATAATTCTTGCGTCAGAGCTCGAAAGAGAAACAAGGGAGAGTCGCACTTCATTCGAAATATCCGGATTGAGATTTTTGATGGTTTCATCACAGGTCAATGCCCTCTTAAGCAGCGAGAGTAGATTGTCATCGCTCAGGGGTTTCAAGGTAAATACTCTGCATCGCGACAGTAATGGTGAAATAACCTCGAAAGAAGGATTCTCTGTTGTTGCGCCAATGAGGAGCAGCTTGCCTTCTTCCACACTTTGCAGCAGCACATCCTGCTGCGCTTTGTTGAATCGGTGGATTTCGTCGATAAAGAGGATTGTATTCTTCTGAATTTTCAGGTTGTACCCGGCTTTTTCAATAATCCCTTTGACATCTTTGACGCCGGCTGTCACAGCGCTTATCTGGTAGAAGTCCGCATCCGACTCCGCGGCAACAATTCTGGCAAGTGTCGTTTTTCCACAGCCGGGAGGCCCCCAGAAAATCATTGAACCGATTGATCGGTTTTCAATTTGTCGAGCGAGAACACTATCTGGTCCGACAAGATGTTCCTGTCCGAAAAAATCCTCTATAACAGCCGGTCTCATCCGCTCGGCTAAGGGAGCCGATAGATTCACTGATTGTTTGTTGTCATGTTGTGTTTCAAATAAATCCATACATGTTTCGATTTGAAAATATGCGATACGTTAACCAGGAGGCCATTGCATTGGGCGCCCGCCAAGCAGGTGAAAATGGACATGAAAGACAGATTGACCGCTTTCACTGCCGCAATTAGTGACAATTCGGTATCCTTTATTTAACTCCTGGATGTTTTGAGCCATTGATTTTATCTTGACAAGGAGAGAACCGATAAGCTGTGTATCATTTTCAGTCAGGTCATTGTGGGTGGCAATATGTTCTCGGGGGATAACAAGAATATGGACAGGTGCCTGCGGATTGTTATCGTTAAAGGCTATAATCTCGTTATCCCGGTACACAATATCACCCGGAATATCACCGGATACGATCTTACAAAAGAGGCAGTCACTCATATTTGTATTCTCCGCGATTCAAATAATGTGGTGCTGGATTTGAATAGTAAGGTTTTAATGGGGTATAATGTAGGAATATGCTCTCTGAAATTCAAAGAGATTTTTCTCGATGTATCCCGCTTATTGTTCATTGAGCATGAGAAAGGACAGGGCGGCGATGCCTGCAGTGTCTGAACGGAGCCGTCTTGGTCCCAGTGAGACCGATTGAAAAGAGGTATTCTGTGCTTTTAAAAGCTCGTCAGTTGTAAAATCTCCCTCAGGACCAACAGCGAGCACATACGTTTTTGCTCCAGAATAATCTGATTCATCCTGGCAATAATCAGCCAGTGTGCGTTTACCATTTTTGTGGAGCAGCAATCTTTCAGCATGCTTCATTCTCGTTTCCTGAGCAGCATGCTCAAACGCATCGTTTACCTCCATGATTTCGGAAATTGCCGGCAATAAAGACCGGCCGGATTGTTTCATTGCTGATCTTGCAATGGTTTGCCATCGTTTGATTTTATTACTGCTTCCGGTCACAACACACCGTTTTGTTACGACCGGAATGATCTGTGACGCACCGAGTTCGACACATTTTTCAATTATATAATCGAACCGGTCGCCTTTGATTAAAGCCTGTATAAGGACAATCGAGTTGATCGGTTCATTCGGCTTTCTGCGGGTTTTGATAATGTTACAATTGATTTCCCTGTCTCTGACAATAGCATGAATTGTTCCAAGATATTCATTACCCTGACCGTCAACCGCCGCTATAATTGTCCCAACAGACATCCGCAGCACATGTGCTGCATGATGATATTCTTCACCGGTCAGTGAAAACGAATCACTGCTGACATTCTCCTGTTCAACAACAAAATATTGAAGGTTATTGTAATTCATAAACTCTTTGTTATGCTTAAAGATTTTGAAACAACCTGAATCGAAATGTTATGTTCCACGGTTCCGTTCCAGTATCGAGACGCCTTCCTGCATTTATTGCGAATACGCTGTCCATTATATAGAGTGATACGCCGACACCCGAACGGATATCGCCGAATGAACTACCTGTTTCATGTTGTATGTACTCAGGCTTATCGGTTTTCAATATTTTTTTCTCGTTGTCAGAGAACCAGGCAAGACCAGCATCGAAATAGACACCTGTTGTCAGGTTTGAATAAAACGGCAGGAACTGCAGTGGGATTCGTTGGAGCAGATCACCGTTGAAAAGGTAATTGCCTTCAAAGACTATCTTCCGGGTACCGGTGAATTCCTTAAATTCGTATGCACGCATTGTTCCAAATCCACCGATATCGAACAGATACTGCTCGGCAAGCGTTCCATTCCGGAATCCGCCGCGCAGCCCCGTAATCAGTGTCTGGTCGCTGAAACTGAGCTGCATTCGGCGTACGGAAAAATAGACACCGGTAAAAGTGAAATCGTTCAATTCCCGCTCAAGAGTTGTCTCAAATTGCCAATAATTCGATTCGATAAAAATTTCCCCGAGCGTACTGTAATGAATCGATGCGGCAATGAGCAATTCATCCTGTTCGGTAACCAGAGGATTATCCCAATATTTCTCGTCCTGAAAAAACAGGCTCCAGGGTTCGGTGTTGTGCATCGAATTATATTTTCTGTATCCGACATTTGCAGAAATCCGATAATATTCATTCAGCTTGTTTGTATAGTTTCCTTCGACACCCCGGACCCGGAAATAATCTCGATAATCCTTTCGTAAAAATGTGGTCGACAGAATATTTTCAACATGAGAGAGAATCCAGGAGTCATTTGACCGTGTTTCATCGAATACGGTTGCAGATAGTGTTTGTGTCTGCAAGAAATCGAGCG
Organism: bacterium; assembly: GCA_965221205.1. Lineage (GTDB taxonomy): Bacteria > SM23-31 > SM23-31 > SM23-31 > SM23-31 > CBDFMG01. The sequence continues at coordinate 3,181,583 of OZ244870.1, read as the reverse complement.
AGTGGGAAAGTGTTACCGCATAATTCCAATCTTTTGATTTAAAACCGTAACCTGCACGACCATTGAGAGATATTCCTGGAATTTTCCCGTGAGATACACCCAATTGTGTTCCCAGAAACACACCTTCAACACGGTTATAATCAACATAGTTGAGTAAAGATTGTGTGAGAGTCAATTCTTCTTCGTCAGCATTGAAATCCTGTCCGTATGCAGCTTGAATTGCAGTTGAAAAAATACTCACGATAAGTATCAGGAAAAAAACCGGATGGGATATCCTCACAATGAATACCTTAACTCTTTATGTATCTTTTTTCGATTTAATCGTCAGTATATCAGAATTCTACTCAAAACTGATATCCGTATGCAGTATATAAGGAAACAAGTATACTACATTTAATACAAATTTTCAATCTCTAAAATCGCATAGTATTGTTTTGTTCCGGGTAAAATATCAAGAGCGATTCCAGTATTGATTATTCTAACAATGCGCAGTAGAAATGAAAGTATTTACTGCATGCCATAGTAGTATTGTATGCCAGTAAAAAAATAAATTTTCTTTGATTATCTTTACTGTTTATTGTCATCAGATTTCAACCAAATGAATCTCACAATCGTCCCACTTACGTCTGTTTGACTGCACTGTTTTTGTAAGTATCTATTCAAAAAATGATGAATTCATTTACAGATGTAACCATGAGTTGCAATATTATTCGCTAAGAATAGATATTGTAATTCACATTCAACGGAAGAGACCTTATGAATCGTATCATTACTTCAATTTTTTGTTTGTCTTGAATAAAGTAATTATTACATATATATTTTTGAAATTTTTTTAAGCAACTTGAAGTAATCGCCTGGAATCCGTTGGATTATTGGATTAATAAGATTTTTGAGATGGTTTGAAAAAAGAAAATGGAGAGTATGCTCTATAATGTTCTGATATGCCAAGAAAAACCGTTGGACTTTTTCGAAAAATAAAGTACATTGTCGCCAATAATCGAATATGGAAACGGAGAACTTGTAAAATGGGAACACAAAGTCAGATCAATGTTGAACTCGGTGAAAAAGAAGCGGAAGGAATTTATTCAAATTTAGCGCTCATTTCGCATTCAGGTGCTGAGTTTGTAGTCGACTTTACACGTGTCCTGCCCGGTATCCCGAAAACACGTGTATACGCCCGTATTATTATGACACCGCAGCACGCCAAATCGTTGAGAAGTGCTCTGCAGGACAACATTGAGAAATATGAAAAACAATTCGGCGAAATCAAGGTCCATAATCAGCAGAAGGATTCACATTATGGATTTCAGATACCTGCACAAGACAAATCGGGAAAGAAAGATTAAGATTAATGAGTGATTAAAAGGGCGAGGTACTTATGCTTCAAAATATTAGCTTCTGTAATTGTTGTAAATTGGATGTTGACGAAGCACGAGAATCACAATGTATGTTTTTCGGTTTTACTGACCGTGCAAAAAAAGTTTTGAGTGACGATTTTTTATTTCAAATCACAGAAGGTGAACCGTTTGAGAACGCTGATAAGTCAGGCATCCCCTTCACCATAGAAGGCGAAGAAAACGGTAAACGGATTTTTATTAAACAAGTCGATGAAAACACCTACAGTATTCCTGCCCGGTTTATTGAGCCGTTTGTTCGGTGCTTATTCAAATATTTACCCGCTTTTTATATTCCGCATAACGATATGAAAAAAGATTATTGCTGCACTATGTAAGACAGCAGGGGGCTTTGCATGAAATATCTGATCGGAATTGATGGCGGCGGTTCGCAAACCCGGGCAGTCGCAGTCGATTATTCCGGTCATGTCGCAGCCTCATCTATTACCGGACCGACACAGTTACAATTTTCAGACACAATTCAATCACACAGCGTTCTTAATTCTCTTCTGTCTGGACTTGTTAAACAGGCAGGAACGAACCTCGATGCCGTAGCGTATCTTGTGGCCGGATTTGCAGGAGCAGGCCGTCAGCCGGTCATAGACAATGCCGTATCTATTCTCGAAGATATAGGATTTCGTGGAAATTGCTCGGTTGTGACTGATCTCGACATCGCGTTGCACGGTGCATTTGCCGGAGGGCCAGGAATTGTTATTAATGCGGGAACAGGATCGGCCGCAATATGCCGGGATAACTCCGGTACGGTATCCCGGTGTGGTGGGTGGGGTTACCTTATCGGTGATGAAGGCTCTGCATACCATATGGCACGATTGGCGATTCAGGCAGTTTTCAGAAGTTGCGACGGAATTATTCAAAGTACTCTGTTGACAGAACAGGTGTGCAGCGAGTTCTACCTGGATTCTCCTGATGATCTCATCACGGTGCTCTATTCGGGTAAACTAACCCGTGTCGGAATCGCTGCGTTTGCGCCCCGTGTTTTCGATGCAGCAAAGAATGGTGATTATGTTGCACAAAATATTGTAAAGGAGTGCGGATCGACTCTCAGTCTTCTCATCAAAACATTATTGAAAAGTGCTGATTTTAGTGGGAGTCCGGTACCGGTCTGCTGCACAGGAGGAATGTTTGAAAACAGTGATATTCTGCTCTCTCATATTCTGAATGAGGATATAGACAATATCGCGATAGTTAAGCCTCGGTTTTCACCAATCGCCGGAGCTGTTTTACTGGCGTTTGAGCACATTGCAGTAAAAGTCGATGCATCAATAGCAGAGAATGTGCAAAACACACCTATTCTATAACACGTACTTCACTTCGCTGAACCAATGGCAAATCTGCTCAACACTCTTCATGCAAAAAAAATAAAACTGTGTGTCGGCATCATGTCAGGTACGTCGCTTGACGGGATTGATGTTGCACTCGTAAAGATTTTTGGATCAGGAATAAAAACGACAATTTCTGTACTTGATTGGAATACCTATGCATATCCGACTGGACTCAATGAACGGATACAGACTGCTGTAAACCAAAACTGTATAAAATTATCGGAAATTACACAGCTTAATGTTCTACTCGGCGAGCTCTATGCTCAGGCTGTCCTGAAACTACTGAAAAAGAACAAACTCAACTCTCATAAGGTTGATCTGATCGGCTGCCATGGCCAGACAGTGTGGCACAATCCGAAACCGAAAATTCTGTTTGGGAAGACTGTACGATCAACACTCCAGCTTGGGGAGTCATCGGTTATCCAGGCGCGAACCGGAATCGTGACAATTTCAGATTTTCGCTCGAAGGATGTTGCGCTCGGTGGGGAAGGAGCTCCGCTTATGCCTTATTTCGATTATATCTTCTTCAGGTCGAACCGGGAAAACAGAGGTGTGCTGAATATCGGCGGTATTGCGAACATAACGATAATTCCTCGAAATGCTTCTTTAGCGGATATTTCCGGTTTTGATACGGGTCCGGGTAATATGATTATCGATCAACTGATGGGTCATTATTTTGGAAAACTGTTTGACAGCAGCGGCCGGATAGCCCGAAAAGAATTTCCTGACGCAGTGCTGCTGTCGAAATTGATGCGCCATTCGTTAATAAAGAAATCACCACCGAAATCGTCCGGTCGTGAGGACTTCGGCGCATATTACGTTCACCGAATAATAGGGTGGAGCAAAGAGCTGAAACTGAGTCCAGAGCAGGTTATTTCGACAGTAACAGAGTTGACCATCAAATCGATAATAAAAAACTATGAGCTTCACATTCAACCGCAGTATAATCTCGACAGAATTGTCGTGAGTGGTGGTGGTATTCATAACAGCGAGCTTATGCGGCGGTTTCGCACTCAGCTATCAGGCAGTGTCATCGAGTCATCAGATTCTTACGGCATCCCATCCGACGCAAAAGAAGCAGCAGCCTTCGCGTTTTTTGCCAATGAGACGATATCAGGTAATCATGCTAACATCCCCGGCGTAACCGGAGCGCGATCCACAGGGATCCTCGGAAAGATTGTAGTTTAGTTGAGAACAAAAATTTAATTCAGGCAATTATTGTTGTAATATATGGTACGGTGGTTTGATGGGAGTCAGTTACGAATTGTTGTGAAACGAAGAGATTGCCTCATCGTCCCGGTAAAAAGGGATGTTGCAATCTCTGAATATAAGATTTAGACAAAAATTCAGAAAAATTTTCTCTTAAAACATAAACATCAATCGTACAAGTCCGAGCCTGCCGATTTCCGGGGCGCCAACCATCTCAATATGTTTATTGTCAAACAGATTCTGGACGGATATCGAAAGTTTGGTCCGAGTCGTTGACGGCAAAAGCACTCCCGCAGTCAGATCGATGGTGCTGTATGAATCAACATTCCCGATATACACACCCGAATTAACCGGAAAACTGTCCACCCAGCGGTACCGTATTTGTCCATCGATTCCGGTACTTTGATCGTCATAATTCAGCATCAAACCAACTTTGTTTTTCGGAGCGTTCAGAGCAATATCACTCGGGTCTTCTTCAAAAAAGTCTTTACTCACATACGAATATGAGCCGCTAATATTCCAGTTAGGATTGACATAGTATGTTAGTCCTAAATCTGTACCGTACAGATCTATATCTCCAAAATTACGATATGTCAGCATCAGGTCTCCCGGATGCACCGCCTGTTCCGGTTTGATTGTTCCGACCGGAATACGAGCTATTAGAGCTGCGAGCTCCTGCGCGTTTGCCGCAGGCAAGAAGTTACTCAGATAGGCAGTCAAAGTAACCGGATCATAGAAAACACTTGGCGTCTCGACACGCAGCGGACCGACAAAATCTTTGATCTCGCTGTAATAAACATCGATATTTGCCAGCAGTTTACCGCCGAGTATGCCTTTGTAACCTACCTCAAATGTATTGTTCTTCGTCGATTCCATTGGTTTGATATCGGTTACAAAATCAGGAGTAACGGCATCAAATTGAAGCGTTGTCATATTCAGGTTTCTCAGTACCGTGCTGACATTTGCAGACGCAGGAGCGGGGAGAGCAGATATATCAATTCCATTCTGTGCAAGTAATCCGACTATGACAGGCCACAGCAGTGTCGCGTCAGCGGGCAGAAATGGTGCCGATTGGTCGGGGAGGATAGCCTGCATATAAAGACCGCCGAGGCCGTTTGAATCTCTACCAAAGGTAAATCCAGTTTCCGGAACACCCCGTAACTGTACATTGAACGGTTGTCCCAGATCTCCAATTGCCAGATTTGGAGCTCTCTCTGGACTTGCATTAAGATCAAGGAACAGATTATTGGCTGTTGGTGTGCTGAACGAACGGTTAAAGGTAAACCGGAACGTATTTGTCGGATTTGGTGCGATGACAAGGCCGGCTCTTGGAGAGAAAAACGGATCTTTCAGCCTGCTGTGGTCATCGAGTCTTCCCGCAAGCACCACTTTCAATTCTTCGCTCAGTTGTGTTTCAGATTGAAGATAAACACCGTATTCATTAATTTCATCATCATCTTCATTCATGCCGTTAATAGACATTTCCGTATCGGGACGTGTCCACAATCCGTCAAATCCGTAGGTAAATGTTTGTATACCGCCGAACGATGTGCCGTGCTGCAACTGGTACACATACAGTTTTGATTTGTCAATTAAGGAGTTTCCTTGTCGAAGGATTTTTGAATCGCCGGCATCGCTCATATTAACAAAAGCCTGCATAAAGAGCCGTTTATAGAGCATTTTCCCCTGAACATAACTGTAAGTCCAGTCATCTGCCTGTGCAGCTCCTACGCCGGTCAGTTCAATGCTTGTAGCACGGTTCAGACCGCCGTTGAGAATAAAGGTCATGTCATTACTGGCCCGAAAATCGAGCCGTCCGTCAACACCAAGTTTCTCGACATTGAAATTACGGGCAACAATCTCAGCAGGATCGACATATTTAAAATCCTCACCCCGTGAATAGTTTGCAGAAAGTTTATATCCGACTTTGTTTTCATTACTTCCTGCATGGCGAAATGATGCCATGAACAGGCTCCGCTCACCACCCGATACACTGAGGGAAGTTCCTTCGGAACCGAATGGTGATCTCGTAATCATATGGAGGACACCGTTTGCACTGTTCGGGCCATACAGAGCCGATCCGGGGCCGCGTACAATCTCCATGCGTTCAATGTCTTCATTTGATGTTGGAATAAAATTATATGCGTTATACCTGAGAGAAGGGACTCGCGCGATCCGATTGTCAACAATTGAGAGGAGTGTGCCGGAAAACACATTATTGAAACCGCGTACAACAACGTTTGCCTGGTTCAACCCTGACTTTACGATATCGACACCGGGTAATCCGATAAGATGGTCGATCGGTGTCATTGTCTGCCGGTTTTGAATCTGTATACGTTCAATAACACTGACAGATGCCGGCGCATCAAGCATTTTTTCATGCCGGAGTGAGGCAGTTACGATTATTTGTTCTGCCTCGAACACCCCGGGAACCATTGCAACCTCAATATGTTTACTTTCTCCTGCGGAAAACGACTCATTTTCAAACACAACACTTTCGTACCCAAGATACGAAATAATCACAGTATAGATTTCCGGAGAAATTCCCCTGAGTAAAAATTCGCCGTCATTGTTCGTTGAAGTACCCTGCGTCCGCAAATCACCCTCTGTCGTAAGAACAATGTTTGCTCCCACAAGTGGATCGCCGTTTTCACTATCAGCAACAAATCCTTCGAGAACTGCTGATTGAGCATATATGAATGATGATAAACATAAAAAAGAAAGCATCACTGCAAAAATCATGATTGATTTGGGCATGTCAATCTCCTCTCATGAACGCAGGTGGTTTTTGTTTTCATATTCATATGAATGAATTCCCATCACACACTTTGTTAATAATGTATTAGCGAAACTCCTCAAAAGGAGTAACTATGAATATACAGATGAGCCTTCCTCAAATAAAAATAATGGGGTTCAGCTTTAAATGTATTGTATATAAGCACGGAAGTCAATGTTTTTCTTTTTTCTTGGATAAGGATACTTTGTGTAAATTGTGATAGCGGGGGTATTCTGGTACAAATAAGAAACCTGTAATAGAAGTTTCGAAACGGGCAGGAATTTTTGAAAAATTGAAACAGACGCCTGAGAAACGTGAAATATTTTTACTCAATCAGGTATTATGAGGATGGTGCAAAGGTTGATTTAAAATAAATTTGAGAAATGGGTCAACCGTTCCTTATACTGCGTAGTGCCAAGGAATCCTTCTAAAGCATCCCGGTAGTGAATCAAAAAATCGATAGTTTCGATTTTCAGTTCATGTGGTGATGATTGGTCGACTATAGAGAGATAGAGCTCATAAATTTCATACACAACAAGATCAATCAATTCAACATTTTGAATTGTCTGGAGATAAACGAACCACTTGCTTTTTTGTGTGGAAAGATCTGAGATTTGTCGAATAGCGTTTTGATATTTTAGGTATATCTCAAAATCATCATCGCTTATCGCATCCTCATGGGGTAATTTTACTGATTCTTGTGTCATCATAGCGCCGCCCCCGGAATAACCTGAAGCAAGAGGCACCTTCTGGAGGGCTGAGATCGTAATATCACGTGATGGCGGAGTGGTTGTGGCACGTGACGCATCCGAAGTACTTCGCATACCGGATGAAACAGCCAGATTGTCGAATGCTTTCAGATTTACTTCTGTGCCGGAATTAGGCTTGTCTGCCGCGATATGTGTTTTGTTATCATGCTCATCAGCATCGTGAAAAACAATATGCGGCTGTCGTGTAGTATTCTCAGAATCACCTTCCGGATTGTGCACAACTTCCGTCGATGCAGTCTCTTCTACATCTTGCGCTATTTGACCAGATTTATCAGAAATGTCTTCAGGTTTGCCTGCGTTTTCGGAGAACTGCTGTTCTAAAAGTTGAGGTGTATCCGGATAGATTGCAACATCATAAATCTCTTGAGTTATGAATAAGGTGAGTGCAGCAGCAGTACAGACACTAATCGCAATTCGTGCTTTTGTCGATTTAAAAAGTGTGCTATGCAGAAACCTGATTCTATGTTGATTGCTGACAGTGCGGCTCACTGTCCCTCCGATTTCTGCAGCGATACTTCCGCGTTGCTTAATCCAAAAACCTTTTCCAGGATCCTGAAACACTTCCGCCTTACCGAAATGATCAATATTGCGCAGCTGCTCGAGTTCCATAGCACAGCCGATGCAACTCCGAATATGCTGTTTTAGCAGGCGGTGCTCTTCCTCCGGAAACTCATGGTCAAGATATTTTGACAATTTGTTTTTGTATTGCTCACAAAGGTTTTTCTTATCCATTTCGGATGCCCTGCTAACTAAGGTAAAAAATTACGATTTATGAATTACTTTTGATGTTTCAAGATATTTCTTTAAGGAATTCCTGGCTCGGTTTAAACGAGACATTACCGTCCCGAGTGAAATGTCCATCACATTGGCAATTTCCTTGTATGATAATTCATCATAAACTCTGAGCACAAAAACCGACCGCATATCGGGAGATAACTGATCAAGTGCATTCTGCACATGCTCCTGAAATTCTTTATGCTCATATATATGTTCCGTATTCCTTGTATCTGGAGGATTATACTGATCGTCTTCATCACGATGTTTTCCATAATCCTCAAGGTTCTTTTTCCTCTGTACAAGATTGAGTGCTGTATTGACTGCTATCCGGTGTATCCATGCGTAAAATCGGTACCGTTCATCAAACCGCTCAAGATTGCTATATGCTTTAGTAAAAGTGTCCTGCACAACATCGTTCGCATCTTCCTTATTGAGTACGATTCTGATAATACTGTAATAAATTTGTTGTTGGTATCGTACTACAAGATCATCGAATGCTGTTGTGTCCTCCTTTTTTGCACGACGGATTAAATCTATGTCCGATTCTTTTTCTGAACTCACGTATAAAGGTATAAGTATTATCGAAGTAATGAGCCCGCTTACGCATCCGTATGTTGTCAAAGCGATCAGTTCAATTAATTGTACCATTATCAGATAAGTTTTATTCCACTATTTTTACATTCTTAGAAAAATTGTGTACGTTCACATTATAATGATGCTTTATTTCGGCTCGACACTGACACGAATATTCTCACCCAATACCCACTTTCTTAGGAAATTAAAACTCCCGTATGTGGATAATGCCGTTACTGCAATAGCGGCGGCAAAGTCGAGTTTTCTCCTGTCATTCCATTTGAGGAGAATGTACAAAAAAGAGTAATGGTTACACAAAATTGTTCGAATAAGAATCGATTTCTCTTTTGATAATGACAGAGGAGGTAGTACGGTATGTATCGATGTCCACGTTTTAATCATCGATATTGCTCACCAATTGTTTCCTGCAGTACTGTCCCGCAAACAATTCAGATTTATAATTCTGAAATCTTACTGAATACTTAGACGTTTTAAATCGGTGAGAAGTTTCTATACATGTCTGTTAATGCCAAAGTTTTACACCGTCTAAGAGACCATATTTCTTTGAAGCGTTAAAACAAGCGCAAAAGGAAGAATCTATAAAATTAGCACTATTACCACTTTCAAAAGCTTGCGCAGTCAAAATCCCCCATGCAGTGGTTTCTCCTAAATCACCAGCAATTTGCATAAATATTTCAGGTAGGAGTATCCTGTCTTGTGCAATATCACTATTTCTTGTCTCCGTAAACTCTTTCCAATGAATTTGAGATACTTTGTTCGATTGCGTAATAGCAGTGTTCAACTCTGTAATGTTACTTTTGTTAGGATTCAATTTTTTAGAATAAAAACACTGCACTATCTGAGAATTTTTACTTTATTGCAGAGCACAATAGAATTGTGCAGCATTACTATCAAAAGAGGAATTATTTTTGCTCATTATAATTTCAGTTGAATCGATCGATTGGTCCCGATTATGCATATCTTGAGAATGCGCCTCGTTTAAAAAATCGGCTAATAAGGTTGTATTTCCCAAAGTTACTATGAAAAGAAGTGTTAGCACTGAGTAATGAGGATTCATTGTTAAAAACATGGATTACTCATTTAGGGTTGCAGTTTCAATGGAGATTTGTTCTTATCTTCACAAAGTAACTGTTTAGAGTATTAGACGTACCGTACTTACAAAAAGTTTCTTGAGGAATATATTAGTTTTTGACGAATAGGGGAGAGCATTCACGAATTTGTGTAGAGTTTGAATGAACTATTTTGTATATTTTGACTTTTTTGGGAAGCTATGGTATTCCCCCGATTCGATTGTTAATAATGGTATCCTCATGAAACTGAAAGAAATTCTCCTGTTAACACCTTTTCGAGGAGCAGGTCCGCTCAGTAAACTGCTCGGTCTGGCGGGTTTAGTGGGCCTGATCGCTGGTCTCGGTGCCATCGTATTCTATTGGCTCTTGAATATAAGCCAGTATTTTTTTATGGATTATCTCACGGGTTACCGCCCAATGGGGCCGGCAGGTGAACCGTCTCTAATTGGCGAATCGGATACGGTGTTTAATCCCTTTTTATTTTTTATTATTCCGGCAATTGGGGGACTTTTGAGCGGCCTTCTTGTATACTGGTTAGCACCGGAAGCAGAAGGACACGGTACCGATGCAGCGATTGAAACCTTTCATCTGAAACAGGGTATTGTTCGCGCACGGACACCGCTCGTTAAGATAATTTCATCCGCCCTTATAATTGGTTCAGGAGGTTCGGGTGGAAGAGAAGGGCCGATAGCACAGATCGGATCGGGATTTGGGTCGCTCCTCGGACAATGGCTTGGTCTTTCACTGCAGGACCGCCGCATCCTCATGATTGCTGGTATGGGAGCCGGAATCGGTGCAATTTTTCATGCGCCTCTGGCAGGAGCACTATTTGCGAGTGAAGTGTTGTACAGAGAAACAGAATTCGAATATGAGGTTCTGGTACCGACGACGATAGCTTCGTCAATCGCATACGGTGTGTTCAATACACAATTCGGATGGCAGCCTCTTTTTGAAACACCCGGATTCCGGTTTGAAAATGCACTCCAATTTATACCTTATACAATTCTGGCAATAGTCGTTGCATTTGCTGCAAAACTGTTTATCAAACTTTTTTACTATACTCGTGATAAGTTTATCGCAATGCCCGGTCCGCCCCACATCAAGCCGATGATAGGTGGTCTGTTGGTCGGTGTTGTCGGGTATTTCATACCGCAGGCTGTCGGAACTGGTTACGGAATTCTCCAACAAGGCTTTGATATACCTGATGGTCCGATGACGCTTCAGCTCTTGCTCATTATTGCGGCAGCAAAAATGTTCACAACTTCGTTCTCGATTGGTTCCGGAGGGTCCGGGGGTGTTTTTGGTCCGTCAGTTGTTATCGGTGGTGCACTCGGTGGAGCAGTTGGGATGGTGTTTCTACTCTATTTTGACCAGTTTGGAATTGCGCCGGGAGCATTTGTGATAGTCGGTATGGCAGGGTTCTTTTCTGCTGCAGCGAATACACCTATATCCATGGTTATAATGGTCAGTGAAATGACAGGAAACTACTTCCTGCTCGTGCCTGCTATGTGGGTAAATGTTATATCGTTCTTCCTCAACAGAAAGGCATCCCTTTACGAAAGTCAATGCCCAACACGTCTTGATTCTCCAGCACATTTTGGAAATTTTATGGAAGAAATTCTCCGCCAGTTGCGTGTGAAAGATGCTGTTAATACTCCATTGGAATGGGTAATGCCGAAAGTGCACCAGAATACAACTCTCATGGAACTGCTCGATTTTCTTGCAACAACGGATTCTAATATTTTTCCTGTACTGAACGATAAAGACGAACTTATCGGTATGATCGATGTGCGCGAAGTCAGAATGATGTATAGGGACAGAGAAATTGCACCATTTGTTACCGCACATGATTTTCTGCAAAATCCGATTACCGTCACCTACAATGATTCACTTTTCACCGCAATACGTCTTCAGCATGAAAATAATGTGCGGGATCTGATAGTTGTCGATGCCGAAAATTCAAAGAAGATTGTCGACATTCTCCGCGGTAGTGATATAGTATCCTCATACGATAAAGAAATTAAACGGTCTATGCTTGATATCCGGCGGGATATTAAGGGCCTTGGTTAATTACAGAAACTTATGGATTGCTACAATTCATGCTTCGTGCATTACCATTGAATAAACATTTAAATTTATACCTTGTTTATGATATTTCTTCGCTGAGGTATAGATGTGAAAAATTTGGGGAACTATTTAAATATCGTTTGCGTTTATCCGTGTAAAATATCCCCGTAGATATCTATCAGAGAAGAATTTACCAATTGTACCGTGCTATTTTCTATACTGAACGCTAATCTTACATTAAAAATTAAAAATCCTTGAATTATTATTGAAGCAAATTGTATATTGTTGTACAGTAAATTCTAAAATTGAATTCAAATGTCTTCAAATATCACATATCCAAACCAATAGTGGAGGAGTGACATGAAAAAGGTAATGAATATTATCCTTATTTCAGTTCTTGCCTGTGCCATCGTAGCACTTGCCGATGATGGATTGAAATATGAAATCGGTAAAAAAGTTTCCGATATAAAATTGAATGATCATGATGGCAAAGATTTTAATCTTGAAAAGACCCTTGTACAGGATGATGTGAAGGGCGTTGTATTTATTTTTGTCTCCGAAGAATGCCCGGTGAGCAGGGCCTGTGACGAACGGTATGTCGAATTGGCATCCGAGTTCAGAGCACAAGGCGTGGAATTGATCGGCATCAATTCCAATTATACGGAATCGATTGCTATAATGAAAAAACATGCTGAGAAAAATGACTATAACTTCCGTATTCTGAAAGACTGGGATAACGTTATCGCCGATCGTTTCGAAGCACTTTATACACCACACGCATACTTTATCGGAAAAGACGGTACATTGCTCTATAAAGGTAGAATTGATGATAATCACCGTAATGCCGGCAAAGTCAATGAAAGAACCCTTGCAAATGCAGTACACGCTTATGTTGGCGGAAATAAAATTGCTGTTACTGAAACGATGTCAAACGGATGTTCGATTAAACGAGTTGATTCTCAGTAAAGTTGAAATTTATATAAAGAGCCCGCACTTATTGTGGGCTCTTTTTTTAGGGAAATCTGTATGCATACTACGAAATTAGTTATGTTATTATGTTTATTGGTGGTGGTTGGATGTGGAACGCAGATATCTACAGTTGATAATGGCATTAATGTAGCTGTCGCAGATGCTGAAATTGTTAACAAGTCAATTGCCGATAAAAAAGGAAACGTCGTCCTCGTCAATTTCTGGGCAACCTGGTGTGAACCGTGTGTTGAAGAGTTTCCCGATATGGTCATGCTCTATAATAAATATAAAGAGAGCGGGCTTGATGTCATTACCATATCATACGATTTTGAAGACCAGATCGAGTCACATGTTATTCCATATCTGGAAAAAGAAAACGCAGATTTTACGAATCTAATTCAGGGAGAAGATGTTGTAGATCAGGATTTCATGCAGAGTATTGATGGCGGCCTGAAAGGTGTTCTTCCCACAACCTTATTGTATGATCGGAATGGTACAAGGCAGCATTTGATTCTCGGAAAATTCAACACAGTGGATCTAGAAGAAAAGATTATTTCATTGCTTGATGAATAAGAATTAATATTGAGTAATTGATTTTTGGAAATAGTAATACCGGCTCCTACAGGGTCGGTATTTTTTTGTGTTGCGATAAGATTAGATGCAGTATGTTATTGACTCAAAGATTCCAATTATGAAACAATTGCTAATGAATTGAGTTCAAAATTGTGATCAATAATAAAATTACTCCTGTTAAAGGTGGTAATAAGGGAATCGATTTAGAGACTTGCAGGCAGCTTGCTCAACGGGACATCACTGTAATTCTCACTGCTCTGAGTTATAAAAAAGGTTTACAGGCATGTGAATTTCTTAAGAAAGAAAAGAATCAATGGTCGAGTACAGACAGCTCGATGTGACAGCATTCGATTCGTTTCATGGTTTTGCAGAATCATTACACACAGATTTTGGACGTCTCGATATTTTAATCAATAATGCGGGAATTCTGATTGACCGTGGAATCACCGGTCTGACTGTCACTAAAGAAATGTTTACGAAAACATTGGAAACAAATTTATATGGTACTTTGTTTTTTATGTCAGGTCATTATTCCGATCATGAAATGATATAAGTTTGGCCGAATCGTGAATTTGTCAAGCGGTTACGGTGCTTTGAATGAAATGGGAGCAGGACATCCAGCTTACCAGGTTTCAAAAACTGCCCTGAATGCGGTTACGGCTAACTTAGCAGCCGAGGTCATGGAACATAAAATATTGATTAACGCCGTTGATCCGGGTTGGGTTCGGACAGACATGGGCAGTCAGAATGCTGAGCCTTCTGTTGAAGAAGTCGCCGATACTGCGGTATGGCTCGCTCTACTACCGGATGATGGTCAAACGGGAGGATTTTTTCGGGACAAAAAGCAGCGTCAGAGGTAATGTATATAGATGAAAAAGTGGTACATTATTTATATATATTCTTTATATTGCAGCGGTTATAAAGAATTTCAGATTGTACTGGAAATTACATATCCAATTCAATCAGAGCTATTGCAGTTTCCTCAGATTTTGTATGTCTATGCAGGTACTTCCGTCCTGCAAATTTATAGCCATTTACATTACCTGTATTTTTGTATACGAGGTTGATATGAACTATAAATTATTTGAGAAAAGGGGTCTTCGTGTCTCTGAAATATGTTTTGGAACCAAGGCCTTCGGAGAAGAATGGGGATGGGGAGCATCGAAAAATGAGAGTCGAGAGATATTCGATCTGTCATGCTGAATCCGACGGAAATTTTCTCGATACCGCTAATAGATACACCAACGGTACCAGTGAAAAATTTGCAGGAGAATTTATTACTCCCGAACGGGAGCATTTTGTCCTTGCAACAAAGTATTCGTTGAGTATGCGCGACGGCGATCCGAACGCTTCCGGTAACCACAGAAAAAATCTGATACAGTCTCTCGAAGCGAGCCTGAAACGACTCAAACCGACTATGTCGATCTGTACTGGTTCCATGCATGGGATTACATGACACCGGTCGAAGAGGTGATGCGTGCGCTCGATGACATGGTGAGAGCTGGGAAGATTCTCTATGTCGGAATATCCGACACACCTGTATGGATTGTTTCCCGGGCAAACATGTTAGCTGACCTACAAGAATGGATACCTTTTGTCGGGCTGCAAATTGAATTCAGTCTAGAGTAAAGCGTACTGTTAAACGGGAATTCATGCCTATGGCACGTTCACTCGATTTAGCGGCCACTCCCTTGTCGGTACGTGGTGGCGTGGTTCTGAGTGGTAAATATAATGTCTCGAAAAGACCGGATGCAAAGCGGGATACCGATGACCAAAAACGCGCTCTACTACTTCTGGATCAAGGTGTGCGACAAGGCGGGCATCGTCGCGGATGCGCGGCTTTACGATCTGCGGCACGCCCACGCCTCGCACGCGATCATGAAGGGCGAGAAGTGGCAATCGGTCGGAAGTTATGCCATCACCATTCATCATCGAGTCGCCAATGTCGCGATTGATGTGGGCCTAATATTGCAGGATTCCAAAACATGATCGAACCGACGAACGACAACCTGAGAAGCCGAATCGCCACCAAGCCTCTGGCTCGTTGGTTGATTTCAGCAGCACACGAAGAGACGAAACTCACCTACGGCAATGTGCAGAATAGATTGGAGACGCAATGTCACTTTGGCAACATTGGCCGTCCGACGAGGACAGGAGTTGTGGCAGGCGCCATGCAGGACGAAATCCTCGACTTCAATCCCAAAGCGCCATTGCTTAACGTGCTGCTTGTTCGACAAGATACAAAACGACTAGGAGCCGGTGTCCGCGGATATCTTGTCAGGTGTTTCTCTTACGAACATTGGCTCCATGAAGACGGTCCTCGTGAGAGATACCCGGAGAATTGGAACAACATCTGGTGACCAAGCGGTCTCGGAAGTTTATGACTACCCGTACTGGAACGACCTTTATGGAGATATTTACGGGAACGGTTACGTTATTGACCTGAACGACGAGCCCGGTCCGGTTGGCGCCAAAGGCGTAGAAAAGGATGGGTTGCATCGAAGACGCGGGAGTGAAGGCGAAAATCACAAAGCTCTACGATTATAGGTCAGAGACAATCCGTATCTGGTCGAGGAAGAACTCGATAATGTTAGGGCCGAGACGGAAGTTGAAATACTATCGGGTGATCGAGTTGACGTAGTGTATTACACCGAGAGAAAAATTGTGGTTATCGAGGTCAAATCGGAAGATTCGATCTGGCATGATTTGCGCCGAGAGATTTATCAGTGCGTCAAGTATAGGGCAGTTTGCAAGGCTATTGAGAATGCCCCAGGTGGCGAAGCTGGTCTGTCCGTTCATTGCTTGTTACTGAATCGGGTCTACCTGACGATTTAGAGAACCTCGCGACAGTGCTGAAGATCAAGCATCTGGCTGTTGAGCGAAATTGATGAACATTGCAGAGTTAGAGCGGTCCGTATATTGATGGCTTCGTGGAAGCATTTGACGATTGGAGACGGTTTGAGTCACGATCGTGTCCTGACGGCGAAACGGGTCCGGGGTGTTAGAAGGACGGGGAGAATACTTCGCTTTGCGAAGCAAGTCATCTCGAATTAGGATTTTCCTATGAATTTATGTCCGAGATGCGATTAAAAATTTTATTTATGGAAGCACCTACGACAAAATTGATAATCATAGAAACAGTTAAAGTGTACTATGAATGGTTCAAATATGGATTGAATTTATTATGACTGAAGCTAAAAAATCAACAAAGAAAAAGATGTCGCTTACGAGCGTCAAACATGCATTTTTGACCATAATGTGGCCGCGGAGAAAGATTTTAATGCTTGGTCTGTTTTTAATTTTCATCAACAGGTTCGCTGGACTTGTTCTGCCTGGTTCAACAAAATTCCTTATAGATGATGTGTTGGTCCGGAAAGATACCGAACTTTTGAATCTACTGCTCCTCGCAGTCGGTGTCGCCATATTTTTTCAGGCGAGCACATCTTTTTTTTTAACGCGGTTGTTGAGTGTTGAAGCACAGCATCTTATATCACAGCTGAGGGTTCAGGCACAAAAACAGATTGTTCGCTTACCGATCAAATTTTTTGATAACAGCAAATCTGGTGAGCTTGTCTCCCGCATTATGACTGATGTTGAAGGTGTGAGAAACCTTGTTGGCACCGGGCTGGTACAGCTTTTGGGAGGGATTATTACTGCAATTATTTCGTTGCTAATTCTGCTCAACATCAATGCTATGATGACGGTTTTTGTAATAGCGCCACTGCTCATTTTTGGAATGATTTCGATGAAAACGTTTGCTTATATCAGGCCGATTTTCCGAGAACGGAGAAAAATTAATGCCGATGTAACCGGACGGCTGACCGAATCACTTGGCGGTATCAGGGTTATTAAAGGGTTCAATGCCGAAGTGCGTGAGCAAAAGGTGTTTGAGCAGGGGGTTGACCGGATTTTTCAGAATGTAAAGAAAACTCTCACAACAACGAGCTTTGTATCCAGCTTGGCTGTTCTTTTAATGGGCATGACAGGTATTATTATCATGGGATTTGGCGGTAACATGATAATAAATGAAGAGATGACCGTTGGAGATTTTGTTGCGTTTACGCTCTACCTCGGGTTTCTTATTGCGCCGATTGTGCAGATGGGTAATATTGGAACGCAGATTACCGAAGCGTTTGCAGGCCTTGACAGAATGGAAGAAATTCTGCAGCTCGACAAAGAAAGTGATGATCCGGCGCGGAATGTCCTGCTTGACGATATTGAAGGGAATATTATTTTTGAAAATGTCTCCTTTGCCTATGAAGAAAACAATATGGTTCTTAAAAACATAACTTTTTCAGCTTTGTCAGGGACAGTGTCAGCGCTCGTGGGATCGTCCGGTTCAGGGAAAACCACACTTGCCGGACTTGCAGCGTCATTCCTGACTCCTTTGGAAGGCACCGTGAAAATAGATGGCCATAATCTTGCCACCATCAACATTGATAATTACCGAAGCAGGTTAGGGGTAGTGCTGCAGGATGAGTTTTTGTTTGAAGGTACTATTAGGGAAAATATACTTTTCGGCAGGCCGGATGCTTCCGAAGAGAAGCTTCTCGATGCAGTTAAATCCGCACACGTTAAAGAGTTTACCGATCGATTTGATGACGGTCTCGACACATTGATCGGTGAGCGGGGAGTAAAATTATCGGGCGGACAACGGCAGCGTGTAGCGATAGCGCGGGCTATTCTCGCCGATCCCCGTGTTTTGATTCTCGATGAAGCGACATCAAACCTTGACACGGAAAGCGAACTCTTTATTCAGGAGAGTCTTGCACACCTGATGAAGGGGAGAACTACAATCGTAATAGCTCACCGCTTGAGTACGATAAAGCAGGCAGATCAGATTCTGGTCGTTGAAGACGGCTCGATTGTCGAATGCGGCAATCACGATTCACTCCTTAAGAAAGAGGGGAGGTATCACAAGCTTTATAATTATCAGATTAAAATTTAACTTTGATATTGCAAATAAAAAATGGGAAGATATCTCCACTTCATCTCAATATTAAATTCAAATCGAAATTTCGGTCGAAATGACATGTTGTGATGTTATATTGTATAGATTCTTATCGTGATTGCGAGAAGCGAAGCGACGTGGCAATCTCTCTTTAAGTAATTGCATAAACTGTTAACACAAAAATAAAATAGTATCTATTTAGACAAAGGGAACACCATGTATATCATACATCGGAAAAGCAAAACGAGATCTTTTATATTGTTTCACATGCAGTTAGTTATCGGGCTTTGTCAACATCGAGCACTACAACAGAATTGACCGGATCCCACGCCCGTCCGTTCAGTGTAACAACAATATAAGCATTTCCTTCAATACCAACTTTATAGTTTTCCCGGGGGATGCTCCGAAGAGCGTACGCCTGTGTCGGGCGTCTCCGTACAGTGTCTAATACCAGTCTCCCATCCTCGGGCCAGTCGAACACGTGCAGGTACAAACGGGTTGTGCCGTCGGCAAGTATCCGGTGTGTTATCCTTCCCCATTCCGGCTGTTCCCACTGTGTACCCCTTGTCCCATAGATGCTTTCACCATATTTTTTGAGCCAGTCACCGGCCTCAAGGAGGACATCAACTGATTCCTTGGGAAATATACCTTCGGGTGTCGGTCCGACATTCAGCGTGTAATTTCCACCCATACTGGCTACATGGGCGAGATTATGAATTATCATTTCCGCAGTTATCCAATCAGGTGTGTCTTTGTGGTACATCCATGAACCATTCATTGTCGCATCCACCTGGAAGTTATGATACGTCCGAAGATCATTGAGTTCGGGGTAAGATTCTTCGGAGATCAAATAATCTTTCGGTCTGTGGATAATCTCTCGTGCCAAATCCTGGTGGTTAATGATTACGTTGGGCTGGATCGAACGTATCATATCCATAATTTTAGGGTATTCCTTACCAAGAAACGCGCCGTCGTCACCCAAATAGTGTGAATTATCCCCTAGTAAAATGTCGATCTTGCCATAGTTGGCAAACAGTTCGCGAAGCTGATTTTTCATATACTCGACATAAATCTTAATGTCAGCGTCAGGATTCGGATAATAATGCCGACCAATTTCTCTCTTTTCGAGTAATTTGGAATGAAATTCAGGATGATGCAAATCGCTGATCGAGTAATATACTCCCAGCCTTACGCCGGCATCCAGGCAGGCATCTGCCAGTTCTTTCAAGGGATCACGATCGAAAGGAGTATAATCCACGATATCAAAATCAGTATACTTTGAATCGTACATACTAAATCCGTTATGGTGCTTTGCGATAAATACTATATATTTCATTCCGGCATTCCGGGCGATATCGACCCATTCTTCAGCATCGAAATCGATCGGGTTGAAAACCAGACCCCTCTGTAGTAATTCTTCATAGTTTCTCCAGGGTGTAGTACCGTAAATCGGTTTGCCATTAATCATCAACCACTCTCTTTCCTCAGGTGTTCTCGGCAGGGCATCGGGTCCCCAGTGGATTTTCATTCCGTAGCGGGCGTTGTGGAACCATTCCATCTTGTTATCCATTGACGTGTTCCAATCAGACCTGATATCAATCATTGTTTGAGCTTGAACAGGCACCGCTGCAATAAAAGACACTAAAAAGTAGGATGCAATCCAGCTCCGAAACCATTGTGTCAATGAAGTGTTCATAATTTCCTCTTAAGTACAGGACATTTTTGTTTAATTCTTCAAATGGAATTTTACTTTCTACAAAGAAAATAACGTAACTCTCATTAATAAAGATGCTCCGCAATAATCAACAGAGTATCACTCTGACAAAGATCATATACAAAGAGTGGTTTGTATGTCGTCAGAACATATATTCGGAAATATTAAGATACACTACCGAGAATAGATACAATCCACACTACCTACGTTAAGAATTTAATAGATTATTACAACAATTTATCTTAAAAATTTCAATACTTGTAATGTGCTAATCCAGTGCAGCAACAAGGTCTTCACTCAGTATCGAAGGAGCCCAGTATTTCTCGATATATTCAACCATCAACCGTGTTCCCTCGTCATGAGTGACATAGGGATAATTTCCAGGATCATACATCGAATCGGTCAAATCACGCACCAGGACGCAATTCATTCCCCAGGCTGTCATTTGTCGTAACGTGAAAGAACGCGTCAAAATGCAATAATTGGTATGCACACCCAGGACAATGAGATTTTTGATACCGTGCTGCTGGTAAAAGTTGTACGTTTCAATTCCACTGTCCGAGATACCGTCGTACTCGCCAATATCGATAAGAGATATTTGACGTGTCCATGCGCCATAGTCAATATCGTCGATTTCGCATTCATCTTCATCTTCAATAGGTTTGGGATGATCAGAAAAATCATCCGAAAGGCTGTCCGGAATGAGCGGAGAAGGTTTTGGCACATCCGGTGCATGTATCATTCGCATTCTTTGAGGCCAGTCAGCGTAAAAGCTCATCGTTCCACTCGGAGCATGAATTATTTGAATACCTTTATCCCGTGCCTGCTGCAGGACGGGATTCATCTTTACCGCTAATTCCCGGACTCTCTCCGAAGAACCCGAGCACCAGTGTTGATCCCACATATCACAGATTATTATTGCCGTCTCGGCAATGTTCCAATTCTTTTCCAGTTCCAGTTCCTTCCATGTATCGTTTCCGTTCGTGACCTCTTCACGGCTTCTCATAACCAGGTTCATTTCGCCTGCTGGCATTGGTCTTTGTTCCGGCTCAGGTCTCTCTTTATACTCTGGTTCACGTTCACCAGCCCAAAAAAGGGCATTGGTCACCAGCCTTTTGTACATTGAACTTTTCCAATCCTGAAGCCCGCCTGCTGCAATATAACTGATTCGAGCGCCATTATGGGTCCGCGCCCATACTGAAGGTTCTGATATATCATATTGCCTGTTAAATTTGAGTAATCTGACATCTTGTTTAGCCATTTCTTTATTTGGAATATAGCCGGTCATTAATACCTGAACATCGGGTGCCACAGGCCCTGTTTTGTACAGGCTGTACCGTGAATTGAAATTTTTGATACCTTGCAACACGGGATGATCCTCCGCACCCGGTTCAGCTATAATTCTTTGAGTAAATCCTGTAATAACACCTGCCGGATCGGGAATACGGTTCCCATTTTCATCTCGTACCGATTGTTCAGGAGCTCCGTCATAATGGTCGTTATAGTTTCCTCCAAGAACGAGCTTGTCAAATTCCAACCAGTTCTGAAGTCCGTGGCTTGCGGTCCGAATTGCAACCAGCGGCCCGCCGGACGTTATATATTGTTTCACGGCGTCCAACTGTTCTCCATCAATCGTAATACGGCGTGTAAACAGTAACAGCACATCGCAATCATCAAGCGTTTCAAGCCCCTGGAGGTTGGAATATTCACCTTTAAAATTTATTTCCCCATCCGCCTGGAGCATCGTGACCTGAACATTCTCAACAGTCTCTTCAAGATAGTTTTTGTAATCATTGAGTGATATATCTGAAAAATACTCATTGGAACCGGATATAAATACAATCTTGAATGGATAGGATTGACCGCATGAAACCGGGATAGAGGAGCACAATAAAATCGCAATCAGTATTGAGGACAATTTTTTCATCAATATTCCCTCCTTTGAAAATTTTCGAAAACCAACGCGAGAAAGTATCTTTTCTCGTTCCAAGGATCCAGGTTTTCGATGACAACCCTTTCGAAAACCATAAGCTATGAGAACAGGAAGAATACAAGGTCAATACACAATCCAAGAATATTTAATCTGATACGCCGATTATTATATTTCCCACGCCAACGTTGGCCTGAATACTAGCACCCTGGCCGGTTCCGATTGTGCCGTTGATGGTATTGTCGGTAGTAGTGCCGCTCACCTGGTGCGTTACTGCCAGGTTGCCAACACCCACGGCCAAATTGACGATAACATTGACATCTGACGGTAAAACTAAGCTGATATTCCCAACACCAACCTCGTGGGTGCAAGTGTCCACAGGCCTGATTCTACTGGAAATATTCCCAACGCCAAGCGACAATCGCTACTGTAACGCGGGAGGAGCAGTGATTTTAAATTCCAACGAGAGATCACTACGGTTGTTAGGAGCTTCCTATGTAATGATCACATTATCGCCATCACGGGTCATGTTGACAATGATATCGTCCAGGTCCGATTCCCGATCTGCCATCCGCGTGGAAGTGACTTCAATGACGCCCGCCTGACCGACTTCTACCAAAATACTACAAACGAAGTTCTGAACTTCGAGATACGCCAGCGATGATCCACTGAAGCCTTGAGTCTCGTCCAGTGTGAATTTTTCGTCCGGATTTGAAATTGTCGGATTGTCTGAGCATTCTGTTAGTAGCATGGCTGCAGTGACGGTGATAGTTGTGAGAGGTCGTTTTCATAGTTAGTTCCCAGAAAAACACCGTAATAAAATGGTAAGGTATCCATTTTACTTTTACAAGTGTTTTCTACTCTCCGGGCTGTACAATTTACGAACCTTTTCAATTGATCAGTAAAATTTTTTCATTTGGTGGATGAAGAAATTCAACTCCCAGACTAGGATACAACATGATTTCCTTGTTGAGCAAAGACATCGGAGTTACACAGAAGACTGCATGGTTCATGCTGCATAGATTGAGATATGCAAGCAATACAGGGTCTTTTGATAAACGGTTAAAGAATATTGTTGAAGTAGATGAGACGTATATCGGCGGTAAAGAGCAGAATAAGCACACCGATAAAAGAACAAAAGGGACGCAAAGTAGAAATACCACAACAAAAACCCCTGTTCTTGGCATGGTTGAGAGAAAAGGCAGCCTCAAAGCTATGAAAATTGTTGATAGTAAGACCGATACAATCATGGAAAAAGTTACCACTCATGCTGTTACCGGATCCGAGTTGATTACCGATGAGTTTAAATCATATACGAGCCCCTCTTCATTGTTCAAACACGACTTTGTGAAGCACTCAAAAGGTGAATACGTCATCGGCGACATCCATACAAACACGATTGAAGGGTTCTTTTCATTACTTAAGGATGGAATCGTAGGGATTTACCACTTTCGTTAGCGAGAAACACTTAGATATGTATCTTAAAGAGTTCAGTTTTCGATATAACACAAAAAAAGAAACAGAAGAGAACAGATTTAACTTGCTTTTAGTAAACTGTGGCGGTCGGTTAACGTATCAAGATTGAATTAAATCAATAGTTTTTAAAAAGACTTGACATATAACGTAGGCTTTATAGTATATTTCGTCCTCACCAACAAAACTACAGACAGTTCAATCAAGCTATATGAGTATGAAGAGGAGGCATAGTGACTAACACAAAGCTTAATGGAAGCGTTATAGCTCTTGCGGAGGCATTTCAAAACGTGATCACTCATGCAGTAGAGCCAATCCACACGGACTTAGTAACCCTTCATGATCGCATCCGATGGGCTTGAAGAGAGAATTGATACAACCAATGATAATTTGTTTTTTAGTCCAAAATAACGCTTTAGAATTAATATTTAGAGGAGGTAATTATGGGAAGGCGCTTTAGAATAGTATCGATAATTTTTTATCTCTGATTTCTTATATTTCTGTTGCGATAGGACAGCAACAAGATTTAACTTTCTTAAAAAGTAAAACTGTTATTACCGATGGTGATAAAACCTATGAAAAGAAAGCGATCGTTAAATTGGGTTATGATAAAGTTACTGTACAGTTTCAAAGCCATGAAGACCGTTATAATTATCCCGAATATGAAATAACTCCTGATTACGATAAGATGGCAGATTTAACATATGAATGGACCAGTCATTGGAGGGTCGTAAGCGCTATCTTATGGCCTCCATTAATACTCTTTTCAAAGAGAAAGCATCACGGATGCACTTCATAGCGTTATCGATGATGTCGCTGAGGAAACAGCAAATAAATTCGATGAAAAAATTGATAAACGTTTTGATGATCTTGAAGCCAAGCTCGAGAGAATAGAGAATAGACTGGGAAATGTAGATACCAGGCTTGAAAAAGTAGAAGAAGAAGTGAGAGATATGAGAACTAATGTATAGGATATAATCGGACAATACTACCTACCAGCCGGTAATGAATACCGGCTTTTTTATTGCTATTTGTATTATCAAGTATATAATTACCTTTTTTTGTTACCGGGAATCACGAGTATTATTCGTGGGCTAAAGAATGGGTTAAGAAAATAGACCGTTTGAGATTCAGGGTGTTGTTGAATGAACATACTGTTATTCCCTATAATAATGCATCAATACTTCTTGCGGGTGTTACCGACTTCTCAATGGTGGTCAGTATATCCCCAACCACAAATCTGACCCGCATCAGGCTTTGTATGGAGTGCCTGACTGCTACGTGAAAATTCTTCTTGCACATCAACCAAAATCTATATATGCTGCTACAGACGCCGGGTATGATTTGCAAATTTCAGGACATACACACGGCGGTCAGTTTTATCCATGGAATTTTGCTGTCAGGCTCGCACAACCATACATCTCTGGTCTGCATCTCAATGGCAAAACATGGATATATGTAAGCAGAGGCACGAGGTACTGGGGGTCCGCCGTTGAGAGTAAGAGTTCCATCGGAGATAACAGTTTTGACATTACGATACGATCGCCTTCTGATATTCTGCCGTTATAATGTATATAAAAATTGAACAGTCAGGACACATCATGAAATATATTCGATATATTATGGCACTGTTTTGCTCTCTTTCCTTAATAAGTGATTATGCAGTTGCACAGGAAAAGGTTTATTGGGATGTAGTACAGCAAATCCGAGAAGAAGGTTTCGAGCGGTCTCAGAGGAGTTCGGTCTTGAAAATGTCCATTTTGAAACATGGGATGAATTCGGTCTCGGCTGGGAAAACATTTATACGTCGGTTCATATGATCGAGCCTAGGTATATGCCGGTGATTGCCTATCCTAATCCATGGACATCGGGAACAGATGGAAAAATTAGAGCCCCTGTTGTGCTTATTGATATAGGCGCAATGAAATCCGAAACAGAACTCGAAGATTATCGGAACCCGAGCGGTGTTCAAATGCAGATCTCGATGAGCTTGCGAAAACATTGATTGATGCACCGAGAGGTGGATTTGATACTAATGAATACTTCAATGCTGATACAAAATCTCAAACATTATCCCGGACACGTATCATGCAGCTTCTAAGAGAAGAAGGTGCAGCAGTTTTTGTGTCGCCTGGCAATGATGGTGATGATGGAACGGTTTATGTCTACGATTGGCCTCTCCGCAAACGTGACAGCGCAAAACCACTATCCATGGTGACAATCGCTGCAGAGCACTATAATAGAATTGTGCGAATTCTTCAAAAGGACATCCCCGTTGAGATGGAAATTAAAATTAAATCGACGTTTTATGATGAAAATCTTGAAGACTTTAACGTGGTTGTAGAAATTCCCGGCACTGACTTTGCAGATGAGTTGGTAATTCTCGGCGGTCATTTCGATGCGACATCTGTCGGAACAGGTGCGACTGATAATGGTGCAGGAAGCTCGGTGGTTATCGAAGCGCGGTCAGGATATTAAAAGAGATTGGTGTGCAATCCTGCAGAACGATCCGTGCAGTGTTATGGAGGGGAGAAGAATTAGGTGTGTGGGGATCACGCAGATATGCAGCCAAGCACTTTGGGAACAGAAATACCATGGAGTTAAAATCCGACCATGAAAACGTTTCTGTCTATTTGAATTATGACAACGGCACGGAAAAAATCCGTGGTATCTATCTTCAAAATAATCTCTTGGTTAGGCCGATTTTTGATGAATTGATGAAACCGTTTCACGATTTAAACATGACCCATCTTGCTCCCGGTTATACAGGCTGCACCGACCATCTCGCATTTGATGAAATTGGACTTTCCGGATTCCAATTTATTCAGGATCCATTGGAATACGATTCAAGAACGCACCACTCAAATATAGATGTCTTTGACCGGCTTTCAGCAGAAGATCTCATGCAGGCATCGATTGTGACGGCAAGTTTTGTGTGCCATGCATCTATGCGGGATGAAAAACTTCCGAAAAAATAGCTTCCTGAACCAAAAAACAGATATTAAATATCCTAATAAAAAATAATTATTATCAATATCTGATTATTATTATTGGCACGTTTTGCTTAACCATGATTTTAAGCATCAAGCCGACAAAGTGCTTGATAATAGCATATATGGATACCTATATTGAAACAATCTTCAAATGCATTACACGAAACCATCTATTGCATTCATCATAAATCGTAAGAGGTTGATCATGAACACCATGCGTGCATGTATTCTATCTATAATTCTCATATCCTTTATATCAACAACTGTTAAAGCACAGGAACCTGTTTATTGGGATGTCGTGCAACAGATTAGGGAAGAAGGTTTTGAACGGTCTGAGGTGATGGAAACAGCCAGCTATCTCACCGACGTTTTTGGTCCTCGTCTCGCTCATTCTCCATCCTACTATGATGCATTGGACTGGGCGCAGGAGCGGTTGGAAGACTACGGGCTGAAAAATGTTCAAAAAGAGCCGTGGGGAGAATTCGGTCTCGGTTGGGAGAACCAATACACATCAGTCCATATAATCAAACCGCGATATATGCCGGTAATTGCTTATCCGAATGCGTGGTCATCCGGTACGGACGGGAAAGTGAAAGGGCCGGTTGTTTATGTGAATTTTCAGGAATTGAAGAGTAAAAACGATTTGCACCGCTACCGGGGAAAAGTAAAAGGTGCAGTAATTTTTCTCATACCGGAGATTACTCTTTCACAGAATTTCGATCCTGATGCTGTCCGTTTTTCACAAGAAGACCTCGACGAACGGTCACAGACGGTTATTGAGGTTCCCAACGATGATGAGGAAATGCCTGAATTGGATTTTGATATAGAAAATGAGAGGCTTACTTTTGAAGATATTATGGAATACTTAGCGTCCGAAGGAGCTGCGGCATTTGCATTCCCGGATTGGCAGGGGGGCGATGATGGAACCGTATACGTATTTGGCGAATTGGTCCGGTCAGAAGATGAAATTGTTCCCTATCCTTCAATTACTATGGCTACCGAACACTATAACCGTGTTATGAGAATACTTGAAAAAGATATTCCTGTTGAAATGGAAATTGAAGTGCGGACATTATTCACCAATAACACGGTCGATCACAATATCGTTGCGGAAATACCTGGTACCGATCTTTCCGATGAACTGGTAATGCTCGGTGGTCATTTCGATGCAACGTCAGCAGGAACCGGTGCCACTGATAATGGTGCCGGCAGTTCAATTGTTATTGAAGCTGTCCGAATTTTGAAAGCGCTTGGGATTAAACCACGGCGAACTATTCGTGCTGCACTCTGGGGAGCGGAGGAAGAAGGACTACTTGGTTCAATCGGCTATGTGCAAAACCATTTCGGCGATCCGCTCAGTGGTAAATTCACCGATGAACAGGAAAAGGTTGCGGCTTATTTCAATATGGATAATGGAACCGGACGATTCCGCGGTGTTTACTTACAGGGAAATGAGCTTGTCCGTCAGATTTTTACAGAGTGGATGAAACCGTTTCATGATCTCGGTATGCGCCATTTGTGGCCGGAATTTACCGGCGGTACCGACCATCTTTCGTTCAATGCTGTCGGTCTTCCCGGATTTCAGTTCATTCAGGATGAAGTAGAATATGGCAGCAGAACCCATCATTCAAATATGGATGTGTACGACCGGCTCGTGCCGGAAGACCTAATGCAGGCAGCAGTGATCATGGCAAGTTTCGTATATCATGCTGCAATGCGTGATGAAAAACTTCCCCGTTCCGATAAACAGACCGAATGGGGTGCAAATGTGATTAAAAGAATTCTAAGCAGAAACCAATAGTCTAAGGTTTTATTCATAATCGATCCACAAGAAGGGATTTTCATGACCATAAAATCTGTGTTTTTGTACTGTGCAGTATTGATCCTTTCGCTTCCTTCAACACTGATTGCTCAGGAACGA
Organism: bacterium; assembly: GCA_965221205.1. Lineage (GTDB taxonomy): Bacteria > SM23-31 > SM23-31 > SM23-31 > SM23-31 > CBDFMG01. The sequence continues at coordinate 3,153,059 of OZ244870.1, read as the reverse complement.
ATAGACTGGGATGCTGTAACAAAAATTCGTGACGAAGGATTCAACCGGTCACAGGTTATGGAACTTGCACAGCATATTACCGATGTGCTTGGTCCCCGCCTGAGCGGTTCTCCTTCGATGCGCAATGCACAGCAGTGGGCGCTTGAGCAACTTGATGACTGGGGACTTAAAAACACGAATCTTGAACCATGGGGTGAATTCGGAATGGGGTGGAGCAGTGATTTTGTCTCGCTCCATATGACGAAACCGCAGTATATGCGGGTCATCGGTTATCCGAAGGCATGGACGTCTGGAACCGATGGTTGGGCGGATGGTAACCTTAAGATTGCACCCGTTCGAACTCGAGAAGATTTGGAAAAATATCGCGGTTCACTACATGATGCTGTTGTGTTAACCGTGCCAATGCGTGAAGTAGAAATCGGATTCATGGCTGATGCATGGCGGTACTCTGATGAACAATTACAGGAAATGTCGCGGTTTAACCCGCAAATAGAGCAGAATAATCCGTCGGAACGGGATGATGATCCACAGGATTTGTTGTCTAATAGTGAAATCCGGGATTTTTCCCGGTCGGAAGGAGCTCTTGCGCTGCTTGATCCGGGAACGAGAGGAAATGACGGTACAGTATTCGTATCGAGTCCGAGAAGAATATCCCGCAGCTCTGAAAACCCAAGAGCAATTCCCGAAATTACACTTACGCCTGAGCACTACAACAGGCTTTTCAGATTAGTTGAAATGGGTACAGAAGTCGAGTTTTCATTGAATCTACAAAACACATTTTATACCGATGATCTGCAGGAATATAATGTAATCGGTGAGATTCCGGGGACTGATCTTGCTGAAGAGCTGGTTATGGTGGGTGGACATTTCGATTCGTGGCATTCGGGAACAGGGGCAACGGATAACGGTGCCGGGACAGCTGTCGCATTGGAAGCCGTCAGAATATTAAAAGCCATCGAAGTACAGCCCAGGAGGACTATTCGGATTGCACTTTGGAGCGGTGAAGAACAGGGACTTCTCGGTTCCCGGGCATATGTGGCTAACCATTTTGGAACATACTCCAATCAAAAATCCGATTACGATAAACTATCGGCATATTACCAGCACGACTCCGGGACTGGGAGTATCAGGGGAATTACTATTCAAATGATCCCGGAACTCATTCCGGTTTTTACAGAATGGATGAGGCCGTTTCAGGATATCGGAATGAAAGCACTAACAGGCCATAACTCAATTTCGCGCGGCGGTTCCGACCATGTTCCCTATGTTCAGGCCGGACTCAACGGATTTTCGTTCCTGCAGGACAGGATACAATACAGTACGAAAACTCACCACTCGAATATGGATGTTTTCGATAATCTGGTTGAAGAAGATTTGATGAAGAATGCAGTAATAACGGCGAGTTTTCTCTATCATACTGCTATGCGAGACGAGCTCCTCCCTCGAAGGAGTATTGAAGAATAGAATTCTTTTTGATTATGATTGAAAGAAATTTCAAATGCAAAAGCCTCCCGCAAATGGAAGCTTTTGCGCCGGATTGCACGGGCTGCCCATCCACGACTGCCACCACACTTGGGCGTCCCAATGGGTCATGAACGGCGTTGGGCTGACCACCGTGAGGCGGCTGCTCGGACACCGGCGACGGTCCACCACCGCCATCTATGCCCATCTCGACGATGCCGCGTTGCAGGACGGCCGCCGCCATATTGGCGTGTGTGGGCGCGTGGCGGCGCTTGAAAGCCCCTGCGCACCGGATTAGAAAGCAAGATGATGCTACCAGTTTGTAGCCATATCAGAGGAGGAACCTAATGAACTACCCATTGAGACACATCTCCATCCGCGTCCCTTGGCACGACACCGGATGGGACGGGCGCGTCTGTGCCGCGCCGCAATTGAATGGTGCTTGCCTTAAGCTGAAGCGCATTGCAAAAACCCGGAACGACGATGCAGAGGAATCCGTTGCGGGCAAGAGCATCAAGGATCTCCCGCAGGCAAAGTGGCCGGCGTGTGTCTCCGAGCGCGTCGGTTTCATGGTGCCCTTTGTGAGTATACCCGCCGCGTGGCCAATCATCTCCACAACCGCGGCCCTGGGACGAGCTACGGCCACTTGAAGCCAACGCCGCTTCGCCATCCACGCTACTCTGCGCCGGCGGTGCCATTCTCCTGGATGCTTCGCGAGACGATGGAGGTCCTGGGCGAGCAGCACAAGCTTGATGTCCAGATGGAACGCGAACCCGACCTGGGCTTCAAGACGCAGTGGATTCAGAATCATGATAACCAAACGGCCCTGCTCGACTGTTTCGCTGGCCACCTCAAGCCCAAGTATTCCCTCTGCTTCTTCTACGCCAAGCAGGTGCCGTTCGTGGAGGACTCAGCCGGTGGCCGCATCCTGGTCGGTGCCGGACGGGTGCTGCATGTCGGCGCCGTGCAGGAGTACGACTACACGACGAAGGATATTGAGGGCAAACTGCGCTCGATGTTGTGGGAGCGTATGGTCCAGCACTCCATCCGCCCCGGCTTCAAGGACGGCTTCCTGCTGCCGTATCACGCGGCCATCAAGAAGGCGGATGAAGATCCAGAGTTCGACCCGGCAAAGATCGCCGCGTTCTCACCAGACGACCGACTCCTTGAGTTCTCCCACGCCTCGCAATTGGTTAGCCATGACGGTGCGATTGCATCATTACTCGCGTGCGCCGAATCGCTTCGCAAGGCCAAGGGCGTCCTGCCAGGGCAGTGGGATCAGTGCCTGACGTGGATCGACGCACGGCTCGGTGAACTGTGGAAGGCGCGAGGGCCGTGCCCCGGGCTCGGCTCGGCACTGTCCGCGTTCGGGTTGGAGTTCGGCACTTTCGTCGCCCGCGCCATCGCCGAGAAGGCTGGCGACAACGCCGATCCCTGGCCGTTGGTCGCCAAGATGTTTGCCGACCCCAAGAAGCACCTGCCAGAACCGTTGGCCAAGAGCATCGGCAAGACGCTGTGCAGCAAGTGGTCCCGACTACCCGATGATCGACGTGCGCTGCTCAAACTTGTGAGCCGCTTCGAGATCACCACGGAGCAGGCGACCGCACTCTATGTTCAGGAGGAGCGTGCCAAGGCCGGAATCGACACGAGCGATGCGGCCATCCTCTCCAACCCGTACCTGCTCTACGAACTGACACGCCTCACCGTCGACCCTGTCAGCGTCTGGACCGTTGACCGCGGTATCTTCCCGGACGAGGTCATCCGAAAGAAGCACCCCTTGCCTGCGCCGACGGCCTTGGACGCCGGAACGGATGCGCGCCGGGTCCGCTCATTCACCGTTAAGGTTCTGGAAGGCGCTGCCGGCGCCGGCAACACGCTCCTTCCGCAGAAACAGATTGTCCTCGACATCCGCGCTCTCACGCTCAAGCCGCCTTGCGAGGTGGACGCCGACCTGATGAACGTCGTCAAGGACGACTTCGGGGATGCGGTCGGCGAGATCGCCATGGCCGATAGTGCTCCGGCTCTGCAGCTGGGCCGGCTGACGCAGATGGGCGCGACCATCCGGAAGATGGTCGACAAGCGACTCAAGGGAAAGCGCATGACCGTCGCGGCCGACTGGCAGAAGCTCCTCGACACACACCTCCCCGCCCAGTCGGCGGGAGAACCCGATGAACTGGAAGAAAGCGCCCGGGCAGAGAAGACCGCCGCGCTGACCGAGCTCGCAGAGGCGCGGCTCTCCGTGCTGATCGGCCCCGCCGGAACCGGCAAGACCACCTTGTTGTCGGTGCTCTGTTCGCACCCGGAAGTCAAAGCGGGTGAAATCTTGCTGCTCGCGCCGACCGGAAAGGCCCGCGTGTACATGGAACAGTCCGCCAAGGGCCTCAAGCTCAAAGGCTACACGATTGCCCAGTTCCTGAGTCCGCACCGCTACGACGGCGCGACCGGTCGCTATCGCCTTTCGGACAAACCAACCGAGGCGGGCGCGCGCACGGTCATCATTGACGAGGCTTCGATGCTGACCGAAGAGATGCTCGCGGCGCTGATCCAGGCGCTCAAGGGCGTCCACCGATTGATTCTCATCGGTGACCCCCGCCAGCTCCCGCCGATTGGCGCCGGTCGGCCGTTCGTGGACGTGGACATTGTCAAGCACCTCGCGCCGGAAGGCGTCACCGAGAAGTTCCCGCGCGTCGGCCCCGGCTATGCCGAATTGACCATCCGCCACCGACAAGCGGGAGAGGATCGCGAGGATCTGCAGTTCGCCGAATGGTTCAGCGGCTCGCCCATTGCAGCGGGCGAGGATGATGTGTTCGACAAGGTGGTGCGCACCGGCCAGAGCCGGCACGTTCGCTTCGTGCAGTGGCAGACCGCTAACGATATGCGCTCGCACCTCGTCGAGGTGTTGGTGAACGAACTGAAACGCGCCGACGGAACGCCGGCTCTTACAGGAGCCGATGACATCGCTGGCTTCGATGCCACACTCGGGGGTGTGGCTTGGAACGACATGCGTTTCTTCAACCCTCGCAAGGGCGAAAAGGTCGGTGCAGCAGAGACGTCCGAGAGCTGGCAGATCCTCTCGCCGGTGCGGTCGGCGGCCCATGGTGTGCCCGACCTGAATCGGCTCATTCACAAGCAGTTCCGACAGGCGATGATCGATGCTGCCCGCAAGGAGGGATGGCAGCGCAAATATCCCAAGCCTATGGGGTCCGAGGAGATCGTCTACGGAGACAAGGTCATCAACCTTGTCAACACCGACCGTCGCAAGGTTTACCCGGAAAAGGATGACGCCTATATCGCCAACGGTGAGATCGGCATGGCCGTCGGCTTCTTCCGTAAGAAAGGGCTACCGGACATGCGCCACAAACTCGAGGTCGAGTTCTCTTCACAACCAGGCTTCAAGTACGACTTCACCAGTCGTGACTTTGTGGAAGAAGGCAATCCGATCCTCGAACTCGCCTATGCGCTGACGGTTCACAAATCCCAGGGCAGCCAGTTCGGTACGGTCATCCTCGTGTTGCCGAACCCTTGCCGCCTGCTGTCGCGCGAACTGCTCTATACCGCACTCACGCGCCAGAAGGACCGCATCGTCATCCTGCACCAGGGCGAGCGCACCGAGTTGCACAAGTACTCTTCGGACGACCGCTCCGAAACCGCGCGGCGCTTGACCAACCTCTTCGTCGCGCCGTCACTCGTCGAGTTCAATGGCCTCTTCTTCGAGGAATATCTGATCCACCGCACCGCGTGCGGCGAAATGGTGCGCTCAAAGTCTGAAGTGATCATCGCGGACCATCTTGCCAATAATGGCGTCGAGTATGGCTACGAACAGCCGCTCACCATCGAGGGCGTCACCAAATACCCAGATTTCACCATTGAGGACATGGAGTCAGGATCGACGTTCTACTGGGAGCACTGCGGGATGCTGCATGTGCCCAGCTACCGCCGCCGGTGGGAAGAGAAACTCGGATGGTACCGAGCTCATGGCATTATGCCGCTGGAAGAGGGGAGCGGCGAGAACGGCACACTGATCATTACGCGCGACGAAGCAAATGGAAGTATCGACTCCGCAAAAATTACCGCCCTCATCACGAAGGCCAAGCTCTGACGCTAGGCGTTGAGATTGGCCTCCGTGACCTGAAGGACCCTTACGAGATTGTCCTCGTGCGTGATGCGATAGGTCCCGTGTCTTGCCGAGCCTTCACACGATGCATGTGGACAAGCTTGCCGCGCAACCACCGATGATGCAGTAGCAGCCAGTTGTCAGGCTGTGTGCGAGCCGGACAGCACCGCCGCGCTCCGATCTGTTACCTCTGCCGACCGGAAGGCGATGCGAAACGCGTTCGGAGACTGCGGCCCGGGTGTTTCCCGAGGACCTCACATCCTCGCGGCTCTATATGTTCTGGATCGGGGTTCGGGAGGACGCTCGATTAGCTGTGGAGCAGAAGTAGTCCCTGTACCAACTGATGTTGTAGCAGCAGCTTCGGTTCCTTCTTCATTGACATCGATAAAAGTGCTGTGTTTGGCTTCATCAATATATAAATCTTCATCAGGATTGATTGTTGCAAAATTTGCCTCTCCAACTGAAAAAGCGACTTCCATACCTAGCGTTTTTAATACTTCGTTTAATGTTTTTTCGTATTCAAATTTGAATTTTTGCATCGTAAGATTAACATCCTCTTCATAGAATCCATCTATCCACTCCTGCAGCTTATTGAAATCTATCTGGGAGATAAATGAATTGATATCGACCTCTTCATCACAGAGTGCTATAATCATATTGAATGCCTGTCCACCGTACGGTAAATTGACAACTTGAACATCAGCATCTGAGTAATAACCAAAGCCATTTTACTGAGACATCATCAATGTAGATTTCACACTGCCATCAAGGAGAAAAAATCATCTTCAACTGTGTCCTGCACATTAAATTGGCTTGTCCAATCCCCTTTGAAATAGATTGTACTGATGAGAAACATTACTATATTGCCTTTTATTGAATCAAGAATTTTTGGGATTTTTTCATTTGTTTTTGTATTTACCCAATTATTAATTGTATTTAGTGCTTTGGGACTTTGGAGTTCAAGTGTTACAACATCAGCATCAAAATAAGTCCTGTTGATGTCAATAAAGGTATTTTCAACGCTGAAAAAATCATCAATCCAGATCGAGTTTCCGATCTGGAATTCAATTTTATCGTCAAGTGTAAGCAAGAGATTTGTAATATAGCGATATGATTCATTAATCTCCTCATAAGACAAGTCACCATATTGCAGCACTATTGCAGCACTGATCTCATTGCTTCTTCTGTTGTCCCAGAAGTGCCATTATACGTCATTGCCAGCGCCACTGACACACTGAGGGGTGAAATAAACACATTGTCTAATTCTTTAGAATTATTAATTTCTTTGAATAAACTGATTCCGAAGTCGTTGGATAACCCAGTAATTTCCTGATCTGTTAATGTCAACGGTTCCGGAAATTCTCGGATTTCTTTAGGCGAAGTGTTTGGGTTTGTAACGGAATTCTCACTGCAGGAAAAGAAAATCGATCCTGTTAGAACAAAAACCAAAAGTAAAATTGTTTTGTGATGCCGCATAACGTCCTTCACATAGTACAAAAAGTTTGGTAAAACTTAATGAAATGTCTGCTACCTTCAATTAATGGCACAGATTAGATCGAAAAATAGTTCCCGATATTTTTGTTTTGCTGCACCTTTTATTGCGTTTAAGTAAAATTTTCGTACATTTAGAAATACGAAATTACATCAGTTCAAATAATACAGGAACAATTCTTCGTGGTTAAAGTGTTATAGATTCTTATCATTTAAACGCTCACAAAAAATTTGGATGCTGACAATGCTATTTTTTTCGTTCAGTTGTAGATTCAATGTATTATTACTATGGTTAACTATTCCACTCTTTTTTGTCTGCGGTAATGAAAAGATTTCGGAAAAAATTGTACCGGTTACCGGTATAACGTTTACTCATGAACCATTTGAACCGGATTTTGACTGGAAAGGTAAAACAGTTCTGCTCGAATCGTTTACCGGTTCGGAATGCCCGCCATGCCTTGGAATTGCACTTGCGCTTGACGGCCTTCTTGAGTCGTATGGCGATACATACCTTGCGATTTTGGAGTATCACGTAAATATTCCGGCACCCGATCCGATGGAAAACAGGTATTCCCATTTGAGACGGTTTGAATACGATGTGTACCGGGTGCCAATGACATTTTTCGATGGGGAAGAGAAGTTTCGCGGCGGAGGGAATGACACAACCGCGTACAGATACTATCAGAGTTATTATCAGGAGTTAAAGTCCCGACTTGAGGAAGAACCTCTCTTGACACTGCGGACAGAAGCATCACTGGTTAACGACAATTTAATTGTTGCAGATATTACAGTTTCAAATCAACCCGAAAATACAAAGTACATTATTGCGCTCGTTGAGAATGACGTAGACTTTCTTGGAAAAAACCGCATAAAGAGTCATCAAAAAGTAGTGCGGAAACTTGAAGAATTCGTCCCTGATGAACAAGGAAGTGCCCGCCACAAATTTGACATCCGTGACATAACAGTCCAAAATGAAAAGTGGCTCACTACGCTCGAGAAAAATTACAGCCCCTTTACATTTCGAAAGAAAATGCATAACATGAGCATAAACTCCATGCAAATAGTAGTTTTTGCACAGGATACAACTACTCAGAAAATCCATAATGCATATGTAAGTGATATAACACAGTAACACTTGTTTGGCCTAAGAAATCCCGTTAGATCATGACGCATTAATACACAACTTTTGCAAAATTGTTCTTGAAATGTACCAGCTTCACATGTATTCAGCTTTTAGCATATTCGATTAATTATCTTAAATGAGTTTTCTTCTATTCATAAGTTGCAATTATCCAAAGTGTTAAACGTTTCTCAATTTGTATATATTACCGTGATGCAGCTCGGTCGCAGTCGCATAGGTATAGGGTCGATATGATCAGAATATCTTACTATACTTCAATCTCAAAACGAGAAATGCAGATAGTATGAAAAGTAAAATCGAACGTCTATCTCCAAAGCAGGGAGTTGGATTCATTCGCTCTGAATCTGGTGAAGAATATTTTTTTAACAAGTTTTGCCTTGAATGAGTAGACATCCAATCCTTTGAGGTGGGCGATACCGTTGAATTTGTTATTGAAGAGTTTAAAGACAGAGAGTCGCGTGCAGTAAAAATCAGAATTGCTCTTCCCTGACACTACACCATTTATTGTTTGAAATTATATGTGTTATCATACTATTTTAAAATGAGATGATGTGTGTATTCACTCTTTAACTCACACATACGTTAACGTATAATTCGTTCATTCTATACATTACTAAACAAATAAAAATTATAGATAAGGCTCTTTTTATATACATTATAAATAAGAATGGAATTTTCATAATATGAAATTGTTCACAAATATCGTATATGAGAAAGTTTTATACCATATTACTAATACAACAGTAAAATTATTTCAAATTGTTTTTAATTCGTCGTAACTCATTTTTCTATAATTAGCTATAGCATTTGCAGCAAAAAACAGTTTAAACGGTTCAATAATGGTACAAATTATGAATCAGGTCTTCAAGATGAACTCTAATTAATTCCAATAAGTCTTGGACTTATTTCCGTTAACCAGATCACCCAAACATGAACCAATCTGCCTCTTAACTTTAAGCCTAAAGCAGTCCAACTTGTTCTGTCCCCTACATTGGTGAGGTAACGTCAAGTGGCAGCAATCACTATATTGAAATAAAGATAGTCGGAAGAAAGTAGTAGTACGATTATGATTTATGGGATAACCGGATTTATAGCCGGATCATTACATGTATTGTCAGGGCCCGACCATCTGTCTGCCGTTGCTCCGTTATCGTTCGATAAAGGGAAATCTTCATGGAAAACCGGATTTTTGTGGGGACTTGGTCATACCATTGGAATATTTATTATCGGTGTATTGGCACTTCTTGGCCATGAGTTCATACCAGTGGAGTTAATTTCGTCATGGAGTGAACGGTTTGTCGGAGTCATATTAATTGGTATCGGTATGTGGGGAATAAAAAAGCTCATAACCAATAAGGTTAATGCCCACGAGCACAAACACGATCAGGAAGACAATGAGATACAGCATTTGCACATTCATGTGCATCCAAAATCCGGGGATCATTCCGCGAATCATTCTCACAATCATAGCCATACTGCTCTTTCAATTGGTTTTATCCATGGGGTTGCAGGAAGTTCGCACCTGTTCGGTATATTGCCCGCGCTAGCGTTGCCATCAACGGTTACTTCTGCAGTTTACCTCAGCGGTTATGCAGTAGGTACGATCCTTTCAATGGTGCTCTTTATCACCCTAATTGGTTTGACTATGGAGAAATTATCCGGCCGTATAGCGTTTTTATACAACAAAATGTTGCTCGGTTTTAGTCTGCTAGCAGTCTGTGTAGGTATATTTTGGATTATAGCATAGTCTCTTTACATTTCTTACCAGGGAATTTACCAGCAAGCATAAAAATATTGAAGCTATATCATAGAGGTGTGCAAATCTGACAAAAAAACGTTAAATGTTCTCTGGTAAAAGGTTGAAAAATCAAAAACAAACGTGCAATACAATAAGATAATTGTGCTAAATGCCTGGTTTTTTGCTATTTTAATATTGAACTTCTATATTATAACTATATGGTAATGGACACACTATGATTTTATAGGTCATCACTTTTTTACTCATTAAATTACGGAAGAGAAATGCGTAATTGTATTATTGGTACAATGTGTTGTGCAATTTTTCTGTTCATTGCCTGTGCTACAATGGGGAAGGAGGTTCAGAGAGCAGTTATATAATTACAATAGAAGAGATACAAGCAACAAACGCATCGATTGCTAATGAGATTCTTCAGCGTATACAGCCGGGACTTCTGAACAGAGACAGGCAAAAAGAAGGCAGAATTGATGAAGGAGCAGTCACACCGATCTTCGGCAGCCGGTTCCAATGGTATCGGGTTCGGTGATAATGCGTCACTGCAAAATATAGATGCTTCAACTATACAGGAAATTTGCTATTACCCTCCTGATGAAGCACTTATAAAATTTTGCTCTATTGCACGGGCCGGTATTTTTGATGTTACTTCTCAATAACTAATGGTATCAATTATTCATCAAATACGCTCTCTCTTGGAAAGATTACTCTGAAAACTTGTATAGTAAACGCACAGAGTAATTTTTAGAGATAGCGGTATGTCTTCATGAATTCACGTTGAGTAGATAATAATTATTTTGATTTTATTGTGCTAATTTTGGATTTCCATTTGGTTTTTTAGGAAATTTATTCTATATTAATTTATAGAGCATATCAATTAAAATTTTATAAACATTACGATTGTAAATATAGGTGATTTATGAAAAGATTGATAGGCATTATTACACTTTGCGCTCTAATGCTTTATATTGGGTGTGCTGCCGGTGCGGGCGGTCAGCAAATAAGCAGAGATCGAAATATCATTGAAGAGGCAGAAATCAATACGGTAAATCATGCCGATTCGCTCTGGAAACTGATTGAAATCCTAAGACCGAGACTCTTGACGCGGGACAGAAGTAGAATTTCTGCAATTTCTCAAGGAACTGATGCCCTGGTCTACTTGAACGGATCCCGTGTAGGAACTAAATCCTATCTCTACAACTTATCTGCGGACAATGTAACTCGAATCGAATATATTGATGGCTTTACGGCACCAGCCCGGTATGGCCCTGATGCTGCAGGGGGCGTATTTATGATAACGTTGCGGTAGATTGCGGATTTACCTGTAAGTGCATTTTGAGAAAAGTGTGTATGCTGCCGATTAAAAATGGCAGTTGCTATATTAAAACTTCTTGAAGAAGACGTGTATGGAATCATGCACGTCTTCTTCATTGTAATATGATAATTATCTGATTTAGATCTAAATGAAACAGAAAAACTTGGAAAAACTAATTGTATCTCTTAATTTTTAACAAGTATTGTTCAACATGTTCTAACGACGTACATCTTATTTAATACACAATCCTACTTAATCTTTTGTAAAGAATTGATGCGGAGAATATCCGATGGTATAAGCCAGCGACTGAATTACGCCGAGATATCGTGAGTGATAATGCTAGAGGCTCTCTTGTAAAAATGAATTCTTCTGAATTCATTCATTTAGTAAGAATAAAAATTTCCTATAACAGTGAGATAGCTATTATTCAGAGGTGAAGAGAAATGAAATCGGACGTACAAATTGCACAATCGGCAAAATTGCTTCCTATTATTGAAGTGGCACGTAGGTTAGGTTTGAATGAGGATGACCTTGAACTGTATGGCAAATATAAGGCAAAAATATCTTCAAAAAATTTTGAGAAAAACGACAAAAGAAAAAATGCCAGATTAATTTTAGTCACCGCTATTACTCCCACGCCTGCTGGTGAAGGAAAAACGACCGTTAATATCGGTCTCAGTATGGCACTGAATAAGATTGGGAAAAATGCTGTTTCTACATTGCGAGAACCTTCTCTCGGCCCCTGCTTTGGTATTAAAGGAGGGGCGGCAGGTGGAGGATATGCCCAAGTTGTCCCTATGGAGGACATTAATTTGCATTTTACCGGCGATTTTCATGCTTTGACAGCCGCAAACAATCTGCTGGCTTCACTGCTTGATAATTATATCCTCCAGGCAAATAAACTGGGCATCGATTCCCGGACAATAACGCTGAAAAGAACGATGGATATGAATGACAGAGCTTTACGGAATATTGTTGTCGCTCTTGGAGGGAAAATCAACGGGTATCCACGAGAAGATGGATTTGATATTACGGCTGCTACCGAGTTGATGGCAATCCTGTGTCTTGCAACCAGCCTTGAAGATCTCAAAGAAAGGATTTCCCGGATGATCGTTGGATATACATTCGACGATGAACCTGTTATTGCCGATCATCTTCAGGCAACAGGAGCAATAGCACTTTTACTGAAAGATGCCATAAAACCAAATCTTGTGCAGACTCTGGATAATACTCCTGCAATCTTACATGGCGGCCCCTTTGCAAATATAGCACATGGCTGCAACTCTGTACTGGCAACTAATTTAGGATTGCAGCTTTCCGATTATGTGGTCACCGAGGCAGGATTCGGCGCTGATCTTGGAGCGGAAAAATTTTTCAATATTAAATGTAGATATGCAGATTTGCAGCCATCGGTTGTTGTTCTTGTCGCTACGGTTAGAGCGCTAAAATATAGCGGTGGTGTTCCCAAAGATGCCTTGTCCGATGAAAATGTTGATGCGATTGTCCGGGGTTTCGGCAATCTTGAAAAACACTTGGAAAATATTCATAAATTTGGTTTGCTCCCGGTTGTTGCTCTTAATAAATTCCCGACAGACACTAACAAGGAGCTGAAATATGTGGGAGATAGATGCAGAGAACTTGGTATTGAAGCGGTTATTGTCGATGTATGTACAAATGGTGCCGATGGCGGCATTGATTTAGCAGAAAAAGTCGTCGAATATGCTGAATCGGAAAAATCTGATTTTAAATTGTTGTATGACCTGGAACTTCCAATAAAATCGAAAATTGAAAAAATAGCGACTGAAATTTACGGTACAGAAGGAGTAGATTATACAAAAAAGGCATTAATGGATATTAAGAGATATGACAGGATAGGGCTAAATAATTTGCCGGTATGCATAGCGAAAACTCAGTATTCATTGTCGGATAATCCAAAACTGCTTGGAAGACCGAAAGATTTTAGAATAGAAGTTAGAGAAGTTAGAGCTTCTTCGGGTGCGGGATTTCTGGTAGTCCTAACGGGTGAGATGCTTACTATGCCGGGACTTCCGAAACAGCCTGCCGCTCTCAATATGGATTTATTACCTGACGGAGAAATAAAAGGTCTGTTTTAACTGCCAGGTTGTGCGCAATTACAAATCCTCCTCCCTTCACCATGTAAATCTCTATCAAACTAATTGAAAATTCACTCCATTATGTGTTTATTATCTCTGGTAGTGTTGTTTGTTTTGATCGAACTAATAATGATAAAAACGCGTTATGAAATATATTAATTTGATATTTTATTCATTCTTATGTATTATAAAGTAGAAAAGTAGAAAATTAGCGCTTCTACGCAATATTTAATTTGTGAAATAAGCAGGGTATATAGATGCATAAAAGTGTTGTTTCTGCTTCGATCAATAAGATAGATAAAGACGGTGTTAGAAAATTAGACGATAAACTGGCAGTAGAAGAACCTCTGGAGATTCGGATCGGATTTGAAGAAAGCGGGATAAAAGTCACAAAAAATATTTCAGTAACAATGCGGACACCTGGTAATGATTTTGAATTGGCCGCAGGTTTTTTATTTACCGAAGGACTGATAAATGATCGCCGGAGCATAAAAGATATAAAATATTGCAACCCACTTGCTAAAGGAGCAAAAGCCAGGAATGAGGTTCAAGTCGATCTTCAGGATGGAGTTAAAATCGATCTTAGTAAACTTGAGAGACATTTTTACACTTCATCAAGCTGTGGAGTTTGTGGCAAATCTTCTATTCATGCGGTTAAGGTAAATAATAAATTCAGTTCTCCGAAAAAAACAGAGTCCGGACCTTTCGTTTCTGCGGAAACGATTTACTCTCTACCGGATAAACTGAACTCCTCTCAAAGCTTATTTGAAAGTACAGGAGGAATTCACGCTACCGCTTTATTCTCGGTTACTGGTGAATTAGAATTATTAAAAGAAGATGTCGGTAGACATAATGCAATGGATAAAGTGATCGGTGCTTCTTTGTTGTTAGGGAAAATTCCGTTATCGGATTACATTGGAGTGGTAAGCGGACGTGCAAGTTTTGAATTGCTGCAAAAGGCTTCTTTGGCAGGTATTCCTATCGTGGCAGCAGTGGGAGCTCCTTCAAGTCTTGCTTTTGAACTTGCAAAAGAATTTAATTTGACATTATTAGGATTTGTGAGTAAAAGCAGATTCAATATTTATCATGGTGGTTGGAGAATAAAATAAATTATAATGTAAAATACATAATCCCTGTTAATGGAAAGCAAGGATTATTATACGCGTTATCTATTTTATACCAACTCGCCTACTTTTCGGCTCTCCATATTTTTTGCTTTTCTTATATCGACAGCAACGACTTTGTATTCCGGGCATAGTGCTTCAGTGTCGCATTCATTTCCCGTTATCACATTGACCATAATTTCCGGAAAATGGAAGGTAGTATAGAGAATTCCGGGTTTTACATCTGTTGTCACCTTTGCCCGAAGGTCTACCTTGCCTCGCGCTGATGACATGCAGACAAGATCACCGTCGGAAATGTTTTTATTAGCTGCATCTTTCGGATTTACCAGTAATGTATCCTCACCGAGAATATCATTGTTTGGCGTTCTCCGTGTCATAGTGCCACAGTTATAATGTTCAAGTTCTCGTCCGGTAGTTAGAATAAATGGAAAATCTTTCTCATTTTCCACTATTTCATTCGATTCGCGCCACGCGATGAACTGAATATTTCCCTTGCCCCGTTTAAAATTGTTTACATGTATAATTTCCGTACTTTTTCCATCTTCACCAACAGGCCACTGCTTTCCATTTTCACCGAGTTCATCCCACTTGATTCCTTTAAAGAACGGTACGATCCGGGATATTTCCTCGAGTGCTGTCTCCGGATGATAATCAGGCTGGTCATACCCCATTCTATTCATCATATCAACTATGATCTGACCATCTGTTTTTGTACCTTCAAGAGGTTCAATTACAGCATTGACCCGCTGAACACGACGCTCTCCATTGGTAAATGTACCGCTTTTCTCAAGGAATGATGTTGCCGGGAGAATAACGTCTGCAAGTTGTGCAGTCTCAGTCATGAAAATTTCTTGAACAACAAGAAACTCAAGACTTCCCAACGCTTTTTTAACATGGTTTGTATTAGGATCGGTTTGTACAACGTCTTCACCGATCAACCATAGCGCTTTTAACTCCTTATTGATGGCAGCATTAAACATTTCTGGTATTTTCCACCCTATCTCATCGGAAAGCGACCTTCTATAAAAATTTTCATATTTTTTGTGAATTTCAGGATCTGTTATATCAAGATAACCTGCACCTTGGTGCGGTTGAGCACCCATATCGGCAGCACCTTGCACATTGTTTTGTCCGCGAAGAGGATTTACTCCGACTCCCTGTCTGCCAATATTTCCTGTGACCATTGCAAGATCAGCGATGAGCATAACGGTGAATGTACCTTGCGTATGTTCGGTAACACCTAACCCATGAAAAGACATTGCATTCGGAGCAGATGCGTACATGATAGCTGCTTCACGGGCGAGTTCTTTATCCACACCTGTTATCCGTTCCATTTCTTCAATATCGAGCTTCAGGATACTTTCTTTGAAATCTTTATATCCTTCACAACGCTCATCTATGAATTTCTGGTCGACAAATTCCTCTTTTACAATATAATGCAGCAGCATATTAAGCATAGCTACATTAGTTCCGGGACGAAGTTGCAGATGAATATCTGCATAATTAGCTAATTCGATGCGCTTCGGATCAATAACGATCAGCTTTTTACCTTGCATCGAAGCTTGCTTCATTTTTGCACCAGTTACAGGATGAGCCAAGGTCGGATTAGCACCGATAACCAGCATACAATCCGTAAGTTTTATATCTTCTATAGAATTTGTAGCTGCTCCTATGCCAAAAGAACGTTGCATACCTAAAGCGGTTGGTGAATGGCATACGCGAGCACAACAGTCAATGTTGTTTGTACCTATGACAGCTCTGATAAATTTCTGCATCAGATAATTTTCTTCGTTTGTGCAGCGAGCGGATGATATTCCTGCAATTGAATCAGGTCCATGATCATTTTTGAGTTCATTGAACCGTTCAACCATTACATCATACACCTCATCCCAGGTTGCTTCTTCAAATTTTCCATTTACTCTTATAAGCGGGGTTTGCAATCTGTCGGGATGATTATAAAATTTAAATGCATACCTTCCTTTTAAACAAGTATGTCCCTGGTTTGCTTCGGCATCATACGGTGCTAAGACACTTGTGATTGAATTTTCTTTGACTGCTACATCTAGATTACAACCAACACCGCAATATGTACATACTGTTCTTGTTACACTGTCAGAAATTGTATCTTTTGATCGGTAAATATCGGTTATCGCCATAGTCGGACATGCCTGGGAACATGCTCCGCAGGAAACACACACAGATTCGTCGAAAGTTGTGTCCATTCCCATAATAACTTTAGTATTGATTCCGCGGCCTGCCATACTGAGCACAAATTGGCCCTGAACCTCGTCGCATGCACGAACACAACGGTAACAATTGATGCACGCAGCAAGGTCTGCGATCATATAAGGATGACTTTCATCCATCGCAAGTCCAAGATTGTTTTTACCAGCAGGATATCTGACAGAATCGGCATTCAATCCATATTGTTCTACAAGGCTATGGAGTTCGTTTTTACTTTTAAAACCATTCGACTTTCCATTACCTTTATTTCCGTTCGAAGGGGATGGTAATCGTTCCATCGGATAGTCTGTCAATACAAGTTCTAAAATATTTTTTCTTAGTTTTTCTATTCTTTCAGAATTAGGATAGATGTACATATTTTCCGAAAGGGGAGAATGGCAAGAAGCAAGCGCTTTTACCGGACCTCCCTTTGATAACGCAACATCCACATTACAGACACGGCAGGAACCAAATGGTTTCAGATTTGGTGCCTCACAAAGTGTTGGAACGGAGTTTTCCCCTTTGATACGCTGTATGAATGATAATATGGTTTCACTATCTATCATTTCATATGGTCTATCATCTATATATGCAACATTGCTCATACGTTATCCTCAACTATTTATTTTAAAAACACGTTTAATTGTGTTCTAAAACCGGAACAGATTTTGTTGATTCAGCAAAATATGGTTTAAGCTCATCACTGAAATATTGCAGCGCATTTCTTATCGACAAAGGAAGCCCGCCACCATGTGCACAAAGAGAACCGACCTCCATTGTTTCTAAAAGGTCTTCAAACAATTCCTTGTCAATTTTATAACTATCTTTTTGTGCTTTTTCCAATAACTCTTGACCTCGGACAGAACCTATCCTGCACGGAAAGCATTTACCGCATGATTCGTCTGCGGTAAACTCAAATAAATGTTCGAGATATTTAACAAGCGGAAATTCTTCCGGAATGCAAATAACACTTGCGTGTCCCAGCAAAAATCCGTTTTCAGCGAATGAGTCAAAATCAAGAGTCAGATCATTAATTTTATCCACGGGTACTAGGCCACCGAGCGGACCTCCGACATGCAACGCTTTTACTGGCACTCTGAAACCACCACCCATTTCATTTACAACGACCGAAAATGGTGTACCCATAATAACTTCATACATCCCCGGTTTATTGAAAAAACTGTCAAGTGAAACTAGTTTGGTTCCTGAAGATTTCTTGGTTCCTATTTCAGCATACTTTTTCCCGCAATTTCGCAGGATAAAATGAACAGCTGCCAATGTTTCAACATTATTTACGATCGTTGGTTTGTTGAAAAGTCCTTCTTCCGTAGGATATGGAGGTCTGATACGTACTTCCGGTCTCTGTCCTTCTATTGACGAAAGTAATGCAGTTTCCTCACCACAAATGTATGCTCCGGCTGCTTTAATGACCTTAAATTTATAATTGAATCCGCTGTTTTTTATGTTAATACCCAACAATCCTTTTGACTGAAGATCTTGCACAGCATCAGTGACGATTTCCACAGCCTCAGGGTATTCCGCTCGAATGTAAAGCACCCCTGTATCCGCACCGACAATATATCCTGCGATAATCATTCCGAAAAGAACAGAATGTGGACGCTTTTCCAGCAGATACCGGTCAGAAAATGCTCCGGGATCCCCTTCATCCGCATTGCATACAATATATTTTTGTTTGCTTTTTGTGTTCTTACAGGATTCCAGTTTGAATCCCATGGGAAAACCTGCTCCACCCCTTCCCCGAATACAGCTGTCCTTAATATCCCGTAATAGAGCATCTGGATTTTTTTTCAATGATTCTTCTAGAAGCGAATAATATTCATCAACACCTGGAAAATCTGCTGTGAGAACGGGCCGCTCAGCATTGGACTCTACTGTATACGAATCTATACTGCTGATAGAACCGTTTTTCACAATGTTAGTAATATCTTCTGATGATTGAGCGGAATAATTTTTTCCGTTATAATGAAATGAGCCGTTTTCATGGCATCTTCCGAGACAGCACATATGTCCAATCTCATCTTCGGAAAAATATTCTTTCAGATCGTTTTTCAATCTATTCTGTGTACCCGCCATGAGACAGACACTTCCGCTGCAGATGTAGACTTTTTTTCCGGCATTCTCCGGTTTTAAGAAATCATAAAATGACGCTGTACCATAAGTAATGGCATCACCTATCAAGTACTCTTCAGCCAATTTTCTAAGATCTTCCCTGTCAGGAGTGCCGGTTGACCAGGCGCTCTCCTGTAATTTTTCAAAAAGATTGTTATCCAATCCTTTGCGTCCTGATAAATTACTTAAATTGTCAGGCATAATAACACCTTGCTCAATTATTCAAAATCTAAACAGTAATCTCTAATCTCTAAAATCATATTACATGTGTATTTGAGTTGTGGAATAGTTAAAAACAGCAGGGTAACAAAATATACACCACAACAGTATAACATAAAGATACGTCAACTCAAATGTATATGCAAGAATTTAATAATAAATAGTATGAATAATTTTTTTCAAATTGCCTTAGATTTCAGGTGGAAAAGAGATTTTCTATATCACTGTTGAAATCACATTCGTATCCGGAAGTTCCATAATCCATGCAATCCAAAGATGATTTTCACCAGAGTAAAGTGTGATGGTGGCAAAGTCACGAAATGTCAACTTAATACTGTTAAATAATACGCCAAATATTATATGAAAAATATTTTTACTCGACTCGCAGCATCAACTGCCTCGGATTTTTATCGAATCTAGTTTCGGTATTGTCCGGTATATTCAACTCTTTAACTCTATTATCTATTCATTTATAACCTCCTTAATATGCAAATAAAGCTTGAATCGTTGTCTATGTTATACTGGAGGAAATTTATCGGGATTGAACCTCTCGGAGGAGGTTAATATTTATCTTGCATAATCTAAATGCATTTCTTAGTTCTTAAACTAATGTGTCCAATCTATTCAGACGACATAAATTTATCCACTCCACAGGATGAAAATCCAATCCACACAGTTTGCTCAGAAGTCCCTGACTATAAGGTCCGACAACAAGAATTTCTGATTTACCGTGCGTTACGTCAGTAATTGTAATAAATTTATCTGTCTCCTCAGCTTTTCTATTTAGCATTTATAGAATGACCTCAACTTCTCCGGGTAATGTACTGATAAAAAAGAGGTCCTTTCTAAGGCGATAAACACTCATCTCTGCGATTTTTACCCCGGTATGAATGGCAATGTTTAGCAGGTTTATAGTTGAATTCAGAAAATCTTCTGCTTGATCGCCCCGGACCATTATCTTACCGTTTGGTGTTGCATCAGCTATTGCAACTTTATTGCGAGCAAGGTTTAATTCTTCCTCGACAGTAGTGTAAAATGTTGGAAATCTCCCACCCAAGATGTTGGGTAAGCTTCGGATTATGTATTAGGGAGACCGTATGAAATGGAGTTAATTTTACAGGAATTTTAGTTATTTTCACATTTTCTGCCTTGTGCCTTCAGGATCATAAAAGGTCCCATGAAAACCATTTGCAGTCTCTAATTTTTCATTTACCTTTATTGTAAAAGATGTGCCATTTTGGTTTCCTGATTCTTGCAGAAGCCAACAAAGACCTATTGATTCATTCAAGGTTGGGCTAAAACGACTGGAGCTAATCCAACCAATAATTTCCATTTTATTACCAGATCCTCTGGTGACGATTTGGCAATCTTCTGCAGGGGCAATATCAGTACGCGCCATTTTATACCCAACCAGTATTTGTTTCAAACCATCATCCAATATTCGTGAAAAAGAACGCTTTCCAAGAAAATCCGGCTTATCCATCTTAACTATTCATTCCATATTAGCTGAAAACGGATCAGATAAAGCGTCCGTATCCTGTCCTACAAGAACAAATATTTTTTGTAATCTCAGAATACGTTGTGCTTCGACACCAAATGGTATAATATCAAATTCTTCCCCGGCCTGCATCAAAGATTCCCAGACATGAAGTGTATAACCAGACGGACAGTGAATCCGATTCGCAATATTCGGGACTTGACTCCTGCTACTTCAGCAGAGCGAACAGACATATAAGGGAATTCGTCATTATTTAGATTACATGATGTCAATTTTTTCAGCACATCTCGAGCCCGTGGCCCGGCAATGCTTATAGAAGAGAATGCATCGGTTAAATTTATCAAATGGACACCATCTCTCCAGCCTGATTGTAACCACCATTGCAACCATGCATAGATTCCCGATGCTCCCGAGGAAGTTGTGCTCATGTACCATTCTTCATCACTGATATGTGCACAGACACCATCGTCAATTATTATACCTTCATCATTACACATCATACCATAACGAGCACGTCCTACGGAGAGTTTACGCCATTTATTTAAATAGACACGCTCAAGAAAGTCCGATACACCCGGTCCGGTGAGTTGCAGCTTACCTAATGTATTGACATCAATGAGGCCAACCCGTTCATTAACAGCATGGACTTCATCTTTCGGATCAATATATCTTTCGGGACGCAGCCATTGACCAGCCACCATCATTGCTAGCGCCCCGGTTTAAATGCCAATTATGCAGAGGAGTGATCTGTACCGGTTCCATCTTTTGTCCGGCAAGAGTGCTCATCGCTACCGGGTCTACAGGAGGTCGCTCAGTTGTTTTGCCGGTCTCCTGCACGGTCAAATTGTTGGTACGAGCACATAGATGAATCGTATTCATTGAAAACATTTTCCCCTGGCAGGGTCCCATTGAAATGGTGCTGTACCGTTTGAGGAGTTCAATGCTGTTGTAACCTTCCGTAATAGCCGTTTCTATATCCCGGCCTCTGACATCTTCGCAGAATTCGCAGAAGCAGAAACAGACAAACTCCTTTTTGTTACCCGGTACGCTCACGCGCGCAGTAGTACGATACGTTTCACCGGTGATGTCAGGTGCCGTCCATACAAGGTCTCTATTTTCAGTTTTTATGGATTTAAAGGCGGACAAACGTATGCTCGAAATATACCGGTGTATGATCGGCAATAAACTTGTTCAGGTGCAATCTGTTACAGTCTTCACTGGAACGTTCTTCCACGATGGCAGCCACTTTAATTCTCGCTGTTTGAAGATCGCCACCCAATCGCCACCCATCCTCATTGGTTGTTACTATCAGAATCTGATTTCCCGGATTAACACCGTAAAGGTGCAGAAGGCGTTGTACGGCGCTTCCTAACATCACTTCTGGCAGGTCGTTATTCTCAAAGACAAAGCGGTATTTCATAAGCCCCAGTAGCTAATATTGTGGATTTCGATCGAATTTTGAAGAGACGATTCCCCCGGGTTGCCGAAAGCCAATTGTCTTCATATATTCCTTGGACAGTTGTATTAGTAAATATTTCGATATTTTCGTATTTGCTTATGGATTCTTTGAACTCATGTAAAGCCGAATTCGATTGATACCGTAAATGACCGCCAAGGGCTGGTTCACTGTCGAACACTATTACCCTTACTCCCTGTTTTGCAGCTGAAAGGGCTGCGCTTATTCTGGACGGTCCGCCACCTATAACCGCAACATCGGTATGCAGATACTGTTTGTCATAT
Source organism: bacterium (assembly GCA_965221205.1). Classification (GTDB taxonomy): domain Bacteria; phylum SM23-31; class SM23-31; order SM23-31; family SM23-31; genus CBDFMG01. Next base: position 3,130,736 of record OZ244870.1, on the reverse strand, counting down.
TCACCCGGTGGAGTGGTGGGATCGACTTTGCCCAGGCCGGTAGCCATACGCAGGACACGTTCGTACAGAGGCCACATTGATTTTGGGCGTATAAAGGTTTTACAGTAAAAACCGACGGGCATTAGCCGTGCTCTAAGCTGAATCAGAGAGAGTAGATCATACTTAAGTGACGGCCATACGTTTTGTGCGGCTGTACCTCCATATCTAGGAGTTATCTTCCGTGTGCATGTCCGAACACTCGGTTCATCCTCAACCTGTACCAAACAATTTGGACAATCACCGGAACAACAGAGCAATCCGCGCGGCCGATGATACTTAAAGGAACGACTCAATGTTTGAACACCGGCAGCCGTGAGGGCTGAAGCAATAGTGTCTCCTCGATAGCCGGTGTAATCTTTACCGTCGAAACGAAAAGTAAGCACCGAGGAGCGATCAATAATTTCGACTTGCTGCGCAGGAAAACGATGAGATTCTGCTGCTAGAGCTGTCTGCAATTATTCTTCTCCTACAATGGATTTTTGTTGCCAGAGATAGATTTTTATAACCTGGTTGGTCAGTGTGTTTCTTTCAGCAAGAAACCAAAGCTCGCAACCGGCGTTATGATACCACCACTCTATTTTGATGTCCATTCTGTTGCTGCGAGAATAAAGATAATCGGTCCAATCTGAATCGCTGCATGCAGAAGGATCTTCAGGGCGCGGAATGTGCTCTCCGCCAAAACGGAATTCACTGACGTTTCGATCTCCGCAATTGTGACAAGATAGAATTATCATGATTTACTTCCTTAAGAGCATTTGAGCCCTTGGCTTTAAAGATTGCGGACAACAGTATTTCTACCATGACCGGATCATTCAATATTCTTACCGTATAAAACGTGAAATGTTCGCAAAAAACACTAATGAACAGTGTGTCTGCTATATATAATAGTGCGTAGAATAATTGAAAATATACTTAATGGCTAACCGATGCCGTTGCTTTTTCTCCAACAAGTTCATTTTCAAGAAACCGTGACAAACGAAAAGGAACGATCAGTTCCGGAGTCTTATCAGTCGCGATCAATTCTGCTAACATTTTGCCTGAAATCGTGGCAGATTTGAAACCGTACGTTCCCCATCCGACATCCACTAATAACCCCTTCACTGGAGTTATCCCCATGATCGGACTATAGTCGGGGGACATTTCGCAAATTCCGGCCCATTGGCGTTGGATCCGATCTATATTTGTTTAGGTCATTATGTCAAAAGCGTACTAACGTGAATTTTGATTAAAGGATGGTATAGATTTTGGTTTCTGTAATTGTATCTCCATTCCATTTCCTTGCGGTATACCAGGCAATGACTTTTGCTGACACCATGGTACTGTAAGCGTCTTTCTTGTGCAATTGACCAGAACCCCTCAAGGCCGTTACTATGACGACATTTCGTGATGCACTATGTGTTATGATTGACCGTACGCTGTTTACCAAAAAACTTCAGCGATGTATACGAACGGAACGGAGCAGTGGAGAAGACACTCCCTTGCCCAGCGGTGTACCTGATTCCGTTCATCAAGCGGCAGTCACATCGTAGTAAATAGCTTCCCGTGACGTCTCACCATGCCGAAAACCTTTATTGTACCGGCACTCCCGCGACCACTGGTTCCCGTATGTTTCCCACCAAAGCAGCGTGCATCACATTTTATCTTGCCGGAAAGTCTTCTCACTTCCTGAAATCATAAATCTCCTGTCGATAAAGCATCTATGTGCCTCGCACCGTCGTGGAGCCAAAACCAAAATACCTGGCAACTTTATTGGTAGATATCTCCAAAGAAACATAATGCAGTAGAGCAAGTTCGTCCTTGAACCGCTTCTGGCTCTCTTTACAAGAACATCGAGTACATGTAAAACGGATTATCACGCAAATGGTACAGACGATCCCCGGAACAAAAGGGACATGATGTACCAACAATATGTACCAACAATCAATCCAGTGACTTTTTCTTCCATTCCAAATATACTGTAACACGTTATCCGAAAATAACCTAAGTACCTTTGTTTAAATTAGTTGGTGAAATTAGAAAGTAGTTAGTAATAATTAATTGAATCCAACTGCAGGAAACCTTGAAATAAGATTTAATTCAATCGAATCTATTAAATTCAAATATTACTCTGGTAATATCTTACCATTCCAACCGTAATATTAATCACAATAATGGAAAGTACCTCCAGGATCTATGTAATATTCTGAGGCCAATATATTACTTCAAGCACAATATTCGATATATCAAAGTATTAATCGACAATGAAAACGACGGGTCTAATCAAACATGTTGTCTTATATGCAGAATTGAGTCAAATGTAAAGCCTAAACGGCCTAAAACATTAGCCTTGAAAAAATATAAATGGGCTGCTTATGAATGTTTATTGGATTGTGTCGTTGAATAATATAATTAGAGAGTAGAATATACTTGTAATTACACGATGCATACCTTTATAATTGATATTATAGTATCAAATACATTCTGACCAAGTTTATTACATCTTAAAAAGTCTCAAATTCCAACACAAATCCAGTTAATCCTCTTTTTGAGATTTTATACGGGGATTGTCAGTTAGAAGTTTTGAAAATTCGAATTTCATCCAAATTACTATCTGAAATTTTATTTGCGGGATATAAATTTTTCACTATTGAACCGGTGGAAAAATATACTTTAAAACACAATGCGGTCGCATAATACTATAATTGAATATTTTAGTGCTTACATTGTATTATGTGTGCTTCTGTTTTTCAATCATCTAAATATTTATATAAATCCGCATTAAATTTTTGATTTTCCAAAGGCTTTTACTGTATGCTGATAAGAGTGTTCATACAAGTACATAGAATCGTATATATTTTCATTGTACTGACATTCGCGGCTTTGACCACTCAGCTTCACGCCCAGGTCAATCACGATGAGTTGCAACCCGACATGTATATTCCCCTGACCACATTCGAATATGGAAGTGCGCCGATCTCGATATCTGGACCGGTCAATGTGCTTATTGTCGGCGAAGATGCATTACGGGTATATTTCGATTTAGAAAATTCAGGAAATTCGGGAATCAAAGAGCTGCAGGTCTGGTTCATGGTTTACTATCATGATCGCACTGAGCCTGTATTGTTCGAAAGAACGTTTTCAACATTGATACAGCCCGGTGTTACAAACAGTTTTACCTGGGAAATACCGACTGAAGACTTCGGTGAACCAAAGGATGGAGTAATAGTGCCGTACAGGATTGAGTTTGTAGATGACACAGTTTGGAATTTAAATGAATTTTACCAGGCTAATGTGAAAAACAACAATGAACAACCGGACAGGACCGATTTTCCATCAAGCGTAAACAGCAGCCCCGGAACAGAACCTGCATTCACCGGAAAATCGATCAATGCAGTACAAGTGTCCAGTCCGATAAACGTTGACGGTGTTCTGGACGAAGATGCTTGGAGAAGTGCGGACTCAGCAACCGGATTTTTACAATCGGAACCAACAGAAGGATTGGATGCTACCGAAAACACCGAAGTCTATGTGCTTTATGACGAAAAAAATCTATATATCGGTGCAAATCTGTATGACAGCAATCCTGATGGTGTGCTCGGATATCTGAAAAAGCGTGACGTAAACATTTCGTCTGATGACCGGTTTATGTGGATAATCGATACATTTCTGGACGGGAGAACGGGATACTATTTTGAAACAAACCCGGCAGGATTATTGGGTGATGGATTGATAGGGTCGACTGGCGGCAGAGGCGGTGGTGTTGGTAGTAGTGTGCTCGTGTTGGGAGGAGGTGGAGTTTCACCAGGTGGATTGATTCTTGGTGTTGGTTATGTCAATAAATCGTGGGATGGAATCTGGACCGTTGAAACATCACTGCATGAAAAGGGATGGACAGCGGAGATACGGATACCATTTCAGACCTTAAATTTCGATCCGGCAAGTGATGTTTGGGGCATTAATTTCCAGAGATCTATACGGCGGAAAAGTGAAGAATCAAGATGGAGCGGACATAAACGAAATCAGCTGCTCACCAGTCCTGTGCATGCAGGCAGATTGAACGGTCTGCAGGATTTGTCGCAGGGTGTTGGTCTTGAGATTATACCGTACGCTACAATCGGAAGGCAAAACGTCCCAAATGTTATTGAAGAGGGAGTTCTTTTGCAGAATCCCGAAGACCAGTCGGAAACACCGTCAGATGTTGGTATCGACATCTCGTATAATATTACATCAAGTCTTCGCGGCGCAGTATCGATCAATACTGATTTCGCCGAAGTTGAGGTTGACCAAAGAAGAATCAATTTGACCCGGTTCCCTTTGTTCTTTCAGGAAAAGCGGGATTTTTTTCTTGAAGGATCAAGTGTGTTTAGTTTTGCTCCTCTGAATGGTGTAAACCCATATTTCAGCAGAAGAATCGGTCTTTCCGAAGGGGTACAGATCCCTATAGTATTCGGTGCGCGTCTTGGCGGAACAATCGGACGCAATGAAATAGGATTTGTTCAAGTCAGGACCGATGAGAACCTGGATGCGGATACTCCTGCTGGAAGATTTTTCCGTTGCGAGGATCAAGCGGTCACTTTTTGAGCAATCATCAGTAGGATTAATCTATACTCGGAGAGCAGGCAAAGCGGTCAATGCCAGTCCTGCCCTTAAAGACCGTCATACTATCGGAGCCGATGTTAAGTTAGCCACATCGAAATTTTTGGTAAATAAGAACCTCGAATTTGAGGGGTTTTTATTGTGGAATACCGATCCTGAAAATAGAGGCACTGCATCATTTAATGACCTCAGTGCGCGCGGAATCAGGATCAATTATCCGAACGATCTCTTTGATGGACATGTTTCGTATAGAGAGTTCGGAGAAGCATATGATCCGGCGGTCGGATTCGTAACAAGAAACAGTTTCCGCCGTGTTGAACCGAGAATCGGTTTCAATCCCCGGCCGAATTTTATCCCATGGATACGACAAATAAAAACGTGGGGGCAGTGGAGAAACCTCTGGGATATGTCGAACAGACTTGTAACGAGAAATATCCAATACAACCTGTTTGAGATCATTTTTGAAGATGGCAGCAATTTTGAGCTTCAATTAATCAGGAAATTTGAACTGCTCGATGAAGAATTCGAGATACACGACGGAATCGTACTCCCTGCCGGAGAATACAAGTTTAACATGTGGAGAATTTCCGGATGGTCTGCAGGACATCATCCGTTATCGGTACAATATATAGTGAGTGGGGGAGACTTTTGGTCCGGCGAAAAGAAGCAATACAGCTTCAGCTTCAATTACAGACCTTATCCGGGAATTGAAATTAAATCTAGTATCCAATACAACGATGTGACCTTGCCTCAGGGAGATTTCATAACAAATCTGTTTCAGTTTGAGGGAGGCGTTCATCTGACACCGTGGTCTTCGTTTATCAGCAGTCTGCAATATGACGATGTGAGTGAAGTGATCGGATTGTTCTCCAAATTCAGGTGGACCGTCAATCCCGGGAATGACATCTTTCTGGTTTATACACAGAATTGGAGAAATATAGGCGATTCTGTATGGGATTTCGATACAAAATTGCTCTCACGGGGAGCGACATCGAAGATCAACTATACACACCGTTTTTAACGATTATTTTAAAAATATTTTCAAAGGTTCGCAAAACGTCTCACATGCTCCAATAAAAAGTCATCTCAAAAACTAAATCAACACCATTTCGAGAAATTTTATCAAAGTATCGGTTGTTACGTCATCAGCTTCCTTGCCGGATACATTATGACACGTGATGACACGTGGTCAGGAAATAACATAATTACCTTTTAGTATAATATAACTCCCAAAGACTTGTCAGACCTTCGTCCTTTGTAAGGTTCACAATTTTTCCATCCTTGATCACCATTTTAAGTTTCCTGATATTTGAAATATGCTCCAAAGGATTATCCTCAATGATTATCAGATCAGCGAGTTTGCCTTTTTCAACTGTACCGATATCGTCCAGCATACCCATCATTTCAGCTGAATTACGAGTGGCGTTGATCAATACCTGCATTTCTGTCAATCCTGATAACACCTGCTGTTCAATTTCCAGTAATACTTGCTCTCCGATAGGGGTGCCGTCGCCGCCGGTAAGAACCCTGACGCCCGCTCTTACCGCTTTGCGAAGAATGTTCCTCTGGTTTAATGCATGACTCGGTGTCCGTTCATCAATAAAAGCCACCTTGGTCCTCCCTTCGATGATCTCATCTGCGTCGTTCAGGTTCAGTTCAGCGATTTTTTGCTCCCTCTCGGCAATATATTCAGCGCTCAAATTGCAGACAATAGTGGGATCATAAAACGTGCCCTTATCTGCCATGAGCTGTATGGTTTCATCGCTGAGCCCGTACCCGTGCTCAATGCAGTCGATACCGAGTTCTACAGCAATATGGGCAGCCTTTTCAGAGGAATGCGCTGTCACTGGAATCCCGAAACTGTGTGCTGTCTCTATTGCTGATTGAATTTCATCCCGGTCGAGAACATCTGCCTGAATTTTAATAATCCTTGCTCCATATCTGATATTTTCTCTGACAGCTTTCCTGATTTCATTGGGACCGTTCACTTGTTTACCACCGGGATAAGGAGGAGCATAAGCGTCACCATGAGTTGATGAAATGCTCGGTCCGGAAGAAATGATCCGCGGTCCGACAAAAACACCTGCATCGAAGGCTTTCCCCCATGCAACATCGAGGTAATCTCGCTCCGCAACCATCCTGAGAGTTGTGATGCCTCTTTGGAGAGCATCCATTGCCATTCTGCCTGCGCGTATTACTGCCGGTAATACATGTTCATGCGCAAGCGTATTATTCACATCAGGGTGAATGTCAGATATATGGGAATGATTATCCCAAAATCCCGGAAGCACGTACGCACCGTCAAGATCGATTATTCTGCTGTTGTTTTCAACAGCTTCCCCGCGATACATCCTGTCTGATACTTCAGTTATTCTGTTACCCGTGATGATTACCGTCATATCTTCCAAGACGGGACCTCCGGTACAGTCTATCACGTTGCAATTGGTTAGAATGGTCTTATAATCATTCGAACTCTGAGCGTGAACCTGATTTGATAACAAAAACGGAGTTGTCAGGATAGCAAATAATAACACTTTGGATAATTTCACGTCATTTCTCCCTGATTGATTAATTTTTCCTGCGAATTAAAGAAATATAAATGTATTTAACAAATTATTAAAACAATAATCAAAAATAAGCAAGAATTTTAGTAAAACGTGTTATCTCAAGAAACAAATTACACTTGTAAAAGTCAATTACATACCTTACTATTTTACACGATTAAATTTTACACGATTAAATCGAAATATTCTAAAAGCATTAACACATTGAGGAATAATACAATGAAAGCTCAGCATACCTTGTTGACAAGTCTATTTTTGATGCTAATAATAGTATCTTCTATATCTGCACAAGAACCGATTTACTGGGATGTAGTGGATAAGCTCATGGAAGAAGAATTTGAAAATTCTGATGTGATGGAAAATGCCAGCTGGTTGACCGATGTTTTTGGACCCCGGAATGTTAAAACGCCTTCATATCGTGCAGCGGCAGAATGGGCGAGAGACCGTCTCAAAGAATATGGTCTCACGAATGCCAGACTTGAGCCGTATGAGTTCGGTAACGGCTGGGGGCATGCCTTCACGTCTATCCACATGATGGCTCCCCAATATATGCGAGTCATCGGGTATCCAGCGCCGTGGACGGCCGGTACTGACGGAAAGGTCCGAGCGGACGTCTTCTCCATGAATTTTGATGAAATTTCCTCGGAAGCTGATCTGGAACAATACCGGGGGAAATTAAGGGATCGTATCGTATTCATAAAACCGGTACAGGAAATTTCACCCCATTTTGAAGCCACTCCACTAACAATGACGGAAGAACAGCTCGATGAAATGGAGAAACACCCACTTACTCCACAAGAATCTGTTATGGCTATTGAATTGGGCAATCAAGAGAGAGGTAGAAACAGACCCCCTGATGACAAAATTACGAGACAGCAAATTATTAATTTTGTATTTACCGAAGGTGCTGAAGCTATTGTACACCCGGATGCTCAACATTATTACGGATCAGTTGCTCCCAGCAACTACAATAGAATGGAAAAGCCGTGGGAAGATAAGCCTCTCCAGCCAACAGAGCTGGTTTTGGCAGTGGAACAGTATAACCGGATAATGCGAATCCTCGAAAAGGATATTCCTGTCGAGATGGAAATCGAGATCAGGACGACCGTTTACAGAGGAGAGTCCTTCGATCATAACATCATCGCCGAGATTCCTGGTACAGATCTGGCACATGAAATAGTTATAATAGGCGGTCATTTTCAGTCTGTACCTGTCGGGACCGGTGCCATAGATAACGCTGCCGGATCAGTTACTGCAATGGAAGCGGTACGTATTCTCAAGGCCATCGGTGTTAAACCAAGGAGAACTATTCGTGTAGGTCTCTGGGGTGGACATGATGGAGCCGGATCAGCAGGTAACCGAAGTCATGTACGCAAACACTTTGCCGACCGTGAAAAGAAGGAATACAAAAAGGATTATGATAATCTTTCTGCATATTTTAATGTTGATATCGGTCCCGGCAGAATACGTGGCCTTAACATCATGGGAAATGAAGCTATCCGGGGGATATTAACCGAGTGGATAAAACCCCTGCATAGCCTTGGAATGTCACATCTTTTCACTTCCGGAAGATACCATGAAGTCTACGCCGAAGTGGGCCTGCCGGGCTTTTATTTTACCCATGACAGAGAAGGGTTTGATAACTGGAATGCCCACACCAATATGGATGTGTATGAACGCCTCTTTCCAGATGGTCTTATGCAAGCATCTATCGTCCTGGCAACAATGGCGTATCATGCTGCAATGCGTGATGAAAAACTCCCCCGTATTTCACCATATCCTTGGTAGTGCGATAAAGCCATTGACGGTTTTTATCAGATAAGCAATCATATTACACGAGTTACACGAGGAGAATAAGTCCCTTGAAAAAATCCTAGGTATCTCTTAGTTTCATTCCAAAATGTCCGAAGTGCTCTGACGATATGCAGACGAATAACAATTATTACATTGAAATAAATTCTCAATTGATCTATAGTGAGTGTTGACAGGAAAATTCAGAGCGGCTTGTTAAACCATGAAACTTCGCATCCCAAAAAAGTTTTTCAGATTTGCACGTGGAATAATATTACTTATTGTATTTGCTGTTCCTTTAATATCCCATGCTCAGGGTACAGGTAATATATCTGACGCATCTGAAAACAGCTCTTTCCATAAGAAAATGCGGGCAGTACTGATCGCTAATAGTCCCAAAATCGATGGTGTTCTCGACGATCCTGCTCGATGATCCTGTTTGGGATGAAGCGGAGTTTCAGGGCAATTTTATCCAGCGGGTTCCGGATACGGGAACTCCTCCGATTGAAAAGACCGAAATCGCGATTATTTATGATGATGAGAATGTTTATTTTGGCGTCCGATTATACGATTCTGAGCCTGACAAGATTCGTATTACAGAGATGAAGAGAGACGGAGATAAAATCAATGATGACAGATTCGAGATAGTGCTCGATACATTTCACGACCATCAAAGTGCTTATAATTTTATAGTCAATGCCTCGGGTTCCAATAACGATGCAATCATTCGGGAAGACGGAAGAATACGCAATAGCGCATGGACAGGTGTATGGGCCGCTAAATCTTCAATTAATGAAAAAGGGTGGTACCTTGAAATCTTCGTGCCATGGCAAACACTTCGGTATAATGAGGGAGATAATCTTGTGTGGGGTGCTAATTTTGTGCGCACAATAATAAGAAAAAATGAAAAAGATATCTGGCGGTTTGTGCCACTTTATGCAGGCGTCGAAGGTCAGGAACGTATTGCTCAGGCAGGTGATGTCACCGGTTTAATGGCCTTGAAATGGGGGGTAATTTTGATTTTAAGTCCTTTGTAACTGGTGGATTGCAGCGAGATGATTTCGTAAAAGATGACCTCGGTTAATTCGGAATTGACTTAAAAAAGAGCATCACTTCTACATTAACAGCAGATTTCACTTTCAATACTGATTTTGCGCAGACCGAGGCGGATCAGGAGCAAGTAAATCTGACACGTTTCGATCTTTTTTTTCCGGAAAAACGGGATTTCTTTTTAGAGGATGCAGGTACATTTTCGTTCGGTCAGGCACAGCCTGGTGGAAATCTCATTAATGATGTAACACTGCCTCAGTTTAGTCAAGCACCTAATTTCCAACTTTTTCATAGTCGTACAATCGGTCTGTCGGACGGAAATCTAGTGCCAATACTTAGGTGGAGCACGACTTAACGGTAAGATTGGAAGCTATTCGTTGGGTCTTATGTCTATTCGGACTAAAAAATTTCTCTCGAAAATGTTGGTACAATTGTACCAGAAACTAATTTTAGCTCCTTCAGATTGAAACGTGACATATTTTCTCGCTCCGCTCTCGGTATAATGTTTTTGAACAAAAAAGAAGTGCATAGGGACTATAACCGTTCGACCGGTATTGATTCCACAACTTCAATGTCAATGAGAAATTCTCGTTCTTTATGGTTGGTGCAGGAACATATTCGCCGGGAAAGAAAAGGTAAAAGGAATAATTTTGTAGAAAATACCGGGCTAAGATTTAAATCGGATCTGTTGCAATATAACCTGTCTTTTCTGAATATTGATAAAGACTTTATACCGGTAATGAGTTTTGTCAAAAGAACAGATATTAAGTCCACAGAAGGTGGTGTCACGTTATCGCCTCGCCTAAATAATCAGACTATACGACAGGTCTCTTTCATAACGAATACAAATTATATAACTGATTATAGTAATCGGGTACTGAACAAAACGTTAAGCGGAACATTTTTCATGGATTTTGAAAATACTACAAATTTCAGCATAACGGTTGACAGAGAATTTGAGTACTTCGATAAAAACTTTGAAATTCGCGACCGAGTCTGATGATTCCTCAGGAGAACTATACTAATACGAAATTTCGCGGTCTTTTTCGTTCGGGCAGGACAAAAACCATCCATGGTTCGGTAAATATAAATCGGGGAGATTTTTTTACAGGCACTTCTTCTGGGGGAGGAGCGAGTACAACGATTCGAGCACATCCTCAAGTATTTGCAAGTGCAGATTATAATTACAGCAAAATCGAGCTCCCCGAGGGGGATTTTCATACAAATTTAATTTCAGCACGGTTGAGCTATGCATTTAATACAGAGTTTTATGTCAAAGGATTTTTTCAGTGGGTCGATGACGCTTTGCTTTTCAATGACAGAAATCAAGTGTCACAAAACATTATTCTCCGTTATGTTTACAAGCTCGGAAGCGACTTTTATTTAGTATATAATCAAGAAAATTTATTAGGGTCCGGAAATGATGTAACCATCAATAGAACTCTCATTGCAAAATTTACCTACCTGTTACGGAAATAAATATAAATTCACACTGAGACTAGTTTGATATGGTTTGTATGAAATATCAAGTAATATATTGAACACGAGTGTCCAGATAATAAAGAGGTATTTAGCATGAGGAAATTACTTGCAAAGTCTATTTTCTCCTGTCTTATTGGGCTATTCACAGTTTATGGTTCAGTGCTGAGTCAGGAAAGGGCACAGGATAGAAGAACATGGATCGACGAAAATGCCAATACCACTGACGATCCCCGGCATATTCCTAAACCACTTGGTCAACAGGGTCCAGAAAGCACACTGATATTAACCGGCGGGCGGATATTTGACGGGACCGGTACGGCAGTACGCAACGGAACAATTGTCATTGACGGGAACAAAATCAAAGATATTCTTCCGCCCGGTTCGACAAATTTGCCCCGGAATGCGCAGGTGATTGATGTTGCTGGGAAAACTATTATGCAGGATCTAATAGCACTCCATGAACATATGACGGAAGCTGGTTCGTTGAGCGGTCCCACGGTTGTTTCGAATGAAGCAATAAATACGCTTAAATCTGTCGGTCGTCTTCGCTGGTATATCGAATGCGGTGTCACGAGTATCCGAGATTTTGCATCTCTATTGATGGCAGAAAAAAGTACAGAGTCGGTGCCTGCAATTCTTCCATTTATAAGGGATCTGAATCGGGCAGAAAGACAATTTAGATACCCCTTTATAGGCAGAGATCCTACGAACAGGTACACAGTTACAAAAGAGTCAGTTATGGAGTTATTTCGGAAACAGAAAAGTGCGGGGATAAATATGGGTATTGGTTTAGATGTAGGGGAAAACATAATCTCAATGCTCTATATCTATATACAAGAATTGAAATATTTTGTTCAGAGAAGGTATACAATATAGATATATCCAGCGTATTTTGAGCACAATAATTATTAAATAAAGAGATAATCAGTATACCAATAAATGATTTCCTATACTTGTCTCTCAGTATTAACTTTATAGACCAATTAAAATTGAGAATTTAAGTAACGTTTCAATTTCAGTAAAAAGCCCATATTTGTTAATTAGTAATAATTTATTAGTCATCTTGCTTAATATTAATTAACCAATATTATTTCTTTACTCGAAGTGACGTTATTGTTGTTTGACACGTCCGAAACGGTTACAGAGAGTATGTAGGGACCGTTGCGGAGGCTGCTCATATCGAATTGAATAGCTTCTCTTGTGGTGTTCCTGTTTGTGATTCGGGTATCGGTTCGACCGATTGAATATTTGTTCCTGCGTGTTAGAAAATCGAAAAATTTTCTTGCACGATTTTCCCGGCTCTTATCCCAATCGACCGATATTTCCAATGTATATTCTTCCGAACTGCCGTCTTCAACAATATTATACACTTCGAAATAGAGCAGTACCGGTTTCGATTTTTGTATTTCAGGAAACGGATACGGTGCAGCATAGAAACCACCCTTGACAGAAGCTGGTAATACAAATCTCTGGTCCGCAGTTATAATTTCCTTGAAGAGTTGTATGTCACTTAGCATCAATTCATTGCCTTGAAAACTTCTGATATTAATAAATTTTTTTGTGTATCCGAGATGTCCTGTATCGTTATTCTTGATCTGAAGAGTTAGTTCTCCTGTTAACGATGGCGTTATGAGTGGTATGACATTCATTGCATATTTCAATCCCTCACGTGCTGCAGATAGTACGGGAAAAGAGCGTAAAGAATGAGTGCCATTTACAAGGTTATAATCCATATCCCTAAGTAATTCGCTATAATGAATACTGAGAGAATCGGCAGTAGATGGGCCTATATCACCATAAATTTCTTTTATAGGCACAAGGAAAGATGTTTCAATTCTTGTAGATCCTTCAGGACCCCTGAATTGGAATATGTCGTCAATAAAATGCAGACTCCTTTCCTCAGGTTCAGGATTCTTTGCTGAAACAGGAGCAATAGCTTTAGCAATATCTTCTTTGCCTTGGGTAATTGACATTCCTTTCATCAATGCTGCATCAAGACCTATTCTTTCGTCATCTATATCACCCTGAACATCAATGTAGAGTCCAGTTAAATAAGGAGAATAAAAAAACATTTTATTAAGGTGATACCACCAAATCGAACGTTTTCGAGATGGTCTTCCACTTGAGAGTCTTCCAGGATACCGTACTTCCTCAAAAATTGACATTTCCTTTTCAAAATAGATAATAAAGTTATTCACGATGTTTTCATAAGACCACATTTCGACTTCGTTTATACTAGAAATCTCTTGACCCAAAGTTCCAAGCGTGTTTTCTACATTGAGCGAAAGAAGGGTAGTACCGGTTTCGAACGAAGTACTTGTATTCTCGGATCGTGATTCTCCTCTTTGAACATACTTCGATGATGGTTTGCCGTACTTGAGATAGTACTTTCCTCGGTCGTCATAATAGGGCGGGCGATTAAACGAATAATATTTTTTGGTGTAATTCTGACGTTCAATAAAACTCTTCAGCCATCTGTTTTCGGCATTGAGGGGATTTTGATTTTCTCTGTTCCAGTAAAACCGAATGTATTCCTTCTTTGTGTCTAATGACTGAAGTGAGTTATAGTACTCAGATCGAAATTCATTGAGGAGTACGAGAAATGGGTATTCGAATTCATGTACAAACGTAACACTATCAACAGAATAAAGTAATTCTAAGTAATCATTTTTAATATTGAGTGAATCAAAATATAATTCTTGAGCATAAGAAGGAGATATTGTATAAAATATTATTAACAGTAACGCTAAAAATAAAATTACCATCTTTGAATAAATCATAACATTATTTAATTAGTCAATTTATAGACTTAAATTTTTAATCTTGTGAAACAAGTAATGGAGCATTATTCTTATTAAAAATTAAAATGGTTGCTGGTTTTCTTCCAAATTGATATTGTATGCAAAATAATAAATTTGTGTATTAGTCCATCGCACATAAAACTTGTCAAGTAAACATAATAGAAACTCCTTAATATCGTTTGCTCTAAAGCTATATCCCTTACACAGTGGGCAAGCTACACATCACAGATTTGAATCGCTTGTTCCAGCGACGTTATCGGGTCTCTCTTGGGGATAAACTCCTGAGCGACATAGCCGTCGAAATTCGTTTCGGCAATTGCATGCATGATTGCAGCATAATTGAGCTCCTGGGTCTCGTCGATCTCATTGCGGCCTGGTACACCTCCCGTGTGGAAATGAGCGATATATTCGATATTGTCCCTGATGGTTCTGATAATATCGCCTTCCATAATCTGCATGTGATAGATGTCGTAAAGGAGCTTGAGACGTGGTGAAGCGACACGCTTGACTAATTGGACGCCCCAATCGGTGTTATCGCACATGTAGTCTGCATGCCCCCATTTTTTGCTATTGAGCAGTTCAAAGCAGATTGTCACACCCTTCTTTTCGGCAAGGCCGACAATCTGCTCAAGACCCTCGGCGCAGTTTTCCAGTCCTTCATCATCCGGCATACCTTCGCGGTTACCCGAAAAGCAGATAACATTCGGAAAACCGGCCTCAGATGCTGCTTCTATACCTTCCCTGATCAAGTTTAGACAGTAATCATGATTCTCTTTGCGGTTGAGACCCTTCTCGATACTATGAGTTTCAATCATCGCACAGATGAGTCCATTTTTCTTGAGAACTGGCCAGTCTCTTGGGTTAACAAGCTCTATCGACTTTATACCTATCCGAGCACAATTTTTAGAAAGCTCTTCAATTGAAATATCTTCATAACACCATTTGCATACAGAATGTTTAATGTTGCCTTTAAGCGACATTGATGTCCGAGTCTCGCCTCTTGCGGCTACTGCACCTTCATTCAGGCCCATTGTTGCAGCAATTGCCGCCCCTCCAGCCGTCTTCAAAAGTTTGCGCCGGCTTATTTTATTCTGACTATCATGAATTTCGCTTGTTTCATTACGGTGTTTCTTGTTGTACATGGAATATTCCCTTTCCCAATTTTTGTCTCGTGATTTGCCTTGAAGTAAAAAATGTTCTCCTTAATCTGATGTTCCCCATATCAACTCTCTACAAGAGATTAATTGGGATTGTGTTGAAATTTGAAGCTTTTTAAGATGTGATATACTTCGTCAGAGCGTACTGGAACTTTAATATAAAAATAGTAAGTCATAAATTTAGTTTATTCAAGTAATTTCTGCTCCTCTGACAGGATACGAATTATGTAGCGACAAGAGATTTTTTCGTTGATGTGTGTGGTCACCGGTTCTATTTTCACTTCGGAATGGAGAAGGCAATGTACAGTCCACCGGAAGGTTGAGGTTCTGAGAATAGGCCTTTGCCGCCACCTGCGGCAACCACAATGAATTGCCGGCCATCGACTTCGTAAATTGCTGGTGTAGCGGTTGCCGCGTAGGGCAGCGTGGTTTCCCACAGTAATTCTCCGGTCAATTTATCAAAGACACGAAACTTATTGTCAAAAACGGTAGCACCAATAAAGAGTAATCCTCCCGCTGTGACGACGGGGCCGCCGTCTAAGCCGGGAAAAATAATAGCACCATTTGTTGAAGGTGGCGTGAATTGGGGACCACTGTCCATTACCCGGAACCGTTCTAATACATCATCGTGGGTAGCGGGGGTACGGTCGGTAACCATGTCTTCTGTAAATATCTGCCGTGCGAACGGCACTGGTTCCAGCGGCATAATTTGCGTTTCTGAGAGGACTTCACCTTCCACATTCGAAGGGGGAACGTGTACTTCTTCCAAGGGAAAGAGGGACTCACCTGTCTCGCGGTTGAATACAAGAACACTCCCGTATTTAGACGGCTGTGCAACTGCGTCGATTAGTTGACCGTCACGCTTCACGGTAACGAGTGTGGGAGGAGTCGGGAAATCACGGTCCCAGACATCATGTTTCACCAGTTGATAATACCAGACGAGTTCACCGGTATCAGCTTTGAGCGCGATGAGACAGTCGGCATAGAGGTTGTCGCCGAGGCGGTTAGCGCCATAAAAATCAGATGCTGCGGACCCCGTGGGAACAAAGACAAGACCACGTTCTTCATCCAGGCTCATTCCACCCCAACTATTGGCACCTCCTATGTAGAGCCAGGCATCTTCAGGCCAGGTCTCATACCCCGGTTCGCCGGGATGAGGAATAGTATGGAACGACCAGCGAAGTTCCCCGGTGCGGACATCATATGCACGAATATCCCCCGGCGGTGATGGGAGGCTTTTGCTAACCCTGCTTCCCATAATAATCAAATCCTTATAGATGACTCCCGGACTTGAAGCGGTAATGGAGACCTCTTCTACGGGACGTCCCAGGTTTTCACGCATGTCCAAGCGTCCACCGTTTCCGAAATCGGCAACCGGTTCACCCGTCATTGCATCAAGCGCGTAAAGATAATTCTTAAAAACAGTGAAAATTCGTTTGTCCGTGCCGTCAGTCCAATAGCAGACACCCCTTAATATTGTGAGTCCGCGTGCCCCTGCGCCATTCGAAGGATCGAAACTCCACATCAGTTCACCGGTGGCCGCCTCCAAAGCGAATGTTTTTAGCTGGGGAGTGACAGAATAAAGCATGTTCCCGATGATAATGGGATTGGCCTGCAATTCGGAAAGGGGAAAGGCATCGCCGGAATCATAAGTCCAGGCTATTTCAAGACGATGGACGTTGCTGCGGTTTATCTGGTCGAGCCGGGAATAGTGACTGAAACCGGCATCCCCGCCGTAGACGTTCCAGGTTCCGTACCCTGTCTCGGGTACCGCACGTTCCTGACTTCCGCAACTTAAAAAGAGAAACAACGGGATAAGTATCGAATCTATACGTCTGAGAATGGTCACGGTTGAAGGCCTCGCCTATAGATGTGATGTGTCGATTAATGGACTATTATCTGATAAATATAATGAACAAGTATTTCATATTTAATATTCTAAGGGCAAAAGATAATTGTCACTGTTATTTCAAGAATCCATCGAGCGTGGACAAATTCGGCGCTGTCATAAATTTCGCAACAGTCCGCTCATACATCGTATACATCTCCGGCATCATTGCCTTCAGTTCGTCACTATTCTTTAGTGTCCAGTTACTCCCTCCCATATCATGAGGCCGATTGAGGTCCCAGGCGGTTGAGATGAACTTATAACTGAATTCCTGAAGTATGACCCGTAATCTCCGTTCTTCATTTTCGATCCCGTCGTATTTTTTTACGATATATTGGTAGTCGTAATACCCTTTGGCCTCACTTTCCAGCAAAAACCGATAAAGCTGTGAATCTGTTGTAATGGCCCATTCATCGGGAAAGGTGTAGTGAATTCCTATGTCATTCGCGTAGTGTAAAATGTGCTCAACGACTTCATGCACCTGTTCCGGCCCGGGTTCAAGTTCCATGATAACGTCGCACACGCTGTTCTGACTTCTCGTGCTATTCCACGCCGCCAGACCTTCGGGAGATGTGATACGGTCTCTTCCTTTATAGAGTGGGATCAAAGCCCTGTATTCGTACATGTTCCTGATAAACTCTTTCTGCAGCGTAGTGTCTGTCCCGTCCTGCGGAAGGGTCTCGGTGATTGTTTGAGCGACTCTCCGCATAAAATCATCGGCTACATCATCCCGGGCGACAAGGGTATAGCCGTAGACCGTGATCTTTTTCGTGAACGGAGGGTACTCATCCGTCGGGACAACGCCGGTATTCATATACAGGTCCACGGGTGCCGGAGTCGCCCGTGAAAGCATGACGCATCCACCTCCGTAATGTGTCTTTGCCGTATCGGTCGCTACAGTTTCGGCCGTTTCGGAACGACAGAAACCCAAAAACAATGATAGAGAAAAAACCGCACGTAAAACGTTTCGTTTCGACATAATGGAAACTCCTTTTAAAAATAAGATTGACAGTACACCGGGGTAACTATGAATAAATTAATTCAACGCACCCGAAAACTGCAATATCTAATTTATGATGGGGCATAATTCCTTGATCCCATCATCATTTCCTGTCATCTCCCACCTCGTAAGAGACATGGGGATCATTCCGGATGCGAAAAATTCATCCATGAACCCGCGAATGCTAAAGTCGTCTCCCATCTGCATTGCCCGCTCTCTGAACAGCTTTATGAATTGGGCCGTGCCGACAACAGAGCCCGCAGTATGCCAACCTGGAACACGCAGGTTTGATTGCTGTTCATACCACACGTTTCTATCATCTTCGTGCGTCCAGTCGTTCAGCATTAACTCGGCGTTCAACCGCCTCGCTTCAGTAAAAGTAATCTCGTTGCTGTGCATCTTGAGGTCAGGGAGTGCGAGGGCCATATGCGAAGCGTTCATGAGGTGTTGGACTTCTCTTCCTCTTCGCTCTCGGTTATCAAGCACACCCGCCACCATCAGCAGTTCTTCAAGACTGCATGCCCATCCCTCCGAACGGATTCAATCCATATTATAAAGGCGCGGCGCACTTCGGATCGGCCGGTCATCACGCTCTAACCTCATTCTGTCGAAAAGATGGCCGATAAACTCATGGGCCTCGCCGGGCCGGGCCGGGAAGGACCTCGCGCTCGCGTGCTCTTGAGTCGATGGTAGGGGGCGCCGGCAGTGGCTCTCTCGGTTGATTCGGATCGCTGTAGTCTGAGGCATGGAGCCAGTCAGGGACGGTTAAAATTTCTTCATCACGAAGAAATTCAAGAACAAAATTAAGGGCGCTATCCAGACGACGGTAATATTCCTCTTCGGTATCTGCCACTTCAAGCTCCGGAAGGTTGCGGTTCCTGTTTTCCTCTAATTTCAAAAAGGTCACCACACGGTTGTATTTGTGCTCCACAATGGTACGGCATTCTTCCCATGTGTATGGAAAAAGATGAACGTTTTTCAACCACCAGTTGTAATTCTCTATCCCAATACCGGCAGGGGCAGTCATTTTGCCAATGTTATCCTCGAGCCATTTCCCATAGTTTGTCACTGCATCTGCGGCCCGTTCCACATCGGGAATCAGATCAGGATGGTGTTCTGCCAGGCTATTCGCAAGATTATCATATCTGCCAACCTTACGGTCAATATAATGGATTGCTATAATTGCCAGATCGCCCGCCGCTTCAGTAAGATTATTTTTCGCCTGTTCGTAGAGAGCGGGAATAGCCTGTAACTGCTTTCTGAATTCATCGATATTATTATCCAGAAGAGGCAGAGTATCAGGAATCTGAAGATCGATGCTTATGGCAGCCCCGGCTCCCCGCTGTGAAGGAAAGTAAAAAACGGGGTCTCGCGACCAGGGTTTAAGAACACGATGATAAAAATCGGGTCCGTTCATTTCCGACCAGACTAAAATAAAATCAACCTGTTTTGAGACAGGCCAGCTATTTGGATCAATATCAGCCAGACGGCTTTGAAATTCCTTCAAACCGCATTTCTGTTCCTCCATTGCTGCTGACGTGTAATCGGGAACACTGTTAATGAATGCCGGCTGCTGGAACTCACGAAATTCGTTAAACAGTCTGATAAGACCGTCATAATCGCTGCCCGCGACCACAGCAATCCCGCCGTTCTCCTCAGCGCAATGCCATAATGTAAAACAGGCAAAAATGATAAAAGCGACAGCACAATGGTTGTGCCTAAGCATGGTTCAACCCCTCTGTTTTGGAATTGGTTTGTGGTAACTGATATTCTCCATTACACTCTCTATACGAGTACATCGGCGATTCTGATAACGTGTGATGCTATTTGTAACATTTTGTGCACTCATACGTGCGGTTTGTTTGCCTTCAGAACCTTCGATTACCAGGCAGGTGATAGGTCTTGAACTACCGCTCGTTCAGAAACCAAAAGGGAAACCTGTCATCACCAGGGCTATTCGTCAGTCTCGTCTGCTCAGAGCCGTCAGTCCGCATGCTGTATACGTCCCACTGTCCATGCCTGTTGGTCTCAAATACAATCATCGAGCCATCCGGCGACCATCGGGGGTGACGATCTTGATAAGCGGGTTGTCTATCTGAAGAGGCCAGCGACGTGGACACTATCTTCTGATTGGACCCGTCGGAGTCCATTACTGAGATGCTCATGCGGTTCCATTCAAAAAGTATCAGCGAACCGTCCGGCGACCATGACGGAAATCCATTCGCATCCGTGCTTGTGGTCAAACGCACCTGATTCGAGCCGTCCAGGTCCATTGCGAAAATATCCACGTCACCGCCTAAGTTCGGGTCCATGTCCGATTCGACGATGATCCGTGTCCCGTCCGGAGACCAATTAGGAACTTTTGCATTGACCCTGCTATTGGTTACTCTCTTTTGACCTGAACCGTCAGGATTCATTATATAGACCTCAACAGTGCCATTGCGATCCGTACTAAACGCAATCCGGGCACTGTCGGGAGACCACCTCGGGAAATTATCATCGTAAACATTGTTCGTTAACCTGCGCTGGCCCGAGCCATCTGCGTTCATCACATACACCTCCCAGTTTCCGTCTCTGTCGGATTCGAACGCAATCCCTGAACCGTCAGGCGACCATGCAGGATGGCGGTCGTGGGCAGGATTGTCAGTCAATCTTCTCTGAGTAGTTCCATTCGTATTCATCGAGTAGATTTCCCAATTTCCGTCCCTGTTGGAATCAAATGCGATCCTGGCGTTCGGTTCCTGAACGTTTTCAATTCCGGATAGTGCATTGAAGTCGGACGTACCTGATTCATCAAATTCAATATCAGAACATGCCGGAATAAGAATACACAACACGACATGCCAAAGCCGGATTTTCATATACCGTGTCCTTAAGTCAACTATTTCCGCTTAGTATGCATAATTTATCTTTTTTTTCATGTATCATGTGAAATATCTATATGAAAATTATATGTTTTCCCATAAAGAACCAAGACACGTTACCCAAAGCATCAGCGTGTTGATCGAATCTGCTTATTTGGGGACCATGAACCTCAATCCTCCGTTCAGTATCAGTCATTTTGTCTTCACCGGCCATAAAAACAGCACCCTGTATTTGTTCCATGATCCAAGCCCGGCCCGAGGTCGGGTTCCCGTTGTGGTTTTGCCGTTGCGAAGTGCTCCTCAGCGGTAGCGGGGGTAAGATGGCCCTGGCCTGCCAAAAACCGTGAACTCGATCACCCCGATCGGAACGTCTCCCGGCCATCCGGTTATCGTCAGTTTCACGTAACGGCCCTGTACCGGTCCAATCTCGTCGAACTCAACGGCGTTATCCCGATCGTTTCGTGTTTTGTCCACTACGGTTTCAAAAGTTTCGCCGTCCGGGGATACTTCGATCTTGTACCACCGGATTCTGTCCGGGGAGTCTACATCCTTGAGTCTGACTGGAAGCGTGAAGAGAAGCCGTGAGGAGTCTATGATATACTGCTGCTCCGAAGCTGACCCGAGGTCGAATATCACCCAGGGCTCCCCGTCATCTTCGGCCGGCGACCACCAGGTTCTGGAGTTATTATCGACGGCGTAGGGAGCATCCCGCCCGGGCGCCTGCTGACAGTGTAGTTCTTATCCTCCGATAAGGGTATCGATCCCGAATCATTCTCTTTCCAGGGTTCGGCCCTGACACCCGGCGCCCACTGTGGGGTCTCAGACTGGCCGCTGATGATCATGTTTCCTTGCTTATCAAAGCCAACCGGGTCCATACCGATACGCCGCTCGAACATGCGGTTCCAGTTCCGGTAGAGCAGCGTGTAGATCGCCCAGATAGTGCCGTCAGGGCCCTCAACGATGCTGTGGTGCCCGGAACCGTTTATCAATCCATTCTTATGAACGAGGACCGGACTCCCCTCATAGTAGGTGAACGGACCGAGCGGGTTTGTGCCGGTATACACGCCCGTGCCATACGTTTTCCAATCGGTTCCCGGAGCCGCATACTGAAGGTAATACGTACCGTTCCATTTGGTCATCCAGGGGCCTTCGATCCAGCTGAAACCGCCGTATTCATTCCAGTTCCCGTAGCGTTCCCAGATGTGCGAGGTCTCGAAGCGGAAAAAGTGAATGGGAGTGCCTATGAATTTCCTAAGGTCTCTGCTGTCGAGTTCGACTCCGTATACCCCGGCTGTTGCTCCCCCCGCGTAATAGAGGTAAACTCGGTTATCCGAATCGACAAATATCGCGGGGTCGAACACACCCCCATCCGCCCAGCCGCGGCCGGGGTCGCGATCCGTCTCGAGCCTCAGGCCGTTTTCGTCCAGGAAGTCGCCGAAGAATTCGAACGGCCCCAGTGGATCGCTGCTCCGGAAGAGACCGATGTCGTTCCCGGTTATGTACACGTATCCCTTATACGCAACTGCGGTGGGAGCACCGATCCCGCGGCCTTCAGGGATGGACACCATGTGATACTCCCAGTGAACCAGGTCGTCGGACGACCAGACTGCAGCATCAGAACGCCCGCTGCGCGAGAGTCCGCCGGTCAGATACAGGTAATAGTTCCCTTGAAACTTGATGACAGTGGGATCGGCGAGTCGCCCGGCATTTTCTATGACGAGTGGGTTACTATAGCGCAGCGCCTCACCTGGCTGGAGATCGGCAGGTCTGTCCCCGCCGGCCCGGATCACTTGCGCCGGGACCGGTGCGAATGCCCAAAGCAACAACACAAAAATCAGTATAACATTTCGAATGTACATGAGTTTTCTCTCCTTCTTGAAAAGACAATATTTAACTGTATCAAGATATTACATTTTATTAAATTGTCCAAATTAATATAGTTCTGTCTTAAAATTTCTACGAGTTAAATATGAATACCTCCCCGGGCCGTACGGTTTGCGACTATAAAACACTTTTAATTTTCCTGACCGGATGAAACGTGACTCGGAACAAATATCCGTCCATCTTCGACGACAATATATCCGTCACGGATGACCATGTCAGTGTATTCGCAAGTTCGTCGAGGTTAACGTCCGGTTTGCCGTTGATCACGACTACATCGGCAAGTTTTCCGGGCTCTATTGAACCAAGCTTATCGCCCATATCGAGGATCTCTGCGCTCGTCTCCGTGGCGGCGACAAGTGCTTCTGAAATAGTATACCCTCCCTCGACAAAATACTTTAACTCTGCAATATAGCTTTTAGGCAAAAGTTCAGCTCTGCCCTCTAAACCAATACCCATTTTTATCCCGGCGTTTTTCTGCTTCCGAAACAGATCCATAACCGATACATTTGATAAGGTTATCCGGTCGATGGTTGAAGGGTTTATGATAATGGGAATTGACGCTATTCCTTTTTTCGCCATTGACCTGATAGTCTCATCGGTTCGGGGCGCCATTTTCTCTACCACGTCTATCCGGGTTTCAACTGTCCACTCAAGATAATACAAGCCGGTGGTCCAGGATGAACTCCAGGAGTGAACTCCGGCGTCTACGCCGACCTTCATGCCTAAGGCGTGTGCTTCTTCTATGGCTGCTGCAATCTCTTCACGACTGAACATGCTGACGATGTGGATCAGATCAGCGCCATTATTAAACTGCTCCCGCACAGCTTTTCGCCATTCATTCCGTCCATCAACGGTGCGCTCTGATTCGGCCGGCGGATTTTTCATATGCCTTCCTTCGGTTGAATGCCCCCGGTACCGGTAATTGCCTTGCCGGCAGCAAACACTCTGGGACCGGGAATTCGATTCCGTGATACAAATAGCCGGAATGGTATTTTTCCATGCTATGCAGCATCACGAATACTTGTAACACCGCTTTCGATATAATAACGAAGACGCTCAACGGCAATAAGCGCGTGGAGCGGGTCATACTCAATGTGCGGAATAATTTCAGTTATGTGAGTATGGAGATCAATAAGACCCGGCAGTATAGTTTTCCCTGTAACATCGATCACCCGTGCATCCCCTGGCCAATCCGTAGAACCGGGTGGAAGGATCTCTTTAATTTTGTTCCGCTCGATGACAATAGTTCCGCTGTGTACCGGCGCACCTGTCCCATCAAAGATCCTCCCCCTCCCACCGGTTAAAACCAGCGTACCTTCGGGACCCTGCTGACCCCGGGGAACTGGAGTATGCCTGGGGTCGTCAGTGGTTGCAGCATTTTCATCGAGCCACGTTCTCCGGTCCTGTGCTCTTTCCTGACCGAGTACCGTACAGCTTAATGTGAATGTCCCAATCAAGCAGACAATGAGGGATTTTGTCATTGAATTCTTCATGGTTTATTTCTCCTTTTTATCGTAATTTTGGACACGTTACGTCTGATAGTACGGTATACAAACCTTGCCGTATAAGTAACAGCGTCCTTAAAGTTCTGCGATGTACATGTAGGTGAAATCAAACCGGTAGAGCGTTATTTTGTATAGAATCTGTAAATTGTTTCCTGTGAGTATGTTTCACCCGGACTGAGTAGTGTAGACGGAAACCCGGGCTGATTTGAAGAATCGGGAAAATGCTGTGTTTCTAAACAGAAGCCAAAGTGCTTATAGTAGGTCACACCGTATTTTCCGGTCAGAGTACCGTCGAGGAAATTACCTGTGTAAAGCTGAATTCCCGGTTCAGTGGTCAGAACATCCATGGTACGTCCGCTTTTTCCGGCTCATAAACACGGGCGGCAAGCGCTAAACTGCCGTCATTATTGTTCAAGACATAGTTGTGGTCGTATCCGCCCGTCACTTCTGCAATATCTTTCCCGATGGATTTTGGTTTGGTAAAATTCATGGGAGAATCGATTACCGGTGCGAGTTCACCGGTGGGGATAAGTCCGGCATCGACCGGTGCAAACAGATCCGCGGCAAGCACTAATTCGTGGTTCAAAATATCACGGTTTTTAGAGCCGGCAAGGTTGAAATAGCTGTGATTGGTTAAGTTGATAACTGTCGGTTTATTTGTTGTTGCAGAATAAAGGATCTTCAACTCATCGTGTTCCGTAAGCAGATAGGTAACCGTACTCGGCAATTCGCCCGGATACCCTTCTTCACCTTCAGGGCTTACATAGGTGAGGTTGATGCCGACAGCGTCGTTTAAGGTAATCTGATCGGCATCCCAGACAACTTTATCAAATCCTTTGATCCCTTCATGCAGATGGTTTTCACCGTCATTTGTAGCCAGAGTATATTCCGCACCTTCAAGAGAGAATTTCCCCTTTTGCAATTCGATTAACGTTCCGCCCGATAATGGCGCTCATATATGCAGGATCTTCGAAATATTCTTCAAGCGTATCGAATCCGAGAACAATATCATCGTTCACCCCATCCTTATCGGGTACAAGCAACGACACGACGATCCCGCCATAATTGGTAATCGTTGCTTTGATCCCGTTTGAATTTGTTAAGGTAAAAAGGCTGACTTTCCCGCCATCCACCGTTGTGCCGAAATTACTTTGTTCAATATTCAATTGAGAAACTCCTTCTTTATTGATTGATTGCGTATCTGTATTGCCGCTGCAGAATATCGTCATGAAATAAACGGCAAGAAGTAAATACATCGATGTATTTCGCAGTACGCATTTCATTTTTCCTCCACTGTAACGTTTGAAGTATTTCGTCTGAACAAGCCGGACTGTCCTGGTTAAAAACTAAGAGATATTTTTAGCCTTTGCAAGCGTTATTTAATTATTCCCTGTCTAAAGATTTCAACAGTTTTCATTACATCGTATCGGTTCGGAACAAATTGGGCAGATTTAGACTTGCTATTATCAGGCAAATTCAGGTATGCTGATTCCTTTAAGCCATTTTTCTTTTGTAAATGACAGGATTATTTGTTACTATGCTTTCATAATTTAATAAAACCCATATCAAACTTTTTCAGCGAATTGTCATGGGGAATATCAGTCTATTTATCTCCGGAGGTATTATGAGAAGAAATTGGATCACCTTGCACTCGGTAATCATTTGTGGTATTATCACAGTGTCTCTCGTTAATTGCGGTGGTGATTCTCAGCCCAGTTCCACCATGCGGAGCACGTCAAAAATAGTCTTTGAGTCAGACAGGGATAACAATCGGGAAATCTATGTCATGGATGCTGATGGTTCCAACCCGCAAAGATTGACCTTTAACGTCGCTTTTGATGGGGCGCCCTCGTGGTCTCCTGACGGTACGAAGATTGCTTATGTTTCCAACCGGGACGCTAATCTTGAGATTTATGTTATGGATGCTGATGGTTCCAACAAACAAAGACTGACCAATAATACTCATATTGATGGATATCCATCATGGTCTCCTGACGGTACGATGATTACGTTTGATACGTACCGTCATGGTCTTGCCGGAGAAATCTATACAATGAATGCGGATGGCTCAAATCAAACCAGATTAACCTTTACTTCTGAAGATGAAGGATATCCCTCGTGGTCTCCCAATGGGTCCATGATCGCTTTTGATGTCGGTGGTTATGATAATTCTCCAACGGGCAATTTTGCAATCTGCGTTATTAATTCGCAGGGGACCGGTCGAACAGTGATAGTTGACGATACCGGTAATTCCGGGGATTCATCTTGGTCTTCTGATGGTAATAAGATCATTTTTTCATCGGATATGGATGATCCTGAAGCAGCAAATTTTGAAGTCTACATCATCAATGCAGACGGCTCGAATCTCACCAGGTTAACCGATATGCCTGGTGCAGAAACTGATCCTGTTACATCTCATGATGGATCGAAGTTCGCGTTTGAATCAAATATGACCGGTAACAGCGAAATCTTCGTTATGAATATAGACGGTACCGATCTAATCCGGTTGACCAATAACGCTGCTTTTGACGGGACACCGTCCTGGTCGCCATTTTAATAATTTACTTGTACTGCTTTGTCAAGGTGTTTACAGTCCAGGCTGATTTTTTATGCAAGAGATAGAGTTCAGCAGGTACTCTACCGTTTGTTCTTTTTCCTTTATGCGTTGTTTGATAATTGTATGTTTTCAAGTATTGTTCTAAGTCATTGTTGAGTTGATTAAGCGTTTCATAGATTTTTGTTCGAAATGCGAGCTGATAGAACTCTTCGAGTATGGTTCGGTTCAGCCGTTCGAAGCTGTGGTTCTTCGAGGCATGATGTGTGGTGAATTCTAAGCCGTTGTCAGTTAAGACTGACTCTACCGGTACATTCTGGCTGTTATTATACACATGCATCATGAAGTCGCAGGCAGATTATGCTGATTTATCGGTAGAGAGCTTCGCCCAGGCATATGATGAGTAGGTATCGATAGCAGTGATCTGGAAAATGCGTCCAACGCTCCTGAGCGTCCCGACATAAAAGACGTCCATACCGACGATATGACCGGGATAACGAGTGTCCAGTGTGCGTGTTCTTGCCTGATCACGTGCATGTTTAAGATCGGACGGTGTTGTAACGATACCGTACTTGATCCTGATATCTTCAAGCCTCTTTTTACGGGTGTTAAAGTTCTGTCTTCTCAACACGTTATAGACTGCTGAGGGCTTACCGCAATCTCGTTCCGCCTCATCTCGTTTGCAATGCGAACAAGCCCGTATGAAGGATGTTCATTAAACCGATGTCTCCATATCCATCATGCCGATGCTTCCATTTATAAAACCACGTTCGCAAACGGTTAAACCGCCGGCATAATAAAGTCACGCTGAAACGATGATTTAGATAATACTTGATTATGTGCAGTCTGTCACTGTACATGTGAGTGTCGCTTGTCATCGGCACCTCCGTATGTTTTGACACGAAACAGTACAAAAGTGTCAACACGTAGATAAAGTAATTCACTTAATCTAACATTGAGGTG
The DNA here is from genome assembly GCA_965221205.1 of bacterium. Classification (GTDB taxonomy): domain Bacteria; phylum SM23-31; class SM23-31; order SM23-31; family SM23-31; genus CBDFMG01. The sequence goes on along the minus strand of OZ244870.1, from coordinate 3,102,619 downwards.
TGTATTTATGGAACCCCAAAAGCCTGTTCAAACACTACAAGAAAAAATATTATCCATAGTATCAATAGTTCTTCAATTTTTGCAAAGAGATGAGGCTTCCGATAGTTCTGAGATTGATTCTGAACAGTTTAATGAACTATTTGAATCTATATTAACGGATCTTGTATGGGAGCCTGGTACTCTGTTGTATTTTGAGGATCCAGATGACATTGCAAAGGCAAAATTTGTTACGGAACTTATATGGAAAAATGCTGATAATGAGAGGATATTAGAAGAAATGATAGAAGGAGGATATTCTGGATTGTTAGTCAATATGGGAGGAGACTATATAGATCGAGCAAAAATGTTAAAACCTGCTTTTACGTCAATATATCCTGAACATTCCGAATTCCATGTGTATTATAGAGAAGCAATGCGTTGCTGGTTATTTGGCATGAGTAATGCGGCAGTCATATTGAGTAATTCCCTTATTGAATTAATTCTATATGATAGATTAAGTGAAATATCACAAGAATTAGTAGTACACTCGGACTACAGAAGAGGTGCTAGCCAACATAAACTTGAAAAATTAATTGATAATGCGAAGAATGAGAATTTAATATCCTATGAAGAGACGCAGGCTGCCCATAAAATTAGAAAATTACGTAATGGAGCAGTACATGAACAAAGAGTCATCCCTGATAAAGAATCTTTTAAAGTAATTGAGGATACTAAAATTATTGCTGAAAAATTAGGGTCTAGACAAGGAAAAGGTTTTAAATATTGATAATTTTTTGTAATAATTCGTTAATATTCTGATTTCGGTTATTAAATCTGAACTCATATTCTTTTAGGAAAAGATAAAAATGTTCCGGACGAATGCCATAGAATTTTGTCAGTTTGTTTTTGACATATGCCCAGAAGCTTTCGATTCCGTTGATATGGTTTCTGTGTCTGTCAACAAGCTCTTTGTCATGATTGACGCGTACATGTTCATACCCATAGAACACTAAGCCATGGTAGCTTTTCCAGGAGTCTGAGTAGACCGTACTTCCCTTATTAACTTTTTGTTTTATTATTGACTTAAGAGTTCTTGCTGAGACATCCGGAACGATCTGTGTATAGACAATACCGTTTCGTTTGAGTATACCAAATACTGGTATTTTGCTCTTTGTACTACGACCTATAGTGCCCTTATGACAACCGCCAAAGTAGCTTTCATCGAGTTTTACTTCACCTGCACATTCATGTATCTGACGGTCTTCATATTCGGCTATACACTCACGAATGACGCGGTAGTACCGGTTGATCGTATTGCGGCTGATCTTGAGTAAATTAGCCGTTTGGGTGGCCGTTAATTCGTGAGAAAAATAGAAAATAATTCTTCGCTTAAAGTACTTCGATAACTTATTACGGGACATTGACTTACAAGATAATCGCTTAAAGTTATCTTGTCATGACCCTAAAAATTTTACAATTGATGAAGGAATGTAATATAATCTGATATTCCCACTAGTAATCATCTAAAAGAGATTAATTGGGATTGTGTTGAAATATGATGCTTTTTTACGATGTGATATACTTGGTCAGAATATATTGGATACTTTGATATGTTTGATATAAATGATAAGAAATACAAGCGGTTTTTACAAGTCTATTTTCCTCCCCGGGGTGTAAGATTTGCGAACCTTTAGCGAATGAGACGAAGCTCCGTAGGCGGTGGAGAAAAATACTCGACTCCACGTTCGGTGACAATCGCACCGTCATGAAATGGTAAAGATAAATATCTCTCTTCACCCCATTCAGGCATCGGAATATAGACCCAGTATTCAAAATAGAAGTGGTGATTTGGTTGCAGTATCAAATCCCGTTGCCAATCCGGACCTAAAGGACTTATCCTGGGGGCATTCACTCCTTTTCCCGCGGCATGTACGTCGAGAGGAACCTGGGTTTTTTCAGGATCCAGATCTTTGTTATATAGTTGTCTATTTACATAAATAAACCCTGCTTCTTCAATTTTTCGCTTGAGGATTTCAAATGTTTCACCAGCGGTGCGGCCCAGCTTGATGTTGTCTTCTAAAATCTTACGGACTTTTAGTGCATCTGCCCAGATTTTTTTGATCTTTGGTGGCGGTTCAGTCTCTCCTTCACGGAGCACATAGCCATATCCATGCATGATCTCATAGAAGTTCGCGAATTTCCACTTGGAGTCCAAATAATGGTGGCTTTGTCGACCCTTGGCTATTCTAATCAGGTCGCCTCCCCGGATCACAGAGTCACCACTTCTTCTATTTCCGTCCTTATCCACAACAGAACCACCCCCCTCAGGAAAACTCAATTTAGTTACGCCCGGCACGATTTTAGCAAAATCTCTCTCTAAAGATTCTGCGATAACCGTACGTATTTTCTTAAACATTACAATTTCGCTCGGCACCGGTCTCGTTAAGTAATCATATATCAGATATTCAGCCGAAACAATCCTCTTCGCATAGGTATCACCAAGTGCTTTGACTAATAGGTTGTAGTCCGTATACGAAATGCCATCGGATCGTAACCTTGGGAACTCATACACCTCGGGAGGTCCCAGCTTTTCCAGGTAATTTACACCAATGTGTTTGGGGTCACGCTCGGCAACAAATTCTCCCACGTCCTTAAATCTGTGATCAAATTCTGTTTTCTGGCCTCCCGGCATTTCGATCCGTGAAACTTCTTCGGCGATTATGTCGTAGGCTCCACCTTCTCGAACCACATCAAAATAGGGGATTCTATCTGTACTTTGATCGGAACTTTTCCATCTATGACCGATAACTGCCCGTTCGATCCTGTCACTGCCGCGGTCTGTGAAGATGAAAACACCGTTGTTGCTGCCCAATTCATCTCTCATGGGATCAGGATTACCTTCTCTCATCACTTGAATCCACATGTCGATATTGTTCTCCCGCATGACTTGAGGCAGGATGAGGTCAAACTTATCCCGGCGAATCTGATTGATCAATTCTTTTAGCTCGTCCTCTTCCTGAATCTGGACATTAGTCATAGCCGTATCGGTCGATATCGATTCAACTGTTTCCGAACTACAGAAGCTCAGAAAGAAGGTCAAAGAAAAGATTGCACAAAAAACTTGTCGAGTAGACATAATTGTGTCTCCTTTTATTAGTATATATTCCCAACATCAACACTCAAAAAGAGACAAATAGGGATTGTGTATGAAATATGACGCTCTTTTAAGATGTGATTTACCTGGTCAAAAAATACTTCGAAATTATAATATAAATGATAAGATATACATTTACTTTTACAAATACTATATACTCCTTGGGCCGAACGATTTGTGAACCTTTATCGAATAAGGATAAGCTCCTTTTGCGGTGGGGATAAATACTCGACTCCACGTTCGGTAGCAATCGCTTGCTCATGATCCCAAAAGAATAAATATTGGTCTTCGTCTTCGTTGGATGTTGGCGACGGCATATAGAAAAAATATTCTAAAACAAAGTGGTGAATGGGTGGGAGCGGTATATCTTTCGTCCAATCCGGACCGAGAGAGCCAATCCTGGGACCAAATAAATTCTCGTTCGGCCTCTCACGCGCTCCTTTCATCATGCCATGAGCGTCGACACTAAGCTGGGTTTTTTCAGAATCAAAACCTAGGGCATAAACGGGAAAATTGTTCTTTGGCTGAACCATATGCAATTGGTTCTCCCTAACAATAATCCCTTCTTCCTCAAATTTCCGCGTGTAGTTTTGAATTATTTCACGAGGAGTTCGAACCACTCTGATGGTTTCTGCCAGAATCTTATCGATTTTCAGATACTCTGCCCACAGTTTTTTGATATCCGGTGGCGGCTCAGTCTCTCCGTCACGGAGCACATAGGCGTACAATCCCTGGCTTGGTGCGGCAACGATGTCGCCTCTCTGGATCACACTGTTTTCATAGCCCGGACTATTTCCTCTTTGTGATATTCCTGTGCTTCTCCGACCAAAGAGAGCTATTCCCGCATCGCGATTCCTAGTTACACCCGGCACGACTGCAGCAAAAGCTTTCTTTACACGTTCAACTCTATCCTGACTTATTTTTTTAAGCAGCTGAATTTCGCTTGGCACCTTTCGTATAATGTAATCCATAATCACATATTCAGACGAAACCAGCCTGTCGGCATATTTATCACCGAGCTCTTCAGTCAAGAGGAGGTAGTCTGTATGTGATAAGCCGTCTCTCGCACCTCCAAAGTCAGTGTAGGTCTCCCACTGTCCCAAATTATGCTTGAAATTTACAGCAATGCGTTTGGGATCACGTGCTTCAACAAATTCTCTAAGGCCCTTAAATCGGAAATCATATTCTATCATCGGGCTTCCTACCGGTTCCTGCACACGTATTGGATCGCGAATTATGTCGTAGGCCCCACTTTCTTCAACCAACGTCTCCATTTCTCCTCTTTCACGATGTGTAGCTCCCCAGCGACGTCCGAGAACCGCGCGTTCGATTCTGTCACCGCCACGATCTGTGAAGACAAAAACACCGGAGGTGCTGCCAAATTCTTCTGCACCAAAGGCATCAGGTATTGCTATTCTCATTACGTGAATCCACATGTCAATATTGTTCTTTCTCATGGCTTTGGGCAGAACAAGATCAAACTTTTCCCGGCGGATCTGATTATTCCATTCCTTCAGGTCGTCCATTTCCTGAGCTTGCGCATTAGCAAAAGGTGCAGTGAACAGTACCGCACATAATAAAATCATACCTCGAACTATCATGACTTTCTCCTCTATTGATTAAAAGTGGGTTTTTTTGTTAATTTTTATTTATGAATTACTTCATATGTGGTCAGACTATGTGACATCATGATTATTGCAGTAGTTTGTTCACAAACCTTATACAACTTGGGTGTGAGTCGTCAGAACATAGGGGAGCCATTGATAGTAAGCTATGAAATTTACTTTTACAAGTGTTTAATGCTCCCCGGAGTGTGCGAATTAGGAACGAGTATATTTTAGATTGAAAATTATCTGAGTGTGAAGGGAGTCGATGATAAACCAAAGTTATAAAATTATGCTTGATGGTACACAAGGAGAAATATGGACAATTAAATCAACATAATCGACTCATGTATTAGCTATTTTATGACGGGACATAATTCTTTGATCTCATCATCATATCCTGTCATTTCCCACCTCGCAAGAGACATAGGGATCAATCCGGACGCAAAAAATTCATCCATAAACTTGCGAATGTTAAATTCGATTCCCAACTGCATTGCCCGCTCTCTGAATAGCTTCATAAATTGGGCTGTGCCGACAACAGAACCCGCAGTATGCCAACCTGGAACGCGCAGATTTGATTGCTGCTCATACCACACGTTTCTATCATCTTCATGTGTCCAGTTGTTCGGCATTAACTCGGCATTCAATCGCCGTGCTTCAGTAAAGGTTATCTCGTTGCTGTGCATTTTTAGATCAGGGAGTGCAAGGGCCATATGTGAAGCATTCATGAGGTGTTGAACTTCTCTTCCCCTTCGCGGTCGATTATCAAGTACTCCCGCCACCATAAAAAGCTCTTCAAGACTGCATGCCCATCCCTCCGAGCGGATCCAATCCATATTATACAGGCGTGATGCACTACGGATCAGACGGTCATCACGTTCTAATCTCCGTCTATCGAAAAGATGGCCAATAAACTCATGTGCTTCGCCAGGAAGCACTTCGCGCTCACGTGCTCTTGAGTCAATGGTAGGAGGAGATGGCCGCGGCCCTCTTACTTCATTCGGATCACTGTAGTCTGCGGCCTGGAGCCAGTCAGGGACCGTTAATATTTCTTCTTCTCGAAGAAAATCAAGAACATAATTAAGGGCTCTATCAAGACGACGGTAATACTCCTCATCAGTATCAGCCACTTTAAGCTCCGGAAGATTACGGTTTCTGTTTTCCTCTAATTTTAAAAAAGTCACTACACGATTATATTTGTGCTCCATTATGATGCGACACTCTTCCCATGTGTATGGAAAGAGTTGAACATTTTTCAACCACCAGTTGTAGTTCTCAATTCCAATACCTGCAGGCGCTGTCATACTGCTCTTGTTATCTTCGAGCCATTTCCCATAGTTTCTCACTGCATCCACGGCTCGTTCCGCATCGGGAACCAGATCAGGATGGTGGTCTGTCAGGCTGTTCGCAAGATATTCATATCTTCCCGCTTCACGATCAATATAATGGATTGCTATAATTGCCAGATCGCCTGCTGCTTCCGTAAGGTTCTTTTTCGCCTGTTCGTATATATCAGGAATAGCTTTCAACTGCTTTCTAAATGCATCAATCTTATTATCCGGGAGAGGCAGGCTACTGGGAAACTGAAGTTCGATGCTCATGGCAGGCCCGGCTCCTCTTTGTGAAGGAAGGTAGAATACGGGATCTCGTGACCAGGGTCTATAAATCCGATGATAAAAATCAAGTCCGTTCATTTCCGCCCACACTAAAATATAATCAACCTGCTTTGAGACAATCCAGCTATTTGGATCAATGTCATCAAGTCGCCTTTGAAATTCCTTCAAGCCGCGTTTCTGCTCCTCTATTGCGCCTGCTGTATAATCGGGAATACCGTTAATAAATACCGGCTTTTGGAACTCACGAAATTCGTTGAAGAGGCTGACAAGATCAGCATAATCGCTGCTCTCGGCCACATCATAGCCCCCATTCTCCATTGTGCAATAAAACAATGTAATACCAGCACAAAAAGCTAAAACGACAGCAAAATGTTTACGGTTGTTCATTGTTCAAACCTCTTTTTTAGAATTGTTTTAAAATAACTGATATTCCCCAATTCAATATTTTAAGAGAGAATATATAGGAATTCTATTTTGTATCTATACAATTACAACATCTGGTGTGAGTCGTCAGAACATAGGGGGAGCTATTAATAGTAAGCTATGAAATTTGCTTTTACAAGTGTTTTATGCTCCTCGGGCTGTACGAATTACGAACCTTTATTATTGATATTGCATATAATATTAAAACATAAAAGAGCTGACTCTTTCGAATCAGCCCATTAATTGTCTACGATAACAGGTATTAATTATTTGATGAACGTCATTCGCTTAAAGTCGGTAAATCTACCAGCTTGAAGCCTCATAAAATAAATACCTGAAGACACCATTTGTCCTTCATTGTTCTTCCCATCCCAAACAGCTTCATTCCTTCCTGCGGGAATGACAGTATCAATGAGATTTATTATTTCCTGACCGCGAGTATTATAAATCCTCAAGGAGACATGAATGGTCTTGGGCGGACTAAACTGGATGGTCGTCTCCGGGTTGAACGGATTTGGATAATTCTGTCCAATGAAGTATTCCCTTATAATGACTGGGTTGTTATTCACGGAGGTTAAAATTGTCGGTTGAATACGGTAAATTTTCCCGTCGAACGCCAGAAAGTACAATTCATTATCTCTATCTACACCGAGTGAAGCTATGGAAAGATCAGAGTCTATGAGTTGTGTGTTAACCGGAGGATTCACACCGTCATACTCCAAAGACCATATCCTCCCGCTTACAAAATCAGTATATATATACTTGCCCTTCAGTTCAGGAACGAGCGTTCCTCTATATACATATCCTCCGGTTACCGATGCTCCCAGGCTGTGGTCATATTCCCAGACGGGTGTTTGTAATCCAGTGATCGAGCATCCGGACGGGGGATTAAAGCAGGAAGAACCTTCGGTGATATTCCAACCGTAGTTGACGCCACTTTCAACGATGTCTATTTCCTCGATAGAATTTTGACCCACATCGGCAACCCAGAGATTACCGGTTACAGAATCAAAACTGAACCTCCACGGATTGCGTAAACCGTACGCATATATTTCTTCTTTAAAACCGCTCGTATTCCCGGCAAAAGGATTATCAGGCGGTATTCGGTAATTGTTGTCCGGTGATTGACTGTCCACATCAATCCGCAGCATTGCCCCGAGTAGTGTACTTTTATTCTGACCGTTGCCGAGCGGATCTCCGCCAGATCCCCCGTCTCCGAGCCCAATATACAGGTAACCATCGGGGCCGAATGCAAGCTGTCCACCGTTGTGATTCGGGAATGGCTGCGATACCTCAAGTATAATAAACTCGGAATCGTTTAAGGCGGCAGTCCCGTCATCCGGATTGACACTGTACCGCGCTATAACCGTACTGTTCGGATTTGACGCGGTATAGTTAACATAAAAAAACCCATTTGCTGCGTAGTTCGGGTGAAATGCCAGTCCCAGAAGCCCTTCTTCATTGCCGGAATCGTTTACTCTGTTACTGATGTCGAGAAAATTAAAGGATGCGGAAGCATTCATGGAATTTTCAAAACCCAGAACGATACCCCGCTGCTCGATGACAAAAAGTTTGTTGCTTCCGTCACCCGGGTGTTGAAGATCGACCGGCCGGACAAAAGTCAGATTTGGAAATGCCTGCTCGAGATCAAACTGTGCATACAAACTGATTGCGCACGGGAATAGAAAGAATAATGATACGATTAATTTAATTATCACGTCTGTCAATATTGTACACCGTAAAAACATGTCTAACACATTGAGTTAAATACTAAGTAGTACATACTACTTTTACAAGTAAATTTTGCTCCCCGGGCTGTACGATTTGCGAACCTTTATGCTTTTTGTTCTTGTGACTTGAGATAAATGTATTTAATATGGTATAGTATATGGAAAACTATAGAATAACGTGTTATGCCTAAGGAGAAATCCATGAGACTCTTCATTAGTTTGTGTCTACTTGTTTTTGTGTTGGCGTGTAGGAGTAATGAGCCGGCGGCGGATGACAAGCCAGTCAGCAATATTCTAACTATCACGGAGGGCGATTTGAAGGTTTCCATTCGAGACAATGCCCAATCCCCGGAGGTCCTGAGCGGACTGGCTTCATTATTCCACCAGAAGGATGCCCCAGAGTTCCATGCCTTCGACTCGGCCAACACCGATGCAGGCACTGGATTGAACTTTGAACACATCACGTCCGGCCACAAGAATCCGAACAACTCCTTCACGCCCCGACAGGACAAATTCGCCCTAGTCCCGTTGCCGGATGGGAAATCGGCCCAGCTTGTGCGAAACAAGGAGGACTCCCCGTGGGCCATGTCCAGCACGTTAAATTACGCCGTCACCACGCCGCATTACATCGACGTGGACTTCCGCACCACCCCTCATGACAAGGCACTATTCGGCACGCGGGGCTACGCCATCCTCTTCTTCGCCAACTACATGAACGATGTCGAGGAGGTGGCGCTCAACTTCCGGGGTGTCGAGGGACCGGAGCAGAAAGTGAAGTGGATCAAAGCAGATGCACCAAAAGGCCATGCTGACTGGAACCAAGGCGGCACCTACCGAAGTCTCCCTGCGGCCGATCAAGAGTACGACCCCGACCACAACTGGAAGCTGAACTCGTGGAGCTACGATTATCCCCGGTTCACCAAGCCCTTCTACTACGGTCGAGCGGCCAAGGGCATGGTCTTCATGTTGATGTTCAACAAAATGTACAGCGCGGAGGATGAGGTTCGCTTCAGCCTCTTCAAGTTCAAATTGCCCGAAGTTCCCCGGCCTGCCTGGGACTTCCAGTACGTCATTCACAAGATCGAAGAAGGCAAACAGTATGGATTCCGGGCACGCTTGGTCTGGAAGAAGTTCGTCAGTCCGGAGGATTGCCTCAAGGAATACGAAACCTGGGCGGCGTCCATTAGCAAGGAGCACTAACGGTCTGCTCAAAATCAGAGTTGCCTGGCAAATCTATTTCTGAAGCGGCAGATTGAACAATTCAATCGGATTTGTTCTTAGAAATTTTATTGCGAGCTCATTTGCTTCTTCTTCCGTGAGGTACCCTGAAATGACTTTTTCAGCTAGCGTCTCCGTTACCATTTCCCTTACCATTTTGGCATGTGCATAGGCACCTTCCACATAGGAGTAATCACCGCCGAAAGCTATGATTTTATTAGCAGGAACAATCTCGATCCATTCAGACAGGAATTCTCTCGAAAGTTTCGGTGATATTATTGTCGTCCAGACCATGTCAATATATACATTTTGAAAGTTTTTTGCCATGGCGCCAAGTTCCCGGCCGTACGGATAACCGCCATGGAAAAGGTCAAATTTGACGTCCGGATATTCCATGATTAAATTGAGCAGGTCTGTAGGTTTTGCATTCGTAACGATATTTCCTGCTCCGGTCTGAATGCCCGTGTGAATCTGAAAAGTGATCTTATATTCTGCAGCAAGCCGGCATATCTGGTGCATTATGTAATTCTGATAGAGTTCAATTTCTTCCCATGATGGAACCTTTTTTGTCCGGGCATAACCGATGTATGTTCCCAAGATTTTGTTGAACGCTGCTTCCGCTTCAGCTTCTGTTGGTCTTGGATAATAAATCCTACGGTCATAAGCAAGGCGCGATTTGATGCCGACAATACCCTCGTTGACAGCATCGTCGAATGCTTTTTCAAGAGCCGTAACCATGTCTTGGAGGCTGCGGATTGGTACACCCGTATTGCCGCTAATGGCTTCCAATTGTACTTTACTTTGAGCTTCCATGAAATAATCAAAGCACATCACCGGGACAAAAAACTCCCTATCAACGTCCGTTCTTTCGATATCGACCATTGAGAGATCTATTCTGGCTTTGTCTTTTAATATCCGGCGATAAAGACCGGGTGTATTGGCTGCTTCAATTCTTTTGTTCAATTCTTTTGCTGAAGCGGGAGTAAGTGTATTAATGTCAAGTCCGTACAAATCGTTCACAACGGTTTGCATGGCTTTGCCATAGCCTGTGAATCGCATTTCGTTCCAGAATTTCATAAATACAGGCCATCGTTCACTCAGGGGTTTGGATGTATCCTGGATGTCAAATTTAACACCCCAGTCAAGTCCCCGTGGACGCTCCATACCTGCCGAGACCAGATCTGATTCAACATAATGAAGCATTCTCGCCAGGAAATCGACAGGCTTTTTTAAATAGTCCTCCTCGCTTCCCAAATGCTCGTGTGTATCTACAATCCATATGCGGTCAATTGCGTGTTGTAAACGGCGATATACGTCAGTGTCCTTTATAGATTGAGCTCGCGTCCACTGTGGCACACAAACCATGAGCACTATTAGTATACAGCACGTATTGAAAAAATATTTTGTAATTCGCATAAACACCTCCCGGATTTTGACACAACACCAGTAGTAATTGATGGATATTTATGAATAATGATTCGGTAAAAAGACAGTTAAAAAATGTATTGCAGTTTATTCCCCAGCTGAAAGCAGGCTGTTTACTTATACTAAAGAAAGTATGAGTACATAATTGGAAATTATTATTTTCCGTAAATATGTGGATGCTAAAGCCATTTTAAGATATTATATTACTTCGATTTCGCACCATTTTTAATCACAAGATCAACGTATGAACGAGTGCTGATGTGTTCACAAGAAATCAGTTCAGAATAAATGATAGTATGATTAGTCTTATCAATAAAGGTACTTTCCTGTTTTCGAATAGCAACATTTTTTTCTGACAGCTATATACGGATATTTCTCATATCAATTCTCTGAAAGAGATTAATTGGGTTTTGTGTGAAATATGATGCTTTTTCAGGATGTGATATACTTCGTCAAAGTGTACTGGTACTTTGGTATTAATGGTAAGGTATGTATATGGCAATTACAAGCAATTACTGCTCCTCGGGCTGTACGTTGTGCGAACCTTTGAGGAGGTATTAAATAGAAGTATTTTTACTTGCTCTCCAATCCATACTCCATGCGCCTGCTCCTTGCCATAAAATCAAGATGCTCATTATAATGATCATAATTGGAATGATTGGTTCTTGAGGTTGAAGTGGAAAGAGTGATGGATCATCTACGACAATATGCACATATGTTGCTACAATCATGATACCAATGACAACAACAGCACTTGGGCGGGAGAAAAGCCCTAAAGCCAGTACTAAACCCAACAGTAGCTCTAAATAAGGGGAACTGTCCACCTCGAAATCTCATAAAGAGGGATCTGGGCAGTTAGCAGTTGCCCGGACCACGCATCTGAAAGCTGAGGCACCAGTAACTTCATGGGACCAGTCATAAGGAAAACAACAGCAAGCATCAGACGAACACCTCCAGCAATCTTGTTATTTGTCGTATGTCGAATGGCTTTAATTTTCATATCTCCCCATTTCTTATTTTTTATCGATGAAATGTACTTTGTCAGCGTGTAATGAATATTATTATATAGATGTGGCTTATACAAGTGATTTCTGCTCCTCAGAATAGGATAAGAACTATATTCAGATAGGATGAGAACTATATAACGATAAGAGATTAGTTGATGTGGGGATCATCGATTCTGATTTTACTCCGGAAGGGCAAAAGCGACGTATAGTGCGCCGGAAGGTTGAGGCTTTGAAAATTCTGAGTAGCCTGAGATCTGCCCTTTGCCGCCACCTGCGGCAACTACAATGAATTGCCGGCCACCGACCTCGTAAATTGCCGGTGTAGCGATTGCCGCGTAGGGCAGCGTGGTTTCCCACAGTAATTCTCCGGTCAATTTATCGAAGGCATGAAACTTATTATCATATACGGTAGCACCAATAAAGAGTAATCCCCCTGCGGTGACAACTGGGCCGCCATAATTTTCCGAGCCGGTATTTGTCATCCCCTGTGCAGCCAACTCCGGATACTCCCCAAAAGGGATCTGCCACCGGTAATCTCCCGTGTCGAGGTCAAGAGCATTAAGCGTTCCCCACGGAGGTTTCATAGCGGGGTAACCCTCGGGATCGAGAAACTTGTTATAGCCGGCCAAGAGGTACTTCAACTCATAAGGAGAACGAATATTCCTGCCGCGGTCCACTTCCTTTTCTTCACCGTAGAGAACAAAACGGGCGATCGCTTCGAGTTCCGTTTCCGTCAGATAGGAATAAGCGGGCATTCGCCCCGCACCATTGACAGTGAACTCGATGAAATCCTCCTGGTCATACAATTCGGATAAATCAAGAAGTGACGGGAAATTCGGCGGTGATCCGCTCATATCGGTTTTATGGCAGCTTGCGCAATTGGTTTCATACAATTCCCGGCTGTTCGTCATTTTATTCCATACACTGTTTTCCACAAGTTTAGTTATCCAGGCCATTTCATTGGAATTAACGTAAAGCAGTCCTGTTTCCGGATCGAATGCAGGGCCGCCCCATTCGGGGCCGCCGTCCAAGCCGGGAAAGACAATAGTCCCTCTTGTTGAAGGTGGCGTGAATTGAGGGCCGCTCACCATTGACCGAAGCCGTTTTAATACATCATCATGGGCTGCAGGGGTACGGTCGGTAACCATGTCTTCTGTAAAGATCTGCCTGGCGAACGGTGGTGGTTCCAGCGGCATAATTTGCGTCTCTGAGAGGACTTCGCCTTCCACATCCGAAGGAGGTACGTTTATTTCTTCCAATGGAAAAAGAGACTCGCCTGTCTCGCGGTCGAATACAAGAACACTCCCGTATTTAGACGGCTGTGCAACTGCGTCGATCAGTTGACCGTCACGTTCCACGGTGACAAGAGCGGGTGGTGTCGGCAGATCACGGTCCCAGACATCGTGTTTCACCAGTTGAAAATACCAGACGAGTTCGCCGGTATCAGCTTTGAGTGCGAGGAGACAGTTGGCATAGAGGTTGTCACCGAGGCGGTTGGCACCGTAAAAATCGAATGATGCGGACCCTGTGGGAACAAATACAATGCCGCGTTCCTCATCCAGGCTCATTCCGCCCCAGCTGTTGGCACCGCCTGTGTAGAGCCAGGCATCTTCAGGCCAGGTCTCATATCCCGGTTCGCCAGGACGGGGAATAGTATGGAACGTCCAGCGAAGTTCCCCTGTACGGACATCGTACGCACGTATATCGCCTGGCGGTGCGGGGAGCCGTTCGCTAACCTTGCTTCCCATAATAATTAAATCTTTATAGATGACTCCCGGGCTGGAAGCGGTAATGGAGACTTCTTCTACGGGGCGTCCCAGGTTTTCACGCATGTCCACGCGTCCACCGTTACCGAAGCCGGCAACCGGTTCACCCGTCATGGCATCAAGCGCGTAAAGATAATTCTTAAAAACGGTGAAAATTCGTTTGTCCGTATCGTCAGTCCAATAACTGACACTCCTGAACATAATGAGTCCGCGTGCCCCGGCGCCATATGAAGGATCGAAACTCCACACCAGTTCACCAGTAGCTGCGTTTAGCGCGAATGTTTTTCGTTGGGGAGTGACGGAGTAGAGCATGTTCCCGATAATAATGGGATTGGATTGTAATTCGGATTCCGGGAATGCATCGCCGGAATCAAAAGTCCAGGCCACTTCAAGGCGATGGACGTTGCTGCGGTTTATCTGGTCGAGCCGGGAATAGTGACTGAAACCGGCATCTCCGCCGTAGACGTTCCAGGTCTCGTACCCTGTTTCAGGTACCTCACGTTCCTGACCTCCGCAGCTCAAAAGGATAAACAGCGGGATAAGTATAAAACTCATTCGTCTGAGAAGTGCCACCCTATCAAGCCTATTTTCAGAAGTGTGGTATATCGATTTCATTAAAATTTACAATAAGTCATTTAAATTCCTTATTGCTTTATATTTAACTGTGGATTGAGAGATCTCCCCGGTAAACCTTGAATGGCAATTTATCACCAAATCACTTTGTCTGAGGCAATATAGTTTGTTTCAAATACGTATCCGGTATTGATTCTATCTCACGTATTTTAATGTTGCGGTAGAAGATTTCGGCGCCTTCCGCTTGTAATTCAATCTTCCCACGCGTTAGAGGCAGATAATTTTCATCATCCAGCCAGTTTTTTGCATTCTCCAAAACCATAACCACATGACCATTGACGATATGAAGACTCTTGTCTCCCAGACAAATCAACTCTAAGGTATTCCATTCTCCGGTGGGATTTTCATAGTCGCGGATTTTGCGGACTCTGGCCGGCTCAAATTCGCTTCGAAACTCCCTTGGTTCTGAAGCGGGATCATAGATCCATAGGGTATCCCCAAAATAATAATCACCCGGACGATTTTCTTTTGTTTCTGAAGCCCTGATTTCCATACTAGTTCCACCCAGAGGATCAAAATCCCCAATATCACCCTCCTGAACCTGCATTTCTAGTACCTTCATCCAGGCATTCCAGAATTGGCCGTATGGTTCCTGAGCGTGATAAAGTATCCCGCCATTCTTTCTTTGTCTTTCTAATCGTGGTTCATACCTTTTTTCACCCCATTTATGTTCCATTTTCAAATGGTAATTTTCAAATTCCTCTTTTGTGCTTAACCCGCTATAAATCTCGCCTGAAATACGAAGTACAGGTGTTCCATCCAATTCCTCAACCGTAAAGACATTTAAAGGGTCATTATTCAAGCCGATCGGTGTTCCTTGGATACCGTCTCCCTTAGGATACCCGGGGAGATCAACACTTGTATGAGGAACACCCATGAAAACATTCCATTTGCTTAAATCCTTGTCAAGAAGTGTTATCCAATTATTTCCTTCTTCTATTTGCGGTTTATCCAAACCACAACCGACTAAGAATCCGCATACGGAGACAATATAGAGAATAGAGTAATTGTACCTGATATTCATACTATAACACTCCTCTTAATTTGTTAAAAAGATTAACGGGTTGGACTACTATACATTGTGTATCGCCGGACCATTTCG
This sequence comes from bacterium, assembly GCA_965221205.1. Taxonomy (GTDB): domain Bacteria; phylum SM23-31; class SM23-31; order SM23-31; family SM23-31; genus CBDFMG01. The sequence continues at coordinate 3,086,959 of OZ244870.1, read as the reverse complement.
GACTAATTACGTTAATACTAATAAACATTTAATTTAATTACAATAGTTATTTCTTTTCAGATAACAATCGAATCAGTCACATCTAAGAATTGAAAAACCTGAATTATTTTTTTCAGGCGAGACTCTATCAATGAAGCAGAGCAGCATACTACCCAAAGCATTGTATATACTTCTCATTACACGCGCCGTAGTAGTACGTGCCTGGGGTCGAGGGCGCTGTCACCGCGTCCGTACCAATCTCCGTGTCCGATGTGGTGACCGTCGCGTCTGTGGACCGGTAATAGCGCAGCGTCGTGGCTGCTGCGTCTCCATCCCCGACGTTCCGTACTGTCGCCGAGAACGTGAACTCCGCGTTGGCGACCGGGTTGCTGTCACTCACCGACGGCAACGCCACGACCAGATACGGAGTGCTCGGCGGCGGGGGCTCCGACTCCTGGACCGTCACAGCAATCGACTGTGTTGCGGTCGCCCCGCCGGGGTCCATGGCCGTGACAGCCACGGTCGTGGCCCCGGCACTCACCGGGGTGAGCGTCACGGTGCTTCCCGACACGCTGGCGATCACGACGCCAGCATCACTGGAAACAGCTGTATACGTCAGCATGTCCCCATCCAGATCGGTAAAGTACGGTGCCATGTCAACGGTCGCTGCGTTTCTGCCGACCGGCAGTGCCTGATCAGGAATCACTGCAGCGGAGGCCACCGGAGAGTGGTTGGCGGCGACCGGAGATGGAGTCGGGGCCGGGGGCGACGCATTGTCTCCGCAACCCGAGGCTTGGCATAGAACAAGGAACAGAAACCCGCAGCAGGCGAGATGCCGGCTGCACCGCCGCCAACTCGACTTCCGCCTCCCGTATTCCACCGTCTCCCCCTCCGGGTTGCTACTCTATGAACATCACCTTCTTTAAATATACAATAAGCCATTGCTATCTCTCCTCAAGGACCATTTCCACTAAATTTGGGGATAAAATGAATAATACTGCAACATATATTAACTATTTCATTCGATGCATAATCTTTTGAGTTTAAGAATACGTTTGACATTGCCTGCGAAAACATTATGTTGGTCATCCTGATTTAAACCAATAGAATTTAAAATATCCAACTGCTCCCGGAAAAGATCGTTTCTCCAGCCGCGGGGAAAGACCGATGAATCAGTCCCGAATATGATCCGGCTGCTTCCAAATATCTCAAACGCCTTTTTGAAAACATCGGTCAGCGTTATACTTTCAGGCTGTGTCCGTAGCCACCTGTTCGAACTTGATGTGTCAACATAAACATTTTCGCAGAGTGAGCCAAGCATGAGTGTTTCACGAAAAAAACCACAGCCGAAATGCGGAATGACAAAAATTGTTTCAGGAAACCTGTTGGCAGTCACCTGGAGATCAAGTGGATTTCCATAGCGTATATCAAACGGACGCGGCAGCCCGATCACATCACGAAGTGGTATCGAAAGCAGCCCGAAATGTACAAGAATGACCATGCCGTAGAGCGCAGCGGTTTTCAATACAGGGATTATGGATTCATCTGATATACTGTAACTATGCATGACCGGAAAAAAGAGTAATCCCTTGAAACCTTTTTTATGAACGGCATGAACAGAAGCAACAGCATTTTTAGCACAAGGATTTAAAAGCGTAAAGCCGGTCAATCTGCCTGAACTTAACTGTACTGCTTCTGCAACGGCATCGGATTCCTCGGGAAGACTGGCAAAGGTTACCATCCGGCTGACTCCGAATGTATCCATTTCCGCATGCCATTTTTTTGTATGTTCTTGAACGTTACTATCGGGGATCTCTACTCCCTGGCTGCTCTGAATTAGATGCAAAGATTCTTCAATATCGGCATTCTTGTCTTTCTGTTGTATAAGTGCAGAGAAAAATTGATATGAAAAGAAGTGTGTATGTGCGTCTATTATCTCATGTGCCATTTTAGTTACAATAATATGTTAGAATTTATCCGATACCCCCCATATCGATTCATTGAAAGAAATCAACGGGGATTGTGTTGAAACATGACGCTCTTATAAGATGTGATATACTTCGTCAGAATGTATTGGAAATTATAATATGAATTCTAAGAAATACATGTGGCTTTTACAAGTATTATTTTACTCTTCGTGCTGTACAATTTGAGAACCTTATATGTTTTAGATTGAAATTTTTCTGAAAGTGAGGGGTGTCGCCGATAAACCAATATCGTAAAATTATGATTGATGGCACATCGGTGAAACGATGAGCACAGTAAATCAATACAAGTGAATAATGTATAAACTATTTTATGACGGAATATAATTCCTTGATTTCGTCATCATTTCCTGTCATCTCCCACCTCGTAAGAGACATAGGGATCATTCCGGATGCGAAAAATTCATCCATAAACTCACGAATGTTAAATTCGTTTCCCAACTGCATTGCCCGCTCTCTGAAGAGTTTCATGAATTGGGCTGTGCCGACAACAGAACCTGCAGTATGCCAACCTGGAATACGCAAGTTTGATTGCTGTTCATACCACACATTTCTATCATCTTCGTGTGTCCAGTTGTTCGGCATTAACTCGGCATTCAACCGCCGTGCTTCAGTAAAGGTTATCTCGTTGCTGTGCATTTTTAGATCAGGAAGTGCAAGGGCCATATGTGAAGCATTCATCAGATGTTGCACTTCTCTTCCCCTTCGCGGTCGATTATCAAGTACTCCCGCCACCATAAACAGCTCTTCAAGACTGCATGCCCATCCTTCCGATGGCTTTTACAAGCGTTTTCTACTCTCCGTGCTGTACCATTTGCGAACCTTTTTCAAGTGATATTGATTCGTTTGCACGGCAGATAGAGAAACTCGATTCCCCGTTCAGTGATTAGTGCCACGGTCATGGAGAACTGTGCTGCTGATTTCATTGTAGAATCCAGATAAATACGCCAATCAACAATCCCACTGCCAGCCATGACGCAAGAAAGCCCAGCACACTGACACGTCCCGGTTTCATGATCTCAAAATCGGGATGATCAATCAAGACCGAGCGAGGTGCCGGCTTCGTACCTTCAGGAAGAGTAAGTGGTTCAACGTCCGGTTCATTCGGCAGAACCGGAGTACGAAGACATGCATAAACGCGGTCCAGCTTTTCTTTGGCCGGCGGCTTTGTGAACAGACTCACACCTACCATGGTAACCAGCCCTACTGTCAGGTAGATAATCATCTGCCACGGCAGAGAAAAGGTGCCTTCATACAACATGAAATCGGGAAGAAAACGGGCAAAATGTGCATTAAAGTCCCAGCCGATGAGATCGATCCTGCTGGTGAAAAACCAGGCCGCAAAACTACTCATCGTTGAGGCCCAGGCACCAGCGGCTGTCGCTTTTCTCCAGAAAAAACTTGCCCACATAGCAATTCCCATCATGGCCTGTACTTCCCAGAAAATCTCTATACCCTGAACAACACCCGTTAAACTGAATGCAAAAATAACTCCACCAATAACAACAACAACAGACGTAAATCTCCCTATAAGGAGGTAATGCTTATCATCCCGGTCCGGCTTGATCAAAGGTTTATAAATGTTTTCCGTGAACAATGCTGCGGATGAAACCATGAAACAATCACATGAACTCATTACGACTGCCAGCATGGATGTAATAAAAAGCCCGATAAGGCCCGGCGCTATCGTTGGCAGTAAATCACGTGCCAGCAAACCATACACATAATCTATATGAATAGCTTCACCTGCATATAAACCAATGCCGCACAGACCTGTCAGAACCCATGCGATCGTGCATACACGTTTTAGAAGCATCCCTCCGACAAGCCCTACTCTTGCTTCCAGTTCAGTTTTTCCAGCACCGCACATTGCCATAGAATAAGGAGATGTAACCCAGCCAATAATTGCATTGAGGGCAAGTATAACGACATAAAGTGTTGTGATCTCGCCGGGACTTACGATCTCGAAAATTGACGGGTCGCTGACGTTCGATTTTAATCCTCCAAGGCCTCCCACTGCTTTTAAGGCAAAAGGTAATATCAGGAAAGAAAAGATAATTGTTAAAATTCCCTGAAAGAAATCTGTTATAATTGCTGCATTCAACCCTCCGGCCACACCATAAATTACAAACAGAACTGTCATTGCGATTATGGCGAGAGCAGGGCTGACCGCACTCCCTGTTACTGCTGTAAACACTGCACTGGATGCTTTGAGAATAACACCTATACTGACTGACAATTGTGCCATACCAACTAGGGCAAAAAGGACGGCTACACTCCGACCATAGCGCTTGAATAAATAATCTGCCGTTGTTACCGCTCTCATACGCCTGAATAACGGAGCCAGTAACCAGTAAAACGGTGTTGAAAACAACGATAACCACTGATACCAGATTCCTGAAGCGCCTGACTGGTATGTCTTTGCTGCTACACTGACTGCCTGATCAGTACTTGTTCCTGTTCCGAATGTAAAGAGCACCATCATGATCTTTCCGAACTTGCGATCACTGATAAAAAAATTCGATGCTGTCTTTACTTTTTTGGCAGCCCAGACGCCTGCCAGTGTTATACCGATCAGGTACAGAAATGTAACAAGCCAATCAATAAACATAATCCGATATCCCCCACGGGCTGCTAATAATCATGCGCTTCATCGGATCCAATTCGTTCCTGGATTTTACTATATTTGTCATTACATAATTCTCTTCGTAACCATTATATATATGAACTACAACTTTACCGGGCTCAATGGGTGATTTTCTTCGAAAAAATATATACACTTTGCAAAAGCAGTCTGGTTGCTGACCTCATATGCTCCCCACCCAATTAATTTTTCCATAACATATACGGATTTTTTAAATTATGATAGCATACTAACATATAATCTTATCATCTGCAAAAGAAAAATGGCTTTTAGATTTTATATAGTGAAAAGGGATTTAGGAGAGAAATTCTGAAACAGCCTTTAACTATTTATGGAGATGACTAATAGTGGAGCGTGTATGACTCGAACCTCTTATAATACTCATATCCGCACGATATACTACGTATATAATTGAGTTCGGTCAGACTAATTTTTGTAATGTCTGAATTATTTTTTTCAGGTGAGACTCTATCAATGAAGCATAGCAGCATACTACCCAAAGCATTGTATATACTTCTCATTATTATTATCTGGCCCAAGAATGTACTTGTCGGTAGATACATGATCGCAATATGAGACTCCGAGCCGTTGTATGATGGGGTTGGGTCAATGGCGGGAATAGCCGGTGGGGAAAGTGGTGATCAAGCATAACAAGTATTCAATGAACAATATGTAAATTACTTGTTATTAATCCAGTTCAACAGTGTGCGCCATCAGGGGATCGAACCCCGAACCTTCGGATTAAGAGTCCGCTGCTCTACCAGTTGAGCTAATGGCGCAAACTCTACGTAAGTATATATAAATCTTCTATTTACAAACCTTTATAATCTACAAATCATAATAATCCATACGAGTACACATTTAGGTAGTATTATGTACGGATGTGCTGAGCATGTTAGTACACCTGTTGATACCCCTCCTAATAACCACGAGCAAATATAGCAATCTGTAAAGATATTTTCAAGGATATTATGACCTGTAAAATCAGAACATCATCATTACCAATGTACAATGATTGCCCTCGAAGAAACATTGCCAGAATTCTCAGGAATATGCTTGAGGAAATGGGTTATAAGCTCCGCAATCAATTGCCAATGGCAGGTACTGCAATTGGCGTCGGCAAGCATTCAGGCATTGCTCATATACTTAAAAACAAAAAACGTACTGGAGAACTCGGCAATCTTAAATGATATGGTTAAAATTGAAATTACTTCTTTCTCTTCTGAGATCGCTTGAGATCGCTGAAGGTGTGCAGTATGATGATCTATCAAGTAATGTCAAAACCCTAAAATAGGAAATTCCGAAAAGAAATACTGGGATAAAATTCGTGGGGACGATTTTTTGTATTCTGAATTTCAGGCCCTTGATTCCTGTTTATTTGAAGCGGTTGTAAATATGCCATTTAAAACCGCGACCATATATGTCTAAAATATTTCATGTCTGGGTGAATTCGTCAATGAGTCAATTACACTTAACAAGTGTTGGTATTGTAATAGGTCATGCTAATATTAAGCGGCAAATGGGGGAATTTACGGATTTATCCCTATGGATAAATGAAAGTCTAACATAAGGCTTCTATAAAGACCATTATTCGTTTTACAATCAGCAGTGCGTTACAATAGACAATACTATTTCAAGAATGGTGCCGTATCGTGTTCGACAAAGAGCTCTTAAAGGAAATGTCCTTATTCAATTGCCATAAAAGCCGGTAAAAGCCGGTGATTCTATTATAAAAGATGAAGAAATAGGCGACGTCATGTATATTCTGTTAAACGGTGAAGCTGGCTACCAAGCGTCTGACATGAAAGGTATCGAAAAGAGAATTCTTTGTTGAATTTTGCCATATTATTTAGAATTTTAATTGGAGTAAATCATGCTAGAAGAATCAATGAGTCATGACAAATCAGGTCAAACAGAACCGAATGAACCAGATGAAGGTGACGGAGGTGAGGGAGGATCTGAAACAGAAGGTGATGAATCTGAAAATTAAAATGAGTTGTGGGTCACATCAACAGGTATAGCAGTTGCCTTGATAGTCAACCTTCAGTATTTTTGTATTTTGAAAAAGCAGAATGATGCCAAATTGTTCTGCTTTTATTTTCTCAAATCAATTCTTATAATCCCTTACTATCACCAAAGTACTTTTTTAAAAATTAAAATATTTCTCTTTTTTCTTTCTCAGATGGAGTTTGAACAATAGCGTATACATTAAGCCAACCCGTTTCATGATTCCAGAAGTTTTTCTTTACCACTTGATGTCTTCCGCATAATGGCTGCCATTGTGTAGGATCGCTTGAGAATATTAATTATCAAATTTAAAATTAACACAGAAATAGTAGTGTGCTCAGTGTATAGGTATGAGATAGTGAACAGCGTGGATAAAAGAATATTCGCCTATGAGAGGGTTCCCGGTTTGGTTGACACTTTTTCTCTTACAATGAAGATGTAGTTTGTTGAGTTAATTGAGCCCATAAAATAAAGAATCAAATAGAGATAATCTTATAGCGATGATTTCACATACTGTTGAGCAGTATAAAATCGTAATGAGTATTGGAGCGATATTACACAACGCAAATAGCATGTGGGATAGTATGCAAACCTTAAAAGCTGATTATCCTATGTTGAGAACGTGTACAGAAGAATTATGACATAGTTAAAAAGATATTCGATGATTGAGGAGATACGAGTAAGATTAGTTCAATCATAGATACGCCTTATCGTAGAGCAAAACGATTCCACAAAACAGACGCACAATGAAATATATTAGATAACGATTCATTCCCCCTTGTTTAACCAAGTATACAATCACGTTTAATAATTTGTTTATTTGAATAGTTTTTTTCAAATAAAAGATTAAATTTACAGAAAAGTGCCGCTGTTACCATACTATATTTAAGACCGGATTCATCAAGGAAAAAATGAAATGCCGAACGAACCCCATGCACGCATAAAAATCAACAAACTTCTTGAAGAAGCAGGATGGCGTTTGCTTGATGGCGAAAACGGGCAGGCGAATGTTCAACTGGAATCAGGTGTCACGATCACACATAATGATATTGACGCTCTAGGAGACGACTTTGAAAAAACAACACATGGTTTTATTGATTATTTGCTTCTTGATGCGAGCAAATTTCCTATCGCCGTCCTCGAGGCCAAGCGGGAGGATAAAAATCCTTTGGACGGCAAAGAACAGGCTCGAAAGTATGCCCAGGCGGTAAACGTGCGGTTTGTAATCCTTTCAAACGGGAATCTTCACTACTTTTGGGATATAAAGACGGGCAATCCTCACATAATAACTTCTTTTCCAACTCCGGATTCTATCACAAATCACATTTCTTTCGAGCCGAATCCAGATACACTTGTAAGGGAAGTTATTGAAAATGATTACGTTGTGCTTACACAGAAGCCAGATTATGCTACCGATCCGCAGTGGACAGATGCATCAACCCGCGACACATTTATGAGAGATAATGGCCTCAAATTCTTAAGAGAATATCAAATCAAAGCTGTACATACGCTGCAGGAAGCTGTAAAAAATGGAAATAACAGGTTCTTGTTTGAAATGGCGACGGGAACGGGTAAAACGCTCATATCTGCGGCGGTCATTAAACTGTTTTTAAGAACGGGGAACGCCCGGCGGGTGTTATTTCTTGTTGACAGGCTTGAACTCGAAGACCAGGCTTGGAAAAGTTTTGTTCGCCTCTTGAAAAATGATTATCAAACAGTCATATATAAAGAGAACAGAGCTGACTGGAACAAAGCAGAAATCGTTGTTACCACCGTCCAGTCCCTTCTCTTTAATAATAAATTCAGGCGTTTGTTTTCTCCCGTTGATTTTGACCTGGTAATCTCCGATGAGGCTCACCGATCGATAGGAGGGAATGCACGAGCGATTTTTGAATATTTTGTTGGCTATAAACTCGGCCTCACAGCTACGCCGAAAGATTATTTGAAAAAAATCGACCCCGATAAAATCAACCGGAGAGATCCTCGGGAACTAGAGCGCAGAAATCTGCTCGATACGTATACAACGTTTGGCTGTGAGAGCGGCACGCCAACATTCCGCTACTCACTTATTGATGCTGTTCGTGACGGTTACCTCGTAAATCCTGTGGTAGTGGATGCTCGCACAAAAATTACCACAGAGCTTTTATCGGATGAAGGGTATGCTGTATTAGTTCACGATGAAGAGGGTAATGAAGTAGAAAAGCTCTTTAAACAAAGAGACTTTGAGCGAAGCTTCTTCTCAGAGGAAACGAACAACGTGTTTTGTACAACATTTTTTGAAAATGCTTTACAAGATCCTTTTACAGGTGAAATTGGCAAAAGTATTGTATTCTGTGTCAGTCAAAACCATGCTTCAAGCATTACTCACATTTTAAACAAAATAGCCCATAAACTGTGGCCGGGAAAATATGACTCAGATTTTGCTATCCAAGTGACTTCCAGTGTGATGGAATCTCAAAAGATGACAATCAATTTTTCGAATAACAATCTCAGCGGTACAACAAAGTTTAAAGATGGATACAAGTCCAGTAAAACGCGCGTTTGTGTGACTGTTGGAATGATGACCACCGGATACGACTGTCCAGATGTTATAAACCTCTGTTTTATGCGGCCGATTTTTTCGCCAACGGATTTTATACAGATAAAAGGAAGGGGTACCCGTAAATTTGATTTTATTATTAAAGAGAGAAACGCTATGGGTGATATGGAAGAGATGAAAGCAGCAAAAGAAACATTCAAGCTCTTTGATTTTTTTGCAAACTGCGAATATTTTGAAGAAAAATTTAATTATGATGAAATAATACAACTGCCCTATATCAACAGAGACGGTTCAGGAGGCGAAATTCACGAGGTTCACGAGGTTATTGCAGATTTTGAAAATAGAGCGCCAGATCCTCTTAAGACCCTGGTTACGCAGCAAATTGGTCGAGAAGGGATGAAGATTGACCGTATGTTCTTCGAACGATTTGAAGAGACCGTTAAAAAGGATGCGTATATCTCTCAAAGAATTGAACAGGGTGATTTTGAAGCCGCGGAGAATTACATAAGAAATAATATATTTAACAAACCCGAAGATTATTTCAACATAGACAAACTACGCCAGGCCGCACAGGTTGACAGAAGGCTCACTTTGCGTGAAATTGTGCAGAAAATTTTCGGGTATATACCCCATTTTAAGTCAAAAAATGAACTGCTTGAAGATGAGTTTCAAAAATTCATTTCCATCCATAAACCCGAAAGTGACAGTGTGCTTCCGATTAAGAACTTTCTCAAGGCGTATATCACCGATACAGAAGTTCGAGACATCATTGATTCGCAGGAATTTGCCAAGCTTGCTATTCATCCGATCAAAGAAGATTTTCGAGTTTTGCGTAATGAATGGCGTACAATAATACCAGAATACATTAAGGATTATATTCCACTCAACACGTATATGTCTTAAAGGGGTTTGGATGCTCGACCGGGAAACGAAACGTAAAATTGACAGCGCACGCGATATTCTTGTTGGGAAAATACCCGATCCTAAATCACAGGTTGAACAGATTACGATTTCTCTTATTTACAAGTTTATGGATGATATGGATAAAGAGTCTGTGGAAATGGGCGGCAGCCCGACGTTTTTTACCGGCGATTTTGAACAATACGGTTGGTCGAAGATATTCGATCCCCGGCTCGGCGGATTCGATATGCTCACGTTATACAGTGAAGCTATCATAAAAATGAACCAGAATCCCAACATTCCACAACTTTTCAGAGACATCTTTAAAAATGCATTCCTGCCATATCGAGATCCTCAGACATTGAAACTGTTTCTTAAACAGATTAACGAATTTCACTATGATCATAGCGAGCGGCTTGGCGATGCGTTTGAATATCTCTTGTCCGTTATGAGTTCACAGGGCGATGCGGGACAATTCCGCACACCGAGACATATTATAGATTTCATTGTACACATTGTTGATCCTAAAAAGAATGAAACAGTGTGTGACCCTGCGTGCGGTACTGCAGGATTTTTGATTTCGTCGTATAAATATATCCTCAAACACAACACAAAAGATAGACCGGGAGATACCTTAACACCGGATGAAAAAAAGCGGTTGATCAATAATTTTGTTGGCTACGATATTGCATCCGATATGGTCCGGTTATCTCTTGTTAATATGTATCTTCACGGGTTTTCCAATCCCAGGATTCATGAATACGATACGCTCACGAGTGAAGATAAATGGAACGAAACCTTTGATGCTATCCTTGCCAATCCGCCGTTTATGACTCCGAAAGGCGGGATTCGGCCACATAAGCGATTTTCCGTACAGGCACAACGATCCGAAGTGTTGTTCGTAGATTATATTGCCGAGCATCTTAACCCAAACGGCAGGGCAGGCGTGATTGTCCCCGAGGGGATAATCTTCCAGTCACAGAATGCCTATAAACAACTGCGTAAAATGCTTGTCGATACTTATCTGTATGCGGTGGTTTCACTGCCTGCGGGTGTTTTTAATCCCTATTCGGGTGTCAAGACATCAATATTGTTGATGGATAAAAATCTCTCAAAAAAGATAGACTCGATACTGTTTGTGAAGATTGCACATGATGGGTATGACCTCGGCGCCCGGAGAAAACCGATTGATAACAATGATTTGCCGAGAGCGTTGGAAGAAATTACGAACTATAAAAATTGTATGCTTAGTGGGAAAGAATATGAAAAGAAGAAACATGCCCATTCCGTATTGAAATCTAAAATAGCCGACAATGGTGAGTATACTCTTTCCGGTGACAGGTATAAAGAAATTAAAACAAGACTTACTGCATGGCCAATGGTGGAGGTGGGGGAGGTGTGTGATTTTATAGGAGGGTATGCTTTTAAAAGTAAAGAGTTAAATGATGTTAAAATTTCTGAAAATGATCTTCCTGTAATTAAAATTGGAAATTTAAATAAAAACGGAAAAGTAGATACAACAAATATTCAATTTTTTACATATAAAGATTCTCTACAGAAATACTTAATAGAAGTAGGAGATTTATTAATAGCGCTAACTGGAGCTACAGTTGGAAAAACAGCTATTTCTCACAGTGATAAATTACTTCTAAATCAACGTGTTGGACTCGTAAGAGCCAAATCAAATTTCATTATTCCAAATTATTTGAGCAACCTTTTATTAAGTGAGAAGTTTTATGATTTCTGTCAACGAACTGCTGGCGGAGGCGCACAAGGAAATATTTCTCCATCAGAAGTATTATCCTTCAAAATTCCCCTCCCCACCATTGACGAACAGAATCATATAGTCTCAAAAATCGAATCCGAGCAGGAAATCATCGAAGCAAATAAAAAACTCATTGCTATATATGAGCGGAAAATTAAAGAAAGAATAGATGAAGTATGGGGAAAGTGAGAAATGAAATTAGAACACAACCTTAATATCAAGAGGTGTCCCTATTGTGGAGTAGATAAACCATTAATGGTGGCACAATGGGACAGTCGAACAACTAATCACTCTGATAAAAATCTAAGATCGTGGAAGATATATAAATGTCAAAATTGTGGTGGTCTTCTTGTTGCGACAGCTCCAAATACTGGGGATATCATCACTGAATATCATCCAAGTAGCCAGATGGAAACTTTTGAGTTTGAGCACTTGACAGGAGATGTAAAAGATGATTTTGAAGAAGCCTTAAAATGTTATTCATTTAACTGCTTTAATGCATTTGCTTCCATGTGTAGACGTACAGTCCAATCTATTGCAGAAAATCTTGGTGCTAAAGGGAAAGATAAAGTAATAAAACAGATAAACGATTTAAAAGGAATGATTGATATAGATGATGAAACATTTAATACTTTAGAGCAGATTATAATTGCTGGACATGACGGAACTCACCCACATTTGCCAAAATTATCTGCTGAGAGGGGGGCTGTCTTATTAGAGCTTATGAAAGATGTAATTTATCAGTTATATGTTCGTAAGAAAAAAATCGAGAAGGCTGTAGAATTAAGGAAGGAAGCAATTGAAAAATCAAAAAATAATTAAATTTTAATAATTTTTCTATCTCAAAAACGACTTAAACTCAAAATTTCATTATGTAAATATTTTGACTCGACTCTCAGCACTCAACAGAAACGGATTCCTTCAGATCTGCTATTCGATTTTGCCCAGATTTATAGAATAAATGATTTATCATAATTAAAACTCGCACAAATACTTTACAATATATTCTCCAAGTTATATTAGGAGAAAAAATAATGAAGAATTTGGATATATAAATAAAAGGAAAAGAAGATGGATCACTCATCAGGTTGGATAGAAATCCCTGACAGAGAATTGGGGGAAGGTGGTCAAGGGAAAGTCTTGCTTGTAAGAAAAAAATCGGAGTTTGGCGATGATGTAAGTTTCGCTGAAGTTTTGAAGAAAGTTTTCATAACCTTGAGTAGAGGAGTTATTGACCCAAAAGCAAGAGATGAGCAGTACTCTGTTTTTCGCAAAGCGATCAAACAAATCAACTGTGATGAGGACCAAAAAAATCAAGCAGCACTAAAAGTACTTCATACATTAGATAATGATGAAGATGCTATTCGTGCAAAAAAACGTATAGGAAATGAAATCAAAGCAATGGCCGAAATACGTCACTCAAATCTTTTACGTATTCTAGATTATAGTCTCGATGATTATTGGTATGTCTCAGAATACCATCCGAATGGGAAGCTTAGTGATAACGATAACATAAGTACTTTCAATGGTAATGGTTATGAATCACTTAAAGCTATCAGACCACTTATTGAGGGTGTAGCGTTGTTACATAAGAAAAAATGGGTTCATCGAGATATAAAACCCGATAACATATTCATCTCCACGGAAAAAAAATTGATTTTAGGCGATTTCGGATTGATATATTTAAAAGACGATCAACAATCAAGGATATCACACACCTTTGAGAAAGTAGGATCCAGGGATTGGATGCCTCCATGGGCACACGGAAAACGGGTTGAGGATGTCTCAGAAGCATTTGATGTTTTTTCAATTGGAAAGGTAATATGGTCAATGATATCCGGAAGGAAATATTTACATCACATCTACTTTAAACATGATGAATATAACCTTGAAAAACTATTTTCCGATGACTCATCTATGATAATGGTTAACGCGTTGCTTAAAAAGTGTATCGTAGAATTCGAAGAGGACTGTCTACCTAACGCAGAAGCATTACTAAAAGAATGTGATAGATTGATCTTATATTTTGAAAACGGTACGGGTCTTTTGGGAGATAATAGAGAGAGGCCGTGTAAAGTATGTAACAATGGCATGTATTCAAAAATTATTGATAAAGACAACGTTAGAATTAAAGCGTTTTTTGGATATCATTCTGGAGCAACTCGTGATTTAATCATCTGTACATGCAACAATTGCGGTCATGTTCAGCTTTTTCATTGTCTAGGTCAAAGTGATCCTCCAGCTTGGCAAAAATAAAGAATAGCCATTCAATATGCTTTGATATTTATATAATCACTTACAGAACACTCAAAAATCAAACTGACAACCACTCCAAATTTCATTATGTAAATATTTTTACTCGACAAACAGCGTCAATCCGACCTGGAATGCTTTTCGATCTCCACTTTGGTTATGCCAAGTATTTTTGACTCCTCACTCCTATTTTATACGTTGAATATCGTCCTTTATGGGAAATTATAGTTCAGTTAAAAATATTTTTGAGAGCGATGGTCATAAGCTTTACCTCCGAGCGACTTAACTATTTTTCCAAGTTGTTGATCATGAGTAATCAATGTGCAGCCATTCTTAATTGCCGTCGCTCCAATCAGTGCATCCTTTAAGTTAGCATCATGCCTTCTACGATTTTTAGAATCTAACTCGGAAAGGATATCTCTATATAGACTACCCTCCCCGCCCCACTTAGAACCGCCCCACTTTGAGACGCCCCAAACACCAGTTTCTGTACAAATTTGTTGGCTAGAGATAGTTGTCAGGCATTTTTCAAGTTCCCTTTTCTTTTCATTATCAGAACACGCTGCAATTTCGTCATATTGCAAATGTGTGACATAATAAGGGTTGATCAGAAGGCAAATTACTTAGCAGGACTTTGCCTTCAACAATATGATTGAATACATTTGTGTCTAATAAGTATCCTTTCAAAAAAACTCCCATGAAAGCATGCAATCCTAAAATTGCACTCACGTTGTATTAAATCTTGGCAATTACACACGTAACAATACTAATACCGACGATGGGATTGCCGGCACTATAGGAGCAGATGAAGCACTCGAAAGCATCCCCTTTTATGTCGGCATTGATGTCCGTTAGCTGGAGCCAGTCGAGGAGTCCTATGATCTGTCCGAGATTGTCAGAGTGCTTGATCTGCAGTGGCTGGAATATATAGTCGTCCTTGTATTCCCGCGAAAACCATTTAAGAACAGTGTCGCTGACGTAGCTAAGTAATTCCTTACTCTTCTTGTTTCGGAAGTGGTCCCGGTCTATTATGGATAGTTCTCCCCGTTCCTCTTTGCCTTCCTTGATTTCGCTCAGTCCCTTGAGAAAGCAGGATGTTTGCGAACTCCGTGAAACGCTCCAGACCTTTTTGTAGCTCCTTTTCTCTCAACAGGGCATTGACGGTCGAATCTTGATTTGATGACCTTCTTGCCGAGGGTGCTTATTTCGTTCGTTGCGACAAACTTTATGGCAAGCGTTTCCCTGATTAACGCATCTAATTCCTCTCCATTGAGCATTAAAGGCCTGCCCATTTTTGCATGGAGTGTTTTGGTGAACACAATCGGAGCATCAAGCAGCTCGGCACACTCTCTTGCCCTGACGGGCGCCATGCCTAGTTCTTGCGCGCATGAACATCGGAAAGCGAAGAACTCAGGAGCTGCCTGAAAACGCGCATGGTGTCCTCCTCCGTGTGGAGTTTTAACTTCCTCCAAGCTCTTGAGTTCTCTAGGCACTTCGCAGCCATTGCCCACCGCTTTCGTCGCTCGGCTACAAGTTCTGGAAATGTGTGAAGTTGACAGCGGCTTCCTCTCCCTTCGCCAAAGCCGCGCTGTAAAGCTCGAGATCCACGGTGATCAATGGCTTTTCCGCCGAGACGACCTCAAGGAGTGCGGCGTCAGTCAGCCCAAGCCGCGCGAACGCCCTGTTATGCGCGGCGGTCACACTGGCAACGACAATCTCCTTGCTCTTTTCGATGAGGATTTGGAGCTTGTCGAGAAATCGGGTGTCTCGGCGGTTCGCGAGCAGGTTGGACGCTTCGGTAAGCGTATTCGGCGTAACAAATACTTGGAGCTTCCCGGTCACCGAGAGCAGACTGTCGTAATTTTCCGCTGTAAATGTCCGCGTCCGGCGATGAGTGGCAATTAACTCGCGATCTACTGAGCCGACGACAAGCAGCACAAGCAGATTCGTGTCGATGAATGCTCCGTCGCAGCGCATCGGCTTAATCCGAGGTGGTCAGAGTGCGATGGGTCATGGATATGACATCACCGGTACGGTCATCAATTTTAATGACTTTAAAGTCACGCTTATTCCATCTTGACTGCAACAAGGAGGCCGCGATGCCCTCTGTTTGATCCCATGGTCGAAAGAATCCAATGGTTATTTTCCAGGTTTCTTCCTTGTTATCGTTATCGAATACTACCTCTTCGACACCTACGTGCTCGATATCTTCGTCAGCAAAGATTGTGTTGATGTATTTCTTCGCCTTTTGCACGGCTTCTCTCATGTCCATTTGGACCCCCATTTCCGTGGTTCCATCATTATGCCCCCTTCCCCACTTTATGGCCAATTAAATCTATTTTCTTCTGGTTTTTTTCTTTAATTTTCTTTAATATTGTAACGAAAAGTAACCTTTTTTCAATACATATCCAAATGGTTTTCGCTGACAAAATGGTAAATTCCCACTATTCCACGCTTGAGCTAAAGCAAAGAATCCTTCAATACCAGACTCAGGGATGACTGCCGGTTCAATAAAAAAGACTTTTGATGCAATGTTGGTAGAGCTTCAGGAACTGAATGATGAGATTTATATTCTGACAAAAGCAACAAATAAGGAATTCTCTCAGCTTAAGGATTATGAAACTTATCGCAGACGCTTGAGTGAATTGTTGACACTGATAATGTCAAGAGATACATAGTGTGCTCAGTGTACAGATATGAGATAGTTAACGGGTGGGTAAAGGAATATTAGTCTTCTATGCCTTAATACATTTCATAAATATTTTAGGAAAACACATCATGAACGATGAAAAAGAGCTGTCCAGGTCAAAAAAGTGCGGAACAAAGGTACTTTTCTCCGCACTCACAATCCTCAGTAAAAATGGTGGTGAGATGCCACTGCGCGATTTAATGGAAAAAGTAAGGCACGATGTTGAGTTGACAGACTGGGAAATAGCGAAACTTGAAACAACAGGAGCTATACGATGGCAGTCTATTTTTAGCTTTTATAGTATAGAATGTGTAAAAGCTTGTTTTTTAATTAAGAAAAAAGGTGTATGGTATCTCACCGAAGAAGGAGAAGACGCTATAAAACTGGGGCGTGCAGGATTGTTTGAAGCAGCTCAAGAAGCATATAAGCAATGGAAAGCAAAACAACCGAAACAGCCGCCCAACGAGGCTGAAGAGACAGAAGAGACAGACGCAGTCTCAATTACATTTGAATTTGACAAGACAGAAGAAACAGCGCTGACTATTATTGAAAACTACATTGCCAAGAAGAATCCTTACGAATTTCAGGATTGTGTCGCTGCGTTATTAAGAGGTATGGGTTATTACACTCCTTTTATTGCTCCCAAAGGTAAGGATGGCGGTGTTGATGTTTTAGCGTATCGTGATCCTATTGGCACTGAATCTCCACGAATACGAGTCCAAGTAAAGCATCGAAAAACTTCCCCCGCCACTGTCCAAGAGGTAAGGCAATTAATGGGTCTTCTCCAAAAAGGGGATAATGTCGGTATTTTTGTTTCAACGGGAGGTTTCACGTCTGCTGCAAAAGGCGAAGCGCGTCATGCCCCAGTTCATGTTGAATTAGTTGACTTACCTCGCTTTATAAGCCTTTGGCAAGATTTTTATCATAAACTCACTGATGAGGACAAAAGCTTACTACCTCTCACAACAATATTCTTTTTAGCAGATTATGAGCGGTAAAGTTCTCGATGGTAACGTGTGGAAATGAGTCAAAGAGGGGAAAATAACCAGATAGAGTGTCGGCGGAACAGCGCAGTATGAGGTAGTCTGTGGAGATGGTTTTTGTGATTAGAAGATCATGTAAAATACTGTCTCTCTGTCCACAATGAATCAATTGATGCAATACCTGTAAGCACTGCAAATCCAGCAGCATATATTTTCCAAACGACTATCCCTTCTTCAATAAGTCTTCCGGATACAAACGTGTTAAACCAGTAAATCAGAAAAGCGAAAACGATCGCAGCAGCAACAATTGAGTTGCGGCGTGCAGCATGGAACGATTCATCATCCCTGTTTCGTTTTCCGATGCGTACTTTAAAAAAGATGATTCCGGCAAGAAGAAAAACGATGAAGAAACGTGCGACTAATGAAAAGAGGGCTGATGTCGACATACGATACGTTTCCTCACGTTTCCTCGAAAGGTGCTCTATGTGCAAGATGGGCTAAAGTAACAATTCCATTGACAAATGATAATTTATTTTCTATTTTTTGTTCTTTCTAATCGGTGCACCTGAATTGAGTATCTTGATGTGCTGTCAGGATTACGGCACGGTATCATTGCTGAAGTTGCAATCCGTGATGAAGATTATGCAACTACTGCAACACATATCAATAACGTCTGCAATGCCCACGGTCTCTCTGATGTTCCGGCAGGCTTCCTGGACAACACGTATGTCAGCCTTGTCGGTGGCGGTGCTGATCTCAGTATGGAAAATCTTGCCTTTTCGGATTTTAAAATCGACGGTGCTCTCGGTTATCTGATTGAAGAGCTGAATAAAACCCTTTGGATGCAGGGTACACGCCTCTGGACCAGACAAGATTTGGTCTTTGGCATAAAAATCCTACGTCATCATGGCACTATGTCGGAATTCCTGAGAGTGAAACAAGCGTCAATCCGAAGCTTGCAGGAATGTCAAGAAATAAATAAGTGTAATTAGCATTAAAAGTGCTCAGTTTGTTATAGCGGAGCTTTTATTTATAGAAGACTAACGATATATCGTTCCCAGTAAAAGAAAAGAAATATAATACGTTTGCAATTTTAGTATTGGAGAACTATATTTAAAGTATACGGTACAGGACTCAAAAATTCTATTATAGATTGTCACAATGTCATTCATTAAATTGTGGAGGAAAAATGCGTAATTTTGTTATCGGCACAATGTGTTGTATGATGTTTCTGTTCATTGCCTGTGCAACAACAGGGGGAGAGGGATCGGGAAGCAGTTATATTGTTACTTTGGAAGAGATACAGACTGTCAATGCAGCGACTGCTTATGAAATTCTTCAGCGAATAAGACCGGGGCTCTTGAGCAGAGACATGCAAAGAGTGGGCAGGCTTGATGAAGGAGCAGTTACCGACCTTCGGCAGCCGGCTCAAACATATGTTAACGGAACGAGATTTGGTGATAAGGCATCATTACAGAATATAGATGCCAGTACCATACAGGAAATTCATTATTATCCGCCTGATGAGGCGATCATGAAATTTGGAGCTTTAGCACGGGGCGGCGTATTTGATGTTACTGTTCAATAGCTTTACACATTCTTAATTACATCGAAAAATTTCTCTCACAGAATTATTAAACCTTACGTGAGCAGGTGTGCTTTCGCGGTATATCATTGAACAGGAAGAAATCGAATCGATGAGGAATGCTGATACGCTCTGGAAACTGATTGAAATCCTGAGACCGACACTTTTAACACGTGACAAAAGAAGAGTTGTTGCAATTTCTCAGGGAGTCGACGCACTTGTACATGAACGGGTCCTGAATAGGATACAAGTACATTCTTTAGGAAATTTTTCCGCTCAATGTAATACGCATTGAATATATTGATGGCTTTTCAGCACCGTCCCGTTATGGTTATGATGCTGCAGGTGGAGTTTTCCTTGTAACGATGCGGTAATATATCCATTAACACTCGGTTGTTTGGGCAATGATACTATAACTTCGGAATTGATATCCGGAGTTGCAGATTTCTGTATTTAAATTTTTTTAAATATAAGACGTGTGTGTTTCCGTGCACGTCTTTTTCATTGTATGCATTGTAATATTTTATTGGTAATAGTCTCAATATTGCAAAAGACCGTGTATAGAATCGCCGATGGTAACGATCTTCTGCATCATTACCATATTGATGGGGATTGCAAGAATGTCGTGTACTCCGAAATTCCTCACCAGGCTTTCAAAATTCTTTGAAGTATTAAGAGATCAGTGTACCCCCATACCGTAAGTGATACAGGTAAGTGAATCTCCATTTTCAGTAAAATCGGGATTTGCTTTCTGTATGGTTCGTGCCTTCCCGAGAGGAATTATGTACTCTGCAGTATATCAGATGTATTGAATGCTACGGGTTAAATGTGTCGAGTGTAGCTAAACTGGGCGATGCCATGATTTTCCCAACGGTCTGTTCGTACATTGCATATAATTCAGGCATTTTTGCCTGCAAATCTGCCCTGTTCCTGATCGTCCATTCTTCAATACCCGGGCCATAGGGTTCCTGGAGGTTCCAGGCGGTTGAGATAACCCAATAACCGAATTCCTGCAGTAATCCCCGCACTCTTCGGTCCCCATTTTCGCTATCGATATCCGATCTAATGTTGTAATAGCCTTTATCTATTGCTTCTCGCATAAACTGATAGAGCTGCGAATCGGTTGTAACGGCCCATTCTTCGGGAAATGTGTAGTGAAGTCCTACGTCGTTTGCATAGTGCAAAATGTGTTCAAAGACCTCATTCACTTGTCCGGGTTCAGGTGCTTCCATAATAACATCACATACACTGTTCTGGCTTCTTGTGATGTTCCATACTGCCAGTTCTTGAGGATCGGTAATCCGGTCTGTTCCCTTGTAGAAAGGGATCAAAGCGTTATATTCGTACATGTTCCTGATAAACTCTTTCTGAAGCATTTCGTCGATGGCGTCACCTCGTGGCAGTGTTTCTGTGATGGTCTGGGCGACTCTCTGCATAAAATCATCGGTGATATCATTCCTGCCAACAAGGGTATAACCGTAAACAGAGATTTTTTTCGTAAACGGCGGGTACTCGTTTGCTTGAACAACACCCGTATTCATGTAAAGATCGTCGGGGGCAGCACTACTCTTTTCAAGCAATATACATCCCCCATAATGGGTTTTTTCCATATCGTTCTCTACCGAATCGTTCTCCACCGATTGGGCTGTATCCACCCTCTCCGAACTACAGTAGGTCAGCAACAGTACCAAAGAGATAAACATAAAACAAACTTGCCGGGTAGACATGATACATCCTCCTTATTGTATTGTTTAAAATATTCTCCATCAATCCTTTAAATAATGAAATTAAAACGCGGCAACAGCAGCACTGTTATTTGATTTGAAGAGATTTGTTGACGATTTGTATCGTTCTTCCTCATGGAATGTGTCACCGATTTACTCTCTAATTGTTATGCATAATTATCTTTTGTAGTCTTTTTGAGCAACGTTTTCCAATTTGTCAACATGGTGCCAATTGGAAAAACGATGCTGAATCAGTTATAGATTATATTCCATTGCAAGGATTGACGAAAAGATTGATGGCAGAAACGTCTATAATAGTCCTATAGTATACTTCTCTTTAAGAAAACCGGACGTCGATTGGTGCTTATGTTGATGGCCGGATATTCACTAGCAGTGATCTTTGATAAGATAATCAATAGGATTCTATTACAATATGATGTTTGTTTATGATGTTAAGTGTTTAGCTGGAGTATAATGGACACGGATTTTTAAATTATACAATATGAATATTGCTTTTACAAGAGGTTTTTTTAAGCCTCGACTTAAACCGGCATCACCTGTCTCTTGTCATTAGATACAAATCAGTCCAAAATGTTCTGAGTCGACACAATTGAAATAACCTATACAAACGGCTTGCATGCCCACTCGATAAATCAGCACCTCTGAAGCTCACTGTTTTTCCACGGATTACAAAGAGATAATTGAAGCGCTTCTCGAGTGTCCTGAATGCTCACGTTATTATCCGGTCATCGGAGGTATTCCCATTCTGACACCGGATGGATACCGGCAAGCACCACTTGAAGCGCGGTTTTTGGAAAAGTGGAAAATCACAGCTTGATGGACGGTACGGAAAAGGAAACGGATTCACACTCCATCCCGAAAAATAATAAGGTATGGGCCTAAACGGTGGTTAGGAACTGTATATAAGAAAGCTGCCGGTCAGTTTTACTTGGATCCACCGCCGACATTCTGCAGGTTATCCTGCGAATATTCGTTATGAAGTAATTATTTCTGTTCTGGTTTACACAATATCTTGTAGTTTTTCGCAACTTTTTTGATTGTCTTTTTAGAAAGAAATATTTATATTCTCTGTCTCTTAGTCTCTTAAAATGTGCCTTATCGCTTCGGGGTGTAGCGCAGTCCGGTTAGCGCATTTGATTGTGGTTCCAGGGGTCGCGGGTTCGACTCCCGTCTTCCACCCCAACAACGAGTCATCATGCCCTGCCTTGTATACATAGCTTACATGTCCCCTTCGTCTAGTGGTTAGGACTCAGGGTTTTCGACCCTGCAACAGGGGTTCGACTCCCCTAGGGGACGCAAAAAAGACAAGGAGTAATAAGGTATTTATTTATAATAACTTGTATCCTTGCTTTTTCTTTGGCATATTGTTTTTGGGACAGAAATGAGTCAGAAATATTTCAAAATAACAGAAATATCTCTAAAAACGTTCAATGAAGAGTCGCCACCTCTCAAAAATCTCTTCAAGACCGCCATAGAGATAAGAATACTGCAAATAATTTAACTTGTACGGATAATGATGTTGGCAAGACTTTAATATTGTTTGGTTATTCATTCTCTAAAAGTTCTCCTGAGAGAATTACAATATTTGAAGATCACTTGGGTGAATGTAATTATTGTCAGATTCAAAGAAGGGAAAAGTTTGCGAAAAAACGCGTTCAAGGTGTTTGGATGACAATTATTTGTTTCATGTTTTCATTAGTTGTCTTATGGCTTTATACTTAATCCAATACAGATAGGAACCACGGGATGGAGTAATGGTATTGCGAACAGTGGTTGGGTATTACTATATCGTATTGGATTAACATTTCGCGGAATATTGCAACTCTTAAGAGGAAAGTCGATTGAACAGAAATGAAGGATATATTACTTAAATAGTCTTTATTCACTTGTATAATAAAATTAAAAATGTTAAATAAATTAAAGGAATATAGAAGGCGACCGGTGTGGATAGTTTAAAGGAATTGATATTAACGAGGAGGATTTTTATAAAAAAGACTTGCTTTGCCTTCTTGGCCTTGGTTATCGTTTTGGAAATGTATGCGTCACTTTTTGCACAAGATAAAATTGTATATCATATTCCAATTAACGGAACAATAAATCCAAGGGTTTCTTCAAATGTTGGTCGCAGTATTAGGGATGCAGAGCATGCAAATGCGAATGCAATAATACTTGAGATCAATACATTCGGCGGCGAACTGGAAGCCGCAACTCGGATCAGAGATTATATACTCGATACCAATATATTAACTATTGCCTTCATAAATAAAAGAGCAATATCAGCCGGTGCGCTTATCTCACTGGCATCTGAGAAAATCGTAGTGTCTCCCGGAGCAACAATTGGTGCTGCCACGCCTGTGAACTTTTTAGGTGAAAAAGCATCCGAGAAGATAATATCATACTGGCGAAATGAAATGAAGTCAACCGCTGAAGTGAACAATCGCCTGCCAAAGATTGCTGAAGCAATGGTCGATGAAGAAGTCGAGATTTCTGGACTGATCGAAAAAGAGAAAGTATTAACTTTAACTACCAGAGAAGCATTGAATCACAAAATAGCTGATTTTGAGTTGGAAAGCATCGATGATATATTGGAATCTTTTGACTTAGTTGAAGCTCGGGTTGTATCAACTCCTACAAGTAGTGTCAGCCTATTTATGCAGCCTTCGTTGATATGGCTATTAATAGGATTGGTACTGTTTG
This sequence comes from bacterium, assembly GCA_965221205.1. Taxonomy (GTDB): domain Bacteria; phylum SM23-31; class SM23-31; order SM23-31; family SM23-31; genus CBDFMG01. The sequence continues at coordinate 3,063,188 of OZ244870.1, read as the reverse complement.
TCTTAGAATTTGCCAATCCAGGTTTTATTACTTTCTTCTTTGGAATCGGAGCGTGGATTGTCGCAATTGTTACCTTTGTAACTGATATTTCAATAAACATACAATTGGTTATATTCATTATTGCTTCACTCGTACTCATCGTATCTCTTCGAAAATGGATAAAAAGCATATTTGTAGGTCATATTACTTCGAAACAGATTAAGGATGAAATGCCTGAAGAGTTCGTAGGTGAGAAAGCGATCGTATCTGAACAAATAATTCCTAATTTAAAAGGAAGGGTTGAGTTTCGAGGTAGCACTTGGGATGCAGAATCGGATGAAAGCATTCTGGAGGGGTCTCCAGTTGAAATAATAGGAAAAGACACCATCACACTTAAAGTAAAATCTTTAAATAGGAGATAAACCATGAATATTGGCACCTTTTTCCTTATCATTATAATTTTTTTCATATTAATTACATTTTTTAAAACTATTAGAATAGTTCCACAAAAAACCGCATCTATTGTGGAACGTCTTGGCAAGTATAATTCTACGCTTGAAGCTGGATTTCATATTCTCATTCCATTCATCGACAAAGTTGCTTACAGGCATACCTTAAAGGAGCAGGCACTCGATGTTCCATCTCAGACATGTATAACACGGGATAATATTTCCGTGGAAGTAGACGGTATCCTCTACCTGCAGGTTGTTGATCCCAGAAAAGCTTCTTATGGCATCAATAATTATCAATTTGCATCTGCTCAACTTGCCCAGACCACCATGAGAAGCATAATAGGCAAACTGGAGCTTGATAAAACTTTTGAAGAAAGGGAAACAATTAATACTCAAATAGTCACTGCAGTTGATAAAGCATCCGATCCGTGGGGAGTTAAGGTAACCAGATACGAGGTTAAAAATATAGAACCACCTGCAAGTATAAAAGACGCTATGGAAAAGCAAATGAGGGCAGTGCGTGAAAAAAGAGCCCTGATTGCAGAATCAGAGGGTGACAAACAGGCGAAAATCAATAGAGCAGAAGGAGATAAGCAGGAATTGATAGCTAAATCAGAAGGTGAAAAGATGAAAAGGATAAATGAAGCTGAGGGTACTGCGGCTGAAATCGAGAGAGTAGCCACGGCTACAGCTACGGGAATACGGGAAATTGCCTCATCTATTGAAGAAAAAGGCGGATTAAATGCTGTCAATCTCAGGATCGCGGAGCAGTATCTTGATAAATTCGGTAAGCTGGCTGATAAAAATAATACAATGATCATTCCGTCAAATTTAGCCGATATATCAAGCATAATTGCTTCAGCCACATCTGTCTTCAATGCGACAAACGACAAAGGAAAACCAGCAGAATAACAGACATTATGATGTCATAGAATTTTTTATTCGCAGGTTTTTTACTCAATTTAGCGTTAGAACTGAATACATTCAGGAGGAATCTTTACATATTCTTTATGTCGCTTTTGGTTTGTATATCAGAGCGACAACTATACCTAAAATAATAGTATTAACAAAATTGCCGATTGAAAAATTCCAGATAAGACCTGCAGGATAGTACATAGTACGCGTAATGTGTAAATAACAGTGGAAGATACATCAGTAAACCAATATAAGTCCCATAACGAATGCCTTCATTGATGCCTTTTCCTTCACGACCTTTGACAAACAGAAAGCAGAACATAGTGGCAAAGGCAGGAGAACAAATAATACCCATTATCCACGAATCGATACCCATTTCGGTTTTCGTACCCGGAATACCTTCCCAATTTATAATAATCCCATTGAGAATATAAAGAAAGTATGTAACTAATAATCCAAATAACGACAAAGGCAGTGATAAATTGTCCTGTATTTATGCGGCCTCCTCATTAGTTATTTGATTGACTAAGTGAGAGTGTACGTCGTCAGAACAAGTTGGACAGTATTTGTTAATAATTTAGAGATGCTTTTAGTTTTTCAGAGTCTTTTCTGCCCGCCAGACTGTACGATTTGCGAAATGTATTCCTTTCCGGTTTTATGTAAGCATCTTGCTGCATATTTATGAAAATCTGTAGAGATTTATCCAGGAAATGTTTCGATTCCGCAATTGATTAGATTCCTACAAGCCAGCTCCCTGCTTTGCTTGGAATTTTCTGCATATTTAGGTTTGCTCCTTGCCCGTAGCGCTGTTTCCCTCAAAAAAATCCCTGAGGCTTTTCTCAGAAACATACCACTTTTGTCCCCTGAGCTTGCCTTGCTTAATATATTGTCTGAGGGTAGTAGTAGGTAACCCCCAATTGCTCGTTAATCTCTTTGAGAGCGAAGATTTTTATACCCCCTATTTTTGTAGGCATGGTTTTTTGAACCTTTTTTTGTCGGTATAGGTTTTACTTTTTCCCCTTAAGATATGATCCCATAACCTCTTTGATATCTTTTTGGTCCCAGTAGACCAGCACTTTCACCTTCTCAATATGGTCTGCCCTGGCTATATAGGCAAATCTCGTCCACTCTGACGGCAGGCCTTTTTGTGAGCTTGTCTGGTTTTCTTTATTCGCTTGCTGTGTCAGTTCTCTGCATTTTAAAGACCTTCTTACAGTGCTGTTTCCTCATCCAGCTATTCGTTCGCCCGGACAGCTTTAGTCTTTGGTCATACATACAAAGGGATAACGCCCGTAATTTCCAAGTCCTGGTTCTGTTTCTTTTGCATCTGCTTAATGAACCGAGCGATGTCGCTCAGTCCCAGTAAAGCCCGGTACTCAACCTGTAAAGGAAATGAATGCCTCCCTGGCAGTAATCAAGGTATTGGCAGTTAAAACACCGAGGCCCGGAGAACAATCAATTAGTACATAGTCGTAGTCTGGATGGAAGGCTGTCAGTGCGTTACGGAGCTTAAAAAGTTTTCCGTTTGCCTGTACTAAGTCTGTTCACGCTTTTATAAGTCCGGGAGTTGCGGGAACCACGTGGATCCAATCGGCACGGTTGAGTAGCACATCGGCAACTGAAGACTGTTCCATCAGGACATCGTATACTGACCGTTCAATCGAGTTGTATTTATAGCCGAAATCTTCCGTCATATGGCTCTGGCTGTCCATGTCGATACACAGGACCCGCTTCCCGAAACGGCAGGCCCGCAGCCAGATTCACACAGCAGGTGGTTTTGCCGCTCCCATCCTTGGCGTTGATGATAGCGATTATGCGCACGCTAGTACTTTCTTATTGATGCTCATTATTTAATCTTTATTCACGACCTTTCGGCGCTGACAACTTCATCAGCGGCCCCCTTTAATCGTCAATAAATATTGTTGTGTTCTGTCTCCTTTCATTGTGAAAATAGTACGGTTCTTTATTTCGATTTAAGCGCCCCTTGATAGCTATAATTTACACAGGATGTAAGTTTCTGAACAGGAGTTTAACTGTAAACGTCAGCGTCCAGTAACGCAGGCCCGTGAACGTATAGTGGTTTGGGAAATCCTGGTTCCGCACGTGAAGCGAGTATCCGCTGTTGGCTTCAACGCCGCCTATCATCGAGCAGGCCAGCTTCAGTCCCAACAATATGTGGTGAGATGCCACTGCGCGATTTAATGGAAAAAGTAGGGCACGATGTTGCGTTAACAGACTGGGAAATAGTGAAATATGAAACAACAGGAGCTATACGATGGCAGTCTATTTTGAGCTTTTTAGTACAGACTGTGTAAGAGCTGGTTTTTTAATGAAGCAAAAAGGTGTATGGTATCTCACCAAACAAAAAGGAGAAGACGCTACAAAATTGGGGCCTGCAGGATTGCTTGAAGCAGCTCAAAAAGCATATAAGCAGTGGGAAGCGGAACAACCGAAACAGCCGTCCAACGAGGCTGACACATTTGAAGAGATAGAACAAACAGCGCAGATCAGGGAAAAGAAATTTAGCAAGAAAAATCTTCTCGAAAAGAATGATGAGGGATTACCTCTTTAGTTCGTTATATTAAGGATTTTCTAAGCCAAAAGAGGGTTTAAAATTCAAACGGTGCTATTTTAAAATAATGGATACGCCGCCGGAAACTTTAAAATTGGTTAGGTTCTGGGGTTTAGCTGTACGTCGGGGCAATCCAGAGACTATACAGTTTGGTTAAAAGCTACCGGTAGATAAAGAAGGCAATGTGATATTTGATGCTGAAAAACGGGGCAGATGGGAATGGTCCGATGCCCGGCATACAATCAATAGGATACAGCTATACAGGAATCCGATGTGTTAGTTGGCATCGAGGATGCGAGGATGCATGGATGCAGATATTATTGCTGAATCCGAAACTAGGAGAAATAGGTATTATGAGGGTGCGGGGTAACTGCTAATAAAGGTGACCAGATCAATTTCTGTGAAAACTTGTGTGGCAGCAGGGTGCCTTTTCTTTGTGAAAGGCCCATGGAACGAGGGTTTTATTGAAGAGTTTATTGCATGTGATAAGGGGAGGCATGATGATCTGGCAGATACTGCTTCGGGACGTATGAAAATGCTGCCGATTGTCGAAGGAGGAAGACAGGATTATACCACTGAGTGATTATTGAGAAGAATAGGAGTATTCTATGAAGATGAATCCCATGGCATTCCATCAAAAGGGACATGCACCATAACGATACTGAATACAATACCGGAAACAACATCGAGTCTGAAAACCGACCTGAAGGAAGAGGCGGAAAGCCTAAATGTGAGGAATAAAACAAACTTCTTTGGTTAATCTTACAATTGTCGTAAAGGAGAATACCGTGAAGATCAAATGTACAATGTTGATTCTTATGCTTATCCTGATTGGTTGTGTTACAGTAGACAAGACGTTATTAAATCCGAGCCCCACAGATAAACTTTTTATACAGAGTGAAGTTCGAGTTTATTTTGAATCAGACGAAATTCCCGAATACACGCGAGTGGCGTTTTTAGCGGGAAAAGGTAATGATTTTGCAGACGAAAGCGATTTTATAGAAAAATTTAAGGAAGAGGCAGGAAAATTAGGAGCAAACGCAATTATTCTTGAAGATATAGCGGATCCAGGCTTATTCGAACTCTTGTCCATCTTAACCAACAGGAGGATGGAAACTGGGAGTTCGATCGGACAACCTCGGGCGATGGCAATTTACGTTCCTTCACTTGACGATGAAAAGAGATAGATGCTCAATATAATTGCCATCTCGCAGTTTATAACCTTAATAATTCAATTTGGTTGTCACTACTATGTGGACTGGTGACAATCTGGACATCATACGGGGCATGAATTCCGCATAGTGCCCTCTCGGATAACAGCTGTCCGTCACCGAGGTCATTTTGCCATCCGGTACGGCAACAAGGCCAATGGAAAATACGACAATAAAAATATCGATGAATTGACTAACTTGAATAATGCCCCAAACATTATGGGCAGGATTAACCATGAATTAACGGAGGGAATATGAGTGACGTGAAACTGTTCAAAACATTAGACGACGATGTTTCAGAGATTTCGGGAAAGTCAGTTGAATTAGAAAAGCCTCTTCAGAAATTAATAGAAAAGCATTTAGAAACATTTCTTGGAGTCAGATTTATTGTAACTGAGCATCATACGGGACCGCCACACAACGGCATAATTGACACTTTGGGTATTGACGAAAATGGATGTCCAGTAATTATCGAATACAAGCGAGCTAATAGCGGCGATGTAATGAATCAAGGATTATTTTATCTTGACTGGCTTCTTGGTCACAAAGCAAATTTTGAACAGTTAGTGCAGGGTAAATATGATAAGAAAACTAAAGATGGGATCGAATGGTCATCGCCACGAGTATTATGTATTGCTGGAGATTTCACAAAATATGTCAAACATGCTGTCAAACAGATCAATCAGATCAATAAAAATAATGAATTGATTGAATTGATTAGATACAAACGATTCGGGAAGGAGCTCTTACTATTTGAATTGGAAGATTCTATCTCTGCTGGTCATAAAGCCACACAAAAGACAATCTCCAAGACTCTGGGTGAACTTAACGATGATTTAAGAGACAGGCTTGAGAGTTTAAAATATTTCCTGCTTAGCCTCGGTGATGACATCCAAATGAAAACCCTCAAAAACTACATTGCATTCAAGCGCATCAAAAATTTTGCCTGTGTAGTAACTCAAAAAAATGCTATCCTTGTATACGTGAAGGCTAATATCGATGAAGTTAAACTCAATTCTGGCTTCACAAGAGATGTGCAGAAAATCGGGCACTCCGGTACAGGAAATTTGGAAATTACTCTGAAATCACATGACGACTTTGAGCGAGCAGAGGAATTGTTAAAAAAGAGTTATGATTTAAGTTAAGAAAGATTATCAATAAAATGAATTTGAAGAATTTCTTGTCTTCATTGTCCTTCTTGTTGAGTATCGTCATAAACGGGGCAGCAATATGGGCGTATATAACAAATGGATTGGAGGTTTTGGATGGCATCCGTTTTCATTTAAAAAGCCCCATGAAACTTAAAGTGAAATGGGACTGAGTTGACATGCCTTAATAACGGTGTGCTAAGTGAATAAATATTAGATATTTAAAGAGTTGGGTGAAAGAACCTTGGTCTATGAGAGGGTTCGGTTTGGTTGACGCTTTGAAGATGTAATTAAATGATTAATTAAACCCATAAAAAAAGCGGAGAAACATGCCCGCATCAATGATCGAATACAGCGATGGCTGCCTATTCGCAAGCTCACCATGCCATGCCACTTTTAGAAGAGGAGAACATTTATGCAGATCATTCCCAAGAAAGTATCCAAAAGAGTAAGTAAAAATTTCGGTAAATATTTAAAAATTCTCGCACACATTACTTGCTAAAAAGTACACTAATTTATCTCTACTGCAAAGGTTCGCAGAACGTCACACACGCTCCGGGAATAATGGTCATTCGTTAATATGATATTGTGCAATTTTGCATTAAATTAAATGGAGTAAATATGGATTGGATTGTACAGAATAAAGAGTGGTTGCTTAGTGGATTACTTGTAGTCGTACCACTAACTATCTTTGATTGGTTTATATCAAGAAAGATAAAGATACGGAAGCAAATACAAAAGGGAGGAAAAAGTTCAACAAACATCCAAGCGGGAAGAGATATAAATATCAATAAAGGCCGTGAGGATAAGGATGAGTAAGAAAGTGCAAAAAAGTGGTGAGAATTCTACTAATATACAAGTTGAAAACATAAATATATCTCAAGGTATTACATATTCCGAAGCACATAAAATAGCCTGCGACGTATACCGTTCAAATTTTCTAGAACTTTCAAAGGAAGCTGCAGAAGTTGCTCAAGCAAGGGCAGAAAAAATAACAAATGATCAATTGGCTGCCTTAAGTGTTTATTTCTTGATCTTTTCTACGATTCAACGCGGCATTAATAGCTATGATTCGCTAGGACAATATCTCGATCTATACATTAAACCATTTTCTGGTTTCCTTACAAAGAATGTTTCATGTTACCAGCATTTAGAGTATACTGGATGCTGCTCTATTGGTATAGGGAGAAAAGCATTGGTGCAATTGTTTAGGGAGAACTATGGTATTGTTTTTCGAAGGGCTTTACAAAAGGATTTTTGAAAAATAAAGGTATTTTAGTCTCTGAAAAGTCACCAATTTTTAATCAATGCCATTATGACTCAAGAATGCTGCAAATTGACGCGTTAAATAAAAGTGATCTTCGAGATAAGGCGCTGCAGCTAAGAATCAATGAGCAAGAAATTAACAAGTTAGTTAACCTAAGAAGCACAGTTTTGATGAAAAATAATGGGATAAAGGCTATGCTTATTAAATTTCAGCCATATATGTCTAAAATATTTGATGTCTGGATGAATTCGTTAATGAGTCACTTACACTTAACAAGTGTTGGTATTGCAATAGGTCATGCTAATATTAAGTGGCAACCGGGAAAATTTACTGATTTATCTATATGGATTCATTGAAGTCTAAAATAAGGCTTCTATAAAGACCACTATTCGTTTTGCAATCAGCAGTGCGTTACAATGGACAATACTATTTCAGGTTCAAAAATGGCGCTGTATCGTGTTCGACCGAGCGTTCGTAAAGGAAATGTCCTTATTCAAAGGCTTTCAGGATAACCAGCAAGGCGAATTTCGAAAAACTGTGTCAACCAGACGATACGACAGGTTATATGCTATTCCGGACTGTCACCGGGCGTGCTTGTCGACCGGCTGAACAAAGCACATAGAGCTGTGCTCACACTCGCTGCAGCATTCAGCATTGTCTTGAAGTTTGCTGCATTGTGCCATATGATTATACATTACGCCGCACCATTTCAAAAACATTCTTGCACTTTTCGTGAAATTTTTTAATTTTTATACGGTGTATTTTTTGCGGCGTGTCCGGTATTTGTTCCTGAATATCAGTTCTATATGAGCACATTAGTGTGCATGACAGGGTTGATTGCCAAGTCGAATATACGTTTCCGGGCGACTGCTGAACTATATAAACATGGTTGTTGTTCGAGACGTTCAAACAAAGTATGAGCACAGCCATTCATGCCGCATGTATTGTTAGTTTCTGACATATTGAACGGGAATGTGCAATAATCCTGAAAGGAGCTTTGATCCATGATCAAAAGAGGTGGCATTCATTCCAGCGGACTGCTGTTCCTGGTCTGCATCAGCGTTGGTTCGGTTTGGGCACAGGAGAGGACAGGGTTCTATCTGAGCCACGATATGGGTTTCAACGTGGCGCCGAAAGTGGTTCTCACCGGAACTTCTTCCGACCGTGCCAGTGTGTGCGATGAGTTCATCAACCCGCGGTACGCGGCTATCAATGGATGCACGAGCCCCGATCGTGGGGCAGGCGACGACTGGAGCACTGTATACAAGCGTGCTCGGGGGATTCTCAGTGGTGTAGCGGTCGGTTATCGGTTTACAGACCGCATCCGCGTTGAAGAGCGGTACTCTTACCGGGAATCGGCTTACGATCAGAACGTAGCGGTCACCGGTGCGGATGGGGCGTCGTTCGCCAAGCTGGGGGGCGAAATCGAGGTAGCGAGCGAAAGCATCAGCAGCGTTACATCGCACGCGCTTTTCAGCAACGTGTACTTCGACTTCACCAATGATGCGAGCCGCTTTACGCCGTACATTGGGGTTGGCTTTGGTTTCGGATTTACTAATGTTGATTACGGAACACTCTGGGCTCGGACGACTGATCCGAGTGCGATCACGACGGCATCCGGGCTCCCCAATGAGGCGGAGATTCAACAAAATCTCGCTGCAACAACGACGAGTGAGCGAGAAAAGCTCCGCGACACGCTCGTTGGGTATCAAGTGCTCTTCGGAGGAGATTTTGCACTCACCGAGCAGGTGTCGCTTGGCGCTCAGGGCCGCTGGGTCAGGTTTGGAAGTTTTTCCGCCGATGGCGGCGGATGGGACCGTTTGCGGAGTCACTCGTCCGACCTTCGTCTGGACGGCAGCGAACCGGTAACCTATCAAATGCGGACGGACGACACCGGGCTCTTGGGCGTCAGCTTGAGCATCAAGTATTTCTTTTAGTCGGCAAAGAGAGAACAACAAGCTCCCGTGGGAAATCAGAGATCTACTGGAATCGATCACAGAGCAGAACGCGTTTCTTTTGAAGACAAGACGACTAACCGTCTCCGAAAGGTGTTATGGGAGATGCGTGATATTGAGTGCCCGGCCATCCACGATACCGTGCGGGTCGTTTAGCCACAAACCCGGTATTCGGGATGGGCGGTGAATGCGCTCATGGACCTCGGGTGTCTCCACGTGCTGCTGCCTCTTTTGGCGCTTCTCGCTGCGGCGATTTTCGGTCTGTCATAGAAGCGACAACCGTCTCCGTGATCGCTTCCAACGCGCGCTCGAGGAACGAGTTGCAACTGATTTCTGCTGATTATAACCCAGGAGAAGAAGAGGAAAAGGCTCTCACCATTACTCTTGACAATGAATCTATACCAAGGAAATTCGCTCATTATGAAAAAGAACACTCTCGTTGGGCGGCTGTTTCGGTGGTTCTGCTTTCCATTGCTTAAATCCCTTTTCAGCCCTAATAAAGTTAGCCATCTTCTCGAATTCTCGAACAAGTTGTCGCTGCGGTAAATAAGGAGAAAAGTCCAGACAGAGCGCCAGCGCTGTACCAATGTGTTAACGAAGTGTGCACTCAACTCGAGTGGCCGATTGGACATGTATATTTTCCTGCGCAGGACAATCCGACGAGATTAGAGCCTTCGAAATTATGGTTTTTGGATAATTAAGATGAGAGGTGAATTAAATCAAGAAACGCTCGATGAAATAGGTAAACAATTACCTTCAATTGAAAATCTCCAATCTCGAATTATAAAACTTAATCCCGGATTGCTTTCTATAAAGCTTCATCCTGAAAGCGAAATCCCAATAACTGCTGTTTGTCTCAATGATGTTGTTGAGATGATGGCGGAAATACGATATGCAATGCACGAATTATTAGCTCATAAAAAGTGGTATCTTGAAAAAAATCCTCCAAACAAAGAAACTGCTATATGGTTTTCTCAATATTATGCCATAGATGGAATTCTTCGTCTTTATTCTGCTGCTGAACATTTGGCACAAGCAATAACTTTTGCTCTTGAGATTACTCTTAAGGAAAAAAGTTCAAGTAGATTATGGAGAGTTTGTAAATGTTTGAAGAAAAGCAAGCCAGATGATATGATTACAGAAGCGGTTGAAAATCTGACTAATGATCGCGATTGGAAAAAGCTCCGTAAGATTCGCGATGATTGGGTGCATAATAAACCGCCAATGATCGATGGTCTTGGAATCAGTTATGATAGGAAAAAAAGATGGAAAGAAGCAGAAAAAGGTTTTCAATTGGGTTTCGGTGGTGGTGACAAACCTCAGTACACCGATGACGAACTTTTTAATATTTTAAATTCTTCCATGATATTGTTCCTTGAAACTGTCCGGAAAGTATTGAAGTCGTTCTATGATGTTTTGAAACAAAACAATATTTCAATAGATAGCGAAGGAAATATTCCATTTTTCCTTTAATCAATAGGTTATTTTCGGATCAGGTGTTACAGTATACTTGGAATGGAAGAAAAAGTCACTATATTGATTGTTTGTACATCATGTTTCTTTTGTTCTGGGGACCGTCTGTACCGTTTGCGTGATAATCGTTTTACATGTACTCGATGTTCTTGTAAAGAGAGCCTGAAGCAGTTCAAGGACGATCTCGTTCTACTGCATTATGTCTCTTTGAAGATACCTGCCAATAAAGCTGCCAGAGGTCTTGGTTTTGGCTCCATGATGGTGCGAGGAAACTAGATGCTTTATCGACAGGAGATTTATGATTTCAGGAAGTGAGAAGACTTTCCGGCAAGATAGGATGTGATGCACGCTGCTTTGGTGGGAAACGTACGGGAACCAGCGGTCGCGGGAGTGCCGGTACAATAAAGGTTTTCGGCACTGTGGGACGTCACAAGGAGCTATTTACTACGATGTGACTGCCGCTTGATGAACGAGATCAGAGACACCGCTGAGCAAGAGAGTGTCTTCTACACGGCTGTTCCATTCGTATACATCGCTGAAGCTTTTTGGTAGACAGCGTACGGTCGGTCGATCATAACACAGTAGTGCATTACGGGACGTCGTCATAGTAACGGCCTTGAGGGGTTCTGGTCATGTGCACAAGAAAAGACGCTTACAGTACCTTGGTGTCAGCAAAAGTCATTGCCTGGTATAACGCAAGAAAATGGAATGGAGATACAATTACAGAAGCCAAAATTCATGCTAATCCGTTTTTGACCTAATGACCTTAATTTATAGTAACGTATTGTCATTGCGGGATGTTTTATAACCTATAGAAATGGAAAGGATATCTCATGACATGCAATGTAGGAAAGGCCGACAGAAAAATACGAATAATAGCCGGGGTAGTTATTGCAGGCGCTGGGATATATTACCAGTCCTGGTTAGGTTTGATTGCGCTTGTACCGCTTGGAACGGCAATATCAGGATGGTGCCCGACATATCTACCGTTTAAAATCAATACGCAGAAATCTGATAGTGTCTAACAATCCCGAATTGGTAATTGCCGATCTCGTTAACCTGTCGCTTACGGGTGGTCACGCTGAAGTGTGCCAAAATATTCCAATTAAACTACCAAGCTCTCAAAGGTTTTATATCGGAGGGTATTCTGTATACTTTTAAGGTCATTGTTGTTTTGTATCAGGTTTTTGCATAATTATGCCGTAGTGATGATGGTGTGAGATGTCTTTTTTATGTCAGTTTGATTGAAGTAATGTTGAAATGTTTTTTAAAGGTTATATTGTCTTTACGTTGTTATTAACAAGGTTGATTGCGAATAGTTATAAAGTATAAAATATTTTCATACTCATCAACCCTATTTGATGAAGTGTTGTAATAGGATTAAAATAAATCAAATGCAAAATAGAGGTAAATATGAATTCGCTCTTTCAATATAAAACTACTCATAGAATTGAGTTCGATGATCTTGATGCTTTTAAAGTTGTTCACAACAGTACTTATTTCCGCTTTTTCGAAAGGGGTCGTATAGAATACCTTCGCCATGTCTGACTTATTCCGGATAAGGAACAGGGATCTAAAAATATCGAAGTAGCAGTTGTTGAAAATTACTGCTCATATAGAAAACCTGCCCAATTTGACGATGTTATTGCAATTAATATGCGAATTTCATATATCAAAAAAAGCAGTTTTCAGTTCCAATATTTGATAGAGAGAGATAATGATGGTGTTTTGGTAGCATATGGCTATTCTAACCTCATCAATGTCTTCTGTCCCCATTGAATTTTTGAGAACAATAGAAACATTTGAAGGTGATAACCTTGATAAAATGACCGGTATTCCAAACGTGAAAAATAATATGAATCATTGAGAGAATAAAATAAAATCTCAATATTGATGATACTTTTACAGCACAGAATTTGCTATAATAGCAACATTGTTTTTTATTGTCCTTCATCATCATACTAGTATTGCTGCTGATCAATAGAAAAATAGGTATGAGAAAAAATATTATTATTACCTTATTCATTATTAGTCTTATTGTTTCTGTGTTACAAACTGCACTTTCACAAGAAATCACCGGTTTCGACCAAGGAGAGGACAGCAAACTTCCCAGGGAAAAACTCAAAGCTGCAATCGATCTTATTATTCAGGGAAAGTATGACCATGCCGCAGCGTTTGCCGAAAGCAATGTGAAAGACTCTCTTGCTGTCCGGTTCATCTTGATTTCGGCTTCATATGCCCGCCTCGGTGAACTGGAAACGTCCGAAGGTCAGCATGAGTTTTTCAATGCAATAGATATTATTGAAAACATTGCCAAAAATCGGCTGAATCACAACTCTAATGATCTTGCAACGTTATTTTATTATGGATCGGCTCTCTGTTATCGGTCCGTGATACACAGAACAAACGGAAATGTCTGGAAAGCCTTTTCTGATGTTCGTGCCGGCAAAAAACTCCTTGAACAGTGTCTTCGACTCAGCCCGGAGTTCACCGCACCTCATCTGCTTCTCGGTTCATATACCTACTGGATAAGTAAGGTAAACATTTTGCGCTTTGTCCCTTTTGTTCCCGATAACAGAAAAAAGGGAATTGAAAAAATTGTTGCGTATGTTAATCCTCAATCGATTTCGTACGCAATGAGCCTCAATCAACTGTTCTGGATTTATATGGACAGAAAACAATTTGATGAAGCGGAAGCAGTTGTTCTGAAAGGTCTTGAGCTCTATCCGGAAAGCAGGTTCTTTCTGTATCCGGCTGCCAATCTCGCAGAGAAAAAAGAGGAGTGGGAAAAAGCCGCCGGTTTTTTTGCGAGTGTCTATGACTCTCTTGTGAAAGACGGATTTGCAAATCGGTATATGGCATTGAAAGTAAGAGTAAAGCAGGCTGAATCGTATGTGCAAATAAAAAAATTTAAGGAAGCTGTACTGCTTTGTGCTGAAATGAGCACCATGTTGGCAATACCATCCGAACAGAAAAAAAGTGATTCCCTATTTAAACGCGCACAAAAGATAGTGAGCCGTTATTCCGCTTGTGCAAATGATAATTAATGCCTGATTGCGTGATTTTTCACATTTTTTCCTCATCCCACAAAAAAAAATGAAACTTCTCGAAGATTTTGTGGTTAAATACACTTATATGTTGTATAATTTCCATATGCTTTGATTTACAAAATTGTCAAAGTAATTATGTAACTCATGTTGCTAAACAGGAAAAAGAAAAGCTATGTCCTTTTGTTCAAGAAAAAAGCAAAAATAAAAGATGTTGAGTTTGTCCAGTTCACGAAACAGCTTGTAACGCTGTTGAAGGCTGGTGTACCGATCTCATCTTGTTTAGATGCTCTATTCTGACCAAAATGATAATCAAGATTTCAAAAATGTGCTGAAGCAGATACATAGTAATGTAGAAGAGGGAATTAGTTTTTCAGATGCACTAAAAAAGCACCCGACTATCTTCAATGAACTTTATGTAAGTGGTGTGAAGGCGGGTGAGGCTGGCGGTGTTCTCGATCAGATCCTATAGCGGATCGGAGTGTCAATGACTTGCGAGTCGGATATCAAACAAAAAGTAAAGAGCGCAATCCGTTATCCGATGTTTGTTATTACAATGACCGGTGTAGCTTTTGTTTTATTGGTGGCACTGGTTGTTCCTAATTTTGTTGAAATGTTTTCTCGGAGCGGAACAGTGCTGCCGCTTCCGACGAGGATCATGATCGGCATGAGTAATTTAATGCAGAATTACTGGTGGTTTATCATTATAGTGGGAATAGATGGAGCAATCGGTTCGTTTTTCTACATTGTGACTCCCAAGGACAGGTGCAATTTTGATATGATCAAATTGAAGGCGCCTGTGTTCGGAAATTTATTTTTAAAATCTTCGATGTCCCGGTTTGTCTATATGTTTGAAACGTTGAACAAAAGTGGTTTGCCGATTTTTCAGACAATGGATATTGTGTCGACAACAATTGGAAACAAAGTAATCAGTGAGGGACTTGATAAAGTGGGACAGGGTATTGAGAAAGGGAGAGGTATATCAGGACCACTCAAGAAGAGTGGGCTATTTCCGCCCCCTTATCATCAGATTCGCTGGATGAAATGCTCAAAAATGTTTCAGAGCACTATGATACTGAAGTTAAGTATATGATTAAAATCTCGTGTCAATGATCGAACCGATTCTTACAATAACTATTGGTGCAATGGTGCTTTTTTAGCGCTGAGTATCTTTTTGCCGATGTGGGATTCGATAAACACATTAGGCTAGGCAGCTAACAGTAGAAAAAAGTCATTTTTTATTGTTGATCTGCTTTGGGTGTATTAAATGAGACAGTGACTATAGCAGATTTTCAAAGGAAGTAAGTGGAGTAATCGTATGAAATCATTGCTGATTCAGATTTTAGATATCTATATGTTTGTCATCATTATCCGGGTAGTACTCTCATGGGTAAAGGTAAGTCATTCAAATCCTGTTATTGGTATGATTTATACCTTGACAGAACCTGTATTAGAACCTATACGTCGAATACTCCCGAATATGGGTGGAATTGACTTGTCACCGCTAGTTGTGTTTTTTGTATACAATTTATTGTTGAAACCGTTTATTATAGGTTTATAGAAAAGTTTGAGAAGAGGAAGCTGCAATGACAACCTTATGGGACTCCATCAGAAAAGGACTCATTGATGGAGCAAAAATGGCTAAGGAAAGCGCGTATATTGCCGCCGAAAAAGCAGAAGAGCTCGGGAGAAAGGGTAAAGTCATGCTTGATATCAACAATATTAAGCGGAAAATAGAGAAAAATTTTATAGAGCTTGGTGGGAAAACATATCATTTAATCCAGGAAGAAAATGTCAAAGAAATATCGAATAATACCGACATAAAGACTTTACTGAAAACTATCAAAACTCTTGAGGGAGACCTGCAGAAGAAACATACGGAACTTGAGCAGATCAGTGAAAACGCCGGAGTAGAAAAAACTGCTGATGCCGAATAATAAGAATTGTTGTTTGGAAAATAAACATTACCAGTTTTTCAATAGGGAGTTGCATCAACAGACAAAACTATTGTTATAATGTTCGTTAGAAATTCTAAACAACGGTAGAGAGCATATGATCAAATTGAGTCAAAAGCAGAACAATCGTGGGAACCAGTCATTAGATAAATACCTTCAGGAAATTGGAGAAGTGCCGTTGTTAGCTCCTGCTGAAGAGATTGATTTAGCACGACTTATTAAGCAAAATGATCAGGGAGCACTTGAAAAATTGACAAAAGCAAACCTCAGGTTTGTTGTAAGTGTTGCAAAACAGTATCAAAATCAGGGGCTTACCTTAGGAGACTTAATAAACGAAGGGAATCTTGGTCTTATAAAAGCCGCAAAGCGGTTTGACGAAACGCGTGGATTTAAATTCATATCCTATGCAGTGTGGTGGATTCGGCAGTCGATTCTCCAGGCACTTGCAGAACAGTCCCGCGTTGTACGACTTCCATTAAACCGTGTTGGCGCATTGAATAAAATAGGAAAAGCGTTCAGCAACCTTGAACAGGAGTTTGAACGGGAACCAAGCGCCTCTGAAATTGCAGAAGAGCTGGAAATGACACCGTTCGAGGTTTCGGATACGCTAAAAATCTCAGGGCGCCATCTCTCAATGGATGCACCTTTCAACCAGGGTGAGGATAACCGGCTTCTAGATGTTATACAGAATGACCGACAGCCTTCACCGGATAATGACCTCATGCGAGAATCACTGAAAAATGAGGTTGAAAGGGCACTCTCAACATTAACCAGTAGAGAAGCAGAGGTTGTAAGACTGTATTTCGGACTTGATCAGGAACATCCATTAACGCTTGAAGAAATCGGTGAACAATTCAACCTAACGCGCGAACGGGTTCGTCAAATTAAAGAAAAAGCGATCAAACGGCTCAGACACGCATCAAGAAGCCGATTGCTCCGCACGTACCTCGGATAGTAAAATTATCTTGACATAAGAAAAATAATTTCTTAATTTTTACTCCGAATGTTAATTCACTGTAATTATTGTATAATATTTCAGGAAATATATGAAGAAGAGATTCCGTTTGGTTCTGTTTTCTAATACCTCATCTTCGGCGAAAGAAGTAAACGTATCTAAGTTTCAAATAGTGCTTTTTTCTTTGTTTGTCCTTTTTATATTTTCATCTGTTACAGGTGTCGGTGTAAGTATTTTGTCGGACTATTTATATAGTTTTAAAATAGGTTTGTTGCAACAGGAGAGAAATCAGATTAGAGGATCTCTTCAGGGAATGAGGCAGGATTTTACACAACTTGAAAACAGATTGGAAAAACTTTATGAGATGGATCAAGAACTGCGATTGTTGATTGATCTTGATGAATTTGACCCCGCGCTTCGCGAAGTCGGCATAGGCGGCGGCAATGACATTCCCGCCAGTCAAAGTGAATTTTTCTTTACCGAAACGGAATTAATTTCTGATATGTTTACTCAAAAATTGATAAAGCTGAGTAACCTTGTTAATCTTCAGGAGAAAAGCTATGCTTCAATTTTAAGTGGACTTGAGGAGCATAAAGAGTGGCTACGATTCTATCCGTCTGGCAATCCTTTGGAAGGCGGTCGTGTAACTTCTTGGTACGGCTACCGTAAAAATCCTTATGGCTCAGGACAGGAATATCACGATGGTGTTGATATATCGAAGCCGCGTGGAAGCAATATCTATGCAGCAGCTGATGGGGTAATCGATATAATGTCCGGCAAAGATCTTAGAACGGGGCTTGGCCGGTATATGGTGATTAGTCATATGGTTGAGAAATATGGTTGGATTACCCAGTACGGTCATATGTTAAAATTTGAGCCTGGTCTGGAAAAAGGGATGTTTGTTAAAAGAGGTCAGAAGATCGGGGAAGTTGGTAGTAGCGGAAGGTCAACCGGTCCGCATCTCCATTATGCGATAAAATATATTGATCCGAATTCAGGCGCTGAGCGATATCTTGATCCACGACTTGAGCATTGGAATCCAAAAGCTTACGGGTATTAAAATTTTGAATGAATAAAAAAACCACCTGAATTTTTCAGGTGGTTTTTTTATTTTTATAATTCATTTCCTAAGAAGCTATAGCAGGTTTTTTCACTTTACGCGACCGTATGCAGCTAGTACATACACGCATTCTCGTAACTGTCCCGTCATTAGTCTCTACTTTAATCTTTTGCAAATTCGGAAGCCATCTGCGTTTTGTTAAATTATGGGCATGACTGACATTATTGCCGACAATCGGACCTTTACCGCATATTTCACAACGTTTGGCCACTGTACACCTCGATTCTATTGTATCTTATGCTCAAGTGCTCAAGTTTAAGAAAAATTCTTCAAAAAATCAATGGAAAAAAGCAAAATTCCTCGTCATCAAAGGGCTTGTTATTTTTCAGCCATTGTCGTATATTTCATATTGATGGGAACGGTAATTAAACAGTTGGTTATCAATAAGTTTATATAGTGTACATTGAGTCAATGTGATGAAAATCGGTAATGTGAAAATAAAAGGAAAAGTCGCGCTTGCCCCGCTGGCCGGTGTAACAGACATTCCATTCAGGATTATATGCAAAGAACAAGGTGCGGATGTCGTGTTTTCCGAAATGGTCAGTTCAGAAGGGCTTGTGAGGGGTTCGGAAAAAACAAATAAATACCTGAATTTCCTTGAAAGCGAACGACCGATAGCACTTCAGCTTTTCGGGGGAAATCCGGAAGTTATGGGGCATGCTTCTGCAATTGTGGCAGAGAGAAAGCCTGATATAATTGATATAAATTTTGGTTGTCCTGTGAAAAAAGTTGTACGAAACAAAGCTGGATCAGCATTGCTGAAAGATCCTCCGAAAATGGGGAAAATCGTTAATGCGATGGTAAAGTCTGTTCCTGTTCCAGTAACTGCAAAAATCCGCTGTGGGTGGGATGAAAATTCGATGCCTGTTTCGGAAATAGGAAAAATCCTTGAAGATAATGGTGTCGCCGCCATTGCAATCCATGCACGTACAAGACAAATGCAGTTCGAGGGAAAAGCACTCTGGGATCAAATACGAAAGCTCAAAGACGCTGTGTCAATTCCCATCATTGGTAATGGAGATGTACGAAATCCTGAGGATGCCCGGCGCATGTTTGCCGAAACAGGATGTGACATGATTATGATAGGCCGTGGCGCAATGGGAAATCCGTGGATATTTAAGCAAATAAACCACTATCTCAAAGAAGGGAATATGCTTGGACAGCCTTCGGATGCTGAAAGAATCGAGTTGTGTCTCCGACAAATGCGACTGTCGTACGAATTTTATGGTCCTGCGTATACAAAGAATATAATGAAAAAACACATTGCCTGGTATGTTAAAGGTCTTCCAAACGGCTCGTTATTGAAATCGAAAATTTTTGGAGCTCTTGATTATCAAATGATGCAGAGTATTCTGAAAGAATATATCTATCAAATAATGATAGATAATTCGGGCGAAACATCGAGAGCTTATAACAAACGAAAAGCCGGGTAATTCTTTTTAGTGTGTACGATAACACTTTTTCGCATTTATGTTATTCTTAGATTTGTTTTCTGCTCTTTCAACGAAACATAACTAATGATAGTGCTCTTAACCTATGAACGAATCAAATTTTAAAAAATACCTTGAACAATACAAAAATGGGAATATTTCTGAAGATGATATCATTGGACATGTAAAGAAGTTGTCCACAGAGAATCTTGAGTTTGCAAGAATTGACCATCACCGGGCACTTCGTAAAGGATTTCCTGAAGTGATTTATTGTGAGGGGAAAAGAAATGATCAAATAAAAAAAATTGCCGAATCAATATTGAAAAATAACGGAATAGTATTAGCCACCCGTGCGACATCTGAAAATTATGAATACCTTAAGACATACCTTCCCGAACTTGTATTCTATCCTGATGCACGGATAATTTCTACTCCGATTGAACCGGATGATAAAGTGTCCAAAAAGAAGTTAATGCTCATTGTGTCTGCTGGTACTGCCGATATCCCGGTTGCCGAGGAGGCTGCTGTAACTGCACGGGTAATGGGCAACAATGTAAAAACAATTTATGATATCGGCATTGCCGGAATTCATCGGATGCTTAAATATACGGATGAATTTGATAAAGCAGGTGTAATTATTGTTGTTGCAGGCATGGAAGGTGCGCTCGCCAGTGTTGTAGGCGGTTTAACCAACAGACCGGTCATTGCGGTACCCACATCAGTCGGATATGGAACAAGTTTCGGCGGACTTGCAGCATTGTTGTCTATGCTCAACAGTTGTGCTTCAGGTGTAACAGTCGTCAATATTGACAACGGTTTCGGCGCCGGATTTGCGGCCTCTTTAATAGTCGATATGAAAAGTGTCTAAAAACTTTTCAAGGAATTAGATACAGCTATTTTAGAATACCACCCAAAAAATATACTCCTAATAGATGTATTAATGAGCTTACATTTTTAGTAAATTAATTGTTAAAGTAAGTAAAGCATTCATAAGCAAAGTATAGTTTACAAAGTAATTGAGTGTATATACTTTCAGATGAACAGTCTGAGTAGTCACATTGTGAGCAAATCTAAAACCTCGTAGAGAACTTCCGTGTAATGGGTGAAATAGGCGCAACAGTACACGTCTCTATTCCGATGAATTGTCCATCTTAGTTCTTGAGAATGAAATTCTTTTTCCGAATATCATAATGCCCTATTCTGTATATGATGAGCATAATATTGAAATGATTAAGAATGCGCTCATCGAAACAAAACTGGTTGGCGCCTTCTCAGGAATAAAATCTGATCAAAAGAAAAGTAGCAACAATGATATATTTGAATACGGCGTTGGAACTGTTGTACTAAAGCTTTTTAAAATTCCCGATGGCGGTATTCGGATTATTTTGCAAGGGTTTCAGCGAATTCAGATGGATGATATAACTCAAAATGAGCCGTACCTACGGGCAAGAATTCATAAGGTCAAGGCCGTCTATCGCCAGACTATTAAAGTGGAGGCGCTGCAGCGAAATATCCTTGAAGGATTCAGGTCGATTGTCAAATTGTCTAAAGAAATTCCTGAAGAAATTTTAACAGCAGCAATGAATATTAACGAGCCATCGGTATTGGCTGATTTTATAGCATCCAATATGGAGATGAAGCTCGAAGACCGAAGAAAGATCTTAGATGAAAATGAGGATATACCTTCTGAAGTAGCTGAATATGCAGAAAAAATTAAAAAAGCTCAAATGCCCAAAGAGGCACACACGGTTGCTGAAAATGAACTCGATGGAGCAACTGCTGGAGTTGCGTTTGCGCCGATGCTGGGACGCGTTGAAAACGGCGCGCGCGGGCTACTTCCGAGGCTGATTTACAAGAATGAGTGTTGACCGTTCAACATCGAGGAAGACCGAAGACAGGCTCATCGTGGACCAGGCCCAGCATCAGGTGCAGACGTTCTTCGATGAACTCAAGAACAACACGCGGAACTACCGGACCATCGCCAGCCTCGACGGGCAGATCGCGCAGGCGTACCGGGGTCGGTGCATTCTGGAGCTGTTGCAGAACGCCCACGACGCTCTGGCGAACGCAGAGCCCGATGATCCGCAGCGGATCTCATTCGTTTTGAGCACCTCTCCTGAACCTGTGCTCCTGGTCGGGAACAGCGGCCGTCCTTTCCGCACTGAGGACTTCAAGGGGATCTGCCAACTCGGGCAAAGCCCGAAGGATCCCAACAAGAGCGTTGGCAACAAAGGTCTGGGCTTCAGGAGTGTCCTGGAAGTGTCCACCTGCCCGGAGATATGGTCCACTGCTCCCGCCGGAAGCGACTCTTTCTTCATCTTCCGCTTCGACCCTTCCGTTTCTGATCGGGTGGCGGAGGCAGCGCAGGAGATCAAACGGCAGGGGTGCGATGCGCAGTCACCATTCGATCCAGGACGCCGGCTCGTCGACTGGTCGCAGGAACAGATGGAGCAATATCGCGAACAGGAGATCGACGGTGCCTGCGAGGCTCGGAGATTCCTGTCGCCGTACCTGCTCCCGCTTCCAATCGAAAGCGTTGTGCCCGAAGTTGAGGAGCTGCTGAGGGAGGGACATGTGACCG
The DNA here is from genome assembly GCA_965221205.1 of bacterium. Taxonomy (GTDB): domain Bacteria; phylum SM23-31; class SM23-31; order SM23-31; family SM23-31; genus CBDFMG01. The sequence goes on along the minus strand of OZ244870.1, from coordinate 3,041,128 downwards.
TTGTCCGGCTGCGCCTGGACGGCGGGCGGGCTGGCACCTGCGAGGAAGCAGTTCAGTCCGTGAAGGACCAGCTTCAAGAGCTGGATGCACAGTCAACGGTCTTCCTGCCTCACGTTGCAACGCTCGTCATCGACATTGATGGCGAGCGGCGTATCGTGGAACGAGTAGTCGACTCGGACGTCGAGTTCTCCAACTGCCAGCGGATCCGGCATCAGTTGCTGTTGGTTGGGTGTTCGGGACCGGCACCCGACGACAACACGACCCGCCAGTTCCAAGTATGGACTCGCATCGTCGGGGGGGACGACGACCCGGAGCAAGCGAAGCGAATCTACGCCGTCGTGAAGCACCTGCCGAACCGATGGCCGGAGGTCCGACAAGTAGCCGTGGGCATCGCCGTCGAAGAAGCGTCCGAGCCCCAACAGGGCGTCTTTGTGATTTTCTTGCCGACGGAAATGACGACAGGGACGGGGGCGCACATCAATGCCCCTTTCTACGGTTCTCTTGACCGCCGCCAGATCGACTTCAACAACAACCACTACAACGAGTTGCTCCTCGAGAGCGTATTGGATCTGTGCCTCGATGTGGTCATCGGATTGGTCTCGGGACAGCCCGAAGACTGGCGGGCACAGGCAGTGATCGACATCTTGTCATCTACTGCGCTTGTGGGCGGTAAGGATTGGTGCTTCATGGACCGCCTGCATAAGCGCGCATCGGAACGAGACAGCGCTCTCGACGATCAGGCTCTGATTCTCTGCGACAGCGGCTGGTGTGTTCCGGGCAAGGCAAGGATGATGCCGTACATCACTGAGGACAGCCCGATCTGCGCCGAACGATGGCGCGAACACGCCAAGTTCGCGGTCGTTTCGACCGTGCTCGACGAACGGAAAGACGCCGTCGAAACACTGCTCGCCAAACTCGATGGTTCACCGACTCCGACGCACTGCGAATGGCAACGAATGATCGAGCAGGTGGCGACGAAGGTTCAGGCGAACGTGATCGACGTCACATGGGATGCGTTTTTGAACAGCCTGATCGCGGTGTTGCCGGTAGACCTGAAACACGAACCAAAGGGCAGTGACCCGGACCCACTCGCCGCCACGAAATTCCTTCCTGGTCAAGACGGGCGTTTGCTCAGCGCCTCCGACACCACCAAGCTGTTCTTCCAGCCCGTGCAGGGCGCTGACGACGCCGCGGACTTCGTTGGGGAGGTTCCCAACTCCCTCAAGCAGCGTATCGCGTTCCTCCATCAGGATGTCCAAACACAGGAACAGGAGGAGGGGCAACGGAACCGCAGCACCGCGGTCAAGAAGTTCCTGGACGGCCGGTTCGTACGGGGCTTTCGACTGAAGGAACTCCTCCGAGACGTCGTTCTTGCTGCGCTGCCTCCGCTGCCGGCTCCTCACGGCAGTCCCGAAGCCGATATCTGCTCAGAACTCTTTGCCTGGACGCTGAAACTCTTGAGCAAGGAGGACGAACCGGACATGCTGCTGCCCTTGCTCAAGCGCCTGCCCGTGGCTTGCCATGGGGGCTGGCTCGTGATGAGCGACGCGGTGTTCGGACCCGGTTGGCCGGGCCGGCTTGGTGACGATGTTTGGTTACTCGCCAAGGATCTGCCTGAAGATATGGCAATGCGGCTGTGCAAGGTAGCCCTTCTTCCACCGAATGACCCATGTTGGGGAGTCACTGTGGAAGATCGGAATGAGCTGTTCGCCCGTGTGAGCGTCGTCGATGGATTTCGGCTGCAGAAGGCTCCCGAAGTTCGCTTTCACATGCGGGAATACGCCTACAAGCTTCCATCCACGGCGCCCACCGGCACTCCGCAGACAGCCTGGGACGATTGGTGTGAGGCCGTGCGCGAAGAGGTCAAGCCCTGCTACACCAGTCGGTTCGAGTACTCCCTGTCCGGCATCCAACTGCTACCCGAAATCCACTGTCTGACGACGTTGAGTCAATCGGGGAGAAATGTTCTGTCTCGCCTTGTACTCGCCTCGCTTGGATCTTGGCCAGCCGGTTGGAAGTCCGCCACGATCAAGAAACTTAGCGGGGATGCTTGGTCGCGCCACGTTAAGTCACCGCTACATTACTGGTTGGCAACGCTACCGTGGCTCAGTGATGGGACTGCTGTCGACGAGCGACCGCTTTCGGACCGTTTTCTGGTGCCGGCGTCCTCCCTTCAGGACCAGCGCGGCCGCTTCGAGCACCTCGACCCGCTATCTCTAGATCTCTCACGCAGGCTGGAAACTGAACCTGAGTTGAAGGCGGCACTTACAATGCTCGGCCTGAAGATCTACCCCTCGACTGGGCCGGAGTTGCTCGAAGCCTTGGCGACTGCTTGGACCGCCAACAGAGTGCCCACCGAACGATTCGACGTATTCCTCGGGCAGGTACGCGAGGCATGGCGGCGTCTTGACCCGGACAAGGGATTTCCCGAGATGCTCCTCGTCAGGACGGGACAGCGTGAGTTCTCGACGCGCGGACGAGACGAACTGGCGAATGTCTACCTTCCCGACAACGAGGACCGGACTCGGTCGCTTCTGGAATATGGAAAACATATCCTGGCGATGCATCAGGCCGAGGCTATCAGCATGACCAAGGCACTTCTTACTGCCACGAACATCAGACGGGCATCGACACTCAAAGAGCAATTTCTCATCGACGGCGCCCACTGGACCGGCGTGGTTGACGGAATCCCACCGCTCGACGAGACCGGATACGCATGGCTGCCAGTGGTCCTTCTCACTGTTGCCGCGCACGGAGGCGCCAAAACCGGCGCGGAGACAAAGCCTTGGCGAGAAGCAGCTAACAGACTTCGGCGCGTCCATGTCCTGAAATGCGAGGCTATCACTGTTCAACTGGTCGACGATGACTGCATTGTTGCCTCAAGCGAGCCAGAGGCACAGTGGCTGCCAGGCGATGTGCTGGCCATACGACACGACACGGGGCTGTCATATATGAGCCTCGCGCCCGCGGCCCAAGCGATGCTGGACCGACAAAACCTCCTCATGACTCTTAAAGTCGTACTGAGAGAGCTCGCTGATCAGGAAAATCCGACACCAGAGCAGATCGAGGCGGCGATGGAGCAAGCGAATATCGACGCCCAGGCCCTCGCAGATGTCCGCAACCGCTGGATCGGCTCTATTAACCTGTTGGTGGATCGCATCCGACCGGTGTTGACGGTGCTGAACATCCCCAGCGATGGGCTTGACGCGGCCGCGACGGATATTGAGCGTCTGACGAAATGGCTGTCTTCCAACCTCCGGCAGTGGCCTGCTTCGGAGGTGCTTTCGGCGGCGCACCTTAAAGCAGCTGGGCTGCTGCTCCGTTGTCTTGCTCGCTATGTCGCTGTCGAAGCGTGCAATCCCGATCTGTTCCGCAAGCTCGAAGTCGTAAGTCAGAATTTCGAGGGCGAAGACGATTGGTCGACGCAATGGTGGGAGGTGCCGTTCGAAGCGGTCATCAACGCCATACGCGCTGGCTACAGCGAGATACCGGGCACACCGGGCACCACCTTAGAGGTGCTTGAGGATGTAGGGGCGGTCGTCGACCTCCGCGCCGCATTCCAAGAACGAGGCATAGCAATCGACCCCGATCCCTACGAGATCGCTCATCGGAACAAGGACCGGCTCGATAAAATGCTCTCCGACGTTCACGACCTTCACCGGACTTGGGGGGAACTCGAGGCTTCGGGCTCAATCACACCGGATCCTCACAAACCGCTGGCCGAGCTCGACTCAGAGGCATGCCTGCGCCCCTGGTTGGACCCTGAACTGCTTGAACGAGCTCTTCTCATCGTGGGCGACATGGAGTTCGTCAACGCCTGCGACGGCTGTGCGAGTCTTGATGAGATCCGTGAGCGGCTCAAACTCGATCCCAAGGATATCGATACTCGGCGCCGGGACCGACTCCGACTCGAGCAGGACGCAAAACGCCAACAACGGATGTTCGACGTTGGTGGCGCCCCGTTTGAGGTTGGAACGTCGAGCTATTCTATCGTCTAAGCGGCCTTGTTGACCCGAAGGGGCCGTGTGCGAACGAGGATAAATTCACGCCTCTGGAAAATGCACGTCCGGGCAAAGGTGGCGGCAAGGGAGGCACAACTTCGCATTCGCGCCCCCCGGCCGAGCTTCGCGATCTCGTTGGTGTCGTCTTGGTGTCGTCGGGGAGATCCACGCCTTCCACTTCCTGCGCGCGGAATTTGGGAACGACGCCGTGACTCTGGACGCGTGGGTCTCGGAAATTCGGCTGGAAGTCCAACCGCCGGTAGCGGGAGAGTTGAACGACGCGAGCGATGACTACGGCTTCGACTTCCGGTTCAGTCATCGCGGCAAGCGGTTGCACGTCGAGGTCAAGGCGACCATGGGAGACGACCAGCAATTTGATCTCGGGATTAGCGAGATCAAAGCGGCGAACAGCCTCGCTCAGGCGCAAGATAAACCGTGGCGAATTCTACGGGTTCGAAATGCGCTGGGTCAGCCAGAGTTCGACTGGCTTCCCAACCCGTTCGAAGAAGGCTCCAAGAAGTACTTCCTCCTGCATAAGGGCGGGATGATGGTGTCCTATACACGCAAGAAGACATAGATGTTCCCACAGTCTCTCAACGAAGGAGGCGTCGAGCCGACCAACCCGTGATTGTCCGAATGTACGCGACAGATCTCGATGGTGGATCTCCTGCTGGAGGGCTCGTGTGAGCGTTCGCCGCGCGGGGCCCGATCCCCTTGTCCAGTAAGTGCTCTCAGCCACCGCAGAAAGGGGTAACACGCATCATTCCTGATTTTGTGTAAGCGTAATCCCTTCAGTCGGACCGGCAAGGCCCGGTTCTCTCGATTGCTTTGACGAAGGTCCCCTGAAGTCGTATTAGTGTTGAGGCATTCAGGTTCGACAACCCCGTCTGGGACAAGCGCATGCTCGGCATACTGCGTCCGACTTTGAGTCAGCCTTCAGAATACCGGCCCCGATGCTGTCGACGATCCTGCTGCCGAGGCTTTCACCCGGCTCCATTGGCGTCGTGCTTGAACCCGCTGCACGCTAAACGGCCGAGACCGCCAAGTTCATCGCCCCGCCGCTAACGACGCGCAGTCTCTGCGAAAGATCGCCATTCTTAACCACGACTTCTCTATTTGCCGGCCTGGGCCAAGCCTCCTCGTTGGAAAAGTGGAAGTAGCGATGCATAAGCGCGGTGACCGCGTGTTGGAGTTGGCGATAGGCCACTCAGTCTCACGGATGCCGCTCGGGCACTAAGCAGGTCTCCCCCGAGCTTATCCCGGAGGAGAATTACGACCCCGGTTTTGACATCATCCATGCGCTTTCGACACGTCATCCATGGTTCACTTTCGTTCAACTCCACGATCCATATCTGACCGGGTCTTCTGCCCAGCCTTTTTCTAACGCGCTCACCACCACGCCTCTTGAACGCAGCAGCCATGGGTGGTTTGAGCCCTCCTTCTACTCGGCGGTTCCGAGGGGCCTACTTTCATCTCTCATACAGCAAAGAAGCTTAGAAGCTGATCAATTCAATCTCCTTGCGCCGTCGTGACACACTATAATTTCAGGGCATGCGGCTTCGACGTTGAGCGCGTGGTGTTCATCGCGGTGCTGCATCGCCTCATGGTCACGGGCTCTTGGACCGCGCTCCCGAGCCCACGAAGACCTCTCCTCTATCCTCCACTCGTAATCTGCGATCAAGTCTATGCGTCATCGCCACCGCCCCCAGATTTGTGGCGATCAAGAGCAGCCCGAGACCCGGTCTGAGTTTGGAACTAACATATCCCGCAAACAAGGCAGAGGCGTAATGAGGCGGTTTCATTGACCGCAATTTCAAATCGTACCAGCCGAATATACCCTGCCGTCAAACTGAACGCATTTGTGCTAAACCTCTGTGATCTTTCTAGAAACGAGGGATGAATTATATTTGCACTTCCGGTTTAGAGCTTCTCACTGCACCAAATCCGACTCACAGCGGCTTATAGCCGGATATGGTTGCTCAGACGCTTTGCTTCTGCGACGGAACGTATCATGATTGTTCACTCTGTTAGGATTACTATTAAAGGTGTTGAAGTCCGTATTCAGCTTTTGTTTTGAATGAATTTTTGATTTTAAAGCCGCATCTTGGAAATAGAACAGCAGCGATTTCTGATTGATGATGAGTGCATGTAACAACTCTGCCGATTTGGTTGAAAGCGATCAAAAAAGAACTTGGCGAAAATGAGGATACACCTTCCGAAGTAACTGAATATGTTGATAAGATAAAAAAAGCAAATATGCCCAAAGAGGCACGAACCGTTGCCGAAAATAAACTTGACCATCTTCATCGGATTAATCCGGCTTCCGCAGCAGAACATGAGTTTTTCGGATCACTATATTGATGTGGTATTCAATTTATCGAACGTGATGTTCATAGCAACTGCAAATGAACTCTATCCGATTCCACTTCCCCTGTACGACAGGATGAAAATGCGTTTACCGAAGAAAATATCTCGTTTACAAGACAGGCTTTGAACAAAATCATAACAGAATATACCCGGGAAGCAGGCGTCAGAAATTTAGAAAGAGAAATCGGACGAGTCTGCAGAAAAATTGCCCGGCAGATTGTATCGGGGAATAAAAAGAATGTCAAAATTGACAAAGAAAAAGTAGTCAAGTGTCTTGATACTGCGAAGTATATACCAGATATCACCAATCGGAAAAATGAGATTGGTATAGCAACCGGATTAGCATGGACTCCATTTGGCGGTGAAGTTCTGTATATCGAGTCTGTATTGATGAAAGGAAACAAAGGCTTTATTCTTACCTGGCAGTTAGGCGATGTGATGAAGGAATCTGCACGTGCTGCTCTGAGTTATTTACGTTCGAAATTCGATGTTCTAAAAATCGATTCAAAGACTATTGAATCCAATGATATTCATATCCATATCCTCGCAGGTGCAACACCGAAAGACGACCCTTCGACGGGTGTCGCGATTGCGACTTCATTAACATCTCTCTCGACAAAACGGTCAATACGGAACGATGTAGCAATGACCGGTGAAATAAACCTGCGTGGCAAAATTATTCCGGTTGGTGGTATTCGTGAAAAAGTAATTGCTGCAAAGCGGGTTGGAATTAAAACAATCATTATACCGAAGAAAAATCAAAGCAGTCTCGAAGGGATTTCGGAAAACATACTGAAAAACCTTCAACTGCTGACTGTGCAATCTATTGATGAAGTGTGGAAAGTAGCGCTGGTTGGAAGTAGAAGCACTCGCATAATCAAAAAAAATGACCTGTTTTTTGCTGATAACATTAAAGATTTTTCTAAAATAACGGATAACTTATACAGTGGGTGGTTCTGAAATCTGTTTTTGGTTTCAGATTGCTCACGATTATCTTTTATTTAAGAATGTAATTCAATTTAGATTTTCTTGCACTATTGTCCTATGGAAGACTTTGAAACTCCGGTAGCAGAGGAAATAAAAGAAGAGGAAGAGTACGTTGAAGAGGAGTTTGAGGAGGAAGGTCAGGTAACCTTCGACGATATTGTTTCCTTCACTATGCTCCTTGAAACTGCAGTCATGTTCATTGCTAGTGGCGTGTTTACGGTCTTTTCCGTATTATAACATCCTTAATCCAAAAGCATCCTTCCCAATCGGCGACCCATACATTCCTGTTGTTTTCATTGATTTTTTCATAAATTTTAAGTACTCTGAATGCTGTGAATTTTTAGGTTTTTTTCTCAAAAATATTGTATGAGAATGATTCAGCGTGTGAAGCACTGTTTGAGAAATTCACTTATTGATTCCCGATTAGTAACCAAAGAACGAGTGTTCGAACCAATAGGTAAAATATGTCACAAAGCCTTATTGAAAAAATTGTTCAGAATCATGCTGTAGATATTGAGAGTGATGTTCAATTGCACAGCGGAGACTATATTTTTGTGAAGCCTGATTACATCATGACGCATGACAACTCATCTGCTGTTATGAATAAATTTAATTCATTGAATATTGATACAGTTGCCGATGCCCGGCAGATTGTTTTGACTCTTGATCACAATATTCAGGATTCGAGTGAGAAAAATCTGGCCAAATATCGGAGTATTGAACAATTCGCGCGGAAGCATGGAATCGATTTTTATCCTGCCGGACGTGGAATAGGTCACCAGATTATGTGCGAAGAAGGATATGCATGGCCCGGAACACTGGTTGTTGCATCTGACAGCCATTCAAATATGTACGGCGGTCTTGGGTGTCTCGGCACCCCGGTGGTGAGGACGGATGCTGCGACTATCTGGGCAACCGGTGAAACATGGTGGCAGATTCCACCAGTTGCGCAGTGTGAACTCCTGGGAGAGTTGCAACCCGGTGTAAGCGGGAAAGATATTATCGTCACCCTCTGCGGCCTTTATAATAGCGACGAAGTGCTTAATCATGCTGTAGAATTTGTAGGAGAATCAGTCCCATCACTCAGCATCGATCAGCGGTTGACCATTGCCAATATGACTACTGAATGGGGGGCATTAGCTGGTGTGTTTCCGATCGACCATGTGACATGTGCATGGTTACGGAAACGAATGATTTTTGTTCAGCAACGTGCATCAAGCAATAAACAAAAATCAAGGATTACTGAAACACATATTGCAAAACTTGAGAACGGATCACTGCAGGCAGATCAAGGTGCGTTTTATGCAAAGAAACTGATGCTTGATCTTTCGCATGTCAGACCGCATGTATCTGGCCCGGATCATGTGAAGACTATGGTCAGTGTATCGGAGATAGAACAAAAAAACATAAAAGTGGATAAAGCGTACCTCGTTTCATGTGTTAATAGTAGAGTAGAGGATATTGCCGAAGCTGCTGAAATAGTTCGAGGGAAAACAATTGCTAACGGTGTAGAGTTCTATATTGGTGCTGCGTCAAGTGAAGTGGAAGAGGAGAGCAAAAACAGAGGAGACTGGCAGGTTCTCGTCGATGCGGGAGCAATTCCTCTTCCTCCCGGATGCGGTCCATGTATTGGGCTAGGAAAGGGTTTGTTACAGGATGGTGAAGTCGGAATTTCTGCCACAAATAGAAATTTTAAAGGGCGTATGGGTTCTCGTAATGCTCAGGCTTATCTGGGTTCACCCGCTGTTGTTGCCGCTTCTGCGGTAGCCGGGAAAATCTCAGCACCGCAACATTTTGAAAATGTGTGTCCTGTGCGTAATATTACTGTCAATGTTCGGAAGCAGACTCCAACAAATTCTGTTACTCTTATTGAAGGAATGCCGGAAACTATTGAAGGTGAACTTCTCTACTGTTTTCAGGACAACCTGAACACTGATAGAATTTATCCCGGGAAATACACCTACAATGAGGAAATTTTCGGCAAGAAAATGGCCGATGTAGTAATGGAGAATTACGATCCCGGATTCAGGAATCTCGTGAAAGAAGGAGACATTCTTGTCGGTGGTACTAATTTCGGAACCGGAAGTTCACGTGAACAGGCAGCTACAGCATTCCAGCACAGCGGTATCAGAATGGTAGTTGCTGCCTCTCTGAGTGAAACCTATAAGAGAAATGCGCTGAATAACGGGCTGTTGATTCTGGAATCACCTGATCTGGTTTCGGAATTGAAGTTACGTTTTGGAGACACATCATTAACGGTTCGAACCAGAGAAACTGCGAGAGTTATTTTTGGTAAAGCTGTTGTTGAGGCATTTAACAAAGAATTTTCATGTACACAGATTGGTACTACGGCGCAGAAATTGTATGTTGTTGGAGGTATTGTGCAGTGGATCAAGCAAAAATCTCTGATGTAGGAACGATAACTGTGTCATGAAAATATATTGAATTACAATTATTAATTCTGCAGTACGATTAAGTTGAATTGAGAAGGTTAGACAGAATGACAAAAAGATCTATTGCGGTTCTTCCCGGCGATGGCGTAGGGAAGGATGTGACAGAAGCGGCACTTAAAGTGCTCAATGCTTCGGGATTTGCAGCAAAATATGAGCATGGTGATATCGGGTGGGAATTCTGGTGTTCTGAAGGTAATCCGCTTCCCGACAGGACAATTAAACTGCTCAAAAAAACCGATTGTGCTCTGTTCGGTGCTATAACATCAAAACCAAAAGAAGAAGCTACAAAAGAATTAGATGCGGCACTGCAGGGCAAAGGATTTGAATATACGAGTCCAATAGTAAAACTACGGCAAATGTTCAAACTACACACCAATATCAGACCGTGTAAGGCATATCCAGGAAATCCGTTAAACTACCGCGATACTATCGACATAGTGGTTTTCCGAGAAAACACCGAAGGGTTGTACTCCGGAGTAGAATTTCATCCTTTGCCTGAAGAAGTTTTTAAAGTTCTGGCAAAGCACAACACTAAAATGGAGCAATTTGGAGATAATATTTCGGATGTAGCTGTGTCGTGCAGAGTTTTTACGCGGGATGCCTGCAAAAGTATTGCCCGACAGGGTTTTGACTATGCCAAAAATCATGGATATCAATCGGTAACCGTAGTTGAAAAACCAAATGTTATCCGGGAGACCAGCGGACTCATGCTGAGGGAAGCGCGAATAATCGCACAAGAATATCCGGACATCGAGTTATGGGAGACCAATATTGACGCTCAGTGTATGTGGCTGGTTAAAAATCCGGAAGACTATGGCGTCATTGTTTCAACCAATATGTTTGGAGATATCCTTTCCGATTTAGGGGCACAGCTTGTCGGCGGTCTCGGATTTTCACCGAGCGGAAATATCGGTGATACATTTGCGGTTTTTGAGCCAACACACGGATCTGCACCAAAATACGAGGGGCAAAACAAAGTAAACCCAATGGCGATGATTTTGACGGCAAAACTTATGCTTGAATGGCTTGGTGAAACTGAAACAGCAAATCGTATCGAGCAGGCAGTTGCCGATGTGATTCAAAAAGGGGAAGTCCGGACATATGATATGGGTGGAAAAGCATCCACCACAGAAATGGCGGACGAAATTATTCGAAATATTGCGTAGTTCATTGTTTAGAGAAATAACATGACTGAGAGTTTACTGGAGTGTTTTAAGCAAATAACAATCTCTTTTCTATTGAAAAAAATTTATTCGTTTGTTACCTTGTGATGATTTTTGAAGATTCATCGGAATCCGAATTTGATGTGACCGAGTCATTCTCTTACGGTATGAGCCTTGCACTGCAGGAAGCCGAAAAAGCGTATGATTCAAGAGAAGTTCCTGTCGGTGCTGTCATAATTCATGATGGATTCATAATCGGAAAAGGGCACAATCAAGTCGAGACGCTGAAAGATCCGACCGCCCATGCGGAAATAATCGCAATAACCGCGGCAGCAGCGCATCTGGAATCGAAATGGCTCTATGAAGCCAATCTGTATGTGACCAAGGAGCCGTGTGTGATGTGTGCAGGTGCAATTGTCCATGCCCGGATTAAAAGCTTGATTTTCGGTGCTTCTGATATAAAGGCCGGGGCATGTGGTACTGTCCTCAATGTGGTACAGAATTCCAGCTTGAATCATACAGTGAATGTAGTTAGTGGAATCGAAGAAATGAAATGCTCTTCGTTACTGACTTCATTTTTCGAGCAATTGCGGAAAGAAAAGAAAGCATAAAAGGAGTCATAAAACAAATTGTTGAATCATGCTGTCAAGCATGAGACAGATTTGTTAAAGTACATGGAGAGGTGTCCGAGTGGCTTAAGGAGCACGCTTGGAAAGCGTGTGTGCGTTTACGCGTACCGAGGGTTCGAATCCCTCCCTCTCCGCAACAATATTTCAAATCAGGAGAGGTGGCGGAGCTGGCTTAACGTGGCGGTCTCGAAAACCGTTGTACCCTTTGGGTACCGGGGGTTCGAATCCCCCCCTCTCCGCTCATTGTGTATTTTTATATCAACCCATAAAGATTTTTACATTTGTCCTTCCATCAGATATATATAGAAAGTGTGTCAATTTTGCACCAGTTGCTTATATATTATCATGATTAGACAAACTTAATACAAATTAATTTTTCTTGAGTATGATGCATTTTCACAGTGCAAATTCGTCAATGTATCCCAGCAAGTTTGAAGATATTCAGTGGAAATTCAGAAATTTCTATGATACTTTGAAAGAATTTGCCTATGTGCTCCGTGTAGGAGAAACTGAACTGCATCCAAAGATCAATAAAGTATGGACAGATGCAGTGAGAGTCCGAAAGGTTTTTGAAGATAATGTCAAAATTTGTCGTACCGGTGCTGAAACTTTTGAAATCCTCAAGCAAAAAGTTGAGGAAGCTGGATTTATTTATGTAAATAGACAAAGATTTGAAAAGGATTTGGATTCTGATAAAACCAAAGTACCTTTCGATTTACATGCTATGGAAAAGGGACCGAATGCTCCCAGAATTGCCCTTTTAGGTCCGGAATGGCAACGTAAATTGACACTCCCGCTCTATCACCATTTTGTCATGGAATACTGGGTCTATGTTCCAATGCCTGAATGGGGTGAAGAAAGATATTTATCATTTCAATTTCATGACGGTGCGTATCTTTCCGAACGTGGAGTCGAGTGTGTATCTCCATCTCCTACCACGATTCGTATTATACGCTAATTGTTCACTATTCTTACAGCCAAATGAGAAGAAAACACTTGTAAAAATAAATTACATACGTTACTATTGATATTATTTTTTCCAACATATTCTGACCATGTTTTATGTCTTTAAAAGCTTATATTTCCAACACAAACCAATATAAATTTCTTTTAGAACTCGTATAGGTAATATCAGTTTAATTTAGAGAGGAGCACGTTATGCTATCCAGGATAATGATAGTTTTACTATCTGTAATGTTCTTAATACCTATTGCCAGTGCACAGGCTCAGGAAATGGACGATTTATCTGAATGGAATAATCAAATTCGCCATGAAAAGTTTGACCTCGTTCTGCCCCAGGCTATGAAAAAGAACAATGTCGACATGTGGATTCATGTGATGAGGGTAGCAGTTTCCGATCCTTTTGGTGCAGAAGACCTGGGCAGTACTTCCGGTGTTTTCGTCTTCACGGACAGTGGTGGTGATAGAATTGAACGGGCTGTACTCGGTCGCCGCTGGGGTGCTACACAACGTCAAAGAGGAGAAGACGCAAGCAGGATGATTGAGGAATTAGGAGTTTACGATATAATCTCCGATCCGGTATTTGTGGGTGAACCGGTGTCAAGTCAGATGACAGAATATGATTTCCGCTTTAAAGGCCTCAAAGAATTTGTTGAAGCACGTGACCCCAAGCGCATTGCAGTTAACTACCGGGAAAATTTGGCAACATGGGAAACAGCATCATCCCGAAGTACAAATGACGGCATTTCACATATAGACTATCTCCTGTTGGTGAAAGAACTTGGTGGTGAATACGCCGACAGGCTTGTCTCGTCTGAGTATGTGATGATGGATTATCAAATAACTCCGGTGCCGAGCGAAATCGAACTCCTCAAAAAATTGCGGCGGGATGAGGTTGAACGTGTAGAAAAAGCTTTTGCAGCAGTTGAACCGGGTAAAACGAGAACTCGCGGGGGCGGAGTTACTGTGTTTCGCCGGATGAGTACAGGATTATCACAGAGAGGAAGAAGTGACGGTTGGGAAAACAGTGTAGTCCAGGGAGGCGACATTCTTGCAGCACCAAGTCAGGGAATGTACGCCTATGTACTCCGCAGGGGAGAGACTGAACCGCCTTCCGAAATCAAAAGACTCTGGGCGGAATATCTGAAAATCGATAAGATTCTGGTTGAAACCATCAAAGCAGGACTCACTCCTCGTGAAATTGTCAGTAACTACAAAAAGAGATACGAAGAAGAAGATATTATTGTAGTAGATCCTCAAATGCATATGTTTCAGCCCAAGAACGATTTTCCTGTTTATTCTGCAGGTTTTGATCCTACAAAAACCCTGTTGACCATTGATGCTCATGGTAAGGGAAAAGGAGCGCAGAGTAGAAAGCCCGATATTTATCTTGGTCCCAGGATAGGTTCGTATGGCCCGGATTGGACGCATGACATACCGCTCGCACCCAACCACCACTTTGTTTTAGAGTATTTCTTTTATATGCCGTCACCGACATCCAACAAAGACGAAGACCAATTTTTATTCTTTTGGGATCATGAACAGGCGATTGCCACTGAAGATGGCGTCGAATATTTATCTCCACCGCAAAAGGAGCTTATACTTATTAAATAATTTCTACCAAACACAATCGTCGCTTAATGAAGGAGGCATCTGATGTCGACTCGACATGTTTTTTGTACAATTCTTACATTGTCTATGCTCCTGGGACTGTTCGGTATTGTAATGGCCCAACCGGGACCAGTAATGTCCGCTCAGGAAGAAAAAGAACTTAAGGAATGGAATAATCGGATTCGCCGGGAAAAGTTTGATCTCGTTCTGCCCGTAGCCATGAGAAAGAACAAAATCGACATGTGGATTCATGTGATGAGAATAGCAATCCCTGATGTATTTGGAGCAGAAGAACTGGGTAGTACCTCCGGCGTGTTTGTCTTCACTGACCGTGGCGAAGACAGGATCGAACGCGCGGTTCTCGGACGTCGCTGGGGAGCTACTCAGCGTGAACGGGATGATGGAGATATTGATTTTCTTGAAGAGAGTGGAGCCTACGACATAATCCACGACCCAGTTTTTGTGCGGGAACCGGTGACAAGCCCGATGATTGAATATGATTTCCGATTTAAGGGCCTCAGAGAGTTTGTTGAAGCACGTGATCCCAAACGGATTGGGGTAAATTACATGCATGATCTGGGACAATGGGAGACCTTCACTGACTTTGGAGGTGCACGAGACGGCATTTCGTTTACCGATTATCATCTGTTGACTGAAGAGCTCGGTGAAAAATATGCCGGCAGGCTGGTCTCGTCCGAATATGTGATGATGGATTACACTATAGGAAAAGTGCCAAGCGAAATTCAGCTACTCAAGAAATTAAGTAAAGACAGAGTCGAACGTGTAAAAAAAGCTTTCGATAACGTCGTGCCGGGTGTCACCAAAACTCGCGGAGCGGGAGTAACTGTCTTTCGTCGGATGAGTACAGGATTATCACAGAGAGGAAGAAGTGACGGTTGGGAAAACAGTGTAGTCCAGGGAGGCGATATCCTTGCATCACCGGGAGTGGGAATGTACGCCTATGTGCTCCGTAAAGGAGAGACTAAACCACCTCCGGATATCCAAAAGCTCTGGGCAGAATATCTGAAAATCGATAAAATTCTGGCTGAAACCATCAGAGCGGGTCGTACCCCTCGAGAGATAATTCCAGACTACAAATGGAAATTCGAGGAGGCAGGGATTATTGTCAGGGATCCCCAATTGCATATGGTTATCCCCAAAAATAATTTTCCTGTGTATTCCGCAGGTTTTGATCCTGAAAAAACGCACCTGAGTGTCGACAATCATGGCATGATGAAAGGAGCGCGTGAGAGGCCGAATGAAAATTATCTTGGCCCCAGGATTAGTTCTTATGGTCCGGCATGGACGAAAAATATACAACTCCCACCTAATTACCACTTTGTATTAGAATATTTTTTCTATGTGCCGTCGCCTACATCCAACGAAGACGAAGACCAGTATCTACTCTGGTGGGATCATGAACAGGTGATTACCACCGAACGTGGAGTCGAGTATTTATCTCCACCGCAAAAGGAGCTTTATCTCGTTAAATAAGTATGCAAATCATACAGCTTGTGGAGTTATAGTATCGTTGATTTTGCACAGAGCTGCTCCCCCAAACACAATCATAGCTAAGCAAGGGAGACTTTTGATATTGATGCGACTTATATTTTGTACAATTTTTTCACTGTCCATGCTTCCGGGGCTGTTCAGTAATGCAACGGCCCAATCAGTATCGGCAATGTCAGGTCAGAATATGGATGAATTGGCGAAATGGAATAATCAGATTCGCCGGGAAAAGTTTGACCTTGTTCTACCCCAGATCATGAAAAAAAATAATATCGACATGTGGATCCATGTGATGAGAGTAGCAATTCGTGATCCCTTTGGTTCAGAGGAATTTGGTAGCACCTCCGGTGTTTTCATCTTCACAGACCGTGGTGGTGACAGGATCGAACGTGCGGTTCTCGGGCGTCGTTGGGGAGCTACACAGCGTCAAAGAAGAGAGGATGCGAGTAATGTGCTTGAAGAATTAGGAGTTTACGACATTATCGGTGACCCGGTTTTTGTGGGAGAACCGGTGTCAAGCCAGATGACAGAATATGATTTCAGGTTTAAAGGCCTCAGAGAATTTGTCAATGCACGTGACCCCGAACGCATTGCCGTAAATTACAGAGAAAATCTGGGAACGTGGGCGACTTCCTCCTCCAGAAGTACAAATGACGGCATTTCGCATATAGATTATCTCCTCCTGACGAAAGAACTCGGTGACAACTACGCAGAGAGGCTGGTCTCGTCTGAATATGTGATGATGGATTACCAGATAACTCCAGTGCCGAGCGAAATCGAACTACTTAAGAAACTACGCAAGGACGAGGTTGAACTTGCAAAGAAAACCTTTGATAAAATCGTGCCGGGTGTAACAAAGACTCGCGGGCTGGGTGATACAGGAGATTATGAGGTGGATGTAGTAGTCTTTCGTCGCATGAGCACAGGCTTATCGCAACGGGGAAGGAGCGCAGGCTGGGAAAACAGTGTGGTCCAGGGAGGTGACATCATTGCTGCGCCAAGCCAGGGAATGTTCGGTTATGTGCTCCGCGACGGAGAGAGTGAGCCACCGCCTGAAATCAAGAAAATCTGGGCTGAATATCTGAAAATCGATAAGATTTTTGCAGAAACCATCAAGGCGGGTCGTACCTCTCGTGAAATAATGAAAGACTACAAGCGGAAATTTGAGGAGGCAGGGATTATTGTTGTGGATCCCCAATTGCATATGGTTCAGCCAAAGAACGATTTTCCCGTTTATTCCGCAGCGTATGATCCTGATAAAACCCTGCTTACTATCGATTTACATGGCAAGGGAAAAGGAGCACGTGAAAGTAAGCATGATATTTATATGGGCTCCAGGATGAGTTCTTATGGTCCGGATTGGACTCATGATGTACCGCTCTCGCTCAATCACCACTTTGTATTAGAATATTTTTTCTATATGCCATCGCCAACATCAAACAAAAATGAAGACCAATACCTATTATTTTGGAATCACGAGCAGGCGATTGCCACTGAACGTGGCGTCGAGTATTTATCTCCACCACAAAAGAAGCTTTATCTTATTAAATAAGTTCCGCCAAACACAATCGTCGTTTATTGAAGGAGACGTCTGATGTCGACTCGTCACACTATTTGTATGATACTTACAATGTCCATGTTACTGGGGCTGAGCATTCCTGCGGTAGCGCAATCCACATTGACATTTCCCAATGAGCAGGAGTTGGAAAACCTCAGTATCGAGGAACTGACGAATTATAATCGCCGTGAAAAGTTTGACATCATTCTGCCCCAGGTCATGCGGGAGCACAACATAGATATGTGGATTCATGTGATGAGAGAGGGAGGTGCGTATTCCTTTGGTGGTGTCGCCTATGGATTCTATAGGGAACTGGGCAGCACCTCCGGTGTGTTTATTTTTACAGACCGGGGTGGAGACCGAATTGAGCGAGCAGTTCTTGGCCGCCGCTGGGAGAGCCGGGGTAGGCGTAATAGAGAATCAAATTCAATTGAAGAAACCGGCGCCTACGACATAATCGGCGAAGCAGTTTCCCGGAGAGAACTACCGAATCCTGACACCGAGTATGATCATCGCTTTGAAGGCATTGGGGTATTTGTAGCGGAAAGGGATCCCAGGCGCATTGCTGTTAATTACCTTGATGAGCTGGGACCGACTGTTGCTGCTGATGCAAATGACGGCATTTCGTATACGGATTTCAGACTGTTGGTGAAGGAACTGGGTGAAAAATATGCAAAAAGGCTGGTATCTTCTGAATATCTTGAGATCAGCTATATATCCAGGCCGGTGCCGAGCGAAATTGTTATGTTAAAAAGAATACGTAAGTGGATTGCAGAATCTCAAGAGAGATCTTTTTCTAAAATCGTGCCGGGTGTTACCAAAGCTGGTGATCTTGAGGGAGAAATCAGTCTCATGCCAGGAAGGAATAGATTCGATGAAGATGATGTACTCAAGAGAGGCAACCTGTTTATCGTAGACCAGGGTGCTGAGGCAGAGTATGATCTGCGGCATGTCGGTTCTCGCTGGAGATATAGGAACTTCTTTGAACTTGTAGTACAATACGGCTATATACTCCGTGAAGGAGAGACAGATGTGCCTCCGGAAATCAAAAGAATCTGGGAAGATGCGATGAAAATCCGTCAGATTACTGCAGATAATATCAAAATCGGTCGTACGGGTCGTGAAACATTTGAAATTATTAAACAGAAACTCACCGAAGCCGGGATTAACGTAAATCCAATCCAAAGATTTCGCGAAGATCAGGATCCCGAAAAGACCCAGGTTTCTATCGACTTACATGCTCTCGGAAAAGGAAGGAATGCACCCAGGATTGGTTCTATTGGTCCTGCCTGGGAACATGAGATTCCACTGCCGCTCTATCACCATTTTATGATGGAATTTTTTATATACAGGGCTTCACCTTCAAAACTATACGGCGAGAAACAAATCAATTTATGGTTTCATGACGGTGCGATTGTCACAGAACGTGGAATCGAGTTTTTATCACCACCACCTACGGAGATTCGTCTCATACGCTAATGTAAGACTCTGCAGAAGTTTACTTTGACGATAGTAATACTATGATTTCGGTAAATTATCCGGATCTATCTTCTTCTCACAATATAATGTAAAAGCGCTGTTTTTCCCTTGATTGAAGAGGAACGTGAATTTACGCGTCTATTCCCACTATAAAGCTGGTTTTATTTGTCGTACCAATAGTCGGGGATAATAAGTGCTTTGCCCGATAACCGGATACCATTAACCGTAAGGACCACAGTGTATTCTCCTGGTGATACGGGCCAGGACACAACATAATTGGGATCATTATACTGTACCGGATCGGCGCTATCCGTAGAATCATACAGTGGAAGTGTTTCTTCTTGCGATCCCCTGTTATTATTTTCCACAATCCACCGCTCTTTTTCCAGTTCGGACCGCTCCTGCCCCGTTATCATAGCCCATTCAGAGCTATGAAGCCCTACGTTCTCAGGACCTGTCATATGGTAAATCCGATGGCTCCCTTTGTATATTTCTATCAATACGTCAGTTTCAGCGGCTTCTCTCAAGTAATAATTGACGACAACACCGTGCTTTTCATTTTCCCCGTAGTAATTCTGACTTGCCTGAACAGTTACTCTCGGCATAACCCACTGTACTTTCGGTTCAATCCCGAAGAGGTATACGTCACGTGCGAGAACATCCATATTAAGTTCCTGAAGCGGCGAAATATCGGTAATAAAAAATCCTCTACCATGCGTTCCCACCACAAGATCGTTCTCGCGAGGATGAATGACGAGGTCATGTACCGGTTGAGTCGGCATATTATTTTTCATTTTTACCCAATTCTTGCCGCCGTCCATGGTAACGTAAACAGCTTTATCCGTTCCTAAAAAAAGCAGACCGGGATTTTTACGATCTTCCTTGATGACATTCACCGATTCTTCAGGTAGATTGTTTACTGTCGATTCCCAATTCTTTCCGAAATCGGTTGTTTTATACACAAATGCCCGAAAATCGTCCCGGCGGCGACCGGTGTAGGTTACATATGCTGTTCCTGCATTATGATTTGATGCAGTCACTCTGCTGACGTAATATTCCGGATTGCCGGGAATCCGGTCGTTTAATTGTGTCCAGTTTTTCCCACCGTCGGTCGTGAGTTGAACATTTCCGTCATCCGTACCGACCCATATCATTCCCATTTTCACTGGAGATTCATCGATTGTTGTTATCGTACAATACATGGGACCGCCGGACACCCCTATCTTTTTAGGATTGTTCGTTGTCAGGTCGGGACTTATTTTATACCAGTTTTCACCTCGGAAATCAGAGCGCATCAGGAAATTCGATCCATGGTAAATCACATCGCTGTTATGTGGAGATACCACTATAGGTGTATTCCAATTAAGCCGAATTCCTTCTTCCCCTTTTTTCACCCTGTATGGGAGCCATTTCCTTTTTCCTGTCTTTAGGTCTACACGCTGAATTTCACCCCACTGAGATTCGTTATAAAGGTACTGGTTTGTTACGGGATCTATCTGATGATAAAAGCCGTCACCGCCCACGACATGTTCCCAATCCTCCAATCGTATCGGTAACCGCCCTTTTTTTGTGCTTGGCCCTTTCCAGCCACCATTATCCTGTGTGCCTCCATATACATTGTAGGGGTACGACATGTCGACTCCCACAGCATACAGGTATGCCAGGGGGAGATTGTCAGGATGATACCAGTTCTTTCCTCTGTCATAGGTAAAGGAAAAGCCGAAATCATATCCGAGCAGCATATGCCGGGAATCATTGGGATCTATCCATAGAGCATGGTTATCGCCGCCCCACGTCCATGCCCTTTCCTAGGTTTT
This sequence comes from bacterium, assembly GCA_965221205.1. Classification (GTDB taxonomy): domain Bacteria; phylum SM23-31; class SM23-31; order SM23-31; family SM23-31; genus CBDFMG01. The sequence continues at coordinate 3,020,594 of OZ244870.1, read as the reverse complement.
TCCACCGTCGAAGGATTCCTGGACGATAGTACTCAACAGATACACATGATTGTCATCATTCGGATCTACCCGAATCTGACCGTAGTAGGAGCCTCCGTGAGGCGGTGTATCATCCGAACTAACTTGCCTCCATGAACCGCCACCGTCATCAGTACGGTAGACAGTGCATAAACTCGTGTTATCATACCGTCCACGTGAAATTGTCCCTTCGAGAATGGCAGCATAGAGAATATTCGGATCACTCTGGTATAGATCGAGACCTATCCTGCCAAGCTTCCCATCCGGGAGTCCATCGGTCAACTTTTTCCACGTATTGCCTGCGTCGGTTGTTTTGAAGATGCCGCTGCCGGCACCACTCTGAATGTACTTCCACGGCAGACGCTGTTTATCCCATGTAGCAGCATAGAGCGTATTGGGATCTTCCGTATCCATTACTACATCAATCACGCCAATGTCCCTGCCGTCTTCCGTAACAGATAGCGATCGTGTCCAAGATAATCCACCGTCAATAGTCTTGTACAGTCCCCGCTCATGATTTTCGGAGAAAAAATGTCCGAGTGTGGCAACATAGACTATGTCAGGATTGTCCGGATGAATAATTATTCCTCCGGTATATTGGGATTCTGTAAGACCAACATGATCCCATGATTTACCAGCGTTTACAGATTTATACACGCCGTTTCCCCAGTAGGATATTCCGGGATCGGTATCGCTGTTATTCGGTTCACCGGTGCCGACCCAGATTATATCCGGATCTGACGGGGCAACAGCAACGGAACCCAGAGCAATGACATTCTCATTGTCGAAAACAGGCTTGAACGACTGCCCGTTATTCACCGTTTTCCACAAACCGCCGGTAGCCGTTGCAACATAGAACGCATACGGCTGCTGACGGGGAATTGCGAAATCAACCGTTCTACCGCCCTGTCTGGTCGGCCCGATCGAACGGTAGTGAAATGTTTCAATGATATCTTTCGGGATAGGCTGACCATAGATCGTATGAATAATAAAAAGAGGAGCAAACATTATTGTAAGAGACCAATAGGCAAATGCAGTATTTTTTTTCATCACTACTCCTCGTTTATTTGATTATTGCTTTGTAGTAATGTAAAGTCATAATTAGAATATTACAAAGTTATTTTGATAAAGGTGAAATTTCATGATATGCCATTTCATTGCAAAAAATGCAAATACTCTTATTAAGATCATATTTATCTTGACAATTTGTTTATATTGTATTAATTTGATTTTTAGACAAGACTAAATATCTAATTAGAGGATAAAAATGCTCAGTCAAGCCGCAGAAGATTATATAAAAGCAATTTATAAGCTTCAATCGAAAGGGACGGTTACAACCAACGAAATTGCACGAGCATTAGATGTGTCGTCAGCATCAGTCACCAACATGCTCAAGCGCCTTGCGGATATGAAATTATTGGATTACACTTCCTATAAAGGGGTAACGCTTTTTGATGCAGGAGAAAAGATCGCCCTTGAAGTACTCAGGCACCACAGGCTCATCGAGTTATATTTAAACGAGGTTATGGGTTATTCGTGGGATGAAGTCCATGATGAGGCTGAGCGTCTCGAGCACCATATTTCAGAAATGTTCGAGGATAAGATATATGAAATGCTTGGGTATCCGGAATTTGATCCGCATGGTGATCCGATTCCGGGTAAAGACGGCAGTATTGAGGACTTCATATTTTCTCCGTTGTCCAAGATCGAGCCAGGAAACAAAGTGACAATCAAGAGGGTTTCCGATAAAAATCCCGAAATGCTCCGCTATTTGACAGAGATCGGTCTGGTTTTAGAAGTAACTATGGAAGTACTCGATAAAGCTCCGTTTGAGGGACCTCTGACTGTGAAGATTGGTGACAAAGAACAAATGGTCTGGCGTGAAGTTGCGAAAAATGTTTATGTCGCACCGGTAAATCATGCAGCGGATGAGAAACCGAGCGAATAGTTACTCTTGGTTTTTCCACAATGAAAAAGAACAATAGCAGGTGTGAACGTGTCTGAGGAACATGAGGTAGTGACGTTGGGATCTTTAAAGCCGGGTGAAAACGGCATCATTAAATCGCTTCGGTGTATAGGACTGATCCGCCGACGTTTTCTGGATATAGGTCTTGTACCTGGTACGAAAATAAGGGTAGTACTGGAAAGTTTCGGTGGTGACCCGGTTGCCTACCGTATCAAAGATACGCATATTGCTATTCGTAATAAGGATGCAGAAAGCATAATTATTGAACGGGTGTAACGGTTAGGAAGCAGGAATAAATACGTATGAGTGAAATCGGATGTTCGACACAATCGTGCTCTTTACATGGTGTACTGCAGCGTCAGAATATTAACATGCAGTCATTTGATTACTTGGTTGCACTTGCGGGTAATCCTAATACGGGTAAGAGTACAGTATTTAATGCTCTCACTGGTCTGCGGCAGCATACGGGTAACTGGCCCGGTAAAACAGTAATACGTGCTGAAGGTATGTTTGAGTACAACAATAACCGGTACAAATTGATTGATTTGCCTGGGACCTATTCACTGTTATCCATGTCACAGGAAGAAGAAGTTGCGAACGACTTTCTACTGCTGAGCAGACCAGATGTAACCGTTGTTGTGGTAGATGCTGCCCGTCTTGAACGAAACTTAAACTTTGTTCTCCAGATTCTTGAGATTACTGACAAAGTGGTGGTCTGCCTCAATCTAATCGATGAAGCATCAAGAAAAGGTATAATTATTGACGAAAACCAACTGCAGGCGGATCTGGGTGTTCCGGTAGTGCCGACCTCAGCAATTTATAAAAAAGGGCTTGGAAAACTAATCGAATCGGTTGTAAGTGTAGCTGAAGAAACGATAACAACGACTCCTTACAGAATCAATAACATCGACAATATTGAGGGTGCACTTGATGAGCTGATTCCACAAATTGAAACACTATTTCCGGATATTATCAATCCCCGCTGGGTTGCGCTCCGTCTACTTGAAGGTGATGACGCGGTCATTGATAAGTTACAAACAAGCATTACCGATGAAGAAATACACAATGGAACTATAACCAGACATTTACAGGAACAAGTCGCCGCTTCCTGATTATTATGAAATCAAAGTCAGAACATACAATCGATCCCAGGATCGATAAACTTCTTGAAAAAGCCAAGTCGGTCAGAAAGAATGTTGGCGACTCGGTGCATGACAGTGTAATGAATGCTGTATACACCGATGCTGCTGCAATAGCCGGTAGAGCGGTGAAGAGTAAAAGTAAGAATATTCATACCTTTGATTATGCGATCGATAGAGTTTTAACTTCAAAAATCTGGTCGATTCCTATCATGGTGCTTTTGCTTGCTGTCGTGTTCTGGCTGACGATTCAGGGTGCGAATTATCCTTCTGCTTTACTTGCAGACTTGATGTTTACTTTTGAAGATATGTTGGAATCTGCTTTCATTGCTGTGGGAGCGCCTTGGTGGTTCACAGGATTTTTTGTCCACGGAATTTACCGTGCTCTTGCGTGGGTTATATCGGTCATGCTACCACCAATGGCAATATTTTTTCCTTGTTTTACACTTCTGGAAGATATTGGTTATCTTCCCCGGGTTGCGTTTAATACTGATAAATTTTTCCAGAAAGTAGGCGCCTCAGGGAAGCAGGCACTCACGATGAGTATGGGATTCGGCTGTAATGCTGCAGGTGTCATTGCCGCACGAATAATCGATTCGCCTCGTGAACGACTCATCGCAATCATAACGAACAATTTTGTTCCCTGTAATGGCCGCTGGCCGACGCTCATCATGCTTGCGACGATATTTATTGCAGCGGCATTCCCTGATCAGTTCGGATCAATTGCAGCGACGTCGTCATTAGTTGCAGTAACACTCTTCGGAATAGCGGTAACGCTGGTAGTATCTGCTATATTGACAAAAACAGTGCTCAAGGGAGAAGCGTCTAGTTATGTGCTTGAGCTTCCGCCATATAGAAGGCCGCAGATATTACGAGTTCTCTATACTTCACTTATTGACCGGACAATTTTTGTGTTGTGGAGAGCAATTCTTATGGCGGCGCCGTGTGGTGGAGTTGCATGGCTACTCGGCAATATTACTATTGGTGATGCGAATATCATGAGTCATCTGGCAGGTTCGCTCAATCCAATCGGTTATGCAATCGGGCTCGACGGGGTAATTCTGCTTGCGTATATCATAGCTATACCGGCAAATGAAATTGTCGTACCGACTATTCTCATGGCCTACATGAATATGGATCGGATGATCGATGTTCAGAATATGGATCAGCTTAGGGATTTACTTGTTATTGATAACAGCTGGACAATCTTGACAGCAGTGTGCCTGATGCTTTTTTCACTTCTGCACAACCCCTGTTCAACAACAATCTTTACCATCTACAAAGAGACAAACAGTGTAAAATGGACAACGGTTGCTTCAATTATGCCGCTCCTCATCGCCTTTCTGGTCTGCTTTATCGTTGCGCAAGTGGGTAGATTGTTATTCTTCTGAAAGCCCGTAGTGACCAAATAAATCTTGATTATTTCCCGGAACAATCCGATATTCAAGTAGTGTTTTTAAACACTTTTGGGGCAGTAGCTCAGTCTGGGAGAGCGCATCCCTCGCACGGATGAGGTCGTCGGTTCGATCCCGATCTGCTCCACTAAGTTTTTTTCTAACAATATGTTGCCTATTTTATTATATCATAACCACTTATTATATGCTACTAAAAAGAATATCGCCGGATTTCCCAAATCCTGACATTCCCCGACATACACCGACATCTCCCTACAATAACTTCCGCTACTTTATACTAAGTTTATACCGCTTTGTGCTTAAAATTAATATTTTATACTCATATAAATCAACGAATTTATTCAAGTATCATCTATTCAATATAAATTTATAGAACTAATGAAATTTAAAAAAATCATATACATTTAATAATAAATGAATTCTGGTCCTCCCAGCAACTGTTGCTTGCCTGGCAGATAGTTTGGAGTGGCTGGGATCTAATTTACAGGCAAGACATGACTAAAAGTAATTCAATTTACATTGAAAAAGGGCGTCAGATTTTTAAGTCAAAGGCTTTTATTTCTCTGTCAGATAAATCAGCGCAGGTATATTGTTTTTTGTTAACAAAGCGTGTTTTGGGAGAGTTACCATTATGTAAGAGAAAAGAATGGGTAATTACGAATAATGGAGAAATCCAATTCACGTATAAAGAAGTCAAGACTTTTAGAATCAGTAATGCCCAATTCAGACATGCTATCGACCAGCTTTGTGAGCATGGATTAGTCAACGTAAAACAAAAAAATACACTTTTGTTCGAATTTACCAATGAATGGAAAAATTACAGTAAAGTTGCTTTTATAACCAGGAGAAGGTGTGTCGCTCCGGTTTTTTCAAGAGGCCAAAAACCGAAGATGAAAAACGTGAGTTTATTTCAAGATTTGACAAAAAAATTGAAAAAAACCTCTCACATTACAGCCTAAAACAGAGAGCTTAAAACAAAAACCTTAAGTACATGGAAGTCTTTAAGATATTGGAGAAAATCCCAATGAATTGTCATGTCTCGTTGGGAAAAACCCCAATAAGAAATAAATAAAAGAGGTTGATTTATAGAAAAGATAAACAGAATAAAGCAATCAGACAAAAAGAATACAATCCTATCTAATACAAACCCTTTAAAAAGCTCAAACAGGCCACTCTTAGGTAAATTAAGGTACTTAGGTTATTTTCTGATCAAGTGTTACATCATACTTAGGATGGAAGAAAAAGTCACTAGATTGATTGTTGATACATCATGTCCTTTTTGTTCTGGGGATCGTCTGTACCGTTTGCGTGATAATCGTTTTACAGGTACTCGATGTTCTTGTAACTACAGCCCGAAGCGGTTCAAGGACGATTTTGCTCTACTGCATTATGTTTCTTTGGAGATATCTGCCAATAAAGCTGCCAGGTATCTTGGTTGTGGCTCCACGACGGTGCGAGGCACATAGATGCTTTATCGACAGGAGATTTATAGTTTTTGTGTCAGGAAGTGAGAAGACTTTCCGGCGAGATAGAATGTGATGCAAGCTGCTTTGGTGGGAAACGTACGGGAACCAAAGGTTTTCGGCATGGTGGAACGTCACGGGAAGCTATTTACTACGATGTGACTGCTGCCTGATGAACGAGATCAGGGACACCGCTGCGAAAGGGAGCGTCTTCTCCACTGATACGTTCCGTTCGTATACATCGCTGCAGTTTTTTGGTAAACAGCGTACGGTCGATCATAACACATAGTGCATCACGGGACGTCGTCATAGTAACGGCCTTGAGGGGTTCTGGTCATGTGCACAAGAAAGACGCTTACAGTACCATGGTGTCAGCAAAAGTCATTGCCTGGTATACCGCAAGGAAATGGAATGGAGATACAATTACAGAAACCAAAATCTATTCCATCCTTTAATCAAAATTCACGTTAGTCCGCTTTTGACCTAATGACCATTTTTTAATTATTAAATAAATTTCTGCTTTGCGGTGATTAATTCAAAGGCCGGGACACAGATGTCTCGGCCTTTTTTTATTTTTTAGTTGAAATTAACAAAAATGAATTGTTATTTCAATCATACTATATTAAATCATTCACCATAAGGATTGACTATGGATGATGTAAGCCTGAAACAGAAAATCGGAGAGCGTATTACCCGGTTTTTTGTTATTAAGGGAATTGAGATGAGGACTAAAAAAACGGATAACCAACCCTATCTATTTTTAGAACTTGGCTACGATAAAGGTCGAATTTGGTCCAATATTTGGGAAAACACAGAAGATTTTCTTGAAGAGTATAATACCGGAGATGTTGTAAAAATTCAAGGAGTGCTCGATCAATATAAAGAACAAACACAAATTAAAATTGAAAAAATCAGAAAAAGTGTTGCTTCTGATGATGTGCGACCGGATGAATATCTCCCTTCATATAATGGAAATATTTCCAATTTAGAAAAAGAACTTTCGAAATCTATTAATTCCATAAAGAATAAACATCTTAATATCTTGTGTGATTCAATGCTGCTCAAGGGCGATTTTTCAAAACGGTTTTGCGTTGCGCCGGGAGGAAAGCTCTGGCATCACGGATACATTGGGGGTCTGCTGGAACACACACTTGCAGTTACAAAAATTTGCGATGTTGTTGCAGCATATTACGACTATATCGATACCGATCTCTTACATGCTGCAGCACTGCTTCATGATATTGGTAAAGCCGACTCCTACACGATAGCACCCTATATTGATTATACTGACGAAGGTCGGTTGGTAGGTCATATAGTGATGGGTTACGAGCAAGTTAAAAACGCAATTCGGTCAATTGAAGGATTCCCTGAAGAGCTTTCCAAACAACTGCTGCACTTGATCTTGAGCCATCAGGGTGAGCTTGAAAAGGCCTCGCCGGTCGTGCCAATGATATCAGAAGGAATTATTCTCCATTATGCTGATGAAATTGACTCAAAGTTGAATGCGATGAAAAGAATCACAGATGATCAGAAAATCGGCCGGAATAGATGGAGCAACTATGTAAATCTTTTGAATAGGTTTCTCTATTTCGGTGAAGCAGATGCAGATTAAGATAATACCTGGTAATTTTTATATGAAAATATTACGGAATTATCCCTTTATTGGTATAAAAAAGTTTTTATTGGTCTAATATAGTTAATGGATGTTTTTCTTTGTGAAATCGTTTCGCTCTTCGATGTGGTATTTCAGTTAGGGGCAGATAAAGCTTTACACCATGTAGTAACTCTTCAATTGTTATTATCTGTAATTTGGAGAATTTGCCTTGCATCAGTTTTGATGCATAATAGCCCTTTGCCAATGCTTCTTCTTTCATTGGTTTTGTGGGGTTTTTTAATGTAATTAAAACGCCTATAGGGGCTTCATCTCGCTCAATAACATGCCCTAAATCATATATGTCCTTAACACCAACCTTCCCACTTTTAACGGAGACCACTATCTTTTTATAGACCATCTTGGTTGTTTTTCCTTTTTCTTGAAAATATGATAATCCATCAATCCCCTTGTCCGCCCCCTTCTTCTTCTCGTATTTTGCACCAATAAGTGATAGAGCCCAATACTGAAACTCGTGCCTATTTTGCAGGGCTAATTGATGTGCACCTGAGACATCTTTGGGCTCTCCAATAACTTTGTAATCTTCTTTAGGTTTTAAATTAAATTGATCTTGTAAGCGGAACTTTATTAAATTTGTTGCTATGTGAGTAATATCAATACCAATCCAATGGCGACTTAATTTTTCAGCAACACTTATTGTAGTACCACACCCACAAAACGGATCGAGGATAATATCACCCTCATTAGACGACGCTATAATAAAGTGTTCCAACAAGGACTCTGGTTTTTGTGTTGGATAACCCAACCTTTCAGAAGATGCCCTGTTTAACCAAGCATATCGGTATTTTTTAACAAATTCCTCATTGCAATTTGGACAGTTGATTGTGCCCATACATTGGGAGAACCAATCTCTGGGGGGATACCTTCTTTTTCTTCCCAATAATCCCTATATGTCCATTCTGGATGTTCTTCTTCGACCCACCGAGGTAGTTGTTGTTCACCAACATAAGAGCCACCTTACCCGTAATCTGATATAATTTGCCTTTTTCATCGGTAAGGTTGTATTTTTTCTTAGAACCGGAAGAATATGGCAATACAACATTTTTCCAATTAAATACTCTTTCATTATTTTTGATGTTTTTGCAATAGAATAGGATTACATTATGTTTTTTATTCCAATATCTTTTTGCAATTTCTCTTTCTTTATAACACCAAACAATCTCGTTTAAATAGTTTTTCTGCCCGAATACAGCATCCATTAATATTTTAAGATAATAACTTGCTGTTGGGTCACAATGTAAATATATTGAACCAGAATCCTTCAAAACTCTTCGTAATTCCACCATCCGTATACACATCATAGTAAGGTATGCTATGTAATCATTTTGTCCTAAAAACTGTCGAAATGAACGCATCATCTCAGATATGTAATTGGGTGATTTTTTTATAACTTCATCATATGCCCATTCAGATTCTTCTGTCCAATGCCAAGTATCCTCAAATGCTATAATTTGTGATTCTGACATCTCTTCCGATGATTCTTTAAATAAGACATTATAATTAGCTTTTGAATTAAAAAGGATGGTCAAGATAAATAAGGTCTATACAGTTGTCGGGGATATACTCTTTAGGAATTTTTAGATTGTCACCGTAATATAAAGTATTGTTCATTATTTTTCTCATTTGCAGGAATTATATGTACGTAAATTCCATTTTGGTTTGTGAGTCACCCAAACCTTCTTTGTTTTTCTCAGCTCTAATTCATTTAAGTCTCTCGAAGTCAATTTTTTCTTAATTTCTGCGTATACGTTACCACCTTCTCCACGTTCAACCAATCCAACAACAGGAATTTTGTCAGTGCCCCTACCTCTTTTATATTTTTTGATAGGTTTTTTATTATTAAATTTTCTTGGTTTTCTGCCAATGACCTGCCCCTAATGTTTGGGCCATTATTTAAGTTAGTCAATTCATCGATATATTCATTGTTGTATTATCCATTGGCCTTGAGACCGAATCCGGTGGTATAACGGCCTCGGGGGTGGGTGGCCGGTATCCAAGGGCACTATGCGGTCTCTTATGATTATACTTATTTCGCCAGCGTTCCACAAGCACTTTTGCTTCGTGTAAGGTATCGAAGATTTCCCGGTTGAGCACTTCATCACGCAGTTTGCCATTGAACGACTCAATATACCCGTTCTCCCATGGACTGCCTGGTTCAATATACAATGTTTTTACTCCCAGGCGCATGAGCCATGTCCGGACCGCTTGAGCAGTGAACTCTGTGCCATTATCACTTCTCAGGTGAACCGGAACTCCTCGCTGCACGAACAGTGTTGCAAGATGTTCTATGACGTCATTGTGAGTCAGCCTCCTGCCTACCACAATTGCCTGACACTCCCGACTGTATTCATCTAATATTGTTAACAAACGATAGCTCCTTCCCTCTCGGGTTCGTGCTTGCATGAAGTCATAACTCCAGACATGATCCCGGTACGCAGGTCGCAGCCGAATACACGAACCGTCATTGAGCCATAACCGTTTGCGCTTCGGTTGCCTCCGGGGAACTTTTAATCCTTCTCGACGCCACAAACGCTCCACTCTCTTATGATTGACCTTGAAGCCTTCTGGCTGTAACAGTGCGGTAATTCGTCGATAACCATACCGACCATACTGCGTGGCCAACTCGACCATACGTTGCACGAACACCGGTTCATCCGCAGGAGAAATCGGGCGATATTGATGAGTGCTGCGCGGTACTCCCAACACACTACAGGCCCGGCGCTGCGAGATCTCGAGAGTCGTGCAAAGATGCTGCACCACCTCCCGTCGCTTCGCCGGGCTCAGAAGTTTTTTGCATCAACCGCCAGAGTCTCATTGAGGATTTGAATATCCAACTCTTTCTCGGCAACCAGGCGTTTCAGGCGAATATTCTCTCTCTCTAACGCTTTCAATCGTTTCGCCTGATTCACCCGAAGACCACCATACTCCTTTCGCCAACGATAATAGGTCTGCTCTGTAACCTCAATCTGGCGAGCAGCTTGTTGAACCGACTGACCTTGAGCGAGCAGTACTTCTGCCTCTCGAAGCTTGTGGATAATTTGTTCTGATGTGTGAATTCTACGTGCCATTGATCTTGCTCCTTTCTTTTCAATCTAATCCCTGTACTAATATACTATCTGGATCAACTTTTGGGGGCAAGGTCACCATTAACATCTCCTTTTGGTCTATCATAGCCCTTCTTATTCTCATTGCCATATACCACGCCGTTTTATATGAAACACTTATGTCCCTTTGCAATTGTTTGGCAGAAATTCCTTTTTTTGCATTTAACATTAAAGAAATTGCCAAAAACCATTTTTGTAAAGGAAGCTTTGTGTCATGAAATATAGTATTTACTGTAACACTAAACCCTGTTTGGCATGCATTGCAATGAAAACGGTTTTCATTTTTTTGTTTTGTGATTTTAGTAGTAGAAAAACAGTAAGGACAGATTGGACCAGCGGACCACACTGTTTTTTCCAAATGTTCAATACAAGACTTTTTGGTAGGAAATTTCTCAAATATTTTAACAATATCCATATTTTAGCCTTTACTTAATTGATTTGCCTTATTTATAATGAATATAAACATACAATATCAAGAAGCCAAAAATTATTTATACCAATAAAGGGATAATTCCGAAATATTATAATAGTATATAGATTTGCGCTTGATTAAAACCCTTCAGAAGATTTCTTTCCAAGTGGCAATACAACCTTCACTTTCAAATCCTCTTTTTATAAACGAATCAACTTTCTTTTCATCTCCTATGACTAATACTTTCATATCACATGTAGCGGTAAAGATATACTGGAATAATTTGAAATTCAAAATTAAGTAATTCTCAAGACTTTGAATTTAGCGTTAATTGTGCAATACAACATGTCTCAAATTAAAATCGATATGATATATAAAGCTTGAAATAATATACTGATTTTTAATTAGTTTTGAAAATTGCATTATTATAGTTTCTCTGCAATCTTATATAAATACTAAGGTAATTAATAGTCTTGTCAATTAATCAACATAAATCTTTGAATTAAATCAAATGAAAGTTGTATTATAATATTAATGAACGATGAAAGCACTTATTGGCAAATCTATAATAAGACTTGTTCGACATGCTGACTAGGATTCAAAGGAGTAATACGAAGATTGCACTAAAAGAGAGGGTTTCTTTCATGATAAATCGGTTTGCTACTATAGCAGTAATTGCAATAGTGGAACTATTACTGCTGATTGGAATAACTTCTGCCACAGTATTCGCACAGAGTAATGGAACTGAGACTACAAAGCGTGATTTAGCTTTAAAAGTCTTTCTCGATAGATTCAGACGATATGACGATTTTATGATTCAGAATATCCCGTATGTTAATTTTGTAAGAGATACGCGTCAGGCAGAACTCTATGTGCTCATGACGAGTCAGGAAACCGGTGGTGGTACAGAATACACACTGACATTTATCGGTCAGGAAGCCTACACTGGTCAAAACGATACTCTGATCTATTTTGCTGACCAGAATAATACAGAAGATGAAAACCGTTCAAGCATACTCAAAAAAATTCAATTAGGTATGATGCCTTATGTGTCAAATACTCCTTTTGCTGAAGATTTAGTGATTTCCTTTGAGCCTGAGACTGATGAGCAGGTACTTGAAGTTGAAAAAGACAAATGGAATTACTGGGTCTTCAGAATTAATGCCAGTGCTGATATCTCTGGTGAAGAATCTAGAAAACGGTATGAATTGGAGGGAGGTATATCGGCAAACAGGATTACGGAGGATTGGAAATTTCGTCTTAATTATAATCCGGAATATAAAGAAAGTGAAGACAAAAGCGACGATGAAGTGTTCAAATCATTTTCTCGTGAGAACAATTTTAGAGGTCTCTTTGTTAAAAGCGTCAACGATCACTGGTCGGTCGGTCTCAATACTGAAGTGATATCCGATACAAGAATCAATACACGATATTCTCTCGGAGCAGCACCAGCAATAGAATACAACATTTTCCCCTACGAATTGTCAACGAGAAAGCAATTCCGGTTTCTTTACAGCCTCTGGGCTAAAACGGTTGATTACCGCGGGGAAACAATATTTGATAAAAATAACGAAACTCTTTATTTCACTACTTTATCAATAGATACAGAGATGTTTGAGCGGTGGGGCACATTTGAATCGAGACTAGAAGGGACACTTTTTCTCCATGAGACAAGTGTTAATAAAGTGAACTGGTTTTCTTTTTTCAACATCAGACTATATGAAGGATTATCGCTGCGGTTGTTCGGAAATGTTTCACTGGTACATGACCAGTTATTCATTTCCAAAGAGGATATTCCCATAGAAGATATATTACTCCGGAGGAAGCAACTCAAAACAAATTGGGAATATAGCACTTCCATCGGTCTTACCTACACCTTTGGATCACCGTATAATAATATCGTCAATCCCCGATTTGGTAACAGAGGTCGGCACTGATTCTCTTAAATTTAGTTAACGTTCCAAACATTGTGTTTTTTAGAGATGACGTGTACGCGTGTACGTAAGAAATTTACGGAAGTTCTTTCGCCTCATTCCATAATGTATCCATTTCTTCGAGCGAAGCATCTTTTACTGAACTGCCGTGCTCTTTGAGAGTTTTCTCAACATATTTAAAACGGCTTTCAAACTTTCTGATTGTTTTCCGAAGAGCATCTTCCGGATTGACCTCAATCTTTCTTGAAAAGTTAACGATGGAAAACAGAAGATCGCCGAGTTCTTCTTCGATGGCCGCAGGTGATTCGTTCAATTTGATTGCCTCGTGAAGCTCCTGAAGTTCTTCATCAATTTTTGCGACAACGTCATTCGGATTGTCCCAATCAAAACCTACGCGTCCGGCTTTGCTCTGGATGCGGTAAGCTTTGATAAGAGCAGGAAGGTGTTTAGGAATACCGTCGAGTACCGATTTCTTTTTTCCTTCCTTCATCTTAATGTGTTCCCAATTTTGAAGCACCTCTTTCGTATTGTTTACCTTTGTATCACCGAATACATGTGGATGACGCTGAATGAGTTTATCCGCTATAGCATTACAAACATCGGATATGGAGAACTTTTGCCGTTCTTCCGCAAGGAGAGAATGGAAGAGTACCTGACAGAGCACATCACCAAGTTCTTCGACCAAATTGTTGTCATCTTGAGTGTCAATTGCATCTATAACTTCGTATGTCTCTTCGATAAAATATTGCCGGATCGATTCGTGTGTCTGCTTTCTGTCCCAGGGGCACTCAACCTTTACCCGGAGCATCACTTCGAGGAGCCTGTCAAATTCTTTCATAGAGTATCCTGTCTTTTCTAGTGAAAATATACCGCTTCCACGTGTAGAGTTCATATGATATAATGATTAGTGAACAAGCAACAAATGGTAAAAATAGTTCTGTTAAAACCCGTGAAAATTAGTATATTACTCATAGAAAAACAATAGTAAAGTAGGTTTGAATATTGTAATTCTAAAAATATTATGTCTATAGAGAACCTTTTATAGGTTTTAACAGTATAAGTGTTTAAAAAACAAACATTTGAGAAACACAAAATTTCCAACTCGCCTATAAGCGCCGTGGTATTCAGTAAAAATCAGTTTGCTATCTTTAGAGGCACTATGAAACATTTTTTTCGTATTGTCATGGCATTGCTATGTATGGCAGTTATTTTCAATCAGATTGTCTATGCTCAGGGTGCAATACAGGAAAGAAATGACTATCTGGTTGCGGTTACCGAAATGGATGACAGCTTATACCAGTCAGCCGAAATCAGCCTCAGAAGATTTCTCTCACGGTATGCCTCGAGTGAATTACGTGAGGAAGTCCTCTTCAGACTGGGACAGGTTGAGTTTTTTCTCGGTAAATATGACGAGTCAAGAAAGTTTTTTAAGGAGTTTGAGATTTCATTCCCGTTCAGTGATTTTAAGGACCGGGCATACATAATCATTGGCCATTCGTATTATAATGAGCAGGACTACGCGAATGCAGCGCAGTCATTTTTAGAAGTTATAGAAAAATATCCCGAAAGCGACCAGATTGCAGAGGCGCATTACTGGGCGGGGGAGAGTTTTTTTGCTATGCAGGACTTTTCTGTGGCAGCAAACCATTACCGTGCTGTTATAAATGAAGAGCAGGGTTCGGCGTCCCGTGATTATGCATATTACTCGCTCGGCTGGACAATGCTTGAGATGAAGAATTATCCCGAGACAATTGATGCTTTTGAAACACTGATCTCCGAATTTCCTCAAAGTGCACTCGTTCCTGAATCAATATTTAAACTTGGTGAAGCATATTATTTCGATAAGCAATATACGAAGGCTGTCGATAATTTGACTGGTATCGTCGAGCACGACGCTAACCGGGATTATAAAGCTGCCGGACTCTATTTCATTGGTGATTCATATTATATCCTGGATAACTATGATGATGCCAGAACCTATCTGATCCGGGTTATTGAAGAGTTTAGGGATTCCCGGTTTGCAAGTGAAGCCTCAATTGCAATAGGGTTGATCTATATGCAAAAGGAAAATTTTACAGAAGCTGCTCTGGTGTTTCAGCGGCTCGTGGAAAGCGGCGTGGAACAATCGAACGATTATGCTCAATATCTCTGGGGAATAGCACTTAGGAAATCGGGAGAGATGCAGAGAGGTACGGAGGTATTAACGAATCTGATAGAAAATATCCCGGACAGTAGATTTCTTGACAAAGCTCTTTATGAAATCGGCAGCGATTATTTTGATGCAGGAAATTATCAGGAATCGTATCTGCGATTTAAAAGGATTATTGATAATTATCCTGAAAGCGGGATATTTACTCAGGCAAAAAAAATGACCGGCGAATCGCTTCGAGAGATGGGGATGTATGCCGATGCAGAACCGATTTATCGTGAGCTTCTAGCAGTTTCAGACAAATCGATTTCTTCTTGGAGCCACTATCAACTCGGCTGGTGCCAGTATAAGAATGAAAACTATGATGTGGCTTTAGAAACCCTTTCTGCATTCATAAGGAAAAATCCGGATCATGAACTTGCTGATGACGGTCTTTTCATAATTGGCGAGATCCATTATACAACCGGGAACTATTCAGATGCGATTATTGCAACGACTAACTTAATGCTGAGACACAGTGACTCTGAGAAAAGGCTCGATGCTCTCTATACACGGGCATACTCCAAGTTTTTACTCGATAATTATGAAGAATCTGCAAAGGATTTTTCCGCTGTTTTGCAGCAATATCCGAACAGCCGCTATGAATTGAGCTCTACTTTCAGACTTGCAGACAGCAGATACATGGTCAAACAATATAATGCTGCTCTACTTTTTTACAAAAGAGTGTCGACAACTGCCAATGATTTAGGAGAAAAACTGCTTGCGCAATATCAAGAAGCCCAGACACTCGTGCGTCTTGACAGGTTTGAAGAATCGGTGAACGTATTTCGTGCTCTCTTTACAAACACACCAGATTCACAATATGCTGATGATGCATATTATTATATGGCAAGTATAATTTCTAATCAGATGAATAACAATGAACAGGCATTGCAAGAATTTAGGACATTTATCGGGAAATATCCCGAATCGGAATTCATCGATGATGCATACTTTGAGATTGGCAATATCTATTATAATCAGCAAAATTATCTCGAATCAATCGAAAATTATACGAGTATTCTTGACCTCTTTCCGGAAAGTAATCTATTAGGTGATGCTCTTGTCGGTATTCAAGACAGCTATAAAATTCTTGGAGAACTTGATAAAGCTGTAGAAGTTGCAGAATCGTTTGTTGCTCGGAACTCTGAAAATGCCCAGGCAGATAATTTACTGCTAAATAATGCCGATTTTTATCTCGCCGCAGAAGAATACAGGAAAGCAATTATCCAATATGAAAAACTGATTATCAGTTTTCCTGAAAGTGAGTTTATTCCGAATGCCGATTTTGGAATCGGAACTGCGACACTGCGTTCTGGGAATGAACTTGGGGCAATTGAGCATTTCTGGCGAATTGCACAGCAATATCCGAATCATACTTTGGCTCCAAGATCACTTTTGGAGATCGGAATAATCTACTATGATAATGACAACTACGAGCAGGCAGAAAGAATATATCAGCAGGTAAGAAAAGACTATCCAACATCAACAGAAGTTGGAAAAGCACTGCTTGAGCTCGCTAAAACGCAGGAAGAACTCCAATTCAATGACCGGGCAGGAGCGAATTATAATGAAGTTATAATACAGTATTCCGATAATATTATCGCTGACGAAGCGCGAATCAATTATGGAATGCTGCTCATGAATCAGGGTTCTTATGATAAAGCACTGTCACTCTTTGACCAGGTTATTGCACGGCGCACCAATGAACTTGCTGCGGAAGCGCAATATAATACCGGACAGGTATATATCCGTCAAGGCGATTTTCAATCAGCATATGAGAAACTGAGTGCAGTACGAGTATTATATCCTGCATATGACATTTGGGTAACCCGGGCAACGCTTGATGCAGCGATTAGTAAAATAGAACTGCAACACTTTTCAGATGCAGAACGTCTCTTTCAAATAGTGCTCGAACGGCATCCCGAAGATGATTATGGCCAACAAGCACGCGAAGGTCTTGACCGGATACCGGAATAAAGGAACAACATAATTTCAATTTTTGGATAGGGCTAGGATTCAAGAGATGAAAATGATACGCAATATGATTTTGTTGTTCATGTTGATTTGTATTATTCAAATCGACAATGCCTTTGCGCAAAAACAAGTGCCGACTCCGCAGAGTCTTTCAAGGCCGGACAGTACCGCTGCACAGGAACAGCAGCCGGAACAATCATCACCGTTGCCATCGCTTGATCTTAAAGAATACACAATTCTGGGCCAGGAAAAAATTCAGGTACTTCCTTTTCAACGGACCGATATCGAACTGCAGGATGTGACTGCCCGGGAAAGATTAGCAGAAATTGAAAATAGAGAAGCATATAATCCTCCCGGAGCTGGAGGGGATAAGTCCAAAGGATTATTTGATACTCCGGTGGCTGGAGTAGTAAATGAAGTATACGGTTCGTTCGGTAAGTATACCGACATTAATGCCGGCCTGAAAATGAGAAGACAATTCAGAGACGAGAAGTTTTTCGGAGATATAGATTTTCGAAAAAGTAATGGGCATGTTAATAACGCTGAATATTCTGATTGGACTGGTTCAATAGCAAATATTCACAATTTTTCAGAGAATCTGCAGAATAGAACAGAAGTAAAACTCAACGCTCATGAATACAGCTTCTATGGGTCGCCGGTTTTGCCTGAAAGAGAAAAAAAGGGATATGTCCTTGATGGCGCTTCTTTACTTCAGATTTCGATATTTGACCCCGTAGATGTACGATTAGAGATTGGAGGCAGATATAACAACCCTGATGAGACCAAACTATTCAATTGGGACGCATGGTCCCGGCTCAACTTTGATGCCGTAGTACTACATTCGACATTAATCAGTGGATTAGTTGAATTCAGTACCGACAGGATAAAAGATGGAGCTCATGATAACGCTCCGCTGAATGAATTGAATTATTCGAAAGCGCAGCTAACTGTTGTACGGTTGTTATCACCGCGGTTGCATGTACGCGTAGGTGGTACTTATTTCAATTACCGGAGTGAAAGTGCTGATCCCGCATTTGAAATTCTTGATGATAATACTATTATATTTACCGAGAGGATTCTTGCTGAAAGAAAGGACAATAAATTTTACCCGCTTGCTTCATTGACGTACGATTTGGAAGAAGCAGGTAGATTTTTTGTGGAATTTGAACCAAGTGTTGCGACTACTTCGCTTGTTGACAAATTAAATTTCAATCCTTATTTCGACATCAGTACTCCCTTGTCTCATGAGGTCACTACGCAGAATTTTAGAGTGGGCTGGCACCGATCATATGCATACGATCTGGCGTTTGAATTGATCTATAATGACAGACGGCTTGAGAATTACGGATTCCTTGTGGAGAATGGGCTTGGACTGAGTCTCCAGCCGGATGGGCAATGGACCTACTTGTATGATAACAAAATCGATATCAATGAGTACAGTGGACTGGTAAACTGGAATCCAAATCCCAGGTTCAACGCTTTATTGTCAGCCCGGCTGATGGACATTACGATAGTTGAAAGTCAATTTCCCGATAACGTGCCTTACCTTCCCGAATTAGTTTTTGACTATTCCATGCAGTATACTCCTGGTTATGGATTTCAATTCATTGTCGACGGTCAATATGTCGGAAAGCGGTACGCACATCCAATCAATTATGACAATACTAAATTAGACGGATACTTCATTGCAAATGTAACAGTCAGTAAACGGTGGAGTAAATTGCTGGGTAGTTATCTGTATTTTGCTAACTTATTTAATGAAGATTATGAAATCTGGAGAGGTTATCAGGCTCCCGATTTTAACGGTGGAGCTGGATTGCGGTTATTCTGGTAACACTAGTAACATAGAAATTCATTTCAATTGACACATTAAAATCCCTTGACCATGTTCTGTAAGGAGGTCAAATGAATCTGGTGGGAATTATTGCAAAAGGCGGCTGGTTGATGGTTCCAATCATTCTCTGCTCGCTCATCGCCGTATTAGTTATCGTAAACCGGTTTTTGGTGCTACAAAAATCGAAATCGAATACAAATCAGCTTATTATGAAGATTAGGTCTCTCGTACTCAAAGGCACTAAAAAAGACGCGATTGATCTCTGTTCAAATACATCCGGTCCGGCTGCGTATGTGCTGAAAGAGGGATTGATCAGGTCGGAAAAAAGTAAAGAAGAAATTCAGAGTGCAATCGAGTCTGCCGGAAAAGAGCAAATTTATTATCTCGAGCGGCATCTTGGAATATTAGCAACAATTGCTGGAGTTGCACCACTCATCGGCTTTCTCGGTACAGTAACCGGGATGATTGAAGCATTTATGGAAATCGAACGCCTGAGCGGAAATGTCAATGCGGCTGTTCTTGCCGGAGGAATCTGGGTAGCCCTGATGACAACAGCTGCTGGTCTCATAGTTGGTATCCCGGCCTATATTTTTTATAATTATCTCGTAAGCAGGGTAGGACGAATTGTCTTCGATATTGAGGGAAGTTCAACGGAACTTCTTGAACTGTTAAGCAATGAAAAGGTCCCGGCAAACACATTTGGAGATTAAGACTATGAAATTTAATATCGAACGTAAATTGCTGGACACATTCTCATTTTCTTCGCTGACAGATATTGTTCTTCTTCTGCTGATATTTTTTCTCCTATCGTCAACATTCATAGTACAACCGGGGATCAAAGTGCAATTACCGAAAGCGGAGAGCTCTGAAGAGGTGCTCGACAAAAGCATTATTGTAACAATTGCCCCTGACGGTATGTATTACATCAATGATATTCAGGTAGTCATCTCTGAACTAGGAGCCAGATTAAATTCTATGGTGCGTGAATTTCCCAGCGAGATGGTAATAATAAAAGCCGATGAGTCAATATCGACAGGTAGGTTAGTAGAGGTGATGGACATTTGCTTGAAAGCGGGGCTGAGCAGATTTTCAATCGCCACGGAGCCTTTCTATGGGTAAGGATATTGATCACAAAAAACTCTCGGCTGTCTCATGGATAACATCAATCCTTTTTCACTTGATTCTGGGACTGGCATTTCTTGCAGTGACTATTGATATGTCACCGATTATTCCTGAATTTGCGGAATTGACAATCATACAGGTTGCTGCTGTAGAAAACAATCGAATCACCCCGGATATACCATCAGAATTTACAACACCACCAGCGCCGGCACCTGCGCAGGGAAGAAATACCCGGGTAGTTGATATTCCCACAAGGCGCATGACCGAATTGGAACAGGAGACTATTCCTCTTACACGACAGGACAAAATTCAGGCTGAAGAATCCAAGATTACCGGAGTAGAAAAGATTGATCCTATCCTCGGGATTACTCGTGAGCCGGGTACAAGCGTAGCTCCAGCGGCTATAACGGATCGTCGGCAGGCAGGAGCAGGAGATATAGATATTGGCCGAAAAACCCTAACACCCATATCTCCTGAAAGAGTTGTCGGAGATATTCCATATTCAGTTCCATACGAAATTACTTGGGAAGGCGGCGTGAGAGAGATTTTAGCAGAAATGCTCCCGAGCTTCCCGGAAAACATAGCAAAAGAGGTCACTCTGACGTTTCGGATAGCTGTTCTTCCGGACGGCTCGGTTCAGGAAATTACTACCCTCAAAAAGGGTGAAGCAACGCTTGAATCAGTAACGCGTCAGGCGCTCAAGCAATGGCTCTTTAATCCTCTTGAACAAAGTGCTCCAAAGGAGACCCAATTCGGCACAATTACCATCAAGTTTGTGTTACAATAACATATTTGTTAAGTATGAATATATTTCTGTTATTTGAAATGAAAGATACCAATGTCTAAATTTGTAAATAATCTGATTTTTGCTGGATTGATTTCTGTCTCAATAAATCTGTTTGTTGCGCATGCTTATGCTCAGAATGGAACTTCACGTGATGACACAAAAAATTATATCATAGCGGAGGGGCTCGATTTAGTCTATTCAGCCCGCTATGATGAAGCTATACAATACTTTAAAAAGTTTGATGAAATTGATCCCGAGAGTGCCGAAGGTATATTTTTTGAAGCTTTTGTGCTTGAATTGATTATGGATGTATACAGATCTCAGGCGTTTGATGACAGCCTGACAAATGTTCTTGAGCGGGCATTGACCAAAGCAAATAACGCTGTTGATATCAATCCATCTGCGCGAAATTATATGTTTCTTGGAGGTGTATATGGTGTGCGTGGAGTACGGAAAGGTATATTGGGTAAGTGGTTTGGCTCAGCGCGCGATGGTATGAAAGCGAACGGGAATCTGGAAAAATCGTTAGAACGGGATGATTCGCTATATGATTGTTATTATGGTGTCGGATCCTATCATTATTGGAAAACAAAAAAACTGAGGAGGTTTTTTGGTTTTTTTATTTCGGATTTAAGGGATCAAGGTATAGAGGAAATAAAACGCTCAATCGAAAATGGAATATTTGCCGAAACACCAGGTCAAATGGCACTTTTTAGAATTCATATTGAGGAAAAACGGTATAATGAAGTCATTGAATTAGCGGCACAGGTACTTAGAAGAACCCCCCATCATTTATTCCCGCGGTGGTATCTTGGTATTGCATTGATTCGGACAAAACAGTGGGAACGAGCGCAGAGAAATTACGAAATTATCAGAGACAAACTTAGTGATATTGATTTTCGTGGTATTGAAGCGGATATCGAAGCGCTATATTATTTGGGTCTCAGCTACTACAATCTTGGAGAATTGGAAAAAGCAAAAGAACTGCTTCAGCAGATTCCTCAATATGAGGGCAAAGTGAATAATAACCTCTTTTATTACGGTGATTATATTAAGGAAAGTAAAAAGCTTCTCAGAAAAATAGGCTGATGTATGTAAGTCTGCTCCGCAATATGCACGTTTTAGTGAATGTGTAAATTCAATACTTCACTTCGTATCTTATTGATAATTTTAGGATATATTTGAATATTATAGTTATGTAACTCTATGTTTAATCAATTAATCGGACAAGATAAGATTAAGCACTATTTTTCCAAAGCGCTTGATTCTGGAAAACTGCAACAGTGCTATCTGCTGCACGGTCCCGCGGGCGTAGGTAAAACAGCTGCTGCTCTTGATCTTGCGCAGATAGTAACCTGCCATAACGCCGATCTTCGTCCATGTGGAGAGTGTGTTAGCTGTGCAAAATTTGCTACAATGGACCATCCAGATGTGTTGCTGTATTTCCCTGTACCTGGTTCTATAAAACCCGATGAAGAGCGCTCTTTGCGCCTATCGTTAGCTGCTGATCCTTACGCTAAATTGAAGGTGCCAAAAAGCGGTTCACTTCATATAGAAATGGTCCGGAAATTAAAACAGAAACTCCGGCTTCAGTCATATCAGGGGAAAGGAAGAGTTGTTATTTTGCTGAATTGTGAGTCGCTCACATATGATGCGGGAAATGCATTACTGAAAATCCTCGAAGAACCTCCGGAAGACGTTACATTTTTATTAACGACAACAGTTATTGATAATGTGCCGGCTACCATTCGCAGCCGGTGCCAGCTTATGTATATGTCATATCTGCCATCCGAATGTATAACAGAAGCACTTTTAAAGCGTTTAAACATCGAGGCAAATAAGGCTGTCACCTATGCACAATTTTCAGGCGGCAGTTTTTCTCGTGCATTCGAATTAACACAAGAGGGCTACACAGTCATTAAGGACGCATGCAGTAATATCCTCGAAACATGTTTGACCAAAAATCAAGTAGAGATTATTGAGTTTACCGATCTTTTTATGAAACAGTACGACGGTGCAGCGGTAAAATCTATTCTTGAACTCATGATAGCAGTACTAAAGCAAATCTATGAGAATGCTTACGCATCTCATAATGACACAGGAGATCACGTGCCGTTCATAACAGTGCCATCTGTCTATAAAACATTAGCTCCCGTTAAGACTGAAAATGCCATTCGTGCAATTGAGAAATCTGTTGATTTGATGAACAAAAATGTGTACATTTATACGATTTTGCTCACTCTGTTTTTTAAACTGAATTCAGAGTATAACCATGAGTAAATACTTAGAGATAGAATTCAAAGGCAAGCGTCTGAATAATTATGAATTATTGGATGATCAGCCGTTTGAAATTCACGATTTTGTTGTTTTGGAATCCGATAATGGTATAGATGTCGGAAGAATTCACCGGTTCCTATGCGGTATCTCTCCGTCTGCTAAGAATGGAGAGATATATAAAGTGCTTCGTAAAGCAACGGAACAGGACCTGGACAAGCTTAAAGAAAAATGTATTTAAGATTTCGTGATGGTAACGGCGAGCTCTTGCCGATGGAAGATGTTCAATTGTTGATGGCTAATTGACGAACAGGCACAATTTATTATTGATCTATAAACACAATAGTTTTTGCAATACAGTTTCGGGCCGGGCGCCATTTCGTTCGGCTTTTGTTTTACTACCCCTTTATATCGCATGACCAGTCCAAAATCTAAACGAGAGAAGATTCTCGTTACCAGTGCTTTGCCATATGCGAATGGTCCTATCCATCTGGGACATATTGCGGGTGCATACCTTTCTGCGGATATTTTTGTCCGGTATCAGCGACTCAAAGGAAATGACATTATATATATTTGCGGCTCCGACGAACATGGTGTGCCAATTACTTTACGTGCCGAGGCCGAAGGAGTATCCCCCGAGCAAATTGTCGATAGGTTTCATGAAATGAACAAGAAGAGCTTTTCCCAGATTGGTATTAGTTTTGACAATTTTTCAAGAACAACACTGCCTGTTCACTATGAGACATCCAAAGATTTTTTTCTAACTATTCATAAAAAAGGAATTCTAAAAACAAAAATAGCAACCCAGCTATATTGCACAACATGTTCGCGGTTTTTAGCAGACCGGTTTGTCGAGGGGAAATGCCCAAGCTGTTCAAATATCGGGGCACGTGGTGACCAATGTGAAAAATGTGGTACTTGGCTCGATCCATCGAATCTCATAGATCCCCAATGCAAACTGTGCGGAACTGTACCAGAGGAGCGCAAGACGGAGCATTGGTACATTCCGCTCGGAGATTATCAAAAGGAACTAGAAAAGTGGATATTGGCCAAAACCGATTGGAAGGACAATGTCTTAAATTATTGCAAAGGGTGGTTTGATCAGGGGCTTGAGGATAGAGCGGTAACGCGGGATTTGGACTGGGGAATCCCTGTGCCACTTGAAAAGGCAGAAGGCAAGGTGCTCTATGTCTGGTTCGATGCACCGATCGGTTATATATCATCAACAAAAGAGTGGGCGGAAAATCAGAGAGAACCTGAGCGTTGGAAAGATTATTGGTGCAATCCGGATGTAAAAATGTATCACTTTATCGGTAAAGATAATATTGTATTTCATGCGATTTTCTTTCCCGTGATCCTCATGGCGTATGGTGGATATAATCTGCCTGAAAATGTGGTTGCCAATGAATTTTTAACGATTGAATCGAGGAAGATATCCACTAGTCAGAACTATGCAGTTTGGCTTGACGACTATTTAAATAACTTTCCTCCCGATCCGCTCCGTTATTGTCTTGCATCAATTTCTCCGGAAACAAAGGATGCAGATTTTTCTTGGTATAATTTTCAGTCCCGTAATAATAACGAACTTGCTGATATACTTGGGAATTTCATCAATAGGACTCTCGTATTCCTCTGTAAAAATTTTAATGCAACCGTACCGAATAGGGGGACACTAACAACAGGGGATGAAAAAGTACTTGTAGAAATTGATGCGAAAATAGAAGTTCTTGAAGAGAAATATGAGACATTTCAAGTAAAAGAGAGTATTACCGAGTTCATGAATATTGCCAGACTGGCAAACAAGTATTTTAATGATAATGAACCTTGGGTTACTAGAAAACAGGATGAAGAACGGTGTGCAACGACATTGTATGTATGTTCGCAAATCGTTAAAAAACTTGCACTTGCAATGGCGCCTGTGCTTCCGTTTGCTGCGGATGAAATTATGCGTTTTATTAATTCTGAAAACGTATTCCGGACACAATATTGGAAAGAGATTAAAGAAACACCATTGAAATCCGGTACATCGATTAACAAACCTGAAATTCTTTTTCAGAAAATTGAAGATGGAGCGATTGAACGGGAAATGTGCAAACTCGAAGAAACGGTTCAGGAATCGGTGAGTAATTAATTATTAAAAATGAAGTAAAGGTTTTGACTAATGGATGATATTACAATAGATGATTTCAGAAAACTCGATTTTCGAATTGCGGAAATAAAAAGTGCTGCCCGCGTTCCAAATACCGATAAACTAATGCGGATGGAGGTTGATGACGGGGAAGATATACGGTTTATTATTTCCGGCATCGCGGAGCACTACGAGAGCGAAGATCTGGTCGGCAGATCAATAGTGTTGTTTGCGAATCTGAAACCGGCAAAAATCAGAGGTGAAATTTCAAACGGGATGTTGCTCGCTGCAGGAAATGACGGTGAATTAGCGCTCTTGACAACCGATAAATCAATGAAACCGGGAAGTAAAGTTACCTAAGTTCATAAATAAAGATTTGTTGCTATCGGAAAGCACATTGACTGATCTTATAAGAAGAGGAGTACAATATAATGAAAAGAAATAACAGGTGGAGGTGGGTATTCATTCTTGTATGCATTTTTACCGCCATCTATTACCTATTTCCAACATTCAAATATTATAATCTCACGCCGGAGTATAAGGGTAGTTCTGATAACACTGAGGTTGTTAGAGATCTTGAATTAAAATCCATTAAACGAGGTCTTGACTTGCAGGGCGGCATACGGCTTGTAATGGAAATCAATCTTTCGAGCCTTGTTGAGCAGCTTAGTACGAATCAAGATGACCGATTTAATGAGGTTCACCAGCTTGCCTCACAGATGTCACTGAGTCAGGAGGAGGATTTTCTGACGATATTTCTTAGGCTGGCTCAAGAAAATAATCTGCCAATGGATTTATATTTTGATCGCGACAGACGGCTTGATGAGAATAACAACGTCCGTGCTGTAGATACTTATTTACGTAATGAAGCTAATAATGGTATTCTACAGTCTTTAGAAATCCTTAGAAATAGAATCGACCAGTACGGTGTTGCTGAGCCAATTATTCAGAGACAGGGTCAAAACAGAGTTATCATTGAATTGGCTGGGGTTGATGACATAGACAGAGCTCAATCTCTCGTCGGAAAAACAGCATTGTTAGAATTTAAACTCCTCAAATCTGCAGAAGTTGTAATCGAAGTTTTTGATTCATTCGATCGTCTTTTGTCACGGGAATCTCAAGCATCCATCACCGGGCAGGATGCAGAAAGTAATGAAGGAGATACTACACAAGTTGAAAGAGCGCCGTCAACACAAACTGAGGCAAATTTCTCAGAATTGTTTGGTGAATCTGAAGCAGCGCTATCCGAAGTTGAAGAGGAGTCAACGGTAATATTTGATGAGCAGACCTTTGGTCAGAACCCGTTTCGGTCACTGCTTGCAAATATAACACCGTACAGTGGATGGACTGGCGTTGATGAGCGGAATATGGGATTAATAAATCGTTTGTTGGTTCGTGAAGATTTTCAACAGATTATTCCAAACGATGCGGCGTTTTATTGGGCGGCAAAGCCGATTGTGCATCAAGATATAAATTATTATGAGCTTTTTCTTCTTGAGCGAAATGCAGAGCTTACAGGTGAGGTTATAACCGATGCGCGAGTTAATATCGGTCAGGGATACGATCCTACTACAGCGGGACAACCTCTTGTCTCGATGAGTATGAACCGGCAGGGATCGAATGAGTGGTCCCTGGTCACAGGTGCCAACATAGAAAAACGGATTGCAATAGTCCTTGATGACCGTGTGTTTTCAGCACCGGTTGTCAGATCACAGATTACCGGCGGTAATTCCTCAATTGAAGGTATGGGATCGATGGAAGAGGCCAAGGATCTATCAATCATACTTCGTGCGGGAGCATTTGCGGCCGATATGGAAATTATTGCAAGACAAACTGTGACAGCATCGCTAGGAGCCGATTCTATCCAAAAAGGAACAACTTCTGCGATACTTGCATTTGTCGTTGTTATTCTTTTTATGCTTGTATACTATAGAATGTCGGGTATTATTGCTGATCTTGCTCTCTTTTTAAATCTAATTTTTGTTATGGCAGTCTTGGCGGGATTCGGTGCAACTTTAACATTACCGGGAATTGCGGGGTTGATATTGACAATCGGGATAGCTGTGGATGCTAATGTGTTGATATTTGAACGCATTAAAGAAGAACTGCTTACCGGTAAGACGGTCAGGGCAGCCATTGACAGCGGTTATTCTCGTGCTTTTTATGCTATTCTCGATGCAAACTTAACAACCTTAATTGCTGCCGTCGTCTTATACCAGTATGGTACAGGGCCGATAAAGGGTTTTGCGCTTGTCCTCATGATTGGAATTTCATCAAGTATGTTTACAGCAATAGTTTTCACGCGATGCGTTTTTGATTTTATAACGAGTAGATGGACATTGCAGAAAATCAGCATTTAAAAAAATTAAAATTGAACACCCGGTATTTTTGAACGAGATAGGGAACGAAGATTATGGAATTTATTAAACAGGACGTAAACATTGATTTTTTAGGAAAAAGGAAAGCAGCACTCTTTTTCTCTCTAATAGTGATCGGCATTGGGCTTGTTTCGCTTTTGATGCGCGGCGGCCCCAATTTTGGATTGGATTTCACCGGAGGAACGGAAGTGCAACTGCACTTTGAAAATCCGGTTGAGATAGGGGCCATAAGGATAGCATTGAATTCTGTAAATCTTGGGAATAGTGAAATTAAGACTTTTGGAAGCCCTAATGAGATTATAATTACGACAGAATTACTGGGAGAGTTAGTAAATGTATCCGATATGGTGCTTGAAGTGCTGCGAAATGAATTTTCTGGAAATGCTATTTCTATACTGAGTACTGAATCTGTTGGACCCCGTATTGGTAATGAATTGAAATATCAAGCTGCTATTTCAATTTTTCTTTCACTAATATTCCTCATTATCTACATTAGCTGGCGATTTGAATTTAAATTTGCTATCGGTGCTATAACAGCACTCGTTCACGATGTGCTCGTTACAATTGGAGTGTTCAGCTTATTCAATAAAGAGATTAACCTTGCTATTGTAGCCGCACTGCTCTTTATTGTCGGTTATTCTTTGAATGATACCATTGTGGTTTCAGACAGAATCAGAGAAAATCTGAAACTGCTGCGGCGTGAAAATTTTCATACAGCCGTAAATAGAAGCTTAAATCAGACACTGAGCCGTACTATTATTACATCGGTAACAACACTAGTGGCTGTTATTGTTATATTCCTGCTTGGAAGCGAAATTATTAAAGACTTTGCGTTTGCGCTCATCATCGGTGTTACAATTGGGACCTATTCTTCTATTTTTGTTGCAACTCCTATTGTAGTAAGTTACCACGACAAACAGGAAAGCAAAAAGAAAATGAGGTAACGGATTATCAGGGCAAATAAATCTCATTATGGAATAATCAGTATAATTAGTATTGTTTTATTTCCAGTATTTTTACTTTCGGCTGCATATCAGATTCCGTCACAAGACTTTTCGGGTGTTTCTGCTTTTACCTACCTCGAAAAGCAAGTTTCGTTTGGACCAAGAAACCCCTCTTCCGACGGGCACCGTGCATGCCTTGTATATCTCACAGAAGAGTTGGGAAAGTTCAGCAGACATGTCACTACTCAACCGTTTTTATTCAGAGATCCCGATACAAAAAACACTCTGACACTTACCAATATTATAGCCTCTTTTCCCAGTACAAATCACGCTGGTCAGAAAGTACTATTAGCAGCCCACTGGGATACCCGTCCAAGAGCAGAACGTGATCCGATATTCGAAGAAAGAAATAAACCAATCGCCGGTGCAAATGATGGTGCATCCGGTGTGGCAGTATTACTTGAACTGAGCCGTGTGTTATCTGAACATCCTCCACCAGTTTCTATCGATATTGTTCTGTTTGACGGGGAAGATTACGGAAAGTCAGGAGCACGTGATCATTACCTGCTGGGTTCAAAACATTTTGCAAGTAATACAACGCCACAAAAGTATCAATGGGGTGTTTTGCTTGATATGGTTGGGGATAAGAATGTAAGGTTTAAAAAAGAGGGGTATTCATACAAAATGCTCCCTGATTTAGTTAACAGAATCTGGAAAAGAGCTCGAAATCTTAATTTAACTGCATTTGATAATGCTATTGATCGGGAAATATACGACGATCATTACCCTCTTATACAGATCGGCATTCCGATTATTGATATCATACACACCGATCTTATCGATAATGATTATTGGCATACTTCTGGCGATACTGTAGATAAATGTTCTCCGGAAAGCCTTGAGATGGTGGGGCATTTATTAATGAGTTTGGTTTATGATGGTTTATAATTATTGAAGAACTATTTCCTGACTTATTCATATGAAAAACCTTGACTAGCAATTATCAATTTATTATTTTGGAGTACTAACCGTTTAGAAATGTTTAACCTGTTTTGAATAAATTTGTTCAAATATGAGGAGAGGACCGCTTAAACATGGTAACCCGTATAGCTGCTTTCCTATGCTAAGCTTTTCAAGATATTTCCCACAATACAACCAAGAGTCAAAAATATTTCGATCTTGCAGAAACAGAATCTGGTCCAACAGTGAGCCATTTTCAGAATCTTGCACGGCAATATGGCGTAGTAACAATTGTTAATGTGTATGAAAAAGATCCGAACGGCCAATATTTTAATGCAACTCATGTAATTGGGATTGACGGGTCATTACTCGGGAAAGTTCAAAAAATGCATCTGGTGGAAGAACCGGGCTTTTACGAACAATATTACTACGAACAAGGTGATTCTAATATACCTCAGGTGTTTACTACAAAATTTGGGACGGTAGGTGTAGTCAATTGTTATGATAGGCACTTTCCTGAACAAATGAGAGCAGTAAAACTGAAGGGTGCTGATTTTATTTTTACGCCGCAAGCAATAACGAAAGATGACCCGGCTGACTTGCATCTCATCGAAATGCAGTCAACTTCTTTTCAAAATCAGATATTTATCGGGCTTGTTAACAGGGTTGGTATTGATGATAAAATCGAATTTTCAGGGGGGGAGTTTCGTTACGGATCCATCCGGTAAAATTGCCGCTGTTGCAGGGATAGATAAAGCAGAACTGCTTATTACCAATTGTGTGATCTTGCATTGATAGAAAAAATGAGGAGTAAGCACCCGTTTTTGCAATTTAGGCGGCCTGAAATTGTATGACATATTGCGGAAGAGGATATGAGTTCTATCAATGAAGAAATTCAGCAAAAAAATCAAAGCAACTGATACAATTAGTACGGTTATTGGACGGGGGACTCATATTGCGGGACCAGTTAAGATAAAAAACTCTGCACGAATCGATGGTCATATACAGGGCAGTGTCACATCTGATCAGGATATAATAATCGGTGAAGGTGGTATAGTCAACGGTAAAATTGTATCAAAAACTGCAATAATCGGTGGTAAAGTAAGAGGTACTGTTACGGCAACAAAGCGGGTGATTCTGGAAGAGAATGCCGAATTGTTAGGGGATATCCATACAGAGCAGTTAAAAATTGCAAACGGGGCAAAGTTTAATGGCTACTGCTATATGCTTTCGGAGGGTGAGAGAAATAAACTCGCATTGCACACGCCGTATTGAAAATACAATCCTGATTTAACGACTCTATTTCTGAATAGCTTCCTGAACAGTTGCGCGGTAAATATCTGTTTCAATAGTTTCAAGATATACAAGAAGACTGTCTTCAATGAATTCGACAGTTTTAAAAGGAAGTTCACGTTCGGCATCCAAAACATTGGATAGAAACCAGATTGCTTCCAGTACCCCAGGTACACCAAGCCCTTTACTGAAGAGACCGGGTTTACTTTTGAGAAAGGTGGGAGTGACTCTTTCATCAAGAGTCTGCAATTCACCGAGATCAAAGAAAAACTCGCCGCCCTGCTGCCCCCCCTGAGCAGCTTCGAAAAGGATTGAAACATTATCAATTTCGCCTTCTATCGCATCGCATACGATATAATAACGATCCGTTTTGATTTGAAATCGGCAGTATGAACAAATACACGAGTATTATCATCTCAATAAGTTTCACTCAATTTAAAAGCAATTTCGCCG
This sequence comes from bacterium, assembly GCA_965221205.1. GTDB lineage: Bacteria > SM23-31 > SM23-31 > SM23-31 > SM23-31 > CBDFMG01. The sequence continues at coordinate 2,989,133 of OZ244870.1, read as the reverse complement.
ATTGATTGAATGAAATCTTCTTTCCGATTTTTCTCTCTGCTGACAATAAGATTCATTTTTTCGACGGCAGTTTTAGCACCAGGTGCTCGTGAATCACGTTTAATGTCAGCACCCTTACCCATTCTCCTCTTCACCTCAAGATCGTGTTTGAGCTTATTGCCGTGTTTTGCCTGATATGCTTTCAGCTCTTTGGAGAACAGTTTAGATATTGAAACAGTATCGAGCTCGTAACGTTCCTTCTGAACAGTTGAAATAATTTCCCGACTATCGACCTCTTGGTTTGGGATTAATTCTCTGATCATATCGGAAATCAATGGCGAAACAATATCTTTATAACGTGAATCTACAATTGCTTTAACCCGCCCTTTTGTCCGGGGATCATCAGCTCCTGCCATAGAAATCTTTTCGGCAATAAGATCCTTACTGTGGATATTGTACATCAGCAAAGATTCTTCAATCTTTTTCTTGATTTTTGCTTCGTTAGTATCATCCATTATCAGAGTTTTGGCAATGCACACATCAAAAATAATTGACTCATAATCATTTATGGGAATTTTACCTTTAAAATTATTCTCGTAAATTGAGCCTAAGTTTTTTCTGAAAAATGCACGTTTTTTGGCAGCACCTTCTATTGATTCCTGTTCTTCCTGATAATAACCAAATCGAGAACTGAATTTGCCCTTGACAATTGGTGAAAATATAAGTAACCATAAAAACTATAGATACAGATGCTATTCCATAGATAGACTTGAAAAAATTCTCGTCTGATATAAATCGGCTTCAAAAAGAAGATAGCGCTGGTTTGCTGTCTCCGATCGAAAAAATGAAGATTCCCGCTCTTTTGCAGGAACAAAAAGAACTAAAAGCAAAATTACGTGAGCGGCTCACGTAATACTCGATTACTGATAACATATCCTCATAGCAACTCTGATTATTGTCCTACCGAAAAATCAGCAAAAGTAATCATCATGAAATAGATTTGCGTTAAATAATTAGTTTATTCTATAGGCATGGTAACATGCTTTTTTATTTATGGCATTTTGAAAAATAAACTCACAGGTAAGAGCAGACAGATGTCTAAATTTGAGGAAAGCAGCCCGAAATCCGCTTGATTTTTTGAAATAATTGTGATATTTTAGTCACATTCTTTTTCTGTTTTATGGGGAGTCGTCCAATGGCAGGACATACGGCTCTGGACCGTAGAATCGGGGTTCGAATCCCTGCTCCCCAGCAAGGGTTGAGTACCAAACATGGCGCATTCGTCTAGGGGTTAGGACGCCGGCCTCTCACGCCGGTAACAGGGGTTCGATTCCCCTATGCGCTACTATTTATAACAAGGGCCTGAATTGATTTCTGAGTTCTGTTAAGTTATACTAAATTATTATTCCCCATGCTATTCCCCACACACAACCAGCATTTTGAGTGTTTCATTAGATGTACTAATAGATATATCAGGGGGTTACTTCGGAAAGAGATTTATCGATACTCTATACTATCGAGATTCAAGATATTTGGTAATAACCTTCTCTTAATTATATAATCACTTAAAACTCTTAAAAACCATTGACAATATTGACACAATGCTATCTAATTCAATTGATTAATAGAATATTGTCATTATTATCAACGCAATACTGTGTAACATAATATTATTCTTCAATATCACGTACCTCATCATAGCATGGATAGGAGTCCCATACTGTTGTCATATAGCTACCGACATGTACATTCTTGGGTCTGAGAAAAATAATTTTATAAGTATATACAAAACTTAGGTAGCATACTATTTTGCATCATAAATAGAGTCATACCTGATAAAAATAATTCAGGCAGTGCCAAAAATATCCAAAAGGATCTCTACAATATACACAGTATATCTGTTTGTGTATAGGTTATGCATTCCTTACGAAAGATAATTAAATGTTCTTCAATTAGTTAACAGAAAATACTTGTTAATGCAAATTACATCAATTACTATTGTACGCTTAGTATCCATATTGTTTAATCTTTTTTAGGGTATTGATATGTGGAATATATACTAATTGTAGGAGATTCAATTATGTCGATTCAACAAGTTTTTTGTGCAATCCTTTTTTTGACCTTATTTCTGGGTTCCTGTAATTCAGATTCCTCAGTTATTCCGGTAAATACAGAAGTTACCAATCAGGATTATGACGATTCATTGATACTTCCAATAATTCAACCTACGGGAGAAGTGCCAGATGAACTATATCAGGATAGCAACATCATTCAGACAAACGAATACCCACCGTTCACAAAAAAACTTACGGTTTACGGTATGATTTTGGTCGGCAGGGACGAAATCTCCGATGATTTTATGAAGAATGTTGCCCGAACTATCAAGGAAATGTTTCCGCAAGATGGGTCTATCGATACTGAGTTGCAGGAAGGAATTATTACAAACCTGTACAGATATAAAGCTGTGATCCCATTTTTTAAGAATAATGTCACACTCTCTCCCAAAGAGCAGCCTCTGTTTGATGATTTAACGAATCAGTACAGTGTTGTTGATGTGATTTATGAAAGTGAACCTGGACCGGGACAAGTGAATGAGGTCATTGAACATATTTTACACTTTGTAACACGTGTAGGATTTCATCACACATTTCCGGACGAATGGGGTATTTCGAAAACTTCGGATGTCTATTATGCTATGCAGGAAGCAATTGATAAAGGACATTACGGCGTCTCTCAATATAATAGATTAGATATTCATTATCTCAGGATTGTAATACAAGAATTTGCATATTGGGTCATATTTACCGCATGGGATTATATGGAGCCTTATGGTCCGGATGCGGAATGGACAGGAATCAGCAATCCAACTGACTTACAGGAAAAACTTCCTATGTCGTGGCAACTTTTTGAACAAACAGTTCCGAAATTGATGACAGCACCTTACCGTTCACTTCTTGATGAATTGTTTGGTATTTAATAGTGTAATTCACGTATTGTTCTTTAAAACAATAAATATTTGGTAGAAACCTGTTCGTAAATCGTACAGCCCGGGGAGTAGAAAACACTTAGATAAATGAAATCTTAACGTATCATTTAGTCAAAAATGTTCAGAAAAATCTATGGTATTTTCTATGCAACCTCAGCTGTTGTTTCCTGATAAGGATTTTTCGATCAGGATTAAAGATACGGTTTTGGACACAAAAGACGGTTGCGATGTATTACGTAAAGATGTGCCAAAGGAGATTGATGAGATTTAAGAATTGTTGGCGAAAAGGAAATAAATATGATTAAAACTTTGATTTTTATTGGAATAATATTCGGAATTACTTCATAATTTAAATTTATAAGATAAATTGACATACATATCCTTTAAATTTCGGAGAGACAATGTTAGATTCAAGAAGAACTTTCCTCAAAAGATCGGTGGGATTGACCTTAGGTACTGCAGCATTTTCGATTTTAAAACCAGAGGGCATTGAGATGGTTGCTGAGGCTTCTAATCGACTCGAAAATATGTCTCCACAAGACATTGCCATCGATGAAGATTTCTGGTATGCTGTCCGAAATACCTATAATTTGTCGCCCCATTTTATCAATCTCGAAAACGGCTATTTAAGTCCTCAACCGGAAGCCGGAGTGGATAAACTGTGCAAAAATATCAAGATGATAAACGAGATTCCTTCTTTTTATATGCGAAGAAGGCAGGAGATCGAAAGAAAAGATGCACACCAGCTTCTCGCGCGGTTTGCGGGCTGTTCAACAGAAGAGATACTAATCACGCGTAATACCACAGAATCTCTTAATATTGTTATTATGGGACTGGAAATGAATAAAGGTGACGAGGCTGTTTGGGGAACTTTTGAATATCCCAGTATGCGAAAAGCCTTCGAGCAGCGTGCTGCACGTGACGGGATATGGAACACCATAATTTCCTTCCCACTTGTTTCTACAAGCAACGCTGATATAGTGGACATCTATAAAAATGCGATAACTCCGAAAACCAAGGTAATACTGGTCTCTCATGTAACATATGAAACCGGACAGGTCCTGCCGGTCAGGGAGATCTGCGATATGGCACACAACAGGGGAGTGGAGATTATTGTCGATGCTGCACATTCTTTTACTCATCTTGAATATAAAATACCAGATCTTCACGGGGATTATTATGGTGCGAGTTTGCATAAATGGATGTCGGCTCCGCTAGGCTCGGGTATATTGTACATTAAGAAAGATAAAATCAAGAATGTCTGGCCCTTATTCGGAGACGCGAACTATGCAACCGATTCTATCGTCAAACTCGGACACATCGGCACACGCCCGTGTTCAATCGAATTAACAATCGCTGAGGCAATTAAATTTAACGAAAATATCGGATTAAAGAGAAAAGAGGCCCGCCTGAGATATTTAAAAAATTTCTGGGCAGAAAAAGTAAATAAGTTCCCTAATATTGTTATGAATACCTCTTTAGAGGACAACCGGTCGTGCGGTCTTGCCAATGTTGGTATTAAAGGAATAAAACCGGATGAGATTGTGAATTATCTATACGACAAACATAAAATTTTCACCGTTGCTATAGATTCTCCGGAAATTAAAGGTGTCCGCATTGCCCCAAATCTGTACACAACAACAAGCGAATTGGACATATTTGTTGATGCTATGAGAGAACTTTGCTATTCATAGAACAGGGCTCAAACCAAATACCACAAAACTCAAACCAAATACCACAAAAAAAGAATTATATAGCATATCGTCCTTAGGACAGTTTAAACGGGTCATGCAGCTGAATTACATGATAGGAGAGAAGAAAACACTTGTAAAAGAAAATTACATACCTTACTATTTATAGCATAATTTTCAATACCTTCTGACCAAATTTATTTCATCAAAAAAAGCATCAAATTTTACCACATACCTAATATATTCTCTTTCAGAGAAATGATAACAGTAATATATAACTCATTAGAATATAACTCAAAAAATGAAGAATAAAATATTGAAAGCAGAGAAAATGTTCGGGATTTTCTCCTTTGCATTGTTACTCGTAACGATCAGCAGTTCTTTCGCTCAAGCACCTGAACCTGATTCAGGCAGGGATGCAGCGAATTTTATCCCAATGCGGGAACGTGTTCAGATTATGCAAAAGTTTTGGGATTTGGAAAAAAGAGAACGTACTCCCGATGATTATGCGGAAACAAGGGGTGGACATGTGGATCATCAGGAACGATGAAGAGCCACTTTACTGTTCGACTTCTTATATGGAGCATCCGGTATTTCTCTCCTTACTTCCGGCAAATCATGAGGGGATGGCTTATCCGAGTCAACACAGAGATTCCCGTTCTGGAATACCCGGATTTCTGCTGTTTTACGATGCTGGAAACGAGATCGAATATGTTGAACCAAAAGATTTTGTTCATATTACGGAATTAGTAAGAAAACGGGATCCAAAAAAGATCGCGGTCAGCATGAAAAACCTCGCTATTCGAAGACAGAAAATCGGTGAAACATCGCAATATAGTATTGTTACGACTGATGAATTGACCAAAGCTTTGGGAAATAAATATGCTTCACGGAGTGTCGATTCATGGATTCCCGGTATTCGGTGGCTCTCGACGTTAAGCCCTGAGCAGATAAGTTTATACCGCTACGTTCAGGGAATGCATAATGATATTCTTGCCGAAGCTTTTTCCAATAAAGTTGTTACACCCGATGTTACGACAACAGACGATATCAACTGGTGGCTGCGGCATAGATATTCAGATCTTCATTTAGACATAGACAACCACCCGTCCATCACTGTTACGAGGAGGCCGTCAAAAATTTCTGAATATGGTAATGACCCCGATAATTTCAGACGTGGCAAAACCGGAAACGGTGTGAATATGATTGTCAGGCGTGGAGATATCATCAATTGTGATTCGGACATTATGCTTCTCGGTGTAGAAACCGATTCTCACCAGCACGCGTATGTGCTTCAGAAAGGCGAAGAAGATGTTCCGGAGGGTTTAAAAAGGGCACTGCGGATCGTCAACGATATTGAGGATGAAGTCAGAAAAGAATTCATAGTGGGTTGCACTGCATAAGAGATTCGTGAAGCTTCGGAGAGAATTCCGCGTAATGGAGGATTATGGTTTTTATCCTCCTGATCAGGCATTCGAATCACGGGGGCTATGCATCGCTTTCGTTAGTCGTTTACGGGCGCTCTGACTCAATCGGGTAATTCCGATTCGGCGAGCCAATTCAATTGGATCGTCATTCAAGCACAGTGACTCTCTGATGGCCCGGATTTCTTCTTTGCATATGTATTCGATTTTTCGCATTTCATCATTGCGCCCCTTGTAACGAGCTGGCGTGAGGCGGTCCTTGATCGTTCCCTTGCGCCAGAAGAAAAAGCCGACATCTTCTTTGCTCCTACCCCGGCGGAACTTCGCGATTTTGATTATCATATCACGGATCTGATGCTCTGCACTGCGGAATCCGTGGTGACGCGCGATGCGTCGGACTAGTACATCTTCATGGATCGGGCCTTCAGTATCGATGACGTGATCGATCATCGCCCGCAACCGAGGCGAATACTCTTCCGAATAGAACATGTCCGGATAGAACATGTCCGGGTCGGCTCGGTAAGGCTTGCCGTCAAGATGGGAGACGACATAGCAGGTCTCAATGTCGCCGAATAGGTCGCCGGCAGGCTCTGGTGTGCGCAAGGCAGGCATTTCACCCGTAGGAGTGTTCGCGCTGGTGCGGCGTGCGAACGTTGCGTTTTGTAGCGGGCCGATATATGAACCAAATATGTAATTCAAAGGTATGCCCACCGCTCGTGTAACGGTACCGGCAAATCTTAAGCTTTTTGTTTTTTTGCTTCTATCTATTCTTAGCAACATGTTTTTCCATCCGGTATGCCACGCTGTATCTTTAAAGAGTTTTTTCATCTCTTTATGCGAGTCTGATATATATATAAATCCGTCCTTTAATCTGATCCCATGACGTTTGAGAAACATGACAGCATCTTCAATCGCAATGTGTTTATCGGGAGGTGGCGGAATGGCATCGTCCGGACCCATAACATCGTCCGACTCTAAATGATTAAAAACATTGGCAATGAGATTTCCAAGCGTCCGGTCAAATCTTCTTCCGTCAACCTCAACCGAAACAATTTGTTGCAATATATGATTCAAGCATCTTGTTTCATCCTTCATATCGCTGTCTGCGGAATCGGAAACCGATGAGCTCGCATCATCGATGGGCAGTTCAACCGGCAATGTCGCCGCGGCGCTCTGCTCATCGGCGTCAATAACAAGAATGGAACCGGAAGCCGATTCCTCGGCACGCCCTTCCAAGCTTTGAGCCGCTTCTTCCTGCTTTTGCCGATCCGTCTCCAGATGGAGTGTCAGTTTCTGATGGAGGGTTTCAAGCGCCTTGGCGCGATGAGTCCACCAGTCCGTTGACCAAACGCGGAACAATGTCCAGCCGAGCCCTTCGAGTACGGTCTGGCGAATCTTGTCTCGCTCCCGTGCGAAGGCGGAACTGTGGTACATGGCACCGTCGCATTCGACACCAGCAAGGTAAACACCGGGTTTGTCGGGGTGAATGATGCCCAAGTCGATCCGATAGGCGGATACGCCGATCTGCGGACGGACATCCCAGCCCTTGTCTCGCAGCGCCCGGGCGACAGCAATTTCGAACGGGGATTCGAAATCCCCCATGGAGCCATGGACAGCCGCCCCCAACGCGGCGGGTCCGCGTTTGGTATATTCCAGGAAAAGCTTCAGGTCCGCGACCGCTTGCGCCTGAGTCCGCGACAGATCGATGCGATCGGGGCTGAGCGTGGAAAACACGAGCATTTCAAAGCGCGCCCGCGTCATGGCTACGTTCAGTCGCCGCTCGCCGCCGTCCCGGTTCAGGGGGCAAAAATTCATAGTCACGTGATTACTTTGATCCGGTCCGTAGGTGATGCTGAACAAAATCACGTCCCGCTCGTCCCCCTGTACCGTCTCCAGGTTCTTCACAAACACCGGCTCGATTATTCTGTCGGAAGCGAACGCCCATTCGATGGCCGGGTTCCTGGAACGGGCATCATCCAGCAAATTCTCGATCAGGGTTTGCTGCTCGGAGTTGAACGTCACCACGCCGATGGACTTTTCCCGAACTGGTGGGTCTTCGTGTGTGAACCGGCGCAGGATCTCCGAAACAATGGCTTTTGCTTCCCCTTCGTTGTGCCGAGCCTTGCCGCGGGCATAAAAGCCGTTCGGGCGAATCAGTTGAATCGCATGGTCCGGATGTACGGGCGCAGGGAAGGTGATCAGTTGATTGTCGTAGTAGCGGCTGTTGGAAAAGGCGATGAGGCTTTCCTTGCGGGAACGGTAATGCAGGCTGAGGGTCCGCTTCGGGATGCTTGCGCCCAGCATTTCATCGAGGATGCTTTCCAGATCGCCTTCCATATCCCCGTCTGGATCGTCATCGGTTCGTGCAAAGAAGTTCGTCGGCGGCATCTGTTTTGGGTCCCCGACGACAATAGCTTGGCGCCCCCGTGCCAGGCAGCCGACGGCATCCCAGACGGTGATCTGCGAGGCCTCATCGAATATCACCACGTCGAACAACGCTTGGTCAGCAGCCAGGTACTGGGCGACGGAAAGTGGCGACATCATAAGACACGGCGCCAGCGTTGTAAGGACGTCCGGAATTTCTTCCATCAATTGCCGAACCGCTTTATGCTTTGTTTTTTTTGAAGCTCGTGACGCAAAACACCCCAAGAGGACTTTCGCGTTACGTTGTCGGAGCTCGGAAGGCGCCCTGCCAGCTTGGTGCCAATGTAGGCCGCCGTGAGTTTCTGGAACTGATCATCGATCTCACGGAACTTCTCGATGTTCGCGACGTGCTCGGGCGTCGAGAAATTTCGCAGGACCTTATCTTCGCCGATCACCGCGCCCGACCACCAACTGCAATAGGCGGCTTCGAAAGTCGCTTCGATCTCATCGATGGGAACATCGCCATTTTCGATCGCGCTCACCAGCGGTCCCAATTCCAGATCCATAGCTTCCGTCCGGCGGCGCCACCAATCACACCAGACTTTCAATTCACGGTGGCGACGGGTGATTGTGTCCGCAGTTCCTTGAATGGCCTCAAGCGCCTTGAGGTTTTCCGCGAAGTGTTCTCGCACCGACTGGCCGGCGATTGCTTCGAACGCGTCACAATCCTCTTGCAACCTCCGATGAGCCATCAAAAAGTCCTGTGCTGCTCGCCAGACGGAGGCCTCAGGTGCCAACAGATCGTTACCATCAAAAAGCAAGGTCCTGACCTTGCTGCGCGTTTCCACCAATGTCGGCGCATCGTCCGCCAGCCTGCCGACGGCATCCCGTGCTCGTTGTCCGAGCGTGCGCAGGATCAGGACGGCATCGGGACTCGTTGTATGCTCCTGCCAACCCTTGAAGCCCGAAAGGAGATCATCCAGACGATCGATGGCTTCTCCATGTTCCCGCAACTGCTTGAGCGTCGGCGCGTCGCGATCCGGGTCCGGCTTACCATGCGCGCCGGCCTCCTTCATCTCATTGATCACGCGACGGCGAGCCAAGACGCGCTTGAGCCACCAGGCCGCGTTCGTGTGCTGCCAGCGTTGCGCAATTTCCTCCCCATCAAGCTTGCGCCAAGCCATCGGATCGTAGGCGCAACTGAGGGCAGCCTGGGCATCTGCATAGGCCTTCAGCCGCACTACCGCTTCGTCAAGTGCCTCGATGCGCTCCGGTCCATCCGGATCGAGCGCGTAGGCCGTTTGCTTGCGCCAGGATTCCTCCAGGATACTCGCAAGAGCGGCGAGAGCGTCCATCCGCGCCATCGTGCAATCAGGAACACTGATCCCGACGGTATCGAGCAGTGTTCTGCAGGCGCGCTCCATTGCTAGCGCTGCCGCAGACAGGCTGCCCGCCCGCTCGACCACTTGGCCTTCCCATTGAGGCGACCAGTCACCCGTCGTCACCAATTGGAACGGACTGTCGGAAATACCCTCAACGGCGGCAGCCTGAATGCGAAGTTTCTCTACTGCTTCACGCATATTTTCCAGGCGGGCTTTCTCGTGATGATCCGCGGAAGGCCAGGAGAAGGCGACTCTTGTCGCCAAATTCTCATCCCGAACCTTTACACCTATGGCGTAATGAGCAGTCATGCCGTTTCGACGGCAAAGGTGGAGGCGGTCCACAAAGAGATTGAGTTGATCGCGCAAGCTCTGAAGCCGCTCAGCCTCGTTTTGCCACGTCTCGGACTCGGCGCTTTGCTGGTACTCCCATGCATTGTGCAATTGGTTGAGCACGTCTACTTTGCGAGCCTTGTTGGAATGAAGTTCCAGACAGAACTGTCCGAGCCCGACATCTTTCAGCCTGCGGTATACGACCTCAAGCGCCGCCGTTTTTTCTGATACGAAGAGAACCGTTTTGCCCTTACCCAGCATATGGGCGATCAGATTACTAATAGTCTGGCTCTTGCCCGTACCGGGCGGTCCGATAATGACGAAGTCTTTTCCCCTGTCGGCCGTGGCGATCGCTGCCATTTGCGATGAGTCCGCAGGCAATGGAGCAAGCAGATCGGAAGGCTTGTAGCGTCGGTCGACCTCAGCACCATCCACAAAAGGGATTTCGCTTGGATAAGGATCGCGCGGGGTGTCAATGAGATGCTTGACAATGGTGTTCGTTCGTAGTGCCTCGGTGCGATCGACCAAGTCCTTCCACATGAGATACTTGGCGAAAGAAAAATGCCCAAGCGCTACGTCTTCGATGACTTCAAAGCCAGGTGCGTCCTTCACTGACCTGCGCACATTGTTCCAAATCCCGTTCACATCGATGCCGCTTTTGTCTGTGGGCAATGCGCCGTCCAGCCCTCGAACATTGATGTGGAAATCTTTTCGCAGCATCTCCAGAAGGGTCGTGTTGAAGCGCGGCTCGTCGTCATGAGCCAGCATCCGGATGCCGCTGCGAACCGATTTCCGAACCAAAGTGACCGGGAGCAGGATCAACGGCGCCCGGAATTGCAGTTCGTCTTTTTCGTTGCGTCTCCACAGCAGGAAGCCGAGGGCGAGATAGAGCGTATTCGCGCCGCCTTCCTGAAGCGCCGTCTGCGCCTTTCTGTAGATCCCCACAGCGACGGCGGACAGCTCTTGGGACGGCAGATCGACCAGCACTTGCTTCTTTTGGAGCGCATCGCGCGCATATTCCTGCGTGATCACCTCGCCGGTGCGTTGCCTGTGAATTTCTTCATCCTGGGGCATCCTGGGGCGTGGGTTGCGGGACCGCGGGACCGGTTGGATCGGAAATCTTGGAGCCGTCAGCAAGCTTGTCTTCCAGCAGTTCCGGATCAGGACAGATAAGGCGCAGACTAGTCTTCGTTGATCTGTGGTTGAGGAGCGGGTTTCGTGTGGACAGATCCAACAACTTGCGTTGCCAACGCTTCAGACGGCCTGCTGGGGTTTCGGGCAATTCCTCCTCTTCCACGCTCTCATCGAAGTCGGGAAGTACTGGAGCTTCTTCAAGGGCAATTTCCACGCGGTCACCACCCACCGACTCTGCGGCCTCGCCTGGTTGACCGGATTTCCTTCCCAAGGGGGTGATCCGATGGGCTCGGGCACGGCGGATATCGATTGCCGAATTGAAAGTGCCGTCCCGGTCGGGAGAAATGACTTCCGTTGCGGCCTCGACCGCCTTGGAGAAGGGAGGTGCGGGATGGGAAGTCACATAGGTGGTATCGGTCAGCAGCAACTCCTTCAGTTGAATGCGCTTCCTTAAGATTTCCGATTCGTCGATGACGATCGTCGAGAGTTCTTCGGGCTGTAACCAGACACCCACAACCGAATACTCCCGTGGTAAGACGACGATGGGGTTGAGGCCAGCCTGCTCCAACGCCGAGGTAAACAGCATGGTGGAGTCCAGACAGGTTGCTATGCGATTCTCCAGGATCTGGCCGGGCAAACGGATTTTCTGCCCGTCACGCTCGAAGCTCGCTGGTGGAACGGAATAGCTGATACCAAGACGGCAGATAGCCGTGTAAATGGCCGATGTGATTTCCCACACTCGTCGTCGGCTCCTCGACCTGTACCCGTCGATACCGTCTGGCTTTCCGGCCGCTCGCAGTATGAGGCTCGCGTCGCGTAACACTCGATCTACCGCCGGGTCGTTGGGCATGGAGAAGGCAGCGAGCAATTCGGGCATGTACCCAGCTCCACCCCACTCGTTATAGGCCAGGAGTTCAACGGACTTGGTTTCCTCCGCTATGACCACGCCGCCCTGTTCGACCATGATCGTGACGAGCCCGGACATGGAATCGACCAGATTGAGCAAGAAAGCCCCATCCAGTTCGATATCCCGGTCCTTGATCGGAAGGATTCCCGCGGGCGCGATCCGATCCAGATGCCATGATTTCGGTTTCAGAAAGGCGGGATTCGAGGACAGTGTGACAAGCACATCATCCAACCGTTCTTCACGGTGGTTGTTTTCGACGCGCAAATCTCGCAAAAAGGCGAACGCACTCTGGTGGCAAGCGAAATTGATCTTCGCCGCCGTTTTACAGTGTATGGTTGCTGATACCGCACCTTTCGGGTTCATCAATCGTTCCTCTCGTTATTGATTGTCAACTTTGTGCGGTGTGTTCCTGTACGTCGTCACAAGTGTTGGCTTATCGGATTGTGGCAGCCTGTGCGAGGTCATTACAACCAGACGAACAGGTGCTCTTTGACAGCAATATCCGACTCGGTGAAGACTTCTTCAACAAGATCATCCGCCACCTGGTGCCGCTCGACATGAACACCCTCACGGCCCTCAAGCGCTGCGTCCTGGGCCTGGATATCTACCATGTGGCTCACCTAACACCGGACTTTCACGATCACACGCCCGCTGCGCCTCCCCTGGCAGCACTTGTACCACATCACTCGTCTCAGGTCCTCGATCCGGGTACCTTGGGCGTCGATCTTGGCCTTGAGTTCGGTGATCTTGGCTCCGAGAAAATATACAAAACTTATTCTTGAAAGCAAACTACAACTCAAAACAGGAAACCGAAGATGGGCAAGTTTAATCCCAATGAAACTGACATTCCTACTATTATTCCTATCACTATAAGCGTATTTGTATCTTTTCTATATATCCTGTTACATACATATGCTGCTATAGCTACTGTAAGAAGAACATCAGATGATATTTCTAAAAATGACAGAGAAAGTATTACTCCAACTATTGTTACTATAAAAATAGTATCAACGAAGGAATATGACGCACCTTTATTTACAATTTCGGCAATTTTAACTTCATCTTGAAAACTCTTTCCGTTTTTTCTGCTTGGAATTTCTTTATCAATAGAGGTACCTTTGCTTTTGTGCAAAATATATCGACTTATAATTTTTATTTTTTAGATTAATCAATCTTGCTTCCTATGTCAATATTTTAATTAACTTCGCTGTTTTTTAATCAAATCCTTATAAGTCAATCCACCAGTACAATAATTTAACAGAATCAAAAACCGTACACTATCCCCCAATTCACGAGTATTATATCTGAATTGGAATTCATGTATATAGCGATCTCAATGCTTGGTGCTAGCGTGATGATATATTCCGTAAATTCCCCGTTTGAATATACTCCAAAATCCCTCAGATGATCGAAATACTGTGATAACCGTTTATACGCCAACTGTTCATCAGACATTACAATAGTTCCCTTAGCAACATACTCCTTAATAATTTTCTGCAATGTACTTGTTTTAACATTCTCAACTGACATCGATCTAAGTTTGCTCTCACGTTCTGCCATTTCTCAGATCCTCTCACACGCTTACCGCCAATGGACGTTTCGTCTACTGCAACACAACATTAGATAACGGTTTAGCAAATGACCTTGTTCTTACCGCAAACTTTATTCTATGTAACATGTACCACGCTGTCTTTTGGGTAACTTTAATATCTTTGGCAAGCTGTAACGAAGAAATTCCTTGTTTGTGTGCAGTAACGAGAAATATAGCAAAAAACCATTTCTGCAATGGTAATGCACTGTCTTCGAATATCGTGCCCACCTTAACACTGAATTGTTTATCACAATCTTTATACCGGTGAATAGGTCTGCTTCTACACTTACTGATGTTTTCACTTTCACAGTGAACACAAATAATGGTACCTTCCCATCGGGCTTGCTCTAAATAGTTACGGCAAGACGATTCGTCGGGAAACCGCTCGATTACATCAAATAAATTGTTGAATTTAGGCAGGAGTCTTCTTAACTTGATTTCAATTGTCAAGTATATAATTACGAATCTTATATCACTTTAACCGAATAATCTTTTTAAAAATGGATTGATGAAGAAAATATCTGATAGTATGATGAAAGGTAAATTATGTCCTCTCTTTATCCTTACAGTGATCCCGCTCTATTATGGAGAAAACAATGAATTCTTTCCCGGAGATGAAGCACTCTGGCTGCACCCAATCTGACTACGCTCGATGAATGTACTTAATAACGGAGCCGTACATATTTATTCCTTAATAACAGCGATAAAAACCTGTTCTCAATTTGTATAGCCCGAAGAGCAGAATTCACTCGTAAAAGCCACATGAATACTTTACAATTTATAACATAAGTGTCCAAATTATTGTAAATATTAAAAGAGGTATTTTGCATGAAAAACTTACTTACAAAGTCTATTTTTTTCTGTTTTATTGGGATATTCGCATTTTGTGGACTTGTGCTTGGTCAGGAAAGGGCACAGGATCGAAGAACATGGATTGACGAAAACACCACCACCACTGACGATCCCCGGCGTATACCTGTACCTCCGGGCCAGAAGGGCCCCGAAGGAATACTGGTATTAACTGGTGGTCGGATATTTGACGGGACCGGTGCGGCGGTTCGCAATGGTACAATCGTAATCGATCGAAACAAAATCAAAGAGATACTTCCACCCGGTTCAACAAATTGGCCCCGGAATGCTCAGGTGATTGATGTTAATGGAAAAACTATAATACCGGGTATGATAGATCTTCATGCACATATGACCGAAGCTGAAATTGATGGCCCTACCATTCTTTCGAATGAGGCAATAAATACGCTCAAAGCTGTGGAACGTATGCGATTCTATATTCAAGGTGGTATAACAAGTATTCGTGATCTGGCATCGCATGGTGATATTCCCTTCAGAGTCAAAGAATTTGTTGCAGAAAATCGGATACCAGGCCCCAGGGTTTTTCCTGCCGGTCAGGTTATTACTTCGACTGGCGGTCATGGTACCGAAGGTATGCATATGAATCAACCACTGGTCACTGCGGAACTCACAGTTGATGGACCGGATGAGTGGCGAAGAGCGATTCGTGAACAGTTCAACAAAGGAGCAGATGTTATTAAAGTTGCAAGCCATTTCAGCCGGGAAGAGATTGCAGCAGCTGTTGATGAGGCACATGCTCTTGGTCTCAAAATCACAGCAGATGCAGAAACATTCTATATTCAGTGGGCAGTCCAAGCAGGGGTGGATGTAATCGAGCATCCACTACCCCGAACAGATGAGACTATAAGATTAATGGCAGAAAAAGGAACACAGTCGGATCCTACAATCTATCCATATATGAAAATATTTGAATTGTATGGAGGATATTACGGCTCGACCTCGCGCAGGTTCACTTTTACGAGGGAATCAGCTATGGAGACTTTTCGAAAACTGAAACGTGCCGGGATAACAATGGGTGTTGGTATTGATGTATCAGTCGATGCTACTTGGCCTGAACCTTATATACAAGAGTTGAAATATTTTGTTCAGGGAGGATATACCATTCCGGAAGCCCTTATTGCCGCTACAAGAAATAGCGCCGAGATTCTTGATATGGATGATAAGATAGGAACGATAGAACCTGGTAAACTTGCTGATGTGGTCGTGGTTGATGGCAGGCCGGATGTTGACCTTGATGACCTTGCGAATACAGACATGGTTATCCGCGATGGATATATAGTGCTCAAAAATGGACGGATATTTGTACCGCGTCATGTTACGCCCGGTCAAGAACAATAAAACTGTTTACATTCACTTACTGTAAAGCCAGAGGAATAAAATAATTTTGTTGAATCTGCATACTTTTCGTAAAATCATCAAAAAGAATCAAAAGAGGAGCAAGACATGATATGTCGAATATTAGTTATCTTAATATCTTTGATTTTCACAACACCTATTGTCAAAGCACAACCAGGTGTACATACTGCAAAAACCGGTTCTGAAGTTCTCAGACTGATACGGAATGAGAAACTTGAACTTATTCTTCCTGGAGCCTTGCGCGACAATAATGTGGACATGTGGATTCATGTCACTCGTCAGGGAGCTCCTGATACAATGGCTCCGGAATTCGGAACAACCTTCGGCTATCTGGTTTTTACCGATCTGGGGAACAGGATCGAGCGGGCTGTTTTTGGTAATCCAGGAGCTGTTGAAAATATTGACGTACGCGGTTCCAACGAATTTTCACGAGCCATTTCCAGTTATCATTATGGATATCGTATGTTAGAAGGGTATGGTGATGAGGTTTACGACGAATTTACAGAATTCGTTGCTGAACGTGATCCAAAAACGATCGCTGTTAATACATCTGATTGGCTTGCAATAGCAGATGGGATTTCACATTCTGCTTATCAAAAGTTGGAAAAAATATTAGGCCCCAAATATTCCGCAAGAATTGTCTCTGCAGAGAATGTCATTACAGATTTCCGGTCAAGAAGAATTCTCAGAGAAGTGACACTTATGACGAATGCTTTGGAGTTACATCGACAAATTCAAGAAAGGGCTCTATCTAATGAAGTAATCGTACCGGGTGTAACAACCAGGGAAGATGTAGGATGGTGGGTGCGAGAGCAGTTTTTTAAGCGAATGCATGTTGAGGCCAGAGAAAATACTACAGATTTTCCCGGAGTACTTTATTCAGCTGTTTCGGATGAATCCGAGACACGTTCTCGCCAATATGTCTTACAACGCGGTGATTTTCTGTCATTTGATGTTGGGTTACGATATTTGGACTATTTAGAGACAGATTATAAACGTAATGCATATATTATGAGGAAAGGAGAGACAAGTGTCCCCGCAGGTTTGCAACATGCTTATGATCGTGCGATAAATGCCCGTACAATCATTAGAAAGCAAATAAAAGTTGGTAATACCGCTCAACGAACTTTAAGCGATGTAGTCAATGCATTGGAAGAAGCAAATTACATATATACACCTTTTAGCAATAGAGGGAGAGAAAATTATGAACAAGTAAAGAGAGCTTTAGCAAACACTGGTCAATCAAGTTTTTCCATTGATCTTCACAGTCAGGGTCAAAATAACGGCACTGCAGTGACAGTTGGACCATCTGCTACCCCATTCCGGTTAGACCGTGCTCATTTAAGGATTGCAGAAAATCATATTTTTTCTCTCGAATTTATGGTAAATACGAACCTTCCTGAAAGACCCGGTTATCCGATTGTTATTAATATAGAAGGAAATCACATCGTATCAAGCAGCGGAGTCGAATTTCTTCACCCACCAAATGAAAAAATTTTATTAATCCATTGAGTTTAGAGCAAACAGATTGAAGGGGACATAGTATGTTTACACGACACGTTTCATGTGCGATTTTTTATTTGTCTTTGTTTCTGAGTTTTTGTAGTTCAGAGACTGCTGAATCAGTATCGACTGATACGGCAAAGACCCATTATGGTGGATGTGTTATGCTTTCACGAGCAACTTCAGCACCAGCTGATCTGTATTTAAATACTGTCATCGTCCCTGCAGACGAATATCCTCCATTCACAAAAAAAGTCACGGTTTACGGCTATACTCTGGTTGGTCGGGATGACATTACAGATGACTTTATGCTGAGAGTTGCTCAAACAATCACTGAGATTTTTCCGCAGAGCAGTTCTATCGACAGTGCACTTCAGGAGGAATTTATCAGAAACATGTATGAGTACAAAGCATTGATTCCTCTCTATAAAGGCAGTGATCGTATCACGACTCCCGAAGATCAGGCGTTGTGGGATGTTACAAGAAGTCAGAACAGTGTATGCGACGTAATAATGGAATATGAAGTTGGAGATAGGGATCAGGTGATTGAAGTACTTGAACACATCTTACACTATGCAAATGATGTAGGACTTCACTATACATTTCCCGCTGAGTGGGCTGTTACGGCCGAATCACAGCTCTATCAGTTTATGCTGGAGGCGGTTGAAAAAGGTTATTATGACATAAGTTCCTACGACCGGATCGAAGATGAAGAACGCCGATTACGGGTTTCACTTCAAGAATTCGGTTATTGGGTCATCTCAACTGCTTGGAACCTTCAGGAGCCCTTTGGCTCGAATGGAACAGAATGGACGATAAGAAATAGAGCCGGTCTGAATGAAAAAATGCCTCGGTTATACGAAGTTTATGAACAGACCGTTTCGAAAATTATGGTGTCACCAGGCAGCTCACTACTCAGCGAGTTGTTTGGTATTTAACGGTGTTATAATTATTTTGTCTTTTATAACAATAAATATACAATAACAACTGGTTCGAATATCGTACAGCCTGAGGAGCAGAAAGTACTTGGAATAGCTCAATGTATATCTTAACTTTTAACCCAATCACTCCAACATGTTCTGACGACGTACAATAAAAAATAACATTTCAAAAAAATCGATACTAAATTCCACGGAGGTTTATAAATGGAGTATAGATCGCTCGGTCGCACTGGTCTGGAAGTCTCTTGTATAGCATTTGGAACGGATAATTTTCTCGACCCGACACCAGAAAAAGAATCAATTCAAATGCTAAACACGGCAATTGGATGCGGGTATCAATTTTGTGGACACAGGTGACTGTTATGCAGACGGTGAAGCAGAAAAAATGATAGGGCGTACGGCTGAAGGATAATGGTCGCCGTCAAGATGTAATTTTGTCGACAAAGGTTGAAAGCAGCACGCAAACCCTTTTGAATATTCCGGGGCAGTCTCTTGGACGGCCATGTGCCGGAAGTGGCTCATAACAGACATGGTCTCTCGAGCTACAATATCATCCGGGCCTGTGAAAATTCGCTAAAAAGTTTTCAGACCGATTATATATATCTATTATTCCTTCACCGTATGGAACCAGATATACCAATTGACGAGACTTTGAGTGCTCTGGATTCTCTTATTCGTTCGGGCAAGATTCGCTATATCGGCTGCTCAACATTTTCTGCATGAGCGATTATGGATTCTATTATGATAAGCAAGGAATTCAGTTACAAAAGGTTTGTTGCTGAACAACCACCCTATAACCTCCTTGACCGACGAATCGAGAACGAGTTGATACCGTTGGCATTGTGGTCGAGTTCGCAAAAATTCCCAATAGAATCGGTATCACCCCGGCACAATTAGCGGTTCTCTGGGTAAAAGATCAGCCTGGTATTACCGCGCCGCTCATGGGCCGCGTACTATGAAACATCTCGAGGATATCCTACCGGTCGCCGATATGAATCTCGACGACGAAACTCGAAAAGCATGTGATACTCTGGAGCAGCCCGGTAGTGTTGTTTCGGACTTTCACAATACATCAGGCTGGATGAAAATGAAAGTGCTGTAAATTTTTGAGCGTCTGCACGTCGTCAGAACGATTCGGATATATTTTTATCAATTAAACCGCGATCCAAGCTCAACACCATTCGTCATATACAACTAACTATTTATTAACCAACCAATTAACACCCCACAAATGATGTATCAATGCTTTTACATATCCTGCTAAATGTGTGTAGTCCCTAGGGAGTGGTACATGTGGAAATGGGGTGTTGATGACCTATTGTGAGGGCAGTTGTCTACGCATTATGAATGTTTAATGGTTAGTGTATTTGAAATACATGAATGCAGATCAGAAATCACTTGTAAAAGAAATATATACCTTACTATTTATATCATAATTTCCAATACATTCTGACCACGTATATTACACCAAAACAAAGCGTCATATTTCAGCTCAACTTCAATTTATTCTCTTTATGAAATTGATATGGAGAATATCGGTAACCTAAATACTAATTCCTAAAAAGAGGTTTGATCTATGCACAAATGGAAACATTTTGCTGTTGCTTTTATCTTTCTTGCCGGTATAACCCTGTTTAATTGCACCGCGGAAACAGGGGAGGGGATCTTTGTGGCCGGGAGCGGCGATTATAACGATCTTGTCAGCCTGTTTAACGAATTTCGTGAGTTCCAACGACCAACGGTCACCGATGGCGTGCACGATTACTCGGCAGCCGTGATGGAAAAACAACACAGTGAACTGAAAACAATGCAGAACCGCCTGGCTGCAATCGATCCGAGTAATTGGCCAGTCTCAGAGCAGGTCGACTACCAAATGGTTCGCGCGGAGATGAACGCGCTCGATTTTTATCACCGGGTGCTCAAGCCGTGGTCGCGATTTCCAACGTTTTATCTCAGGACACGCATGGGGACCGGCTCGACGATCTATGATACGCTACCGCTCGCGGACGTGCCCGTTCCGGAATACGAAACAGACGAGATTTTCGCAATGCTTACCTCCGCTCAGAAAATTTTCGAACAGGCAAAAGACAATTTAGTGGAAGTTGTCGGTGATAATGCCGAACTCGCGATCCGGTGGTCGGAAGACGAAATCGAATACTATGATGGTATGGTGGCACGTGTCAATGAACAGTTTCCGGACATGGCTCCCGAAGCCGACCGGGCACGCGGTGCGGCTGTTGCCTACCGGGACTGGCTCATTGAAAACAGGGATGCCATGAACGCTCCCGCCGGAGTTGGCATTGATAACTATAACTGGTGGTTGAAGAACGTCCTGCTTTTTCCGTATACCTGGGATGAATTGCTGGTCCTCGCAGAACGCGACTACGAGCGGGCATACTCGGTCCTGAAATTGACCGAGAACCTGAACCGTGACCTGCCCGAACTCGTACCAGTGTCAAGCGCAGCAGAATATAAACAGCGCTGGTCAGAATTTGAGGATCATATACTGCGTTTCCTGCGTGACAATGAAATATTTACCGTCCCTGATTACCTGAAACCGATAGGAGCGGATACCTGGTGGAATGAACCAGGTGGACTCGGTCAGCAGGAATTCTTCGTGAAGTGCAGAGACCTGAATCCCCTGGCGGAAATAAGCCATGGCCTGATCGGCCACACGTTTTTCTGGCAACGGCATGAGAGAGATGACCGTCCGATCCGGGGGGCATATCCGCAATTTCGGATGGAAATGCTCATCGACGAGGGACTGGCATTTGCACTTGAAGAATTGCTGTTGAATGCCGGTTTATATGATGACTATCCGCGGGGAGAAGAAATTACCTATATTGCGCAAGTATTCAGGGCAATCAGAATGTTAACCGACCTGAAAATACACAGTAATGAATTTACGCTGAAAGATGCCACCCGCTACTATGTCGGGAAAACCCCCTATGGCTGGGCGGGTGGCGACAGTTTTAACACGCTGCATGACATTGATATGGGCATTATAAATCCGGGGTATGCAATGGCATACGTGGGTGGAAAATTCCAGATTGACCGGTTACTTGCCGACCAGGCTCACCGGCTTGGAGAAGATTTCAGCCTGAAAGAGTTCATGGACGACATGTTTGCGGCGGGTGCTGTCCCATTTGCGCTGCTCAGGTGGGAAATGACCGGCTTGGATGACGAGGTCAAAAAACTGTGGTGATAGTATGCAAATACAGATCTAAGAATGTAGTGTATCGTGCCTCTTACTAATGAACCAGAAGTGTCCAAAATGCTCTGGTGGTATACATCAAATGTTAGAATGGCATCGTAAGTCGACAAAAATCCCAATCATTACTCTTTTAGAGAATAGATATGGTGAATATCAGATAAATTTGAAATTAACTTATTCAGGAGACCCAACAATATGAAAATATACACTGCTATAGGAAGAATATGCACCACAGGACTTGTTTTATCTACGCTTACTCTCCTAATTTTCTGCGGAGATGGACAGACTGTTTCGGAAACCAATGACCGTTTGAGCACATCATCCCGGCATCAAGAATGGATAACGATCGATACCCCGAGCGGTACATCTCTCTCATTATTCATCGTTTTTCCAGAAGTCAATGAACCGACGGCAAGCGTTGTTATTATTCATGAAAACAGAGGATTGACAGACTGGGTCCGCACCGTGGCTGACAGACTTGCCGAAGCGGGGTATCTTGCGATCAGCCCAGACCTGCTTTCCGGTAAAGGTCCAGGTGGTGGCAACACTAACTCGTTTACTTCAGGGGACGATCTTCGCAAAGCACTTTCTGAATTGACCAGGGATGAAATAGACGGAAATATCAGAGCGGTCATCGCATACCTCAGAGGGCTTCCAGCAGCTTCAGGAAAAGTATCTGTTGCCGGATTTTGCTGGGGAGGCAGAAACACTTTTAATTTTGCGGTACACGGTGCTGATTCGGAAATTGATGCTGCTTTCGTATTTTACGGCACACCCCCCGAAACAGAAATGATGGATTTGATCCAGTGCCCTGTGTACGGATTTTATGGAGAAAATGACAATCGGGTTACCAGCACTGTGGAGGCGACGACAGAATCCATGGCATCCTTGCAAAAGATCTATGAACCGGTGGTTTATCCTGGTGCCGGTCATGGATTTATGCGGGCAGGAGAAGATGCAGACGCATCTGCAGCAAACAGAGAGGCATTTGAAAAAGGCTGGGAGCGGTTTTTAAACCTGCTGGGTTCACAGTAAAAGTGGAAATGTCCCATAAAATTCAAAAGTGTATTATCAAATCTAAAGTTTGTAAATCCTCAAGCCCGAAGAATCTTGATATATAAATGTATTCCGATGCTCCCTTATACTAGGAAAAACCGGAAAACAAAACGGAAATAAATACTCCGCATGCATTCGGCTTTTTCACAGCTTCCATAAACGGCTGTATTACAGGATTTGTAAAGGTTACGGCATAGTTAGAGAAATTATGTTTCTGATTTTTTATGCATGGTTGCCGGTTCCAGTCGTTCCTTTGTAGAGATAACACTCGATGGCAAATCGTTGGATGCAGATGATTCTGTTATAGTACTCGATGTTGATAAAGCCCGGTAATATTTTACTTTAGTTAGTATTTTAAAAATATTACATAAGTAAGCAGCTGTTAATATCCATTTATGGATCGCAAGCTTATAACTCATTAAATCTGATAGAATATCGCCCATATATTATAAAATAATAGGTAGTAGATCAATGGCTGACATTAATACTTTGAAAGTGAACAAACCGGTCAAACGTCTCAGAGGTGCGGTTCCTAAGATCGGGATACGGCCGGTTATAGACGGAAGACGTGAAGGTGTACGCGAGTCGCTTGAAGACCAGACAATGCAAATGGCCAAAAACGCCGCACGGTTTCTGTCGGAAAATCTCCGTCATTCAAATGGGTTGTTGGTTGAGTGTGTTATTGCCGATACAACCATCGGCGGTGTTGCTGAAGCAGCTCAGTGTGCCGAAAAGTTTGCTCGTGAAGGAGTGGGAGTGTCCTTAACTGTGACGCCATGCTGGTGTTACGGGACAGAAGTAATGGATTCTGACCTCTTTGTTCCAAAAGCGGTATGGGGCTTTAACGGGACCGAACGCCCGGGAGCAGCCTATCTGGCCGCAGCTCTCGCAGGCTATAGTCAAAAAGGATTGCCGGCTTTCAGTATATATGGGCGAGATGTTCAGGATGCTGGTGATTCAACTATTCCGAATGATGTTCAGGGCAAGTTGCTTTTATTTGCCAAAGCGGGACTTACCACAGCAGAAATACGTGGCAAATCGTATCTCTCGATCGGAGCAGTTTCAATGGGAATTGTCGGTTCGGTGGTTGATCACGACTTTTTTCACGACTTTCTCGGTATGCGTGCGGAAGTTGTGGATATGACCGAGCTTGTTCGGAGAATAGACAATGGAGTGTATGATACAGATGAATTTGATCGTGCACTTCAGTGGGTCAAACACTATTGCAAAGAAGGTGAAGATTTCAATGCACCTAATAAACAGATTTCCCGTACCAGGAAGGATGAAGAATGGGAAACAGTCGTTAAAATGACAATGATTGTCCGGGATTTGATGGTTGGAAATCCTCGATTAGCTAAGCTTGGTTTTGGTGAGGAAGCACTTGGGCACAACGCACTTATTGCCGGTTTTCAGGGGCAACGCCAGTGGACAGACCAGTATCCTAATGGAGACTTTCTGGAAGCTTTTCTGAATTCGTCATTTGACTGGAGCGGCATCAGGGAATCTTTTACGGTTGCAACAGAGAATGATTGTCTGAACGGCGCCACAATGATATTTTGTCATTTGTTGACAGATATCGCTCAGATATTTGCCGATGTCCGAACTTACTGGAGCCCTGATTCTGTCAAACGAGTAACAGGCAAAAACTTAACAGGAAAAGCTTCCGAAGGAATGTTACATTTGATTAATTCGGGTTCTGCAACGCTTGATGGAACAGGACAGCAATCCTTTAACGGTAAGCCGGTTATGAAACCATTCTGGGAGATTACTTCGGTAGAAGCAGAGGAGTGTCTAAAGGCAACCAGATGGTGTCCCGCAATTCAGGAATATTTCAGAGGTGGTGGGTTTTCGTCTCAGTATCTGACCAAAGGTGAAATGCCCGTAACGATAGCACGGATCAACCTTGTAAAAGGTCTGGGACCTGCTCTTCAGTTAGCGGAAGGTTATGCTGTTAATATACCTTCGGACATTCATGCGGTGTTGGATAGAAGAACAAATCCTTCGTGGCCGACAACATGGTTTGTGCCGATTCTTACGGGCAACGGTCCATTTCGTGATGTTTATTCAGTCATGTATAACTGGGGAGCGAATCATGGAGCAATTAGCTATGGTCATATTGGTGACAATTTAATTACTTTGGCATCTATGCTGCGTATTCCCGTGTACATGCATAACGTGTCCGAAGAACGGATATTCAGACCCAGTGCATGGACGGCATTTGGAGCGCATGATATACAGGGTGCTGATTATCGGGCATGTAAGAATTTTGGTCCGTTATATAGATAATGTAATACATTAGAACATAGATTGAGATTGAAATATAATGCTCAGCTACTATGGTAACAAGCGCTATGAGAAATGTTATGGATAATAAGAGAGATAAGTTTACGCTCCAAAAAGAGTTACTTTACTTGTCTCAGGAACTTGATCCTCCTGAACATCGATTGGTAATCCTGGGAGAAGGAAATACGTCAGTATTGTTTAATGAAGAGTCATTTTTACTAAAAGCGAGTGGCAGTCAATTGCAAACATTGCGGGAAGATAAAATTGTGCAAGTACTGTTTGATAAAATATTACCGCTTCTTGATAAAAACCTTACAGAAGAAGAAACACAGCACTTTTTACAGGAATCAAGAGTTAACCCAAATGGCATGAATCCTTCTGTCGAGGTTGCTTTTCATGCTTAGCTTCTGAAACAAGAAGGTGTACGATTTATCGGGCATACCAACCCAGTTGAAGTAAATAAAATTCTCTGCTCCCATAAGGCTGAAGAATTTGCGAATAAGCGACTTTTTCCTGATGAAATTGTGTGTTGTGAACCCAAATCACTCCTTATTGATTATGTCAATCCGGGAGCAGAGCTTGTAGTTTCAATACCAGAAGGTTGGAAATATTTTACTAACATGAATGGGTACACTCAGAAGCTCATATTGATAAAAAATCATAGAATGATATCTATGGAGAGAACGGTTGATAGTGTACTTACCACTACATTAATGGCAGTTAAAGCAGCCGAAATTTTTAACGGAGCAAACGGAGCATATGTAAAAGGATGCCCGGTGTTTATGGATGAAGAGGAGGTTCAACGCATTCATAACCGTGCTGATGAAACTTATCGAAAGAAAAAATTAAATTTAGTCTAAAAGTATTGTACAAACGACTTGTCAATGAAAACAATATAAACTGAAATTTTAATGATTATTGGTTGGAGACATGAGTGTTATGAGTAACGATATGAGAAAGTTGATCCTATTGGAAGATAAATGAAATGCAACTGATATTAAAGGATACGATGATGGAGAAATATTGCGTTATCGTTCAAACTTACTGGAATCGAATCTACGAATCACAAATTTTGGTGGGGGCAATACGTCGTCTAAGGTGATCGAAAAAGACAGAGTAACTGATGCAGACGTTGACGTGCTCTGGGTGAAAGGAAGTGGCGGAGATTTAGGTTCAATAAAACGAGATGGTTTTGCAACGTTGTATATGGACAAACTTCTTGCCCTCAAAGAGAAGTACCGGGGGATGGATTTTGAAGATCAAATGCTCGAATTTTATCCTTTGTGTCAATTTGGATTAAATAATCGTCCTGCATCAATTGATACACCGCTGCATGGATTAGTATCGTATAAACATATCGATCATATGCATCCGGACTGGGCAATAGTCCTTGTTGCCTCTGGTAATGGTCAGCAAAAACTGCGGGAATTCAATGACAAATTTCAATACAACCTTATCTGATTGCCTTGGCAGCGTCTTGGCTACTATTTGGGATGTATGCTTGAAAATGCCGTTAAGGAAAACCAAGGAGCAGAAGGAGTCATTCTTGCTTCACATGGACTTATCGCATGGGCAGATGACCAGTATGAGTGTTACCGGCTGATAATTGAAGTGATCAATGCAATGGGACAGTTTGTCAATACTTTTCAGAATAAAAAGGGGATAAGTTATTTGGCGGTCAGACCTTTACAATTCGGAAAAACCGTGATCATTTCGCCGATTTCATATTCCCCCATCTTCGAGGAGTTGTTAAAATGGACAAACCAGTCATTGGTAATTTTGATGATTCAACTGATGTGCTTCGATTTATCAATAGTGCTGACGGAGAAAAACTCGCATTCCAAGGTACGAGCTGCCTCGATCATTTTATACGCACAAGAGTTCGACCACTTTATGTAAAGTGGGATTCAAAAAACGGAACAATTGAAGATTTGAAATCCGCCGTCGGTGTTTCTTTGAAAACCTATCAGTTAGAATATGAAAAGTATTACGAATCGAATAAAGACAAAGATTCGCCTCCTATTCGTGGCGTCAATCCTACCGTTGTCCTGATTCTTGGTATTGGAATGTTCAGTTTCGGCAAAAGTAAAAAAGAGGCCCGCATAACCGGTGAATTTTACATCAATGCCATTCATGTTATGGAGGGAGCTACCTCTCTGGATAATGGAAAGTTTGACCAAGAAATCGACAAAAATTTTGTTTTGAACAATCATGTTGCGCTGACCCCCCGGGAAGCCTTCCGTATCGAATACTGGGCAATTGAAGAAGCGAAAATCAGGCGTCAACCTACAGAAAAAGAGTTAGCCAGGAAAGTCGCTGTCGTACTAGGCGGCGGTAGCAAAATCGGCAGAGAATTTTGTCGAAAATTAGCACAGGAAGGTGCTCATGTAGTGATAGCTGATCTAAATATTGATGCTACGCAACAAGTTGAGCATGAATTCTCAGAACAAATGGGTAATGAAGTATTTATGAGTGTTGAAATTGACATATCTGATCGTGCGTCGGTCAAAAAAGCATTTAAAAAAGCGATTCTTAATTTTGGTGGACTTGATATATTAGTAAATACTGCAACTATATTTATACAACCAGATAAAGGGAGCAGCTTCAGTGACGAATTGTGGGATCAAACATTATCAATAAATTTAAGAAGTAATTTTATAATTACAGAAGTTTTTGCGGATATTGTTAATAAACAAAGAGGTGAAGGATCTGTCGTTTTGACTAGTTCGACAAATGCAGTTGTTCCCAGATCGGGAAGTGAACCGTACGATGTGAGCAAAGCGGCAGTTAACCACTTGATTCGTGAGTTAGCAATCCGTCATGCTCCGAATATACGGGTCAACGGAGTGAGTCCGGCAGCAGTCATTGAAGGCAGTTCGATGTTTTCTCGTGAGCGAATCATTAAGAGTCTCAAAAAATACGAAATACCGTTTAATGAAAATGATGAAATGTCAACGCTAACTATGAAACTCGCTGAATTTTATGCGCAGAGGACATTGACGCATCGTTCAATCGTACCGAAAATGTTGTCGAGGCAAGTTATTATCTGCTCAGTCCGCGGTCTGACAGGACAACCGGGCATATCATACCTGTCGATGGCGGGCTTACAGAAGCGTTTCTGCGTTAATTGTAACAACACAATAT
Source organism: bacterium (assembly GCA_965221205.1). GTDB lineage: Bacteria > SM23-31 > SM23-31 > SM23-31 > SM23-31 > CBDFMG01. The sequence continues at coordinate 2,960,978 of OZ244870.1, read as the reverse complement.
AAATTCATGGTAGGATCAAAATTTTTAGCGGCCGATTTCGGTGCGGAAAGCGGCAGGACTATTCTTGGAGCCATTGATGAAAGAAAAATTCATCTGGAGGAGGTCCATCGCTTTCCCAATAATTCTATACAAAACGCCGGACATATACAGTGGGATATAAATTATCTTTTTGCAGAATTAAAAAAAGTATTGCAGTAGTTTCTCGTCAGGGTCATACAGATATTATAAGTATAGGTGTTGATACCTTTGGTGTTGATTTTGGTTTAATTGGACATGATGATACGCTAATAGAGAATCCATATTCGTATCGCGATTTCCGTACTAAGGGGATGATGGAGCGGGCATTTGAACTGATGCCGCGTAAAGAAATTTATACCCACACCGGTAATCAATTCATGCAGATAAATACAATTTATCAGCTCTTAAGTATTGCTCAATTAGATAGATCTGTTCTTGATAAGACAAAGAGACTTTTATTTATGCCGGATTTGTTTCATTATCTACTGACAGGAAAACAATCATCAGAACACACAATTGCTTCTACTTCTCAATTGCTGAATGCACGCTTAAAGCAATGGGATGTAGAAATATTTGAGAAATTGAATATTCCAATCGCAATTATACCTCGACTTCATCAGCCGGGAACATGTTTAGGACCGCTCTTACCGGAAATTGTCGAAGAAACGAGCATTTTACCTTTAGATGTATAGCACCTGCTGGTCATGATGCGGCTTGTGCTGTTGCTACTGTACCATCACAATCGAAACAGAGCACCTTTTTGAGTTCTGGTACCTGGTCACTTCTGGGAATAGAAGTAGACGAGCCAATTATCAATACGAAATCATGTGAAAGAAATTTTACGAATGAGAGGGGATACAACGGGGAAATTTGGTTTCTTCGTAATACAATGGGGATGTGGCTTTTACAGCAATGTCAGAAACAGTGGAGAGTTCGGTGGGAATACCTGACTTATGAAAAGTTGATATATCAGTCAAAAAACTCCCCTGAATTTACCTGTATCATTGACTCTGATGATACACTCTTTTTAAATCATCCGGATATGTTAGCAGCAATAGCAAAATATTGCAAAAATACACATCAGAAAATTCCGGAATCAAAAGGGGAAATAGTTCGGACAATATTTGAAAGTTTAGTATTAAAATACAGATTTATCATTGATAGTATAAATGAAATGTCTCCGAAACCGGTTGAGATTCTCCATATAGTAGGTGGAGTTTCACAAAATGAAATGCTCAATGAGTTTAGTGCGGATGCTACCGGAATTCCTGTAATAGCAGGTCCGGTTGCAGCAACAGCAGTAGGAAATATAATGATTCAGGCAATTGCTCAAGGTGAAATATCCGGAATAGAGGAGGGGAAAAAATTGATAAAAGAATCATTCACGCTAAAACGCTATGAGCCTCAAAAAGTTGAAAAATAGGATTTGTATTATCAGACAGTTAGGCAATTATTTAAATGATAGAGCAAAATGAAGGGATCAATGATGCATACATGTAAAAGTAAGTTCGCAGCTTGTGTGATTGTATTAATAGTATTGACATTTACATTTCAGTTGCGTGCGCAGCAACAAGCCCATGTAAGGAATGATTGGGATGAATCGATGGAAAAGCGTATGGAGTGGTGGCGTGATGCGCGGTACGGAATGTTTGTTCACTGGGGACTATTTTCGGTTCCATCCGGTGAATGGAAAGGTGAAACAACATATGGAGAGTGGATAATGCGGGGTGCCGATATCCCATTCGATGAGTATGAAAAGTTTGCTCAAGGATTCAATCCGACTAAATTCAATGCGGATGAATGGGTCGATATTGCACAAAAAGCAGGCATGAAATATATAATGATAACAACAAAACACCACGATGGCTTTAGTATGTTTGATTCCAAATATACTGATTATGATATAATGGACAGTACTCCATTTGGACGAGATCCGATTAAAGAGCTTGCTGAAGCGTGCCAGCGGAGAGGAATTAAATTTGGGCTTTATTATTCGATAACAGATTGGCATCATCCCGATTTCGCCGAGAAGTGGCACGGATACCACGGCAATCCGAATCCTGATGCAGATCTGGAAAAATATGTAGATTTCTATCAGAACCAAATTAGAGAATTGTTGACCAACTATGGACCAGTAAGTCTATTCTGGTTTGATGACGGTGGAGCATTCATGACACCTGATTCTCGATTTGGAGGAGAAGAGTATTATCTGCCGGAACATCCACAGCTTATTCATGCTGAAGAGACTATGGAGATTATGCGTTCTCTCCAACCGGATATAATCATTAATGACCGTTTGGGCGGTGAAACGGCAGATTATATATCACCTGAAGAGGCAATTCCTCCAATGGACGCAGATGAAATCAATCAAAACTTCGAAGTCTGTATGACATTGAATGACGAATGGGGATTCAATAAGACTGATATCAACTGGAAAAGCCCAAAAGAAATAACGTTTGAATTAGTCGATATTATTAGTAAGAATGGCAATTATTTACTGAATATTGGGCCAACACCGGAAGGAGAAATCCCGCAAACTTCTGCTACAATGCTTCTCGGAGCTGGTAAATGGATTCAGCGGAATGCCGAAGCAGTTTACGGAACAAGAGGAAGTCTTATAGGTCAACCGGAATGGGGACGGATAACACAAAGAGTACTTGATGACGGTAATACGCGGCTGTATCTTCATGTGTTTGATTGGGTACGAAGCAGAAATCCACAACCTCGGGAAATTGTTGTGCGTGGTTTGCCGAATAAACCCATACAGGCATATCCGCTTACTGCAGTACCGCGACGGTATTTTGAAACAGAAAAGAGAGAAAATTCAATTGCTGTTACCCATACAGGAAGACCGACGGACAGGGTAAATACAGTTATAGTATTGGATGTGGTAGGTGCAGTTAAATTTGTAGGAAGTGGAAATTAGAAAAAATAATTAATGAATGATTCATTTGTCATTGGATTAGATTTTGGTACCGATTCAATTCGCTGTCTCTTGGTAGATAGTGAATCGGGTGAAGAGGTCTCATCATCAGTTTTCCCTTTTGAACGATGGAATCGAGGAGACTATTGCGACGCTGTCAGAAATCAATATCGACAGCACCCTCTTGATCATATCGAAGGGCTCAAACATGCTGTTACCCAGTGTATAAGTACTGTCCCATCAACGTATGTCCGAAATATTATTGGAATTGGTGTCGATACAACGGGCTCTACACCCGCCCCGGTAGATAAAAACGGAGCGCCTTTAGCATTGCAGCCTGAATTTAAGGATAATCTCAATGCTATGTTTATTCTTTGGAAGGACCATACCGCAATATTGGAGGCAGAGGAAATTAATAGAGCCTCACAAAGCTGGGGTGGTGTTGATTTCACAAAGTTTTCCGGTGGTATTTATTCTTCTGAATGGTTTTGGTCAAAGGTATTGAATGTCATTCGAACTGACGGCACTGTTCGTGAACATGCTTACACATGGTTAGAGCATTGCGATTGGATTCCGGTTTTATTAACCGATAATAACGAGCCCCAAACAATTAAACGAAGTCGATGTGCCGCTGGTCATAAAGGAATGTGGAATGAATCGCATGGCGGACTACCATCCGAAGAGTTTCTTGTCAAAGTCGATCCATTATTACAGGGTCTTCGCAAAAGACTATATTCGCAAACATTGACATCCGATACAATTGCCGGATATTTGTCGAAGAATTGGGCAAATAAGTTGTGGGATTATCAGAGGGTATTCCGGTTGCTGTAGGGGCTCTTGATGCACATATGGGTGCTGTTGGTGGAGCAATCAGTCCTTACGTGTTATCTAAGGTCATCGGTACATCAACGTGTGATATGCTTGTTGTGCCAAAAAAGGACTTGAAAGACAAATGTATCAGGGGAATAAGTGGTCAGGTAGACGGCTCCATATTACCTGAAATGATAGGTATGGAAGCAGGACAATCTGCGTTTGGAGATATATATTCCTGGTTTAGAGATATTCTTTCATGGCCTCTCAATAATATTGAAGTCGATAACGCGTTACCAAATTCTAATAAAAATGACATACTTATTGATAAAATTATCCCCACACTTTCTGAAAAAGCTGAATTTTGTGAAATTAGTGAAGAAAGTATTATTGCGTTAGACTGGTTAAATGGCCGACGTACACCAAATGCTAATCAAATGTTGAAGGGTGCTCTTATAAATCTTAGCTTAGGAAGCGATGCACCGACGATTTTCCGAAGTCTTGTTGAGGCTACTGCATTTGGATCAAAGCGGATTGTAGAGCAATATGAAGAAGAAGGTGTCAATATTAAGGAAATTGTTGCACTTGGAGGTGTCGCAAAAAAATCACCCTTTGTAATGAAGGTATTGGCTGATGTAATGGATCGGAACATAAAAGTAGTCAAATCAGAAGAAACCTGTGCCCTCGGTTCGGCGATGTTTGCAGCAACAGTTGGTGGAAAATATAAAAATGTATCAGAAGCTATGCAGAAAATGAAGAGTGGGTATGAAACTGAATATAAACCAGATTCAAAAAATGTTAAGATTTACAATTTTCTATATAATAAATATAAAAAATTAGGTGACTTCATGGAGCACTACGCAAAGCAAAATCAATATTAAAGATGACTTAATAAAAGATTATAGCTTATGGCAAACACGCATTCTATGAGTAGTAACAAAGAAAATAGAGTAGAGCACCTTATTCCTCGAAACATTTTATGGCCTTTTATTTTATTAACTAGTTGTTTTGCATGGTGGGGATTAGCCAACAATATCACTGACACGCTTCTGGCGGCCTTCAAGAAGATTATGAGTATGTCCGATTTCCAGACTCCATGGATTCAGATGGCATTTTATCGTTCTTATTTTTGTCTTGCACTTCCTGCAGCAATTTTCATCAAAAAGTTTACTTATAAAGCCGGAATTCTTCTTGGATTAGAGCTATTCGTAATAGGCGCGTTGCTTTTCTACCCGGCAAGTATAACCATGAATTACTTCCATTTTCTTGGAGCATTATATATTCTGGCAGAAGGACTTTCCGTTTTAGAGACTGCTGCGAATCACTATATCATTGCAATGGGACCGGAGGAAGCGGGAACACGCCGGTTGAACTTTGCACAATCATTCAATCCGATAGGTTCGATATTAAGGATATTTCTCAGTAAAGTATTTATCTTATTCAATCTTAATGAAGCAACGGCAGAGGAACGCGCATCGTTAACAGCGGAACAGCTACAGAAAATTCAACCTGAAGAGCTTGCTGCGGTAGTGGGACCCCCTATGTTTCGGTGGCACTATTTCTGATGGTTTTGTGGATTGTAATAGCCGCAATGAAAATGCCCAAAGCGTCAGATACAGAGAATACGCTAAATTTGCTTCCCACGTTCAAACGATTATATAGTAATCGGCGCTATCTTCTGGGAGTTGTAGCACAATTTTTTTATGTAGGAGCACAAATTAGTGTGTGGTCATTTACCATTCGGCACGTAATGCAAGAGCTTAATGTGAATACAGCAGGAGCATCAATGTATTATCTTGTATCACTTGTATTTTTTGCAATTTTCAGATTTATTTGTACTTGGTTAATGCGTTTCATGACTCCTGGAAAACTGCTCACTTTGTTATCATTTGCAGCAATGGTATGTACTCTGACGACCATTTTTATTAGAGGTTATATTGGTGTTTATGCTCTGATATGTATTCCAGGATGTATGTCACTGATGTTTCCAACAATGTTCGGACTTGCTGTTAAAGGTCTTGGAGATGATGCTAAAATTGCCGGGTCAGGATTGATCATGGGTATTCTTGGCGGAGCAGTGCTTACTGCTATTCAAGGTCAAGTTTCTGATGTTAACAGGTAGCATTAATCTGGCATATCTTGTTCCCCTGACTTGTTTTTGGTTACAGCATACTATGGCAACTTTGTTGGCCGAAATAGTCAGGATTAAAACTTGTTTATATAAATTAGAAAAAAGTTATTGAAAATCTTAGTTGTGATTATTTAAAAAAATTCAACGATTTTGAATTGATATGCAAATTAATGTAATCAAAAATATTATAATTTTCTTGTCAAAATATTAAGGAGTAATGTCATGAACGTATTAAAAATGTTAACACTTTTTAATTTGGTAGCAGCTTTTCTATTTCCTGGACAGGTGTATTCTCAGGATGTGGATTATTTTAAGACCATTCTCACGAATGGCAATGTCATCGACTGTACCGGAAACCCAATGAAAGAAGATGTGACAATCGTGATCACAGGCAATAGAATCCCTGAAATCAGTGAAGGTGAGTACACTGGCGATGCGAATCCAAACACTCGGATCCACGACGGCGGCTATGTGCTTCCTGGGTTCTGGAACATACATTCCCATCTCTCGGATCTGCTTCCTGATGTAAATCGCATGCTGGGTGATGAGCCCTTACTCCCAGTCGCGATCCGGACCGGCCGAAACGCGATGGACAGCCTCAAGAGAGATTTCACAGCGCTTAGAATGACCGGAGAAAGAGATTATATCGATGTCGACTGGAGAGACGCGTTTAATGCGGAAGTTTTTGTCGGACCACGAATTTTTCGCCTCCGGGAAAATTATATCACCTACGCTCCCGCCTTCCCGCGCCCACAACGATGGCCCGTCGCAACCCGCGGCGTATCGTGAGGCACTGCTATACAACATAAATAGAGATGCTGACTTCATCAAGATTAATATTAACCATTTTGATGATGAAGAACTTAAGGTGTTGATTGAAACTACGAAGGCGCACGGGATAAGAACCACAGCTCATTCAGGAAGAGAAGGAGCGCATAGGGCTGTGAAGGCAGGAGTCAACTGCATCGAACACGGTACTGGTTTGTGAGTGACGAAACAATACAATTGATGGCGGATAAAGGTACATTTCTCGATCCAACCATTGTCTGCAATCTGAGCGAAGAGTACATTTATGAGCGAGGACGATTCATCGGGGAACTGGGATTTGACGAAGATCCTGAAGTGATAAATGGCAGGATTTTGGTGGCCTATACAGATGAACGGTCTCAAGAAGCTGCTGCCAGACAACGTGAAGTATTGAAGAAAGCTCAGGCTGCAGGTGTAAGGATAATTACTGGCTCCGATTCAAGTCCTGCCGGAGAGATCGGTCTGCTGGAAATAGAGCAGCTTATATTTTCCGGATTGACAGAAATGCAGGCACTCATCGCCGCTACACGAAACTGCCTTGATGACCTTGGAACTGTCGAAAAGGGCAAACTCGCTGATCTTATCGTTCTTGAGGGCAACCCCCTCAAGCACATTTCGAACATTAGAACACTCAAAATGGTCTTCAAAGACGGGGGCCTGCCCGTTAATCTGGGAAAGGCTGATATGGTTGACGTAAATGAAGGACAGGCAAGTTTTTGGGAGTTGTATTTTACTGAGAAGTAGAGGCACAAGGAGTACATGTCGATAGACACATAACAACAAACTGGAACTCCTGTCCACGTTATAATGAGGTTGAGGATATTGAAAAATGCTAAGAAAGAAATATTATTACCTTGCCAATTATGGTGTGAAATTGTGAATATCACGATATTTGTGATGGTGAATTAGGAGCTACTCACACAGATACCGTATCGAATCGATCAATTACATTATCGTACAGTTTGATTAAAAAGTTTTGTAAAAAGAATCAAAGAGAGGTATCGCTGAATTACATGTTTTGAATAAGCTATATAAATTTTACGGTAAATGATGATATGCTGATTCATAAAAAGCTGTCTTTCGTTTGCAATTGACAAGGTCATATGCTCTTGATAAAAATTATCCAAATCCATATAACCTGGTCACAACTATTACGTATTAATTACCGGAAGCACAGCAAGTTACGCTGGCAATTCAAAATATATTGAGACATGAAGTTGCACAGCTGGTAGACAAGAAGCTTTATGGAAACAAAGCGGTTAACATTGCTTAAGTAGAAGAACAGTGCAAATAAATATATATTTGTGTTTTTTATTTCCGTGCACTTAAAACGGAGAAAACCTCGGCTGAGACGCTCCTTCCAATAGCATTCTCTTGTCTGAACCATAGGAATTCATTATCCATATCTGCGAAACCGAGCCCGGTCCTCCGCCTTCCGAATAGCTGTATGCTATATATCTACCGTTGGCCGACATCGAAGGATTGGAAGCTGACCCTGGTGTGTGTGTCAGGCGAGTTTGGTCTGATCCGTCAACATTCATAATGTAAATATCGTACGTTCCGCTTTGCGGATCATCATGCATATCTGAGGAAAAAATGATCTGTTCGCTGTTGGGAGACCATGCCGGAACTTCGTCAAGAGCACGGGTCCAGGTTAATCGCTGCTGATTGGTGCCGTCAACTGCATTGGCAAGGTATATTTCAGGATCGTCTCTATCTCTGTCTGCTTCAAACGCTATCCACAATCCATTTGGGGACCATGCTATAAAATTATTAACTCGATTGTGCGGGGTATCTTGCGTAAGTTGTGTAAGGTTATAGCCCCACGCACCGGCATCGACATTTGTCCGCCAAATTTGATCACTCCCGCTTCTGCCAGAGTTAAATGCAATCATCGAACCGTCCGGAGACCAGGTCGGTCCGTGATCTCTCGCAGGATCAGTCGTTAAGCGGGTTACATTACCGCCGTCAGCAGCATCCATATAGTAGATGTCTGTATTGTTATTTTCTTCCCTTGTGAAAGCAATTTTTGTTCCATCGGGAGACCATGCCGGACTGTTTCCAGTTCCGATGCGCCGATTATCCATGCCATCTGTGTTCATAATCCAGATTTCAGGCCCGTCATCACTAAATGTAGTGTAGGCAATCTGTGACACTCTTACCTGTGCATTTAATTCGACAGCTGATATTCCGGCAATTCCAAGACACAGCACTGCTGTGACAAACAACATCCGTAATCTAAACATCATAAATTCCCTCCGTTGATTGTTGGATAGTGATAAGTAACAAATTTGTATGGGGATATAAAGAAAATATGTTGTAATACAGTTATTATGCAAAATTATTCAATTCCAGCGTTGTTGCAATAAAATCACTAAAGAATATCAACTAATATATTTGCGGTTCTTAAAACCGTTAACCTCTGCATAATTGTATGTTTATTCTAATTTCGATTTTTGCAAGAAAAATTATTTTAATTATTAATTTGTAATATTTACAAGTGTTCTGTTGATAAATTGGATTTAATTATATGTGATCATCCACAGACAACAATTCAAAAAAATGTGATGATTATTAATTCATTTTTTGCAATCTATATAAGAATACAGATTCATGATGCATTTTGTATGTTACTTTTAAAATTTGTTTTTTGCTCATTCTTGTATCTAAAGTAGATTTATCCAGATAATCCCGAAAAATACTGTTCCATAGGCTCAAGCTCTCTCGGGATATCCTCAAAAATGAATCCGTCCTGTCCTGAAACCTGATCTCGGTGTACATTAAGGAGATGATTATATATCTTCTGTGGACTTGGAAAAGTCAAGAATTCTCCCATCCATTGGTTTCGTCTCTCACGTGCTGCAATTTTCTCCGTAAATATTCTGTACTTTGAAAGATCGCTGATAATTACGTCTCCAAATCCGAAATCGCCTTCCTGAGAAACTACGGTAAACTCCGGCTGTATAGCAGAATCTTGATATTGAGTGAGGAGTTCGTTTACGACATTTTTGTTGCGTGGAACAAGATAATTGTAGTCGACGATGAGTGTTTTAATCCCTTTTACAAGAAGCTGTTCAGCTACAAGATAGCATATGGGTACATATTCGCCGTACGTTAAAATTATATGGTGATGGGCGCCGGTCGGTTCGTCCGTTACAGAATGAGTATAATAGATTCCAACAGGATCAAGCGGGGTGTTAAGGTCAAGATAGGTACCAGAATAATTGAATGAACCTATCGGAATTTTTCTCATAACCGGATTACTCAAAAGAATGTAGGTAGGTGTATTACTGCTCGCTGCATTTCTATACGCCATTTGTATAGCATGCGCTGTATTAGGAATAACGACTTGGACACCTTTTAACCGGTTTGCAATAGTTCCGACTGAACATGATGAATGATAACTGCCGCCAGCTCCTCCAAGTGCCATGATCGAATCGATCGATCGCCCCCGTATAAAACCATACGATTGACGAATAACAACAGGTAACATGACCTTTCCATTGCTTCTTTGATAGATTGTACTGATTTCATCCGGGGCAAACACTCCAAAATCGTAATCATTAAACTGTATTTCGGCAAGCACAAATCCTTTACCGTCCAAAGCATGAGACATACCGGCGGCCATTGCATATATACCTGGTTCGTCAATACCAATGTCAGTAATATGATACCTTCCGGTTTCAGGATTTTTAAGGTGCGATAACACTTGTAATCCTGCAGTGGCCTTATTGATTCCTCCGGTACCGGATCCCGGATTTTTCACGATATGTTCAATATCATTTGGCCTGGTATCAGGAATATCTTCTCCAATGGCACGAAATGTATCGGTCAGTAATAATAGATCAGCAAGTGAAAAATTTTCGGCATGGATCGGTGCGATAGAATCCATATCTTCCGGAAGTTCAACTCCATTATTAACCTGAAAGCGTAGTCCGGGAGTCTTTGACATCCGATCCAAATGTCCGTTTTTCCAAAATTGATCTCGGATTTGTTTGTTTTCTACGAGTTTTTCCCAGTTGTACTGAGAGATTTCATGATTGTATGGTGTAGCATTGATCAAACGTTTCTTCGGAGTGCTTACTCGAGCTCCAGGTATGATCGCAATATATCGCTCGATTGCAGCTTTTTGTGCTTCATTAATAAGGTTAACTGCACTTTGTGAATCAAGATATCCCAAATTGATCATACAATTGAGACCATTCAAAACGGAATCGTTATTGTTATGATAAATTGCCTCATCTAGCGTTAAACTCGAAATTGGAGACGATCGGGCAGTTTTTGGAATCATTGACAATCCGTAATAACTGCTTATCGAATGGCCACCGGGCCGTAAAACCTTCACATGAGAATACACCGGTCCTTTTCTGGCTTCCATTATGAGCATTACTGAATTCTGGAGTACCTGGAGGAAGTCAAGCGAATCAAAGCGGAAAATTTTACATATTCCTTCACTTTCTTCCATCCAAATATAGTCATGGAGAGGATCTCCCCACGATTGTGATTCATCTGCAGGTGACGAAATCCCTATTCTGTTATCATACACATGCATGGCAAAACGGAGACTCTTACCCATGTTCTTTATTTTTTGAAAAAGTTGTATTCGGGCGGCCCTATCGGTATGGGCACGCTTAAATTCGTTTTGATCACCAAAGTGTTTTGCCAAAAGATACATATGCCGCCGAAGAAGTTTCTGACCGTTGACAACAGATGGTTCGTTCGTTGCTGAATCACCAATAATATAATTCACAATAGTGTCTTCGGAATAGGGCATCTCCTCGGACCGGTAGAGTGGGCTGAGTCCAATAGAAGTACAGGCGGCAATATTACCCTGGGCAGCGACTGGAGAGTTTTCTGTTTTTAATCCAAGTTCAAGAAAACAGAGATGCTGCGGCATGTTCGTATGGCATGCATCGGGAAAACCGAGTGCAACTTTAAATATTTCGGTTATTCCGTCACGGTTACTCAGAGGCGAAAATTCTGAGAGTCCTAATCCCACACTTGTTGAGGAACGGTAATAGGAAAAGTATATATCCCGGTCACGTTCCGTGGTCCGGTTTTTAGTTTTAAAATATTTGGTTGAAAGAAAGGTGTTAATGACGCATGTCAAATGAGGCCCAAGTGAACAGACGAAAAATGGTAGATGCGGAGTGTATTTTTCAATTGCCGCAATATCACTATCCAGAAAATTAAGATCTGCGGCGTTTTCGATTAAATCATTGTATGACGAGCCTTTAAATCCTTGATTAGATAGACAAACTAAAGTCTCCTCAGTGGCCTGAACTTTGAGGGCTACGCTTAATATATGCAACACTTCAGCGGCTTTTAATCCTCCAAATTCCTTCCGCTTTAGATTTGGATTAGGTTGTGATTTTTTGGGAGCGTTTTTCTTCGATACTATCTGTTTTATTTCTTTTAAGATCACCTTTCATACCTCCAGCTGTTGATTTTCGAGGATACATAAATACCATACAATGGCAATGGAGAATACTCGACATGCAGATTTTATCACAGAGTAAGGATTAAAAGGTATAGCCAATCTATATTATTGTCGAAAGAAATAAAAAGTGGCTCGGCATGCCTATCAGCGTTAAGTTAAGATTAGATAAACAAAATAACAATAAAATCATAGAAATAATGTAATAAATGTTATATTTATTCAAAAATAATATGTATATACAACTAATTAGGCATGTCATATGTGCTTTTTTATAGAGAAGATATAAGATGTATATACATATAATGTGTTGTAGTTTTTGTTTGAAAATATTTTAAACAGTGAATAAATCTTGATGTTGAAGACTTTCTTTTGCTCAGGTATTGATTTATTCTCTATAAATCTGAGATAAGAAATAGAAGGAGTATAACTGAATTGAGTTTTGTTGTGTATACTTTATATAAAAGGAATTAATATGCAGAAATGTATCTGAATGAAATATTGCGGAAATATATTGATGAAGTTTGAATAAATCCATACATTCAACATTTGTAATTATAGTGACTATTCCGGGAAGATTAGCGAATCGAAAAATCTTAGAAAATAAATATCCAACAGACAGCACAAAATGAATAAGCAGCAGATAAATGATTCCCTTCATTCTGATACAAATGCAATAAATGAGATTGATAACTCTCCTACTCGTGTTAATGTCTGGCAGATGTTTGACAGTATCGCAAATCGGTACGATTTGTTAAACAGGCTATTGTCGTTTGGCCAGGATATAATTTGGAGGAAAAAGGTAACAAGTCATTTATCAGGTCGAGAAAATCAAACCGTACTCGATATAGCTACAGGTACTGGTGATCTTCTCATTTCAATGTGTTTACTGTGCTCTTCGATCACTCATGCAGTAGGTATTGATATGGCCGGAAAAATGCTGCAAATCGGGAAAGATAAACTTAAGAGAGAAAACCTGCAGGAAAGTGGGACACTTATTAGAGGAGATGCCTGCTTACTTCCATGTTCATCAGGTATGTTTGATGTGGTTACCATTGCATTTGGAATCAGGAATGTGATAAATGTAGATGGTGCACTCAATGAAATGTTCAGAGTGTTAAATAAAAAGGGGAGGGTAATTATTCTCGAGTTTTCTCTTCCTCACAACACTATTATTAAAGCCTTTTATCTGTTTTATTTTCGCAACATATTGCCTCTTATAGGTTCACTAATATCAGGTAACAGTATCGCATACCGTTATCTAAACAAAACGGTTGAAACTTTTCCATTCGGACAATCTTTTTGCGCTCTCTTGGAAAAAGCCGGATTCCGAGATGTCTGTGAACAACGCTTAATGTTTGGTGTAGCAACAATATACCGAGGTGAAAAACCGTGATAGAGCGTTGGAAAAATAGATTTTTATTTTACGCATCATTTCTTATATTAGGTCGCATATTTTTTATTATGTAAGTGTATCATTAGATTAACGATAATGTGATATATACAACTATATCGAAGTTAAATTATGGTTTTCACTGAAACAGTTGAAAATAATCAAAAAGTTGATCACATCCGTGGATTTGAACGTCTCAAAGATACGGTAGCTCAATTATTTAGTGGTATATTCTCAGGAAAGCATACGGCTCAAACTGACCGTTTGCTGCGCTTTGAATTGGAAATAGATTCTTTAGATTTACTTGCCTGGCTTCGGGATCAGAAAAATCCGAATAAAGTATATTGGTCAGGTAGAGAGCACGATATAGAGATGGCAGGAATCGGGGCAGCGAATATTGTTTTCGACACGGCAGGACTCGATTTTTCTGTCATAATAAACCGGCTGCAGCAATATTTGCCTGGTGATAACGATGCCATTAGATACTACGGTGGTACCCGGTTCAGCGAAATTAATGCACAGGATTATATCTGGGATAAGCTTGGTTCGTACTGGTTTTGTGTTCCCCGATTTGAAATTGTTAAGCGAAATAATACTGTATTTTGTGCATGTAATGTGTTATTGCCGGAGAGGAGTCTGAATTCTCAACTGCGGGACTCAATACTGCTGGAATTTGATCATCTGATATTTGACGCTTCTGACAGTTTATCTAGTTCCTATCAAGCTGTAAATCGAATTGATTTCCCGGACAAATCGACATGGAAAAATAATGTGTTGCAGGCACTCGAATCTATTTCCAATAATATCCTTGGTAAAGTTGTCCTTGCCCGAAAATCCACAATTGAATTTTCGGATTCTGTTAATGCAGTTGCGCTGCTGCAGAAGTTGAAACTGGTTAATCCCGACTCATTTCATTTTTATATTCAGCCCTTGCATGACTTTGCTTTTCTCGGTGGATCGCCTGAACGTCTTTACCGGAGAGATAAAAGACGGGTGTACAGTGAAGCACTGGCAGGCACATGCATTCGCGGATTTGACGATGAGGATGACCGGAAGCTGGAAAGAGAACTCCTGACGAGCGAAAAAGATCTACGTGAGCATAGCTTTGTCCATCAGGCCGTCAAACAAGCTCTCGAACAATTTTGCCACTCTGTAGAATCGACAGGTGATTTGAAAGTAATCAAGCTTGCCCGGATTCAGCACCTGTACAGCAGTTTTCTTGCAACATTATTAAATGGTGTGTCCGAGGCAGAAATTCTTTCTTCACTCCATCCAACACCTGCGGTAGGTGGAGTACCTACGGATATAGCGCTCAAAAAACTCAGGGAGATAGAGTCATTTGACCGTGGGTGGTATGCCGGCCCGATAGGATGGGTTGGATCAAATCATGCCGAATTTGCCGTCGCAATCCGTTCAGGATTAGTGCATAATAATACATTGACCCTGTTTTCCGGCGCTGGAATCGTAACCGGATCCGAACCGCTTGAAGAATGGGAAGAAATAGAAAACAAGATAAGTAACTTTCTGAAAATCCTCAACAGCGCATGATCTTTAATGCCTCCAACATTAATTCTCTCTGGTGTAATTTGATTATCGATGAGCTTGTCAGAAACGGTATATCCTATTATTGTATTTCACCCGGTTCATGCTCATCACCACTTATTGTGGCTGCAGCACAAAATGCGAAAGCAAAAAAAATAATCTGTTATGACGAGCGAGGAGCTGCATATCACGCCTTGGGTTACGCGCGAGCAACGGGAAATCCAGCAGTTGTAATTTCAACCTCAGGAACAGCGGCGGCCAACTATTATCCTGCTATTATTGAGGCTTCGCAAGATTGTGTGCCGTTAATTGTTCTAACTGCAGACAGGCCGCCTGAACTGCGCAATACCGGAGCGAATCAAACGATCGATCAGGTTCATCTTTATGGTTCGTATGTCCGTTTGCATATTGATATGCCTTGCCCTGATGAGAAAATTGCACCGGAAGTGGTTTTGACAACCACAGATCAGGCAGTGTTCCATACATTAAACACTCCTCAAGGGCCTGTTCATTTGAATTGTATGTTCCGCGAACCTCTGGCACCTGTACAGGAAACTATTTCCGGCTCTTATAATATATCAATACAGGATTGGCTGAATAACGAAAAGCCATATACTCGCTACGTTACTAGTGTTCTGTCTGTAGAACAGTCTGAAATAGAATCAGTTTCGGAAATTCTTTCTACGTCAAAAAGACCTCTTTGCCTCGTAGGCAGATTGCGGACGGATAGTGAGCGTAATACAGTTATGGGATTTGCCCGTAAACTGCAAGTACCTCTCTTTGCTGATATTGCCTCCGAGCTGCGACTTTCAGCGAACAAATTGCTAATTCGATATTATGATCGGATGCTCTTGTCTGAAAAATTCTGTGACAAGTATGTACCCGATACAATCATTCATATCGGAAGTCAGCCCGTTTCAAAGAATATTCTCCAATTAATAGAGACAAACCTGATAGAAAATTATATCATCGTAAAAGATCATGCATATCGGCACGATCCAACACACAAAACCACGTTAAGAATTACCTCCTCGGTCGAAGCATTTTGTGAGCAACTGAAGTCAATATCCGATAAAAACAATAATGATGCTTGGTACAGTATTCTCAACTCGCTATCGCAAAAAGCCGGAATTGCAATCGAGCGGACATTGTCTCAGGATGATATGGTTACAGAGCCTGGCGTTGCAAGATATTTGTCCGAAAATGTACCTGGACACTGCGGTCTCTTTCTGGGGAGCAGCATGCCCATACGAGATATGGATATGTTCGGGGGGATTAACGGATTTCCAATAAATGTAGGTGCAAACAGAGGGGCCAGCGGTATTGACGGAACACTTTCCTCTGCAATGGGATTTGCTGAAGGCCTGAAAAAAAATGTAACACTTATTACTGGTGATATTGCATTTTTCCACGACATGAATGCACTTGTACAATTGAACCGTTTATCTCAGCAGCTTATTATTATTGTGATTAATAATAACGGTGGAGGAATCTTTTCATTTCTACCGATTGCCGAATATCCGGATGTATTTGAAGAATATTTTGGCACACCTCATAATACCTCTTTTAAAACTGTGGCTGAACAATTTGAGTGTGCTTATTATAATCCGAAATCAATGTCACAATTTGATTCAGACTACCAAGCTTTACTGATATCCAGAGAGTCGGGTATCATTGAAGTTCAAACGGATCGTATTAAAAACCGCACACTCCACAGTAAACTTAACAAAGCTATTGTAAAAGAAATGGAAAAATGATTCATGAAGAGTGCAGGGAATAATGCACTGTTCTCATACGAACTGCGTGGTGATGAGAATCTACCGGTTTTACTGATGCTGCACGGATTTATAGGATCTTCACAGAAGTGGTCAAACTGTATTCAAAATGTACAAGCAGATTGCAGATGTCTTGTGATCGATATGCCCGGGCATGGGAAATCTATTGATTTACCTGATGAGGCGTGGTATACTTTCGACATGACGACCCAATTAATTCTTAACCTGCTTAAGAAACTGCATATAAACAAATATTCAATTCTTGGTTATTCTATGGGTGGACGGATTGCACTTAATCTGGTTTTACGAAATCCGCAATATTTTAATAAAGCGGTAATTGAGTCGGCAACTCCCGGATTGAAATCAGACAAAGAAAGATCAGATCGATTGTATGCTGATATTAAGTGTTCGGAGCTACTAAGAACAGAAAACATATCGCAATTTCTTGATACATGGTATAATCAGCCGCTTTTCCAAACAATTCAAAAGCATCCGGACTATCACTATATGTTGGAGCGGCGTAAACAAAACGATCCGGAAGAATTAGCTAAAGCGCTATGCGGTTTAAGTGTTGGCTTACAGACTCAACTTTGAGATAGACTTTCAACATGTTCTGTGCCGACATTAATGCTTGCAAGAGAGTATGACAGTAAGTATGTAAAAATTGCACAGGAAAATGAAAAAGCTGAGTGGAGCTATAAAGGCTAAAATCATAGAAAAAAGCGGTCATTGTATACATTGTGAAAATCCTGATGTGTTTCAGGAAAAAGTTAGCAATTTTTTGTATGTTTCAAAGGAGGATAATCAATGAGTTCTATGGATTGGGAACAGGCAGGAACTTTCGAAGATATTTTCTATCATAAATATGGAGGAATTGCAAAAATAACCATCAACCGCCCTGAGGTCCGGAATGCATTCCGTCCGAAAACAGTGTTTGAAATGTCCGATGCTCTATTAGATGCTCGTGTCGATAATTCCATTGGAGTCATCATATTAACGGGAGAAGGCGACAAAGCATTTTGTTCCGGAGGGGATCAGAAAATCCGCGGAGAAGCCGGATACAAAGATGAAAAAGGTATACACCACCTCAATGTGCTTGATTTTCAACGGCAAATCAGGACCTGCCCGAAACCGGTCATAGCAATGGTCGCAGGATATGCAATAGGCGGAGGACATGTTCTCCATTTATTGTGTGATTTGACTATTGCAGCTGATAATGCAGTGTTCGGACAGACCGGGCCGAAAGTCGGGTCGTTTGACGGTGGATACGGAGCAAGCTATATGGCTCGTGTTGTAGGGCAAAAAAAAGCACGTGAAATCTGGTTTTTGTGCAGACAATACAATGCGCAGCAAGCACTGGATATGGGACTGGTTAATTCAGTGGTTCCACTGGAGCAACTTGAAGCAGAAACACTTTGCTGGTGTGAAGAAATACTGCAAAACTCTCCGATTGCAATCCGGTGCCTGAAAGCTGGCCTTAATGCCGATTGTGATGGACAGGCAGGATTACAGGAACTGTCGGGAAATGCTACAATGCTGTTTTATATGTCAGCGGAGGGACAGGAAGGACGAAATGCATTTAATGAAAAACGAAAACCCGATTTTTCTAAGTTTCCACGGTACCCATAAATAGAGATAAATAATGGTCGGGAAATTGTTGCAATCTTCGGAAAATAATAAATGATTTTTTCAAACGTGCATATATGGATTGATGCAAGCCGTCCGCAAACATTATGGGCAGCGGTTGCACCTGTTGTGATGGGAACAGCTTTAGCATTTAGTGACGGCCTCGTGCACTGGCCGGCTGCATTATGTGCTCTCATTAGTGCAGTGCTGATACAAACAGGGACTAACTATTCCAACGATTATTATGATTATCTCAAAGGGACTGACAATCAAGATCGAATCGGGCCACAGCGGGCAACACAATCTGGCTTGGTTGCTCCCAATGTGATGAGGCGTGCGTTTATAATTGCGTTTTCAATGGCATTTTTTGCTGGTATCTTTCTCATATTTCGAGGAGGATGGCCCGTTCTCATCATTGGTATACTCTCAATACTATTCGGAATCCTCTATACCGGTGGCCCATACCCGCTTGGGTATCATGGGCTCGGTGATGTTTTCGTGTTGTTGTTTTTCGGGCCGGTTGCTGTTGGTGGGACCTACTATGTTCAAACTCTGGAACTGACCAATATAGCGGTTTATGCCGGTTTTTCCACAGGACTGCTTTCGGTAGCAATTCTTACAGTTAATAATTTACGTGACAGCACAACAGACCAACAGTCGGGAAAAAAAACGCTCACTGTCCGGTTTGGCGATACATTTGCCCGTATTCTATATTGTGGATCGGTTACGACAGCTTGTTTGATCCCGGCAGTTCTGGTATATTTTACTGGAACTCACTACTACTCACTGATTGCAATGGGGACACCACTCTTTATGCTCCCATCAATAAGGATGATGCTGAATAGGGAAGCAGGCGTAGTGCTAAATAAAGTGCTCGCAGCTACCGGAAAACTCCTCATATTGTATTCGATTATTTTCTCAGCAGGCTGGCTTATTTAGTAAATAATGTTTACGCAAAAACTAAATATTCCTCTTTTCTTAAAATCTGCTTCGGAAAAATTTGGAGAAAGCCCTGCTCTTATTTCCGGAACAGATGTGCTGTCTTACAATGACTACTATGGTCTGATAGAAAAATTATCTGAAAAGCTGGTTCTGAGTGGTATTCAAGAACGGGTAAAAGTAGCCATTCTTAGTGAGAATAACATTGATTATGCTCTCCTTATAATGGCGCTCATAGGCAATAAAAGTATAGCCGTACCACTCAGTACCCGTCTGCCAAAGGATCAGATTGATAAGTACCTGAAAAGTATTGCTTCTCACTATTTGATTCACTCAGAAGATTACCGAAGGATTCTTTCTGAAAATAATCAGACCTTTGAATTAAAAAGTTTATCCCATTTAAAAAATAGTGAAAAAAAAGATTACAATGTAAATAGTATGGGATCGCCGGATCAGGATGCAACAATTATTTTTACGTCAGGAAGCAGTGGCAAGCAGAAGGCGGTTATTCATTCACTTGAAAACCATTATTACAGTGCGCTCGGATCGAATGAGAACATACCGTTTAGTCCCGGAGACCGCTGGCTCATCTCATTACCAATGTACCATATTGGAGGATTGGCAATTCTATTCCGCGCTCTCATTGGAGGTGGTGCTGCCGTCTTTCCTGATAAAACTGAACCACTTGACGAAACAATTAAAAAGACTGAATGTACCCATCTATCACTTGTTGCAACCCAGCTGTATCGGTTGATATCCGATAAGCACGCATTAGAGAAACTGAGAGAAATAAAGGCAATTCTCCTTGGTGGTAGTGCTATACCAAAATCGCTGATTCAGCAGAGTGTTGAATTCGGATTGCCTCTCTTCACCAGTTACGGGTCAACTGAATTAGCCTCTCAGATCACAACAACAAGCATGAGTGATCAATTAGACCGACTTTTTACATCTGGAAAAAGTCTACCATATAGAGAGCTTAGTATCGATAAGGATGGTGAGATTCTTGTTCGAGGTCAAACACTGAGTAGAGGATATGTTGATGGAGAGAATATTATTGAACATAAATCTAAAAATGGGTGGTTTCGAACAGGAGATATGGGATTTACAAAAGACGGCTATTTGACCGTAATCGGTAGGAGAGATACAATGTTTATATCCGGTGGTGAGAATATCCATCCGGAAGAGGTCGAGGAGCACATTCTTTCATGTGGAGGCGTAATAAACGTTGTTGTTGTACCTGTTGAGAGTGATGAATTCGGTCAGCGTCCGGTAGCATTTATTGAAATGGAAAGGGGTACTGCTTTTGATGAGAATGCTGTACGTGAACATTTGCAATCACTACTTCCGAAGTTTAAAATCCCCGAAGCATTTCATCTGTGGCCTCAATCAAAAAATACAGTTGGATTGAAATTCGACAGAGAAAAATTGCAGGATATTGCAAAACATATAAAGATTAGAAATGTGTAGTAATTTCTTTTTATAAAGCAGACTTCAGTACAGGTAATAGGTTTGAAGGGATGCCTGTTTTTTTCCGAGATTCTTTATCAACTACTGCGTGGACAGTTTTTGCAGCCGCAATAATTTCGTTGTTTCCGTTCTTTATCGAATATACTAACGTAAATGAATGCTTACCGATATGCTCACACTGAACTGTAATCAATACTTTATCTCCGAGATCGAACGGTTTTTTATAATCTGCTTCAGTGTGGACAATTGGGAGCAGGTACGACTCATTGCGTACAATATGTGCTATATCAATACTGCTATTAGCAAGAAATCCCTCATAAGCGTCATGTACTAAAGTAAACAGGTTCCCAAAAAATAGTAAACCTGCTGCGTCTGTCTGATGAAGCTTTACTGTTGTATTGTATGAAAACACAGAACAAATTCTTTAATTCGATTGTAATATATATAAAGCAATTTTATAATAGCTTTTAATAAATGCAATAAAAAAGAGTTTTTCTTTCGGAAAATCTGCTTCACATATATGAGCCGACGAAGGAAAGGGATCTCAATTTAGTGGTGTAAAAATTAATTATAAAAAATACTTGTATGCTCGTCCGGTAGTTACTATATTGTAAGTGGAGAGGTATTTTTTACCTTTCAAAAAGGTGAGTGTTATGGTACAAGTTTCATCGACTAGCCAAATTCCAAGTATTCAACAGCTTGTCAACACATTTTCTGCGCGGGAAAGAAAACCTATTGATTCTCTTTAAATCCAACCTCAAAACGCTCAATACACGCGTCAAAAGCTTTACCGAAGTTAGTACTGCCGTTAAGCTTAAAAAGAAAAAAGGGTGTTGCAAGTAAGGAATCATTTTTTACAGTCTCGACTGATGCAACAGCTACAACGGGTGTCAATACACTCTTCGTATCCAAAATTGCAAAAAATGATCTTTCAGTGTCAAAAACATTTGATGAGTCTGATAATGACATAGCTTCCAGATTCAACGGGACAACCCAGTCATTCACTATTCAAGTCGGATCTGCATCAGCGATTACCGTTTCGGTAAGTTTCAAGTAGTACCGAATCAAACGAAGACGTGCTCGATAGAATTGCGGATGCAATCAATAGTGCTGTCGATGACGTGAATGTGACTGTGGTATCAAGCACAGAAGATAACAAATGTCTAACGATTGTGTCAGACGAAGCCGGCTCTGAAAATGCCCTCTCTCTTGCCGATGATTCAGGACTAGAGCTTCTCTTCTGGTTAGATTTTATAACTGCATCTAATTCTTCCCGGCAGAGCTCCAGCAAGACTCAGGGCTGGTTTATAGAGACCGATACAAATGATCTCGATGCTTTGTTTGAAGTAAACGGTATAGAAATCACTTCTTCAAAGCAATAATACGGTAACCGATGTTATTTAAGGGTGTTACCATTGATTTGCAGAAGGCCCAGGAGTGTCGGGTGACGATGTAGAGACAGTTACAATTTTAAGCGACTCCACCGAGATCAGAGAGCAGATAGACAATTTTATAACCGAATATAATACTGCTTTGAAATTTCTCAACGATAAACTCAGTGTTGATCCGGAAACGAATAAACGAGGTGGACTTGCTGGAGATTTTACATTTCTGAAACTAAAAATTAATTTGCGCACAATTATCAGTAGCCCTGTTAGCAGCATAACATCCGGTAACCCGGCATTGCTTTCGGAAATCGGTATAACAACTCAATCTGACGGCAGATTAGAAATCTCTGATGAAGATACGCTGGAAAATGCTATTGCAGATAATGCACAGGCTGTTATCGATCTGTTTGACGGCAGTGATGGTATCGCTACGAATTTAACCGGTTTTTTGAATGATTTTACCCTCACCGGTGCTACAATTGATGACAGAATATCAATCATTGAGGATCAAAAATGAACTGTTGACAAACAAATAGGCCGGTTTGAAACACAATTCAAATTCCGCGAAGAAACGCTTCGCCAGCAATTTACACAATTGGAAAGAACACTGGCGCTTCTGAATTCACAACAGGCAGTACTGCAGCGATTAGGTTTTTCATCCTCTTCTCTCTTTCAGTTTAACACATTAAACGCATCAAATCAGAATCGAAGTTTCTTTTAGTCATTGCACAGAATTGTAATATTAATGTCCATTATCTATGTGCATATTACTCAATAATATGTATCAGTATTGAAAACTACCTATTACATTTATCCATTCATAATTTCTATATAAAAAGTAGTTTGGTACCAAACGTGCGCTTATACTGGTAAATAACATACAAAAAAGGGATATGGTATGATTTGCTGGAACTGTGAAAAATCGGAGAATTTACCGAATAAACCGAATAGGTTGGATACATGTCCTCACTGCAACAGTTTCCTGCATTGCTGTTACAATTGCAAATTTTATGACAAAATTGTACACAATGAGTGCAAAGAGACTCAAGCTGAATTTGTTAAGGATAAAGCCAATGCTAATTTTTGTGGTTATTTTTCTGCCAGGTTTGATCTTGCTGAAACAGATACTGCATCAAGTAAATTATCTAAAAAATTACTGACAAAGGAAGAAGCAGAAAAAAGGTGGGCACAACTGTTAAAGAAAAAATAATGGTTACTTTTTGTAAATATTTCCTTTGTATTGCTTGTAATTTTGTAGTGTTCTTACTACCGGTACTGAAGTAAGGTTGTTATTCGTATTCGAATCAGGGTTTAAAAGCATCTCTTCTCTTTTTAATACTGGGGAAACATAGGGAACTTTGATGTGTTTGGGTTTTATATGACCCTTGAATGCGAGACTTTCTCTCTCCGGTATTAACAGGCTCACCTGAAGAGTCTGAGCTATCGGAGTCTTCTTCTTCATATCCCCCGCCAAGCAGATCGCCAATATCCAACTGACTAAGTATATCTGCCATAAAAACAACCCTTTATGTTCAATAAATCCCTATTCTACGAACAATATATGGTATATATTTTAATATATCAATTGAAATATATACGATTTTTGCCAATTAACCGTAAATTTGCAATAAACGAATTTAAATCTACAAAGATAATTACTTTTAAAACAGTTTTAATATATGTATATTTCCGATTCTTTAAATAAAATCACAGTTTAAACATAGAGATACCTCTGAATTATGTCAAAAAATAAAGAACATTTTTACAATGCCCTGAATAAGCAAATATTAATAATTGACGGCGCAATGGGTACGATGATACAAAGTTACAATCTCGATGAAGGAGCGTACCGGGGAATTCGGTTTGCAGATTTTGAAAGCGAAGTAAAGGGAAACAACGACCTTCTCAGTATTACCCAGCCTCAAATCATTGAAGAAATCCACAACAGCTTTCTTGAAGTCGGTGCAGATATTATTGAGACCAACACATTTACCTCAAACTCGTTTTCTCAAGCAGACTATAATCTTGAATCAATAGTATATGAACTAAACAAAACATCAGGATTGATTGCGCGCAAAGCTGCAGATACGTATACAAAGAAAACACCGGATAAACCGAGATTTGTCGCAGGATCCGTCGGACCGACAAACAAGTCGCTCTCGCTCTCTCCTGATGTAAACAAACCGGAATACAGAGCGATTACCTTTGACGAAGCTGTCACATCATATAAAGAACAAATTCACGGACTTGTCGATGGCGGTGTTGATATATTGTTGGTCGAAACAATTTTTGACACACTAAACTGTAAAGCAGCACTGTACGCAATTCAGGAATACAGTCTGGATTCAGGCAATTCACTTCCTGTTATGATTTCCGGGACTATTGTCGATACGAGCGGTAGAACCCTTTCCGGACAGACAACAGAAGCATTTTGGATTTCAGTTAATCATATGCCTGGTCTGGTAAGTGTCGGGCTGAACTGTGCACTCGGCTCACAGCAAATGAGGCCATATATTCAGGAATTGTCCAATATTGCAACCTGTGCAACAAGCTTGCATCCAAATGCAGGACTGCCAAATGAATTTGGCGGTTATGATGAAACACCAGAATTTATGGCAGAGCAGGTCGAAGATTATGCAAAGAATGGGTTTCTTAATATTGTCGGCGGGTGTTGTGGAACGACACCTGATCATATTCAGACAATGGCAGAAACGGCCTCGCAGTATCAACCGCGTCAGTCTGCAAAACCGGTAACTTTTCTTCAACTAAGCGGTATGGAACCGCTTACAGTAAGGCCAGATTCTAACTTTGTTAATATTGGTGAACGGACAAACGTTTCCGGTTCATTGAAGTTTAAACGTCTAATCATTGAAGGCAACTACGAAGAGGCGCTATCAGTTGCATGCCAGCAGGTTGAAAATGGTGCACAAATAATTGATATTAATATGGATGAAGCGCTTCTTGAATCGGAAGAAGTGATGGCAAAATTTGTAAACTTTGTTGCCTCAGAACCTAAAATCGCCCGGATTCCCATTATGATAGATTCATCAAAGTGGTCGGTGATAGAAGCTGGTTTAAAATGTCTGCAGGGCAAAGGAATTGTGAATTCTATAAGCCTCAAAGAGGGAGAAACGACATTTAAAAAGTACGCTGAGACAATTCGACGTTATGGTGCCGCAGTCGTAGTGATGGCGTTTGATGAGCAAGGGCAGGCAGACAACCTTGAAAGACGAATTGAAATTTGTAAGAGAGAATACGAAATACTCACGAAGGAAATCGGATTTCCACCGCAGGATATCATCTTCGACACAAACATATTAACTGTAGCCACCGGTATCGAAGAACACAACAATTATGCTGTTAGCTTCATAGAGGCAGTCCACTGGATCAAGGAAAATCTGCCGTATGCAAAAATCAGTGGCGGAATCAGTAATATATCATTTTCATTTCGTGGTAATGAACCGATCCGGAAAGCAATGCACTCCGCATTTTTGTATCATGCAATAGAAGCAGGTTTGGATATGGGCATTGTCAATTCCGGCCAACTTGATGTTTATGAGCAAATTGATAAAGAGTTACTTGAGCGCGTCGAAGATGTACTCCTAAACCGAAGGCCGGATGCGACAGAACGGCTCATTGAGGCTGCCGAAAAAATTGTGGGTGATGATAAAGAAGAAGAGAAAGTTGATGAATGGCGAAGCGGAACGGCTGAAGAACGTTTGAAACATGCACTTATCAACGGAATAACAGACTTTGTTGTTGACGATACGGAGGAAGCCAGAAAAAAATACTCGAGACCTCTTGCTGTGATTGAGGGTCCTTTGATGGACGGAATGAATGTTGTCGGAGATTTATTTGGTGCAGGAAAAATGTTTTTGCCGCAAGTGGTGAAGAGCGCCCGTGTGATGAAAAAAGCAGTTGCGTATCTGACTCCGTACATTGAACAGGAAAAAGCTCAATCTCAAGAAGTATCCTCAAGTCCAAAAGTGCTGCTCGCTACAGTCAAAGGTGATGTTCACGACATTGGTAAAAAAATTGTTTCGGTAGTTCTCTCGTGTAACAATTTTGAAGTTATCGATCTTGGAGTCATGGTGCCTTCAAGTAAAATATTAGATACAGCAATTGACAATGATGTGGATATCATTGGTTTAAGCGGATTAATTACACCATCACTTGACGAAATGGTCCACGTTGCATCAGAAATGGAGCGTCTTGAACTTAACAAGCCCCTGCTTATCGGAGGGGCAACTACATCAAAAATTCATACCGCTGTTAAAATTGCACCACAATACTCAAATGAAGTGATCCATGTTCTTGATGCATCCCGGTCGGTTACCGTGGCAAATCAACTCATTACGGAGAATCAGAGGGAACGACTTGGTGATAAAGTTGATGAGGAATATGCAAAACTGCGGATCGAACATGAAAAAAAATCTGCAGAAAAAACGTTCGTTTCAATAGTTGGGGCGAGGAAAAACAAAATAAAAATAGATTGGCACGCTTCTTCGATTACACCTCCGAATAAACCAGGAATTTCGGTCATTGAAGATTTTTCTGTCAATGAAGTCAGGAAATATATCGATTGGAAACCGTTTTTTATTACTTGGGAGCTCAAGGGAAACTATCCGCAAATATTCGATAATCCAAAAGTCGGAAAAGAAGCACGGAAGCTTTATGACGATGCACAGCAGTTGTTGGATAAAATTACCGCAGAAAAATCGGTTCAAATCCGGGGTGTATTCGGACTATTTCCCGCAAACAGTGTCGGAGATGATATCGAACTCTATAGTGATGAGAGCAAGCTGCAGGTCATCACAACATTTTATACTTTGCGGCAGCAAGTACAGAAACGAGGAGGAAAACCGAACCGTGCATTAGCAGATTACTTTGCGCCGCGTAAGACCGGAATACAAGATTATATAGGAGCATTTGCCGTATCGGCAGGTTTTGGAGTAGAAAAGTTGGCTCAGGATTTTGAAAAAGACCATGATGACTATAACAGCATCATGGTTAAAGCGCTTGCAGACCGTTTAGCAGAAGCGTGTGCGGAATTACTCCATGAAAAAGTTCGAAGAGAATACTGGGGTTATGCACCGGGCGAAAAATTCAATAATGATGAACTCATAAAGGAACAATTTAAGGGAATCCGTCCTGCTCCCGGATATCCGGCGTGTCCCGATCACACTGAGAAAAAGACATTGTTCTCGCTACTCGCTGTAGAAAATAGTGTCGGTATTTCCCTGACAGAAAGTTTTGCTATGAACCCAGCCGCTTCAGTATGCGGGCTTTACTGTGCACATCCTGAAGCAGAGTATTTTTCTCTCGGAAAGATCGGAAAAGACCAAATTGAAGATTATCAAAAGAGGAAGAATATCCCCTTAAACGAAATAGAGTTCTGGTTGGGGCACAATTTGAATTATTAATTTGTTACAGTATTTAATGTCAGCTGATTTGGATTATGAAATGCCCCGGCAATTTCAATTTAATAGACAAATCCAATTATTCAAAGTCCTCCAACTCCTGTTTTCTCGATAATGAGCTTGTAGGTAGAGTTGTTGGAGTTGTCGGAAAAGGCCGCTATTGGCTTCGTCGTGATTGAAAAGTTAGGCAGAATAAATATTGACAAAAAAAATTATATTAGTACCTTAATAAGTTTTCAGAAAAACAGGGAGCATATTGAAGACTTTTACAATAAAAGATGATTCCAGTGTAGCTTCACGGAGACAGCGCCTTGTACTCATCAATACGGATTAACAGCTACCGCGGGTTCGATTCATTCCGGATGCAAGGACTTGGCCGCGTCAACTTGCTGGTCGGGACGAACAACTGCGGCAAGACCTCGATCCTCGAGTGCATCGAATTGCTCCGGTCGGTAGGTAACCCGTACGTGCTGTCGTCCATTGTCGACCGCCGAGGGGAGTGGGGCTACAAGGGTGATGAAGAATCCCGCATGTCTCTCGACGACGTGTCGCACCTGTTCCCGAACCACGCACTGCGTGGCGCGATACGCATCGAGGCGGATCGCATCGGCGGCGGATACACTCGCGAAGCGGTTCGAGCAAGGCCGGTCAATTCATCAGGACCAGCGGTATGTCAGCATCCGATGTCGTTCGGATGTTCGAGCAAGTGGTGCTCACTGAGAGCGAAGAAGCCGTCACACAAGCGCTCCGCATCCTCGATCCGGGCATCGAGCGGATTGCCACCGTCACGGTCGACTGGAGACCGATCAACAGTGACAGTGGTGGGACCGGGTGGGGTGGTCCTCAAGCTCGCCGACTCTGCCGGCCGCGTCCCTATAGAAAGCATGGGAGACGGCATGTGGCGGATACTCGGTCTGGCGCTTTCTCTCGCGAACGTCAGGGGAGGAGTTCTGCTCGTCGATGAAATCGACACCGGTCTTCACTACTCCGTCATGGAAAACATGTGGCGGATGATCAGTGACCAGGCTGCCGCTCTGTCGGTCCAGGTGTTCGCCACGACGCACAGCCGCGACTGTTATGAGAGTCTGGCGGCAATTGCGAAATCCAACGTGGGCGACGTCACGATTCAGAGGATCGATCGGAGTCGGGCAGAAGCGATCAGGTTCAGCAACCAGGCCATCGTGGCTGCCGCCGAACGGAACATAGAGGTCAGGTGATTTGCCCGTGAGGAACAATCCCCGGAAGCTGCTCGTAGAGGGCGAGACGGACAAGAGCGTAATCCCGTATCTGATGGAAGCAAACGGCGTCACGTGGCCGGATCCTCCCAACTTTCCCGTATACATTAAGGTGTCCCATAGCGTCAATGAAATCCTGAAGCCGGAAGTTATTGAGGCTGAAGTGAGAGCGTCGGGACTCGAAGCCTTGGGCATCGTTGTCGATGCCAACGGTGATGCCGCTGCCCGGTGGGATCAGTTCAGGTGCTGTTGCAGCAGTGAGTTTGCGGAGTTGCCGGACCGGATCCCCGCCGAAGGCCTGGAGATCGTCCACTCCGCCGGTTGGCGTTTCGGCATCTGGATCATGCCGGACAACCGGTTCACCGGGATGCTGGAGGACTTGCTGGTCCAACTGATTCCTCCGGAGAAGCCCCATGCTCTGTACGAACTGGCCCGGAATTGTGTTGCCGAATCCAGACGCCAAGGGGCTCCATTCAAGAATGTCCACCAGAGTAAGGCAGAGATTTACACGTGGCTCGCGTGGCAGGGCGAACCGGGTCCTCGACTGCAAGAAGCCGTGAAGCATAAACTTCTGGACCCTACGAGCCCGAGGTCGCGCTCCTTCGTCAACTGGTTTCGGAGCCTCTTTAGCGTGTAGAATTCCGCGCTGCGATGAGCCGTAGCACGCGTGTCCCGCACGGCATGGCGGGCCGCCGATTTGTCCAGCTCCATCTCTCTCCATCTCTGGCGTCACGTCCGATAAGTGAACTTATGGGTCATGAACGGTACCAGCATCGCTCGCGATCCTCACCTGTGGATTGTGGGCAGCGCCGACGGTCAGCACTCACCTCTCTTTCAATCTCGTCGCGGCGGCGCTGAGCTCGTCTTGATCCTCCATCACGTCCGCAATGTTCTCCAGCAACACGGTAAGCACGACCCGGATGTCCGCCGCTTGCTGCAGGCACGCCTCTCGTCCGTCAGTCCATGCAGCTGCTGGCTGAGTGGTTGATACAGCAACGTCAGCGGGTTTTTGCCGGCCAACGATCAGCAGTTTCTCCGGGATAGCGTCCTTTAGCATCGCTACAGCTTTCGAGAACTGTGTTTCCCGAAGGGCAGCGTCGTACACGCCGAGATCCTCAACGCCTAACCGCTCCGCCGCTCGACGGATTTCTGTCACGAGAAGCTGCCACTGCTCCTCGACAATGCGCCGGAAATATGTGGCGGCGCCAATACCGAGGCCCTGAGCCTCCGCACGGACCCCTTTCCGGTAGAGCTCCAGGTCCGATTTAGTGAGTAGTTTTTCAATCCTTGAGGATATGGGCGCTGAAAACGGTGGATATTCCCCTAGTTTCATCACCTTGCAGTCAGCGCCGTCCCGAATGATCGAGACCGCGAACGTCTTTCTGGTGGTTCCACAGTCGCGACATTGATACGTAATGAACTTGTAGTTCAAAGAGGATGGGGCAGCGATTTTCTCACCGCTAGTAAATTCGAATCTTCGAGAGCCGTCATCGTGCTCACAGTGCAGGTGGATGTGCGGGGCGCTGAGATACCAAATGCTGTCGCTTACGTGTCCATGCAGACTCCGCCTCCGCGCGCAACCCCCTGAATCTCCATTGGAGTATTCGGTGGCGTGGTTTCCAGGAACGACTTCCATGCAGCGCTGGCTTCCGAGATGCTCATCTGCGTGGCTAGATCCTCTCATGAAAGGCTGGGTTAACTGCCCGTGTCCGGGTTGGCCTGAATTTTACAACATAATGATAATACACCATATTTTCTGTAACAGGTGTCGTTGACCTGTTGGGGGCTTACGTGTTGCCCCTCAGCGAGGATAGGCCCATCGCAGCCGAAAGCAGCGGCAGCGCGACGTTTATGAACACTCACACCAGGGGGGCTGACCGTATCCATCTCTAGTTCGGCCGGCTCGCCGACCTTGTCGCCCAGGGTACTGCTCCCGCAGAATTCACGGCACGCACGTAGACATAAACCGTGCCACCTGGATCAATCCCTCCACTACGGCCGCGTCGCTCATGCGGAGGACTGTGAAAAATTCCGCGATTGATCGGTGCAGGCCCATTGACATTCTCTGAATACCCGCGCTCATAGCGAATGATCGGGCTTCCGCCATCATTGGTGGGCGGTGACCACGAGTAGCTGAAACTGTCCCTGGGTGCGTCCCACAGCACCTGGCTTATACGTGGCGCGTCCGGGACACGGTGATGATCTGTTCGTACTTCACCGTGTAGGTGGTGCCGGCGGGAGAGTTTGCTGACAATGCCACTAAGTACCAAGTACCCGACTCAGTGGCCGTGTAGGTAAAGGTCCCGTCATTTCCAAAATACGCGGATATATTGCTTGGAGTCCGCATGGTTACAGTTCTGGCACCACCGGTGAATACGAACCGTCTGCGCACCTCAAAATCTCTGAAAAAATCTGGAATTCCTGTTGGTTTGTGGTTTACAATGACCAAGGAACATTCTTGTCTCTCTGCTCTCTGGAAGCAGTGGCAATATTATCCGACTACAGCAAGACCGTCAAGTACTTCGCCGAATACTGAATACTGTCATCAAGAAAAGGACTACCAGCGTGCATAATAAAAAATTGACAGCTTGCACTATTGATATCATCACCTTTTCGTGCAGTAGATGCGATACCACGAACATGGGAAATGTCACTGAATTCGGCATCGGCATCGACATTGTAACCAGGAGAACCGGCTCCATCGTCGGACGGATTGTCATTGCTTTGAGTTGATGTCACCATTCTGAATCATGAATCCCGGAATCGCCCGGTGAAACGTAGTCCAATCATAAAATCCGCTTGTGATTCAGGGCAACATCAGTAAAAAATCCGAATCGAATTATATCGAGAGAAGTTTCTAAAACAGCAATCTCACCACGTCCGACTGGCTCTGCTTCAATGGTACGGAGCCGATTCTGCCATTCGGCAATTTGCTCTCTGGTCAGAAATTCAGGTTGCAGGTTATTTCCTCCAGCAGTCTCCTTTTCCGGTGTGTCCTGGGCGCTATCGCGCATTACGAAGACAGACGAGTGCTCACGGCAAGCAGAGCAAATGGTAGTAATTCGTAATACACAATGATTTTTTCCCTTTCGTTAACAACCTATTTACAAAATAGGGAGATATTGTTCGATTTCCTGCGGTGTAACCTGAGCTCTATGCTCTTGCCATATTATCTTTTTGTTTCGGATAAACCGATCGAACATGTGTTGGCCAAGTGTATCATGCATGAGATCGCTTTTTTCAGTAAGCTGAATTGCCTCCCAAAGAGATTCCGGTAGTGACTCAATTTCTGCTTTTGCTCGTTCATCTTCAGTCATTTCGTATATGTTGTTATCTGTCACAGCTGGTATCTGCATCTTTTTCTCGATGCCGTCGAGCCCTGCGCGGAGCATTACTGAGAATGCTAAATACGGGTTACAGGCAGGATCGGGAGACCGTAACTCAATACGCGTCGCCTGCTCTTTGCCCGGTTTGTATTTCGGAATCCTGATCATAGCTGACCGGTTCTGCTGTGCCCAGGAGATATATACCGGAGCTTCAAATCCCGGAACGAGTCGCTTATATGAATTAACCCACTGATTTGTAACAGATGCAAATGATCTGCTGTGGTGTAAAATTCCAGCAACATATTGCTTACACATTTCAGATAGGTTGTGTTGGTCGTCTTTATCGTAAAAAGCATTTTTATCTCCGGTAAAAAGCGACTGATGGGTATGCATCCCTGAACCGTTTACACCAAAAACCGGTTTCGGCATAAAAGATGCATAATAACCGCGTAAATAGGCAATCCGTTTCACAACGGCTTTATATGTCATGACCTGATCTGCCATCTGGAGTGCATCCTGGTATCGGAGATCAATTTCGTGCTGACCTGGAGCAACTTCATGGTGGCTGTATTCAACATGGATACCCAACTCTTCCAGGCTTCTGATCGTTTCTTTCCTGAGGTCTGTTCCAAGATCGAGTGGAAGTTGATCGAAATATCCCCCGGAATCGAGAGGCGTCGGATCCTTTTCGTTCGGAAAATAAAAGTATTCAAGTTCCGGACCGATGTAAAATTTGTCAAAACCCATCTGATTTGTTTTTTCAAGGTTTTGCTTCAGGCAGTAACGGGGATCTCCGGCATACGGTGTTCCGTCTGGGTTTAATATGTCACAAAACATCCTTGCGATTTTCATTCCGTCTGTCTGCCAGGGAAGAATATTGAATGTGGAAGGATCCGGAAGGGCAACCATATCACTCTCCTCAATTTGTGCAAACCCTTCTATTGATGAACCGTCAAAACCCATTCCTTCAGATAGCGCGCCTTCGAGTTCATGAGGAGTGATTGAAAAGCCTTTAAGAATTCCAAGAATATCGGTAAACCAAATACTGATAAACCGGATATCCTGATCCTTTACAATTTTAATAACATCCTGTGCTGTATAACTCATTAAAAATCTCCTTTCAAATATACATTGTGTGTGTTCTATGGGTTATCTTCAGAATTGAAAAGCAATCTAAGATGTGCTGAAGTTACTAATAATTAGGTAAAATATTGTTCTGTTTTCCATTCCCGCAGATGAATCTGAGCAATGTAGGTATTCCATGTTTAACACTCAGAAAATTTTTATAAATATGATCCCCCCAAGGCTGTTTGTATAACTTTATCTTTTTTAATCTTTTTTCAAATAATGCGGAGAAAACATAGAACCTGTTTGACATGAGTACTCCTCTTTCTTATACATCTGCGTTAACCTCATCAATTAATTTCAATATTCGAGATAACCGGCCGGAATGTATGCCTTCCGTAAAAAAATCCATCATCTAAGGGATTCTTTTTCGTGATTTTAAGTTCAAAGACCAGTACAGCATCACACTGCTACCCGGCAGGTTATCTTACCAGGGTCAATTTCCCCGATACAACGCGGTTTTCCGATTGCAGCAGTGAAATATATGTGCCGGATGCAACGGGAATACCGGCATTGTTCCTGCCGTCCCACACAACAGTGTGGCTGCCTGAAGTCTGCTGTGTGTTCACCAGCGTCCTGACCTCCCTGCCAAGGACATCGTATATCGTCACAACAACAATCCCCGTTCTGTCGAGGTTGTAGGTAATGGTCGTCACCGGGTTGAACGGATTCGGGTAGTTCGGATTAAGACCAAACTGGCGCGGGACAGACTCTGCATCGTCAACCGCGGTTATAAGCGCCTCAGTTGAACTCGCAACCACCCAAAGAGAAAAATGATCAGTCGTCACCGTTATTGTGTTATTATCCGTATCGACGGTGCTTGGAAGCACATGCCAGATAAATCCACGTGCATCGAGTGAATCGTATACGCTCACGACAAGGCTGTCTTCATTGAGACCGAACCCGGTCACTAATGTTTCATCATACCCAAACGTTAACTCTGCTTCACTATTGTGCACGTCGAGGTTTATGTCAATATAATACACGGCATTTGTGAACGCAGGCACCGTTGGAAATTCCTCCGCAATATTTGAAGTCGAGATCTGCTTGACCGAAATGATCTGATTTGCAACCTCGCCGCCTGTAAAGGCGATCAACAGTGAAACACTATTCGAAAAATCCAGTGATATGCTCGATCTATCCGCCGGGATAGGTATATCGTTCTGTATATCGGGACCGGCCATGACAACCACATCTTTTGCGATGACCGCAATCGATGTAGTGAGTGTGTCAGCCGCTCCAACTGCATCTTCTACACTGATCGAAACGGCAATATCAGACCCGACATCGGAAACACCGGGAGTCCCTCCGACAGCGCCGTTCTCACCGACCGTCATCCAGTCGGGGCCCGATACTTTTGCAAAGGTAATTCTATCGCCAACATCCCGGTCGATCGCTTTCACTGTGTCGTCATACGCAACGCCTTCGGTCGCATCGGCAAGCGATACTGTTGTGATGACCGGCGCATTGTTGACGTCTTCAATGCTGTACTCAATTGATAGCGACTGCGGCGTTTCGATGTTAAACTTCGTAGCGCTGAAAGCGTACTCCTCGATAATGCCATTAGCAATCCCGATAAACGTTCTCGATTCTCCCGTTCCCTCGTACAAACGCATGATGACACGACCGGAAGCGCAGGTGGTGCTTCCTTCGATTGTCAACAGAGTATTGCCAACGCCATGCCACTGCCAGTCTTCAATCTCGCAGTCCTCGACGTTTACGGTGTCCGCTTCTTCGGCTTCAATGCTGTACTCAATTGATAGCGAAGATGGCGATTTGATGTCAAACGCCGGAGTAGCGCTGAAAGCGTACCCTTTGATAATGCCATTGGCAATCCCGATAAACGTTCTCGATTCTCCCGTTCCCTCGTACAAACGCATGGTGACACGACCGGAAGCGCAGGTGGTGCTTCCTTCGATTTTCAAACCGCCATAGTAATACCACCGCCAGTCTTCAATCTCGCAGTCCTCGATATTTACGGTGTCCGCTTCTTCGGCTTCAATGCTGTACTCAATTGATCGCGTGCGAGGCGCTTGTGTGTCAAAGTCAAACAACGCCGTAGTAGCGCTGAAAGCGTACCCTTTGATAATGCCATTAGCAGTCCCGATAAACGTTCTTGACTCTCCCGTCCCATCGTATAGGCTGATGGTGACACGACCGGAAGCGCAGGTGGTGCTTCCTTCGATTATCAACTTGTAAAATATGTCGCCAGACTCAAATGATAGTACGGTATGCGACAGCCAGTCTTCAATCTCGCAGTCCCCGACGTGATCGTGATCGTCATTCGCCACAGCGGAACCGAACCACAACAAGACAATGGCGAGCGTTAATGTGAAAATTCGCATATTCTCCTCCAGCTTAAAGGGTCTAACTCCCTTGATTTTTAGTGTTACAATTAAAGCCTCCTTCGTACATCTCTGAGCTGACATCTCTATTCCTAATTCACTTAGAAAATCATAATCTATCGATAAAGCTGTTTCCTTTCTGCATCTGCCGGGACCAACCAAGACTACATACATATTAGAACATATCTCTTTGCATTCATGACTAAAGTAACACTTTCTTTGTAATACAGCAGCTATTACACTTATTGCAACCCAATGTATTATATGATTTAGGTGGTTCTGTATCTTCTGTATAATCTAAATAAGAACTAATCCAGTCAGTTAATATCCTTCCCATTTATTATCTCTTTCATTAGTACGGGAAAAACCTTCTAATCACCCCCAGTTAAATCGTAAATCGTAACATCGTAACCGGGCAAAAATCTTTATGGTAAAAATCTTTAATAACAATGTCAATAAATTTCTGATAACACATAATGAAAAAAATAGTAGACAATATGTAATAGGATGCAATTTATATTATGACAAATGCTAATATACATGCAATTTGTACAAGTAAAATTTATCACACCAATTGGTATTTTTACTAGAAATTTGTGGATTTTTGCGAATTTCTCTTGATTGTGGGATGGGGTAATTGCTTGACTTTACTTTCTGAAATAGGTATATTTACACCGTGTAAAATCAATCAGAAACAGTTGTTTTCTATAAAGTTATGAGTGGTTATTCCGGATAGTTTTGGAGGAATTATGGTAGATGATGTCAGTGATGTATTGACCGGTTTTGCTGCAAGAATTACTAAAATACGGGAGTATCTTTGACATAGATGGCAAAGAAAGACAAATTGCTGAGTTGGGAAAAAAGAGTGTAAAAGACAATTTTTGGTCAAATCAGGAAGTAGCTCAGTCAATATTAAAATCGCTAAATCTTTTGAGGGATACAGTTTTAAAGTATACTACAATCAATACTGAAATAACGGATTTAAAAGAGCTGCTTGAAATTACCCTGAAGGAAGAAGATGAACATTCGTTAGATGAAATTCGCTTGGAATTGAGTGGGCTGGATGAAAAAATTTCAATGTTAGAATTAGATATAATGCTCGATGGTGAAGATGATTTAAAAAATGCAATTTTGACTATCCATCCTGGCGCAGGGGGGACAGAATCTCAGGATTGGGCAGAAATGCTGCTCCGAATGTATTTGCGCTGGCTCGAATCAAGAAATTATCAGGTGTCGGTATTAGACCGGCAAAGTGCTGAGGAAGCAGGTATTAAAAGCGCCACTATTGAAGTAAAAGGCAGTTTTGCGTACGGTTACTCAAAAGCTGAAATAGGTGTACACAGGCTTGTGCGTTTATCCCCGTTCGATACAAATCATAGGAGGCACACCTCATTTGCCTCCGTTTTTGTATATCCTGAAGTTGAAGACAATATTACAATAGAGATTGATCTAGGTGATCTTCGAATCGATACATTCAGGGCAAGTGGGGCAGGAGGCCAGCATGTAAATAAGACCGATTCTGCTATTCGGATCACTCATATTCCAACAGGAATTGTTGTGAATTGCCAGAATGAGCGGTCTCAGCATAAAAATAAAGAAAATGCACTGAAGATATTAAAGGCGCGGTTATATTCCCTGAACAAGCAGGAAGAGATGGAAAAGCTTGACAAGCTTGAAAAGAGCAAGACCGACATTGCGTGGGGGAATCAGATCAGGTCATATATTTTGCATCCTTACAGCCTTGTCAAGGACCATCGTACAAATGTCGAAGTGGGTGATGTGCAATCGGTATTAGGCGGCGATCTGGACAAATTTGTCAATTCATACCTGCTCCAGACGAAAAGTAGATAAACTGAACAGTTGAAGAGGAATATCAATATGGATACCAGTGCTGTAATTGACCTCGAAGCATTGCGCTGGAATGCTGTTCAGATACAAAATTATGTAAATCCTGTTCCTGTTTGTGCAGTAATTAAAGCGGATGCATATGGTCATGGTGCATACGAAATAGCACGAGAACTTATCAATGTCGGTATTGAGCATTTTTGTGTGGCACTTGTAAAAGAAGGAGTTGGTCTTAGAAAAAAAGGCATAAATAAGCCGATACTTGTATTGTCACCGACAGAATATGACGAGATCGAATCTACTGTTCAGTATGGATTGGAATTGACAGTAACTTCATGTGAGCAGGCTAATGTCATATCTGAACAGGTTAAAAAACTTGGAAAAGAAATAGCTGTTCATATCTATATCGATACCGGAATGCAGCGGGGCGGTGTATATTGGCAGGATGCAAGAAAAGAAATTGGAAAAATTGCACAATGTAATTGGTTGAATATCAAGGGTATATACACACACTGTGCAGCGGCAGACGAGAGTGATTTGACATTCACTTCTACACAACTCGATCGATTTGATTCGGCAATTCAAGGATGCAAAGGAACAATCCCGGCTGTGCATGCGGCGGGAAGCGGAGCACTGCTGCAGATGCCGGAGTCTCATTGTACAATGGTCAGGCCGGGGATATCACTCTATGGATATTTTCCTTCGAGAGAGTGCAAGCAGGCAGTTCAGCTTAAACCAGTAATGTCAGTGAAATCTAAAGTTGCCGATGTGCGCTTGTATCACGCTCTGGAGGGTATTGGGTACTCGCTGACCTACAAGGTGGATCAACCGACACGTATTGTCTCCGTTCCAATTGGATACGATGATGGAGTTAATAGGCTGTTATCAAATAAAGGATCGGTACTAATCAGGGGAAAGCGATTTCCCATCGTGGGTATTGTTGCAATGGATTGGATTATGGTAGACATCGGCGACGACGCATCAGTGCATAGTGGTGACGAAGTAATTCTTCTTGGGAAACAAGGTGAACAGGAAATAACTATTCATGAATGGTGTGAAATTGTGCACACAATTCCCCATGAGGTACTTTGTAATTTTACCGGACGGCTGCAGAAGCAGTATATTAATGCGTCATAATATTAAAATGTCAGTAATTTATTAGAAACTTGATTGTGAAGTAAAGGAGCAGTACTGTGGATCCAGAAACGACCTATGGTGGCGAATTGCGGAATGTTAAGATAGAAAAACTTGATAAAGTCAAAAACCTTGGAATCGATCCATATCCGACAAAGTACAACCGGACTCATTATTCAAATGAAATCTTGAACGATTTCGAGCAGTTTGAAAAAGAGGGAACACAGGTTGCGTTAGCGGGTAGAGTAATCGCATTTCGGAAAATGGGGAAAGTACTTTTTGGACATCTGAGAGATAGCGAAGGAAAAATCCAGATTTACATACGGAAAGACAAAATTCCTGAGCTACAGTTTAGCCTTATCGGATTGGTAGATATAGGAGATTTTATTGGTGTCAAAGGGACGGTTTTCAAGACAAGGACTGGTGAAATTACAGTGCTTGTAGAAGATGTACAGCTGTTGACGAAATCGCTGCTCCCGCTTCCGATTGTTAAAGAAGAAGAAGTGGATGGAAAAATAGTTACACACGACGCATTTTCCAACAAAGAACTACGGTACCGTCGTCGCTATCTTGATCTTGCCGTTAACCCGGAGGTAAAGAATATTTTTATCTCACGCGCCAAAATTATAACAGCTATGCGCCAATTTCTTGATAAAAAGGGATACATTGAAGTGGAAACACCTGTGCTGCAGCCGATTTACGGCGGAGCAAACGCACATCCGTTCAAGACGTATCATAATACGCTCGATATGAATCTTTTTCTCCGAATAGCAGATGAACTCTATCTGAAACGGCTCATTATTGGCGGATTTGATGGTGTATATGAAATTTCAAAAGATTTTCGTAATGAGGGAATAGATCGGTATCATAATCCTGAATTTACAATGATGGAGCTTTATGTCGCATACAAAAATTATGACTTTATGATGGAGCTTATCGAAACGATGATTGCAGAAATTGTACTGCAGATTAACGGAACAACCGAGCTGACATATCAAGGACAAAAAATTGATTTTGCCCCGCCATGGGAGCGCATCAGTATGGCTAATGCTGTGAAGCGGTATACCGGGTATGATGTTCACAATACGGACGTAAAAAAACTTAAAGATATAGCTGATGAACTCGAAATTGAAACGGAAAAATTCTGGGGGCAAGGCAAATATATTGAAGAGATATTCGGTGTCTATGTGGAACATAAAATTGTGAAACCGACATATATAATTGATTATCCGAGCGACACATCGCCGCTTGCAAAGAAAAGCCCGAGTGACAAAAACATTGTTGAACGGTTTGAAGCAATTGTTGCCGGATTTGAATTGTCAAATGGCTATTCAGAGTTAAATGATCCACAGGACCAAAAGCAGCGTTTTCTCGACCAGATGGAACAGAGAAAACTTGGAGACGAAGAAGCGCAGGTTATCGATGAAGACTATGTAATGGCTCTTGAGTATGGAATGCCTCCGACAGTCGGTGTCGGAGTTGGTGTTGACCGTTTAACAATGCTGATCACTAATGCAACATCTATCAAAGATGTTATTCTCTTTCCTCAAATGAAATCGAGAGATGAATAAGGCTTGTTCTCATCATGTCCTTCGAATATCTCATTGCAAAGCGCTATTTAACACAGAAAAAAGAGACAGGCTTTATTACACTCATTACCTACATTTCAATTGCAGGTCTCTCCATTGGAATCGCCGCATTGGTGCTGACGTTGGGCGTGTTGAACGGTTTTGAGCAGACTATCAGAGAAAAGGTCCTCAGTTTTCAGCCCCATCTTCGTGTTGAAAGATTTCACACAAATCCCATTAGTCAACATCTGGAAATTCAGGAACTTCTCAAAAAATATCCTGAAGTTTCTGCTGTTTCTCCCTTTGTGGAACAGGTTTCTATAATTCGGTTCGGGTCTCTTGAAGATGGTATAATGGTTCGTGGGATAGTACCTGAATCACAGTCCGATGTAAATGATATCAGCCAATTCGTATCAGGAGGCGAAGTACAGCTTGGTTCCGAATTTTCCGATATTCCTGGTATAATTCTCGGATCTGATATAGCAGAACGGTTTGAATTGTCTTTCGGCGATGAGGTAATTCTTGCCAGTCCGGCAGGCCTGCGGTCAGGTGGTATCGACAGACCAAGGAGAAATCTGTATGAAGTGAGAGGACTGATAGATACCGGCATGTCGGAATTTGACAATTCATTTGCTTTTATTCATCTGACTGAAGCGCAGTATCTTTTTAATATGCGGGATCAGGTTTCTGGTTTTGGCTTGAGGTTGTACGACAGACTGAATGCTCCGGTTATACAACAGAACATCAATAATGAATTAGGATATCCATTTTATGCCAGAACATGGCTCGATACGAATAATGTTCTGTTTGACTGGATGGATGTTCAGCGTCTTCCGTTCCTTATCGCATTCGGCATGATTATTTTAGTAGGATCACTCAATCTTGTCAGTACGCTCATTCTGATAATTCTCGAAAAACAAAAAGATATCGGAATTCTGAAATCGATGGGTGCGACATCCCGGTCAATAATAAAAATATTCTTTATCGACGGGATATTAATCGGACTACTTTCGATTAGTGCTGGTTCGGCACTCGCGTTAGTGCTCGGAATGTTGCAGAACAATTTTGAAATAATTTCTGTTAGTAAGGATGTTTATTACATTAGTTCGTTTCCCATAGATATGGCATGGTCAGTATTTTTCCAAATTGGAATAATCGCATTGCTATTGTGTCTGGGGGCGACGCTTTATCCTGCATGGAAAGCGTCGAATATGCGTCCTTTCGAAGCAATTAAACGAGATTAGTATGGTTAGTTGAAACACGGCATATATTGGCAATATTATTTAAAATGATCATAATTGTGGTGCTTCAAACCATTATTTGAGTGTCATAAGTAGTGGAGCTTGAAGATCTTATGATTGGAACATTACGCAATGTTGAAATTTAAATCCAAAATTTAATATTGTATTTTGTAACACATTCAATAATTCACATGTCATTTGAAACATTTATAGCGAAACGGTATCTGCGGGCAAAAAAGCGTACAGGCCTTATATCATTCACCACTTTTTTTTCGTTTTCTGTGATCGTAATTGGTGTGGCGTGCGTAACCATTATAATGTCGATTATGAACGGATTCGAATCTGTAGTACTTGAACGGTATTTAGCATTCGACAGCCACATCACTGCAGCGAAAACCGGTGAAGATGAGTTTCCAGAACAGATGGGTTTTGTCAGCCATCTCGATGGAAATTCGGATATTCAGGGCTATTCGCAGTTTGTTTCAGCAAAAGCTGTTCTCATGTCAGAAGAGGCAGAGCAAATTACTACCTTAAAAGGGATTGACATCGAGACGGTAGATAATGTATCCCGATTACGGCAACATATTTTCTATGGAACAGATGACTTTTCTCTCGATAATCAACAGGTCGAATATGGCATTATTCTTGGTATGGAAACTGCGGACAATTTGGTGGTAACGGTTGGAGATAGAATTTGGGTTATGAGCTTGAGCGGATTAGGTCGGGTATTTCAAGAACCACCTGCACGTCGCTTTGTCGTGACGGGTATATTTGACGCAGGACTGAGCGAATATAATATGACCAATTCTTATTTGCTGTTACAGTCGGCTCAAAAATTTTTAAGGTTAGGTTCGGATATATCAGGATTTGATATTGCCACTACTCAGATAGAATCCTCTCCCGAAATTGCAGAATATTTGAAAAGTGGCATTTCGGAAAATGTCCTAATAAAGACATGGTATGACCAGCACAAAAATCTGTTTGCTGCGATGAAACTAGAAAAATGGGGTGCATTGCTTGTGCTGAGTTTAATGATATTAGTGGCAAGTTTCTCAATTGCATGTTCATTGATAATGCTGGTTCTGGAAAAGCGAAATGAAATCGGAATATTAAAATCGATGGGTGGAACTGAGCAAAGTATAAAAAAAATTTTCATCGTTAATGGAATGATCATCGGGACCTCAGGAACTTTTTTGGGATTGTTAACTGGACTTGCTTTTTGCGCATTGCAGAAAATGTATGCTATAATTGAGCTCCCGACCAATATTTTTATTATTGGTGCTTTACCCGTTGAAATCAATCCGTTCGATTTTATTATTGTCGGGGTCATTGCGCTGGGGATGACCTTTGCGGCGACACTTTACCCTGCTCGAACAGCAGCCGTTATGCTCCCTGCACGAGCACTCCGATATGAATAGGAAACCGTTATGAACACCGGCACAATTCTGGAAGTACAAGATATCTACAAAAATTTTCAAGTAGGGGATAAGAGGGTGGATGTGCTCAATGGTGTTAACTTTTCCCTGAACAGGGGAGAAATCGTTTCTATTTTAGGTGTTTCGGGTGCAGGTAAAAGTACATTGTTGAGTATAATCGGAACACTTGACCGTCCGAATAAAGGTATGATAACGCTCGATGGCGAAAATGTTACAAAAATGGACGAAATGCAGCTTGCTATCATAAGAAATAAGAAGATTGGATTTGTATTTCAGTTTCACTATCTCCTGCCTGAATTTACTGCATTGGAAAATGTAGCGATGCCGGGATTTATCCTGAATAAATCCCGGCATGATGTTGTTAATCGGGCTCGAGAGCTGCTTGTGAATGTCGGACTTGGTGAACGTCTTGATCATAAACCGAGTGAGTTGTCAGGTGGGGA
Source organism: bacterium (assembly GCA_965221205.1). Lineage (GTDB taxonomy): Bacteria > SM23-31 > SM23-31 > SM23-31 > SM23-31 > CBDFMG01. The sequence goes on along the minus strand of OZ244870.1, from coordinate 2,917,604 downwards.
ACTACAACGGACAGCCGTAGCTCGTGCTCTTATCAATGATCCTGCAATTGTCCTTGCCGATGAACCGACCGGAAACTTAGACCGCGAGAATGGGGAAGCGGTATACAATCTAATACTTGATCTGAGCAATAAATCAAATAAAACATTTCTTGTTGTGACGCACAACGAGTCAATATCTGAACGAACAAACCGGATTCTAACGTTATCCGATGGCAAGATAATTATATGATCACTTTATATTGAATCAGTAATCGGATATAGAAAATAACCCTTCTGCTTTGGAACTTTTTCTAAGAGAGCAAACGTTTATGTATGGAAATTGTTCATAGAATAGCAGCAATGAATAAAAATTTTCGAAATTAAAGTATTGATTACGATGGAAAAAATTTGTATTGTGGTATGTAACTGGAATAAAGTGCCTCCGGGATTTGTTAGATAAACGAAAGCGCTTTATGCTTTTAAGATTTCGTTTGAAATGTACGGTGGCTTTAATACATAAATCTAAGTTCAAGGTATGGCTCATGGAGTTTCCAATGAAAAATAATTTTTCGCACCGAGTACAAATGGTGATTCAATTCTCTCGTGAAGAGGCTGTCCGTCTTGGCCATGACTATATTGGATCGGAACATCTTCTGCTTGGTTTGCTGCGTGAAGGAGATGGAATCGCAATAGAAATTCTCAAGAATCAAAGTGTTGACCTCGATGAACTCAAACGTAGTATTGAAGAGACAGTCAAAAGTACCGGTGGTACCATGACTATTGGAAATCTTCCGTTGACAAAACGGGCCGAAAGAATTTTAAAAGGCACTTATATTGAAGCAAAAAATTTTAAATCGGATATAATTGGTACAGAACATCTGCTCCTTTCACTGACAAAAGAAAAGGACGGGATGGCAGCTCAGATACTTATGAATTTTGACGTGGAATATGAATCTGTAAAAAGGGAGTTAGACGCAATAATGCAGGGTGGAGAACATGAAAACGTTGGAAAGCCAAAAAAATCGAAAACACCTGCCTTAGACCATTTTGGCAGAGATTTGACAGAATTAACCCGTCAGGACAATCTCGACCCAATAATCGGTAGAGATGTTGAAATTGAGCGTGTTGCTCAGATTCTGAGCAGGCGCAAAAAGAACAATCCAGTACTCATTGGTGAGCCTGGAGTAGGAAAGACTGCAATTGCTGAAGGGCTTGCTATTCGTATTGTTGAACAGAAAGTTCCTCGCACACTGCATAATAAACGGGTTGTAACCCTTGACTTAGGAGCACTTGTTGCGGGTACTAAATACCGTGGTCAATTCGAAGAGCGGATGAAAGCGGTAATGAATGAATTAGAAAAAAACAGAAATATTATTCTTTTTATTGATGAACTGCATACAATTGTCGGTGCAGGTGGCGCTTCCGGTTCACTCGATGCCTCGAATATGTTTAAACCTGCGCTGGCGCGAGGGGAACTGCAGTGTGTTGGTGCGACAACGTACGATGAATATCGGCAGTTCATTGAAAAAGATGGTGCTTTAGAGCGTCGTTTTCAAAAAATTATGATCGATCCTCCATCTGTCGACGAGACCGCGCAGATTTTACAGGGGTTGAAGAGCAGATATGAAGATCACCACAGAGTAACCTACACTGAAGAGGCATTGGATGCCGCAGTCAAACTGAGTGACCGGTATATTACCGATAAATTTCTACCGGACAAGGCTATTGATGTTCTCGATGAAACCGGTTCCCGCGTACGGTTGACAAATCTTGTTGTGCCGGAGGAACTTCTCGAAGCTGAAAAAAATGTAGAAGATATCAAATCAAAAAAAGAATCGGCAGTTCAGAATCAAGCATTTGAGGAAGCTGCCCGGCTCCGTGATGAAGAGCGGCGGGCTAAAGAGAATCTCAAGTCGGTTAGAGATGAATGGGAAGAAAACGAGGAATTCAACAGGGTAGTTGTTACAGAAGAAGATATTGCGGACGTTGTTGCAATGATGACCGGAATTCCCGTAAAACGGGTTGCACAGACCGAATCTGAGAAACTCTTCAAGATTGAAGACGAAGTAAAAAAATGTATCATCGGACAGGATGAAGCAATTGAATCACTTGCTCGTGCAATCCAGCGTACACGTGCAGGATTGAAAGATCCTAATAAGCCGATCGGGTCGTTCATATTTCTTGGCCCTTCGGGCGTTGGTAAGACACTGCTCGCAAAAGTGCTTGCAAAATATCTGTTTGAAGACGAAAGCGCTCTGATTCGGATCGATATGTCGGAGTACATGGAAAAATTCACCGGTTCCCGATTAACTGGTGCCCCTCCAGGCTATGTCGGCTATGAAGAAGGCGGCCAGCTTACTGAGCGGGTCAGAAGAAAACCCTACTCAGTCGTGTTGCTGGATGAGATTGAAAAGGCGCATCCGGATGTTTTTAATGTTCTTCTACAAGTCTTGGATGACGGCAGCTTGACAGATGGGTTCGGCAGAAAAGTTGATTTCAAAAACACAATCCTCATTATGACGTCAAATGTCGGTGCTCGTGAGATAAAACGAAATGCTTCGTTTGGATTCAGCTCCGGGTCCAAAGAAGCGGACTACAACTCCATGAAAATAAAAATTATGGATAATGTAAAACGGATATTTAATCCCGAGTTTTTGAACAGGATTGATGAGACAGTTGTGTTTAAAGCACTGGATTTCGACAATATACTCAAAATAGTCGATCTGGAATTTAAGGCTATTCTTGAAAAACTATCAGAGCGGAAAATATCGGTGAACCTTTCTGCAGGTGCCCGAAAATTTTTAGCAGAAAAAGGGCATGATGCTGTTCTTGGTGCACGGCCGTTAAAAAGAGCAATTCAAAGATATGTGGAAGATCCCTTGGCAGAAGAAATTCTAAAAGGAAAATTCGGAGATGGAAGAAAGATTAAAATCGTAGTGCGTGGTGATAAACTCTCATTTTCAGGCTCCATAAAAACTCCACTTAAACTCGATGACAATTAATCAAAAGTGATTTTTAAAAGAGCACAACAATTTTTCAAAGCCTCGACTTAATATGCCGGGGCTTTGTTATTTCTGACCATACAAAAAATCTGCAACTTTAATTGAGTATTTTTCCTCTGATTATTGTATAATATAGTAAGACATTCTGTAAAATTTAAAAATCAATGGAAACAATCGGAAAACCATTACAACAAGGTGTGTTTGATCTTGATGCCGGAAGTAAGCAGCTCTGGTGGTCTCTCGCTGTGTCTCTACTGCTGCATTTGTCTTTGTTTTTTTTGTTTAAGACAGGATTAGTGCCGATAATTCCATTATCTAATGTAGCGTCTGAAGAGGAAGAAACGCGGCTCATGTTTGAACTGGTTGAATCCAACCCAGACAATATTGTTGCTGTTCCGCCTGATAATGCTGTATTTGCCTCCGATCGGAATACCGAGGCATCTGATCCTAATCCCACAGTGGATATCGACGAAAACGTACCGCACGTTGAAGGATTTGCCGAAACTGAAGAGCTGCCATCCCCGACTATCAATCCTATGAGTGCTCCGCCGGCGCAAAGTTTTTTGATTCCAAAAACATTCAATTTATCCGAGCTTAAACAGCAGTCTGCTGCTGGGGAAGAGATGAGTGAAAAGGTTGCGCAGGAGGAACAGTCAAGCTATTTACAACCTGTCTTACCCGACAATCGTACTGTCAGTGAACGAGAAGTTGGAGGACTGTCTCTCAGCACCTATGCATGGGATTATGCACCATATCTATTGCGGCTCAAGCAAAAAATTAACATGAACATTCATCCACCGCCGGCATTTACACAGCTAGGAATCATCGACGGAAAATACATTGTTCAGTTTGTAATTACCCGAAGGGGAGAACTAAAAAGCCTTCAACTGCTTGATTCAAGCGGGGCGGAAGCATTAGCACGAACAAGTACTGATGCAATTAACTTTTCAAAACCGTTCGATCCATTGCCCGACCATTTTCCAGAGGATGTTCTCATTGTAACAGGCACATTTTATTACTATGTCCGTTGATATGAATAGAGAGGATAGTCTACTATGCTGGATATGATTTACGAAGGAGGGATCATGATGATTCCTCTGTTTTTGTGTTCGATCCTTGTAGTTACAATCGCCTTTGAGCGGGGATTTTCACTACGGAGAAAAAAAGTTATAAAATCGGAAACCGTGTGGGTTGTCGAAAACGTTAGCGGAAAAGACGATATAAACAAAGCACTTTCACAATGTAGAAATTGCAATGATGCATTCTCTAATATTATTAATGCAACTCTGACTTCTTTTGTTGATAATCCCCATGACATAAAAGAATATGTTGAGGAACAGGGGAGAATAGAAGTCCGCAGGCTGGAAAAAAGACTCGTTATTCTTGAAACTATTGCCGGGATAGCCCCACTTCTCGGATTGCTCGGCACGGTGCTCGGAATGATAGAAGTATTTGATGGAATTTCTATTGAAGGAATCACACGGACTGCATCACTGTCCAGTGGTATATCCGAGGCATTAATAACAACGGTAGCCGGTTTATCAATCGGAATATTTGCATTGGTGTTTTATAATTATTTTACGAATAAAGCTGAAGACTTTGTACTAGAAATTGAGCACTATTCGGCACGACTTATCAAAAAATTACAAAACATATAGCACGTCGACAATTCGAAAACCGTCAACTTGATGCAATCATAATGAAACTTAGTCTCAGAAAACCTCGGAAAATTCTCATCAATATCACTTCTCTCATTGATGTGCTCTTTCTTCTGCTCATATTTTTCATGGTTTCTTCGACATTTGTTGAAAATCCAGGTATGGACCTTGAACTTCCCGAATCAGAATCGAGTACAGTACAGGAAACAAAAGATCTCGTTTTGCAGATTCAGGCTGATGACATAATGTTCCTTAATAGTATTCCGGTCGATTGGAGTAATCTACAAGATGCACTGAAAAAGGAACATGTCATGAATCCTGCGGGTGCACTTATTCTAAAGGCTGACAAAAATGTCAGGCATGGAAGTGTTGTCCGCATTATGGATTTCGCAAAGCAAACCGGCCTCGAGAAGCTTATCGTGGCTACTACCACCGAGCAAGGCCGTCCCCGGTAATGAGCATTACCATTTCTTCTCTTTGTTAATTTAATACATATAATAATATTTTTAATTTTGAACAATCCCTTGACAGGCGTTCATTTCAGAAAATCTGTGAAATGTTTGATGTGACTAAAACGACACTTTTTAAATGGGAAAAAGAGGGAAAACTTAAAAAAATCGACAAGGATTGGCGAGGATGGCGTGTATTCTCAGATGATAATGTGAACGAAATTCGAAAAATTATTATCGAAAAGAAACGGCATGACTTTGATGTCCGTGCGATGGCCAAGAGCGTCGCGGAGTCGCTCTGGGCTATATACCATTGCCGCGCCGACGCGCCGTTATTGATCCTGCCGAAGAAGCGGAACCGCGCTATTCGTGTAAGCGAACAGGAGTCGAAAATATTGCTGTCGCACTGGCTTGAACGGGAAGGTGTCCCGTACTCCGTCGAGACGCCGACAGTGGATACCTACCAACAGAAAGGCCAGTCGCCGTTGAGCGCACGTATCGACGTGACCGTCTATCGGCAGCCGGAAGCCCGACGACGACCGGATTTTGAATGTGGAACTCAAGAAGGGTACGCCGCGCGTCGAATCGTTTCGAAAGGACTTCGAGAAACTGCTCCGCGAACGAATCGACGGGTTGTGGTTCCATACGCTTGAGAAAGCAAGCTCTCACACGTGGTCGACCCTCGAGGAGAAAATGCGGAGCGCATTCGAGACCGAGCGGCAGCACGTGGATGCGGCCAGCCATTCCTTGAGCTTCGCGTTTTGCGTACTGGATCCCCCGCAGTTCGTCTGGTTCGATTTGGATCTCGACGGCCACTTCGAATCGCAATGGCCGCAGGCCATGCTGGATGCAAGAGACCATCCGTCCACACCGGCCGGCCCGTTCATTCGAGGTCCTGGTCCGGCGCACCAATAAATCTACTGTACAGAGAAATCGGATGCGCTAAAGCTCCGCTATGCGAATGTCGAGGGGAGTTCCCCACAGCGCCTGTTGGTAGTCGTCCCGGAACTTCCAGAACGCGGCGATCGCGTCGTCCGTCCGAAAGTGGTCACAAAGAGCAGGGTCACGCATCAGCCGTGAATATGCATCGCAAGCCAGATGCTCCATTTGCCGCGTCCTCCCCCAGCCCACATGCTGGTTCGGCCGATGGCTTTGCAAAGCTCCATCCAATGGGTTTAGGTGTTCTGTGTCGCTGCGCATATCGAAGGCCTCTTCAAGAAGGTCACACGTGTCGTTGTGCCCGGACTGGCAAAGATTTGGCAGCGGTGCACAAACTGTTTCTTGGTCCTGCCGATATCCGGAAAGATGAGTGCCTCCAGCGATCGCACAAACTGGTGGATACGATGCTGGCCCACTTTTTCCTGCAGGCCTTTGAACAGTACATTCAGGCCACGAACGACCCGCCTGAATTGTGTCTCGTTAGCACCAATCGCTGCCCAGCCGTCGCGTAGAACGGCACAGTCTTCAAGCCATTCCTTGGTGATGGGGACACCCTGCCACCCTTTGCCAGGCCGCGGCGAGGCAATCATGGGACCGTGAGACACTCGCACGGCGTCGCACTCCCCGCTTCGACATCGCGCACCGCACCGGCTACTGGACACAGGATGGGAGTCGATGGGTGAACTCTCCGGGGCGTCCGGCGGATCTTTATGTTTTCGCGTGGCATGGTGAGAGCCGAGACGGATACGCCGATCACCGCGATGCCAACCAATGGCTATTCTTCGTCGTGGCAGAACAAGATCTACCCATGAACCGAAAGCACATTGGGTTGACAAGACTCAAAGCAATCGTCTCTCCGTGTCGCATCGCAGACCTTAAGCGCGCAGTCAAGAACGCATGCCCCGAACCAGAAGCACTCAAGGCCGCGCTCGAGCACGTCTAGTCATGTATGTAATCCCCTTTTCTTGAGACTCTCGGAGAGGCACGGATGGGTAGACGATCACGTGGCCCCGGTCGTCAGCCGGAATTTCTGTCCGGCGAGCCACGCTTTAGCACTGCGCGGGGTGACCGGCCCAGCAATGATCGATACAGTGAACACGCATAACAGGATTTCCATCTGCCGAGTGGTGGGACAGAAGTTCCCAGACAGCCAATGCATTCTTTGCTCTTAATGCAGGAGGACTCGGAGGAACGGGACTTGGACTCGGTAATCCCAACTTGGTTCCACTTGTACAATCGGACTTTGTGTTTGCTGCTACCGCAGAAGAGTTAGGTTTTATTGGTACTTTGGGTATTTTTTTACTATATTTGAACATAATTTTAACGGGCGTTCGCATCGCATTTTCCTGTTCTAACAGATTTGAATTTCTTGCTGTTTCTGCTCTTGCGATCATGTTCTGCTGCCAGATATTTATTAATATTGGAGGTGTCTTGAATATTATACCGTTAATTGGAGTAGTGCTGCCATTTTTAAGTAAAGGTGAGTTTGCTTTTATTACATTTTCCATTATGATAGGATTTATTATTGCTGTATCACATATGCCAGAGCAGAAAAAAGGATATACTCAAAATGTTATGGGATAATGTGCATGTTGCTGATGCGGGAGCCCGTGAGGTGACAATCAAAATTGCCGGCGTGTTAGGGGGACTTGAATTTAGTCAAGAAATCGAGGATTTGAGTAAAAAAGACCCGGAAGCAAACGTCAGAATTGCTACCATATAAATAGCTTTAATTTTGAAGAAACAGAAGATAACAGGCAAACAATTCAACCGACTGTTCAGGAAGTTCCAACTCAGACTGAATCCCGAACTTCCGAGCCAAAAGTCAAATTTGCCAGTGATTCAAAATATAGAAAAATCAACCCTCATTTCAAAAAAAGTGTTGATTGCAGGACTCTTTTCGTTAGTGAACAGGGAATAGATAGACAAATTCCGGAATCACCCGGCAGTCAGGCGATTGCACTGATGATCAAGGAGCGGATCGATGCAGTTAATAAATTTAAAGCGATGTATCTTGATCCGGCAAGTTGCTTTCCAATGACATTAGAGCTCCGCAGCATGCAGGGTGATACTTACGGTGAGCTATTTGAGCGTGTCTATGGAAATATTCTTGGCACTGAAACCGCGGGATGAATACTATCGGTGCTTTTTGGCGGCATATGAATTTTGGAACATCTAAAACACAGAAAATAATTGATCTGATGGATATGGAAACAGAGAGTGAACTTCTACTGTTTCCCAATCCTGTTTCGATGGGTTTGCAGCAGTTTTAACAATGTAGATCCTGATCTTGAAATATCAATCAAAGTCAACAGTGTTGTCGTGAGATAGGCTCCCATAATGATGCAAATTACTCAAAAGATAGCAGTGGTATTAATATACATGCTTTTCAGTTTGTCGGGCATGGTTTCGATGTACTGAACCGATTTTTCAATGTCGATAATTGTTACCAACAGATCAGATGAATGAAAGCGGTTATTTCTAGAAAAGGGTAGAATTCTTGAAATCGCAAATGTCAATTCATCTCATCTTCAAAGTGTTATTATTACTGCAGGTGATGGTTAGATGGAAATTCCTTCCGGCCGTACTGTGGAGAAGAAAATAGAGGGAATTTATCTGAGTGAAGGACTTAGTTTTCCTCCTGTGAGAGAAGAGGTTGTATTGACTCCATTTTCAGGAAGTTCGGAATTGATTGCGGCTGGAGCAGATCAAAAAGCAATCCACAGCATTACAGCGTTCCCTAAAGATAATTTCGTACTTATTATCGCCAAAGGATATTCTGATGATGAAACTGAGGAGAGAGCAGCCGATTATGATGAGGCGTTTCAGTCAGCGGTCGAAAACGCAGCACGTGAGAGCGGGTTTACCTTTACTTCGGAAACAATTCTGAATAATCTGAATTTAATAAAAACACAACAAAGAATTGATGTTGAAGAAAAATCGATTAAGTTAGTACGTATGATTCATGAAGAGTATAATGAAGAGAATGGACGATATCTCCTGATTGGAGAGTTTGAAGTCAGATCAAAGCCGCCATTACCACAGCTAAACAACTAAAATGCAGTGGAATACTATGCTTGAACAAAAAGGTCTTGATGAAGTTTATCCATTCACAGTGCAGATATCAAAGAAGGGATTCCTCTTATTGTCCTGAAGTGCGAATGGATGAGTCGCTCTTTTGTTTTTGGCATAATCCGAAAGCACCGAGAGATGGACATGACCTCAAGGAACGGTTAGAAGCAAAAGTGAAAATTGATCCGAATTGTGAAGGGTACAAATTGACAAAAACAGATTTACACGATGCATGGTTGACTGAAACAAATTTTAATGATGCCGATTTTCGCCGATCGAAATTAACCAAAGGTCATCTATTTGGTATATCTCTCAAGGGTGCTGATTGGCTCAAAGCGAATTTATCGGGTGCAAATCTACGGCATGCTGATTTACGAGAAGCAAACTTGCTTGGTATCAATATTGAGAATTCAAAAATTGATAATATCGAATGGGGCAGTGAATATGTTATTTTACATGAAATTCAGGCGAAAATTGCGATTAAGCAGAAATTAAATGAAGTCGCTCGCAGTAAATACAAAGACGCTGAAGAGGTGTATCTGACATTGAAAAATCACTTTAATTCGATGGGCAATTCGCAGCTTGTCGGAAAGTTTTTCTACAGAGAGATGATTGCTCAAAGAAAACAGGCACCCCTTTATTCTGCAAAAAGATTATTTACAAAGATGGCTGATGTTTCGTGCGGATACGGAGAAAAAATACCAAATATATTATTTTTCTCAGTGACTGTTGTCTTCATAAATGCTTTTCTCTTCGGCTTTTTCTCAATCTCTCAGTGGTGATTCGGTTTACAGATTTTCTATGGCAGCAGGAATCTGGGGAAACATAAAAACATATTTTCTGATGCTGTATTATAGTACTGTGACCTTTACTACACTCGGTTATGGGGAATTATGCACCTGCTTCTGCTATCAGCAAGGCATTGGCAGGTATTGAGGCGTTCCTTGGACCGTTTCTTGTGGCATTATTTGTTATAACTGTCTCAAAAAACCTGATGTCTCGGTGAGGTCATGAAATGTGTAATATATATAAAAATTTCTGCCCGTCTTCAGTGGAATAACCTTTTCGTGCTTCTTCTGCCAATTGTTATGTTCTGTTCAGAATCTGTTAATTTTGATTTATCTCCACTTTCTGCGCGAATTGATGAAACAGACATGTATTTCGAAGTGACTGGACTCGGTGCTGCCGCTGTTGATGATGGTACTACCGTTGCAGAAGCCAGGCGGAATGCAGAATCGATTGCGCTTATATTCAAGCTGTGGAAATTCTTGCTGAAGCGATACAGGGAATAGCAGTACAGGGGAAATACGGCTTCGCGACCTTGCAATACAGGAAGGCGAGCTTTCTCAGTATATGAAGATAAGCCTTGAACAAATACGCCAAGAGGATGGATCGTGGATAGCCGCATCCACAATCATTTATCAGAAAGAGAACGCTCTTGAAAAATTGCGGATGCAATCGCTTCAGGAGAGTATGACGAATTAACATTGAATACAGATAATACTGTACTGCGGCAAAACAGAGACTATTCCGATATTATACTTAATGTGAGGTGTGTATCGGGATTTAATACATTTTTAACACCAAAAGTCGCTCGCAACGGATCGGTATTATTTTCGGTCAGAGATATTTGACTCCTACACGCTGATAGAAACATATGGCGTTCCTGTTTTCGCGACCATTTCAGATGCAGTGCGGCTTGGAGATGTCGGGCAGACTCCCTTAAAAATTGTTCCGGTGGATTTTAAAGCAAACACTGGATTGCTGATCCTCGCAGAGAGAGATGCGCGTATATTTGAGACAAATAATCTTGTGGAAAAAGCAATAAAAACCGGCAAATTAGCGCTTATTATATAGAAAATGATATGAATCCACATCGTAAACTAAAATATATCGTGCTTGTGTTATCTGTTTTTTTCTTGTATTGCCCTGCGCCTTCGCAGGATTTCAATATAATATTTTCGGATAATGCCGCTGAATCTGTCACAGATTATATTAAGAGATCTATTGTTGTTACGGGGAGAGGAGCATCTACCAAATCTCAAACATCGATCGCTCAGAAAAAACTTTGGGCGCTTACAGAAGCGCGGAAAAATTGCATAACACAAGCTGCCGTTGCAATCGGTAAATTGCATGTTGAAAGTACAACATTTATGGAAGCAGGCTCTCTGGTTGGAACTGATTTTTCAATGCAGATCGGAGAATATGTACAGGGTTTGCATGCATTCGAAGAAAAAACAGAAACGTTGAGTGATGGCTCTTTTGCGGCCGAAATTACATTAGTCATTGATTTCGACGGAAATAGGGGATTAAATGCATTGCTGTTTAGTGAACTATTTCCACTTGAGGAACCAAATGCTAATCTATTGACAGAAAATAGCGTTATCAGGTATTCGGCAAAGTCGATAACAGGTCTTGTGTTTGATGTGCGTGATTTGCCCATTAAACCCTCTATGACACCGAAAATTTATTCTGAAAATGGAGATCTCATATATGGGCCTGAGCATGTCAGTAGAGATTATATTGAAAGATACGGGATTGTCGGCTACACGAAAGATGCTGCAAATGTTCTTGAGCGAATAGGTGAAAATCCGCTTCTTCTGAAAGCTTTTACGCTGCATGAAGACAATGCGGCACATATTGTCCTCGATAAAGATACTGTTGAACAACTCGCAAAAATTGATAAACGGGGTCGTCTTTTAAGAGAGTCTCGGGTTGCTTTTTTAGTTAAATAGAATAAATTGTAAAAGAATACTATGGTTGACTTTAATTTTCCACAGGGATACAGGATTGGTGAGCATGGCGAATATCAAATCATTCGCCGTCAGCCTATCAGCGATGGAGTGAACAATACGTTCTCCGAAGTATACCTGGTGAAAAAAATCCAAGGTACGAAAAAAGTATGCTCTTAAGGTCTGCGTCCCGATATAATTGCAAAACATAAGTGGTCGGTCGATGATTTTCAGGATGAAATCCGCGTATTGATGGAGGTGCGACACAAAAACATTATTTCAATTGACAACTATGGAACTTTACAAGACAGAGATGGTGTGCCGAGTTTTTATCTGATTATGGAATACATTGAGGACGCTTTGCTGCTCAAGGACAAGTATTCGCTCAAAAAACGATTACTGTTGTTTCTTCAGATATTAGGAGGTCTTGAATACCTCTATTCAAAAAATATTATTCACCGAGATATTAAACCTGATAATATACTGGTTCAGCACGATTCTCTCGTTAAAATAACAGATTTTGGAATTGCTAAATTTATTGATAATAACGATACGGTACCGTCGGTAATCGGGGCGCCTGTATACGCACCCTCACGAGCAAATTGATAAAATTCAGAGCACTTTCATATTCATCGGATCTATATGCCGCTTGGAAGACGCTCTATACTATGTTAACAGGCAAACTGCCGAAGATAAACAAGTCTGTCAAAAGTCTGCCAGAGAAGTTTAGAACCAAGAAATCGCATGATAGAATTCTCCATATTCTTCAAAAATCGACGAATCAGGACCCGGATCTGCGTTACAATTCAGCCGAGGAATTGAAACAGGAATTGACTGCTGTTTTGAATACGTATTTTCGGAAGAAACACATAACCATAGTTGAGAAAAAACAAACAGTTTTACGTGCAGCAACCCGTGCTGCAGTTGTTATAATTACTATCGGAGTAGCTGGTTTAGGATATTATTTAACAAATAATACTTCTATACCGAATGAATCAGCCGAGTTTTTCAATGCCCGTGATCAGGAATTGAAATGTTCGCATTACCCGTTAATTCGGATGCACAGGTTGCGCCCTATTTTCATGATTTATCCGAGCGCTTTTCTAGTGGCGATGGGAATTCATTGTTTCTGGGAGTTGTAAGTGCAGAACTGACTGGAGAGAGAAATAGATCCATAAAATTTATGGAAAAAGCAGTAAAGCTTTGTCCGGAAGATTCCGGTTGGAAAATTGTTCTCGGAAAAATGTATTACAGTGCCGAGCCGAAAGAATATTTGATGCACGCGCGCTATATGGAAACAGGTGAAAAATAAAGATCGCCATGATTATTCAAGCGCAATGCTATTGAAAATGATAATACCATTTAAGTAATAAATTAAAAATTAGTATTTGGGGTGTATTCATGTTTAAAATATCTGTTGAGGGTAAATTTTCTGCAGCACATCAGCTGCATGAATATAAAGGAAAATGTGCAGACCTGCATGGTCACAACTGGAAAGTACGAGTGAATGTTCTTGCAGAAAAACTGGATGATATTGGAATTGCAATCGATTTCCATGATTTGAAATCGATAACGCATAATGTGTTGGAACTGCTTGATCACAAAAATTTAAATGATCTCGATTATTTCTCCTATCAGAATCCTTCTTCTGAAAATATTGCACGATTTGTTTTTAATAAAATCAATGAACAACTTCCTCCGTATGTTAAACTTGATGAAATAGAAGTGATTGAATCAGAGGGGTGTGTTATTACCTATTTTGAAAAGTCATATGAAAATCAATGAAATATTTTTAAGCATTCAGGGTGAATCAACCTATGCCGGGCGCCCCTGCTTGTTTATCAGAACAACCGGGTGCAACCTCAGATGTACCTATTGTGATACCGAATATGCCTTTTATGACGGCAAAGATATGTCAATTGATGAACTGTGCTCTGTTGTGAGAAAAAGCGGTGTCCGTCTGGTCGAAATAACAGGAGGAGAACCATTAATACAAAAAGATATAAATGATTTAGTTAAAGTATTGCTTAAAAATAATTATGAAGTTCTCATTGAGACATCGGGAAGTCTCAATATTGATATAATTGATAGACGTGCTGTGAGAATTATGGATATGAAATGTCCATCGAGCGGTATGGAATCTAAAAACGATTATACAAATATAGAAAAGCTGACTCCGCAAGACGAGATCAAATTCGTTATCGAGAATAGAGAAGACTATGACTGGTCAATGAGTATTGTAGAAAAATACAATCTTAATAATAAACTGTCGATTCTCATGTCTCCCGTATTCGATAAAATAGAGCCTGAAACTCTGGCAAACTGGATTTTGAGTGACAAAAAAAACGTGCGTATGCAATTGCAAATGCACAAATATATCTGGGGTCCTGAAGTAACGGGTGTGTGACATGCTTTTATAATATCATCTCCATAAGACTATTCTCTGGACAGTTTCATTCATATACTATTCATAACTATGGGAAAGTATTTCACACTATATGGATGGATTGGTGTTATAATCATCATTTCCGGAGAAGTACTTCTCTTCTCCGGAAATACATTTCTGGTATTACATCAATCTTCCGGAGAATAGAGCAATCCGTTTTCTCGAATATGCGTGGTCATTTTCCACTATTACACCGGGGATACTGGTAACAAAGGATGTACTGATATCGTTTGGTATGTTTAAACATACACGATGTTCTCAACTTCGCTTTTCAAAAAAGTCACTATCTGTAATAATTGGTACCAGTTTACTGCTCAGTATCTACCCATTGGTGTTCCCTAATAAGTATCTTTTCCCACTTGTTTGGTGCAGCTTTATCTTTCTGGTTGATCCGATAGTATACCTTTTAAAAGGAAGATCGATACTTGGGGATTTAAGAGAAGGAAAACCGGGCACGCTTCTCCAACTGCTTCTTGCCGGTCTGGTCTGCGGACTGCTGTGGGAGTTCTGGAATTACTGGGCTGTTGCGAAATGGATTTATACTGTACCGTACTTTCCACAATTCAAACTATTTGAAATGCCGGTTGTCGGTTTTCTTGGTTTTCCACTGTTCGCCGTTGAGTGCTATGTACTGTATCAGCTCTTTAAAAAATTATTACATATTATTGGTGTGAATCTTGAGTATATCTGAAATATGGTTGACTATAAAAAAAGGGCAGAACAAAATATGCCGCCCCTTAAAATTTTGGTTCATTTGCTGTTATAAAGCTTTATGTGCCCATTTCCCATGAATTGAGGTATTTCTCCTGTTCTGCGGTCAGTGTGTCCATAGAAATATTCATCGATTTTAGCTTTAACCGCGATATCTGATCATCAATATCAGATGGCACATCAAAAACCTTCGCTGATAGATCAGCTTTGTTATTCACAGACCATTCAGTTGCCAATGTCTGAACCGAAAAACTCATATCCATAACCGAAGCAGGATGACCTTCTGCAGCAGCAAGATTTACCAAGCGTCCCTCAGCAAGAAGAAAAATCCGGCGGTCGTCCTGAAGGACATACATTTCTACTTCCTTTCTGACTTCTTTGATTTCTTTGGCCAGACTTTTTAATGCTTTGATATCGATTTCGACGTTGAAGTGGCCGGAGTTGCAAACAACTGCGCCGTCTTTCATGACCTCAAAATGCTCTTTTCTGATTACATTAATATCCCCGGTCAAGGTGCAGAATAGCTCTCCTTCTTTGGCAGCTTCCATAATTGGCATAACACGATAACCGTCCATAGCAGCTTCGAGAGCGCGGACCGGATCAACCTCAGTAACAATAACATTGGCGCCCATTCCTCTGACGCGCTGTGCAAATCCTCGTCCGCACCAGCCATAACCGCAAACAACTGCAGTTTTACCGGCAATAAGTATGTCTGTTGCTCTAATGATGCCGTCAACTGTCGATTGTCCAGTACCATATCGGTTGTCAAAAAAGTGTTTTGTCTGAGCATCATTCACTGCGATAACAGGAAATTTCAGAGCATTATCCTTAGCCATTGCGCGAAGACGTATAACACCGGTTGTTGTCTCTTCCATACTTGCAATTATATTTGGTGTCATATCCGGGTACTCAGCATGTATAGTAGAAACGAGATCGGCACCATCATCCATAGTGATAATCGGATTATGTTTTATAGCGGCATGAATGTTTTCATAGTATGATTCATTACTCTCACCACGCACAGCCCAGACAGGAATATCGTAATCTCTGACCAGAGATGATGCTACATCATCCTGAGTACTAAGTGGATTTGATGCACAGAGCAAAATATCAGCGCCGCCTTCTTTCAGTGTCCTGGCAACATTTGCAGTTTCGGCCGTTATATGAAGACAGGCAGACATTTTCAAACCCTTAAGCGGTTTTTCTTTGGAAAATCGCTCGCGTATTAGTTGAAGCACCGGCATATTGTTATCTGCCCACTGAATTCTTTGCTTTCCTCCGTCGGCAAGGGCAATATCTTTAATTTTATAATTCATGAACAATCTCCTATCGCATTGCACGTTATGAATTCAGATCATCAACTTTATTTTTTAATTCCCAATTAAATCCATCTTCTTCCCGACCGAAGTGCCCGTAAGTCGCAGTGTTTCGATAAATCGGTCGGCGCAATTTCAATGCGTCGATGAATCCTTGAGGAGTAAGATCGAAGTGTTTTCTGACAAGTTGTTCTATTTCTCCGTTATGTAATTTTCCGGTTTCTCCTGTGTCTATCATAATCGACACAGGTTCCGCAATACCAATAGCATACGCAAGCTGAATTTCACATTTTTCTGCAAGACCTGAGGCAACAATATTTTTCGCGATCCAACGCGCACCGTACGAAGCAGAACGGTCAACTTTTGAAGGATCCTTACCAGAAAAAGCGCCGCCACCATGACTGCCAATTCCGCCATAGGTGTCGACAATGATTTTTCTTCCTGTCAATCCGGTATCGCCCATTGGACCGCCTATAACAAATCGGCCCGTCGGATTTATATGATATTTCGTGTTATCGGATAGAAAATTTTCCGGGATTACTGTCTTGATAACATTTTTAACAACGTCATCTCTGAGCGTTTCCATATCGATTTTATCATCGTGCTGGGATGAAATAACGACAGCCTCTACCGATACCAGTTTGCCATTAACATATTTTACAGAGACTTGACTCTTGCTATCTGGTCTGAGATATGGCATTAATCCGCTTTTTCTACATTCGGTCAGTTTTCTGACGAGTTTATGTGCTAAAGATATAGGTAATGGCATGAATTCCGGCGTCTCATTTGTGGCATATCCGAACATAATTCCCTGATCACCAGCACCGCCGACGTCTACACCCATTGCAATATCGGGTGATTGTTTATCGACCGTAATTATGACGGCACAGGTATCACAATCGAATCCCAGGCTTGAATCGGTATACCCAATATCCTTAATGACACCTCTGGCAATGCCGGGTATATCTAAGTTGGCTGTTGTTGTGATTTCACCGCCGACTATAATAAGCCCGGTGGTAATGAATGTTTCACATGCAACACGAGATTGAGGTTCCTGTGCAAAAATAGCATCAAGAACAGCATCTGAAATCTGGTCGGAAATTTTATCGGGATGTCCCTCCGAAACAGATTCCGAAGAAAAAATATGGTGAGCCATGAATTAACCTCACATGAATGTATAGTACGCTTATTTAACCAGTGGGATATGTTTGTAAATTACATTATCTATGTTATCGGTATTTTTCCTTGATAAACTAAAATTTAAAGAATGATTTCAGAAAAATCGCTGATATTTAAGGTGTTAAAGGTGCCCGTAACGGTTGCGTGGCTTCCGATTAAAGAGTCTTTAAGTTTCACGTCTTTAACAAAAGCGCCTTCACCGATAATACAATTGACCAGAATCGAATTTTGAATATTTGCATTATTGGCAATTGTTGAATTTGGCCCAATGATAGAGTTCTCAAGTATTGCACTTTTATCAATATACACAGGTGGGCAAATCTGCGAACCGTTTATTTGGTAACCCTGTTTATGTCTCGATAAAAGAAATTGATTAGTTGAAAGAATTGTTTCTGGTTTGCCACAATCATACCAGCCGTCAACATCAAAGGTAGTGAATTTATGGTTATTATTAACCATGATTTGGAGTGCATCAGTTATCTGGTATTCACCGCTCGTTTTGTGATTATTTCCAATTAGCTCTTCGATTGCAGATTTCAGTACGTATCCTTGGGTAAGATAATACAGTCCGACAAGCACAAGATTGGATTTTGGGTTAGGATCTTTTTCGACAAGATGCTTAATAAAACCATTTTTATTTAATTCAATTGTGCCAAATCGTCTCGGGTCTTCTACCGATTTTACTCCCAATGATGAATGTTCACCTTCAAAAACCGGTACAAGATCAACATCAAATACCGTATCACCGAGAATAATCACAACAGGTTCATTAATAAGATAATCCTGAGCTAATCCCACTGCATATGCAAGACCGAGCATCTCATCTTGGTCATAAAAATCGTGTTTTAAATCGTAATTATCCTTGATAAAATCTTTAATCTGATTTCCTCGATACCCAACTACAAACGCAAATTCATCGATTCCCGACTCCAAAGATTTATCGATTATGTGGCTCAGAATTGGTTTTCCACCGACATTCAGAAGCACTTTAGGCATCGCTAACGTATGTGGACGAAGACGGGAGCCTACACCCGCAACTGGAATAATAGCTTTCATTGTACACGCCAGATTAATTAATTTTTGCGAAACTACGAAACTAATTAAGGTAAAGATTTTTAGAAAAAGAAACAATTACTAATTTATAGCTTGCTTTTGAGGTAATTGATATTATCAATACGGGAAGGATCCTGTTTATTCAGGAGTGCAAGATAGAAACTTATATAGTCACCATAATACACCAACGAGAAAGTACGGGCAAGAATTCCAGTTCCGGATGACCAGACATCAGAAAAACTGCAATTCTGATTTACTAGAATTTCCTGCGTGACTTCAATTCTCTTTTTGATTTGGGTATGTTCATCAATATCCCGAAGAAAAACGACATGATATCCGGTATGGTCGGTTACTTCTTTGTTCCAGCCCACAATCTCATTATGGTTCAGCTCGGGTAGGATTTGGCAGTAAGAAGGTACCTTGGCATTTTCATTCAATTGACATTTCCATCGTGTACCAAGAGCGTTAAAGGGGGCGCACCCCGTATAAATCAATGGAATTTTTCCAACCATATCTTCTGCAAGACGAAAAGGTGGTGATGACTTGTAATTTTGCGTGCCATATTCGACATTGATATCTTTTAATATTTCTATCGTTTCATCAATTTCAGGCTTCTGAATTGAAATTATGTTGTAGTAGTTGAGTATTTTCATTAATGGAAATACAGAATACCCAAGCGCTGCTCTCGGCTGGAAACCCGTCGGAACAGTGATGATGGGATCTCCATGTTGCCGTGCTGTTTCGGCTAAGGTACCACCAGTAGTTATACATACTGTTTGAGCGTTTCGCTCCCGTGCTTGTGCATAAGCAGAGAGTGTTTCTTCAGTGTTGCCGGAGTAGCTGGAAATACATACGAGCGATCTGTTTTGAAGATAAGCGGGGAGCTCATAATTTCGAACAACGTGTAACGGTACTGAAAGTTTATGTTCATATATTGATTGAATTAGTTCTCCGCCGATAGCTGATCCGCCCATACCTGCAACAGCTATGGAATTAATTGACTTGCGTGCATTCGGCAGGTTTGGAATTTCCAAAGCATAGGCATCTCGGACCTGCATTGGAAATTCTTCTATAAATCGTAAGTAATTGCTCTTATCGTATCGTTGAATTAGTATACTGATATCGACATTTTTTTCGGTCATCTCGGTTCTCATTGATATGTGTTCTGAATTCTAATTAGTTTTCACTTAAGAAATTAGGAACGTTATATTTTGCAAAAGAATTTTATTATGATTTTGTCTGAAAAAAATCATCCTCATCCATCCGTGGAAAGATATCTCTCATCACATCTTGCATATAAGTCTCCACTTCCTTTGTAGTTTGGAACCGGAGACAGCGGTTACTGACTTTTTTAGCGTCTTTCAACTTAATTGATTTAAGAATTTGCTTGATTTTAGAAAGCATAATCGGACTGGCACTAAATTCTGTTATCCCCAGACCGAAAAGAAGAATAGTGGCGAATGGATCACCGGCCATCTCACCGCACAATCCCACCGGAATAGAGTTCTTATTGCATGCCTGTACCGTGGTTTTTATCATCCTGAGTACTGCAGGATGGAACGAATTATAAAGATTAGCCACTCGAGCATTACCTCTGTCTACTGCTAGAGTAAACTGTATTAGATCATTCGTCCCAATAGAAAAATAATCCACTTTTTTCGCGAACTGATCTGCGAGCATTACTGCTGAAGGGACTTCAATCATTATACCGACTGGTATGTTTTCATCAAAATCAATTCTCTGATCAGTAAGTGCGGTCTTGACTTCCTCCATCCGGAATTTGATCTTGTGAATTTCCTCAAGTGATGTAATGAGAGGGAACAGAAGTTTCACTTTTCCCCACACACTTGCACGGTAAATAGCTCGTAATTGCTTTCTCAAAATATCAGGCATATCAAGGCATATTCGAATTGCCCGCCAACCGAGAAACGGATTGTGTTCGAGTTCCGTATCTAAAAACGGAACTACCTTGTCACCTCCGAGATCGAGTGTTCTAATGGTGACAGGGTGAGGATTGATCTTTTTAATCACATTCGAGTATTTCTCATATTGTTCTTCTTCGGTAGGAAGCCGGTCGTCAGCCATAAAAACATATTCTGTTCTAAACAATCCGATTCCGAAACCACCGTGTGCTACTACAGAGTCAACTTCGTCATCGAGTTCAATGTTGGCGTTTACGGTAAACGGTACGTTGTCACGTGTAACAGAGGGAAGTGATGAAAGACTTAGATAACGATGTTCAAACTTTTTAAATGTATTACTTTTTCTGATATACTGCTTGAGAGTTGCCTGCTTCGGATTCAGAATGACTTCACCGGTCAATCCGTTTACCGTAATAATATCATTGTTTTTTACTTTTTGAAGAATATAAGGAACACTGATTATCCCCGGAAGTTCCAATGCCCGGATCATGATAGTAGTATGTGTTGTTTTCCCACCGCCTTCTTGAATTATACCTTCAACATTCGCGTGAGAAAGCGCTATGGCGTCGAAAATGTTCAACTCATTTGTAACGACTAACATTCCGCTCAGATCGTCGGACCGCTCCTTCTGCAATCCCAGAATTTTATTGATAACTCGGCGCTTCACATCCCGAACATCAAGTGAGCGTTCCTGAAAATATCTGCTGCTTGATGCATCGAGAGACCGTTGATAATTAATCATGACGCTGTAGTATGCATAGTCAGCATTTATCTTTTTCCTCTTGATCTCTGCTATGGAACTTTCGATAATATTCGGGTCTTCAAGAATCAATAATATAGTCTTGAAAATCTCACGTTTGTAGGCGCTGATACGAGTACCAACCTGATCGATTATCAAATGAAAATCAAGAATAGTGTCATGAATGGCAAGTTTAAGCTTATCAATCTCCTTCTGAATATCGCTTTCCTGAATCTTTCTCTGCTTTGTTTCAATATAATCATCATCAAGGATAAAAACTTTGCCGATGGCGATTCCGGGTGAAATCGGATCGCCATTCAGAATTATTTCTTTGGATTTCGTAGCCATAAACAATTTACTCTTCTTCCTCGAAAATTTGATTCATAAGATATATGAGCTTTGCGACAGCTTCCGTTTCTTTATCGCCATCAGCCCGAATTGTAATCACACTTCCTTTTTCAGCAGCAAGGGACATGACGCCGAGAATACTTTTTCCATTTACTGCAAACGTCTCTTTAACAAGTTCGATATTACAGGGATACGTTGACGCCAATTGCACAAATCGCGCTGCCGGTCTGGCATGGAGACCAAGTATATTTTGAATCATTATATTCTTTTGTGTCATATTTGGTGTTGAATGTTAGTATGCAAGCGCAAAAATTATGATCGACACCCCTAATCCTGCAATTATTCCAAATGCCGGGGAAATTTTTCTGAAATTAAGAAGAAATGCAACGACTGCTGAGGCACCAAACACATAAAAACCAGTGTAACCCTGTTGAAATGTTATCTTGGATTCAAGTGGAATAAGCACACCTAAAAAAAGCAAGGTTAGTCCTGTCAGACTGGCATTGATTTTCTCAATTCTCAGAATACATTTCGATCTGGTCACCGACAGCCCCAGCGAATAGCCTTCTTTGATGCCCTGCCATCTATAAAAAAAATGAAATATATTAAAAATTATAAGAAATCCCAATACACTTATAAAAATGTTGCCGGGGAAATGATCCCTATTCAAAAACAGCATGACAAGAGCAGTGGAGGAAGCAAACGGTTTGAGGTATTTCCAAAAAAGCCTGTCTCCGAGTGAGCCGAGTGCCCCTGAAAAACGGTTTTTGAAGTTATCGATATTCTTTACGTCACACTCGGAATTCTGGAGTTCTAACTCTTCGCATCGAAGCACAGAACCCAAAACAAATGACGCAAGATATGGATGTGTATTGAAATAACCGGAATGGCGTTTTACAATGGTATGCACCGTCTCGTTATCTTGAGACAACCGTTTTATTCCAGGTATTAATGAAAAAGCGAATCCAACACCAAGTTTTTCGGTCAGAGTAAACGATGCTTGTATAAACAGGCTACGGATAACAATCGAAAGGAGCTTCAATTTTCCGATAGAGTATTGTGTTTTACTTCGATTATCCATGAATATCCTTAGACAGTGTTTACGCAATTAAAGAAATAGAATTATGATTCCTGCAAAAACACCGATAACTGTATAATACCAAAATTCTTTTTGCCAGACCATTGAAAAGGTAGTTCCCAGTCCTATGCCCAAAAACGCAAATAATCCGTAAGTAAAATACGATTCCATTGCAGTGAAATAGAGATTTGGGAGGTTCTGAACAATCCATGTTCCCACAAGAGAAAAGCCAAGAACAAGGATCGATCCGGCAATTCCGGTAATCACAACACCGGCAAAATGACAAAGTTGGAATCTCACCAAGCTGTTCTCTTCAAGAGCCTTATGTGCATATGTAATAAGAATCTGATTAAATAACCGTTTTCTATACGTAAAATATCCGAATACATAGCTGGTGACAATGCCATATAGAATAACAGTAAATTGTAATCCTTCTGTCGAATAAGGGAATACAGGTGAACATAAAGCAAGAACAGAAACTGCGATTATAGTTCCAAGATTACCGTTTAAAAATATTGTGCCGCCCGCCGGAACCAATTTGAGCCACATTACCTGCATAATTGCACCAACATAAACTGCGGATTCCAATTCTCCTAACAAAAATCCTGCTAAAGCAGCCGATACAATCGGCTGGGATATCATAAATTGCCCGGCAGCGGTTGTATCGAGAACAACAAGTGCTCCTAAGAGAGCTATGATACAATAATCTTGCATTTATTTCCGAATCTTCAACGACTGCAAAAATTGCAGCAACAAATTCTTAAGTACGAAAATGAGCTTATTAGGGATAATGAACTGATGTATAAAGCTGCTTTGCTCAAACTTCAATTTTTTTTGCCCGATTTGGTAATGAGTTGACCACATGCTCCCCGTATATCTTTTCCCAGACTCTTTCCTGACGTTAACCTGTATGTTATGAGCTTTGAAGTGTTTATATATTTCTTGAATTCTTTCTGGATCGGAAGATTTATAGGTAGAATCAACTGCATTATACGGTATTAAATTTACCTTTATTGGAAGAGATTTTATCAATGTAAGGAGTGCTTGAATTTCGCTTTCAGTGTCATTAATCCCCTGCAATAACACATACTCAAACGTGATAAGTCTCGAATTTGGACGGTCAATCGATTTTAATGTTTCAATCAGTTTTAGTAAGGGATATTTTTTCGAAACAGGCATTAAGGAACGTCTTAGCTCTTCTGTGCCGGTATTGAGAGAGATTGCCAGTTTGAAATTATGTTTTTCCTTAAAGAAATGTTCAATCTTATGAGCAAGTCCGACTGTTGAAATAGTAATATGGCGTGCCACGATTCCCTTGCCTCTTTCATCCTTGAGTATGGAAGCAGCTTTTAAAACGTTCTCATAGTTATGCAACGGCTCACCCATCCCCATGAAGACAACATTTGTTATAGATTCACCTGATATCCGTTCAACTTGAATAAGTTGTTCGATGATTTCACCAACGGTCAGGTTCCGGACAAGTCCCATTTTACCTGTTGCACAAAATGAACACTGAAATGCACAGCCAACCTGGGACGAAACGCAAACAGTGCGTCGTGATCCGTCTGGTAATAACACTGTTTCAATTTGATTGCCGTCAGAGAACTCAAAAAGCAGCTTTTTAACACCATCCTCCGATTCAAGACATTTGACCAGGGTAAGCTGTGAAATATCGGCAGAAATTGCTAATCTATTTTGAAAATCATGCGAAATCGTCGTCATGTCAGAGAAGAATTTGGCATTATGTTTATGGAGCCAATCAAAAATTTGGTGGGCACGGTAAGGGCGCTCTCCGTAATCTGCAATATAGGCGGTTAGTTCCTCTAAAGTAAGGCCGGTGACATGGGTTACATCAGCGGTATTAACGGAAGTGTGTGCTGTGTTAACATTCATGTTAGTCAATATCTATTTGTTTAATTTGATTCGTTGTTGGGCATTCTGAATAAATAATTATATTAGGTCATTAGGTCAAAAGCGGCCTAACGTGAATTTTGATTAAAGGATGGTATAGATTTTGGTTTCTGTAATTGTATCTCCATTCCATTTCCTTGCGGTATACCAGGCAATGACTTTTGCTATCACCATGGTACTGTAAGCGTCTTTCTTGTGCACATGACCAGAACCCTTCAAGGCCGTTACTATGACGACGTCCCGTGATGCACTATATGTTATGATCGACCGTACGCTGTTTACCAAAAAACTTCAGCGATGTATACGAACGGAACGTAACAGTGTAGAAGACGCTCACTCTCTCAGCGGTGTCCCTGATCTCGTTCATCAAGCGGCAGTCACATCGTAGTCAATAGCTTCCCGTGACGTTCCACCATGCCGAAAACCTTTATTGTACCGGTTCTGCTGCAACCGCTGGTTCCCGTACGTTTCCCACCAAAGCAGCTTGCATCACATTCTATCTTGCCGGAAAGTCTTCTCACTTCCTGACACAAAAAATTATAAATCTCCTGTCGATAAAGCATCTATTTGCTTCGCACCGTCGTGGCGCCAAAACCAAGACCCCTGGCAGCTTTATTGGCAGGTATCTCCAAAGAAACATAATGCAGTAGAGCAAGATCGTCCTTGAACAACCGCTTCGGGCTCTCTTTACAAGAACATCCATTACCTGTAAAACGATTATCACGCAAACGGTACAGACGATCCCCAGAACAAAAGAAACATGATGTACCAACAATCAATATAGTGACTTTTTCTTCCATTCCAAGTATACTGTAACACGTGACCCGAAAATAACCTAAGTACCTAATATTATAATGAAAATAGTTTGGAGCTTTTATATCAAAGTATGTTTTTTGATTTGAATTTTCAATAGAAAATATTTGTATAAGTTCGTATATTGAAAGTGTAATGACGATAACTATCTTGATCTGAATGTGAAGTTTAAAGAGGACAATATGGTAAAACAGAAAGATATTATAGATGACCGGGAAAAAGTAAAGCAACTGCAGTTGGATTGTGAGCGTATTAAATCGGAGATTGGAAAACAGATTATTGGGCAGCAAGATATTGTTGAGCACTTATTGATCTGTATGCTTTCACGGGGGCATGGTCTGATAGTAGGAGTACCGGGACTTGCAAAAACGATGCTCATCCATACGCTTGCCGAAGTTCTCGATCTTCAATTCAGCCGTATTCAATTTACTCCTGACCTCATGCCCTCAGATATAACAGGAACCGAAATTCTTGAAGAGGATGTTTCCACTGGTCATAAGGCTTTTAAATTTATAAAAGGCCCGGTATTTGCCAATATCATTTTAGCTGATGAAATTAACAGGACTCCTCCGAAAACTCAGGCAGCTCTTCTTGAGGCTATGCAAGAGCACAAAGTGACAGTAGCAGGCGAAACAAATGTACTTTCAGAGCCGTTTTTTGCCCTCGCAACACAAAATCCCATTGAGCAGGAGGGGACGTATCCTCTCCCCGAAGCACAGCTCGACCGCTTTATGTTTAATCTCTGGATTGATTATCCGACTCTGGACGAGGAAAAAGAGATCGTTAAAACTACCACAAGTGCCTATAAACCTGATCTTAATCCGATTTTGAATGCTCAAGATATTATCGAGTATCAGGATCTGATTAGGCGTGTACCTGTTGCTGACAATGTTGTTTCTTATGCCGTTGAGCTCGTCACCATGACTCGCCCCAACGTCAATAATGCACTGAATTTTATCCGCGATTGGATCAGCTGGGGTGCTGGTCCCCGGGCTTCCCAATATTTGATACTGGGCGCAAAAACCAGAGCAATTATGAACGGACGTCCGACACCTGACATTGAGGATGTCAAAGCGATCGCTAAACCTGTTTTGCGTCACCGCCTCGTTACCAGTTTTGCCGCTGAAGCAGAAGGCATAGACTCGGTAACCATAATTGAAAAGCTTTTTGATGAGTTGAAACAATCATAATTTTCTTCACATACACTTGCCGAATAGTTTATGGACCAATCAACCTTTAAGCTTACTCCGGAAACGTTGTCACAACTGGAGAATCTCGAAATCTGTGCCCGTTTAGTGGTTGAAGGATTTATTACGGGCTTACATAAAAGCCCATATCACGGATTCAGCGTAGAGTTTGCGGAACACAAGCAGTATATGCCGGGTGATGAGTTAAAACATATCGATTGGAAAGTGCTTGCAAAAACTGACCGGTATTACGTAAAACAGCATGAGGAAGAGACGAATCTGAAAAGCTATATATTACTCGATGTCAGCAAATCGATGGGTTACACCTCGGGCAGTGTCAGTAAAATGCAGTATGCATCGTATCTTGCTGCGTCGCTCGCTTTTCTCATGCTAAAACAGCGCGATGCAGTCAGTCTCGCTGTTTTTGCGGAAACCATCTTAAATTATATTCCACCGCGTTCAATTCAGTCTTACTTGATTCACATCCTGAAAGCCCTGGAACATCTTAGGCCGCAAGGCACGACCAATGTTAGCCCCGCATTTCATGTACTAGCCGAACGGATGAAACGGAGAGGCCTCGTCATAATTATTTCCGACCTCTTTGACGATCCGGAAAAAGTTATTTCGGGTCTGAAACATTTTCGTCATAAAAATCATGAAGTACTAGTATTCCACATTCTTGATCCGATGGAGTATTCGTTTGCCTTTGAGAAAGAAGCAGTTTTTTATGACATGGAAACAAATGATGAAATCTTTACGCTTCCATGGCATATAAAAGGAGATTATAAAGAACAATTGAGAAATCTTCTGCAGTTTTACAAGAAGACATGCCGAGAAAGCGGCATTGATTATGTTTTGCTTAACACGAAGACGGAACTTGATAAAGCCCTGCTGGATTATCTTATGAAGCGAAAGCGTCTTTACTAAACGCAAAAATAATATGTTCTAAAAATTAAAGGGACATATAGCAAACTCCGATTACTTATGTGAGTGTAGTTATTGGTGTTTCCTTTATTACAAGGTGGTTTCTCACCGCCTTTTTTTCATTTTGTGCAGTCACTCACCCAAGCATTAGTTCTTAAAAGTAAGAAGTTTTACTCTTGTTATTCGCTTTGATTCATTGTACATTTTGCCCTTTAATTACTAATTAAAATCTTCGTTTTTTCATTGGTGAGGTTGTTAGTAATGTCTGATCTGGAAAACCTGCATACGAAGTCTGGTCCGTCTGCTCATATTCATTTTGTTGGGATTGCAGGAACTGCAATGGGTTCTGTTGCAATTGCCATGAAGAGGAGTGGATTCCAGGTAACAGGTTCAGACCACAACGTTTATCCTCCGATGAGTAATGTCCTCAAAGATGAAGAAATAGAGTTCAACACCGATTTTGATGTACACAATTTTGACCCCGTACCAGAATTAACTGTGATTGGCAATGCTATTTCACGAGGTAATACGGAACTTGAATATATTCTACAGCACAAAATACACTATTGCTCACTTGCCGAACTTATTTGTGATTACGGCATCCAGGACAAAACATCATATGTGATATCCGGTACTCATGGAAAATCAACAACAACGACGCTCTTAGCCTTGATCATGACAAATGCAGGAAAAAATCCAGGATATATGATTGGCGGAGTCCCGAATGATTTACCGTCAGCATGTGCTCTTACGGATGGTGATGATTTTATTATTGAAGGCGATGAATATGATACAGCATTCTTTGATAAACGGTCGAAATTTATACATTATAAACCGAATAGACTCATTATCAACAATTTAGAGTACGATCATGTTGACATTTTCCCAGAATTTGCTGATATGAAAAAATCGTTCTATAATGTTATAAATATAGTGTCGCCTAACGGTCTGATCATTGCAAATGGTGACGATAAAAATGTGCATAAGTTGTTAGAAAATCATCCAGTTGTGCGGAAAAAACTAGTCAGGGTAATACAATTCGGATATGATGAGCATAATGATTGGCAGATATCAGATGTGCACCACAAAAACCGCATGCTCAAATTTACTCTGACAGATCAAATACATAACTCACTTACCATACAATCGCCAGCGATAGGGAAATATCAGACATATAATATAACTGCCGCCGTAGCCACAGCAATCAATGCGGGGATAGAGGTTCCGTTGATTCAGAAGTCGGTTCAGACATTTCAAGGTTTGAAGCGGAGAATGGATTGCAGAGAAACAGCAGCTGGAATTGTAGTAATCGACGATTTTGCGCATCATCCTTCGGCAATGAGGGAGGTGATTAGTGCGGTACGGGCCGGTTATCAAAACAGAAAAATATGGGCTGTTGTAGAACCACGGTCAAATTCGATGCGCAAAACTGTATTTCAATCGCAATTAGTAGAAGCATTGTCAAGGGCAGATACTGCCATAATAGCGCGTATCAATACACCTGAGAAAATCAAAGAAAATGAACGACTGCAGCCTGAAAAAATAGTTAAAGAACTCACATCGTCAGGCTCAGATGCAGAATATATCCCGAATATGGAAGATATAGTTTCCCATATTAAAAAAAATGCTGTTCAGGGAGACATTATTATTACAATGAGTAATGGGAATTTTGATAATATACATGAAAAGTTGATTAAGGCCTTTCAATAGCATCAGATTGTTTGATCTTGCTGATAATGCTGTGTTTAATTACTCCATTTTCATATTGATCGTAGAACAAATTTTACAAAATGATAGATATTTGATATAAAAATAATTATATTTATCGGTTAAGAGCTGCGAGAGACAGCTCTTTTTTTTGAGTTTAATTACAATTAGTGATTGCAGAACGTGTGAGTAGAAAAGGTAATGGTACGGTTTTATGAGGATGAGGAATTACCGTCACCAGCGTGAAAAAATGGTGGAGACTCAACTCCGCAAACGGGGAATAACTGATAAACGCGTTCTTGACGTTTTTACTTCTGTTGAGCGACACCGCTTCGTAGAAGAAAGTTTAATAGGTAGAGCGTATGACGATTCGCCATTGCCGATCGGCAAAAATCAAACGATATCTCAACCTTATATTGTTGCACTTATGTCACAAGCGCTCGCATTGAAAGGAGATGAACGAGTACTTGAAATAGGAACCGGTTCTGGCTACCAGACACTTATTCTTGCAAATCTGGTCCGGCAGGTATTTTCAATTGAGCGGCATCACGATTTAGCCCGACGTGCAAGAGCAATTTTTGAATCTGCAAATGTCCATAACATTGCGATACGGATCGGAGACGGTACAATAGGGTGGAAGGATTATGCCCCATATAATGGAATTATCGTAACTGCTGCATCACCACAACTACCGAAATCACTTTTCAATCAATTGTGTGAAGGCGGCAGAATGGTAATCCCGATTGGAAGTGAAAAGAAACAGACACTGTATGTATTTACTCGTACCGGTGAAAGCCACACAAAAGAAGCCCTTTGCCCTTGTTCATTTGTACCACTAATTGGCAAAGAAGGTTGGAATAACAATCTAAATTAAACGAGATTTTATCTTAAATTAATTGCTATTGAGATATTAAGCAAAATGAGTGACACAGACCGTACTACAGTAGAAAAGAAAAACATTGTTAAGCGGTTATATGATTGGGTTTTGAGTTGGGCCGATACACGGTATGGCACACCGGCGCTTGCAATTCTGGCATTTACCGAGTCTTCGTTTTTTCTTATACCGCCCGATATATTGTTAATGGCTCTTTCGCTCGGCAAACCAAAACGTACCTTTTATTTTGCGGCAGTCTGTACTGCAGGTTCAGTTCTCGGAGGACTTGCCGGTTATTATATTGGTTGGCATTTTATGGATCTTATTGGTGTTCGGATTCTTGAGATGTATGGGTTAGTTGATGAATTCGAACAGCTCGGCTCTCTATTCAATCAATATGATGCAATCGCAGTCTTTATAGCAGGATTTACTCCAGTGCCCTATAAAGTTGCTACCATTTCTGCGGGGGTATTTCATGTCAACATTTTGACCTTTATTCTCGCATCTGTTGTGAGCAGAGGTGCTCGGTTTTTTGCAATTGCGGGGCTTATATACTTTTTTGGTTCGAAAATAAAAACATTTATTGGCAAATATTTCAATATTATAGCAATTATATTTACAATACTATTGATTGGGGGATTTTTAATCAGTAAATTATTGATTGTTTAAAGTCGGGGCGTAGCGCAGCCCGGTTAGCGCGCGTGCTTCGGGAGCACGAGGTCGAAGGTTCAAATCCTTTCGCCCCGACAAATCCTAAAGTATTGTAATATAATTCTTTAGGATTTTTTATTATGGGTTTACTTTAATTCATTTGGCAAGAACAGCACGAGGAAAACAGGACAATCTTGCCAATTAAAAAATGCCAATCTCAATTGAAGAGAATTGATCCATACAACATATGAGGAAAACTTTAACATTGGAGATAATTTGATATGTAAAAGATCACAATATAGAATCAACTACTAAATAATTTTTAAATTCTCTTCAATTAATCAAGATTCATGAATCACTGAACCTTGACTTCAGAATTCATTATGTTATAATACTAATCTAAAACTGCAAATTGTAAATCAATGATGAATAAGGCAATAACTATTCCAGTCATAGACCTTTTTGCCGGGCCAGGAGGCCTTGGAGAAGGTTTTAACATGGCTGAATGCAGTGATAAAAATTCATGCTTTAAAGTGTATCTTGCCGTAGAGAAGGATCCGATGGCTCATAAAACACTGAAACTTCGCAGTTTTTCAGTCAGTTTAACCGTGATAATATTCCGGCAGAGTATTATTCGCTCCTCAGGGGAGATATTTTACCGAAAGAGCTGTATTCTAAATTTGAAAAAGAAGCTGGAAGAGCTGAGAATGAAGCCTAGAATGTAACTCTTGGTGAAGTTTCTCCGGAAATAGTTGATGAAAAAATCAAGAATGCAGTCAGAAACTCATCTGTCTGGGTGCTGACTGGAGGACCACCTTGTCAAGTTTTTTCGCTTGTTGGGCGGTCCCGCCGTGGTGGGATAAAAACTGATGATCCTCGTATTTATCTGTACAGAGAATTTTTACGTATTTTGAATATTCATGCCCCTCCTGTATTTGTTCTAGAAAATGTAAAAGGAATGCTCTCATCAAAAATCAATGGTCAGTCAATATTTGAAAAGATTCTTGATGACCTAAAAAATCCAGAGGCTGCAATTTCAAGATTAAATGGGAAACAGAGACAGTCTTTACGGGGCGATAATTATACTATCCACTCTTTTGTCAAGAATCCGGGAAAAAATCTATTTGGAAAACCAATATTTAATCATATTGACTATACAATTCAATGCGAAAGGTATGGAATTCCTCAGGCAAGGCATCGTGTGATATTTTTTGGAATTAGAGATGATTTGACAGTTACATCACCAGAGACACTTAAAACCAAGTCCGGTCAAATATCAGTATCAGATATAATTTTATCTCTTCCTGAAGTTCGAAGTGGTCTGTCAAAAGAAATAGATAGCGCAGATAACTGAAAAATGAGAATAATAAAAATCATTTGCATAGACTAAATATACTTTCTGACGACGTACACATGTAAATATTAAAAGAATATTCTTGTAATTCAAAAACGGTTACTTTAAATTCCGCAAGATATATTCGCTTTTCCATAAATGTGAGTCATATGATATGACCTGGATTTTGGAACACAGATTTATTAGTCTATTTCTTATTATTTACACCACGATCTTAGCATATCATGCATATCAGGGTAAACGAAAAACTCACAACCTCGCAGATTACTATATTGGCGGGCGGTCCATGGGTGGTGCACTTATCGGGCTCTCCTTTTTCGCGACATACTCCAGTACAAACTCGTTTGTTGGTTTTTCCGGACAGGCTTACTTGTACGGTCTTCCCTGGCTATTATTGGTTCCCTTTGTAGTCATATTCTCATTTCTTGCATGGAAGTTGATAGCTCCACGGCTCAGCGTAATTACTAAATCGCTGGATTCACTTACTATTCCCGATTTCATAGGATTTCGCTTTGAAAGCCAGGCGGCGAGAACTATGGCGGCTGTGATTATACTTTTTGCAAGTTTTTTCTATATGACCGCAATTTTTAAGGGGATTGGTAATCTTCTTGTGATGTTCCTCGGAATCCCATATACCTTAGCAATAATTCTTGTATTTTTTGTCGTAACGCTGTATACGGCAGTTGGAGGTTTTATCTCGGTCGTCAAAACAGATGCAGTACAGGCAATAATATTAGTTTTTGCTGCCGTTTTCCTCTTCGTAGGCACAGTAAATGCCTCAGGTGGATTGGATACGTTCTATGCCGTCCGAGATCACGTGCAGGGTTCGACACTTTTTTCGTGGAATGCAGCAATGCCTTTTCCCTTTCTTCTGGGTATCCTGGTAGCATCGACCATGAAATTCATGGTCGAACCAAGACAACTTTCACGGTTCTATGCTCTCGAAAACAGGAAAGCTGTGCAAGCAGGAATGTGGGTTTCAGTGCTGACATTTGTTTTTGTCTATACACTTTTATTACCTATAGGGATATTTGCACGAAATATTTTTCCAGAAGGTATTGCTGATTCTGATTTTGTGGTTCCAGCCCTCCTGAGTGATAATACTATATTTCATCCGTCGGTGAGTGCTTTTCTCCTAGTAGCAATGGTTGCAGCAGCAATGTCATCATTAGACAGCGTTCTTCTTGTAATGGCATCAACCTGTGAACGAGATATTGTAGGCCTCCATAGAAAGAAAGAATCTGAAATCAGCTCGATAAATGCAACACGTATTTATGTGGCTATTTTTTGCATAGTCACCGCTTTAATAGCATTGAATCCCCCTGGTGGAATCGTAATGCTTACAGCTCTTTCCGGTGCAATTTATGCAGCTTGTTTTTTTCCTGCAATTATTTTTGGACTTTATTGGCGACGCGGAAACGGTATATCAGTATTAGCCTCTTTTGCCGCAGGAATCATATGCTTAATCTTTTGGGGGTTTTTACCTGTAGGATCTGTTATTCACCAGATTTTTCCTGCAATATTCTTCTCTACTCTTACGTATGTAATTGTCACACTCTTCACAGGAAATAACAATTCGCCTACAGTTGAAAATTTGTTCAAATAAATTTTATTGGTAGGTAGCGACCTAAAAAATATCGATTCCGGATAGCATAATCATGAAGGTAAAATCGGAAATTTCTTTAATCAAACGAGCAAAAAAGAATCAAGAACGAACTGCGATTATCTCCCAAGAGGGAGTGTTTTCCTACGGTGACCTACTTGAAGCGTCCGGTAATGTGGCTGCATCCTTAATTGAAGAAGGTGTTGAATTAAGTGAAGCACGTGTTGCATATCTAATACCGGCTGGATTTCAAAACGTGGCGGTTCAGTGGGGGATTTGGCGTGCAGGTGGTATAGCTGTACCTCTTTGTGTCTACCATTCGCGACCTGAACTTGAATATGTTATTGAAAATTCAGATTCGACAATAATCTTTGGACATCCTGATTTCGAAGTAGTACTTCGCCCCATTATTCAGGCTCTTGACAGGCGCTTCTTATTATCGACGGCAATTATAAAAACCGAACATTCGAAACTCCCTGATATTGATAAGAGTCGACGAGCTATGATTCTGTACACGAGCGGCACAACCGGAAAGCCAAAGGGAGTTGTAATAACTCACAAAAATATAGAATCTCGAGTGCAGTCATTAGTAAGTGCATGGGGTTGGTCTCCTGATGATCATATTCTAAATGTACTGCCGTTACATCATGTGCACGGGATCACGAATGTGGTGACTTGTGCATTGTGGTCAGGCGCCAAATGTGAAATGCTGCAAGAATTTGATGCAGAAAAAGTATGGAGACACTTTTTGAAGGGTGACCTGACTTTGTTTATGGCGGTTCCGACCATCTATGTAAAACTGATCGCATACTGGGAGTCCGTAACCGAACGACGTCAAAAAGAAATGTCTGCTTCCTGCACAATGCTGCGTCTTATGGTATCTGGTTCAGCGGCATTATCCGTAGATACATTTGACAAATGGAAGGAAATTAGTGGGCACATTTTGTTGGAACGGTATGGTATGACTGAAGTCGGTATGGCTTTATCGAACCCTCTCCATGGTCAACGATGCCCGGGATTCGTGGGGACTCCTCTACCGAACATAGAAGTTCGACTGGTTGATGAAAATGGAAAGACAGCAAAACCAGGTACCAAGGGAGAAATTCAAGTAAGAGGACCCAGCGTTTTTCACGAATACTGGAATGACCGGATATCCACAAAAAATGCTTTCAGTGGTGATTGGTTTTCAACCGGCGACATTGCAGTAATAGAAAATGGGATATATCGCATTCTCGGTAGGAAATCATTAGATATAATAAAAACGGGCGGTTACAAAGTTTCAGCCTTGGAAGTTGAAAATGTAATTCGTACACACCCAAATGTCGCCGAATGTGCAATTGTCGGCATAAACGACCTTGAATGGGGGGAAAGAGTCAGTGCCGCATTGGTGCTCAAAAAAGGAACAAAACTCCCTCTCGCTTCTCTCCGTTCCTGGGGAAAAGGACATCTCGCCGCATATAAAATCCCAAATCAAATAAAAATAATAGATGAATTACCGCGAGACATACTAGGCAAAATCTCGAAGAAGACGCTCACCGGGTTATTCACGAACTCCGTAAATAATTATTAAGCTCATTGTTCTGTACATGCATCATCATTATTGACAAACTTTTCAATAATATTTATACTATTCACTGGCTTTGCCCTTATAAATTTATCAATATTTTTGATATAACATACTATGTAAAAATATAACTGTCAAATCCTAAAGTGTAGCATTGCGTAAGATTTTTTATCAACAACTTTGAGGAATCTTAAGTACCCGTCATTTGAAATAATATTGCTCCACGGTACTTCTTGTTTTTTATATTGACCTGCAGCTATTGCTTGGGGGTCAAGGTAAAGAGAATTTTAACATTATTAGCAAGAACAATACGAGAAAAACAGCACAACCCTGCCAATTCTTGCCATCATCTTTATGTTAGCCTGTCAAAAGAGTGATCTTGCCAGCTTCATTCGATCGTATTAACTGTCGGATATTGAAATTATTAAGTTCAAAGAATAGAAAGAAAAGACTAAATTTGAAAAATCCTGTGAGAAAGTATAGTCTTCTTTAAACTTGCTATCTTTAAATCAATTGTTTATTTTTAAATAGTTTCTCGCAATATTATAT
The DNA here is from genome assembly GCA_965221205.1 of bacterium. Classification (GTDB taxonomy): domain Bacteria; phylum SM23-31; class SM23-31; order SM23-31; family SM23-31; genus CBDFMG01. Next base: position 2,881,844 of record OZ244870.1, on the reverse strand, counting down.
AGTCCTCTCTTCTATCAACTTCATGAAACTCCGGCCTGCTTAAATGAAGATTGTACTGAATTCTATGAACGAATCAATTGTTTACTTTTATAAAATGATAATTCGGTTTATTCAAATATCCTGTAAGTGCGAAATAGCATTACTGACAACCATTTCTATATTTTTATTAGGTATATCTCCTGTTTTTGCTAATGATATAGATCTGGCAGGTAGCGGATGGAAAGCGTGGCTTGACAAAAATGCCCAATGAGAAAATGACACCCTATATCTACATTCAGAAATAAAAGACATGTTAGCGATACTGCCTGTCAATGAGCCTAAAGGGAGCTGGGAGACTTTAGGTAACGTAGGTAAGGATGTCTCTGTACTTACTGGTTAAGTAAACAACCGGCAACAGGACATCGCATGCTCGAGCTGGAACCAACGTTACTGGTCCTGCTGGGAATTATCGATTATGGCAAGGGAAAAATCATCCTCAACCCAAGCTACCATGTCGATGACGATAACGCTTTTTCAGATATGCTTTTCTATAATATGATTGTAATGGCTGCAAAAGGTCAGTGGTAAAATTGTAATCTTAGAGGGAGGTTACTATTCTAAAAGGATTTAGAAATAAATACGATGCAATCGATAATACCCATGTCAACATTGCTTAAAGGAATATGCTCATGAAATATCGAAGAATGCCAATTGAAATTGAGTCTCCTGCCGAATTTGGTTACGAGAAAATTAAATATCATCTTGCTGACAGTACTGTTTACGATGCATCATTTAAAGATGTTTCTATTGATTTTTCCAACATGAAATTGTGCTATGGTGATCATAGAGGTAATCCTGAACTCAGAAATTTGATCGCCCAGGAAGGTGAAGGACTGGATACCAATGATGTATTAATCACTGCTGGTGCAGTAATGGCCTTATTTATTGTTAACACCGCATTACTTTCACCTGGCGATCATATGATCGTAATGCACCCGAATTATGTTACAAACATTGAAACACCGAGAGCAATTGGCGCTGAAGTGGAATTTTTCGAATTAAATTTCGATGACAAATGGCAATTAAATATAGATGAATTGGCAGCAAAATTTTGCCCTAGTACAAAACTGGTAAGTATTACACTACCAAACAATCCGACCGGTTCGAATATCTCAATTGATGATTTGCAAAAGATTACTACTTTAGTGGAAGAGCACAACTGTTTTCTTCTTCTTGACGAAACATATCGTGATATGACATTCGGTTCTTTACTGCCGCTTGGTGCCACTCTAAGTGATCATGTAATCAGTGTGTCAAGCATGTCGAAGAGTTATGGTTTTTCTGGTATCCGCACTGGTTGGATAATGACAACTAACAATGACCTTATGGATATATTTTTTGGAGCGAAAGAGCAAATCGCCATTTGCGGTCCTTCAATTGACGAAGAAATCGCATGTTATGTAATGAAACAAAAAGATTCTTTTTTAAAAAAATTCAAAATAAGAATCGAAGAAAGATTTAACGTCGTATCTGAATGGATGAATGAACAAAATATTTTGGAGTGGATTCCTCCGACCGGTGGTGTAGTATGTTTTCCCAGAATCAAAAAAGAGATTGTTACTGATTTGGACGCTTTTTACACTACTTTACGTGATAAATATAAAACATATGTTGGGCCTGGACACTGGTTTGAAATGGACAGACGACATTTCAGGATCGGATTCGGTACACCGGAAATTGAGAATCTGCGAGCCGGCTTAGAATGTATCGGGAATTCGTTGGAAGAAGCAAAAACATAAGCGTAATTTATAGTGACAACATAGTAAAATCAATGGTATGATTGAAAAAATTGAAGCCGAAGTTGTATATCCTATAAAAACGATTCTTGGTGAGGGGAGTCTATGGGATGAAAAAAGACAAGTATTAATGTGGGTTGACATCATGGATTGTAAGGTGTACTGTTATAATCCAAAAGATAGATCGAATCGTGGTTACGATGTAGGCGAACATGTCGGAACGGTCGTTTTGGATAACAGTGGCATTTTTCATCTTGCTCTTGTCGATGGTATAGCAAAATTAGATCCAGAAACAGGACTGCTTACCAAAGGAATAATGCCTGAAGTAAATAAGCCCGGTAATCGATTCAATGACGGAAAGTGTGATCCAAGAGGAAGATTTTGGGCGGGGACAATGGCTTATGATCTTACAGAAGCTGCTGGTGCTTTGTATTGTTTTGATGGAAAAGGTAATTATGAGACGAAGCTTGGCGATGTTTCAATATCCAATGGATTGGTTTGGAGTAGTGATGAAACCAAGTTCTATTTTATCGATTCTTTAACCTATGAACTCCATTCCTATGATTATAATCCTGAGACGTCAGATATTAGCAATAAAGAAATAGTGCGACAATTCCCAAAGAGCGACGGCTTACCGGATGGAATGGCAATTGATTCGGAAGATCATTTATGGATTGCACTATATTGGGGTCACAAAGTTATCAGAATCAATCCCGAAAACGGCGAAATCGTATACGAAGTTGAAATTCCAGCTCCAAACGTTACCTCCTGTGCTTTCGGAGGTCACATGTTAAATGAATTATATATTACAACAGCTTCTGCGTCAATGACCGAAGAGGATATTGAAAAGTATCCTCAAGCAGGTTCTTTATTTAAGGCGAGTGTTCCATTTACGGGTGTAGTCGGGAATCGTTTTATAACAGAATAAACCGACCGAAAGATTAATTTGCCAGATAAATTCAAAAATAAATCTGTAATGGTAACCGGTGCAGGAATAGGTATCGGTTATGCGCTCTGTGAAGCTTTTGCGAAAGAAGGAGCAAATGTCGCATTAAATGATTTAGATGAAGACCTTGCTAATAATTCAACTGAAAAGATAAATTCACTTGTGGGTGCAAAAAAAGTCACCCCATATGTGTTTGATGTTGCCGATTGCAGTGTTCTTGAAAAAAATATCAAAAAACTTTCCAAAAAAAACTCCGGATTAGACATTATGATTGCTAATGCAGGTATTACTCATTATTGTTCATTTTTGTCGTCCACAATTGAATCATTTGACCGACAAGTAGCGGTCAACTTAAGAGGATCATACTTTTCCGCTCAGTATGCAGCAAAAGAAATGATTAAATATAATAAAGGGGGACGAATCATTCTAATGTCTTCAATAAATGGCCATCGTGTTATAGAAAATCTTTCCATTTATGGCATGACAAAGTCCGGAATAAGAATGATGGCTAAAAATCTTGGATTGGAACTGGGGTCTTATAATATTACGGTTAATGCTATCAGCCCGGGTGCAACAAGGACAGAGCGTACCGTAAAAGATGATCCTGATTTCGACAAAAACTGGTCAGGAGTAACACCAACACAAAATAGTATCATGGTTGAAGACATAGTTGTAGCAGCATTTTATCTGGCATCGCCGGAAACAAAACAATTTACCGGGCAAACGATGTTAGTCGATGGTGGCTGGGCCTTACAGAGTCCATTACCACAAGCCCATCCACGAGAACCCAATTTTTCTTCGAAATTGAAGTGAAAAGTTTTTCACTCCAATCATAATATTAAGCAGAATTATGGATGTCAGTTTAGATAAAATACGGCAAAAATTATATAGTGCGGTTATTTCAGATGTTCTTGATGATATGGGATATACCGAACAGATCATGGATATAACCATCAGGCCTCTCCAGGAGGATAATGTACTGGTCGGGCCTGCACGAACTTTACTCGCAGTGGCCGAATTTTCCATTCCGGTAAAACCATATGACATGCAAATTGATGCTACCGATCTGCTCAATCCAGGTGATGTAATCGTAGCTCATACATCGAATGTTCAAAATTCTGCTTTTTGGGGAGAACTTTTTAGTACAGCTGCTCATGCTAAAGGTGCTCTGGGAATAGTAACCGACGGATATATACGTGACGTTCGGAAGGTAAAAAAAATTGATTTTCCTGTATTTTCAAGAGGAATGCATCCGGTAAATTCCAAAGGGAGACTAACAGTCATACAATACGACAAACCCATACAGTGCGGTGGTGTTAGTGTACGTAAAGGTGATTTTATTTTTGCTGAGGTTGATGGATCTCTTGTAATTCCATATGAAATTGTTGAAGAAGTGTTTGAGAAAGCCCTGAAAATCGCGTCTAAAGAAAATACTATGCGAAATGATATCAAGAATGGAAATTCACTGCGGGCCGCATGGGAAAAGCACTGGGTACTGTAACGCGAAAGTTCACGTATATAAATGGCGAAAAAAAACAAATTTAGATCAGGCAATTGGTTTGGCGGCATTAGTAAAAATACATTTCTCCACCGTGGATGGATGAAAAATCAGGGATATCCTGAAGATCTCTTCGATGGAAGGCCGGTTATAGGCATATGCAACACGTATTCTGAATTAACCCCTTGTAATTCACACCTTAGAGCCATTGCCGAAAAAGTGAAATTCGGTGTTTATGAAGCAGGAGGATTTCCTTTAGAATTCCCGGTTATGTCTTTGGGAGAATCTAATTTACGTCCGACAGCCATGCTCTACAGGAACCTCGTTAGTATGGATGTGGAAGAATCCATACGGGGCAACCCCATTGACGGCGTAGTTCTGCTTGTGGGGTGTGATAAAACTACACCTTCAACCATGATGGGTGCTGCAAGCTGTGATTTGCCTACCTTGGTAGTATCGGGTGGACCGATGCTCAGCGGCAATTTTAAGGGGAAACCTATTGGTTCTGCAACCGACCTTTGGAAATTTGACGAAGACATTCGGATAGGCCAAATGAGCAAAGAAGACTACTATATGGCGGAAGCATGTATGAACCGGTCTTCGGGACATTGCATGACAATGGGTACTGCTTCGACTTTGGCTAATATGGTTGAAGCTCTCGGTATGGGATTGCCGAATAATGCGGCGATTCCGGCAACGGATGCCAGGAGGTATGCGCTTGCGCAGGAAGCCGGCAGGCGCATTGTTGATATGGTTAAACAGGATATCCGAATGTCAAGAATTCTTACCAGAGATGCATTCGAAAATGCAGTTAAAGTAAATGGCGCGGTTGGAGGATCGACCAATGCTGTTATCCATTTGATTGCATTAGCAAAACGAATGGAGGTTGAGTTCGCACTTGATGACTGGGACCGCTGGGGGAAATATATCCCGACAATTGTTGATCTGATGCCGTCAGGAAAATTCCTTATGGAAGACTTTTATTATGCAGGAGGTCTCCCGGTTGTTGTGCGGGCACTAGGAGAGTCGGATCTCATCAATAAAAATGCTGAAACAGTCAATGGAAAAACTATCTGGGAAAACTGTAAGCAAGCTGCGAATTATAACCAGGATGTTATTCGTCCTTTAGACAAACCGCTTGTGCGTAACGGTGGTATTGCGGTTCTCCGAGGGAATCTCGCGCCCGATGGAGCGGTGATCAAACCCTCGGCGGCGTCTATCCGGTTGATGAAACATACTGGAAAGGCGGTCGTTTTTAAAAACATCGAAGATTACAATACAAAAATTAATGATCCAGGACTCGATATTGACGAAAGTTGTATAATGGTCCTGAAAAATTGTGGACCAAAAGGGTATCCCGGTATGGCGGAAGTCGGTAATCTGGGATTACCTCCAAAAATTCTAAAAAAAGGCATTCGAGATATGGTACGAATCTCTGATGCACGCATCAGTGGGACTGCCTTCGGTACTATTATTGTTCATGTTTCTCCCGAAGCCGCTGTGGGTGGGACGCTTGCGATAGTAAAAAACGGTGATATAATTGAACTAGATGTTAATAAACGGCAGCTTAATTTGAAAGTCAGCGCTAATGAACTTAAAATGAGACGTAAACAATGGAAAACACCTCAAATGGATTTTAAGGGTGGGTATCAAAAACTATATATTGAGCATGTAAACCAAGCTGATCAGGGTTGTGATTTCGATTTTCTTGTAGGAAAGCGTGGTGCTGCTGTTCCGAGACATTCACATTGATCATCTATTGTATTACTGCCGATTGATATCAAAAACTCACCTTTTAATTCCACTAAAACCTTTTTTGTCTTGATTACATATTTTAATTTCCGATTCCAATAGTAGAATAAAAATTATTTTTTAGCTATTACTGTCAATGGATTTATTTCTAAAAGACTAAACGAGTTTCCCAATTGTTAGACCGAACAATAGGGAATATGCTTAGTTCTTAATCGATTCTTTATTTACATTGGAGATTCAAAAGTCTATACCTGACAAGAATGAAAGAATTTTAATCATGGGATTTAGGAAACGTGTAGTTATTACCGCTTTTTTGTGCGCCATTACAGGATTCGTTCTATCATTTATAAATATTGTTCTTGCTCAGGTAATTCCCCCCTATAAAAATCCTGATTTACCTGTTGAAGCTCGAATAAATGATCTTATGTCTCGAATGACAATCAAGGAAAAGCTTGTTCAACTTGCCGATCAATATCCCAATGCTAATATAAGATTGGGAATCCCGAATCTCAAGGGATCATCGATGATCCATGGAGTCACGTTAGCGTATGCAACGAGTTTTCCTGTTCCGCTTGCAATGGGGAGTACGTGGGATCCCGATCTGATCGAAAGAATGGGAACCGTAGTTGCAAAGGAATCCCGTGCACTGGGTGTTCAGCATGGTTATGAGCCAATGGTAAGTGTGTTGATTGATCCAAGATGGGGGAGATCGGAAGAGTGTTTTGGTGAAGATCCGTATCATGTCTCAAGAATCTCTGTCGGTTTTGTGCATGGTCTGCAGGGCCGGGGTGAAGAACGGTTTGACGAGAACCATATTATTGCGACAGCCAAGCATTTTGTGGCTGATGGGCAGCCAATTGGGGGAATTAATGCAACTGCCATGGATGTGTCTATTCGGAGGCTTCATGAAGTTTTCCTGCCGCCTTATAAAGCGGTTGTTGAAGAAGCCGGTGTTGGTTGTATTATGGCCGCTCATCATAGTTTGAATGGTATCCCATGCCACGCAAATAAATACATTCTTCAGACCGTTCTCAGAGATACGTATGGTTTTGACGGACACGTCATCAGCGACAATATGGATATTAGCAGGCTGTATACGAATAAGCTCGTTGCCGAGAACTTTATTGATGCAGCCCGACTGGCACTTGAGGCTGGTGTGGACCAGGAAATGGCGATTGACCGGCCGTGGGATGATCGGGTTTATGGTGCTCCACTGTTAGAAGGAATAGAAAACGGGTCTATCCCTGTCGAAATTCTCGATAGAGCGGTAAGAAATGTCTTGAGGACTAAATTCAAGATCGGCTTATTAGACAACAATGAAACTATTTACCCTTGGCAGGACCACTGGGTATCTGGTGACGAAGGATTTGGTCCAATCGAGGGTTATCCGGAGTATCAGGAGGTCGAAAATACGAAAGCAGTACGTGGTCTTGATGTGGTATTGAATGAATGGTTCAATACACTACACCGTCTTGCCGTCCCGCGCGAAAACTGGAGGGATGTTTTATTTAATAAAGAGCATGATCAACTGGCACTCGAAGTAGCAAAAAAGGCGATTACACTTTTGAAAAATGAGGGTGATTTGCTACCGCTTGATAAAAACAGGCTTAAAAAATAGCTGTCATCGGACCGAACGCAGATGTCGAAATACTCGGAGCATATTCCACACCAAAAACTCGCCATTTTGTCACTGTACTTGATGGCATTAAAGACTATGTTGGAAATGACGCTGAAGTCCTCTATAAGGAAGGATGCAGTCTGACAGACATGTCCCGAGAAAACATTGATGATGCAGTCGAGCTTGCCAACAGTTCGGATGTTGCGATACTGGTGATAGGCGGCAACGAACTGACAGCGAAAGAAGGAGAAGATTCGGACACTATTCATCTTACGGGATATCAACAGGATCTTGTCAAAGCAGTGTACGCAACCGGCACTCCGGTTGTTGTAATGCTCCTTCATGGACGGCCGCTTGCCATCCCATGGATAGCAGATAATATTCCTGCAATACTTGATGGATGGTATCTTGGCCAGGAAACCGGTACAGCAGTTGCAGAAGCGATATTCGGAGAAATAAATCCCGGAGGGAAACTCCCGGTATCGATTCCGAGAAACACCGGACAGATACCAGCATATTACTATAAAACTCCAGGCGGAGCAAGAGGACAGAACATGAGGGATTTTATTTGGAATTACCGTGATAATCAGGCTGGTCCGTTATTCCCGTTCGGACACGGTTTAAGTTATACAACCTTTGAATATTCAAATTTAAAGATTAGTGCGATTTCTCCTACATCAGCTGAAGTGACGGTTGATATTACAAATACTGGTAACAGAGAAGGGGATGAAGTTGTACAAGTGTACATTCACGATGAATATTCTTCAGTTGTTCGTCCAATAAAAGAGCTCAAGAGTTTCGGAAGGATCACCCTTGCGCCAGGAGAGACAAAAACAGTAACATTTTTCCTCGATAAAAGTACATTTGCATTTTACGATGAATCTGCTTCAGATTGGGTTGTTGAACCCGGTGATTTCAACATCATGATAGGGAGTTCTTCCATGGATATAAGAGTTTCAGATATCTTAAAGCTTTAAAGAATATTTGTATGCTATTTATTAATAGTAGAAAAAATTAACCCAAATAGATATAAATAACGTTGAAAAAACAAAGTGCTCTTTAAGCGGTGGGCAATCATAGTTAAATTAATGACAAACTAAGACATTATACAAATTTTCATAGAAAAGCATGATATTAATGCCTGATTAAACTCAAACATCATTTGCCAGTCAAACGATGAATATTTGTAAAGGACTGTCATCTTGAAATTATTATGAAGGACAATCATATGATAGAGAAAAACCAGTAGAATGTTATTCGTTGGTGCTGTATAGCTGAAGAAGCTGGTGCAGTTTGAAACTTCCTATTTACTTTTGAGTAAAAATCCAACCAACTAAAAGTGTACGTCGAAAAATCTTATCTTGAATAATCTATTTACTTTGGATCATATGAATTGATGTACACTGGGCAATACGATTTGCGATCATGTAAACTAATTATTACAAATAAATTCAAAAAATAGAGAATGCGAATTGTTTTTCGTAGTGCAAATAGTTTCCAACTTAATAATAGAAAAATCTCGTTGTTACTCGTTGTTAGAGGATAAAAATTTAGTCATGTATTTGCATAATGTTTTGTAATTTCAAATCTCAATTCTTATGTATCTCCAAATTTTAAACATTATAGTATTCCTTTATTTATAGAACAAACAAATCTTATGAGGTGAGATGCCATGAAAGTATTAAAAACGTTAACGCTCGTTAACCTAGTAGCAACGTTACTGTTTCCGGGGCAGGTGTATTCTCAGGATGTGGATGATTATAAAACTGTTCTTACGAACTGTAATGTGATTGATTGTACCGGAAGCCCTGTGATGGAGAATATGACGGTAACTTTATCGGGGAACATAATTGAGTCAATAAAGGAGGGGAGGTATCAACAATCCAGACAAGATAATAATGTTCGTGTGATCGACCTGGAAGGAGCATATGTACTTCCCGGCTTCTGGAACATGCACGTGCATATGGCAAGTACATTCCCTGGGAATCCTAATTTATCCGGCGAATCGCTTCCTTCAGCAGTCATCAGGGCCGGTTTGAATGCCATGAATGGTCTTCGAAACGGGTTCACAGCTATTCGTACGGCCGGAGAGAATGACAGTATGTTTGATCCTGTGAAGGGAAATGTACTTCCAGGCTTCGAACAAGATTATTTTGACACTTCCTGGAGAGATGTTTTTGATTATGGATTTTACATGGGTCCCCGCATTTTTGCCGCCGGAGAGATCGTAATGGTTACTGCCGGCGGGCGTGGTAACAACCCCGCCGGGCCTGATGGGCCATTTGAAATTAGGAAGGCAGTACGTTCAAGTATCCAACGCGGTGTTAATGTAATTAAGATTGTAGATGTAGAAATGTTTTCCGACGAAATCGAAGCCCTTACAGAAACCGCCCATAGTTTTGGAATCCATGTTCTCAGCCACTCAAGAGAACCTGTAACCTACCAATCTGTTGCTGCTGGTGTAGATTGTATCGAACATGGATATGGAATTACTGATGAGACTATTGCGCTCATGGCCGAAAAAGGCACATTTTACTGCCCGACCATCAATTGTAATCTGAGTGACCAGTACATTAAAGAGAGAGAAAGCCGGCTGGCAAAACTGGGTTATTCAGAAGATGAACAGATCGTTAAATGGCGCACTCTTATCGCCTATGGAGACGAAAGATCTCCGGAACATGCTCTGCATCAAAGGCAGGCGTTGCAGAAGGCAAACAAAGCTGGTGTGAAACTCCTCATAGGTTCTGACTCCAACCCTATTGGTGAAATCGGAATCCTGGAGATGGAACAATTTGTTCTTTCCGGTGTCAGCGAGATGGAAACGCTCATTGCTGCCACGCGTAATGGTGCAGAAATGTGTGGTGTGCTGGACATACTCGGGACTGTGGAGGAAGGTAAACTCGCCGACCTTGTGGTTGTTGCAGAGAATCCTCTGGAGAACATCTCAAATATCAGGAAAGTGAAGATGGTCTTCAAAGATGGAACCTCAGTTGACTTGAAACAGACTCAGGGAACAGCCAATTATTGGGATTATTTTGATGTTGAATTTCCAAGAAAAGGGTACCTGGGCGATGCCGAAAACGTTGCCGGTTTTAGAAGAGGTCTGGCAGAATCCCCAAAATAATTTCCTAAATGCAGTGCTGCTTATTTTGATATTCGAAAAATGCTAAAGTATTATATTATAAGGAATTAAGATTATTAATTTTGACTATGCTTTGGCATTCCTGGTAAGAACAACACAAGGGAAACGGCACAATCTTACCAATTTTTGCCGACATTTTACTACTAGTCTGTCAAGAGAATGAGCTTACCAGTCTCATCCGACCGTTTTCTGATCTGTGGAACAAGAAGAATGACTCCGGCAACTGCAGCTTAGTTTCGCGTAATGTACCGATCCGTTGTCTTTCTATCCCGGTGAACGAGAAGCTGCTGATGGGAGTTTTATCGTGAAATACCGATTTGTCTTATCATTTGTTGTGCCGGTCGGATTCTTAGTAGTGTTTGCAATAAAAGCATATAAGTACGTCCCTATAGTCGTGGATCAGATCGCACCTGGTATTAGTAATTTCCGAGGTAATTATCCACTTCCCATTCACTCACCGTATTGTGGTATTCGCGCCACTCGTCATTTTTGACTTCAACGTAATATTTTTCATATTCGGGTCCAAGCGCCTGAATAATAAGCTCATCGGCTTCTAAATAATCTATCGCTTCTTTAAGAGATCTGGGTAAAAAGTTTATACCGCGCCGTCGAAGTTCATCTTCTGAGACTTCATAGAGATTGTCGTCATTACGATTCCCCGGATTGATTTTGTTTTCGATGCCATCCAATCCGGCGGCAAGCACCACTGCCATCACGAGATAAGGATTCGCAGCACCGTCTACAGATCTGTTTTCAATCCGGCCCGGCGAAGGAATACGTATCATCTGCGTTCGATTACTACCGCCATACGTGACATAAACCGGAGCCCACGTTGCTCCCGATTTTGGAGCGCCCCTGACCAGACGTTTATAACTGTTGACAAGGGGGTTTGTCACTGCGGCCGATGCTTTAGCATGCTTAAGAATGCCTCCCATAAAAGAATAAGCAAGCTGTGACAAACCATTTTCATCTTCCTCATTGAGAAAAAGATTTTCTTGATTTTGAATGTCCCAGAGGCTCATATGCAGATGAAGGCCATTTCCGGTCAGGTTGGAAAATGGTTTCGGCATAAAGGTTGCCAACAGGCCATGTTCTTCAGCAACGGTTTTCACCATCCACTTATAAAAAGAAAGCCGGTCTGCAGATGTTAAAGCGTCGGAATAGACCCAGTTAATTTCAAACTGGCAGTTGGCGTCTTCGTGGTCATTGGCATAAGGAGACCAACCCAATTCCTGCATATTTTGATCAGTGTCGTCATGATATCGAGATTACGGTGCAAAGCTCGCAAATCATAACACGGTTTATGTAAGGTATCGAGAGAATCCCATGGCTCATAGCGGCCGTCTTCATTGCGCTTCAGCAGCATAAATTCTGCCTCGACTCCCACGTTGAAAACATAACCTTTCTGTTTAGCTCTTTCCAACTGTTGTTGTAAAATGGTTCGGGGACAATAAGGCCATGATTGATCGTTTACACGAATGTTGCCGGAGACCCATGCCATGTTCTTGCGCCAAGGAACAATTGATAAAGATTTAAAATCTGGAATGCTTGCCATGTCCGGATCATGTGGCCCCTGCCCCATATATCCAGCAGCGAAACCGGCAAAACCTGCGCCTTCCGCTGCTATTTCATCTAAATTCGTCACTGGAACCACTTTTGCTTTTGGAGCACCGCTCATTTCCACAAAAGAGCACAGGAAATATTCAATCCCTTTCTCTTTTATAAGTGCTTTAACTTGATCTAAAGTCAAATTAGCCTCCTTTTTTAGCAGTTTATTCTTGCAGTGTGTTTAATGCATCGAAGCCGATCGGTATCAGGTCCCATTCACGGCCGGCCTCGATGATAATATTCCAAAGGTATTCCCCTAAAGATGTCGCTCCAATAATAAAAAATGCTGGTAATTTTTTATTATCCCGACGGATGATTAACTGAGTTGTTTTAGCCAAACTGCTTTGTTTTGCAGTTTCATTTGGAAAAGCATAAGGGTGAAAATCCAATCCACACAATTTGCTCATGAGTTCCTGACTGTTCGGTCCTACTATCAGAATTTCTGATCTACCGTGCGTTACATCGGTAATTGTAATAAATTTATCTGTCTCGTTCGCTTTTTCCTGTAACTTTTTATTGATATCCGCTTCATTACCGGGTAGTGTGCTGATATAATAGAGATCGTTTCGCAGACGGTAAACTCTCATCCCCATGATTTCTCTTCCGGTATTAACGGCAATGAGCGGCAGACCAATAACCTTGTTAAGGAATTCTTGAGCCTGGCTGCCCCGGACCATTAGTTTACCGTTTGGCGTTGCATCGGCGACTGCAACTCTGTGCCTGGCAGCGCTCAATTCTGCATCTACGGTGGTGTAAACTTTGGGGATTTCCCAGCCCTGTTGCTCAGTATAGTGTGGATTGAATTGCCGGGAAATCGCATGAAGCGGTGTTGATTTTATCAGTGTATTGGGCATAGATTACATCTTCTGTCTTGTGCCTTCCGGATCATAAAATGCGCCATGGAAAACATGTGCCGTTTCTAATTTCCCACTCACTTTTATCGTAAAGGAAGCTCCATTTTTTCCGCCTATATCCGGCGGCAGCCAACAGAGTCCGATTGCTTCATTCAAAGACGGACTGAATCGACTGGAGCTTATCCAACCGATAATCTTCATTTTTCTACCAGAATTTTTGCTCACAACCTGGCTGCCTTCGTCCGGAACAATGCCCGGATTATCCATTTTAAATCCAACCAGTAATTGTTTCCTGCCTTCATCCAGTATCCGTGTAAAAGAACGTCTTCCGAGAAAGTCAGGTTTATCCATCTTTACGATCCATTCCATATTGGCTGAAAGCGGATCGGACAAAGCATCGGTATCCTGTCCGACAAGAACAAATATTTTCTGTAATCTCAGTATTCGTTGTGCTTCGACGCCAAAAGGAATTATGTCGAATTCCTCCCCGGTATGCATCAATGATTCCCAGATATGCAGCGCATAACCGGACGGACAGTGAATCTCGTAGGAGAGTTCACCGGTGAATCCGATTCGCAGTATTCGGGACATGACACCTGCTACTTCAGCAGAGCGAACAGACATGTAGGGAAATTCATCTTTATCTAAATTGCACGTTGTTAGCTTTTTCAGCACTTCCCGTGCCCGGGGTCCGGCAATATTTATTGAAGAATATACATCGGTTAAATCTGTTAGATGGACACCATCTCCCCAACCTGATTGTAACCACAATTGCAACCAATCATAGATTCCTGATGCCCCTGATGAAGTTGTACTCATATACCATTCTTCATCACTTATATGAGCACAGACACCATCGTCGAGTATTATACCTTCATCATTACACATCATACCGTAACGAACACGTCCTACAGAGAGTTTACGCCATTTATTCAAATAAATACGTTCAAGAAAATCCGGTACACCCGGTCCTGTCAGTTTCAATTTACCTAACGTACCGACATCAATGAGGCCAACCCGTTCATTAACGGCAAGGACTTCGTCTTTAGGGTCAACATAGTGTTCGGGACGCAACCATTGACCGGCTACCATCATTTTGGCGCCCCGGTTCACATGCCAGGTATGCAGCGGGGTCACCTGTACCGGTTCCATCTTTTGTCCGGCAAGAGTGCCCAGTGCTATGGGTTCCGTAGGAGGCCGCGCCGTTGTTTTGCCTGTTTCCCCAACGGTCCGATTATTACTTCGTGCACAAAGATGAATAGTATTCATTGAACACATTTTCCCCTGGCATGGTCCCATTGAAATGGTGCTGTACCGTTTGAGGAGTTCAATACTGTTGTAACCCTCCGCAATTGCCGTTTCAATATCCCGGTCGCTGACATCTTCACAGAAACAGACAAACCCCTTTTTGTTACCCGGTATACTGAGGCGCGCAGAAGTACGATACGTTTCACCGGTGATGTCAGGCACTGTCCACACAAGGTCTCTTTTTTCAGCTCCTATGGAGTTAAACGCGAACAAACCTGCCTGCTCACCCTGGATGATTTGTTTATCCATCGAATGTATCCCTGCTGCCCTTCCTGCTATAGAAAGATGAGGCGGGCACGATACCGGCACTATTTCCGATAGTTCTTTGTTGTATTCTGTTTTTCCACCTGCCATATAAAATAATCCCAGCGCAGGAGTCCAGCCGGCACTCATGGCGATTACATCGCATTCCAACGACCGATTGATCGATGAATCGATAGTACCATTGGAGTCAATTCGTACTATGTGTGCTTTCTTCACAGATTTCAAACCAACCGCTTTTAAAATTGTATGCTCGTAAAAGACCGGTGTAGTATCAGCAACCAATTCGTTTAAGAGCAAACTATTACAGATGTCTTGGGATCGTTCGTCCACAATGGCAGACACAGTAATTCCTGCTGTTTGGAGATCACCGGCTAATCGCCATCCACCTTCGTTAGCTGTTACAATCAGGATGTTTTTTCCGGGACAGACACCAAAAAGGAGTAGAAGTCGTTGTACGGCGCTCCCTAACATCACCCCCGGCAGATCGTTATTTTCAAAGACGAGCGGAATTTCATTTGCTCCGGTAGCCAACACCAAAGATTTTGATCTGATTTTGAAGAGGCGATTCCCACGGGAAGCAGACAGCCAATTGTCTTCATATACTCCTTGGACAGTTGTCTCTGTAAATATATCGATATTCTCGTAGTGGCCCAGGGGTTCTGTGAGCTCATGCAAAACCGAATTCGATTTAAACCGTGCGTGACCCCCAAGGGCCGGTTCGCCGTCGAACACTTTCACTCTTGCTCCTTGTTTTGCGGCTGATACCGCTGCGCTTATTCCGGCCGGTCCGCCGCCTACTACCGTAACATCGGCATGCAGATACTGTTTATCATATTCACCTGGTGGAGTGTTGGGGTCGACCTTTCCCAGGCCGGCAGACTTACGTAATATTCGTTCGAAAAGAGGCCATAATAACGAGGGCTTTATAAAGGTTTTATAGTAAAAACCGACCGGCATCAGCCGTGATCCAAGCTGCGTCAATGAAAGGAAGTCATACTTGAGTGACGGCCATGCGTTTTGTGGCCGGACATCCATTCCGTGAATTATCTTCCGTGTGCATGCACGAATGTTCGGTTCGTCGTCAACCTGTACCAGACAATTTGGACAATCGCCGGAACAGCAAAGCAATCCGCGCGGCCGGTGATATTTAAAGGAACGGCTTAAAGTTTGAACCCCGGCAGCCGTGAGCGCTGAAGCAATAGTGTCTCCTTGATAGCCGGTATAATCTTTACCGTTGAAACGAAAGGCGATCACGGAGGAACGATCTATAACATCACCTTGTTGCTGCAGAGGAATACGATGAGATTTTACCGGTAGAGCCGTCTGCAATTATGCTTCTCCTACAGTGAAATTTGGTTGCCAGAGATAGGTCTTGACAACCCGGTTGGTCAGTGTGTTTCTTTCAGCAAGAAACCATAGCTCACAACCGGCATTATGATACCACCATTCAATTTGAATGTTCATGCTGTTGGTACGGATATAGAGATAATCGGTCCAATCTGAATAGCTGCATGCAGAAGGGTCTTCCGGGCGCGGAATATATTCACCGTCAAAACGGAATTCACTGACGTTCCGGTCCCCGCAATTGGGACATGTTAGAATTAACATGCATTACTCCTTGCTGACTATTGAATTAGTAGAAAATAAAATGATTGCCAAAACATTCAGCCAAAAAATCTCCAAATTAAAATTGTTTGTATACTCAAATTGTGTGTTTAAATTAAAAAAACACTTAATTACCCACCGACGCCGCTCCTTTTTCTCCGACAAGTTCATTCTCAACAAACCGTGACAAGCGAAAAGGAGCGATCAGTTCCGGAGTCTTATCAGTAGCGATCAGTTCTGCTATCATTTTGCCTGAAATAGGAGCTGATTTGAACCCATATGTTCCCCATCCGACATCCACCAAAAATCCTTCCACAGGAGTCTTCCCCATGATCGGGCTAAAGTCGGGAGGCATTTCGCAAATCCCGGCCCACTGGCGCTGAACACGCACTTTGCTAAAAGACGGGAAAAGTTCCAGTACGTGACCCGCTATATTTTCAAGAAATAAAAGTGAACCTGCCATCGAATAGGAAGAAAATGGGTCCACGCTTGCCCCCATCACAAGTTCTCCGCGGTCCGATTGACTAATGTAAACATGTAAACTACCGGACACGATTACCACGTCGAGGAAAGGCTTAAGCGGTTCGGTCACACACGCTTGCAGGGGGATAGTAACCAAAGGGAGGTTGATCCCAACCATTGCTGTGATTGTTGATGCCCAACCAGCGGTAGCATTGAGGACAATCCCTGTTTTAATTTCACCGCGATTCGTTTGTACTCCTGTAATCTTGCCATTGAGCGTATTGATGCCGGTTACCTTGGTTTTTTGATGAATGTGAATACCGTGCCGGTCCGCCTGGTGGGCATATCCCCAGACAACTGCATCGTGCCGGATAATTCCCCCCGGTGGATGATAGAGTGCGGCTAAAATAGGGTAGCGGGGTTCATCGCTCATATCAAGATAAGGACAAAGACGGGAAATTTCATCCGGCCGGATAAGCCGCGAGTCTATACCCTCGATTTGATTGACATGAGCTCGACGACTCATGGTATTAACAGCGCCATCGCTATGAGCAAGCGTCATATGTCCCCGCCTGCTGAACATCACGTTAAAGTCCAGATCAACGGACATCTTCTCAAACAGCTTTAAACTCTCATTGTAAAAATTTGCGCCTTCAGGTGTAAGATAGTTACTGCGGACAATGGCGGTATTCCGTCCGCTGCCGCCTGAGCCGATATAGTTCTTCTCGAGGACTGCAACGTTCGTTATGCCGTGTTCAGTTGCGAGGTAATATGCACACGCAAGCCCATGAACACCTCCGCCGCTAATCACGACGTCATAACTATCCTTCAGCGCATGAGAATGCCACATTTTTGGCAAAGATTTGTGATTGGTGAAAGCTTGAAGTAAGAGTTTCAGAGACATGAAATTTAATAATTTAGTTGTTGTCAGGCAGGGAGCATAAGGCCCTATTGGCTATGATTCCCGCTTTTTCCATCCAGGGCCACCACCAAAAATCCGGTTAGTACCCACCAGTGGAATGCCGCAAATCATCGATGCTTCTACATTCAAGGCCCGAAGATCTTCGGGATCGAGATCATGCACGTCGGCTTTTCCGCAGGCCCGGGCCAATATCTGGATTTCAGATGTCATTGCCTGTAAAAGATTTGCTGTACGTTCTGTGCCTTCGTCTATGTCAAGGCGTTTCATAAGTTCGGGATCTTGCGTTGTTATACCGACGGGACAAAGACCTGTGTGACAGTGATGACAGTGGTACGGCTCGGTACCAAGTTTGTGGTAGTCTTCAACATAAATCGGTTTATTACAATTAAGCCCGATAAGCGCTGCAGTACCTATATAGATCGCATCTGCACCGAGTGCCATGGCTTTTGCCGCATCGGCACCGTTCCGTATCCCGCCGGCTATAATTATTTGGACCTCGTTATATAACCCGATATCTTCGAGTGCGGCCCGTGCCTCACAGACGGCAGCCAGCGTGGGAATGCCGGTATACTCCTGACAAATTTCGGCCGAGGCAGCGGTTCCAGCCTCCATTCCATCAACGACAACCACGTCCGCCCCCGCTTTTGCGGCTAATCTAACGTCGTCAAATACGCGGGTCGCCCCCATTTTCACAAAGATCGGAACCTGCCAGTCGGTGGCTTCCCGCAGTTCTTCGATCTTTGTGATCATATCATCAGGACCGAGAAAATCGGGATGTCGTGCAGGACTGCGCTGATCGACGCCAACGGGTAAGTCCCGCTGTTCGGCAATTGATTCGAGAACTTTTGTTTCAAGCAATAACCCTCCGGTCCCCGGTTTAGCACCTTGTCCGATCGTTAATTCGATCCCGTCCGCTACTTTCAAGTCGTGAGTGCTGAAACCGTATCGGGACGGCAACACTTCGTAGATCAGGATATTACTATGCTCCCGTTCAGATTTTAACATTCCCCCGTCACCAGTCGTGTTTGAAGATCCGACAATATTGGCACCCTTCGCGAGGGCGACTTTCGCGTTATAGGACAGGGCCCCCCAGCTCATACCGGTGATCATTATTGGAATATCAAGTTCGATCGGTTTCTTTGCAAATCTGGTGCCGAGAACGGTTTTTGATTCGCAACGCTCACGATAACCCTCCAAGGGTATGCGAGTGAGAGAGCAGGGAATAAAGGTAAGGTCGTCAAATGTCGACCATCGCCTTTGACGGAGAGTTCCAAAACCGCGGATACGATATCGTCCCAGTTCAGACTTGACCTGTATATCTTCCATTACATCAGGGGGAAAGGTGTTACTCTGTCGGAGCGGTGGATAACTCGAGGTGGTTTTATTAGACAAAATTGATTTCTCCTTGTGACGTTATTACAATGACCCTACAGCTCACGGTCGATTTCAAGGCAATAAAATTCATATTTTATACGATCTTCGATTATGTGTCCGTTAGAGCGCTTTCCGCCAGACATTCCGCTCATTTTTATCAAAATGCCAAAGTTTGCGTCCGGAAACGATTTTTTTAAATTTTTGAATTTTGTCTGTTATTTGTTGGCTCTTCTCAGAAAGATGCTCAGAAATGGTTGATTTGAGAAAACTAAAATCTTCATCTGTCGGTTCTTCAATGACAGCATCAATTCCAAGTTGGTCGATTTCCCCCCCTACATAACAGATGGTCTCGTACATTGAATCCCCAAATGCTTCGCCTGTGTCGCCACAAACGATGATGGTTCCTTTCTGCGCCATAAAACCGGCCATATATCCACAGTTACCGGCAACGAGAACGAGTCCTCTCTTCATGGAGACACCTAAACGGGCTGCTGTGTCGTTGTGAATAACGACTGTTCCTCCGCGCATTGCTGCTGCGGCGCCATTGCCGGCACAGCCGTCGACAATGACCGCACCGCTCATCATGGATTCCGCTAATCCCCATCCGGCGCTTCCATGAATCTTTACGGTTGCCCCATCGATCATCCCGGCACAATAATAACCCACACTGCTGTCAAAAGTGATAGAAACAGGCTTCATAATCGCCACGCCAAGGTTGTGTTTAGCCCAAGCCCCTTTAACAATGATGTCCGTTTCTCCCCGGTCGATAAGCTGCTTGATATGATTATTTATGTCACGGGTATTTTGACCGTTGCAGATTATCTCTGCCATATACGTGTCTCCTTTGATAGAGCTTCCCGCACTGTATAACTGCCGGGGAAAGCAGAACGAATTGCAACCTCTTCAGTAGCAATTGCGACAAAATCATCGGTTTCGGCAAAGAGCAGAGGTTTAAACGCAAAGGGGTCCTTGGCAAATCCAATACTGTTGGACGTTGATACAAGGTAGCTGAACGAGCCGTCAAAGTCACCAAGTGAGGATTCCAACACGTCTTCAAGCGCTATTCCCTTTGACAATTTATCGGCAAGATAGATACCGATAACTTCGGAATCGTTTTTGGTGTAAAACTTGGCGCCTTTTTGTTCGTAAAGCTGACGCATTTTGTGATAATTCGTTATATGCCCGTTGTGGGCAATTGCAAGATCGGGATATCCGTATGCCCAGAAAGGCTGTGAATGGCTGAGATCAACAAGACTCTCCGTCGAAAGCCGGGTATGCCCCAAACCATGTGTGCCGGTAAAATCGGAGATATTGTACGTAGAATCCAAATTTTGTGGCGAACCTATTTGCTTTATGACTTCAAGCTGAGTGCCTAAACTGACAATTTCTATGCCTTCGTCCAACGATTCGACAAGGTTTAGAAACGACTCAATATTTTCTTTAATATCTATCACAATACGGAGGTATTCAGCCGTTGTCTTTACCTCACCGACAGGTCCCATTTTTTTTATCTGATCTACTATAAAATTTTCTTCTTTTCCCCCCCCGAGTTTAATCTGCACAACAATTCCCTCGTTCACCTTGGGACCATACAGTGCAACCCCGGCAGAATCGGGACCCCGCACAGCTAAAGGTATCAGCATCTGAAGAATTGTATTTCCTACCGGTGTAAAGTTGTTTTTCGTTTTCGTAAGAAAGCCGGCAATTCCGCACATAATAATGAAGTTTCCTTTTATTTATGTTGAGTAAACCTGATTGTCAGGCGATAGCGGTACCATTCACTATCGGTCATAGATTAGCTTGCTTGTCGAATGGAAGAGAGCTTCATTCGTTTATTGAGGCAATTTGTTCTATTCAATTTGGAGACCATTTCTTTGTAAAGGAAAGAATACAAGAAATTGTCGTTCTTTTATCTATTGAACAAAATCATCATAAGTACATTGTAAATTTATAATAAGAAAGTCTTATTTAAAATGCAAATCATATATAGGTCTGATATTTCCCATATCAATTTTCTGAAAGAGAATAACAGGGATTTTATTAATTATAATAGCAACTTAACAATTGGGTCTTCCTTTTTCAAGCAAAAAACGGCTTTTTAGGAATTAACATACCAACATCTACATTAATATTTGATGCAGATCTGTCCAAATTGTTCTGAACCCTTATAAAAAAGGAAATGAAAAAAAAGACTTGGAAATACTAAAACAATCTCTTAGTTTTTAACCTAAATTGTCTAACATATTCTGACGATGTGCAATCAGATGTATTGCAGGGGACTATTGCTTTCTTTTCACAATATACCTCAATGGACTGATCGTAAAAGTAAAACCTTGTATAGACAGAACGTTTTTATAATCGAGACTGAGCGAATGCGGATACATTATTTCCAGCATGTTCCATTTGAAGGGCCAGCAGGTGTTGAACATTGGTCAACTTCTAAAGGTCATACTCTCACAGGTACTCAACTTTATAGATCCGATCTCGTACCAAACCCCGAAGATATTGACATGCTTGTCGTTATGGGCGGGCCAATGTTTATTTGTGAGGAAGAAAAGTATCCCTGGCTTGTTAAGGAAAAATCGTTCATTCGAAGTATGGTCAAATTGGGAAAACCGATTATAGGTATCTGTTTGGGAGCACAGCTTATTGCGAATGCACTTGGTTCAACCGTTTACCGGAATAAGCATAAAGAGATAGGTTGGTATCCTGTCAATCTTACTGACAATTCAAGGTTTTCTACATTGTCTGACCTTCTGCCGAAAAAGTTCAATGCATTCCATTGGCATAGCGACACATTTGATTTGCCAGAAGGGGCAGTCCACCTTGCACGGAGCGATGGATGCGAAAATCAAGCGTTTCTTTACAACGAGCGCATTCTAGGCCTTCAGTTTCACCTTGAATCAACAGCAACGAGCGTCCGGCAGC
Organism: bacterium; assembly: GCA_965221205.1. Classification (GTDB taxonomy): domain Bacteria; phylum SM23-31; class SM23-31; order SM23-31; family SM23-31; genus CBDFMG01. Next base: position 2,859,788 of record OZ244870.1, on the reverse strand, counting down.
TTGTACAAAACTGTAAAGACGAAATAGATCAATCGGATTATGTCCAAAGTGAAGATCAGATTTTATCGGCACAAAGCGAAACCTTTCATCAGATTAACGATATTATGTACAATATTCTCGACCGTTTATTAATCCTGAAATAAGATGTAGTGCAAGTGGTACATTCGCATTCCTTTCCTGACATTTGATGCAAACAGATTTATTAAATCCTCGCAAAATCATTCGTGAGGCTTTTCTGTTATCTCGTGAATTCATAACGAGTCAGGAAATGTCCGGTAAGAGGAACGTTATTTGTGAACCTTTACGGTTACTTTACTACTCTTCAATAGCTTAATCTCCACATTACCATGGCAAAGGCCAAACACGGGGAAGTTTTTCATCACGCATGGCAGCATGATACGCTAAAGTTGCCACGACCACCGAAGCCTGCATCATGCCTTCCGGAAAGAGGCGTTCATACGTGTCCATATTGACGTGGGCAATATAGTCAAGCATATCATATCCATCATGATTAAAATAAAAACCAATCAAACCGACTTCAGTGTATGCCTCATGTGTCGGTCCAGTAGTGGAAAGATGTGACATCCCAATGCTATGCAAGGGCTTTATCCATTCTGTAAGTATCGCCCCCGGAGTTCTTCGTTCCCCATGATAGAAACAGTCCTTATAATGCCGGGACCGATATCCTGATTAAAATACGCAACAAGATTATCATAATCCTTTTTGTACTCCTTTGTTACCGGGTCGGCAAAGTGTTTTCGAACATGAGCCCGGCTGCCTGCTAATCCACCTCCATCATGCCCACCCCAGAGGCCAACGCGAATAGTACGTCGCGGCCTGGCACCTATCGCCTTGAGAATGCGTACCGCCTCCATGGAAGTCGTTGATCCGGCAGCGTTATCTATGGCACCGGTTCCGTGAGGTAAAGACTGAAGATGACCGCCTACTATAACTATTTTCATGCGCCAAGTCTGTACCCGGAATCTCGGCAATGACGTTAAAATCATTCGGGTCACCTCTGTAAACGGTTGTTTTGACATCGATCTCCATTTCGACTGGCATATCCTCTTCAAGAATATACAATATTCGGTTATAATGTTCCACTGCAAAAACCAGCTCTAAGGGTTGAGGGGGCGCAACCACATCCCATGGATTCTCTACTTTATTGTATCTGCCTGTTCCGGCAACGGATCCGAAATAACGAACAGGATCCGTTTTTGCAATTGCCACGGCACCCTCGGCAAATACAAAATCAACAATTTGCTGTCTCAATTCATTGGAACAGCGGCTGCGACGTTCTCTCGGGACCGGAGGAGTAATGGGGACTTTCGCCATCTCATCGAGCCGTTCGCCGGGCCACTCCACGGGATAGCCGTTTTCATGGCGAAAGGTGCCTGGCCGGTCCATCATTTGGACACCAAAATAGGGCGAGATCTCCTGTATCGGCATTCTGAATATGATACTACCTTGTAATTTTCCACGATATTGTTCAAGATCCCCTGCTGAGGTAATTTCATCAAATCGGTGAGCCGGCCTCGAGCCCATTCTGCTGCTGCACGATATGCAGGTGTTTTCCAATTCCGTCCACCAAAAATATTGGTCAGCATGTTGGCAGTTTCCATAACATCAGAATTTTCAAATTCAAACTCCATGAGCTTCTGCACAACATCGTAGTAAACCGGTTCAAAGCCCGGTTTGTTGGCCTTTTCCTGTGCAGATACGGAAAACACTGCTATAAGCAGTAAAAGTAAACTGAATATATATACCTGCATAGTTTTCGTAATACACCTCATGTATAAAGTATATTTTGATATTATTATCAATTAATTTTAAAAAATATTTATTTAATTTAAGTTGGAATGTGATGCTTTGTAGAATTGTGATGCGCGTTGCCAAAACATCTTTGACACTTTGGAATAATTTTATAAGGAGTGTAATTTGTTTCTCCAAGGACTTTTTAATTCTCGGGTAGAACGATCTTCGTGCTTTCTTGAAATTAATCGTGGTAATTTCATATAAAAAGGCTGACTTATACAAATCAGCCTAAAAGATCTTGAAATAAGCTTAAATATTCTGCATCCTGACCGTTCTGTATCAAGCCATAAGAGCAGTTCCGACACAAATTGCTCAAGAAACACTAAGAGCAACTTATTATTTTCAATAGTTTTGGATTCAGCGAATCAGGAAAATTTCCTCATTTGACGGTTGAAGTTATTCAACTTCCCGGCTTGAAATAATGTGAATAATTGAAATATTATTGGAGGTTGGAAAACCGGGCGTTCAGGCAGGTTTATGTGGACTTCATATTTAAAAGCAAAGAGATGATTTTCCTGAATCTCTGTGAACGACTTCTCGATCGATTCGAAGATGATCTGTGTCGAGGCACATGATACTGCCTATATGGAGCAGCTTGACAAACTCGGCATGGGTAAGGGTTGTACTGATTCCGTACGAACACGTGATACCGTTTAGTGGAGCCTTGCACTTTACCATATTGGACGTGTATCGTGAAGGAAGCTGCGAGAACTACTTTCTGAAGCAGATTACAGGTTATTAATGTGCCTCGTCAGAGTAATTTTTTGGATACTCTGTGTTAGAAATAAAGAGATACTTATAGTCTTGCTTTTTTTTATTATCCTTTCAAATTCCAATATATTTTATTTCATTTGTGTTATTCAGGCTCTTATATCAAATTGACATCACAGTTCAACAAAAACCAATTAATCAATTTCAGAATATTGGTAGAGGAGAAATCGGATTATGCTTATTGATTGGCTCGTCATTATTGTATATCTAAGCAGTTTAGTGGTGATAGGAGTCTGGAGTGCCAGAAAGATAAAAACAGCGTCAAGCTTTTTTATCACTGAGCGTAACTTCGGAAAGACCATGATGACGTTTTTTAACTTCGGAACGGGGACAAATACGGATCAGGCGGTCACCGTAGTGTCGAAGACTTATGTGTCCGGGGCTTCAGGGATCTGGTATCAGTGGTTATGGTTGTTTGCCACGCCGTTTTACTGGTTACTGGCTCCGCTGTTCAGGCGTATGAGAGCGGTAACAACAGCAGATTATTTATTCAAGCGTTATGGTCGGAGTGTAGCCGTCCTTTTCGCTCTGGTCGGCATGGCACAATTATCAGTCAATATTGGTGTAACGCTCAGAGCATCGAGCGCCCTCATTACAGCGGTAACCGGTGGTGCAATCAGCACTGCTCTTGCCATATTTGCACTGACAGGTCTGTTCGTATTTTATGGTGTGCTTGGTGGATTGAAAGCAGTGATAATCACCGATTTCATTCAGGGCATTTTAACCTTCGTGCTCTCATTTATGGTTTTGCCGTTTGTTCTCAGTGCAGTGGGAGGTTTGGGAGGATTAAAAATAATTGTCAATGATCCGTCAATGTTTGAGATTGTAACTCCCGGTGAGATCACGACACTGTATATCATAGTAATTACCCTTAATGCACTTATTGGCTGGGTTACGTCTCCTCATGTCATGGCAATGTGCGGTGCTGGCAAAAGCGAGTATGACTCGAGAGTAGGACTCGTCGGTGGGATGTTTCTCAAACGAATATGCACGATCGCATGGGTTCTGACAGGTCTATGTGGTATTGGCTTATATACAGGCACATCTGTCAATTCCGACTTTGTTTGGGGTTTCCTCGGACGTGATTTCCTGCCAAATATAGCGCCGGGTCTCATCGGTGTTTTTGTCGCTTCCATGCTGGCAGCGGTCATGAGTTCCTGTGATTGCTTTATGGTTTCCTCAGCCGCACTGTTCACGGAAAATATTTATAAACCTTTGATCAAGCCTGACCAGGATGATAAGCATTATATTCTGATAGGGAGAATTGCCTCTGTAGTTGTTGTTATCTTTGGCATTATCGTAGCGTTCGCAATTTCGGGTGTAGTGCAGGGTTTAGAAGTTATCTGGAAAGTGTATGCCATGATGGGAATCGCTATATGGGCAAGCTTTTTCTGGAGAAAAGCGACATCCGCTGGTGCCTGGGTCTCAACGATGAGTAGTTTTGCGGCCTGGTTTTTCACCAGCAGGATCGATCTCATCGGCTGGGACTTTAATGCACATTTTGCCCGTTTCCTTCCCGATTTCATGTTGTACGACGGTAACATTTCTCTTCCCTGGCAAATGATTTTCTATTTGACAGTAGGACTGGTTGTCATGGTGGTTGTGAGTCTGTTTACAAAACCACAGGATAAAGAGATGCTGGATCGTGTTTATGAATGTCTTCGTACTCCGGTCCTGCCGGGTGAACCCGAAGCCGAACCGCTTACCCTTCCAGAAGGTACAAAACCAACTCCACGCTCGGTTGTGATCGATCATCCGGATTTTGAGATTATGAAGCCGTCCCGTGTTAGTATAGTGGGTTTTCTTGCATCCTGGGTGGCTGTAGGGTTATTAATCGGTGTATTTGTCTGGATCATACAATGAGACCCGCAACATAAAAAGCATATTTTTATACCAGATGTTATTTTAGTCGGAAGATTTGCTTCATACCGGAAAAGTGAAGTTTAATAATCAAGAATAAATTTTAGGAAGTAATGGTGAAGTTCGTACTCATAAGACGAATGGTAACTCCATCATCTTATAATGTAACATTCAAACAAAATAGAATAGTAACTAAAATCCACTTTAATTAGAAAATAAAATCATTATGATAGCCCTCTTTGTTCAAAAATCATCTCCATATAATTTCTAAAAGTAATCCATTATTATGCACTACAACAAGTAATAACTGAATAATAACTTTGCATTTTGGCAAAAAATATTTATATTAACCTTTTATTTCAATAATTTTCAAGTTTTGTAGTATCTGAAGCAGTAATTCCGAAAATGATGAAGGACTGGTGGACTATTGAACTAAAAATTACCAGAACTCTCAATTAAAATGAAATCAGTCATGTGCAGGAACAAAAATGAGTAATTATCATCACGATTTCTTCATACCGGTAATGGGTACGGGGCATTCGGTTGATTCCCCGATTCGTGTTGCTCCTTTTGGAATTTCTTCCGTTATATCGCTGGTGGATGATATTCTCCTAGATAAGATACGGAAATATTACAGCGAAGAGTATAATCTACCTTTTTCTACAATATCACCACAGGATGTTGACAGTAGAGCACAACGGATAACTGCATATCTCGATATGGTGTACGATATTGTCGATATCAAGATTGCAACCATCAGAAATATGCCGTTTTTCAAAAACAACGATAAAAAGAAATATTTTGATCTTTTGCCAGATACCAGCATCCTGAAGAAGGAATATAATAAACTTATTTCAATGAAAGATGGTCATGTACGCGAAGGCCTTGCATGCGAACTGACACAGGAAATTATTCCCGGTTCAATTGATGTCAATATTATGGTCAAACTCGACCGGACTAAACAGCTCAGGAATAATGGTTCCATTGTAGATATGTTAAGCGACGCAAAATTGGCATTGAAAGGATATGCCGAGAGTAAACTTAATTCGAGCATCGTCTTTTCAGCCGGTATTAATCAGAGTTTGTTTAGCTATATGGCCAAATTCAGTGACTTTTACCGCAATGAAACTGGAGATATTAAGAAAAAGATAGTGCTTAAGGTGAGTGATTACCGCTCAGCGCTTATCCAAGGTAAATTTCTTGCACGTAAAGGGCTGGAAGTCTCGGAATTCCGGATTGAGTCGGGATTGAATTGTGGTGGTCATGCATTCCCTTCAAACGGAAATCTCCTGTCGAGTATTCTCCAGAAGTTTAAAGAGAAAAAGGACCAATTAGTTACGGAATTTCAGCAGCAGGTGCAGGTGTATTATAAAAAAATGGATAAGGAGTTTCCTGATAGCAACCTGAAAGAAAGATCGCTCATTACTGTTCAAGGTGGAATTGGGAACAACGGTGAAATCTGCAGACTTCTGGAGGATTTCAAATTGGACCGTACCGGCTTAGCCTCTCCTTTTTTACTGGTTCCGGAAGCTACCTGTGTAGATGATCCAACTGTTGATTTGTTAAAAAAAGCTGGAAAAGATGAGTTGTATTTGAGCAATGTATCTCCCATAGGTGTTCCGTTTAATAACGTAAAAAATTCTGGCTCGGAATTATGGACAAAGGATAGAATAAATAAAAGTACACCTGGTTCACCATGTCCGAAAGGATTTCTTGTTTCCAATACCGAGTTCACCGATGTGCCGATTTGTCTTGCCTCTAAAGAGTATCAGACATTGAAATTAGATGAATTAAACAGAATGCCTGATCTAAATGGTGAGTATGAAAATCGGTTTACGGAGATCGTAGAAAAAACCTGCATATGTGATCATTTGGGCAATGGTGCATTGATAAAACTTGGAATATCAAATGGAAATAAGAGTACACCTCCGTCAATTTGCCCCGGTCCGAATATTGCATGGTTTAATGAAACGTATTCATTGATGGAAATGGTTGACCATATATACGGGAGAGGCAAATCATTAGTACCGCCCGAGCGGCCCCATATGTTTGCTAGCGAAATTGAAATGTATGTTGATTTTTTTGAAAAAAAAGTAAATAGTTGCGGTAACGCTCCAAAAGAGATCGAAACCCTGCATCAATTCAAAAGCAATCTCGAAGAAGGAATGGATTATTGTCTCGAGCTATCAAAAAAGAGGGCGTTCCCCGGTGAAAATCTGGATTCAATCGCAGATACAGTTCTTCTTCAGAAAACCCGCCTCAAATCAATCTCTGCCAAATTGGAAAATGTTTCAGAGGTAGAATTTGTAAATTAATATCCATCACATTTTACTCCACAATTGACTCGATTTAGACAACTGTACAAAAATCTGTACATAATTATTAGTTATTATCACTTTCAATATAATGGCCACTAACCATTTTCGAGATTATTGAGTTAGAAAGATAAGATTGTATTGTGTCATACGTTACAATGGCACGGCGTTTGCCTTTTTACCCATTAAACACTACGTATAAATATGGAGAGGAAATCAAAATGACTGCGCACTTTACTTCAACAAAATCGCTTTCAAAAGATCATGTTAAGAATATAGAGTATATCAGTATTGAAGATCAGGTTGTAACTATTATATTAGTGAATAATTTCGGTGAGAGAAAAATTATTGATGTAGAAATGGCTGTTCTTAGCAATGCGCTTGATTTTGCTTCCATACCGTTTTATCATAATTAATACTATTCATGAAATCGCCTAAGTTCCACAGGTGATATCTTCTGCATTTCCCCTTACTTCTCCTGATTGCCTCGGTAATCCTAAATTTGTGTAAACTCTCGTACAATTCACTTCTTTCTTCATCAATCATCTATAATTGACTTTGTAGATAGTTAAATTTTTTGTTGCATACTACTCAGAATAACATTATTTTGGTATCCGCAAATCTATATCATCTCATTAAATTTACAGATTCACACCAAGGCACATTTTTGAACATCTATTTATTAGATATTTCTGACGATTAATAAAAACTATTGATCAATATAATAGTAACAAACTTAAAGTAATTGGAGGTTTGATTATGTATAAATTACTATCAGGATTTCTTATATTCTGTTTGCTTGTGATTTCATGTTCGGGAGATGCAGGAGGCATAGCTGTTAGTGAGGAGGTGAAACCCAGTACGAAGTCGATGGTAATGCAGACTATAGGTACAACAGATGTCACGGTTGAATACCACAGCCCGGCAAAACGGGACAGAGTAATTTTTGGAGATTTGGTGCCTTATGGTGAGCCATGGAGGGCAGGAGCCAATGAGGCAACAACAATAGAATTCAGCAAGGCAGTTCTGGTGCAAGGAGAACAGCTTGATGCCGGTAAGTATGGATTTTGGGTCATTCCCGAGGAATCGGGTGAGTGGACGCTCATATTCAGCAGTGCGAACGATGTGTGGGGAGCAACCTATCCCGAAGGGAGTGACGTACTGCGTGTCACTGCTCAGGCATCGCAGCGTGAGTCGAGAGAACGCCTCGAGTACTATTTCCCTGAAGCCAGTGAACAGGAAGGCGTATTGGTGCTGACATGGGATACAATCAGGCTCCCGATTGCCATCGAAACACTGGAAAACGATGAAGAAGTGATGCCCAGTCTTAAAGCGGCAGTCATGAATACCATTATGACAACAGAAGTTACCGTTCATTATCATAGACCTGCTGTTCGTGGCAGAAATATTTTCGGAGAACTTGTCCCGTTTGACGAAGTTTGGCGGACGGGCGCCAATGATGCAACAACAATAGAATTCAGCAAAAACGTAACGCTAAATGGACAACCGCTTGCTGCGGGAAAATATGGTTTCTGGCTCATTCCGAGAGAAGAAGGACAGGCAACTCTTATCTTCAGCAGTGAAGCAGATGTGCCGGGAACGCCATATCCGGAGGGAAATGATGTGCTCCGAATCGATGTCGAGACTGAAATTGGAGAGGAAACAGAAGAACTCCTCGAATATGTTTTTCCGGGGACAACTACCAATACCGGACAACTGCTCCTGGTATGGGACACATGGACATTTCCGATGGCCATTACAGTGCAGTAATGGTGTCGAATTTACAGAGATTCTAGAATATAAATATCCGAAATAGCAAAATGGCTGCCTTGTAAGTACACGTGGCGAAAAGGATTAGGCTGGCATTTGATAATTGAAGATGAAGCTATTGAATACGTAAAACGGGAAGGTGACAAGAGGGTTGTTTTACTGTTATGTACAGAAAAGGACTATTACAATTGCCACCGACACTTGGAAATAGCACGGCGATTGTTTTCAAAATATAACGTGAAGGTAAGGCATATCGCTGGGAAGGACGGCGAGAGCTACGTACCGACACAAGCGGATTTTTTAGAGCACACTCGACAAAGTTTATACAGTACTTCAATAGAGATTATGAAAAAGGCAAGGAGGAAAGATGCCAGACAGGAAAAGAACAAAAGCAGAAATAGACATGAGACGGGACGAGGGTTACAAGTTTACCATGTGGGACAAGGACGGCAATTTGATAGTCGACAGTGGTGAACCTGTCAAAAGCTATAAACGCCCAGACAAGGCTTACCTTCAATGATTATACTGAAGATGCCCCGGAACCAAGCATTGGCTAATCTGATCCTGGTCGGATGCGTCAAGTCCAAACACAGTCACACCAGAACCGCCAAAGATCTCTACAATTCACCGCTCTGGCGTTGCCGACGGGCCTACGCGGAGCGGTCTGGCTTTCCGTGGTACATACTGAGTGCCAAACACGGTCTACTGGCTCCCGAAACTAAGATTGCTCCATATGACTTGGCGCTGGCCGACCTACCGACGAGTAAGTGTCGCGCATGGTCGCAGGGTGTCCTGGACGATTTGATAGTGAAGTTCCCCTCGCTGCGAGGAACAGTTATCGATATCCATATGCGGGCAAGCGCTACGTTGAGTTCGGCTTGGAGAACGGGCTGAGCGATGCTGGTGCGATTATTCGCCGGCCACTGGCGCGGGTGGTTGGTATCGGGCCGCAATGCGCATGGTATCGAGAGCATTTGACTTTGGATTCCCTGCAATGATGACGCTGTCCAGTTCTATGTGCTCCAAGGAAACCGATACGGCACGATTGGCCGAAATGATCGCTAACGATTTCTACGACGCCCGTCTTGACCTCTCTGCGAGAGGCATGGGGTCGGGTAACGCGTGGTCGCAAATGCCGGAAGTTGAATGCGTGCTGAAACTGCGCGCTGCCGACGTATCGGAACGAGAAGTGCGCCTATTTTTGACTTTCGTTTCGGCTATGGACCGCGCGCGAGACGCCGTGCGCCTGTGGCGTGCCGGTGTCAAGCTTTTTGAATTGCATCCGCAGATCTTCGATCCGGCCGAGGTGTCAGCCATGCCGTTCAGCACACTTCTCGCTCTGCTGTCTGATAGCGGCGTCAGCCAGCGCCACAGGCCAGATTCTGAAGCTTGGCGTAGCATTGCCGGCAGCTTGGCCTCTGGAAGCGGTTCGGTGTTCCGGGTGATCGACCGCGGCGTTGGAAACGCCAAGGAGTTGCTCAGGGAGCTACGGAGCTGTGACCGCGCGGATCGGCCCCGATTTCCAATGCTCCGCGGTCCCAAGATCGGGCCGATGTGGGTGCGGATCATGGCGTACCCGGGAGGGGCCAAGATCGACCACATGGATGCCGTTCCCGTCGCGGTAGATGTGCAAGTTCGTCGTGCTACCGAGAACCTAGGGGTGACGGACACGCGGAGCCTTCAACTCAAAGAGGCCAAACCGGAGATCCAATCTGCTTGGCACACTGCGGTTGCGGTTGCGAGAATCGGTGGACCGTTGGAAATCATCGGCACATGCGCGGCGCTCGATCCAGCTCTGTGGTTCTTTGGGAAGTACGGCTGTAGCCATTGTGAGAGGGTGCGCCAACGGGTGCCTATCGGTCGCACATGCAACCACTGTCAGCTTGACTTCCCGATCCGCACCCAAGCGGGCGAGTAACGCCCGGATTCAAGACAGCCCACGTCCCGATCGTACCACCCAATGCGCGCACCTGCCGCAGATCGCTGACATAGATCTAGGCTGCCATCATCGGTTTCATGTTTCCTGTTGCCGCCGAGCGTAGCACGGCGTGCAAGTCCAGCCGCCCTCGCGCATCGATCATTGCGCAGATCGCCACCGACGATGAACGGGCCAGTGCGCATTATGTGATTGAGCACTGGCGGACCGTCTGTCGCCCTTCGTCTTCATCGCGATGCCGGTGACGCTCATCCTGTCGCGCGCTGAGGACGCCCTTCGGCATTTATATCTCACATCTGACACATCGGTGATGCTCTTCCGGTCAGCGTTTGCCAGTGCATGAACCGGCGGAAACGCCCGTGGATACAGAACCTTACGGTTCACCCGGTCGCCACCCCGCTGCACGGCTTCCTTATGCAATCACCGCTGCGACCGCTTCCTATTTTGACCACCGGTCGCGCGGCCCAGGAAACAAGGAGCCGCTCCCATGACCGACAAGTCCACTTTCGTCTATCGCATCCGCGCCGCCAAACCCTGCACCAAGAACTACGATCTCTGGGACGACGTGATCAGCGGCCTGGGCGTCCGCTTCGCCACCCTCGGCAACGCCGACACCCTGACCCTGCCCGAGAGGCGCGAAGGGAAGCCCGCAAGCTGCTCATTACCTTTATCGACACGCCCAGGAATGAATCCGGATGGTACCGATCCTCAACGGCTTCCAAATACGGACACCGGGGACGGTGCACCATCATGGTCACCTTTTTAGAACTTAAATAAGACAATTACTTATAAATAGGCGGCACATGAGTTCCGCCTTTTTTATTGTCATTGATTGCTCTTGTGAGAAAAAATTCTTACATTGTTAAAATGCAGTTTTAATTTGGAATTCTATAAAAATGAATCGATAGAGAGTTGCAGGTTTTTAGAGACATAATGAGAAAAGAATCGATTAGAAATATAGCTATTATCGCACACGTTGATCATGGTAAGACCACACTGGTTGATGGAATGTTAAAGCAAAGCGGTATATTCAGAGACAATCAACAGGTTGAAGAGCGGGTGATGGATTCCATGGACCTTGAAAAAGAGCGGGGAATAACCATTGCCGCAAAAAACACTGCAGTAATGTATAACAATATAAAAATAAATATTGTTGACACACCGGGGCATGCTGACTTCGGGGGAGAAGTTGAACGCAGCCTCAACATGATTGACGGGGCACTGCTTCTGGTAGATGCAGCTGAGGGTCCTCTGCCGCAAACCCGGTTTGTTGTGAAAAAAGCACTTGAAAAAAAACTCCCATTAATACTGGTAATAAATAAAATCGACAGGAAAGATGCCCGGATAAGCGAGGTGCTGGATGAGACATATGAACTTTTTATCGAGGTGGATGCGGATGATGACCAGATAGATTTTCCCGTCATTTACACTAATGCGAAACTGGGTATCGCGCATAACGAACCCGGCGATGACAGTAATAATCTTCAGCCTCTATTTGATATAATTCTTGATAAAATCCCGGGACCGCTTGCTGAAGAAAATAAAACACCGCAGTTTCTGGTAACCAGTCTTGATTATGATCCGTATGTAGGTCAGATTTCAATCGGCAGGCTGGAAAACGGCATTCTTGAAATGAACAAACAATACAGTCTCTGTGGCGAAAATGAGACTAAAAATGGTCTAAAATTTTCCGCATTGTATACATACGAAGGACTCTCAAAAATACAGGTAGATACCGTTTACGCAGGGGATATTATCGGAGTTGCCGGAGTTGAGAATGTGAAAATCGGAGACACGATCTCGTCTGATGAAAATCCGCAGCCACTCACACGGTTTATCGTAGATGAACCTACCGTTTCCATGCTGTTTTATGTCAACAGCAGCCCATTTGCCGGGAAAGAAGGTAAATATCTGACTTCAAGGCACATATTTGAACGGCTTGAAAAAGAGACGTTGCGAAATGTTTCCATAAAGATAAAAAAAACCGACCGTGTCAATGCTTTTGAAGTGTGCGGTAGGGGAGAGTTGCAAATGGCTGTCCTGATTGAAACAATGCGGCGGGAAGGCTATGAGCTTATGGTGTCGAAGCCGAAAGTGATCTTGAAAAAACAGGATGGAAAAACGCTTGAACCTGTTGAACGGGTTTTTCTTGATATCCCGGAAGAATATATCGGTGTCCTAACGGAAAAATTGTCACCACGCAAAGGTAAAATGACCATTCTTGAAAACAGAGGAAACGGCCGTGTCGATCTTGAATTTGTTATACCGACAAGAGGGTTAATCGGATTTGCGAGCCAGTTTTTAACAGACACGAAAGGTTCCGGAATCATGAACACTCTTTTCGAAGGGTATGAAAATTGGTTTGGTCCTATTCCGCAGCGATCCAAGGGTGCACTCGTTGCTGATAGACAAGGCGTGTCGAATACCTATGCAAGCCATAACATGGTTGACCGGGGAGAGTTATTTATTGAAGTCGGAACGAAAGTATACGAGGGAATGGTTATCGGTGAACGAAACCGTAGCGGTGATCTACATGTGAATATTACTAAAGAGAAAAAACTGACGAATATGCGTGCTGCGTCCGCTGATTCAACTGTTTTGCTCAGACCTCCTCGACCGATGTCACTTGACCAGAATATCGAATTTATTGCCGGGGATGAGTTGGTAGAAATCACACCGAAATCTATACGTATATTGAAAATGAAGCTTGATTCAGACAAATGCAGCGGTGAGTGAAGCTGCGTAAATGTTTACCTAAACCTTAAAAATTAATTTGAGTAAATTCATCTCGTAAAAAAATGCTTACGGTCCAATTATAATAATTACCTTGCCCGGCCCATGAACACCCTGTATTTTTATCATTTCTATATCCGCAGTTGCACTTTGACCGGTAGCAATTACGCTGTAATGGGTGCTGGTAAATTCTTTTTGATGATGTGTGAAAAAATCTCCAAGACCATAGAGGATCTTCGAAGGCTGGACAAGTGCGATATGAACTGGAGGAAGCAGCGATAATGTCCGGTGCTTCCCTTTCTGCTGCAGCAGAATGAGCGAACCAGTTTCTGCAAGTGCATACTCACAGCCGGTCAGACCGATTTCTGCCTTTTCCTGGTGTGTAATATCATTATGTTCGTAGGTAGTTTTATCGGACTCAAGTATACTTCCTGCATCGTAGGGAAGCAAATCCTTATCCCAACTCAAAACTGTCTTACCATCAATGAACGATTGCAGCTTCTCTCTGACGGACTCAGAGGATTTTTCGATAAATACGTCACAGTTTAAGAGTCGAAGCTCATTGGAAAACCGCTCAACTAAATCATTTTGACCGAGACTTTCCGACAGAGGTTTTGTCGGTAAAGAGGGTGCCGAATCAGGCAGTTTACCCGTTCGTTTTGCTTGGGCAATCTTTGAGAATATTTTAAGTCGTGCTTCTTGTAATGTAGTATCAGTCATAGTTTTTTTTATTATAGTCGTTCCACTGCTTCTGAAATGGCTGCTGAGCAGGTAATCTGAAATCACGTGCTTCTGTCCAACCCGATAAAAATCCAGGCAATGATTGCAACCAGCCTTTTTTGGCGAATGATTTGAGAAAATATTTACCAAAATTGACGGCAAATTTATACACGTGCGGATGTTGTGTAACAAAACCAAATGTTTTCATTGCTACTTTGATACCTAATGGTGTAGATTCTTGCTCAACCGTCTTTTTCCGTAAACTGAGCAACATAGCAGGAATATTAAGCCGTACAGGGCACACTTCTTTACATGCACCGCATAATGAGCTTGCGTGAGGAAGGTCTTTCCACTCCGACAATCCTCTCAGTCCTGGTGTGGTTATTGACCCGACCGGACCGACATAGGTATCGCCGTAAGAGTGACCACTAATGAACCGGTAAACAGGACAAACATTTTGACATGCACCGCATCTGATACAGCCGAGAATTTCAGATTCTGTACTTCCGAGAATATCGGTTCTGCCATTATCGAGCAAGACAACATGGACTTCCTCGGGACCGATGTCGCTTGCATAGGTGCGTGGTCCGTTAATTAATGTTGTATACACCGTTATTTTTTGTGAAGTTGAGCTTCGTGCAAGAACCTTCAGGCAATTATCAAGATCCTGCAGTGTTGGAACCAATTTCTCGATTCCCATAACAGCAACATGCACCTTCGGCAGCGACGTTACCATGCTGCCGTTTCCTTCGTTAGTGACAATACAGAGCGTGCCTGAATTCGCAACACCGAAATTGACACCTGAGATTCCCATATCTGCTTCGAGAAAGTCTTTCCGGAGAATTTTACGGGCATAGCGGGTAAGCTCTTCTGCATCTGTCGTCAGGGGGATATCGAGTTCTCGGTGCATGATATCAGCAACATCATTACGGGATAAATGGATAATTGGTCCGATCATGTGCGACGGCCGGTCATTCGAAAGCTGCACAATGTATTCACCGAGATCGGTTTCGACAACCTTCAGTCCATTATTAATCAATGATTCATTAAGAAAAACTTCTTCGGTTACCATCGACTTGGATTTGACGATCTTTTTAACGTCATGTTTTCGAGCAACTGTTTTGACAATATCACATGCTTCTGTACCGTTTTCTGCCCAATGTACATGAACACCATTCTTGGTAAGCTGTTGTTCGAATTGTTCAAGATACTCGTCAAGATTCCTGAGAACCTCCATTTTTGCATTCCGCGCAAGATCGCGATAGGTATCCGCGTGCTCAAAATCAGACAACGCACCTTTTGCCCGTCGAATCAATCCGTCGGTAGCTTTCTGCACTGTATTGACCAGATTCGGATTATGAATCGATTTTTCTGTGCGTTGGTGAAATGTCGTCATTTCGGTAACCCTGATGATAATACCTGCGCAACATGGCGAATCTGCAGGGAATGTCCCTGCCTGTGTATTCCTCCCTCAAGGTGCATTAAACACCCCATATCACAACTTACTATCATTTCTGCACCGGAATTACGTATGTTTTTAAGTTTTTTGTTGAGCATTGATCCCGAAATGCCGGGATTCTTTGCGGCAAAACTCCCGCCAAATCCGCAACATTCCTCATGCTCGTCGAAATCAACGATTTCGAGACCATTAACCTTCTCAAGCAGAGCCATCGGCTGTTTCTTTATGCCCATTCCTCTCATTAAATGACAGGATGGATGGTATGCAATCCGTGCTGTGAGTTGAGCTCCGAGATCGGTAGTGCCCAGTTCATCAACCATAAATTGTGTAAACTCAAAGCACCTATTTGTAACGGACGTCACGATACTTAAATAGTGTGGGTCGTCCTGAAACAAGAGCCGGTAGTGGTGCGTGATCATATCACTGCACGATCCTGAAGGAATAATGATTGGCCCGCCGTGTGTATTGTTGAGCATGTCGAGCGTGTAACGGGCGGCTTTTTTTGTTTCATTGTGAAACCCTGCGTTAAACATTGGCTGACCGCAGCATGTCTGCTGAGAAGGGACTGCAACATCGATACTGATACGACGAAAAATATGAACTATTGACATACCAACATCAGGAAAGAAATCATTGACAAGACAGGTATGGAAAAGTTGTATTTTTGGAGGCGGAGAAGTCATCGTGTTGTTGTTCCCATGTTTACTTTATTTCCGATACATAAATATCAAAATTAGAGGATAGAATCAATTGTGGAATTACTGTAGTGGAACCAACTGAGGACAGTCAAATTATCAATTAGTTATTGTACGTAATCAAGCGATAAAAATCAATTGTTTTTGTGCATTATATTGAAAAGGACCACTGGAACGACCAGTAATAATTTTTGTACCAATATAAACTTTTGTTCATAGTGCCGATTGGAAAATCAAGCAACGTTCCCCAGCCCGCATCTTCTTTTGAAATTACGATTGGAGATTGACATTATTAGTTGATAATGTAGTTATAAATGCATTTATTATTGCAAATATAAATACAATTTATTTTTATCCACAAATAGATAATTAATGCAATAAAGGAGACATGTGACTAATGGCCTGTGACTACGAAACAATTCGGTGTGAGAACATCAAGCGCTATGGCACGGATATCGGCCGGATCGGTCCTATGCTGCTCGCAAACCGGTACGATGAGCAAACGCATTTCATTTTCGAGTTGTTGCAAAACGCCGAGGACGCTCTTGGTCGCCTGTCAAAGCCGCCAGAATCCCGGGCAGTATCGTTTGATCTGAAAGACACTTCGCTTCGTATAAGCCACTATGGAGACCGTTTCGATGAACGAGATGTTCGAGGGATTTGTGGGATCGCCAAAACCACCAAGGAATTGAACGAGATTGGGCGCTTCGGAATCGGATTCAAGTCAGTTTACGCATTCACAGATCGGCCGGAGATTCATTCCGGTTCAGAGGATTTCGCTATCGAAAAATTTGTTCTGCCGATAGCTGTTGCAGCAATTGATCGCCATCCAAATGAAACTGTTATCCAGATTCCCTTTGAACCTACCGCCAATTCACTATACGATAAAATAGCGGCCGGACTTGGCCGGCTTGGCGCCTCTGGGCTTCTTTTCCTGCGCCAAATCGACGAGATCAAGTGGCGTGTTCACGACGGTGCGTCGGGGCAATACCTGCGAGAATCACGAGAATCAAAGGACATTGATCCCGTCGTCCGCCGAGTGACAATCATCGGTCAACAAGACGGGGAAAGTGGAACCGATGAGGAGTGGCTAGTGTTCTCGTGCGCCGTTGCCGCCAATGATGGACATCAAGCTAAGCCCGTTAAAATCGCGTTTTCCTGTGTCCAAGACGAAGAAACCAAATCTCAGCGAATCCGTCGCGTCGAGCGGTCTCTGCTTGTCGTCTTCTTCCCAACTGTCGTTGAGACCCATCCCGGCTTTCTTGTTCAAGGTCCGTACCGCACGACGCCAAGCCGGGACAACGTCCCCAGAGAAGATGACTGGAACAAGGACCTCGTGAAACAGACCGCATCCCTTCTGCGGATCTCCCTTTTCTGGCTTCGGGATCGTGATTTTCTCGACACGGAGGCACTGCGATCTCTCCCGCTCGGTCCGGTGAAGTTCGGCAATAGCAGCATGTTCGCGCCGCTTTTTGAGAACACGAAAGGTGCTCTGTCATCCGAACCGCTTCTGCCGCGTTTCGACAAAGGCCATGTAGCGGGTAGACGCGCACGGCTCGGGCGTACACAGGAACTGCGCGATCTTTTCAGCCCAACCCAACTCACAACGCTCTATGAGGAGAAGCGCGAGCTTGCTTGGCTGAGCAGCGACATAACCCAGGATCGTGCACCCGAGCTTCGCTCTTACTTGGTGCGGGAGTTGGAGGTCACGGAGATTACTCCTGAGGATATAATTCGACAGCTTGATCAAAAATTCCTCAAGGTGCAGCCGGACCACTGGATACTGAAGCTCTATGAGTTCCTCAATGAGCATCACGCACTGCGGCGTTGGCTCGCTGACGTTCCTCTGACCAGGTTGGAAGACGGAACCCATGTCGTGCCCAAGGCTGACGACAGACCCTCGGCGTTTCTGCCATCCGAATCCGCAACGGAATTCCCCACTGTACGCGGCTCTGTCTGTGCAACCGAGCCCGCGCGTGCATTCCTCCAGTCGTTGGGATTAAAGAAACCGGATCCGGTGGACGATGTGATCGAAAACGTTCTCCCAACGTATCGCAAGGATGATATCGATATCAGCAATACCGAATATGAAGCCAATATCGAGCGAATTCTGAGTGCATTTGCGACGGATTCGGAAACGCAACGCGAAAAACTCGTAGAAAGTCTCAAAAACAGCACGTTTGTGAAGTCGGTTGATATTGGCGACGATTCGAAACGGTACGCGAAACCGGGAGAATTGTACTTGGCAACAGAACGGCTCAAGTCTCTTTTCGAGGGCATCGTCGGCATTCTCTTTGTAGACGATTCGCAGCCATGTCTGCATGGAGAGAATATTCGCGAACTGCTCGAAAGGTGTGGTGCCGTCAGGTATCTCAGGCCCATCAGCGATAACACTCTCTCACATGAGGAACGCCGCGAACTACGTGAAAAGGCGGGGCATCCTAAAACATCGGGCTACAGTGATAAGGTGAAAGATTATACTTTGAAGGGGTTGGAAGAATTACTTGCTATCCTCCCAAACCTCGATAAGAAGAAACAACAAGATGCTGCGAAGATACTGTGGAATGAACTCGCACACTTGGAAGAACGCCGCGGGAAAGGCATTTTTACAGGAGACTACAGCTGGACGCATAATGGTTCATACAAGCAGCCGTTCGATGTGGCCTTCGTGCGGCAGTTGAACACCGCGCGCGGTGGGTGCCGGATGCTGACGAGGAATTACAGTGCCCCAAGTTTGTTCTATTCGACTCCTTGGTTAACTCCTTGGACTGGAAGGAGCATCCGTTCCTGAAGTCAAAGATCTGCTTCAAGCCTCCGATCATCCAAGCACTTGCCGAGGCGGCCGGTTTCGAGCCTGAGGCACTTGAACTGCTCAAGAAGCGCAGCTTGACGAATTTGTCCGACCTTCTGAACCTCCTCGGTTCGGAGGATGATTCAAGCGAAACGACATCAAGTGATGGCGAAAAAAACTGATGAATCAACGAGCCATGGGATCGGTGACAGTGCTGGAACAGGCCCGGGAACAGGTGCTGGACAACGGGATACCCTCGGCGAACAAGCTCACGGCCAGGAAGAGGGCAAACAGTCGAAAACCAAAGAAGAAAAGCGGGGTACTGATGGTTCCAATGGTTATGAGTTCGTCTCGTATGTGGCGGCGCACCCCGGCGAGGCCGAGACGAACCCCGACGGTCTCAACCAGGAGCGTCGGATGAGACTTGAGGATAAAGCGATTGAGCTTATCTTGGCGCGTGAACCCGATTGGCAACAAACACCTCCCAATAACCCCGGCTACGATTTATATAAAGTTGGCGAAGGTAACCAACCGATACGGTGGTGCGAGGTCAAGGCGATGAAAGGCAGCCTTCAAGATCGCCCGGTCGGGCTATCGCGCACCCAGTTCAGCTGTGCCAGAAAAAACGGTGAATCGTATTGGCTTTATGTGGTCGAACATGCGGACGATGATCGGGAGGCTCGTATTGTTCGGATTCAAGATCCGGCTGGCAGAGCGCGTACGTTTACCTTTGATCGTGGCTGGCTTGATATATCCACATAAATGCCGGAGTGTTCGAGAACGTGAAAAAACAAACGTTGACGACAAAGGGTCTTTAGAGGGTCGGTCGAGAGATACCCCTGAATTTAGATCTCAGTGCTGGTGCATCTACAAGAGTTTGAAAGAAAGTCAGGCTGGAACTGGTCGCCATAAATGTGCCTATTGTGCGTATGAAAAGGGATATGTTGAGGGGCACAAAAAAGCAGAACAGGATATGAATCAAGAATCGTCAAGTATATAGTTCCCATAACGATTGACCTGCCGCTCCTAAGGCGAGTAGGACTATCCTCTCCAAGGAGGCATGTGACTAATGACCTGCGACTACGAAACAATTCGGCGTGAGAACGTCAAGCGCTATGGCACGGATATCGGCCGGGTCGGTCCTATGCTGCTCGCAAACCGGTACCATGAGCGAATGCATTTCATTTTCGAGTTATTGCAAAACGCCGAGGGCGCTCTTGGCCGCCTGTCAAAGCCGCCAGAATCCCGGGCAGTATCGTTCGATCTGAAGGACACGTCGCTTCGTATAAGCAGCTATGATGAACGTAGTTGGAAACGCGAAAGAAACGATAAATAAAATTACGACGCTTGACAGCCTTGATTTGGATATTTTAGCCGGAGATACATTACAAACAGATTCTATAGCGGTTGGTACTCATGTATTGTCAGTCATGCGGTACCGGAACGCTTGAAAAGAACAAGGGCTGTCTTATTTTATGCGATAGAAGAAGAGTTTGATACTGTTGCACAACGTATAGGCATAGAGGATTCACTATTAAGTTTTGAGCATACTATAGAAATATTCGGTCTCGAATCAAATACGGATTACAAAAATATAGTATCTGTATTTGACAGCCTCGGCAACGGCCCTGCAGAAAGTCAGGTGTCTCAATTCAAAACACTTGCAGCACCGGACGTGCAGCCACCATTCATCACCGGACCGATTATTAATGTTATTGATACAAGTGAGATAATAGTATCCTGGACTACAAATGAGCCAGCAAGGAGTATAATTGAGTGGTTCAATGTAGACCAATTTGTTGCGGCAGATAATGATTTGTTTGATAAATCACCGATTGGCTTAGAGATTTTTGATATCGAGAATTCGTCACTTGTTGTCAATCATGAATTTTCATAAGAAATCTGGAGTCGAATACTCGATATGCACTGAGAGTAGGTTCTGTTGATGATAATAATAACGGTCCAACGTTCAGTTTTCCGCAGCTCTTCAAGACTACCGAGCGGCCTGATATAGAACCGCCTCTCATTACACTGCAGCCGGAGCTTTTGAGTGTCGATACAAACCGGGCTGTTATATTCTTTGAAACGAATGAAGTATCGAATACATTTGTGTTTTTCAACATAGATTCGTTGTTTGACCAGCAATTGTACTTGTTATCCAGTGATACTGCTTTTGTTAAAGTGTATCAGACGGTGCTGAATGGTCTCCTGTCTGATACTCACTACAAGTATTTTATTCAAACCTTTGATGCAAAATTGAATGGTCCGACCACGAGTGGTATATTTGATTCTGAAACGCTTGATAAACCCGATGTGCTGCCACCGATATTCACAAACCTTCCGACAGTTGTTGAGGGTGATACCGATTTTGTAACTATTCAGTGGTTTACGAATGAAATTTCCACGAGTGTTGTGGAATATGAAGTACCGGTCAGGTTTGATTCAGCGAGAATTATTGTAGAAAATATTGTTTTCTCGACAGAACATAATGTGACACTTACTGGTCTCAACTCGAATACAAAATACAACTATATTGTCCGGTCTGCAGATGAAAACGGCAATGAAGCAGTGAGTGCATTAGTATTTAGCTTCAGGACAGCTGAAATTGTAAGCGGAGACACCTTATTTGACAATGACTCGTTGACGGCCTTGCTCGGATATGGTTTACGTATACCGTGTCAGTGCAATCGACGGAAAGAATAACGGCCCAGTATATTCACTATTGGAAAGTTTTAAAACTTTAACAGTTCCCGATTTGCTACCGCCAGTAATTTTTGGTTTTCCAGAAGTATCGATTTTCGATACAGCAACAGTCAAAATATTCTGGTTTACAAGTGAACCATCCAATAGCCGTGTCGATTTTTACTCAATTGATGAGGATTCAAATGATGTGAATACTCGTGAAGAGCAGTTACTTCGGACCGATAATCAGGTAACACTGAGCGGCCTTGAGCCGGGAACCGAATACAGATATTCTATATCATCAACTGGTGGTAAAGATAACGGCCCTGCAGTCAAAGGGGTGTTTGCATTTTTTACGCCTGACAGACCTGATATTTCACCGCCGGTTTTCACTGAGTTCCTTGAAAGACTTGATGCAGATACTACATCATTCCTATTAGATTGGGAAACTAATGAAGAAAGTAATGCAGGAGTAGAGTATTTTGAAATAAATGCAGCGGAGGGTACATTAGTCGTAGACGATCAGAATTTCACTTTGGAACATGAAGTATTTGTTGGAGGCCTTAACTCTAATACAGACTATTCTGTCAGAGCATTTTCTATTGACATTGCAGGAAATGGACCGGTCATTAGTCCATGGTTCATCATTAGAACGTTAGATGTTCCTGATATTACACCACCGAAACTGCTTGGTTTTGTCAGTGTTGCCGAAATTGATACAAGTAGTGCAACAATAACGGCCTCAATGGACGAGCAGGCTATAATAGAAGTAGAATTTGGCGCATTTACAACATGGCCCAATTCTACTGAAACAGTCATGTCAATAGACCACTCATTTGAACATGAGGTGATATTAACAGACCCTGATAGTTTTGAATATACATTTCAGGCGCGATTCCAGGATCGATCCGGCAATACTTCGCTGTATTCACAGTCAGGAATATTCAAAATGTTAGAAAAGCCAGATTCAACAGCACCGATTATTCTCGGATTTGTCAATATTGCTTCTGTTGATACGTCACAAGCTACATTATCGAATTAGCTCTTGAATCCGAGTAGCCCGAAAACAAAATTATCATAGTAAAACAGCAATTAGTCAATGACCATGATCTTGTTGTACGGGACTTGTTATCAAATACCCGGTATACGGGACGTGCTGGTTCGATTGACGGTAAAGGGAATGGTCCAGTGTTCATTGTGATGAATTTTCTTTTAAAACCTTAGCAGTGCCTGATATTATGCCGCCGGTAATTGTCGGAATACCTTCAGAGAGAAACATTGATACATCATCAGTTACCATTATTTGTGGTACAAGTGAACCTTCAAATAGTGTTGTCACCATTCGTGAACAGAATGATACAACATAAGCATTTACATCTCTTGATGGTGCTCTTGTTGAGGAACATGCAGTTTTTATCGGTGGGTTTGATTCAGATACTGAATATGAATATACCGTTAGTTCTACAAATGCAAATAATAATGGGCCGGTTTCAAAAGGTTGGTTCTTATTCACAAAACGTTCGAAGAAGCAGATGAGATTCAACCGGCAGTCGTATTTGGGCCAATAATCATAGGCCTAGCCTATCACGTTGCAACCATTAAATTGAAAACAGATGTAGAGTCGTTCGTATTTGCCGAATATGGGATTGATTCAACGCTTGGAAGTTTACAAATTGAAAATAAGGGAAACACTACCCACAATATCCGACTATCAAATCTGTCTGATTCGACATTTAATTAGGTACTTAGGTTATTTTCGGGTCACGTGTTACAGTATACTTGGAATGGAAGAAAAAGTCACTAGATTGATTGTTAGTACATCATGTCCCTTTTGTTCTGGGGATCGTCTGTACCGTTTGCGTGATAATCGTTTTACAGGTACTCGACGTTCTTGTAACTACAGCCCGAAGCGGTTCAAGGACGATTTTGCTCTACTGCATTATGTTTCTTTGGAGATACCTGCCAATAAAGCTGCCAGGGGTCTTGGTTTTGGCTCCACGACGGTGCGAGGCACATAGATGCTTTATCGACAGGAGATTTATAATTTTTTGTGTCAGGAAGTGAGAAGACTTTCCGGCGAGATAGAATGTGATGCACGCTGCTTTGATGGGAAACGTACAGGAACCAGCGGTCGCGGGAGTGCCGGTACAATATAGGTTCTTGGCATGGTGGAACGTCACGGAAAGCTATTTACTACGATGTGACTTGCCGCTTGATGAACGAGATCAGGAACACCGCTGAGCAAGGGAGCGTCTTCTACACTGCTCCGTTCAGTTCGTATACATCGCTGCAGTTTTTTGGTAAACAGCGTACGGTCGGTCGATCATAACACATAGTGTATCACGGGACGTCGTCATAGTAACGGCCTTGAGGGGTTCTGGTCATGTGCACAAGAAAGACGCTTACAGTACCATGGTGTCAGCAAAAATCATTGCCTGGTATACCGGGCAAGGAAATGGAAGGGAGATACAATTACAGAGACCAAAATCTATACCATCCTTTAATCAAAATTCACGTTAGTCCGCTTTTGACCTAATGACCTAATATTATTATCGAATCGGCGGTGTTGATTCCAAAGGAAATGATTTCAGATTTCCACCATCTGGTCATGATCTCCTAACGTTTATAACAAGACCAATACCAGTTGTTGACGATACATCACAATCAATAATTACAGCTGGGCCAGTAGAGTTGGAATTGATACAGATAAGTTCTCAGTATTCTGGAAAACAGATTTATTGTCAAATTCTACTGTTGATTACGGTCTTGACACGCTTATAAGCAGCCGGATTTTACAGGATAATGCAATACCGGTCAACGATCATACAGTTCAATTGCAGGATTTATTCGCAGACACAACTTATTATTACCGATTCAGGTTTCGGGACGATAACAATAGTGAATTTGTGAGTCCGTTATTCTTTGTCAATATATTGGCACAACCCGATGCATTTCCGCCGCAAATTATTGCCAGGCCTCATACACCATTTTTGACACCGACTAGTGCAACGGTTGAGTGGGCAACCGATAAGAACTCATCAAGTGGTACCGTCCTTGGCTTGCAGAGCATTGGTGTTAATGTCACCGGAGCGATTTTAGGTACCTTATATGACAGGCAGGAACGAGATAATGAGATTGACCAGGTTTTAGTGCACCAGATAAATTTTCTGATTTAATATCGGATACAACATATTTTTATCGTGTCTTTTCAATAACTGAAAATGGAAAAGAAATTGTGAGTCAGGAATTTTCATTTATAACTCCTGTGCTTCCTGATATCTTGGCACCTCAGATAATAGCAGGTCCTGGCTCCGCTAATATTGAAAGTAGAACTGCTACGATAGAATGGAGTACTGATGAACTTTCGATTAGCAGGATAGAATATGGTGAACGGCAGAAGGCCGGGTTTATTCAATATATTGAAACTAACTGGGTTATTGCAGATCATAAGGTTATTGTGACAGGATTGAATCCTAATACAGTATACGACTTCAGAGTGATTTCAGTTGATTTTAGTCCTTTAATAAACGAAGCAGTAAGCCGAAATAAACGGTTTACAAAGATGGCATTTAACGAAGATACAATAGCTCCGGTGCTTACATCAGATCCAATTGTCGATAAAACCGATAAAACAGCGATTTTCGAGTGGGATACTGATGAAACTTCTGACAGCTTCATCTTTATAAAAATTAAAGATTCCAATGAGAATTTTAGAAAAATTGGCGATGACCGGAAAGTGACAAAACATGTTGTAACGGTTACCAACCTTATAGAGGGAGTAAATTACGAGTTTGAATTAGCTTCTCGCGATCTTGCTGGCAACATTGAAGGTCCGACAGTTATTCAAAAAACATCCGAAACAATCTCAATACAATGGAAAACTGATGAGCACAGCGACTCTTTTATAGGATATGGATTCGATCGAGTCGTATGGTTCACTCAAAGGTGAGATTTCAGATTTATTGAATCATAGAATTACTTTGACAAATTTAGATCCGGGCACAGTCTATAATTTCAGAGTAATGTCAACAGACCCGAGTAACAACGGACCGTCTCTGAGTGGTAATGCTGCTGTTTAAACTGATACGGAAGCAGATGAATCTCCACCTGAAATTACAATCGGGTCTGTTATTACGGCAATTACCAACCATCAGGCAAAAATTCTCTGGGGAACCGACGAACCGGCTGATACTCGTCTCGAATTTGGCTTTACCTCCGACTATGAGAAAGTGCTTCTGTCAACCGAAGACGATACGTTTCACTTTGTTATGATGACTAATTTGCTGCCGGACACACTGTACCACCTCAGAGTATTATCTACGGATATTAGTGATAATTGTCCGCGCGCGATAGCAAGCGCTGATACAACGTTCAGGACAGTATCATCACCCGATTTTATACCACCGTTGATTGACAGTATCAGAGTTGCTGCAATTTTAGATAAATCTGCAACGATAGTATTTATTACAGACGAGTTGGGTGATTCCTTGATCGAATTTGGTTTTACTTGCGATTCCTTGTCCAATAATATTGGATCTGCTGAAGATGCTTCCGAGCATAAGTTGACATTGACCAATCTCATGCCTGATACAACTTATCATTTTGGTATTGGTTCAATTGACAAGAGCGGAAATGAAAATGCTGTATCTGCTTAAAAAGCGAATTAAGGAAAATGTCGGCACCCGCAGCGTTTTCTTCTGAGACACTTTCAGGTGTCCTGATACGGATGCACCTGTAAGTCCACTAGGAATCGATTGAGTTGAAGATAGTAATCAGGCTCTCATCCGATGGAGTCCGAATAATGAAGACGATTTAGCAGGATACAATCTCTATAAATGTGAAAACTCCGCGCCATTTCAACTTATCGAAATACTGTTAGCAAATACATTCTATTATGATAATAATGTGAGTAATAACTCAGTCTTCTGATATAAAGTAACAACTGCCGATCAGGTGATTCCATTCAATGGGAGTGATGCTTCAGACCTTGTCAGCATTAATCCAATATCACAATTGTCGGTATCTGTCCCGGGAACTGTAACGCCAGTAAACAATGAAATTATTCGAAATGATGAGATTGTTGTGAAAGTTGACAAGGTATCATTACTGGTTGGCACGAACTGGGCCGGTAACGTATGACATTGTTATTGCAGAAGAGCAGGATTTTTCAATCAAGTTGTATCAAGTGTCAAAATACCTGCAGGTGATACGGAAACTACCTTGGTTCCGGGAGTAACACTGAACCATAACCAGACATACTTTTGGAAAGTTTCGGGCGTTTGACGGATTTTTCTACAGCGATTGGAGCTCTGCTAATTCCTTTATAACAGACGCTACAGCGCCGACCAGTGTTCAGCTTGTCAATTTCTGGGGTGAAGTGCAAAATGGTGCTGTTAAGCTGGAATAGTTAACAGCTCTGGAAATATTGAATGCTGGATTAATATTTATCGGGGACAGACTTAAAATGGCACATTTATTAAGCTCAATAAGCAGCTTTTAAAAAGTGGAGAAAACAGTTATCAATTCCGTGATCTGACTGTTGAAGCAGGGAGAGAATACTTCTGCCGACTCGAAGCGATCAGTCTCGGCGGGAACGCGGACATTTTTGAATCCACCATGATCGTGGTACTGCAGCCATGAACATTTAAACTATATCAAAGCTATTTGAACTCTTTTAATCCCGAGACGACTATTAAATTCGATCTTCCGAAAACCGATCAAGTCAGGGTTGTGATCTATAATATTCTCGGTCAGGAAATCCGCATGTTGCTCAACGAACCTTATAATGCTGGGTTCCATGAAGTTGTTTGGAATGGCCGTGATTCGTATAGCAGGCCTGTTGCGAGCGGTGTTTATTTTTATAGAGTCAATACCGGTTAATTTAGTGCTACAAAGAAAATGCTCCTCATAAAATAAGATCTACATCTTAATTCTTCTCTTAAAATCAATAATCAACCTGTCACATACGTGTTTTAGTAATAAATTCAATGTATATGGGGTATTTTCTTAATATATTGTTGAGTAATTCCATAGATGTTTATGTAACCATGAGAATGGTAAAGGAAACGAATGTCCGCTAAAAAGGCCGGTAAATCACAAAAATTACGGGAAAAAATAGAAAAGTCTAAAACCAATGTGTTCAAAATTGTTTTTCCGAAAGCAACAAACAGATATGACACACTGTTCGGAGGGACGGCGCTGCAATGGATCGATGAAGTTGCCTCAATCGCGGCTGTACGATTCTGCAGGAAGGAAGTTGTTACTGTATCGTTTGACCGTACCGATTTCAAAAAGCCTATCCCATCGGGCAGCATCGTTGAGCTTATTGCTCAAGTTACCAGTATTGGCACAACAAGTTTAAAAATAAAAGTTGAAATATATATTGAGAATATGTATTCAGATGACCGTGACAAAGCAATCGAAGCACTCGTTACATTTGTTGCAATGAAAGACGGCAAACCTACACCAGTGTTAGTATAACATTAACCTTGACATAAACTGTTATATCGTGAGTGGTTGAAAAAGTCGAGAGATTCGATTTTCATATTTGTTCAAAAACGTTAGTTAAAACAAGTTCTTAATAAAAAAACCGACCAAGAATATAGGCCGGTTTTTTATTTGAGAATTAATGGAACTCATATGACAAGAGCATTTTGTTCAACTGATGATTACGATTCCTTGACCGCAGTAACCAACTCAAGGAACGCTTTTTTACCATCACTAAAAAACATCAAAGTGTTATCTGATGCAAAAAGCGGATTTGGTATTCCTGCAAAACCGGGCCGGAGACTTCTCTTTATCATAACAACAGTATGCGCCTTATCGACATCGATAATCGGCATTCCGGCAATCGGAGAATTGGGGTCTGTCTTGGCAACAGGATTCACGACATCGTTTGCACCGACAACAATTGCAACATCTGTCTGCTCAAGGGTTGGATTAATTTCGTCCATCTCCTTAAGTTTATCATACGGAACGTCTGCTTCTGCTAACAGTACATTCATATGTCCTGGCATACGTCCGGCAACTGGGTGAATTGCATATTCAACTTTGACATCACGTGATTCGAGCAGATTTGCAAAATCACGTACAGCATGCTGTGCCTGCGATACCGCCATACCATATCCGGGAACAATCACAACTCTTCTGGCGCCGTCTAACAGCATAGCAATTTCTTCAGCGGAAGTAGCCTTGATCTTTCCGGCGTAAATTTCGTCTTCCTTTGGTCGATCGCCAGCAGCAACTGCAAATTTTGCAAACAGCACGTTCGACAGCGAGCGGTTCATGGCAACGCACATGATCCTTGTAAGAATAAGTCCGGATGCACCAACAAGTGATCCCGCAATGATAAGACCGTTGTTATCAAGAACGAATCCGGTTGCAGCTGCTGCAAGACCCGAATATGAGTTCAGTAAAGAGACAATCACAGGCATATCGGCACCGCCGATTGGAATGGTCAGAAGAACTCCGAGTACTGATGCAACACCGACAAGATACCAGTACAGGGTTATATTTTGTGGGTCTATTGCTATCATACTACCCAGTGTAATCGAAGCGATGGCTAATACAATATTAATCACATGACGTATCGGCACAATGATTGCATTATTTGATACAACTCCTTGGAGTTTTCCAAAAGCCACGAGACTTCCCCAGAATGTCACCGATCCGATAATTCCTGAAGCAACCGTTGCAACGGTTTGTTGTGTATTGGCACTGCTGCCAGCTTCAATCAACGCTGCGCCAGCAACGAGGATTGATGCACCACCTCCAAAGCCGTTAAACAGTCCGACGAGTTGTGGCATTGCAGTCATAGCAATTTTTGCTGCCAGAATTACTCCAATTGCACCACCGATAACGATTCCTATCAGGATGTATTCGAAACTAATAATATTTTCATTCCATAGCGTTACGACGATCGCTATGAACATTCCTAGTGCTCCAAATTTATTTCCCCGGACAGCTGTTCTTGGATGTGCGAGACCTTTCAGACCTAATATAAAGAGCACGGAAGCAAGCAAATATGCTACAATAATAATTGAATCACACATTGTACATTAGTCTTTCTTTTGGAACATTTTTAACATTCTATTAGTCACGAGAAACCCACCGACACAGTTAATAGTCGCAAATACTACTGCAACAACTCCGAGAATTGTCGTCAACTCGGAATGTTGTGTTCCTGCCGAGATAATTGCTCCGACAATTGTGATTCCGGATATTGCATTTGACCCGGACATAAGTGGAGTGTGAAGGGTCGGTGGAACTTTTGTGATTACTTCAAATCCGACAAAGATTGCTAAGACAAAAGTTGTCAGACCGATAACAAATGTATCCATTAGGCAGAACCCCCTTCTACAGCTTTGTTAGTTGGAAGTCCCAAAAGATCACGAATACGTGGGTGAACAACGTCGCCTTCATGAGTTACAAGTGTTTCATAAATTATTTCATCTTTAAGATCAAGCTTGAATTTTCCTTCTTTGATCATGTGAAGAAGGAATGTTGTAATGTTTTTCGAATACATTTGGCTTGCATGATACGGAATAGAAGATGGGATGTTTGATGGTCCGATCATAATAACGCCATTATGCTCAACGATCTCATCCACTTTTGTAAGCTCGCAATTTCCACCGCGTTCTGCAGCAAGATCAACAATAATTGAACCCGGACGCATTGCCTCAACCATATCCCGGAGAATCAGCACCGGCGCCTTTTTACCCGGAATTGCTGCTGTTGTAATGACTACATCGCTTTCAGAAACGACTTTTTTCATTAATTCCTGCTGTTTCTTCAGAAAATCTTCTCCCATTTCTTTTGCATAGCCGCCTTTGTCCTCGGCGTTTTCGGTTTCAAGCTCAAGTTCAACAAATTTAGCACCAAGACTCTCGACCTGCTCTTTGACCGCAGGCCGGACATCAAAACCGTATACGACAGCACCCTGTTTTCTTGAAGAAGCTATAGCCTGAAGCCCGGCTACACCTGCTCCGATAACAAAAACATGAGCCGGCTTAATCGTCCCGGCTGCCGTTATCATCATAGGAAACATTTTGGGTAGTTTGTTAGCAGCGAGTAGTACAGCTTTATAACCGGCAATCGTTGCCATTGACGAAAGCACATCCATACTCTGTGCTCGTGTAACACGTGGGATAAGTTCCATAGATAAATGAACAACTCCCTTTTTGGCGAGTTTTTGAGCAGAATTCAACTCAGTCAGCGGCTCGGAAAAGCCGATAACGACCTGCCCGATACGCATTAATTCCAGATCACTTTTTCCAGCTTTCGGATTTGCACCCAAAGCACGGACCTGAAGCACTACATCACTCTCTGCAAAAACATCAGACCGCTTTTCAACGATTTTTGCGCCCTTGTTAGTATAAAGACTGTCAGGGAATCCTGCATATTGACCCGCTCCGCTTTCAACCAGAACCTCAGCGCCAGCTTTGACAAGCGAAGGCACCATGCCAGGTATGACTGAAACTCGCCGTTCACCCGGGAAGGTTTCTCGAGTAACTCCAATTTTCATAACATTTCCACTAAGTTAGAAGTCCGTCATCTTCGTGAAAAACGAAGGCGAAGATTAGTACATTAAATCGGTTAATATTTTTTGAAACAAAGTTTAAATTTATCCATTTTTATTCTTGTAATCAAGCAAAAAAGTGAAATGAACAAGTGAATCCGCTCCCGGATTACATATATATCAAGTATAAGACTTTTATTAAGTTATGTTGTATCGGTATAAATATCAAAGCTGCAATATTTCTTGATTTAATCACATTGAAATTTTATCTTCAACTATATTATTAATCAAGTATGTGATGATTATAAAATAACATATACTTTTGTAGCTTAATTCTATAGTATGATTATAACGATTTCAACCCCGAGTTCAATGACATGAAAAGCTTTTTTATACTAATGAAATCAGGTCAATCTCTTGCAACATTATAGCTATGATAAAGCAAAAATCTCAGTTATGTATAAGCTGTATATTGCTTGTACTATTCATGTTTCTGTCGGTAGAAGCACAGGTAATAAGAACAGCCAGCGAACTTTCCGATTTTGAACGTCATACCTCCTATGTGGAAATGGTATCATATCTGGAATCGATACAGGAGACTACAACAGACATGCTTCTCGGCAGCTATGGAAACTCTCTCGAAAAGAGGATGCTGCCGTATGCAATTATAAGCCGGCCTCTTGTTACAAAACCTTCAGAGGCTATCACATCAGGAAAGCCGATCCTTGTTCTCGCCGCTAATGTACACGGCGACGAACGGACACTTCGTGAATCGCTCCTGATATTGCTACGTGAGTTATTGGATGACAATTCTGACATCAATGCACTGCTTGATGATTTGATTCTGATAATTGTTCCGTCCATTAATGTAGACGGGTTTTCTGCAACGCAAGAAGGTACTCGCGGCAACGCGCTTGGTGTCGATCTCAACAGAGACTATATGAAATTAGAACATGTTACACTTGTTAATTATGTCAGGAATATATTACATGAATGGCAGCCGCATCTTATTGTAGATGGCCATAATGGCGGCTCGTATCCTTATAATGTTAACTACCAGGGGCCTAGTCATGCAGCATCAGCAGGGGAACTAACGCAGTTATGTGACAATGAAATTTTCCCCGCTATTAATAAGAAGATGCGGAAAAATGGTTACAAATCGTGGTATTATACACAGGGAGACAGTACTGCTTGGAGAACAGGAGGATATGATCCGAGAATTTCTAGAAACTATGCGGGATTCTTGAATAGTGTCGGTATCCTTTTGGAATCGCCGCGAGGACAGACGCTTGAAACAGGAGTAAGAAGCGGTTTAATTGCTTTCGAGACAGTTTTAGAATATGCAGAGGAGAATGCTGAAAAACTTATGAACACTGTAGCAGAAGCACGCCGGGAAACTGTAGAGATGGGGCGTTTAGCGCAGGGTGATATTCCTGTCCAGATGAAGTATGAACCTGAGGATTATAAGGTGTCATACAAAATTGCGATTGGACCATCTGATAATAAAACTGTAGTATCGATTCATAATGCCGATCTTATCAAAAAACCGCTCATAATAAAAGCAAGGCCCCGACCCTACGCATATATTCTGGAAGCGAAAGCTGTTAAGGCGGTAGAACTGTTGAAGCGGCACAATATAGCGGTAGAACAATTGCGGGAAGATACGGAAATCAGTATCGAGTCTTATATTTTAACAGGTATTGAGCGTATTGAGGAATATGATCATCCGTCTGCTGCAGTTGTCTCCGTAGCAGATGAAACCTATTCCGAGTCGCGAGTTTTTAAAAAAGGTTCTTACATCATCCGAACAGGCCAATATGTCGGCCGACTCATTTCTCATTTGCTTGAACCGGAAACAAATGACAATGTAATCCATTGGAATACTATGGATGCACTCCTTCCCAAACTTGAGCCGGAGGATGAAGTTGTTCAAAATGTACAAGCTAATCAAAGAGGATATACTACATCGTCTGCGGTTAGTGAAATTCAAGAAGATACATCCCCGATCATACCAATTTATAAAGTAATGAAGCCAACAGCCATTCCGACAAGTGTTCTAAAATAAATACAATGAGTTATGGACATTATTTAAAGTAGTGCATTATATCTCCATTACTTTAGCAAGAACCCTTTTATTTCGTTGACCGTCAAATTCGCGTAATAAATCTGTTCCCATGTTCCGAGGTCAAGCTCACCATTGGTGATTGCCATAGTAACCTGATGGTCCATAATCGTTCTCCACAAATAGGCATAAGCATTATCCTCACCCGTTAGGTTGTGCCAATAAAAATCGTCACTCAGATGTTCAGGAACCAACCGTTTCAGTAATTCTTTATAATCGGGAATGAGTCCCGATTCGGCATCATTTACGTAGACCGCTGCTGTGATGTGCATTGGATTTATCAGAACCATGCCGTTGTCTACACCAGATTTACTAATTATTGCATTGATTTCCTCGGTAATATTGATGAATTCCACCCACTCAGATGTGTTGAACATAAGATATTCTGTGTTTGTTTTCATACGTTCCCCTTTAGTGTCTAATTGTTTACAATATGAATCAAAATTATTTAAGGATGTAACGTATTGATGAATGTATTAAGAACTTGATTAATTGAAAAGCGATTACTATTTTTCATCTGGTTTGGCTATAATAAGTTAAAATATATATTTTTCTCAATCAATGAAATTACGCAAAGAACTGACATTAATAGATGTTGTGGCTATCACAACCGGTGCAATTATCAGTTCAGGTCTATTTTTATTGCCCGGGCTTGCTCATGCGCAGGCAGGACCAGGTGTATTTATATCATATATTCTAGCAGGTCTGCTTGCAACAATCGGGATGTTCAGTCAGGCAGAATTAGCATCTGCTATGCCGAAAGCAGGGGGGACCTATTTTTTTGTTATGCGGAGCATGGGATCTGCAATTGGTACAATTTACGGACTTATAACAGTACTCGCGCTTGCACTGAAAAGTGCATTTGAATTGATCGGTATGGCAGCATATTCTTCACTTATGATAAATGTCGATATCCGGTTATTGGCAATTGCGTTATGTTTATTTTTTATTGCCATAAACATTGTTGGTATTAAAGCCGCAAGCCGAATTCAGGTAGTTCTGGTCGGTGCAATAATTGCCGCATTGTTGTTGTATGTTGTGAAGGGCATTCCAGCTGTCGAAATCACTCATTTTGAGCCATTTGCACCGTATGGTATTTCATCAATCATCTTTACTGCAGGGTTTGTATTTGTATCATATGGTGGTCTTCTGAAAGTTGCAAGCCTTGCTGAGGAAATAAAAGATCCCGGACGAGTGCTTCCGATCGGAATGATACTCTCTTTTATTCTGGTTAGCCTTATTTATATTCTTGTAATATTTGTCACGATTGGCGTCCTCGATGCCGAATCACTTGCACAATCGCTGACACCTCTTCCGGATGCAGCGGCAATCTTTATGAGCACTGGTGGTAAGATTCTTTTGGCAGTTGTTGCAATCTTTGCGTTCTCCTCAGCAGTAAATGCCGGCATCCTTGGAGCTTCACGTTACCCGCTTGCCCTCAGCAGAGATGAGCTTGTCCCCAGAATATTCGGCAGAATTCATCCCCGTTTTCACACTCCGCACATTGCAGTATATTTAACAGGTATATTTATAATAATTGCCCTGTTTCTTGATATTAGTATAATTGTTAAAGCGGCCTCCAGTATATTATTATTAACCTACCTGTTTGCTTGTTTTGCAAATATTATATTGAGAGAAAGCGGAATTCAAAACTACCGTCCGGCATTTAACGCACCGCTTTATCCGTGGCTTCAGATAATCGGAATTATTGGATATGGAGTGCTTTTGATAATGATTGGTAAAGAAGGGCTTCTTGCCAGTTTAATCCTAATTATTGGCGGGTTATTTGTGTACTGGTTTTACGGAAGGATAAAATCAACTCGTGAATTTGCACTGCTCCACCTGATTGAACGTATCACAGCGAAGGAACTTACAACTCACTCTCTTGAGTCTGAGCTCAAGGATATTGTGAGAGAGCGGGATGAGATAGAAAAAGACCGATTTGACCATCTTATTGAAGAGTGCACGATTCTTGATTTTGATGCAAAAATCTCTGTTGAAAATTTCTTCGAAAAAGCAGCCGAGAGTATGTCAGGACGGCTCCACATGTCTCAAAAGATGTTGATTGAATTATTTATTGAGCGTGAAAAAGAGAGCACAACTGTACTTAATCCTGATCTTGCAATTCCTCATATAATTATTGAGGGCAGTCACGAGTTTGATATATTGCTGGGACGCAATAAAGAGGGAATAATTTTTTCTGAGGGAAATCCCCGGGTTCACACAGTATTTGTTCTTGTTGGCACAAAAGATGAACGGTCATTTCATCTTCGGGCCTTGGCAGCTATCGCCCAGATAGTGCAGGATCCTCACTTTGAAGATAAATGGATGGATGCGAAATCGAAAGAGGAACTGCGCGATCTGGTTCTGTTGAGTAAAAGAAGAAGAGAGTAATAAAATTTTGAATTTTTATCACTCTATACTGTAATGTACCTATTTTAACGTTTTTTAACGTTAAAAAATAACACAAATATTCCGAATAATTAGATTGGTACCATTTACAATGTGAGGAGGGTGTTTTAATGATTAAACACAAAGCATTATTTATGTCTGTTGTTCTGGCGTGTTGTATGTACAGCCTTGTTTTTGCCAAGGGAATATAGGTGGGCTTCGATATCGAAAAGTATATTCAAATGCGTGAACGTGTTCAAATTGAACAAAGATTCTTGAATTGGAAACTGGAATACTTTTTACCGGAATTAATGCGTGAACAAGGTGTTGACTTGTGGTTAATACGTAATGATGAAGAGCCTCTCTACCGGTTAACATCCTATAAGGAACATCCAGTTTTTACGTCATACTTCCAGCGAATCATGAAGGAATGGTCTTGCCGAGCAAGTTTGCGACGTCAGGTATGGATGTTCCCGATATATTGTTCTATTATGATAGTGACGAAGACATCGAATATCTCGAACCACAAAATTATGATGAGCTAACAGAGCTCATTAAAGCACGTGATCCGAGGACGATTGCCATTAGCAGAAATGGTAGTGATGAAATTAAGAAAGCTCTCGGAAGTAAATACAGGTCTCGAACTGTTAATTCCTAGACACTCGGTGTCAGATGGTTGGAAACGATGATACCGGAACAAATAAGTATTTCGAGATATATTCAGGGATTGCATAACGATATTATGGCTGAGGGATATTCAAATAGTGTTGTGGTTCCCGATGTTACGACGACTGACGATCTCAACTTGTGATTCAGACACAGTTACCTTGAGCTTGACTTGGAAATTGAAAACAATCCGTCGGTGTACGTACAGAGACGCTCGGCACTTATAAGAAAATATGGTGATCTGCCCGACTATTTCAGACGAAATCAGACTCGGACCAGCGTCAACATTGTTATCAGGCTTGGTGATATTATCAGTCTCGATTCCGATATCATGATTATGAGAATCATTACTGATACTCATCAGCATGCGTATGTACTCAAGCTTGGTGAAACAGATGTGCCAGCAGGGCTAAAAGATGCACTGAAGCTTGCCAACTATATGCAGGATGAATATGCGGCGAGGGAGTTTCAGTTTTGGCGTACCGGTATAGAGATTGTAGAAGCAAGCGACCTGATACCGAGAGATTCCCAGATTATCAGCTCGCGTCTTGGTTTTCACCCACCGCCGAGATTTATCAGACAGTACAGTGAAAACAGACTCATGTTTTCGCCCGGACTCTTGTATGTTGTATCATAACACGATGTATGCTATGAACCTCATACAAGAGTCCGGGTTGATGAATGAGGAAAATATGGTGTTGAACTCGGTATAGGTCAGCTTGCTGTCTACACTGAAAATGGTTTAGAGTATCTTGACAGACTCCAAAACAATGTCTGGTATATAAAATAGGTCATTAGGTCAAAAGCGGACTAACGTGAATTTTGATTAAAGGATGGAATAGATTTTGGTTTCTGTAATTGTATCTCCATTCCATTTCCTTGCGGTATACCAGGCAATGACTTTTGCTGACACCATGGTACTGTAAGCGTCTTTCTTGTGCACATGACCAGAACCCCTCAAGGCCGTTACTATGACGACGTCCCGTGATGCACTATGTGTTATGATCGACCATACGCTGTTTACCAAAAAACTTCAGCGATGTATACGAACGGAACGTAGCAGTGGAGAAGACGCTCCCTTTCGCAGCGGTGTCCCTGATCTCGTTCATCAAGCGGCAGTCACATCGTAGTAAATAGCTTCCCGTGACGTTCCACCATGCCGAAAACCTTTGGTTCCCGTACGTTTCCCACCAAAGCAGCTTGCATCACATTCTATCTCGCCGGAAAGTCTTCTCACTTCCTGACACAAAAACTATAAATCTCCTGTCGATAAAGCATCTATGTGCCTCGCACCGTCGTGGAGCCACAACCAAGATACCTGGCAGCTTTATTGGCAGGTATCTCCAAAGAAACATGATGCAGTAGAGCAAGATCGTCCTTGAACCGCTTCGGGCTCTCTTTACAAGAACACCCAGCACATGGAAAACGATTAGCACGCAAACGGTACAGACGATCCCCAGAACAAAAGGGACATGCTGTACCAACAATCAATCTGTGACTTTTTCTCCCATTCCAAGTATACGGTAACACGCGATCCGAAAATAACCTAAGTACCTAATTAAATGAATCGCAGTGTTCGCAGCAAAAACTGTTTGATCAATGTATTTTAGGGAGTCCGGGTAATGAATTATTTGTCTGGAGTTAGGAGAATAATTGCAATATTAGTTATTCTGATTGTCAGCGATCGTTTTGCTCAGGAACATGGGGTGGGAGGTGTACAGGATATTTACAACATTATGCCCAGAAGAGAACGAAGAGAAACAAAGCGTGAAATCCTTGAATAAAGCATATGCTCCCGATAATGATAGAAGACACAGGTATCGATATGTGGATTATTATCGATCAGGTCTCTTGGACACTTGTCGGGGGTATGCATAGGGGACAGACGGCTGTTCGATTTCTTGTTCTCTATAACAGGGGCAACAATCGCGGTGTAGAACGAATACGGGGTGGATTCGGGAGGATTCATCAGATTGTTGAGGAATGAAATCCTGAAACAATTGGGATTAATGTACCGCAAAACTGGCGCCATGCCGACGGTTTGTCTGTATCAAACAAAGATAGACTCGAGGAAGCTCTCGGAGACTACGCACCACGGCTTGTTTCTGCGGAAAATCTCGTTGTTGAATAGAGATTAACGCTAAGTCCCCAAGAGTTGACTCTTTTCAGATATGTCAGCAGCATTACCCACGACCTTGTTTCTGAAGCGTTTTCAAATAAAGATATTGTGCCGGATGTAACAACAACCAATGATGTTGCATGGGCAATTAGGCAAAAAATCACTGATATTGGTGTCTATGACGGTTTTTCCCCTACGATTACGCTCCAGAGAAGTGATAAAGACATTTCCAAATATGATGATCCTGCCGACTATTTCAGAGTTGATATTCCGCCGAGAGAAATCTGCTTGAATCTGTCATCCGGAGAGGTGATATCATCAGCGCTGATTGGGGCATTACATATCTCGGTTTATTTACCGATATCCAACAAGTGAGTTACGTCCTCTGTATGGGTGAAGATGATGTTCCTGAAGGGTTAAAAGAAGCTCTGTGAAGAGGAAACCGGCTGCAGAATATTCTTGCAGGTGAGATCGGTGCTGACAGAACAGGGAATGAGATACTTTTTGCAACGCTGGATAAGGCAAATTCAGAAAATCTCCGTCCTGAAGTCTACAGCCATCCTGTCGGATATCATGGTCATGAGGCAGGCCCGTCGATTGGACGGGAAGGAGCATTTGATGGTGACGGCAATCAATTGCCGACCCGTGGCGGTGACTATCCAATGAGTTACAATTCAGTCCATTCGATGGAGTTGGATGTTACCTATGCGCTACCGGAATGGAACGGCAAGGATATCGAATTGTGCTTGAAGAAGAGGTCTCTTTTACCAGAGAGAGGATGATCTGGCTGGACGGCCGCCAAACTCAATGGTACGTCATTCGCTGAGTAAAACGATTGTTTTGAATAATTCTCAATATTAATTGGCATAGAAGAAAAAAATAAAGCACGGGTTATTCTAAATCCGTGCTTTATTCCAATAGGCAGGATTGTGAAAAATTGTTATTGAATAAATCTTAGAAGCAATATTCTAATATTAGAGTAACTTTCCTTTCATCCAGCCGGCGGTATTATAAAAATTTGCTACTGCGCTTCCGGGTGGAACGAGATCGTCACAGGCTTCCCGTAATTCATCACTGAGAGTCATATTCATGACGGGAATCAGGTCTTCCAGCTGTTCTAATCTTTTTGGGCCGATCAAAGGGGCGGTTACTCCCTGCTGTTCCTTGACCCATAGAACTCCCAGTTGGGAAGGTGTCATACCGGCCTCAACAGCTAATTTTACGAATTTATTCCCCACTTCAATGCCTTTCTCGGTTACACGGTCTGCATAAAACGAACCTCGCACCGCTGCCCGCGAACCCGGTGGATAAGAGCCTTTGCTGCTATTGCTGTAAGTGCCGACCAAAACACCGTGAGCAAGAGGAGCCCAGGCAAGTATTCCAAGGCCATTTTCCTGTGCCAATGGTATCAATTCGTTCTCGATGCGGCGGTCGAGCAAATTGTATGGGGACTCTTCATTCACAAATCGAGCGTAATTCCTGGTTTCACTCAGCATGATTGCTTCCATGATTTTATATGGAGGAAATGTTGAACAACCTACATATCTTACTTTGCCTTGGTTGACAAGTTGGGTCAATGCGCCCAAGGTTTCCTCAATGTGAAAATGCGGATAGTAACGGTGTATCTGGAAAATATCAATATAATCTGTCTGAAGATCCTGTAGGGATAAATCACATGCCCTGATAATGTTCAGGCGGGAATTGCCTTGTACATTAGGAGGAAGCTCAGGAACAAATACGTCCAGGGAAACACCCTTTTTGCGTGGGGCATGATTCACTTTTGTTGATATGATTACCTCATGCCGTCGATCGCCTTCTTTAAGCGTCCTGCCGATTATTTTTTCACTCTCACCCTGGGCATATAAGTTTCCGGTATCGATGAGATTGATACCCGCATCAAGGGCTCGATTAATTATATTTGATGCTACATCTGGTGGCGTACCATCACCAAAATCATCCGACCCAAGCGCGACAGGAGCAACCTGTATACCAGTTCGCCCTAAATATTTGTATTCCAATATTGACCTCCAATAAAATATTATATATTAATAAGATAGAAAGAATAATTAAAACATAGTTTTTAATAATTTTATATAAATACTCACTAATAAATATACAAGTAGAATTTATTGTTTAGAAGGTTTGTAAATTGCCGCAGCTATAATTGATCTGTATAGTTTCATATATCCACCACTGAATTGCAAGGAAGTAGGAGATTGGGAGTACAGAGTATAATCCGTATGCTTTTGGTATGCTTACAGGTAATCCAATCCACAAACCATACTTAACACCTTCACCAATACCTTTTTCTTCATATCCTTTTGTGAAGATAAAAACGAATAGGAATGAGAAAACTAAACTTGATAGTAGTCGTGCACCTGTTTTCATTTCAGCCATAGGCCTCCATATTGAGTCAGTTGCCAGATAAATATCCATCAAGATCAGATTGTGCATTATATTCTGTAAGGCCAATCGCAGCAGATACAGCAATACTTGCGAGTAGCCACCGTTTTGTATTCATGTATCACCTCTCAAATTGCTTTCCAATTGTGTCGATTTTCAAACTATCAGGAAGAATGTTTTGAATATTATAAGAGAAAAATCTATAATTAGATTATACTGATATTATTGAAGAATATCTGTGTACCCAATGCCGTATATTGCTATCATACCCAGAATACCGACAACCGTTAAATAATAGAGTGTCGGTAAAAAAGTCTTCCGAAGCGTTGCGCCTTCCTGGCCAAGCAAACCGACTGTTGCCGAGGCGGCAACGACGTTATGGATAGCGATCATGTTACCCGCTGCCGCACCAACCGACTGTAACGCCACCACAATTGAACCCGATATCGTAAGTTTATCGGCAACGCTATGCTGAAATTGGCTGAACATCATGTTACTGACGGTATTGCTACCGGCAATGAATGCACCGAGTGCACCGATTGACGGGGCGAAAAACGGCCAGATAGCTCCGACATTGCCCGCAACCCATACTGCCATTGCAACAGGCATGCTGTCGAAACCGATATTATTAACGCCGGAATTAATAAATATTCTGACCATTGGTACAGTAAAAATAAGGACAAATCCTGCTCCTAAAATCACGTTTCTCGACTCATTGACTGCGGCTTTGAATTCTGCGCTCTTCATTCGGTGGAGAAAATAGGTCAACCCAACAGTAAAAAGGAGCATAGTACCCGGCAGGTAGAGCGGTTGAGTGGATGCTGTTATTTCAGTACTGAACAAATCCTGAAATCGGATTGTTAATAATTTAAGCGCATTTCCAACAGGTAATTGCGGCAGCCGGCTGATAACGAGAAATGCAGCAACCAGAACGTACGGTGCCCATGCAAGCCATGTCGGCATATTTTTATCGGTGATATTTTCCTTCTTCATCTCAATTTTGCCGATCCATTCGGGCTTCCATGTCGTGGATGGTGCAAAATCCCACTCATCTTTAGGAATGAGAAATCCTTTTCGTGCTGCAAATGTAACGACAGCAAGTCCGATAAGGCCGCCAAGCAGGGAAGGAAATTCCGGACCGAGATAAATTCCGATAATGACATAGGGAATGGTAAATGCAAATCCCCCGAACAGTGCAAACGGTATGATAGAGAGGCCTTCTGTCCACGATTTATTCTTCCCGAAGAAACGGGTAATCATCATCACCATAAGGCAGGGGATAATCGTACCTGTAATTCCATGAAAAA
Organism: bacterium; assembly: GCA_965221205.1. Taxonomy (GTDB): domain Bacteria; phylum SM23-31; class SM23-31; order SM23-31; family SM23-31; genus CBDFMG01. Next base: position 2,817,716 of record OZ244870.1, on the reverse strand, counting down.
TTGCGGATTCAGCAGCTATAAGATGAAGATATTCTGTGAAATCGGTGCCGGTTGCTGCAAGCCTGGACATCAATTCGGGATTATCAAGACCGGTCCGTACTCCGACAAGTATCGGTGTACCGATAGCCCCAAATGTTACCGGAGTACTCTGGATCATCATACCGATCATGACTGCGGCCATCGCCGGAAATCCGAGAGCAACCATCAACGGTGCCGCGATTGCTGCCGGAGTCCCGAAGCCTGATGCACCCTCAATGAACGAACCGAAAAGCCAGCCTATGATAACTATCTGTATTCGCCGGTCTCTACTGATTTTTGTAAAAGCAGAACGGATTGCAGCTATTGCTCCTGAGTGTTTTAAGGTGTTCAGAAGTAAAATTGCCCCGAAAATTATATAAAGAAGGTCAAACGAAATAAATAATCCCTGAATCGTTGAGGCGACAACCCGGGTGAAGGAAACTCCCCAGAAAGTCAGAGCGATAATAGCAGCGAGCGTATATACGATCGGCATAGCGCGCCGGGCAGGCCAGCGGAAACCGACGAGAAGAAGTGCCCCAGTGAAGATCGGAAGAACCGCTAAAAGTGCTTGAATATTGTGATTATCCAAATATCCTCCTTTATGCTATAGTTGTGTAATTCTAATTATTCAGTTCAAATTCTTCGAATAATTCTCTCCGTGCTAATTGTGGCGGAGTGCCACCAAGAAGGAGCAGTTTTGTGAAAAATTCCTTTTGATTAAATGCTGTACCTTTCATTTCTTTAAAATCGTTCACAAGCTCTTCAATTTCTAATTTTCCGATATAGTAGCTCAGCTCTCGTGTTGCCCGTTTGGCAACGACCGTTGCTTCAAAGATTGCGCCTTCATGGGGAAGTCCGGCATCCAGAAAGAAATCGACCACATCTTGAAAATCCATCCTGCCGGTATGGTAGCTGACATCAACAACAATCCGTGCGGTACGCCAGAATCTGTTTTGATAATGGGCAAGAAGATACCGTGGATTATCCTGTAAATATCCCATGTCATACATCAGGTCTTCCGCATAAACACCCCATCCTTCACCAAATGGTGCATTTTCGGCATTTCTGCGAAGCGGCCGTTTATTGAATTGTTGCATATATGACTGAAAATGGTGTCCGGGGTATACTTCATGCGGGATCTGTTGTGCAATAGCCCAACCTCTGCTCCAATCCAACATGAGGCCCGCCTTCTTATCCCATGTATCAAACTGTTGTGTTGTAGGAAGATCATAATATCCGATGTATTTATCACCGATAAATACTGAAGGGCCGATGCCAAATCCCATCCGGTACAGGTTCCGGTAGTGACCCGCTTCGGTATACCGGTATTCTTCTTCCAGCCCGGGCGGTACATTCACAATTTTGTCATAGACTAATGCTTTTGCCCTGTTTGCTTCCTTTTGGAGCCATGAGTGGAGTTCCCAGGGTGGTGGGAAGTCGAGTGAGTGTTCTTGATGGATTTCCAACCAGCTCTTATCTGGATCAATACTACGTGCGGTTTCAATCAGATGTTGATGGGTTTCTTCATGTACTCTGGTGCCAATTTCGAGTAATTCTTCTATCGTGTAGTCCAAAAATTTATTCTTGAGGAGCCTATTGTAGTTTTCCACTGATACACGCGGCAAAGAATGTGATGCCCGTTTCCGTAAATCGGTGTCTAAATAGGTTCTAAACATCGATAATTGTCCGTTAAATCTGGTTGATGCAGCAAGCAGTTCATCTTTTAATTCTGGGTATTGTGTATTGCTTGCGATCTTTGGCAGCCAAGTGGTCAAATACTGTTCAATTCGGTCACAATAGCCGATAGACTGCTCTACCCATAATATGGGTGGATTTTTCAGATTTTCTCTGGCCCATTGAAAATTCATTTCGACATCATTGAATCCCGCTGTCATAGCTGCTATGCGGTCATCCCATGGTTTAGTCTGATCAAGTGAAGGCCGGTAAAACGAACCAAATGGCAAATACATTGAAGGATCATTCTCCCACCACCGCAGAACAGCAAGATTAAGAACTGTATTATCCAATTGAGCATGAAAATATTCATAATCGACCTGGTCAGCAGTATTTAATTCGTCGTAATTTATGGTGGTTGTCAATTCATTGAGATATGATTGTGCCCGGTTGATTTGTGATTCAAATGTTTCTTTGCTCATTCCCCGGATATAGTCATCTTCTTCATCAGACGGCTCGTAATAGTAGGTGATCAGTGCTTCGAGGTCGGGATTCGCTATGGAAATATTTTCAACGGGCACTGGCGGTGTGCTGCAAAGAACCAAGAAAGTAATTATGTGTGTAACACTACCTGCATATAACAAATGATTGACCTGTTTCATCTGATCTATCTTTCTCATAATGAGTAAAAGGATTTTGTAACTCTCTATTCAATAAAACCATTAAGATTAACATATCTTACGAATATGCAATATAGATATTAATTCAACCTCTGGGAACTATAATGAAATCGTCATGAATTTCATGTCGCATATTATTGCCCATTGCATTACAGGCATCTCTGAGCTCAACAAGATGTCCGGTATTCAATTGCAGTACATGTTCATCAGGCTGGTATGTACTCCCAATAGTGAACAAAATACCCGGTTCATGTGTCATTTAAATGTGATTACCGAGCACATAGGAGACTTCGTTGGTTTCAGCAAAATCGGCAAGCCTGTTTACACTTCTGCGGTATTCAGGCAAAAACCGTATATACAGATTTCCCGGATAAAGTGTATCCTCGGTTACTCGGTTATAAGGAAGCGAGTATTATGGTCATAGACTGCAATATGGTCACGCGTATGACCTGGAATAGCAATAATAGTTAGCAGTCTGTTACCTAGGTCAATTTCAGTTGTTTCTGTCGGCCATTTCGGATGATTTCGAAATAGAGTGTCTCCCTGAATGTGGTCTGCATGACCATGCATATGAGCAATAGTGAGATCGAAAGGTTTAGACTTTGTAGGTGGGAGTAATGATTCAACCAATGTTCTCAAGTAATCTTCCTGGCTTTTCCGGGGTATGTTTCCCGCGTCGAGAAGAAATGCTCGTTGCTTACCGATAAAGAAGTATAAAAACGGTGCTTCCCATGAACAACATTTGTTTTGTCTGAATATGTATGTACCTTGGTTGTATTGAAATACTTGATAGGGAGAGTCAAAGTTTTCCATACAATCAGGTGAACCGTGAATCCAAGTATCGGGAAATGGACTTGTTTGTTCGGTAATATTATGCGTATTAGGTTTTTGGGATTTATAATTGCACAGTAGAGATGAAAACGCAACAACAGAAGTGTTTTGTTCCAAGCGTTTTAGAAAATTTCTTCTTGATGTAACGTTGAACCGCTCGAAAGAAGAGATGTTGTTCATAAATTATTAATCGTTATTTCAGGAAAGATGCCGGCAATCGCCGGGATGGTTTGAGGTGGTCCCGAATCAATTTCAATGTATGTATTAACCCAGATATTGTCAATATTAATTTTAGTCCACCTGTGTCAACGACAGAATGCAATGATGTGAGTTTTTTTCTATTATAATAATTGTGTTTGACTTATTTATGATTTTTAGTACCATAAACCTTCTTAAATTGTTCTACACAATTGCTATTCTTATTCGCACAATTGCAAAATGAGTGCAGCCCATGAATGGATCTGCCAATATTAAATGAGGAGAAAGGAACATGATAAAGCATGTAGGGAACTATTTGCTATTTTTGATTTTATTAATGCTTGCTTGTTCGGGGGTGACAAATGTTGAACATGTTATTACCAATATTACTATGGGTTTTACTAAGTATTTGGTTGAACGGGAAAGTGGACTGCTAGAAGAATACGATTGGCGTCTGTTGGCCAGGACACGCGAGGACACAGGCATAGAAGTGCAATCCATGACGATTGCAAGCCCAAATGGCCGATCTTTTACTGTAATGAGGAGCGATAAAGAAGCAATTGATGAGATCGATCCCGAACTTGATATAGAAATCATGGGGCTTCGAATTGGAAGACTAATGAAAGTGTGTGGTCATTCGGTGCTATTGCTAACGCAGAATTCGGATTGTATGGCGATGGGGTCTATACATTTACAGCACAATACGAAAACGGCAAGGACGTAGTGGAACTACGGTACGTCGAAACGGGTAAAAGTGATCCGTTACTGTTTCCGCAAAATGGTGGTTTTACCGGTCCTGATCTCAGTCGGCCGTTATCGAATCCTGTTACGTTCTCTTGGGATACAAATCCAGATGCGGAATATGTTGGCGTATTTATGTCGGGTGGCGGTGAAGAAAAATTTGATAAATTCTCCTCGAAAACCACGTCATTTGGCCCGTTTGAATATACTCCGGGTCAATGGCGATTTGAACTGGCATTCGGCATTGAGCGCGAAGGTGTTGCTGACGGTGTTGTTTTTACTATATCAAAACAGAGCGCATATACCTCTGATGGTGTTGTCGAAGAGTAGCACAAGTTTTTTTATAGCAATATGAATGTGAGCATTAATAATACAATGCGTTGAATAACAATTTGAAGTTTCTGTTTGATTGTGCCCGGTTTTGCACATTAAATCCAAAAAGGATAACTTTTCCTTCTTCAATTGCAACATCCAGAATTGCCGCATGCCCTGCAACATATTCCTCACCAATCAACCAACCACTTGCGAGGACGGACTGATCCGGATAATGTGCGACAATGGTGACCGACAAATCGTTATCTATTGATTCGCTGTTTTCTTCATCTGATACTATTTCAAAGGCATTGCCGTTTGAAAAATACCCAATCCCTTTATCTTTCATTCCAAAAGTCAGTTCATGAGAAGTGTCTAATTTAATATTAAACAGAGACCCGGGCGCAACAAAATCAGCATCGGTTAATTCGTCTACGGTATTAATAACGGGAATATCAAATGCATCAATTGCTAAACCCGTAGATGCATTATTGCAGATCAATGTTCCGCCTTCCTTAACAAAACGGACAAGATTGTCAACGCCATTCTGTGTAATTCCACCGGCAAATTCGGGAGAAATTGTTCCTTTCATATGGCCGTTTATAATCGAGCTTACTCTCTGGTCCGATAAAACGATTACGTCAAAGCGGTCTCTGAGTTTACCTGCTTTAATTTCTGCATCAACCAGCATTGAATACGGTATGGAATATCGCTCAAAAAGGAGTGATATCCACCCGGCATCCATATTTGCTACCCACGATTTATAGAGTCCAACCAGCGGCTGCTTAAGTGGTTTGAGTGGTGCCAGAACTGTACTGCCGAGCATTGCAATGCCCGTTGCATCGGAAATTTCTTCGAGACTGCCCTTGTTAATACTCCCTGCATCTATCACAAATGCGCCGCGAGAGAATTCAATACTATTTATGGTGAATGGTTCCTGTGCTTTGTGAATGGTACCACCCTCCTCTATAATAAGGTTGACTGCTTTGTAACTGTTATTATCTGTAGATGAAAATACAAAATGCGAACCATTTCCCTGAACATTTCCTTGAGCAATTGTGGCATTTTCAATGAGCGACATTGCTACGGATATTGGAGTATGGATAGTGCTACTCTCAATACCGAATTGGAATGGAATTGTCCAGCCTGCACCATCATACGTTCCAATAGGGTCAACATCATCCTTTGTGGGACGTGCTCCTTTCCAAAGGCTGGGATACTCTCGAAGATCGGGAAAATCTTGAACTTCCATTAAGTTTTTTACGTATAAGCCGAATGGCTGACTCGTGGGGACTATATATGAACCTGAAGAATATGGAATTCCGTCTTGCGTAAAATCATCATCTGCCCTGTAAACCTCGATTCCTGAATTGATGAAGTTGTTTAAAACTTGGACAGTTGTGCTTACATCTCGTTGATAAACAGGAATTATCCATCCATAAGGAGGCTCACTTCTAAACCGTTCTATATTATCAGAACCCAATTTCCATTTGCTAAAAAGCAGCTCATACCGGAATTTAGCTGCAACTTCCAAAACTGACTTAGTAGTTGTTAAATTATAGGATACAGCGTCACCGATCCTCCACCATCCGCCTTTCCAAGGACTCGGATAAAACTGCCCGACTTGAAAGGTTTTGTATTCTTCAGGAAATTCGCTGGCTGGATAATAGTGCGGAGTTGCATATCGGTACAGTCCGGTTTCAGACATGACTGCAGGCGTATTCTGGCCTTCAATGAGTGTTTTCAGGAAACCGGGATACCAAGGATTAAATATCGTTCGTGAAATCGCTCCCGGCTGATCGTTGAGATCGAGCGCTCTCGCCATCTCTGTTCCGATGAGGTTCACCCACCGGGTAATAACAGGGTGTGTATTCGGATTTGTCGGCTCACCAAAAGGTGGAACCCATATCCGGGCAGGAAAGGGAGCTGTTTGGTGTTGGTTATAATGAACTTGCAGAAACCATTCATGGCCTGTGAACCGGTTCATGTTCCACGTTTCCACAGCATTTGCAATGAAAGAATCCCGGTTATTATCGTGACCTATATATTTATGATACAATTCCGGCATAGGACTTATTTCATATTGCGTTCCAATATTCTTCAAGTACCACTCGGCAACCTTCGTTACACCGTCGGGATTAGGAAACACTAAGAGAAATATAACATTGTCCCGAATAAATTGGGTCTGTCTGTCTTTGCCTGTGACAATATCATATGCAAGTTGAATATTGACCAGTGACGGCGCAACTTCAGTCGAGTGGAGCCCGCCGTCTATCCAGACAACTGCTTTTCCTTCTTCAGCGAGGTTTTCTGCTTCTTCTAAAGATACACCCCTGACAAGACTTAATTTTCGAGAGATTTCTTTGTACCGCTCGAGATTTTCCATATTCTCTACTGAGGAAATGATCGCATACTGCATGAGCCTGCCTTCTGTAGTTTGTCCCATATTGTGTATCTGAATTCTGTCGGATTCTTCAGCAATGAGCTCCAAATAACCTATAATTTGTTCAAATGTTGCCAATTTAAAATCATCCCCTGGTCTAAAACCCAGATAATCTTCAGGGTGAGTAACCTGCCCGGTACTCAATTGAGGCAAAAGAGCAATAAACATGATTGTTGCCAGGACGAGCCTGCAGGTGTATGTACGCATAATAATTCCTCCCGCTAACTATACATTTGAGATAAAAAAATAATGGATGTAGAAAAGAAGCAGCGATGCGATTTGGTGAAAATAAAATAAATTCTTTATGAAAAGTTGTGCAACAATCTACTTGTTCTTATAAACAATTTCAATATTTTTTTTGCAATAACATTCAATAGTCCAAAAAATATATCAATACATTGTATAGATTATGTGAGTTATATATATTTCTTATTCTAATAAAAAGTGCCTGCCGGTAAAACATTGAATTTACTGGCAGGCGCCTTCAAGATATCACAACACTGGTCAAATTAGAGTTCAACTTTTCTGTCGCTGAACTGCAAGATTTCAATATTCATGAGCGTGTCGGTTCCGTCCCGTTCCGAAATGGAGTCGTGGACTATTGTATTTTCTCCATCTTTTAGTGAGTATTCGGCGAAAACTCCTGAATAAACAGCCGTGTCACTGCTGTTGCCTCCGTCAATCTGATCATCTCCACTGTTGCCTCGAATTGTATTCATACCATCATTACCGGTTAAGGTGTTGTCATGCCCGTTTCCGTCAAGATTCGCATTGTTGCTTCCAGTCAATGTAACATTTGTCAAGTGCTGAGATTTATAGGTATATCGAACTGAAGCATCAAACTCGATTGAGAATGTCCCTTCAAAACTCTCCGGCAACTGGGGAGTGTATGTAAGGTATGGATGAAAGAATTTCACAACAAGTTCATAGCCAACTGGATCATTATTTTTGAGTGTTGTACGGGAGTTACCTGCACGGTATGCGCCGAAGTGAGAAGTCCCTTCGACAACTTCATCCATATTAATAGAATTTCCTTCATAAACAGTCGGATAGGGATTCCAAAGATCCAGATAGTGGTCATAGATAACCGCAATATATTCGTTCGCATCTCCCCAAGATGTCCATAAATCTCTTGCTTCCATATCTTCATGATGTGCCACGATTCCTGCCTGATATTCCGGCAGAGCAGGTTTAATCCCGTAATCATGGATCAAGTGGAGAATTTCCTCGTAGCTGGCATCACGGGTTCTGTGTGCCATATAATCTTCCGTCCCTTCTGCCGGGTTTTCATTTGCACGAAGATCCTGCATATTGAGATCAGTAGCACTCCCAAGATCACCACGCATAGCTTGCTGCATGTCTCCGGGCGTGTTGAAAAGGACCATAGTTGCCTTGCGGTCAGACATAGCGTTTGCAACGATTGATTTGTCGTTGCCGTATTCTGAACCGGGGAAATCATTTAATATGTGTTCCATAACATTTCTTGCCTTAACAATTTGAAGTTCAGTCCATCCCGATTGTGCTAAGAAGTGTATTGGTTTCCCATTGGGAGCATAAGTTTTAGTATACTTTGAAAACCAATTCGTAAACACTTTTGGTGTATTGTTGGGGAGCGGTACGACGCCGTTCGATGATGTAGAAATGTCGATCTCAGGTAAAGTAACATTACCCGAATCCCCGCCGATTTGTGCGTCTGCACAGGCACTGAACAAAAACAATATCATAATTACAGTGTTACGACGCTTCATTCTTACCTCCATTTTACGCGATTACATTATCGATACAACGTTACAACGTTTTAACAAATATCCACTTTTTAGAAAATAGGTGATTATGAAACAAAAAGAATTAGACAAATTGATATAATAATATAATTGAAATTACGCACTGCAATATTGTGAATACTGGGAAAATAAAAATAAATGTGTATAATGTGTATATAGTATTATACTGTTGAAGTGCAATTTTCTTCAAAATTAAATGAAATATTACTGGAATATATAAAGGGGCGGTGCAGATTTAATAGTTGATTTGCAGGCTGACTCGTTGAGATGAAAAAAAATGGATTAATTTTTCTCTTTCTCTGAGTGAGCATGAAGCTTTGCATCACAATTGGGACAAAGGTTATGAGCGATTTCTGCTTTCGAATGCATACTAAATAACCACCATAATAATGAATTGAAAGCACAATCAATCTGTTGTCTGAAATTGAGTGGGATAAATTCAATGCTTCTTCATAATATGATTGGGCTGTATTTAAATTTCCGGAATATTCTATATTGCGTGCACGTTGCCAAAGAAGTGTGATTTCTTGCTTCGGTGTTGTTCAGTTCTTCAGCAATAAGGAAAGATTCTTCCAGAAAGTCGTGTGCTCTATCGCGGAAATCACTCCAATCTTCGAATTCCAATTTCTTAGTAAGGTCAAGCCGGTCTGAGCCGTCTGTTTATGACAGTCTGGTAAGAATATCTTCGGTTCCGGTCTGGGAAAAGCTTGCTTGTGTAGGGAGAATTATCCGGAAGAGTACTTCAATAATTTGTGCATACATTACACGAAAACTCATTCACATTCCTTTCGGAAAAATTATACAACTGTATGCGTTACATAAAAATAAAAAAACTCGTTCAATCATAGTGTGTCAACCAAAATAGAGTTATATATAAAGATTGTCCTTTTTTCCCGCTCCTTTAACTTATTAATTTCAACCTGATATTTGCCAAGACATGCGGGCAAAGGCCGTGGGTAAACTCCGCATGTGAATGCTGCTGAATGTAGACCTCAACCTGTTCCCAGTATCCTTTGTTGTCCCTGATTTTCTTGCATTCTGAGCAGATTGGTAGAAGGCAACTCAGTACCTTGATCTTATCAAGTGCTTTTTGGAGTTTATTATGGGCGCTTGTTTTGATCCGGTACCGGTTGAAGATTACAACAGCTAATATCAGTATGAGAAACAGGCTAACAATCGACGCATTTCTGATCGGATTTCACTATTTTTTTGCTCTAATTTATGCCGAGCTTCCAAAGCAGCAATTTGACCACCGCTCATTGCCTCATCAGCTGTGCTGTCACTTATAGCATCAAAAAGATCATAGTATTCGAATACTTTCTCATAATCACCAAGTTCTGCATAAAGAAAGAAAAGAGATTCATAAGCAGCAATAATATCAACTGGAATTTCGTTTTCAAGAGCAAGATTTAACGCTCTATAAACATATTGTGTTGCCGTAGATAAATCATCAATTGCAATGTAATAAAAGCTGAGAAAAGTGTTGGCATTGGTTTCAAAATATTTCTTTTCCAGATCTTCAGCAATTTGCAGCGCTTCTCGGAAATAACCTAAAGCACGATCATGCTGCTCTAAATCGAGATAGACATTCCTGATATAGCCAAGACTTTCGCTTACGCCGCCGAGTTCATTGTTTTCACGAGCGATATCAACTGCCCGTTGCAGGAAATCAAGTGCTCTATCATAATTCTCTAATCAGAGGTATGCCCGACCGCTGAAATACCCCACTCCTCTGCCCCGATTTGATTCAAAATGACTAGTCTAACACGATTGTTAGATTGAGGCAGAAGGCTTACTAAGCTATCAATGTTGGTTTGAGAAAAAACATTTCCGGCCCAGAATAAAAAAATCAAAATACACATTCTCATTATTGTCATCTTCCACACACCATACTACGTTTTAACTCGAATTATTCATAATTCTAAACTCATCTGAATATTCTATGCTGCTGTTAAATTAATTCGTTGCAAGGGCAAGCTCAAGGAGCTTGGTACACCGTTCTGAATAGTCTAATTTACCAGCAATATCTTGCGCTTTTTTCGACATTTTTTGCCATGTACGTCGGAGAATCCTTATCATTGTATCGTCGCTTTCATTTCCCGTTAAGTATTCGAATTGGTGCTCTAAAAAAACAAGACAAAGAGCATCTTCTAATATTTGAGATGGGGGATCGTTTTTACTGAGGTCTTTCTTAGCAATGAGACGACGTACATTTTTTATTGCTCCGATACCATAACCATTTTTGGCCATGATTTCCGCAACTTTTTCGGAGTGAAACACTTTAAGACTGTTCCGCCATTTATGGTAGCCTGATCGGTTCTTGGGGAAATCTTCTCGCGGAATAGTCCAGCGGCATATATGCATACCTCTGGCAGCAATCAACAGCTCTTCCGATGCTGCAGGGTCAAGTTTATTCACCCATACTGTGTGCCAATTGGAAAATGCAATTTCCTTGGGTATTGATTTGTTGTTTAACTCAATACTGTTCGGATCGTTACTGTTTGCTCTATCTATATCAAGAATCGTACTCTCGTATCGGATGTCCACACTACCACCGTAAATTTAAATGTTGGGTAAAATATGACACATTATTTATGAGTGACAAACACAAAATATTAAAATATAAGGTAGACGTTCAATTTATGCAAGCCATATTGCTTTAATACAATATTACCATGCAGTTGCAAGATACTGATATCATCAATCGGATACTTTTCAACAAAGTATAGCAATTTTTCTGAAAATTTCAATGTTTGAATATAATTGTATGAGTGAATTTGATCTGCATCACATTTTGTACGCATGAATTATAGGAATTGTGATGAGGTGATGTACAACAAAAATTTATACAATGACGAATATAGTGATAGTGGACAAAAATAAATTGACATAATTAGTATAAGTTAGTACTATATAATTTAATTTTTTTTTATTACGGCTTAAAATTTGCATAATATTGTGCAATGGGCTTAAATGTTTGGAACCAGAAAAATCTTAGTGAATCAGGCAAACGTGATAATTTTCAATTTATATTAGCAATATGACGATATCCAGAATAATAGCGCGGGAGATGCTCATAATATTCTTCAGACTAATCACAATACAGAGATGACAAAAAAAATAGGCAAGTCTCGTAAAAAACATTCTGTTCAGAAAAAAAACAACCATACAAGTTTACCTTCAGTGTGGTCTGGTATTTGTTCTGGTAGCTTAATACTCATCACAATTTTCTATTATTGGCAGGATTTATTTCCGGAACAGTCTCCTCTTCAGATAGTCAGATTAGCTGTATACAGTATTTTTGCAGTTTGTTTTATATATGCTGCATTCATGCATTGCACATTCCCCGAAAGTAAACCTCATTATAAACAACTAAAAATCATTGTTTTTTTGACAGTGGGAGTATACTATATTCTTGCTGTAAACACAGAGTGGTTCTTTGGGGGTGATGCGGGAATGTATATTGTCCTTACAAAATCTTTGGCAACGTTTCAAGGTTTCGTTGAGCTTAATGAGTTTTCGATGCGGCCTCATACTCTATATGGTTTTGGATTACCAATATTGCTTGTTCCCGCATATTGGATGTTTGGTCTCTCAATGACAGCATTTAATACAACTCTTGCATTTGTTTCAATTGGATTTATCTATTGCTTATATCTCCTTTTTCGAAATCAACTTGGCTCATATCTGATAATAATGTTTATTATTGCGATTGGAGTGAACTATTGGGTAGTTCAATTTAGCGCTGTTGTGATGACAGAAGCGCCGTTTTATTTATTTCTTGTTTTGACATTTTTAGCAGTTTATCAGTATGACAAAGAAGAAAAAACACTTGGGAAATGGTTTTGGGCAGTTGTGCTTTTAACATATTTTACTTATCAGGTTAAGGCAATCGGAATGGGGCTTTTCGGTGCAGTTATTCTTTATTTTTTGATTCGAAAAAATTTTCGAAAAGCGGGTGTAACTGCTTTGTCATTGATGTTGCTTTTCCTTGCATGGAATATCCGAAATTATTTCAGCGGCAGTCTTGGTTATTTTGATTCTTTACTTAATGTTTTAAGTGCTGAACAGGGTTCAAGTATAGGTGCTCATGAAGAAGGATTAGGATTTATTGGTAATGTTTTTTGGAAACCTATCCGGAATTTGATATATGGTTGGAAGTTCTTAACTCCAATGATATTTTCGTCTTCAGGGGAAGTAAAATGGATTCCAATCCAGATTTTTCTTATAATTGTGGGATATTATGGGTTCATTGTACATAGTATTAAAAAGTGCACGGTTTATGATATTGTAACGGTTCTATTTTTTCTTGGGATTACACTTTATGCCGGAGTACTATTCCCTGAACGGTGGTGGATGTCGTTTATTCCGTTTACGCTCTACTATATTCTATTTGGCTGGACACAGATTAAAGAATTTTTACAGGGAAAAATAACATCCGATTCCCTTGATCCAGTGTTTCGAATTTTAGCTGTAATATTTTTGGGAGTTGTTTTTGCGCTTGGTATTCAAACATCTGACCCGGTAATTGTCAAAAGTCATGCTGCGGAAAAAAGTTCACCAAGTGCAAAAGCATATGTAGAAGCTGCTCGATGGGTTAAAGATAATACCCCTGAGGATGCGCGAATAGCCTCCCGCCTTGATAAGGAATTTTATATCATTTCTGACAGACAGGGCATCAACTCAAAAGTATGGCACAAATTTGAATATACGTATAATGAAACGATGCGAGATGAAGTATTAACAAATCTACAAGAATTAATTGTGAAATATGAAATAGATTACTGGATTCTGGATATGACCAGATCCGATTCACAGGTTACGATTATAGTCCTTCAGCAAAATCCGGAAAATTTCCAAAACATGTTTGAGATTGTGTATGCTTATCCGCAACCACCCAATTCCCGAGCATTTGTTCTGAAAGTGAAAAAAGAATGGTTTCGACAATTGTCACAAGAAAACGATAGCGAAGGATAGAACTCATGAAGATCGTATCTGTTGTTGGTACACGACCAAATTTCGTAAAAGAATATTCAATATTCAAAGCATGTAAAGCTCATAATGTTGATGAGATAATCATTCATACCGGACAACACTATGACTACGCAATGTCTCAGATTTTTTTTCAGGAGCTTGATATAGCGAAACCCCACTACATCAATGAAATTCTTAAGGGCCGGCAGGGGTATGAGACTGCTACTATGATGACTTTTATTGAAGAAGTGCTCATAGAGGAAAAACCGGATGTGACGCTTGTATATGGTGATGTTAATTCAACCGCTGCCGCAGGTCTTGCCTCGGTTAAACTAAAAATACCAGTTGCTCATGTAGAAGCCGGGCTAAGATCAGGGGTACACTATAATCCTGAGGAGATTAACCGAAAAGTTGCAGATGTTGTTTCAGAGGTTCTATTTCCTCACATTCAAGAAGCATACGATTCATTAATGGAGGAAGGATATCATGAGGATAATGTTTTTTTGGTTGGAGATATAGTAAAAGACACGCTCGATGATATCGTTCAACGATTTAATATTTCAATCGAGAAAAGTGGCTACACACTTGCAACAATACATAGAGCTGAAAATACCGATGATAAAAAAAGACTTACGAGCATAATTGAGGCGCTAATAGAGTCGGAAGCGAATATAAGAATTCCGCTTCACCCGCGCACAAAAAACAAAATGATTGAATATGGCATTTATGATACATTAACCTCCGCGAAGTCTATTGAAGTGATTGAGCCTCTTGGGTATATAGATACCATTCGTTTAATGGCAAAGGCCGATAAAGTAGTGACGGACAGTGGAGGATTACGGCGTGAAGCATATATGCTCGGAAAGCCGATAATTACTTTAATAGATATTGTCTGGGTTCCATCACTTATAGAAAACGGTTGGAAGCGGGTATGTGACGCTGATAAAGATAAAATAATTGATGCAATAAAAAATCATAACCCTACCGGACCGCGGGATGAGATTTTTGGTGACGGTCACGCAGCGGAAAAGATTGTTAAAATTTTATTAGAGAGATTTGGATAATATGGACCAGCAATCGGTTTCGATAGTTATCCCTTGCTATAACGAAGAAGACACGTTACCAACATTATTTAAAAAGCTTGAGCGTGTCAAACAGCTAATTGATAACAAAAAATATGCACTCTTTTTTATTTTTGTTGATGATGGGAGCTCAGATAATACTCACTTATTACTACAAAGTCGGTATGAAACGTACAATGACGTAAAGATTGTAAAGCGTGAAAAAAATGGTGGATTTGGGGCTGCATTAAAATCTGGATTACGTGCAGCAGAAGGTGAATTAGTTGTGACGATTGATGCTGATACAAATTATGATCAATTGGAAATTCCGACTATACTCAATGAATTGACAGATGAGTATGATATTGTTACGGCTTCACCTCTTCATCCGAATGGTAACTGGAATTTTCCTATGCATCGATTTATTACAAGCAGGGGAGTTGCTCAATTATATAAATTCTCGCTTGGATCAAAACATAATGACATCTTTACATTTACGAGCGGTTTCAGAGTATATAGAAGGAAGATTCTTGAATATATTATGCCGGAAGCGGATGATTTTCTAGCAACTGCTCAACTTCTTATCAATGCTTTGCTGCGGGATTATCGGATTAAAGAGTATCCGACTGTTGTGTATGACAGACTATACGGAACATCCAAGCTGCGGACATTTTCGACGGCAATCAGTCATTTGAAACAGATTACGAAACTATTTTATAGAAAAATGAGTTGAGCTATGTGCGGAATTTGTGGTATTTACTCAGCGGACTCTCCTCCGGATAGAGAGCGACTGATTGATATGAGAAACAGTATGGCACACCGTGGTCCTGATGACTGCGGTTTGTTTATTCAGAACGATATTGGCCTTGCAATGCGCAGATTAAGTGTCATCGATCTTGAAACTGGCAAACAACCCATGACCAATGAGGATGATTCTTTGGTACTTGTTTTTAACGGTGAGATATATAATTATGTTGAATTAAGAAATAATAGTCTCAAGAATCGTCACTCTTTCAAAACCAAAAGCGATACCGAAGTCATTGTCCATCTTTATGAAGATTATGGTGCTGAATGTGTTAAGCATTTGAATGGCATGTTTGCCTTTGCTATTTGGGACAAAAAAAGCAAGAGCCTCTTTCTTGCACGCGATCCTTTTGGAATAAAACCTCTTTACTATACTTTTAATAGTTCACAATTCATCTTTGCTTCAGAAATCAAATCTATTCTAAAGTACACACAGAACAGTCCAGACTTAGATGTAACTTCTCTCTACGATTACTTGAGTTTGCAGTATGTTCTCGGTGAGAAAACCCTGTTCAAGGGAATCTCCAAATTACTTCCTGGACATAGCCTTATGCTAAAAAATGGTCATCCTTATATTCAGCAATACTGGGATGTATCTGCAAACTACGATTTTGCGAGAACCGAAGATGAATTTGCCGTGGAATTAGCTTATTTGTTAGAAGACTCTGTACGGTTACAACTCCGCAGCGATGTACCACTTGGAGCACATCTAAGTGGAGGAATCGATACCGGTACAATAACATCGATAGCATCAAACATTTTAAATAATAAGGTTACAACATTCACAGCAGGATTCACTGAAGGTGGGATTTACGATGACAACGACTGGGCAGAAATAACATCAGGCCATTGTAATACAAATCATATGGTAACATATCCGACGGCACAGGATTTTGAGCAGCTTTTTAGCCAGTTGATATGGCACCTTGACGAACCTGTTGCTGCACCCGGAATATTCCCACAATATTGCGTTTCCGGTCTTGCAAAAAAGAATGTCACCGTTGTTTTGGGAGGACAAGGTTCTGATGAATTGCTTGGCGGGTATACAAGGTATCTAATAATTTATCTTGAACAGGCTTTAAAACAGTCGATATTCAACAACAACAATTCCTTACACATGTCATTAACAGACCTTCTGCCAAATTTATCTCAGTTGAAAACATATCAACCATTAATGTCATATTATCTGAATGACAATCTCTTTGGAAATCCTGATTCGCGTTATTTTCGATTGGTACTAAGAAATGAAAGAATTTCTGAATTAGTTTCCCCGGAAATAAATAAAATGGCCGGAGGCTACTCTACATTCGATACATTCAGAGAAATATTCAATAAAGTTCCTGACTTTGAATTACTCAATAAAATACTGTATTATGAGATGAAAGCTTGGCTTCCAACACTGCTGCAGGTGGAAGACAGGATGAGTATGGCATGGTCACTTGAGTCGCGTGTTCCGTTTCTTGATACGAGAATTGCAGAACTTGCCTTTTCGATGCCATCAAGTGTAAAATTTAAAGGGGGTATTACCAAATACATACTACGAAAAGCAGTAGACGGCAAACTCCCAAAGGAAATTTTGTGGAGAACAGATAAGCTTGGCTTCCCAGTACCATTAAAAAAATGGTTCCAGTCGGAACTAAAACCATTTTTGGAAAGATCTCTCCTGAGTAAAGCATCGTTAAACAGAAACATTTTTCGAAAAGATGTCGTACAGAATGTTATGCAGCAAAATGGTGAATTTGATAGGATTTTATGGGGATTACTTTGTATGGAATCCTGGTTTTCAGTGTTTTTGGATGGTAAAGGAAACAATCCTAATTAATAAATGAGCACAAAATCAGAACGCACGCACGTATACCAGCAATACCTTATTGCAACAGCACCTCTTCTCTTATCACATCTCAACAGAGATCCGTATTCACCGCTTTATGGATCATTTGATCGTGCGCATTGGTCATGGCAATCAAAAGATTTTTCTAATGCTGATCTTCAACGCGGAATATTCCCGCTCACAATTCTTTATTCAAACGATTTTGATTCGAATGAGTATTTCAAAAATCAAAACATATTAACCTGGATTGAAGCAGCCTTGGATTTTTGGGTAAATCTGCAAAATAGGAACGGTTCATTCGATCAATGGTATCCTCGGGAATGCAGTGCTGGTACTGCTGCGTTTACACTCTATCCATTGTCGGAAGCATACTTGGTGCTCAAAGATGAATTATCAGGCTCAATAAAGAAAAAGTTGATCCGCAGTTTCCAGAAAGCTGCGCTATTTATTGTCCAAAATCAAGAGAGCCATGGATTTATATCAAACCACCGCGCGGGTATGGCAGCTGCACTTGCTAACGCTTCATTTATTTTAGATAATCCTACTCTTCTCGATTCAGCAAAAAGCATTGTTGCAGAAATAAAGAGCAAGCAGTCTAAGGAGGGTTGGTTTACCGAGTATGGGGGAGCTGATCCTGGTTATGAAAGTCTCGGCATATCTTATCTTGCAGGATATTTTAACCGGACACGTGATAAATCCGTACTGGGAATGGTCGAAAAATCGGTCTCATTTTATGTGAATTTCATACATCCTGACCGGTCTGTAGGCGGTGAATATGGCAGCAGAAACGCAGAGCTATATTTTCCAGCTGGTTTGGAATCGATATCTACCGATAATATGCAGGCTAATGTCACTCTCAATCATATGTTACCATCGATACTCAATAGTGCAATTTCTACTCCAGCAACAGTAGATTTGTATAATTTTATTCCTCTGATTGATAATTACGCACATGCTTATAAATATTCTATCAATACAAATACAAAAGAAAGAGATGATTATGTACTGCCTTGTTTTGATACAAATAATACGGTGAAATATTATCCGATTTCCCAACTGGCTATAATGAAAGATGAACGGTTCTACTTAGTTGCAGGCCTTAGTAAAGGCGGAGTAGTTAAAATATTTGATCGACACAACAAGCGATTATTGTACGATAATTGTGGTATATATGCAGAATTAGATAATGGCAAATCAATTACAACGCAAATGTTAGATTTTGATAGGGAAATTAATGTGACTGATACAACGATTTCCGTATCAGGTAATCTGTATTACATGAGAAAAAAAAGCCAAAATCCTCCTCTTTTTATGGTGTTCCGCCTTGTCACTATGACGGCAGGGTTTCTTTCTATTTTGAACAGACTGATCAAAATAATGGTGTCCGCAATATTGATTAAAGCACCGGGAAAATCTTCAGTACAATGCACTCGCAAAATTTTTTTTGAAGATAATACAATTACAATCAGCGACACTATTGATCCAGGCAGATCAAAAATTAAACGGCTTGAATCCGGTAGAAAATTTGTTTCAATTTTTATGGGTTCTTCGCGATATTTTCAAAAAAATGAACTTGTCAAAAAAAGTCCGGATACATTTGATGTTGATCCAAGTAAATTGAAAACGTCAGCAACAATAACTGATGTGATTACATTAGCTGGTTCAGAACCTACAATCCTGCGTAGTATCAACTAACCACATGAATTAATATTTTATTTAAAGATTCAAGAACAACAGTCTTTTACTCTCGAGGGTTTTATGAAAATTAAGCAAATTGATGTATACCAGGTTACCTATGGATTGCAGGATCACGAATATGCTTGGTCTGGAGGCCATTCAGTTACCACACTCGTCAGTACTATTGTAAAAGTATCAACCGCAGAAGGTATCAGTGGCTTTGGTGAGGTCTGTCCTCTTGGTTCGGGCTATATGGATGCTTATGCACGAGGTGTTCCCAGCGGTATAAAAGAAGTGGGAGAACTGCTTATCGGCGAAGACCCAACCAGAATACATGCTATTAATGCTCTTATGGATTCAGCTCTTGGGGGACATAAGTATGTAAAATCAGTCCTCGATATTGCCTGCTGGGATATTATAGGTAAAGCAGCGGAATTACCTGTATGTACACTGCTGGGCGGTAGATATGTTGGTAACTATCCATTATACAGAGCAATTTCGCAAAATACGCCGGAAAAAATGGCCGATGATGTGGCCAGATTCAGATCAGAAGGCTATCGCAGGTTTCAACTTAAAGTCGGAGCACAGCCGGACGATGATATTAGAAGGATTCAAGCTGCATTAGAGAAAGTTCAGGAAGGGGATATTCTCATTGCCGATGCTAATACAGGCTGGCTGCAGCATGAAGCAATCCGGGTTGTGAATGCTCTCGCCGATAGAGATTTCTATGTTGAACAACCATGTCCAAGCCTTGAAGAATGTCTTGTTATTCGTGGACATACCCGGCTGCCAATAGTCTTGGATGAAGTAATGACCGGTGTCGAACCATTTATGCAGGCATATGAGAATCGTGCAATGGATGCAATTAATATCAAAATATCGCGTGTTGGCGGCATGACAAAAGCTAAACAATTGCGCGACCTCTGCGAAATACTAGGAATTATTATGACGATCGAAGATAGCTGGGGAGGAGATATAACCACTGCTTCAATTGCTCACCTTGCCGGCAGCACAAAACCGGGATTTCTATTTACATCAACCGATTTTAATAGCTATATAGATGTCCGTGTTGCGGAGGATGCGCCATTTAGAAAAAACGGACGACTTTCAGTGCCAACCGGTCCGGGCCTCGGTATCACTGTAGATGAAAGCAAACTTGGTATTCCGGTTCTCACTGTGCGTTCTTGATTATTACAACATTTTTTAACGGTGATTTGTTTATTATTTCAACACGTTGAGTTGAAATAATAAACAGAATTAGGACATACGTTCGGATTGCTTCATTGCCATTATTTTGAATGTGTGACGCGTTCATCAACCTATGTTGAAAAAATTGACTTTAAATGCGCTTCCTTTTGTCTCGAGTGCTGCAAATTATTTGAATTATCGTTTTAAAAATGATTGGCAATTCGATTTCTTTTAAACACTCTTTAAAATTTATACCCTTTTATGCTGAATGGTATCATGCATTAGTACATTGCACCCAATATCCGTAAATATATCACAATGCATTCGACAATTTAAATTTTTTTGAATAGGAGCGTTATTTTAGAATATTACTACTATGGCAGAAAAAAAATAATTTAACGTGTCACAATATTATCGATTGGAGGGAGAGTAATGTCCAAAAAGACAAGTTTAGCACTATTGTGTGCAGTTATCCTTATGCTTCAGGGTTTTGTAGCGACAGCTCAGGAAGCACGGGCACGGTATGAGATGATGAAACTGATCCAGACAGGAGACATTCGATCTTGTTTTGCCGGGTGCTATGAGGGATAATAATGTAGACATGTGGATCCATGTGATGCAGGACGGCATTGGTGATCCTCTTGAATTGGATCTGGGTGGAAGCGCAGGTTGGACAGTGGGAGACACGCTTGGGTTTTTATTTTTACCGACCGGGGTGGAGACAGGATTGAACGTGCAGTTTTTGGTGGGCGTGGCGACCGTAATCTTTATGACATTTTCGGTTCTGAAAGCGAATTGGGTGCCTTTGTTGCTGAACGTGACCCGAAACGAATTGCCGTCAACATGTCTGATTGGCTTCCGTCATCAAATGGCCTGACTTATACAGGCTATAAGAGAATGGCAAAGCTTCTCGGTGATAAATATGTCAATCGCCTGGTTTCTGCAGAGTATGTTATATCAGATTTCCGCTTAAGAAGAGTGCAGAGCGAAATAATTGCTTATGCGAAATTGTGCGAAATTCAGCAACAGCTGATAGAGGAGACATACAGAAGAATTATTCCCGGTAAAACAACAAGTGAGGAACTCGGCTGGCGGGTGCAGTACCAATATACTGCAGCGTGGACTTGTGATGGTATCACAGGGTCCGAGGGCACCCGGCAGTAGGAGGGAGTAGGCGTTTACCGGCGTGGACAATTTTTATCATGGGATTTCGGATTCAAATATCTGACATTTCGGTACCGATTATAAACGGAACGGTTATATGCTTGCAGAAGAGGAAACAGGCATTCCTGAGGGTATCAAACACGCGCAGGACAGAGGGCAGGAAGCACGCAAAATTCTCAGAAAGGAACCGAAAGTGGGGCATACCGCCGGTGAAACACTCGATGCAATGATTAAAGTTCTCGAAGATGCGGGGTATGTCTATACACCCTCAGACGATAAAGGGCCGGAATACAGAAATTTAATGAATGAACTTGGTGATTCGGACAAATCAGGATTTACGATTGACTGTCATGCACTGGGGAACACAGGAAATAGTGAGATAGCAGAAGGCCCTTCTATAGCGCCGTTCCGTCCCGGACGCAGTCATATTATGATCCAGTCTAATAATCTTTTCTCTTTTGAGTTTGTTATTAACACCGGGTTCCGGAGCAGCAAAGAAGAATGAGCATAAACTTCGAAGATAATTCAATTATAACAGATTGGGGAGTAGAGTACCTTTACCTTCTTAATGAGAGAATTATCATTATCCGATAGTGCAGTAAGTTATTGAGAAACTGAGTACTCGAATTCGAAAATTAGTAGAGGCAGATGGTGTTTTCAGTCTCTGCTAATTTATTTTACAAGCAGCTTTTCTCTCAAATAGGGTGAGAAATAGTCACGGTATTTCTTCTGGAGTTCAGGAATTTTTCAATCGGCAGGTGATATAGTGCCTCGGCAGTTCGAAAGCCCGCATTTGCATAGAAATTGCTTGAAATGAGTCTCCATCAACGCATAATCGATGGTTAATTCTTCGCCAATCGCTATGGCTCACATAGCTACAAGTTGAATTGTGCCTCCGAATCCGCAGTTTGGTTCACAGGAGTGATTGGAAATGATAGTATTTTCAACATTTTCTCTGCTTGAAGGGCATATGAAATAATCATCGTTAATTTGGATACCGACATGCCCGTTTTTCTCTCTATACAAGTCAATGTCCGATGTCGGAAAGATAATTCCCCCGAATATACAGATAAGTTCGCTGGGGGAAAATGACTCGATTGTAATACCGCCGATTCCATGTATTGGCGAATTGAACAACTCAGCTTTTTGACTGATCCACCGCTGTTTCCAAGTATGATGTTGAATGTCCATATGAAGGGAATAGGGAAATTGAATGTTCGGGAAATCGTTACTGCAAGCAGGTCATGAAAATTATAAGACCTGCTTACAGTATCAAAACCGGTTTCGAAAATGTATTTTGTAATACTTTGAATGCGTTAATATAAATCTTGTACCAAAACTAATGAATAACAATCGAAAATTAATTTTCTTCTTTGTCAGGGTCAGCTAAGCCTCTTCTGAAGCCGGCCTCATTTTCAGCTACGCCAAGGAAACCTTTCCGCATTGGTGACCTCGTGAAGTATTTCCAATAACTGGTCGGACCAAGAGGATGTTCGAGGTCTACCGGATATCCATCTCTGAAAACCATTTTCATTTTTCTGATATTTGATATATTGTCAAGAGGATTATCCGCGATAACAACCAGATCTGCCCATTTCCCCTCTTCGACAGTACCAAGTTTGTCAAGCATTCCGACCATTTCCGCACCATTACGCGTAGCTGCGATGAGTGTCTGCATTTCGCTAACACCGGAAAGGACAAACTGCTCCATTTCGAGAATACCGATTTCGCCAACAGGAGCAGAATCTGATCCGATAAGGAGTTTCACACCGGCATCAGCAGCTTTTTTCAGAGCTTGTCTTTGATGCAGAGCATGTTCAGGTGATCTTTCGTCAGCATAAGCAATTTCCATACGGAGCTGTACGATCTCCTTATCGTCGGCATATCCTAACTTGGCAAGCCGTTCTTCTCTCTCTTTGATGTACTCGTCACTTAGGTTACAAATGATAGTCGGATCGTAAAACGTTCCCATCTTTGCCATGAGCTCTATGGTTTCATCAGTCAAACCGTAACCATGCTCGATACAATCCATACCGGCTTTGACTGCTTCATAGACCGCTGGTTCTCTCGAATGGGCAGTAATATGGATTCCAAAACTGTGAGTTGTCTCAATGACGGCCTCAAGTTCGTCGGGAAGCATTTCGTAGTTTACGGTTTTAATGACATTGACACCGTGCTGAATACGTGTGCGTACTTCCTTCCTGATTTCTGCAACACCATCAACTCCGGTCGCTCTGTCGCCGCGATGTCCGGCAGTAGGGGAAACCGACAAACCGCTCGCAAAGATGCGTGGTCCCAACAAAAATCCCTGATCAAAAGCATCCCGCCATGCTACATCTATATAGCCTTCCTCACCGACTGAACGAACAGCGGTGAAACCATACCGAAGACCGTCCATTGCGTTTACACCTGCGCGAATAACTTTTGAGGGGAACGGCTCACTATCGAGGTTATGATTCCGGGGGAGAAGTGTGGATAAATGCATATGCATGTTCCAGAAGCCGGGAAGAACATAAGCACCATCCAGATCATACACCTTAACACCATCTCTCGATGATCCTCGATATCTGCCTTCGCTTATAGATGTGATAGTGTTCCCGGTTATTTCAACCGTCATGTTTTCCATTGGTGCACTTCCAGTACAGTCGATTACATTGCAATTTGTCAAAATGATCTTAGGGGAATCAGCACTCTGAGATTGCGCTTGTCCCTGCAGTAAGAATAGTGCTACCAGGAAAACAACCGTAAACAATCGTAAAACGTTCATACATTCCTCCTCGGTTAATTAAATCATGCAGTTATTAGGTACATTGTGGCGTATTATATTTGAGATAAAAAAAGGTTAATGTGGGAGTGCAATGTTACAAATACAACATAACGAAAATAATATTTTTTAACAACGAAAAACATCAATATTATATAAAAGGAGAAAGATATTCCATCCGGAAATGAATATTCTATGGAATAGTATGCATTTTTTGAATATTGTACTCATGATCCAGTGTAATTGCGGACTTTGTTGGTTTCATTTTGATGAAAAATGTTTGTCTGCTGATGCGCAGATTTCCATGCCGGAAGGCAGCCGAATCACTGCTCCCGCTGCAGTTGCGTATAAAGGGTACGTATACTTAACTGGAAATGACACCGGACTTTTCAGAAGCCGGGATCCGCTGGGTCCGTTTGATTTTTATGGTGATCTTGTTGATGAAAGAGGTCGAAGACTGGAGAGCGACATCTGTGATGGTTGTGGAGATGGGGGTGTATTCGACCCAATGCTCTTTGTTGATGAAGACGAGCGGGTATACCTCTATTATGCAGGAGGATCTAATGACGGGATATACGGAGTTGAACTTGACAGTAAAAACTTGAGAAAGCTCTTGGACTCTGCAAAACACTTTTTCCGTTTCGAGACATGGCATATCTGGGAACGGTATGGGAATCGGAACGAGTTCAGTGGCATAAGCTGGATAGAAGGTCCCTGGATGACTAAGCGAAATGGGACGTACTATCTCCAGTACGCCGCTCCGGGGACCGACTGGAAAACGTATGGAGTGGGCGTGTATACCAGTAAGAATCCCTTGGGTCCTTTCACATACTATGAGGAGAGTCCGATTTTTGTTCACAAAAACGGACTCATCAATGGTACAGGTCACCATAGCATTGTCGAAGGTCCAGACGGAACCCTGTGGGCGATCTATACACTGCTCTTCAGGAATTGGAACCGCATGTTCGAGCGGCGTATTGGTATGGATCCAGTCGGCTTTGACGATGAAGAGAACATGATCATAATCGGTCCGTCGGAGACACCGCAGTGGGCGCCGGGGGTCAAAGAAAAGCCTTGGGAAGGTAATGAATCCGGGTCAATTCAATTGTCAGAGGACAAAAGCTACATTGTTAGCAGTGAAGCGTCAGGTAGAAATGCTCCTTATGCATTCGATAATAACACCAGAACCTGGTGGACACCAGCCGAAGATGATAAGGAACCGTGGCTGATACTTGACCTAGGGTCTGCCACAGGATCAGATCCTATACAACAATACATCATTGACTCTGCTCGTATCCTTTTTGCTCTTCCTACCAGACTCAAGGAAGAAAGTGCTGCGACCAAGGTACGGAAGTATAAAATCGAGGTATCATTAGATGGCGAATCGTTTCAGACCGTAGTAGATAAAACCGGAAACCGTGTGGACAACGCTATTGAATTTGATGAAATTACTCCGGTCCAATGCAAATATGTAAAATTGACAATCACCGGTTGGCCGATGAGTGCTCCTTCCGGAGTTATTGAGTTTACAGTCTTTGGAAAACCTGGTTCAGTTTTTCCACCCCGCTAAAGCGTGTGCAGCGTGATAACGGTGTAGGATTCGGAGGATTTTTCAAGTTTTTATAAGACGCCAACATAATTGCATCTTCTTGAGAGCTGTGACAAACCAGCATTCTCGGTAGTGCTTATCATAGATAGGAACCGCTGGATTCAATCATTCGAGAGGCCAGAATTTGAATAATCTGACTTGTAAATTAGATCGCGTCGGAGTTAAACAGACTATTTTACTTACCTTTTTCGTAGGCAAGGTGGAGCGTAACATCAAGAATGACCATACGGTTCGGGAAGACACACAATGAAAAAGAATCAAAATATTATCTGTATTATATGTTCTGTTGCTTTTCTTTTAGTATATAGTGATGGAGTTTCACAGATATTATCAAAGTTTTCTGGAGTGCCGGAACCTCAATATGAAGTACGATTGGAAAAAAGCAAATTAATCACCATGAGAGATGGAATACGGTTGTCGACTGATCTTTATTTTCCTGAAATTACCGATAAGGAATTACCGGTTATTCTCATACGGACTCCGTATAAGAAAAATAATTGGAGAGATATAGAGAGCGGTTCAGCAGCCTATATGTTTGCTTCTCAAGGTTATATTGTTGCCATACAGGATACCAGAGGGAAACATGAATCCGAGGGCATCTTTATATCAATCTTGCAGCGCAAGTCCATATCATAACCGGTATTCTCCGGTTTCAGTATACTGGCATCACACCACAGCTTCTTCAGTTCAGCGTTGAGGATGTCGACCAGATTTATCTCAATTCAGTTGTGTTCTTTACACTAATTGTAAGTTCATTCAGGGTACCGGTTTGTTTTCGTTTGAAAAATTATGTTATAGGCAAGCTTCTTCTCTCTGGTATTCATGTGAGTTTGCTTATCATGTATATCTATACAAAACAAATATTTTGGAATTTGTCGGTATACAGCCGGAAGCATCACAAAAATTAATGCAAAGTGGTTTGGAAATACTGTTTCCGTCCGGAATTACTGAGATGTTCGATACAATTATTTATTACTGGAACACATGGGGATGTGATGTGCTCCCTCTGCTTTTCTGGTTGCCGGTAGGTCTCCGGCAGTTTTCAAATTTACTTGTTTCGAAATAAAAACACTTACTCAAATATCTCAGCCACTCATCACAGATGTGCCTGAGATGTTGACAAAAATTTCTTTCAACTGACTAACGTAAAAAATAGCCCAATAAGAAGGAGCAGATTAATTTCCAAACAAATCATCGAGTATTAAGCAGTTTGGTGATATCATGACTTTTGCAACTGTTTCTTCATAAAGTTGATACATCTCTGGAAATTGGGCTTTCATGTCGTCCCCATTCTCTATCGTTCCACCTTGTGTTCACTCATCTCCTTCTCTAGCATATGATTCCTGAAGGTCCCAAGCGGGGGTTGTACTATTATACCAATAGGTTTCGCTTATCCACCGACGTTTTAAGCGCCTCCTTTTGCTTCAAAAGGCGTAAGATCGAGAAATCATTGATGAAATTGAGAGCATGTTTTCCGCATGACTAAAATACATGTCAGCCAAAAAATACGTTGATTCAATCAAAGAATCCTGACTCTTCCGATAAGTGTGCCAGGCATACTTCTTCATTCAGCTCTACACCGAGCCCGGGCTTTTCAGAAAATTCAAGGTAACCATCTTTGTAAATTGGACCATCACGTAGAATAATGTCCTGCCAGTGAAGTAGGTCAACGCTATCAGATTCCAGAGCCACAAAAGCACGGATAGCCGCACAGGCATGCCTTGATGCAATAGTACCTAATGATGTACAATAAGTCCTGTAAAAGAAAATATGTCGGTAACAATAACAGGGAACGAAATATCGTCAACGGAGCCAATGTGATCAAGATCATGAGTTTGGAAATGCTACCCGACGAGCTTGAGGCTGTTGTAGAAACAGCCCAGAGTTTTGGCCCATTCTCGTGAACCAGTAACCTACAGAGACATTGCTGCCGGTGTTGACTGTATCGAACATGGATATAGAATGACGAACGAGACCATCAATCTGATGGTAGAAAAAGGGACGTTTTTCGACCCAACCATCCATGCTAATTTAAGAGATCAATTCATTAAAAAGATGGAAAAGGAGCTGGTTAGATTGGGTCACTCCGAAGATGCGAAAGTTGTCAGAATCCGTAATGCTGTTGCCTATGCGGATGAAAGGATCCCTGAACACGCCCTAGATCAAAGACAGATATGAAAAGGCTGCCGATGCTGGAGCGAAACTCTTCATTGAAGCCGATTCCATGCCAATTGGGGAAATTGGTATTCTGAAAATGGAAGAATTTGTTAATGCCGGTGTAAGCGAGATGCAAACGCTCATTGCTGCCACCCGAAACGGTGCGGATATGTTAGGCGTGCTGGACAGACTTGTAATCGTCGAAGAGGGGAAACTCGCAGACCTTGTGGTCGTTGCCGATAATCCCTTGGAGAACATTTCCAATATAAAAAACGTAAGAATGGTCTTTAAAGACGGTGTTTCGGTGGACTTGGAACATCCTCTTGGAACGGCCAGTTACCTGGATTATTTTGAAATGTCGGATTTGGAAGAATAAATCGCATCGACCAATTTTTTAAATCGGGAGGGGCAGAAAAGGTTCACCGAATCAAGTGAAGTCAGAAGGAGTCGGGCAAAAATAATGACTCTACGGTTTAAAGTAGCACAGATATTATCTTACGTATAGCTCTTCTTCGGATATATCTAAAGAGTCCACGGCAAAACCGATGTCATGAGTAATGCTGCGATGATAGACATAGACCCAGTGCGTAGGTTACACTCTCCTTAAAGTGAGCAATTAGCAAACTCTTGAACACAGCAAATTTATTTTATGTTGTAACCTCGTTCAATTTTCCGGTTTTCACATCGAAAACAAACCCTCTGATAGTTATGTCTCCCGGAATCCAGGGATGAGTTTTTACTTTTTGGATCTGTTGACGGATATTTTCCTCAAGGTCATCAAATGCATGAAAACAGGCTGGAGCCACAGTTGCCGTTCCCGTTTGCTGCTGCAGTTTTGCTCTTAAATCATTATCTTGAAATTTCAGCATCCCGCAATCAGTATGATTTATGATCATAAATTCTTGAGTTCCCAGCAGATGGTGCGAAATGATAAGAGACCTGAGAGCGTCTTCGGTTACTATTCCGCCGGCATTGCGTATTATATGAGCATCGCCTGTTTTCAGTCCTAAAATGTCCTCAATTGTCACTCGGGCATCCATACAGGCGACAACAGCTAATTTTCTGCCCGGGGGTTTTGGAAGATCTCCCAGCGCAAAATTATCCGCATAGTCTTTATTGGCTTCAAGAGTATCCGCAATAATACTCATCATACAACTCCCTTCAAAACGTAAATCGTAACTCTGCTAATTAATACAAAATTAAATTCTCGCCCTTTGACAGTACCAATAGCAAAATCAATTTATTGACACGACCTTAGCACGCTTTAACTTACTCTGCTCATTATCAGTACTGAAAAAGAATTTCTAGGCACAATCATTTAGATGTTTTCCTTCTAGGCATCATTTCATCGCGCATGGCAGCATGGTACACAAAAGCAGCAATTATCGCAGCATTATGTTTAAGAGTATTCTCTGATATATAATCGACTACATCCATGTTGGTATGAATCTGTGTAGTAAAATACTGCTCCGGATCCTGAATCCATGAATATGCAGGGATATTCAACGCATCAAAACCAATATTGTCAGTGCAACACCCGAATTCAACTGATACAGTTTCCGCCCCAACACTATGAAAAGGCTCAAAATAGCGCTTAAAAATTGGTCGAATTGCTTCATTACCCTGGGTAAGAATTCCTCGAATTTTGTGACCATTGTTATCGTGATTAAAATAGACAGATATCAATGGTAACTCTTTGTTGCCTTCGCCGGTAAGAATATTACCGACATATTTCTTGATATATCCTAATGATCCTCGCATTCCTTGTTCTTCGCCTCCCCAAAGCACAAGACGTATTGTGCGCCTAGGTTGAATATCAAGAGCTTTCAAAATGCGAATGGCTTCCATATTTGTAGCAGAACCAGCACCATTATCCGCAGCTCCTGTCCCGCTGTGGTACGAATCCAAATGACCTCCAACAAACACTAATTGATTCTTTAAATTATTATCGGTACCTGGTATTTCTGCGAATATATTGGTGTGGTAATTGGGATTCTCATTGAATCTGACGTTTAAGTGAAGCTTCAGTGTAATCTCAATGTTTTTATCAAGCATTCGTACCACTCTTGCATGCTGTTCTTTGCTAATTACAAAATGAGGTACCGGCTTCATCTCGCCTCTTTTGCTGTATCGTTGCTGTCTGGCATCTAATATGCCGGGTGTTTTGCTGCTGCCTCGAATAACCGCTGCGACGCCTTCATCCAAAAGAAATCGATTGATTCTATCGGCTTCAGATTCTCCCCGATTCAGTCTGTCTCGTATCATTTCTATGGAGGGTCTAACATTATCTGCACTTAGACCATGAGTGGGATTGGGATTTAATTGGCGTTCAGCTTTGGCCAATTCCTCCTCCGTGAAAAATCCTTCTCGATATCCAGATTGCAAACGAAACTCAGGCGACATAAGTATTTTTCCTCGCAATTGACCTCTGAGTTTCTTCAGGGCTTCCATAGAGTTGTGATCGACAATGACCGGTGAACCAATTACTTCACCATTTGTGCCCATTGTCCAGGCATCCGGTAGCGCCGTAATATTCATATAACGGGGCGTGATCATCTCAATTGAATAAGATTCTGCTTCCCATCCGCGTAAATCATCGTCATAAGAATCAAAACGTACGTTCTCGATCCCCCAGCCTTCCAGACGCTGTTTGGTCCAAACTGCCGCTTCGTAATAGGCAGGACTTCCGGACAGACGTGGACCATAAACATCGGTTAAGTAACTCAAAGTCTCCATTACTTGTGAATGCTGGTAAGCTTCTTCTTTAATACGAACAACTACATCGGTATCAATGTTTTCCTGAGCAAAGCCGTCTATTGAAATCATTAATATGGTAATAAGTAATGCAACTCTGGCAGTCATTTCTATTCTCCTCTAATGTTTGAGCACAAATGAGTTGTGTGACGATTTGGATACTATAGCATTAAATAGTAAAGCAAGCATTTTGCTTTTGCAAGGATTTTCTGCTCTCCGTGCTTTAATTTTAAAAAACGTATCTCACATCTGATTTATGAAGATTCGTTTTAGAAATTTTGCAAAAGACATTGTAAAGATTTTCTGTTGCTCAGGTGGTTTGTTAAAAAAATTAACGTGATTGTATACTTGGTTAAACAAGACACTAAAAACTATGATGATTTCTTTTTTTCTTTTTGCCTTTAGGCGAGGGTGTTTCGAGAAGCTTCTTGATTCCGTTTTTTACCATACTATCTTCGTATTTCTCCTGTTAATCTATTTACCTGAATATTTGCAGAATAAGAGACGGCGTTTCTTCTCTTTAGCATATTCTCCAATTTTATCTTCGCTTCGCTATCTATGATTGTTTGGTCGATTTCTTCGTGAATTAAATGTGATGTAATTAAAAAAGCTTTGTTGCTTTGAATCTCAGACATCGCGCCATAAAGACCCTGCATTTCTCCATTTTTACGAGTTACATCCTTAATAATAAGGCCAAAAATATGCTTGTATCTCAGTGATACTTAGGTTTATTCCCATTCATTTCTAATTTTGCGGACAAATCTCTCAGAAATTATATTACCAGTAGCCCCTAGCAAATACCTTTCAAATCAAACAAAAGTAGGAAGCTCTTCTTCTTCGGGATATATCTCAATGTCTGTAACAGTAATTTTAAATGGGAAGTAAGAATGCCTATATTGGTTTAATAATTCCTTTGGAAATATGCATCTGACTCTTTTGTTTATTCCCACAGGAAATATATGAAATTTTTTCGTCTTAGAATGTAAATTTACAGTTTCCAAAATACCAGATATACTATCGATTTTGTTCTCTACGCCACCCCAATATTTTACAAGATGGTTTTCAATATCTTTGTAAATTTCACAATCTTCTTTACCATTGTGAATAATCATTTTTCGCATATTCGATTTTAATGATTTTCCAAGATTTCCGTCAAACAATTCTATTAATTCTCGATTTGTTCCTTCATTAAATTGTTCAAAAACTATTGTTTTAAGTCCATCAAAAAAAGAATCTACAACCTCAACTGTATGATCTTCTTTGGGGTTAAGCGGGAGAGCTTCAAGTTCGATCACAGGCGGACTATATTGGTGCAGATTTGCAATTTTAAAATACCAGGTCGTTTTGGAGAATCGCTAATATATTTGTCTATTTTGTTGAAGATAATGTTTATTGAATCTAATTCCTTAACTAATTTAGAAAACCTGACGTTTTGATCATCATGTTTTGCACCAATTAACTCTAAAGTTATCTTATTAGACATTATTTGTTACCATTTTTTCGGGTTTTCTTGCAGCCGGATGAGTCCCTGTACATCAACTTCTTACCTTCAAAACCCTTAATGGCATTTACCGTACGGTGGGAATTAGGTATTTCACGCGAGTTATATCTAAAATCGAACTTATGCGAGTAGTTTTCCAAGTGCTCTTTGCTTACATGCTGATAAACACCATTAATGCCTCGTTTAAGTATGCTGAAGAACCCTTCAGCATTATTGACATGTACGTTGCTTCTCGAATATTCTTTCTTTCCATGTTCAATAATATGATGCTCTTTGAACTATTTTCCCAATCCCCAATAAGACCTGAATTCATCGGTCATTATTATGGAGTCTTTGTTAACATTCTCACGGATAATAAATTTCAGGTTCTTTGCAGTAACTTTGTTCACAACAGTAGACCGAACACGACCATCTCTTTCTATCAGTGAAAATAGCGGAGTTTTCTTTACAGAACCACGACCATGCTTGCCCTTGCCACCTACATAGGTTGCGTCTGCTTCTACTATACCATTTAACTTTAATGAAGGAATAAGGGTAGAAAATAATATTGAATTAGATGCTCATTGTCCAGTTCCTGTTTATTTCTTGTTCGAAGCAATACCGATATTAGAAAAAGAAGATACCGAATTTAGTGATGGTAATTTAGCTTCATTATATTCAACGAGAGATAAATCAGTGGATTTCTATATGCAGATACCGTTTAATAAGGTATATCATGACAAAAGTCTATTTGGAATAGATGAAATTGAAAGATATGAGATTAATAGAAATCGATCGGCTGAGGTTTTAATACCTAAATGTTTAGATTTAACTTATCTGAGAAAAATGTGTTGTCGATCACAAGCCGAGTACGAAACTCTTATCACATTACTTCCAAAGAGTAGCTATAAAAAATGGAAACGATTAATTTCTGTGTCCAATGATCGCTCTTTGTTTTTTTCGAGGTGGAACTATATAAATAAAGCAACTACTACATTAGATTCAATTTCATTTATCTTCAATTCTGGTTTGAATGCTGGTCCTTTTAAAGCAAACCTAGAAATTATTGAAAAAAACAAATATTAAATATTTTTGGAATAACGATGAATTTTATACAAATTCAAATAATGCAAATCTAGTTATGAATCTCTCACGATTAGAATCTCTGGAAGAATATATTGTCACTTTTTATCTTGATGATAATTTGGTGTATAAAAAAGAATATAATCATGCTATGGAATTACCGTTTTAACATCTCACATTAATTTTCAATCCGAATTTAATAATTATTCTTTAAATTTTATATATTAAAACTTATTTTTAATTAATTTTTTAAAGACTCGGATAATTAACGCACTTTGCCAATTCTTGCCAATAAGGGTATAAATTGGTGTCATTTGTAGCATTTGTGACATGAAATTCATTGAAATATTATACAGCAGCCATGCATTTAATTGATTGATTTCTTTAAATTTAAGTCATATAATAATCGCATATAACTTTCTGACTCATAATCAGTGGGTCGCAGGTTCGAGTCCTGCAGGGCCCACTCAACTGTTCAATGTGCAGAAATTCTTTAGTTTACCTGGTTCCAACCCGTTTGCAAATCCGGCATTTATAACGGAGATAGCTTCCAATTTAATGTCCGAAAATATTTTCTCGAGATAATGAGGATAGGTTTCATTATCATTTACACCGAGTCCGAAAGTAAAGGAATCCCTCAGGCATAATATTCTGTATGATCCATCGGTTTTTGTGAGCGTGATCTCTTTCAGGCTTCTTAATCCGAGATTATTCGTGGTTACATAGAACTGAAACCCGCCGATTTTTGAAATGACCGTTTTATCGAGATTTTTTTTGAGCACGGCCAAATCTATATAGTCAGCGGGGACAAATATCTGCTGTTCATGCAGCAGTCCCGGGTAGTAAATCCGTAGCTTTCGAAATTAATCTTCCTTCAAGCCAGTCAAAAATAATCAAAGGGACAAAAAATAAAAATACCTATTTTATCTCAAATGTTTAAGCACAAGAATATAATAGATCCACTACTGCAGTAACCCATGGCACATTGACTTCACCCGCACACGATTTTACGGGCGCCGCAAAAATATAAAGCACTTTAAATCCGATAAAATCTTTTTTATAAATCAGCCTTTAGATATCGAATTGTCATACTCATTATAGGATTACACTATTTTATATCCTGCCGACACTGCATCCTTATGAAACATTTTTACGCTTTCATTGTTCTGTGGAACGGACTTGATTCAAAAGAATCGGCCGTCCGCGCTAACAAATTTCCAATACCGAAAACTATGAAGAGCACAATATTTCTGGTAACAGTTTTAATAATTCTAATCGATAGAAGAGAAATTGTGATGAATATCGTGATGAATCTGGTTAGTTGCATTAATTGATAGCTTAGGTGGAAAGATAGCATAAGTTAAAGTAATAATCAAGAAATAGGCGGGTTCTTATTAATAGGGAACTTCATTAATACATGAAAATAAATATATATTTAGATGTAGTGTATATTCAAAAAAATTTGCTGCTCTATCTATACTTTTGACTTGACAACTTATCTAATAAAATGTATCATTCACAATAAGTTGAAATGTTATTCAGAACATCTTATTGTCACAAGAGGAGGGAGCTATGAAAATTAGAAGTATGATTTTTTTCATTGCTATGATGTGCGCAGCATCTAATGTAAAAGCACAGCGTGGGGGAGATACCTTTAACCCGCTACCACAACGAACGGTAGAGACCGATAGGGAAGCGCTTCGTCTCATGAGAAACGACAAATTGGATCTTGTTTTGCCTATAGCTATGCGCCGCAATAATGTAGATATGTGGATTCATGTTAGTCGCGGAGGCGATCCATTGGCTCCTTATTTTGGATCATTCTCCGGTTATTTGATTTTTACTGATCTGGGCGGCAAAATCGAACGGGCTATTTTTGGAGGTTCACCGGGAACTGTTGAAAAAATTGATGTCGAAGGCTCCTGGCATTTAAGACGGGCTTTTGGCAATTATAATTATAACAATACAGATCCCAAGCAGGGTTTTTCAATTCCAGAGATCTATGAGGAAATAACGGAGTATGTTGCTAAACATGATCCACAGACTATTGCAGTGAATTTTTCCGATTGGCTCAAAGAGGCAGATGGGATTTCATATTCATCATATTTAAAACTGGAAAAGATTTTAGGTCCTAAATATTCTCAGAGAATTGAATCGGCAGAAAATCTCATTACTGATTTCGTAGTACGAAGGACAAGCAGGGAAGTAGCAGCACAGACCGAAGTTTTGGCACTGGCTCGCCAGCGTGTGTTGCAAAACATAGCCAAAATTATACCGGGTATGACAACTATAGGGGATATTGGCGGCCGGCTTTACTATTCTGCAGGCACCAAGCCTCAAGAAACAGAAAAGGATTTTCCGCCATCTGTCAGGTGGATAAGTGGTGACCGCGATTATGTTCTTCGGCCGGGTGATTTTTTTGTT
This sequence comes from bacterium, assembly GCA_965221205.1. GTDB lineage: Bacteria > SM23-31 > SM23-31 > SM23-31 > SM23-31 > CBDFMG01. Next base: position 2,782,065 of record OZ244870.1, on the reverse strand, counting down.
GGTGGCGGAGGTAGTAGCCCCAGAGGCAGCTATATGGGTTTTGGAGTTGATACAAAAATTCATGTGTATATCTTGAGAGAAGGAGAAACAAAAGCTCCCGATTTTATACAGCGGGTCTTTGATAAAGCAATAGCAGGTCAATGGCTTATGAAGCAAGGTATGAAAGTAGGGATGACCGCTAAAGAATCGCTGGATGCAATGGTGAAACTCATGGAAGATGCAGGTTATCATTATACACCTTTTATCGATTCTCATGAATATCTGTTAGACGGTACACAAGATGGTGATGAAGACTATAGAATGATACAAAGGGAACTCGCCGGTAAAGGAACAGATTATGCAGGATTCTCCATTGATAATCACAATTTTGGTATCCTGGGGTCACTTGGACCATCAATAGGTACATTTCGCACAGACTCGTGGCATTTGGAAATTCAAGAGAACAATCTATTTGCTTTTGAATATATGATCCATATGAATATCGATGAACGGCCCGGTTATCCACTTGCGATTAATATTTCAAATCCTCAAATTATAACCAATTTGGGCGTTGAATTTATTCAGCCACTAAATGAAGAAATTGTGCTGATCCGTTAAATTTCATGCTGTGAGAGTGGAAGAGTTGTTGCTACCGTTTATTACGTCTTGTGTGCCGGAAATGCTCTTCCGGCTTCATTCAATAAATCTGGATATGAAGCAAAAAACTTCATTTAGTAATAAAAGGGCTGGTTCGTATAAATCAGCCCTTTTATTAAATTTGCAATCATTCAACTATGATAATTGACATAAATATTACAATTTCTCTCATCATTCGACTGGTATAACAGAAAATGCTTGAAATTGCGAATATCAAATCTTACTATTAATTGTTTCCTCTATGTTCCTACGATGCATTCCCAAGTCACATACGTTTTATGACCAAATAAATGCGACAATTTTGATTTCACATAATCTGTCTACCCACGAATAATTAATACATAGTTACTTATTAATATAGAGAGGGTCTTGAAATGATTAATCGCATAACGTTTTTTTTGATTTCTTTAATGTTTGCTGTGCCTTGTGTCAATGCACAGCCTGGTGTGCATACGTCAAAAACAGGCGGAGAGGTTCTACGTCTTATAAGAAATGAAAAACTTGATCTTATATTACCAGGAGCAATGCGTGACAATAATGTGGATATGTGGATTCATGTCACTCGTCCCGGGGACCCTGATCCATTGGCTCCTCAATTTGGCTCGACATCCGGTTATTTGATATTTACGGACCTGGGGGACAAAATTGAGCGTGCTGTTTTTGGTTCAGCAGGTGCTGTTGAAAATATTGATGTACATGGTTCCACGAATATTGGGCAAGCTATCAGTGGTATTAACTATAACAATATGGACCCTCGGCAGGGTTTTACAATACCAGAAGTCTATGACGAATTAACAGAGTTTGTTGCCGAACGCGATCCAAAAACAATTGCAGTAAATTACTCCGATTGGCTCACTACGGCTGATGGGATTTCACATACTGCATATGTGAAACTGCAAACAATTTTAGGGACTAAGTATTCTGAGAGATTCATCTCCGCAGAAAATGTCATAACAGATTTCCTGTTGCGAAGAACTCTTAGAGAAATTACAGTTCAGACAAACACATTGGAATTGAGCCGTCAGATTGCCGCGCAGGCTTTATCCCGTATCAAACCGGGTGTAACAACGATACGGGATATAACATGGTGGGCAAGGGAGGAGGCATTCAAACGAGGTTTAAGAGACTATAGTACCTGGTCGCCGGGAGGTATCCGGCTTTACTATTCTGCAAAATCAGAACGAATTGAACCGCCAGATGCGCGACATTGGATCCGTCATGGTGACTATGTGTTTCAGCATGGTGATTTTTTTGCTTTGCATGGTGGGGTCAACTATTTGGGTTTTGGGACAGATACTAAAACTCATGCATATATTATGAGAGAAGGGGAAACGCGTGTTCCCGAGAGTATACAGCATGCCTATGATCAGGCTATAAAAGCTATAGGAATTATGCGACCGCATGTAAGAGTCGGAATGACAGCACGGGAATCATTAAGCGCAATGGTCAAAGCTGTGGAGGAAGAAGGCTATGTATATACAGAACTAACAGATTCACGGGGACCAATACCTGACGGCACAAAAACGAGAGACTATTCAATTATTCAAGAGGCACTCGCAAATACAGATAAGTCCGGAATTTATATTGATTTTCACTCTATGGGTAATAATGGCAGTGGTTTGAATTATCCTGGACCATCAATGGCAGCATTTCGACCGGACATGGCGCATTTGACAATACAGGAGAATCATATTTTTGCATTTGAATATGCGGTCCATACGAACCTCCCCGAAAGACCAGGTTATCCGATTTCTATTAATATATCGAATCCTCAGGTTGTGTCGAGCCGGGGAGTTGAATTTATTCAGCCCCCGAATGAAAAAATCGTACTGATCCATTAAACTTCAAGCAATGAGACTGAAGGGTATAATACTAAAATGAATTATGATAAGAAACTGATCCCTCAAATTGATGGTGAATGGTGGACAATAGCCGGTATTCCGGATCTTGGTCGTTATACTACAGAAAATCAGGAGCCGGTAGATTTCGGTATATGGCAGGCAGCCGATCAAACCTGGCAGTTATGTTCTTGTGTTCGCAATACTGGCTGTGGCGGAAATACCAGGCTACTCTACCGCTGGCAATCCGATTCGTTGACAAATGAAAACTGGACACCTATGGGAATTACCTTGGAAGCGGACCCTAACTTCGGAGAAACAGCCGGAGGTCTCCAGGCGCCGTTTGTCTTCAAACATGAAAATAAGTATTATATGTTTTATGGTGACTGGGTAAATATTTGTATGGCATGGAGCAGTGATGGGAAATCGTTCGCACGCCTTCTAAACACGGATAACCTAAGCGGCCTTTTTACGGAGGGTCATCGATCAAGTTCAAGAGACCCGATGATTATGGCTTTTAGAAATAAATTTTATTTATACTATACCGGTGTACCGGAAGGTGAGGGAAAAGTCTATTGCAGAACGTCTGATGATTTACATAACTGGGGAGATTCCACTATTGTTTCAAGCGGCGGCAGTGCCGGAAGCGGTCCTGAGGATGCTGAATGCCCATTTGTGATATACCTGCCAGAAGAACAAAATTTTTACTTATTCAGAGTCAAAGTACATAAAGAATGTCATACTACCATTTACTGTTCAAATGATCCTCTGAATTTTGGTGTTGATGATGATAAATACAAAGTTTGTACGTTGCCATACCAGGCTATGAGAATTATGCACCATGACCGGCAATATTTCGCTGCTGTACTCAATCCGGAATATAATGGAATGAGAATGGCGAGACTGAAATGGGTACGGCCTTAAAAATTGAACAATGGAAGGTTTAAGTCCTGTAGTGCTCATAACTACAGATTTACTATAACCTTCATATTACAGCTTGATTTCAGTTCAATATCCTTTTTAAGATAGATAAAAAAGATAATTGGATATCATTTAATAATTGTAAACAAGGAGATTGGAACCATGCTCAAGCATAATCATTTAGTTGTTACTTCTCTCCTTTTGTTCAGTCTTGTGTTTTTTTATTGTTTTGCCGGAGATGGCGGAATTGATGTGGCCGTGAATAGCACGTATAACGATCTTGTCAGCCTATTTCTCGAATTTCGTGAGTTTGAGGAGGTAGAAATCATTAATGGTGTTCCTGATTACACGGCTGCCGCAATGGATGAGCAAAAGCGCGGTTTGAAGACATTTCAAAGTCGCCTTGCTGCGTTTGATATCAAAGACTGGCCGGTTTCACAGCAAGTTGATTACCATTTGGTACGCGCTGAAATGAACGGGCTTGATTTTTTTCATCGGGTTCTCCGTCCCTGGTCGCGTGACCCCCTATATTACATGCCTAATCAGGGAGGCTCTGTATTCAGAATGAATGGATTGTCCAGCCTGAGGTGGACCAGACTCCCCTTGTCTAACGACAGATTACCGGACTTTCGAATAACACTGCAAGCTATACCTGCGATATATGAGCAGGCGAAAGAAAACCTGAGAGATGTACCTGAGGATTTTGCGAATCTTGCCATCAATTTCATTGACAGAGAAGCGGACAACTACCACAACCTCGCAGCTCGACTCGCGGAACACCATCCTGAACTGGTTCCCGATGCGGAACAGGCCGCCAATGCGGTGATTAGCTATGGAAAATGGTTGGAGGATAACAAAAGCAGTATGACCGGTCTCGCAGGTATTGGGGTAGAAAACTATAACTGGTGGCTGAAAAATGTGCATCTTTTTCCCTACACCTGGGAAGAGTGTTTGACCATTGTACAGCATGAATACAGCCGCATAATAACTTTTCTGAAATTAGAGGAAAACAGGAACCGTGATCTTCCTCCGCTTGAGATAGCGGATACGGAACTGGAATATTACCGCCGCCTCGATATTGCTCTCAATAACGTTGTTACGTTCCTCCATGATGAAGAAATATTGACAGTTCCCGATTGGTTGGACCCCGCAGACTACAGCGATCCTAACGAACCCAGAAGACCACTGCCAACGAGTAATACTATTGACCACAGAGCCCGTGAGCGCGAGGTGTTGCCCGGCGAAACACATGAGTTTATTGGCCATCTATTTGATCGGCAGCGGACTGAACGTGACGAACGTCCGATCCGCGGTGCACAAAGACTTTATAATATGGATTGGATCCGTTCGGAAGGATGGGCAGCCTCGCTGGAAGAGCTGCTGATGCAAGCTGGTGTTCTCGACAATAGGCTGCAACGAGGAAGGGAAGTTGAATATCTCATGAATGCTTCGCATATGAGTCTCTCATTGCCCGACCTGAAATTGCACAACAACGAAATTAATTATACCGAAATGAGAAAACTCTGTGCCGAGATTATGCCGTACAAATGGTCTGATGAAAATGATCGTATGGTGTGGCATGAAATGCAAACGAACCTGCGCTCTCCAGGTTTTCATACGGGTGTAGTCGTTGGTAAAGCCCATTTCACTAAACTGCTAAAAGACCGGGCTATGCAGTTGGGGGAAGATTTTGTTCTGCGTGATTTTATTGATGAGTTTCTTGCAGCAGGTGAGATACCCATGGCGCTCACAAGGTGGGAAATGACCGGTTATGATGATGAGATGATAAAGTTGTTGCAATGATATGCTGTTATAGTTCTATATGCACATGTAAAATATTTTCAAAATTCAACTCGTATAGTCCGATTTATTCTTCGGTGAAAGAATTTATAGAGATTATGAATGATAACCTCGTTGACAAATTTTATACTACGCAGCTCGATAACTATATAGCACGCAATAATTGCTAAAATAGCCCTATATCTAAAATAATGTAAAGTATATATAAAAAAGAAGTTACGGCATATAAGACTTCGCTTTTTTTATAGACATTAAACAATATAGTAAATGAATATGGTTACATTTTCGGAATTAGTTTTGCTTGATCATTCTATTGAAGAAGCTTAATGTTTACTACCGTTTTTTGGCTTTGACAACGACCGGTTTTGTTCCCTTGTTCTGTTCTTTGAATCTCTTCAGAATCAATTCTGCCTCAATGAATGGCAATGGTGATAAAAAAGTAATCCTTCATAACCTGCACGTTATTGATCTTACGGTCGTTGATCTTTGTTTTCTTTTTAATCAATTCCACGAGTTTGCATTTGGTCTTTGGTACCGCGCGCCACGAGCAGCTGTGTTTCACCTTTAATAGCCGGGCTGTCTGTCGCGAATCTCGTTATAGCTATCCGGATATCGGATTCATTCTCAAAGGCATGTTTCAATAGAGCCGCCATTGCTCTTTCAGGATTATTTCCTTTTAGCAGCCGTTTCGCCATTTTTAAAATATCAACGGGAATATCTTTCTTTAAAATTCTTTCAACTTCTTTCTTGAGCCGAGAACTTTTTACCTGTATTATATCTTTAATATTTGGCAGATTTTTTTTTGCGTATTTTGAGGTAGTGAATAATTGATAACATGCGTTAGATTCTGAACGTCAATTCCGCGTGCCACAACATCGGAAGCGATGAGTACATTGACCCGCTGTTTTTTAAATTGTTCTAGGATTTTCTCCCGTTGTCCTCGTGAAAAATCGCCGTGCAGTGCGCCGGCTTCATATTCACGTTCGAGCAGATGCGAGGCAACTTCGTTGACATCCACCTTTGTTCTATAAAATACCAAACAGTAAAAGTATTCCTCGAAATCCATGATCCGGCAAAACGCTTCAAACTTATCTTTCACAGCTACTTCAAAATATATCTGGTCTGTCAGGTCAACGGGAACCTGTTTTTGTTCGATAAGGATCTTCTCATAACCACGCATGTATTTCTTAGCAACTTTGTCAATTACTTTAGGCATTGTTGCCGAAAAGAGCAGCGTGGTCCTGCTACTGTTTGTTTTTCCAAGAATGAAGTCAATATCTTCGATAAAGCCCATATTGAGAATTTCGTCCGCTTCACCCAAAACGACATAAGAAACACTGTTGAGGTTCAGCCGTTTTCGCTTGATATGATCGAGAATCCTGCCGGGCGTTCCGACAACAATGTCTACTCCCTTCTTGAGACGCTTACTCTGTTGTTGAATTGACCGTCCGCCATAGATTGGTGTTATCTGTAAATTTTTCTGGCCTTTAAGCGAATACAATTCTTCGGATACCTGTATGGTAAGCTCACGTGTAGGTACTAAAATGAGTACCTGAACAAAATCTGACCTGCCTGCGATGTTCTCGATGATCGGTATACCGTACGCAGCAGTTTTGCCGGTTCCGGTCTGGGCCTGTCCGACCAGACCGCGGGAAGTGTTGAGAATAAGGGGCGTTATCTTTTCCTGTATAGGTGTAGGTTCCTCGAATCCTTTTTTTCTAACGCCTGAAGCATGTTATTCGAAAAGCCTAAATTCCGTAATTTTTCAAGTTATTTCATTAGTACCACTCTTTATATTGATTTGGTTTTGTCAAAATATCAGAGTATGTGGTAATGCAATTTCTTAACATAGTAAGATATTATCTGATATTTTCCATATTAGTATTTCAAATGGATTTTATTATTATAGTATCAAGCTAACTAATGAGCTATCAATTCAAACAGCAAAAGTCCTTAGAGACATAAACATATCCTCATTAGTCCTAATAGTTCAATTACCTGTTCAAAAACATACAAATCAGAGACACATCTCTTTTGTTTCTTGTCAGTAAGTTTCACATTTGCATTACAATAGTGTAATTGATCTAAAAAAGGAGAGGTATTCTTGAACAGGTAAAAGAAATATTGATAAACTGTATAATCTGAATATGAAGAATATCAAAAAAACAACCAATTTGAAACCATTCTCCGTATGTGTATTTCCGTAATTGTTCTATATTGTCTAAAAACCTTGATTTTGAACAGTGATTGCTTATATTAACGTTATGAATTTTGGAGCAAATTACTCACAATCAATGGGTCGCTGGTTCAAGTCTTGCAGGGCATCATTAAATACCATGATATTCCGAAGATATTAAAGTGATTTTCATAGACTATACACAATTACAAATATATATTTTATAAATGATGTAATGGTCATATAATTTATATTTTAATGAATCTTTGAAATAAAATCAGGATTGAGAAATGAGGCCATTGGATTTAGCTCTGAGATATATGAAAATATTCTATTCGGACGGAAACGTTGATGAGTTATTTCAATTATTTGCGAATGACTTTACTTTTAGTGGGCCCCTTTACAAATTTGACTCAAGAGAAGATTATATAAAATCGTTAAAATCAGATCCTCCTATAGGATTTGTAGGACTTGAATATAAAATAATATCTTCATTTGAAAATGAATTCTCTGCTTGTTTAGTCTATCAATTTACAAAACCGGGAATATCTGTCCCGATGGCTCAAATATTTAATATTAGTAATAATAAAATTAGTAACATTTTGCTCATTTTCGATACAAGTGTATTTCTTGATGGTTAACTTTCTCGTAGGATATTCCATATTTCTCCAAAGTCTTCTGTTGAACATCAGTTCTTTACAATGTAGAATATTTCAATTTTAATTACCTTATATTATCATTGCACAAGTTTGTAAATGCCATACACGCTTCACAGTTTTATCCTGTTGGTGTTTCCAAACTTTCTACTGGCGTTTAAATTCTTTAATATACACTTTTTACGTTTGTCATCAATTTTAAAATACACATTTTATTCATTTAAATAAGGATTGTAATAAGAGGTAATATCATGAGAGATATGCGGTTTCTTCTTGCATTTATTTGCATTCTTCTGCTTGTTAATGATGTAAAAGCCCAATCTCTGGAATCAGATGTTATGATGGACGTGCTCAATCTGATTCGAACGGAGAAGTTTGATTTCCTTTTACCGCATGCACCGCATGCAATGAGAGACAATAATGTTGACATGTGGATTCATGTCGTTGGCATAAACAACTCGGAAGAAGGTCACCTTGATCCTCTGAGGTTGGATCTTGGTGGTAATACCGGGTATTTTATCTTTACTGATCGTGGTGGAAACAGGATTGAACGTGCTGCATTTGGCCGTATTACTTCCGATGTTCGGGCAAGTGGAGCATACGATATAATCGAAAGAAGTCTTTCGGATGAAGATCTTGCTAAATTTGTCGCCGAACGCGACCCCCAAAACATTGGCGTAAATTACTCAAAATGGCTTACGATGGCAGACGGTATATCGCATACAGATTACACGAGACTGGTCAATGCTGTCGGCGATAAATATGCGAATAGATTTATGTCCGCCGAATATGTGATCAACGATTTTCGCTCGACTAGAGTAATGAGTGAAATTGTTTTTTATGGAGAACTGTGCAGACAAACTGTCAAAGCGGTGGAGAAGGCCTTTGATATGATCAAGCCCGGTGTAACCACCGTGAATGATATTGGCCGATGGTTGCGGCACCAAAACATGTCGAGTGGATATGGTTCGACAATTCAATTTGGTCTGCCGGGGGCATCTGCCAGAAATCTGGTTAGTGGTGAAAGAGTTCCAGGGGATGGTGCTGTTCGGGCTGGCGATCTGGTCAGTATTGACTTTGGCGTTGTCATGATGAACTACCGCATTGACCTTAAGCGGGCTGCGTATGTAATGGGTGACGATGAAACTGTCATACCTCCGCAACTGCAGGAAGCTTTCAATGAAGCCATGGAAGCTCGCAAGATCCTCCGTGCAAATGTCAAGGTGGGACGTACTGCTAAAGAGACTAAGAAGGTTATCGAGAATGCAATGAATGCAGCTGGATTTAGCTTCGTTGGGAGTGACGGGTTCATCGATCCAGAAAAGACCACAGTTTCCATCGATCTGCATCCTCTGGGGCATCAATGGAGTGATGACGCTGTTGGACCCCGGTTGGCTAATTGGGGATTAGACAGGGAACATCTGAAGATCCCATCGTATTTTCTCTTTGTTTTGGAATACGTGACTAGAAAACCGGTGCCTGAGTGGGGTAAAGGGAAGAATATCAGCTTATCTATCGAAGATGATGTGATCGTCACAGAACGGGGAGTTGAGTTCCTCTATCCACCGATTAAACAGATACGTTTGATTCGTTAACACCGGGATCAGTATGTGTTATTTTGATTGAAGTATAGTCTAATTACTATAATTGATACATGATTATTGCATATAAGGAAGCCAGTTAAACCTATTATTTTGTAAGGGGGCAGATATAAATGGGAAAATCGTGTACTGACTATGCTTGCCTAGTTGATTTATTTCAGGAGTTTCGTGAGTTTATAAAACCTGAGGTTGTTGATGGAGTACCCGATTTCACGGCTGCCTCAATGGAAAAGCAATATAACGGATTACAACAGCTTCAAAAGCGTCTTGTAGCAATAGATATGAGTGATTGGAGCGTGGAACATCAAATAGATTTCCATGTGGTTCGCGCGGAAATGAATGGTGTAGAGTACGACCATCGGGTTCTTCGGCAGTGGGCCCGTGATCCCGGCTTTTACAATCTTACCGACGGTATATATCCCCGGCTCCTTGTTCACCATTCGAGGAGTTTGTCCAACTGGGGGCTGTATAAACCGGAAGTTCCTCTCCTTGAAAGTGGCGTTGCTGATTTCCGGAAGAAGCTGCAAACGGTTCCGAAGCTTTTTGCTCAGGCGAAGATAAATCTTATGGAAGCGGCAGGAGATCTCGCAACAGTTGCTATCCGTGTCAAAGAAAAAGATATCGAGATGCTCAACCGCTTTGGGGTACAATTTGCCGAGCACCATCCCGAGCTGGTCCCCTATGTTGATCAGGCAGTGACTGCTACGGAAGATTTTCGTGACTGGCTTATAGCAAACAAGGATACAATGACTGCGGCTGCCGGAGTAGGGAAGGAGAACTATAATTGGTGGATGAAGAATGTCCATCTCATTCCCTACACATGGGATGAGTTTCATACAATGATCCAGAGCGAATACAATAGAGCCATATGCTTTTTGCAGTTGGAAGAGCACAAAAACCGAAAACTTCCCGATTTTACATTGACATCCAGTAAAGAAGAAAATATTCGGCGGCAGAGAGAGACTGCCGCAAAAGTCATGGATTTTCTCCGTGAAGAAGAGATCATAACCGTCCCTGAAGATCTGTCGCCTCTCCCGCCTGACCAATATCCGCGAATGTGGGGTATGAGCGCCTATCTCAGGCCTAATTATCGTGGTTATTTCGAACAGACAAATGATCGTGAACCGATGTGTAATGTTCTTCACGTACTATTCAGCCATTATTATGTCGGCGGAAGAAAGATATGGTACCAGGCGGGAGACACACGGCCTATTCGCAGCGATATTCGTCTTTATGATATGCATGAAGCCAGATCCGAAGCTTTTGGATTCGGTGTTGAAGAGTGGCTGATGCAGACAGGTTTATTCGATGATCGGCCAAGATCGAGAGAGATTACTTACATCTGGATGGCATTTCGTACGGCTCGGGCATTGTCAGACTTAAAAATGCACAGCAACGAGTATACCTTAGAAGAAGGACGTAAGAATTTTGCTGAATTACTTCCCTATCCGTGGGCGGACGAGGACAGTGACGCGGTGTGGTGGGACACTGAAGAGACTCTGCGCGCACCGGGTCACAGTTCGAATTACACAGTTGGAAAGAATATGATGCAGCAGCTTATGGCAGACAGGTCGAGACAGTTAGGTGACACATTCACCATTCGACAATTTTTTGATGATTTCATAAACGGAGGCATCATCCCTATTTCTCTGACACGGTGGGAGTTGACAGGTCTCGAAGATCAGATAAAGTTCCTTCTCGACTAGCCGGTCATATAAAAATTGTTATCTCGAAGTCCAGTACTGGCAGATGAACCAGAAATCGGACCGGTACCTCTTCCTTGAAAGTACAAAACCGGCTCAGCGATCAGTTCTCATAGATCATCCGGATTTTGAGATTATGAAGCCGTCCCTTGTTAGCATAGTGGGTTTTCTTGTAAGTTGGATGGCTGTAGGATTGTTAATTGGTGTATTTGTCTGGATCTTAAAATAAGATCCGCAACGCAATTCTCCATGACTGTAATAATAATCACTAAGCGAGAAAATGAAATTCTCTATTCGCCAATTAATAAGATACGATTAATTTGTTAATAACAAATTTTGCTAATAATTTTCGAATATGGTTAAAGAATATAACTTAAATTTAGGTACTTAGGTTATTTTCTGATCACGTGCTGCAGTATACTTGGAATGGAAGAAAAAGTCACTGGATTGATTGTTGGTACATTATGTTTCTTTTGTTCTGGGGAATCGTCTGTACCGTTTGCGTGGTAATCATTTTACAGGTACTCGATGTTCTTGTAAAGAGAGCCCGAAGCGGCTCAAGGACGGGGATCTTGCTCTACTGCATTATGTTTCTTTGGAAATACCTGCCAATAAAGCTGCCAGAGGTCTTGGTTTTGGCGCCACGACGGTGCGAGGCAAATAGATGCTTTATCGACAGGAGATTTATAATTTTTTGTGTCAGGAATTGAGAAGACTTTCCGGCGAGCCGGCGAGATAGAATGTGCTGCAAGCTGCTTTGGTGGGAAACGTACGGGAACCAAAGGTTTTCGGCATCATGGAACGTCAACGGGAAGCTATTGACTACGATGTGACTGCTGCCTGATGAACGAGATCAGGGACACCGCTGCGAAAGGGAGCGTCTTCTCCACTGATACGTTCCGTTCGTATACATCGCTGCAGTTTTTGGTAAACAGCGTACGGTCGATCATAACGCATCACGGGACGTCGTCATAGTAACGGCCTTGAGGGGTTCTGGTCATGTGCACAAGAAAGACGCTTACAGTACCATGGTGTCAGCAAAAATCATTGCCCAGTGTACCGAAGAAAATGGGATGGAGATACCATTACAGAAACCAAAATCTATTCCATCCTTTAATCAAAATTCACGTTAGGCCGCTTTTGACCTAATGACCTAATTTTAAATGAATGGAACTAATATCATGATTAATCAAAAGTATTTAGCTGCTGTTTATAATATATTAATCTGCATAACAGTATTTCATTGTGCAGCAGAGAATCGGCAGAATGCTGTAGTTGAAAGTACGAATTATGATAGCCTTATTAGTCTCTTTGAAGAATTTCGAGATTTCCAGCAACCGGAATCCATCGATGGCGTGCCTGATTTCTCTGTCGGCGCCATGGATGATAAATACCGCAATTTGCAGGCATATCAAAACCGTCTAAATGCGATAGACCCAACCGGATGGACCATACCGCAAAAGTCGGATTATCTCCTTGTACGTGCAGAAATGAATGGGTATGAATTCCAGCACCGAGTTCTTAGGCCATGGTCGATCGATCCCGGATATTATAATGATGTCATATCCAGATACAGCCGTTCCGGAAATTTGCCGCTTCAAGGGAGCGTTCTTTCTGAAATGCAGAACCAATTTCAGATTGTCCCTGCGATCTTAGAGCAGGCAAAGGCAAATCTCAACAACTTTTCGGAGATAGCGGGCGACCTCGGTACTCTTGCTGTTTTGTCACTTGGGGACACGAAAGTAGCATTCGAATCTCTTGCTGACAAGCTGTCGGAACATAATCCCGAACTTGTATCAAATGTTGAGACAATATTGGTGGCAATCGATGACTATATCCACTGGATCGAGGCAAATAAGAGTAAAATGACCGCACGGGCAGGAGTTGGCAAAGAAAACTACAACTGGCTGCTCAAAAACGTTTACCTTTTTCCCTATACGTGGGAAGATGTTCGTACAATTGTTGAACTTGAAGATAACCGTGTAAGAACTTTTCAGCGTCTCGAAGAGAATAGGAACCGTAATGTTTCTCCGCTTATACCGGATAGATCGCAGAAAGAATACAGGGACGGTATCTATGAAGCTGTTGCCCATATTATGAATTTTCTCGATGAGGAAGAAATTTTTAGTCTGGATAATATCAATGTGCCTGACAGATATTACGATTCTCGCATTGATGGGAAGGGTTATGGATTAGACAAACCATGGCCGGAAAAACAAGATTACTTTTTTAATTTTTCACACCGGGAAGCAGTCATGGAAAATACACACGAGTTGGTTGGTCATCTTTTCGATGAAATGAGATCTGGAAACGACGACCGACCGATCAGAGGAGGCAGACGTCCCTATAAAATTGGAACCGCCCGTGGAGAGGGATTTGCCTTCGCACTTGAAGAACTTCTGATGCATGCCGGTTATCTGGACGGTCGTAATGCTCATGGAAGAGAAATAGCGTATGAACAAGCTGCGTTCCGAACGGTCCGGGCGCTTTCAGATATCTACATGCACAGCGGAGACTGGAGCTACGCAGATGCGACACAGTTCTGTATCGACAATGCTCCGCATGGAGAATTGCTCGAGGGAAGTCACCATTTGTGGTTTGAGTTGAATACGACACTGCGGGGTGTTGGCCACCATATGCTCATGGTTCTTGGCAAGGTCCAGTTTATGAAGCTGTTTCGAGATCGTGCAAGTCAACTCGGAGACGATTTTGTTCTCAAAGATTTTATGGATGAAGTATTAGCAACAGGATCGATTCCATGGTCGCTCATACGATGGGAATTGACAGGCTTGGATGATGAAGTCAAAAAATTGTGGTAAAAATACAGATCACAAATATTTAAATATTAAAGTTCAAAAGAGGAGTATTTCATGAAATCACGGGTAATTTTATTTTTTGCTGCTGTGATGTTCATTGTTTCTACTGCCAATGCACAACAGCCACTGCCTCGGCGAACATCGGAAACCGATGCGGAAGCTGTTCGTCTTATGCGAAATGACAAACTTGACCTGATTCTGCCGGGAGCCATGCGCGACAATAAAGTGGACATGTGGATTCATGTCACCCGCAGTGGAAATCCTGATCCAATGGCTCAGTTTTTTGGAGGAACCTCCGGTTATTTGGTTTTTACGGACCTGGAGGATAAAATTGAGCGGGCAGTGTTTGGTGAAGCGGGAGCTGTTGAAAATATTGACATACGCGGCTCTGGTGATTTTGCACGGGCTATTGGTCCTCAGGGTGAAGGATTTCGTGTGGATGAAGGGTATGGCGAAGAAGCAGGTTATATATATGTACCGTATCCGAGAGAAGAACCAGATGTCTACGATGAATTCAGAGATTTTGTTGCTGAACGTGATCCACAAACAATAGCAGTCAATACGTCAGCCTGGATCGTCCAGGCAGATGGAATTTCATATTCCGATTATTTAAGATTAGAAAAAATAATTGGGCCAAAATATTCTTCAAGAATTATATCTGCAGAGAATGTCATTTCCGATTTTGTGATCAGAAGAACGAGCAGGGAAGTGGCCGCGCAGGTTGAAGTTTTGGCGTTGGCACGTCAAAGGGCAAAACAAAGATTATCTCAGGTTATTCCGGGTAAAACAACGGTAGCGGATATAAATGCCCGGGTTTACTATTCAGCATTAAATACTCCCGATAAAACAGTAGAAATTTCTCCACCTGACGTCAGGTGGTTTATTCATAATCCTGATTATGTAATTCAGCGGGGCGATTTTTTTGTTGGCGGCAGTGGCGGTCCCGGGGGTAACTACATGGGATTTGGAGTAGATACTAAAATTCATGCCTATATTTTGAGAGAGGGAGAAACGAAAGTTCCTGACTTTCTGCGGAGAGTCTATGATAAAGCGATAGCAGGACAATGGATTTTGCGGGATCATATGAAGGTTGGTATGACCGCCAAAGAATCCTTGGATGCTATGGTTAAAGCTATGGAAGAAGCGGGCTATATCTATACACCGTTTATTAATTCACGAGGAGTGACTGCTGACGGCAAAAGCACATTGGATTATATATTGGTACAGAAAGCGCTTGCTGGTAAAGGAACCGATGTTGCAGGATTTTCCATTGATAATCACAGTTTTGGCAATGCTGGCATGGGTAACGGAATTATAGGGCCATCTATGTCCGGATTTCGGCCTGACACACATCATTTGAAAATTCAGGAGAATCATCTCTTTGCATTTGAATATATGGTACATATGAACATTGCTGAACGACCCGGTTATCCACTATGCTTTAATATATCTAATCCACAAATAATTACCAGCCGGGGAGTTGAATTTATTCAACCGCCAAATGAGGAGATATTCCTGATCAAATGAGCAGAAAGGTTCGAAAAAGGAAACAGAAAGCACTTGTAAAAGTTTGATGCATGCCTTACATTGAAGGTTCGCACATTATATGTGTCCGAGGAGTAGGAACCACTTGTATAAGCAAAATGAATACCTCACCATGTAACCGGTACGCTCTGACGAAGTACTGCACATCTTAAAATAGCGTCATATTTCATACACAATCCCTATTAATCTCTTTTAGTGTATTAACATAGGGCAATCAAATTTTAATTTTTACTCCATAAACTATTACAATATAACACGTAACAGGAGGTGTTAATTATGAGGATATCACTAACAAAATCCATATTTCTCTGCCTTATCGGGATATTTATATTTTACGGGGAAATATTTGCTCAGTTGACGGCAATATCTGGAACGAGAGTTCCTAGCGGATTTCAGCCCGGTCCAGAAGGTACTACCGTTATAACTGGCGGGAGAATCTTTGATGGGACCGGTGCGGCAGTGCACAATGGAACTATTGTTCTTGAACGAAACATGATCTCAGCGATCCTTCCACCCGATTCAAGAGATTGGCCTCGCGATGCAAACGTGATCGATGTTGCAGGAAAAACCGTTATGCCGGGTCTAATTGCCCTCCATGAACAAATAACAAAGGCTAAGGGGATAATTGATCACGGTCCCAATGTTAAAACATATGCAGTATTGAGTACGATTGATGCTTACGAGCGTCTTAAATGGTACATCGAAAGTGGTATTACAAGTATTCGTGATATTGGATCACATGGGGATATACCATTCAGATTGAAAGATTTAGTATTACAGAATCGAGTTTTCGGTCCCCGGTTATTTCCTTCAGGACAACTCATTACCGTTACGGGAGGACATTCAACCGAGGGTATGTGGTATGGCAACTTCATAAATGTTGAAATTCCGGAGGCTGTTATGGTCTCTGCAGAGTGGACCGTTAATGGACCGGACGCATGGCTGGAAGCGACGCGGCAGCAATGGACAAATGGTGCTGCTTTCATCGCAGTCGCCAGCCATTTCAGACCAGATGAGATTGGAGTGGCAGTAGAAGAAGCACACACCCTGGGATTGAAAGTCTCAGCCAATGCAGAAACGTTCTATATTCAGTGGGCGGTCGAAGCAGGAGTAGATGTGATCGATCATCTTATGCCCCGGACTGACGAGACTATAAGTTTGATGGCGTCACAAGGGACACAGGCAGTTCCTGCGATTACGTCATCAATGAGAAAAATCGAACGGGAAGGTGGATATTTCGGCGAAGCTTCACGCAGATTCACAATAACAAGAGACTCAATTATGGAAACGTTTCAGAAAATGAGACGTGCCGGGATAAAAATGGGTGTTGGCTTGGATATGGGAAATAGTGTCATTGAATTACCTTATACCTATATTCAGGAATTAAAGTATTTTGTCGAGGGAGGGTATACCATTACGGAAGCCCTTGTAGCTGCCACAATGACGAATGCAGAGATCCTTGATATGAACGACCAACTGGGAACATTAGAGCCGGGCAAACTTGCTGATATTACGGTCATTGACGGCAGACCGGATGCTGACCTTGACGACCTCGCGAATGTTGACCTGGTTATCCGTGGCGGACACGTCGTCATCAAAGATGGAATGTTAAACATTGATCCTCACGATCCGATGGCTTTGATGCCAGAAGGCCACTGGTCAATACGATAACGACTAATAGCGAAAATAATTCAAAGAGTCAAAATTTTACAACTATAAATAAAAGGTGTTCATCATGAATAAAACAATTACAAAGTCCATATTTCTCTGTCTAATCGGGGTGTTTACATTTTACGGAGTAATGTATGGCCAGACGATAGAAGATCGCAGGAGATTTATCGACCCGAATACTCGAACCACGAACGATCCCCGGCGTATTCCTTTACCTCCCGGTCCGGAGGGTCCCGATGGCACGATTGTTATAACCGGCGGGCGGATATTTGATGGGACTGGTGCTGAAGCGCATGATGGAAATGTTGTCATTGAAAGGAACAGAATCAAAGAGATCCTTCCACCTGGATCAACAAATTGGCCCCGGGATGCACAGGTGATCGATGTTGACGGGAAAACCGTCATGCCTGGTCTTATTGCTATGCATGAACATATGAGCGAAATTACTTCCCCTCTTCATGACGGCATCGATATTATTACACACGAGGCACATCTTACCCTTATGGCCATCGAACATCTTCGCTGGTATATCGAAAGCGGCATAACCAGTATTCGCGATGCTGCAGCACATGGGGAGGTTCCATTCCGGTTAAAAGATGCCGTTAACCAGAATCGAATACCCGGTCCCAGAATATTTTCTGTCGGCCAGACAACCACCGGTACAGGTGGTCATTCAGTCGAAGGAAATTATAAAGCAATAGAAAAACGTTATACCATGGCAGAGACTCACTATGATGGGGCGATCGAGTGGCGTATGAATGTACGGGAACAATTTAATAGGGGCGCTGATCTGATCAAGACCACCAATATATACAATCGTGAAGAAATAGCAGCCGCCATAGAAGAAGCACATGCCTTGGGTATAAAGGTTACCTCAGATGCTCATGTCCCCTATCTTGAGTGGGCTATTGAGGCGGGGTTAGATTGCGTAGAGCACACCGGTCCGAGCAGGGAAACAGATAAGGTTATCAGAATGATGGTGGAAAGAGGGGTACAAGCAGTTCCTACGGTAGCAGCAGGATATCAGGATCCGGCAGTTATGGAGGTTCTTAGTAAAATGGTAGCTGCCGGGATACCAATGGGTGTAAGTCTCGATAATGGTGAAGAAGTTGAACTCCACCCCATTAACTATATTCGAGAATTAAAGACTTTTGTCGAAGCAGGGATGACCATTTCCCAAGCCCTTCTTTCTGCCACAAAGGTGGGCGCAGAGATTCTTGATATGGACGATAAGCTGGGAACTTTGGAGCCGGGAAAACTCGCTGATGTTCTTGTCGTTGACGGCAAGCCGGATGAAGACCTTGAAGACCTCGCAAATACAAACCTGGTAATCCGTGACGGACGCGTCATCATCAAAGATGGACGGGTAATTACTCCCCGTCATGTTTCACCCGGTCGGGAAAATTGAAGCATGTTATATTCACGTATCGTACAGTTCCGAGTGTAGATATTACTTGTGAAAGCAAAATATATCAAAGTAACCGATGCGCTCTGACCAATCCTGTTAGTCTCTTTTAGAGTATTGATAGGGGGAATATATACTAATTTGAAGGAGATACAATTATGTCTACTCGGCACGTTTTTTGTGCAACTCTTTTCTTGACCTTATTTCTAAGCTATTGTAGTTCAGAAACTGCTGAATCGATAGCGACCGATGTGGAAAAAACCCACTATGGGGGATGTGTCATGCTTTCACGAGCAACTGCAGCACCAAATGACCTGTATTTAAATACTGGCATTGTCCCAACAGACGAATACCCACCGTTCACGAAAAAAATTACGGTCTACGGCTATACCCTTGTTGGCCGGGATGACATTACAGATGACTTTATGAATAATGTTGCTAAAACTATCATAGAAATGTTTCCGCGGGGAGGCTCTATCGACAGTACGCTTCAGGAAGAGTTTATCAGGAACATGTACGAATACAAAGCGTTGATTCCTCTCTATAATGGAAGAGATCGTATTACTTCTCCCGAAGATCTGGCGGCGTGGAATGTTACAAGAAGTCAGAACAGTGTATGTGACGTAATAATGGAAAATGAAGTCGGACGACAGGTGATGGAAGTAGTTGAGCATATCTTACACTATGCAAATGACATAGGACTTCACTATACGTTTCCCGAGGAATGGGCTGTTGCAAGCGGCTCGAAACTTCATCAGTCGATGCTGGAAGCGGTAGAGAAAGGGTATTACGATGACACATCATACAATAGCATTGAAGATAAAGAGCGTCGTTTAAGGGTTAAACTTCAGGAATTCGGATATTTGATCATCACCACTGCTTGGGATCTCCAGGTGCCTTATGGAGGAGGAGGGAATGAATGGATAGAAGGTGGAATGATAACAAATGGTGACGAATTGAATGAAAGTATGCCCCAGCTGTATGAGATGTACGAGCAGACAGTTTCGAAGATTATGGTGTCACCAAGCCGCTCGCTGCTCGATGAGTGGTTTGGTATTTAACGGTGTAATTCTCATTTTTATCTTTTTCGCAAATCGTACAGCTTGAGGAGTAGAAAATATTTGTAAAACAGGTTAAATACTCTGCTGTTTATTGTAAACATATCAAAGTAACCAGTACACACACTGACGAAGTACACCATGTTTAAATATTTGTCCTCTTTAAACACGAACCAATATTTTTGCTCTTTTTGAAAATTGAATGGCGATTTGTCAAAATATACTTTATTCGTGAGATGCATTACGAAAACTATGCAGGTATATATATTCAGTTTATTTTTACTGCTTATAGCAGTGTTTTCCGTATTTGCACAGGAGAAGGCCAACAAACCGGGTTTTGAACCGGTTTACTACGATGTTGTGCAGAAACTCATGGAGTTTGAATTTGAAAATTCTGATGTTATGGAAACTGCCAACATGCTGACCAATATTTTTGGTGGACTGAATTGGAAAACGCCTGCATATCGTGCAGCAGCAGAATGGGCTCGAGACCGGCTCACCGAGTATGGTCTCACGAATGTCCACCTTGAGCCGTATGAGTTTGGTAACGGCTGGGATTTTGATTACGTCTCTGCACATGATGGATCCTGATTATATGCCGATCATTGCCTTCCCTGTACTGTGGTCATCCGGTACAAATGGGAAGGTCCGGGCGCAGGCAATCCACATCAATTTTGATGAAATTACCTCGGTAGGGGATCTGGAACAATACCGTGGGAAATTACAAGGTAGTATCATATTCAGAATGCCGATACAGGATATCTCGCCCTATTTTGGTGTCCAAATGGTGGACCGGCCAGGCATCTTTCGCCATGAAAACGGCTATCCCGTGGAGTGGCCCGGCGAACGGCTCGATGAGATGGCGAAAGTCCCCATTACTCCTCCGGTCCCGAGAGAACGTCGCAGCCGCTGTTCCAATGAATTGAGACAGCAAATTGTTGATTTTGTATTTGCCGAGGGTGCCGTGGCAATTGTAAAAACGGATCCCGTTCATTATTTCGGATCCGTTGCCGGAACAGGCAGATACAATAGAGTAGAGAATCCATGGGATGTTGATGCGCCCCCCCAACCCTTAGAGCTGGTTTTTGCAGTGGAACATTATAACCGAATATTGTATATTCTTGAAGAGGATATGCCAGTCGAAATGGAGATCGATGTCAAAACAACCGTTTACAGAGGTGACCTGAATGATTTTAACGTCATTGCCGAGATTCCGGGTACAGACCTGGCGCATGAAATAGTTATAGTAGGCGGTCATCTTCAGTCTTTACCTCACGGAACCGGTGCCATAGATAACGCTGCCGGATCAACGACTTCCATTGAGGCGGTACGTATTCTCAAGGCGATAGGTGCCAGGCCACGACGCACTATTCGCGTTGGTCTCTGGGGTGGACATGATGGAGTCTGCCGCTGTCTGGGTGAAGTTGCTCGTGGATCCCCCCTCGCCGCGTTCGAGAGCCACGCCGACCAGATCGAGGGCGAACCGCGCGGCTGTCCTGGCGCGTTGGTAAAACGGCGACCACGCCGTCGACACGAGCTGTAGCTGCCGACCCGCGCGGACAGGGGCGGTCCCCACAACAGGATCGACCGCCAGCGACGCTTGATGGCAGCCCCAGCGCTCGAATGCATCATCAGCACAATCGTCCACCAATGTGGGAGGTGGACGGTCAGGATTCAGATCGGAGCAGAGTTACTACCGGTCGGCACATCAGAATGACTCGTTTAACCACGGGCTGTTAGGGTGTAGCCAGCAGATTCATGTAAATCGTGACCTTCTACCGCTTTGGCACCAGGCTCTGAACGAATCCGGGCCATGCCGCTGATAAGACCCGATGGCTAAGATATCGAAGATCGACTACACACTGGGGCAGGACAACGTCCAGCGCCTCGGCCTCGATGTCCACAATCCGGTCTTCTTCGTCTCCAGCCTGACCATCGTTGCGTTCGTCGCCGGAGTTCTGGCGTTCCAGGCCGAGGCGGCGGCCGCCTTCGTGGCGCTGCGCGCGTGGCTCACGTCAACATTTGACTGGGTGTTCATGGGCGCGAGCAACCTCTTCGTGCTCTTCTGCCTGCTGCTGGTGGCGACCCCGCTCGGCCGCGTGCGCTTGGGCGGCGCGGGTGCCCGGCCGGACTATTCCCGATCAGCGTGGTTCGCCATGCTGTTCGCCGCCGGGACGGGCATCGGCCTAATGTTCTTCGGAGTGTCGGAGCCGGTGGAGCATTTCCTGCACCCGCCGCTCGGTCTCGAGGCTGGCGACGCGGCGGCGGCCCGCCTCGGCATCGCTGGCGCCATCTACCACTGGGGATTTCATGGGTGGGCCATGTACGTGGTGGTGGCGCTGTCGATCGCCTTCGCGTCGTACAACCTCGGCCTGCCGTTGACGCTGCGATCGGCGTTCTATCCGCTCATGGGGGAGGCGGTGTGGGGCCGGGTCGGCCACGGCATCGACACCCTGGCCGTCTTCGCCACGCTTTTCGGGCTGGCCACGTCGCTCGGTCTGGGCGCCGAACAAGTGGCGGCGGGGCTGGCCCGCCTGTGGGGTGTACCGGCGACCGAGACCACCCAGGTGCTGCTGATCGCCGGCATCACCAGCATGGCGCTGGCGTCGGTTGTCAGCGGTATGGTGAAGGGGATCAAGCGGCTGAGCGAGGCCAACCTGCTGCTGGCCCTACTGCTGCTGGTGTTCGTGCTGGCGCTTGGGCCAACGCGCGACATCGCCACCGGCACCGTAACCAGCCTCGGCCAGTATCTGACGTCGATCGGACCGCTCAGTAACTGGGTGGGCCGCGAGGACCTCCACTTCATACACGGATGGACGACATTTTACTGGGCCTGGTGGATTTCGTGGTCCCCCTTCGTCGGCCTGTTTATTGCCCGGATCTCGCGCGGCCGGACAGTACGCGAATTGATTGCCAGCGTGCTGATCATCCCGACGCTGATGGTCGCGATCTGGATGAATGCTTTCGGCGGGACCGCCGTGTCGCAGTACCTCGACCGCGGGTATCCCGACGTGATCGCGGCAGTGGAGGCACAGCAACCGGAAATCGCCCTGTTCGCCATGCTGGAGACGCTGCCGCTGGCGAACGTCTCGTCGTTCCTCGGCCTCGTGCTGGTGCTGGTGTTCTTTGTCACCTCCTCCGACTCCGGATCGCTGGTCATCGACACCATCACCGCCGGTGGCAAGCTGGACACGCCGATCGCCCAGCGCGCGTTCTGGTGCATCTTCGAGGGGCTCGTCGCCATCGTGCTGTTGCTCGGCGGCGGTCTCGTGGCCGCGCAGGCGGCCACCCTCGCAACCGGCCTCCCCCTCGCGCTGGTGCTGGCAGCCTTGTGCTACAGCACATGGCAGGGACTGCGCGCGAGCACGGAGGGCAGAACTGATTAACCCGCCACGCACACCCAAGTCACCATGCTCGATACTTTGGTCCGGCAGGGCGTACAATCCGCTGTGGGGGCGGTCGGGCGATCTCGCGAAGCCGCGCGGGCAGAACCGTCCGCGCGGACGTGCCTCGCCTCGCACAGGCGCTGTCTGAGCAGACCAGCTGGCAGGTCCCCGGACATTGCACAAAACCAGTCCGGGGCCAGAGGGGTGCAGAACCGTTCGTTTCTGCACGCTGTTCGGCGAGGCACGCAGCATGAGGTCGTGGATCGATATACTCGTCAACCTCCGTTACGCCTTCCGGGTGCGATGAACCGCCCCGTGTTTTTCGTGGGCTCCATCTTTTGGGAGGGTGGGGGCAATAGCAAGACCAAAGCAGTACTCACCGGCGGTTCGGGAGTGTGCGGGTCGGCTGGTCAAGGTTCGTTTATCGCGATGCCGGGGCACGCCCTCGCGGCCCGCGTGCTGCAGCCAGCGCCACACGAGACACGAGCGAGCGCGGCCGGCCTGGCCTCGGTGTGAGACGACGCTATTTGGCCAGAGCGGTGAATCATGCAGAAGGTTTTCATGCAGGCGCTCGGCGATTAAGGTCGACACCAGATCGATCCCCTGCGACGCGGTCGCGAACGCGTTCGTAAAGAACCGGAACCGCCGCAGCGTGTCGATCGTGGATTAGCAGGCAGCCGGGCTCATGTTCGAAAACACTTTGCCGACCCGGTAACAAAGGAGTACAAAGAGGATTATGATAATCTTGTTGCGTATTTTAATCAGGATATCGGCCCCGGCACAATAAGGACTGTTTCTATCATGGGGAACGAAGAACTCCGGGCGATACTTACAGAATGGATAAAGCCTTTGCATAGCATTGTGATGTCACATCTTTCCACTACTGGACCGACGCATGAGGCATACACTGAAGTCGGTTTGATCGGTTTTTATTTTAATCATGATGGATATGATATGCTTGACTATATCGCTCACATCAATATGGACGTGTATGAACGCCTCTTTCCGGAAGGCATGATGCAGGCATCGGTGGTCGTGGCGACTTTAGCGTACCATGCTGCCATGCGTGAAGAAAAACTTCCCCGTGTTTGGCCTTTGCCATGGTAGTAATATGGCGATATTCCTGATACACGGAGCCCTTGCTGTCTTGAAATGGAGTTGTTAGGAATTAAATTCACGTGCAAAAACTACTTAGTACGCAACCAATGTAAAACAATCCTCTTTTTAAAAGGCTGATCAGGAATTCACGCAATCCATTTAAAAAATTGATAAATTACTATCAGGAGATAAAGTCGAAACTCATCCGCGTGTATAATTTTATTGAATCTAAGCACTAATATACTGATACAGACTAAAGGGAAACTTTACATGTTTACGTTGCTTTCGGCTTGTATATTAGAGCGACAACTATACCTAAAATAACAGTACTGACAAAATTACCGATTGAACACCCCCAGATTAGACTTGCTGGATAGTCATAATATGCATAGTGCGTAAATAACAGTGGAAGGTACATCAGTAAGCCGATATAAACCCCAAAACGAGCGCCTTCACTAATACCTTTACCCTCATAACCTTTTACAAATAAAAAGCAGAACATGACCGCAAAGGTAAGTGGACCAATAATACCCATTATCCACGAATCGATACCCATTACGGTTTTCATACCCGGAACACCTTCCCAGTTTATAACAATTACATTCAGTATGAAAGAAAGTATGTAACTAACTATCCAAACAACGACAAATGCTGTGATAAATCGACTTGTATTCATGCAGCCTCCTCATTGTGTTTTGAAGGATGTTATTCCTAAGTTTCATAAAAACAATTGTGCCAAAAGGGGAACTCGAATCCCTGCGGGATTGCTCCCACACGACCCTGAACTGTGATCATCTACCAGTTTCACCATTTCGGCATGTTGTTTATTGATACTACATTACAGCATAACTTACTGATAAGAAATAACTTGCAGGGATTTATTAAAGTTAAGTTATTTCAAGTTAGTCTTGGTTAATGTGAGTTATTCTGTATTAATGTGAAAACGTATATCTAAAAAAAGAAGGTATGATGATTTTTGATTTCACTTGTATATATTGGTATAATCAATTATTAAGAGAAAAGCAACTAAATAAAAGTTCACATTAACGGCAAAAACCTTCAGAGGTCTTTTTTCAAAAAACTTGCTGTTTAAATGTATTGTGAAAGCACATCCCAGCCAAGCTAAAAATCAAAAAGTAACCCCCTGAAAAAACCCGGTTATCGACATTTGATTAATGAGAATCACCATGACAAAACTGTTTATAAGACCGTTTAAAACCAGACTGCTCAACACTTCGAAAAACCCTTCTCACATTCCTTGAGCTCTTCCTCATTATAATGCAGCCCCTCCGACCATGGTTTGTTAAAAACCAGTGAGTACCACAATCCTTCTAATAAAAAGTACACTAACGCGGCTGTGCCCACTGCAAAAGAATTAATATTACGTATGAACGTACTACTCCTTATTATTAGTGCAGAAGTTCTTCTTTATAAGCCACAAAAAAGCTCTGAGATCCATTTTTTAATAAAACATGAAAAAATGTATGAAAAATAGAGTAACTATCAAATAAAAAAATTAAAATAGGATTAGTTGATAGTTTATATGCAATCGGGTTAGTTCACTGGAAAAAATAGATGGATGTAGTTTCTGGCCTGTAATGCAGCGCATCATTACGTCTGGTGGAAGATAGTCGGATTCTATAAAAACCTATCAAACAAATAGAAAGCATTTAAGACATTCTATTTCAATTTTCTCACTATCATTGTCGTCGATTTTAAGGTGGTTTTCAAAATTTTTACCTGTATCTAAAATTAGAATTTATCTCCCAATTGATTTTGTCTTCGGATATGGATGGGAATTGCGCTTCCCAGGCAGAGAATAATGTATTCAAAGCTTTATCCGGAGTATCTCCAAAAACATTGTCACTGGTATAAAGACTTGATTGTGATTCCGCATTGGTCCGCATTGGGGAGATGAGATGTTTCCATAATTCACGGTAAATAATCTTATTTTCTCATCCTTAATTTGTCAGGAAATAAAAACGAATAGCTGACTCTTTTATAACTTCATATGATTTAAATTTCATTACGCTGCAACTCCTTCAAATAAAATATATATAGTGACATTCCCATACGAACACACGGCCCTGATCCGTGTTATCTTGGTTTTTTAAATCAAACCTACGTTCAATATAACTAACCATTAAAATTTTTAAACCATTTACCTGTAATAACTTACAGAAACTTCTTAAACTTAATTGTATTCAATTGTTTTGAATTGTAATCAATTTTTTTACGAAACTCAAAATATTGATTCTAAAAATGTGTAAATTTTGTGTGATTTTCATAGCATCTTTACAGCTTCTTTAATTAATTTCTTATATAAAATCATGTTTTATTCTCACTATCAACAACGTTTGGTAACAAGGCCAATGGAAAATACAACAATGAAAATATCGATGAAGTAACGAACGTAAATAATGATCCAAACATGAGCGGCAGGTCAGCAGCACTAGACGACGTACACCTATTGATCTCCAATTCGGATTTGCCCAGTGTTTCGACTCTTCAATCCTTTTTATCTAATCCATGAATAGTGTCCTTACTGGTAATTAAATTGTGAATCGGTTGTTTATATATGCTGGCGGAGGGTTATTGGGATTGCTATCTTTCGGGAGGGAGCGCAAGATATCACTTGGAAAAGTTCTATACATTTCCTAAATTTTCAGTTTAAAATGTCCAACGTATCCTGACCACATACAAAACAATTATTTCCCTGTTATTTATAGCATAATATCCACAACAACTTCACGTAAGAGAGCGTGAGAATATGAATAATTTTCAGGATAAGGCAAACTTTATTTGGCAGGTTGCCGATGATATTCTGTTCGGGCCGTTTCAGCATCATGAATTTCGGAAGGTAGTACTCCCGTTTGTCGTTTTACGGCGTTTGGATTGTGTCTTTGAAAGCAGTAAAGAAGCGGTAATTAAAACATATAGGAAATTTAAAGATGTTTTACCCGACACGACCGACGTTGTACTGCAATCGGCGAACGGGCTGAACTTCTACAATACCTCTGATTTCGATTTACAGAGATTATCACAGGATGCAAGCAATATTGAACTCAATTTCAATAACTATATGAACGGATACAGCAGGAATGTCCGGGAAATTCTCGAGAATTTCGAGATTGACAAGGTTGTTGAGAAGCTCGTTAAGAACAATGTTCTCTTTATGCTGGTCGATAAATTCACTGAAATAGACCTGCATCCGGATACAGTCTCTAATCATGAAATGGGGTATATCTATGAAGAACTCTTACGTAAATTCAACGAGTTTATCGGCGAGAAAGCAGGACATCATTTTACACCGCGTGAGATTATCGCGTTGATGGTCAATCTTCTCTTTGCTGAACACCAGGAAGACCTTGCAGGGAAAGGGAAAATACGAACAATATTCGACCCTGCATGTGGTTCAGGCGGTATGCTGACGATTGCGAAGGAACACATTCAGAAGAATATCAATCCCGATATTGAGATTATCATGTACGGTCAGGAATTAAACGAACAGACCTATGCAATCGCAAAGTCAGATATACTCATCATGGGTGAGGAACCGGATACTATCAGGCAGGGTTCAAGTTTCAGTGAGGATAAGTTCCAAGGTAAGAAATTCAACTTCATGCTGAGCAATCCTCCGTTTGGTGTGAGCTGGAAGAAAGAGCAGGAATTTATCAAAAATGAAGCTGAACGGCCGTATGGAAGATTTTATGCAGGCCTTCCGAATGTAAGTGATGGTGCATTGTTATTTCTTCAACATATGATTTCAAAGATGGAGCCGACGGGGAGCAGAATCGCGATTATCTTTAACACCTCACCACTTTTTACAGGCGATGCCGGTAGTGGTGTAAGTAATATTCGCACATGGATTATTGAACACGACTGGCTCGAGGCAATTGTCGGGATGCCGACAGAACTCTTTTATAACACCGGTATTGCTACTTATATTTGGATTGTGACAAACAGGAAGCCTGAACATCGAAAAGGCAAGATTCAGCTCATTAACGGATTAAATTTCTTTGAGAAAATGAGCAGAAGTCTCGGGAACAAAAGAAATTTTATTGCGGACGGGCATATCGAGGACATTACAAAGATTTTTACCGAGTTTAAGGAAAATAAATACTGCAGAATCTATGAAAACGAAGATTTTGGATATACGAAAGTCACCGTAGAACGTCCATTGCTTGAAAACGGTACAACCGTGACCGACAGGCATGGAAATCAGAAACCCGATTCATCTCTGCGTGACTATGAACGAATCTCAAACGGATACGTGATGAAGCAGGATTTATCGTTACTGATACAGCAGGATATCACAAAGATCTGGATTCTGAAAAAGCCCGGGTTATGATCGACGTGCATGGCGAGGGAAAAGGATCGTATGCCCCAGGAATCGGTTCTTATGGTCCGGATTGGCAGCACAATATGACACTCCAACTCTATCACCACGTTGTTTTATGGAAATGTTTATTTATGTGCCATCTCCTACCGAAGAAAACGTTTTAAACGTACATTTTCATGATGGTGCGTATCTCACCGAACGTGGTGTCGAGTATTTTTCACCACCGCCCAGCGAGATTCGTCTTATTCGCTGATGGTTCGTAAATCGTACTGCCCGGGGAAGAGAATTTGCTTGTAAAAGCCACATGTATATCTTACCATTTATAGTACCTATAAAACAAGTTTATCACTGCTTAAAATAACTGGATGTATTAGCTAAAGGTAGTTATATTAAAGATAAATGTACCGATAGTAAAGGTGGGGGTTAATGGCACTATATTTTACGGGGGAATGACATGACAGCTTCAACTAAAAAGATATCTCTTAATATTAATCATCTATCGCAAGTATCGCAAGCGGAATCTGCTCACCGTATTTTGGATAAACCCTTTGCATCCTGTCTTTGAATTGTCTCCAGTTGTGCGATATTTTCATAAGGGCTATTACAGCCTCAAGCCTTTCTTTTAATTTGGGGTGACCATGTTCGGGGGTAAACCATTGAAAGTGTTTTTGCTTTCTGCGGCCACTTTCCAAAACTGGATTTCTTTTCTGCAATTCATTCAACAATTTAGGGGCCAACCTTTCATACACTATATCGTTTGTGTATTTACCTATTATTTGTGGTCTTTTATTGGGGGTTTTCGGATTGAACTGCCAATCTTTTAACCTGAACATCTCTTTATAAAATTCGTCGGGAAAAGTTTTTGTCCATTTATGAAACTCTTTGTCAAGGAATTTTTCAAGAATTTCTGCAAGCGCACGTTTTGTTCTAAAGTCTTGATAGCCAGTAGCTTCATCGATAAGTGAGATTATTCCCACCTTTGCAACGGATCTTATCAATATTTCTGCCTGTTTTGCAATGACTTGTTGACGTTCTGTCAATTTTGCATTAGAGTTTCTCACATCGATTATTGCATCACATAAATCAACAAGCGAAGGAGCATCATATCCATGTATCGTTGTTTGCCCCTTTTTGCACTTTATTACTTCAAACTGGCTCTGGTCTAAGTTATGATGTAGTATTGGTTTAAATGTTTTATAATTGAATAATCTCTTCAAACGACCCCCGGATGTTTGGTATGGTGCATTTTCTGGTGTCAACCTCAATAGGCTTTGAACGCTTCTTCCTGAAAGAACCCTTCTTCCATTCTTCAAAACATAACAAGGCATGTTCAGATTGCCAATTTCTAATTCCCCATCGTGAGTTATTTCCAATTCTTTTTGATGTTTTTTAGTTGTATCCATGAAAACCCCCTAACGTATTTTGAATTGTTATATTAAACAGTTTTTCGTTATTTCTATTATTGTGGCGATAACAAAATTCATTTATATATTGATTAAGGTAACAAATGTTCACTTTATGATATTGTCCAATTATTCCACGTTTCAGCAAAGCCCAAAAACTTTCAATGGTATTGGTGTGGATATTACCACAAACATACCATATCTATATTTTCTCTAATTATCCTTGACAGGTTTTTACCATCAAGTTTTCGTTGGACTTGCGCCCTAACATTACTGCCACGTTCAGCCATACCGACAACTGGGGCTTTCTTTGTATCATGCCCCCTTTTAAGTGATTTATCATAAGTTCCTTTGCGCGGTTTACCACCTATAAATGTTTCGTCAATTTCCACAAAACCGTTAATCAAATCACGTTCTTCTAACATTGCCTTGCGAATTCTCATTTCCATATACCAAGCGGTGTTCTTGTTTATGTTGAGATCACGAGCAAGCTGTCTTACACTTACCCCCTTTTTTGCATTAAGGATAAGCGTAATACCTAAAAACCATTTTTGTAAATCCAATTTAGTTTTATGGAAAATTGTTCTAACTGTTACGCTGTAAGAAATGTTGCAGTTATTACAGTGATAACGGCGCTCTTTTGGAACTTTAGAGGAATTTGTTGAATTACAGTAAGGGCATTTCGGAGTGTTTTCCCAACGGACTTTTTCAAGATATTTAATGCAAGCATCTTGGTCGGGAAAAAGTTTGTAGATTTCGACAATATTCATTATATTCTCTTAAGTTCACTACCATTTACACAAACAATATAATGAATGTATTTTTCTTTGTCAAGGAAAAAATCCCCTACCTTTAACTAATACATTTGGTAAAAAAATGTAGTATATCAGACACAACTCCAATTAACCTCTTTGAAGGAATTTGTTTGAGGATTATCAGTTTAACCACGGGAGGAGAAAATTATGAAATTTCAAGAGATTCTCGTTTTCATTACTGTGCTGTTCACAGTACCTTTTGCCGATGCACAAGCTCAGGAAATGGACGATTTCAAAGAATGGAATAATCAGATTCGTCGGGATAAGTTTGACATCATTCTGCCGCAAATCATGAGAGCGCGCAATATCGACATGTGGATCCATGTGATGAGAACAGCAATTCCTGATGCCTTTGGTGCAGAAGAACTTGGCAGTACCTCCGGTGTTTTCGTCTTCACAGACCGAGGCGGCGACAAGATCGAACGCGCGGTTCTCGGACGTCGCTGGGGAGCTACACAGCGTGAAAGAGGAGAGCAAAGTAAGCTGGTTGAAGAATCTGGAGCCTACGACATAATCTACGACCCTGTTCGTGTGCATGAACCGGTGGGAAGCTCATCGACAGAATATGACTACCGATTTAAGGGTCTCAAAGAATTTGTTGCAGCACGTGACCCAAAGCGCATTGCGGTAAATTTCAAGCATGATCTGGGACCGTGGGTGACATTCCAGGGAGAACAAGACGGTTTATCGCATACTGACTACCTCCTCTTGACCGAAGAACTCGGTGATACCTATGCCAGCAGGCTGGTCTCGTCTGAATATCTGATTATGGATTACACTATACGAAAGGTGCCGAGCGAAATCGAATTGCTCAAAAGAATATGTAAGGACGACGTTGAACGTATAAAGAAAGCTTTTGCTGCAGTGGTGTCGGGTGTCACTAAGAATCGCGGGTCAGGAGTAACTGTCTTTCGCCGGATGAGCACAGGACTGTCACAAAGAGGAAGGAGTGCAGGTTGGGAAAACAGTGTGATCCAGGGAGGCGATATCCTTGCATCACCAGAGCGGGGATTACACGCCTATGTGCTTCGTGAAGGAGAGACTGAACCGCCTCATGAAATCCAAAAACTCTATGCAGAATATTTGAAAATCGAAAAGATCTTGGCGGAAACTATCAAGGCTGGTCGTACCCCTCGTGAAATAATTCAAGATTATACGCGGAAATTTGAGGATGAAGGGATTATTATCAGGGATAACCAATTGCATATGGCTATCCCAAAGAACAATTTCTCCGCATATTCTGCAGGATTTGATCCTGAAAAAACACATCTTTCTATCGACAGCCATGGTATGATGAAAGGAGCGCGAGATGGGAGGGAGTTCGAGAATTATCTTGGCCCCAGGATTGGTTCTCTCGGTCCGGATTGGTCGAAGGATATGCCACTTCCGTCCATCCATCACTTTGTTTTAGAATATTTTTTCTATATGCCGTCACCGACATCCAACAAAAACGAAGACCACTATTTACTCTTCTGGAATCATGAGGAAGCGCTTGCCACCGAACATGGTGTCGAGTATTTATCTCCACCACAGAAGGAACTTATTCTCATTCAATAATATGAGACTTTTGCAGAAGCTCGTTTATATGACAGTAATAATTTGTCTATACATTTTCCGAATCCATCTTCTGCTCCCAGTATGGTACATAAGCATAAAAATTCGCAAAACCGTACAGCCCGGGAGGCGGAAATATTCTTCCCAATGAATTGATAGAGGGGATATCAAACCAATTTGTTCATGAGGTTAACCACATGTTGAAAATAAACGTTATAATTTCCACGATTCTTTTCACGCTATCATCAGTATGCTTTTCTCAGGAATTACGTCATACTACAAACTGGCTCATTCCCAAACAGGATGTCATATCGGGCGGTGTGCCGAAGGATGGTATTCCTTCTCTGGATAGTCCAACGCTGATCCGGGCGGACGACGCACACTATCTATCAGATGACGACCTGATCTTCGGCGTTGTTGTCAACGGCGAGCCGCGTGCATATCCACTTAAAATTCTCGATCGTCATGAAATAGTCAATGATGAAATTAAAGGCGGTCCCATCACTCTATTATATTGTCCGCTGACCGGTTCCGGTGTTGGCTGGAATCCGGTGATTGAGGGACAAAAAACTGAATTCGGTGTTTCCGGTCTGCTCTATAATTCCAATCTTATAGCTTACGATAGAACGACCGACAGTTTCTGGTCACAAATGGGCCTGCAGTGTGTGCAGGGAGAACTGAAAGGACACAAACCTGAAATGATTCCACTTATAGAGACAACCTGGGAGACCTGGAAAGCAATGTATCCGGATTCCAAAGTCTTATCAGACGAGACCGGAATTTACCCAAGCTATGACGAGTACCCCTACATTTTCTCCGGTAAAGATTACAGAGAAGATGAAATCATCATGTTTCCTGTCAATACAGATGACAAACGGCTGCACAGAAAAGAAAAAGTGCACGGTGTCATTGTACGGGAAACGTCAAAAGTTTACAGGATTAAAAAATTATCGCGTTCTGTGGAAACCATCAATGATGTAATAGCGTCGGTCCCCATCGTTGTCGTAGGAAGCAGGGGGCAAAATTTCGCTATGTCATTTGAAAGGAGCTTAGAGGACGGTACCGTTCTCGAATTTTCTCCGGTAAAAAATCAACTCCCCGCTGCAATGGAAGATAATGAAGGGACGCTGTGGGACGTTTTCGGTTATGCAGTTTCCGGACCAAGAAAAGGAACCGTGCTTAAACTGACGAAATCGTTCACTGCATACTGGTTTGCATGGGGTACTTTCTATCCGGATGCTGAAATATATTAACGTAATTATATACTTGCCACATGTACTATTATTTCGTCTGTTATACATAACAACATTAAAGAGAGGAACTCTTATGGCATAGTAACTATTCCTGGAACATGGTGTTCGTTGAACATAGTGTTCGTTAGAGGAATCGGATTAATTTTCAATCCCTGCATGTTGACTGGAAAATGTGTCAACATGCCGATGTATCGACTTGTCATGCTGGGAACGCATTCAGGGAGTGAAAATGGATGTTTTGATGTGACAGCAGATTTAAAGTGTTGTGCTATAAGGACTTACGAGTATTATTGGTATTTTTGCTATCACTTGCTACATAATTTGCTATCATCTTTGCTATCGCCATAACTCCTTATTATTATAGACATTTATAGACATATATATATAAATGACAGCAAGATTTTAATAAACGCCCGATAGCGAACCAGTTCAAAATTTCAAAAAACTGATTGTACTTAATAAAAATTTAGATGATAGCAAAAACAGGGTATTTTGATAGCAAAGTTGATGGCAAACCAGATCCTTAATGACTTACAGATTTCTCAATAAATTATTTTTAATATTTTTCAAAAAAGTACTTGACAATTTCGCTGGCGGCCGCTGCGCAGCGGGCAGGGTGCACGGCCGCGGTATTAGATCGTCGGCAAACCTAATTTTTGAATTTCGAATGAAGAGAGAGCGCACTATACATGTTTCTGTTCGAGAGACATAACGTGCGAACTCTCTGATAGGCAATATAGGAAAATGGCAGTCTATCATCTAAAAATGAGCGTCGGCAGCCGGTCCGGGGGCAAGTCTGCTGGCGCGAAAAAGGAAAGTACGAGAAGGACAGCGCGGAACTGGAACATAAAGAGCACGGAAATATGTCTGAGTGGGCGCGGGACGCCGACCGCTGGGAGGTGGCGCGGCTGAAGGGGACTTATAACCGAGTTAGAAGAGCGATTGACGAATGAATTCGGCAAGCTGGCCGAGCAATACGACGATCTGATCCATGCCGAGGTACAGCAGAAGCGGAAACAAGAGGGCCGGTGGGACCGCGTTAAGGGTAGGATTGAAAACCTTATTCAAGGCCGAGTACGCAGTCGCGACCGTGATGGACCTGATCGATAATGAAGATCAAGTAAACAGGAGAAGCTATTCACGAAAGAATGACGGACATGAGATTCAAGAGTGCAACAATCAAGATTTTCAGACGATTCACGGATCTGACCGTTCAGGATGTTCCTGAAACGGCGCGATTGATCATACTTGTTGGCCCGAACGGATGTGGCAAGTCTTCTTTTTTCGATGCGTTATCCCTCTGGAGCCTAAAATATACAGGCCTGATCTATGACAAGAACAAAGATTACTATCACAAGGCCGCCCCGGGGGCAACGCAGCCATCGATTAGCGAAATTGTAGAAAGAGTCGAAGTGGCGTTTTATGGTACTTATAATAAACAAGAGCAAAAGAAAGCTTTCTACGTGAGATCGTCATACCGAAACGACCCTGATTTTGAGATCAGAGAGCTTACGCGAGTGAAGAATCAGCTTGAAGAGCAGCGAATCAGTCGCATGATCGAAAACGATGCAGCAGTCAGCAGGAACTATAAAAGAGTGGTCTCCGAGGCGTTCGAGAACGCCTTTGAACAAGAAGACGGATCAATGACGCTCAATAAGTTTCGAGAACAGACAATTGGAGAGATTAAAGAGGCGACCAAAAGACTGTTTTCCGACTTGGAATTCAACAGCCTTGCTAACCCCTTGAAGGACGGAACCTTCCGATTCACAAAGGGAACGAGCAGACGTTTCTCGTTCAAAAATCTGTCTGGCGGCGAAAAGGCCGCGTTCGATCTGATCCTCGATCTTGTCGTCGCCAGGCGATCCTACGACAATACTGTGTTCTGTATCGACGAACCAGAGTCGCACATGCACGCGCGTCTTCAGGCAGAGTTTTTGTCTGTGCTCTACGATCTTGTCCCCGAGAACTGTCAGTTGATGCTGGCAACCCATTCCATTGGAATGATGCGCCGGGCACGCGACATCGAGAGAGATGAGCCCGGAAGCGTGGTGTTTCTTGACTTCGGAAACCGCGATTTCGATGAGCCGCACGTCATTAAGCCCACGAAACCGGATCGAATGTTCTGGAATCGCGCCTACAATGTAGCGCTCGACGATCTGGCGGCGCTGGTTTCCCCGAGCCGGGTGGTTATCTGCGAGGGTTATCCGAAGACAGAGAACCCTGTCAACAATCATTCCAATGATGCACGGTGCTACGAGTGCATATTTGAAAGCGAGTTCCCGGAGACGCGGTTCGTTTCGATGGGCAATGATCGCGAGATCGTGGGGGACAAGCGCGGATTGGCGGAAGCACTTCGATTGCTGATCGGCGGTCTGGAGATTGTGCGGCTCATCGACCGCGATGATTTATCCGATAACCAAGTCGACGAGCACGACAAGCGCGGTGTCGTGGTTCTGTCGCGGCGCAATCTGGAATCGTATCTCTTCGATGATGAGGTCCTGAGGGCGCTTGCGGCGAAGGTTGTCAGGGAGGACAAAATCGACGAGCTTCTCGCGAAGAAGCAATGCATTCTTGCCGGCAGGACAAGCGATCCCAAGGATGATTTGAAGCCCGCAAGCGGTCAGATTTACGTTGCGTGCAAGAACATATTGGGCCTCACCCAATGTGGAAACGATGCGAAGGCGTTCATGCGCGACACGCTCGCGCCGCTCATTACGCCAGAGATGACCATATATCACGAATTGAAGGGCGATATCTTCGGAGTGGCGGCTGGTTCAGTATGAGGGCTATCAATTTGCGCGGCCTTGCCCTGGGTTCCAGTGGGAGCGACAACGAGAATGGCGCAGATCTGGCCGTCATCGATACTCAACCACGAGTTGAACATTGCCGTGCCCAGGAATATGAACCGGCCGGCAAGTCTACCGCCGATATTCAGAACGTTTGCATGTCGATCTGTCGGTCTGTCGATATGTCGACGAAGAAAGGAAGTACTCATGGTAAAAGCCGACTTGCTGCACGTAATGCGTGAAAAGGCTAACTCTGCCTGTCCGGAAGCAGTTCAAGTTTTTGGCGGCTGAGCATGACACGACTATTCAGAATTTGTTCGCCGAGGCGCTGCATGATCTCTTTGCCAGGAACGGCAAGCCCGAGATCGCGCCGGTGGAGGAGAAAGACTGAATCGATGACCACGTCAAGCAGCGTAAAACAAAAAGGAACAATCCGACACCATGCCTGTCCCTGATTTTCAGTCTCTCCCGTTTCCAGCCCTCAAGGCGTATCCGGTTCGCGCGGAGGTGTCTGCTGCCGAGGTGCGCGAACGGGTTGCTCTGGCCGAAGGGCTGATGCCCGGGGAAGCATTGGACCGTGCCAACCGGCACGTGCACGATGCGCTGCTGCCGAAGCTTGTCCCGGGGAAAATAAGGGTGGGGGACGCCGAGAAATACATACGAAACGCGCTCTACTTGACATGGTGTGCCAGGCTCAGTTTAAGCTGCAAGGCCATGGAAAAATTCGCAGCCAACCCGGGATTGACGGCAAACACGCCGCTCCTGTCCAAGACTGACATCGTGTCGGTTGCGGATTGATGCATCGCGGAAGTGGAGAGCACGACGACGAGGATTGTGGAGGCTTTCCTACTATGAGGATTCAACCGGATGTTGTTGCAATGAAACGGCTCGCAGCCTTCTGCACAGTGGGCGTATGGCTGGTGGTGTCGGTCCAGGCGGCGGCACAGACCGAGTTCCAGTATCAGTACGGCCGACTCACGAACCCGTTCTCGGGTGCGAGGGAGTATACCTCCATCCTCACCGTACAGAATGCGCTGGGCTGGCGGTTGGGGGACAGCTTCTTCTTCTTCGACATCCTCGAGGATAGCGGTTATGATGGGTTCAACGAAAAGAACTTCTACGGCGAGTGGTATCCAACCCTGAGCTTCGGCAAGCTTACCGACAAGGAGATCAGGCTGGGGCCGATCCGGGACATCGCGCTCATCGGCGGTATCAACTTCGACGCGGACGCCAATGTCTTGAAGTATCTGCCCGGGGTGCGGGCGTCCTGGCAGGTGCCGGGCTTCACGTTCCTCAACACTGACTTCACCGCCTTCATCGATGCCAGCAGCGGTGTCGCGCGGGGTGGCGCTCCCCGGACGGGCGACAGCTTCACGGTCGATGTCAACTGGGCGCTCCCTTTCGCGGTCGGCGGCCAATCATTCGCGGTGGCCGGTCATGCCGAATACATCGGCGGGACGACCGACGAGCTAGGCAACCCGGTCAGGAGCTGGATTCTCGCGCAGCCGCAGTTCACCTGGGATCCGGGCGCGGTGCTGGGAGCAGCGAACCATCTGCTTGTCGGAATCGAGTATCAGTACTGGCGCAACAAGCTGGGCACGGATAAGCACGACAACGTCTGCCAACTGCTGGTGGTCTGGCGGCTCTGACGGACAGCCTCTATGGACTTCCAGGCGCTCGCGACCACCTTGAGCACTTCGTTGCCTCACGACGAGGAGAGGAGATGCCTGAGCCTCGGAATGGACGGCGGGGTCACTGGGCACCCGGGTCACGCCGCGCCACCGGGACGGTAGAGGATTTTGCATGGAAGGGAGTCCCTTCCTACGTTTTGACGGGGCCGCAAATCAACCCAGCCGACTGAGACTT
This sequence comes from bacterium, assembly GCA_965221205.1. Classification (GTDB taxonomy): domain Bacteria; phylum SM23-31; class SM23-31; order SM23-31; family SM23-31; genus CBDFMG01. The sequence continues at coordinate 2,743,736 of OZ244870.1, read as the reverse complement.
CCTTACGGCCGTCGTCGGCTGTTCCGTAAAATTCAGAAAACCAGAAAAAGCCGAAGCACCGCCTGAGAGTATCGCCCTCCGGCAATCATAACCAGGTTGTACGGCCCGTTTCGGCGGACATACTGAAGCCGGCTGCCCAGCACTACCCTCACATCAGTCCCGAGGGCGCTTCCCGACACTGCGGCGTTCACGAGCGAGGAAGCGTTCATCGTTGATGGACAAAGAAAAAGATGGACAACAAAGGTGCTCCATCAGTGAACTATCTTGTGACGAGGCACGAGCTTTTCTTCTCACGCACGAAAGCTGCTGCACGATCGGGCTGCCCCCGTATTTTCAATGCAGCGGTCTGCTCAGCGGGGTTCCCGGGATTGCCAAGAAGCTTGGACGGAAGGATTATCAGCATTGTTCGCCGAGAGATTGTGACGGCATAAACCATCTCGTTCAACGGCCAGAACTTGGTAAACTGTTGTGTTTCCAACGGTTAGCCCGAGCGTCATTATAGAAAGCACGGGTAACAACGCAATGCGCGGGGCGTGAGGAAGGCGGCGGCTCTTGTATGTCGGGCCACACTCGGAGATAACATGACGGATGAGCGTAATGAACAATAAACTGACTGCGGAGGTCGGTCGGCCCCGGCATGACCTTCAGCGCCAACAAGAGCGTGTCGGCTTTGTGTGCCATCGCCGATCCCTGATTGATAAGAACGTACGAGGTGACGTGTGAGAATCCGCATACATCGGGGGACGAAGGAGATCGGCGGCACGTGCATCGAGGTCAAGGCACAAGGAAAGCGCATCGCGCCCGGTGACGGGCACGAAAGCCTGCTGCCGCGAGTTCGTCCAGGCGTTCAAGGAAACGAAGAGCCTCCATTTCGTTTGGACATCGGTACAAAACATCGACCGCTCGGTGACGATTTTCCGCGCCGCCAAGCGGACCGGCCGCGTCCTCTTGATCGACCTCTACACCGCCGTCGTGCTGGAGACGACGGGGCGGGAATCACATCCCGCAATCCGATTTGGATGGCGTGAAGCTCTACATTATATTCCCGGATGGCCTGACCTGAGCGAGCGGGCCGTCATGCTGTTCCGCCCCATGACGATGCGCGACCATGTGGTTGGGGCTGTGCTCGGTGGGGCCGGGTTCATCTATTCGATGTGGGAGGGCTATCTGAAGCAGGATAGTTCGCACAGGGTCCTGAAATGGCTCGACGACAACGGCATTCCCTGGCAGGTTATTCACACGTCCGGGCATGCCTCAGTGGCGGATTTAAAACGCTTTGCTGGCGCGCTCGCCCCGCGCAAACTCGTACCCATCCACTCTTTCAAGACAGGACAGTTCGCGGAGTTTTTCGATAACGTCGTCCAGCAAGATGACGGCGTTTGGTGGGAAGTCCAATACCGGCGAGCCCGCGAATGGGTGCCAGCGCCTATGCGGGTCGCGCGATCAAATCCGTTTTGTGGTTATGGGGATATACCGCGAGTAAAGCCCTTGCTATTTCCTCTGAGTAACACCCGATCCTCCCCAAGCTTATCCTTGAGCTTGTTGAGATGACGCTTCCAGTCATTTCCAACGCGCTGAGCCTCATTGAAGCCGAAAACGACCAACCTGGGGGCGTCATTGACAGTCAACGGCGTCGATCCGTCAGCGATACCCTTGAGTATCTCGTGACGCTTGTGGTGCCGTTTGGCAAGTCCTCGTAGATCGAATAGGTTGCGACAGACCTGACGGTAGCTGTTGGTTACCTTGTCGCAGTTGTTCCGCAGTAGACCGGAATACTTATCGATCTGGCCGATGACTTTGGGGTCCGCACCGCCGCTTGCGCGGAGGTCGCCATTCGAGAAGTCCTTCGCCTCGAAAAACACGATTTCAAAACCTCGATCCGTCTTTTTCAAGGCCGCGAAATCAATGAGAGAGGCAGAATCGCTTGAGCTTGCCGCGAACGCAATCTCAAGGTCCACAATGTTCGGGTTTGCGAGAACGATGTTATGAACGCCGGTTTTTTCAGACCCTGCATAACGCTTTGCCGCCTTCTTGAGATCGTCGGTATCGGCCAGGTTCTTTGTGAACATGTCCTCTAGTTGCTGCGATTCGGGTTGACCATCGACGATTTTGATGTAATTCGATCCGGTCAGACTCGGTTTCAGCAGGTACTTGTAGTGAGTTTCTCCGACAACATCGCCATCGCCGGTTTTCGGGTTCCACGTCAATTTGAGAAGGCTGCAGCCGAGATAGTAGATGTTCACGTAGTTGTCGCGAACGGCAAGGAACAGCTTATCATCATCCACCAAGGCGCGCCACCAGCTATCTGGCTGATCGTATAACTCATTGAGTTTTTCGACGAACTCCTGATCGAGACCACGTATGAAGTTCGTTTGTGTCATCTTCATGTTCTTTTCCTCAAGCGTTAATAGAGTTCGTCCCGGCAGCTTGCTGCTTCACCGGCGTCGATTTTTGCGGCGGTGGTTCCGGCGATCTGGTCCGCCAGCACTTTGCCGTAGGTGGGATAGCGTGAACGGTCGATTTGACTGTCAACATCCCACAGGCGCGCCCGGATCAAGGCTTTGGCACAGTGGAGAAAGGCTTCTTCTACGGTGATTCTCAGGCCGGAAACCGGCGCTTTACCCTTCACCGCCAACGGTGCCAACAATTTCGGATCGGTTACTATGTCCGCCTTTCCGTTAATCCGCAAGGTCTCGGTCATTCCGGGAACGAAAAACAGCAGCCCGACATAGGGGCGCTCCACCAGGTTCTGCATCGTGTCGACCTGGCGGTTCCCCGGCCGGTCAGGTAAGAGCAGGGTTTTCGGGTCCAGCACCGCCGCCAGTGATCCCGGAGAGTCTCCCCGGGGCGAGGCGTCGGCCCGTCCGTCCGCTCGGGCGGAGCTGATGACGTAAAACGGGGAAAGTGCGATGAAGTCCCGGCAGTGGACGTCGAGATGATCCAGGACCTTGAGCCCGGCCTGCGCCTTCGGCGGCGGATACACGACGCGCAGCTCCGCCATGTCAGTCACCGGCATTGTGAACCTCCTGGCAAATTGTGGTCGCCGTCTTCACGTTCAGACGTCCGTCAGCATCCCGTATGAAGGAGTATGGAGGCCCCGCCGCGGCGGGTTTCGTTGGCAGTGGTCGGTTCTTCTTCATTCGTAATTTTCCTCGCGTTTATGTACTACTACGTAGAAAATTTATTTAAAAATACGCAGTAAACAGTAAAAAAGTCAAGAGAAAAATAATCCTCATACAGCGGTCCGTGGATAAACACCCCCGTGAGAAGCCCGTGGAGCGCTTTCACAGGGCAGCCCAGTCGGCGGACACCGCCTCTGCCTGCTCGAGCACCGTCCGCGTCGCCTTCTTTTGTTTATCCGGGGCGGGCAGCCTGACGTGCGTAAGATCCGTTTCACCAGCACGCGCAGCCGTGCCCGTACGTTCTCGCGCAGTGTCCAGTCGATGGTGACGTTGCTCCGCACAGTCCGGGCCAGTTTCCGGGCAATGGTGCGCAGGGTTTCGTCGCCGAGCACCTGGACTGCGCTGTCGTTGGTCTCCAGGGCGTCGTAGAAAGCCAGTTCGTCCTCCGATAGCCCGAGTTTTTCTCCGCGGACGTCGGCTTCGCGCATTTCCCGGGCGAGTTCGATCAGTTCCTCGATCACTTGCGCGGTTTCGACGGCCCGGTTCTGATAGCGGTGGATCGTTTGCTCCAGCATCCCGGCGAAGGACCTTGCCTGAACGACATTCTTCCGTCGGCGGGCGGCGAGTTCGCCTTTCAAGAGTTTCTGCAGCAGCTCGACGGCGAGGTTGCGCTGCGGCATCTCCCGCAGTTCGGCGAGGAATTTATCCGACAGGATCGAGAGATCGGGTTTCTCCAGGCCGGTGATGAATACTGGTTCGCGTGGCGGGTTATCGACATTCGGCGGGTCTATGGCCTCACCATTGATCGCCGTGAGGCTGATGCGCTCGACGCAATCATCAGCGGCGTGCCCGGAAAGTTCGCGGGACACGCGCCCCGCCTGCCCGAATTGCCCAAAGGAGAATAAACCATGAACCCCGCGGGCGGGGTAAACAGTGGCAGGTAACATAGGGGCACCGGGCTAAAAAATACAGCGAACTCTAAACTACATGCCCAATGCGTGAGCGGCAAGACCAAGCGGTGCTAACCACGCTTGCGTAGCAGATTCAATTCATGCTGCACGATGTCGAGCGGAAGGCGCGTAAAATCGAACCGCTCGTAAAGGGGGGACAGAAGCGAATGGACAACCTCTACTAGATTGGCGCTCAGGGTGTCTACGGCAACAATTGTCGATAGCGGAACCTCGTCATCCCTGCTAACGCCCCTGACCGAGAAGCCCCAATCCATTGAATTTACCCACTGAGTCAGTCGCCTCTCATGAAGTCCAGTATACCGTGCAAAAAAGGAAACCGAATTACCGCCCAGGCGACCGGCAAGATACGTAGCGTGCAGGAGTCCTTCTCCGATTCTCCAAATCGGCAACGTCGGATCAAAACAGGTGCCTGGCTGAATGCCAGCCTCCGCCGCATCGCCGCCGTCATCTTGGTAGCCTCGCAGCAAGAAGGCGAGTCCATCGGGTTTTACGCGCCAGAAGTCGGAGTGGTCGGCATCGTGATGGCGCCCGCTTGTATCACCACCGATCCAACACTCGATGGCACCATCGCTGACGTACGGTTTAATCTCCTGTCGCATTGGAACCCACCACGTATTCCAGCCTGTGAGACTCGGCGCATCGCGCAGAACATCCCGTAACTCAGGTAATTTGAGTTGTGCTCCGCCGTCAACATGGTAGGCAAATGTATAGAATCCATGAGGGCAGCGTGCCGGGCTGTCGGACGGAAGACTGGCGATTTTGTTTCGCCAGACATCTTCACAACCCTTCACCCAACGATACAGTCGAGATGTCTCGGTTTGATTTTTTTCCGATGGAGGTCTGGAAAATTCCTTAATAGACTCGACATATTGTTGAATAGTATCGAAGAATGCGTCAGCATCTTTGATAGGAATCATCCGGGCTTTGCGATGGTCAATCAGCCGTTTTGCCTTATCTCCAGGCTTGCCCTGTATCGCCCAGTATGTTGTGAACCGGCGCGATGGCGCACGGTAAATCGCCTTGCGCAGCGCGCCGTCCCACTCTGCTGACCAGCCGCATACGATCAGACCGAACTCATCGAAGATTTGATCCAAGAGCCGATTGAACTCGGACGGATACTGATCGAGTTCAGCAGGGGTATTCCGAATGCGGGAGTCAAGGTAATCACCATGCACCTTGAAGACGCAGCATTGCGTGTGAATCAACGGAAGTGCGCCCTGAACCTGATCGGGGGAACTCAGGATCGTCGGTACAACCCCCGCATCGGTGAGGGCGGTTTCCACGAGACGATCAAAATTTGTGGTGATGATGACTTTTATGAATCCTTGTGCGGCCAGTACCGCGATGGCTCGGTGCGCCGCCGTAGGCTTTTTCTTGCCCTCATCACGTTCCCGGTCGTTCGGTTCATAATACCCACGGAGCAGCTGTTGTCGATCGGCCGGCGTCCTGGCAAGTTCGTCGAGAAGGTCGGCGTAATCTGCATCCTTTTCGAACTTCTTCTTATACCAACGTTCCGGGTCGGGGTCGCACGCTTCGCCGTAGAGTTTTGCCAGATTGCGAATCAAATCGAGCGTTATCTCCCAACCCGTGGGAATCTCTGCTGCCCTGGACACGCCCGAGCCCACAAGAACAGCGTAAACGCCAGGATTTGCCTGTATCGATAATGCCAGCGAACGGACATTGAACGTATCATGACCGACCAGTTTCTCTCCCTGTCGAGTCCGCAGTAGAAACAAGTTACCAAACTCCGTGGAAGTAACTTGGCTTGCAGCAAGAGTTACCGCCTCACGCTCTACGGCATTACTTTCTAGCTTAATCAGAGTTTCGTTTTCAGCGAGCCGATACGACGGTGCAGGTAAGTCGAGATTTTTCATCTCTTTCAACATTTCTTTCGTGCCTTCACTAATGGCCTGAACGTAGGCAACACCGTCAGAATTCTTCATTAGCTTGAGCCATTCGAGCAATTTGGGGTTTCTCGGTTTTGAATCCAGCACGGTAGTAGAAAGCGAAAACTCGTTTGGCAGATCAATATTTCGCTGCAGAAGTCGACCGGGGTTCTTCACGATGAAGGCATCGGAGTATGACTCACATTCAATTGGGATGCCAGTTCGGTAATCACGATGCGCGACCGCATTAACGATGGCTTCATCAATGGCTGTCGGCGGAAACTCCGGCTCGTCAATGAAACCACCTTCAGACTTTCGTTTCTGGTATCGTTTGAAAAAGGCTGATTTTCGAAAGAAAGTCCGAGCCTCTCGGATCTGTTTCGTAATTGGACCGGTAAACTGCTGTTCAAAAGTCGGCAGACCTCGTGTTCTGAACCGATCGGAAGGAACCATAAACCGAAGCAAGCGAATATATGATCCTGGGAGGACTCGTTGTGGATTCGATCCAAAGAACAGCAGTCCGACGTTGGTAAACCAATATTCTCCATTCTGTTTAACGATAGCCCCTGCTTCATAAAGCAAACGCTCGTCATCAAACTCACTGGTCGAATCAGGGGAGAATACTTTTCGGAATTCCGTCAGAACATCTCTATCAATATCGTCTGTGTAGAATCGGCAGCAGAAAGAGTTCTCAAAATCCAGTAATCTCTTGTTGGTCCTGGTCTGATCACGCATTTCCTGCGTCATTAGAATGTTCTGAGGTCCACGTCGTTTCCATGATTTTGGTGTCTGTCCCGGTGTCTCGCAGATGCCATTTTCGATGTAGGGGACGAAAATGAGGCAGATAGTCTTGTCATTGCCAGAAGCATCCGTGCATAGATGCGGCTTGGCTTCTGCCGCTTGATTGTGAAGAAGTGTTTCAAAATTTGTCAGGCTGTTCTTTTGCTGTTCTGAAAGATGATCGATGCCATGCACAGCCCCATCGGAAGCAATCCCTAGAACGAGCAAGCCACACTCAACGTTGCTGTTGGCAAATGCCGAGATTGTCTCTTTGATTTCATTTCGGACAGACTTTAACTGCTTCCGCAGCGTTGCGTGCTCAACACATAGATGGCCAGCCTCTTTGCGGTCAAAGTGCTGATCTTCGAAGCTGTCATCGGAACTTTGGGTGAGAAAGTTCCAATAGGTCGTTGGGTTGTCAAAAACTTTTCTGGGAGTGGGAGAAGGTATCATTTCATTCGAAACACTTTCATAACCTCATCTCCGAGGTGGTTGATCACCTTCACGGCGATGCGGCCGGATTTTGGTTTTTCGAAAGGCCGGGAGGTGTCGCTGTGGAGCGTTTCCCAGGCTTCCTGATTGATTTCGGCTTTGAGGGTCGTCCTGAGGGCTTTGTACGGGTCATTGGCGCCGAGAAAGTAAGCGTGGCGGACGAAGAAGCTCTCCTTCGTTGTAGTCGGTATCGACGAACCAGCAGGCGATGCCGTCAGCGTTGTCACTGCGGATCTCGCCGGTGTTTGGGTGGAACACGTCGACGCCTTTGACTTTGACCTGTATTTGACCGTTATCCGCATCGAGGATGTCAAGGATGTCGATGTCGGGTTCGCCGAAGATGACGAAGAGGTTGCCTTTGGCGGCGGATACACGACGCGCAGCTCCGCCATGTCAGTCACCGGCATTGTGAACCTCCTGGCGAATTGGGACCGTCGCCTCCACTCCCAGACGTCCGTCAGAATCCCGCATGAAGGAGTATGGAGGCCCTGCCGCGGCGGGTTTCGCTGCTAGTGGTCGGCTCTTCTTCATTCGTGATTCTCCTCGCGTTTATGTACTACTACGGAGTAAATATATTGAATAATACGCAGTAAGCAGTAAGAAAGTCAAGAGAAAAAGTAATCCTCATACAGCGGTCAGCGGTCCGTGGATAAACACCCCCGTGAGAAGCCCGTGGAGCGCTTTCACAGGGCAGCCCAGTCGGCGGACACCGCCTCTGCCTGTTCAAGCACCGTCCGCGTCGCCTTCTTTTGTTTGTCCGGCGGGTAGCCTGACGTGCGTAAGATCCGTTTCACCAACACGCGCAGCCGTGCCCGTACGTTCTCGCGCAGTGTCCAGTCGATGGTGACGTTGCTCCGAACAGTCCGGGTCAGTTCCCGGGCAATGGTGCGCAGAGTTTCGTCGCCGAGCACCTGGACTGCGCTGTCGTTGGTCTCCAGGGCATTGTAGAAGGCCAGCTCGTCCTCCGTGAGCCCGAGTTTTTCGCCGCGGGCGTCGGCTTCGCGCATTTCCCGGGCGAGTTGGGTCAGTTCCTCGATCACTTGCGCGGTTTCGACGACCCGGTTCTGATAGCGGCGGATTGTTTGCTCCAGCATCCCGGCGAATGATCGCGCCTGAACGACATTCTTCCGTCGACGGGCGGCGAGTTCGCCTTTCAAGAGTTTCTGCAGCAGCTCGACGGCGAGGTTGCGCTGCGGCATCTCCCGCACCTCGGCGAGGAATTCATCCGACAGGATCGAGAGATCTGGTTTCTCCAGGCCGGCGGCGGTGAAGATGTCGATCATGCCTTCTGGGGCCACCGCGCGGGAGATGATCTGGCGGACTGCATGATCCAGTTCCTCTTCGGGGCGCGCATCGGCCGACGCGCGCTTGGCCAGCACCGACCGGACGGCTTGGAAGAAGGCCACGTCGTCGCGGATGCGGATCGTATCCTCATGGGGCACGGCGAGCGCGAAGGATTGGGAGAGTTCGCGCACCGACTGTACGCAGCGGTCCTTGCCGTTTTCCTGAGCGAGGATATGCTCCTGCGCGGCCGGCAGCAGGCCGAGGCGTTCCTGGGGCGTTCCGGTAGTCCACGTGGACCGATCAAAGCCGTAGAACAGGCCGCCGCAGATCTCGTATTTCTCCCGCATCACCGCCACCGCTTCGGTTTGATCAAGCGCCGTCTTCCCCGTGCCGCCGCTCTCAGTGTACGTTGCCAAGGCTTGTTTCATCTCGTGGGCCAAACCCAGGTAATCGACGACGAGACCGCCCGGCTTGTCCCGGAATACCCGGTTGACCCGGGCAATCGCCTGCATCAGCCCGTGGCCGCGCATCGGTTTGTCCACGTACATGGTATGCAGGCTCGGCGCATCGAAACCCGTAAGCCACATGTCGCGCACCAGCACGATGCTGAACGGATCGCCGGTGTCGCGGAACCGGCTTGCCAGTGCCTCGCGCCGGGGCTTATTGCGGATATGCGGCTGCCAATCGGGCGGGTCGGAGGCGGAACCGGTCATCACCACCTTGAGGCGTCCCGTATCGTCGTCCTCGTGATGCCAGTCAGGGCGAAGCCGCACCAGTTCGCGATAGAGGTCGATGCAGATCCGGCGGCTCATGCACACGACCATCGCCTTGCCGACGAGGGTCTCCAGACGCTGCTCGAAGTGGGCGACAATGTCCCGGGCGACGAGCGCCAGGCGCTGTTCGGAGCCAACGATGGCTTCGAACTGTGCCCATCGGGTCTTGAGCTTCTCCTTGCGCTCGACCTCCTCACCCTCGGTCGCTTCCTCGAACTCGGGGTCGATTGTCGGCCGCTCGCTCTCGTCGAGGGCCAGTTTGGCCAACCGGCTCTCGTAGTAGATCGGTACCGTGGCCTGGTCTTCGACCGCGCGCTGGATGTCATAGATGCTGATATAGTTCCCGAACACGGCGCGGGTGTTGGCGTCCCGCAGTTCGATGGGTGTCCCGGTGAAGCCGACGAAGGAGGCCTTGGGCAGGGCATCGCGCATGTGGCGGGCGAACCCGTCGATGAAGTCGTACTGGCTGCGGTGCGCCTCGTCGGCGATGACCACGATGTTGCGGCGCTGGGAAAGCGCCGGGGGCTGGCGCAGCAGGTCTTGACAGCGGGAGAAGGTGCCGAAAAGCTGGTTGTCGAGGTCGTTTCTGTCGGTGAGAACCACGATGGTCGGGTTGGCCATGGCCGATTCGCGGATGATGCGCCCGGCATAGAAGGCCATACTCAGGCTCTTACCCGATCCCTGGGTGTGCCATACGACGCCGATCCGCCGGTCGCCCGGCGCGCCTCCGGGCTTCCGGCCGGACTCGTAGCGGCCAGCCTCCTCGGCAACCCTTTCCACCGCGTTCTGCGACTGCAGCTCGGCCGCGCGCAGGGTCTCGGTGATTGCCGCCTCAACCGCATGGAACTGGTGGTAGCCGGCCATCTTCTTAACGGGCGCCTCGCTGCCGTCATCATCAAACACGATAAAATCTCGGACCAGGGTCAAAAACCGGCGGGGTGCACAGATGCCTTCGAGCAGCACCTGCAATTGGGGCATCTGTGGATCTGCCAGGGTCTCGCCGGAGATCGTGCGCCAGGGCTTGAACCATTCCCATCCAGCGGTGAGTGTGCCGATGCGGGCTTGGGTGCCGTCGGAGACGATGAGCATCTCGTTCATGGCAAACAGCGACGGCAGCTCGGCCTTGTAGGTCTGGAGCTGCTGCCACGCTGTCCGGATGGTGGCGTCCTCGTCCGCCGGGCTCTTCAGTTCGATCACCCCGAGCGGCAGGCCGTTGACGAACAGAACGATGTCGGGGCGGCGGTTGTTCTTGTTCTCGACGACGGTGAACTGATTGACTGCCAGCCAGTTGTTGTTGGCGGGGTCGTCGAAATCGATAATCTGCGCCTGCGCGCCCCTGATAGCCCCTTCGTCGGTACGGTACTCCACCGTCACGCCGTCTGCGGCCATGCGGTGGAAAGCGCGGTTGCTGGTCTCCAGTGTCGGCCCTTCCGGGCGGGTCAGCCTGCGAAAGGCATCGTCCAGCGCGGCGGCGGGAAGATCGTGATTCAGGAGAGCGAGGGCATCGCGCAGACGCTGTTCCAGTACCACCTGCCCGTAGTCGGCGCGCTCCGCGCCGGGCGTGTCAGGCGCGATGTCCGGCCCGTGGGCCACGCTCCAGCCCAAGCCTTCCAGCCAAGCCAAGGCGGCGTATTCGACATCGGATTCGGTGAAATGGGAAGAACTCATAAATTCCCCGCGGTTAGGTTCGTATTTTCGTATTGTTGGCATTGCGTGCGAGTTCGAGTGCAGTTTCGAAGTCCTTCTGCGCCTTGTCCTTGAGGCCCAACATCGCCTTTGCGGCATCATCCCGGTTATAGTGCGTGAGGGCGGCGTATTCGACGGTAGCTTCAGAAAATAGGATTACCGCGTGTTCGACTGCTTTCTTCAAGTTTGCGTTGTATTCTTAGCAAGCACTGATCAGGAGCCTTGGTTAAACGACACTCCCAAATACGTATAACCCTCCAGCCTAGTTGGCGAAGGAGACGGTTAGCACGCCGGTCTCTGGTCTGAGTTCTCGCAATCTTGTCTCGCCATGCCTTCGCGTTCGTCTTTGAAGCGAGGTTCCTGCAATTGTGGCCATGCCAAAAACATCCGTCCACAAAAACGGCAACTTTCTTTTTAGGCCAGACGAAATCCGGTCGTCCGGGAAACGGTTGGTGTCTACGCCAACCGGTTAAGCTCGCTTTACGTAACAAATGCGCGAGTTGTCTTTCCGTCGTTTGATTACCAGTGCTGCGCACCCGGGACATCAACTCACTGCGGCTCAAATCGCCGAACGTCGTGCGTTCCCGCTTTGCGTTACCAGGCCATTGGCTCATAGCGTTGTGCCGGCTTCATGGTTGGGATAATCACCAAGTGCAGACAAGACTTTCCTGGCAGCAAGCTTCGCGTAAAGGGGCGGGACAGCATTTCCGATAAGGTTACACACGGCATCGATCTTTTCCGTAGCGAACCTGTAACGCGCAGGGAAAGTCTGAAGCAACGCCGCCTCTCGCACAGAGATAGTGTATCTGGATTTATCCGGGTGCCCGAACCGGCCTTTCGACGCCGTAGTACACCCACCCGTGATGGTGGGAGAAACCTGATCCCACGTCATTCTGCCGTACGTATTCGTGAATCCTTTATAGCCGTTTCGGTGACATTGAGGGCGCACTGACTCATCTATTGTCAACCACGATTGACCGGGCTCCGCCGCTTGTAGTCGTTCCTTCACTTGTGGCTGAAGGTCTCGGACTACGTGCCAGTCATAAGACTCTGGTCCACCATTACTGAGAGCCGTCTTTAGCGTGATTGGTGCTTCCATGTGACTGATTGTTTCCCTTACCGTGCTCCATGGACGCAGGCCGGATCCTTGGTTATGGGATCGGGCGTGAGTTGGTTCAGGAAAGGAAATCTCGAATCCCAGTCCGGCCAAGAGGACCAGCCGCCGACGGGATTGGGGAACTCCGAAGTTGGCCATCTGTTCAACGCGCCACGTATGTTGGTATCCAAGACTGGAAATAGCGTTGACAAACTCGTCAAAAATTGGCTTGCCCCGATTTACGACGCCAGGCACGTTTTCCATCATTATCGCGCGCGGAAGAATCCCCTCGATAATTTCAGCCATCACGAGAAGAAGCTCGTTTCGTGGGTCCGATTTTTGGTACTTGTTCGTTAGAGAACAGAACCCCTGGCAAGGCGCGCAACCTGCCAAGAGTGAAATTTGGTTACTACCGGCCGCCCGCATGAGTTCCGTCGAGGACACGTCACGGACATCTTTTTCCAGCAACCTGGTTCGCCGGTTGTTCCACCTATATGTCCGCGCCGCGTCAGGATCGATTTCCACTGCTGCCGAGACTTTGAAACCAGCGTCTCGGATGCCTCTAGTCAGCCCCCCGCATCCAGCGAACAAATCAATTGCGATAGGTTTTGTCTCGCTCACGTTTCAACCTTTATTTTCTTCTACGGTCTTCGTTACCTCAAGAGAATCTGATGTCAATTTTTTCATCCTTGCATCGGCAGAAGCACGAGCATTGACCACTTTGAAGAGTCCATCGTGCAGTGTTCTCGCAATAATTAGTAGATTTTTCCATGTGCGGGTTTCAAATGTTCCTGCCTTTTTTGCTTCCTCTATGTGCTCGTCAGCATCCGGTTTTACTCCGTCAGCCACCAACAGACCCTGCACCGTTGTTCTTTTATGTTTTTCATCAGCACTAGTTTGAAGCTCTTTTCGCAAAAACAGAACATATTTTCGCAGTTGGTCACACTCCTGTTGGCCGACAGTCTTTCCAGGTCGTTTTGTTTCAACGACATAAGCTGTATTATGGTTGTTGCCTATGCAAAAGAAATCAAGTCGGCGCCTTCCCTCGTTTTTGCCAGACTTGCCTAAACTGAAGTGCTCTACTATTAGTCTGTCGAGTGTCTTTTCGTGAAAAAGAGCGGTCCATGTGGGGTCAATGAACCACGGGTGATCTCGGAGATAGTCTTGCATATCAGGTTTCTCCGGAACCTTGTCCTCAATCATCTCCTTAAATTTGTCAATAATTTCCACACGTCCCTTGACGAGATGCGCTGTGTTTACAGCTTCAATGATGTCCCACTCAGAAAGAATTTTTGTGAATTGAGCAACGTCACTGGAAGAAGCCGCGTTCAATCGTCTTATCGCGTCGAGGAAACTCCGGTTCGTCATCGCGCTATAGGCAAACTCGACGAGATCATCGGTTATGTCCTTGCCCTCCTTGTCTTTGTCGAGTTGAGGTATGGCGCAGATGCGTTCAACGACTGTTCTGAAAATTTTACGTTCCCTTTCAGGTAGTTTTCCCGCCTGTTTCAGATAATCCAGCACTTTGGGACTCTTAAACTTTGCTTCGCTCCTTTTTCCGGTCCAAGTTTCCAGTAGTTTCTTGATTTTCTTTCGTCCCCATTCTTTCAATGGTACAGCGATTGGATCTTCCCAACGAACAGTGCCCCTATCGGTGGCAATTAAGTCCACGCTTTCGTCAAGGAAATCCGCCTGAATCTCGCCCGTGAGGTACTGCATCCCATGCTGGCCCCACACGCCGCCGCTGAGATCGAAAAACCACGGCGTTTGGGCCAACTTGCCGCGCACGTAAACGACAAAACCGCGTTGTTCTTCATCCGGTATTGTGCTCTTACAAAAGCCCGCCCACCATTGGAACTCCTGCCCATTTCCAAGCTCATCCGTCTGCCATTCGTCGGTATCTTCTGGAAACCGGAATTGAAACGGAATCTCTTTTCTTGATAACGGTGTGCCATTTACGTGGACGGTAAAGTTCTCATCAATTACGAGTAATCTTCTAGCGATACTCTTTTTGAATTGGCTTTCGTTAATAGTACGCTGGTTCTTTAGACGAGACAGAGTTATAGTTGTGCTGGGGCTTTCCTTAGTGCTCATGCCGTCGTCAAACAACGGTTCAGGCTCATATCCCTCTGTATCAGCAAATTTTGAACTCTTGGTTAACTTGTCATAATCCAGCCTGAAATATGAGATTTGCTCGTTCTTGATGGTTCGGAGGTTGATCAGATCAGCGATACCGAATCCAGCAAGCTTGCCGATACCTTTTCTTCCCTGGACTTTTCGAGAACTCAAGCCGTTGTACTCCTTAGTCCACTGACTTTGAGGCGAGCGCCGGTCTCTACCTACTAATAAATAAAGAGAATTGCAGTCATCATAACTCATTCCATGTCCGTCATCTTTGACTATGATCTCGTCCTCGTCGCTCTGCGTGATAGGACGTTCAGTGGGTATGGTGATCCATACGTTTCTCGCCATAGCGTCGTAGGCGTTCGAGATGAGTTCGGAAATGGCGGGGACCGCCCCGGAATACATCTGTAAACCGAGATGCTTGAACAGTTGACCGGCAACGGTCATTTTGTATTGGCGTTTATCACTTGGTGTAGGCGTCTGTTGAGTTGTCATTATTGGATTACTCCCATGGAAACGTTAGAGGTCCGCAATTTGCCGGAAATTAGCTTCGGCAGTAGCGTGTCGCGCAGGACGGCGAGGGTGCGGGATTCGAGACTTAACGAGATCGTCTTAGAAAACAAGCTTGAGAACGTGTTGTCAACCGAAGAAAGTATCTGCCAGGTTGGAACTACACATTTCGCATCAGTTAGATGGTGGCGTTTAATATGTCCCATCGTCGTTGCCTTGCCCGAAGCGATACGTCGAAAGTCCGGTAAATGAGATTCCGTACAGTACAAACAGAACCACTTGGGGAATTGCGTCGATGTCACCTTGAATAAGTGTTGATTCAAAGCCGCTTGTCCTCCACACCATATTGTCACCATTAAACTACCCGACCACGAAAACACAACATCGCCATCGTTGATGATGCATTCTGGCTTGATGTTCGCAGAAGCCCACTCCCTGCTGTCTGCTTGCCCACTTCTGAGTTGAGCGATTTTGACAACCGGCAAGCGTTCTTCGTTTGCCTGAGGTCTGTGTTTCTGTAGCGCGAGTCCGTTCTGAAAAACTGCAATCCCATCCAGCGCCTTCACCTCCCACCCCTCCGGTATCTCTCCCAGTTCGGAATCCACGAGGCGGTCGGGGAAGAGGTCGGCGAGGTGTTGGGGCAGGCCGGGGTCGCGGCCTGCCATCTTCGCCCGTACGGGATCGAAATCAACGAACCAGGATTTGAACAGCGCCCGCGCCATCGCCTCCAGCGTCTCGTTCTTGCGCCGGTTCAGCTCGATCTTGTCGTCCAGCGTTCCCAGAATGTGCGCGATGGCGCGTTGTTCGGGAGGAGGTGGAAGGGGAGTTTCAACGAGTCCAATGTCTGCTTTTCTCAGCCCAAATCGAGTCACGCCATTGGCATATGAATGGAACTGCTGCTGAACCTCATTCGTACTCAGTGCGTAGAACAAGTAAGACCCGTCAATAGAGATAGGGCGAAGGATTGCAAGGTGATATCCACAAACCAAGCGTGGAATATTTTCGCGCACCAGTGCGGGTACGCCAATGTCGTCATGCTTTTCGGAATCCTTGGTAATGACGACATCTCCTGAAAATAGAGAGCAATTGGCAATCTCTTGCTCAGTGGCAGTGGCTTTCATGAAATCTAATCCGCCGTGGATAAAGCTATTCCTATAAACGTCCATATAATTGCAAAGGCGGACGGCGTGTTCGGTGGGGTTCGTTTTCTTGTCGACGCTGCTGAGTCTCAGGTAAATCACGTCTCTCAAAGCGACTCTCGGCCACGCACATACCGCATCGTTCTTTGTCGTCACCAGCACCACATGCTCGCGCTCAATTTCGCAATGAAAGCTCTCCGGCAGGCGCGCCCAGTCGCGCACTTCCACCAGGAAAGGAATCGTAGAGTCCTGCAGCGCTTCGATGAAATCGGCGAACCGCGAAGTGCCGATCTCGGCAAGTTTCGGGCCGTGCAGCACCAAATCCAGGTCGCTGCCGTCATGGCTCCGGCCATTGACACGGCTGCCATAAGCCCAGACTTCGACACCGGGAAGATGTTTGTGCAGCAGCGCTTCGATTTCCTCGCGGTGCCTCGGCGAAAGATGCAACCCCTTAGTCATCGTCTGCCTCTTCGATCACGTCGGCAAGTGCCTTCGCATCGGCAACGAAGTCGGGCAGCAGCTTCAAGGTGGTTTCAGCAAAGCCCTCGCCATAGTCGTGCGCGGTGTCGTTGCGGTTGTCGCGGTACTTCAACCAGCGTTCGCATGTGTCCGGATCGATCAGATCATGCTTGACGGCGTGCCGGAAAAGATCCTTGAAGACCAGACGGTCCGCCTGGCGTTTGCTGGCGAAATAGGCACCGAGTCGCTTTCTCAGTAACTTACCGCTCTGCTCCAGGACGATTTCAAACTCTTTGACGCAGGCTGCCCGGTAGATGTCATAGGCGATGTCGTCCGGGCCGCTCCGCTTGAGTTCGTCCACGGCGCGTTCCAGTGTGTTGAGACAGCGTCTGAGGAAATCCGTATTGATGCTCATGATCCCCGATCTCCAAATCCCAACGCTTTCAGGTTCCCGGCGATGGCGGCGTCCAGCTTCGCTGCCTCGGCCTGCTACTCTCTTAACCGGGCCGTGAGCCGTGTCATCTTCACTTGTTTCGCCTCATGATACGTTGGGTGTGTTTCCGATTAAGTTGCTTTGAAGTGTCGATACTCTGATGCTTTCAATCTTGTTTTATCCCATAACCAGAACCTTTTGCCGAGTAGATCCTTCCTCATCAGAAGGACTATTTCTTCAACTGCCTGCTCCTTCTCCTCATCAGATTTATTGGCGTCGAGACTCACGTGATTCAGGAATATGTTAATTTGCCGGATTATAGAATCAGGACAATAGAGCCAACCAACAGACCGTTGTTTAAGAAACTCCTCCTTGTCGTCTATAGCTGTATCCGGATTGGCGCCGACGTAGAAGCCCTTCAGACTCTTCAACAGGGCAATGTATCGCGCTTCCTTCCTCTTGCGTCGTTGCCAATATCTCTTGCAGTATTCGTTAATTATCCAACCGATCAACGCAAGGAATACTGGTATAGATAACTTCAGGACATCGAGCCACTCTAGCATTAGGTTCACCTCATAATTTTATTGACTGTCAGCCGCATCCAGTGACTTCAAACTGCCGCCGTACCTGGCAGGCCGGTCTCCTGCCAAACAGCGATAGCAGGCGACAATTACGTCGCTTGCGGCGCGACCGGCAATTTACGCACGGATGCTCCAAAGGAACGCAGCCTTTTCATCGCGGCAGGTCACGAACTATTCTCCAAACCCCAACGCTTTCAGGTTCCCGGCGATGGCGGCGTCCAGCTTCGCTGCCTCGGCCTGCTGCTCCCTTAACCGGGCCGTGAGCCGCTTCATCGCGTCCTCAAACGGCTCGCCGTCGTCCTCCTGCGGCTCGATGCCGACATAGCGGCCGGGGGTGAGCACATGGCCGTGCCTGCGCACTTCTTCCAGTACTGCGGCTTTGCAGAAGCCGGGCACGTCGGCGTAATCGCCCACACCTTCCCCGCTGCGCCAGGCATGGTAGGTCCCGGCGATGCGGGTGATGTCCTCACCCTTAAGCTCACGGTGGGTACGGTCGACCATGCGACCCAGCTTGCGGGCGTCGATAAAGAGTACTTCACCCCGGCGGTCACGAAATTTTCCCTCTTTACGGTCGCGGGCAAGAAACCACAGGCAAGCCGGGATCTGGGTCGAGTAGAAGAGTTGGCCCGGCAGCGCGACCATGCAGTCCACCAGATCGGCCTCGATCAGACTCTTCCTGATCTTGCCTTCACCGGACTGGTTTGACGACATCGAGCCGTTGGCGAGCACAAAGCCGGCTACGCCGCCCGGCGACAGATGATGGACGATATGCTGCACCCAGGCAAAGTTGGCGTTGCCCTTCGGCGGGGCTCCGTACTGCCAGCGCTTGTCCTCAGTGAGCCGCTCGCCGCCCCAGTCGGAGACGTTGAAGGGGGGATTGGCGAGGATAAAGTCGGCCTTGAGGTCGGGATGGCGGTCGTTGTGGAAGCTGTCGCCCTGGGCGATCTGTCCCTCGATGCCCCGGATGGCGAGGTTCATCTTGGCGAGCCGCCAGGTGGTGTAGTTCGATTCCTGACCGTAGATCGAGATAGTGGTTTTGGCGCCCCGCGGGATTCTCCCGCCGCTGCCACTGCCGGTGGTGTGCGCATCGATGAACTCGACCGACTGCACGAACATGCCGGAGGAACCGCAGCAGGGGTCATAGACCCGGCCCCGGTAGGGCTCCAGCATTTCGACCAGCAGCGTGACCACGCAGCGCGGCGTGTAGAACTCGCCGCCTTTCTTGCCCTCGGCACTGGCGAACCGCGACAGGAAGTACTCGTAGACGCGGCCGAGCACATCCTTCGATCGGGCTTCGGCATCACCTACCCGGATGTTGCTGATAAGGTCGACAATCTGGCCGAGCCGCTGCTTGTCGAGCGTGGGGCGGGCGTAGTCCTTGGGCAGCACGCCCTTGAGCGCCGGGTTGTCGCGCTCTATGCCGGCCATCGCCTCGTCGACGAGCTGGCCGATGGTGGATTGTCTGGCCTGCGCTTTGAGCTGCGCCCAGCGCGCCTCGGGCGGCACCCAGAAGATGTTGTCGGCGCGGTATTCGTCCGGGTCTTCCGGATCAGCGCCTTGTTGTTCCCTTTCACTTTCGAGGATGGCGTGCTTCTCCTCGAAGGCATCGGAGATATATTTTAAAAAGATGAGGCCGAGGACGACATGCTTGTATTCGGCGGCGTCCATACTGCCGCGCAAGGCGTCGGCCATGCGCCACAGGTCGGCCTCATAGCCGGTTGTTGCCCCGTCGCCGCCCGGTTTCGTATTACGGTCGGGTGTCTCCTTGTTTGTTCGTGCTCGCGCCATGCGCCGTCCTTCCTGTTCTCGTCACTCCGCCAGCGACGGCCGATCCATCCTGGTCCGATCCGCTTTTGCCAGATCCGGTTCACCGGCATCGTTTGGCAGTGCCATCGAAATAAAGCTCTTTTCCACTATCCGGAAACTCTTGGTAAAGTGAATCAAGAGTCGGACAGTGATTGAAGTACTGCCCTGTCATTCCGGTGCGCTTCCTCCGTTTTCTTTGGAAGGTTTCGTCCACGGCTGAAGCGGGGAGATCAGGATTCAGCAGCGCGAGGGCATCGCGCAGACGCTGTTCCAGTACCACCTGCCCGTAGTCGGCGCGCTCCGCGCCAAGTGTATCGGGGGCAAGGTCAGGACCGTGAGCGACGTTCCAACTGAGGCCATCCAACCATGCCAGGGCGGCCTGTTCGACGTTGGATTCTGTGAGGGTGGTCAAGGTGTTTCCATTTCCGCGGCCTGGATTTTATTCAATGATCGCCCTTCAGCATCCTTCCATTCGGTGCGCCCATTGCTGTTCCTCCCCAATAGGACGCCAGCTGCGGTGGAGGGTGAGGCGAAGGGGTAGTTCTGGACGAGGCGGTATGTGGTGCCCGTATCTTCAAAAAGCTCCTGATTCAACAACGCCTTCCGCCGACCGGAAAAATAGGTGTTGATCGAAGGAAGCTCGTTCTTGACCGCTTGAGAACCGGCCAGCACGACAAAACCACCCGGCTCTTCATAACCGCATGCCTGTATCCCTTTGGAACTCAGGTACAGCTTCCGGCTCTTTTCCGCTATTCCCCGAGGCTTCTCGAAGAAACTCACCCCTACGACCGGCAGACATAGCAACATGTCGGCTAGGTACAGCTCTGCATCTGCCTTATCCGCATCCGATAGCGCCGGCATCTGCGGCTTATTAGCGTTAACCCGCTCGCAACGCTTCGCCTCATACGCAAGTTTCACCAGCCGCGCTTCGAGATATTGGACGTGTGCCTTGTTCAGGCTCTGGTCCTTGCTGATGAAGGCAACTCCATGGGTCCAGAAATCCTTGCTCTTCGCGCTCTTCTCGTGGCTGTTCAGCCGTGGCAGCAATACAGCAGCCTCACCCACATAGGCGCTCGGCAGTTGCTCTGATCCGCCGGGCCCCCAAAGGACATACACGCCAGAGTGTTTGAGTTCCTTTCGGCGGCGAACCTCGGTAAAGAGCGAACGGGGGAAAACAATACCCTGTCCAGACCAGTTCGATTTCTCGATCACACGAATGCCTTCCGGATCGCCAGCGGGAAAGAAGATTTTCACCGAGAATCCTAATTCCCGTCTTTCCGTTTCCATTCTTTACCTCCTTTACCTCGTGCAATTCGATTTTTCTTTCAATTATTTAAAAAAGTCGATCTTGCTTTCTGGAGATACTCTGCCATGGCAGCAATCTCATTCACACTTTCCGGTTTCAGGATTTCCACCCGGTTTTTGTTCACTGATAGAAAATCATCCGCAATGAGCGCTTGAAACTCCTCGGAAAACAGTGCATTCCAACCGGTCCCGGCCGGTTCTTCAGGGTACGTTTTTGTGTCGTAACGATTGGAACTGCCATCGTTTACAGACGCTAATCCCTCAATGACCTGTCTGTCACTGAGTGAAGTGGTATTGTACTTATTTGACAGATAGAGAAGCGCCTCTACTTTTTCAAGATTATATTTCCTTACTGTGAGGTCGTAGTTCGTTATTTTATACGTCTCATCGGATATGAGATTTTCACCAAACGCTTTTTTTAAATTCCAGGCAGAGAATTCATAATACGTTAAAATCATATCCACTATGTCATAGATTTCTTCTGATTCATATAAGGAATCCTGGAACAATACAAAATATCTGAATGTTCTGTCGTAGTCATACCCCATATCTTCGATTGTCATTTTTGCAGCCATATATGGTATTAACGGCGCCGCGCAGGAATTCGCTTTTATTATATTTACCGTGTACTCGTCAGCAAAATTGTTCAGTGTCGTCTCATTTAACTGCATTCTCTCCTGTGAAAATCCTTCCGCAGAGCATATCACGTACAATACTATGATAACGATAATTTTATTTGGAATTACTGTATTCATATGATCCTGAGCGCTTATAGTTTGTATACTGTCACCATTGTCAATGGTCAGGATACCCGGGATATTTTCAAGCAGTACAATAGACGGCTTATGGCAGTCAGCAATGCGGATACTATCAAAAAAAGATTCCCTTTTTCATCCGAAAACCTTCCTTTCACACGATGAGAAAGACTGGCAAGGAAACCCTGCACATAAATATCATACTTCAGTATGTCTTTTGCATGAATTCAGCGGATATCTCCTGTGCGATGTCTATCGATTCCAGAGTTGAAGACACACTTCATTCCGGGAGCTTCACGTCACAGTCGAAATCCGCCAATACCCAAAAATAAATCAATACAATTATACATACTCTGTCACTCCCCAAATATATAGTGTAAAGGTATACCTACGGCGCGGGTTGCCGTGCCAGGTCCAAACCGTAAGAGTGCTGCGTTTTCAGCTCCATCTATGCGCAGCAACATGTTTTTCCATCCGGTATGCCAGGCTGTATCTTTAAACAGTTTCTTCATTTCCCGATGACTATTTGAAATCCATAGACATTCGTCTTTTACCCGCATTCCGTGTCTCTTTAAAAACGCTTTAGCGTCGTCTCTGTCTATATCTTTATCCGGAGGGGGTGTCACGGCATCTTCCTGCCCTGTTCCATATCCTGATGACTCTAAACGATCAGATACATTTGCAATGAGATTTCCCAGCGTCCGGTCGAACTTTCTTCCGTTTACCTCTACCGATACTACATTTTGCAAGATATGATTCAAACATCTTGCTTCATCCTTCTCGCCGTCCGATCGGTCGGTCTCCCAATCATGGGACCGCACCCATTCCACAGCATCTTCATAAGAAATGGTGTTATCACTGTACAGACTGTACGCACCGGCCAGCAGTGTTCCTAACTGATCGCCCACACGCTGTTCGCCAAGCACTGTTGTAACTGCAGCTGCAAATACATCCGCGTTCTGCCGTATGATTGGAATCATAGAAACAGTTCTTGCCCGCAGGGCAGCGCAATAATCATTTGTTAACGTCCCGTTAACACCGCTCTTGATTTTTTCAGATTTCGATTGCTGCCTATTAAATATATGTTTTGTCAATCCCAAAACTGAAACGCTGGATGTATCTTCATTCTGTTTAAGGTTTACATTAATAGATGCCAGCATGAAGCAGCTCCTGATTCTGAACGTCACAGTCTGTCCACCTTGCGTGCCTTTGATAATCCCTGCCGAATTCTCCGAGCTTGCCTGGCGCATGAGGTCCATTATTTTTTGTAAACGGAATCGAGACGTCTGATTTTCTGATTCCGCCTCATCGAATACGAGTGGAAATGCGTTATTGCAAAGCGTCTGCCGTATACCCGCTTCTGTTGTATTACTCTGTACAAACAGACTCATGCTGCCAAGAATTTTGTGCACAACATAATTAATTATCCATGATTTGCCAGTACCGGCAGATCCGGTCAGCCATAGATGAGGACGCCATAGTAACGCACCACATATTGGGGCTATAACACACCAGCCTGAAAACAAACGAGCCGATACAGGTTTTTCCCATGCAAACATTTCCGATATTTTTGAAAATTTTACAGCATCACCCTGAGGTAACGGTTTATGGTCTGTAATCTCAACAGATTTCTGCGCTTCATATATATATCGTGTTTTGAAGTCAGGAATCTTCATATTGTTTCCGTTAACACGTAATCTATCGCCAAGGTGCAGCACAGTTCTTTTTTCATCGTACCACGCACCGCAGCCTCTAACCATCTTTGGGTCGAATATTCCCAGTTTGTGGCACTTGCGGAAAAGAGAGTTCTGAGCGGATTTCCATGATATTTCATTGCTCTCTTCGAGTTTAAAATATGTTTCCCAGAACCTGAGATCAGCGAGAGATATGAGATTTACGCTTGTGTGGTTGTTAGAAGAAAGTTTTATGATTTGTTTTGTTTCGTGGGATAAATAATAGTAATATCTGTGATCGACACCGAGACATTGAAACGGAGCATTTTCAAATATA
Source organism: bacterium (assembly GCA_965221205.1). GTDB lineage: Bacteria > SM23-31 > SM23-31 > SM23-31 > SM23-31 > CBDFMG01. The sequence continues at coordinate 2,720,524 of OZ244870.1, read as the reverse complement.
TCTTTATTTATTTCATTTTTTTCATGCTCTGTAAGCGATTGTAAGGCATTTTCCTGTTTCAAAACCGGTGTTTTACCAATTAAATCTTTCAGTCGATCGGGTTCGTTAAGCTCAAGCCAATCGGAAATATCCTGTTTTTCCTTTAATCCAGGCAAGGTCAGCACCCGTATTTTTGATGCAGATTCACTTAATTTCTTTGCTACGTCCTGCGCGTGATTTTTTCCTGCGCTATCATTGTCGGGTATAATTACGACATTCGCTCCATCATATTTTAAAACTTGATACAATATTTTTCCATCTCTATCGGTATAATCATATATTTTAGACACCTTTCTTTTTTGCTTTTTTCTACCATTGTTGTCTTGATTGGTATCCAAATCACTCATTTCAAGATCCAGAGCGGAGACAATATTCTCTGTGGTGCAACCTGCACGACAATAAAGCACGATAAATCCCCCTTTTTCAGAAACAGTAAGAGAGAGGTTATTGTCTTCATGACAAGGACATTGAGCCTCGTACGATCTGTCTAATCGTTTTCTTGTTTTATTCAGATGGGGTAATACATGATCAAACATTCTTAATTGCCCTGGTTAAGGTATTATTTTGAGAGCACGTTCAGCGTTTTCTGCGATACTGGAATATCCTCCAGAGGTTATAACGCTTTGAATGAAATTATTCTGATGACTTGTATCGGTGTAAAAACAGCGACTTTTTTTTTCAACCATATCCGGTGTTATTTCTCTTATCGTCCATTCGATTAAATTTGAACTTCCAAGGCAAAGCCCGTATTTAACACGTCTCTTTCCATTTTCAGCCATTCCTACATTGTTTTCTTAATGTACTTGCTTCTTCGTACTTTGAAGTCAAGTCGTTGAGGCCACAAACAAGTCTTTTTGCATATCTTTTGTGTTGGTCTTTCATGAAATCGACGGTCTTTTTATGGTTTAGGATCCGGGCAGCGGTACGCACCACTTCAGCGTCTGGCTCATTGAACAAACAGGCCATTTTCTTTCCGTGGTGAAATTTTTCCCTGCTGCGCCCGGTAAGGGCTTCAAGCTCTTCTTCTGCTTCCTGAGTCTGCTCGCGGCCGTTGTCGATTAGACCCAGCATAAGCGATTGTCGCAGCGCCTTGGCGTACTACATGCTCATCTGCTTGTGTATAGTCAAACATGGTGCGCCTCCTGTCAGGGCCCGGGCGGTTCAGGTTTACTTTGCGTTACGGAAGAGACGGCAGTCGGGTTTCGAATCTAAAGCCTTGTGCACATCTGATTGACGTTGTTGTTTACGTCCAGTTGAACTCACCAGTGTTACGTCAAGAGATGTGACAGGGGAGAAGCGCCATTATCCAGACTGGCATGCGCCTCAAATATTTTATTTATGATCTTCAGATCATACGGGCACACATCTTCGCATTTTCCACAGCTGTCACACGCCGAAGCTTTGATCCCTCCCGGTAATTGATTATAGAGGTTTTTTGCCAGGGATACCTGTTTATAATTATTATGATACAAACGATACCGTAAAAGATCCGGAATAGGAATATTCTTTGGGCATGCAGGTATACACTCCGCACACAGTCTGCAATAATCCTTGTCGGCAATGCTGGCGTATTGTTCCATGATATCATCTTGTATGTCGGACGTGAACCGGTCACGTGTCGTGACAGCTTCAACGTTATCAATTACCTGCTGCACTCTGTCCATCCCGATTGCACAACATGTAACATTCGGATTGCCAAGATTCCATCGTATCAACGCCTGATAAAGGTTATCAGGGCCGTATTTCCTGAGTTTGTTCTGAATTTCCTGTATTTCCGGGTCATGTGTTTCGTTTGCCCAGTAGGGAATAAAATTTCCCGTCATAGTCTTGATGGCAAGAACACCCACGTCCCTTTCTTTTGCCAATGCAAACAATCTATCGGTACCGACAGGGTCGTTTGATCCTTGTTTAATCATGCTCAGCCGGTTATACGGTTTCATTAAAAAGTCAACATAACCATTCCTGATAGCCCATTCATGATTACGTGGATTGTGTCCGCTCATTCCGATGAAGTTTATCAATCCTTCTTCCTGGATTTTTTTCATAATTCCGAAGCTTTCATGCGTGCCGAAACCATCTGAAAAAGAGAAATCGATGTGATCTGTTTGCAATAGTTCAAGACTGTTGTCAATCATATCCCGCATCTCTTTTTCGCTGCCCTGCTCTAATGATATGGCAAAATAAAACTCATCCCGCCTGCCTTTCAGCGCCTCGCCCAAAAGTTCCTGCGTGTTATGATAGCTGGGAGCGGTCGTAACAAGGTTACCCCCAAGATCGAGGAGTTTGTTTACCACGTCTCCTTTTTCCCGCCGCCATTTTTCAAACAAAAAACGACCAAGTGTTCTGGAAAGAGAGAGACTGGCACATCCCAGCCCGATTTCTGACACCATAATATTCGTTCTGCCAAATCGTCTATATTTCATTCCTGTTTCAGGTTTGTACTGCGGGCTGCCGCTTTGCTGCTGGCCAGCATCAGGCAGCGTATTATCTGTATTAGAAAGAATACCAGGTACATTTAACGTAGTTCCAAGTACTGCTGCACTGCTGAACTTCATAAATTTCCGTCTGTCCATACCTTCTTTTTTCAATTTTTTCTTTGACATATTTATCTCCTCTTGTTTATCTCCTCTTGCATAATGAGTCAGTCATTACATTTACATTTTTAATGGTTGAAACGTGACGGTCGGGGGATTCGCAAAGTCTTGAGCGATGCGTTCATTGAGTTCCATGTCAGGATGTCCGTCATGAACAAGAATTCTATATACAAGATTAAGAGGATCATCCATTATAACGGTGTGAGGAGTGTTCCTCGTAAAAGCATAACCAAAATATGGGATGTCAGCGTGAATCGTCACCGGAGTCGGATATTTCTGGTTTGACGGATGATCAAACATCGCAAGTCCACCCCAGTGGCTGCCGACAGGGCCTGATACGTCGATCCACCGGGCCGCGGTTCCATCACCATCAATACGGTTTTTCCCCTCACTTGTCAATACATCGAGCGAAACATCATCGGTATACCACTCAGCTTTGCCGCTCAATGCGAATGTGGCATTATTATTCTGTAATAAATCCATGGAAGTACCCTCAACCACATTTCCTTCCTCATCCATAATTCCGGTTGCGCCTTCTTCCAACGGGATGTATCGTAAGTTTTCAGGGATTGATTTTTGCCGGATCGATATATCTACGAGCTGCACATTTTCTCCCGACAACGGATACGCTTTAATACTGTATAATTCCCGAAAAATTGTATTCCCGCTGTAAAGACCTTTATTGATAAATTCAAGAGACGTAAAAACGGGCCCTTCTGTAATACTTGGTCCAAGATCATCCGGTACTTTTCTGCCCGGGTTATCACCCAGTTCCCAAAAATTAAGCTGCCTGTTTACATGTTGTATCGTATTCCAGTAGTTGGACACTCCTGCATGCGTGCCATGTTCCGGGGAAGATTCTCCTGTAATAATTTCCCCCGACGGAGTCCAGATCGGATGGATAAAAAATGATCTGTCGAGAGAACGTGCATTGCTGCTGTCTTGAACGACACCGTAGTTGTAACGCAATAATGGTTTATTGCCTTGATTGACCGTAAAATGTGTATTATCAGAATCTTCAACAGTTATCGGACGTGCAAGAGATGGGCCTTCTTCCAGCATAAGTTTAAATGTTCTCGTGGATCCACCCGGGGTTTCCCCGGTCAAAACCCAGACAAGTGCACCTTTTCCCGGAACTGTTCTCCAGTCAAAATCTGAATGGTCATCCCACTGCACCGTCAATCTTGATCGTGTCCCGCCTTCTTCGACAAGCACTAATGTGTTGTCTCTGAGAAGTTCCAAGTCGGTCTCTTCATTCAGATAATGGAAATATCCCTCTCGTCGGAATTTCATCGGGTCGCCAAAAATTTTATCCGCCGATGTTTGAAAGCGGACCAACGTATTGGTACGGTCATATTCTCCCGCATCAACCGTAATTGTCCCTATTTCAATACCGGGACTATCCTGTGTTTCAATATCGGGAATATCGGGACTATCCTGTGGAGCGCAGCCGCTTGCTGCAATACCTATTATGGCAGTCAATACCACGCAGCAAAATCGGAGATGAAAATCCTCTACAAAATTCTTATTCATAATGTGCACCTCGATTAATGAACATCTTGACAAAAAATAGAATTTGAAAAATAAGTGTGTTCGTTAAAGATTAAATATGCTTATACGATAGATACAATCTATACTATCCACGTTGAGAGGTTTAATAACTCATTACACCATTTTATCTAAAAAACTATTAAACGTGTTCTAATTCAGTGCAGCAACAAGGTCTTCACTCAGTATCGAGGGGGCCCAGTATTTCTCGATATATTCAACCATTAACTGTGTGCCTTCGTCATGCGTGACATAGGGATAATTTCCAGGGTCATACATCGAATCGGTCAAATCACGCACCAGGACGCACTTCATTCCCCAGGCTGTCATTTGTCGTAACGTGAAGGAACGCGTCAGAATACAATAATTGGTATGCACACCCATAACAATGAGATTTTTGATGCCTTGCTGCTGGTAAAAGTTATACGTTTCAATCCCGCTGTCCGAGATACCGTCGTACTCGCCGATATCGATAAGAGATATTTGACGTGTCCATGCGCCATAGCCAATATCGCCGTCGACCTCACATTCATCTTCATCTTCAATAGGTTTGGGATGATCAGAAAAATCATCCGAAAGGCTATCTGGAATGAGCGGAGAAGGTTTTGGAACATCCGGTGCATGTATCATTCGCATTCTTTGGGGCCAGTCAGCGTAAAAGCTCATAGTTCCACTCGGAGCGTGAATTATTTGAATACCTTTATCCCGTGCCTGCTGCAGGACGGGATTCATCTTAACAGCTATTTCCCTGACTCGCTTCGATGAACCCGAGCACCAGTGTTGATCCCACATATCACAAATTATTATTGCCGTCTCGGCAATGTTCCAATTCTTTTCCAGTTCCAGTTCCTGCCAGGTGTCGTTTCCGTTCGTGACCTCTTCACGGCTTCTCATAACCAGGTTCATTTCGCCTGTCGGCATTGGTCTTTGTTTCGGTTCAGGTCTCTCTTTATACTCTGGTTCACGTTCACCAGCCCAGAAAAGGGCATTGGTAACCAGCTTTTTGTACATTGAACTTTTCCAATCCTGAAGCCCGCCTATTGCAATATAACTGATTCGAGCGCCATTATATGTCCGCGTCCATACCGAAGGTTCCGATATGTCATAATCTCTGTTATAATAGATTAACCGGCCGTCTTGTTCCGCCATAGCTTTATTTGGTATAGAACCAGTCATTAATACCTGAACATCGGGTGCCACAGGCCCTGTTTTGTACAGGCTGTACCGTGAATTGAAATTTTTAATACCTTGCAACACGGGATGATTCTCCGCACCCGGTTCAATCTTGATTCTCTGAGTAAATCCTGTGATAACACCTGCCGGATCGGGAATACGGTTCCCATCTTCATCTCGTACCGATTGTTCAGGAGCTCCGTCATAATGATCGTTATAGTTTCCACCAAGAACGAGCTTGTCAAATTCCAACCAGTTCTGAAGTCCGTGGCTTGCAGTCCGGATTGCAAGCAGCGGCCCGCCGGTCGTTATATATTGTTTCACAGCGTCCAGCTGTTCTCCATCAATCGTAATACGGCGTGTAAACAGTAACAGCACATCACAATCATCAAGCGCTTCAAGCCCCTGGAGATTGGAATATTCACCTTTAAAATTTATTTCGCCGTCCGCCTGGAGCATCGTGACCTGAACATTCTCGACAGTCTCTTCAAGATAGTTTTTGTAATCATTGAGTGATATATCTGAAAAATACTCATTGGAACCGGATATAAATACAATCTTGAACGGATCGGATTGACTGTCGGATTGACTATCGGATTGACTGTCGGATTGACCGCATGTAATCAGGAAAGAGCAGCACAATAAAATCGTAAAGAGCAGTGAGGACAATTTTTTCATCATTTATTTCCTCCTTTGAAATTTGATAGAAATTAACAGAAAAATTTATTGCCTGCACATTGGCCACTGCGGCTCACTATGGTGTCGATTACACTACAGACCGGAACTTTGACAACGTTATACTATTGATTATTTTTCGCTGCGAAATCCCATGATACTTCTTTTATGTACCGTCAAACGTGCTGCGCCTGTTATGGCATCGACCATCTGGAATTCGTCCGATGCACAGTCTATGATGGAAAGAAAATTATACTTTAGATGTTCGTAAAGAGTACTGCTTATTGTCATCCTTATTGGAAATTGGAACTGAAGTTTTTCTAAAGGTTTTTTGTATAACGGCAGAAACAAATGATGCAATTGCCTGCCGGGAATCAAATCCAAGGGTTCAAAAATCCAGGAAATGTGCCGTTTACTGATAATCGTACTCTATATTTTATACAAGGATCTTCGGTGAGAGGCTACTGGTGGAGAGGCCAGCATACATTTGGCATATGTTTTACTCAGCAACATCTCTACTAAAAAAAAGAATAAAAAGAAATCAGTACAATTACAAGCATTTTTTTCTCAATACGGTCTTATGGTTGTGTTACCATTATATCCGATTGTCAAAGTATTTAATATTTTATGCTTATTATGTAAAAGTATGAAAACCGAACTGTTCCGGCAGCATATTTTTTAAAACCGAACGGATAATTTCCTGTAAATTTGTCTTTAAAAATTAACAACTAATTCGTATACTTTGAATAATCCTTTTTAGATGAGCCGTTTTTGAGAGTAGTAATGAAATGAGTCGCTGATACCAAGGAGTAATACGATGCCCCAAAAAACGGGAATGGACCGAAGACAGTTTATGAAATATTCAGCAGGCGCAGCTGTAGTGGGGATGGGGTTTCCCTCTATTGTCCCAACATCTGTTCTGGGTAGAACCGGTATTGTTCTTCCCAGCGACAGAATTACCGTTGGCTGCATCGGAATGGGCGGGATGGGTTTAGTGGACATGAGATCATTTCTGTTTGAATCGGATGCTCGTGTCGTTGCGGTCTGCGATGTCGACGCACATCATCTTCAGAGAGCAAAAAAAATTGTCGATGAACGGTACGGGAATAACGACTGTGCAACATATGGCGATTTTCGTGAGCTGGTCGCACGTGATGATATCGACGTCGTAACGGTTACCACTCCGGACCACTGGCATGCTATTCCTGCTATTACCGCTGCTAAGGCCGGAAAGGATATTTATTGCGAAAAACCGCTTGCACATTCTCTGCTGGAGGGCCGTGCCATATGTGATGCCGTAAAACGGTATGGCTGTATCATGCAGACTGGCAGCTGGCAACGGTCCCAGGCAAACTATCGGTTTGCCTGTGAATTGGTTCTTAACGGCCGCATCGGCAAAGTACATACTGTTGAAGTGGGATTACCCGGAGAATACGAGATAAGGGGTAATGAATCGCAAACAGTAACAAAACCGCCGAAAGAACTCGATTACGATTTTTGGCTCGGTCCTGCTCCTTATTCTGATTATATATCTGCAAGGGTACATTACCATTGGCGGTGGATCCGTGAATACGGCGGCGGCCAGTTAATGAACACGGTCAATCACGATGTCGATATCGCTCACTTGGGGCTGGGGCTTGACTATACCGGTCCCGTTGAGGTCGAAGGAACAGGTAAGAAACCAGAATCCTCTTTGTATAACTGTTTCAATCACTATAGAATAAAAACGAAGTATGCCAATGGTGTTGAAATGATCATACTCGGTGCCGGTATGCCTGATTCAGCTGGAAGCGCCGATATTCTCGAAGGTGTAAAATGGATTGGTGAGGATGGCTGGGTTTTTGTTGCCCGTGGAAAAATTGACACCAATCCCACGTCGCTGCTTCGTGAAAGATTCAGTCCCGATGAAATTCATCTCCATCAGGCAAGTTCTTTGGGAGATAGCGTGGAGCAGGGTCATGTACGTAATTTTTTGGATTGCGTCACGTCACGGGCAGAGACGTTAGCACCGAGTGAAATTGCACAACGCTCCTCCACTGTAGGTCATTTGGGACAGATTTCAATGCTTCTGGGTAGAAAGATCCGTTTTAATCCGGAAACCGAAGAAATTATCGCAGATACTGCTGCAGCGAGAATGCTCGGCGGTGCAATGCGCAGTCCATGGCATCTTTAAGATTGCTCAATAAGCGTAACGTGCGCGGTTCACTCAGCATACGTCGCCGGGAGTATCAATTTATATGATCCTCATGAGATGGAGAAATCACGATCAGGTCGCACGACGTATCATTAAATTCAGACAAGAGTTCGACACTATAATAATCCTCCGACAATATTTCTGAAAAAATTATTACTATTGACATTATATGGAAGGACACTATATGGAAGAACGGGAAATCACCGGGCGGCGCGGGTTCTGGGCGCTGGCGCTGCTGTGGCTGCCGGCCGGGGTCCTGGCGACGGCGGTAGTGCGTTTCTTACCTGGGCCGGGAGACGTATCCGGCGGCGGCGCGTGGTTAGAGGTGCTGCTGGCGGCGGGGGCGGGATTGCTGGTGGTTGCGCCCTGCGGGCTGCCGCTGGCGTTGGCTTGCCGGCGGCTGTGGCGGTTGCATTACAGACGTCTTGCCTGGGTCGCGGGCATCGGGCTGGGTGCCGTTACCGTGGCGGCTTCGCTGGTGGCGGGGCTGCTCGGACCGATTGCGATCGCCGTCTATGCGGCGGTGCTCAGCCTGCCGGTCTGGGGCACATGGTGGTGGCTGGCACGCCGTGGTTGAGGGCAGACGGCGGCGGGCCGGCTGCGCAGCGGGTTCTCTGCATGACTAAGGACGCCAAAGGGCAATAAGGTGGCGACGAGAGTGTAAGGGGCAATTCCTGAAGTGCGAACAGCCACGCCGAAAGGTACGATAGATAACACGTATCCCGCGGTTCCTCAAGACGGAGGTGTTAAACAGGTTATATGCGCCAGTATGGAGTGCGATGGTACTTGGAACGACCAACAGAATAGATGTTGGTCAGCACTTACCCGGGGAGCGTGAGCACGAGATGGAAACGGATGTCGTTTCTCTCCTGTACATCGCGCCGGCGGTGAACAGCGAATTCATGGGTCGGGTGACGTCGCTGGAGTTGCGGTCGCTCGGTTCCGACATTCATGATGTATAGGGCAAGCTGGTGAAGCCGGGGCACTTCGTCGGTGTTCACGTAGAGGACGTTCTTCCGTTGGTGTGCTAACACGCGCCGGACCCTGAGTGGGCCTCGTATATGACGCAGCGATACGGGGAAATGCTCCAGGGCAGATTCAATTTAGTGCTGATCATATCCTGCGGCAGCGAAGAAGTTTTGACATTCCCCGGGGTTGAAGGCTTCGATGGATTGGGCGGTGGCATCCCATAGATCATTTGTGAGGGCACATATCTTTGTACACTGCGCAATTTTTTTGATGCATAGCAGCACTAATCCGAGAATATGTCGATTTTCAAAGTGGAATGTATGAAAATCCGAAAACAGGCTGCTTAAGAACGCTTAATAATCCACGCAGCTGCAATGCGTATTCGAGAAGTAGAAAACACCCGTAATGGCGGCATGTATATCGTGCCATTTACATCATAATTTTCGGGGAATATCAGTAAATCATGAGAGAACATCCACCAAGGTACACGTCCTGGTCAGGAGGTCTCTTTCATGCAAGGTAAGGAGGATACCACGTGCGTTACTTCATGGTTATTGTTGTATTGCTGCAGCTTGTTTCTGCGGACGTATTCGGCCAGTTACGTTCGGAGCCGATTCGCGGTTTTTCATTTGATTTCGGGCGCTGGCCTTATCCGCTGCATGCGGAGGTAAACGCTCGTCTCCAGGAACTGGCTCGGAAGTACCCGAAGCTTGCCCGCACACACGTCATCGGCAAGACTGGTGCAGGGCGTGAGTTGATGGTGATAGAGCTAACAAACGAGGCCACAGGACCTGGTGAATCGAAACCGGCACTGTGGATGGACGGTAACATGCACATGGGTGAGGAAACCGGACGCATTTACCTGTCGTACTTTATTGAACGGCTCCTTTTTGAATATGGTAAAAGCCCGGATGCAACCCGTCTTATTGACACCCGCACTTTTTATGTGCTGCCGGTATTCGATGCCGATGGCGGGGAGCGGATGCTTACTCGTCAACCGGCATGGAAAGGTTATAAACCGGAGGAGCATATCGGAAGGGACATAGACGGAGACGGGTATATTACCCGGATGCGTGTAAAAGATGAATCAGTGACGAGGGGATATCGATACTATATTGAAGGGCCGGGTGTCATACGTCCCGGACAGAGTCCGCTGGTGCGAGAGAGGAGAGAACGCAACGATTTAACGGGTGATCGTGAGGACACGGACTTCAACCGGAACTGGTCTGCGGAATGGGAATCTCGCGAAGGGGGTGCCGGTCCTTATCCTTTCTCGCGGTCTGAGGTGCGTGCTGTCGCGGATTTCATTACTTCGCACCGAAACATCTTCTTTGCCTACAATATCCACTCAGGCGGTGGTGCCAAGAGCTATATGGTTCGTCCGCCAATGAACCATCCCGACGACTTTATGCCACTTGAAGACAATGATTTCTATGTACGCATTGGCGCTATCTGGGCAGCACTGAGTGACGGTGGTATTATGCAGACGAACTATATGAGTTGGAATTTCAATTCACGCCGGCCCGATCCATCAGAACTGCATGGTGAAGGTACGATCGTGAATGAGAGATGGCGCATAACCGGGTTCTCGAACGATTGGGCTTACATGGACGTCGGTATCCACAGCATTTCGCCTGAGGTTGAGGGGTCGGCTCCGGATTACAACAACGATGGTTTTATTCGTCCGGACGAAATTGACCGCTGGCACCAGGAGGAAAAGGGGGGTCAGTTTTTCTCACCATGGCAACCCTATACTCATCCGGTGCTTGGTGCAGTTGAGATCGGAGGTTCGCGCGGTATTCCTGCGGCTCTTGACGAAACAGCCAGAATGCACTCCGAGTGGCAATACGATTTACTGCGCCACATTGCAGACCGCTCACCACTGCTGCGCATTACGGATTTGACATCAGAGTCAATTGCCGGCGGCACGTATCGTATTGAAGCCACGCTTCAAAACAGAGGATTTCTGGCAACGTATGTCACGCAAAATGCAATAAAGATCAGACGCGATAATCCAGTCAACGCAAGCATTCACGTTACCGGTGGTGCGGTAGTGGAAGGGGAGCCTGTCATAAATGCCGGACATCTCCCTGGCCGGCTTACGGTTATCAGCCAATGGTCTCACGGTGAGGAGGTGCCAACGAAGACCGTTGTCTGGACGATCAAAGCGGCAGGTTCTCAACCTCTCACGGTGTCGGTCGAGGCCTGGGCTCCTAAGGCCGGCCGGGATGAAAAGACAATTATAATACAATAGCACCGCAGCACCGCTAAAAAACAGATCTTTGAATTTTGCTGCGGTGATTAGTTTTCGATCTATATAATTGTTTTTCCGGGGGAAAATTGATTCTGAAATCTAATAGTTTTTATCGAGTTGCCTAGCCATGCTCACGAATTTGCACCAATGGCGATCAGCCCGCTAAGAATGGCTAGACATCCGGTGGGAACGTCAAGTCGATAGTACGGATCAGCGGCCAGAAAGGCGTGCCGTTCACCTCTATTCGTTTTTCCCAGCAAGAATCGTCCACGACGCCCTGGGCGTGGCCCTTCAACGCATGCGTCCAATCGCCCTCCGACTTGAACGGCGCAGGCATTTCCTGGGCGTTCAGGAACCCGAGATACACCAGAACGACCGGTACCTCTAGCAGTGCCAGTTTCCAGGACCATGCGAAACGATTGGCAAGCTGATAGTGGTCGTCTCTCGATAGTCCCCAGGACCCTCCAGTGGCGCGCCCAAGACCGGCATTCGCCTGCTTGATTGCCGAACCGATCCGCTCGTGGTTCTTCCTCCCGTTCTCCGTGCTGGGCCGCTCCTTGGCATTATTTGACAACTCGTTTGAGTGGGCCTTGGCTTCCACTAAGAGCAGCCCTTTTCTTCCCTCGATCTTGCATGTGGATGCCAAGTCCCAGTTCGGCGTGTTCGCTCTGGGCACGACCTCAAGCCACCAGTTGCAAAGCTGTCGCTGCACTTCGGGCGCTACGAAGCCGGTATCGCGGTCAAGCCGCGCCTCCGCCGCGGGTATCTTGTTCCACCCCTTGTCCTTCCAGACCGGTTTGCCACGAGGCATCCAGAAGTCGTTCGATGACACCGTCATATCCGGAAGGTCGACGAGGGCGGTCAATCGGTCCGCAGCAGCAGTCCCGTTGACAAGCAGAACGCACCGAGGGCGACTTCCCTCTTCCTTGTCCAAGGCTTTCCACCATGCTGTCTCCATACAGATTCTCCTCTATTGTGTCGGGGGATGGGCGAGGTGCTGCAACCCACAGCACTCACGACATCCGGGGTTGGCTTCTGATCATTCTCATCAAGACGGTATTGTATACCAGGTGAGTATGGAATGATGTTATTGAATGCGGGAATACTCTCCTCTCGATATGGAGCGTTTTTTCCTGTATCCGACTAGTCTACATTGTCTCCGCGAGAAGTTTTTCAAATGTATCTTTCGACAAGCCTATTGACTGGTCTACGAGAGGTCCCCGTTTGAGAACCGGGTCGGATTCCTCATATATTGATTGATTTACCTGATAGAATATCCCGATAGGTATCCGCTCTTCGGAAGTATTCACGATATTCATTGCGGCATTGAAATCGGTAAGGTCCCGGTCCGGTTTCTCATCGTCGATCTTGTAGATAATTTTTTTAAATACATCATAGGTGTTGTAGTACGTAACGCATGGACTGTAAACGTCGATGATCGAAAAACCGCGGTGCTTGATAGCCTGACTAATTATTGAAGACAATTGCTTCACCTGTCCGGAATAAGCACGGGCGACAAACGTGGCACCCGATACAAGTGCAAGTGCCAGAGGATTGAGTTCTTTTTCCTGGTTTCCTTGAGGAGTCGATTTTGTTTTAAGGCCGAGAGGTGATGTCGCGGAAGCCTGTCCCGTTGTCAGTCCGTAAATCTGATTGTTCATAACGACATACGTGAGATCGAGATTTCTCCGCATGGAATGGATAAAATGCCCTACTCCGATACCGTATCCATCACCGTCTCCACCGGTTATCACGACATTCATTTTCTCATTGGCAATTTTTACACCCGTTGCGAGCGGGAGGGATCTTCCGTGCAATCCGTGTACACCATATGCATTAATGAATCCTGGCAGATTTGAAGAACACCCGATCCCGGAAGCAACGAACAAATTATGCGGCTCAATTTCCTGCAATTCATGATCTATAGAGCCTTTCTTCAAACCCTTCAAAACACCAAAATCACCGCAGCCGGGGCACCAATCCGGATCAACAACAATATCTCTGGTTTTGACTTCTTTTTGTGCTACTGTTTCCATAATGCAAACCTTTCAGCAGTAATCATAGATAAGATAAATAAATCTTTGACTATCATGTCAGTCTTGTCATGCAATTGGTCATGATATTGGTTCCCATTTGTGTGTAGAACCTGTCTCAACACCGATTGCCAATTTCCCGTACATATCACCCGTTTTTCTGTCGACAAGTTCAAGGTCCCAGATTGGTTCACCGTAACCGTTCTGATTGACCTGAACGATATTTTTCGGACGGGCTTTGTCACGAAGATGGACTCGAATATAATGGTAGGCGATTTCACGAGCTTCTTCTTCGGTAACCCGTTTATCATTGGATTTCCCTTTTAAGATATCAGCAACTCTGTCTGTAATCGCTTTCGGTTCGATCGGTTCTCCATCATAAACCAACATTTTTTCGTCGACCGTAAAGCCTGTTTCGGCACGGAGATGACGCGCGAACTGACCTGTATAATTAACTTCGACACTAATTGTCTTATTACATTTTTCCAAGAGCTTCAAAGTTTCTTTTTCATGAAACGGATATATGTATCGAAAGTGAATATGATTTGTTGTTATCCCTGTCTTGTTGAGCTGCTGTACGGACTCGTGAATTACGCCCCATGTCGATCCCCATCCGATGAGTGTTACCTCCGCGTCATCAGGCCCTTCAATCTCCGGGACAGGAATATCTTTGAGAAGGGTTTCCATTTTTCGCATACGCTTTTCCATGATTTTTCGCCGCACTGGCGGACAGGTGAAAACATCACTTATCAGGATACCATCTTCATCGTGGTCGTCTGTTGCGGCAACGTGCACCATGTTCGGAGATCCGATAACCGGTCGCGGAGATACCCCGGACGGTGTAAAAGCATACCGCTTGAATCCGTCTTTTTCAGCAAAATGTTCAGGGACCTCGCTGATCAATTCTCCGCGGTCGATAGGTACATCATGAGACCATGCATCCGGTTCAATAGTCTCAAAGTTCTCACCGAGCAATAGTTCGGAGAGGATAATTACCGGGATTTGATATTTTTCTGCAAGATTGAGCGCTTCGACAGCAGTGTGGAAGCAATCTGTCGAGCTCTTTGGAGCAACAATAACCCGGGGAAAATCCCCTTGAGATGCCCCGAAAGCCTGATTTAAGTCTCCCTGTTCGGTTTTTGTCGGAAGTCCCGTCGATGGTCCTCCCCGCATAACATTGACGATGACTACCGGTGTTTCAAGTATAGCAGCCTGGCCGATTGCTTCAGTCATCAAGGCAAAGCCGCCGCCGGAGGTAGCGCACATCGATCGTACTCCTGCATGTCCCGCGCCGACAGCCATGTTTATGACCGCAATTTCATCTTCGCACTGTTTTACCACTATTCCACATTCCTCATTATGAGCGACGAGCCAGTGCAGAATATTACTCGCAGGACTCATCGGATATGCTGCATAAAATTTCAACCCGCCTGCAGCAGCCCCAAGTGCTAATGCATGGTTTCCGGTAAAGAACGGTTTCGACTGATGAGATAATTTCCATTTTTCAGTGTTCCGGGCAGATTCAAAATTGTTTTTTGCATATTCATAACCACCCCGTGCCACCTTTAAATTCAATGCAACAATTTCTTTCCCTTTGTGCTTAAAGATATTTTTTAAAACTTCTTCAAGAGCTTGAATTTCGAAATTTGCCAGGTAAAGAAATGCTCCGACCGCTACCGTATTTTGCATTATCGGCAGAAGTTTCCCCATGTCTTTTGTGATTTTCTTGACGGGAATCGGAGCGAGATGTACATTATTGCCAACCAGAGATTCGTCGCATGACACCTTATCGGAATTGTAGATTACAGCGCCGCCTTCTCCGATGTGTTTCGCATGCCGCTCTATACTGTCCTGGTTCAATGCGATGAGAAAGTTTTGCTGGTCGCCGATACAATGAGTCTTTTTTTCAGCGATACGAATTCTGAGAAACGTGTGGCCGCCGCGGATAAGGGACTGATAACTGTTATACGATAACGCATACAAGCCGAGTCGGTTAACGCTCCTTGCAACCAGATTGCCGGCCCGGTCAAGACCGTCTCCAGCCTTTCCGCCAAAGCAGAGAGTTATTTCCTTACCAATCAATCCTGGGCTGCCCGCCACATCGCTTTTGTCATTTTTTGCCATTGATACTACTCCTGAAAATAATAAGCTGCAAATATAATGGTTTTAACAAAGATGTACATGCCGGAAGAGAAAAAGCTTACGTTACGCTCTCATGACAACAGTTATCTTTGCGGAAAATTCTATGAATGTAGAAAGTGAAAAATGTACGAGTCATACATAACCACAATGCTGCGAATCGGGACCGCTGCTTCTCAACAAGATCAGAGAGTGTCAGCTCTTTTTGAATGGCATCGTGATATACATAGAAACGGATAGTTTTAGCTGAATCAGGTACTCAAAAAATTATTGGGCCGACACTTGAAGATTTAAGATTCCCCATTTCAAACTGAAAGGAGAATACTAAGATTTTGCTTAATAATCAAGAGTTTTTAATTGTGAGTACATTGTGAGTACATTGTTGTTATAGTGTCGCTGTAGTAATATAATGCAGGATCATACATTTCTCATCAACAAAATATTTTCGAATTTGTTGATGATTATTATTTAATTTTATACATTGAAAGCCTCAAATTTCACCCTCTACCGCAGCTATGCATCGTTTCCTCATTACTTAACTTCTATTCGTGGATATTTATATCGTGGATATTCATGCACTTGGGTTCAAATAAGCACAATATAGCGGAAACGGTGAAAGGAGAGAGAAATACGCCGGCGCGAGCAAAAATCTGGTGTATGTTCGACAGGATTGCGGACCGGTATGATCTGTTGAACAGTTTACGATCTCCTTGCATACCTGCTTAATAAGATGGAGGTAGACATATTACTACAGTACCAACGACACCTGTTTAATAAGAAATGACCCGCCACTCACCTATATACGCCTTCAGGATACATTTAACCATACAGCTTTTGCTATTTTCACATCAGTATAATTCCATCTTCCACTGTGTCTATTCATGTCGATAGCACACTAACAGTACGAAGATCAGTTATGATAAAACAGTGTGTAAAAAAAGTTAAAACTTCATATTGTCAGACTATATTGGACAGATTTACATTAAAAAACCACAATCCAAGATCACCCCCATTCGTCATTTATCAATAAAACCACTAATCGTCTCATTATAAATGTTAACCATTATTTACACATTTGTTTACATTATAAATACATATATATGAATATATCTCTCTCTATCTGTTTACACGTTAACAAACCAATTTTATTGAACGTAACTTTTATAAAAAACAATTACTTGTATAAGTAATAATAGTAATAAACCATGGGAAATAACAGTTAACATATTGTTTAAACACACAATATGTAGTAGTTTGATTAGCTTCTGAACCGCAATATAATGTATAATTTTAATACACATCTCATTAGAATACATGTAATTCCAGGAAGAGATACAGGTAGAAATGGGGGTGTGGGCAACCATTTTTTGAGGCTAACATCTCACACATTAGAAATTTATTTTATTACAAAACAGCAATCATCCAAGAATATGACAATTTTCAAGGCAGAATTTAAGAAAATCAGACAAAATTGTACTCTAAACGGCCTAACATTTTAGCCTTTAAAAAACATAAACAGGGTGTTTAGGAATGTTTAGTGATTTGTGATGCTGGATTACATGATTGGGAGTAGATAGTACTTGTAAAATCAAATTCCATATCTTACTATTGAACTCAAAGTGTCCGATTTGTTCTAACAACGTACATAAAATATCAACATAAACCCAATTTATCCTCTTTTAAAGGATTGATTGGGGATACTTCCGTTATTTCAAAACAGGAGTGTAAATATGAGGAAATTGAATTTCGAAAGGATTGCGCTGGCCCTGTTTTTTGTGCGGTGGATACTCGGATTAGCGTTCATGATGGAAGGGTTTCACAAAGTGTTTGATACAGGTGCGGTCGAATTTGCCCGTGAGGTTTTTGTTGAGGATTATCAGGATACTTGGATTCCTGTCTGGGTTTTGTGGATTCTTGGATTTATGTTCCCTTTTTTGGAATTAATTGCGGGAGGACTCATGTGTCTCGGATTCAGAGTGAAGGAATGCCTTTCTGTTCTTGGATTAATCCTCGTTACAGTGACATACGGCCATCTCCTTAAGGAGCCGTTCTTTGACATATCAGGCCTCTCAGGCCTCATTTTCTGCCTCCTCGTCCTTATTGTATTTATACTCATGGTTCCGCATGAGAAGGATGGTTTGAGCCTGGACGCATTTATGAAAAAATAACTATTAACGAATTTTATTATAAGTATACTTATTCAGATCCACCGTATAAGATTACTTACATTCTTGTGAAACAATACATTATGAACCAAATTTTTCCTGGTTTTCATATATGACTTTCCATTTGAAAATATAGTAAAGAGTCGCTTCACTACTGTTATTTATTACAAAATCAGCTTTTACACAAGCACACGAATCTCAATTATTTTTTTTATGGAAGCACTTAACCACATACCTGATTATTCCATTATCCCAAATTACAAAGATTATATTTCGTTAGCTGCTGATCACATCGTTTAATGTATTGAATTTTAAAAAACGGCAGCATACCTTACGTAAACTTTTCCCTTTAAAATCCGGTTAATTTATCTTTAAACGGGTCTCTTGTAACTGCAAAGGTGTCTTTTTAATTTTGAGAATTGATACATTGCTTGAAATTGCATGAGAATTTTAAAAGCAGGCATCTCTCCCCATCATTATCCAACCTATATGCGGGATGCGGGACAGCCTGAACTCAGAGATGGAATGGCAGAGTACCTGGAAACACCTGAATATTTTTCACAAAGAGTAGAAGAATTTATTAATCGCGGCGTTTCAATTATTGGGGTATGCTGTGGTACGACCCCGGACCATGTGCAATGCAGGCAATAAAAAAAATAATAGATAGTACAACGGGCTTATAAAGCTCTTGTTTGATTTGACTATGAAATTTCGTATATTTTATTAAGTAAATTACAGTGTCTTGCATATAATGAGCACAAGAAACGTATTGAAGAATAGATTCCTTAATTATGTGAGCAACCATGGACTGCTATTCGAAAATGATAAGGTGTTAGTTGCCTATTCCGGCGGACTGGATTCCTCAGTATTGCTTCATGTACTCAACACAATAATGGAATCTATGCGTCTATCACTTATTGTTGGCTATTTTAACCACGATTTAAGAGGTGATGAATCGAAGCAGGAGGCAACATTCGTTCAAGAAGTATGCGACTCATATGGATTGCAGCTTGAGACCGGAACGGGGGATGTGCTACATTGTGCAAAAGAGTATAAAATATCTATTCAGGAAGCAGCGAGAAAATTGCGCTACATGTTCTTTGAGAAATCAGCAGAACATCACGATGTATCAAAAATAGCTACAGCTCATCATGGTGACGATCAGACCGAGACAGTTCTGATGCGATTTTTTCAAGGAGGGAGCATTGCCAGTTTGCGGGGAATACCCAAAAAACGTGACAAATATATACGGCCTTTGTTATGGGCAACCCGGTATGATTTGGAAATGTATGTGCAAAATAACAGAATAGACTATTTTGCCGATTCTTCAAACAATAAAGAGGATTATCTGAGAAATAAAATCCGGTTGAATATTCTGCCGTATTTACGAGAACAACTTCCCTATAATATAGATCTCGTCCTCGAAAAACATGGTCAAAAATTTCAGCAGGCAGCAGCGTTGGCGAATGTACTAAAGCGGGAATCGTATGCTGCTGTATTGGTTTCTGAGAAAAAAGACAAAATTATTCTTGATATTGCTTCTTTCAAAAATTACTTTTCTTTGATACAACAGCTTATTATACAGGAATGCTTTGACAGGCTAGGTTTTTACAATGAATCAATTAATGAAAAACATGCTAAAACTGTTGTTGAATTTATATATGATACAAGGGGCAAAAATAGTCTCAATCTGAATAATGAGATTATTTTGACTATAAGTAAAACTTCACTTGTGCTAGGTTATTTATCAAGAACTTCGTTTGATTTTCCCATTGAATACGGAATGAGGTACGAACTTCCATGGGAAGGCCATGTTTTTCAATCTGAAATTATTGATGTATCATGTAAAGGTATTGACTATTCAACAATACGGAATGAAAAAAGTGAATGGAATGAGCTCGTTGATCGTCATAAGATTAATGAGCCGTTACGATTGAGAACCTGGCAGGCCGGCGATGCGTTCTGTCCTCTGGGGATGGATGGCACAAAAAAGCTCAGTGATTTTTTTGTAGATTTAAAAATTCCGTTACATTTAAAAAACAAATATCCAGTTTTAGCAGACTGTGAAAAAATAATTTGGGTCTGTGGATTGAGGATAGATGATAGAGTAAAAATTACTTCAAAAACAGAAGATATAATTGGACTTCACCTTTATGTTTCATAGTCGAACCAGTGACGTCGTCGTAGAAGGAAAATGATTTTATATGTCTGATAAGAAAACAAATAGAAATAATCAAGATAAACGAGATCCGCGTAAGGGATCGATAAAGTTTAAAGAAAAACAAAACGGCCGTAAAGGACGACGGAATTCAGGTAAGAATTCTGACACTCAGTGGCAGCGAGGAGGTCGGACAGCGGTTGTGTGGCTCCTGTTCATAGTTGGGATGTTGTTTTTCTACCAGCTTATGGATTCACTTCAATTGGAGGGTGAACAGGAAATTAAATATGATCCTTATAGAGAGTACCTTGAAAATGGAAAAATTGAATCGGCAGAGATAGTCGAACGGGAGTTTCATGGGGAATTATTCAATGAAGAACCTTTTGTATTGGATAACGGGACCTCAGTGATGATTAAGAATTTCAAAGTGATTCTTCCGCCTTTCTATCCTGCAATGGAAGATGAGTGGAGAGAAAACAATGTTCGGTATACATTTGGCCAGAAGGAGATTGAGTGGTCAACGATAATGATGCAGACCTTGCCTTGGATTATAATTATTCTTATTTGGGTATATTTTTTCAGGAGAATGCAATCGGGGGGAGCACGTGGTATTTTCTCATTTGGCAAAAGTAAAGCTAAACTATTGATTGAGAATAAACCGAAAATTACTTTTGAAGATGTTGCAGGTGCCGACGAAGCGAAAGTTGAATTGCAAGAGATAATCGAATTTCTCAAATTACCAGAAAGATTCCAGAAACTTGGCGGGAAAATACCGAAAGGAGCACTACTTGTTGGTCCTCCGGGAACAGGCAAAACCTTGCTCGCACGGGCAGTAGCAGGAGAAGCGGGAGTTCCTTTTTTCAGCATAAGTGGTGCAGACTTTGTTGAAATGTTTGTCGGTGTCGGTGCGTCACGAGTACGTGATCTGTTCGAACAGGGTAAAAAGAACGCACCGTGCATCGTTTTTATTGATGAAATTGATGCAGTGGGACGCACCCGTGGTGCCGGATTGGGAGGCGGTCATGATGAACGGGAACAGACACTGAATCAGCTTTTAGTGGAGATGGACGGGTTCGAAGATAATGATGGTGTCATTCTCATCGCGGCAACAAACAGGCCTGATGTACTCGATACGGCGTTGATGAGGCCGGGTCGGTTTGACAGGCAAATTGTTGTTGACAGACCGGATCTTCTTGGAAGAGAGGGAATATTAAAAGTTCACACAAAGAAAACACCTTTGGATTCAAAAGTTAAACTGAATATTCTTGCCAAAGGGACACCGGGACTCTCTGGTGCCGATCTTGCTAATATTGTGAATGAAGCTGCACTTCTTGCTGCGCGGAATAACAAAAAAAGAATAACGATGGAGGATTTCGAGCAGGCAAAAGATAAAATTATGATGGGCGCAGAAAGAAAAACGCTCCTGATCAGTGAAGAAGAGAAAAAAAGTACTGCATATCATGAAGCAGGCCACGTGCTTACGGCAATCTACACTCCGGGAAGCGATCCGATACACAAAGTGACGATAATTCCACGAGGAAGAGCGCTTGGTGTCACCACGTCGCTGCCGATTGATGAGCGACATACCTATTCAAAGAGTTATTGTGAGGCATTGCTGATCAAAATGATGGGTGGGCGGGCAGCGGAACGGATTGTATTCAACACTCTCACAACAGGAGCCGGTAATGATATTGAGCAAGCAACTGCTCTTTCAAGGAAAATGGTATGTGAATGGGGTATGAGTGAGAAACTTGGACCGTTGACCTTTGGCAAAAAAGACGAAGAAGTGTTCCTTGGGCGTGATTTTGGTACGCAGCAAAATTTTAGTGATCAAACAGCACAAATTATAGATGAAGAGATTAAAACTATCGTAACCATGGCAGAAGTTAATGCAGAAAAGCTGCTAAAAAAGAACATCGATGTTTTACATAAATTGGCAGATGAATTGTTGAAACATGAAATCCTTGATAGTATTCAGATCAAAGCGGTGGTAAATGGGGAATCCATTAAACCTAAATCTAGGTTGGGGAAAAGACAAACTCCGGCGAAAGACAAGGATGATGATTTCAAATCTGCGGCACATAAAAAAGACCGTCGGACATATACTAAAAAAAATAAAACATCCGATTCGGGTCCCAAACAATCTGTGGAATCAAGTTGATCGCTGTATAAAAGTTGATAGATATAGTGACTGAGATAGTCCATAATTGGAATCTTCAAATCATTGAGTATGCCGGCTCGGAATCAGGGCCGGCATTTTTATAATTAAATATGACGGAAGTAATTGATAATTGCAGTATGTAAGAAAAACATACAGGCTCAAGAGCGGTTCAAAAACACTTGACCTTGGTAAACAAACCCATATAATGGGAGTGATAAATTGCACTCCGGATTCATTTTCCGATGGCGGTGTGTATAACACAACAATAAAATCTTTGCGAAAATGCCTTGAAATGGTTAAGCATGGGGTATCTGTCATCGACATAGGCGGTGAATCGACACGGCCCGGAGCCGATCCTGTATCTGTGGAAGAAGAAATGAGCCGGGTAGTACCGGTCATTAAAGCACTTCGCAAAAAAACAGATGTCTGGATTTCGGTCGATACCTATAAGGCCGCTGTTGCACGTGAAGCGATTAATTCGGGAGCAGATATAATTAATGACATTAGCGGATTGCAAAACGATAAGGGTATGCCGGTTTTTGCAGCAGAAAACAAAGTTCCTGTGATAGTAATGCATATAGCAGGAACTCCAAAAGACATGCAATCAAATCCTGTGTATCAAGATGTCATAGAGGATATTCTGACCTATTTTAAAGAACGTATGACTTCGCTTGTGAAAGCCGGAATAAGTAGTGATTGTATTATGTTGGATCCGGGAATTGGATTCGGTAAGACGGTAGAACATAATTTGACCATTCTAAACAATCTTCAAGTCTTTGCAAAGCTAGACAGACCGATCCTTGTTGGTCCGTCTCGTAAATCATTTATTGGAAAATTGTTAGACCTGCCTGTTAATGAAAGACTTGAGGGGACTGCAGCAGCAGTAGCGCTTTCTATCGCCCATGGAGCGCATATGGTTAGAGTCCATGATGTATCCGAAATGCAGCGTGTATCTTCGGTAACAGATGCAATTTTAGCAGAACAACCCCTTGATGTAACCGAGTAAGATGAGGATCAATTATGGAGTTTCTGAGATTTGAACTATTCAAGATATTCTTCCTGAGTATATCTATTATTGATGCACTCGATATTCTGCTTGTTTCTTTTATTTTTTATAAATTGTATCAGATCATGAGCGGTACTCGCGGAAGTCAAATGATCGCAGGACTTGTTGTGATTCTCATAGCCTCTTTTATTATTCAGGGGCTCAGTATGAGCGGTATGTCATGGATTATTCAGAATATTCAGACAGTGTGGGTTATTGCGTTTGTTATTCTATTCCAGCCTGAACTCCGCAGGCTTTTGACTGTCATCGGCCAGAGTAAACTTGTCAGAGCTTTCGTTAATCTTGAGCAGACACCGCTGTTACAAACAATTGCCCGTACAGCAAAAGAATGCTCCCAACGTCGGTATGGTGCTCTAATTGTCCTAATCAGAGATACAGGACTCAAAGGAATTGTGGAGTCTGGTGTACAGATCCAGGCGCATGTCAGTGATGCGCTTCTGGTTTCCCTTTTTTCACCTCGATCATTGTTACATGACGGCGCAGTTATCATAAACCAGAACAGAGTCGAGGCTGCAAAATGTCTGCTTCCTCTTTCGCAAAATCCTCATCTTGATAAGAAGTATGGTACACGGCACAGAGCTGGCATTGGAATAACGGAAGAATCTGATGCTTTAGTCATTATTGTATCTGAGGAAACCGGGAAGATATCGGTAGCAAAAAACGGCAAACTAGTTTCAGATATGGATTACGACAAGCTCAATGATTACCTTCTTAGAGAATTTAAATCCCCTTAGAAGCTTCACAATCCCTATGAAAAACGAATCATTTGAGCAAATTAAGGGTAAATTAGATTCTCTTCCAAAAAAACCGGGCGTCTATCTTTTGAAAGATAGCTCGGGTACTATTCTCTATATCGGAAAAGCAAAGATTCTGCGCAGCCGGGTACGCTCTTATTTTCAGAATTCAATGCCGCAGCATATCAAAACACATCTGCTCACAAAGAAAATCAAAGATATTGAAACAATAATTACAGATACAGAAAAAGAGGCGCTCATACTTGAGACGAATCTCGTTAAGCTGTATCGTCCTCGCTACAATGTGAATTTAAAAGATGATAAAAGTTATCCGTATATCAAAATCACCAATGAGGATTTCCCCCAAGTATATATTACCCGAAAAAAAATGAATGATGGTAGTACCTATTTTGGACCGTATACAGAAGTTAAGGTAATGAGATCGCTACTCTGGACGATGCGTAAAATTTTTCAAATTAGGAGCTGCAAATTTAAACTGACACCGGATACAATCCAGAAGCGGAAGGTGAAACTCTGCCTTGATTATCACATTAAGCGGTGTGGTGGTCCGTGTGAAGAACTCGTCTCGAAAGAAGACTATAATGAAATGGTAGATCAAGTCAGAGAGTTTTTTCGTGGTCACACAAAAAATCTTGTAGCCTTGCTAACTGAAAAAATGAATGAATCTGCAGAAGATCAGCTTTATGAAACTGCAGCATTGTTCAGAGACAGACTGCGCGAAATCGATAATTTTCACTCTAAGCAGAAAGTGGTAGATATAAAACCCGTCGATAGGGATATAGTTGCTGTTGCAGTAGAAGAGAATGTTGCATGCGGAGTTGTTTTTATGGAACGGGAGGGGAAAATACTAGGACGGCGACATCATGCGCTTGATGGTGTAGGGAATAAATCACATGCAGAAATTCTCAAGAGTTTCATGATGCAGTTTTATTTGAATATTGACTATATTCCCCCGGAGATTTTTGTTTCACATGATGTGGAAGACCGGGGATTCATAACTGACTGGATGTCTGGTGAACGGGGCAGCAATGTTAATATAATTATTCCACAAAAAGGTGATAAAGCGAAATTAACTGGGATGTGCATAAAAAATGCTGAACTACTTGTGCAAGAACTTATTCTCCAGCAAAGACAGAAAAAGGATTTTCTTGCTTATTCCGTTAAGACGCTTCAGGAGAATTTAAAGCTTTCACATCCTCCTCAAATAATAGAGGCATTTGATATTTCTAATATACAGGGCAAAGACGCTGTTGCATCTATGGTCTCTTTTTCAAATGGTGTGCCTCAAAAAAAAGAGTATCGTATTTTTAAAATTCGGCACAAAGATACTCCGGACGATTTTAAGATGATAACTGAAGCTGTTAAAAGAAGATATTCGCGGCAGATAACAGAAAATGGTCAGCTTCCAGATTTAATACTAATCGATGGCGGTAAAGGGCAATTGTCTTCCGCTGTTGAAGTGCTTCGGAATCTTGATCTGATGTATATACCAATTGTCGGACTGGCGAAGCGCTTGGACGAGGTATTTATTCCAGGTGTATCAGAAGCACAGAATATTCCACGGACTTCTGCAGGACTTAGATTGTTACAGAGAGTAAGGGATGAGGCGCATAGATTTGCTATTACACATCACCGTAAGCAGCGTAAAAAGAGAACGATAACCTCTGAACTCGACAAAATTCCAGGTATTGGTGTAGAACGAAGAAAAGCTCTACTTCAATATTTCGGCTCAATTTCAAAACTGCGTGAGGCTGAGCCAGAGACAATAGTAAATGTAAAAAGCATAAATTTTGATTTAGCACAAATAATTCATAACCATTTGAATGCACAATAATTCCCTGAAGTAGAAAATTCCACGTATGCATAGCGATAAAAAGCAAATATTTGGCTGGGCAATGTACGATTGGGCAAATTCGGCATTTGTCACAACGGTTGGAGTTGCTATACTGCCAATATATTTTGCGGATGTAGTTGTCCCTCAGGAAGGCTTTGTAATCGGTGGTACAGTTTTTTCTGCCGCAACCCTCTGGGGGTATATGTTGAGTTTCGTTGCATTGCTCGTATTTCTCCTGTCGCCGGTTCTCGGAGCAATCGCAGATTATTCAGCTTCAAAAAAGAAGTTCATGCTGACTTTTTGCTATGGCGGAAGCCTATTCGCAATATTATTATATTTCTGTGGTTCAGGCGAAGTATGGCAGACTATGATATTTTTTGTTGTAGCTCAATTCGGTTTTGTCTCTGCAAATGTCTTTTATGATGCTTTTCTACCCCATATTGCACAAAATAACGAACTGGACTGGGTATCGGGTAAGGGGTATGCATATGGATATGTTGGCGGTGGATTGCAATTTGCATGTTCGCTTGGTTTGATCGTGGGGCACGAATCTCTAGGAATATCTGAAGATCATGCGGCGAGGCTAGCGCTTGTGTTTGCAGGGTTGTGGTGGGCTGGTTTTACGCTTTTTACTGTTTTTTATTTAAAAGAGGGGAAAAACTCTCAAGATGATAACCCTGCAAATACAGGTATTAACCGTTATGTTGAATATATCAGGTTGGGTTTATTACATGCGTTATCAACAGTCAAAAAAGTCAAAAGTTACCGGAAATTAGTAATTTTTTTAATTGCATTCATGATATATAATGACGGTATTCAGACAGTCATCAGTATGGGGACAATATACGGAAGACAAGAATTACAACTTTCTCCAACAGTTCTCATGATTACGCTTCTCATCATTCAGTTCATTGCATTTTTCGGAGCCCTTCTTTTTGGCAAATTAGGAGAACGTATTTCCTCGAAACATGCACTGATGATTACGTTAGCATTATGGTCGTGTATCGTCATCTATGCATATTTTATGACTACAGCAAATGAATATATGATTCTGGGAGTCACAATCGGCTTTGTAATGGGAGGTTCACAGGCACTAAGCCGATCACTCTACAGCTCGATTGTACCGGTAGAATCATCTGCAGAATTTTTTGGATTTTATTCTGTTTTTAATAAGTTTTCATCTATTTGGGGACCATTTGTTTTTGCTTTTATAGGCCAAATGACCGGCTCGCTTCGGAATTCAATAGTATCACTGGTTGTGTTTTTTGTTGTCGGTATGATTCTGCTTATGTTTGTCAATATGAAAAAGGCTCGTGAGGCGGGCATGGAGGTGGCATGATTGTGCACTTTTTTGTTGCTTAACGAAAAAATATTGCATATATTTAGTGTTCAAAGTGGGTTTTTTACCCACTTTTTGTGTTAAAAAGGCACAAGTTTATGCTTAGCGACACGATATTTAAAGATATTTTGCCTGTAATTGAAGAACAGGGTATGGAGGTGGTCGAATTGCTTCAGGAACAGCATTCCGAACAAGTTTTATTCAAAGTATTTATCGATAAAGATGACGGCATAACGGTAGGTGACTGTTCTCGTGTTGCTCGGTTGATAAATGACGAATTCTTAAAGCTCGATACGGCGGATTTGCATTACCGGCTTGAAGTTTCATCACCAGGCCTTGATAGGCCATTGAAAACTGCCCGCGATTTTAAACGGAATATTGCAAGAAGAGTGCAAGTTATGTTAACTCAGGATAGCAGTACCGCAATTATAGAAGGAAAACTGGTATCTGTTGATGAGCACATACTCGTAATAGAAAAGAATAATAAAAGCGAAAATATACCATTTGAAAAAGTTGTGCAGGGTAAAGTAATTTTGCCTTGGTAGGATTGGAGTAAGATCTTCCTCAGAGGGGAGCCGCAAGGTTATGAATAAAGATATTGTAGATGCCTTTAAAGAGATTGCACGAGATAAAAATGTTGATCGTGATCTTCTTGGCGAAATCATGGAAAATATTTTTGTGATGATGATCAAGAAGAAGTACGGAGCTTCTGATAATTTCGATGTGATTGTCAATATTGAAAAAGGCGAAATTGAAATATATCACGAGAAATTAATTGTCGAAGATGTCGAAGATCCGATTACCGAAATTTCTCTTGAAGAAGCTCAAAAATTTGAACCGGACTTTGATATTGGCGATGAGTATGTTGAGATTGTTGATCCAACAAGCTTTGGAAGGCGATTAATCATTTCTGCAAAGCAGAATCTCAGTCAGAGAATTAAAGATGCAGAAAAAGAGGTTATTTTTGAGGAATTCAAAAATCGTGTTGGCGAAATTATAATTGGCGATATTACGCAGATCAACAAAAATGAAATCATTATCAGTCTTGATAAGATAGAAGTTGTTTTGCCCCGTTCGGAACAAATCAGTAATGAACGGTACCGGCGTGGTGATAGTATCAGGGCCATTATAAAGTCGGTCGAGCGCACTGCCCGGGGACCTGAAATTATTGCCTCACGAAAAGATGCGCGGTTCCTTGTACATCTTTTTGAATTGGAAGTCCCTGAAATTTATGATGGAATTATCGAAATCAAAGGTGTTGAAAGAGAGGCTGGCGACCGGACAAAAATTGCAGTAGAGTCGTCCGATAAAAGGATTGATCCGGTTGGGGCATGTGTCGGTATGAAAGGTGTTCGAATTCAGGCTATCGTGAAAGAACTTAACAACGAAAAAATTGATATTATCAGTTACAGCAGTGATTCGAAAATTTACATTTCGAGAGCATTGAGTCCCTGCAAACCTAAAAATGTCGAAATTGATGAAGAGCCGAAAACGGCTAAAGTGATTGTCGAGGAAGATCAAATTGCTCTTGCGTACGGCAAGGGGGGGCAAAATCTGCGGCTTGCATCTATTCTAACCGGTTATGCGATCGAAATTGTCAAAGAATCGGAGCTGAAAAGGAAGGTCGAAGAAGTCATCTACATTATGATGGTCGATGGTTTGTCAGACAAAATTAAGCAGAAACTCATTGGTAGTGGTTACGAAACCGCTGAGGATATTCTTGACGTAGAATATGATAAAATTATGGAAATTTTTGGTATAGGTGAAAAAACTGCTAAAAAAATCATGGAGGTTATGAATTCTTACTACGAAGAGGAGAACTGAAGGCTTTGGGAAGTAAAATCCGCATATTTAAATTAGCTAAAGAGCTTAATATTGCATCAGATACGCTGATCGAGTATTTGCATGACTCTGGTTCTAAAGTGAGCAATGTTAATAGTCCGATTGACGATGAAATGTATTCAAAAATCATGGATCATTTCAGTGCTGAAAAAACACTTGCCGAGCGTAAAGTGTTATTGCGAATAAAACGGGCTCAGATGCGAGGTGATGCTGAAGGCGTTGATGAGCAGGCGGCAGTGGATACTATTGGCGCCGATGTTAAACAGCCAAAAGAGGCAAAAAAACCAGCTATACTTGAGGCTTTGGCCTCTTTGAAGAAATCGGCTGATGCGGATAAGTTGAAAGCTGCTGTTGACGATGGTAAAGTTGTGGATGAAGCTGCTTCTGTTGAAGAAATAAAGGTGACGAAGAAAAAAACGAAAACAAAAAAGATAGTAAAAGAAGTAACTGAAGTAGAAGTCAGCGATTCTGATGTAGTAGATGAAGAAGTGAAACCTAAAGAAGCGGAGAAGGTTACTGAAAAAGATGTTGAGGAAGTTTTTGCCGAAGCGCCGGTAGCAGAAGTTGAAACAGAACCTGAGCCTGAGAAAGAATATGTTCAGAAAATTGGTGAGCAAGTTGATACGATTGAATTGCCGGTTGAAAAGCCTAGAAGAAAAAAGAAAGTAGTTGTAGACGATTCCAAAAAATTACGTAAGTTGTCGAAAAAAGGCCGTGGTCTTGCTGAAAAAATAAAGGAAAAGAAGCAAGTAACAGTAAAGACTGATTCGGCAGCAACTGACAGTGATGATAAAAAAGGGAAAAAGCGGAAGCGTGTCCGTAAAAAGAGGATAGATTCTCGTGAAATAGATGCTTCCATCAAGGAAACTATGGCAAAGATGGATGAGTCACAGAAACTTAAAAAGTACAAGAAAAAAGCACAAAACAGTGACGAGGAATTTGAAGTTGAGAGCATTATAGATGTTACTGAATATCTATCAGTTGCTGAGCTTGCCAACTTGATGCAGGTCGAAACAAATGAGGTTATAAAAAAATGCCTCGAACTCGGCTTAATTGTATCTATTAATCAGCGACTCGATATGGACACAATCACAATGGTCTCTGATGAGTTTGGTTTTGGAGTAAATGAGATCAGTGAGTATGAAGAATTTGGATTTGAGGAAGAAGAGATCGATGAGGAAGATCTCGAAGAGTGCCCTCCTGTTGTGACGATCATGGGTCATGTCGATCATGGAAAAACTTCTCTTCTTGATTATATCAGGCAGTCAAATGTTGTTGCTGGGGAAAAAGGGGGGATTACTCAGCACATTGGTGCTTATGAGGTTGAGATTCAGGAGAAATGCATTACATTTCTTGATACACCCGGCCATGAGGCTTTCACCGCTATGCGTGCTCGCGGTGCGCAAGTAACCGATATTGTAGTTTTGATTGTTGCGGCAGATGATAGTGTTATGCCACAGACGCTGGAAGCGTTGAACCATGCCCAGGCTGCTGAAGTGCCGATTATTGTTGCTATCAACAAGATTGATAAACCTGAAACCGATATTGAACGGATTAAGCAGCAGCTTTCAGAACAAAATGTTCTTGTTGAGAGCTGGGGTGGCAAATATCCTTCGGTCGATGTTTCTGCGAAAACAGGGCAGGGTATTGATGAACTTCTGGAGACTATTCTGATTCAGGCGGAACTTCTCGAATTGAAAGTGAGTCCGAATGGAAGGACAAGAGGATTTGTCATTGAATCAAGAGTTGAAAAAGGCAGGGGAACAGTGTGTGCGATTCTCGTTAAAAACGGAACACTTAAAATTGGAGACTATTTTGTGTGCGGCCAGCACTATGGCAGAGTAAAAGCTATGTTTAATGAACGTGGTGTCAAAGTTAAGAGTGCATCGTCATCAACTCCAATCCAGGTCATTGGTTTTTCCGGAATGCCTCAGGCTGGTGATGTTGTGACTGGAATGGACTCCGATAGAGAAGCGAAAGCACTGAGTTTGAAGCGGCAGCAATTGAAGCGTGAACATGACTTTAGAAGAGTTCCAGTGAAGAGTCTATATGATATATCTGAGCAAGTGAAGCTTGGAAAGATTAAGGATCTGAAAATTGTCTTAAAAGGTGATACTGACGGATCGATAGAGGCAATTGAGGATTCACTATTAAAATTGAGCAACGATGAAGTCGATGTTAAGATTATCCATAAAAGCATCGGTGCAATAAATGAAGCTGATGTTCTGCTTGCTACCGCATCGGGTGGTATCATTATAGGTTTTCATGTCAGACCCAATCTCAAAGCCAGGACTCTTGCTGCGGCCGATAAGGTGGATATGCAGCTTTATGATGTGATATACGATGTGATTGAAGATGTAAGAGCTACTCTTGAGGGTATGCTTGAACCTGATATTAAAGAAGAAATAGAATCAACAATAGAAGTAAGAGATACATTCCGCGTACCAAAAGCAGGTGTGATTGCGGGCTGTTATGTTGTATCGGGTAAGGTGTTGAGAAATAGTAAAATCCGACTTGTTCGTGATGGAATAGAAGTTTATGATGGCACAATAGATTCCCTCCGTAGATTTAAAGATGATGTAAAAGACGTTGCGAGCGGATTTGAATGTGGAATAGGGCTCAAAAATTTTAATGACATCAAAGTTGGTGATTTTTTAGAGTCGTATAAAAATGTTGAAGTGAAAAGGGTTCTTCTACAATAAACAAATATTTCCATGATTGCCAGAATTATTTCTGTTGAGCTATATTTGCCCCAGGTTCGTTCATTGAAGGAAAAACGATCAATTCTCAAAAGTTTGATTCAGAAAATCAGAAATTCGTTTAATGTATCTATATCCGAAGTCGATTATCACGACAAATGGCAACGTGCTGCTTTAGGTGTTGGCGTTGTTACAACAGATCATGCACAATTAGATTCGATTACTGCAAAGCTTGAGATGTTTATTGAGCGTGAGGTAAGGGTGAATATCATGCTCTGGAATATGCGATTAGTGTAATTATGGATTTCAAAAGGAAGTTGCGATTAGAAGAGCTTATTAAAACGAATCTCAGTTTAATTATACAAAGAGATATTTCAGGAATGCTGCCCGGTATAGCGACTATAATGCGGGCAGAGTTGTCAGATGATGCGAAATACGCAAAAATATTTGTCAGTTTTTATGGACCTGAACATGCAAAACGGAAATCGCTTCATATTCTGAAAAAGGAAGTGAAAAATATCCGAAGAAAATTGGGCAAAGGAATAAATCTGCGCTATAATCCGATGTTATCGATTGTAGCGGACACTTCGCTTGATAATGCATTTCGGATCAACGATCTCTTGTCACAAATAAATACGGAACCCGACGACAGCGAGCATAAAGAGGAATGAGTGATTTCTGGTGTGTAGTCAATGTTGATAAGCCTGTTGGGAAAAGCTCTTTCGCTGTTGTTTCCTATGTTAGAAAATTGAGCAAAATCCGTAAAGTCGGTCATGCAGGTACTCTTGACCCTTCAGCTTCCGGAGTGCTAATTGTTGTTGCTGGACGTGCAACGAAACAAGTTGAATCATTAATGGAACTTGAAAAAGAATATATCGGAACTATTCAGTTCGGATACGAGACAGATTCATATGACAGTGTGGGTAAAGTAATTGCAGAATACCCGCTACAAAAATTTGACAGCGCTATCATCCAGGCTGCATTACAGGATTTCCAAGGTGAGATTGTGCAGGTGCCCCCAGTATATTCTGCTCTGAAATATAAAGGCCAACCTTATTATGTTTATGCGAGAAGAGGAGAGCCTGTTACACCGGAGCCGCGAACTGTCCATGTGCACGATATTGTTCTGGAATCGTATAAGAACGGTGTGGCAATTGTTAAAATTACCTGTTCCAAGGGAACATATATAAGAAGTATTGCTCATGATCTTGGTAAGAAACTTGGCTGTGGTGGTGTTTTGTGTGGATTGACGAGAACTAAAGTAGGATCTTACAATATTGATGACGCAGTTACTTGGAATCAGTTGCCGGATCATGTGGCGAAAATAGTGCAAAATTGATTATGGAAGTTATAAGAAGTTTAGAAGACTGTCAACGTCAATCCAATAGTGTTATAACGATAGGGACGTTTGATGGGATTCATAGAGCGCATCAAACGATCATCGATAAAGTTGTTACTTATGCAAAAGAAAAGAGAGCGCCATCAACAGTAGTGACATTTGAGCCGCATCCGCGCTATGTAGTGCGTAAAAAAGCAAATGCACCAATTGGACTTCTCACCACTGTTGAAGAAAAAATAAATCTCATTGAGCAACGTGATGTCGACCGTCTTATCATTATTCCGTTTACAGAAGCGTTTTCTAAAATACTGCCCGATGAATTTATCGAGCAAATTCTCTTTCAGGCAATTGGGTTTCAAACGCTTATCATAGGTTTTGATCACGGATTTGGAAAGGATAGAGCGGGAGATAGGGATTTTCTGAAGAATGAAAGTGAGAAACTGAATTTTGATTTTATAGTTCAGGAACCAATTTCGAATCAATCAGGTATAATTGCCAGTTCCAAGATTCGCAAGCTTATTTTGGATGGGGAAATGGAGTGTGCTCGTGGTAGTTTGGGAAGATCATATTTGATATCCGGTACGGTTATTCGAGGTGATGGTGTTGGGCGTAAACTGAATTATCCGACGGCAAATATAAAAATTGATAATGAAAAAAAGTGCCTTCCCCCGCATGGTGTCTACGTGGTATCTGTTGATTTAAATGGTAAGAAATTTCAAGGAGTAATGAATGTTGGAATAGGTCCGACATTTAATGGAAAATCAACAAAACTCGAAGTTCATATTCTTGATTTCGACGAAGATATTTACAATGCAAAGATTTCTGTAGCATTTTTAAAAAAAATAAGGAACGAAAAGAAATTTGACTCTCCTGTGTTGCTAAAACAACAAATTCAAAAAGATGTTAATATTGCACGTTCGTATATTCACGAAAGTGTTGTATAATAATTGCTATAAAATATTTAACTATTCAAGGTTTAGTGTAGAGGTAAATATATGGAATACATGAAAGAACAGATGCCGAAAATTATAAAGAATTTTGGCAAATCGGAGAATAATTCCGGTTCTACCGAAGTACAGGTTGCAATTTTATCCCATAGGATTGACCATTTAATTCAACACTTTAAAACCCATCCTAAAGACAATCACTCCAGAAGAGGTTTGTTGCAAATGGTCGGTAAGAGAAAACGGCTGTTAAATTATCTGATGAAAAAAGATATTGAACGTTTTCGTACCATAAAATCAGAGCTCAAAATCAGATAATCAGGAGTTTGATGCAACAATGATTAGTGTCGAGAACGTCTCCAAACGATTTAGTAACAAGCAAATTCTCCATAGTGTTTCTTTCGAAGTGAAAAAGGGAGAAATACTTGGATTTCTTGGACCAAATGCTGCGGGTAAAACAACGACAATGCGGATTATAACATGCTATCTGCTTCCCAATGAGGGGTCGGTTACGGTTGCAGGTTATGACGTTATTGAACAGTCTTTGGAGGTGCGTCGCAATATTGGGTACATACCTGAAAATCCTCCGATATATCCTGAGATGACGGTTCAGTCGTATTTGGAGTTCGTGGCGCGAATTAAAGGAGTGCCTGGACGAGAAGTCAAAAAGAGTATAGAACAAGCCATGGAGCGGGTAAATATTACTCATGTTCGTCAAAGAATATGTGGCAAATTATCAAAGGGATACCGTCAGCGTGTTGGGTTGGCACAGGCACTTGTACACAATCCGCCGATATTGATTCTTGATGAACCTACATCCGGTCTTGATCCGAAACAAATCATAGAAGTGCGTGAATTAATTCAAGCACTTGCAGGTGATCACACAATTATTTTGAGTACTCATATTCTTCCTGAAGTGAAATTGGTTTGCGAACGGATTGTAATTATCAACGAAGGCAGGATCGTTGCGCAAGGCACAGAAGAAAGCCTTACACAGAATATTAAGGGTAAAGAGAAATTACAAATTGAAGTTGCGGGCCCAATAGATGATGTTGACAGAGCTTTGAGGAGTGTCAAGGGGGTTATGGGTGTCGAGGTCGTTCTAAAGGAACATAATGGGTGCAACAGCTTTGTCGTTGAAAGTAATATGCAGCATGATGTCAGGAAGGATCTTGCACGCACTATTGTTGATAATAAATGGGATTTGTACGAACTTCGATCATTAAGTATGACACTTGAAGAAATATTCATGCGATATACCGCTGGAAATGCATTTGCTAATATAGAGGAGTAATTGTGATTAAAATCTGGGCTTTATTCCAAAAAGAATTTCGGTCGTATTTTGTGTCACCAATTGCATATGGAATGATTGCTGGTTTTCTTGTTGTTACAGGATTCTTTTTTTATGTATCTTTGTCGTTTTTTCTCGATGTGTCTGTTCGTACGATAATGGAGGCACAGATGTATCAACAGGCACCTCCTCCAATCAATATCAATTCCATGGTAATCAGACCGCTCTTTGGAAATTTTGCTTTTTTGATTCTACTGATGCTTTCAATGATAACAATGCGGTTGCTATCGGAAGAAAAAAAGATGATGACAATTGAACTGCTTGTTACTTCTCCTATTACAACGATGCAATTAGTGATCGGAAAGTTTCTGGCAGGTTTTTCATTATACGTAATAATGCTGCTGCCAACATCAATTTACTTCATAATTTTTTCCTGGTACGGTAATCCCGAAATTTATCCGATTGTAACTGGGTATGTTGGACTCCTGCTGATGGGCGCAGTGTTTGTCGGGATTGGATTATTGGTTTCCTCATTCACTGAAAACCAACTTATTGCAGTTGCGGTGAGTTTCAGTATATTTATTCTTTTGTGGATTATCAATTGGCCTGCTCAGTTTATAGGTCAACCAATTGTCAGTGCAGTTCTGAATTATGTGGCTATACCAGTACATTTTGACGACTTTACCAAGGGTGTTTTTGATACAAAACACATATTTTATTTTTTGAGTATTGTAGCTTTAAGTCTTTTTCTAACATACCGTTCCCTCGAATCTATGAAGTGGAGGTCTTGATTCGTATGAACAAATTATTCCTTAAAATTGCTGGATTTGCCGGCATAGTTCTTCTGGTATCTGGCTTAATTAAATATTACACAGATGGTTTTTTTAGTACAGCTACCATTATTGTGTTAATGGTTGGCTTGGCGTTGACTCTTTTTAATACTGTTAAAAATTTTGAATTAATTAAAAATTTCTTCCAGCGCAGAGCTACTCAAAATATAGGAAATGCGCTTGTCGTATCGCTTTTTATGGTCAGTATAATTGGGTTGCTTAATTATGTGTCAAATAAGCATAGTTTTAGAGTCGATTTCACAGAAAACAAGCAGTTCACACTTGCTGATCAGACAATTAAGGTGCTTCAGAATCTTGAAAAGAATACCAAGGTTACAGCTTTCTTTCGTTCCACTGATAAAGCAAGTGTCGAGGATTTAATCTCCGAATACCAATATTACAGCAGTAATCTCGAATTTGCATTTTTTGATCCTGACAAAAGTCCTGAAGTTGCCAACAATTATGGAATTCAGACATATGGAATGTTAATTTTGGAATCCGATGGAAAATCCGAAAGGGTTGAGATTTTAAGCGAACAAACACTGACAAATGCTCTTATTAAGGTTACTCGTGAAGGAAGTAAGGTTATTTATTTTATGATGGGACACGGGGAACACGATATAGAAAGCCTTGAAAAAAAAGGATTTGGCAGTTTGAAGGAAAAAATTGTCGAACTGAATTATCAAGTAGAAGGGCTCAATCTTGCAAGAGAGAAGTCAGTACCTGTTGACTGTTCGGTTCTCATAGTCAATGGACCTAAGACAAATTTGTTTAGTGCTGAGCTTGATTCCATCGATTCTTATATTAACCACGGTGGAAAAGTATTGTTTTTGCTTGATCCTCCGCCTGATCCGGGTATGGAAGATTTTTTTGATAATTGGGGTATTACAGTTGGGAGTGATCTTATCGTTGATTATTCTGGAGTCGGACAGATGTTTGGCTATCCGGCTTCGGTACCTTTGGTGACAAATTACAATACTTCGCATCCGATTGCTGCTAATTTTAACATGAATACTTTTTTTGAACTTGTTCGTTCTGTAACGCCAAAATCGGAAAATATCCCGGCGGGCATAACAGTCGATTGGCTGGCTCAGACAACACCGCAAAGTTGGGGAGAATCTAATTTTCAATGGAACACAGAAAAACCAGATGAAGGTATAGCAGTATCGTTTGATGATGGTGTCGACATAGAGGGTCCAGTCACCATAGCTTCTGTTGCGACGAAATCGCTTGACTCAGCGCCTGGGCCTGGTTTGACAGGTGACAGAGGAGTGCTTGTTGTGTTTGGCGATTCAGATTTTGCAACAAATAACTATGTACAAACACCAAACAGCATTCTTTTTCTCAATACTGTGAATTGGTTGGCAGAGGAAGAGGATCTCGTTGCAATCCCTCCTAAAAATCCTGAAGACAGGCGGATTAACATGACTGCTCAGCAAGCGAAATTTTCGCTGGTGCTCACCGTATTTATCATTCCAGGACTGGTGTTAATTGCAGGATTAAGTGTATACTTTCGACGAAGAAAACTGTAAATAAGAAGCATTGATTTTTAATATTTAAGATGAAATTTAAGAGCACCTATTTTATCGGTCTGGCTTTCCTTGCATTAGGAGCATATGTCTACTTTTATGAAATTCTTGGTGAAGAAGGGAGGCTGCTGGCCGAGGAAGAAAAAAACCGTTTTATTGTGTTTGAAGTTGATGATGTTGTAAAAGTGAATATTGACCGTCCTGATGCTACTATGTCTTTTGAAAAACGTGGTGACATCTGGTTCATGACTGAGCCTGTGGAATACAAAGCGGATGTGTCAAATCTACGCAATCTGCTTGACAGTTTCAGACGTTCTGACAAGGAAACGCATATATCGGATATTCGGGATGATCATGCAAAATACAATCTTGATGCTGCTGCTTCTCAGCTAACAATTACGCTTAATAATGACAGTATATACTCAATTCTTGTCGGAAATGAAAATACTATTAGTGAAAAAGCATATGCCCGTATTTCTGGCGATGATGATGTCTATCTTACTCTCCAGTCGCTGAGAAACAGACTTAATGAAGAAATTCTTTATTTTCGTGACAGAGATATCGTCGACATTGATAGAGACGATGTCATTGAGATAGTTTATCAAAGAAAAAATGAAAGAATAGTCCTCCAAAAAGACGAGAAAAACGATTGGAATATTGTAGAACCGATCGATTATGATGTTGATGATACCCGTGTTACTGAGACATTTAACAGAATTAGTCTTCAAAAAATCAAAGATTTTACCGAGGATTCACCTCAATCTTTGGGTAAATATGGTCTTGACAAACCGAATTCATGGCTGGAGATGTCCTTAGGTGATTCATCACGGTATCTCTATTTTGGCAATCCGATTGATGGAAACTATTATGTGACAACTGACCTGAAAAATCCGGTCATAGAACTTGATTCAAGTACGGTACATTACTTGACTCCTCGGCTATTTGATCTAAGAGATAAAGATATTGTTGATTATAGTACGAGTTTTGTAGATGAGGTACATATTACGAAAAAGGATTCTACGTTTATATTTACTAAAGAGAAATCAACAGAAAATTGGTATATGACTGATCCTGATCGGGGCAGAGCGAATAAAATACGGTTTGAAAATATTTTAAATGAGTTTTATGTTAATAAAGCAATTGGATTTATCGACAATCCGGCTACAAATAAATCAAGATATGGTCTTTCTCTTCCTGTTGCCGATTATGTAATGTTCAGCAATGGCGAGGAAATTGAACATATTCAAATTGGTAAAGAGGACAACGATAAAAGATACTTTTATAATGTTACAAAAGAGCAAATGTTTCTATTAAAAACAGATTTATACCCTCAGCTCTTTGTTCCTGTTAATAATCTTTTAGAACCTCAGAAAGAATAGAGGATAACTTTAATGATCGTACGTAAGGAAATTGAAATCGGGGGACGGACACTTTCACTGGAAACAGGGAGAGTTGCACGGCAGGCCAGTGGATCTATATGGATTCAATATGGCGAAACGGTAGCGCTGGTTGCGGTTACGCGATCAAATAATCAAATTGAGGACAGAGGATTCGTTCCGTTGACCGTTGATTACAGAGAAAAAGCTTATGCCGCAGGAAAAATACCCGGAGGTTTTTTCAAGCGTGAAGGACGCCCAACTGATAAGGAAACATTGAGTGCACGTCTGATTGATAGACCAATTAGATCGCTTTGTTATAAGGAATTCCCCTACGAGACAATGGTTACTATTAATGTTTTGTCATCTGATCAAGAAAATGACTCGGATATATTAGGTATAATTGGTGCTTCAGCGGCGATTACCATTTCGGATGTGCCGTTCGATGCAACGATTGCTGCAGTGCGAATTGGAAAAATTGATGGCGAATTAATAGTCAATCCAACATTCGAACAGCTTCATGACAGCGCCCTCGATATAGTGGTTGCTTCTTCTGCTGAATCATTAATTATGGTTGAAGGAGAAGCAAAGGAAATATCCGAGCAGGAACTTGTAGAAGCGTTGGAGTTTTCTCATGAAAACTGCAAAAAAATCACTCCAATCATAGATGAAATAGCACAAGAGATTGGTGTGATTAAGCAGGAAATCACGCTTCCGGAAATTGATGAAGAACTGCAAAAGAAAGTTTGGGATATAGGACTGCCACTTATCAAGGAATCTATTAAATTAAAAGAAAAGCTGCCACGGCATGATAAAATGCGAGAAGCGTTTGACACTACATTGAAAACGTTGGAAGAGGAATATCCCGAATCAGAGAAGAAAATTAAAAAATACTTTAGTGAGATTGAAAAAAACACTATCAGGGATCTTATCATTAAAGACAGTGTCAGGCTTGATGGGCGAAGTAAGACAGATGTCCGGGATATAATGTGTGAAATAGCAGTATTACCTCGAACACATGGATCAGCTCTGTTTACCAGAGGCGAGACACAGAGTATAGCCGTGACTACGCTCGGGACAAAAATTGATGAGCAGAAAATAGAAGGACTTGATGGTTCGTCTTGGAAAAGTTTTATGCTGCATTATAACTTTCCTTCATTTTGTGTTGGAGAAATCAGCTTTCCCAGAGGCCCGGGTAGGCGCGAAATAGGTCACGGTCGTCTTGCCGAGAAAGCTATACAGAGTATTATTCCTGAAGAGGAAGAATTTCCTTATACAGTAAGAATAGTTTCCGATATTCTTGAATCAAACGGTTCGTCGTCAATGGCAACAGTGTGTGCAGGTTCATTGTCTCTTATGGATGCCGGTGTCCCGATTAAAAAACAGATTGCCGGAATCGCAATGGGTTTAATTAAGGATGAAAATGAGGTCATTATACTTTCCGACATTCTTGGAGATGAAGATCATCTTGGTGATATGGATTTTAAAGTAGCTGGTACTGCTGAAGGTGTAACGGCAATTCAAATGGATATCAAGGTCAAAAGAATCTCAATTGAGATAATGAAAAATGCGATCGAACAAGCACGGGAAGGTCTGAACACTATTCTTGCTATTATGAATAAGACTCTTGATAAGCCGAAGCCGAATATATCTCCTTATGCACCGAAAATCATAATCTTTAAGATCGATCCTGCGGATATCGGTATGATAATTGGACCAGGTGGGAAGATTATTCGAGAAATTCAGGAAAAAACAGAATCAACAATCAGCATAGAGGACGATGGTACTATTTTCATCTCTGCAGTAGATGAAAAGAATGGGAATGAAGCAAAACGGACTATAGATGAGCTGGTTGCTGTTCCGGAAGTTGGCAAAATATACGACGGAACAGTTAAGCGCATTACCAATTTTGGTGCGTTTGTAGAAATACTTCCCGGTAAAGATGGGTTGCTCCATATTTCCGAAATTGAGAACCATCGAATTAATAGAGTCGAAGATGTATTGAAGCTTGGTCAAGAATTACAAGTCAAGGTTCTGAAAGTCGATCCGTCCGGTAAGGTAGATTTATCCAGAAAAGTGCTTCTGAAAAATTCCGATAACCGCTCCTCAGAACAAAATAAATCTCATTCAAAATCGGATAATTAATGAATTCTGTTGTTAATAAAACAGTATTTCCCAGTGGAATACGGGTGGTTCGGGTGGTTACCGAATTTATGCCTCATGTCCGTTCTGTTTCGATTGGAGCTTGGCTAAATAACGGTTCCCGCGACGAGTGCAGTGAGAATAATGGGATCAGTCACTTTCTTGAACACATGAATTTCAAAGGTACGAGTAATAGAAATACTACTGAAATTGCCGAATCTCTTGAATCGGTCGGTGGACATTAAACGCATTTACATCTCATTGATGAAGGAGATATAAAGAAGGAAAAGAAGGTGGTCCTGGAAGAAATAAGTAGTTTGGATGATACTCCTGATGAGTTGATTCATGACTATTTTCATAAGAACTTATTTCGAGATCATCCGCTATCCTTTTCTGTACTTGGTACAAAATAGAACATTAATTCCTTGAACAAAGATGCTATTGTTGGATTTCGTACTGCACACTATACAACAGAAAGTCTTGTGGCCACTGCTGCTGGTAATGTTGATCATGACTCGTTATGTAGTTTTGTGAACAAATATGCCAATATTCCTCATGGTAATAGAGTTGCAAGGAATAACAACGGACATATTGAACCGGGTCCAACAGAAAAGATTTATTCCCGTAATATATCAAAGGCACATGTTTGCATTGGTAATCGGGCATTACCGTATAGTGATGATCGGAAATACTCCCTGCTCATTCTCCACGCTCTTCTGGGTGGCGGAATGAGCTCCCGTTTGTTTCAAAATATCAGGGAGAAATATGGCGTTGTGTATTCCAATTTACACCTTTGCAGATTTTCTTTCTGATACAGATGTGTTTGGCGTCTATTTAGGTGTTGATAAAGCAAACATTATGCAAACAAGAACTTTAATTGATGTCGAGTTTAACCGAGCAAAAGATGAGACCTTATCTGAAGAAGAACTGAAAAACTCAAGTCACAGCTTAAGGGAAATTTAATGCTCGGTCTTGAAAGTACTCATAGCCGTATGAATAGACTTGCAAAAATGGAATTATATCTACAGCAGTATTTCAACCTCGATCAAGTGTTGGACGGAATTAATAAAGTGACCCCACAGGACCTTGTGTCCGTTGCTCAAGAAATACTTGATGAAAATACAACAACAATAATGATTGTCACTAAATAGCCTATTTCCCCTAAAATATCTTAAAAACCATTTGCTAAAATCTTTTTGATATTATATACTGCGGTAGTGAATTCCGATTGATGACGATCCTGCCGAATTGATTTTTCGGAGAAGTAAAGATGTTATGAAAATTGGAGTGCTGAAAGAAATTAAAAAACATGAATACCGCGTTGCGCTTCTTCCTGTTGGGGCACATATTCTCAAAGAGCATAATCACGAAATATATGTCCAGAGTAATGCCGGAATCGGAAGTGGGTTTGCAGATAAACACTATGCTGTTGAAGGGGCGACAATTCTTAAAACTGCTGAAGAAGTATATGAAGCAGCCAACCTTATATTAAAAGTAAAAGAACCTCTTGAATCAGAGTATTCTTTGATTACTGAAAAACATACTGTATTTACCTATTTTCATTATGCAGCCAGTAAACCGCTGACTACAGCAATGATAGGCTCGAATGCGATTACAATTGCGTATGAAACGGTTCAAGATGAAAATGGGTCATTACCACTGCTTGTTCCTATGAGTGAAGTTGCCGGGCGGATGTCAATTCAAGTCGGAGCGACATTTCTGGAAAAAATGAATGGGGGCAGAGGAGTTCTTTTGGGTGGTGTCCCAGGTGTTTCTCCTGCAACAGTCTTAATTCTCGGTGCCGGTGTTGTTGGAACGAATGCCGCTTTTATTGCTGCAGGTATGGGAGCCGATGTTTATATGCTTGATATAAATCTGGAAAGATTGCGGTATCTTGATGATGTCATGCCAAAAAATATCAATCTCGTTATGTCAAATCCTCATACAATCAAGCAATATTTATCCCTTGCCGACCTTGTGGTTGGAGGAGTATTAATTCCCGGAGCAAAAGCGCCGAAATTAATTACACGTGACATGCTTGGACTTATGAAAAAAGGCTCTGTTATCGTTGATGTTGCAGTAGATCAGGGAGGCTGTATCGAAACAGCAAAGCCGACTACGCATGATGATCCAACGTACACCATTGATGGTGTTGTCCATTATTGCGTTGCAAATATGCCCGGAGCCGTTCCTTTTACTTCAACAATTGCATTAAACAATTCCACATTTCCATTTGTTTTAGAACTTGCCAACAAAGGAGTCGAAAATGCAATCAAGGTGCATAAAGGACTCTGGCATGGAGTGAATACTTATAAAGGTTCTATTACATACGACAAAGTAGCGGAAGCATTTGAATTACCATATACTCCCCTTGAAAAATTAATCTAAATCCACAAAGCGGAGTAATCAGATGAGTGCACAACCGATCAAAAAACTTTATTACTCTATTAGTGAAGTAGCTGAGATAACGGGGCTTAAACAATATGTTCTCCGCTATTGGGAAACGGAGTTTTTAGAACTTCGACCTTCAAAAAATCGTGCAGGAAACAGAATCTATAAGGATAAAGATATCCGTCTGATAAATCAGATAAAAGCTCTGCTCTATGATAAAAAATACACGATTGAAGGTGCAAGAAACCATCTCCATGAGTTGCATGATGCTCAAAGATCGGCATCACCCAAATCCGAGCCGCAAAAAAACCTAAATATTGAGCTGCTTGACGGCATTCAAAGTGAATTAGAGGAAATTCTTAAGATTCTTGATGAAAATGTGAATTGAGAAATTGATCGGAGCGTGGCGCAGCCCGGTTAGCGCACCAGACTGGGGGTCTGGGGGTCGCGGGTTCAAATCCCGCCGCTCCGACCATAAATCTATTGAAAATATGAAATAAACTTTATTATTGGCAATTTTATACATTGGGAGGCAACTATGGCATTGATTAAATGGATATTGTTTGTTCCGCTTGTGGTTGTATTCCTTCTGACCTTTATTATTTTGTATGTGTTCTATTTATTCTCCTTGATCTTTTCGTCACAAGAGTAAAACATATAGTTTTGTTTTTATAGGTGTTCGAAGCACACGGTTTTCTGTATTCGGATACCTTTTTTTGGCAATATATCATAAAATTTTGATTAGCTGAAAAAAGTTAAATGTCATGGAAAAATTAACGAAAAAAGAAATAGATCTGTTTCACAGTGCGGTATATTCGTTTTTTGAATTAAATGGCCGGGAACTCTCTTGGAGAAAGACAAGCAATCCATATCATATTATAGTATCGGAAATTATGCTTCAGCAGACTCAGGTATCTCGGGTTGTTCAAAAATACAATGATTTTATTGAGACGTTTCCAACATTGGAATCATTGTCAAATGCTTCTCTGAAGGATGTCTATACGGTGTGGCAGGGGCTTGGGTATAATCGAAGAGCACTTGCGTTGCAGCAATGTGCACAAACAATTATGACTGATTTTGGCGGAAAAATTCCAAGTTCTGAAGGGGATTTAGTTAAGTTGCCGGGCATAGGCAAAGCTACAGCATCATCAATCGCGGCATTTGCGTTTAATATTCCTTCCGTATTTATAGAAACAAATATTCGTTCCGTTTATATTCATCACTTTTTCAGTGATCAGGAATGTGTTTCGGATAAGGATATAATTCTCATGGTTGAGCAAACTGTTGATAAGAATAATCCGTGTGACTGGTACCATGCAGTGATGGATTACGGTGTGATGCTAAAAGCGCAATATCCGTACCTAAATAAAAAAAGCGCACATTATCACCGTCAATCACCGTTTCAAGGGTCGGAACG
Source organism: bacterium (assembly GCA_965221205.1). Taxonomy (GTDB): domain Bacteria; phylum SM23-31; class SM23-31; order SM23-31; family SM23-31; genus CBDFMG01. The sequence continues at coordinate 2,675,628 of OZ244870.1, read as the reverse complement.
GCAGGTGCGCGGTGCAATCCTGAAACATCTGAACAGGTCTAAATCCGGAAATACAATCAAGGAACTTGCAAAAATCATTAAATCAGACCAAGACCTCTGTTTAAAATTAGTACTTCTATTACAAAAGGAAGGGTTTTTAACAATACAGGGTAGAAGATGGATGATGGTGTAATATTAGAGTCCGAGATCTCCTGCAATTGCTTTCATACCATCGATACAAAATTGTATATGTTCGTCCTGATCAATATCAAGCTCTTTAATTCCTATTTGGATGTCTTCCCGGCTCACTGAAGCAGCAAACGCTTTGTCTTTCAATTTTTTCTTCACCGATTTTACCTTTACATCCTCAAGTTTCTTGCTCGGACGCACAAGAGCAACTGCTGTTATTAATCCGGAAAGCTCATCAACTGCAAACAGTGTTTTTGCCATGAGCGTGTCACGAGGGACCCCCGAATATTCGGCATGTGACATTATCGCCCGACGGTATTCTTCGGGGAAACCTATTTCCTCTAGAATTTCCGATCCGCGATAGGGATGGTCTTTCTGAGTCGGAAATTTTTCATAGTCAAAATCGTGGATAAGACCGACAATTCCCCATACATCTTCGTCTTCACCGAATTTTTTCGCATATGCCCGCATCAGTGCTTCAACGGCAAGGGCGTGTTTAATTAATCCATCTTTTTTTGTGTATTTGTTCAGGAGGTTCCAAGCCTCATCACGTGTCATAGTATTCTCTTCGTATTCTCTTCAAAAAGAAATATTCCTGTTTATCAGTCCAGGGTGGGATTGTCTCGTTCCAGTTGAGTGCGTTATATTTCTTTAAAATTTCCATTGTTTTGTCTATCGGAAGTGCTTCCTGTGTTCTTCCATTGCCTGAAATATCATGAGCCATAAAGAGCGAATTGATAAGTGCTTTCTCAGTTGCCTCAACAACCGCAAGAAAAAGTGGCGAAATCCTACTGTTTAAGACATCTAATGTTTTTCGTTCTACTCCACTGGACTCATTCGTCACTCTGATTTCTGAGTGCGTTGAAAACGCTATAGAATAATCTCCACTTCCATTTGATGAGTATGCACCGACTTTACCAAACGCCAGAAATGACCTTTTAGCAAGGCGTTTGAGATTTTGTGCCGAAAGAGGCGCATCGGTTGCAATAATAATCATACATGATCCTTCATCGTCGTCATGGTAAGGAAAACGGTCTGCATATGGAAATTTTTCCAACTCACGCCCGACTGGTACACCATTGGTGCTCAGAATACCGCCAAAATTAGATTGAACAAACACTCCGATTGTATAACCGCCGTCAGCATTGGGCAGAATTCTGGAAGACGTTCCGATTCCTCCCTTAAAACCGAGAGCACGGGTTACCTGTACCTGCACCGACAGAACCTTCTTCAATGCGAACTTCTTCATTACCGGGGAGAGACAGTATATATTCAATCAGTCCGGATACTGCTGTAAATGTACTGAGTGTATTGGTCAGGATGATGGGCGTTTCAATCGTGCCAAGCTCCTCTACCTGTGTGAAACCAACAGCTTTTCGAAACCATTACCGACAAATACTGCACCGGGCACCTTTTCCTGAAATAAATTGCATGAATGAGGCACAATTGCAGTTATTCCCGTCCTGATGTTGTCACGTTTAAATAAGGTAGTGTGACCGACCGTCACACCGGGTACATCGGTAATAGTATTGTATTTTTCGGGTTTTAAAATTCCAATGTGGACACCTAGTTCCTGTGCTCGATGGCGTTCCTGTGCGTTAGATGTTCCATATGCGATATACAATAGTGCTAAACTGAAAACAAAGTCCTATTGTCATGTACTCATTCCTTTTCTAATCCTAAAACTTGTGTATAGAATGTACATATTTGTCAGAGAAAGGAAAAGGGAAAAATAGAAGAATGTAATCAAAAACACATCATTGATCTGAATTGACAATTAGATTCAAAAATATCTTATTGATAACGGGAATTATGCCGATACTTTAACACGTGGGGGAATTATATGGCATAGAAGTTGCCCAAAACACCACTGAGCGACATAATAATAATTAACAGGTGAGTACAATGCATGGCATTCTCAAGGAATCTGTCGGCATTTAACGGATTGCAGTTCAAACAGGGGACAGAAATCGTAATAGATGTGAATCAAGCACAATATTATGACCGTCTTAGCCCCAATGATAGCGTGATAGTATCAGTTGCACTGCATTTTTCGTCTGTAAAAGCGATTATAAGAAAGTCGCAGATTCAGGTCATGTTATAAAAGAGGATGTCCGGCAATAATTGCCCTATTATCGGGCCATATTTACGGACTTATATGGTACAGAAGAACAGTAGGAAAAATAAAAATAAACATTGTTGCCTGCGAGGAATTGTATTATTCCTTAGTTTTTATGTCTACAACTGACTATTATTGATACCGCAACAGCTCAGGATGATGAATACTCTTTTCGGTTACGTAGTATGGGGACTCTGGTTTGCACGGTTTTGTGGATGATCTCTATTCTGACTTATCTCTGAATCCGGCGTATATCAATCGATATCAGAGTATCTTGCTCTATACGAACCTCAGCAATCTTCAAGGTGGTGACATCCTCAGTGTTTGATGATCAATTGTCGGTTCTCCAAAATACAGATATTGTTCCCAATAATTTAATTGATACTATTACAAACCACTTTGGATCTTCCACTGGTCTTTTTCTGGAAACGAGAGGAAAGAATCTTACAGTGGATGATTTAAGCGAAAGCGAACAGTTTACATCGATAAATTCCGGGACTGTATCAAGTACTCTTGAGATGGTCGAATCTGATAATTCAAGCCAAAGCCTATCGTATATCGGTATGTTCAAAGATTTCGGATTCAGCATATCTGTACATCGCAATAATTTTGATCTTTTATTTAAAGACGAAAATACGGAAAGTTCGTTTTCGGTAGCTGCGTCTGAAAATGGGCCGATTAGGACTAATACATTATTTGTCAATAAAACAACAACGAGAAGTTTTGATTTTCCAAACTCTATGATCGGATTTTCGGTCGGTAAAATCATCAAGAAAGAGAATCGGGAAATCAGAATTGCAGCAGGAATGCGTCCGGAACAGATGACGTTTGACGGTAATGAAATATTGAATCTGTTTAAAGATTCATTTCTAAGCGGTATTGCTGATAAATTTGAAATATTGAATGATCAGAATTTAGGTTTTCTTGAAATGGGTCTTCGCCCAACGTTCGTAAATGCACGTATAAAGAAAATTTATCCATCAGTAACACAATTCAGCAAAATTCGCTTATTTTCAATTACACAAAGTACTCGATGCCATTTGATGTTGTGACAGTTGAACGTAGCGTCAGTGATTCTCTTGATGTATCCGGTGTGAATCGTAAAAATGTTGTTTTCACAAGAAATAATATTTCGAATGCTGACGGAGATGGTTCACTGAACAGAATTGAAGTGGGAACTGGTGTTGAGCGGCATTTTACAGAACAGAAAACACTGCTTGGTCTTGGTATAAAGCTCGACTACATATGGGGTGACCTCGATATCGCATTCAGACCCGGTAGAATCAACGAAGATCTTGCTATCAATGTTGAAATTGCCAATCCTGTTGCAGAAGCGGAGAGTTTCAGCAGAATCATATCGGACAATAAGACCGGTTTTACGAGAAATGAAATTAGCGGAGCGTTTGTGAGTGTTCCTACAAGTTGACTTTACGCCTGGGTGCCCGATCGGTTATACCTATTATCTTTAAGGCCGATATGAGTAGCGAAGAGACAGATGAAACGGATACACTCCTTGAAACGGATGAGGATGTAACTACATTTGTCCCGGTAGATTGGTTTGGGCATACTGAGACAACAATAAAAAATGAAGACGGAAAAACTTGAATTTTACGTCGTACCATTTTGGAGCACGTTATCAATTTAACGATGCGCTATTGGTTGATCTCATGCATTTTTCAAAATTAACTGAGCTTGGTATCTGGTGGCTTTCAATTGTGCTAAAGTATTAAGAATAGTGAATATAAAAAGAACTTTTGTTAAGCAATTTGGTGCAATTATATGACTCTCAGAAAAGATTTCTGTGAAAAATAAAATTATACCATATAGTCGACTTCTGTCATTGTTGGAAATGGCTTTTATATTAATGTTGATAGTTCCGGTGCCGGGTAGTGCAGAGAACAACGGAATGATAACATCATTAAGCAATGGAATAATACATCTGAATTGTGGGACGGTCGACGGTATGGAAGGTGGTATTGTTCTTGATGTTTATCGTGGAGAGAATGTGATCCATGTGGCAACAGGAGAACGACTTGGCAGTAATGAAAAACATATTGGAAAAATTGAAATTATTGATAGCCAGCAAAATTCTTCTACAGCATCAGCACTCGATTATTCTGAATCCTTTCAGATTGGTGATAAACTCAACGGTTTCATATGATGAAATGGTTCTTTCAGGAAGCATAGTTCAAGCTCCTGAACGCGGGGTTATAACTAATGTTGATAACACCCTGTTGACTTTTAATATGGGAAGATTTGATGGTGTCGAGAGAAATATCTATTTTGACATTTTCCGGGATGAGGGAGTAACGTATCACCCGGTTACTGGTGCACCGGTTGATCCGAGAAGAACTTATATAGGCAGACTTGTTGTGACTGATGAGCAGGATGAGAGTACTCAATAGGTCAAATGATTGCCCGAGAGCGTGATATTGTTCTTGGTGACAAAGTTGAGCTTTCTTTGCTTCAGCAAAGCGATTTGGAGACGTTATCGCAGCAGAGAGTTTCTGAAAACCACAGTTCGATCGTTCTCAACAGTCCTCTTTTGATGTATCAGCGTCTGATCCGGTACAGGTTGGGCCACCAGAGAATATAGTTGGCATTGTCATCCGTGTTTCAAAAAGAGATCTATTTTTATTTGGTGTGCGGATTATGAAATGCCCGTAGAGAGAGTGTTTAGCATTTTCAGACGTATTGAAATACCTCACCCAAAAAGTGAAGGGGTTATTGTTGACGATCCGCTCATTCAGATTGGAACAGCTACGCTTCGTGAATCAATCGGTAAACTTGGAAAAGCGTTTGTAGCATCAGCTGACATCTCAAGTAAATCAACTCCAGTCGGAAATGTATATTATCCGGAATGCTCTCGACAAACTAGACCGGATAGACTGAGAACTCATGTCGCAGCGAGAGTTGTCACGTAGGACAAATGAATCTCTCGAAGCAATCAGAATGATGATGATAAATGAAGGATTTGCATTAGAAGGATTTGATTTGCCTCCATCACAGGCATCTATAGAGAGGTTGGAGTATCTCGGTTCTAAAACAGATCACCTCAGGCTCGATTATTCTGATGATGTGGGGTTGAGTTTCAACTTGTCGGCAACCGTCTTATGGTTACATTAGATGTGGACAGTTCTGATTTAATGAGCCTTGCACAGGTGGAGCGGCTTGAAGAAACCCCTGTTGCACAGCCGGGAGATACAGTTGCAGCTCAACAGGAAGCAATGCAGACTGGACCTGGAGTGACAGTAGAAAGCGGTAAGGAAGATGCAGAAGACGGATCGTTTTTTAAGCATATTTGGGATCATTACCATCATATTAGTTCTTTTGGCTGTTGCTGGAGGATTGTATTTCTTTATTCTGAAGAAGAAGATGGATGGCGGTGCCCCCGGAGATGACGAGGAAGAAAGTGATGATGAAGAGTTGGAAGAAGGCGGTTTTGAAGAAGAAACAGAAGAAGTGGAAGAAGAAATAGGAAGCTTTGAGGATGATGATGATTTAAAAATTATATGAAAGAAATCTTACATTTTCAATATTATACCACATACCACAGACTAATATCTTAAAATACATATAAACTACTTTCCTAACTATTAATTTCATTGCAATTGTATTTCTGTTTTGCTATACTGATGACGGTTTTTATAGGTCATTGATAGACATACTACTCATTCATTGAAATCTGAACAATATCTATGTACACAATTCTGCATAGAAAAAAACCTTCTGTTCTACTCCACTCAATTCTGATATTAATTTTTTTCAATTTTTTCAATTCATGTGTAACGAATACCAACTCATCCGGAACATTTCGGAATGGCGTTGTTGTCAGTACTCAAAAATTGCCTCTGATGTTGGTGCAAAAATATCAAAGCAAGGTGGGAATGCTGTCAATGCTGCAGTGGCTGTATCATACGCTCTATCAGTAACCTATCCGCGAGCAGGAAATATTGGCGGTGGTGGCTTTATGGTTATCCGTTTACCTGATGGCAGCGCAACGACTATCGATTACCGTGAAAAAGCTCTTGGTCGCGCTCATCGCAATATGTATCTTGGTTCAAGTGGAGAAATTATTCCAAGGCTCAGTACACTCGGAGCCTTATCCGTTGTGGAGTTCCAGGAACGGTAGCCGGAACGCTCTTAGCACTCGAAAAGTACAGTACAATGAACAGAAATGATGTTCTGCAGCCGGCAATTGATTTTGCTGAAAGAGGGTGGATCCTCGACAGAGAGATTGGAGGAGAGGAATTTCAACAGCATTCATCAACAAGTAGCATTTTTAACAAGCCTGATAATTTGCCTTATCAACCTGATGAGTTGTTTGTCCAGACAGATCTTGCGGTAAATTAATGGCTATCGCTGAGCAGGGCCATGACGGTTTTTACAAAGGACCCCTAGCAGGTTTAATTATTTCTTCAATGGAAAAGTACAACGGCTTGATTGATCAACCATAATGATTTAGAGTCTTACCGGGCAATTTAAAGAATCCCTGTTGAGGGGAATTACCGTTAATATGGCATAATCTCCATGGGTTCACCAAGTTCAGGAGGAATTAGTCTTATTGAATTGTTGAACATCCTTGAACGGTATGATATTGCATCACTCGGTTATAACACTTCTGAATCAACTCATATAATGGTTGAGGCTGAGCGGAGGGTTTTTGCCAATAGAGCAAAATTTCTGGGTGATGCTGATTTTATCGATGTCCCAATTGCGACACTTATTTCAAAAGACTATGCTAATCTCCGTGCGGCATCCATAGACTCTCTCAAAAAGACATCAAGCACATCGGTCACGTCGGGAGATATTGCAGTGATCGGTGCCGAAAGCGAGGAAACGACCCATTTTTCAGTATTGACAAAAATGGTATGGCTGTTTCCGTTACAACCACCTTAAACGGAAGCTACGGCAGCCTGTTAGTTGTTAAAGGGGCAGGATTTACTCAATAATGAGATTGACGATTTTAGCTCAAGACCGGGTGCGCCCAATATGTACGGATTGTTGAGCGGGGATGCCAATGCTATTAAACCGTATAAACGGATGTTGAGTTCAATGACACCGACAGTTGTCACCAAGGATGGCGAAGTATTTATGGTGATCGATACTCCCTGGAGACCTACCATCATCACAACAGTACTTCAATGTATTATCAATGTAAGCGATCATGGAATGACAATCCAGGAAGCGGTTGCTGCACCCCGGTTTCATCATCAATGGTATCTGGATGTCATTCGCTATGAAGAAAGTGCATTCGATGACGCCACATTCGAGCAGTTAGAGATACTAGGATATGCATTTGAAAAGAGTTCAATTGGAGATGCTCAGGGAATTCTTTATAATGCGGAACGTGATGTTTTCATCGGAGGAGCGGATCCTCGAAGCTTTTCAAGTGTCACATCAGGATTTTAATTATGGGGAAATCCATGACAAAAAATAGTGATAAAATAATTGTGTATGTTACAACAAACTCGACTGATGAAGCTGCGAAAATTGGAAAAGAACTAGTTGAAAAACGGCTGGCAGCATGCTGCAGTATTTTGCCGGCAATACAGTCTATTTATTGGTGGGAAGAAACAATATCCGAAGATGCAGAAGTACTGCTCATGATTAAATCGCTGAAATCTGCAGAGTCAACAATTGTTAAGACCGTGCTGTCGCTTCATAGCTATAAAGTACCTGAAATAATCAGTGTTGATATACAGGGCGGAAATGCAAAATATCTGCAATGGATTGAAAATAATGTAATTGAAGGATAAAGTCTTCCTTTGCCGTAAAAAATTAATATAACAGAATAAAAAAGACCAACACGTAAGGAATATAAATGTTCAATGCAGTCTTGATAGTTGTAGTATCAATCATTGCTCTTCTCCTTGGGTATCGATATTATGGTGATTTTGTTTCGAAGAGGCTCGGGGTAGATCCATCGAGAAAAACACCTGCACATACCCATTATGACGGTATCGACTATGTTCCAGCTAAAAAGCCAGTTTTACTCGGTCACCATTTCGCGTCAATTGCAGGAGCTTCACCGATAATCGGACCTATTACTGCAGCTGTTTTTGGGTGGGTTCCGGTGGTACTATGGATTCTTATTGGGGGGATATTTATGGGTGCCGTACACGATTTTTCGTCGCTCATGGCTTCGATTCGCCATCAAGGACGGTCTATTGGAGAAGTTATTGAAGAGCGGATTGGCAAAGATGGTAAACGGCTGTTTCTGGTATTTTCATTTTTTGCTCTTCTTCTGGTTGTTTCAGCTTTTCTGATCATTGTTGCTAAAACATTTGTCGACACTCCGAGCGCAGGGAGTTCATCAATTCTATTTATTTTTCTTGCGATCCTATTCGGTCTGTTTATGAAAAGATCGAACGCCTCGCTCGGAATTGCGTCGTTGTTTGGAGGGGTTCTTCTCTTTGTATGTATGTATCTTGGTCTTAAATTTCCCGTTTCATTATCCTTCGAAATGTGGCTTGTCTTGATGCTTATCTACATATTCATAGCATCGACTTTACCCGTCTGGGTACTGTTACAGCCCAGAGATTATTTAAATTCTTTTCTGCTGTATGCACTGATGATCGGGGCATTTATCGGGATTTTATTTGCCCGCCCGACTGTCCATCTCGAAGCATATACAAGTTTCGATCAGGACCTTGGATTGTTATTCCCATTGCTATTTGTAACAGTTGCCTGCGGAGCAGTATCGGGTTTTCACAGCCTCATTGCATCAGGAACAACCGCAAAGCAGCTTGATTCTGAAAAAGATGCAAAGTTGATCAGTTTCGGCGCTATGCTGATAGAGTGCAGTCTTGCTGTATTAGCAATTCTGACGGCCACAGTCATAACAAAATCAGCCTACGGTAATTTGATAGCAAAAGGACCTGTTGTATTGTTTTCAGAAGGTGTAGGTTCATTTATGTCACACATCGGCATTCAGCAAGAAACAGGTAAAACGTTTGCTGCCCTTGCGGTTTCAGCATTTGCATTAACATCGCTCGATACTGCGACACGTTTATGTAGGTTCTGTTTTCAGGAGTTTTTTAGCCCGGACAAAGAACAAAAAGCTGGGGTCCTGTTTTCAAACAGATTTATCGGAACAGGAGTAACGGTCGGGCTTGGCGCAGCATTAGCTTTTTCAGGTCAATGGGAGCTTTTATGGCCCCTATTCGGCTCCGCAAATCAACTTCTTGCAGCACTCGCGCTTTTAGCAGCATCCATCTGGCTAGCAGGACGGGGTATTCGTTTCGGTTTTACTTTCATACCGATGATTTTTATGTTTTCTGTTACACTAACAGCGCTCGTTTTTCTCATTGCACGGACATTTATGCAGGGGCAGTATGTATTGACTCTATTCGGAATTGGACTTTTGGTCGTTGCTGTTATGCTTCTTGTGCTCGCTTATAAGAGATTCGGTTTTAAACGTGATCTCAGCTTAGAGCCAAAACCGGTTGATTAACTTGATAATATGGTCGTACTGGCAAACCCCGATGTTTCATCGGGGTTTTTTATTGCAATTCATTATAAAAAGAGTAAATTTATACATCAAAAAGATCATGATGACAGAGGGGTATTTGTGGAATTTTTAAGTCCGATACATCAGATAGAAGCTGAACTTCAAAAATCCATAAAAAAAGTTTATTCGGTCTCAATTAATGAAAAAAACATGAGACTTGAACCAACCCCTGACACAGAATTCGGGAATCTAGGATTTGGTTGTTTTCCTTTAGCAAAGTTACTCAAAAAATCCCCTGTCTTTATTGCTCAAGACCTTGCGAATCAAAACTTGGCTGTGCCTTTTGTTGACTCGTTTCAGGCCGCCGGTCCATATCTCAATATAAAACTCAATGCATCCGTATTTATTGAAGTGGTTTACAGCACTATTATGGAGCTAAAAGACTCATATGGTACGCTGCAGGCATTTCCGAAACAAAATATACTAATCGAATACTCCGCTCCAAATACAAATAAACCGCAGCATCTTGGCCATATAAGAAACAATGTTTTAGGGATGGCAGTTGCAAATGTGCTTGAAGCTGCCGGAAACGATGTTGCCCGGGTCAATCTTGTAAATGACCGGGGGATTCATATATGTAAGTCTATGCTTGCATACAGCAAATGGGGCAATGAAGACTCTCCGGATAAATCAGGGAAGAAAGGAGACCATTTTGTAGGTGATTATTATGTGATGTTTGAACAAAAGGCTAAAGAAAATCCCGATCTGCTGAACGAAGCACAGGAGATGCTCCAGAAGTGGGAAAATGGTGATGAAGAAATTTTAACTCTCTGGAAAAAAATGAATGATTGGGTATACCGCGGTTTTGATGAAACGTATACGCGGCTGGGATGCAGGTTCGACAAGGTATACCATGAGAGTGACACGTATCGAGAAGGTCGCGATATTGTTCTGCAGGGATTAGAAAACAATTTTCTCAAAAAAAACGATGTTGGCGATATTGTTGCCGATTTGAGCGGAATAGACCTTGATGAGAAAGTTCTTTTAAGAAATGACGGCACGTCAATTTATATTACCCAGGACCTTGGTACCGCTATTCAAAAATTTAATGATTTCAATGTTGACAAGTCGGTGTATGTAGTTGCCTCAGAGCAAAATCTCCATTTTAAAATTCTGTTTTATGTACTCAGAATACTCGGATATGAATGGGCGGAGAAATGTTACCATTTAAATTACGGAATGGTCTATCTTCCTGAAGGCAAGCTGAAGTCACGGGAAGGCAAAGTTGTCGATGCCGATACTCTTTTGGATGAACTCTATGATCTTGCAAAAAAAGAGATACTTGACAGGACACGGGGTATGGAGGAAGACGAACTTGAGTATACTTCTGAAGCAGTTGCGCTCAGCGCTTTGAAGTATTATATGTTGAAAACCAATCCCCAGAAAGATATCCACTTTGTTCATGAAGAATCTCTGTCCTTTGATGGTGCAACAGGACCGTTTGCTCAGTATTCGTACGCCCGTTTGTCAAGTATATTGAGAAAAGGGAAGGATCTGCTATCCGAGAATGTGACCGATTTTACTGTGCTCGGAAATACTGAAGAACTCAATTTAGCCTTATGTCTTTCACTTTACCCTGATGTGATACGAGATGCAGCCGAATCGCTTAATCCTGCACGTATTGCCGCGTGGATTTTTGATGCCGCACGGGCGATAAATAAATTTCACCGAGAACATTTAGTGTTGAATCCGGATGATAAAACTCTTACTGCGGCACGAGGAGGGCTTGTCAGAATTGCTCGTCAGGTACTCGGGACCAGCCTGCGTCAACTTGGTATTATACCATTAGAACGAATGTGATCTACCAGTACAATAAAAATCGAATCCGCAGCAATGAGACTCCACCTGATGATGAAGCCAAAATCCAGGGAACTGTCCTCAGGCTCACTTTTCGCAATGAAGAGAATGGCTATACGGTTGCACAGATACATGCAGTGAGAACAGGGGCAAAAGAATTAACGGTTGTTGGGAATTTTCCGTCAATAGATGTGGGTGAGGTTGGCGAATTTCATGGAAAATGGGAAAAAGATTCTCAATGGGGATGGCAATTTACTGCATCACATATCGACTTTATCGTTCCGACTTCTGTACAAGGTATAAAAAATCTGCTGACAAAAGGGAAGTTTAAAGGAATTGGAGAAAAATACGCAAATCTTATTGTTGAAAAATTTGGCAAGGAAACTATCAATGTCATCGAGAACAAACCAGAGCGACTGAAGGATATTCCGGGCATCGGTGATAAGAAAATCCGTGAAATAACTATATCGTGGAATAAGAAAAGAGAACTAAAGCATATAAATATATTTCTTGCCGAAAACGACTTACCGCTCCATCTTGCTGAAAAAATATTCGGTAGATACAAAAGCAATTCTCTTTTTGTGCTTAAAAATCACACACATAAACTTGCTGAAGACATAAAGGGCATCGGATTTAAAAAAGCAGATGATATAGCGCTGAAGATTGGTATTGAGCCGACATCACCCGATAGAATAAGCGCCGCACTTATATACAGCCTTAAACAGGCAGCAGAGGAAGGACACATTTTTCTTCCGCATGAAGAACTGTTTCAGAAAGCGCGCGATTATCTTCAGGTCGATTTTCAGTTGATCGAAGATGAAATTGAAAATCTTTCACAAACAAATAAAATTGCCAAAGAAAATGGTAATGTATTTATAAGGTTTTTATTTGCTGTTGAAAACAATGTTGTTTCTCGTATCAATACAATACTTAATACCCCATCATTACAGCTCAAGGAATTTGATGTTGACAAAGAGATCAGTGCTATTGAAAAAAATAATGGTATTGTGTACAGTAAACGTCAGAAAGAAGCTCTTCTAGAAGCGTTTCAACACAAAATTGTGGTTGTTACTGGTGGCCCGGGTACAGGTAAAACTACGATCGTGAAAGCGTTATTGCATCTTTTCAGAAAAGCTACTGCAGAAGTTCGCCTTGCTGCACCGACAGGAAGAGCTGCGAAACGGATGGAAGAGACCTGTAAGATTCCTGCCAAGACGATCCATCGGTTTCTTGATTACGATCCGGCAAGTTGGAAATTCAGCAGAAATGTGCGCAGTCCTGTAAAGACAGATGTGGTCATTATTGATGAAATATCTATGATCGACACACCGCTCATGGCGGCACTTTTGAGTGGAATTGCAAATCAATCAAGAGTAATATTGGTTGGAGATGCTGATCAACTTCCTTCGGTTGGACCGGGTAATGTTTTGAGAGATTTACTCGATTCCAGGGCAATTCCCTCTATCGAGCTAGATTTTATATTCAGACAGGAAGAAACAAGCGATATTGTAGTGGCAGCTCATAAAATCAACAGCGGGGAAGTCCCTTATATTGACAATTCTAAAAATAAGAACCTCTTTTTTATCAATGAGCAGGATACTGAGCAGATTCCGGGCAAAATCTCCGACCTGATTAAACGACGCCTGCCTGACAAATATGGATACAACCCTGTCAGAGATGTCCAAGTGTTGACTTCTATGTATAAGGGAGCTACTGGTGCTAATAACTTGAACTCTCTTCTTCAGAATACACTGGGAGCCGAAGGGAAATCCTTGATTAAAGGTGAAAGGTCTTTTGCTGTCGGCGATAAAGTGATGCAGGTGCGGAATAACTATACAAAAGATATTTATAATGGTGATATAGGATTTATAACACAGATTAATTTTGAAGACAGCGAGCTTGAAATAAATTTTGATTCAAAGATTGTGTCGTATTCCAGTAAAAACCTCAATGAATTGGTTCATGCATATGCCATTACAGTGCACAAAAGCCAGGGAAGTGAATACAAGGCAGCAATTATGCCCATTACAACACAACACTATATTATGCTACAAAAGAATCTTATCTATACCGCAATAACCCGTGCGAAAGAGTTGATGATATTTATTGGCACCTATAAAGCGTTCAATATTGCAGTCAAAAACAATAAAACAGAACTTCGTTATACGTATCTTTCCGAACGGCTCAAAAATCCTGATAGGATTGAATCTCAACTAAATCTTCTCGATTCCGTAAGCGGATCTTTAAATGAGTGGTATTAAACTATTGAAGATTAATCAGTTACATCATTGGAATGTCTCACCGAAAGAAGCAGTCAAGATTCAAAAATCTCTTGCTGATAAAATTCTGATCCGACCTAGACCTGCACATCTAAACTATATTGCCGGTGCCGACATTGCATATAATAAGCGAAGTAATTATTTTTTTGCGGCTGTCGTAATACTTGATTATTCTACACTTGAGACTGTTGAAATACAGACCGCATCGGGTATATCAACATTTCCCTATATTTCCGGCCTGCTTAGTTTCCGAGAAATACCGCTTTTAATCAAATGTTTTGAAAAAATCAGCATAATCCCTGATGTCGTAATGTGTGACAGTCAGGGTTATGCACATCCGAGACGATTTGGTCTTGCGTGTCATTTGGGTTTACTTCTCAATTTACCGACAATCGGCTGTGCAAAGAGCAGGCTTATCGGTGATGGTAAGCTTCCTGATTACAGAAAGGGGAATTATACTGATTTAATTGACAAAAATGAGCTTATTGGTGCTATACTCAGAAGTAAGGATAACACAAATCCATTGTTTATATCACCGGGACATCTCATTAATATCAACAAATCTGTTGAAATTGTTTTAAAAAGTTGCGTACGCTACCGGATTCCGGAACCAACGAGGCGTGCACATATTGAAGTCAACCGCGTTCGTGTTGAATCGAACGAAACAAAAATTTGATTCATTAAGTAAGTTGATATTTTGTTGTTGATATTTTGTTATAGATAAAAAGTACTTGCGTTTTATAAAACTAATATATATTATTAATCAATTATTTTGCTATTGTTACCCTCCTTGAATTGTAATCCTGGAAGCATGTTTTTGTAATTAGAAAGGAATCGTTATGCCTATAACGGAACCGTTGCGTTTTGTTGGAACAGGGGGAACTGGCAAGGGCCAATGTCAATCCGAGGGTAAATCGTGAGCCAAGCAGAAAAGGAGTTAAATTTTCAAACATTGACTCTCAAAGTGATTTCAAAAATGTTGTTCGGTCGGAATTACGGCCTTCTGCTCAGGATTTAGGACGTAATGCAGTACAAATTCCTCGATCAACCGGCATAAACTTACCGTTTAAATAACGTTTGTTGGCTCGTAAGCACTGCAATATATAATTGTATTTGAGCAGTATTCTGCCAAAGTTATAGAAAAAGGTGTTTCCTATTTGGAAACACCTTTTTCTATAGAATACATATCAAATATATTACCATATTGTGTTGAAATAATCGTAATCACATTGAGCATTATCCGGCATTCCGATCGGAGATCCTGCTGGAGCATTTAGTGGTTGCGAATATTTGAATTGTGCAGGATTATTCTGGAACAATTCAATCTCGTGCAGTGCAAAGAAAAAGTGAGCTTTTTGTGAATCACTTACTATGCTTTCAGTTTGCGATTCAATCCAGAAATGCAAGTTTTCAATCTTTAACGACGCTATTGCCCTAACTTGTGTTGAAGCATCATTATCGGCAGATAGATCCATGAGTTTATGGAGTACAAGATTGTTGACAACTATCTGAGCCTCTTGAATCAGCCCTTCACACTTATTCACTTTCCACGTTTCATCAATGATGGTATCAATTATTTCACTTAATCCCGGATAATCGTTGTTGCGCGCATTGTATTCGATTAATCGCGCTGCACGTTCACGATTCAGTAAAAAAGTCACGGTCAAATTGGCAGCAGATTCCACAACAAGAAGTGGATCGAATGTAGAACCTGTATAACTTCCGAATAACTCTGATGTTTGCCCATAAAAAGGAGGTCTGGGTGGAATGAGATTCATAATCCGCTCTTCCACAAGTAGCTCCGCCGGAGTAAGAGTTCTCAATAGCATATTGAGCGCGCGCCGCTGCTCATCAGGCGGAACAATCTCAATTGTTTTCTGACCGTCACCCCGAAGTGTATAAAAATAGTTAGCGCCGCCAAGAACTTTTGCTGCAGCTTCTAACTGATAGCGATGAAACAAGAAAATTGGTACAAGAGCTTCTTCCAGAGTTGCCATAGGCATTCCGTAACGGATGTTTTTTTCGGAAAAATTTTCAAGCGCCCTTCTTCTGACTTTCAACACTCGTTCCAACTCATCAACAGCATTGGTTCCATTATCCCATAAGTGAGCATAAGGATGGGCTGATCCCTGTGGACGTGCATCCTGGTCGGTTATATAGAGCATTCCTTTGTCGAGAGCATCTGTAATTATTTTATTTAATGCTTTACTTTCATCTGTACCTGATGTGTAATCTGAATATGCCCAAGCAACAGCTACTTTATCCCATGCACCTATGCTATTGTCATATGCGTCCGATAAATTAACAGAACCATTATTATCTATTGTGACAAGTGGATGAGGATAGTCCATGACGCTCGCTCTTCCATTAACGCTTGCATAGTAATTATGGGGAAAACCGAGAGTGTGACCCACTTCATGTGCAGAGAGTTGCCGTAAGCGTGCAAGCGCCATTTCTTCCATTTCCAGTGGGGTGTCAGAGTCATCTTCGTAGGGTGCAAGTAGCCCTTCGGCTATTAGGAAGTCTTGTCGCACTCTGAGCGATCCCAGAGAAACATGCCCTTTGAGAATTTCGCCAGTACGCGGGTCGGTCACACCTCCGCCATAAGACCATCCTCTTGTCGACCGGTGCACCCAGTTTATAACGTTATACCGAATATCCATAGGGTCAGCGTCTTTAGGCATAACATCGACTCTGAATGCATCTTTATAGCCAATAGCTTCAAATGCCTCGTTCCACCATTGAGCTCCTTCAATGAGTGCCGATCGGATTGGCTCGGGTACCCCTCTGTCAACATAATATACAATTGGTTCAACAGCTTCACTAATGACTGCATTGGGATATTTTTTTTCAAGTCTGTGTCTTCTGGCAAATCTTTTGACAATTGGTTCACTGATCGGAGTTGCATAATCCATAAAGCTGATACCGCCGACACCAGATCGGGGATCAAAAACACGTATCTTATAATTGTCATCTGGGAGCTGTACCAATGAATAATGTTGCCTAAGAGAAATAGCTGAGGGGTCCGGTGCAACACTGCGTACAAAATTACCGGGGTTGTCACCCGTAAAGGTCAGCAAAACATCAAATTCTGTATTGAGTGGGAAATTTTTCGTATTTTGTCTGAGCAATGCAGAACGGGATGGATCGAGTTTAAAATTACCTTGATTCATACTTCGTAAAGTTCCGGCGGCATTGAATCCGTCACGAAGCAGGAAATTTGTTGCATCAACAAGGACGGCACCTCTTTCTATCGCAGCTATATCAAATCCCCAGATGACAGATGTGGCAAAAGCTTCATCAACGGCTTTCTGCTCAAATTCGTTATTTGTTGTTGCGCGAAAGGCATAATTCGGTTGAATAAGGAAGACTTTTGGTCCACTCCGTATAAATTTTACAATTTTCGATTCTCCTAAACGTCCTCTGTCAAGACCAACATCATTTGAACCAAGACCGGCAGGAAGTGAAAAGACAATGAGAAACTCTTCGTCGAATCGAGTTATTTCCAACCATATCTTTCCGCTGTTTTCATCCCAGTAATAGGTGAAAAATCCTTCATGTCGATCTAATTCTTGAGTTTTTACCTCAATTGTTGAAAATTGAGCGTATACCTGTGAACACAATAACATAATGCAAAGAATACTTAGCATATTTCTGAACATAGCCAATCCTCCCGCTACCTCAATTTATTACTATAAATAATGAGTTTGTTTTCTATAAAATTATAGTAACTAATGGAAGAAAAATAATGAAGATATTTCATTGTTGAACTGCGAAAAAATAGCTATTAAGCGGTCAATTGTCAAGAAAAATAAATCATGTATGTTAAGCTAAATTAAAGATTAATGAAAGCAAATCGTTATAGAAAGAGTGTTTAAATTTTCCATTGTATTTATTGAGCCTTATTATTACATTTTAGATTAAAATAAATTTCTCACCGATAACACCAATAAAAGAATTCTAATTCATGAATATACATACCATCCAATTACTATCATTTACTATGCTTTTGTTGCTGGTGCAATCGTCTTTTGTTTCGGCACAAACGGGTATTACTGCGCTAATTAATTCCGAGTATAACAATGTTCCCGATAATGTAAATGTTATGTCAGCGGCGGAGTTTGGGGAAGTTGTCGACTTAAATGGTGAATGGGATATTCGAATCGGCACTAACAAAACTTGGCAGAAAGTGAAGGTACCAAGTTCTTTAGAATATACGGATAAGCTTACTTACCGTAAAATCTTCTTTCTACCAGAAGATGCAGCACGCTATCATGCCCGCCTTGTGATACTGGGTATAAACTATAACAGCTCAATTTGGATTAATGGAACATATGTCGGTTCACATTCCGGAGGATACACGAGCTTTTATTTGGATGTATTAGACAAATTATTGCGCCCGGGGAATGAGAACACGATAGAAATTACAATTGATAATTCTCAAGGTGTTGACATACTTGACCTTGCACGTTCAAGGCCATGGGGTTGGAAACGGTATACGGGGATTGTTAGAGAAATATTTTTCCAGCTCAATCCTAAGGTGTCACTTGCAAATTGGAAAATTGATTATCAATTCGATAGGGAGTTTAAAAACGTTACATCGATTATGTCTTATCTGTTTCAAAACTATAATCAGACCTCACCTCTAACTCTTGAAAATCAGAGCGAA
The DNA here is from genome assembly GCA_965221205.1 of bacterium. GTDB lineage: Bacteria > SM23-31 > SM23-31 > SM23-31 > SM23-31 > CBDFMG01. Next base: position 2,657,083 of record OZ244870.1, on the reverse strand, counting down.
AGTGTTTTACAAGAAGACATTCAGGATGTGGGTTATTATATAGAAGTGCACAATTTAATAACAGGGAATTTGGTAAAAAGCACGGCAGCAAATCCCAAATATTTTTCGATTCACCAGGCATATCAGGATACCATGAATGTAACATTTCGAAATGTTGAGCTGTGGTCTCCTGAGAATCCTGTGCTGTATCAACTTACAGTCTCAATTATACAACAAAGTAATACAGTAATAGGCAGATTTCGAGAAACATTCGGTTTTAGGCATATTGCATTTAAAAATGATGGTTTTTATCTGAATGGCTTTAAAGTTCATCTAAATGGTGTATACCGAATGGAGCAGCATCCTGATTACGGGATTTCACTTCCATGGTCACAACAACGGGAAGATCTGATTCTTATAAAAAACCTCGGTATAAATGCAGTTCGGTCAGGCCCTTATCCTAACCATCCCTATTTTTATACATTATGTGATCAATTAGGCCTTCTTGTGCTGGAAGAAATGCCTGTCAACTATGTTGCAGCCGAGATACTTGGATCACAAGAGTATATTGACCATTCTATTGCGGTAGTTCGGGAAATGATAGAGCGAGACCGCCACCATCCGGCAATCATTGGTTGGGGATTGGGATCAAATCTCGACGTGACAAAAGAAAATACAGAACATTATTTTTCTGCATTGTCTGAAGAAGCACGTTCGTTAGATTCACGACCAATTTATTATTCAACTGAAATCCTCAAAGGTGATCTGTGTAACTCTTTATTTGATGTAACGTTGTTTGATTTATTTAATCCTGATATTGATGATCTTACTCGAATCATAAAATCACAAAGCACATCGGTTTTGAAAAGGCCTATCATTATTGGCAGAATCGGTTCGCATGTAAAACCCGATCTTTCAGGAGGTGCAGGCATAGATCAGACTTCAGTGAAAAACCAAGCCAAATACATTACTGAATTATATCTCAATAATATCATAAATGAACAAATTGACGGTCTATTTTGGTGGGGTTTTGCTGATTGGAAAGCGAATATCCCTGTATTAGCCGCAGGCAGTCATTCTGAGAATAGAATCAATTACTTGGGGTTGACAACAGAGAAACGTGAACCAAGGCTTGCGTTTCAACACTTAAGTGCTGCACTTTCAAATAGACAAGTTCTGCCTTTTACATTTGAGGAAAATCAAACTCAAATTCAAGGCCGATTAATATATGCCGGTTTTGCAATTATCATAATTTTGCTGGTTGCCTTGAAACAAAACAAGTGGTTCGGTCAAAATTTTCGAAGATCACTCATTTTTCCGAAAATATTTTTTGAAGATATGTTGGGAGGACGTAATGTGCATTCATGGCAGACGGTAGTCTTGGGATTTGGAATTGCATCAAGTTTTGCATTGGGTGTTGCAAGTATAGCTTATTTTCACAAAGACGGTGTATATTTTGATGTTCTCCTGTCTCAATTTATTGTTTCTCAATGGTTCAAAAATCTGATAGTATTTTTAATCTGGAATCCAATCTTAAACACATGTTTTCTTATAATTCTATTTTTAATTCTGATTTGGTTTGTAGCTGCTTTCCATAAAATATCGATCAAAATTACTGGTATGCGAAGAGGAAGAAGTTCTTCATTTAATTTGCTTGTGTGGTCTGCTATCAATTTCATATTTCTATTGCCTTTTTCAATGGCACTATATTCAGCCTTGCAAAATTCGTCAACCACGATTATTTACGGTGGTGTTGTTGCTGTATTCATGATCTGGTTCATCTCCCGACTCATTTTGGCGATGCATGTAACATTTCATTCGGAATTCATTCGTGCCATAGTAAACCTTATAGTAATACTTGTGATGGTTGTTAGCGGGATAGCATTTTATTTCCAAATGAACAATAAATCGTTCTCTTTTGTGCAGCAATATTATAAATCTGCTTATTCACAATTAAAGTAAAGAATAGTATGTACTTATCTCAAGTTGATCTTGTAGGATTTAAATCTTTTGCACATAAAACAAGCATAAAATTCGATGATGGCATTACGGCAATTGTTGGGCCAAACGGATGCGGTAAAACAAACATTGTAGATGCAATCAGATGGGTGCTTGGAGAGCAGAAATCCTCTGTTCTCAGGAGTGAAAGAATGGATAGTGTTATTTTTTGCGGAACGGCAAATAGGCGCGGGCTCGGATTTGCCGAAGTTTCTCTGGTTATTGAAAACACAAAAAACATTCTTCCCATTGACTACTCACAAATCATGATCTCGAGGCGTCTTTACCGTTCTGGAGATAGTGAATATCTATTAAATAAGCAGGTTTGCCGGCTGAAAGATATTTCAAATCTCCTTATGGATAGTGGAATGGGGGCAGATGCGTATTCTGTTATCGAATTAAGCATGATTGAAATGCTTTTGAAAGATAGTGATGACTTTCGTAAGAGACTATTTGAAGAAGCGTCTGGAATCACAAAATACAAGTCCCGGCGGCAAGAGACGTTGAGAAAGCTTGGTGCTACACGACAGGATTTAATTCGAGTTAAAGATATTATTAATGAGGTTGAACGGAACGTTAATGCTCTTAAGTTGAAGATGAATCGCGCTCATCGGTACGAAAAGCTTAAGAATGAGTTGATGTCAGTTGAAAAGTTGTTCTATTTCTACAAATTGGATGATTTGCATAAGCGAAAAAAACCGATTGAAAGTGAGATAGATGCGCTAAAAAACACCCATTCGAATCTTTCTGGTAAAGTCGCCAAAGACAAAGCTGCATTTGAAAAAGCGCAAAATGAAATTATTGAGAAACAGAAGTTGTTGGCGCAAGCACAGGATAAACTGAATAAATTTTCCGAACATGTCCGTGCCACGGACAGCTCTATTGCAACATTAAGCGAACGCTCTGCAGCGCTAGGTGAAACACAAAAACGGTTGGAATTGGAAATTGTTAGTCTCAAAGATAATACTGAAGAGACAATAAGCAGAATAGAAGATTCCCGGAGGCAATACGTTTCAATAGAACATGAGTTGGAAGGTGCGGGAAAGAAACTGAATGAATTCCGAGATAAGAGAAATGTCTTTCTGGAGGAGTATAAGCTGAAAAAAAGCATATTCCTTGAAAAGAACCAAAAAGCCTTTGATGTTTTAAAAAATCTTGAAGAGAAAAAACGTGCTAAAGACACTCTGATGCATGAGTCTAAAGAATGTGAAAAAAGGCTTGAGTCATTGCATGAATCACACAAAGAATCGACTGGGAAACTGAAATTACTTCAAAAAACTGATTTGGATATATCCAGTCTGAAGAGTCAGCTTGAAAATAAAATTGCAAAAGAGAAAAAGAATAAAGAAGAACTGCGCAGCATCAGTGATAAACTTATCGAGGATATGAGGAATTATGAATTGCAGATTAATGAGTTAAAAGTCTCCTTAGAAACAAATAAAGCCAAATATCAATTTCTCAATAGTCTGGTTGAGGAATATGGAGGGCTTCCGAGTGGTGTCTCTAAAATCTTACAGGTTAAAGATGAAGTTGCGGGGGTATTGGGCACATTAGCTGACCTTATATCTGTGCCCGATCAATATCGAAATGCTGTTGAGGCGATTCTTGGAGAACAAGCACACTACGTTGTAGTTGACTCTGTTAAAAATGTAGAAAACGCTCTTTCTTATCTTCGATCACTAAATAGTGGACGAGCTACATTTGTAGCTCTTGATAAAATTAATGCAAACTTAAATGCACCCATTCATAAGAATGAGAATCGAAAAGATGAATCGGGTATCCTTCTTGTCGATGAAATTAAAACTGATAAATCTTTAATACCACTATTAAATGTTCTTCTTGGGGATGTTGTATATGTTGAGGGAGATATGCTCGACGCAAAAATCAGGAGGACATATCCCTGCCGGTTTGTTAACAACTCAGGTGAAATTGTTTCGACAGAATATCTGTATTCGGGGGGGAGATCAAAAGATTCGGATACAAGCATTATTGGTAGAAAAGATAGAATGACTGAAATTGATAGAATAATTAAAAATTGTCTATCAGAATTAGAGAAAAAAGTGTCTGCGCTGCAATTGATCAGAGAAGAGAACGAAAAAATTGTTAGTAAACTTTCTGAAAAAGACAGGATGGTTGAAAACAAATCTAAAGAGCTGGAATTGCTACATCGTCGTTTTGATATTGTAATTTATGAAAAGAATCAGCTTGAAGAAGAGCTGGAAAAACTGATTTTTGAAACAAAACAACTCGAGCTTTTCAAAACTGACACTACCCAAATTAATGAAATCGGCACTGAAATATCGAGATTAGAAAGTGAACGAGAATCTTTAGAAGATGAACGGGATAAAATTCAGTATGAAGAAGCCGCTTTGGAGACTGAACGGGAAAATGTCGAAAACAATTTCTCGGACTATAATGCTCAAACTGCCCGGATAAAAGAGTCTCTCCTGAGTCGCACAAAGGAATCTGAAAGGCTTGATCTGCTTTTAGGTGATATACATGCTGATAAAATAAAGAGGGAAGAGTCGCTTCAAGAGGCACGAAATCTGATTGTTGCAACAAATCAAAAAATTGATGAATTAAAAGAAACACTTGAAAACCTTTTTAATGATCAGCGTCAATGTGAAGAAAATGTGCTTGCAAACAGAGAGGAATTGAATACATTTCAGGAAGAAACCAAATCCGAATTCGATAGTTTCATGACCATTCAAAATGATGTAGAAAGCGTCAAGGATACCATACAAGGTAAAAAGGAAGATTTACTGGAAATCCACAACGAATTAAGTTTCTTGAATGAAAGAATGGAAGAGAAAGGGATCGAAATTGACTCTCTTAAAGCTGGTACAGAAGAGTATGATCTTGATGAAATTATTCAGAAAAAACAGAACCTTATTCAACGGACAGAAGTGTTTGGACCGGTAAATTTGGAGGCGCTTGATGAATATGATAAAGAAAAAGAGCGAATGCAGTTTTTAATCAGTCAATCTGAAGATCTTGCTGAAGCGGAAAAAACTCTGATTGAAACAATTGAGAAAATCAACAATACTGCTAAAGAGCGGTTTGAGCAAACATTTCAGCTTGTTCGTATTAATTTTAAATCAATATTTACCAGCTTCTTTGGCGATGGGGAGGCGGACATGCAAATTGTCGAAACCGATGATCCATTGCATTCGAAAATTGATGTTTTTGCACAACCGTCAGGTAAAAAGATTCAATCAATCGCACTTCTTTCTGGTGGTGAAAAGTCGTTAACTGCACTCGCTATATTACTGGCAATATATAAAGTAAAACCAAGCCCGTTTTGTATACTTGATGAAGTTGATGCACCACTTGATGATGCGAATGTTACCCGGTTCACTACTATGCTCAAAGAGTTTTCAAAAGATACGCAATTTATTGTCGTCACCCATAATAAAAAGTCCATGGAAGTAGCGAACAACTTGTATGGTGTTACTATGGAAGAAACTGGTATTTCGAAATTGATTTCGGTGCGTATCAATCATGAAGAAGTCAAAAACAGATGAGTATGATGAGCAAACAGAGATTGCAAATCCAATTTAATTCATAGATTGGTGCTCAATTATCGTAAAAATAATCGGGGATTCAAATAATGTCAGACCAAAGTATTGCGTACACTCATAAAACAAAAGATAACGTTTGTATAATTACACTACATGAGAATAATCTTGGCACTGATTTGGCTCAGAAATTCAAAACTGAACTTCTGAAGTTGATGGCTGAAGGAGCAAGAACCGTGCTACCGTGCTGTTGAATATGAATGAAGTTGAATCAATGGACAATTCTGGCCTGGGTGCATTGACGTTCGGTAAACGGCAATTGAATGAAGTAGACGGGAGCATTGCACTTTGCTGTTTGCGCGATAGAGTAGTGTCACTTTTCAGAATAGCTAATCTTGATAGAACTTTTAATGTGTTCGAATCCGAGGACGAAGCGGTACAAGAACTAAGAAAAAAGTGAATTTATTTTTTGGTTATTTCATCTTAAAAGCACTCCATTGAAGCAATTATTTTGTTCAGAAATCAGAGAAAATCGGACCTTTTTTATTTTCAAATTTAATATTGCTTTCATATGTTCTAATAGCTATATTGAAATTGAAAACAATGGTAGTTAGCACATTAGCGCATTGTCGTAAATAAATTACTGTATAATTCATGGCTCAAAAAGACAAAAATGTAATTTCTGTTCGTGTCCATGGTGTGACGGCTGATCCGACGACTAATCAGTTTCTCATGTTGCTCATTGATGATGAAGAAAAACGGTTATTACCTATAGTGATAGGCCAGTGGGAGGCGCAATCGATAGCATGGAATATGCAGGGTGTTGAAATGCAGCGTCCCCTTACCCACGACCTTTTTAAAACGGTTCTTAACTCTGCAGAGCTTGAAATTACTCGGATTCTCATAAATGATCTTAAAGAAAATACATTTTATGCAAAGATTGCTCTTAAAAACAATGGGGATACAATCAGTATAGATTCCCGGCCTTCTGATGCTGTTGCTATTGCGCTCCGTATGAAAGCCCCTATATTTGTCGCTTCACAGGTTATTGATAAAGCTGCAGTTAAAATAGACGATGAGGCACAGTTTGAAATGTCTGAAATATCTCTACTGAGTGAACAGCTTCAAAAAGCGATCGATGATGAAGACTATGAAAATGCTGCAAAAATCCGTGATAAAATTCAGAATATAAAGTCTCAAGAAGGTGATGAACAAGAACCCGATATCGAAACGAATTAATACATTTTATTCAAAGGTTTTTTAGCACAATCATTAAAAATATTTTTGGTAACCGGATCATGACAGTAGAGGTGTGATTCGGTTTTTGGTTATGAAGGCTTCAAATTGCACAAGATTCCAGAGTTAAAAATATTTTGTGTTGTATTTGCTGTGTTTATTATACCGGGGTATTTGATTGCTCAAAACATAGGAAAATTTGCAGGTGAGTTTCTTGCTATTGGTGTTGGTGCTCGTCCGCAGGCACTAGGTTCGGCATTTTCTGCTCTTGCAGACGATGGCACATCAACCTACTGGAATCCCGCCGGTATGGGACAGCTCAAGAAGCTCCAAGTTTCAATGATGCATGCCGAACAGTTTGCAGGAGAAGTTAATTATGATTTTTTAAGTGTGGTGTTACCGTTCCATAAAAAAAACACATTCGGAGTAAGCGTTATTCGCCTTGGAATTGATGGAATTCCCGATACAAGAAAGGCATTAATCGATTCAATTCAGGCGAATGGGAGAATAGATGAAAATGAACGCTTTAATGTCGATGCTATAACATTTTTCTCAAATACCGATTATGCATTTTTCTTTAGCTATGCCCACCAGAGATCTGAGAATACCTATTTCGGTACGAATGTTAAATTAATCAGGCGGAATATTGGAGACAATTCCGCATGGGGAATTGGATTTGACGCTAGTTTACTTTCTCATATTGGCGATTTTTCCTATGGGCTGAATCTCATGGATGTGACCTCAACTGTTGTGGCATGGGATACCGGCCGCAGAGAGTTAATCAGCCCAACTTTGAAAGTGGGATCTGCATACTTACTCAGTTTTGATTCGTTGCCATTTTCAATTATTCCTGTTCTTGATTCAGACATTAGGTCTGAAAGCAGACAGTCATCATCGCAATACAATATTGGCGCTGTGAGCGTGGACATGCACTACGGATTGGAATTGAATTTTAAATCTGTCTCTTCATTCAGAATTGGGTACGATGATTTGAAAAGGTTGTCTTTTGGAGTTGGTGTGCATATCAAGCAGCTGATTGTCGATTATGCATTTACCAGTTTTGACAATTTTAACGAGTTAGGTAATTCACACAGAGTTTCCCTCTCAATTGATTTGAATATTAATCGTTTCCCTCGAAATAATATTCGTTGGCAATAAATAATATGCCTCATTTTAAGCTTTGATTTGCACATGACAGTGCATAATATTTTACTACCTATATTAAGGCGAGAAATTAGCAAAAAGTTGGTGAAAAACATATTGACATTTCATAAAATTTTATGTACACTTGCTTTTTATTGGCTAAACAATATTAGTAGTTCGTTCTTTTTGCAAACCTATTCCTTCACTAACATAAAGCTGAAATACTTTTTAGGAGGATATTTATTATGACGGATTTGTATATTCAAGGTGGCGTTTTCATGCATCCTATTCTGGTATTGCTGGTATTAGGCGTTGCATTATCTTTCTGGAAGCTCTATGATCTTTTTATGGCATCTGTTAACACACGAAAATTCCTGATTAAAATTAAGAACGCCCTTCAAGAAGGCGGAATTCAGCAGGCTCTCGATTTGTGTGCAAATACGAGAGGACCTGTTGCATCGATTTTTCATGCCGGCCTGATGCGCTCCAACCGTGGTGTTGAGCAGGTTGAGAAAAGCATCATGAGTGCAGGAACAGTTGAAATGGCCTTTCTCGAGCGTGGACTTATCTGGCTTTCAACTATCTCCGCTATTGCTCCTATGCTTGGATTTACTGGGACAGTATGGGGAATGGTTGTAGCATTTGAAAACATTGCAGCAGCTAATGAAATCAGCCCTTCAATTGTTGCGGGCGGTATCTCGCAGGCGTTGCTTACTACGCTATTTGGGCTCATTGTTGCAATGATTATCCAATTTTTCAATAATGTATTTATCTCACGCATAGACAAAATTATTATTGATATGGAAGAAAGTTCGGTTGATCTTGTTGATACTCTGATCGAAATGGAAAAATCAGCTGCATAATCGAAGAGGATTTACATGTTAGTTGAAAAACGCCGCCCAAAAAATGCTGGAGAAATACCAACGAGTTCAATGGCTGATATCGCCTTTCTGCTTCTGGTATTTTTTCTGGTGACCACAACAATCAACACGGATAAAGGCATTCCGATGTTGCTCCCGCAATGGGGTGATCAACTCAATGTTCCGAGAGATAACATCGTTAACGTATTGATAAATGCCGGTGGTGAGGTGATGGTTTCCGAGGAAATGACTCCCGTTCCACTGATTACGCAAAATATAAAAACAAGACTCGAAGCAAATGACTTGCTTATTGTTTCAATTAAATCCGATAAAGAGACTGTATACAATGCATTTATTGAAGTTCTTGATCAGGTGAAGTTGTCCGGAGCAACACGAATATCAATTGCGGAATTAGACTAATAGGACAGATTCTCAATGAAATTTTTACGAAAATCAAAAGTGCATTCCCAAATTTCTACGGCCTCTCTCCCGGATATCGTTTTTATGCTTCTGTTCTTTTTTATGGTAACAACCGTTCTCCGAAATTACAGCGGTTTAAAAGTTGAGTTGCCGGAATCGGAATCAATTGTTAAAATAGAAGGTCGAAGTCATTCGAGTTATCTTTGGATAGACATTGCCGGCAACATGTCGTTTGATGATTTTCCGGTTAGTCCGGACGATGGAACGTTATACCAGGCAGCATACAACAGAAGAAGTGCTGATCTTCAATTGCTTATGTCTCTCAAGTATGACAAGCGCGTTAGAATGGAATCAATTTCAAAAGCGAATAATGAACTTAGGAAAGCAGGGGCTCTGAGGGTTAACTTTGCAGCTTCTGTTAAACCACAATAATAATTGAACTTTACTTTGGAGCATGTCGTTATTTAATTGGGGAGTTATGAGTATCTTAACTACTACCTTATTAAACAATATCATGAGGGAGTATTATGAAAATTAATCCAAAGGTAAATATGAAATTAAAGGTACGGAAGACATTTGAGGTTTGCGCCGTGCTTTCTTTGTGTCTTCACATTGCTCTTTTCCTTGCATTTAAAGATTTTGAGAGTGAAGAATTAGATTTGGATGTGGATCAGCAGATTATAGAAGTGGAAGATATTCCTGAAACCGAACAGATCAAACGTCCGCCTCCTCCTGCAGCACCAGCACTACCAATTGAATCAGAAGATGAGGACCTCTTAGAAGATATTACTATTGATGAGACAGATTTGGTAAATTTCACTGAATTCAGTGCTCCTCCGCCACCTCCACCCTCAGAAGAGGAAGAGATTCCAGATTTTCTTCCGCTTGAAGACCAACCGCAAATTATTGGCGGTTTAGATGCGATTCTGAAAAATATTGTGTATCCAGCGCTTGCGCGTAAAGCCGGTGTGCAGGGTCTCGTGCAAATAAGAGTTCTTGTCAGTGAAGAAGGTATTCCAGTTGATATGCAGGTGCTGCGCTCTCTTGGGAGCAGTGGTTGTGACGAGGCAGCAATGTCCGCTATTGGAAAAGTACGATTTCTCCCTGCAAAACAGAGAGGGAGGCCTGTAAAGTTCTGGATGAGTATCCCCATCAGATTCCAACTCGACGCGGGTGGCATTATAAAATATCCTTAACAATGAATAATTTGGAACCATTGTACTCAGAAAAAAGAGGCAGTATTGAACACTGCCTCTTTTTTTTCACCTTATACAATCATTGATCATGTCGTTCCAAAATAAAAATTTTCGCAACAGTTTCACAATAGTACGCAGACCGCCCAAGCATCCTCTGGTTGATAGCAGAGGAAAGGCAAGTTTATATTTTCATCGCGGACTTGTCGCTTCCCTGGTAATTGTAATAGTACTCGTACTCTCATTTCAAGGCTCTTTTAAATCAAACACAATTTCGCCATATATTCCGATAGATTATATCTTATATATCTTAATAGCCGAAGATATCCCCGAAACCAAACAAACGAAATCACCACCACCCCCGAGAACGCCGGCAATTCCCGTCTCTTCTGAAGAGGTAAATGAGCAGCTCGATGAAATTGAATACGATATTGAAGTTTACGATTTTGATTATGCTGTGGAATTGCCTTCTCTTCCTATTGGCGCTGCAAAAGTAGCAGTTGGTCCACGACCACTTGTAGAGACGTTTCCCCAATTTCCTGAATCCGAAATCAATAAAGGTCATGAAGGAATAATAGAAGTTAAACTTCATATTGATGAGTTTGGAAATGTTATAGAGCTTGAAATAATAAATAATACAACTCGAAGTAAAAAATTAGAAAATTTGGTGATTCAGGCTGCTCAAAAGAGCAAATATCATGCTGCACGTGATAAGGCTAATAAACCAATTGCAATCTGGACATCACGTACCTATACTTTTAAACGTCATAACAAATGATGAGCTATGTATAATAAAATGTTTTTCACAAAATTATGTGTAGTAATTGTGATTTGTATATCACTTTATTCATGTTCCCGTTTTAAAGAAATTCGAACATCTCCTGTTTATACTGAACCTGCTCAAACAGAGAATACGGCACAAGCGAGTCCTAATGAAGCTTTCGAATTGCCACCGCCTACTGCAGGGGAACGGGATATTTTCAAAATACAAATTCTGGCAACAACGAACTACGAACGGGCTGAAATTGAAAAAAAGAATCTGCAAAAACTAACAGACAAGACTATTTATGTATTGAATGAGGAGTCACTCTGGAAGGTTCAAGTTGGAGATTTTCTTTCAAGAGAGGACAGTGAAATCGAACTGAGCAGGTTAAAAAATAACGGTTGACACGATGCATGGATTATCAATGTTCGCGCCACGAGTATTCAGCCTTCACAACATATAGATTCCGGAGAAGTTTTGAACACATCACTTTTAGTAAGTTATTATACTATTCAGCTTATTGCAACATAAAATCAATCTAAGGCAGAAGAGTTGTTTCAAAATTTATTGATACTTGATGTTTCTGATGCACAATTACTGAATGAGAATAACTTCTGGAAGATACAAATTGGTCAATTTCAATCATACAAAGACGCGACAAAGACTCTGGTAACGTATCGTGAAATTGGTTTTGCGGATTCATGGATTGCCAAAAAAGAGCAATAAGGAAATTTCTACATACATCAATATTTTTTCTATTGACATAATGCAATAATTTGTCTATGAATCTAAAATCGTAAAGGTAGAACTAAATAGTGCAGGGTGATGTATTGATCATAATGTTGCCTCAACTTCATAATGAGTTATAAAACTATGTGGGACAACATTGAAGAAAAACGTGAGGTATTTGAGGCTGTAGCCATGCAATACATGAATGCCCTCTACAATTCAGCTCTCAAGTTGACTTATAATGAAGGTGACGCAAAAGATCTGATTCAGGAAACATATTTCAAAGCGTTTCGTTTTTTTGAGCAATTTGAACCAGGAACAAGTTGTAAGGCGTGGCTATATAAGACTCTCAAAAACACATTTATTAACAAATATCGCAAGAAAGTAAAACAGCCGGATCATGTAAATTTCGATGCGATTGAACCTTTCTTAGAGCTGATAAAAAAGAAAGACCATTTTGATTCAAGAACACTTGATGAAGATATTGCCGAAAACTATCTGAGTGATGAAATTAATGAAGCACTTTCAAAGCTTTCGTACGATTTTAGAATGGTAATCATTTTATCGGATATTGAAGGGTTTTCTTATAAAGAAATAGCAGATATTATGGAATGTCCGATAGGAACGATGCGATAGCGACTATTGAGGGCGAGAAAAACGATGTTTAAACTGCTATTAAAATATGCAAAAAAAGAAGGTTTTTTTCAGGAAGGGCAATGAGTATGAATTGCAGAATAGTTAAGGAGCTTATTTCTCCTTTTATTGATAACGAACTTTCACCGGAGCTTCAGGCACAGGTGGACGAAAAGTTGGAACGTGTTCCTGCAAGTCTGAAATTGAAGCAAGATATCGTTGAAAAAATTTCAGAAGCTCAAAAATCCACCTCTGTCTGGATTTTGAAAAAAATCAATCTCACTTTTAGGCCAGTTACAGGATTTACATTAGCAGCTTCTCTATTACTTGCAGTGCTATTAAGTACCGATCTTTTCAATGTGTTGCCTAGACTGGATATTACAATTGAACCGTTACCAAATATGTCTGTTACTCCAATCTCGTCAGATGGAATTCAAGCTCGTGTTGTCGGACAGCTCGTCTGTGTCGGATGCTATTTAAAGAATCAATATAAAGCAAATCATAATTGTGCAATTGATGGACATAATGTCGGCTTCTTAAGTAGTGATGGCAACGTGCGGTCATTTACCCATAATGAGGGAGCAGAAAACCTTGTCAGTAACGATAATTCTATTGGAAAACCGTTAGAGATTGAAGGGCAGCTTTATTATAGCGCACATTACATTGGTGTGGATAATTACCGGTATTTAGAGGATTAATGAGTCGGCTCCATGTCATTTGTGTTTGAGGTTTTGTAAGGATATAAAGCATACAAAATACTTTATGTTTGTTTAACTTTCGTTCTGCTTTTCTTCTGAATTCCTTTCCATGAGTTTGAAAATCTTATCAATTGATCTATTCAATTTTGCTGTTAAAAGCGACTGCCAGCATAATAGTGCTATAATTACCCACATAAGAATGGTCTGATACGGTGATAATCCTTCCATAAGAATCCCTTTCTTTCTATTATCTATCCGTACTTACATAAAGCTTGGATTGATTTTATTTTTAGTTACAAGCTTGAATTTTTCCCATTTTGTTATTCTCACGACATCATGCAATACGGGAATTCCACTATCTGATATTTTATTTAATAGTTTCGCATACGTTGCGCCGATGATGGTTACCGTAAATCGAGAATCTTGAGAAATAGCCTTGATAAGTGGATTTGCTTTTTCGTAATAACTACGGGCACGTTCAATCTGGAACTTCATTAACTCGTAAAAATTATCATTATCATTTAGAGACAAGAGGTCATTCTCGTTATAATTGAATTTATGTAACTCTTCACTGGGCAGATAAATACGGTCGAGGGTGATATCTTTACCTACATCACGAATGATATTGGTTAATTGTAACGCATAACTTAAATATCTACCATAGTCAATTGCCTTGTCATCCAGCATACCGAATATATGGAGGCAAATAGTGCTTATTGTTCCCGCAACCAAATCGCAATAAATTAGTAAATCCTCAAACGTTTTATATCGGCTCACAGAAAGATCAAGCTTAAACCCATTAATTGCATCCCGAAATGGTTTTTGAGGAATGTTGTATTTATGGATTGCATCTGTAAACGCAAGTATGACCGGATGATCAGGGGCATGGTTCGCATAACACTCATCGAGCATACGTTCCCATGCTTCCAATTTATTCAGACTTTCATCTCCGCTTGTTAACTCGTCGGCAAAATCATCAGCACATCTGTTGAAAGCATAAACAGCGTAAATAGCGTTCTGTTTATCTTTTGGAAGAAATCGGAAACTAAGAGCAAAATTTGAATCTGCCTGTTTGGTTAAATTTTTACAATGCTGATATGCAGTTGATAATTTGCTTGCTTCTAATCTCATATTTTTACCGGAGGTCTACACCAAGCACACCGCTTACCATGTTTGCATTCCTTTCTGTTTCCCCACACAGACTTGATGCCTTGAATTAAAAGTTTACGAATTATAGAGGGATTTTGCAAAAAGTATCCCGTTTTTTGAAAATCAAAATGCTTACCGAGCCTGAGAAGACCTGTGAAACCAGCATTCCCTAACTGCTCATAGAAAAACCTGTTAAGTATACCTGAGCAAATTTGAATACCGATTTTATGTTTCCACAATGTGTCATAATCGGTTCCAGTTATTATGCTCTGAGCAGCATAAAATCCTGATTGTAATGAACGCCGAATCCCAATTCCAAACAGGAAGTCTTGAAATCCTGCCGCTTCTCCAACATATAATTTTCCGCCAAATGCTGCGGTTTGCGGAAGGAAAAAACCGACTGAAGATACAGATTCTTTCGAATTCTTGAGTTTGAATGGTTTGATCTGCTGGAATCGTAGCGCGACATTTTCTGTGAACGAGTGAATGTGATTGAAGTTCCTTAAGACAGCTGTTCCAATGGTGCCGTGTCCGTTTATGATAAAAAGGTATGAAAAACCGAGAGGAGTCAGATATTCATCGAGGATTGTCATAAACGTGTCGTTGGCGTCTGTTTGAAACACCAATTCTTTTGCAATACCTGATGCGTACATGGAGCCGCCCGAAACAATATCAGCCTCCTTGATATCAATTCGAGAATTGAAATGGAAAGTAACACCAGCTTGTATTGCTTGTTCATGCAAGGAAGTATCAAGTGTTCCTTTTTGTATTCCTCTTTTCACAAAATATCCAAAGGGATTCTTACTTGAGAGATCATACTGCCTCAATCTACTGTCATAAAAACTCATAGTGTTTTTAGGATGGAAATCAAAATTATGTGCTAAATTCATTGTGCTTAATTCAGAAAGAACATCGGTATGAGAAGAGTAGTTCTCGAGGATTTGCCATCCGTTCAAAAACCGTGCGCCGGGTTTTTCTTTTTGCTCATATACCGTTACAGAGTAGCCGTGCTTTGCAAGATTGATGGCAGCTACCAATCCGGAAGGGCTTGATCCTAAAATTGCAATATGTTTTTGATTGGAATCCAATTTAACCAAGTGTTTTCACTTTGATCTAATTAAAATAAGATATAGCATTCCTGAAAATTTGAACTCCATCACCTTCAGCAGGAATGGTATCTTCAGATTTCATTCTCGTCCAAGATGGGTGACTATAAGGACTTAAGCAGGCTTCGATATGAGGTATTAATCCAAACACTCTACCAGTTTCGTCACACATACCGGCAATTGCATTGAGCGAGCCATTCGGGTTGTGCGGGTATTCCTGAGTCGGCTGACCGGTAATTGGATCACAGTACTGGAGTGCAATCTGCTGAGAATATTTTATTCTGTCTATTACATTATGATCCGGAGAAAACACTTTGCCTTCACCATGCCGGATTGGAAGATAAAGTTTGTCTAATTCTTTTGTGAATACGCAAGGTGACTTTTTGTTCACACTAATATTAACCCATCTGTCTTCATATCTGGCTGAAGAATTCTGAGAAATCGTTACTGTGTGAGAAAGATAGTTATTGTCAAATGCGGGAAGAAGACCAAGCAGCGTAATGATTTGGAAACCATTGCACGTACCCAATGTTAGCGTGTCGCGATTAATAAATTTCAATAATTCATCGGACAATGAAGATTTAAAGATATTTGCAGCAACCTTGCCACTTCCCAGATGATCCCCATAACTGAAACCACCAACAATAGCAAGTACCTGAAAATTGCTCAGGCTCACTTCTTTGGAAATTACATCATTCATATGAATAATAACAGGATCACCTCCGCAGAGCGAGAAAGCATAGGATGTTTCTTTTTCACAATTAAAACCGTTTCCAGCTATAATGCAAATCTTAGGTGCTACCATGATAAAAATCCTTCAATGTGTCTTTCCAGGCGTATTTCAAGTCCTTGAGTGACGATTCGAGAATGATGTTTCCTTTATTTCCAGTAATTGCAAGTCTTGCATCTTCCGTTGTTGTTCCTATGTGAGAATATTTTGTCTTTTGCAATAACTGCTCAAATTTTTTTCTGTTTTCGGGAGGAATTGTAATCACAAATCGGCTGTTTGATTCTGAAAATAAAACATAGTCATCACGCAATTCCCCGGAGTACGGGACATCGGCAAGTTTCACATGGATACCGAAACCACCAGCAAATGCTGTTTTTGCAAGAGCAACGGCTAAACCACCAATAACTGGAGTGTGAATTGAATGTGCCAGCTCATCAGATGTAATGCGTTCAATTGCATGATAAAGTGTTACTGCAGATTCTGCGGTGACTTTAGGAATGGACTTTCCAATAAATGGAGCGTTGTCCAATTGTTCTCCCCGTAATTTGTAATATTCCGATCCTCCAAGTTCGGCAAATGTTTCACCAACAACATAAACCAAGTCTCCTGGTTTTTTGACGTCCATAGTGACGGCTTTTGATATATCATCGATTCTACCAATAACGGAAAAGAGGAGTGTAGGAGGGATCGATATTTTAATCCCATCCATTATCGAGTCGTTTTTCATCGAATCTTTACCCGAAATACAAGGGACAGAAAATGCGACAGTATAATCATAAAGCGCTTTATTAGCACGAACAAGCTGTGCAAGCTTGTAGTGGCCATCGGGAGTTTTCTCGGATTGAACAGGATCAGGCCAGCAAAAATTATCAAGCCCTGCAATTGTTTCGAGTGTTCCACCTGAACCAACGACACGGCGAACGGCCTCATCTATAACCGATGCGGCCATATGGTATGTGTCTATGTCAGAATAGCCTGGGTTTTTTCCTTCTGCAAGAATAATTCCTTCTTTACTACCGTATTCAACATTGAAAATTGAAGCATCGGAAGGCACATCCATGTCTTTACCCACAAACGGCTTGATAATGCTAAGACCTTTCACTTCGTGATCGTACTGCCGTGATTTCCCTTCATTTGAGCATATGTTCAACCGCCTTAGCAACGATTTTAAAATGTTGTTATAATTATCCGGTTCAGGAAAATCAGGCTCATCTATTTCAGGTGGATTCCATATGGCGGTCAATTCCATTTGCGGCAATCCATTATGTAAAAATTCCATATCGAGATATGCTACTGTCTGCTCGCCATAGGCAATGTGAAATTTCCCAGAGTCGGTAAACTCTCCAAGAACAGTTACTTCAACACCTCGCTTATCGGCTAACTTGAACAGGTCATCTAATGTTTCAGGACTTACTGCTAATGTCATCCGTTCTTGTGCCTCAGAAAGGAGAATCTCCCAAGGTTCCAATCCCACATATTTGAGCGGTGCCTTTTCAAGATCGAGAAAACAACCGCCACTCATTTCTGCCATCTCTCCTACGGATGATGACAATCCTCCAGCTCCGTTATCAGTAATACAAGTATAGAGCCCGAGATCGCGAGATTCAATTATAAAATCTGACATTTTTTTCTGCGTAATCGGATCACCGATCTGAACCGCCTGCATGGGTGAGTCCTGATGCAGTTCTTCTGATGAAAATGTCGCACCGTGAATCCCGTCTTTTCCGATTCGACCACCGACCATAACAATTTTATCACCAGGGCTTGCATTCTTTTCATACGACGGTTTTCCGCATACAAGTGCAGGCATGCTGCCGACTGTTCCGCAAAATACCATAGGTTTTCCGATGTACCTCTCATCGAAATATTCCCAGCCGCGGCCATACGGAATACCAGACTGATTACCACCATCGATTACTCCTTTGTGGACTCCTTCACGAATTCTCGAAGGATGAAGAAGACCTTTCGGAACAGGTTTTTCGTAAAAAGGTGGGCCAAAACAATACCCCCAGACATTAAAAAGCAGCTCTGCGCCTATGCCGGTACCTAACGGATCCCTGTTAACACCGACTATGCCTGTCAAGGCGCCACCATATGGTTCTAATGCAGAAGGACTATTATGTGTCTCAACTTTATAGACAAGATTGATATTATCATTAAACTTTATGACACCGGCGTTGTCCTTGAATACCGAAAGCATCCAGGGGACACGATCATCGATAATGTAAGTTGATCCCTTGATGTAGGTATCGAAAATACTGTCAATCGTTTCAGTTTGGCCATTTTCAGTATAATGGATTTTGCTGTTGAAAATTTTATGTTTACAATGCTCCGACCATGTCTGTGCAAGAGCTTCAAGCTCGACATCTGTGATATTTTCACTTATACCAATGTTTTCTCTTGATTTTTTGATGTTGTCACAGCTAAAATAATTTCGTATCGCATGCATCTCTTCAAGGTCAAGCGATAAAGTTCTTTCTTTACTCAACGCTGTTAGAACATTATCATCAACAGAAAAATTAAAATCTTGTATAGCAAATTTCTCCGAATATTGAAATTTTGGTATAGCATTAAACGGAGGTGATGTTTTCCATTGTTCAAATGGCAGTATGTCTATGGATTCAATGAGGTTATTACCGAGAAAATCATGTGCAAGAGATGAAATCTGATGCATGTCAGCATCCGGCGAACTGATTCTATATTGTTTGCCAGTAAATACCTTTTCGGAAATATCAAATTTTCGATTTAACAAGTTGCTGACAGCTTCTTTGGCTGTTTCGCCTACGGTATCGGTGACGCCGTGCTTAAATCTAACCTCAACACACCAGTCAAATGAACCGGTATTGAGGACATCAAATGATGCATCCTGAATAACGGAATCATAAAATATCGCACGTCGAGATTTTTCAACTTCTTCATGAGAGAGAGGAAGGTTTACAATAAAAACATTGACCACTCTGATTGAGGAAATGTTGATGTTGAAAAACTGATTGATTCGTGTTTGCAGGCTTTTGCCACCAACATCTTCAACATCATTTCGGGTTGCAGCTTCTATACGGAAAGGCATATGATAATAATTGCAATAATTATGGGTTAACGGTCGAATTAGCAAGGAAACTAGTATACTAATATTTCGTTTAATCTTCAACTGATTTTTACTATTCAATTATCCACATCATTGAAGAACTCTTCCCAAAACATACCCCAGTGCTACACCAAATAAAAATACTATTGTCAAGATTCTGTACGTTATTACGCTTTTACCATGACCTTTTTTTATTGCAAAAAGGCTGACAAAATATCCGAGAGCATTGAGAAGCAAGAAGAAAGGAAGAGATAAAACTTTAACCAGCAAAGGGCCAATGAAGGGGACGATACCTACAAGCATCATTAATCCGGTAAAAGCCTTTGTTAGAAGTGTAATTATCGATAATCCAATTACCATCAAGTGGGTTTCGAGCTTGAAATGAAGACCAACAAGCAGCAAAATAACCAGGATTATCCAAGTGATAAAAATATTCCTAAAAACCAAAATATTCCGGAAATAGCTTTTAATTTTGGAGATAAATCTGCTCATAAATTTATCAGACCTAATAAAAAAATGAGTAAATTCCTCAAGTTTTGTACAGGAACCTTTAAATTAACTTGATCTACAGGAATCATAATTTTTCGAATGATTATATTGTTTGTTTAAAAAATCAGAATACCAGACGATATAAAATAGGGAGTGTATGCCCCTAATTCAATGGAAATATACAAATTTATTTGATCAAAATTCAAATGTAATCGCATAAGAAAGAAAAGCAGTATTTTTAAATGTATTATAACGCAATTTTTAATGCATTTAGGAAATTTAAGTAGTATATTAAATGTTAAAGGTTTTGTGATAGTAAATAATTTATTTAATTGTCACTAGAGTACTTTGTCACAAATAATCAATATCATAAACCAAGGAGTTTATCGGTGACTACACACACTGATTCAATCGATGTGTCTTCTGAGGTAGATGTTCCACCTGAAAGAAATAGTAAGTCGAGTGATGATGTGATTGTCAATGAAATAAGTTTGATGATCAGTGCGGAGCAGGGAAAAGGTGTTAATACTGCCGGAGATATGTTTGGTTCTGCTGCAGCAAGTATGGGCCTGTTCGTTTTTCAAAACATCGAATACCATTCGAACATTATGGGCAGAAATTCTTATATGCGCATTATTGTATCGGAAAATCCTGTCCATTCGCATCACGATTTAAGTGATATTGCAATATTGCTTGGCGGGGATGCAATGACTCACGTTCTCGATAAAGTACGGCCGGGTGGTGCGGTACTTTACAATTCCGAGAACATCAAAAAAAACTTTGATCATGAGGAAACAGTTAATGAAGCAGTCGATAAAATAACAAAAGGCGACATTCTTGCCTACGGAATTCCTGCTTCCACCCTCATAAAAAAACTTTCAAATGCTAAAGAGATTAAGCTGGCAGTGCTTGCAAAGATGACGAATACGGCAATACTAGGAGCGACTTACGCCGTATTGGGGGCTGACATATCAATGGTCAACAAAGTTATTGAAACTTCATTTGCGAAAAAGCCGAAGTTAATTCCCTTAAATAAGGAAGCCGCAAAAATTGGATTTGATTATATTCAGGATAACTTTTCACAAAAGTTCAATATGAAAATTGTTGACCGGAATGATAGAGTAAAAAAAGACGAGCACAGGATACTCATAAAGGGTACACATTCAGTCGCTCTCGGAGCAATTAATGCGGGAATGCAGTTCTACACATATTACCCGATTACGCCTGCATCCGATACCGGCGATTTGCTCGATGAGTGGAAAATGAAAGCAAGAATAATTGTTGAACAAGCTGAAGACGAAATTGCTGCGATGAACGCTGCAATAGGGGCTGGCAGGACCGGTGTTCGTGCGATGACAGGGACAGCTGGACCGGGATTCGACTTGAAATCGGAAGCATTCGGTATGGCTGTTATGACAGAGGATCCTGTTGTTGTAATGGTAGCACAGCGCCCGGGGCCAAGTACAGGTTTGCCGACGCGCGGTGACCAATCCGATTTAATGCTTTCTTTGTATGCAAGTCACAGCGGAGCGGAGAGAATTGTTATGATCCCCGGTGATGTAACAGATGCATTTTATATGATACAAGAGGCATTCAATACTGCCGATATATACCAGATGCCGGTGATTTATCTGACTGATAAGCACGTTATGAACTCAACTGAAACAGTTGAACCGTTTGACCTCAATAAGGTTCCCATAGACCGTGGTGAAATTCTTACTTTTAAAGATTTTAATACAAACGGCAAAGTGAACGAGGAATTCAAACGATATGTATTGACCGACACCGGTATATCTCCGCGGTCGCTTCCAGGTATTCCCGGTGGTGAGTATAACAGCACTTCAGATGAACACACAGAGCATGGTATAATTACCGACGATCCAGATAACAGAATTAAATTCAATGATAAACGTTTTAAAAAAATGCAGGAATTGGCGAATAAAGTACCAGAAAAGAAGCGGGTCAGTATTTTTGGCGACGAAAATGCTGATATCAGCTTGATAGGCTGGGGCAGCACAAAAGGACCGATTCTTGATGGAATGCGAAAATTAAGAGAAGATGGATATAGAGTGCAATTTTTGCAGATTAAATATGCAAGCCCGTTTCCTTCAAAAATAGTACGCCAATTTATCGAAAATGCTAAACTATCTATTAATATTGAGGAAAACAGACTGAGTGTTGCACTCGATAATGGCTCATTCGGAAAACGTGGACAGATGGAACTGCATATCAGATCGATGACGGGTTTAAATGTTGACAAAAGATTATTAAAAGAAAACGCACGACCGTTTTCAGTTGAAGAAATTTATAGCTGTGTTAAAAAACTGGAATCCGACAAAAATCTCGACACAATTTTCGGAGAACGCATATGACGATTTCAACACAACATGATGTTCAGGGTGTAAATGTACAAGCATCTGACAAGAGCATGCAGAAGAATATAGTGAAAAGTTCCGATCTCGTTAATTCCAGTACGAATGACTGGTGTCCCGGATGTGGAGATAACGGAGTTAGAACTTCAATTACCAAATTAATCATAAAATTACGTAACGATCCGGAATACAGAAAAACAATCGCTCATTTTAACGATAACGGTGTGACAACTGATCTCACTGTTATAACGGAAGACGAGGAAGAGGCGGAGGATATTGCTTTTCAAACCGGAATTGAAAAAAAAGAGACTGAGGCTGGTTTGGATTCGAGCAGTGTCATGGTAGTTGCCGGAATAGGATGTTCTGGCAAAATCACTAACCAATTAGACAAACTCTATACATTTCACTCACTGCACGGTCGAGCGATTTCTGTTGCACAGGGCGTTAAACTTGCAAATTGGGATTTAGAGGTCATTGTTACTGTTGGTGACGGAGATGGTCTCGGAATCGGTGGGAACCATTTTTTTCATGCTGGCAGAAAAAATCTCGATATGACAATCATTGTCTTCGATAATCAAGTCTATGGTCTGACAAAGGGCCAGCAATCACCGACAATGCTGAGAGATATGCAGACAAAATCAATGGCCGCACCTGCTATTAAAGAAGGTATTAATCCGATTGCCGCTGCAATATCAGGCCATTATACATTCGTTGCCATGAGTTACAGTAATCAGGTAAAGCATCTGGTAGAAACTCTGAATAGAGGAGTTAAACATAAAGGTACATCTTTTATCAATGTGTTACAGCCGTGTCCCACATACAACAATATATTCACCGCTGATTTTTTCAAAACAAGAATGAAAGACTTGAGCGATTTAGCTCCCGATTATGATCCGGTTGTCAGGTCACATGAAGAGAGAATTGAAAAAAATAAAAAAGCATACGCTCTCGGACTTGAAGGATACATGAGTGTTAATCCTGAAGATGGACAGCGGGAGTGTTACAAGGGAGTATACTTTGAGGATCCGACAATTTATCCTCTTGAACTTCTTTGGGCTGAAAAAATCGGGCCGCGGGCTCTTGCTAAACGGGACATTACAAATCCAAACCGAAAAACTACAGTACAAGAGTTAATGAGCTCATTTCAGAGAATTTAATATTAAAAATAACGTGACTGTATACTTGGTTAAACAAATCAATCCCTGTTTTTATCAAAAGACGGAAGAGACATATTAAAAAAGCAGATAAAATTCGAGAAGAATTTGATATAGATGTTATTATTGCATCAGACACCGCAGACACCGCATTGTTGCCAGAAAATTACTTACAGACCGACTTTTTAGACGATGACAAAAAAAGCGAATCAAGACAAATCGTTATCTCTTCATCCATTATCCCCCAAGGTAAAAAGAAGAAAAACGACAAATCCAAAAAAGGATACGAATGGACAACACTTTATTTTACGGTGACAATCTAAAAATTCTTCAAGAGTATATCCCCGACAATTATGTGGATTTAATTTACCTCGATCCCCCATTTAATTCAAAGGCAAATTACAACGTATTGTTTAAAGAGCCTTCGGGAGAACTTTCTGAATCACAGATAATCGCATTTGAAGACACGTGGCATTGGACGAAAGAATCTGAATCTGCGTACCATGAAATAATAGAAAACACTCCCCCCAATGTCTCCGAAATGGTGCAATGTTTTCGTGGATTTTTGAGACAAAATGATTATATGGCTTATTTAACAATGATGTGTATTAGATTGCTCGAATTGAAAAGAGTACTAAAAACTACTGGATCGATTTATTTGCATTGCGACCCAACGGCAAGCCACTATTTAAAAATTCTCATGGATACTATATTTGAAGCTAAGAACTTTCAAAATGAAATTATATGGCATTATAGAGGGGGCGGAGTTTCAAAAAAACGTTTTGGTCGCCGCCATGATATTATTTTGTTTTTTACGTAAAGGGGGAAGGATGGAACTTTAATGCTGACAGTGTTAGAACGCCTTATTCCAAAGAATCTCTTGAGCGTCTCCAGTATAGAGCAAGATCCTTTAGAGGGGACAAAGTGTATGATAATTACGAACCACATCCTAAAGGAAAACATCCGGATGATGTTTTCGATATTCAACCTATAATGCCTTCATCTAAACAAAGACTTGGTTATCCAACACAAAAGCCCGAAGCGTTACTTGAGAGAATTATAAAGGCTTCCTCAAGCGAAGGAGATATTGTTCTTGACCCGTTTTGTGGCTGTGGTACGGCGATAAGTGTTGCTGAGGAATTAGGAAGGCATTGGATTGGAATAGACATAACCCACATTGCAACAAACCTTATTAAATTCAGATTGCAAAATCGGTTTAAATTGTTACCAAAAGAAGATTATAAGGTTATTGGCGAACCGGAAGATGTTCCAGGTGCTCGTGAATTGGCAAAACAAGGTAGATATGAATTCCAGTATTGGGCATTATCACTCATAGGGGCAAAGTACGAAAAAAAGAAGGGTTCGGACAAAGGTGTTGATGGGTTGTTGTACTTTCATGAAAAAGGAAAAATATCCAAAAAAGATTACAAGAAAATCGTTGTTTCGGTCAAAAGCGGTCGTGTAGGAGTAAAAGATATTAGAGATTTGGGTCATGTAATGGTGAGAGATGATGCTCCAATAGGAGTTTTGATTACATTGGAAAATCCAACACAACCAATGAAAGACGAAGCAATTGGAAAAGGATTGTATCAATCAGGATCACAAGGGAAATTCCAAAAGTTACAGATAATTACAATAGACAAATTGCTTCATGGGACAAGATTAGACCTTCCACTCACAGATACGCCTTATCATAGAGCAGAACGATTCCACAAAACAGCCCCACAATTAAATGTATTAGATAACGATTAATTCCCTCTTGTTTAACCAAGTATATAATCACGAAAAATAAATATAAAATTTGAGTAAAGACTATTTTTTAAGTGTGATATTTTTCAATATTTTTTCTCGAGTGTTTAGGACAAACGTTTCCACATATTTTTGTAGCCCATAAGCGGAAATTGACAATTCATACGTACGCGGTTCGATATTGATAAATTGAAAATGTCCCATTTCATTTGTTTGAACAACAATTGTTTCATCTAAGCTGATAAGAGCATTGGCAACCGGATGGCTATTGTCCGTCATTACAGTACCACTGATTTCTCCCCATTGTGCTCTGTCTTCCGAATAATATTCCAATAATGCAGTATAGATTAAATATGCTTCTTGTCTGTTAATATATGGTCCGTAAAGTTTGTTTTCAATCAGAGGATCGGCGATTCCGCCAAAACCCACTATGATTGCTGGGCTTTCCGTTTGTTGTAGTACATAATCTGCGGCTTCAACAGGTCCATACGTCTGTTGATTCGCATATGTTCTGAAGTTGTTTAACACGAGTGAACCTAGAAATTTTCCATGCGTGCTTGTCGGATAAGCAAAAGCGGTAACGTTGTTGGACTTATTGTAAGACCTTCGTAATGATATGAATAAATCACTACCCGCTGCATTTGCCCTCCTCACCCGTGAATAGGGTGAAAGATCTTCTCCCGGTTGAATGGTCAATTCAGCTCTCGCACCTGCCTTCTGTAAATATTCAACAAGATACCAGGCAGTTTCCATACTTTCATCCGAAGCTTGCAAGCCTGTTGGACCTGATGAGCCTGGCATAAGTCCGCCGAATTCAGGGTCAATTAGAATGCTTTTTCCCAGAAGTACCCTGTCGTACATAGGATCAAGGTTGAAATTAACGGAATATATTTTGTTTTGATCAATTGTAAGAATTTGTAGTCCAGGATAGTATCCGTTTTTTCTTCCACTAATTGTGTAAGACCCATTAGAATAATTTTTTAAGAAAACAGTGCCTTCCTGATCGGAATAGTCCCTGATAGTACCGTCGATTTCAATACTAGCCTTTATGAGAGGAATACTCTTGTCAAGCTTTGTTTTTTCTCTGAAATTTATCCAAAGATGAGCACTTTGCAGAGGTCGAGTGTGTATTACATCATTGAAAACTGTTTCGCCGGCAATGAGAGAAAAGGGTAAATTAGATTCTCCGGATTGTTTGATATAAAAGTAGGCTTTCCCATTGCGAGTATACGAGCTTTGTTGATTATTGTTATTATTTCCGAATTTTAAATCAACGATTGTGCTGTCACGAACCGTATTATAGTGAGTATCGAGTACATCGGCTTGAATTTGAATCAGGGTTGATTTATCCGGAGGAATGGTCTCTGGAAAGTGCGTTGCGAACATTGCTGCCGGCAGGGCGTTAGTTTCAAATTGAGATCTATAGAGCAGTGAGTGGTTACCCTTCAGATTGGCTACTGAAACGAGTAGTATATGCTGTCCATTTTTTAAAGGTTGTTGTGGTTTAGCTGAAATGGATGGAGGATTGTAAATATATGGTACCGGTTCTCCATCGATGGTTAAGGTGATCATTTGATGATCAATTCCGTCGCCAAACCGGTCTTCTAGAATTGTTATTGTAATATCAGGCAAAGCAGTTTGAAGAATTTGACCCCGCTCAGGAATATGGCTCAATATGCTTGGAACACCTCTGGAAAAATAATCAAGTATTCCTAAAAAATAACTCTTTGCTTCAATATCTATACTTTCTGGTTTACTGAGTTTTTTCTCAAGGTTCGGATTCGATATATATGATGCCTCACCCAAGACTGCTGTTCTTGTGTTGTTACGCAGCACATAATAATTACCCGGCCTGAGGTGATTCTCCGGGATTTGCAGATTAGTCACGAGATGTTTATGAATATATTTGGCCGCATCCTTCGAGGAATAAAAGTCTTCCATTTTGTAATATGTTTCTATTGCATTAAAACGTCTATCTATAGGCAGTCGTGAATTATGGTGTAGCGAGATGAATAGATCGGCGTCGGCGTCGTTTGATGTACGTACTCGATAATCGAGATCGTTACCCCGTAAGGAATCAATGTCTGAAAGAATCAAATCTCTATCTTTTTCCCGGGTCATTTCTACCTGTGCACCAGCAATTTTAAGATAACTTTGGAGGCGAAGAGCAACAGCAAGATTGACATTTTTTTCTTCAAGCCCGCTGGAACCAACTGCTCCGGAAGCTACGCCACCATGACCGGCATCAAGTACGATGACTCTGTTTTCAAGCGGTGATGTATCAAGATATTTAAATGGTTCTACTAACGTAGTATACGAAACGTCTCTAACATGAACTCGTGCACATGATATGAATAAAAATATGAAAATCACTGCAGCAGCAGGAAGGCAATTGGTTATGCGAATTTTTCTAATCATCTTGCTCTGAATTTATTTGGGAATTAATGTGAGTAAATTGAATATTGTGACCATTAAAAACTAATATATAGTATTGTTAAGTACTCTAAGTATGACTAAAAGAATTAAGAAAATCAAGAAAAACAATTGATAGAACATATAAGGTGATTCTTTGGATAATTTTCTTGTGATTTATGAATATGGATTCGTATATTTATTATTACAAATATAATATTCTTTTAGAGATGAGATGTTATTAACTGTAGATATTGGCAATACTAATGTAGTGCTTGGTGTTTTTAAAGAGCACTTATTATGCAATTGGTGGCGGCTCAATAGTCATGCGCACCGCTCAGAAGATGAATGGCACATTGTACTTCAATCCTTGCTGTCAAATGCAAATTTAGATGTTAAAGAGATAAAAGGTATTGCAATTTCATCGGTGGTGCCTTCGGTTACACCATTATTTACTTCAAATTTTAAAAAAGCTGCCGATATAAAGATAATTGAGATAACGAATGATTTAGATATCGGTATAGTAAATCGGTATAATGATCCGACATCTGTAGGAGCAGACAGACTTTGCAATGCGGTGGCCGGATTAGAGTTATATGGCGGACCTCTTATAATCATCGACTTTGGCACTGCGACTACGTTTGATGTTGTTTCCGGTAATAGAGAATATTTAGGAGGGATTATATCACCGGGACTCGAGACAGCGGCCCAATATCTTCATAAAACAGCAGCAAAGTTGCCATCAGTTGAACTGAGGTTCCCTGAAGCAATTATTGCAAAGAGTACGGAACAAAGCATTCAAGCCGGAATTATGTTTGGCGCCCTTTCATCTATTGAGGGTATTGTCAGCAGAATTGAATCTGAGCTTGGCCAAAAAACTTTGGTGATTGCGACAGGTGGATTGGGGAATCTCATGATAGAAAAAACATCGATTATTAAATCTTTTGAACCAAATCTCACGCTAATTGGAATAGAAAAAATTTATTCTCGTTTAGCAAATTGATAATACGTTTTAATAAAAGACAGGAAAAAGTAAAATGCCTCTCTCAATTATTCAGCAAATACCATTGTTTGTAGAGTTAGAGACCTAGGAACTTGAAAAACTGGATTCGTGTCTTCACACAAAGACATATCAAAAAGATTGTGCCGTAGTTCTTGAAACAGACAAAGGCAGCACACTCTTTATCATTAATAAGGGACAGGTTAAAATATCCCGCGTGAGTGAATCCGGAAAAGAGGTTCTTCTCGCAATACTCGGCGAAGGAGATTTTTTTTGGGGAACTTTCACTTTTGGATGGACTCGCGCGCTCAGCAAATGTTATAATTCTCACAGAGGCTGAACTGTTTTTACTCGAGAGAGAAGATTTTCTAAAACTCATATAAGAAAAGCCGACTATTGCTATTGGGTTTTTGAAAGAACTCGCCTTCAGATTACGTAAATCCGATACACAAATAAAAAGTCTTTCGCTTTTTGATGCGACGGGAAGAGTTGCTATAACACTACTTCAAATCGCTGAAGATAGTGGAACTATGAAAAATGGCATTGTGCATATAGACAAATTACCATCTCAGCGGGATTTGGCTAATATGGCAGGCACATCCAGAGAAACAATATTACGTGTTATGCATAGTTCGAGGAAGAAGGAATAATAAAAAGAGAACAGGGTAAATTCATTTTGTACAATTATGATGAGTTTAAAGAAAAATATGGATAATTTAGTAAATGTTATCCGCTTTAAAACCTGTTAACATATCTGTAGTACATCCCCTCTATTAATCTGTAACGGTTGAATACTTCTTTTTTTCCATTTTCAATGCTTAAGTCAAACTAAAAAACAAGATTTTCATCATGCTTCATCATATCAAAGATTATATGAGTACAAATTGTGTTTGGAAAAAAAGTATTTTTCAATATATTATATAATATAAGTATTCTAACTTTTGTTTATGTACACCTTTTGATATCCTCCAACAAAACACCTGTTTTTCACGATCGCCCCTGTAGCTCAGCCAGGATAGAGCAGAGGTTTCCTAAATCTTTGGTCGCAGGTTCAAATCCTGCCAGGGGTACGATAATCCGATGAATTTGAGAGCATGAGATTAACATGGTAAATTCAGAACAAGAAACTATCGAAATACAGACAGATCAATCGCAAAAATCAGACAATTTATTCGTTGGTATTGATCTTGGCACATCCCAGAGTGCAATTGCAACAAGTACCGGAAAACTTATTAATGTTGCAAGTGTTGTTGGTTATCCCAAAGATATCGTTTCATACAGGTTGTTAAAAAAACCGGTTGTTTTCGGTGATGAATGTTACAAAAATCGAATGTCTTTGAATTTATATTATCCATTGGAAAAGGGAACCATTTCTCTACAGAGAAACCATAAAGATTATTCTAAACAAAAAGAATCAATTGCTGGTTTTGTTGAACATCTTGCTTCACTTATCGGCAAAAAAGAAAAGCAAAAAGTATACGCAATTGTTGGTGCACCTGCTCAGGTATCGCAAGAAGATAAGCAGGCAATCGTTAAAGCATTTAGCGGGCTTGTCGATGCAATTCTTGTAGTCTCAGAACCATTTTTAGTTTTTTACGGTATGGGGATGTATGGTTTTGGTATCATTATCGATATTGGTGCTGGTACGCTTGATATATGCAGAATGCACGGATCAATTCCTGAAGAAGAAGATGAGCGAACCATTTACAAAGCAGGTAATCATATAGACCAGATGTTCTACAATTTGCTAAAAGCACGCATACCTAATACCTATATTACCGAGTTTGGGCTTAAGAAAATTAAAGAACAGCACGGTTTTGCCGGTAAAAAACTGCAGGATATTACAGCAGACTTTCTTGTGAACGGTAAAGCTGTAAATTATGATGTTACAAAAGAGCTGCATGAATCATGTCAATCAATTATACCTGATGTTGTAAAAAATGTCAGGGACCTCATTACGAATTTTGATCTGGAGTACCAGGAATCACTTAAGGAAAATATCGTATTGGCCGGATGTGGAAGCAAGATACGCGGTTTGGATAAAATCCTTGAGGCAGAACTATCAGATATCGGCTCTATCAAAGTGCACAATGTGGATGAACCAAAATATGCTGGTGCTATAGGGGGACTTAAACTTGCACAAGACATGCCGCTTGACGAATGGGAAAGCATGAAAGACTGATAAAATGGCAAATCAGTTTTGCAACAGGGGGATACTACACTGAAATGAACCATACTCTGGACATAATAATTAAGCGTCTTGGCAACACTGAAGATCAGCTTACGTATCTCATTAGCAAGATTCATTTTTTTCAAAATGAAATAGAGGCTCTTCATAAACGAATTGCATTTATTGAAAAGGAAAATGGCTTACTCAAAACGAAACGGGACGTCGCTGTTGGCAAATTAAAAGATATTATGCAGAAAATTGATAATGTTGATTTGTAAGCTACATCTTTCCGTTTTCCGACCTGCCTTTTTAACTTTTTCTCCCATAAATTAAAATATTACTTTGAGTTTTTGAAAGTTATTACTTATATTCGTAAACATTATATTATATGTATATAATATAATGTTTTCATAACTACGATTTGTGAATTTCACAATTCATATATTCTCTATGACTGAAACATCTTCTGATATATTAGAGACCAGAAAAACCTCTTCAGTTGTCCTTGTCGGCAATCCAAATGTTGGGAAAAGTGTGGTATTTGGATACCTAACCGGGAAGTATGTTACTGTTTCCAATTATCCTGGTACAACTGTTTCGTTGAGTCATGGTAAAATGAAGCTCAATGATAAAGTTTTACATGTTACAGATACGCCCGGCACAAATAGTCTCATTCCACAATCCGAAGATGAACGGGTTACTCGAGATCTGTTACTTTCAGGTGACTATGATACAGTTTTACAAATTGGAGACTCCAAAAATCTAAAACGCAGTCTTTATATAACTATTCAACTAGCAGAAATGGGAGTTAAGTGTGTTCTTGGTCTTAACATGGCAGATGAAGCTCAATCGCGAGGAGTAGTGATTGACCATGAAAATCTCGAAAATATTTTAGGGATTCCTGTCATCTCAACAACTGCTGTACAACAAAAAGGTCTAGCCAAGGTAAAAAAATGTATCTCTGCTTCACGTATCCCGTGGAACGGCATTAAATATCCCGAACATATTTTGAAAGGCATTAATAATTTAGAAGAGTTGCTCCCCGATTTGCCGATATCAAAACAGTCTTTAGCTCTCATGCTCCTGTCAAGCGATACAACATTAACGGATTGGCTTACAGATACTGTTCCCAACGGTACAATAAACAAAATTAATGCGATTATTAACAATACACAAAAATCTTCAAAAACCCCTCTTCAGACCGTTATTGCAGAAACCAGACTGCATTATGTGGATACTCTTCTTGAAAAGGTATATCGGATTGACAAGGGAGTCCGTAAACCGTTGTCTACTGATTTCGGGAATTGGATCATGCATCCAATATGGGGAATTGGTGTTGTCATTGCAGTATTATATGTCATGTTCTGGTTTGTCGGATTGTTTGGCGCTGGAACCGTTGTTGATTTTTTTGAAACG
Source organism: bacterium (assembly GCA_965221205.1). GTDB lineage: Bacteria > SM23-31 > SM23-31 > SM23-31 > SM23-31 > CBDFMG01. The sequence continues at coordinate 2,625,081 of OZ244870.1, read as the reverse complement.
GGGCTATTCGGACAATATATAAACCCTACTTCAATACAGATATTTGATTTTCTTTTGCAGTTTCAGCATACTCATGCTATAGAAATTCTCACTTGGAATTTCACCATACCTATAAGTTCCGCGAATGAAATTTCCACAGGCATCGAAATGACCCGTCAAGTTTTTACACCTGTTTACTCAATAGGAGATATCGGTATTTTCTCTTTTTTCGAAAGCATTGTGCGTTTAGTTCACGATTTTTTTGTAGGAGAATATGGCGTTATTACGATGGCGCTTTCTTACGGATTTGCTATTGTTCTTCCAATTGTCGGCACTTTTTTTCTTCTATTTAGTATTCTCGAGGACTCAGGATATCTACCACGACTTGCTGTAATGCTCAATAAGGTATTTAAATTTATCGGATTAAATGGAAAAGCGATTCTGCCCATGGTGTTGGGTTTGGGATGCGATACGATGGCAACCATGACAACCCGGATCATGGAAACCAGAAAAGAGAGAATCATTGTGACTGTTTTGCTCGCACTTGGCATACCCTGCTCAGCACAGCTTGGTGTTCTTCTTGCGATGATGAGCAGCGTATCATTTGGAGCAACAGTTCTTTGGGCGGGGATTGTTGTTAGCGTTCTCATATTTGTCGGTTTTCTTGCTTCAAAAGTTCTTCCGGGAGAATCATCTGCGTTTATTCTCGAACTACCACCACTTCGAAAACCTCAGTCTATTAATATTCTGATAAAAACTGTAGCGCGTATGGAGTGGTATTTTAAAGAAGTAATTCCTTTGTTTATACTTGGCACGGTTCTGCTGTTTATCCTTGATAAAACACATGCTCTGGAAGTTATCCGAACTTTCTGTGAACCGTTTATTGTCAACTTTCTGGGACTACCTGTTGAAACAACCGAAGCATTTCTAATCGGATTTTTGCGGCGTGATTATGGTGCGGTTTATTTGCTCGATGCTACAAATAGCGGCCTCCTGAATGCAAACCAAATATTGATAGCAATGGTGACGATAACGCTTTTTATTCCTTGCATTGCAAATGTTTTTATTATTATCAAAGAGCTCAGCATGAAAGTGGCAATCAGCATAGTAGCGTTTATATTCCCTTTTGCATTTCTCGTAGGAGGGTTCATAAACTTTATTTTCACATATTTTAATATTCAGCTGTAGTTCTGTTTTTTTTATATATTGTTCTCCACATAATTGGAGGTTAATTATGAATTTACTATTAAGAGATGTTATAGATCTTGCAGTAAAATTGGAACGGGACGGGGCGCAGTTTTATGACAGACTGGCTCATTTGTCACAAAATAAAAAAGCAAAAGAAATATTAAAGAACTTTGCAGAGGATGAGAGAGATCACGAAGAAGCCTTCAAAAAACTAAAGTCCTCAGAATCTGAATTGATAATCAATTCTACTCTTGATGATGATGTTACCACTCTTATCAATGAAATATCTCAGGAAGATATTTTGCCGAGCATATCAGAAGGAAAAATTAAAACTATGCATCCATTATCTGCCATAAAAATCGGGATCAAAACAGAAAAGAACACCTTAAAATTGTACAAACATGTTCTAAAAAAACTCAAATCAGAACAGAGCAAAAAAACTGTTGCAGCATTAATTGAAGAGGAAGAACGGCATCATAACGAATTGACTGAAATGCATAAAAATAAAACCTTTGATTTTTAAAATTGCCTCCATAGTATAGATAGGTAAAATTATGCTGTTGTTTTTATGGACTTTCCTCTTGCATATTTAGCACCTTATAGATATTTTAAATCCCACATTTAATTTATTTTCATACACCAAAATACCCAATCATATCTCAATGTTCGCCGAAATCAAGCGGCTCACTGCTCATATCTCCGTATACGGAATCACAAACATTCTTGCGCGTTCACTTTCATTTATACTTCTTCCGATACATACAAGAATATTAACTACTCCAGCAGAATATGGTACTGCAGTTATTATTTTTGCATTTATCGGTTTTGTTAATGTCATGTACATGCACGGAATCGATACAGCTTTCCTCCGTTTTTACGTTCTAAAAGAAAAAGGGTTTACCCATCAAAACGTTTTCAGCACAGCCTTTTTCTCTGTATTAGGCATATCAACTCTTCTGAGTATAGGGATACTACTATTTTCCGATTATTTTTCTGTACTCTGTTTCGAGTCGCCGGAATACTCGCACATTATCAAATATACTGCCGGAATACTTTTCTTTGACGCACTTGCCGTCCTTCCATTTCTTACCATGAGAGCGGAAGAGCGGTCCCTAACCTTCATGCTATTAAAACTTATCAACATTAGTATGACAATCGGACTTAATTTATATTTTGTAATGCAGAGAGGCGTTGAGGGAATATTTATAGCGAACTTAATATCGTCAGCGGCCACTTTTTTATTGGTTTCTCCGATTATAATAAAAAAATTAACCTTCGACTTGTCCTCCACAGTTTATAAAGAAATCATGAACTTTGGTTTACCCTATATCATTCCGGGTATCTCTATCATCAGTATGGAGTTAATAGATAGATTTTTTATCGAAAGGATTTTTGGGGAATCTGTAGCCGGTGTTTATGGTGCTGGTTACAAATTAGCAATGGCAATGTCGATTGCAGTAGCGGCGTTTAGATTCGCATGGCATCCGTTTTTCTTATCAATTGCTAATAAAAAAAATGCTCGGAATATTTATGCTCGTGTATTAACATATTTTGTCGCCACATCAGGTTGGATTTATTTGATCATAGTTTATTTTATATATGATATTATTTCCTTTGAAATACCTTTTATCGGCGGTTATTTAATTAAACAGGACTACTGGGATGGAATTGCTATTGTTCCAGTTTGTATGCTTGCCTATATATTTTACGGTATTTACACAAATTTTGTAGTCGGCATATACATCAAGAAAAAGTCGGTGTTTCTCGCAGGAATAACCGGATTCTCAGCATTACTCAATATGGCATTAAACTTTTATTTGGTCCCTATTTACGGCATGATGGGAGCTGCTACAGCAAAAGTTGTTTCTTATGCATATATGGCTTTTCTCCTGCTCGTGGTTACGCAAAAAATCTATTCAATCCAATATGAATATAAACGAATTATACACTGCGCACTAATTTGTGCGGCATTCTTTTTTCTCTTTGACAAAGTTCTGCAAAATACACATATTTTTATCAGAATCATAGTTATAACAGCTTACCCATTTATGCTCTATAGTACGCGATATTTTAATGTTGATGAAAAAAATGCATTGAAACATAAGATTCGGACTTTTTTGAGTTAAACACCAAACGCTTCAATATAGGATATTGTTTTTGAGAATAATTATAAATCAATTAGAAAGGTATGATTATTACCTTTTAACATTTATTGTTCTCTCATTAGAATAGTACTCCTTATTTTGGGTCTTTCTCGATAAGGAGAAGATACTTGTCGATGATTCCGCAATTTATTCATGACTCGCAGTTAACCTCTTACAATCAGGTGAATAAGTTTATGAACTTTTCGAGCTGTACAGTGTTATAGTCAGACCACCGGGTTATAGTATTTTCTTGGTATTGTTGCAATAGCAGGAATTGTAAGGTTTTATAAGAGCAGATCGCCATATTTCGGAATAACTGCATTGTATATTGTGTACTTATTAGTTACTGGTGGACCAATTGGTAATGCCCGGTTCAGATTATATGTCTTTTCCATTTATACTTGTTTACATGAATTTCGGAATTGAGTATATTACTCAACGTGGATATTTTCGGAAGAAAACATGAATTTCGATAATGACTCTGCATATTCAAAGAAATATACGATTTTTTAAAATTATGAAAGGTGGTCATCGGTATTTATTGTTGAACGATGAGGAGAGGTGGTTAAAATAAAAAATCCTGTTTTTGAACAAAAGCAGGATTTACATCATAGTATTTCTGGAAAAGAACTCAATCAAATCCGCGTATAAAGTTATGCGTAAATACTCAAATAAACGTTTGCAGAAAATCTTCTTGGTATTTCTCGGATCACTTCATTGCTATCCGAGTATATCACTTCCGTTTTTAATTTACCCTGAACAACAAACCGCACACGCGTATTTGTAAAGTTTGGAAAAGAGTTGCTTAATTGCTTGATTGAATCAGTAGACAACCTTGATCTACCTCCCTGTAGTTATGACTATGACTAGTCAGGCTTCACTGTTTTTATCGTCATGAAAATAGAGATTCTTTAAAAAAATGTTAAAAAATTGCAACTTTTTAGCAATTAAATGAGATGATTGCCAATTATTATAGAAAGATCCGAAACAATTGACAGATTGCCGGTTTTAGGGTGGAACTTTTGTTTCCACAATTCGGTTTTCATAGTATGTAACATTAAGGAGAATAATATGTTTAGAACTTTGCGCAGCGTTGCTTTATATATTGTTTTGTTATTTTTCATTCCAACAACCGCCAATGCGCAATTTTTCGGGCAAAATAAAGTGCAATATAAAGATTTGAAGTGGAAACGCTTCGATACACCCCATTTCCATATATTCTTTTATGAAGGTGGAAAATATATTGCTGAATTTGCTGCTGATGTATTAGAAAAAGAACTTACTAATTTCCAGGATGAATTTGATTACACGATTAAAAAGAAAATACCTGTTCTTCTATACAATTCACACAACGATTTTCAACAAACAAATGTGATAAGCCAATATTTGGTTGAAGGCATAGGCGGTGTAACGGAGTTATTTAAAAACCGTGTATTTCTGCCATATGAGGGATCATATTCACAATACCGTCATGTTTTACATCATGAGCTTGTACACGCGTTTGTGAACGATATGATTTACGGAGGTTCTGTCCAGAACTTAATTGCGAGCGGTATTAAGCTTCGACTTCCATTGTGGTTTTCAGAAGGATTGGCGGAATATCTTTCAGTTGGATGGGACACTCGTTCAGATATGATCGTACGAGACGGTACGGTTCACGATTATCTCCAGACAAATAGGATGAGTCCTTATCCGCAGGGGCAGTCAATATTTAGATATATTGAGGACAAATATGGCCGTCAGAAGGTGATTGATATTGTGCGGAGAATCAATATTACCAAGAGCCTTGACAGGGGTTTTAAATCTTCTCTTGGGATGGAGTTTGAGAAACTAATAGATCAATGGGACCTTGCCATGAAAAGGAAGTATTGGCCGGATATAAGCGACAGATTGAATCCGGAAGAGATGGCGACGCGCATGACAGATCATGTGAAGCTAAGAAACTCCTTGAATCTCAGTCCTGCACTATCTCCGAACGGCAACGAAATCGCTTACATGACAAATGTCAATGGTTTTGCAGATATTTATCTTATGTCTGCTATCGACGGTAAAGTTATCTCGAAACTTGTAGGCGGCCAGAAATCAGCCGCCCTTGAAGAACTCCACTGGCTTTCACCTGGCATTAGCTGGTCACCCGACGGGAAAAATCTTGCTCTTTCTGTTAAAGCTGGTGATCAGGATGCGTTGACTATAATAAACATTAATAAAAAGGATTTCGATCAGCATAAATTTGATCTTGATGGTGTTTTTGATGCAGCATGGTCTCCTGACGGCAGTGAAATTACCTTTCAAGGAACGCTCCACGGGGCAGCAGATATTTATGCATATAATGTTCATTCCAACGATTTAAGAAAAATAACAAACGATTACTTTACCGACAGCTCTCCAGACTGGTCTCCGGACGGTTCAAAAATATTGTTTGTATCCGACCGCAAGAATAATGTTGATGAATATATCAATAATAATAACAACAATGCTTACAGCTCAAGTAATGGCAATGATACGAATAATTTTCTCGGCAGCATTGATAGTCCTGCTATAAGATACAATGGTGCTGGCAGCAGAAAAAAACAAGTGGGCAGCCATTTTTCAAAAAACTCTATGTTTAATCACGAATTTGAATCGACAGATATTTATTTAATGAATTCTGACGGATCAAATATTGAGCGAATCACCTTTGATCCATACAATGACGGTTCACCTGTGTGGGGTCCCGACGGAAAGAAGTTTTTGTATATCTCTGAAGCTACCGGAATATCAAATGTCTATGTATTTGATCTTGAAACTCGAAAATCGTATCCTATTACTAACACCTTGACAGGTGTTTATCAACTCTCGCTTTCTGATGATGGCAGAAAATTAGTATTTTGTGCATATAATAATGGCGGCTGGGATGTTTTCATGATGAAAAATCCGCTCGAAAAAGAATCTTTAGCCGAAAAAATGGAAAAGACGGTCTTCTTCACACAGCTTGCAGAAGATAATAAAGATTCTCAAGAAAATTTACTTGCAAATGAAGAGCAAGGTTCAGAAGGAGTCTTAAATCAGGATTTTAGTCAATATGTTTTTGATGAAGATGTTCGAAATATTCTTGATGAAGATGGAACGATGGGAGATGTGATTGGTGACGATATTGCAAATTATATCACTGCAGACGGAGATTACGAAATTAACGACTACAAAATTACCTTTTCTCCTGATATTGTCTATGGCAATTATGGCTATGATACGTTCTTCGGAGTTCAGGGCTCGAGTATATTTCAGTTCTCCGATATGCTCGGGAATCATGTAATACAATTAGCTACTGATCTCTATTTTGATTTGAGGAACAGTAGCTATCAATTGCAATACCAATACCTTGCCAGAAGAACAAACTACGGTATAGGAATTTACAACCAGGCAAACTTTTTTACGCAGTTTACTTCATCCAACAATATTGTGCCAATCAGGCTTCGTAATTATGGTTTTAACTTTTATGCCTCAAAACCATTCAGTAAATTTTCAAGGGTGGATTTGTCATTTGCTCTTCAAAGGGTCAATCAAGAATATCTCGGCTTAGGATTTGATCAATTCAACCAGAGTGTAACTGCTTACCGGACAACGCTCAATATTGCGCGGGATACATCTCGGTGGTATTTGATCGGACCTGTTGATGGAATGAGAACAAATTTTCTTGTCTCGTATAACCCGCCTATTGGCGGCGGCGATAGAAAAATTGAGTTTTTGACGCTTATAGGAGATATGAGAAGATATTACCGGTTAAGTCGTGATGTTTTATTTGCCTTCCGGATGTCAGGAGGTTTGAGTGAAGGGAATACGGCGGAAACCTTTTTTGTAGGCGGCGTTCCAAATTGGTTAAATAGAAAATTTAAAGGTGGAATCCAGACAGATTTAGAAGATGTTTATTTTTCACATTGGGTCGGCCCCTTGCACGGAACAGATTATTATGAATTGCAGGGAAATAGATATGCTATTATAAATACCGAATTAAGATTTCCTTTTATTCAGACTTTGTTGATGGGTTGGCCGGTGCCTATATTATGGCAGAATGTTTCCGGTCTTCTGTTTGCAGACATCGGATCTGCATGGGTTGATGGTAGCTTTAAGGGCACTGAAAATAGAATTAATCCCAACACCAACCTGTCTTCAAAAGTGTTTAAGGATCTAAGATCTGGTTTTGGAACAGGAATTAATGTCGGTTTGCTCGGGTTATTATATGCCCGGATAGCTGTAGCTTGGAGCTATGACCTTGAAAATACATCAAAGCCTAAGTATTACATTTCACTTGCAGGTGACTGGTAAACCATATATGAAATAAACTGTTTAAAGGCGGTCATTGACCGCCTTTTTTTATATTGAAATGCAGAATGAAGTATGAATTGATAATGACACAGTTATTTATTAATTGAAATTGTGCTAAATGATCTTTATACTTAACTCATTCTTTAATTTCAGAAAATCTCTTTCGATCCTTTTACTGTAATACAGAGCAGAAATTGGAATTTAAAGTACTGCACCAAAGCACAGACTCCAAAGCACGTATTGGCAAACTAAGTACTGACCATGGCACAGTGGATACCCCTGTTTTTATGCCTGTTGGTACTCAGGGTAGTGTCAAAACACTCTCACAAAATGAATTACAGCAGACCGGTTCACAAATTATTCTCAATAACACATATCATCTTAATTTAAGGCCTGGCCCCGATGTTGTGAAAAAAGCCGGAGGAGCGCATAAATTTATTAGTTGGTCGGGAGCCATATTGACAGACAGCGGGGGATTTCAGGTATTCAGCCTGTCCGATCTGAATACTATAACCGACGATGGTGTACGGTTTCGATCTCATTTAGACGGATCATTTCACTATTTCACACCTGAAACGATCATTGATATTCAAAAAAAAATAGGAGCAGATATAATTATGCCTCTTGATTATCCTATAGAATATCCAGCTGAAAAGTTTAATGTTCAGACTTCAAACAGAATCACTATTAAGTGGGCAGCTGAAAGTAAGAAAGCGATGGCAGAAGTACATGACTATCACGAGCACGCGCAATCTTTATTTGGTATTGTTCAGGGGGGAACATTTAAAGATCTCAGAAAACTGTCAGCCGAAAAAATTGCTGCTTTAGATTTTCCGGGATACTCTATTGGGGGACTGTCGGTGGGAGAGCCGAAGGAACTATTATACGAATTTGCTGATTTTACTGCAAATTTGCTTCCTGATAATAAACCTAAGTATTTAATGGGCGTCGGAAAACCAGAAGACATAGTTGAATGTATAGGAATGGGAATCGATATGTTTGATTGTGTCATTCCTACGCGTGTTGGAAGAAATGGCTGGGCATTTACAAGAACCGGACGACTTGTTATAAAAAACGCCCGTTATAAAGAAGATTTTAGCCCTCTGGATGAAACATGTGATTGCTATACGTGTGCAACATTTGAACGATCATATTTACGTCATCTTTTCAATGCAGGAGAATCGCTTGGTCAGAGACTTACATCGCTCCATAACATAACCTTTTACCAACGCATAATCAGAGAAGCACGGAAAGCTATAAGTGAAGACAAATTTATTGATTGGAAACGGAACTTTTCAGCTAACTACAATGCTTATGCAGACGAATTGAATGAGGGATGATTATGAGCCAACAAAAGCAAGATTATATCATGGTTACTTGTAAAGATTGTGGGAGTGAATGAAAACTGCAGAAAAATGCATTAGAAGAAGTTAAGAAATTATTCGAGAAATAAGCATAGTGCATGAATTTTAGAAACGATCGACATAATTGATTGTTTAACCACATAATTGTGTATAAATCGAATTTTTTCCACGGGTCACTTGATTAAGATTAAAGAGCAATGAATCTCGCAACTTGTTTCACATCCGGATGAATTTATTCTCATCAATACATGAAGCGTAGAAAAAGGTATAGCAGTAAAATGATAATTATTATTAACGATTACCGGAAATGAAGAGAATGATTACATGCGGTAAAATTATTCTGAAAATTATAAAAAATCAAATTTTTTCATGGATACGGTTATATAATAATATTAGGTAATTAGGTCAAAAGCGGCTAACGTGAATTTTGATTAAAGGATGGTATAAATTTTGGTTTCTGTAATTGTATCTCCATTCCATTTCCTTGCGGTATACCAGGCAATGATTTTTGCTAACATCTTGGTACTGTAAGCGTCTTTCTTGTGCACATGACCAGAACTCCTCAAGGCCGTTACTATGACGACGTTCCGTGATGCACTATGTGTTATGATCGATCGTACGCTGTCTACCAAAAAACTTCAGCGATGTATACGAACGGAACGTAGCAGTGTAGATAGACACTCCCTTTCGCAGCGGTGTCCCTGATCTCGTTCATCAGGCGGCAGTCATATCGTAGTAAATAGCTTCCCGTGACGTTCCACCATGCCGAAAACCTTTATTGTACCGGTTCTGCTGCGACCGCTGGTTCCCGTACGTTTCCCACCAAAGCAGTTTGCATCACATTCTATCTCGCCGGAAAGTCTTCTCACTTCCTGAAATCATAAATCTCCTGTCGATAAAGCATCTATTTGCCTCGCACCGTCATAGAGCCAAAACCAAGACCCCTGGCAGCTTTATTGGCAGGTATCTCCAAAGAAAATAATGCAGTAGAGCAAGATCGTCCTTGAACCGCTTCGAACTGTAGTTACAAGAACATCGAGTACCTGTAAAACGATTATCACGCAAACGGTACAGACGATCCCCAGAACAAAGGGGACATGATATACCAAAAATAAATCTAGTGACTTTTTCTTCCATTTCAAGTATACTTTAACACTTGGTCCGGAAATAACCTAATTACCTTGTATTATTTTGTATTCTAAGAGTAAACAATGATTTTAGAACTATAAAATATTCCATATATTTGAAAAAGTTAAGAGATTAGAGGAGGAATAGGTGCGAATTTCTGATAAAACAGTTTTAGTTACCGGGGCAGGTGGATTTATTGGAAGTCACCTTCTTGAATCACTTGTAAATCAGGGTTCTCGAGTTAAAGCACTAATACATTATAATTCAATGAATAATTGGGGACACCTCGAAAATACTGAAGGTGAGGTTGTCAATATCGGTTCGAGTGTTGGTGTTACAATTGAGGATATTGTGCTTGAAATTCAAAAACAATTGAATAAAAACCTAAATATTCTGCATGATAATAATAGGGATAGGCCTGAAAAAAGTGAAGTGACGGAGCTGATTTGTGACAATAAAAAAGCAAAAGAAATGTTGAATTGGAAATCTCAGTACTCATTGTCAGATGGAATTAAAAATACAATCGAATATATAAGAGAAAACCAAAACTTGTATAAAAATAATCTTTATACAATATAATAATTGTAAGAAATTTATCAATAATCAACTTTTAGAGTAAAGATGTATGCATTACCGTAAACATAGCTTCGAAGAATTGAAGCAAAAGTCACTTTCGCTTGATAATATCGAAAGTAAACCCAGACTACCGTTGTACGTAATTGTTGAAAATATTCGAAGTCTGTACAATGTTGGTTCAATATTTAGGACAGCCGACGGACTTCGGTTTTCGCAAGTAATTCTGACTGGTTATACGGGAAGACCCCCAAGAAAAGAGATAGACAAAGCTGCACTTGGAGCGGTTGAAGCTGTTTCGTGGCAGGGGTTTAAAAAAACTGAAGATGCTATTTCATATCTGAAAGGAAAAAGAGTCCATATAATAGGGCTGGAACAAACCGAAAACAGCGTGGATTTTCAAGAATTTGTGTATCCTTTTCCTGTTGCAATTATAGTGGGTAATGAATTTGAAGGCATAGAGCAGAATACATTGGATATGTGTGATAATTGTATCGACTTGCCGATGTTGGGTGTGAAACAATCGCTTAATGTTAGCACTGCTTTTGGGGTTATGGCCTATGAAATGTACAGACAGTTTCGAATTTCTAACAATATGAAATAGTATTAATATTGAGTAATAAAAATACTCACATTATATTATAAAGTTAGAAGAGAGAGTCCGGTTAGTATAGAGTTTTTTGCCATACAATTTCTGACTACCAATTTGTGTTGTGATAAATGATTTGTAGAGTTTATTATTGACGTTTAAGTATTTGTACCCAACAATACCTTTTTTTAAGAGCGCTGCTATTAGTTTTGTTATTGTGTTCATTTCGTCACCCGACTTTTGTCCAAGCATATAGAAGAACTCCAAACGGCTCTTTGAGTTCAGATCAAAGAAATCATGGACTACAATTTCAGGAGATTTTTGAATAGTGACTGATTTATCAGCAGCATTACTCTACAGACGATTGGTATTTGCAATAAAGGGTCTATTGAATATATTTGAGACAATCCTTGTCATTTGTTGATTCCTCCTCGATTATATTATCGGCAGATTGAGATGAATCAATAAAATATTACGCAAATTAATCAGTGAGTACGCATGCCTGAATACATTTTTGGAAAAAATGCTTTATATGAGGCAATTACTGCAAAAATACCTTTAAAAAAAGTATTTATATCTCAGAATTTGAAAGAGTGTAAAAACTTATGCAGTTCTATTCAGAAAAAATCACCCGGTACCAGCATTGAACTGCTTCCGAAGCAGGGAATAGACGCAATTTCAAAAGGTGCGCGTTCCGGAGGAATATGTGGGCTGCTTGGTAAGGTGCCTGTATTCACCTCATTGAAGTCATTTTTGAAACAATTTACTGAGAAAAATATAAGTAATCGGATGTTCGTAGCGGTCGATGAAATAGTTGATCCACATAATTTTGGTGCAATAATCAGATCAGCTCTCGGTGCCGGTTTTGACGGTGTTATTTTTCAGAAACGGAGACAGGCACCTCCTATTACTGCTGTTGTAGCTTCATCATCGTCTGGTGCGTGTTTTCGCATCCCTCTATGCGAAGTGATAAATATGTCACGAACTCTTACACAATTAAAAGAAGAAGGATTCTGGATTTACGGAAGTGACAGCGATTCAAATTCCTCATTATATGATGTATCCTATAACTATCCACTTGTTCTTGTTATTGGTTCCGAAGGAAAGGGGATGAGGAAATTAATTCGTGAATATTGCGATGAAATTATTACCATTCCCATTAAGGCAGGCATTGAATCACTGAACGCTTCTGTTGCGTCTGGGATTATTATGTTTGAGATAAAACGCCAGAGTGCTGCTTTATAATAGACTAATATACCTTTTTTATGGATATTTCCACCTTACAACAACTTTACGATAAACTATTTAAAATGTTCGGCCCACAGCATTGGTGGCCTGCTGACACTCCTTTTGAAGTAATCATCGGAGCAATTCTTACCCAAAACACATCATGGAAAAACGTTGAATCCGCAATCAACAAACTGAAAAATTGTGGCCTAATGACGCCAGAACGCATGTATGCTCTACCCGAAAGGGAATTAGGACTATTGATTCGCTCTACAGGATTTTATAACCAAAAAAGCAAACAACTGAAAGCATTTTTGGAATTCTTTAAGTTTAATCATAACAATAAGATAGAGAGTATGGCTCAAGTAGATTACAGCTTGTTACGAAGAAACCTTTTGAGTATTTACGGTATTGGTGATGAAACTGCAGATTGCATTTTACTTTATGCACTGAATAAACCAAGCTTTGTAGTAGACGCATATACAAAAAGAATATTAAATAGAATTGGTTTTGTTGATTCAGATGCATCATATATGTCAACAAAGTTATTGTGTGAAAGTGCATTTCCAAATAATATAGCAGTATTCAATGAATTCCATGCACTTTTCGTTGCGTTCGGTAAACAATATTGCAAGAAATTACCACTCTGCACTCAATGTCCGTTCAATAGTACATGTCGATACAATAATGAATAAATATTTTTTGGAAATTAGTATTAGTTTATTCTTTATGCGTTCGCCAATGAATTTCTTGCATTATAAATCGATTTTGTTTATATCTTTATTCTGTTTAAAGAGCATTTAATGCCTCCGGATGGGCGAAAAATACATAAAACAATTGTCAATCTTACCGTTATCCGTGAAGAGTAGCAAAACAGTGCGATTTCTGACAGTGGTCTCACCAGTTTCACTGTTCATGGAGAAGTGAAAAACACTGGGCTGTCTGAGATTAAAAATGCCATTGTTGTAGCTTCGATCATCAACAAAAAATCCAACAACACATTTCAACTTCTTACCAAAAAACTAGCGATTTATAAAGCTGCGGATTACACCATATTGCCGCCAGTAAAACCTGGTGATACCCTTCCGTTCGAAATCACTATCACTTTTCCGCTTTCCGCCAAGCCGTAAACTGCTGACCGGTAGTCTCGGCATACGCACACTAGAAAATAAAATTTTAAATAATGTTTACAGTCAGAAAGTATTCCTAATATATGACACAAATGTGCTGGACAATTAAAACACTCACTATTGAAAAAATATCCTATCTGAAAATTGATGAGGAATACCTTTACTCATTCAGGTTGAAAATTCCATTATCGAAACTATTTGGCAAGGCAAAATGGAGTTCTAAAAATATTGCTCAAGGAATCGAAGAGGAAGAACTTGCACAAAAGGTAGACCTTTACTATACGAAAGAAAATGTCCAGCAAGAAGGCATAAAACGGCTCCGTTTTGGTAACAGTTATTACCAATTAAACAATTTCCGTGGATGTTTACGAGAATTTGTTGTCAATAGAGCCTCATTACGCAAAATCTCTCTATCCGCTGGGATTAGTATACCATACTATGAAAAAACATGATGAAGCTCTCTCATGGTATAAAAAAGCCTTCAAATCAGAAAGTGACAATCAGAAAATCCTCTATAATATTTCTGTATATACTTTGCGTTTTACTTGGGTGGCGATATTTTCACAGAATTGATGATATTGAAATGCTTCACGACATCGAAAGCCTTCAGTCGGGCATAGAATACACCGGATCCGAAGAGTTCGATGAAAAGAAGTTCGTAAGGCAGGAAGAGGAGAAAGACGAAGGCTCAATCGAAGACCTGCTTACTATGGAAGAAAAGGAAGAAGGGGAAATATTTCGGGTAGCAAAACGATTTTTTATTATAGATTTATTTAATAAGCTTAGAAAGCTATTTATCCGAAGTAATATTGTCCTTGGATTTGACTTGGGAACGAATTATGTAAAATTTACTCAAATAAGAAAGAAAAAGTCTCAGAACATATTAGACCGCTACAGAATAAATGATATTGGGCGAAAACCGGAAGATTCAGCAGAGATATTTAGAAGTAAAACAATACTCGCTCTTCAAAAAATTCTTCCGCTTAATTTGCTTGCAATAGCCGATGTTTCGGTAATGATTTCAAATCTTCCCGTGATCATCACATCCGAGATCATGCCCGCTTTAGACAGAAGGAGCTCGATCAGGCTATCATGTTCAGAGCACAAAAGAATGATTCCTGAGACAATAAAAAACCCTCATATTGAATATGAAATTATTGAAAAAAGCGAGTCTCAGGATTCTTCTCAAATTCATTTGCGGATATATATTATTGATCAGGATAAGTTAGAGTTATGGTTGCAAGCTCTGAGGGAATGTGGCATTTCCCCTCAAAAAGGTAACCCTTCTACATATGGCTATTCGGCAAAACCTTGCGCATTTCTACCCTCAGGAATTAGCGGCAGGAGTTGTTTTATTTGATATCGGCGCTGATAAATCACTCACCGGATCACATGACATTAATGATCAGGAGATAGATATAAGCAGAAAAAGAGCAGAAGATTTATTGAGGGCATATGGCGTTATGAGTACAAACACCGAGGAGAAGACTAATTATGATTTTCCGGTAGCGCGGATAGGAGTAATGCTATATAATGATATTGAAAAAATGGTAAATGATGTACAAAGGAGCCTGGATTATTATATGTCAACATTTCGGGAATCTCCAATACATTCAATATTAATTACAGGTGGAGGAGCTAATATAGCAAACCTGCGCGATAAGCTTGAAAATAAATTAAATCTTCCGGTAATGCACTATTCCTATTTAAACAATCTGACAATTGGGCGAGGTATTACTGGAATCGATCAATTGCTGCAGGATGCACAAATTATATCCGGTTTTGTTGGTCTTACTTTAGACGATTGGTTTTTTTAGGAATTGCCATGATTAGTTTGATTTCAGCCTCGTTTATAGCAAAAGAAACGTATGACTTGAGTAATTCCTTTTCCAGTTTTCAGGCTCAGTTAAATGTTGTAGCAAGTGAGCTGGCAAGCAGGATGCCTCAAAGGAATGAGTACTTTAACCTGCAAGAGCAAATGCGGGCTGCATCCGATTTCCAATATTTTGTGGCAGATCAGCTTAATCTTCAAGTTCGACATGACTCAATAAAAAATGTCTTACTTGTATTGTCGAATCACAATTTGCCCCGTGATATTGTAATTAACTCAATAATGATTCTTGAAAGACAACCAGAAAACATTATATCAGGTAAAGAATTTCAGACCATACTTACTCCGCGCAGAATTCTGATCAAGGGAAAAACTACATCTGGCGACCATGAGCGTTCGCCTGCAGAGTAAGTCATCTGTCTGAGAAAATTTCCATTTTTTGAAAGAGTCACACCACAGCCATATGACGGTATCGAGGCTATAGAAGGAAATTATTTTTCAAATATTGATGTATACACACAATATTCCCTTTTATGTTGCTGCTCCCTATATAACATTTGATTTTACACTCCATTCAGGTGATGATATAGAATTGAGCATAGAAACAGCCAGGAGGTAACGTGTTTTCGTAACACACAGAATGCATCTGAAAACATCGATGTATACAATACTGCTTTTAATGTTACATCTGCAAACCTTATTTCTGCGATAATAACCGACGAGGGAATATATAGACAACCATACGGAAACTGGGAAAATCTGAATAAAACTATACCTTAATACTTATTTAAGTACAAACAATATTACAATAATATTGTTTTAAAAGGCAAAATTTTGTACTTTGTTCATGGTTTATGAGTTCGCACAGTCAAAAGTCATACAACAATTGAGGTCTTGAATACCATTAAAGATTATGAGGAGGATAATGTGAAGCTCAACTTTTTAAAATTTATGGTTTTAGCATGCATGAGTCTTTTTATGATGCAATGTGCACCATCATTGACGAAATCAGGTATTACTCTTTTTGAGAAACAAGAATATGTGCTTGCCAAAGAAAAGTTCTTGCTTGCCCTGGACGAGAATCCACAAAATGCCAATGTCCTTTATTATCTTGGTCGTATTTATTTGGAGGAAGGAGACTTTGTAAAGATGAAGGAGTATTATGAAGCTTCAACACAGATCATAGGGGAGTCAACAAGCAGCAGCGCTCAGATGCAGAAACTGCATATTGAAAATGGTTATCAATTTGCATTTGCTGCCTTGTACAATGAAGGTCTTGATTATTATAATAAAGGAGATTCTCTTCTTGTAATTGACAAAAGTCAGAGCGATGCATCCTATAGAGAAGCGATAGATCTTTTTAATGCATCGTTACAAATGACAAACAGCTCAGCGCCATTAGAAGTTATCGCAGCTTCATATCTTCAATTGGAAAATGAAGAAGAAGCTGAGAAATACCTTGAAATGACAATTGAAGCTAATCCTGAAAGCTATCTTGCGCTTTACAACCTGGCAAGCATGAGAATCAAGAAAGCTGAAACGGATAATGCTCGCAGAAATAATCTGCTTTCAGAAGCTCTAGCATTATATATCAAAATCACGGAGGTAAGACCGGATGAACTTTCAATGGTGCTTGAGCAAATCGATTATTGCTTTTCACAGCTTGAGCAATATAATGAAGCAGTAGAGTTTTTTAGTCAGAAACGTGAAACCGACCCTGAAGATATCGATATTATGTCATATCTTGGAAAGTCTCTATTTGATGCAGGTGAGGAATCAAAAGCTCAAGCAATTTTCCAGGAAATAAGTAATAGTAGTCCGAATGATCCCGAAATTGCAAAACGGGTTGCATACACTCTCTGGAATAGTGTGATTGATAAAATAAATTCAGGTGCTCAACTTTCCGAACAAGAGGTAGATTCCATTTTGCCTTACATGGAACGCGTATCTGAGCTCGATGTAACAGATATTGTGGCTTGGGAATCACTCATGATTCTGTATGCTCAGCTGGACAAATTGGAAATTGAAGGGATTGGAGACAAACTGAAAAATGCAATGGAAAGATATCAAGAATTATCAGAAATTTTAAATAAGTAATTTGTTTTCTAATATAATTTATTTTAGAATAAGCAAGAGACTGGGCTATAAGTTCCTTGCTTATTTATTGATACTGATTAGTATTCAGTGAATTCATTCGCACGTTAATATTTTGCCTTCTGGATTCAATAAAATGTCAATATAATTTTCTTTGATTAAGAAGTTTTTTTATACATTTTCAATTTAAGCTCATTGATAATCTTTGATTGAATTTCATGACCATTATTAAACCGTCGCGTTTACAGAAAGGTGATACAATTGGAATTGTTGCGCCGAGTGGACCGGTTCAGAAGCAGATGCTGGATAAAGGGGTACACTATCTTGAGAGTAAAGGGTTTGAGATAGTTCTTGGTAATAATGTTCATAAATGTAAAGATTATTTGGCGGGTAGTGACGAAGAGCGGCTTAGAGATTTCATGGCAATGTTTTCCGATTCTTCCATAAATGGGATATTCATTGCACGTGGCGGATATGGAAGTTCAAGGCTTCTTCATCGTATTGATTATGATTGTATAAGAGATAATCCTAAAATCTTAGTAGGATATTCAGATGCAACGGCATTGCAAATGGCATTATACAGCAAAGCCGGTATTATTACATTTTCCGGACCGATGGTGGCAATCGATTTTGGGATGGGCGAAATTCCGGTGAATTCAGAATCTCATTTTTGGGATTTATTATACAACAATCAAAGGGCGAATCATCTTCATGACTACAACTCTCATGAATTGTCGGTTGTTAATGAAGGCTGTGTTGAAGGCCCTGTCATTTGCGGCTGCCTTTCGGTATTTCTTAACTGCCTTGATACACCTTATTGCCCTGATCTTAATGGGGCTATTCTTGTTTTGGAAGATATAGATGAGGATTTGTATAAAATTGACCGTGCATTTACAGCATTGCAACACCGTGGAGTCTTTCGAAAAATTAATGGTCTTGTTTTAGGCCATTTCAATAATAGTAACATCCAAAATAAGGATATGAGCGGTTGTATTATTGAGAATATTGTGAAGCCATTATTGCAGGAATTCAATGTCCCTGCACTTGCAAACTTAGATTATGGGCATATACCCGGAAAGCTAACGCTACCGAATGGAGTCCATGCTAAGATAGATACTAATAAGAAAATTTTTGATTTACTAGAAAATTCGGTAATTTAACATTGGGTTCTGATTCCAAATCATCTAAGCTTCATTTGGCAGTTTTTGCATCGGGGGCCGGAAGCAATTTCAAAGCAATAGCCGAAGCTATTGAAAATAAAGAGCTTCATGCAGAAGTAGCTGGTTTGATTTCAAATAATCCTGACGTCGGAGCTTTAGAGTTTGCGCGATCAAGAGGAATACCTGTTGAGATTATAAACAATAACAGCTACCCTGATGAAACTGAACGAGAACAAAAAATTCTAGATACACTTGAATGCTGGATGACAAATTTTGTCGTGCTTGCCGGGTATATGCAAAAAATCAGCACATTGATTGTCAACAAATTCAATAACAGGATCATAAATATTCATCCTGCCTTATTACCCTCGTTTGGCGGAAAAGGGATGTATGGTATCAGGGTGCATGAAGCTGTTATTGAATCAGGTGTGCAATTTTCTGGTGTCACGGTCCACCTTGTTAACAATAAGTATGATGCGGGACCTATTGTATTGCAGCGTATAGTTCCTGTTTTAGATGGAGATACTCCTGAAATCCTTCAAAAACGGATATTGAAGGAGGAGCATAAAATTTATAAAGAAGCTATCAATTTGTTTTGCGAAGATAGAGTTATAGTAAAAGGTAAACGAGTATTTATCAAGAGGAATAATGCCTAAAATTAGAACAGCTCTCATTAGTGTGCACAACAAAACCGGTGTTGTTAAATTTGCTCAAAGGTTACTTGAATTAGGAGTTGCAATAATTAGCACTGGGGGCACTGCTGCCCTCTTGGAGAAAAACAACATAGCATGTCAATTTGTTGAAGAGGTAACGAATTTTCCGGAATGCCTTGATGGGAGAGTAAAAACACTTCATCCCAATATTTTTATGGGAATATTGGCACTCCGAAACAGAGACGATCATATTGAATCACTGTCTGAGTATGATTTGCAGAGTATAGATTTGGTTGCAGTAAATCTATACCCATTTGTAGAAACATTAGCCGAAGGAAATAAATCAACCGAAGAAATTGTTGAGCAAATTGATATTGGAGGAGTTTCATTACTTCGAGCAGCGGCAAAAAATTATGGTGATGTTGCGGCTGTTACATCACTGGAAACATATGATTCTATTCTGCAGGAACTTTCAGAAAACGACAACACTATATCTGAATCATTGTCATTAAAGCTTGCAACAGATGTATTTGCTTTGACATCTTCGTACGATTGGTTTATCAGCAAATATCTTTCAGAGTTACAGAATAATCAAGCTGTTGATTTTCCTGACAACATCTATGAATTGTACAAGAAGATCAATGTGTTAAGATATGGCGAGAATCCGCATCAAAAAGCTGCTTTCTACCAAAGGCCCTTTGAAGTTTTGCCTTATAAGCAGTTAAGTGGAAAACAATTGTCGTATAATAATATTGTTGATATTGATACAGCCATGTCACTATCTCATGAATATGACAAGCCTACAGCTGTCGTTATTAAACATGCAAATCCATGCGGTGTAGGTTGTGATGATGAATTGGTCAAAGCGTTTGACAAAGCATGTTCGACCGATACTGTCTCTGTTTATGGGGGAATCATCGGATTGAACAGACCGCTTGATGTCCCGACGGCAGAAAAATTATCTCAAATGTTTATTGAGGCATTAATAGCTCCCGATTTTGAGCCGGATGCATTTGATGTAATTTCACAGAAGAAGAATCTCAGAATCCTTAAAACACTTTCAAATTTTAATGCTAGTAAAACATACCAAGAGATTAAAACTATTCATGGTGGCATTTTGATTCAGGACAACGACGTTGAAAGCTTTGGGGATAATCAATTTAAGGTAGTTACAAGCAGAGTGCCAAGTGAAATTGAATGGGAAGCTCTCCGTTTTGGATGGAAATTGATAAAATATGTCAAGTCGAATTGTATAGTTTACTGCTCACCAGAAAGGACACTTGGTATTGGAATAGGGCAGCCATCTCGAATAGACGCGGCAGAATTTGCTTTCATAAAAGCCCAACAGGAGAACATAAATCTTAACGGCTCTGTTCTCATTTCAGATGCATTTTTTCCTTTTCGAGATGGAATAGATGCAGCAAAAAAAGCAGGATCGACAGCAGTTATTCAACCCGGTGGTTCAATTCGGGATGATGAGGTCATTACTGCTGCTGAAGAGCATAATATTGCTATGATATTTACCGGTGTCAGACATTTCAGGCATTAAACTTTATGGAAATTGGCATATTTAAGGATAAGGTATTGTATTTTTAACAACCGAGAGGAATTGAGGGATGCATGATATTGTCATCATTCAGTTTTTTATCCAGTGATATTGCAATAGATTTAGGTACGGCTAACACCTTGATCTATGTGAAAGGTCAGGGGGTTATTATCAATGAACCTTCGATTGTTGCATTAAACAAAAACAACCAAAAAATGATTGCAATCGGACATGAAGCAAAAAAAATGCTTGGAAGAACTCCCGGAAATATTGAAATGATCCGCCCAATGAAAGATGGTGTGATTGCCGATTTTGAAGTTGTTGAAAATATGCTGAGAGAATTTATTAAAAGAGTACGCATTAACCGATTTATCCATCCGAGAATGATAATTTCAATCCCATCAAGCATAACAGAAGTTGAAAAACGTGCTGTTCGTGATTCGGCCGAACATGCTGGTGCCAACGAAGTGCTTTTGATTGCTGAACCAATGGCTGCAGCGATTGGGGTTGGTCTAGAAATTCATCAGCCAATCGGCAATATGATTATCGATGTTGGAGGAGGGACTACAGAAATAGCGGTGATTGCGCTTTCTGGTATTGTGTGTGAAACATCGGTAAAAATCGGCGGGGATGAAATGAACCAGGTGATTCCTCAGTTTTTCAAGAGAAATTACAACATGCTGATAGGAGAAAAGTCTGCAGAAGAAATTAAATGTGCATTAGGCTCCGCAGTTCCTCTTGAGAAAGAAATAACATTACCGGTAAAAGGGCGTGATTTAATAGCTGGAGTTCCAAAAACAATTGAAGTGAGTTCTGTGCAAATCAGAGAAGCTCTCAGTGAACCGATAAATGTGATTGTAGATGCAGTTCGTCTTTCATTGGAAAAAACACCCCCGGAATTAGCATCAGACATTTTAGACCGTGGTATAATCTTGACAGGCGGAGGAGCATTGTTAAGGGGATTGGATGAGCGGATTCGGGAAGAAACTAATCTCCCGATAAGTGTTGCTGAAGACCCTTTGACGTGCGTTGTGCGGGGAACTGGCAAAGTATTGGATGATATAGAATTCTATGAGAAAGTTCTTGTAAAAAGTCGTCGATAAAAATCTGTTTGATTAAAAGGATGGTTATACATGGAACGCATCATTCGATTCATCCATTTTCACAAAACGGTTCTTGTGTTTTTTTTGTGCCTAATCATTTCAATAATTCTTATATTTTCTAACCAAACTTCACAGGTATTTGTCCTGAGAACAATATCTGCCGATATTGCCGGTAGTGTAACTCAAAAGCTGAATTTGGTTGTATTGCTGTTTGCAGCTTTGGAAGAGAACAAACAGCTCAAGTTCGATAATATTCGACTCAATTTTGAAAACGACCAGTTACGTGTAATTAGCGAACAGAACCAACGGTTACGTAAACTCTTGGATTTCGAACAAAAAACTGAATATGAATTCAAATTGGGACAAATTACTCACTGGAACTCACCTCTTCTCAGCACTGTTACTATTGACCTGGGTAGCCGGGATGGGGTGACAAAAAACGATCCTGTTATTACTAATAATGGTTTAGTAGGGAAAATTATCGAAAGTGGTTCAAATTTTTCCATTTGCCAACTTCTGACTGACGGTAGTTTTCGTGTCAGTTCTCAACTGAAAAGGGCAGAAGTAATGGGATTTTTATCATATCTTGAGAATAATATCGCAGTTTTGAATGTGAATGGTAGTGCAGTCGTAGCTGTTGGAGATACGGTAGTGTCATCTCGGCATGGCAATATATATCCCTTTGGAATTCCTATTGGTACCGTTTCCGATTTCACACGTGAACCTGGATTATTTAAAACGGTTTTTGTGAACCTGTTTGTCAAATACGATCAACTTCAGGAAGTAAGTGTTATTATAAACAAAAATCCATCAGATAGCTAATGCAGTTTAAACACATTAATTTTACGTAACGTGACAATATGAGTTCGTTCGCTTCACCTCGAATATCTTTTTTATTGAATGTGCGATTCTACAAATGGTGTTTTGGATTCGCCTCACTCATAATTGTACAAATATCTGTACTTAAGTATTTTTGGCTCATTTTCATTCCGAATGTGATTGTTCAGCCTGACCTTGTATTAATTTTACTTTTCTTTTTCGGAATCCGACAATCTCAGCTCACGTCAACGCTCACTGGATTTTTTGCGGGATTTTTCCTTGATGCATTCGGTGGCGGAATTATAGGATTGCATGCCTTAACAAAAACATTTGCAGGCTTCCTTATAGGGTATGTGCCGAAAGCACATAAGTTGCAGAGAATAATTCAATTTTGCGTATTTTACTTTATAATTAATATCATTCATGATATATTATATAAATTAATTTATACCATTAACACAGAGTTCAATATTTGGAAGCTTTTATTTGTTCAATCTTTGCCTTCAACAATTTATTCGCTTTTTATCGGAGTCATTTTCTTTTATTGGCTGAAAAAATAAGACCTGAACATTATGCAAGAATCATCATCTGATCAAAAAAATAAGCGCCGTTTTATATTTATTGCAATAACGTTTTTTTTATTCATTGTTGTATATTTCCGTTTTTTCTTTATACAAATTCTCGGAAGTGAAGAGCATAGCCTGCAATCAGAGTCAAATCGAACCCGTGAAGTTCAGATTTTTCCGAACAGAGGGAGAATATATGATAGAAATCATGTGCTTCTGGTAGACAATGTGCCTGCCTATTCCGTTTTTGTTATACCGTATGAATTAAAAGATGAAAACTACCTATTCAATTTAATCGACGCTTATTTCCCTGAAGAAAAGAACAATATTATTCAACGACTTGAAACAGCTCCAACACGATATCAGCCGGTTAAAATATTAACGGTCGATTATGAAGGACTGGTTTACTTTGAAGAAAATCGTTTAGATTTGCCAGGAGTAATTTTTCAGAATGAGCCTCAGCGCTTTTACCCGTCAGGAATTCGAGCATCACATTTCTTAGGCTTCATCAAAGAGATAAGTGAAGATGAAATAAAAGGCCTGTCAAGCGATTATTATAATCCTGGCGATGTTATCGGGAAAACAGGGTTGGAAAAATATTATGAAAATATTTTAAGAGGTAAAAAGGGTTATACGTATCTTGAAGTTGATGTCATAGGAAGGGAAGTGGGCGAAATTCAAACCCCCAATACTGTTAAAACTGTTTCTGGAAACAATCTGATATTAACTTTAGACAGGGATCTTCAAATAAAAGCAGAAGAACTTCTGGGCGATAGTTTCGGTGCTATCGTCGCACTTAATCCGCAAAATGGTGAAATTTATGCCGCAGTGAGTAAACCGGATTATGAACCATTTTTTATGAGCAGCCATTTTACACAAGAAAAATATAATCTGCTCCTCAACGATCCTGGCTCACCGCTTTACAACCGAGTAACACAAAGCAGATATCCGCCGGGTTCAACATATAAAATAATTGGTGCAATCTCCGCCCTGAATGAAAACGATACAACACCTGAGCAAACATTTGTGTGTAATGGGAGATTTAGAATAGGAAGAAAAACTCACTATTGCTGGCGAAAAGAAGGGCATAGCAAACTAGATATTGTGCAAGCAATTGAACAATCATGTAATGTGTATTTTTACAATCTTTCACAAAAATTAACATTGGAACAATGGTCTGATTATGGGAGAAAATTTGGTTTCGGAGCTACAACTGGCCTGGATTTTCCCGAGGAAAATCCAGGTATATTACCCATAAAAACATACATGGATGAAAAATATAAAGAAGTTGGCTGGAATGAAAAAGGGCAGATGGTAAACTTAATAATTGGTCAGGGTGATTTATTGACAACTCCTCTGCAAATGGCCAGGTTTACTGCATCGATCGCCACAAAAGGAAATCTTGTCCAACCCCATTTCTTGAAAATGGCTGAAGATTCTAAATCCGATTCTGTCGTATATACGCCAACCCTCACAGTAAAATACGTAGAAGGAATCAGGGAAGATGTATGGGATACCGTGAGGCAGGGAATGTATAATGTAGTAAACGGGTCAAGGGGTACTGCACGAACTGTTCAAAACAGAAATATTGCTATAGCCGGAAAAACCGGTACGGCCGAAAATATACATGGTCAGGATCATGCATGGTTTATCGGTTATGCACCAGAAGAAAATCCCATCATAGCTCTTACCGTTTTTGTTGAAAATGGTGGAAACGGAGGCAGGATTGCGGCGCCAATTGCGAGAGAAATTTTTAAAGAATTTTTTCGCCTTAGTGAGTTTAAAAATAATGTAATTCTTTCGTCAAAATTATAGAAACATTTATATGGCAAAAGATTTTCAAATAAACAAACTTGATTGGCAGCTAATAATTTTAGTGTTGCTGCTTACTTTTGTCGGTTTTGTGCTTATCTATTCTGCCGAAGCTGGTATTAATGAAGTTAATCCCACAAACGACTTTCAAAAACAATTAATCTGGTTTGTTGTCGGACTGGTTGTTGCGATAACAATGATCATAGTTCCCACAAAATTTCTATTAGCATTTGCGTATATCATATATGGCGTTTCAATTTTGTTATTGGTTCTTGTCTTGTTTCAGGAGAGTGGGCAAGGTTCTGAGCGCTGGATTAGAATTGGAATTGTTGGGCTGCAACCTTCTGAGTTTGCTAAAGTTGCAGTTGTCATAGGCTTGGGACGTTTTCTTTCTCAAGTGAAAATAGAAAACAACCGGTTCAAAGATTTAGCGATAGTTTTTTTTATTATTGCAATTCCAGCATATATTGTTAATGAGCAGCCTGATCTTGGAACCAGTCTTGTTTTTTTATCATTAATAGTTCCGATCCTCTACTGGGCAGGTCTTCAGCCGTTCACTTTGTTTGTAATCTTGTCTCCATTTCTCAGCATCATTACGTCATTTCTTTTTATTTCCTTCTTGATTTGGATGATGATAGTTGCTGGTGTTCTCTATTTGTCTCAAAAAAAAATTTCAGTTATATTAGGTTTATTTATCATTAATATTACAGTCGGAATTATCGCTCCTGAATTGTGGAACAACTTGAAACCGTATCAACAACAGCGGATAAAGATTCTCTTTGATCCTCAACAGGATGCCCGCGGGACAGGCTACCAGATAATACAATCGATGAACAGTATCGGCTCCGGAGGATTGACAGGTAAAGGGTTTTTAAAGGGCACACAAACACAGCTCAAATTCCTTCCTGAGCAGAACACCGATTTTATTTTCTCTGTTCTGGCGGAAGAGTTTGGATATGTAGGTGTTTCGGCAGTGCTATTGTTGTTTTTTCTCCTAATAGCAAAAATGCTGTCTATAGCTTCAATATCAAGAGGACATTTTGACAGCCTAATCGTTATTGGATTTACATCAATTATATTATGTCATGTATTTGTTAATACTGGCATGACAGTAAATATAATGCCTGTAACAGGACTGCCGCTCCCATTTCTCAGTTATGGCGGATCGTTTTTAGTCACTCTATATGTTATGATGGGGATAACATTAAATATTGCGTACAAGCGCAGAACATATTTTTAGCCACGATACAAATATAAGTTTTATCAGGAAAACTTTCTATTATGCATCAAGTATTGTTTAAACTAGGTTGGTTTGAAGTTCACTCATTTGGAGTAATGCTTCTTATTTCATTTTTAATAGGGATTAATTTGGCGGTAAAAAGGGCTAAATTAGCAAAGGTTAATCATGACACCGTAGTTGATTTATCAATAATATTAATCATCGCTGGTCTTCTCGGAGCACGTGGAATGTATGTAGTATTTCATATGGGAGAATTTCAAGGCAGGATGCTTGATATTATCAATCCCTTTCAAAGTGATGGAACTATTGGAATAGCTGGATTAACGGTACTGGGAGGTGTTATTCTCTCTATTCTGAGCAGTATTCTTTTTCTTAGATATAAAAAAACTCCAATATTACCTGTATTGAATGTTATCGCTCCATCAGTTGCACTCGGTTTTGCTATAACACGTGTCGGGTGTTTTATGCACGGATGTTGTTTCGGTACTCCATTAGAGGCCACATGGTCAGTAACTTTTCCTATAATTAGCCCGGCGAGTGTTATATACCCTGGAGAAGCTATACATCCAGCGCAGCTTTATGCATCATTTGCCGGAGCGATTAATTTCATCTTGCTGTTATTAAGTGAGCGTTATAACTACTTTAAACATACAACATTTTTTACATTTCTTATTTTTTACGGAATTTCAAGGTTTATTGTCGACATATTTAGGTATTATGAAAGCAGTATGATTCTCTTTTATTTGGGTGATTTGAAAATTTCTGTTAACCAGGGATTGAGTTTTCCTATGATTATCATAGGAATCATTATGATTCAGTATATCAACAAAAAAAGCGCCAGAGAACAATAGTTGTATTATTTGAGTATAAAATGAAACCATTATTGATTTTAGGAGTATGCAATGAATATGAATAAAATCCCCGGCATTGTAAGTGTTTTCTTTCTCATTCTTTTTATGCAGTGTGCTCTTATGGCCACAAGGAATATTGAAGTGTCCGAAGAGCAAAAGGAAGAGGACCTCATAGAGCTATTAAATGCACAACAGCAAATTCAAAACAATGAAAGCCAAACATACGGAAATTTAGAGGACCTCAATAACCAACTTACCAAGCTGAAACAGGTTAATTTGACATTAAATGAGGAGAACAATCTGCTCAAATCGGATATGATGATGTTGAATGAGCGAATTCGGCAAATTGAGAACGAACTTCAATCGAATACAAATGAATCCATTGAGATGCGGCAGGCAGGCAAAAAACCGGTTGCATCGAATCGGTCTATGACCTCATTTGAAATTGAGTATCAACAGGCAATGACAGCATATCAAAACAGAAATTATCGTGACGCATTGTCACGTTTTTCCAGCGTATTGTCGGCTAACAGAAATCATGCACTGTCTGATAATTGTCAATATTGGGTAGGTGAGTGTTACTTTGCGTTAAAAGATTATAATCAGGCTATCATAGCGTTTGAAAAAGTCTTTACCTTTTTGAAATCGAATAAAGATGATGATGCGCAATTCAAACTTGGATATACTTATTTTAAACTTTGCGATACAAATCGGGCTCAGGAAGAATTCAATAGGCTGATTACTAATTACACAAAAAGCGAATATGTTCCGCGGGCTCAATCTTATTTAAACCGCCTGCAATAACACACAATATACATGAAACTTCTTTGAAAAACTAGGGATCATTTGATTCCGCTCCCTTTTGTTCTGGGGATCGTCTGTTAAAGCTGCCAAGGGTCTTGGTTTTTGCTCCACGAAGGTTCGAGGCAAATACATACTTTATCGACAGGAGATTTATAATTTTTTGTGTCAGGAAGTGAGAAGACTTTCCGGCGAGATAGAATGTGATGCACGCTGCTTTGATGGGAAACGTACAGGAACCAGCGGTCGCGGGAGTGCCGGTACAATATAGGTTCTTGGCATGGTGGAACGTCACGGAAAGCTATTTACTACGATATGACTTGCCGCTTGATGAACGAGATCAGGAACACCGCTGAGCAAGGGAGCGTCTTCTACACTGCTCCGTTCAGTTCGTATACATCGCTGCAGTTTTTTGGTAAACAGCGTACGGTCGGTCGATCATAACACATAGTGTATCACGGGACGTCGTCATAGTAACGGCCTTGAGGGGTTCTGGTCATGTGCACAAGAAAGACGCTTACAGTACCATGGTGTTAGCAAAAGTCATTGCCTGGTATACCGGGGGCAAGGAAATGGAATGGAGATACAATTACAGAAATCAAAATCTATACCATCCTTTAATCAAAATTCACGTTAATCCGCTTTTGACCTGATTACCTTTATTTATATTAAAGTTATCTCAAGTAGTGCCGATAACTTGAATAAGAAACGTATACGTAATTGTACAATTTCAATCGAATTCCCCTTTTTTTCAGAATACTATAGCATAAAAGCAAACTATTTTCCATACAAGGAGGTCTCATATGGCAATAGGCGACTCCTCCCGTATAAATACCAATATTGCGGCATTTGATGCACTAAATGCCCTCAAATCGGTTAATAGAAATCTTAAAATAAGTCAGTTGCGGCTTGCAACCGGAAAGCGTATCAATGAGGTAGATGATGATCCGGCAGGGTTTACTATATCCAGACGTCTTGAGGCGCGTTCACGTAGCTTATCTGTTGCGTAAGACGATGTTGGTACCGCAAAGAATGTACTCTCCATTGCAGAGGGATATCTGCTCAATATAAGTGATATATTAATTACTATTAAGGAAAAAGCGACACAAGCTGCCAGTGATTCTCTTGGAACCGACGAGAGAACTGCTATACAGACAGAGATTGAAGAATTAGTCGCTGAAATTGATAATATCGCTACTGAAACAATCTTTAATGACATTAATTTAATTCAAGGTGCATTTGCAGCAACAATACAGTCGGGTGAAGGACCGGGAAATACATTTGCTGCAGATTTGACAAGCATCAATATTGCATCTGCTTAATTGAGCATTGAAGCTTCCGATGTTTCTCTTGAAATTCTATCAGCCGCAAGTGCACAGGGTGCTCTGACAAAAGTTGATACTGCATTAGACACAATCAATACGGCTTTGCAGAAAGTCGGTGCATTTACAACACGATTATCTTCAAAGGAACCGTCATTAAGTATTGCCATTACTAATACAGAGGCAACAAAAAGCAGGATACTTGATGCAGGTATAGCACAGGAACAATTAAATGCAACTCGATTCCTCATTCTGCAGCAAACATCAACTGCGCAGTTAGCGCAGTCAAATATTACGCCGCAAAATGTACTTACATTATTCACATAATGCTATATTTATAAGTGTAAACAATAAAAAGGCAGCTACAGTTAATAGCTTCCTTTTTCTATTACCAATAATTGTGATGACCATCACAGTCTTCGATCTCATTCAAGAAAATCCTTGACAAACCTTAAAAGATTTAATATTTTTTTACGTTAAAAAAAAGAGCAGGGAAGGGATAAATTCGAAATCTCTGATTTTTTCAAAAAAACCTTGTCGACGAGATATTAAATAATTTCAACAATGCAATAAATCATCAGGAATATGAAGATACCGTTCTCGAAATATTTGGCCAAAAACGTCAGAAAAACATCTCTATCCTCAAAGAGTGCATCCAAAAAGAAGTAGAAAAACTTATAAAGCAATACCGGATGCGTTCAAAAAAGAAAATCCTCCAGAAACTTATTGAACAATTCTCTCCTCAAGCAAATGAACTGCCTCAGATAAACGAGTATACCACAGAAGTATATAACAAACTTATGAAGGGTCCTAATTACGAGACGCATTACAAGTCTTGTCAAGGATGGTACTACCGACCTGAGACGTGTTTTAAGTGTATTAAGTAGAAAAGGATATGATTTTGACAAAGATGCAATTAAAAAAATATTGGATAAAACTGTTCTCAACATCGAAAAGTCTAAAAACAAGTATTCGCGTGGCGGCAGAAAACTAGGTGGCGTTGGTTTTGACGATCCCGACTCACCTGTAAAAAAGCGCCTGCGGCAACAAATGCAAAAATCATTAGTGAAGAAAACTCACTATCGGAAACAGCGATTTATCAGGGTTGAATGTCCAAAATTCAAATTTGAGCTTGTAGACAATACACCTTAATGAAAATGATATGAGGGCCATTGTATATTTAGGTGTTCGGGGTAAATCAAATATTACAGTGAAGACGTTATTGACAAGAAATAGAATTACCGGTGTTCAAATTTCTTGCTTGAAAGAAAAGCAAAAGAAAGGAAGTGTCCTCAATGTTGCAGAATATCAGAAATCAGTTGCAAATAAAGAAGAGGATGCATTTCTTCAACAGTGGTTAAAAACTGCTAACAATCAAATGAATTTTTAAAATGTTCAGGAGTTAATCTGGTTTCTCATAAGTATATTAAATGACCGCTTTAGCTTGTCAGAGGGACTGACTAGATACTTGAAAGATAGATTTGTAATTCACCTTACAAGTTTCGATAAAAGTTTAACTCAATATGTCATTGAAAAAGCACTTGAGGGTTTATAATATGGGAAAATTCACGATCCCATTTGAACTGTCTTTGCAAAGTACGCTTATTACTCTAATCTTAATGAATGGTGCCTATGCACAAGAAAGTGAATCGGAAGAGCGAGCAGTACTTCCGAGAGAAGTTATAGACCTTCCTGTTGCCGGAACTATGAGCCATGGTGATTTTGGAATAGGGTTAAGAGTTTATCCCAACGGGGGTGTCCTGTCAGATTTTTCAGTCGGATTGTTTGAGCGGTTTTTAGCTGTTATTTACTATGGTGGGGAAAATCTAATCGGAGAAGGCAGTGTGAACTGGAATCCCCAAATTGGGGTTGATGTCCGACTACGAATAATAGATGAAAATTTACTGCTTCCCGGCATAGCAGTTGGAGTTTCTACTCAGGGCTATGGCGTTTATATCGACCAGACAGACAGATACTCAATTAAATCTCGCGGCTTGTATATTGTCGGGAGCAGAAATTATGTTGGGCCACTCGGTAACTTTGGGGTACATGTGGGTGCGAACATAAGCTTTGAACGCGATGATGATGATAAAGATCCGAATTTGTTTATAGCTGCTAATATTGCAACAAAAACTGTTGGAGAAGTTCTTCTTGAGTACGATCTCGGACTTAGTGACAATGAAGATCTTTCAATCGGATCAAATAAAGGGTATTTCAATATTGGTTACCGTTTTTTTGTGTCTCCAAATTTCAATTTAAGCTTTTATTTCAAAAACTTATTTGAGAACACAAAGAACAGTAAAAACTTCGGACGTGAAATCAGGGTCGAATACAGAAATAGCTTTTTACGTTAATTTTTGTTATACTTTAGCATAATTGCTGTATACTGACTGTATGTTCTTAGCCGAAATAGGTATGAATCGATTCCTGATACTCATTTCAAATATTGCTTTTCTATATGTAGCTGCATTTTCTTCCCTCACTCTTGCCCAAGAAAATCCTATTTTATCACTCGATGATAGTACTATCGCCTATATTGATTCAATTGAACACACAAATAAGTATTCATATTTTCTATCAGATTCAGACATTATTGCTCTCAACGCAGAAGAAATTGCAGATCCTTTAAATCAAGTGTCAGGTTTTAACCATTTCGATTTGGGAAGTCTGGGACAGTTCTCCAGCTTGGGATATTTGGGCATTTCCAAAGAATCCGTAATTCCTTTTTTGAATCGAATACCTCTTGAAACAGAAACATATGGTACGTGGAATTGGCATGATATTCCCTTTTATGCCATTGAAAGAATTGAATTTGAGCAGGACTCTTCAATCTATAATTCGGATAAATTCCAACCAGTATATTTTAAAACAAAAACTAAAGCTCCTGATATGCCATTTTCCCAAGTAAATTATAGAGTAGGTGATTTTGCCTGGCGGCATGTAGATATCACTCTTGCGAGAAAAATATTTAAAGGAATTTCTCTCTTCGGTACGGGTGGAACAGAACGTTTTCCCGACCAGAAAATAGATAATCGTTATAGAGGATCGAACATATGGATAAATTTAAGCCGGCCGTTTAACCAATTTGATGTGTCAGCAACCTTTTTGTCTTCAGACCGAAATGCCCGTGAAGTTATAGTGTTTCCGAATGATTCATTGAGTGCTTTTAAAAGAATGCCACATAGTCACAATGTCAAAATGACAACTTTAGAGCTATCTGAAAAAAAGACAAGCATGAAAAACAAATTATTTTTGTACTATTGGGATATTAAAGACAATGCGCGCGGGTCACTAATTTATAATGATAACTTTATGAATCGTGATATGAAATCGGGGCTGATATATGATGCATCACTTACTAAAAGCCAAAATTATTCTATGCGATTCAGATTAAATGCTCATACTACACGAGTTTTCAGTACCTATTGGAATAATCTCAACAGAAAATATGGCGGTAACGCATTTTTGGAGATTGAAGGTATTGTAAATAGCAATTATTCTTATGTCTTTAGTCCATCAGTAGGTTTCAAGCGGAATCAGGATGATCTGCCGTTATTTGGCAGATTTCAATTATTATATAAGAGTGATTCAAATCTTGAAGCAGACTTCAGTTATTCAAGAACTGGTTGTTTCCATACTGCTGCTGAAAAATATTTATTGATCGAAAAATCCGTCTTAGGATCGGAGAATAAACATTACATAACAAATCGTTATGAAATAAATCTAAAGAAACACTTTAACAATAGTACCATACATGTCAAGCCATTTTTGTATGACACAAATAAATCAATGTCACTGTTTTTAAATACGAATGCTTTTGGTGACAGTATTCTTACTGATGTATCAGTAAGTACTGGCGCTTCAGTGCGCAATCATGGATTTGCAATAGAATATACAAACAATATGAGCCCATATAGATCTTTTCAGGCACATTACACCTATCAGGGAGGAAATCAAACTGAAATATTTGCTCCTGCACACTCCGCATTTATAAAATTAAGTTTTAATAACCTTGAAGATTTGATTACGTCTAAAATGGTTGATACAAAAATAAATATTACTGCTTTTTTTATGAATAATAGGAGCCAATTGACTTTTTTACCACTATTGCAACAATATGCACATACCAATTTGAAAACTCCATCTGTATTTGGATTAAAAGGACGAGGGGCTGCGCGATTTCAAACATTGACATTTTTTTATGAAATCGATCTGCTAAGCAGGAGCAATTACCAGTACGCATGGGGATATGCAATTCCTAATAAGCGGGTCCGACTCGGATTGACGTGGGATTTTCGCAATTAATTTGCTTAAAAATTCATTTTTTTCGCGCTTGAAATTAGATGAAATAAATTGTATATTTAGTTTTTCCGGGGGCTGTAGCTCAGATGGGAGAGCGCTTGACTGGCAGTCAAGAGGTCGACGGTTCGATCCCGTTCAGCTCCACTAAAGGTAAGATTGAAAATTCTGGGAATCCATAGTTAACGTAACAATAAGTAATTCTAAAAACATTTTTATATTCAATATAACTATATCATTATTTCTTTTTTATTTTATATTGCAGCTGCCGAGCATTTTTGTATCGGCAGTTTTTTTTATGCACTTGTGACAATGTCAGTCTGCGCCCAATGATGAAAAGGCTCACAGTATCAGCCAAATGTTAATTTCTTTAAGATTATATGAATAATTGGAGTGGGTTATGAGGATTGATAAGAGAGACAGATTTGTAAAGGTTACAAAACTGAGAGTTGCTGCAATAGTAAAAGATATCAGGCTAGTATCGAATTGTTCCGATCAGTCTCTTTGTGGGTATTCAGCAAAAGATGTAAAGAAAATTTTTTGATAAAGAATTAAATTCTGCCCGAACTGAATTTAATTCTAAGCCATGACAATATCCAATAAATATGAAAATGTTATTATCACTATTACGCAATTGCTCTTTTTCATCAAAGAATGCTGTATTCATTTGCAGGAGATCACAATAGAGTGTCAAAAGTACAATATTTAATGATATTTGGGCACAGGGAAGTGGTGAAAACACAAAATTGTGTTGGATTTAAATTATTTTAAACATAAAAGAAAAGGTAAAAATGGATAAACTTGACATCAATTTTTACTTTTTCTCGAAATGAACAAAATCAATGAGAAACACGGTACCAAGCAAGAGTGTCTTCGCCTTTGAGTCTGCATCAACAGGAAAAGTGATTCCGAAATTGTCTGCATCAGTAAATCCTTCTTTCAACACACCACTCCACTTTTTTGTGATTTTACCGATCTCATTATCACCTTTTTCTTATTTCAAATATCCACGGATGTAGGATTTGCCCATAAGGCTGATATGATTCTTGCCCTAAACTATCAAAAACAGTATAAATTCGCCGCAGTAAAGAAAACTGTCGTTCTATTGTACCTATATGTATATTGTTTGCATCAAACACTTCTAATTCGTGAAAATAAAACCGGAATGGCCTTGCTACCCGCAATACATCCAAGTTATCGAGTGTACGGACCATAATTTCAAATGGACGAAGAGATTTTAAAAACCAGCGGGCAATGGTTGAACCGCTTTCTTCAACAGCATAGTGTAATTCGTTGCCCAAAGTATCCAGAACGGCATATTTATTTTTGCCTCAAAACCAGTAAGAATTTCTCCCCATTCCTTTTTTTGACTTACTACTAATCCCTGTGCGGACGAAAGTCGTTCCATCGTATTCTCATATCTTTATTTAAAAAATTTAATATTACTAGATTTAATAATATAGCGATAATCAAATAAGCTGCTTATTAGAGTTTATAATTTAACATTTTTATTGCTGAATTGTAGAAGTTCAATATTGATTAGGTTGTCACAACCATCCTGGTTTACACGCTTATAACAGACTGAAGTGTATCCATCATGTATTGTGATTGTATAATCCTCATAAGCACCAGAATATATTGCTGTATCATTCCCTTTGTCACCAAAGAGCTGGTCGTCCCCTTTGCCACCTTCTCAGCATATTATTTCCAGAGTTGCCAGTCAAAACATTGTTATAGGTATTCTCTGTGAGGTTTGCATCATTACTGCCACGCAATGTTACACTTTTGAGGTGCTGTGATTTATATGTGTAAATTAGTCGAGGATCAAGTTCAATTGAGAATGTGCCTGCAAAATCTATAGGTAAGAGTGGTGTATAGGTCTGATAGGGATGAAAGAAATTCGATACTAGATCATATACAAGTCTGGTCTGCCTCCAATAGGGGGGCACGAGTATTCGCAACATTTTGTCCCTCATGAGCACAGTACCTTCCACCATTTCTCCAGGCTGAAGATCTCTGCCTTCTCATTTTTTCGGTTGCACTACTCAAAGATCGAGGTATACGTCATACTGTTGGGCATAATATTCATTCGGAACATTATGAGATGCATCCGGAGTGTATTTCCCCGCCGCTGTATAAGCTGCATGTGCAGTCACGATCTTTTCTTGGTGTTTTGGCATGACATTCATAATGCCTCTACGCTGCACCAAATGCAGAATCTCTTCATACGCTGCATCCCGAGTGATTTGGTTGATGTAATTTTCACTGCCTTCGGTCGTTGTCTCATTTTCCCATAAGCTTTATGTTGTAAGTTCTGTTGCATCTCTCTTGAACGAACCGTTACGGGCTGCGGAGAAGGAGTTATACAGTGTCATAGTCGATTTTCTGTCAGACATGGCATTCGCAATTGTTGTTTTATTGCTGCCATAATGAGAGTAGAGTTAATCAGTTAGAAAATGTTCCATGATATTCCTTGCCTTTAAAATCATATCATTCGACTAGGCATCCTGAATAAGAAAATGAATCGGTTTACCGTTAGGTGCTATGATTTTTGTGTATTTCGAAAACACCTCGGTAAATATGGAAGTTGTATTCTCGGGCAACGTAACACCCTGTGCATTGGCAAATGGTACTGTGTACAACATAGATATTAAAAATATCATGACTTGAATTATCATTATTGCCTCCTTTTGAAAGTTACTATTTAATTTTCGGAAAGCATTCTTACTTCAACTTTTTGATCTCGTCTTCATAGCCGGTCATTTCCCACCGGATAAGCGATATGGGAATCACACCCGCTGCATAAAACTCATTCATAAATTCACGCAGGATAAAGTCGTCATCCAACTGTTGCGCTCTATCCCTAAATAACTTCATGAAATGAACCTTACCAACAACCATTTGAGCGTGCCAGCCGACATGACGCAGGGTAGTTTTCATTTCATTCCATAAATGAGGGCTGTCATCAAGTAATTCCCCGTGTGGTGCATTAGTGACAGCGTACTCCATTGCTTCTGTCAGACTCCAATTACCACTGTGCATATAAACATCTGAGAGTGCTCTAACTGTACGAAATGCTGCTTGTTCATAGGTGACTTCTCTTGCTCTCCTCGGGCGCTCGTCAAGATATCCTGCATGCATCAAAAGTTCTTCAAAAGCGAAAGCTAATCCTTCCATCCGGGCAGCAGCGATATCATATATGGGCCTTCATGTTCCCGGGCTCCCCGGATCGGCCTGTCGTCATTCTGCTGCCGTAATACATCGAAGTGGTGTCCAACCATTTCGTGTGTTTCTTCCATTAGTGATTCGCGGTGTGAAAAATTCAAGAAGTAGTCATGTTTTTCCGGCCATGGTCTGCTTGTAGATCGCAATCTGCCTTGCAAATAGTTATCTACAA
This sequence comes from bacterium, assembly GCA_965221205.1. Lineage (GTDB taxonomy): Bacteria > SM23-31 > SM23-31 > SM23-31 > SM23-31 > CBDFMG01. The sequence goes on along the minus strand of OZ244870.1, from coordinate 2,587,963 downwards.
CAATATAATCTTGAATCGTAAATATCTTGTCATCTCGGATAAAATTCATGACACGTTCGATGGAATTGAGAACACTGCGGCGACGCTCTTCTGCGGATGCTACGGGTGTAAGCAGGGGGAGATTTCGATTTCTATTTTCTTCGAGTTTTTGAAACGTTATAATGCGATTGTCTTCGAGCTCAACGATTGATCGAATTTCATTCCAAGTATAGGGAAGAAGATAAATGTTTTTCATCATCCAATTGTAGTTTTCAATCCCAACACCGGCTGATGCAGTCATTTTTTCCAGATTTTCTTTAAGCCAAGTGAGGTAGTTGTCAATTGCACCCTGAGAGTTTTTAGCATCGGCAACCAAATCAGGATGGAACTCTGTCAGCCGATCCACAAGACCAGGGAATGCAGAGTCGCTTTCCTCCATATCGTGAATGGTAAATAGTGCCAAGTCACCGGCTACCTTTGATAAATCTTTCATATTCATCTTAGCTTGATTGTAATGCTCCGGTATAGCAAGAAGTCTCGTCTGAAATCCGGAAAGTTCATCCCCTTGAAGAGGAAATTTCAGGTTCCGTGGTATCCTTGGTGCTTGCTCCAGATAGAAGCTGGGATCGCGCGACCATGGGCGGAGTACCCGATGCTGAAATTCAAGCCCATTCATCTCCGCACGGACCAAGTGGTAATCGATTTGATCCGAGACTGACCAAACACCAGGATCAATTGCACCCAAACGGCTTTGGAATGATTTCAGATCATTGTACTGTTTTTCCATAGTTGCTGCGGTGTAATCGTGGACATCATTATTACTGTTCAGCTGCTGAAACTCACGAAATTCATTAAACAAACTTAAAAGCTCAGTGTAGGTGCCACTTTCTGCTGTATTAACTCCTCCTGTTTCTGCAGTGCAGTAAAAAATAGTTAGGCTGAAGAGAAAGATAATAACGAAGGCAATTTTGTTGTATTTGAACATTTAAAATTCTCCTTTAAAGAATATTGATATAAGTAATGTGTCCGAATACATTTTCAAGAATAAATCATTGAAAATATTGGGGTGTTTTTAACATATGGTGTATATCGAAGGAAAAGAATAACAATTATAGTTAAAGATTAAGATAATCGATCATCATTTGCAAGAATTATCTATTTTTTGATTGATTGAGTTGAGTACACACTGGATATAATAGTTTATTAACTATTGTTGTGGTCAACGTACTCACATACTTCTTGATTTACTGGGAATTATTTTTTGTGTCCTTCGGCTAACGTTTTTCTAAAACCTGTAGGATTCTCATGAGCTTTCGACTTAAAATAAGAGTCAATATGCTCGATTTTAGGAAATTCCGATGTTTCATAGTACTGCAGAGTATTGCAGATATGGAATCGTCCCAAGAGAGTGTTCCAAATCAACTGAAACACCGTCTTTGAAGACCATTTTTATTTTCCTGATGTTGGAAATATTGTCTAAAGGATTATCTGTAAGGATCACGAGATCTGTTAGCTTACCTTTTTCAACTGTTCCAAGTTTGTCCAGAACGCCTAACATATCGGCGCCGTTGCGGGTAGCAGCCATAAGAGTTTGCATCTCGCTGACATCTTTCTCCGATAGGCTTAGGATTCGCTCCTATCATGAGCTTCACTCCGGCATTGGCCGCCTTTTTGAGAGCCTGCCGTTGATGCATGGCGTGTTCGGGAGTTCTTTCGTCCGCGTAGGTCGCAGCATTGCGAACCTTTACGACAAGCTCATCGTCGAAATAACCCAACTTTTCCAGCCTCATCTGTATCTCTTTGATATATTGTTCGCTCAAATTACAGTTGATGGTCGGATCGTAAAACGTCCCTTTCTCAACCATGAGAGCAATTGTCTCATCCGTCAATTTATACCCATGTTCAATACTAATCGACACCTGCTGCAACAGCTTTGTAGTTTCCGGTTTCGCGGAAATGAGCAAGAACATGAATACCAAAGCTGTGAGCGGTTTCAACTGTAGCCTCGAGTTCATCAGGATGCATTTCCAGGCTCATGATTTTTATTGCATTGGCACCGTTCAGAATCCGTTCACGCAACGCTTTTCCCACTTCATCTAACTCCATCAGCCCCATTGGTTACACTACCTCTGTGTCCGGCGGTCCACTGGCAAAAATACGGGGTCCCAGGTAAAATCCCTTATCAAATATACCTCTCCAGGTCACATCTATGTATTCATCTTCACCTGCAGAACGTAGAGAGGTGAATCCATGCCGCAGAGCGTCCTGTGCATTCAACCCAGCACGGATAACTTTTGAAGCTATCCCTTTGTCATTCAGCGCACTGTTCTGAGGCATGAGATCGGTCAAATGAGTGTGCATGTTCCAAAAGCCGGGAAGAACATACGCACCATCCAAATTGATGACTTTAGTATTTTCCGACTGAGAGAAAGGAGGGTATCCACCAGTTCGGAAACAAAAACAATTTTATAAGTAAAATGATTTTGATAATTTCATAGCACCCTCATCAATTGGTTAGTGCTGCAATTTGGTTGGGTAGATTATGTGTGTCAATGAAGCTAAAATGACATGTCAAATTGAAAATTAAAAGATACATTTAGCATTTACAAGCGATTTTTGCTCAAAGTGCTGAACGATTTACAATTCTTTTTCTTATATTCGAAAAATAATAATCAAAATATAAATTAGAGTTTTCATATGATTACATAGAAGTATAATGAAAAATATAATTCTAATTGTTATATGGTAGATTTCTTACTATATTTTTGCATTCACCTTCTCAACTATTTTTGCTGTTATCATTCCATAATTAATACCAATAATTTTCATATAAATCATTACAAAAGGAGGCTGCTATGAGTAAAGAAAATATCTTTACCAAAGTAATTCTTTTGGCAGGTATATTCTTATCCTCAATACCGATCGCCAGTGCACAACCGGGTGTGCATACGTCAAGGACCGGCGGGGAAGTTCTTCGTCAGATGAGAAACGAAAAACTTGATCTTATTCTGCCGGGGGCAATGCGTGACAGTGATGTTGACATGTGGATTCATGTGACACGTCCCGGAGATCCTGACCCGCTTGTTCCGCAATTTGGATCAACATCAGGTTATTTGATTTTTACCGATCGTGGTGACAGAATCGAGCGGGCTGTGTTTGGTGGAGCAGGAGCGGTTGAAAAAATTGACGTTTACGGCTCTCCGGAAATTGTTCGAGCTGTTACCGGATATGACTATGGCACTCTGGACTTCTCAGTTTATGACGAATTAACAGAATTTGTTGCTGAACGGGATCCCAAAACGATTGCGGTTAATTATTCCTCATGGATTTCTTCAGCAGATGGTATTTCGCATACCGAATATTTGAAATTGGAAAAAATATTAGGTTCTAAATATTCTCAAAGAATTATTTCTGCAGAGAACGTTATTTCTGAATTTCTGGCAAGAAGAGTTCTTAGGGAAGTAACTGCACTGACCAATACATTGGAAACGCGTCGTCAGATTGTTGCAGAGGCTTTAACGCTTATTATGCCGGGCGTAACGACACGGGAGGATATAGGCTGGTGGACGAGGGAGGAAGCCTATAAACGACATTTAACAGGATTTAGTACGAGCGGTGGCGGCCCTAGTGTTCTTTATTCGGCCGTTTCAGATCTATCCGAGACAAGATCTCCACACTACGTATTACAGCGGGGCGATTTCTTTTATCTTGGAGCTCCAGTTCGATATATGGATTTTGGGACAGACACAAAAACATACGCATATATTCTGAGAGAAGGGGAAACACGTGCTCCTGAGAGTATTCAGTATGCCTACGATCAGGCAATAGCTGGTCAATGGATTATGTGGGATCATATGAAAGTTGGCATGACTGCCGGTGAATCTTTGGATGCAATGGTCCAAGCCATGGAAGAGGCAGGCTACTTATATACACCGTTTAACGATGATGGCAAAGACGATTTGATAGTGCAGAAGTCACTTGCTAATACTAATAAGTCAGGATTTTCCATTGATAATCATGCTTTTGGTAATAATCGTAATGATGGTGATTCTGACATATTAAATCGTATCGGGCCCTCCATGTCGCCGTTTCGACCGGACCGGCATCATCTGGTAATCCAGGAGAATAATTTTTTCGCTTTTGAATATATGGTACATACGAACCTTCCCGAAAGATCGGGTTTTCCACTTTCAATAAATGTTTGCAATGTTCAAATTATATCCAATCGTGGAGTTGAATGGCTTCAGCCGCCAAATGAGAAAATTGAGCTTATCTTCTGAGCCTGTTTCAATTACGAAGATATTCATGCTATTCTCGGAGGCCTGAGCACAAAAATGCCTCATCACGTGCACACAGAAACAGATTACTCGCTATGCTCTGCAGGAAATAGAGCGAGTTATAACGGACTTTGGTATATCGATTGCTTAATTAAGCGAGATGTAATATCAACATTTAACAATTCAACTACATTCGGAATCATACTTCAATATCAATAGATATTGAAGTATGATTCAATTTAAACTTGACTATATTAATAAATAAAAGTATTTTACTTTATATTATTAGTAATTCTAATATGTGTACGCATACAATACGCATACAAAGAGTCCAATATAAAAAACATTAGTGACGTCAATTCATTCGATATTTTATTACTGCCAGTGGTCCGTACATTCTTGAAAACGTATACATAGAAAACTTTTTAACTGATTTCTGGATTAAGAATATTTAACTGCGGCCTCGGCATAGTTCGCGGTTTTTTTATGATCAATAGTAAACATGTGGCTAAATTGGAGATAATCATGATGTCAGAATGTAGTGTTTGCGGTGCCGAACTCAGTACAACCGGAGAAATAGAAATTGGAGAACTGGTGACATGCGATGAGTGCGGGTGTGATATGGAAGTAACCAGTATCGACCCGATAGAGGTTCAGGAAGCTCCTCAAGCTGATGAAGACTGGGGTGAGTAATGTATTATGTTATTCACATGGGTGATTAGCAGCATTTAGGAATCAGAGGATTTTATGAAAAAAATACGGGTATCGATCGCGGGTGGATCAGGTTATGCAGGGGGTGAGTTAATCAGGCTCTTGTTATTTCATCCAGATGTTGAGATAGTCCAGGTAACATCCGACAGGTTTGCGGGTAAATCAATCACAAAACTCCATCCCAATCTCCGAAAAGTCGCCAAACTGCAATTTAGTGCAATGTCTGAAATTGAGTCATGTGACATGCTGTTTGTCAGCTTACCTCACGGATTATCATCTCTGCAAATGGGCAGGTTTAAAACGTTGGCGCCAAAAATAATCGATCTCGGAGGCGACTTCCGCCTGAACAACAAAGATGGATTTATATACGGTATTCCGGAACTACACCGTGAGGAGATGAAAGAGTCCAACTATATTTCAAGTGCCGGTTGTAATGCTACGGCGTCAATATTGCCCTTGTATCCGCTCTACAAACACGATCTCGTTGATCCCGAGCATACGGTTATTGAGGTGAAAACCGGATCAAGTGAGGGCGGCAACAAAACTAATGATGCATCACATCATCCAATCCGTTCCGGTTCTGTGAGGTCGTACAAACCGACAAATCATCGACATGCCAAAGAAATTGTGCAGGAATTAAGTTTCAACAGAACGATTAAAGTCCATTTTTCAGCGACTGCTATCAATATAGTTCGCGGGGTTGTGTCCACTTGCCATGTTTTTTTGAAAGATGACCTTGATGAAAAAGAAATTTGGAAAATCTACCGGAAAGAATTTGCCGATGAGCCTTTTATTCGAGTTGTCAAAGAACGGGAGGGGTCATATCGTTACCCCGATCCGAAAATTCTTGCAGGTACAAATTATTGCGATATAGGATTTCAAAAAGATGAGGAATCGAACCGCCTTGTTGTTATTGGTGCAATTGACAATTTAATGAAAGGGGCGGCCGGGCAAGCACTTCAGGCATTTAATATAATTCATGGCTTCGAAGAAACAACCGGTTTGACATTTCCCGGTATTCATCCGATGTAATTTTCAGGGTACGATGTATGTGCAGATTGCTGTTAGTAAAATCAAAAGATAATTTCTCTATTGCTGAGCATTTGAAAAAGTTTTCTCAGATTGCGAAAACCAGCTCCGAATATCAAGGAAATGGATGGGGTTGTGCGTATAAAGTGGATAACGAATGGAAAATGTATAAAAATCTTACTCCAATATGGGATGATGATTTAGAGCAGTTCGGTACAACAACCGAACTCATTGCACATGCCAGAAGTGCTGCCGACAATGAGCCGCCGATTACTATTGAATGCAACATGCCGTTTCAGAATAAAAGCGTCATGTACGGTTTTAACGGATTTCTCAAAGGAGTCCGGCTTCCTGCCGAGGGTATTGTAGGGTCAGAGAAAGTTTTTAATTACATCAACCGATTTTATAATGGCAATCTCTTCGAAGCTCTCTCTAAAGCGTTGACAATTATAAAAAAACGTTCTGAATACATTAAAGCCCTCAATATTGTCATGACAAATCAGGATGAAGCATGTGTGTGTTGTATGTATAACGAAAATAAAGAATATTATACGCTCCATATGAAAAAAACCGAAAATATGCTACTTGTATGCTCGATGCCATATCTTGAAGAAAACGGCTGGCACCCTCTTGGGAATAACACAATTACACCAGTTAGTGTTTCTTGAAAAAATGATTGATTTCTTACATGGTTATCACTACTATGGTTATCACTACTATTGATAAAATGTAGTTTTACAACCTTTTAGTGATAGTGATTTCTCTTTTTAATATAGCTGCAACTGGTCTGAAGACCTCTCTCCAAAAGCTGCGTACTACTGCTCACAATATAGTGGATATTTCCACACCCGGATTTAAATCGGTAACTATCACAACATCTGAATCTCCCGTAACACAAGAAAACAGCATCCAAAATGGCAGAGGTGCTCAGATAAACGGCATTTCTCGATCTGTAGAGCTGGAACACCAGTTCAAACAAACAATCCTTTTGATCTGGCCATAGAAGGTATCGGTTTTTTCCAGCTTGAGAAGCCAAACAGAGCAGTACAGTGTTCACGCGGAATGGATCCTTCAAAATATCTCAAAACGGTTCACTCGCTACTTCTGAGGGATTTGCTCTGGTTCCTAATATTAATACACCCTCCGAAAGCGCACAAATTTCTGTTTCGCCTGATGGCAAAGTGTCATTCCTTTTAACAGGCGGGCAAAATAACCAAGCAAATCTTGGTCAAATAATAATTGCCCGTTTTCAGAATCTGGAGGGCTTGCGTGCAACAGGAGGTACTTTATTTGAAACTACGGATGCTTCAGGGCAGGCGCAAACTGACATACCTGGCGCGGAAGGATTTGGAAGAATTATTCAGGGTTTTCTGGAATCATCAAATATGAATATCACTGATACACAGGTCGATCTCATTACGAATCAACGTGTATTTCAGGCCAATGTTAAAAGCATTCAAGCTGGCAATGAGATCACGGGAACGATAATAAATATCAAGGAATAGCTTTATTCAGAATAGTTTAAAAACTCTGCAATTTCCAGCAATTATTATTCTGTTAGGCACAACTCATAGCCGAAACTCATGTACTGATGCGTAAGCACATTATCTATCACCATGGATGTAGTGCTCTAACTGCTCGATCATAAACTGTTTTTCTTCGATGATAGCTTTAACCACATCTCCTATAGAAATAATTCCCATTAAAGAATCACCATCAAATACTGGTAAATGCCGGATATGTTTATCGCTCATAAGTGCCATACACTCTTTTATAGTCTGATCAAGATTAACATACACAACTTCTGTTGTCATAATCTCTTTAACAAGTTCTTCCTTAGATGATCTGCCGACCAGAGCGCACTTCCGAGCATAGTCTCTTTCCGAAAGAATGCCGACTAGCTGATTGTTGTCGAGTACTAAAAGTGCGCCAATATCTTTCTCCGCCATAATTTCAAGGGCACTGAAAACCGTGTTGTCAGGAGAAATACTATATATTTTTTGCCCTTTTTTCTCTAAAATGTGCCGGACATGTTTCATAAATACTCACCTTGGTTGGTAATTTGGGAAAGGGAAAATGGATATCTACAGATAGCAGTACAAATATAAATGTTATTTAAAATATAAATTCGTATTGGTTTTGTCAAGAATTTGTTTGATGTAGAATGGTGTGAACCTATTTAAATTGAAATATAGATTTCCGAACGGCCTTACAGACACATTGCAATTCCGACTGCAAGTCTTCAAGGAGAGTCTACCCATAGCCGATTCCCATTAACCGACGATCAACTTCAAACCAGTGTTCCTGACCAACAAATGTGTTGTGCTTTTCTTTTAATACGGAATAAAACTTGTCAATATCAAGCGCAATACCAGGCTTAATCATCGAAAAACATACAACACCACCTTCAGGTTTTATCCACTCAAAGTTTTCTTCCGCATCCATCCATTCTGTGACGAAAGCTAATTTTCTGTTTATATTATACTTAAATTGTTCAAGAAAATTCTCTTTATCTTGCATAACTGTGTGCTCAATTTCCTCATCTGTAATAGAATTGCAGATTGTAGTAAGATCCTTAGCAGATAAAAGTGATTCAAACAACTGAACATCTTGTGTAATTAACCAGTCGATATGTATTTCGGGCAGACCATAGCTTTATGGTATACTGGTGACACTTATGATGTTTTCACTTAAAGATACGGCAACAGGAAGATTTTGTCCGAATGTCATCTGTCGGTAGATTTCGTCTTAAGTCATCTGCCGACATCATGGAGCCTGTTGGATTGTGAGGAACAATAATGCTCACAATTTTTGTATCCTAAGTGACAATTGAGGCAAGTTTGTCAATATTTGGATTCCATCTATTTTCATATTCATGGTGAATGAGCTCAACATTTGCACCAACGGCACGGGGACATTCTACATTCAATATGTAGTTTTGATAAGCTACCACCATATGATTATTCGATCTCAGGAGGGCGGTATAGATACAATATAACGCTTGCTCTGCCCTCCTGAGTCATAAGAACGTTTTCGGGTTTTAACACTTGATCATCACTCGTTATTATTTCCTGCAATTCACTTTTTTCACGATGATTACCATACGAAAACACTAAGTTGGATAAATCTACCTGTAAATCACTATAATGGACATCCGGCACCGAACTTTCAATAAGATTATAATTGATTTTATCTAAACCAAATTCTTTAAGTGATTCAAACTCTATCGGCATACGGCGATATTTCATTGCACCTCCTTAATTTTTATGATTAGTATGTTTATAGTAAAAATATGAATATTTCTCAATCGAGTAAAGCAAAATGAGATGAAATGTCCCTGATAAAACATGTTGTATGACTTATGAATACAACAGGCTCTTTCAAGCAAGAAACCATTTAATATTCCAGAACATTTCTATTGCAGATAACACTAAAAAATAGTATATTTGAGGCGTTTTTTGGCGGGAGTAACTCAGTGGTAGAGTATCTCGTTGCCAACGAGAACGTCGCGGGTTCAAATCCCGTCTCCCGCTCAATGGCGACGTAGCCAAGTGGCTAAGGCGGAGGTCTGCAAAACCTCTATTCATCGGTTCGAATCCGATCGTCGCCTCTTAAGTTACCGGATAACAAAACGTTTATAAAAAGCGCGCAGGCATTTCTTGGGCCTGTATTCTTTTTCAAGCAAGCACTCAGTATATAAACACAATTCCGAATAGTTATAATATTCCTGCATAAACGCACGAAACTTAATTATATGCCGGGGTGGCGGAATTGGTAGACGCAATGGACTTAAAATCCATTGGCCTTTAGGCCGTGCCGGTTCGAGCCCGGCCCTCGGTACATAAATAAATAAGGACTTATGATATTATATTGTAAGTCCTTTTCTATTTTCAACAATATTTTAAATCAATATCGCCACCATAAAGTTATATCAATATTATTCTTATGTTCAACCAAAAACAATGACACTTTATTGTTTATCTCGCTGAATAAGTGAAATTCCTTCTGAGTAGATACAAATACAAATGGATGTATGCATATCCTTAGTTTTTTAACATTAACCAATAAAAGGAGTGTTTTTATGCTATTTCGAGTGATATTATTTTTAATGGCTGTGACATTCACAGCACCTGTTGCAGATGCTCAGACAAAAGGATATACATCGGAGACCGATTATGAAGTTCTTAGCCTAATAAGAAGCGAAAAACTGTACTTAATACTTCAGGAGCCATGCGTAACAATAACGTGGACATGTGGATCCATGTCACTCGTGGAGAGGGGATTTTTGCAAATGTAGAAAGCGGAGACAAAATGGCTCCGCATTTTGGCCAAACTTCCGGTTATTTGATCTTTACCGATTTGGGAGACAGAATCGAGCGAGCTATTTTTGGGATGAGTGAAGGTGCTGTTGATAATATTGACGTATACGGCTCTCGCGAAGTTGCAATGGCATTAGGAGGTTATAATTATAACAATCTGAACAAGAGTCAGACTTTTACAATTCCCGTCCCGAAGTCTATGGCGAAATAACACAATTTGTTGCTGAGCGTGACCCAAAAACGATTGCTGTTAATACCTCCGAATGGCTTCCAATAGCTGATGGCATTTCACATTCTTCATACTTAAAACTGGAAAAAATTTTAGGGCCTCAATATTCTCATAGAATTGTCTCTGCGGAGAATGTTATTTTGGATTTTGTAAAGGTTCTTTAGGAAAATTAAGCAGTATCATACCGGGAACAACATCAGCAGGAGAAGCAGGAGTTCGAGTTATCTATTCAGCTGTATCAGATCGATCCACGACAGGTTCATCTAATTACACATTACAGCGGGGTGATTTTTTTATGATAATAATTGGTATGATTATTTGGGATTTGATGTAGACACCAAAATTTATGGCTATATATTAAGATAAGGGGAAACAAAAACCCCCGAATTTTTACAGAAAGCCTATGACACAGCAATAGCAGGCCAATGGATCTATACGGCCGCATATGAGGGTAGGTATGACAGCCGGAGAATCTTTGAAGGCTATGATTAAAGCTATGGAGGATGCCGGGTATATACATACTTCTTTTACAGATAATGTCGCGCGAGACTATCAAATGGTTCAGAGGGTGCTCGTTACTACAGATAAACCAGGGTTTTTCATTGACAATCACGCTTTAGATAATACAGGTGAGGTCGGAGCTTCTATGGAGCCGTTCCGAACAGACACACATCATTTAAGAATTCAAAATAATCATATTTTTGCTTTTGAATACATGATTCACATGAATATTGATGAAAGGTCTGGTTATCCAATTGCATTTAGTGTTTTAAACGCTCAAATAATAACAGGCAGAGGAGTGGAAAATATTCAGCCGCCAAACGAGGAGATAACACTAATCCATTGAGGCTCAGGTTGTGAAAGAGAAGGCGATACTTTACCGTTATATGAGTTGATTGTGCCGCTGGTGCGATTTTAGCTTTTTTATTATATTTCTTATGTCTAACTAATCAAGCTTTGAACAAATATTAAATGGCTGACTTACACGAATCAGCCCTTTAATATTAAAAATCGAAGTAATTCTATATTTACAGATGTTTATTTAATTCCAACTTTTTATTCTCTTATCGAACAATCAGGAATACAGATAATGCTTGTAATTGAGTATGTCATCACTTACCATTAATTGTAATCTCTATGTTTCTGCATTGCTCATCCATGTTTAATATAATTCATGATTAGAAATTTGCGAAAACCATAATTGATTATAAACTTTCTGCCAACGAAGTGTTTGACAAATAATCGCCTTTTAACCTAGGGAGGATCATACTATGTTAACACGAGGAATGATTTGTTTCATTGCTGTAATGTTAATAGTGCCCGTTGCTATTGCGCAGACTGAAGGATATACACCGGAAACGGATGCTGAAATTCTACGTCTGATAAGGAACGAAAAGCTTAATCTTATCCTGCCGGGAGCTATGCGTGACAACAACGTGGACATGTGGATTCATGTCACTCGTGCAGAGGGAGTCTTTGCGAACGAAGAAAGTGGTGACAAATTGGCTCCACATTTTGGAGAAACTTCCGGTTATTTAATTTTTACTGATCTCGGAAATAAAATCGAGCGGGCTATGTTTGGTATGAGTGCAGGGGCTATTGAAAATATTGACGTGCGTGGTTCACGTGCAGTAAATATGGCTTTGGGCGGTTATAATTTTAACAATATGGATAAGGGTCAAAGTTTTACGATTCCCGAAGTCTATGACGAAATAACACAATTTGTTGAAGAGCGTGACCCAAAAACGATTGCAGTAAATTTTTCGGAATGGCTCCCTATAGCAGATGGTATTTCGTATACTGCTTTTTTGAAACTTAATAAGATTTTAGGCACTAAATATTCTGCAAGAATTATGTCAGCAGAGAACGTCATTCTTGATTTCATAGTGAGGAGAACAAGTAGAGAAATTGCAGCACAGACCCATTTATTGACAATGGCCCGGCAGCGTAAGTTACAACGTTTATCTACTATTGTGCCGGGTGCTACTTCAGCGAGAGAAGTTAGGGCCCGAGTAGTCTATTCGGCAGCTTCGGATATATCCGAAATGGAGTCTTCTCATTACACTTTGCAACGTGGTGATTTATTTTATGGCGGTGGTGGCGGGCAAAGGTATAGCCATATGGGTTTTCCTGTGGATACTAAAATTTATGCCTATATTTTGCAAGAAGGAGAAACAAAAGTACCCGATTTTTTACAAAAAGTTTATGATAAAGCAATAGCAGGGCAATGGATCATGCGTCCACACATGAGAGTTGGCATGACTGCTGGTGAGTCACTAGATGCTATGGTAAAAGCCATGGAAGAGGCAGGCTACATTTACACACCTTTTAAGGATGATGGTAAAAGTGATATTATAGTACAGGAGGGGCTCGCTAATAAAGGGACTGATGTTGCAGGAATTTCCATAGATAATCACGCTTTAGGCAATACAGGGGAAGTCGGACCCTCTATGGCAGAATTTCGGCCGGACACGCATCATTTAATTATTCAAGAGAATCATATTTTTGCTTTTGAATATATGGTCCATATGAATCTTGCTGAAAGGCCCGGTTTTCCACTGTCATTAAATATTTCAAATGCTCAAGTTATAACAAGTCGTGGAGTTGAAAATATACAGTCACCAAATGAGGGGATTGTATTAATCCATTAGAGTCAGCTATTTTTGCTAAAAATTGCTATAACGATCAATCGATTGTTATCAACATTATTGGAATACAAATTCGTACTACTCTAGGAGCAAATAATGCTTGTAAAAGCAAAACATATCTCTTAGTTGATTAGTCAATGCAGCAAAAATAGGATTAGACCATCGATGGTGACGAGGCAATTTTAATATTTCAAGAGAAAAAAGATTGTGATTGATATGATATTGTTTGAAATGGTCATGCCTTAGATGGCTGGTAAAGAAACTTTGTTGGAAGTCAAAAAAACCAAGCAAAATGAAAAAGTTCTTTTTATAAGTGGATTTGCTCTACGGAATGAAGTCCAAGAGCTCTTAATGATAGGAGCATAAGGGGATTTTCAGAAACCATTTGAACGGTTTATTTTGGGAAATTACATACAATGGAAACCAAGGTATTCAATGAGTCTTTTTCAGGTATTGCCAATCATCCTTAGCTTTGGGTAAAGTATTCAATACAGCCCACGCCACATTTTCCAATGTATCTGGAATCGGTTCTGGCATAGTATTTATAACTGGACGATCACGTTGTGGTTTGCTTTGATTCTTTTCCATATTCTTTCTCTTTACACCTCTAAATCCATGGTGATGGTTTTCATGACCAGGTCGGTTTCTGCCAAAATATTGATGATCCGCTGATAATGCTGGATGTCATCAAAACTAAGTGCGCGACCCTTGCGGTCTTTCAGCCACTTCCGGGCAGGTTGATATCCACCGATATAGAAAGACCAAGATACCTCTGGCACATTATCAAAGTATTGAGTTTTGTTAATCCAGACACGTCCGCCCTCATACCGAACTTTACCCACCACACTGTCCCCTTTCCCCTCAAACCGATACGGCGCCAGTCCAATGGCCGCAATATCCATCAGGTGCAACTGGCGCAAGACACCGCCCTTGGCCGAAACATTCCAAAATTCATCTGGGCTTTTGGGCCACGGAATGCGGGGGAAGTCGATCTTTAGAAACTCAGAGTATGCGTTGCGATAGGCAGGGCAATACAGGACGCCATAAATATAGTCAAATGTTTGCACTTCGTCCGGCCTGCCGTGATCAGGGTGTTCTGCGAGACCTTGGAGTTTCTCCCACAACTTTGGGTCGAAATTAGTGTGGTGGGTTTCGATCAATTCGCCTTCGTTAGAAAATAGATAGAGCGGGAAAAGACTGGTGCTATCTCCGATACTATCATGAATATGAAAGTCTACTAGCTTATCCGTGATGAACACATAGCCAAGGCTCTTTTGTCGATTCACCTTTGATACAGTAAGACCAATATTTTTTTGATTTTGCATATGTTTCATGATGCCAATCTGCGGGCTTGCATAAAGTCCACGTGAATTGCCTGTATAGAATGTCAATCGATTATCGAATGGCCGATACAATGCTTCCGTTGGACTAACACCAATAGTGTTTTCGATAGCGTCAGCTTTTGCTGTGGAAACTTTCCAATCACGTGCATCCTTCGCTTTGATGCCAAAGTGGTTACGTATTTCCGAATCGGGTTGAGACTTAAGGAACCGAATTTTGGAAACAGCTTCTGCCTTTGTGAAGCTATAGTTCACCCTATCTTTCGCAGAAACACAGCCAGAAGAGCCACGTCTAAAGAAATCTGAAACTCCAAATCCACTGAAATAGACCGCCTTTGCGGACTGATCAAAATTTCGAAAAAAATAGTAAGGTTTCTGAGGTTCTATACGCTGTTTCTGTGTTCGGGGAAAGCTCCCTTCCCAAAGCCTCTCATATTTAGATTTCCGTTCTCCCCACATGTCAGTAAAAAAAATGTCTGCTAATGTCTGCTACCGTTCCCTTTGTCCTTTTTGAGGAAAATTTCACTCCAACAAGGATGGCAACTCCTTGCTGAATATCAAACACGTTCACGTCACGTGTTCCATCTGGACAAACTTCACCTTTCTTTGAATTACCATGTAAATCAACGTAAATCAACGATGTGAATTTGATCGAATGTCTGCATCAAATGCCATCGCATCCCGCGAAAAGTTGGGTTGTCCAAATACCCGTGGTTAGTAATAAAGCCGAGTACGCCTTCTCCGTTTTTGTCAATCATATGTTCAGCAAAGCGGATGAATTTCATATAGTCATCATGTAGCCAGTGTTTACGTTCGCCAAAATGCACCCCGTCCACATATTTGTAATCATCAATCAATCCTATGATCCACGGTCCCATGTTATGAGAAATGCCTGAATACGGCGGATTGCCGATGACGCACATAATGGGGCGTCTGAAGCTTGATGTTATTTGCCTCTTGCGCCTCTCGCGTCAGCCATTGCGCCATAAACAGATATCGTGCACGTTGCGATCCTCACCTTCCTCTAGGCTGTTGGTCAGATACACCCCAAGGCGGGGTGCGGTTGCGGAGGGCGTATAACCCATCTCAGTCAAGACCATATTTAGCTTCATATGGCACATAGCATAGCTGGCCATCAGTAATTCAAACCCGTGCAAACGCGGGAGAAGTTCCTTTTCCACATAGGACTTCCATTGCCCCGTCGCGATGTCTTTAATGCGAGGTGCAATCTGCTTGATCATCTCGGCCAGAAATGTACCGGTGCCGACAGCCGGGTCCAACATTTGAACGCGGTGGACCTCTTTCTTGACTTTGCACTCGTTACCGTTCGTGCCCGTGTCCCAATTGACCGTGATTTTGGAATTGTCAGCAAGTCCAAGGGGTAATCCGAATTCGGTTTGTAATACCTCATCCACCGCACGGACGATAAAATTGACCACGGGTTCCGGCGTATACCAAACGCCCCGCGCCTTGCGTTTGGCTGGGTTATACGCAGACAAGAATGTTTCATAAAAATGCAGGAAAGGGTCGTTGCGCTGGGTCAGACTGCCAAAGTCATCCATCAACACGCGCACATCGCAGGACAAAAATACACGAGCCAAGTCATCAATAAGCCACTTAAGGCGGTCATCAAGATCAGGCCCCGCGACATAACCAAACAGGCTTCGCAGGAAGGGGTTGGATTTTGGTAGAAGGTATAGAGCCTCTGTACGGCTGAACGTATCAAGTGTTGGGTCATGGATGCGGGCGGCGAACAAGCCATAAGCAACGGTTTCGGCGTAGATATCCGCAAATTCCTCAGGGGTGATGTCATGGATCAGGTGCTCCCGGAAAGCTTTGTATTGGCCAGCCAGATCGGTTTGCTTGCCTATATCTTCTTCTAAAGCATTTGTCAGCACATCCTTGATCAACTCGGCCTTGCCCGCCATCATTTTTGCCAGCACTTGTGATGATGTAATGGTTCGGGGGGTTTGGCTGATGAAATCACGTAGCAGGTTTTCGAGCATATCAAATTTCTTGCACTGTGGCTGGAAAATGCCCTGCAATAAACGACCAATGGTTATGGCCGTTGAAAGCGTCCCCTCGCGGTAAAATTCCCAATCAAGGCAATTGGTGTAAATCAAGTTTGGCAGGGCTTTGCGATAGCGATCTTTTTGCTTCTTGTTAGTGTCTTTCATGGTGCGTAAACAAACGCTGATATCCTTGGTTTCAATATGGCCAATTGCGATTTCACCATGTTGTACAAGAAAGTCCGGTGCTCCGCACTTCACCCGCTTAGGTTCGTTCAAAGCGGTCACGTCATCGTCTAGTGAGTGGATTAGGGACTCGAAAGCGGAGCGGTAAGAATGTTCAGTGGCTTGGCCGGTTTCGTAAATACCATTCACTTTGATAATAAAATCTGAAACTGAATTCATAATCTCACCAGATTAAGTCCGCATATCGTAGCTGCTTACCAACCATGCCCCGCATCAAGATCTCCATCTGGTCAATTGTATCAAGGCTACGGTCACTATGATGCCCCGAGAATTCTATCACGTACCGGCCCAGATGCTTTTTGCTCATATGGTGGTAGGTGCCATTTTTACTCCTCTATAAAAGTGTTTTGGTTACCATTGTATATAATTCCCTTATTTTGCACATCATCTATTAAAATTTCATTGGTTTTTTTGTTTACCTTATCATTAGTATCATCAGGCAATTTATATTTTTCTCGAATGGCCTGTGACTGTTCAATTTTGTTATGCTTTAGGCAGTAGAGCAAGATCGTCCTTGAACCGCTAAAACGATTATCACGCAAACGGTACAGACGATCCCCAGAACAAAAGAAACATGATGTGTCAACAATCAATAAAGTGACTTTTTCTTCCCATTTCAAGTATACTGTAACACTTGGTCCGGAAATAACCTAAGTACCTTAATATATATATTTACTGTACAATTTAACCTTGAATGAGAAAATGTAAGCCGAAGAAAGAAATGTTCTCAAAAGTGAGTTTCTTGGTCTTCTATTATCGGGTGATATCAACGCAGCAAAAAAAGTTAAGTGTTAAAGAATTAAGCAGTAGTGAAGTTAGTGAGATAGCAGAAAAAGCTTTTAAGCAGTTATTCAATGACCGGAAAATGCCCGAGGTATTAAACAAATTAATATAGATTCCATTTTAAATGAAATCAGAAACAAGTTTAATGCTCTGATCAATGGCAAATCCTACATCAACGCTTATCTTCTTGGAAAGGTTTTTGATTTGATCCAAAAAGGCTGCTTTCTGTTGGTTTCTAAGGAGTATGATCAGCTCTTGTCTGACAATAAGCTTAATTCAATTATTAAAATTGAAAGTGAACACAAAATTATTCATGATGAAGATTGAGAAGATCTTAATGAAAAAGAAATCAACTATTTTGTGCAACTTTTTAAAGGTTGTGTTATATCCAAATATTTTGATATAAACAAAATTGACAAACTGTATCAAATAGTAGATGCATTTGATATTTATCGGCATTACGTTCACAATCCCATATTATCGGAAATAGTAAAGTTTCTTACAGAATCTATAGCAAAAATTCACAACAAAATGCTGGAGGATGGGAGAGGACAAACAGCATATCAAGTTGCACAAAATTTCAAGCTGCTCGATTCTGGTACTCCGGAAGTGATTGCATATGATGTGATACAAGCAGTTGAAAATTCACATTTTAAGCTACTTGATGAAAACAACTTAAATGGTGCACTTTTTCTGAAACAAAACTACAATCTCCAATTTGATTACTCATCCGACGATGCTAGTGAAAAGATAACAAAATCTTCTAAATTTTTCATCCAGAGTGCTGCCAAAAACGGAGAAACACAAGAAATCAATACTTTTATTGAAGAATATGAAACTCCGAGCAGCATTGTTAATGAAGCTCTCACAGATGCTGTTAATCATCTTTTACGTTCTGACCAGTTCGAAATTATGTTTAAGGTTGTTGGTGATCTTGATCTGAAAATAGCAGACAAAGACACACTTGGTGAAATCATAACTCGATTCCATCAAGTATATGAACAAAATCAGATGGATATTGCGGCTGATTTTGCTTACTACTTTAAAATCAAGGAGAAACGAGCTCACATTGCGACGATCAAATACTGGGAATCTCTTATAATGCAAGAACAATTTCGTGAGGCTCTGGCTATCAAAAAGGAGCGGAAAATACATAATAGGAACATTGAGCGTGTTGTTAAAGAAAATTATGGAAAATTAATGCATGAATCCAAAAAAGAAGAAGCTATGAAACTTCGAAATGATTACAAATTAAAATATTCTGTATTTGAGTGGATATTTGACAATATTAAAAAGATGATAGGCGGTTAATTATCTGAAACATACTTTACGTCAGGATTACATATATTCCTATATTTACAAGTCCTTCCTGCTTTCTAATCGTATTATTTCCAAAAATATTCAACTCGTAGCACAATGCTTGCTATAGGTTGTCCTAATATAGATTAAACAATTCACATAGCAGAATTCTTAAAAGCTATGTTGCGTTGAGTATTAATCTTGAGTGTAATCGGCAAGAAAATACTGAATTATTACTCATTTTAACAGTGCAGCAAGTAAAAATTATTTTAATTCTCATACAAAAATTTACACTTATAACAAATTATGGACCACATCGTATCGGGATTGGTTGTAATTGGAGTCGGTTGGCATGTCGGAAGAAGAAGTGAAAAAGCATAACAGAGAAGTGAAAATCAGAAAATTTCCAACGAGAGCAAATGGAAGAACACGATGTCTTGAATCTACCGATGGCCTGGTTAAGATTATCAGCGATGCAAAAACAGATAAAATGCTTGGTCTGCATATATTAGTGGTTGAAAACAGGGTGGTTCATACGTAAAAAGTTTGAGTTCTTATGCTGAAAACCCTGTACAGGATTATAATTTCATACTTTTGCAGGATTTTTTATTATCACAAATAATAAAAATATGCCCAAAATATTTTCTTCATTTGGAATGTCTTTCCATAGTTTGTATCTTCCCAATCATTTATAACTCTTTTTTCATTCTCCAAACATAATATAGTGAGGTCCTGTCTTGATAAAATGCAAATTTGTCATCCTATCACTACTGTTGCTCATATTTGCACAATCAGGGATTGCTCAAGATTCTGACCCTGGGAATTTAACACTTGAAAGAATTTTCAGCTCACGGGAATTTTCTCAGGAGCGATTCGGTCCAGCATTTTGGTCGAATGATGGTTCGAGCTATACAACCCTTGAGCCGTCCGGGGAAATTGAGGGTAGTTTTGATATTGTCCAATACAATCCGAACAATCACGCTCAAAAAATTGTAATTTCTGCTGCACAGCTTATACCTGTAGACACAAATACACCACTGAATATAGAAAATTATGCTATTGCCCCTGATGATAAAACGGTTTTAATCTATACTAACTCACAGCGCGTGTGGCGGCAGAACACTCGCGGTGACTACTGGTTACTCAACCTTGATAATTGGGATTTAAATCAACTTGGAGGAGTTGCACCTTCATCGTCTTTGATGTTTGCAACATACTCACCGAATAGTGACAATGTAGCCTTTATTTCTGGCAATAATATTTATGTTGAGGATATGAGAACTAAAAATATCACTCAATTAACCTTTGATAGTTCAAACACTATTATAAATGGGACATTTGATTGGGTGTACGAAGAAGAACTGTCTTTGAGGAATGGATATCGTTGGAGTCCGGACGGTAAACATATTGCGTTCTGGCAACTTGATGCAGAAGAAGTCGGTGAATTTTACATGATCAATACAACTGATTCAATCTATACTAAGATTGTGCCGGTACAATACCCAAAGGCCGGAACAACAAATTCTGCAGCACGCATCGGTATCGTCAATACTAGAGACGGCGCTAAACGCTGGCTTGATATTCCCGGAAATCCACAAGAACAGTATATTGCCCGAATGGAATGGGCTCATAACTCTGAAGAAGTAGTAATTCAATTACTAAATCGTCTGCAAAACACCTTGCAAATTATAGTTGGTAATATTGAAACCGGCGAAACAACAACAGTTTTTACTGAGCAGGATGAGGCTTGGGTCGATATAAATGACGATTTTCGTTGGATTGAAAATGGTGATTCTTTCATCTGGTTCAGCGAACGTGATGGCTGGAAACACATTTATAAAATATCCATAAATGGCAATGAAATTGTATTGTTGACACCCGGAAACTTCGATGTAGTTTCCATTCAGAGTATTGATGAAAAGAATGGAGTGATATACTTTGTAGCTTCTCCAGATTATGCTACACAGAGATATCTGTACCGGACATCTCTTGAAGGGAGTGGCGAAATTGTGAGAATCACGCCTGACCAACTGAGCGGTACACATTCATACAACATTTCTCCTAATTCTCAATGGGCGTTTCACACTTATTCTTCGTATGATATACCTCCTATTACAGAACTTATCAGTTTACCTGATCATACATCAATAGTATTATTAAATGATAACGAATCATTACATACAAATGTTAGTAAACTCAAAAAAAATTCTGTTGAGTTTTTTCAGATATCTATAAGCGAAGATGATGAGCTTGATGCATGGTTGATCAAACCGTATAATTTCGGTCCGCAAAAAAGATATCCGTTGCTTCTTTATCTTTACGGGGGTCCTGCCGCTCAAACTGTACTTGATCGGTGGAGCGGCTCACGATATTTATGGCACCAAATGCTCGCTCAAGAGGGATATCTCGTTATGAGTATCGATAATCGGGGTACGCCCGCCCCACGCGGCCGAGATTGGAGAAAGGTGATTTACAAGAAAATGGGGATCCTTGATACATCAGACCAAGCTAAGGCACTAAGATCGGTCTTGCTTGAAAGGTCCTACATCGATCCTGAACGCATCGGAATTTGGGGATGGAGCGGTGGTGGGACAATGAGTCTAAATCAGATTTTCCGTTATCCTGATCTGTACAAAACAGCAATTGCAGTAGCACCGGTTACTGATCTCCGATTGTATGATACGATATATCAGGAGCGGTATATGGGCTTACCTGATGAGAACTCGTATGAATATACTATCGGTTCTCCAATTGCGTTTGCCGAAAACTTAGAAGGCAACCTTTTAATTATTCATGGTACCGGCGATGATAATGTCCATTATCAAAACACCGAAGTTCTTGTAAACGAGCTTGTTAGAAATAATAAACATTTTTCAATGATGTCATATCCTAATAGAACTCATGGTATATATGAAGGGAAGAATACCAGCAGGCATTTGTATGAACTCATGACCCGTTATCTTCGTGAAAACCTTCCTGTACATTAAACCTTGAATGAATATATGAGTAAGATACACGAAGCTTTTTATGATACTATTAATCCAACAATGAGTTTTCATTTTTTTATAGTATTTTCAATGAAATGTGTTAATAGAATATTATAAACTCTTAACAAAACTTTTGAAACTGTCACGTAAACAAAATTTGAAATATTTCTAAATATTTTGTTGTTTGCGTTGTATTTATAACAATTATATGAATTTACCAAGAGACAATCGATTATCCTTTTTTTACGTTACTTGACATTAAACACATGTCTTAATCTATAAAATGCAACGAATGAAACATATAGTTTTTGCTGTGTTTTTATCAGGAAGTTCTGTTGTTTTTGCACAAGAAACAGTACGCCAAGACACTTCATTGGCAGAGTATGCAATTTCTCCTATTGTAGTTACTGCTACCAGAACCAGTCAATCAATACAACGTGTACCCAGAGCGATGGATGTTATTGAGGGCCAACGGTTTAAGACAGGCACACAATCTCTCTCCTTTGATGAATTTCTCGCCACAATTCCAGGTGTCTTTGTGAATAATAGATTTAATTTATCTCAGGGAGACCGAATCACTATTCGGGGTATTGGTTCAAGAGCGCAGTTTGGAGTCCGTGGCATTAAACTTATATTAGACGATATTCCTCTTACGATGGCTGATGGGCAATCTCAACTTAATAACTTCGATTTCGGATCTGCCGGAGCAGTAGAAGTGATACGCGGTCCAAGTTCTTCTTTATACGGTAATTCATCAGGCGGTGTCATTGCTATGAGCACCGAATCTATTCAATCCGACACTTTTCAGCTGCAGCCGTCATTCATATCCGGATCATTTGGTCATACGAAATGGCAAGGAAAGCTGCAGGGACATCAAAATAAAATAAGGTACATAGCAAATTTCAGTCACAATAGCATCAATGGATTTCGTGATCATTCTTCCGGAGAATTCACTACGATAAATGTGGTTGCCCACTTTGCAATAACTGAGAAATTGCAACTGAGTACTGTGCTTAACAATTATGACGCCCCATATCTTTTAAATCCCAGTTCGATCGATAAGATAACTTCATTGTCAGATCCAAAATTTGCACGAAACTTCATAGTACAACAAGGTACAGGCAAGAGAGTCAACTCCTTTCAATCGGGCTTAACGTTAAAAAATATAATCAATAATGATAATTCATATAAAGCAACACTTTATGGTATCTATCGCAATACCGACAATAATATCCCTGGGCGTATTATTGAATTAGACCGTAAAGCAGGTGGTGTACGATTCGCATACACACACCGCTCTTCTTCAATCCCATTGCGAACCACCGCAGGTATTGATTATGAATTTCAGAATGATTGGCGCAACGAGTATGAGAATATCGGTCTGCCTGTAAACATTGTGCCGGTTATGTATGATAATGAAAAAGCACTGACTCAGGTAGTGAAGGGGGAGAAATTAGTAACGCAGAACGAAAATGTGGACGGCTTGGGACCATTTTTTGAATTTGAATACGGTATTGCCCCCAATTGGGTGGTTACACTTGGAGGACGATACGACTATTTTACGTTTTCTGTAAAAGATAAACTTACTAATGCCGTGAACCAAAAATCTGGAAAACGGGTAATGGATAAATTCAGTCCAGTTGCTGGCATTCTCTACCAAGCAGCACCAAATTTAAGTGTTTTTGGTAATTATTCCACCTCATTTCAAACACCAACCACAACAGAGCTTGGAAACCGGCCGTCAGGTGAAGGAGGATTTAATCCAGATCTGCAGCCGGAAGTGATAAAAAATTATGAACTCGGGATAAAAGGTTTTATAATAAACCCTAACCTTCAATATGATATTACTGGCTATAAAGCTGCACTCAACGAAATGCTCATACCATTTCAGACCCCTGTTCAAATGAGTGAAGAAGTTTTCTTCCGCAATGCAGGAAAAGCTGACAATCGAGGATTGGAGATAAAAATTGATTATATTCCTGCCAAATGGACACGTGTCATTTTTTCATATACTTACACAGATTTTACTTTTGAAGATTTTTTGAAAGAAGAAAAAATCGACAACATGATTGTAAAACATCAACTTTCCGGCAAAAAAGTTCCCGGTATTGCACCAAGGAGATTGTTCACCAGACTTAATCTTCACGATCCCGATGAGCAATATTTTGGAGAGATAACGATCAATTGGGTCGACGAATATTTCGCAAACGATTTCAATGGTCCACTCCCTGGCGCTAATGAATCTGTTAACGATTACAAAAATGACGCTTATACGACAATCGATGTTAGAACCGGTTTTAACTACAAAAAGGGTAATGTAGTTTTTCGAATGTTTTTAGGAGCTGACAATATACTCGACAAGTGTTACAACAGCTCAATTGTTCCCAACGCATTTGGAAAAAGATTTTTTGAACCAGGTGCAGGAAGAAGTTGGTACGGAGGAATATATATTCCCTTTACTATCTCATAATTTAAAAAAATGCGGATTGTAAATTGTAGATATTGTCAATTAGATGGGATCATTAAAGTTTCGGGATTTTGATATAAATTTATCATCTAAAAACGATAGCGATTTTTCGAATACCATAGTAGAGACAACTATCAAAACCGGAAGTATTTTCACTAACAACGATAATCGTGATGACCATCTTCGATCTGATGATTTTTTAGATGTAGAAAAACATCCTGACATCAAGTTTGTTTCAAGATCGTTCCGAAAAGTTAGAGACAACTCTTATAAGATAGTCTGGACCTTACTATTAAAGATGTAACGAAAGAAGTTGAGCTTGATGCTGAGCTTAGCGGTCCAGTAAAAGATAGAGGGGAGACACTTGCTGCGTTCTATGCAACAGGTTCGATCAACAGGTTTGAGTACGGCGTCCAATTCAATGGAGTGCTTGAAACTGGTGGACTTGTGGTGAGTGATGTGGTTGATTTCGACTTCAATCTTGAATTTGCGCACGAAGGTAATTAAGACTAACCACAATATTAAAATTGGTATTCAACAAGTATCAAGTATAAGGAAAAAGTTTTCAGCTTCCACCGTTTTGTATTTTGATTTACCGGATTTATAATTGTATGTTAAAAACATCAATAAACAGATGTTTGTAAAACTGGAGTTTACTAACATCTGTTCCATCCAGCTTATAGAATTAAAAATTAAAAATTTTTTGATTGATTTAATTAAGAATTTTATTATATTCTGTCCGCGAAACTAAAGCTTAAGGAGATAAAAATGGACAAACGGTGCTGAAATTCGTAGTTATCTTTGATTAAATTTAAAGAAATTTGATGGTAAAAAAATGTCAACAGTAATCAACAGTAAGATGCTTTATCAGTAGCTGATAGCATAATTGAAACTATCTAACTTAACATTTAAGGAGAGCAGAATGAAAAGAGTTACTACTTCAGGGTTATTTTTCTTAATTCTTACTCTCGTGGCGCCCTCGTTTGGACAGGAACACACAGGAGTTATTACTGACGCCGAAACAGGCGATCCCTTGGTCGGTGCAAATGCGGCTGTTCAGGGCACGTCTATCGGCGCTTCAACAGGTGTTGACGGGCGGTTCTCGTTTCAGTATACCAACAATGAGGACTACACACTAGTCGTCAGTTTCGTCGGATACAGAACCGTTGAAAGAGTTCTTTCGCCGGGAGACAATACCTCAAATTTGAATTTCAGTCTGGAGACGGACTTACTCGGAACAGATGAGATCGTTGTCACCGGAGTCGGTTCGCGCGGGCAGCCGCGTTCCATAATTGATTCTGCCGTGCCTATCGACGTTGTCAAGAGCGAAGACATCGTCAAGCAAGGCGGCACGGATTTACCCGATCTTATAAGAAATATCGTGCCCTCGTACAACGTCAATACCCAGCCCATCAGCGATGCAGCGACCGTCGTCCGACCGGCCAACCTGCGGGGGCTTGGGCCAGACCACACGCTGGTACTCGTCAACGGCAAGCGCCGCCACCGCGCCTCGGTGATTTACTGGGTGGGCAACGGTGTCGCCGATGGAGCGCAGGGGCCTGATATTTCCCCCATCCCGTCCATTGCCCTGCGACAGGTAGAAGTACTGCGCGACGGCGCGTCCGCGCAGTATGGTTCCGACGCCATTGCCGGGGTGATGAATTTTCAACTGAAAGACAGTTACAGAGGGGGGTCTCTCGAATTTAAACCCGGCATTTTTCAGGAAGGTGATGGTTTCACGTATGCCGTCGCTGGCAATATAGGTTTGGGCAGCGAAAGAGCGTGGGCTAATCTCAGCCTGGAGTACGGCAACGCGGACGAGACCGACCGAGCCATACAGCGAAATGACGCCATAGGTCTGATCGCTGCCGGTAATACCCACGTGACCAACCCCGCTCAGAAATGGGGTCAACCTATTATTAGAAACGACGTGAAGTTCTTCGCTAACTACGGCGCCAGCCTGACGGACAACATTTCTTTGTACGGTCACGGCAACCTTGCCACCAAGGAAGTGGAAGGCGGGTTCTACTATCGCAATCCCAATACACGGGATGCCGTATTCAGTGGAGACAAAGGTCAAACGTTACTTGTCGGCGATCTAGATGGTGTGAATATGGGTGGTGATTGCCCCAATGTGGCGGTCACCAATAGCGCGCCGGACGCCGATGCCCTGGCACAGGTTTTTAATGACGACAATTGTTTTACGTTCCAGGAACAACAGGGGAGTTTTCCTGGAAGACCCGGTGGTTTCACGCCCCGATTTGGCGCCAATACGCAGGATGTCTCTTTCCTGGTTGGAGTTAAGGGGACGAATCCGAGTCCGCAACCGACGTTCACCTGGGATCTCTCTGCCTCGTATGGTCAACATCACTCCGACTTCTTCATTTTTAATACCGTGAACGCTTCTCTCGGCCCCGATTCGCCGACCTCATTTGATCCAGGAGACTACATTCAGACGGACACTAATGTGAACCTCGACTTTACCAAACTGGTCAACAAACAGCTTTTCCTTGCTGCGGGCCTCGAGTATCGCACGGAAACATTTGAAATCGTGGCCGGCGATGAAGCTTCTTGGGCTATAGGCCCTTTGGCCACTCAGGGATTCAGCTCAGCGTCTAATGGCTTTAATGGGTTCCCCCCTCTTTCTGCCGGCACTTTTGACCGCTCCAACGCCTCCGTCTATACCGAGGCCGAGTACTACCCGCTTGAGAACTGGCTTCTGGGTGCTGCGCTGCGCCATGAAGACTTCGATGATTTTGGCACCACCACCAACTATAAGCTGGCGACCAACTACGGCTTCAGCGACGACCTGAAGATACGCAGCAGTTACAACACCGGTTTCAGGGCACCGACGCCCGGGCAGCAGAATGCCTTCAATGTATCGACTCAATTTGATGTGGCTCTGGGTGATCTGGTGAACAACGGCACCATTCCCTCGAGCAACCCCGTCGCCAGGCTGGTGGGCAGCAAGTCTCTCGAAGCTGAAAAGTCGAAGAACTTCACTGCTGGTTTTGTTCTCGATCTTCCGGGGTTCGAAGTAACGATCGACTACTTCGAAATCCGGGTAAGAGATCGCCTTGCCCTCTCGCAGGACTTCTCTCTTCAGGAGAGCCTTACGGAGGAACAGATCATACTGTTCGAGCATGGAGCAGATGGAGTGGGTGGAGATGGAGAAGTGCCTTACGTGCGCAACTTAGCAAACTTCCGCTACTTTATCAACGATTTTGAGACAAGAACCAATGGTGTGGACATTGTCATTACTACTCCGACGGGGCCGGCCGGCGAACTGATCTTCGCCTACAACCTCACGGATACAGAAGTTACCAAACACAACCCCAAGACTCTCGAAGCAGGCCGCATCAAGGAATTGCAGGAAAGCATTCCCCGCAACCGCGCCAACCTGACCTGGATACAAACCTTAACAGACAATCTAGGCGTCCTCGGTCGCTGGAGTTACTACTCATCCTGGTGGGATGACGATGATCTACGCACCTACGGAAGCGAGTTCAAACTGTTCGATCTCGAGTCGAGTTATTCGCTTGCCAATGGATTAATCGTAAGTGTTGGCGCGCAGAACATCCTCAATGCCTATCCGGATGAAAATCCGGGTGGTGCTGATGGCGCTGGCAATCAGTACAGTCAGTTTTCTCCATTTGGTTTCGGCGGCACGTTCTGGTACGGAAAATTTAATTACAGTTTTTAGGGGCTTTGCTGCATGGAAAATCTTGTAGATATTAGATATTGTCAATTAAATAGGATCATTAAAGTTTCTTGATTTTGATATAAAACTATCATCTAAAATGGGTAAAAACATAGAATAACGAAACCGAAAAATCCGGTGAACCGCCCCCTTTAGAAACCTAATACAGGCGCTTATACCAGGCATGTCTGAGAACGTGTACGTACTCTTAGAAAGCGAGTGGAACCCCAACAAAAATTGTCACTAGAGTAGCTCTAAGTGGCTTTTTTTGTTTGCTTTTGTATATAATTCAGGACTTTGCTCTTGAAAGGAGAGCAGAATGAAAAGAGTTACTACTTCAGGGTTATTTTTCTTAATTCTTACTCTCGTGACGCCCTCGTTTGGACAGGAACACACAGGAGTTATTACTGACGCCGAAACAGGCGATCCCTTGGTCGGTGCAAATGCGGCTGTTCAGGGCACGTCTATCGGCGCTTCAACAGGTGTTGACGGGCGGTTCTCGTTTCAGTATACCAACAATGAGGACTACACACTTGTCGTCAGTTTCGTCGGATACGAAACCGTTGAAAGAGTTCTTTCGCCGGGAGATGATACCTCAAATCTGAATTTCAGTCTGGAAGCTGACGTGTTCGGAACAGATGAGATCGTTGTTACCGGAGTCGGTTCGCGCGGGCAGCCGCGTTCCATAATTGATTCGGCCGTGCCTGTTGACGTTGTCAAGAGCGAAGACATCGTCAAGCAAGGCGGCACGGATTTACCCGATCTTATAAGAAATATCGTGCTTTCGTACAACGTCAGCAAGCCCATCAGCGGTGATGCAGCGATCGTCGTCCGACCGGCCAGCTTGCGGGGGCTTGCGCCCGATCACACGCTGGTACTCGTCAACGGCAAGCGCCGCCACCGCGCCTCGGTGATTTCCTGGTCGGGCAACGGTGTCGCCGATGGAGCGCAGGGGGCTGATATTTCCCCTATCCCGTCCATCGCCCTGCGGCAGGTAGAAGTACTGCGCGACGGCGCGTCCGCGCAGTATGGTTCCGACGCCATTGCCGGGGTGATGAATTTTCAACTGAAAGACAGTTACAGAGGAGGGTCTATCGAATTTAAACCCGGCATTTTCCAGGAAGGTGATGGTTTCACGTATGCCGTCGCTGGTAATATGGGTTTGGGCAGCGAAAGAGCGTGGGCCAATCTCAGCCTGGAGTACGGCAACGCTGGCGAGACCGTCCGCTCCGTGCAGCGAAATGACGCCAAAGCTCTGATCGCTGCGGGTAATACCCACGTGACCAACCCCGCTCAGAAATCGGGTCAACCTATCATTAGAAACGACGCGAAGTTCTTCGCTAACTACGGCGCCAGCCTGACGGACAACATTTCCTTGTACGGTCACGGCAATCTTGCCACCAAGGAAGTGGAAGGCGGGTTCTACTATCGCAACCCCAATACACGGGCTGCCGTATTCAGTGGAGACGGAGGTCAAACGTTACTTGTCGGTGATCTAGATGGTGTGAATATGGGTGGTGATTGCCCCAACGTGGCGGTCACCAATAACGCGCCGGATGCCGATGCCCTGGCACAGGTTTTTAATGACGACAATTGTTTTACGTTCCAGGAACAACAGGGAAATTTTCCTGGAAGACCCGGTGGTTTTACGCCCCGATTTGGCGCCAATACGCAGGATGTCTCTTTCCTGGTTGGAGTTAAGGGGACGAATCCGAGTCCGCAACCGACGTTCACCTGGGATCTCTCTGCCTCGTATGGTCAACATCACTCCGACTTCTTCATTTTTAATACCGTGAACGCTTCTCTCGGCCCCGATTCGCCGACCTCATTTGATCCAGGAGACTACATTCAGACGGACACTAATGTGAACCTCGACTTTACCAAACTGGTCAACAAACAGCTTTTCCTTGCTGCGGGCCTCGAGTATCGCACGGAAACATTTGAAATCGTGGCCGGCGATGAAGCTTCTTGGGCTATAGGCCCTTTGGCCACTCAGGGATTCAGCTCAGCGTCTAATGGCTTTAATGGGTTCCCTCCTCTTTCTGCCGGCACTTTTGACCGCTCCAACGCCTCCGTCTATACCGAGGCCGAGTACTACCCGCTTGAGAACTGGCTTCTGGGTGCTGCGCTGCGCCATGAAGACTTCGATGATTTTGGCACCACCACCAACTATAAGCTGGCGACCAACTACGGCTTCAGCGACGACCTGAAAATACGCAGCAGTTACAGCACCGGTTTCAGGGCACCGACGCCCGGGCAGCAGAATGCTTTCAATGTATCGACTCAATTTGATGTGACTCTGGGTGATCTGGTGAACAACGGCACCATTCCCTCGAACAACCCCGTCGCCAGGCTGGTGGGGAGCAAGTCTCTCGAAGTTGAAAAGTCGAAGAACTTCACCGCTGGTTTTGTTCTTGATCTTCCGGGGTTCGACGTAACGATCGACTACTTCGAAATCCGGGTGAGAGATCGCCTTGCCCTCTCGCAGGACTTCTCTGTTCAGGAGAACCTTACGGAGGAACAGATCATACTGTTCGAGCATGGAGCAGATGGAGTGGGTGGAGATGGAGAAGTGCCTTACGTGCGCAACTTAGCAAACTTCCGCTACTTTATCAACGATTTTGAGACAAGAACCAATGGTGTGGACATTGTCATTACTACTCCGACGGGGCCGGCCGGCGAACTGATCTTCGCCTACAACCTCACAAACACAGAGGTTACCAAACACAACCCCGAGACTCTCGGCGATAGACGCATCAGGGAATTGCAGGAAAGCCTTCCCAGCAACCGCACCAGTCTGACTCTGATACAAGCCTTAACAGGCAATCTAGGCGTCCTGGGTCGCTGGAGTTACTACTCATCCTGGTGGGATGACAGTGATCAACAAACCTACGGAAGCGAGTTCAAACTGTTCGATCTCGAGTCGAGTTATTCGCTTACTAATGGATTAATGGTAAGTGTTGGCGCACAGAACATCCTTAATACCTATTCGGATGAAAATACGAATGCTGCCGCTGCCAATAAGTACAGCCGGTTTACCCCATTTGGTTACAGCGGCGCGTTCTGGTACGGAAAGTTTACTTACAGTTTTTAGGGGCTTTGTTGCATGAAAAATCTCGAAGGTGTCGTGCTGGTGTTCTTTCTTGATCAGTTGATTTTTTCTATGGTATAAGCGTCCGGTTTTCCTAAATGGATCATTCGATTGAGAATTGTACAGCCCAGCCGACTTTTAACCTGTTGGTTGGCCCATTCCGCGCTCGCAGCTTTTCCCCTTTGAAGAATACCCGGACCGTGATTGGAAGCCTCCAATGCTACGTGATGCGATGAATAAGTTGCGCAGTGAAAAGCCATTAGATTCTGAGGCTAAGGATTTGCTAACATCTATCCGTAGCGAAACAAATCTATAATCCCAACCACCAAATTACAGTGTCTTGAAACGAGGCAAGCCCTCTCCAGTTAGATTAGGTCGTAGTTTCCGACTGGCTTGAATGTATAGGGCGAGGGCACGTGGAAGGTCCGCCAATATGGAGGAACCAAACGGTGTGGGCGTAGGCGCAGACCCGAACGACCCATAGTATTGATGATGCGCGGCGTCGTGGAGGCGATAGATAGGGATGGGGCCTATGACCAATACAAGGGGTTTTTGACGCGCTTGCTCTGGATGAGGTCATCATGGTGATCCGACGTAAAGGGTACACAAAGCATGGAAACAGGCCAGCGGCTATCATCAACGCTCGTTGGCTGAAACGCAGATCTATCGTTATACGCAGTTCATTCGATCTTCTGATCGCTTCAGATATGCCAATTGAAAATTTTAAATCTTCTGCACTCGTTAGCAACTTCGTTATCTGAAATATTAAGCCCATCTTGCAGAATAGGTGATAGCTTCACGTATGGTATTTGCTTGTGCGAGCAGTTTTCTTTCCTACTCTTTAAGCGCAGCTATGACATTAATCTTTTCACTCATAACGAAGCTTCTATATTATCCAGTGTATGAATAAGGCTGAACTCTCTTAGCTATGTCAAGACATTTCTATCGTGTAACTAAGAAAAGTATAAGATGGCATAATGGTAGCATAGTAAAGACACAATTATGATGATGTGTAATAATAATGGCAGGAAAATAAAAGTGGGTAAACTCCAGTTGTAAAATCCTTGATTTTCAAAGTAATATTAATTATATTTTCATATTTTAATAGTAAATTTTTATTGCCAACGATACCGGAAACAGAAAACGCCTAGGAGAATAATAGCAGAAATGAAGTAGTTAAGTTTTGAATGGCGTGTTGCACTGATGGTTGGCACGCCATTTTTTATAATTTTTTGAATGGGCGATTAGCTCAGTTGGTTAGAGTGCTTGCTTGACGTGCAAGAAGTCACTGGTTCGAATCCAGTATCGCCCACAATTGATAAATTCAAAAACCTTTTAATTACTTTTTAATGAATTCAGAAGTCGAAATAAATAATAAAATTGAGATTACACTGCCTGACGGAAGTAAAAAGGATTTTGCTTCTGAATCTACAGCCCTCGATGTCGCAAAAGCCATAGGCATCCGTTTGCATAAGGATACCGTCGGAGCAAAGTTCAACGGAACGCTTATCGACCTTGATTCTCCACTGGAATCAGACGGTTCTCTTGAAGTTTTAACGTTTAATTCCGCCGAAGGGCAAGAAATATACTGGCACAGTACGTCTCATCTTATGGCTCAAGCCGTTAAACGGCTCTGGCCTGATGCTCAGATTGCTATAGGACCTCCGATTGATACAGGTTTCTATTATGATATCGATTTGGATGTGTCGCTGACACCCGAAGAACTCGAACACATTGAAGACGAGATGCAGAAGATTATCAAAGAAGATCTTCCAATCAACAGTAAAATTGTAGATTCACAAGAAGCCAGAAAGATCTTTTTCAACCGCAATGAAAAATATAAGCTTGAGATACTAGATGATATCGATGATGATGAGACTAAAAAAGTATATACTCAGGGAGAATTTGTTGACCTCTGTAGAGGTCCCCATTTGCCGTCTACTGGAAAAATAAAACACATTAAGCTGACAAGCCTTGCAGGTGCATATTGGCGGGGAGATGAACGCAATAAAATGCTTCAGCGCATTTATGGTGTATCATTCCCAAAAGAACAGCAGCTTAAAGAACATTTGGAATTTTTAAGGGAGTCCAAGCTTCGTGATCACCGCAAATTGGGAAAAGAACTTGATCTCTTCAGCTTTCAGCCAGAAGCTCCTGGTTTTGTGTTCTGGCACGGCAAAGGGATGATTCTATACAACCAAATTCTTGATTATTGGCGTGAGGTTCATCAGAGGGAAGGGTATCAGGAGCTCAAAACTCCGATTATTTTAAACGATGAATTATGGCATAAGAGCGGTCATTGGGACCATTATAAAGAGAATATGTACTTCACCAAGATCGATAGTAATGATTATACCATTAAACCGATGAACTGTCCCGGGGGACTCCTTGTTTATAATAACAGAATGTGGTCTTACAAAGATTTCCCTCTGAAAATGTCGGAGTTAGGTCTTGTGCACCGGCACGAAAAGAGCGGAGTATTGCATGGTTTGCTGCGTGTAAGGCAGTTTACTCAGGATGATGCGCATGTGTATTGCACACGAGATCATATGAAAAACGAAATTATAAACATTATACGTTTGACATTGGAAATATACAACACTTTTGGATTTGAAAATGCTTTTATAGAATTATCGACGAAGCCTCAAAAAGCAATAGGATCGCAGGAAATCTGGGATTTTTCCGAAAGTGTTTTGGCTGATGCTCTCACCACACTGGGAATTGACTACAAAGTGAGTAAGGGTGAGGGTGCTTTTTATGGACCTAAGATAGATTTTCATATTAAGGACTGTCTCGGAAGAATGTGGCAGTGTGGTACTATACAGCTTGATTTTTCGATGCCTGAACGCCTCGGTGCATCGTATATCGGAAAATCGGGACAAAAAGAAACACCAGTCATGATACACAGAGCTATTTTTGGTTCTGTTGAGCGGTTTATAGGAATATTGATTGAGCATTATGGTGGGAGATTTCCACTGTGGCTTGCTCCTGAGCAGGTTGTAATTATTCCCGTTAGTGAAAAGCACCATGAGTTTGCGAAGTCACTTTATAGTAAATTTTCCCAGGACAGGATTCGTGTCAATCTTGATCACCGAAATGAAAAGGTTGGATATAAAATACGAGACAATGAACTAAAAAAAGCATCCTATATGCTCATTGTTGGCGATAAAGAAGTTGAATCCGGGAAAGTTTCTGTACGACAGGGGAAAGAGGGAGATCTCGGTCTTATGAGTGTTCAGGACTTTCAAAATCAAATTGTTGACAAAATAAGGAGGCGGCAATAAGACACGATCGATACCGTGGCAAAACAAAATTACGACGCACAAGAGTAAATCGTGATATTCGCGCACCGCAGGTGAGGCTTATTAATGAAAAGGGAAATCAAGTTGGTGTAGTTGAAATTGCTGAGGCTCTTGAAAAAGCAACAGACGCTGGCTTGGATCTTATTGAAATTGCTCCAAATGTATCGCCACCGGTATGTAAAATTTTAGATTACGGCAAATACAAGTATGAAATTTCAAAAAAAGAGAAAGAAGGTCGTAAAAAACAGCACACTATTGTTGTAAAAGAAATCAGAATGCGTCCTAAAATTGACAAAAACGATATGGAGACAAAAGCGAGACATGCCAGGAAGTTTATTGAGCAGGGTGACCGTGTAAAAGTTTCAATGGTTTTTCGAGGGCGTGAAATGATGCATATGGAAATTGGAAGAGGGTTGATGCAAGATTTTCAAAGTTCCCTTGAAGATGTTGCGAGAATCGATGTTCCTCTTTCGAGAGAAGGTAATACATTAGTAACAGTGTTGAGTAAAAATTCTTAACATAGGATTATATAATGCCAAAAATAAGAACACGCAGAGCCGCCGCTAAACGGTTTAAAGTTACTTCGAGCGGAAAAGTAAAGCGCGAAAGAGCAAACGCGAATCACATATTTACAAAAAAATCACCAAAGCGGAAACGGAACCTAAGACAGACTACCATGGTCACAAAAGTAGACATGAGCAGAATTAACAGAATGTTAGTAAAGTAAGTATTCCACTTCCATTAAAAATTGCAATTCAAACATTACATGATAGTATTAATGTTTTCATAAGTACTGATATCTGTAAAAGGAGAAACACATGCCGAGAGTGACAAACGCAGTAGCGTCCAGACAGCGGCGAAAAAAAATACTCAAAGCAGCCAAGGGATTTCGGGGGGCGCGTAGCAAACTGCTAAAGCGAGCCAAAGACTCTGTATCGAAGGCACTGCTATATTCATATCGTGACCGGAGACAGCGGAAACGGGTATTCAGAAAACTCTGGATAGTCCGCATTAACGCTGCAGCCAGAGAGCATGGTTTGTCTTATTCGGAATTTATGAACGCTTTGAAAAAATCTGATATTATTATATCTCGTAAGACATTAGCTGATCTTGCAGTGCGAGAGCCGGGCGTTTTTAAGTCGCTTGTAGAACAGGCTAAATCTGCCGCTTAGTATATTTTTTATTTTCGTATATATTGTGACATGATGCACACAACGTGGCGCTACATAGATCACATTATGTAAAAAGCCTTGTTCGAAATAGTGAAATCAGGGTTTTTTCTTTTTGAAGAATGTCGTGAGTGGAAACGCTGTCTCGTCGAACTTTTGATCTAATCTTGAAAATATGACTTTTTCTGATAAAATAAGCAAAATCTATAGCGATTTTGAGATCGACTTAGATACGTGCAATGATCTTGATGCGATCAGTAACGTACACATAAAGTATCTCGGAAGAAAAGCAGGTATCATCACTCATCTTTTTAAAGAATTATCCGGAGTATCACCACAGGAAAAGCCACAGTTTGGTCAACAGATCAACGATTTAAAGAGCAATGTCACGAAGCTTATAGAGAAAAAACGTGAAGAAGTAGAAAAAAAAATCACGAAGGATGCTACCGTCGATTTGACACTTCCCGGAAGGGATGTATTTGTAGGGAGACTGCACCCTCTAACGCTTATTCAACAGGAAATAATCGGAATTTTTGAAGGTATGGGATTTGAAATTGCTACGGGTCCAGATATAGAAACAGATTATTACAATTTTGAAGCACTAAACATCCCACAAAACCACCCAGCACGGGATTTGCAGGATACTTTTTATCTTAATAACGGCAAATTGTTGCGGACACACACATCTCCTGTCCAGATAAGGGTCATGGAAAATCAGGAACCTCCAATCCGCATTATTGCTCCAGGAAGGGTATTCCGGAAAGACACCCCTGATGCGACACATTCACCGGTATTTTATCAGGTTGAGGGACTTTACGTTGATGAGGGAGTTACTCTTGCGGAGCTTAAAGGAGCTTTACTGACATTCGCCCGCGCTCTATTCGGGCCAAAAATCGATATCCGGTTTCGTTCGGGATTTTTCCCGTTCACTGAGCCGAGTGTCGAATATGATTTTACTTGCATATTGTGTGGTGGTAAAGGATGTTCTGTTTGTAAAGGCACCGGATGGATTGAAATATCAGGCGCCGGCATGGTTGATCCTGCTGTGTTTGAAGCAGTAGGATATGATCCAGAAAAATACACAGGGTATGCATGGGGTATTGGTATTGAGCGTATAGCTATGTTAAAATACAAGATAGATGATATTCGGCTTTTTTATGAAAATGATCTCCGGTTTTTAGAACAATTCTCGTGATCGAAGAAGGTAGAAATGAAAGTAACCTACAAATGGCTGCAAGAATATGTCGATATACCCTGGTCGCCGGAAGAACTTGCTGAGAAACTGACCCTCTCTGGGTCGGAAGTAGAATCAATAGGTCCAATACCTCCGCTTTTTGGAAAAATAGTAATTGGAATAATTGATCAAATCAAATCTCACCCCAGTTCGACACATCTTTCAATATGTCAGGTGAACCTTGGTGGCAGGACTGAGCAGATCGTCTGCGGTGCGCCGAATGTAAAAAAAGGCCTAAGAGTACCTGTGGTTTTACCTGGTTCACAGCTGCCTTCAGGATTAGAAATTAAAAGAGCTAAAATCCGGTGTGTTGAATCAAGTGGTATGATATGCTCCGAGAAGGAGCTTGGTATATCGCAAAAAGCTGATACCGTTATGGAGTTGTCCAAACAATTCAAACCGGGCAGCACTTTTATACCGCTTGAGTTTCAAGATGATACCGTTTTCGATATTTTTATTAATTCCAACAGACCGGATTGTATGAGTGTTAGAGGGCTTGCCCGTGAAATAGCTGCTCTCAGTAGAAAAAAGCTAAAATCTTTCGACATAAAACTACCCCGTGGAAAATATAATGAAGATTTTGACTTTTCTATAGATATCATTGACCCCGAAAAGTGTCCGCGCTACTGTGGCGCAATTATTACCGGAATCAAGACAAAACCATCGCCGTTTATTATACAACAGCGTCTATTTGCTGCAGGAATTCGACCAATAAACAACATTGTTGATGCTACCAATTATTGTCTTGTTGAGCTTGGACAACCGCTCCATGCATTTGATCTTAATCATTTAGATGGAAATAAAATCGTTGTTAAGACTGCGAAAAAAAAGCAGCAATTCATCACTCTTGATAATGTGCAAAGAGTGCTCAATGAAGATGTTATAATGATTTGCGATGCAAAAAAACCGGTTGCGATTGGTGGAATAATGGGTGGTTTAAATTCGGAAATCAGCGATGGCACTCAAGACATACTACTTGAAAGTGCATATTTTGATCCGATCAATATTCGTAACAGTACTAAGTACTTAGATCTTTATACCGAAGCATCGCGCCGATTTGAACGGGGAATGGATCCTAATTTCACGATGACGGCGTTGGAAAAACTCTGTTCTTTGATTTTATCAATTTCACCAGGACAGATACACAAACCTTTTTATAACACATACCCAAAAAAATCCAGTACACACAAAGTGCTGATGAGAACAAAGCGACTTAACTCAGTTCTTGGTACCAATTTTTCGAATAATCATATTGAAAAATCATTGAAAAGTCTTGAACTCGATACGAAATTATCTGGGAAAGAAAAGATTCAGTGTACCATACCGACATTCCGGCATGATCTTAATAGAGAAATAGATCTCATTGAGGAAGTTTTTCGAATTAGCAGGTTAGATAAAATTGAACCCCGACAAAAAGCTGTAGTTCAGCTACGAGATATCAAAAATCCCCAAACACATGCATTATCACGTTTAAGATCACACATGACAGAATTAGGCTTCATGGAGGTTTATAATTACTCTATGATTGAGGCACAATTGCACGAACACTTTCTTGATCGGGGAAGACCTGTTATTTTAAAAAATCCAATTTCTCCCGAATATAGTCTCATGCGTCCGAGTCTGATTCCCGGTTTACTACAAACGGCTTTATTCAATCGGAACAGGGATGTAGATAACCTTCGTATATTCGAGCTTGGTAAAATATACGGCAGTACATTGTTGGATAAAAAAATACATGGTGAAACTCACTCTCTGGCAGGGGTGATCTATGGTCAGCAATCATTACCATCATGGGACAACCGGACTGAGGTACCCGTCGATTTATTTACAATTAAGGGGATTTTGAGCGGCTTTCTCAGGAAGATTTCACTTGACATAATTGAATTTATTTCTTATGATAATTTATACTTAGAGAGTGTCAGCACAATAAAATCGGGCGACAAAACACTCGGCTTTTTCGGACAATACCGAAACAACAGCTTGGCTGTTTCTTTCAACGAACCTGTATTTATTTTCGAATTGCATGCGGAACCGCTTTTAAAGCATTTATTTGAAGAGAATCATTTTAAACCATTTTCAAAATATCCACCTGCAAAAAGAGAGCTGGCATTTGTCATACCGGATACCACACCGGTTCAGGGATTAATCCATACTATAAGTGGAATAAACAACGATTTACTTAAATCAATA
This sequence comes from bacterium, assembly GCA_965221205.1. GTDB lineage: Bacteria > SM23-31 > SM23-31 > SM23-31 > SM23-31 > CBDFMG01. The sequence continues at coordinate 2,548,954 of OZ244870.1, read as the reverse complement.
TCGGTTGAAGATGTTTTTCAGGGCGGTCCCATTCCGGAACGTTACAGAAGTGTCCGATTGTCATTTAAATTTTTTGCTAATGACAGAAGTTTAGTTGACGAAGATGTGGAAAGTGTCATCGACACCATCATCAATGTTGTAAAGTCTAAACATTCTATTGATATTCGGCGATAACTCTATGGAAAAAGAGATTGAGTTTTATAACAGCTTGGAAATCCAGATCGATAAAATCTCAGATCTGGTTAGCCAATTAAAGGAGGAAAACAGAAGGTTACAGGAAAATAACGAACAACTAACTATTCAAATTCAATCAGTAAACAATACCAACCAGACCGAGGCAATTGCTCCGGTTCAGGATAATATTCAAAAAAAAGAATTAACTTTAACACAATACGAATTTTTACGCAATAGTATTAATAATGCACTCGTAAAATTGAACCATTTAAGACAAGCAGTAACGGAGGTATCTTAAACAAATTAACAGGCATCACCTAAACAATTTATATAACGTTCAAATGTCGAATTAAATCAGAATTTAATTTATTGCAGGTTAAGCTCACTATTTTATTTTTCTCATATTTATGCAAAGAAACGTTGTAAAAGTAAATATTTTCGGTTCTGAATATCCTATAAAAGGGGATACAGATGTAACCTATATCCAAGATGTGGCAAATTATGTCAACAACAAAATGATAGAAATTGAAAAAAGCCTTACGATAAAATCAAATTTAAAAATAGCAATTTTGGCTGCGCTTAATATTGCAGATGAACTATACAAAGAGCGAGAGGAAAAATCCAATATTCTCAATACATTGAATGAAAAATCGCAAGGTTTAAATGAAAAAGTAAGCCGTATAATCTTGGATTTAGAAGAATAAAATAAGGAGCACATTTTTAATTATAGTATAAATAGGGAAATTCTGATAGTATCAATTTTAATCTCTGTTTTATTTGGTGTTTCACTTTTTAAGAACCAACACTAAATCATATAGGGAGTCATGCTCTGGGCGTTAATTACATGCCTCTCTTGTTCGACGTGGACGTAAAATGCGTTTAGGCTGACACCCAGCTGTTTCAAACACAGGTTCTTTTAAATTGGCACTAATATTACAGGGATTTTTTTATGCCTGAAAATGCCTTTCTGAGTTACATAATGGAGGTATAATGAAATGATAAATATAGTAACGCTGTTTAGTGTAATTCTCGCCATCAATGCGGCATTCGTTACAGGCTGGATTATTAGTACCCGTATCGGTAAAAATAAATTAGCAAATGCAAAACATCAAGCCGATAAAATATTGGAAAGCGCTAAAAAAGAAGCGCACAACATTAAACGTGAAAAAGAGCTTGAAATAAAGGATGAATGGTATAAACTAAAGCAGCAATTTGAACAAGAAAGCAAGACGAAGCATATCGATCTTGAGCGCTTGGAAAAGTCATTGATGTACAAGGAAAATAGCATTGAACGCAAAGGTGACTTAGTTAAGAAAAAAGAGAAAGAAATTTATTCCTACGAGAAAGATCTTCAGGAACGGGATAGAAATCTTAATGAAGAACGAATTAAATTAGAAAATCTGTTGGCCGAACAGACAGCACAATTGGAAAAGGTTGCAAGGATGTCTGCAGATGAAGCCAAAAAAATCCTCATGGATAATCTTATGGAGAAGGCAAAAGAAGAAATTGCTCAACAAATTAAAGAACACAAAGAAGAAGCTCAGCTTAATGCAAAACGGGAAGCTCAGAAAATCGTAGTATCTGCTATTCAGAGATCAGCAGCAGATCACTCTGCTGAGACAACCGTATCAGTAGTAAACCTTCCGAGTGAAGAAATGAAAGGTAGAATAATCGGCCGTGAAGGGCGTAATATCCGATCATTTGAGCTTGCTACCGGCATCCAGGTTATTATAGATGATACACCTGAAGCAGTCGTGTTATCAGGTTTTGATCCAATGCGGCGTGAAATAGCAAAAATGTCCCTTGAAAGATTGATATCAGATGGACGTATTCATCCAGGTAGAATTGAAGAATCCGTTGTAAAATCCCAAGAGGAAATGGAAGATATCATTCTTGAGGCAGGGAAGGAAGCGTTGGAAGAACTGGGGATTAACAAAGTTCACCCTGAGCTAATCAAATTACTCGGAAAACTGAAATACAGGACAAGTTACGGTCAAAATGTACTGAAACATGTCGTTGAAGTTGGTCTGTTAACCGGACTGATGGCTGCTGAACTCGGTTTTGATGCAAATGTAGCAAAAAGAGCAGGTTTGTTTCACGATATTGGTAAAGCTGTTGATAAAGATACTGAAGGTACGCATGTCCAGATAGGAGTTGAGCTCGCAAAGAAATACAATGAAGGACCTATTGTTTTGAATGCTATTGCATCACATCATGAAGACGAGCCGTTTACAACACCAATATCGGTACTTGTGCAGGCTGCCGATGCCATTTCGGGATCCCGTCCTGGTGCACGCAGAGAAACCCTTGAAAATTACATTAAAAGACTTGTAAAGCTTGAAGAAGTCGCAACTTCGTTTGACGGAGTACAAAGTTCGTATGCAATTCAAGCTGGCAGGGAAATTAGAGTATTGGTTGAACCGGGCAGTACTGACGATGTCAAGATATTTAAATTAGCCCAGGACATTGCCGAAAAAATTGAGAATGACATGGAGTATCCTGGACAAATCAAAGTAACTGTCATTCGAGAGTTACGAGCAGTAGAATATGCGAAATAAAGCCTCTGACAGATAATTGTTATTGATCAATATATAAGTGAAAAAGTGTAGTCTCTAATATGGCTAAGATACTGAATGGTACTGAAATAAGCGTAATAATCCGTGAAGAAATTGCACAACGGATTGCAAGGCTTTCGCAACAAGGCATAACGCCAGGCCTGGGTGTTATACTCGTTGGTGATGATCCTGCTTCTCAAGTTTATGTAGGCATGAAAGAGAAAGCATGTGCGAAAGCTGGGATATATACCTCAACACAAAAGCTTTCAGTAAGTAGTTCTCAAGATAAAGTTTTGCAATGTCTTGAAGAGTATAATAATGACTCGAAAACCCATGGGATTCTTATTCAGCATCCGTTACCCGACGGTATGGACGAACCGTATATTTTCGGCAGAATAGTTCCTCATAAAGATGTTGATGGCTTTCATCCGGATAATGTAGGCAAACTATTGATCGGGCAGGAAGGATTTGTTCCTTGTACGCCGCTGGGCGTCATAGAAATGTTAATCAGGTCCGGTTATAGTCCCGAAAGTAAACATGTCGTTATCGTCGGCAGGAGTACGATTGTCGGTAAGCCGTTAGCCGCTCTTTTGATGCAAAAGAACAGCCGTGCGAATGCTACTGTAACGGTATGCCATTCGCGAACGAACAATCTTCACACTATTACTAAAAGTGCAGATATTCTTATAGCTGCAATTGGTGTCCCCGGGTTTATAACAGGTGATATGGTGAAAGAAGGCGCTGTTGTTATCGATGTCGGAGTAAACAGGGTAACAGATTCAACGTGTGAAAGAGGATATAAAATTGTTGGCGATGTTGAATTTGATGAAGTAGAACCGATTGTTGAAGCAATATCTCCTGTCCCAAAAGGCGTGGGCCCAATGACAATTACTATGCTGCTTCATAACACAACTCTTTCGGCAGAGATATCTACCCGGTAAGTCATGCGCCCGTAGCTCAATGGATAGAGTACTGGATTCCGGATCCAGGGATGAAGGTTCGACTCCTTCCGGGCGTACCATTTTATATGTTTATTTATCAAAATAGCATTAATTTACAGATTATTTTTCCTCAATTATTTTAAATTAAATCTTATTCAAAACTTTCATTTTTAGCCATATATCGTGCAAAGAAAAGCTGTTTTTTTCATTGGCCCCACTGGAGTTGGAAAAACTGATATTGGTGTTCGCATTGCCAAGCATTTCAATGGAGAAATAATTTCAGCAGATTCACGCCAGATGTACCGGTTTATGGACATTGGGACAGATAAACCTCCATCCGAATATCTTCGTCAAATTCCACACCATTTTATTAATATCCTCGAGCCTGACGAGTATTATAATGCAGGTCAGTTCGGCAAAGACGTTAGAAAAAAAGCCGATGATATTATTTCACGCAATAAACTGCCTATAATAGTGGGCGGTTCAGGCCTCTACATTCAATCGATTCTTTACGGATTCTTTGACGAGATCGAAAAAGATATTGAAGTGAAACATGCTTTTCAAAACCGTATTAAAACAGAAGGGACCGAGAAACTATATAATGAATTATTTCTTGTCGATCAGGAATATGCAGCTAAAATATCAAAAAATGACGCCCAAAGAATCGTAAGAGGTCTTGAGGTCTTTAACGTAACAGAAAAACCGCTTAGCCAGCATTGGAAAGATTCAAAATCACAAGAATATTTTGATGCTCTTCTCTTCGGTTTACACATGAAACGGCAACACCTCTATAATCGCATCAACGTAAGAGTAGATACTATGCTCGATAAAGGACTGATCAATGAAACAAAGCAATTATTGGACAAGGATTATTCACCTGAGTTGAACGCTTTGAAAACATACGGTTATCATGAAGCCATCCTCTATTTAAAGGGAGAAATTACCAAAACAGAAGTACGAGAAACAATCCAGAGACGAACAAGAAATTTTGCAAAACGGCAAATTACATGGTTTAAAAAAATGGAAAATGTTCAATGGATTGATGTTAATGAAGGGAATGAGCAGGTGCTTCAAGGGATTATTGACGAAATCTCACAACATATCCAGACTAGCGTGGGCAAGTCGAATTAATTCGTGCCATATTCCCAATAACTTCAATGATAATTTTAAGAAACGTTAATAGCAAGCAATAATTACTATTTTATTTCATATCTGGCGAAGCAATAGTGCAGACCAAATCGATTTGAAACTTTTCTTTCATAAAAGAATTTAATAGATAACATGTTTTCCAACAAATTAATTAATCTGTGCTCGAGTTCTCCTGCCGTTGCTGTATTAACTGGCGCCGGTATGTCTGCAGAAAGTGGGGTGCCCACTTTTCGTTGAGAAGATGGTATCTGGAATAAATTAAGACCGGAAGAGCTTGCAAATTTTGATGCATTTATGAGAAATCACGAACTTGTATAGGAATGGTATCTTCACCGGCAAAAAACCATTATTGAAATTGAGCCCAATCCCGGTCACTATGTGCTTGCTGAACCTGAAAAGGTGTGTCAGCAATTTTCTCTCATTACACAAAATGTCGATGGATTGCATATGCGGGCCGGAAGCAGCAAACCGATAGAGCTTCATGGAAATATCATGAGGAACAGATGCCTTATTTGCAGTGAAATTTATACTGAAATTAAGTTGAATGAAGACAAAAGGATTCCCCAGCACGCCGAGTGCAATGGTATGCTCCGTCCGGATGTGGTGTGGTTCGGAGAAAACTTACCACAACAAGCACTTAGCGAAGCTGATGAGGCAATAAATAGTGCAGAGGTTTTTTATCAGTCGGCACTTCGGCTCAAGTTCAACCAGCAGCCTCTATGCCGTTATGGGCAAAAAACAGGGGGGCTTATATTGTTGAAATCAACATTGAAGAGACTCTATTGACTCCCTATGCTGATGAATTTATACAAGGAAAATCAGGTGAGATTCTGCCTGAATTATTAAAATCAGTATCATCATAAACGTTAACCCTATTATCGACAAAACATGAAACACAGTTTTTTCAGACCTATCTATCTCATCACAGTAATATCTGCAGGAATCACAATTCTTATAGGCTGTGCATACTACAACTCATATTATAATGCCAAAAAGTCATATAATAACGCATTAAAAATTATAGAGAAAAGCAATTCGACTTCCGTTCCGGGAAACGCAGTGACTGCGTTTAACATAGCCATTGCAAAAGCTTCGAGAGTTCTGGAACTCTATCCCAATAGCAGATGGGCCGATGATGCCGTTCTGATTATAGGGAAGTCTTACTACTTTATGGGACAAATCGGAGACGCAAAACTCAAATTTCAGGAATTAATTCTCAATTTTCCATACAGTAAATTAGTTCCTGAAGCGCGATCATTGCACGTCAAAACTCTCATTGATGAAGGCAAGCTTGAGCCTGCTGAATATGAATTAAATGAAATCATTGCCGCCGAAGATGTGAAAACTGAACTGAAATCAGATGCATTTTTAAGTCTCGCAAATCTTCGTTTCCAGCGTGGTGATTATGAAAGTGCAATAGAATTAAGTAGACAACTTGTATCCGAATCAAAGAGCAATGAATTGAAAAGCAATGCCCAAAACATGATTGCCGAAAGTTACTTTATGCTCGAGAACTATGAGCAAGCCGCCTCAGAGTATAGAAAAGTTAATGATTACGATCCGCCATTTTCCATCCTCTATAACAGCAGATTCAAATTGGGTAAAAGTCTTGAATTATCCGGAAATTATGATAGAGCAATTGAAGAGTATTCTTTAATTCTGTATGACGGGGAATATAAGGATAGGTATACAGACGTCATGCTTGAAATTGCTGGGTTGTGGGAATCAAAAGGGGAGTTAGAGCAGTCGATCTATGTACTTGAACAACTGAATATTTTAAATCCTGACAGCATTACCCAGGATCAATTTGATTATATCGCTCAATTGGCGCCACTTCCTTTACAAGAGCAGATAGAAATTCCCGATTCACTGCTGACAGCAGATGGACCTATAAAAGATCTACCCAAAGTGCCGGAAGCGCTATTTTCGATTGGTGAAATCTACGTTTATCATTACTTTGATCTTGTCTTAGCAAGACAGTATTATGCGAGTGCTTTAAATGCCCAACCGGATCAAAATATTAAACCAAAAATTGATAACCGGATAAAACATATTGATGAAATTGATGTTTTGCATCAAAAAATATCTAAACCGCTGCCCGACTTTCCATACAAAAAACCGAAAACAGCGGATTACATTATTATTCCAAAACCAGACTCAATTTCTGCTTTCGTTGATTCTGTGCTAAACAGTACAGAACCAAAAGTTGATACACTAACGGTAAACGATTCTCTCTCTCTTTCAGGTATTGATGAAGATAATATTGAAGACAGTCTCATTGAAATGATTGATTCGTCTGAAACAGTTGCCTTTGTCATGCCTGATGATTCCCTGATTGTGCCAGCTGCGGTTTTCACCGAATACGATACTGCATTTTTTGAAGAAACATTGAACACATATACGCGTGATTACGTTATTTACCGGAACCGAATCTCACAATTAAAAAATGAAAAAGCTGCTAATGTATTCCGCATTGCTGAAATATATAATACGGAATTCGGTATGATTGATTCGACTGATAAATATTTAACCATCCTCATTAATAAATATCCCGAATCGGATGATGCCGCAAAGGCACTCTTTTCTCTCTATAATATTGCCGATGATACCAAAACAGCAAAAAGAGATTCAATTAAAACAAATCTATTTAACAATTATCGGCATACTCAATATGCACGATATTTCATGAGCGAAGATAAGCAGAGTGAAATTGATGATGCACCTTATCTCAGTCAAGAAGATTCTATCCAAGCCCTATACGATGAAGCTGAAAAACTCTACAACCGCAGATACTATTATGCGTCTATAGGAGTTTATAAAGAACTTGCCGAAAAGTATTTCTACACAGACTATGCACCAAAATCACTTTACGCCGCAGCGTGGATTTATGAAAATGATCTTGAGGAACCGCTTAAAGCATTCGAATTATATGAGAAACTTGAAACAGACTATAGCAGTTCGGAGTTGGCTACTGCAGTTAAGGTAAAATTGAAAGAAGCAAGAAATATCAAAGCCGAAGAGGCAAAAGCTCATGAGCTTGAACGATTACGTGATATTAGCCGAAAAGCTCAACAAGAAAAAAATCGTAGAGATTCTCTCATTATTGTTAGTACAATGAATACCCTTACCAATCCAAATACTGACGTCTTTTTCTCATTAGAACCAGACTCTGTTGCAGCCCAACCTGGGAAAATCTTAACAGGTTTAGATGTATCGATCCCACAAATGATCTTTCAATCACAAGAAACTAAAATTCTCGATCTGAAAATACTTATAAATACACAGGGAAAAGCAACTGTAATAAACATTTTCAGAGATGATATAAATAACAAAGAACTGATTGATAGTACATTTGCTGCAATAAGGAGAAGCACGTACTATCCTGCATTGGGCACAAACGAACTTCCTGTTCAGGCATGGCATTTCAGAAGAATTATCTTTCCCAGATATTGAATTCAATTTTCTCAGATTAGACTGGAGCAGAAAAAACTTGAATATCAAGACATCAATTGATATATTATGTAAAACTAAAACACGTTTTAACCGAATTTTGACCATAAATGCTATTACGATTCTTTTGAAGTCCGAGATTCGTTCATCTCGGCTTTTTTGTATGTAGTTGAAATAGGAATCATGACCAACGCTATAACAAATAAAACTCTTTTTCAGCAAACGTGTACAATACGTTCTATTAAAAAAGTCGCTTCTAATACATTTATTCATGAATATGAATCATCCGACATGGGGAGGATAGCTCAACCTGGACAGTTTGTTCAGATCAGGACTACCGACGCATTCACACCTTTGCTGCCCCGGCCAATGAGTATCCTGTCGGCAGATAATTCCAAAGGCTCAGTTTCAGTTCTGTTTAAACTATTCGGTGAAGCAACTGTCCTACTTTCGCAAAAAAAGGTAGGAGATAGTGTCGGACTGTTGGGTCCGTTGGGTAACACATTTCAAATAAATAAGTATAATAATCTTATTATGGTTGTTGGTGGAGTAGGTCTTCCACCGCTATTTTATTTAATCAACTCACTTGATTTATCAAAGACAAACGTACATTTGTTCTCGGGTTATGCAGACAAAAGTCAAGTACTCCTTAATGATGAATTATCCGATCTGAATATTGATCTCTCTACGACTACCGATGATGGAAGTTACGGTATTAAAGGTCTTGTGACTGAACCATTTGAAAATCACTTAAGCCTGGTAACGGATAAACAAAATACCTGTATTATTGCATGTGGTCCAATACTGATGCTTGCAACTGTTCAGCGCTTGTCACTTGAATATAACATTCCTGCTCAACTATCTGTAGAAACAGTAATGGCATGTGGTATTGGAATATGCCAGGGCTGTATCATGCCAAAAACTGGAAATGACGGAAAGCAGTGCGGATATCATCTTGTATGCGTGGACGGCCCTGTATTTTCCGAAAAGGAAGTGATAATTGGAAATGACTGATTATTCCATAAAAATAGGCCAAGTAACTTTCAAAAACCCTTTATTAACAGCATCGGGTACATTTGGATATGGTTCCGAAGTTGCGGGATTGTATGATATTGGCATATTGGGCGGAATAGTTACCAAAACCATAACACGGCTGGAAAGACCAGGAAACAAACCAACTCGTATAGCAGAAACTTCTGCAGGAATGCTCAATGCGATCGGGCTCGCAAACGTTGGTATTGACCGGTTTATCAATGAAAAATTGCCCTTTTTGCAGGACATATCGTCCCGTATCATAGTCAATATAGCCGGGGAGTCGGATAGCGATTTTATTTATCTTGCAGAAAGATTAGAAGAATGTGAAGGCATTGATGGATATGAACTTAATTTGTCGTGTCCGAATGTTGCAGGAGGACTAGATTTTAGTGTCGATCCTAACCGTGCCGCCGCAATAGTTGCTGAGATTAAAAAGCGGACAAAACGGTTAGTAATTCCCAAATTAACACCCAATGTTACTGATATTACAGCAATAGCACAGGCAGTCGAGGATGCAGGGGCTGATGCTGTTTCGATGATAAATACACTGGTCGGCATGTGTGTTAGTATCCAAACAAAACGGTCTGTTTTAGCCAATGTGACCGGTGGACTATCCGGTCCTGCAATCAAGCCTGTAGCAATGGCTATGGTATATCAGACGAGCAAGAAGATAACTATTCCAATAATAGGAATTGGAGGGATAAGCACAGCAAGTGATGTTCTTGAGTTTTTGATGTGCGGTGCAGCAGCAGTACAATTGGGTACAATCAATTTTGTTAATCCCCAGGTTCCTCTTGAGATTATTACTGATCTCAAACAGTATGCAAAGGAAAATGAGATTACCAAAATATCTAATATAACGGACTCTTTGTTAACTTAGTAGAATATTTATGCACATTTCTTTACTCTTTTTAAGGGTCATTTTTGTTTTATCGCTTTCATTACTCATGGTTCAATGTACGATATCACCTCGATACCGGTCAGGTTCTGCAGTCATTTTACCCTCATCTGGTGATGAAAGAAATATTGCTAAAAGTTTGTCAAGTGCTCCAAGTCTCTTTACGATATCAGGCACATCATCATGGTACGGTCCAAAATTTCATGGCCGAAAAACAGCAAACGGAGAAGTTTACGATATGAATAAACTTTCCGCTGCTCATAAAGAGTTTCCACTTGGAAGTTGGATACGAGTCATTAATCTTAAAAACAACCGGAAAGTCATTCTACGTGTAAACGATCGGGGTCCTTTTATAGAAGGAAGAATACTAGATTTATCGAAAAAAGCAGCTGAAGAACTTGACTTCCTTATTGACGGACTCGCAGAAGTAAAAATAGAAGTACTCCGTTGGGGCACTCGCAAAGATTAGTGCAGATTCTGAATGCCGCTATTTTTATTGGATTATCATAAATATTTATATATAATTGATTTTTTCATGAATTTCTCTTAAATTTTAACTTGTCCTAATTAAATATTGTAGGAATGCGATGACGACAATTGCAAAACATTACGATCCCAAGAATATCGAAACTAAATGGTACGATTTCTGGCTAAAGCAAAACTATTTTCATGCTGAAGTCGATTCAAATAAACAACCTTTTACCATTATGCTTCCGCCTCCGAACGTTACCGGTGTACTCCATATGGGACATGCTCTCCAAAATACTATTCAGGACACCCTAATCAGGTATTACCGTCTTAAAAAGAGTACTGCTCTTTGGATGCCCGGTACTGACCACGCAGGAATTGGCACGGAAAATGTTGTTGGAGAGAAACTCCGAGAAGAAGGAGTCGACCCAGAGCAGCTTGGTCGTGATGCATTCATTGACGAAGTCTGGAAATGGAAGGAAAAACATGGCAAAATTATACAGAAACAGCAGGAAAAGCTGGGTAGTTCATTAGATTGGGAGCGCGAACGTTTTACGATGGATGAAGGTACGTCACGGGCTGTCAGAACTGTTTTTGTCTTGTTATATGAGCAAGGTCTCATTTATCGTGGCAATTATATTGTTAACTGGTGTCCCTTTCATAAAACAGCTTTGTCTGATGAAGAGGTGGTAAAGCACGAAGAAGTTGAGAGCAACCTCTGGTATATTAATTATCCACTCACGGATAAAAGTGGACATATTTCAATAGCCACAACTCGACCGGAAACAATGCTGGGAGATACGGCAGTTGCTGTTCATCCCGAAGATGAACGTTATAAAGACATCGTTGGAAATACAGTAACACTTCCTTTTGTTAACCGTGAAATACCTATTATAACTGATGAATTTGTTAATTCCGAATTCGGTTCGGGAGCTGTGAAAGTAACACCTGCCCACGATCCAAATGATTTCGGCGTTGGCCAGCGGCATAATCTCCCGAAAGTTATCGTGATTGATGAAGCAGGAAATATGACCGCTGATGCCGGTAAAGATTTTGAGGGTATGTCGCGGTATGATTGCCGTAAAAAACTGATTACCGACCTTGAAAACATTGGTCTTCTCATAAAAACCGAGACACATAATCACAGTGTCGGACAATGTTATCGCTGCTTGACAACAATCGAGCCATTACTGTCTGAACAGTGGTTTCTTAAAATGAAACCACTTGCAGAAAAAGCGATCGATTCTGTGAAAAACGGAAATATTTCATTCTATCCGCCTAAATGGGAGAAGGATTTCTTCTATTGGATGGACAATATTCGGGACTGGTGTATATCCCGTCAATTGTGGTGGGGACACAGAATTCCGGTCTGGTACTGTGATTCTTGCAGCAAAATTACGGTTCCTAAAGATGATCCGGATACTTGTGAGCACTGCGGTTCACATTCCATACATCAAGATGAAGATGTACTTGATACCTGGTTTTCATCTTGGCTCTGGCCTTTTTCTGCATTAAACTGGCCAGATGAATCAAACGATATGAAATATTTCTATCCCACTTCAGTATTGGTATCGGGATACGATATTTTATTTTTTTGGATTGCCAGAATGATTATGGCCGGCCTTTGGTTTATGAGAAAGGAGCCTTTTCGGAATGTATATATTACAGGAATGATAAAAGATGAGATTGGCAGAATCATGTCAAAATCGCTCGGCAATGGGATTGATCCGATTGAGATGATTGATCAGTACGGGGCAGATGCAGTAAGATATTCACTTGTTGCTCTCTCTACTGAAGGGCAGGACATAAAGCTTTCTACTCAGAAATTTGAGATGGGGAGAAACTTTGCGAATAAAATCTGGAATGCGTTCCGATTTTTGGAGCTCAAAGAAAGTGAATTGAACGATACGGCGTTGCCTGAAAATAGAAAGGAAACACCGAATAACCTTGCTGACAGATGGATTATCAGCCGTTTACATTCGGTATGGAAAGATGTTGATGAGAAGTTTGCACACTATAAGCTCAACGAAGCTCTCAACGCTATTTACTCATTTTTATGGCATGAATTCTGTGATTGGTATATCGAATTTCTGAAAGACAGGCTTAATTCACAATCTCCTGGTGCAGCATACTCATTAAAACATGTAGCGCTACCGACACTTCGTAAGACGATGGAGCTTCTCCACCCATTTATGCCCTTTATTACTGAAGAAATTTGGCACAATATGGCAAACGGTGAAAATTCATCGTCCATAATGGTAACAGACGTTGGTAGCTATGATACGGCAAAGATTGATCTCAAAAGTGAAGCTGAGATGAAATTTATTCAGGATATTTTGTACGTTGTCCGAAATATTCGGGGTGAGATGCGCATCCCGCCAACGAAAAAAGCTGAGCTGCTGATCCGATGTAACGACACCAATCTGCTCAAAACTATTCAAAATAACAGTAAATATCTTTATCGGTTAGGCAGTATATCAGATATATCAATGGGAACTGATACCGTACCCCCCCCTAAATCCGCAACCGCAGTATTACCTGAACTGGAAATATATATCCCCCTTGAAAATCTCATAGATATCGAGAGCGAGCATAATAGACTGCATAAAGAGGTGGAACGTCTTGACAGCCAGATTAATTCGCTCAGCAGAAAATTATCAGATAAAAACTTTTTAGAAAGAGCTCCCGAAAATATTATAGAGCGGGAGCGTATAAAATTGGACACATTTTCAACCAACAAAGAAAAGCTTCAGGATAATTTAAATGCATTGGGGCTATAATGAAATCAATTTGCAAAGTTATTTTTTGCATTTCTTCTTTGCTTGCCACTGCACAGCTTACATTGACATTGAAATCATCGTACAAGAGTACCGCAATAATGGTTTCAATTGTTTACAATTGCTCAATGCTAATCTTGGAAAGAGAATAAGTATTATATTAGTAAACGGTTGAAAAATTGACGGTATATATTACGATTTTAATCAAAATGATATTATCATTATTAATAGACGGAACCCCGGTTGAAGGGTATCAGGTGCTCTTTTTTACGACACTTGGCGACGTCGTGCCAACCCAATGGAGTAAGCAGAAACAAAATTGACCAGTACATTGTTGGGCTGCACAGCGACGGTTACTGTTCAGGTTTTACGGGCAGTTCGATCACATCGGATGCGCCATCAGTAATGGTGCAAATTGAATCGGCACCCCCTGAACGTGTGCGTCTGTTTGTTGATCCGGTTGTAATTCCGGTTAATGGTGGACAGACAAATTTAACAGCAATTGTGACTGATGAAAGTGGGAATCCCGTACCAGATCAAACAGTCAGTTTTAAAATTCTTCAAAGAACGGGAGGCGGAGAATCGGTAGATCCGCCATTTTCGGTAACCGACGAATAGAAGACAGATTTACCTCAATCAACTGTAGTAGAATTGAATCATTCTCTATTGAGGGGATAGTACGCATGAGGATTCCTTCCTACCATATATCACCTTTACTGCCGAAAGCAGCAGAAACAGTGTGAAACAGATGTGACACCTCATTGTTTGCTTAATACTGTCTCATGGAGTGGGAAATATATAGATACTTATGATCCGACAGACAAGAATTAAACATTTCCTCATGGGCTTATGTCAAAAATAATTCCGATAAGCAATTTATAGTGCACAATCTGTTGTCCTTATTGCGGGTGAATTGCACAGAGCACCAACAGGCCGTCCTGTAAATCCAGAAACCAGATCAATGTTAGTTATATCTGATATTCCACAGTCTGATTTCCAAGACAATGACACCAATATTTTTCATACCTATACGTTGAAATCACCTCTACAATTCGTAAATAATAGTGATCAAGAAATACGTTTATTTCCGGAAAAGACAGCGCGCATATAGACGATAAATTTATATTTGCAACTGCGCAATATGATGAGAAAGTAATCAATGTCCTCGAATTCAAGAATGATAAAAATAACGGATTTGGTGAGGCTGTTCAGGGTGGTGTTATCCGTTTGTATCAAAAAGAAAAAAATGGGAATATACTAATTGGTGAGGATGAAATTCCGAACACACCCCTTAACGGACGTATAACAATACAACAAGGTACAGCATTTGATTTGACACCGGCAAACGCATTCAAAAGAAGTTCTCAGAAGAATTGGCGACCGGAGCAGGGAAGAGACATATGAAATTGAATTGACGAACGGTAACGGCGAGGTGAGAGAAATCATTGTTCGTGAATCATTTAGTTATGGGGAATGGAGAATTTTTGATAGTTCAATTACCTATACTGTGCCTGACGAACAGACAGCCGAATTTCATGTGACTGTAAAACCTGAATCATCCACAACTATCTCCTACACAGTACAATACAACTAAGCAACTGATTTTCTCCAACGAAGTTACTCTTCTTTTTCTTATCACTACAATTAATAATTTGCTTCGCCCTGAAATATCCTTGGCAGGGGCAGATCCATCATTGTAAATAGTCCCGGTTGAGCTTTTCATAACACGCGGAATACTGTTCTCAAGACTGGCTACCGTCGCAGTATCTCCGGCAAATCTATTTGTAACAACCAATTCTATGGGTGGAATTCCGGTAATTTTGATAAAATCACGAGGATTATCAGCTCCGACATACATACGGAGATCAAGCTTTATTAATTCTTTTCCTCTATTGTACCCTACACCAATATTCTTTATACCTGCGGTATGCTCACTCTTAATCTCAACAATATTTGTTGTTATATCCCTTTCCGAGACCATGGGATCTAGTGTCTCTTTAATAGTGTCAAGCTGCCAGCCAAGTCCGCGAGCGATAAAGGTGACCGATTCTTTCATGTCTCGATGACCCAATTTTCCCAGATCAGCAAGATTACGGAACTGTTCAACAGTAAGACCAGCACCGACTTTTTTTGAAGAGGGTCGCGACGAGTCGCCGCATTGACTACTCGTTCTGCATAAATGTGTTCAACTTCATTGCACACACCTGTAAGACAAACAACAAGCGTATCCATCGCGAATCCCGGATTGTGATCCCTGTTCCCAGACACGTGACATTGTTCATTTTTGAGAATTCTTCAGATCGAGGAGGAGTAGCTCTTCTGTAGTCGAAACAACATTGGCGCCGCCTTCCATGATTTCTGTAAATTCATAAAACGTCGATTCCACTAAGGATTTTGTCGTATGCAATACGATAACAACGGGTGGCTGTTCAAATACATCTTTGATGCTTTTCACTACTGACATATTGAGATTTTGCGATATTTCAAGTACCTCGACCAAATTCTTTCCTATTAAGTCAGGGTCAATATCAACAGCACCCACTATAGTGACAATATCCTTTTTCATAGCCTCTTTTACCGCATTTTTGCCGATAGGCCAAAGTCCGAATTGCACAACATTAATTGTATCCACATCAATGTCATTTTTATATTCGTATCTCATATCTACTCCTTAACAAATAAAGAATGTCCTATAGAATTATTAATAATAATATACTAAGAATCCTTTGGAGGAACAATACTGGTTGAGTATTCTTTTATTTGCTTGCCAATATTCCTTCACATCAGTACATTGTACTTTTATTTTTTGTTCTTTTGAATAATGTGTCAATTAATATGAAATTCAATTCACTCCTTTTTGCAGAGAAAGCAGATAATGAAGGGAATAGAAGGGCTCCCTTAATTTTTATTCCGACTCTTTATTTTGCAGAAGGACTTCCTTATGTTCTCGTCAATCTCGTCTCCGTCCCGATGTATGCAAAACTCGGTGTGTCGAATGAATTGATTGGTTTATATACGAGTCTTTTTATGTGGCCTTGGATTTTGAAGATGTTCTGGGGACCTGTCGTCGATAGATATTCTACCGTCAGAAGTTGGCTTTTACGCATGCAATTACTTTGCATAATTTTATTTTTCGCAATTGCAATTGCGCTTGGCACAATCCACTATTTTTTGTTGACAGTTATTATTTTTTCCCTCTTAGCATTCGTATCTGCAACACACGATATTGCTATTGACGGTTTCTATATGCTTACATTAACCCAGAAGCAGCAGGCTTTTTTTGTTGGGATTCGGAGCTTATTTTACAAAATAGCAATGATTTTCGGAACAGGATTGCTTATATATTGTGTCGGACTAGTAGAAAATGATTTTGGTATTGTCACAAGCTGGATCACCGGATTTTCGCTGTGCGGCATTATATTTCTTTGCGTCTATGTGTTTCATGTACGTTATTTACCGCATCCAAGATCAGAAATGACCAATGGTGGCGCAGCAACACCAGAAACGTATTCATCATTCCTGAACCATTATTATCAAATATTTAAGCAATTTTTTACCCAGAAACATATTATTCCGATTCTCGCATTTATTTTTTTATACCGCTTTGGTGAGGCACAACTTACAAAAATGGTCCCGCCGTTTCTCTTAAATACTTCTTCAGATGGCGGTTTAGGACTTTCGACCGAACAATACGGCATTATTCAGGGTTTGATTGGTTCCACAAGCTTGATCATTGGAGGTATCACAGGAGGGTGGCTTATTGCACGATATGGTTTGCATAAATGTATTTGGCCGATGGCTTTTGCACTCAACGTTCCCAATTTAGTATATGTTTATCTTGCTTTTTCACAACCTTCATTACTACTCATAGCAACAGCAATTGCAGTAGAACAATTCGGATATGGTGCAGGGTTTTCCTCATTCATGATGTTTCTGATTCAAATATCCAAAGGGAAATATAAGACATCACTGTATGCAATTGCTTCAGGTGTAATGGCGTTTGGCATGATGGTTCCGGGTGTTGTCAGCGGATATTTGCAGCAATGGTTGGGATACAACTATTTTTTTATTGTGGCAACTCTATTAACCATCCCGGGAATGGTTATAATTTTCTTTATTCCTCTTAACGATTCGTCCGCTTCAGCTTCACAATGAACACGATTTTCATCTTGCAAAATTGAACGTAATCAATTACTTTTCATACATAGAAGTAACGATTCTTCTCAATTTATATCAGATACATCTGCAACTGATATGCGGAGTATTCAAATTTCTGTTGTTATCGTTATGATCTTCCCTTCCGATACGGTACAGAAAAACCACACATACTACAGGTCTGAAATGTAAATCCCATATCATAATATTGAGAACGGCGATGAATAAAGAGGAAAATGCAATGACTATAAAGAATGATTCGATTTTTTTTAAACATATCTATCCACATTTTGAAAAACTATGCACACTCAAAAGACCTCCTTGTAAAGAAGATGAAGTTATTGAATTTGTAGTAGATTATGCCAAGAAACTGAAACTTGCCTTTCAACGTGATGAGCACGGCAATGTAGCAGTTTACCGGGAAGGATCGAGAGGGTTAGAGAATGCACCCTCATTGTTGTTTCAAGGACATATGGATATGGTTTGTGTACCAGACGAATCGATATTTCCAATTCAGCCTGTAATTGAGAATGGTTGGGTCCGGACGAAAAACTCTACCCTTGGAGCTGATAACGGAATCGCTGTGGCCTATATGCTGGAACTTATGAATTATCCATTCACTAAGAATCCACCGCTTGAGTTTCTTTTTACCGTTCAAGAAGAAATCGGCCTTTTAGGGGCAGCACTTATTGATACCGATTCAATCAAGCTCGCGTCGCGGCGGTTAATTAATATTGATTCTGAAGAAATTGAATCTGTCACAGTTGGCTGTTCAGGGGGTACAGACTTTGAAATTTTCAAGAGTGTACGGATGGTAGAAAATACTGCACAATCTGCATATTCTGTTACCGTGACGACTCTCGGAGGCCATAGCGGACTAAAGATTCACGAAAATATCCCCAATGCCATAAAGGTTGCAGCTGAATATGTTCAGATACTGCCTGAGATCGCTAATGTGCGATTATGCACTTTAAAAGGAGGATTTGCTAAGAATGCAATTCCCGCACATGCGGTGATATTATTTTGCTGTAATACTTTATCTGACAATGATATAAACAATACTTCTCAAGTAATTAATAAAGCATATCAAGGATTTGAATCTTTTACCATCAAAATTACTCCTTGTGATCCTCCCGATACAGCTTTAGCAAAGTCTGATTCGGAAGATGTGCTTCAATTAATCAGCGACCTGCCTCACGGTGTAATAAAAATCAATACCGATACAGAAAGTGTGTTTAGCTCAGTCAATCTTGGTTTAATAACTACTCATGAAGAATCAATAGATTTGTTCTTAAACATCAGAAGCAGCGATTCAAAAGAAAGAATGGAAGTTATCAGTACAATTGAGTCCATCTGCGAAAACTTTTTGAAATGCAGGCTTGTACTAGGAAAAAGTTATCCCGGATGGATTCCGGACGTGAACTCTGAACTTCTTAGTATAGTGTGCACAGCATACGAGACTATTCGAAATGAGAAGCCAGCATATCTTGATATCCATGCAGGGCTTGAGTGCGGTATTCTTATGGACAAAATTTCCTCTATTCAGGAATCGGTTTCAATCGGACCAACTATTCACAACGCACATTCAATTCATGAGATGCTCGAAATAGCCTCTACAATCGACATTTGGGATATTTTATTGACTATCATTGAAATATACAGCAGTGAATAATTACAAAGTGATGTCATAATGAAAATTAAAAAAATCGCTGTTCTGACTGGCGGCGGAGATGTTCCCGGATTGAATATAGTAATACATGATACGACTATTCGAGCACAGTATGAAGGTCTTAAAGTCATCGGAATCAGACGAGGATGGGGAGGCCTGATCTACATGGATCCTGACGGAAGTGGCGATGATTCAGAACAAATTGTAAATCTTAATAAAATTAGTGTCCGAAAAATCGACAGAACCGGAGGAACAATTCTCCATACATCGCGAACAAATCCGTTAAATATTCACCATAATGCAGATTTGGAGAAATACAGAGGGATACGACTCCATCAAGAAACTGATATGACCAAAGATGTGCTCAAGAATATTGAACGCCTCGGAATTGATGCAATTGTAGCTATCGGAGGTGATGATACCCTCGGTTATGCAGCACATTTGAGCTCACTCGGAGTCAATATTGTCGGCGTACCCAAAACTATGGATAATGATGTCAACGGTACCGAATTCAGCATAGGATTCAGTACGGCCATATCTAAATCAATGAATATACTAACAGATCTGAGAACACCTATGGGATCTCATGAACGGTTTGGTATTATTGAATTATTCGGGAGAAATGCCGGTTTTACTTCTCTGTATACAGGTTATGTATCCCGGGAAGTCCGTGTCCTTATTCCCGAACACGACTTCGATCCGGATCATCTTGTTGAGTTAATGCTTTATGATAGAAAAAACAATCCGTCAAATTATGCTGTTGTTCTAATATCTGAAGGCGCAAAGCCACAAGGCGGCTTGGTCGTTGAAAGCGGAAAACAAGATCAGTACGGACATAGAAGACTCGGCGGAATAGGATACAAAGTTGGTGATTATATTGAATCGAAAACAGGATATAAAACAATAGTGCAGCGACTTTCTTATCTCATGCGGAGCGGCTCACCTGATGCTGTTGACAAATTGGTAGCTGGATTTTTTGCAAACATTGCTGTCGATTCTATCGTAAGCGGTGATTTTGGCATTATGACAGCACTTGTTGAAGGAAAGTATGCAACAGTTCCGATTAAAATGGTAACAGCAGCAAAACGGGTTGTCAATCTAAAGCGGTTTTATAACACAAAACGCTATAGACCAATTTACAAGAATATGAAGGGGTTACCACTATTTTTACAATAAGAATATAACAGAGTCGATTATTATTTTATGTTTGATCTATTGAGAGGAGAATACTGTGGCAGAATCACTGAAAGGTAAAATTGTCATTGTAACCGGTGCCAGTGCCGGTATTGGTAAAGCATGTGCAGAGTATTTTGCAGCAGAAGGTGCTAAACTCATACTTGCTGCCAGAAGGACTGAACATCTCAAAATATTGTCGGATTCCTTACGCAATCAATACGGCACAGAATCTGTTTGGTATCAATTGGATGTTCGAGAGAGAGATGAGGTAAAGAACATTGTAGAGGGATTACCGAACGAATGGAAACCTGTAGATATACTCATCAACAATGCAGGCCTGTCACAAGGGTTGGATAAAATTCAAGATGGTGACATTGATGATTGGGAGCGTATGTTAGATACGAATGTGAAAGGTTTGCTGTATGTTACAAGGGCAGTACTTCCCAGTATGCTTCAGCGAGGAAAAGGTCACATTATTAACATAAGCTCAATAGCAGGTTATAGTGTCTATCCTCGGGGAAACGTGTATTGTGCAAGTAAATTTGCCGTTCGTGCCTTAAATGAAGGAATGCTCATCGATACGGTGGATACTCCGATAAAAATAACTTCTGTTTCACCCGGACTCGTTGATACAGAATTCAGCACAGTACGATTTAAGGGAGATAAAGAACGGGCAGCAACGGTTTATAAAGGAATAGATGCGTTGACTGCGGATGACATTGCAGAAACAGTTATATTCTGTGCCACCCGCCCGGTACATGCAAATGTAACTGAATTAACAATGCTTGCTACAAATCAGGCAACGGGTGCTATTGTTCACCGTGAAACATAATCGTTATTTCGATAGCTACTGTAATATTTCAATTAAAAAAGCCACGTTTACCTTAACCGGATGGTGGCTTTTTATATCAATATTGTAATCACACAATCTATCATATACAGAGCGATGATGCTACCATCGAAAGAGATATTTGAACTCAAATGGGAGCAGCGTTGTAACTTCATCTTCTGTTTGACCGACAATCAATCCCAGTTCAAGAACTAAACTCGATCTGTTATTTAGAGTTACTTCCACACCGCCACCTGCCATATAACCGAGGACAGACTTTTTATCATTAGGAACCGTCAACAATATTCTACCTCCAGCATCGTTGAGAACCTGAACCTCACCATCATCTATCTCCACGCGAAAATATCCTAATCCAGCTTGAACAAATGGAACAAACCGCTCTAATGAAGGGGCTGTAAGACGGACACTTGGCATGAATATGAAAACCGAGGCATCACTTCCCGAAACAGTAACATCTAAGGTTTCATCAAATTGTTTTTCAAATTTACTACTATTAAAGCTAAAATCATACTGACCGCTTTGTATACCTACCTCAATGAGATTGTTCAGTGAATAGTACAAACCACCGGATATATTGACGCCTTTAAGCCACAAATCTTCAAAATCATCAGGGTTTCTCGGCAAGCTCACTCCCGATCCTACAACAGCGGTAAAATTCTTTTCCTGTGCAAAAGCAGATGAAGTAAGGAAAAAACATATTACCAGTGTGGTGATTCGTTTCATTATACCTCCCAAATTAATAAAAATAGAACAATCAGACCATAGTCGGTTTTGGTGCAAATTATACATAATATAACATAAAGTCTGCTTATATGATAAGAAAAAGTTTCAGCATATGCAGATGGATCAGAACAAAATTTATGACTGAGACTTCTGCGTATGTAATCAATGGGTTTATATCCGTTTTCTTCTATCCATAGACACCGATTTTTTTGTACCAATATGTATTGCCTATATAATTTATGATTCGTTTCAATACCTTTTATGTTATTTCGTAATCGAGAATATAGTGTACAAGCGCCCATTCGATTGCCTTTTCAATATCACCGGTCGTAATACTACGCATGAATTCCATATAAATGGTATTGTTAATCTTATTAATCATAGTATAGCTTCAGGCAATTTCAATGGCATTCAAATATTTATGTTCCGTAAGAAAGGTATCGAATACCGCATTAACGACTGAGGAAACCGCCTGAGGTGGAACAATCCGCTCAATTACGTGCAGCATCGATACCGGACTTTTTTATGTTATTCAAACCTGTTGAACTCCATATCTTTTATCGGTACGGTATCACATATATTTCATCATAGAGCGCTCAAGATTACGCCAGCTGTGATAGGTGTCAGCAATAGTAGAAATATCCTCGGGTGAAAATTCCCGTGTCCTGCGATTTATCAGACGCCCATTTGCGCAGATTTTCATAGTTATTCAAGTATCTCTAAAATATCGCCATTTAGGCTAACATTTGCGTGTATAGAATTTAATATTAATCCTCCCAACGCATTTTTAACCCCTAAAGGACATACTAACAATTAAATATGAGCCTTTATCCTGGTAATAAGTTTTGACATGTTCAAAACTATCAGGGTCGTTCATAATGGATTTGGTATATCTTTCTAAATTAATATGTGAACCGTCCCACGGATGGAATTGACTTTCTATTTTCTCTTGCCTTTTTGTGGCAAGTTTTTCATCTTTAAGTTGTTGCTCATAGAATTGAACTTTCTCTTGATATTCGTTATTGCCCGGATTCAAAAGCAATAACTCCTTGTAAAGATTCAGATTCTTACGGTACTCAGATGCCGGAATGTTGTTCACTTCAGCAACTAATTCACTCTCTATTTTTTCGATTTCAATTTGTTTAATAGAGTTGTTAATAGAGTTGTTAATAGAGTTGTAAATTTTTGTAAGATCGGAGTCATTTGTTACTAAATATTTCTCAGAGCTATCTCTGGCAACATATAAAATTCCCTTCATCGATATTTTTCCTAATTTCATCTATAACAGAAGTTTTGTTCAGTGAAAAATATTTAATATTTTCTTTATCCTCCTTAGTCTTCCCATAGATTCCTGCAAGAATAAACATTAATAAAAGAGGAATGATCCTCCTCTTAAATGGAAGTGAAATTCCTGTTTTATTAGTGATGAAAATAACAGCAGTAGGTATAATTAAAGTTGATATCAAAATAAAAATTATACCAACAACAACTTGGTCAATAAATAGGCAACCAATCCCTGTCATTAGTAAAAATAACCCAATAATCCAACTTAAAAATGTTTTTAGAAACTTCATAATACCCTTATTGTTTGAAATTACAAATGTTAGGCGTCCAATTCAGCCTTTTTTCGAGCTATAGGTGACGCGGCTCGGCCGTTTCGTGCACACCTGAAGCGTGTGTTGAAAGGCCTGATTCATGACTTTGAACACGGCTTCAATGAAAGGGTACGGACTTGAGAAACAGACCGGACATGGAGTTGACGAAGACGAGGCGCGGAACTCTTCCATGTCAAAGATTCGCCAAGAGAGAACTCGTGAGTTGAGGCCATGATACTATTCTCCAAATTATTTGATAGTGAAATGATTTGGATGATATTCTGAAAATTATTTCAGATTAATTACACGGATTAGTTATTTATATTATTGACAGCCTGATTCTAGAAGATCCATCACAAGAAGTAAGAAGGTGTTTGTCAAATTGATTGTAATTATATATTTATTAATGAGTTATGAGGTCTTTCGGTAATTGTTTGTTATTAGTTTAATCAAATTAATTAATGATTATTCTACTATGTGTCTTGTTTTCAACATAAAGTATCTGATCAATCGTCATACATGTATTATAGAAATTTTATCAATCAATTAGCAGAAGAAGTTGATATTGAAGTAAATTTCAGAATAGCACCGTTTTATAATCAGCTTATCTAAGCTAAACAAAAACAATATGTCGCATAATAGATATTATGTAAACATAAAAGTATATTGAGTCTAATTATCCCCTTCCCTGTGAAATAACTCTTTTATTGAAAATTATTTTTTAAAAAGTACATAAAATAAAGAATGATAAAAATGAGAAACATTATTTTGTAAAAAGATGCGTTCCTGATTTTTCTCGATACACCTCTTTTGACTCTAATTCTTTTTTTATCAGTTGATTCTGAATCGCTACTTTCCTCATAGTAACGAGGAATATAATCAAACTTCCGAGGCTTCATCCCCTTCATCAACACAGTTGTAGTATCTTTCTATAATACAAGAATGCTTATCAGATCATGAAGAATGTTGAATAAAAAATTGTATGGCGGACCAATAATAAGCCAGAAGAGGCTTATCGGTAAAATAAATCCTGAAAATACAAGGATCATGAGGGCAACCGGACCGAACCGTTGAAAATTACGATATGCCGGTTTTTTTTCTAATGGTATGTAATACTCTAAAATATGCGATCCGTCCAACGGCGATAATGGTATTAAATTAAAAAGAGCAAGCAGTAGATTGATCTGTATTCCAAACCGGCAAATTCCGAACAGTGCAGCACTATTTGAATTCAAAAGTATCATTACCGCTGTCAAAGTAAATCCTATTGCCAAAAGAAAGTTTGAAGCAGGACCTGCACCTGATACTTTAACATTATCAATAGCAGGGTTATTGTAGTTACTCGGATTAACAGGAACAGGCTTTGCCCATCCAAATAATACCGATGATCCACTTATAAACAAAATAAGTGGAAGAATAATTGAACCTACCGGATCAATATGCGGAATCGGATTCAAAGTGAGACGCCCGGAAAACTTGGCAGTATGATCACCACACCGAAGAGCCATCCATCCATGGGCATATTCATGTACAACTATAGAAAAAAGCAACACAATTATGGAGAATAATCTTAAATCAAACATAATGAGAGTACTTTAAATTTTGCTCCAGCGGATGAAACGACTTGTGTACTTCTCTTAAATACTCTTTATCGAGATGTGTATATATTTGCGTCGTCGATATATCAGAATGTCCGAGTAATTCTTGCACCACGCGCAGATCAGCTCCCCCCTCAAGGAGATGAGTAGCAAAGGAGTGCCGCAGTACATGCGGACTAATCTGTTTTTGAATTCTCGCTTTAAGACAATATTTCTGTAATATTTTCCAGAACCCCATCCTACTCATCGGGTTTCCCCTCCAATTCAGGAACATACATTCCAAAGGACGGCTTGAAGTCTTTATGAGTTTAGATCGTACTTCTCTTAAATAGAGCTCAACAAATTTTTGTGCTATTTCTCCACACGGCACAATTCGTTCTTTACTTCCTTTCCCGAAAATCCGAACAACTTCCTCATCCATATAACAATCTCTAACTTTTACTGTAGTTAATTCAGAAACACGCACGCCCGTACCATACATAAACTCCATCATTGCCTTGTCACGCAATTCAAGAGGCATATTGATATCTGGCTGCTCAAGCAGCATTTGCACTTCGGAAATTGTAAGTACTTTCGGGAGTTTCTCCGGACGTCTTGGTGATTCAATTACAGCAGTTGGGTCAGTTTTTACATCCTCGGATTTCAATAAATACTGGAAAAATGCTCTGATTGCAGAAATGTTTCGAGCTATTGACGATTCAGCAAGTCCTAAATTATGCAGTTTGTAAATATAGCGGGAGATATCATTAGATGATATTTGTTCCGGATCATACCGTTCACTATCTGGATTCTGAAAATCAATAAACCTATTCAGGTCATACTCATATGCAGAAAGCGTATTAATCGAAAGGTTTTTTTCTATTTTAAGATACCTGAGAAATCTTTGCAGATAACCATTCACTATGTGTTTTACTTCGTTATTATGTTTAAAAACATAACTTCATAGAGAAATTGTGCACTATAGTAATTATACTCATTTCAGAAAACAACCAAAAAAAACCCCGATTTAAAAAAATCAGGGCATCATACATGGAAATAATAAAAGTTATAGGGGCTTCACATTTGCCGCTTGTAGTCCTTTATCTGTATTGACTATTTGAAATTCCACATCGTCACCTTCAGCAAGAGTTCTGAAACCATCACCATCAATGGCACTGTAATGGACAAATACTTCCGTTCCATCCTCACGCTTTATAAAACCATAACCTTTATTCTCATTAAACCACTTAACCTGTCCTTTAGGCATTACGCACCGCCTCTACATACTGATACTTATACATAAATTACTCATATTCGATGGCTAATTTATATATATATATATCTTTTGTCAAGGAATTTATTTTATTTTCACGTGTTTTTTTATTTTTAAACTTGACACAAAAGCTTATAAGCACTTATATAGCAATTGACATTAATATTTTTTATTATATTATTTTCATGCATATAAAGGCCATTCAATCACCTGAATTGAAATTTTAATTTAGGGTGTTACAATACAAATCTCACAATTGATTAGAGTACATGTCCAATTAAGACCGTAATCGATGCCGCCAACAGTTACTTTCACGTTAAACTTCAAAGTGGGTAGCGACAGAGTCTAATTCCCAATGAATTAACAATCAAACAAATCCGATGCAAAGATTATTGCGGCAATCGCCGGAGAATTACCGTCACTAAAAACCAACACGGACGAAACGGATGAATAAATCACCAAATCACATAGTTTATGATTTGTACTGTCTGTAACTCTACAAAAAGGATACGAGCCACAATATCGTGCACGTTGATACAGGAATTGTGAAATTGTCATCAATCTTTAAGGGTAATACTTCAACAACCGCTGCACTTACTGATGCAACAATTTTGTGCAT
This sequence comes from bacterium, assembly GCA_965221205.1. Classification (GTDB taxonomy): domain Bacteria; phylum SM23-31; class SM23-31; order SM23-31; family SM23-31; genus CBDFMG01. Next base: position 2,521,870 of record OZ244870.1, on the reverse strand, counting down.
TAATGGGATTGTTGAAAAAAACAAGGCAATGGACAATGCAGATCCGATAAATGCAATAGTACCTTCAAATGATTTATTAAAGAGCTTATGTTTTCCTATTCTTTTCCCTACTAATGCAGCTGCAGAATCGGAAATGGCAAGAAGAAGCAAAGAGAATATTGCATTTGATTTAGGAAAGAACATTACAACGACAACTGAGCCAGCCATTAAGTAAGATGACCCTGTCAAGTGGTGTTTTTCATGATCACGTACCACTAGGGAAAATACATTGTAAAACAATTTCTTAACAAGGTTGCAATAGAGTCTTGCAATGTCAACACTTATAAACACAAAACTTATAGGTATCAATATATAAAGAGCGGTTACTTTTGATACTAGTAAATATCCTATAGGAATAACTAAGGAAAAAAAATGTATCGCTTTTCTGAAGATTTCCTGCTTATATGTCATTTTTAATTTCCAGCCGCATTGCGCAAGTTTTTTACACCTTCTGCCCTATCCGTATTGCTAAATATCCCTGTACCTGCAACGACAACATTACATCCGGCATCGACTACAGCTTTTATATTTGAAGCGTCAATGCCACCGTCAACCTCTAATTGTACCTTTGGATTCTTTTTTTGGAGCAATTCAAATGTATCATATATCTTAGAAAGGGAAGAGTCCATGAATTTCTGACCACCAAATCCGGGATTTACAGACATAATCAATACAAGATCTATTTCTTTAATGATATTTTCTATAGTAGAAATACTTGTTGCCGGATTGATTGACACTCCCGCTTGTGCACCAAGTTTCCGTATCTTTTTAACAGTTCTGTAGAGATGTGGACAGGTCTCCTGATGAACTGAAATAATATCTGCTCCCGCTTTTCGAAAACCTTCTAAATACAAATCGGGATTTGAAATCATCAAGTGAACATCTAAGGGTGCGTTTGTAAGAGACTTAATGGCTTTTACAAATAATGGTCCAAAAGTGATATTCGGCACAAAATGACCGTCCATAACATCGATGTGGATCCAATCCGCTCCTCCCTTTTCAAGCTGTCTGATTTCATTTTCCAATTTCGTAATATCAGCAGATAAAATTGAAGGAGCAATTTTCAATTCATTATCAAACGAATTTTGCATGTAAATTGCATCCAATTAATTGATTGAGTAAGTTTACTTGAAATTTATCGACTACTTGTGCTGTCCATTCTGCTAACAATAATTATTACAGAATCTCCTGGAGAAACATCCACACCAGGCTGCGGATCCTGAAACAAAACCGTATTCGGAAGAAATTCATCGTTCACACTGAAAATTATACCGCCAATTCGCAATCTGTTCTGACTAAACGTTTCTGAAGCTGTCTCTAGTGTCTTCAGCTGGACGTCTGGCATTCCAAACTCTTTCGACTCGAGTCCAAAACTGACTGTAATATCAACAATTGTTCCTTTTGTCACTTCTGTTCCGGACTCAAATGATTGACTGATCACAATACCTTCGGGATAATCATCGGAGAAATTGTAATACTCTTCTCCTTTAATTAAATTGAGCTGTTGAAGCCTTAATTCCGCATCGCGTGGAGAAAGATTTATCAAATCGGGGATCTTCACTTTTTGATCACCAAGACTCACGGTAAGCTCAATCGCGCGCTCCAGTTTAATCCGTGTACCTGCAACAGGATATTGTAATAAAACAGTACCTTCCGGATGAAATGAATTATATTTCTGCCTAATTACTCCTATCATAAGACCAAGATTCCGTAGTTCAAGAATGGCCTGAGCATCTGATTTTTGAGTAACATCAGGTAAATTAACTTCTTTTCCCAAATTTACATACAGCGGCATAATAATGTTATCTATTGCTATAAACATAAGAAGTAAAATTGCTAATATGCCTGCCGTATATTTCAGATACACGATCATATTATTTTGATTTAAGGATAGCATGACAGTGTGTTGATTCTTCACTAATTTTATTATTACATTTTAATTTACGCATATCTCTACTTATTTGCAATATATAGAAGTCCAAACGGACAAGTTTGCAAATCAATTCGATTTTTTTATTGCAACCGGAAAATACGCAGAAATTGTCACACTTTCTTGCTCCTAAGAACTTCCCCCTCTTCCATGTTCATACCTCGCAACATATCTTTTGCAGTCATTTGTTTTCTACCTTCGCGCTGCAGTTCAAGAATTTCTACTACATTACTTCCTGTTTGAACGAACAATCCGTCTTGGGAATTAGCTTTCACAATAGTACCCGGCTTACAATCCTGACTATCCATTTCTACACTCTGAGCCCTGAACAGTTTTATTAGCTTCTCTTTGTAATAAGTTTGTGCACATGGTGAAGGAGATAATCCCCGAACCTTATGTACTATCGATTGAGCCGGATTATTCCATTCGATAGGGAGTATATCAGGTGTAATTTTGGGAGCATATGAAGATTGCGAAGACACCTGTGTCAAAGTCTCCATTTCACCCTTTTCTAGTCCATCCAGCGATTCTGCCACTATCTGTGCGCCAATATCGGCGAGCCGCTTCAATAGTTCACCGGCTGTTTCGCTATCTTCAATTTCAAGTGACCGCTGCATTAAAATATTCCCCGTGTCAATTCCTTTATCGATTTGGAAAGTTGTCAGTCCGGTAGTTTGCTCACCATTCATAATTGCCCACTGTACCGGAGCAGGTCCACGGTAGCTAGGCAAAAGCGAAGCATGGAGATTAATAGCTCCGAATCGGGTAAGTGAAAACAGTTCAACGGGAAGAATTCGGAACACTACAACTACCAAAACATCGGGATTGAGAGTGAGAATTTTGTCATGAAACTCTGTGTCTCTCAAATTGTTGGGCTGTAAAACAGGGATATTTAAGTCAAGTGCACACAATTTCACTGCAGGAGGCTGGAGTATTCGCCCTCTACCTTTCGGTTTGTCTTCTGTAGTTACAACACTTACAACGGTGTGAGATGTATTTTGTGCAAGATGTTTGAGAGTGGGAACGGCAAAGTCAGGTGTCCCCATATAAACTACTCTCATACTAAAACACCTTTTGCAATCTGGCGTAGTTGCGGGTTTAATCTTCTTCGAACTGCTGGTTTTAAGCGCTGAACAAATAAAATGCCTTGGAGATGATCATATTCGTGTTGGATTACTCTTGCGAGCATTCCATCACACTCCATCTTTACCGAATTCCCATCTCTCTCTAGAAATCTAATAGTGATTACTTCAGACCTATTAACATCTCCATTGACTCCGGGAATAGAAAGACATCCCTCCTCAAATGAGCAATTCCCTTGACGGTCAAGAATTTCCAGATTGATCATCACAAGCATCCGGCCATTTTCTTCCTGATCATCTTCACGGGGCAAATTAATAACAATAATCGATTTTAGAATGCCTAACTGGGTAGCTGCAAGACCAATTCCCCGTGCGTGAAACATTGTCTGATACATGTCATCGATGAGTTCTTGTATATCCTCTGTTATTTTTTCAACAAGAGCGGCTTTTTCATGCAGAAGAGGATTTCCGTATATGAGAATAGGCCGTAAAGGCATATCACTCTTCCTTTTCGATAACTGTTGAAACAGACGATTTCAATACTTCAATCTTCACATTGTCATCTATTTTAAGAATGACGGTGTTCTCTTTGTTTTTAAGGCCCGCAATTGTTCCGACGACACCGCCGGCAGCAACAACATTGTCACCTTTTTTCAAGCTGTCAAGCATGATACGTTGCTGTTTTTGACGTTTAACTTGTGGACGAACCATTAGAAAATAGAATACAAGTAGTATGATAAAAAGCGGCATCATAACCACAAATGGATTGGAATCACCACCTGTCGAGGGGGCAATCCACGCAAAAATTAATGAAAACACTCTACCTCCAGAGTTTCATGACTAATCTTCAAATTAGTAACTATAATATATTGGATATTTTAATCTTCTTCAAGTAAAAACCATTACCTGAACAATTGTTTTTTCCAATAATTGTGTTATAAATACTGATGCAATGGTATCACTCCGTACAGGAGCGTATTTTGCAACCTGTTTCGTATCCTTTGATTCCATATGACATTGAAATCCATTTAGAATACGCTGCTTGTTTTTAGACCATTCTGGAGCAACAAGACGTTCCTGAATAGCTTCTCCAACAAGTCTCTGTATGGACTGATTACTCCGGGGAAAGCTCGAGGCACTCGACTGCAAGCTCAATATATTCATTCTCAGAAAACAAGAACCACGGATTTTTCTTATAGAGATTATGCAGTCTGGTTCCTGTTTCAATATATAGCGAATGCATTTTTATTCCTTCAGGCATAAGCTGTCCGACAGTTTTTGCTGTTTCCAATATTTGTTTATGCGACTCCCATGGCAGACCGTTAATGATATGAAAACAAATGTTAATATTCCGTTTTTTACTTCATTATATGCGTTCAATAAATCAGCAGAGGTGTGCTGTCGGTTTATGAGTTGCAATGTTTTTTCGTGTATAGTCTCCACACCGTATTCCAGCCATATATATGTTTCACGGGATAGACCACGAATTAGATCAAGAGATTCAGAATTTACACAGTCTGGTCGAGTTCCGATGAATAAACCCACAACCTTCTCTTTGCTCAAAGCAGACCTGTACATTTGCTCAAAATATTCAACCACCGGTGCATACATATTTGAAAATGCCTGAAAATATATTATGAAACGAGTATTTGACTCACTTTCGAGATGCCGCTCAACACGTACCCTGAACTGGTCTTCCCATGTGAGCTTTTTATTAATATAAAGTGCGCCTGAACCTTTATCATTGCAATAAATATAACCGCCATAACCTTTTGATCCATCTCTGTTCGGACAGGTGAATCCTGCATCCACGCAGATCTTTTTAATAGGAAATTCAAAGATTTCCTTTAAATGTCTACTATGAGAATAATATCGGAGTATACTGTTTAACTGCCAACAATTATTTGCCAAGAATATATTTCCCAACCACTCCAGCTTTTTTGTAGCATGTCAATTTCACTCCAGCTCATTTCAACTTGATCTGTTTCAGCTTGAAATCGGTATGATACTTCAGCATGAGAACCGTCCAGGACAATTGAAATATCTCTGAAATTGACAGACACTTTGCTGTTGTTCAAAATAAATGACCGACGATGCTCTAATATTTCACCATATGTCTGAAGGTATTCAACATCAGATTGAAAGTCTTTAGAAATATTGAACATGACTCCACGCAAATCTTCGCGGGCAAATGCCTGGATGATTTCGGTATACATTTCTAGTATTTCCTGCTCATCATCCGTAGAGTTTCCTTTACAGCCGAAAAGAAGCAAGATTGTTAACAAAACTGCGCAACAAAGAATGTATTTAAATCTGATCATCTGAATGCGATGTGTCATATTCACTATTTTTATTTGATTGCTATGCAAGATATTTTTACTAATGCTTCACCAACAAGTTCCATCACTCCTACGGTTGCACGCGCAGGTGGATTTTCCTGGAAATAGGTTCTGTATACTTCATTCATTCCGGAATAGTTGTCTATATCGGTTAAATATACGGTAGCCTTTACAACGTTTTCCATACTAAATACTGCATTTTCTATGACAGAATTCAAATTATCAAGAGCAATGGTAGTTTGTTCTTCAATACCATGACCATATGTTTGTGTTTCAAGCTTTCTCCCTACCATGCCCGAACAAAACAGCATATTGCCCACTACGGTTCTCGGGCTGTATGGAGTCGCCGGAGGAGTATCACCCAACAAAATAACTTTTTTTTCAGCAGATAGGATAACAACATTCTCACTTACAGTGCAAAAAGCTAATATACAGCATAATACGCAAATTAATACAATTATTGCACTCTTGTACATCAGACCTCCTTAATAAAATAAAATGTGTAATGTATGGTAATTAACTGTTTTTTCCAAAAGTATACGTATGCAAATCTTCTGCAACAGCAATTTCACCGTCAAAATAACGCTTACAGGAGGCAATCAATTCACTTTTATCAGTATTAGGATACATATGAGTCAATAAAACTCGCTTGCAGCCGGCTTCTTGAGCTATTTTTCCTACTTCATAGGGAACCATATGCCCAGAAACTTTAGCATCATCGGGAAACGAACATTCAATAACAGCGATATCACAATCTTTACATAATGCAATAAGATTATCACAATAATCTGTATCACCTGTATATGCAAACAGAGTGTTGTGCGTATCTTGAATTCTGAATCCGCAGCTATTTTCAGTGTGTTGAACATGCATAAAAGTTACAGAAAAATTGGAAAAATCAAATTCCTTCAGTTCATACTCGAATACATTGATTTTGTACGATATGGGCTCTATAGATGTTTGAAATAATTGGCTGAGCTTTTCGAAAAATACTTTAAATCCTCGAGGGCCGTAAATCGAAATATTTTTCTTATTGTGACGAGATGCGTGCCTCTTTGCGAACAAAAGAGGAATCAAATCAGCGGTGTGATCTACGTGCAAGTGAGAAAAAAAGATATAGTCGATATCTTCTGCCAATACTGAGCAGAGAGACAGTTGCCGCAGCGTTCCGGAACCGGAATCTAAGAGAATTGTTGAATTATCAATTTTCAACAAATAACCGCTGCAACCTCTTGAAGGTGTCGGCTGCAATGTACCGGAACCCAAAACGGTTAAGTTTATCATAGAAATTAACCAACGATGCTTTCTTATTGTGCAAAAAGTGCATTCGCAAATTCATCTAAATTGAATTTACGAATATCCTCTTTACTCTCTCCAATGCCAACAAACTCAATAGGTATCTTTAAATTTATCATAATCGGCACCGCGGTACCACCCTTTGCAGTTCCATCAAGTTTTGTGAGAAATATTCCGCTGACACCTAGAGAATCGGTAAATACTTTAGCCTGCGATATAGCATTTTGACCCATATTTGCGTCAACGACCAAGAGTACTTTATGAGGTGCATTAGGAATGATTTTTCCAATGACTCTTTTAATCTTTTCCAATTCCTGCATCAGATTGGTATTGGTATGAATTCGGCCAGCTGTATCAATCAGCAATACATCCACCTCTCTGGCCACAGCTGCTTGTACCGAGTCAAATGCTACTGCAGCCGGATCAGTTCCTTCTTTGTTTTTGACAATATCAACGCCAATCCTATCTTTCCAAACCTCCAGCTGTTCAACTCCAGCTGCTCTAAAAGTATCCGCTGCTGCAAAAAGAACTTTTTTCCCTTGTGATTTATAATAATATGCTAATTTTCCGACGGATGTAGTTTTTCCAGTTCCGTTTATTCCAACAACCAGAATCACAAAAGGGGATTTCACAGCATCATTTGATGTGTTACATGAAATGATTGGCTCAACTTGTTTTATTATTTGGTATTTTACTATTTCTGATAGCTTTTCGAAAGTCAGATCTCTGTGGTTTTTAATATGTTCTCTGGCTTCATCAATAATTTCAGATACTGTCTCTACACCAATGTCACAGAGAATCAATGCTTCTTCGACATCATCAAGCAGGTCTTCATTTTCACCGTCCCCTGAGGTAAATATTGTCTTGAGAGACTGTGTAATATTTGAACGTGTTTTTTGTAAGCCGTTCGCAAGATTTTTAATGACCGAGAGCATCAGAACTTCCTAAACAATTTAATACTATCAAGGATTAACTCCGGATGATTGCGAACGGCAAACAAAAAAATTTTCAACATCGACCACTCATTTTTGGGTATGTCTTGTAGTAAATGTGCTAACTCATTCAAATCATCATCACTAAACTTCATAACTGTATTCTTGAGCCGCGTTGCACTTTTGTGGTACCGCCCTCGTGCTCTTAACCACTTTTTCGTGTATGACTTCAGCGCATAATCAATAGATGCTGTCCCATTGAGTGCTTCCACAGCGGTTTCTCCGGCAAGTTTACCCGATTGGAGAGCGTTAGCTATACCAGCACCCGTCAATGGATTAACTTGATGTCCAGCATCACCTGAAACCATAATATTGCCTGTGGTTAATTCTTTTAAGGGTGGATTGCAGGGAACACCTCCGGCGACTACTGTATCCCACTTTGCACTTGGAAAGTTGCTCTGCATAAATGTTTTTAGGTAATCAAAAGCAGGTTTCTCTCTTGAATTATTACCTGATACTGCCAATCCAATATTAGCCGATTTTTTGTCTTTCGGGAAAACCCACAAATAGCCGCCCGGTGCCACTTTGTGACCGAAAAAAAACTGGCAAATATCCGGATTTACATCTATTTCAGACGCAGCGACTTGAATCGCAGACTCCATATTGTTGAGTTTTGTCATTGTTTTTAATCCACCCCACCTGCCCACTTTTGACTCAACTCCGTCTGCGGCAATAATTATTTTTGCTCTGACATCATATTCGGTTTCCTTATATAAAATACGGACACCTGTAACCGAACCATTATCTCTTGTTAAATCAATGACATCTGTTTGGAAAACTATTTTTGCACCCGCTTTTTCCGCTTTCTCACCTAAAACCTTATCAAAAATCGTTCTGTCAAGAATATAACCGATCAATTTTGATGTCAGTGATATTTTAGTGCCATCAGGAGCAAACATTTCAACTTGATTGACCTTATTGGCAACCCACGGTCCATTCAATGACATATAGCCGCGCAATCCACGTTCGCTTATGCCTTCTCCACAACGCACCGGCATTCCGATGACAGGGTCCCGCTCAAATAGCACAATATTTGCCCCACCTTTTGCTGCATATTGAGCAGCAACAGTACCCGCCGGGCCACCGCCTACAACAACAACATCATATTCTTGATTATCGAGTGGAAACGTCATGAATCTTAACTTTTTCCTTTTCTACATTCTGAGTTTTAATATAGCTTCTTTTTAATGCCCGAACCGGACATATATCTATACAAAGTGAGCAGTATGTACATCCGGAAAAATCGATGGAGAGCCTATTATTCGTTAAATACATCACATTAGGAGGGCATACAGCGATACATGCGCTACATATGTCACAAGTTTCATGACTTATTTCAATACCGTCAGGTTTTTTGGTGGGGACCATGTCTACGATTCCTGCGGTTCTTTTTCGTGCTTATCTTTGGATAATTCTTCCTTCACAGGTATCGGGTATTGACCGCTGAAGCATGCGTGACAATAATGAGAAAAACTGTTAGTGACTGATTGGGTAAGATCGTCAAGCGGAAAATATTCAAGAGAATCGACATTGAGATACTTCCGAATCTGGTCTATAGTCTTATTGTTTGCTATTAATTCATCTTTTGTTGGAAAATCCATACCGTAGTAACAGGGGGATATTATTGGGGGAGAACTTACACGGACATGCACCTCTTTTGCACCTGCGTCACGCACCATTTTAACTAATTGTTTAAGTGTTGTACCTCGCACAATTGAGTCTTCAACAATAATAATTCGTCTGTCTTTTAGAACGCCTTCTACGGGATTGAATTTTATCCTGACGTTGAAGTCACGTTGGGATTGTACCGGATGGATAAATGTTCTGCCGATATAATGGTTCCTAATTAATCCGATTTCAAATTTTATTTTCGATTCCTGAGCAAACCCAAGTGCCGCAGTATTACTTGAGTCTGGTACGGAAATAACAATGTCTCCTTCAGCAGGTTTTAATGTTGCAAGTATTTTTCCGAATTTTCTCCGCGTTTTATCCACATTCTCTCCAAAAACTTTACTATCGGGGCGAGAAAAATATATATATTCGAAAATACAAAACGCTTTTTTTTCTTCGGAAAATATTTTTTCAGAGTGCAGTCCATTTTCATCAATTGTCACCATTTCGCCTGGCTCAACATCCCGAACATATTCGGCCTCTATTAAATCAAGTGCACACGATTCAGATGTAATAATATACGTGGCATCCTTTTTTCCGATGCATAACGGCCTGAAACCTTTGGGATCCCGAATGGCAAATAGCTTGCTCTTCGACAACATAGCTATTGAAAATGCGCCTTTTATCTGAAAAAATGCCTCCTTAATCTTTTCAGACAACGTATCTTTATTCGATTTTGCGATCAGATGAATGATTATTTCACTGTCGGAGGACGTTTGGAATATCGAACCATGTTTCATGAGATCTTTGCGCAAAGATTTATCGTTTACAAGGTTACCATTATGAGAAATTGCAATTGGCACTTCTCCTATGTTCATCACAAGCGGCTGAACATTTACTGCAGTGTTTCCCCCCGTTGTAGAATAACGATTATGCCCAATTGCGCTCATGCCATCTAAGTGATCAAGTACTTTCATATCCGAGAATATATCTGAAACTAAACCTAGCGCTTTATGGAACTTAAGTGTATCACCATTTGAGGATACAATCCCTGAAGCCTCCTGCCCGCGATGCTGCAAGGCATATAAACACAAATATACTAATTGTGAAGCCTGCTGATTTCCGTAGACTCCAACAACTCCGCAGTTAGCACGAATTGATGAATTTATGTTCATTAAACACTCTTTATTTATTCTATATTTATAGTAAAATCAGAAAGTTAATATACGTTATATTAACTAAAAAAAGTATCCCAAAACGTATAAAGAAATACTAAAAGAATCGACACCGGAGAGACATATCGAATCAATACGTTCCAAATCCCTTCAAATCTGAATCGAATATTTTCCGATTCAATCTCTTTTTTCGCATGAGAAGTCTTCCAACTCCAGCCAACAAAAAGAGCAATCAGAAGTGAACCGATGGCAATAGTTATATCACCAAACAGTGTGCTTATAAATGTGAAATAATCCCAATCTATTATAGGAAGACGGGATAAAAACGCATTTGCACCACTTGCAAGAGCAGCAGGAATACTAATGAAGAATGCTAATGTACATACTAAAGTAACAGATTTCTTTCTTGACATCTTTTTTTCATCAACAAGATAGGCAACACTTACTTCTAAAAGAGATATGGTCGATGTGATTGCTGCGATAATAATCAGCAAAAACAGTCCGATACCGAATAGCTGTCCTCCGGGCATGTCACCAAATATACCGGGAAGAACTTGAAAAACCAGGCCTGGTCCCCCAGAATATTCCTGTCCCATCGCTGCAACTGCCGGCAGGATAACAAAACCAGACAGCATAGCAATGCTCGCATCAAAAAAACATATCCATGCAGCAGATGTTGAAATATTGTCTTTTTTCGAAAGATAACTCCCATAAGTAACCATTATACCCATTCCAAGACTCAGAGAAAATAGAGCCTGCCCCATCGCTGCTAATATGACATTGATATTTACTTTTGAAAAATCGGGTTTTAGGTAAAATACCAAACCCTCGAATGCTCCTTCAAGCGTTATGGAGCGTATTGCAAGCAGAACGAGTAGGACCAGCAGCATTGGCATCAGAACACGTGACCACCGTTCTATGCCGCTGCTTACTCCTTTAAACACTACAAAGCCGGTTAAAATTACAAAAAGGAGAGTTAGGAAAATTACAGCAACGGGATCCGCAACAAATTCATCGAAAATTGCACCAGTATCAACAGGATTATTAAACGTTCCTATTGCAGTTTTATACAAATATCCAACAATCCACCCAGCTACCACACAATACCATGAAAAAATCATAAAGCCGGTCAAAACTGAGAGTCCGCCGACATATTTCCATGAACTGTTCTGCTTTATCACTTTAAAAACGCCGACGGGATTACGCTGTGCACTACGGCCAAGTGTGAGTTCCGCAATCATTACAGGGTATCCTATTAGAAAAACACAGAGCAAATAGATCAAAACAAAAGCAGCACCGCCGTTCTGTCCGGCTATATAGGGAAATCTCCAAATATTTCCTAATCCAATAGCGGATCCAGCTCCAGCAAGAATGAATCCAAAACGAGAACTCCAAAGTCCTCTGTCACTGCTTAAACTCATATATTCTTCCTCACTATCTAATAGATAAAGGCATTTTGAAATTCAACTGTACACCCATATCCTTCGAATGTAACTGTTTCGATACTCCCATATCAACATCAAAATTATGTAAATAGGAGTCCACGAATGCATCAAGCGCACTGTATGCAATAAACCCTCCTAACCACCACATTAGTTTATTCCTATCATCTAGAAAAAATGCACGCTCAGCCAGTACCGTACTGTCTCTAAACCGGACATGTTGAACTATCACACCAGTTGCCAGTCCAATTTCACCACTAAAAATCACTATGCTTTTGATTTTTCTCCTATTGTACCATTGACCCCATCCAGGAAATACAATTGACCGCATCATTGCGCTTCGTGGTGACGCGTTTGCGCGGGTAGTATCTATCTCCTGTTCTACTGTTTGCAATGCTTGCAATTTTAATGGGATCATCTGTTGCGCTCCGGCATGATTGTTATTCACAACCGTTAATATTACTAAGCACAAAAAACTCATCAGACCAAAAAATTGATGACCTGTCACCTGTTTACGATTAAGGCACAAGAGCAATACCTTCAACCTCAAGACTTACATTCTTTGGTAAACCACTTGCAGCAACCGTTGTGCGTGGAGGAGGATCTTGGGAAAAATAGTCTTTATATACTTCATTGAAAGCCGCAAAATCATCAAAATCCTTCAGAAACACTGTAACCTTTACAAGATTATCCATGTCGGTGTCGCAAGCCTTAAGCAATGCCTGCATATTCGTCATTACCTGCTTTGTTTGTGCTTTAAAATCACCTTGAACCAATTCATTTGTTTTAGGATCGACAGGAATTTGACCGCACAAAAACGCCAGCTTGTTACAATTAACAACACATGCCTGACTGTAGATTCCGATCGGAGCAGGTGCATTATCAGTTTTAATAACTTTTTTCATTCTTTCCTCAATTTTTACAATTTAAATTGAACCTGTATAGTTATTAATCTTTATTCTCAAGATCCTCAAAATTAGCATCATCGATGTCATTATAATCAATAGTCTGATTTTTTGACTGATTACCTCTTTCGAAATTCTTACCATTTGGCATCTGTGTTTTCCGCGGTAAAAATAGCCTCTTGATAATTCTCCAAAAAAAGATTGCTAAAAGGAAATATAAAATAAAACGTACCATTTGAGCTTTCTATCATCATCTTTGAGGATTAAAATATCTTAAACCATAATGTGATCTGTGTAGTTCATCGACAAACCATAAAAAATCATATGACTCTTCGGCAAAATCGAGCTCTGTAACGTTTATAACAATGACCGGTGTATCTGCAATATGAAAAAAATACTGATTATATGCATTTTTAAGAAGCTTCAAATATTGCTCTGTTATTCCTTTTTCATAGATAATTCCCCGCTTGTGAATCCTTTCAAGCAAAAAAGGAATTTCCGCTTGTAAGAAAACAATTAAATCGGGATGGGGAACATCTTTTTTTAATAAATTTTTAATCTTGTGATAAAGTGTCAACTCTTCTTCATTGAGTGTAACACTTGCGAAAATGTTATTTTTTTCAAGTGTATAATCTGATACATAAAATGCTTTAAACAAATCGGTTTGTGATATATTTTTAAGCTGTTGATACCGGTTCATCAGAAAAAAGAGCTGGGTCGGCAAGGCAAACTGTTGAGGGTTTGAGTAAAATTGTTCAAGAAAAGGATTATTAGCGTATTCTTCAAAAATCGAGACTGCATTGAGTTTTTTTGCCAATAGTTTTGTTAAATGGGTTTTCCCGGTACCAATTAGGCCATCGATAGCAATATAGGAATATTTTATATCTCCCATGCGATATAAGCAAATCTGTTACAACGTTTTGGAAACGTGAAACAACTCTTTCCATTCCAAGAGAAGATACTTTACAACGTCATGTGCATCACAATTATTATCGAACAGTTCGCGCACCGAATAAAACGAATTCGGGCATTGGAAATCAGGCGCAATTTCCGCAAGCGGCTCCAGCACAAATCTTCTATTTTGTATCTCAGGGTGTGGAATTGTTATAGTTGCAGATTCTATTACGATGTCATTAAAATAGAGAATATCCACATCAATAATTCTTGGTCCCCATTGTAAAGAGGTTTTTCTACCCATTTTATTCTCTATATTTTTTACCGATTTGAGCAACTCAACCGGGGTTCCTTTATAGGTAATTTCAAGCACAATATTCAGAAACATATCTTGATTTTCAAAGCCGACCGGCTCTGTTTCGTATATCGAAGACAAATTCACTATTGAAAGTCCGCTAATTTCAGATAATCTGCCGATACAATTGCTGAGATTCGATTGACGATTCCCAACATTCGAACCTAAACTCAGAAATATTCCTATTTGCCTATTATTACTCATAATAACCAATGTTATACTTTAAATAATCCCTCTACTGCTTTTATCTATAAAGTTGTACACGTCTTCTAATTCGGGAGTTTGATTTTTGAATGATTTGATTTTTTCCAATGCCTGAGTTGTGTTTAAATCTGAATAATATATTGTTTTATAAGCCTCTTTGAGAAGCGATAAAGATTTTCTTCCGAATTTCTTTCTCCTCAATCCTATACTGTTCAAACCTGTATACTTCAATGGCTCGCCTGCTGCAAGTATATAAGGGGGAACATCTTGAGCTGCCCTGAAACCACCGCCAATAAATACATGCTTGCCAATCCGGACAAATTGGTGAATAGCAACCATTCCACCTACAATTGCATAATCATCAATGGAAACATGCCCAGCCATATTGACCGCATTTGCCAGAATCACATTGTTTCCAACAACACAGTCATGCGCAACATGAGAATATGCCATAAACAAGCAATTTGAACCGACAATCGTTGTGCCAAAATCTTTCGTTCCCCTGTTTACTGTGCAGAATTCCCGCAAGACTGTATTGTCACCAATTTCTGCAGTTGTTACTTCACCCTCAAACTTCAGATCCTGAGGAATAGTCCCAACTACCGCGCTATGAAATATCCTGCAATTTTTCCCGATCTTGCTCCCCGCAGCAATTCGCACACACGATTCAATAACTGTCCCACTTCCAATGCACACATCTGATTCAATAATACTAAATGGCCCTACTTTAACATCACTTGCAATTTCTGCATCAGGACTTACTACAGCTCGGAAATCAATATTCATTTTTAAACTACTTTTCTGTATTATTTAACGGTCAACAAGTACAGCTGACAAATCTGCTTCACATACGAGCTTACCATCTACAAATGCTTTTCCATGCATTTTAAAAGTATTTAGTCGGCTATTGACTAAATTTACCTCAAAAAGAATCTGATCGCCAGGAAATACTGGATTTTTAAATTTAGCATTATTAATTCCAGCAAAATACACAAGTTTGGATTCTGGATTTTCAATTTCATTGAGAACCAACAATCCGCCCACCTGTGCCATCGCTTCTATAACCAAAACACCCGGCATTATTGGATGGCTGGGAAAATGACCCTGAAAAAATGGTTCGTTACTGGTAACATTTTTTACACCAACAATTCTCTTTCCAACATCCAACTCAGTAATTTTGTCGACTAACAAAAAAGGATAGCGGTGCGGTAGTATCTTCTGAATTGCGTTAACATCAAATACGACGCCTGCTTTTGGAACTATCTGATATTTTTTTGTAAGCTGTTGTTTATTATAAAGCTTTCGAAGTTTTTTTGCAAATTCTATATTCGCTTTATGTCCCGAACGTGCAGCAAGTATTTGTGCTTTTATTGGCGCACCGACCAGCGCCAGATCACCGATAACATCGAGTAGTTTGTGGCGGCATGGTTCATTTTTGAATTTCAATTCCAAGTTATTAAGAATACCATTCTTGCCAAGCACTACGTCATCAGGAATAACCAGTTTTTTTTGCAACCGACTAAATTCTTCTTTATCCAACTCTTCATCAACAATTATCACCGCTGAGTCAAGAGTACCGCCCTGAATCAATCCATGATCCTGCAGCATCTCAACTTCTTTTAAGAAGCAGAAAGTTCTTGCCGGAGCAAACTCATTAACAAATTCATTATCAAGTGAGAAGAGACCGGAATGTTGGCTTCCCAATGCCGGATTATTAAAATCGATCATAACAGTAATGCGGTAATCATCTAACGGGAGCGCTACAATTTCAACACCACGTTCCTCTTCTTTATAAGTGATTGTTTCATCAACGACCATAAAATTTCTTGGGGTATTCTGATCCTCAAGCCCGGCATTCATCAATACTTCAACAAATGGCATTGCGCTTCCATCGCCAACAGGAGGTTCAATGCCGTTAATCTCTATATCGAGATTATCTATCTGCAAGCCAGCAATCGCTCCTAATATGTGCTCCACAGTATGCACAACAGCATCTCCGCTTTGGAGTGTTGTTCTCCTTGATATATCGACAACATAGTCTATTAGTGCTGGTACCTCCGGATTATCAGGAAGGTCAGTTCTGATAAATCTGATACCTGAATTCGGTGCAGCAGGCAAAAAAGTAATTATCGATTTTGTTCCGGTATGAAGACCGACACCTGAATATTGCGTTTTCCACTTTATAGTGTGTTGATTTGTTCGCATTTTAGTCCGCTATTTCCGTTATTCATGTTATTATAAGGGTGTAAATGAGGTACAATATTCTTCTAAAACAAGTTTAAAAGTTACTGCAATTTTTTGTATTTTGCAAGGGAAATATAGGAAGCTTACTAAGAGGATAATTGAAGAAATGATAATACAAAATTAAGGGAATATTATGATTTGAATCTGGATTCAAGTTCTTTCAATCGATTAAACAACTCGGGGAGTCTTCTTACATACACTTCTGATTTCTTTGCTTCACGATGGTTTCGTGCAGGGTATCCAAAATAAAATGAATTCGGCGGTACTGATTTGGAAACACCTGACTGGGCGCCAATAATAGCATTGTCTCCTATTTCGATATGGCCAACTATTCCAGCTTGACCTGCAAGCGTTACATGGTTTCCGATTTTTGTACTTCCGGATATTCCGGTTTGAGCAGCAATTGCTGTATGATCACCAATGATGACGTTGTGAGCAATTTGAACAAGGTTATCAATTTTACACCCGGTACCTATATAGGTGCTCCCTATTGTTGCGCGATCAACCGTTGTATTGGCGCCTATTTCAACATCATCATCGACAACGACATTACCGGTCTGAGGGATTTTCAAGTAGCAGTTATTTTCTTTCGAATACCCAAATCCATCACTGCCTATGACAACTCCGGCATGGAGAATTACTCGATTGCCAATGAGACATCTCTCCAATACATTAACTTTCGGATGTAAAAATACGGATTCTCCGATCTTTGTGTTTACTCCAATGTAGCTATGGGAACCGATCGATGTGTTTTTTTCAATAACAGCACCCTTTTCTATATGGACAAATGCGCCAATATTGACAGGTTCTGTAATCGAAGCATATTTATTGATAATTGCACTTGGGTGTATAAAATGTTCTTCAACTTCCGGAAAAGGATGAAACAGCAAAGCAATTACCCTGAATGAACTATAAGGATCATCAACCTGAACGAGATTTGTATTCGATTTGGAAATTGACCGAGGCACGAGAACTGCCGTAGCTTTAGTATCATAAAGATATTTCTCGTATTTCTGATTTGCAAGAAAAGTTACCGTATCAGGATGACTGTCTTCGATTTTTGAAATGCCTGAAATAACAACGGCACCGTCGCCAATGACGGTACCGTTAACTTGTTCAGCAAGTTCTGTAATCGTTTTTTGCATGCTATATAAATTATAATAAAAAGAGCTTAATTGGCATTTAATTCTTCTAAAACAACATCGGTAATGTCGTACTCATCGTTCGCATAAAGAAGAAGACCATTTTTTGTATCAAAAATGATATCATAGCTCTGTTCAGCGCCAATTTTGTCAATGGCGACCTGTACTTTATCAACTACCGGTCTCATCATGTCCTGCCAACGAGCCTCCAATGCTCCACCGGCACCAAAATTTTGCTGTTCAAAATTATAAATCTCAACCTGCATATCCTGTAATTCTTTCTGAAATTCAGCTTTTTTTGCATCGCTCAGCATAAGGCTCTGATTTTCAAATTGCTTCACTTTTTTCTGAAGATCTTCCTGTTTGAACTGATATTGCTGTTGAATCTGCTGTTGTTCGGCTTCAATTTTCTCCTGTGCCTCAATAGCTTCCGAGTTTTCAGCAAAGATTTTTGTTGAATGGACATACCCAATCTTCAGATCTGCCTTGTATGCCATGCCAGAGAAGAGACTATACGTCATCACAAACCAAGCAGATGTCATAAAAAAATACATTGGAAACTTCTTCACAACTTCCTCCTTAATTTAATATATTATTACATATAATTTTTAAAATCCCTGACCAAATCTGAACTGCGTTTTCCAGCCTTTGGATTTGCCGTCCGCATTCAGATTGTCAAATCCATAACCTATATCCAATCCTACCATTCCCATCATTGGCACAGCAATTCTAAAACCGAATCCAGCGCTCCGTTTTAAATCAAACGGATCAACAAAATCTATATCAAACCAGTTATTTCCGGCTTCGGCAAAAAGCACACCGATCACTAAGGGATTGGGTAACACGTTCTTTCTAATTTCGGTCGTTAATTTCATCATAGTTTTGCCGCCAAGTGGATTTCCTGATGAACTTAATGGTCCTACTGACCTTTCATCATAACCACGAAGAGACGTGCCCAGTGCCATAGCACTTCCACCCATAAAAAACAGCTCTTGAAGAGAAATGTTACTTTCTTCACCATAAACATCGATTAGTCCAAGATGAACATTGTTGTACAATACCAAATCCCAGAATGCAGGTGCATACCATTCGGAGTTTAGCTCATATTTTATAAAATTTTCAGTACCTCCTAAAATACCGCCACTGAATTTTGAAGAAAGTCTTACTGTTGATCCACTCGACGGAAAACTTGCCGAAAGCGCCGGATATTTGAGGTTGATTCTACTGTCCCGACTGATCACTTGCATTACACTCGATCTGGTCGTTTTAAGCCTGTTAATAAGAAATCTTTGGAGATCATCATCATCTTCAACATTCGAAATCGAATTCTGAGAATATTCATAGACCCAAGTGCCCCTGAAGAAATCGTCCGGCCAGCGGAGTCTTCTACCAATCTGTAAAGATGCCCCGGTACTTTGCTGATTAAATCCATAGAATCTACCTCCACGCCGGATATCGAAAATTGAGAATCCTGCAAGAGTCTGAGTGTCAAATAACCATGGTTCTGTAAATCCAATTTGAAACGTTCGGAAAATTTGCCCGAATTGCCAGTTCAGTGATAACTTCTGTCCGTTTCCAATGAAATTGTTCATCGATATACCCAGTCCACCTACCAGACCGTCCCGCTGACTAAGACCAATCGACATATTAAAGGTGTCAGTAGAACGTTCCTCAACTTTCCATTCCAAGTCGACATTTTCTTCATCTCTGATATCAACTTCCATCTCTACTAAACTGAAATAGTTAAGAATTGAGATATCTCTATGGCTTCTTTCTATCAAAGCATAATTAAAAATATATCCTGGTTTTATTTTTAGTTCACGGCGTATCACCTTGTCATTTGTTTTTGTATTTCCGGTAATACTAATTCTATTGACTTTTACAGGTCCTCCCTCATATACGGCAATTTGAACATCAACCGAATCTTCTCCTACCGGCCGTTCAGGAATATTTATTGTACTAAAAAGATGGCCATTATTGTAGTACAATTGCTCAACTTGACTCCGGCCTCTCAAGAGTTTATCATAATTATAACCTTCACCTTTTTCTATTCCAACCACAGTGGCAATGCGATCGCTATCATATTTTTCATTTCCAATAATTTCAATATTACGAAAATAATACCTATTTCCTTCTTCTATCTCAATGATAAGATTCATATCTTTATTGTCATCACTGTAATAAATCGAGTCAGAGACAACAACCGCATCTCGAAATCCTTCTTTTTTATAAAACCCAACCAGCTTTTTCTTATCATCCTCATATTTAGCGCGGTCGAAATCTCCACCACGAAAAAGCCCATTTTCTTTTGTATCACCGAGTTGCTTTCTCAAAGCTTTATCGTTAAAGTTGTCATTTCCGGAAAAATTGATATGCTCTATTTTAACTTTTTCACCTTCATTGATTGTATATACCACATCAACCTTATTAGTCTCTTTATTTACCACTGATTGGGCATCTAAGATAGCAAGTAAATAACCTTTTTCGATATATAAATTTTTGATTTTTTCAATTGCAGAACTGACATGAGATGGACTGATTTTCTGTCCAGCATAGAGGCTGATGAGATTTTTTATATCACCCTCCTTGACTTTTTTATTGCCGGCTATATGTATTTGGTTTAAAGAGGGGTATTCCTCAACTTTGATCATAACATCGACAACATTGTCAGCAGGATTGAGCGCATATATTTGCACATCACTAAACGATTGCAGATTCCACAATTTGTTTACTGCATTTGAAAAATCTTCGGCAAACACCTCTTTGGGGAGGGGCATTAACTCAGAATAGAGTTTTATAAGATCGTCGGAAATTGTTCTATTCCCCTCAACCTCAATACTGCCAAGAATCTTTGGATCACGGCTGCCATTAGAAATTTGAGCATTGAGACTTGAATATACCAATACTACCAATAAGAGTGGCATGATAAATCGCATAATACCTTTTTCTGCTAAAGATTGAAACATAACGTTTATACCATAAAATTGCAAAGAAGTTCACTAATGCATTAATTTTTTTCGTCATCTGTTAATTGAATTTGGTGCCTGAACCATAATTTTGCATCACCCTGGTCTTGAAATCTGAAAAAGTCATAATCGTATTGAAACTCGAATATGATACTGCTCGGCATTCTATACTGAATACCAAAAACATGATTGAGGCCCATAATGTCCTGATCATTATTGTTTATTGTCCGCGCATACTGTCCTTCGTACAAAAAATAAAGAAAGGGTGAAATGTATTTACCTATCCGTAATTCAGGGCTTAGATAGAGGTATCGTGGACTAAACGGGCTTTCTGCAAGGGTTAAATCCTCCGAACTTTGAACCGGAGTACTGGTCAAAAACCCAATATCATCATAGCTTCTTCTGAAGAAGGTTTTAACACGGAATTCATCAAGATTCATCCACTGTTTCAGTGTTCTATTAAACGGATTTAATATTGGACTCAGCATAACCTCGCCCATACGGTCAACAGCAAGACGTGTTACTGTTTCTTCTATAGTGTCAGAAGTAATCCCCATTAATTCAAGTATTCTGTTTTCAGTTGAAATATTTGGATTAATATCCGGAATTGCTTTGTTGATAACCGAAGAGGAAGCAGGAACGGAAAATCTACCTAATGCCTGATCAATACTCTGATCAAGCGAAAGTTGATACCAGTATAGCGGCTCACCATCATCATCCCATGTACCGTAATCGAGTAATCTTCCTGTTTTGTCGCCATCTGAGTTCTGTTCTTCTGATACAAGGATCAAATAAACATTAACATATTTATCGTAGGTGATACTGTTGATATTTCCATCTCGAATTGTAGTTTTTGCCCTACCCTTTATATAAGGAATTTCCTGATTAAAATACAACTCAAACGCTTCAACATTAAAATCTATCAATAATGTTTCAATTTCACCTCGAAATGACACCAGATTGCCGGAAACTACAAAGGGTACATCAATATCTTCCGAAACAACTCCAAAAAAAAAGAGTCCCTCATTTTCATCCTCCATTTTCAAAGACACATTGACATCTCCCCAAAGATCACTTAGTGTCTGAAAAACACTAACCGGCTCTTTCAAAACATAGAAATTGTTACTTTCAGGTATTAATTGAACATTCCAAAAGATGGAACTCAAAAATCGTTTGACAACACCTGTGTTTTCGCTGATTGATAATGGTGGATAGGTAACTCGGCCATCTCTGAGAATCAACTTCCCTTGCACATAAGGATTGTCGATAGTACTGGTTCCCCCTGAAAAATAAAACTTTTCATCTTCATTCAGCCCAACAAGCCGCATAAGTGCGGTTTCGTTGTCATACATCAAATCAGGAATGTTGACATCAACGCCGCTTTCACCGGTTTCAAGTGTGAGTATACCCCAGTTAAGCCCATCTTCCATTAGTTCATAAGGATTAAGATCAACTATGGTAGAATCTGTCTTATTGATTACAACCGGCGAATTGGCAATTGTTGCAGGATTTCCGTTGAGCATTCCCTCAAAAGTCTTAAATTCAATATATCTGCTGCCAGGCTGTAATTCAGCCACAAGATTAATTTCTTCAACTTCCTCAATAACTGATTCCATGGCAAGGCTGCCATTCATAATTGTCAAGTTTCCATATGCAATCGTTGGATTAAGAATGCTCCCTGTTATATTCATATCTGCCGCACCGACACCCCAGGAGCTGAGGAAAAATTTATCCATAGCAGGAAATACCGATAGAAAATTACCATTCATTGAAAGCATAAAATCTGACTCACTATCATCTGTAAATGATAAAAATCCCGACCCTTTAATTGCGACACTATCAAGCATGGATACGTTTATATTTTGAATCCATACTCCGACAGGTAACTTACTATTTTCTTCAATCACTTCCCTCGTATCTTCGAGCATTTCAAGCGGTGAAGCAAGGTCAATGTGCAATCCATAAAAATCAAACCTATCCAATTTTCCAACGGGAACATCGATTGAACCTAAAATTAAATTGTGATTGCCATCATTGGAATAGTTCAGATTAAAGGTGACATCTCCCTGTAATATTTTTTGATTCCAGGAGAAAAGTGAGTTGTAAATATCCGATGACACGCCACTCCCATGCAGGCTTATCTCTTTTTCATTGTTGATAAAATCGAAATGAGCATCGCCATAGAGAATTTCAGTACCGTCATTCATTACCGATATGTTGGTAAATTTTAGTTCTGACCAAGCAGAAGAAGCAAGATCTATCTGACCATACATGTTGCTTAATGAATCCTTGACACCATCAAAAAGAGTAAGAACGCCCTTTAAATCCGGTTCACTTACGGTTCCCCGTACAGAGACATTACCTTCTACTATCCCATATTCAAGTACTGAATGACCAAAATATTCTTTTAAATAATCTATGGATGAAAGTATCCGGATGTCGCCTCGAACAGCAATGCGTCCATTTTCTATTATTTCACCAGACCCGTAAAATAGACCGGGACTCTGAATGTTACTAAGCTGATAATTTGGTCCATCTTTAGATAATTCTCCGGTGACGAATAATGAATTTTCACCAGGTAAAGAAATGTTGAACTCACTTTCCAAAAGAGCAACTTCATTACTCTGATTATTATAATCACCATAATATGTGAAAAGAGTATCGGATAGATTGGTTAAGGCAGCAGCATGTATTTCAGTATTGGAATTCTTGCCATTTATCGACATGTTAAGCTCAACGGCGTTATCATCAAAATAATCATCATCCAGACTAAGCTCATGCTGTAGAACCGGCATAGCATTTGAAAACTCTAATTGATAATCAGTCAAATCAAGCGACAACCAACCATTGAAATCAAAATCCTGATCAGCAGATTTCCCTTGAATAAGAATATCCTCATTTGAAAGAAGGAATGTCCCCTCAATTGTTTTCGTACCGGATTCATTCGTGCTGGATAGAGATATTTCACCCTCACCAGTATAGGATTCAAAAGGACCTAGAAATGTAAAGTCAGCTTCACCAAAATATTTATTCTCTTCGAGAAGTGGTAAACTTTCAAACCATGACATCAAATCACCACTGATTTGTCCCGAGAGACTGGTCTGCTTAGGGTCAGTAAAATTATGGTAACCGGTAAACGATATGCTTGTTTCCTTATATGTGGCATCAAATGACTCTATCGAAACGCCAGGATATTTCATTGAAATCAAGGAGTTGATGTCAAACAGCACCCATGACTCATGAACAAGGGAATCTGACTGTACATAACCGGAAAATTCTAGAATATCATGCATCCGCCCAGCCACATCAAAATTTCCGGACAACAATCCGGTCACCTCATATCGTTTTTCGTTGAAGAGACGGCTTTGTATTTCATCTATATCAGCATTATACACAAGAACATTCACATTCACTTCTGGATCAATAATACTGCTGACATTGCCGGTGATTTCAACTTTTCCAGCCGCTATTTCTTGATTCCAGGACATAATGTTCACAACGCCTTGGTCTATATGGGCAGTTGCATGTGCATTATAAACTGGGATTTTAGAGTTTACAAGCACATAATCTGCACCGGACACATCGATGATCCCATTTACCAGATAATCGGATTGATTTCCTGATTGCGAATCCTTAACTACATGAAGCTGGCAACTCACTTCACCATTATTAAATTGAATAATATCGAGCATCCAGTCAGGCAAACCAAGCGCAAGATCAAATTTAGAGATATCAACGTCTGCAATAAAATCAAATTTTTTGAGATCAACATACGCAGCTATCGTTACATTGTCATCCAGGGCGCTAAAGAGTCGACCAGTAACACTTAATTCTGCAGATGATTGTTCGTCTAAAGTCAACTGACCATTAATTTCGTAAGCAACACGCTGAATATTTTCCGAGGCATCTCGATAATAAACAACCGCATCACTAATTGCAACGCGTGAAACATTCTGAAAACTGTTAATAATCTGACGGGTTGCTTCGTGAATTTGTTTGACTATCTGGTCACGTCTGGCGTATAAATCGTTTTCATCAATATTGTCTCCATCTGAAGATGACAATGATCCGATAAAAAACTCAGGTTGCACAATGCGAACCTCAGTAATACCTTGCTGCGGCTCAAACCAAGATTTCAAAAACTCAATATTGCTCCAGCCAATCTGCAATTCAGTAATTGCAACCGAATCCACACCTTCATTCAATCCAAAGTCAAGATTGTCAAGAGCAACATATCCGAAACCAATCCTTGCTTGCTCAATATTGATAGTTTCTTTGAGTTGCTCCCTTGCCTCATCTTGAATAAGCAATTTTATGCGTTCACTTGCCCGGAATAAGTCCCAACCGATATAAACACCCACACTCCCAAACAGAAAAAGAGACCCTAGGAGAATTGAGAGGTTTCTTAATTTTAAGGTACGTTTTAACATATATCTAATTCAAAAATTGTCTAATATTTTAACGAAATAAGGTAATAGGAGGTTCCAAACTTCTATATTTTCAGCAATTTATGAATTTTGAATTATTATCCTTTTAGTTCTTGATCATTTACATGATAGCTGTTCACTCACAAGACCAAATCGTCTTTCTCGTGTCTGGTAATTTTCCACAGCATCCAAAAATTCTTTTTCCCTAAAATCGGGCCACAAGATGTTTGTAATAAACAACTCCGTATATGCAAGTTGCCATAACAGAAAGTTACTTATACGAGATTCTCCACTTGTCCTTATAAGCAAATCAGGGTCCAGCAGTCCTTGTGTATACAAAAACTCCGAAAACATTTCTTCAGATAAATCAGTTCCATCTAAGTCACCTGATTGTACTCTGTTTATTATACATTTTACTGCGTATAATATTTCATTTCTGCTTGAGTAACTAAGTGCCAGATTCAAAATCAACCCCGTATTATCTGCTGTTTTTTTTATTGCCTCTTGTATTTCTTTTCGTGGCAATTTCGGCAAATCCTCTAATCTTCCTATTGTTCTGATTCGTATATTTTGCTCCAGAAGCTCTTGCACTTCCTTCCTGATCGTTGTTACTAATAAATGCATCAATGCAGTAACTTCAGTTTTTGGGCGTTTCCAGTTTTCTGATGAAAAAGTATATAAGGTCAAAACTTTTATCCCAAGCTTCGTAGACACTTTTACAATTTCTCTTACAGAATTGATGCCCTCATTATGACCGGCAACACGAGGCAGCTTCCGTTGCTTGGCCCAGCGCCCATTCCCATCCATTATTATAGCGACATGTTTTGGAATATTGTTATTCCGGATAACATTTTCAATTCTGTTCTCTTCCATTTTTCTCACTGCAATTTAAGTGTATCTTTCCTGCGCCACGTCGTATTAAAAGTAAACTCAGAAAATTACGTGAATTATATTTAAATGTCAAGCAGTATTGAATAAGATACAGCACATGTAAGTCTTTGTAAATAGAAATAGATTAGATTAAAACACGGATGTTGAATGAGTTATTTTTTCAGTACAATGAACATTAGCTGGTAATATTTACAGATTTAGCTATTGTCATTTTGTGCATAAACAAGCCGGCCCTGTACTGCGGATCGGATGTATCGGTAATATGGTATGAGATATTCACTGTTGGGTAACCATGTCGGACAAAAATTTGCTTCAGTAGCCCTTGGTTGAGTTCAAGCAAATTTATGTTGCTTTCATGAGGATGATGAAATTTAATAGAAATCATTTGCTGCGCTTTTTTTACAACCACAATATGAAGTGGTGATGAATTTTCAATATAAATTAAAATATTTAATTGAAAGCCAAGTGTCTACTCAAGATTCTCTGGGTAAAATGTCATAGTACGGTAAAAAACTCCACATTCATATTATGAGAGCCTAAACATAGCATGAGTGAAAAGTAGAATGGTGAATCTATGCTTTTGAATTTTTCTGATGCGATACGCGCCAGCAACTTAATCGCTGCTAAGAGAACATGAGAATAGACTCCATTTCCTAAAAGATTTTTTGATCGCACTACCGTGCTTACAAATTGGGTTAAGCCAACTACACCGATATTTGCGGTGAGCTCATCTATAACCGAAGACAATTTCGCGGTTGTAACTGCTTTTCCGCTCACAGTATTTGCATTAACAAATTCATTCAGCAGGTTAGGTAATTCTACTGAAGACTTGTGCAGCACATTCCAGTCAATTTTGAATTCTTTATCACTGAACAAAGAAAAGCCATTACCAAATAGCTTTCGAGCTTATGTTATTATGTGATATGGGAATATCAAGACTAAGCATTTGTGTCACTATTTGCCGCGTTAAAGCACTAGCAGGGAGATGAAATGCCTTGAGTATTTGTGAAAGATTTGCTGTTTGTGCGAAAGCCCATGAAGTGAATTTTTCACCTTTATAAAAGCTTGGGCGTTGCTGAAAGTATCTATAAGGAGTACTCTTTTTTTGAGTCAATGCAATGTGAGATTGCGCAACGATTTCTTGCCCGCCGAGACACACAACGTATGAATTTTGGGAAAATAAATCGACAATTTTACCCGCAATAATATCTCCTGTTTTTAATGACTGCAGGGCTGTTACCGATTTAAATATGATTTTTGAAGTAAGCGAAAGAGATGCATGTTTAATGGTTGGTAACTGCACACACATGGTTTTAATGCAGTCTTTATACTCTTATTGTACAGTCTGATTACTCCACATGTTTGTTCTACTTGACTAACATCATTCGTTGCGCACTACTCTCAAATCTTTGTTGAAATGACAGCTATATATACACCCGATGCTACAGGTTTCCTTTGGTGTCCCGTACCATCCCAAATGAAGTATTTTTCGAGATATTGTCTACAAACAAGACAACATTTTCGTTGGAGAAATCATCATCTACACTAATTTCCAGCTTATAATATATAAAATTGCTTGGACCAGGATCAAAGCTGTCGCTCCAGTCAAAGAAAATGGAATCCGGCCTATATGAATTTCCGAAGTTTTCCTGTGGCAATACCAGATTAAATACACAGGGAGACTCCTGTATAGTGTTAATAAATATCTGCATGATTGAACTCTGCAGGGAAGAAATTCCTTCGTCATCGATTGTGCTCAATTTATAATACTAAATTTCATTATCTTCGAAGAAAACAGGGCTAATAAAGGTATCAATTCCAGCTTCGGTAAGGACTCTTTCGTCAAATCAAAGCTGGAAATTATTGTTCGACAATTCCAGAACATATTTTAACGACGACGAAGGATCACTGAAATCCGGATTAGTTGCGGGATCCCAGCGAAAAACAGGCTGTGGCACACTTACTGACATACTTGATACCGGACTAATGCCATTTGATGGTGCTAACGGCGGATCATTAGCGATATTAAGATAGAACGAATGTGTGCCAGGTGTAGTCATTGTTTGGCCACCTCGATTGTCAAATCCCTACACACACCAGTAATACTCTGTATCATCGGTCAAAGAAGTAATGCTGGGAATATCGCTCACTTTTAGAGCAAAAGTGCTACCGGTTATTGAACTTTTTGACAGCACAAACTGCGACAAACTACTTCCGCCACCTGAGATGCTTGATAGTTATCTGGATGGTATGACTTAAACTTCCATTCTGAGTGTCGTCTACCATGAACCTAAGTTGATAAACACCCTCCTGCAAAAATGTCGATGTCCATACAAGCGTATCGACTCCTCCGGACTTGATCAAGATACCGAAAGGCACTTCAAAACACGTAAGTGTAATAGTATCGTTATCTGGATCAGAAATTCTCAGCGGCAGTACAATTGGAGTCCCTTCCATAAAATTTGTATCTGTGGGGATGATAGTCACCGGCAGCCTGTTTACATTATTAACCGTAATCAACACCGTATCACGTGCTGTATTCGGAAACTATCGGTCGCACTGAATGCCAATACATAGGTACCGCTGTCATTAAATGTTGTAGCCCATTCAAAAATGTGTGTCCCTTGAGCATCAAACATTGCCCTGGGAGGCAGTGCATTATCGAGGGTGAATGTTAATGAATCTTGTAAGCCGTCATCTGTTGCAACAATCTGGAAAATCACTGTTTTGTTCTCGTTGATCACTTTATCTTCTGTACCAATAATTGTAGGAGTAAAGTCGGTTCCCGGCAGAGGTACCTGCACAACAAGAAATACGTCTCTGAATGATCCTCCTCTCTGGTCATCGAGAGCGTTAAAGACAATACGGTGTGTATCGCTTTGACTAAAATTTGGAATCCAGATAAATAGGCCGCTGAATTTATTGAACGTTGAACTCTGAGGCAGATTAGCTGCATCATACGAAACGGAGTCACCATCAGCATCGGTTGCCTGAACAGTGCAACTAATACTCTCACCCTCATTTATCGAAAACGTATCGGCAATTGTGCTGAAAACCGGTGCCCGATTGACATTTTCAACGGTAATAATAACAGAGTCCGTTGCTGTTCCTCCCAGATCATCACATAATGTAAACGCAACAACATAGCGGCCTGAATCTTCAAAGGTCGGAATCCAGGAAAAACGTTTCGTATTTACCGAATCGTAGCCTGCGCTTATTGATAATGTATCTAAAATACTCTACGTTATTGGATCGTTATCTAAATCTGTTCCATTGACAATAGAATGAGAGAAGTGAACCTTCCTGCACAGCCTTATCGTTTATTGCAGGATCGAAGAATGGATTACGGTTTTTGTTCCGGATTGAAAATATAACATTTTTTGTGACAACGCCTGTCCTTCCATCATCCACGGTAAATGTGACAGTAGTACTACCTGCCTGGTCAAATCCAGGCGTCCAGGTAAAAGTTTTCGTACCATTTGTATCGAATGTAGCACCGGTCGGAAGACTCGATGCACTAAAAAGCAGTGGATCATTATCGGGATATGTCGCCGATACGGTAAATGTGATAAGAAAATCTTCTATTCCGCTAATCGTGGTATCCGCTATAGTTATTGTTGGAATTCTGTTCATATTAATGGTTACAGCAGAAGAATCCTGACCTCCTCGAAGATCGTATACTTTAAAGACGACAACACTATCACCTGTATCTGCTTGAGCGGGAATCCAAGAAAAGACATGAGTGGCGAGTGAGTCATAATAGCATTCTGTTGAAGATTGTCAACAAGAAAAACAAGTACAGGACTTCTGTTACCGATATATACTTATAAACCGCATTCAGTGTATTTTCTTCGGTTGTTGAGAAGGTTATATACGGTTCAAGCGGGTGGACTGCCGAATCAAGAATTCTTCCATTATTCAATACCGAGATTAATTGCCGACAATACGGTGTCACCGAACGCAGACTGATATACTCCATTACCATCCGTACCGGCATAAAGTTTTCGAGGTGTTGACGAATCAAGCGCAAGCGACTTTATCTGGAGAACATCTGTAACCGGATTACTTCTTGGAAACTGAAACCATGACACACCTCCGTCAAGTGATCTGTGAACACCATCACTGGCCGTGCCAGCATACACGATATCAGAGTCAAGATTGTCGACAATAATTCTTGTTATATTCGCTACTACAATAGTTCCCCGAAATGTCCAGGTCAGGCCTGAATTATCCGATCTGTACGACCTGCCATTCGAAGTTCCGACATACATAGTCGCCTGATCAAATGTAGCATTACCCATAGATGTGACATTAACGAAATCAGCAGATAATCCGTCATTATGTGACGCCCAGGAGGTAGCGAAATTTAAGCCCCTGAACACAACACCATTGCTAATTGCTAACAATGTATCATGATTTTGAGAATTGATTAGTAAATCCGTCAAGACAGTGTTCGCTAATCCTGCAATGCTATGCGTCCAAATTGCCCCCTTCTGTCTGTACTCACAAAAACTCCACTGTCAGATGCTGCAATTACTTTTGAAGAGACATTTAGGATGCACAAGCAAATCAATAATTTTCACGCCTCCGGGAAATGGAGTAAGAGGAGTCCAAATTGTTCCTCCGCCAAATGTTCTTTCAATACGGAAGAGGAGCTGCCGACATATACCGTATCCGAAAAATTCGGATCGACGACAATAGAAAACATCGTATCACCAGCGGCAATTCCGGGACCTACAGGTGTCCAAATGTCAAGTTGCGCATAACTGACAGAAGGAATACTCAGCAGCAGCGCAACAAGGCATAGTGCGCCTAACAATTTGTTTTTGTAAGGATTGGTATGTTTCATGGTTGACTATAGCGTGAGTCCATAACACGAACTACTTAAACTTATCTTAACTCATTATCGTCATGCGATTAAATTTGCTTTAAGAAAGTATGATGAAAATACCGCATATCGTTGTAAATACTATGCTGTAAATGTAAGGAAAATGTGATAAGAATCAAAGAAGTTAGACAATTTGATGTGCGGAAGTTATAGATGTAGCAAAATCAAAATATACATTTTATACTATAACGATATTAGTTATCAGCTACTCATTCAATTGAATATCACAGAAAATAGTTTTTAAGACTATAATTTAGGTCGGATTAATACGTTGATTAGCACATTATGTTTAAAAAAGGTGAGTAAATCTTCCGAATGTCGGAGCTTTCATTATAATCTCACACGTTAAAGTTCATTTTCACACCATTTCCGATATTCTTCCGGTGAATTAATATTAATCAGAATTCCTCTATCATTCGTTGCGACTTCTTTGAGATCATCTTTGTGATTCCATACAACTTCACGAGCACCAACGTGAATGGATGCATTTTGCAGTTCGGAAAACACTTCTTTTCCAAAAAGCACGGGGTGTCCTCTTCGGTTTTCATAAGTAGGAATGATAACCGAAGCATTTGTCTCTGTTCTTTTAAAAAGTATCGATATTATAGTATTAGATTGTATCAAAGGGTGGTCAACAAGGTGGACAATCATGAGTTCTGATTCAGCAGAAATCAATTTGAGTGATTCTTTAATTGAACTAAGCTGTCCTTCTTGATAATTGGTATTTACAATGAACTCAACAGGCAGATTTACATGATTCTTTTTTACTTCATCAACATGAGCACCAAGTACGACAATGATAGAGTCAATACCTGCATCCTGAAAGACAACAACAAGGTTTTCAAGAAAAGTTTTATTTCTATACAACAGGTTAGCTTTTGGCGAATTTTCCATTCTACTGGATTCACCAGCGGCAAGAATGACAGCGGTATTCATTTTTCATCCTACGTTTGGCTGAATCGGCGTGCCTTCTACCCAGCTTACTCCATCTTGAAAATACTCTTTTTTCCAGATTGGTATTGTCTCTTTAATAGTATCAATTGCATACTGACAGGCGTCAAACGCATCAACCCGATGTGGAGCTGAGACTGCAATCATAACACTCGATTCCCCGATTTCGAGCATTCCGGTCCTATGCTGCATAGTAATTCCGGTGATATTAAAATCTGACATTATTTTTTCAATTAGTTCAGCCATAAGTTTTTCTGCCATTTTGGTGTGAGCTTCATATTCCATCCGTACAACCTGTTTACCCTCGGCATTATTCCTGACAAGACCGTTAAACGTAATAATTGCTCCGGCCCCCGGGGACTCAACGGATTCGATAAGTCTTTCAGTCTCAATTGGTTTATCCGTTATCAAATTCATGTTATCCTCCGCTTACCGGTGGGATGAGATTAATCTCATCACCATCATGCATCTCAAAATTGTGCATGACATATTCATTATTTATAGCAAAGACTGTCTGCGGGAGCATATCCTGGAGCGCAGGAAACCGGAAATTCAGTTTTTCCACTAAAGTGTTTTTATCTGCGCCGTCTGGAAAATCAAATTCGACCCGCTTTGTTCCTGTCCTTTCCTTACACAGCGCAAAAAACCGTACTGTTACCTTCATGGTTTTAAAATTATCTGTAGAATATTATGAAGCATTAAATGAATCTATTGTATATTTACTAAGAACCTCTTCATCTATACCAAAACCTATACCCGGATTGTCAGGTATTTTAAATTCTCCCTGTTCCAGCTCGATATGTGGGCTTATAAGGTCTTCTTTATAGTATCTGCTGCTCGAAGAGACATCTCCCGGAAAAATAAAATTTTCTAATGAGCAAAGTGCCACATTAAATGCTCTTCCAATGCCAAATTCGAGCATTCCACCGCACCAGATACCGACTCCACTATCTTTACAAAGATTGTGAATTTCGATAGCATTGGAATATCCACCAACACGGGCAGGTTTAACATTAATAATTTTACAGCTCTGCAAAGCAAGTGCTGCTTTTGCACTTGCCACATTTGCAATACTCTCATCAAGACAAATCGGTGTCTGTAGGTGTTGTTGTAGATGTGCATGTTCGGTTAAGTCTTCATGGTGCAGGGGCTGCTCAATCATCATTAGGTTGTAATCATCAAGAGCCTTCAGGATGTCTACATCCATAAGAGTATATGCTGAATTAGCATCTACCATGAGTGGAATATCACCAATATTTTCACGGATAGCTTTAACAGCATCAACATCCCAGCCCGGTTTAATCTTAATTTTTATCCTTTTGTAACCTTCATCAAGGAATAATTCTATACGCTTCAAGAGATCTTGAATTGAATCCTGAATTCCAATACTTATTCCCGATTGTATTGTACTCCGAACGCCTCCCCACTGCTTATAGAGCGGTATGTCATGCATCTGTGTATAAATATGCCAGAAAGCTCCTTCAAATCCGCATTTTGCAATATTATTTCCACGGATTTTATTTAAAGTACTGTTTAATTCTTCGATACTCCGAAATTCATTGTGCAAGACCGCTGGTACAAAAAATTCTTTCTGGATATACAAAACAGAATCGGTCGTTTCATGAATATAATATGGGACAGTTTCTACGGCAGATTCACCATATCCTGTAATCCCTTCGCTCAACATCTTGACAATTATATGTTCTTCATGATACACTCTGCCGTAGCTGGTTTCAAAAAAATGCTCGAGAGGAATCTTCACCCTGAATAATTCAATTTTTTCTATCTTCATATCACGCTATCCACATCAACCGAATTATCGAGCATATATATTGTGCTTTATTGCACCGGAACCAAGCTGAAAAAAATCAATTGCCGTATACCCTGCTTCAAAACATTCTACAAACATCGCTCTTGTCTTCATTTTCCAGTCAAATGCCAATTTTTTATCCGTATCAATTATCGATTGAAAATCTCGGGGGATTTCAACACAAATTGTGTTTTTAGTTCTATTTAAAATATATGAATCCATTTTTTGCAAGTTATTGTTTACCAATGTCAAGACATTAATTGGAATGATCTCCTCTTTAGTATGATTAAATGGTTCCGGATTTATTTGTTCCATCCTATTTTTGCACTTGTTTTGATGAAACATACCATTCAAGAACAAAACGGTCAGAAGGTATTCCTGAAATAATTTCACTACCTTACATGTATTCGCCATAAAAATCTGGAGCGATACTCTCGCACAAATCCCCCTAATTTTTGCACATTCAGTTTAGCATTTGGCCCCTGTAGAGGATCATACGTCCAGGTCACTTTTCTAACACCCATTTCCTTCGCTTTTTCATAATGCGCTGTTTTAAACTTATAACCCAAGCCTTTATACTGCCAGTCTGGATGGATACCTAAGAGTTGAGAATAGTGAAAAAATCCGTCTTCAGGGTGTATTGGCAGGCAAAATGAGAGCAATACCAATCATAATAGGGCCATTATAAGCACCAAATACAATGCCGCCATACTCGTCTGCTGCTATCAGGATATAATCGGGTACACATTCAGTTCCATCACTGAATTTCCAGACTTTTTTCTGAAGTTCAGAAGTTCAGAGAATTCTTGAAACTCTGAAGGCGTATGGAGTGTTTTTATCTGAAATTCGCCCATTAATCAATACTTGCATCCGATTTAGTCGCATTCTATAAACTAACAACAAATTAGTATCCAATTAGTATCCAACAACAATACCATTTTTGCGCGGATCTGATCCTCCGAACATCGAACCAGATTTATTATCAAACACAATTCCCTGGCCTCCTCCGTGACTACCGAATCTATACGGTAAGGAGTCGTGCCCCCGTTTTTCAAGATCGGCAATTACTTCTTCCAAAATACCCGGTTCAAACATGACATAGGTATCGTTGCAATGTCTGATTCTTGGCGCTTCTATGGCTTCCTGTACATTCAGTCTGTACTCAATCATATTCAGCAACACTTGAACATGTGCCTGAGGCTGATTCGAGCCACCCATCACCCAAAAACTCATAAAAAAATCACTGTCTTTCAACGCTGTCGCGGGAATTATCGTATGAAATGGACGTTTATGAGGCTCAAGAACATTTACATGCCCCTCTTGCAAAGAAAAAAGTTCGTCTCTGTTCTGTAACAAGATTCCTATACCGGGAACAGTCAGTTTTGATCCGAATTTCTCATATATGCTATTGATGAAGGAAACCGTATTTCCATTGTTATCTATTACTGTTAAATAAACCGTATCGCCATCCGGAGGTATACCCGATTTTACTCCTATCGCAGCTTGCTCTCTATTGATTCTTTTAAATTGGTTGGCGCTGTACTCTTTTGAAATAATGTGTTCTATCGGCAAGAGATTAAATTCGTGGTCACCAACCCATTGTGATAGATCGGCATAGGAAAGTTTTTTTGCCTCAATCAAATAGTGAAGATAGTCGGCGGAATTGTATTCCATCGATTGAAGCTTAACATTTCCTAATATATTAAGCATCTCAAGGGCGGCAATTCCCTGTCCATTCGGCGGCAGTTCATATAAACGATAATCCTTATATTCGTTATAGGTCGGTTCAATCCAAGTTGAAGTATGATCCTTAAAATCTCTCATTGAGAGAAAACCTGCCTGCTCATCTGAGAAATTTGCAATCGCCCGGGCAATTGAGCCTTTATAGAACTCATCACGCCCACCAGCTGCCAGTTTTCGAAATGTTTGCGCAAGATCATTATTTGTAAACAACTCTCCTATAACAGGTGCATTCCCTTCAACAAGCCATGTTTCTGCGGATGAAGGTATTGCTTTTAAAACCTGCTCATATGCAGCCCAATCCTGAGCTATTATTTCGGTGACCGGAAATCCCTGTTCGGCATAATAAATTGCCGATTCAAGTACTTCCGCAAGACTCTTGGTTCCGTGCTCTTCAAGTAATGTTACCCACCCGTCAAAAGCACCGGGAACCGTTACAGAATAAATCCCTTCAATAGTATCTTTACCTTCAGACTTTAACGGCTCGCGAAGTGTGGAAGCTTCGGCAGCATAAGGAGAACGACCATTTGCATTTAAGCCGATTACCTTATCTTCTTCAGGCAGATAAAGTAGGGCAAATGCATCTCCTCCTATTCCTGTGCTATATGGTTCGACTACATTCAGAACAGCGGTTGTTGCTATTGCTGCATTTACGGCGTTTCCCCAATTTTTCAAAATGTCAAGTCCAGCAAGTGAAGCAAGCGGTTGACTTGTTGCTACAACACCTCGCTGCCCGATAACCATTGACCGTTTTGTCTTCATAGTAAATCGTGTATCTGATTGTAGCATCTGCTGTTTGAAAATTTCTATACCCCTACTCTGCATGACGAGATCCACAAGTAATGCCATTATTATCAATGTGTTTCTTCTTTTGAGCACAGACGTCTATTTTCTAAGATGTGAAATATTCGATACATGCGGTTTAAGAGGTGAGATATATAGTGATTTTTTAAAGTAAAATCAAGGACATTCACTGATGGATTTAGGATATCCATCAGGTATGTAGAAGAAAAAGAGGAAAACAATTGTTCCCCTCTTTTTACATGTATGGACAAATTACTACTATACCCAGCCACGCAATTTACACGCTTCGGCAACACGCTGTACGGAAAGCATATACGCTGCAAGCCGCATATGAACATTGTGTTCTTTATGCATAGCATAAGTATCGTTATAAGCGCGCGTCATTCTTTCATCAAGCTGTTTATAGACGTCATCGAGTGTCCAATAATAGTTATACATATTCTGGACTTGCTCAAAGTAAGACACTGTTACACCACCGGCGTTCGCAAGGAAGTCAGGAATAACATGAATACCGTTTTTATAAAGAATTGCATCCGCTTCAGGTGTTGTCGGACCGTTTGCAAGTTCGCAAACGACTTTCGCCTTAATCTTTGCGACATTCTTGTCGGTGATTACACTTTCAAGAGCAGATGGATACAGAATGTCGATATCGAGTTCAAGCAGATTTTCGTTTGAGATCGGTGTCGTTCCCGGAAAATCTTTGACAGCACCTTTTTCAAGTTTGTATTTTGCAATTGCTTTCGGATCTATTCCATCGACACAATAAACACCACCTTGGGAATCTGATACAGCAACAAGTTTACCACCTTTCAGAATTTTTTTATGGAGTGTTGCAGCATACCGTCCTACATTTCCAAAACCCTGAGTTGCGTAGGTTGTTTTTGCTGGATTGATATTCAGCTTTTGTGCAGCTTCACGGACTGTGTATATACCACCGCGTGCAGTTGCATCGTGGCGACCTTCACTTCCGCCGAGGGGCAGAGGTTTTCCTGTAATGACGCCAGGATGATTCTCACGAGCGATATTTTCATACTCATCCATCATCCATGCCATAATTTGTGGATTCGTATAAACATCCGGTGCAGGAACATCTTTATGAACACCAAAGTTACTTCCTAAAGCACGTACATAACCGCGTGCTAGACGTTCCTGTTCTCCTTTTGACAGTTCTTTCGGATTACAGGTCACACCACCTTTACCACCACCCAAAGGAATATCTACTACAGAACATTTCCATGTCATCCATGCAGCCAATGCACGAACGGTGTCGATTGTTTCTTCAGGATGCCAACGTAGACCGCCTTTCGTTGGGCCTCTGCTGCTATTATACTGGACTCTGTACCCATGGAATATTTTTATCGATCCATCATCTAATTTAACAGGAATTGTCACTCTGAATTCACGCTGTGGCCACCGCAGCAACTCATGCGTTGCTGCGTCTAATCCGAGTTTCTTCGCAGCTTCATCAAGTTGAGCCTGTGCAATTTTAAAAGGATTTAACTCTGACATTGAATTTACCTCCGTTTTATTGAAAAATACGTATAGCATAAAATATATCTAAACTGTGAATAGTGTTTGCTTTTTTAAGTGATTTTATTGTCAAATTATTCAACTATGGTGATTACAGTAATCTGACTTATTTGTTAATGATTTTTATACACTTTATGGATAGAAGCTACAATCGTGCCAAATCAATTTCAATTATTAAAATATCCCTTGGCTTTCATAATAGTCAAATTGTATGTTTTTGTTATTTATTTAGTTACCTTATTTTCAACAGGCTTTATTCCATCAACAACCAGCACTTCTTCTATACACTAAATGTGCCGAATAATATTTATTTTCAATAATTTGGATTCAAATTTAAATATTATACGTATATAACTTCTGAAAAAACAAAGAGGGAATATCTTCCTTGATAATATTCCCAACCTTTCGAGTACTCAATTTTTTGTTACATCAGACAGAACTCTTTACTCCCCAGAATTATTCAAATTCTTCAAAAATTAAAGAGTGAATTTACTGATAATAATTTTTAAAACAAAGCGAATTTCACGTTAACATAAAGATCAATAATGCAAATAAAAAGCCGATACACAAGTGTGCCGGCTTTTGAGCGATATTTTTCTTATTTTTTAACCATTTTGCTTCATATGTTCAATAATCTCATGAATCTGTTCATCGGCTGTATCGGCATCAAGCTGACAGGTGCCGGCTCCTACATGTATCCCCGCCGCCATAACTCTTAAACAACAAACCAATATTTGTTTTTGAATCCCGATTAAATATGCTGTGCCCGGCAGCACAAATAATTTTACTTTTATCTTTGCCCCAAAAAAGTCTTATCGATATATTGCCTTCAGGGAAAAGAATATACTCCATGAACCTATTTCCCATAGGAATGACCTCAAGATTCCGAAAATCGATAACAATAACATTGCTATCCAACTTGGTATACTCTTGAAGCGCTACCTTAAATTTATCCTTCTTAGATAAAACATAATCACGTCGTAACTGAGCTTGCGATTTTTTCATGATTTCTTCAAGGTGATGACCTAGGATCAAGACTCATCATAAGTAGCATCCAACCTTGAGGATTGGTTACACCACTCTTATCCAATTGAGTACTATCGAGTTTGTCAACTACTACAAGGAACTCTTCAAATTTC
This sequence comes from bacterium, assembly GCA_965221205.1. GTDB lineage: Bacteria > SM23-31 > SM23-31 > SM23-31 > SM23-31 > CBDFMG01. The sequence goes on along the minus strand of OZ244870.1, from coordinate 2,483,074 downwards.
TTCAATTTTGAATCATTATATTAGGCAATTACAAGATAAAGGCCCGCATTTAAAGCAGGCCAACTCCATGATTAAAATAGGATATGCGGATCCCAAGATGCAGATTATCTAATCCTGGAATACAAGAGAAGCTACGGGACTGCCAGACGGAATATTGACATCGCGGATTTCATGAATAAATCCATTATTGTGAGCAAAGTCGGCATCCTTGATTTGTTGTTCATTAAAAAGAGATGCTATCTTCTCAGTATTAAGATCGGTGTGGTCGGCGATGATCTGGCCCATCCGCTTCTGGCCGATCAAGACTGTATTGAGATTCTCTTGTAAGATTTTTCCTCCTAGCGTATTCGACGGAACATCTACGGTGACCCCGTGGAACATAAACGTAGAGGAGGGACAGGCGTATCGTTTTTCACCAGCGAGGAATACGATATTACCGATAGAATCCACACTGCCGACATTGTGTGTCGTTAGGGTTATGGGGAGCCCCTTGAGTATATTGTAAAGACTCATCCCGTGTGCCACTGAACCTCCTGACGTGTTCAACATTAAGTATATCTTGCGTTTTCCCTTATTGGCCATGTCTGCCATGACCGCAATAAGCTTATCAGTGGTATGCTGGTTAATACCCGCTAAGAAAGAAATGTAGAGTTGTTCTTCTGTGCTATTATTTTCTGATACCATAACTAATCTCCGTGGATTGTTGATTACATGGTTAACTAGGGTGTGGGTCTCACAGGATTCCGTCTGCTTTCAATTTGGTGATTAAATGCTCTTGCGGTCTGCTGCCCTTAGTACTGTTACACGCTCCGCACAATAGTTGCAGGTTGTCGAAGTGGTCGCCCCCGCCCTTACTCTGCGGTATAATATGGTCAACCGTCATGTTCCTGAATGGAAACAATGTCCGGCAGCCGGCACATATACCTTCCTGCTTCCCATATAACTGGTGTTTGTGTGTGCGATAGTTCGGCAAGTCACCAAGGTCTGTGCGCTTCGGGATGTCGGACCGTTGGATAGGTGTGAAGTTGTGAAACAAGTCGATTTCCTTGCGGATGCGAACCTGAACAAGATCAACCGCCTTTTCAGCGATGTCAATACCGACCCATTGACGGTCCAGCCGTTCGGCAGCAACGCAGGCCGTCGCGCAACCGGCGAACGGATCAAGCATCATGTCGCCTTCTTTGATACTGGCTTTGATGATGCGGTCCAGGAGCTTGAGGGGCTTTTGGGTCGGATAGTTAACATTCTACCATGGAGGCGGCAGAAAGCGGGTTTATGTCTAGGATCAGGTCTTGCACAGGTGATCCGCTACGAGCCCCAAGATAGCGCTTGAACCCCGGCATCCCGCTTTGCTTCGCTGGCCAGTAGATCAGCCCTTGCTTATCTAGAACGTCCAAGCGACCACGGGCGAGCATGTCGGCGTATCCGTTCGGGAAGGTGAACCATTTAGGCAAGGCGTGATCGGGAGGCAGTTCCCAATGGCGACTTCGAGATGCTGGATCGATACCTTGCCAGGGTTGGCCGGTGTCGCCGTCGCGCAATCCCGGCCCGGTAAGATCGCTCACCCGGTAGCGCCCCTTGTCGTCTTTGTGGCGATAGAATCTTTCAACATAGACGGCATCGAGGGGTTGCAAAACGCGGTTCCATGTGAATTTAGGCCCCGCCGAATAGAACAAAATGGTGTCGTGGATCGGGCCCCATCGTTTGGCGCGGTTATGGCTTGAGGTCCGCTTCCAAACCACTTCGTTTCGGAACTGCCTTGGCCCGAATATCGCGTCCATCAACGTCTTGAGATAGTGGCTGGCCGTGGGGTCGCAGTGGAGATAAATCGAAGCGGCAGGCTTGAGAAGCCGCCGCAGTTCAAGCAGCCGCACAGCCATCATGATCAGATACGATTTCATGCCCTTACCATGCGCCATGCCCGCCGAATCGATGATCGAGTACAAAACCGCGGGTGCTTGTCAGCAATCTCGCCATGCCATGCGACATCAAGGTCATCCAGCGTCCACGTATCTTTAAAGGCAACTCCAGCGGCTTCGCTCCCGATAGGGGGCGGAATACGTCTTGTTGGCGTTAAACGGCGGATCAAGATAGATCAAGTTAACCGTGTCGGAATTCATACCCCGCATGATATCAAGATTATCCCCGGTCCACATGGTCCGGTTTTTCCAGTTAGGTTTGTTCATACGAAGCAACATTTAAGGAAGGTGCCAAAAGCATTATCGTTCTTACGCTCGTTGTATTTCCAGCACGATTCAACAATATAGAGGAGCATGTAGTGTTTCCGATAGTGGTGATGGGAACACCATACCAGTGATATCAGGATCGAACCTTGCGGATCGATAACCTTGTTAATGAAGTCAATGATACCCCTTCCGGTCATATCGGTGGCGATCCGAGTCATTACAGTGCCGCCACGTTCAACGGTACCGATAACCGGTGTTTTCTTCGTACCGCACCCGCGCTTGCCGGGCTGGAAAGGTATGTCATCACCCCGTTTTTTACGCCTGCGGGGCTTGCCGCCGACAGCTGCTACAAAGCGGACAAAAAGGGTCATCGCAAAAGCGTAGATTTTCGAGGTGTTTGATGCAGGATTGTTGGTCTGGGAATCGATCCACGATATTCAGCAGGTTCATGGAGCCCTAAAGCTTGTTTTTTACCAAAATTACACGTATAATATAAACACAAAGGCAGTTTGTCAAGCCTTTATTTTGTTAATCACCTTATATTATTCGTATACTAACCGTGCTGCACTCCGAGCCATTCAAAATTTGCCTTTATAGTCACCCGTTTTGACCTTGTCTTCGCGGTCTTCTTCAGAGACGTGGTGGTCAAACCTCGTATAACAATCTGGATGATATGGTAAATTACAAATAATGTCATTTTGTGTAACATCAACTTTACCATCCTGCATATCTTTCGGATTGAATAATTAATGGACAAATTTGATAGACTCAATTTTTTCAATTATAGTAATGAATACAGCACAAGCCAACCCATCGGCATCTCCTCTTGCTATAAGGCGCATTGAGATGTCTCTTATTAGAATGTCTTAGATATCTTTTTAATTATTCAATAAGTTGATGCAAATAGAGAAATATATATTGAAATTCTATTATTTCCAAATTTTATATATCTATTCCCAGCTATTACAGCCCAGAAAATAATTTAAATTTTGTCTTTTATACATAATTTACCTGTAATAGTGATCACTTATCCTGTACAATCTCAATTTCTTTATTCTCAATTCTAGCTACCATATAAAGCTGAAAAAAAAGTGCGGTTATAAAATAGGTCGTTCCCTCTAAGATGAATTCCTGGATAAAACCTACAATGTAGCTCATACCACCTTCAGAGGGTGTTACTGGGTCAATCCCATTTGCACCGGCAATTATTTGCATGAATGCTGGTATCATAATAAGCATCATAACCCCAAATTTTATTATATAAATTGAAAATACTTGCCACTGTTTGCCGGATATTAAATGAAATGCGCGGGGAATTGCTTTGGTATTTCCTTCCAGTACGATGACAAATTGTAGAAATGTGCACTGGACTAACACAATCAGGCCGGGAATAATCAACATCATAATTCCGAGAAACATGAATCCCAGCACAAAAGAAGAATACATATAAAGTGAGAGCAATTTTGTAAATCCCAACCCTATCGATTCAGAAAATACTATTTGTTCATTTTCGTACATTTTCGGCAATACCGAAATAAACACAACTAAGAAAAACACTTTGGGAATAAGGATGAGCAACATCTCTGCAAATTGGGACAGTGTAAATGCTATTACTTGAGACGGTTCAGCAGCATCTGGTTCAAATGGACCATCAACAAAACTACCCATGATCGATTCTGCAAAATAACCGAACACTATTGCTGTTATCGATGTGGCAAAAATGAGCAGAACTAGAAATTTCCGGTAATCCTGAAAAATATACCAGACTCTTTTGAAGAAAAATGAGTCAAATTGAGTCGGAAACTCTGACTGTGAGTGTGACATATTTTCATCCATCGTTAATTCATCCTTTAACGGCAAGCACAGGTGTGTTCATACATTTTTCAATTGCGAGATCGGCAAGAATTTTCGTCGGATTAATTATTGAGCTATTTGGCGTATTCACATCAAATATCAGCGGAAGCTCTGTGCAGCCAAATATAATTACCGAAGCTGCTTTGTCTTCCAAGTGACGTTTTGCTTTTAAGAACAGCCATTTCGTTTTCTCATCCTTTTTTCCTCTTTTAATATTATAGATTGCTTTCATAACGTACTCTTTTTGTATATCATTATCTGGAATAACAGGCTTTATATTCTTTTCTTCAAGAAATTTCTGATACAAATATGATTGAAGTGTTCCGTCGGTACCGAGAATCCCAGCTTTTGCAGTATCCGGAAATACATCGGCAATATACTGTACGGTTACTTCAATCATGTTGATGAACGGAATAGATATCGCAGCTTGAATTTCCTCTGCAAATTTGTGTGCCGTATTACAGGGCATCAATACAAAATCTGCTCCACCTTGTTCCAAGATACGAGCACCTTTTTGGAGTTCCTCGATTATTATTTTCAACTCGCTTATATTGTTTGCGAGCATATTGGAAGTCCTATCAGGAATGCGGGGATTATTGTAGATAAGGATTGGAATATGGTCCTGGTCTTTTTCTGCAGGTGTCAATTTTATGATTTGATCACACAAATCCAATGTTGCTTCCGGCCCCATACCTCCGAGTATTCCAACCACTTTACAGAATTCAAGATTCATATCAAAATTCTCACTTTCATGGATCGATCAGCTTCGGATCATCGTTCAGAACAATTCGAATGAAATATACTTTCACTAAACATGTCAAGGGAATTGCAAGGATCACACCAAGAAAACCCAGTAGTTTGCCCCATACAAAAACTGAAATGAGAATAGTGGCAGGCCTAAGTCCTGTCCTTTTACCCATAATGTTCGGGACCAGAATCATCTCCTGAATTATTTGCACAACAACAAATACTATGAGAATTCCACCAATACGCAAGAGAGGATCACCGCCTTCTTCAAGCGCTCGGCCAATTGCCAGCAGTACTGCAGGTATAATTGCTACCAGCGTTCCGAAATTTGGAATTAGATTCAAGAAACCTGCTGCAACTCCTATAAGAATCGATAATCTTATATCGACAATGGAAAATCCTATGGAAAAAAGAACACCAAGTATTGATACAACGGTTAATTGTCCGCGAAAAAAGCTAGCCGTATATCCGTAAGCATCTTTTACAAATACTCTGACAGGCTCACGGTATTGTTCCGGTATGTAATAATACCAACGGGATCTCATTCGGTCAATGTCTCGAAGCAGAAAAAATACATACATCACAACTATCACAAATCCGATCAGAACGTATATCAAATTTAATAACTGGGAGAATATGTTAGTTACATAGCCTAAAAGAGTATCTACAATTTGCGATGTTTGCAGGTTTGTTATTAACGTATCTAAATATTCTCGGTAATTTTGTACGGAGCTTTCATTTATATATTTGCTGATATATTGATAGATATTTGAAATATATTGAGGGAAAATTGTACTGAACTGGCTTAATTCCTTTATGACATAAGGAATTCCCACAAAAAACAGCAGAAATAACGCTCCCGATATAATGATAAAGACGATAAGTATGGACACCATGCGAGGTATTTTTTTCTCTTCAAAAAAATCTACAGCAGGATCGAGAATATTGGCGATAAGAAAAGCAATAGTAAAAGGAATTAAGATTGTCCTCAGATGATATACCAGAACAAAAAAAAGGACTAACGTTACAAGTGAGACAAGCAACCTGAATATACTGTCAAGATCGTATTTGTTAGATCGTAACACACATTACTCCTGAGGAATATACAATTCTCGTCAAAATTAGATAAAATGTACTGAGAGTCTCAAGTATACGCAAGTAAAAAGTTGATTGTAATTCAAAGAAAATTACTGTCCGTTATGTCTGTTTCCAAATAAGTTTGTGTTCTGCTGCACTAAGTTTATTGTATTAAAGTGATAGGGAATTTGTGGTCCGTTTAATATAAATACTAAATCTGATAACGATTGGACCCATTTAAATGTTTGCTGAAAGGAGTCTGTTTTTTCTTGAAACACAAGATAAAATCCTTCCATAAACCGTGTGTCGGATGTCTTCCTTTCATACATCGAGGCATCTGCTAATTGTTCAAATTGATTATGAATTCGCGAGGCAATTTTATGAGCAACAATGTTGAGCACTTTATTATATGGCTTTTTTGCAGTGCTTTGTGCGGATCCAGCACTTTGAGCACGTGAGAGCGTTAAAAATGTTTTAGTCTTATTATCTGTATCCCGGTCAACATAAACAGCGAATTCCTCTTTTCCTCCAATTATCTTCAACATCTCCTTGAGTCGATCATAGTTTTTGTGTAGAATCCCCTTTCCAATAGTCTCTCCTACTATAGCACTGATAGGAAAAGGCACAACCGGCACCTGCTTCCGTACTGCATTAATAATTTGTTCATACCTTTTGCGATTCACAGGTGTATCGTCAACAGGTGTATCGTCAAACTGTTTAAAGCGTGTATAGCTGACTGCTGCATAGAGGTCATTGTTGCGAATGAGGATTATTTTTTGATTATCAATGCTTTTCAACTTAATTTCTTTACCGCTGAAGTTTTGCATCACACAATATATGCAGAGTTTCATCTATATATTCCGATTAATAACTTGTTCAAAAAAAAAGAAACCCTTGAAAGGGTTTCTTAATAATCAAGCGTTCATTCAACAGCAATTGATACGCACGTGTTGATACATAGTCATGTAACTTATATCTACCGTTTACGGGCGTAATCAGACTTGAATAAAAAGACAAGTTTGTCAACACTGTTTCTGCCTTCACGGCTTGTATAGGTTTTATCTATCTGTCCAAACAAATTGACAACTTTCCGAGCTTTTAAAGAGTACTGAACAGTTGCATAACTTAAATCGTCTCTCAATAAATCATAAAATTGAGGTTCTCCTTCTGAAATATCGCCTAAAACTGCCCAGACTGTACCCAGAAGCATCATATACCGGCCTTCCCGTTCAACAATTCTTCCCTGCAACGCTATTTTATCAGCGTTCCCCTCATCTAAAGAACCGTATTGAGACCAATCGTTTTCATCCTTGGATCCATAAGTATTAAATTCAAAAGTTTTACCATTGACAAAGTTATAGTCAGAGGGATTGCTTTCATAACTAACAGCTCTATTGCCAAGTTCATATACTACATTATCATTAGCATCTGTCATACGGGTCACCGTAATCTGGTCGGTTATTTCTGCAAGATCAGGAACATACATTTTATATGTACTGTCATATCCAGTTTCTTCTACCAATTCAGCAAATTTATATACAGTCATTCTGTTATTGATATTGTATACAAGATAATTACCTCTCATAGTTATAAACATATCTTCAGCCACCGGAGTGACATTCTGGTATTTAGGTACAAGTATTTCTATACCGAAAAAGGTTGTCATCACAATAAATACAGCGAACCCAACAACTGTTTTAATTGCAGCTTTTATCGTTGTACTTTTTGCCACTGCAACATCGCGATCATGTATGTTTTCGTGATAGTCATACCTCTGTTTTTTAAGCTTCTCTACATCAACTATAGGAGGTCTTCCGGGAACATCAATGATAATTTCAGGTTTCTGGAACTTTACACCCGCCTTCTTTAATCGCTGCGTAACTGTATCAAAATCGACTTTATCACTATATAACTTGTATTCTGTATAGTGTAAACCTGTAACAAGTTCAACTATTAAATCACTTGTTTTATATTCGAATACGCCATCATACAATTCCTGCGAGCTAATATCATTCAGGTCAGCATCAAATATGTAAGGCAACAAAATCTCGGGATCATCCAGGATAGAAAGTTTTTCTTCCCGTGATGCAAAAAGAATATAATCATGCATCCAGCGTGTCGGAGAAGTAGTTTTCTCTTCATTCGCTCCGCCCCATACAATAACTGTAATCAGTTTCGACTGCTCACTCATATAGTTCATTCTTTAGAGTATGTAATTTTGTATAAATTTTATATGAATACAAATAGAAAGTTACATTTTTATCGTTAGTTAGTCAAGCTCTTTCTCACATAAGTTTCGTCGGCTAACACAGACCGAATATATGTTTGAAAAAATAAGCTATATAATCTAAAATATCTGCTGCTATTAATTTTTTATCGTATTTGAAAGTCTTATTTTACTACATGCTTCCATCTTCTTTTTGAATGTTTTGCTCAGATCGACTAAATATTGAACTCCATCATGTCCGGAATTCAATCCCCTGACAAATTCGCGATCGTCACATCTTCACTCAAACGGAACCGCTTGACATCTTTTCGTCTTTCCTCGCGATCGTTTCTTTGAAATCGAATCGGTATTGCTTCAAATAAGCCATATGCACCACCATAATCCCCATTGCAATAAATGAATTTAATTATTTCAATACCAATTCATATTAACTCAGGATTTTTTTCGGTATAATATTTTTTTGGACTTTCGAAAATTTTGTTGATAATATAGAATTTACATATTCACACAAACAGGATACTATTTATTTTATTATAAACTCAATGTTTTGTTTAATTAATTTAAGAAAAAAATATTATTATTTATATCAATATTTTTTTATGCTGTTGGCTGTATTATCGCTTTAACAACGGATAGATTTTCAACAGCTTTTATTGCTTTGTTCGCTTCATTTAGTTTGTATACTTTGGTTATGAACTCTTTCCAAGGAAACTCTTCATGGTATTTTTTTAACATTGATACCACTTTAAACATATGGCTGAAATCAACCCCCCAACACCCTTTTATGGCAATATGCTTTTTGTTGATATCGTAGTGGGGATTTATCTCAACAGCACCAGAATCTGTATATTGCCCGACAACAACATAGGTACCACCATCCCGTGTCATGCCAATGCCTTCCGGTATTGCATATGGATTGCCGGAGCACTCAATTGTTATATCTGCTCCCCGGCCATGGGTGTGCTCAAAAATTTCTTTTACCCGTTCTTCTGGATTGTAATTATCGATGTTAATAACTGTATCTGCACCCATTCTCAATGCCATTTCATTGCGAATATTTGGTGCTCCGAGTGAGATGATTTTATATGCTCCCGCAGTACGTGCCCATGCAATTGCACTTAATCCAACTGGTCCGGTTCCCTGAATCACAATCGTATCACCAATTTTCATATTACTCCGTTCAACAGCATGGAACGAAGTAACTAGGCCGCACCCTCCTGCAATAAATACGAGTGGGTCGAGTTTATCACCAAGCAGTATCAGCTTGATTCCCGGCTTGAGATAAGTATATTCACTCCAGCCACCAAGCAGACCATCATTACTTGAGTAGGTTATCCCGTAGACTTTACGGTTGGGACATCGGGTGGATTCTTTGCCTATTTGACAATACCAGCATTGATTACATGTTTCATGTACATCATAAAATGAAACAATTTCTCCTTCACGAAATGTGTGTCCCTCAATATCGGTAATGTTCCCTTTTATTTTGTCTATAACACCTACATTTACATGGCCGGGTATGATTGGATAAGGAACTTCCGACAATTTACCATGAAAAAGATGCACATCTGTTCCACAAACTTCACTATAAAGGGTACGGAGAGTAACACTTCCCTCTTCCATATCCGGATAAGGAAATTCCTTGACAACTATATTTTCATGAGGAGCGTTTAAAACTGCAGCACGTACCATAATTGATCTTCAAGCATTTGTTGAGATTATATATGGGGATTTATTCTCTTTATTCAAAAAATGGTTTATAGACTGTAGCGTATACGCTTCAATAGGATATTTCTCAATTTCATTCAATTTGATCCATGTATAGTCGGTTGCTTCGTTATTGAGTACTACAGCATCCGACACCGCTTTACACACAAAATCGACAAATATGAAATGGCGTTTTTTATGAAAATATTTTGAGAAAACACAATCCTGGAGTGAGTGAAACTGCACATCTGACACATCAAGATTTGTTTCTTCTTTAATCTCCCGCTCTACTGCCTCTTTCATTGTCTCCCCAAGCTCGATATGCCCTCCCGGAATACAGAACTTGCCATTCCACTTATCTGATTTCATCAGAAACAGTTCACCGTTTGCATTAAATATAAGCCCCCCAACTGTCGCTTCGGGAAGCAATAGCTCATCAGAATGTTCTTTATTAGGTGTCATGATACTATACTGCACCTTTCAATTTGATTTTAAAACACATTTATATATTTCCGCTTCAATAAACACACTTACTAAATCGGGATCAATATGATTATCTTCAACTTCGTATTGCAATATTGTGAGTGCTCGCTCATACGGAACAGCCTTTTTGTACGGCCTATGCGCTGCGGTCAGCGCATCGAAAATATCTGAAATCGTCATTATTTTCATCTGGACTGGTATATCTTTTGAAGTCAGATGAAGTCAGATTATTCGGATAGCCATCCCCATTCAGTTTTTCATGATGTGCAACAGCAATTTCGGGAATATTCTGTATATCTTTCGTCCACGATACTTTTGAGAGAAAGTTGAATGTATGGTTAACATGCGATTCGATTTCCAGTCGTTCACGATCATCGAGACTTCTTCGTTTAATTGAAAGCACATTGATTTCCTGAATGTTCAATATCTCTTTAATCTCATTATTATAGTCAAAAAACGTCCGCCCTGCTAATTCCTTGAGTATGAGCGATCTGTCAATTTCCATTACGGAAGGCTCATTCAATTCACAGATAAGATTTATGACTTCATCGAGCTCCGCCATATTCTCATCCAATTCTACATCCATATCACGTAATATCACGTGGTGATTTTCAATGCCGTAATCGAGAAGAAATTGAATCCGTTTCTGCATGTTTTTAATTTTTTCAGACTATTTCGGAAATCATAACCGAAACATGATATCTTTGAGTTCGTAAGGATATAATTTCTTCGCCTTTAAAAGCACCTGCTCTCTTACGCCAACTTTGCCAAAATCGTGAAGAAGAGAAGCATATCTGATTTCTTTAATCTGATCTCTGTTGAAGGTGACTGAGCGTAACAAACTGCTGATTACTTTATCAACCAATATTGCAAGATTTTCCGTTAGAAGAGCAACGCGAGAAGAATGGCCTGATGTGATCTGACCCCGGGATTCAATAGCTGTGACCGAAACGTTTACGAATCCTTCAAAAAGATTCTCAATGCTCCTGTAGAGAAAATTATTTTCAAATGTTCAAAATCTGCTTGCGTTTTCAGACGCTTATTCCAGCTCGTTTTTCGATTTATCAACTGAAGTACACCGATGATTTCATCAACATGGTTACGAAGCGGAATAACTAGCATTGATTAAGTTCATAACCAAGTTTTATATCAAATTCTTTATTAAAAAGAGTACACACTTTTTTAGATATTGTATGGACGTCAGGGATATTCAGCATTTTTCCTGTGTCGGCAACATATCCGGAGATACTCTTGCGCGATACGCGATATAGGTAAAATGAATTCTTTAAAATCATAAGGAGACAGAATCATTTTGCGTTATCATAAACCTGAGGTGTTTCCCCCATCTCTTCATTGTTCTTCAACAAAATATAGGCTTCCGGCATCTGCCAGTGTTACTTCTCTGCTTTTACGAAGAATCAGATTTAATAGAGTAGAGAGGTCTTTCACCATCATAAGCCGTTGACCGATATGGGCAAGTTCCTGAATCTGGGCGTTGCGCGAAGAAAGTTCATCCCGCAAGTGTCTGATTTCATAACGCTGTTTAAGAAGTTCAAACCCATTATCGATCGCATGGTTCAAAAATGTTTCATTGACCGGTTCAGGAATTGAAAAATCGATAAGCTCTGAAAATTCACCTGAACTTGCTGAATTCCCAACATAGAAAAAGAGTGCCGCCTGATGAGATATATTTTTTTTGAGTGTTAAGAGTGAAAGTCTGTTGTTTTCAAAGAAATCTTGTGTCAGTAAGAATATATTAAGCACCCTATTGTCACGAATGGTTCGCAGCTTGTGAGACACATTCACTTCAATATTATCTGTATTTATTATATGACTTAAACGCTCGTAGAGATTTTCATCCAGAACATGAATTTGCCGATGGAGTTTTTTTTCAATATGCGTATGTATGATACGGTTCATTTATCGCATATATCGCATAACCTAAGATATAGCCGACTATTATAGTTTAAAGTGCTATTGTACAACAATCAGTAATCCGGGATATTTACCTCCGTCGACCTGAATTGCAATACCAGTAATGTAACTCGCTTTTTTTGACACAAGGAATACAGCAAGATTAGCAAATTCATCTGGTGTTCCCATCCTCTGAAGCGGAATATCAGACACAAAGGATGGCTCAACTTCTTTCTGGGGAATTCTCTTTTTTTGTGAGATGGATGGTTTGTCAAGTTCAAGAGTGCGCTGTGTCGAAATGAAACCCGGACATATTGTATTGACAAGAATGTTATATTGTGCAAACTCTTTTGCCACTGTCTTTGAAAGACTTGCTACATCTGCTCTGCCTACATTAGAGAGAATGAGATCATCAATCGGAGATTTTACCGACCACCGAACGTTATGTAGAGTATACGTCCCCATTCTGTTTTCTTCATCAAAGGAAGAACAACTCCCGTTAATCGGATTGCACTTTTCAGATTTAGTGTAAGGCTTTTTTCTCAAAGTTGTTCGTCTGTATCTTCAAAGTGTGTAGATGGTGGTCCCCCAGCATTACAAATCAAAATATTTATATCACCGAATTCTGCAATTGTTGCATCAATATAGCTTTTTATTTCGTTAATGCTTGTAACATCAGCCGGATAGGACAACACAGGATTGCCAGTTTTACTTTCAATTTCCTAATTAAATGGCTATTGAAAATTGAGAATTAATGCTTTGTCGAATTCAATCCATTCACTCACCTCTGATGAGATTATACATTCGAAAAGTTATGCACGTTCAAGATATTTTTTTTCGCTGGTGTCTACTTTTATCACATCACCGATTTCAATAAAAGGAGGAACTCCAACAACAAGTCCAGTTTCGAGCCTAGCCGGTTTCATTGATGCAGATGCAGTAGCTCCTTTGATGGAAGGGTCTGTTTCAATCACTTTCAACTCCAATGTACGCGGAGGCTGAATACCGATGGGATTTTCCTCATAAAAATCAACACTATATTTTGCATTGGGGAGGAGATATGCTCTAATGTCATCGATAAGTTCAGCATTAAGCATAATTTGCTCATACGTATCTGCATACATAAAACAGTATTCTGCACCAGAAGAATAGAGATACTCCATCTCGTGCCCCTCAATTCGAACAGGTTCCAGACTTTCAGTCGACCTGAACCGCTGTTCAATGTTCGCTCCCGTTTTAATATCTTTCATTTTTGCGACAACCTTCCCTGCTCCCCGTCCCATAGCTTGGTGCAGTATTGTATTGATACGATACATTGAATTTTTAAACTTGATGATCATTCCAACTTTTAATTGTGTTGCAGGTATCATAGTTACCCCAAATATTCAATGGTTCATAGACACAATTCAAAATATGAATAGCAATATAATGTAACTTACGATAATTTACGAAGTAATGAAATTATTCCTTGAAAAACAGTGAGGCTTTAAAGGTTTACGTGCAATAAAGGCAGTGAAACTTAGTAAATATTAACGAAAAAATCAAGGGGATTCAGGTAAGATGCTTCAGTTTAAGGCTTTCATTATAACAGAATGACATTAATTTGAAAATTGCTTCTATCTTATTTCTACTATTGATTCAAAAGTGGATATCACATCGTATGCCCTAACAGTGTCATCCGTACCGAATGCTCCTGAATCATGTGGTTGTAAATATCCATATTCGATACACAATCGTGCGACGTTGTACGCCCAATGTGAACTGTTCAAATCGGGAAATGATTCACCTCTGCTAAAATATCGTGTGTTGAGTTCAGGTTCATCCAATACACCTATATGCAGTTCTTGGAGAATTTAGGCATATAAGGCATATTCTAATTTTGTCGAATCCTGTTCAGGCTTAAAAAAATTTTCCAAATCAAGCTGCATGATTCTTGTTGTAACTGCCACATTGATCACGTCATAAGCCCAATATATTTCAGGCACATCTGCAACTTTAATTGTTGATTGTATAGTTTGAAATTGCCGGGGAGTCCGAAAATCACCACGCAACGGAACATTTATAAACGCAGGATTCTCAAGAATAATAACAGCTACTAAGGTTGCTGCATCAGCTCTGCTGATTGCTGTCTTTTGTTCGATTGTAAAATATTCATCCTGAAACAGTCGCGCAATGTGGGATTCCTGCATTTGCCGGATCAATCCGCAGAGCAGCCGATAGCTCCACAATTGCATTTTCAAATTCTCTCCGCATCATGTGAATTCGCCCTTTTCCCAAATGAGCGTTTACCGAGTATGCATTGCCACGCAATGCATTTGAAAATTGCTACAAAGCTTCTTCATATTCGCCGGAGGAAAACAAAGTGTATCCGAGCAGTTCCATTTGCTGGATAGTATTCGGGATTGAGCTCAAGACATACGTTCATCTGTATCGCACTGAACCAAAAGCCTGATGTTGTATGCTGTTGAACAATCTCACATAGAATATCGGCATCTCTTGTAAATCCAACTCATTTGCTTTTTTTATATACATCTCTACAATATCCATATTGCTACTATTCATTCCTAATCTTGCACCAAGAAGATTAAAGCGTATACGATATTCATTACTTTTATAATCATCTTCAGAATGGCTATTGAGAAAATTACGTACAGAATCTATATCATCCAAATAAAATAATGCTTCTGCTTTCAGGAGTGCGATATTGGAATATATATCGACTCCATCATTACCATTATGAGCAGCAGGAAATTGGTTGTCATCCGTATTAAGAACTGTATTATAATTGCCTGCCTTTAATAAAGCTTCTATTGATCGAATATGCAATTCGCCTGAAGAAATGGGAGAATTACTGCGTTCATTCAACTCGTCCTTTAAGTTGTCTGAGTCAACATTCAGAGCCATTGAATAGTACCGTACAGCGTTTTTTCTGTCCGATTGATATTCATAATTTAACCCGATCCGGTAATATATATCACGCAGCCTGCTTTTATTTAGCTCTTTATCACTCGATTTAATAAGATTGAGGAGAACATAAAAATGACCATTTGATGTGCTGTAATTACCTATTTCATGCGCAATGACACCGAGGTAATAACGAATACTCTGATTGTAATATTTATGCTGAACTTTGAGAAATTCCTCAAACAAATCGTGCGCAGCCAACAAGTTTCCATTTTCGTAATAGAATCTCGCTAATGACCAACGAAAATAGTAGTTATCTGGAAATGCTTTATAAAGGGATTGAAATAATTTTTCAGCTTCATTTACCCTGCCTTCATATTTATTATATACATGGGCAAGAAAATAATTTGCTTCAATGCGTGTAATTGAGCCCTCTTGCGTTGCACTATGAACATTTTCCAATCCCTCTTCTCTGTCCCCCTTAAATCTTGCAAAAAACAGAATGAATTTAAGGTATTTCGGTAGAATATCCAGATAGTATTGGAACATTCCAATACCTAATTTCGCGTCTGCAAACTCAGAATCAATTTCGAGAGCTTTTTCCAGATAGCTCTTTCCTTTTGATCCGTTTCTGTACGCACTCCAATAACTTCTCAGTTTCAAACTCTGCAAACCAAGATTTCCATGTACTGCACCAAGATAGAAGTAATAATAGGGATTTCCCGGATCTTCTTCTAATAATGTATTGGTCAGTTCTATTGCTTTTTCAGAGTTGTAAGTAAATTTTTCGGCAACTTCTTCCGTACGATCAAAGAGTGCAATTGAGTAATATAGTGCTGCATTGAGGAAAAATCCTTCAGGCCGGTCAGGCCTCATGAGTACAAGGGTATCAAATAAAGCAAGTGCATTATCCAAAAACGGAGCATCTCTATACGCCGATGTGATTCCCGAATGCGCTATTTCTCTATATTTTTCTGAAAGATCGGAAATGTCAAAAATATTTGTAGACAAGTTATTGGCATTTGAGTCTAATTCACTGTCAGTTACCGTTGATTGAGCTTGTGCTGAAAATACGTATACAATAACGAACACGGCAACAAAAAACCGAGGTAAACTCTCGGGCACCATTGAAGATAGCTTTCTTGTTAGATATGAAATTGTATTTATTAGTGGTATCAACTTCATATTAATAAAACCAGTTAATTTTCCGTAAAATTCACTAAAAATGAGAACAGATATCTTTTAGTGAAGGAATATATTCGGCTGCCCGGCGATACATTTGCTTTAATACTTCACATTTATCGTGGTTTTTCCGCACCCAATCGTATGATTCTACGCCTAGTGCCGTTCTTTTATCTACACTTGCGATATAGAAAGACAGTTCTTGTTCAAGATTTTCTTTTGTAATTTCTATAAATGGAGCATCTGGAAACATATCTCTATATTCAGGGACTAGGCTTGTTAAAGTCGGTATTCCCATAGCAAGAGACTCTATGGCATTAATGCCGAATCCAATATCTGTCAATTGGTCGATAAAAATCGAACAGGTACTTTTTAGACTTAAGGCTTGCTGATGTGTTAGATTCTCAATAAGCAGAATTTCAAAATCGAGTTTTTTTTTCAGTCGATACAGGGTTTCAAGAATGAAATCGGTTCCTTTTACTACACGATTCGATGGAGCATGACCAACCACAACCGGCGATCGAGCAACATCAGCTTTAAAGTGAAAGTCTGAAAAATCAAAAGGAAACGGCAGCCAATGTATGCCAGGATAAATCTTTATGTGATCAACTTCTACCGTAAAATTACAACTACTCAACCGATCGATTTCAGGATCGACACCATGCACTCGTAAATCACTGCCCAAATAGGTACAGATAACCGGAATACTCCGGTTATTCATTTCTTTAATAATCCGGGAATCTAAAAAAACCCCTTTTCCTCCATCGAGATGAACAAGATTAAAGGAAAATACATCAAATTTTTTAAAAAATGATCCAAATTTCACTTTCCATAGCGCATCCCGTATCGCAAAAAACCTTTTTTCTATTTCTGAGTGGTTTCTAATAAGAGGAATAGAATGCTTTATAAGAGGCTGTCTTCTTTTTAAATACTGCAGCACAGACTTGAATGTCTTCATACCGGGAGTGGTGACGAAAGGGGCATTGAGACATATGTCTTCGCCAAATTCAAATGTATGCTTTTTGAGAGTGATCAACCGACTTTCAAGTCCAAGTTCTTGTTCAGCTTTTACAAAGGTATAAGGCACTCCGGCAGTATTAAATGGAGAAATATGTAATACTCGAAAGGAGTTTTTTTTGTGTGGTGGTGCTCTATTCACATTTGGATAAGATCACGTTATGATTGAGTTGAATTATATTCCCTGAAATCCTGCACGAATCAAATCATAGCTCTCTTTGAGGTCCTGGGAAATCACTTTTGTTTCGCCAAATACCGGAAGAAAATTTGTATCGCCCTTCCATCTCGGTACAACGTGAAAATGAATATGGTCAACAATCCCAGCTCCGGCAGCAGAGCCGATATTCAGGCCAACATTAAATCCATCCGGTTTATAAATACTCTTCAAGACCTCTACAGATGAATGGATCAATGCCATTGATTCATTCAGAGTCTTGACAGGGAGAGCAGTAAAATTTTGCGTATGCTTATACGGTACTATGAGTAAATGTCCACTGTTATAGGGATAAATATTCATCACTACAAAGTTATATTTGCTTCTAATTACAATAAAGTTCTCTGTATCATTTTTATCCCTGTCAATGCCGCAGAATTCGCACCCGTTTTTTGACGATTTGAGTGTTTTAACATACTTCATTCGCCAAGGCGACCATAATTGTTCCATCATAATATTAAAGCCGAAATATCAAAAATATTTATACGGGCAGATTAAATCCCATAGTACTACTATTCCTGATCTTCTGATTTATACTCCCGAATGATTTTATCGGATACTTCTCGCGGCACCCCTTCGTATCCGTGAATTTTTCTCCGGTGCATTCCTCTGCCACTCGTAATCGACCTTAGAGTTGTCGAATACTTATAAAGTTCAGCAAGTGGAACCAAAGCTTTTATTTTTTGAAAATGCCCTTCTGCCTCCATACCTTGGATTTTTCCTCTTCGTCCAGACAAATCGCCCATGACATCACCCATAAATTCTTCAGGAACGACAACCTCAATTTCATAAACAGGCTCCAAAAGAGTGGGCTTAGCATCAACAAAAGCCTTTTTTAAGGCCATAGAACCGGCAATTTTAAATGCCATATCTGAGGAATCAACAGCGTGATACGATCCATCATATAAAGTCACTTTAATGTCGACAACATTACAACCGCAAAGAATCCCGGTTGCCATCGTTTCGACAATCCCCTTTTCGACAGCGGGAATGAATTTCGTAGGAATAGAACCGCCAAATATTTTGTTCACAAATTGAAAACCCTCTCCCCTCTTCATTGGTTCTAATTTAATCCACGTGTCACCATACTGTCCTTTACCACCACTCTGTTTTTTATATTTACCCTGTGCTTTTGCAGTTCCACGTATCGTTTCACGGTATGGTATCTTTGGATCCTCTATAAGTACTTCCACTCCCATTTTTTGCTTCAAACGTTTGACAATAACATCTAAATGGAGTTCCCCTTGTCCCGAGATAATAATTTGCTTTAACTCATTGTCAACCGCCACAATAAATGATGGATCTTCCTCATGCAATGTGTGCAATCCCGTCGATATTTTATCTTCATCGCCTTTTGATTTCGGTGCAACTGCCATCCGAATAATAGGACTTGGAAAATCAATTTCTTCGAGAATTATCGGATTAGCCTTATCACACAAAGTGTCACCTGTATGTGTGTTTTTCAACTTTACTACTCCACCGATATCTCCGGCCTGAATTTGAGATACTTCATTCCTGATATGTCCATTCATCGAGTAAATTTGCCCGATACGTTCGACCTGTTCTCTGGATGTATTCATTAATTCCAGACCTGGCTTTATACAACCGGATAAACATTTAAAAAAAGAAAGCTCACCGACATGCGGTTCAGAAACTGTTTTAAAAACCTGTAAAACAGCTTTACCGGCCAAGTCATATGGAACTTCCTGTTCCTCTCCTGATTTTGGGTTTCTACCTTTTATGCTTTTGGAATCCTGAGGGCTCGGAAAATATTCCGCTATAAAATCGAGAAGCGGTTTTGTGCCTAGATTCGTATCGGCAGCAGTGCACAAAAGAGGAAAGATTGCACCGGTGGCAATAGCCGACCTTATTCCTTGGTTAAATTCTTCTTCAGAAATATCACCTTCTTCAAGATATTTCTCCAAGAGTTCATCGTTACTTTCGGCAACTGCTTCTTTTAATTCATTTCTAATACTGTCCACTTCCGCTTTAACTGAATCAGGGACATCTTCTTTTGTGAAATTTCCTGATTTGTCTTTTGAAAATTTGTAAGATATACCATTGATAACATCCGCAAAGCTTTCAAATGCCAAGCCTTCACTAATGGGGATTTGAACAGGAATTACATTTTTACTGAAACTGCTTTTCAGCGTTCCTAATATTTTTTTAAAATCCGCATGTTCTTTATTAAGTTTATTAATAAGAATGGCTCTTGGGATGCCTTTATTTTCACAATAACCCCAGACTATTTCCGAGCCTACTTCAAGTCCTGATACAGCGTTCACAACGAGCAAACCTAATTCAACAGCATGCAGTCCCCCTTTAACTTCTCCTGTGAAATCCATATACCCGGGAGTATCAATAATATTGATCTTGTAATCATTCCACTCACAATGCATTAATGCGGCATTAATCGATATTTTTCTATCAATTTCATCTTGATTGTAATCAGATACTGTTGATCCATCGTCAACAGAACCAAATCGCTGTGTTTCATTTGCTGCGAAAAGGATTCCTTCCGCAAGTGTTGTTTTCCCGGCATCTCCGTGTCCAATCAGAGCAATATTTCGAATGTTTTCAATCTTGACTTCCTGCACATCACCCTCCAATTACTCTTACGGATTTGCTGGTTTTGGATTATTAATATCTATAGATTATAGATATTAATTTGAAAGGTCAGTGGATCATGCAACAATAACAAGCAATGTAGCAATATCCAATTTGAAATGCAAGCCGAAATCTCATGCTGAAACTCTCATAAATTCAACATCAAAATTTTAGCGAAAAAATCTAGAATTAAGCTCTTTTAAACTTAGATCGACAATAGTAGGCCTGCCGTGTGGACAGTAATACGGGAACTGCGTGGCAAAAAGATCATCAATCAACTTATACATTTCTTCAGGTGTTAATTTATCGCCTTTCATAATTGCCGACCGGCACGCAAACGACTGGGCTACTCTTTCATGTATGTCCATATCTTTATATTCATCTTTTTGGTATTCGTCAAGAATTTTTTGGAGAGATTCAACTTCTCTGCCCATTTTTATATTGAGCGGAACTGATTCAATTACAGCCGTATCGCTTCCAAATAATCTGATGTCAAATCCTAGCTTTTCTAGAAGCGAAATTAGTTCGGTTAGTACAATCATTTCATCTTTGTTAAATTGTACAGTCTGAGGGAACAGTAGTTGTTGTGACGGCTTTTCTCCTTCATTGAGCATCCGAAGCGCCTTTTCATAGAGAATCCTCTCATGAGCAGTATGCTGGTCAATAATAACCAGGCCGTTTTTTACTTGTGAAAAAATAAAGCATTGATGTACCTGCCAAACTTTCTCAGGATCGATATGGATTTCTTTGCTGTCGTCACCCACCTTTGATGCAACGATATTGATCTGAGGTGATTGAGTAAATTCCAACGGCTCTTTTGCACTTACTTTTGTACTCATGAATAAATTATTTATGAACGGAATAGCTGCAGATTCCTGCATATCAGCTTTATTTTGCGGCATCGGCCCACTTCCGGATATTGATGCATTGTGGTAAGTAGTAGTGAGTGGTTTCATCACTCCTGTGCCGGTGAATCCAAGAGTATTTTTCACCGAATTGGCAACTAATCTGTGTATTTCCCGCTCATCCTGAAACCGTGCCTCAAATTTTGTGGGGTGAATATTGACATCAAATCTATCCGGAGGAACCGTGAGCATCAGGACATAAATCGGATGGCCATGGCTATGGCTTAATGTTTCCCCATATCCCTGATAGACAGCATGCTCAATAGATCTGTTTTTTATATATCTTTGATTTAAGAAAAGATACTGATCATTACGGGTACTTCTCGTTAATTCAGGAATACTGATATAGCCATGGAGTGAAAAAAGGTCGCTATGACCGTCCACCTCAACAAGATATTGCTGAATGTTTGCATCAAAAAGGTCGGAAATCCTGGTTGAGAGTTCTGATTGTTGTAAGTTCCAGACCAGCTTGTCGTTATTGTTCAGTTTAAATGCGACATCCGGATTGGCGAGGGCATAACTGCGAAATACTCTATAAGTCTGGCGAGTCTCACTCAATGCATTTTTCTGAAATTTCCTCCGAGCCGGTGTATTATAAAAGATGTTATTGACGGCAATAGAGGTACCTTTATTCCAGGAAATCTCTTTTGAATTGACAACAATGCCCCCTTCTATTCTCATAAACGTACCTTCATCAACATCGGCAGTCTTTGTTTTCAATTCAATTATTGATACGGCGGCAATACTTGCCAAAGCTTCACCTCTGAATCCGAACGTAGAGAGATGTTCTAAATCTTCAAATGAATCAATTTTACTGGTAGAAAACCGCTCAAATGCAATTGCAGCATCTTCAATTCCTATACCGAACCCGTCATCTATAATAAGGATTTTCTCTTTACCGCCTTTTATTATATGTATCTCAATATGTCTCCCACCTGCATCCAGTGCGTTTTCCACCAATTCCTTTACGACCGATGCAGGACGGTCAATCACTTCCCCTGCAGCAATTTTATTCGTTACTGTTGGCGGCAGCCGCTTTATCTGATTCATGTTCATCTAATTAATAAAAATTACAGATTAATCGGAATAATTATAAATGCTATATTTTAATAATGAATTAAAAAAATCCCTTGTGATGAGGGATTTTATATACAGATACTACGTTCTCTCTTCCTGTACAATGAATGCGATTATACCAAACATGATACTACTTAAATGGGAGAATAAAAGTACTTTTGTTACTTGTATAAAGCCTGTCTATTGTAACGATTAAACCAAAAACATGCAACTTTTTTCTTGACACGCTAATCATATTTTCGTACTTTTAAAACGCTTAATCGAACTTATTGAGTCATAATGAATAATAACAGTGCAACATATTATTGGTGGTATTGGTTTTACGGAGGGGATATTCCGCTGTTTTTGCATAATTGACTCTAACTATAACAAAAATCAATTATTTAAGCCGCAGAACCGCTCATGTTTCGCGGCTTTTTATTTTAATCCCTAAACCAAATGCGAAAAGTACAATGCCGATAAAACAAACATACGAAGAGTGTGCAGCTCTCGGTGAAGGCTACTCTCATGTTCCACTTATATATGAAATGAGTGGTGATTTCGATACTCCGGTCAGCTTGTACCAAAAAATCCGTTATCAATCACCCTACTCCTTTCTTCTTGAAAGCGCATTGCAAAGCGGTTCAAGCGGGCGATATTCATTTATAGGATTTGCACCGAAAAATGTTATTCGCTGCACAGCAGATTCGACTTCTATCGAAGAAAATGGTAATCAACGCATAGTACCCGGAAATTCCATTGCAACGCTTAGATCGTTGTTAGGAGAGTATTCAATTCAAAAAGATTCGGACCTGCCTCGGTTTATCGGCGGTCTTGTAGGTTTATTCAACTATGATTCTGTTCGGTTTTTTGAATCGATCCCTGACAAAAACAAATCAGAATATGAGCTTGACCGCTATAGTTTACTACTTGTTGATACAGTAATAGTGTACGACCATTATCATCACAACATTGAAATTGTAACAATTATCAAATGCGGTGATGGTTTAAAAACAGAATATGCTGCTGGATGTAAAAAAATCAATGAAATAGCGGACTTACTCAAAAAACCTCTTGAATACAGCTACGATGATCTTGCTACAAATACAAACGGAACACTCGAAATAGTATCCAACATGACGAAGGACAAATTTGAGAAGAACGTTGAAGATGCAAAAGAATTTATTGCGCAGGGCGATATTTTTCAGGTTGTTCTTTCTCAGCAATTCTCTGCTCCTCTTCACCGCGACAGTTTTGATACATACCGGCGATTGCGGAGCACAAACCCATCCCCATATATGTTTTATATTGACATAAACGGATTGGTTGTTACTGGATCATCGCCGGAAGTTTTGGTTAAATGTTCCGACGGACTTGTGACAACGAGGCCGCTTGCCGGAACAAGACCGCGCGGACTCTCACGCTTTGAGGACAACAAAAATGCGGAGGAATTGCTGAAGGATAAGAAAGAGAGGGCTGAACATGTCATGCTCGTCGACCTTAGCAGAAACGATCTCGGTAGATTTTGCAAATTCGGCTCCATTACTATACCTGAATTTATGGGAATCGAGCGATATTCACATGTTATGCATATCGTGTCCGAAGTAACAGGGCAATTAGAACAATCAAAAGACAGTTTTGATGTTCTTCGGGGAACATTTCCAGCCGGAACGGTTTCTGGTGCACCAAAAATCAGAGCAATGGAAATTATCGATGAACTTGAACCGACACGACGTGGAATATATGCCGGTGCGGTTGGATATATAGATTTTCAAGATAATATCGACACCTGCATTGCCATACGCACACTATTCATTAAAGACAAAAGAGTTTACATTCAGGCAGGTGCGGGAATTGTTGCAGACTCAGTACCTGAAAATGAATATTTCGAAACACTTCACAAAGCGCAGGCTCTTATAAAAGCAGTAGCGTCTGCAGAAGGCAAGATATATGATAGTGGTAATTGACAATTACGATTCTTTTACGTATAACCTTGTCCAATATGTCGGCGAATCCGGTTCTCATGTCGTTGTGTACCGGAATGATGAAACTACAGCAGATGATATAGAAAAAATTGGCCCTGAAAAGATTATAATTTCACCTGGGCCTGGTCGACCGGAAAATAGCGGAATTTGTCCGGAAGTTATTTCCCGCTTCCATCAAACCATCCCGATTCTCGGAGTTTGCCTCGGTCATCAGGTAATTGGAGAGGTATTTGGAGGAGACGTTGTCCGCGCACTGTCACTGGTTCATGGTAAAACGTCTCAAATTTTTCACGATTCTGAATCTATTTTTAAAGGAATTGAAAATCCGTTAACAGCGACACGGTACCACTCATTGATTGTTGACCGAAAATCATTACCGGACTGTTTTACTATTTCCGCAGAAACGGATGACGGCATAATAATGGGAATTCGCCATAAAAAACACCCTGTTGAAGGAGTACAATTTCACCCTGAGTCTATTCTCACTACTGAAGGAAAACAACTGTTACTTAATTTTCTTCTCTTAAAGTATTGAATTAGCTGTTTTAATTACTTCAGTTTTTACAATGACTAAACCGTAGGTGCTTGTATGCTAAAAGACTATATCGCAAAAGTTGTTGAGTCAAACGATCTTACTCAACAGGAAGCACAGGAAGCATTGCAAATCATCATGGATGGTAATGCAACTCATGCACAGATTGGCGCCTTTATTATTGCTTGCAGAATAAAGGGTGAAACCATAGATGAAATTGCCGGATTTACTCAAACAATGCGCAATAACGTTATTCCTATCTCTATTTCCAGCAGTAATGCAATCGACACTTGTGGTACCGGAGGAGATTTACAGCATACATTGAATGTTTCGACATTAAGTGCGTTTGTTGCTGCAGGTGCTGGTGCGACTGTTGCAAAACACGGCAACAGATCGGTCTCAAGCAAATGTGGTAGTGCTGATCTACTTTTGGCACTTGGTATTGACATTGATGCTGATCCTAACAAAGTTGAAGAATGCATAGAAAAGATCGGGATGGGATTCCTTTTCGCACCGAAACTTCATCAGGCAATCAAGCATGCTGTAGGACCAAGGAAGGAGATTGGGCTCAGAACATTTTTTAACATTTTAGGCCCTATGACTAATCCTGCAAGAGTAAAGCGACAGGTAATCGGTGTGTTTGACGGAGCATTGCGTGAACAAATTGCTGCGGTATTAAACAAGCTTGGCTCCGAACGGGTTTTTGTAGTTTACGGAGAAGAAGGATTAGACGAAATCTCAATCTCTGGTACTACCGACATTACAGAGCTATCACAAGGAAAAATTTCGAGCTACACCGTTGTTCCCGAAGATTTTGGAATCAAGAGAAAACCGATAACCGAAGTAGTCGGTGGAGACATTGAAGACAACAAAAAAATAGCACTTGAACTATTAAACGGGAAGAAAGGTACGCAGCGTGATATGGTAGTTCTCAATGCCGGATTTGCAATTGCGGCATCGGATGATTCGTTTTCCATCCAAAAAGGAATGGAATTAGCGGCCGAGTCAATCGACACAGGAAAGGCAATGGAGAAACTCGAACAATTAATACAAATGTCAAACTCACGCTAATACTAATTCATGAGTTTTCTTGATAAAATATTACAAAATAAGCGATCTGAAATTGAGCAGGCTAAGAAGAAGCGCACATTATCATATTTCCAAGAATCCGATTCCGGCAAAACTCCAATTTCATTAAAAGATTCTATCAATGCACACAGGCCTGCAATAGTAGCAGAGATCAAGCGCAAATCTCCATCTAAAGGTGAGTTGAGAACCATAGCTAATCCGGAATTATTAGCCAAATCATATGAGCAATCGGGAGCATCAGGAATTTCAGTACTTACAGATACTAATTTTTTTGGGGGTAATTTGCTCGATTTACAAAAAATTAAGCAATCAGTAAGTATTCCGATCTTGAGAAAGGATTTTATTATTGATCCATATCAAGTGGTCGAGTCGCGATATTACGGCGCGGATGCCATCCTCTTAATTTCAAGCTGTCTAAGCAAAGATCAATTATCCGAATTAATAGAATGTGCACATGAAAATAGGCTTGAAGTATTGATTGAAACAGAAAATGAGGAAGATATTGCTAAACTGGATGACCTTGTCCCCGATATCGTCGGTGTCAATAATAGAAATCTTCGTACGTTTGAACAGACTATTGACAACAGTTTCCAGTTATACAACTCTCTCCCCTCTTCGAGCATTAAAATCAGTGAGAGTGCCTTAGAAAATGTAGATCAACTACTTGAACTCGATAAAACAGGGTATGATGGCTTTCTTATTGGTGAAACTTTAATGAGATCGGAAAATCCTGGTCAGCAATTGGAATCACTCATACATAGATTTAGAAAAAACGATGCTACAAACACCTGTTAAAATTTGCGGCATTACCAACAAAACTGATGCTGATATGGCAGTTTCACTCGGTGCTCATGCGCTCGGTTTTGTGTTTTATAAGAAGAGTCCGCGTTCAATAAACCCTGCTGAAGCAGAGTCTATTTGTGCAACATTACCCGGCAATATTTCAAAAATTGGTGTAGTTGTCAATGCGAATGAAGGTTTTTTAAATAAATTGTCCAAGATGAATTTTCTCGACTATTTTCAATTTCATGGAGATGAGCCTCCTGAACGTTGTAACCAATTTAAAGGGAAAGCTATTAAAGCCTTTCGAGTCGATGACACTTTTGACGTTTTACAAGTCAACAATTTCACAGACTGTGCCATGTTTTTATTCGACACAAAAGTGCAAAACGTGTACGGCGGTTCAGGCAAATCTTTTGATTGGAGTATTCTCCAAGAAGTGCCCAGAACGCATCCGATTATACTTTCCGGAGGGTTGAACAAGCATAATGTTGCTGAAGCAGTTCGGAATGTTAATCCGTACATGGTTGATGTTTCTTCTGCAGTTGAATCAAAACCCGGGCAAAAAGACAGTCAGAAAATAAAACGGTTTATTGCAGCATGTGCTGCAGTATGATTGATACAATATGAGGAACATAATGCTGCCTAACAGAAAAGGATATTTTGGTGATTTTGGAGGGCGGTTTGTTCCCGAGACACTCATCAGTGTTCTTGAAGAACTTGATAATGCTTATGCATCGTTTACCAAAGATCGGTCGCAAAAAGATAAAGTTGATTATTATCTCACGCAGTTTGCCGGACGTCCGACGCCGCTTTATTATGCTGATCAGTTAACCCAGGAACTTAACGGCGCCAACATTTATCTGAAACGGGAAGACCTCCTCCATACCGGAGCCCATAAAATAAACAACACAATTGGTCAGATTCTTCTGGCAGACTATATGAAAAAAGACCGGATCATCGCCGAAACCGGTGCAGGACAGCACGGATTGGCTACGGCAACCGTTGCAGCAAAGTTTGAAAAAAATTGTATTGTCTACATGGGCGAAGAGGACATGAAAAGGCAGAGTCTTAATGTGTTTAAGATGAAACTTCTGGGTGCTGAAGTGCGGGGTGTGTCATCCGGTTCAAAAACATTGAAAGATGCTACCTCAGAAGCGATTCGCGACTGGGTCACCAATGCCGAGAGCACTTATTACTGTATCGGATCAACGGTCGGTCCTCACCCCTATCCAAAGATTGTCCGAAATTTTCAGATCGTTATCGGGAAAGAAACGAAACACCAGATTAGGAAACTCGGTCTCACAAATGTTTCCCATCTTTTTGCATCCGTAGGCGGTGGCAGCAATTCAATCGGCCTGTTTTATCCTTTTATCCGGTCAAGCGAAATAAAAATGATTGGTGTCGAAGCTGCCGGTTCTGGACTTGGCACAGAATATCATTCTGCTACACTGTCAAAAGGTTCACCGGGAGTTTTGCACGGCTCAAAAAGTTATGTCCTGCAGAATCAGTTCGGTCAGATTGAAATTGCCCACTCTATATCTGCCGGACTCGATTATCCCGGTGTCGGCCCCGAACACAGTTTTCTAAAAGATTCGAAAAGAGTAAAATATATTGCCGTAACGGATAAAGAAGCTGTGGAGGCATTTGAGCTTCTAACGCAAAAAGAGGGAATCATTCCGGCACTCGAAAGTGCTCATGCAGTAGCTGCAGCAATTAAAATTGTCCCATCGCTCCCCCGGGATGAGTCTATCATTATCAATCTATCGGGTCGTGGTGATAAAGATATGGATATTGTTACAGAATACTTAAACACTAAATAGTAAGGTCAAGGAATCTTGAATAGAATTTCTGAAGAAATCGATCTTCTCAAAAATCAGGGACAAAAAGCTTTCATCCCATTTCTAACGGCGGGGTATCCTAATATAGCGATAACACCTGAGCTTGTATGGGCACTTGAATCGGGTGGTGCTTCAATAGTCGAATTAGGCATGCCGTTTTCGGATCCGCTTGCGGATGGACCGACAATACAGACATCGTCATATCAGGCGATAGAAAATGGTGTAACTCCGGATGTTGTATTCGATTATATCAAAAAAATCCGTGCCAAAAGCGAAATTCCTCTCATCGTTTTCACCTACACAAATATCGTAATGCATATCGGTATTGAATCATTTATGCGAAAGCTATCCGCTCATGGTGGAGACGGTTTACTGATACCAGATTTACCTCTCGAAGAGGCAGATCAGTTTGTTAAAAGTGCACACAGAGAAAATCTCCGTATGGTATTCCTTGTTTCTCCATTGACATCCGAAAAACGGATGAAAAGAATTGAGAAATTATCTGATGATTTTTTATATTGTGTATCGGTGGCGGGAGTGACCGGAGCACGCACACAACTATTCTCCCAGATAGGAAACTATCTCAAAAATGTCAGAAATACTGTTATAAAACCGATTATGGTCGGATTTGGAGTAAGCAACAGTGTTGATGCGCGGAAAATCTGCAAATTCAGCGACGGTGTTGTTGTAGGAAGTGCTTTGATTAATTTGTTACGACAAAATGCCGGATGCGACAATCTAACAGAGCGTGTCCGTAATTTTGCTAAAGACATCAGCACAAGTATCTCAGAAAAGTGAGAATGAACATGACTATTGATGACTGGCGCAATAAAATCGACGTAATTGATAACCAAATTTTGCAGCTCCTCAATGAGCGGGCAACGTGTGCAATTGAAGTTGGGAAGATAAAAAAATCGATAAACAAAGCAATTTATTCTCCTGAGCGGGAAAAAGCTATTTTTGTACGGTTAGCTGCTCAAAATAAAGGCCCTTTAAATGAAAAAAGTATCAAAACGCTTTTTGAGAGAATAATAGATGAATCAAGACATATTGAACGTAAAATTTCAAATCATGAATAAATTAGTGATAGAGTAAAATATTATGATTATAGTAATGGACGATCGGGCCACTGAAAGTCAAATCGAAAACGTTGTATCGCACCTTACATCAAAAGGATTTGATATCCATAAATCGACGGGTTCATTGAAAACCGTGCTTGGTGCTATTGGCGATAGACGCGATATTGATATACGTGAATTCGAAATTCTGGAAGGCGTCCAAGAAGTTGTGCGTGTTACCGAACCGTTTAAACGGGTTGGTAGACATTTTCATCCGGATAACTCCGTTTTCGATTTACAGGGTGTTGAAATTGGCGGTAATGAAATAATAGTAATGGCTGGACCATGCTCTATTGAAAATGTAGACCAGATTGAGGAAATTGCGGCACTTCTTGCTGAAAACGGCGTCAAAGTGCTGCGCGGCGGTGCATTTAAACCCCGTACATCTCCCTACAGCTTTCAGGGGCTTGGTGAAGAAGGTCTGAAAATGATAAGGAAAGCAGCCGATAGAAATGACTTGCTGGTTGTTACGGAACTAATGGATTTTAGTCAGGTGTCGCTTATTTCCGAGTATGCAGACATCATGCAGATTGGTGCCAGAAACATGCAAAATTACTCAATGCTGAAGGCCGTCGGCAGTACTAACATACCGGTCTTTTTGAAACGTGGCCTTTCCGCTACCATAGAGGAATGGCTTCTAAGCGCAGAATACATATTTTCCGGAGGTAATGACCGGGTTATTCTGTGTGAGCGGGGTATTCGTACTTTCGAAAAATATACAAGGAACACCTTCGATGTAAGTGCAATTCCTGCTGCACAACAGCACAGTCATCTCCCTGTATTTGCCGATCCCAGCCATGCTGTGGGCATCAGAAACATGGTAATTCCTATGGCGAGAGCGGCAATTGCAGCAGGTGCTGATGGAATCATGGTCGAAGTTCATACTGATCCGGATAAAGCTCTTTCAGATGGACCGCAGTCACTGAAACCGGAGCAGTTTAATCAAATGATGAAAGAGCTCCGATCAATAGCAAAAGTCGTTGGAAGAAACATTGCACAAGCTGAAAAAGAAACAGCCGCAGTATGATCAGGAATCTTTACTATGTTATTTCAGAAGACAACGATTATCGGTCTTGGCATTATTGGCGGCTCTCTTGCCGGAGCATTAAAAAAATATAAGGTAAGTGAACATGTGACCGGCATTACCCGCTCGGATGCCTATACACACGCTCTCAAACAAGATTTGATCGATTCAGGTTATCCCTTGTCAGAAATGAAAAAAGCTCTTCAAGATGCTGATCTTGTTGTCCTTGCTGTGCCTATCGGGATTATCTGTATGCTCATTCCTGAAGTCATGCCGGCTGTTAAAAAGGGCTGTATTGTAACTGATATCGGCAGTACGAAACATGTGATCATGGAAGTTGCTCAAACATTTCAAAGCGGAGACACCTATTTTGTAGGTGGGCATCCAATGGCCGGCTCAGAAAAAACAGGCATGCTAAACAGCTCGCCGGAGTTATTTCGTGACCGGGCATATGCCCTGATTCAGGATGGTAATACACCAAAAGAAGTTTTCGACCGATTGACACGTATGGTTGAAGCAATAGGCGCTAATCAGGTCGTTATCGATTCAGTAATGCACGACAAAATTGTTTCAAGTATCAGTCATCTTCCGCAGTTATTATCAACCACACTAATGAATCTTGTTGGTAATGAGAGCAAATTTGATGAACGATATTTTACCATGAGCGGTCCTGCATTAAATGATATGACCCGGATAGCTGAAAGTGATTTTTCAGTCTGGAAGGATATTTTTGTGTCAAATAGAAAAAATATAGCAACACAACTGCAAACGTATATAGATGAACTAAAACGTTTAAAATTACAGCTAGATAAACCAGAGCTTAATGATGCATTTCAAGCTGCCAATACATTCAGAAAAGAATTTATTGCAACACAATAAGGATCTATAATGCTCGTCGTGATGTCACAAAATGCTAATGAGAAAAGCATTGAAAATGTGACCAAAGCCATACAGGATTCCGGTCTTGTGTCTCACTGTATTCCGGGTTCGCTCAGGACCTCAATTGGTGTCACCGGGAATACAGGCCAGATCGATACGAACCGTTTTGAAAGCCTCCCTGACGTTGTTCAGGTTATCAGAGTAACGACACCCTATAAACTTGTCAGCAGAGAAACAAAGCCTGAAAACACAATACTGAATATAAGCGGAGTCCGGTTCGGGGATAAAAAAATTCAAATAATAGCAGGTCCATGCGCTGTAGAAAGTAAAGAGCAAATTACAGTTCTTGCTGATCGTCTGCAGCAATCAGGCGCCAGTATGCTTAGAGGCGGAGTTTTCAAACCTCGCACTTCACCCTATTCCTTTCAGGGATTAGGTCAAGAAGGTCTCGAAATCCTCGCAAATGTAAGAGAAAAAACCGAATTGCCGTTCGTGACCGAAGTCATTGACAATGATTCTCTTTTTCTTGTTGCTCAATATGCAGATATGCTTCAAATAGGTGCTCGGAACATGCAGAACTATTCCTTATTGAAAGCCGCGGGGAAAACCAGAAAACCGATTCTCTTGAAGCGGGGGTTCTCTGCAACATTAGAGGAATTCTTGATGTCAGCCGAATATATTATGGTTGAAGGAAATTATAATGTTATATTATGTGAAAGGGGTGTCCGGACATTTGCCCAGCACTCACGATTTACCCTGGACATCAGCATCATTCCTGCAGTAAAAAAATTGAGCCATTTGCCTATCATTGTCGATCCGAGCCATGCTGCAGGAGTACGGGAAAACGTATTGCCCTTATCGCTCGGTTCAATTAGCGCCGGAGCAGACGGACTAATCGTCGAGGTACACCCAGAGCCGGACAAAGCAATTTCTGATGGGCGCCAATCTCTTTATCCTCGGCAATTCGAGCAACTTATGAACAAAATGAGAATTATAGCTCCTGCTCTTGATAGAAAGTTACCGGAGATACAGTGATCGCAGAGAATGCTTTAGAGATCGTTCCAGGAGGGTCAGCACAGGGAACAATTCATATACCGGGAGACAAATCAATATCGATTCGCGCTGTTCTTTTTGCCGCCTTGGCTGATGGAGTAAGCAGCATAAGAGGTCTCGGTAGTGGAGAAGATATCCAAAGTGCTCTCAATTGTGTACAAAAGCTTGGAATTTATACAAAAACATCCGGCTCCAATTCTATCATAATAGAGGGAAATGGACTGTACGGTTTTAATTCAATTCAGGAAAAACTCGATTGCGGCAATTCCGGTACAACATTCCGACTATTAACAGGGATTCTTGCAGGCCAACGCAATTCGTTTGAACTAACCGGTGATGCATCATTACAACAGCGGCCGATGAATAGAATTTTAATTCCATTAAGAAAAATGGGTGCCGACATTATCTGCTCGGGTACTGACGGGAATCTCCTCTACACCGTTAATTCCGCCCAACTTCAGCCAATCACTTATGAATTGCCGGTTGCGAGTGCACAGGTTAAATCTGCGGTACTACTTGCGGGACTTTATGCACATGGCACCACAACAGTGATTGAACCACTTCCTTCGAGGGATCATACCGAACGTCTGCTATCTTCGTGTGGCGTGCCTGTACAGACTGAAACAAGCACAAATAGTATATCCATAACTGGAATTGATTCATTAATGCCATTTGACCTTACAATTCCGGGCGATATATCAGGTGCGGCTTTTTTTGCGGTATTGGCATGTCTCCTGCCTGGATCACACCTTACGATCAAAAATGTTGGGATGAATAAAACCCGTACCGGTATTATCGATGTTCTCAGATTGATGGGTGCAGATATAGAAGAACATAGTGCTACTGTTACCGGAGGAGAAGAAATAGCTGATCTGGTAATTAAATCTTCAAAGCTCAAAGGTATTACGATAAGTGGCGATATTATACCGAGAGTAATAGATGAACTTCCGATTATAGCCGTTGCAGGGGCTTTTTCTGAAGGTAAAACAGAAATTAGAGATGCACAAGAGCTACGAGTAAAAGAAACTGACAGAATCCACGCTCTTTGCAAAAATCTTGAGAATATGGGTGTTGATGTTGAAGAGTTTTCTGATGGGCTGATTATATCTTCAAACCGTAACAGACATAGTGCGGAATTTGACTCTTTCGGAGATCATAGAATAGCTATGGCCTTTGCAGTTGCCGGTACTGCTTTGGATGGAAACACTAGTATTAAAGAAGGCCATTGGGCAAACATTTCTTTTCCCGGATTTTATGATTTGATAAATAGCATCAGGAAGTAACTCGGTGATAAAGTATAACTAGATATATTTGGCGTAAATATTTACAGGATAATATTATGTTGAGATATATGACAAGTGGTGAATCGCATGGAAAAACACTTATTGGAATTCTTGAAGGAATGCCAGCCGGTGCTATTATTGACAATGATAAAATAAATCATCAGCTTTTCCGAAGGCAGCAGGGCTATGGTAGAGGTGGCCGGATGAAGATAGAAAGTGACACTGTCACTTTTCTTTCCGGAATCCGATTTGGGAATACAACTGGTGCACCAATCGCTGTCGAAGTTGAAAATAAAGACTGGGTTAATTGGAAAAATCGAATGAATTCCGAGCCGATTCCGGATGAAGATAAACCATCAGAAATCACCATTCCACGTCCGGGACACGCTGACTTTGCCGGTGCAGTCAAATACGGCCATACAGATATGCGAAACATAATCGACAGGGCAAGTGCACGAGAAACAGCAGTCCGTACAGCACTCAGTGGTATCACTCGTCAATTTCTGGAAGAATTCGGAATTCAAATCGGCAGCCATGTAATAGAAATGCATCAAGTTAAAAGCGGCGCTTCATTCGATTTCAACAAAACATTACACGAATCACAGCGTGCGGATGAGTCTCCTGTCAGATGCCTCGACTCGCAAGCTGAAAAAGCAATGATCGCAGTTATCGATGAAGCAAAAGAAAATGGAGACACTGTCGGCGGTAGAATAGAGATAATTGCATCGGGCTTGCCTGTCGGACTGGGAAGCCACACACATTGGGATAGAAAACTTGACGGACGAATCGCTGAAGCAATGATGTCGATTCCAGCAATTAAAGCAGTTGAGATTGGACTTGGAATAGAATGTGGACGGAGATTCGGTTCTAAAGTACATGATCCGATAGACAAGGATCAGTCAACACAGACGATAGTGCGAAGAACCAATAACGCCGGTGGACTCGAAGGGGGGATTACAAACGGTCAACCGCTAGTTGTGACAATCACTATGAAGCCGATCTCCACCCTCCTCTCTGCTCTCGATTCGGTTGACATGAAAACTCAGGAGGCTGTTTTAGCACGTGTTGAACGATCAGATATTTGTGCAGTACCCGCAGCAGGTGTTGTGGGGGAAGCTGTTTTATCGCTTGTCCTTGCACAAGCATTTCTCGAAAAATTCAGTGGTGATCATATTGATGATATACGCGCAACATATGATACAAGAAGAAGAGTCTAATCCAACAGGAGAATTATAGCACAATGTCAAATATTCATGTTGATTTGGATGATCGAAGTTATGATATAGTGATTGAATCTGGACTTCTCCGGCATGTAGGTGATTACCTTAAAAAGGTGTTGACGGGTAAACGATTGGCAATTATAAGTGATACAACAGTTTTTGAACTCCATGGAGTTCCATTATTACAAACACTTAAGGAGTCTGGATTTAACTGTACACAACACATATTTGAGCCAGGAGAACAATCGAAAACAACGGAAGTCGTTACCGATCTCTGCAGACAGCTTGTTAATGACCAATTAGACAGAAATTCTGCCGTTATTGCATTTGGAGGCGGAGTTGTTGGCGATGTCGGCGGTTTTGCTGCTGCAATCTACTTAAGAGGAATTCATTATGTCCAGATACCAACTACTCTTCTGTCAGTATGTGATAGTTCGGTTGGCGGTAAAGTCGGAGTAAATTTGGACGGTATTAAAAACTTAGTTGGTTCTTTTTACCAGCCCAAAGCTGTATTTATCGATCCGGAAGTACTGAAAACGCTTTCCCAAAGACAGATCGTTGCAGGATTAGCAGAGGTTGTTAAAACCGGGCTCATCAGTGATCCGGAATTGTATCACACTATTTATTCGAACCTCGATGAAATTATTTCGTTATCTGATCTCGACCTTGTTGCAGATATTATCAGAAAAAGTGTACTCGTCAAAGCAGATGTGGTCAGTCAAGATGAAAAAGAATCGGGAATTCGAAGAATTCTCAATTTTGGCCACACAATCGGACATGCCCTGGAAGGGGCATTAGGCGCCGGCACTATAATTCACGGTGAGGCTGTTTTGTTAGGAATGCGCGCCGCGCTCCGTGTTTCGCACCAGAAAAAAGTATTGTCTGATGACGATTACGTGCGTGTTGATACTGACCTTAAACATCTAATTGGAGGAATTGATCTGAAAGGTCTCGATTTTGATACTATTCGAGAGTACATTAAGAAAGATAAAAAAAATGTAGATGCAAAACTCCGGTTTGTTTTACTCGAATCAATAGGCAATACTCAGATTTCAACCGAAATTTCTGAATCGGATATGGAAGACGCATTTACCTATATTAAACATAACTAATTATCATAAAAACTATGGTGTGAACATGAAAAAAATACTTGTTGTTCATGGTCCGAATTTGAATCTACTCGGAGAGCGGGAACCGGAAATTTACGGTTCACAAACCCTGCAGGATATCAATATACTTATTGAGAAAAAAGCAGAATTACATGGTATTGAGTGCCGTTTTTTCCAGTCAAATCATGAAGGCGTAATACTGGATGCTGTTCATAAAAACCGCACATGGATGGATGGACTGATTATCAATCCCGGAGCATATACACATACCAGCATTGCTCTCTATGACGCACTTACGGCGCTTTCGTGTCCGATAATCGAGGTGCATCTCTCTAATATCTATAGACGTGAATCGTTCCGCCACCATTCCTATACATCTAAGGCAGCGACTGGAGGCGTTTTCGGAATCGGTGCACGAGGGTATCTCCTGGCAGTTGATGCAATGCATGACCTTGCCTAAGAGCATGCGGTTGTATGCTACTTCTTGTTATCACCATCACTGATAAGGAAAAATCTTTGGAAAATTTTGCTAAAATCCGTCCGGAAATTGAATCGGGGAAAAATGTGTTCGGACTCTTTGGGTTTCCGGTGTCCCACAGTCTCTCTCCTCTTATGCACAACAAAGCTTACAACCTTACCAATATTGATGCTGTCTATCTTCCATTCTCTGTCGATGTTCCCGATCTTGAATTGGCATTAAAGGAAGTTTTTGATAGTGGGCTGACTGGTTTGAATGTCACTATCCCATTAAAAGAGCATATTGAGCAATATCTTGATGACATTTCTCCTGAAGCAGCAGGTATTGGATCTGTCAATACAATACATTTTGCTAACGGCAAACGAAAAGGCTACAACACAGACCTTGAAGGATTTCTCACATCCTTACGGGAACATGTGAAACCCATTGAACACGAACAGGTAACGGTTTTTGGTTCGGGAGGTGTAGCCAGGACAGTTTTATTCGGACTGCTGCACAATTTCAACTTTCCGCAGCTCACCATGATTACGCGGATTGAAGACAAGAAACAAGCGGAAAACCTGTTGGACAACGCAGAAAAATGGAAAAAAGGGTCGACAATGCTGGATTGGGTGGAATTAAACAACAGCGCAGAACTGGGGGAACATATCTGGGAGAGCAGACTGCTTGTTAATTGTACTCCGTTAGGAATGAAAAGCTTCAAACAGGATTTTCCCGACTATTGTACCCGCTTTTTTCGTCCCGGTCAAATAGCATATGATATTATCTATACCCCTCTCCGCACATCATTTATTCAGAATGCAGAGAAACGAGGTGCTTTAACACTTTCGGGGCTCGACATGTTCATCCATCAGGGAGCACAATCGTTTAAAATTTGGACGGGAATCGACATGCCCATAGATCCGATCAAGGAACTTCTACTCAATCACTTTACATCTCAAGAAGAGTAAGTATTTTCTACCGTCAATTAAACCAAAATTTCAACGACAAACATTCTAAAATCTTGTCAGTTTCGCTGTTGCTGATCTGATAGTAGAAGGGCTTTCTGTATCGGTCCAGGCAAAAATTATTTCATCATTAATGATTTCTATTTGTGGCCAGCCGCTTACACTGCCACCACCTGCTTTTTCTAAAGTAGATGAGGTATCTTTCATCCCATTAGGATAAACACGACGGACACGAATTTCGCTACTTATTCCGACAAATTCCAACCAGCTTACTAATGCTGTACCATCCGGGAGCATGACAATATCTACACGTCCGATTGGTTTTCCGTCATCTACAACGATAGGTTGGCCGAAATTCTCGCCTTCATTTTTGGAAAAAATGACTTTGACCTCTGATTTTAAGTTTGCTCCTGTGAACCAGGCAACAGCTACAATTTCGTCTAACGCTGCAACAGATGGTCCGTTAACAGGACAGCCTTTAATCACCCAGTCGTCTTTGTATAAAGTCTGAGGTTCAGTCCATGTACCCTCATGATATCGTATGTATGAAATGTCGCGAATTTCTTCCTCGGAACGATCACGATAGACTACGACAGCGCCATTTTTCGTCCGAACAGCCGAAGTCTGACAACAATCGCAAACACGGTAATCAAAAACTTCTTCATTATACAATAGACCATCGTTGTCAAATAGTGCAAAACGCAACATCATCTCCTTTGTTGTGAAATTATTACGTCCGTCTAACCATGTAATGAAAAAACGGTTATCATCCCACGGCAAAATAGATACAAAGCCATGATCAGACTTTACGCCGTCATCATGAGGACTAAAAGGAGTTTTCCATATCTTTCCGCCATTTGATGATTGTGTAATATTAATGTCATA
This sequence comes from bacterium, assembly GCA_965221205.1. Lineage (GTDB taxonomy): Bacteria > SM23-31 > SM23-31 > SM23-31 > SM23-31 > CBDFMG01. The sequence continues at coordinate 2,444,771 of OZ244870.1, read as the reverse complement.
TGCATAATATTCCTCACCCGTTTTAGGTAACCAATGCGCCGCCATTGAACCATCACTTCGAACAGTAAGAGAAGAATAATCGGCTTCACTCACAAACCAATCATCCCCTTGAGTAATTATGCTGGGCTGAGACCATTTACTCTCTTTATACAATGCATACTTGAATATATTACCTTTTTCTTCGTCAGGTTCAATCCAGCTTAAATATACATTTCCGTCATCTCCGGCTACAAGATTTGGTCCCTTGCTACCTTTTCCTGAAGAAGTTTTGATCTCTTGGATGGATTCTTGATCTAATGTCACTGGTTCATTCTGAGAACACCCAATGACAAATGATATTAATGCACAAAAAAAAATGTGACTGAATGGCTTATTTTTCACAAGTGCCTCTGGTTTTGATAAAATCATCTCTAATTATCGTCACTTTGGCAATTAAAAAATAACATTTCTGCTTTGCCTGACTGCTTTGGTTGCGATCTTGACAAATCTCATCAGAATACAATTCCGGCATATCCTACTCCCATTGTAAACTCTGGATCCGGTATAACATCATAACTTGTAGCATAGTCGAGGAGTCTGCCACGTTGGACTCCGATTGAGCGTGCAAAAGAAACAGTAGCAGCCAACGCTCCTGATCCACAAGCATTGTGATTCGTTTGAGCTTCTTCAACAATTTCATCCGCATTCATCGACAGAGCGAGATTTATAATCGATTTGTCATTTTCGTTCATCCAGTCAAGCGCTTTATCTCCTTGACCTGCGGGTGCAAATCCGTAATTATGTCCGTAATGGGTTAAATCGGTGGTTCCAACGACCTTGATAGACCCCTGACTATTCTGCACAATAGAAGATATTTTATTTCCTATTTCTACAGCATTCATTTCGGGACGAACAGCAATAGGAACTATCTTTGAACCTGGAAACAAATACTTTATAAACGGAATTTGCACTTCAAGAGAGTGTTCTCCATTATGTGCGTCTATATTGTTCACGATGAGTTCAGGAATACTTTCCATAATGTATTCTGCTATATCCTCGTCAATATCAATGTTTCCAAAAGGTGTTTTCCAACACCCCTCACCGTAAACAGCAGACTTCGGAACCTGACGTATATTGTGAACCGTACCGAACAATATGAAGGTATCAGGCTTGCTGCATTGCTTAAAAACTGCAAAAACTTGAGCAGCAATTTTCCCCGAAAACATCCATCCTGCATGCGGAACTACACCGGCCACTGGTGAAGTTAAATCATCCGGTTGTTCAAATTCAGAAATAAAGCCCTCAATCTGGTTCTGCAGCTTTCCAGGATAAAAATTTTCTGCATATTGGAGTCTTATATTCATGATAATACACGCCGGTTAATGGTATTTTCAGTAATTAAATTTAAAATAGTGTGACTCAATCACGTTGAAGATTTAATACCGGAATGTGCACGGAGCTGGTCAATCTTCTCTCGTGAACCAAGAATGATCAATGTTTTTTTGGCATTGATAATAGAATCACCGCCAGGATTAATTTCCATTTTTCCATTTTCGTCTTTCAGACCGATAACATTGATTTCATGAGGCAGGTTTGAATTTTTGATCGGAACACCGTCAAGTTCGCACCCTTTCCTGACATGAAGTTCCTGAAGCGATAGATTCAGATCCCACGAATCGACAAACACATCCGGAAAATCAGTTACTTCAGGATTTATAAGCATTGATGCCATCCTCCTCCCCGCAATTTGAGCAGGAGACATGACTTTATCGGCACCGGCGGTGATGAGTTTTTCTTCCGAACTCATGTATTCAACACGTGATATTATAGTTAAATCCTTGTTCAAACGCCGTGCTGACAGCGCAACAAACAGGTTGTCGACATCTTCCGATAATGCAGCAATTAGTCCTTTAGCGTGCTGAATTCCCGCCTTAATCAGGACCGCGTCTTCTGTTGCGTTACCGTGTATGCAGAAAATCTCACCGCTTTTTTTGAGTGATTCGGCATTTTCCCGGTTGCTCTCAATGACAACAAATGGCTGCTTCCAATTGAGTATTTCTTTTGCTGCATGGTTTCCCAATCTGCCATGACCGCACACAATGATATGATTTTTCAGTTTTTTAATAGTATTATCCATTTTTCGATTCCTGAATGTATTTTTGATTTCACCTTCTACTATAAATGACGTTATCGAGCTGACACAGTATCCGAGACAGCCAATTCCGATTCCAATCAAAACCATTGTAAACGCACGTGCTCCTGTTGATAAAGGGAGTACTTCCTGGTATCCAACTGTCGAAAGTGTTATGGTCGTCATATAAAATGCATCAAAAAGTGTGTGCTCAGGTTGAATTATCGTAAAACCGGTCGTACCAAAAATTATGAGCAATCCTATAAGAAGAAGGATTTTCAGAATTCTTTTATAGAGCTCCGGTAAGCGTTGAAATTCAATCATTTCATTAGACAATTGAGGATTTATTTTAGACTTTATTCTCGGGCAAGTTGAGCATATTTGTAACAATACTTATTAAAAAAATAGCGAAACACTCATATAAAAGCAAGAAAAATCACCAATGAACAGAATTGAACAGAATTGAAAAATCAATTGAAAATATCCTAAAAAATGATTACAATTGCCTTTAACATTTTTTGTGTGCAACCTATTTGAGGGGCTTTATGATTAATTTAAAGGGCAAAGTAACGATTATAACCGGTGGTTCCCGTGGAATTGGCGCTGCTACTGCTATTCTGTTCGCTCAGGCAGGATCAGATGTCGCAATCAACTTTAACACAAATAAAGAAGCAGCAGCTAAAATACAACAAGACGTTGAAAAGCTGGATAGAATGTGCGTTACAGTTCAGGCCGATCTTTCCCATTCTGAGGATGTGAAAAAGTTTATTGATGCAACAATGAAAAAACTTGGCAAAATTGATATTCTGGTGAATAATCATGGTATCTGGAACGACGGCCCAATTGGAGAAATGTCTGAAGAAACATGGGACAAGATGATGGATGTCAATCTCAAAAGCTTTTTTCTTCTCTGCCAGGCTGGTGTTAGAGTAATGCGGAAACAGGGCGGCGGTAGAATTATTAACCTGTCTTCTACAGCAGGTCAACGTGGTGAAGCTCTCCATTCCCACTATGCAGCTACAAAGGGTGCTATCATCTCATTCACTAAGTCGCTCGCGGCAGAGCTTGCTCAGGACAATATTCTTGTTAACAGTGTTGCTCCGGGTTGGGTCGATACCGATCTTAATACCAGCGTTTTTTTAGATGCGAAGATCAAAAAGGAAATTTCAGATGGTATCCCCTTAAAACGTATTCCATCACCTGAGGACATTGCCGGACCGATTCTTTTCCTCGCATCAGATTTTGCCCGGCATATAACGGGAGAGGTGATCAATGTAAATGGCGGCGCTGTTTTATGCGGTTAGTGAAGTAATACCTTGTGCATTTGCGGAACATATCACTCTACGTTCCAATCTTTAAGTCTCATATAAAGGTGAGGTTTGTCATAGACAAGGTCAAATGAAGGCCGTGGCGAAATTTCTTCACCATCCGGTGTTTTAACAACATGAATCATTTTACGTGTTTGATTGCTTAAATCTTTTACGGTTACAATTGCACCGGAATGATTGTCATTTTTTGTCGTATCTCTGAAATAAAGCTTCACTGTCAGATTATCCGGCTTAGCAGCTGATTGGCTCAAGATAGTTGAAAAATATCTCGAATATTTGGCTGTTAATACTATCACCTGCTATTTGCAGCATTTTTTGAATTACTTTTTTATGGGGATTTTTTTAATCCCTTTATTTTTTGCATGCGACAGGAGAGTAACATAAAACTCAGCAATGTGTAATATCTGAGAAGGGATAGACAAAAATCGTTTTCCCCCGGTTCGCCGGGAAAAACTACCTCTTATTGTCACCTGCGTAAAGCACGCTTTCAGAAAATTCCATTTCATGAAAATTTTCGACAAACTCCTCAACGACAGCCATATAAGGATGTTGATCAAATATTTTCTTAATTGCTGCAGGTTCGAGCATTTGGCCGCCCATTCCTGTAAGTTTATTTAATTTCTGCTCGTACACAATCATACTTACATCATGAATAAGCGCAACCATCCCTAAATCTTTCAATGCGTAACTCAAATTCTGGAGACGCGGTGTTCTGTATTGTTTATCGTCTGGATAACACCGATAGCTCTCTCTTTTCTAACTTTCCGGAAGGTCAGCCATCATCAACAACAGAATAGACTCGTCCGGCAAGCATGAGCGTCTGTTTTCGTGAAAATTGAGTCAGTGCTTTGAGTTGCTTCGGTTTCCACGGCATGAGCATTGGTACAATATTACGGTTTTTAGAGGTGAGTGTCTGGAGCATTTTTGTCGTGATAGTTGCTCAGCGCCGAACCGTTGGAACTACACGCTGACCGCTAACGTTTGTTTTTAAATGTTCAGGACAGGAAAGTATTACAAGGCTCAAATAATCGGTAACTTTTTAAAATTCGGAAGGGAAAATATCGTAAGCAAATTGTCGACTGATGGCTGAGCGTATCGGGACTCATTCCCAATCTCTTGACACTGATTTTGGAGCATTTAGCATGAGATATCTACGTTATGGGATTCTGATTTTTTTGAAACGTCTTTTTCCGACTTTGAGAATCGTCCCATTTTCAACCGTTAATTCACTGTTTTCATCTGTATACTGCTCTCCATTAATTGATACCGCACCCTGCTTTACCATTCTTCTACCTTCAGCATTTGTTGAAACTAATCCCGAATGAGAAAGCAATTTAACGATCCATACTGGCTGTGATAATGTTAATGTTACCTCTTCTATATCGGTCGGATCTTCTTTTTGTTTGAACACTTTATCGAATTCCTGTTCAGCTACGCTTGCTTCATCATCTGAATAATACTCAGCAACAATTTCGCGGGCTAATTGGCGTTTTAATGTCGATGGATTGGCCACGGGATCGTTGAGCCGCTTTTCGATTACAATGAGCTCTTCCCTGGATATCCGAGTGGCAAGGAGAAAATAACGACTGATTAAAGTATCCGGAATCGACATGACTTTGCCAAAAATATTATTTGCTTCTTCATTGATACCAATATAATTATTGAGGCTTTTGCTCATCTTTTCAACACCGCGAATCCCCTCGAGAAGTGGCAGTGTGACAATGACTTGGCTTTCCAGATCAAACCGCTTTTGAATAAGACGAGCCATAATGAGATTGAATTTCTGATCCGTTCCCCCTAGTTCAACGTCCGCTTTCAGAGCTACCGAGTCATATCCCTGGAGTAGCGGATAGCAAAATTCGAGCATACTGATATCAACTTCATTCTTAAAGCGTTCCTTGAAGTCATCACGCTCAAGCATCCTTGCAACAGTCTGTTTTGATGTTAACTCAAGAAAATCATAGATAGTCAACCTTCCTAACCACTCACTGTTGAAACGTATCTCTGTCTTGACTGGGTCGAGAACTTTAAATATCTGTTCCTTGTATGTCTCGGCGTTTTGCGCCACTTCTTCAAGGGTCAGCATTTTCCGCATTTCGTTTTTGCCGGATGGGTCCCCAACCATTCCGGTAAAATCACCAATAAGAAACACAACTGTGTGGCCAAGAACTTGAAAATCCTTCAATTTCCTGATTGAAACCATATGGCCGATATGCAGATCGGGTGCAGTAGGATCAAACCCTTCTTTTACAATCAGTGGCTTATTCGTTTTTTTGCTTTTTTCTAATTTCTTAACTAGTTCATCTTCCGAAATAATCTCCTCAACACCCCGTTTTATAACATCCATTTGTTCATTTATATCAGAAAACATACGATACTCGCTCTATTTCAAACAATACATTGCTCACTATTTGTATTTCAATTCCCGCTCTTGTTCACGGTCCATGTCTTTTTTCGCTATGGCTTCACGCTTGTCATATAATTTCTTCCCTTTTGCCGTTGCCAGTTCGACCTTGATCCTGCCGTTTTTTGTGTAGACACTAAGAGGAATAAGCGAAATACCTTTCTCACTTACCTTCCACTCCAGTTTATTTATCTCTTTCCGATTTAAGAGGAGTTTCCGGTCACGTTCAGGTTTATGATTATATTTACTGGCAGGCGGATAGTGGCTGATGTGAACCCCGACAAGAATCACCTCCCCGTTACGCACGGTTGCATAACTATCTTTGAGGTTGATCCCTCCATTGCGGATAGATTTCACCTCAGAACCGATCAAAACCACACCGGCTTCGACTTTTGAAAGTATATGGTATTCAAACCGCGCTTTTCTGTTCGTAGCTATAATACGAACGGCATCATCAGACATTTCCGCATGCTCCGGCAATTAACGCGAAAAAGATACTATAAAAAACGGACATAATCAAGCCAAAGCGGGAAATATTGTCTGGCAGACGCTTGACATTGTGACGAATATTTAGTAGATTTTACTTCTTCAAATACCGCCTATGCCGAAGTGGTGAAATTGGTAGACGCGCACGGTTCAGGGCCGTGTGGGAGCAATCCTGTGGGGGTTCGAGTCCCCCCTTCGGCACAATATCCCCGTAACTTTCAGTAAATCAAGGAGTTACGGGTTTTTCAGTTTTGGTTGGCTGCCTGTAAGCTGCGAATGGTTATGGAGGGAACTTTATGATAATTATAGAAGAATTAAGATGAGATAGGCAATGCATCGTTCCCTCATTTGTTTCTGAAGAATCTATTCATGACATCATTTATGTGTTCTTTTATTGTTCTGCACCTCTATTCCCAGTTCTGCACCTCTATTCCCAATCCACGTGGATTAATCCTTATTTATTGCCTGTTTCATCTAACAAAGCCCTTTGAATGAAACTGAATCTCTGATATTGCGCTCTTCGGCCATTGAATATTATTTGCAAAATGATTAAAGACAGTTTGAAGAAGTAATTTCTGATCTTTAGAGAATTCTTTCATGTTTAGCTATGCTTTAATTATTGAGATTTCAATACTATAATTTACTTACTTGTCGATAAAAGCCGTCGAACCATTGCCGCTTGAAGAGCGCATTTACTTTCGGTTCGGACAGCTTCTTGTACAGGTCAAGCTTGGAATGCGCGAAACGTAACAGCAGATTATCGACTTCTCGATTGAACTTATATTTCATGTTTTCACGCGTGTTATTCGCGGTCATTACGGCACGAAGCTCTTCATTCTCTTCAAGCTTTTGCTTTATAGTCTTCATATCGACTTTATCTTCATCTGTGAGATTTAACCCGTAAACATCATTGAGCGTTCTAACGATGTTTGAAAGCAGGTCTTTCTCTTCCTCAGATACTCCTCCCCCGGTTTCGCTGTGAATCCCCGGGACATCTGCATCTTCGTTTTCGAGTTCAAGATTGCCTTTGAACGTTCTCTGTATTCTGAAGGAATCTAAGTCAACGGCGTCTCGAATCTCATAGGGAAGGCGATTTTTACGCTTCGGAAGCTTTCGATTCAGATTCTTTGCAAAAACATATAATTTTTCAAGGTCCACGTCTTCAAAAGTAACAAGCTGAGACAGGAATCCATAAAGTCGTACATAACTCTGCAATGATGACCTGAAATCCTCTCGTTCATCTTCGTTCTTATATTTCCACCGTATCACAACCTTATCTAAAATCGGCTGAAGTTTCTCCTGCTGCTCGTTTGGATTGAAGAAAATATGCGCAAATTCTTTCACATCATCTTCTGTATATACTTCGAATTGTTCAAGGTCATATTGCAGGCTGTACAGTTTATTCTGGTCGGTTTCTTCTTCAAGGAATGTTGTCTGATAATACGGTTGAAACGCCTGCTGTATTTCTGCGGCTTCATTAACAAAATCTAATACCAGTGTATCATCTTTCCCTTTAATTGTTCTGTTCAACCTGCTTAGCGCCTGAACGGCATTCACACCACCAAGCTTCTTATCAACATACATCGTGTGCAGGAACGGTTCATCGAAACCTGTCTGAAATTTGTTTGCAACGATGAGAATACGGAACTCCGGCGTTTTAAATGCATCGGGAATACTTACTCTCGGAGGTAGGGCATTCAGGCCAGTTTCAGTACATTCTTCAAAAGAATCAGGGTCTCTTACCGTACCGGAAAATGCGACAAGCGGTTTGAATGGCAGGCGCTTTTCAATCATCACTTTTTTAAACACGTGATAAAATCTTACCGCGTGAAGCCGTGACCGCGTCACAACCATAGCTCTACCGCGTCCCTGTATTGTAGTGGCAGATTTCTCGAGAAAATGGTCTAACATAATCTGCGTTTTCATCTCAATTGCGTGTGGCTGTAAATCAACGTATGAGGTTAAGAGACGAATTGCTTTCTTCTTCTCATATTCCTTATCATCGTTGATCTTTTTCGCGAGCTTAAAAAACCGCTTGAACGTAGTATATTTTTCAAGTACATCAAGAATAAACCGTTCTTCAATCGCTTGTCGCATAGAATAGGTATGAAAAGCTTCAAACTTGTTTTCAGCATTTTTTCTGCCAAACAATTCAAGCGTTTTATTTTTTGGCGTTGCTGTAAAGGCAAAATATGAAATATGAGGTTGTAATCCGCGCGCTCTGATTTCTTCTACGACTTTATCTTCAATGTCAATAGCTACGCCGTCTGCTTCCTCTGCATCTTCCAGCTTTACACTGAGTGTTCTATGCAAATGTGCAGCCGATTCACCTGACTGACTCGAATGAGCTTCATCAATTATTACCGCAAAATTTTTCCCCTTTAGTTCGGTCATGCCCGCAGAAATGACGGGGAATTTCTGCAAGGTCGATATGATAATATCTTTTCCTGTCTCTAATGCACCTTTCAACTGAGCAGAATTTATATCAATCGGCTTGACAACTCCTGCGGTCTGTTCGAACTGCTTAATAGTGTTTTGTAGCTGCTTATCAAGCACTTTTCTATCAGTAACGACAATGATTGAATCAAAAAGGCGCTTTTTGTCTTTCTCATGCCGGTAAAAGCTCGCTAATTGATGTGCGAGCCAGGCAATTGAGTTTGACTTGCCTGAACCAGCGGAATGCTGGATCAGGTATCTATTACCAACCCCGTCATTCTTAACAGAATCGAGCATCCTTCGCACTGAATCAAGCTGATGAAACCGGGGAAATATGAAGGTGTCATATTTTCTCCCAACAAGCCCCTTGTGCGTGTCGTAATATTTCTCCGTATTCTTCTGAATATGCAGATAGTTCTTTATTAGATTGAGCAATGTATTGGGCTGTAGTATATCTTCCCAGAGATATGCACTTGCATGTCCGTTCGGATTTATTGGATTCTCCGTGTCGATATTAAACGGTAAAAACCTTGTTCCACTGCCCTGCAGCCTTGTGGTCATATATACTTTTTCGTTCCCGACAGCAAAGTGTACAATACATCGTTTAAACTGAAACAGTGATTCTTTCGGGTCTCGATCATATTGATACTGCTTTATTGCGTTCTCAACAAATTGTCCCGTCAAAGAGTTTTTCAGTTCCGCGGTTATTATTGGCAGCCCATTGAGAACTATTGTAATATCTAATGCGTTTTCATTCCTGTTGCTGTATTTAAGCTGTCTGACAACCGAAAATCTGTTTTGCTTATAGAGTCTCAAATGCTCAGAATTCATACCGCTGGACGGCTTAAAATAAGCTAAACTGAATTTTGTGCCTCTGTCTTTGTACACGTTACGAAGAACATGAAGCGTGCCTTTTTTCTCAATCTCTTTCGCTATATTGCGGCAGAATTTCTCAGATAGAGATGAGCCATACTGTTTTTCGAGTTTTTTATATTCTTTTGGCTGTGTTGCCGTGATAAACTGAAGAAGTTCTTCACGGATTAAACACAAACCCTTATCATAACTCTCAGATTCCTGCTTACAATAGCCCGAGTTCAACAGATGATTTTCAATATGCTCTTCAAAATCCTGCTCTTTGTAGGTCTGCGGTGTCATATCTTTCATGTATTGAATGTATGGATGGTAAGGAGTTTCAATTCATTTTTGATTTTTTCGGCTTCACTACTATCTAAACAGGCTGCTGTTCTCTATTTTAAATCTCCAAAATTATCAATAACATAATCGTGCTTTTTCGTATTATTTCTACTCGATGAACGTGCACCCCCTTACGTCCTGTGTATAATGGAGTAAACCGATTTGAAATACATTCTCCCGTGCCGAAGAATATATACTCTCGTGTTATAACATTGTTTGACATGATATACACCTGCTCCGATTGGAGCATCTAAAAAATCAGTATCAGCTGGATTCGGAAATATTTTCCATTTCTTCCCGTTGTACGTCGTATTGATTTCTGCAAGCTTTATACGCTGTTCTACTGTTAGTTTCATGATTATACCAGACAGCGGACAACCAGTATGACTTATATAAGGTTGGTGTTGTATTCTGGTTGTTCTTTGACCATCTGTGGAGTGATGACTCCACTGCTTGAAAATAGATATTGAATACCGTCCGAACCAAGCGTGATTTGAAGAGGGTCTCTCAGCTTTACATCAACCATTGCAACTAATGCTTCGGCTTCGAGCAATAATACTTCATTCACATCTGTGTCCATCTTGATTGACCGTATCGTATCATCGAAATCATCGGCAAATGAACTCGAAATAATCATATAATAGATATTTCTGAACTTTTTTCGTTTCTTGATATCTCTGCTCTCAGTAGTGATGTATTCCCGTATTGTCCTGTCATCCGTACCCATACTGTACCCGCTGCTTCTTGCTTTCGAATCCCATATTATTGCATAACAGTCATCAACTGATTCCGCAGTACCATCAGGGACACGTCCTTTTCCCTGTCCGAGCAGACGCGTTGCAAAACCAATGATTTTAAATGCGGCATCCACATGTTTTTCAAAGGCTTTCTCGAGTGAAATGCCTGAATTCTTGGCAGCTTTGCTCACACCCTCACCATTCAATGCTATCTGAGGAATAATTTCTATAATCGGCGGTATGTAGCTTTGAGGAAGGAGATCAGTTCCGACAAGTTTCTTCGGTTTTTTATCATCGTCCTTCTTCTTACCCTGTTCTGATACAGCTTGACATTGATTTTCACTCTTAAACCAGAATACATGTTCAACCTTATAGAAATCATACCGGCTGCCGCTGTACCGACTGAAAAGGTCGATTAATTCTTCATTTATCTTCTTATAATCGATAAAGTCTTTTGCATCATCTCCAGAGGGATGCCACAAGTTCAGTTCTGTCATGACTCGTACAGATGAGGTGTAATATACAGGCCAAACATCTCTATCAAGAATCTGCCAGAAGTAAGAAACAAAGAACGGTATGCTTCCCGGTTTCGGACGTTTGTGTCGTGTATTTCCAGCATTTACCCATGCATCGCCAAGTCGGTTAACATAACACTTGAATGTTTTCAACCTGCTTGAAGCGGCATTTTCATTTGCAGGAAGACTGAAAACGGATTTTAATTCTTTGGTACACTCATTTATATCACCTACTTCTTGAGCTGTATTAACAACCATGTTAAAAAACATCTGTCCTTTGATGCCTTTGAATCCCCAGAATTGCCGACTTTTAGTTTTATTGATACTGTCTATTTTTGATTTAAACTCCAATATTTGTACCTTCCCGTCGATAAAATCCTGCAAAAGAGGTTTTAATTCCTTCTTTATAATATTGACTCGTGCAGCATCAATCATCTTATCGATTTTAACAGGTATTTCCTGAGAAAAATCGGGAGATGCACTCTGGTACTTCTGGTACTCTCTCATCACTTCGATGGCACATTTTTGTTGCTTTTTATTAAGAATAGGAATTTTCTACTCCCTCCACTTCATTTCTAATATCGATTGTGCCTGTTACAGCATTTGTGATTAATGCGGTGCGATATTCTGATAATAGTTCAATCTGTTTCTGCTTCTTTTCAGTCAGCGTGTCGATTTGCTCTGTTTTTCGGTCGAGGTAGTCGGCAATGGCTTTTTGTTCTGGGAGAGGGGGGAGGGGGGTTTTGATTTTCTGTAAATCTTTTGGATAGACATGGGGCAAGGCGCTACCTTGTTGGTGCTGATAAATTCCGTCTTGCTGAGACTTCAAAAATCGGTAGATAAATTGAACATCTACAATTTTCTTATCTTTTGATTGAATTGTAAAACAATCGGAAGCATAAATTGGTTGATTGAAAAAATTTACAAAGCCTGCATATGCTCCAGATGAACTAACCGTAACAATAGGAACTTCCCGATTTGATTTGTTGTGATAATAAGCTGGTTGCTTACCTCCTGAGATAACTGGAACATTGCCAGCGACAATTTGCTTCTTTGTAATAGTTGAACCTCGTTTGATTTCACACACTTTCCCCACCTCCACCATCGGCCATCCAGAGTCTTTCATTGTGACATCGGGATTGAGACCTTTTGTTACTGCCTGATTGATTATCGCCGTACGCTGTTCCTTGAGCAGTTCAATCTGTTGCTGCTTCTTTTCAATCAGCGTGTCGATTTGCCCTGTTTTTCGGTCGAGGAAATCGGCTATGGTTTTCTGCTCTGTTTCATTAATAGGAATGACCCAGATTGTATTTCTCATAAATTTCCAGTCTGCTCGTGGCATCCGTGTCCCAGATGCACTTGAGTCTGATAAATCAACAAATTCTTTACTGGCAAATAGGTAGAATAGATATCTTTGATTTATATCATATTTTTGAATTTTTGAACGCACTACCCAAATATCTGTAGAACATACACCGTCAAACTTTGGTATGATTACTTTTTTAAGATATGGTCGAAGTTTTCCAAAAAGAATATCACCAGAATTAAAATGAAACTTATCACTAGTAATTTCATCAGAGTTTCCAAGACCTTTTAACCTTAGTGATTGCTCTTGTATATGTTCTAATCCGATGTAATGCAGTTTATCACCTTTTTGAGGAGTATACTTATCTTTTACAAGTTCGGCGATATTATCAAGTTCGATTTCTTTCCACTCACTCATTGACTTTCACTTTCTTCAAGTTCTCCAATATCAAAGCATTCAGCTTTGCTTCTTCTTTCAACTGTTCTTCAAATTCCGCTTTCAGCATAAACATTCGACTTTAGTTTCCTATAAGCGAATTTTATATTATATAAAGAGATGTTGGTATTGTTGAACTCGGAATTATTTGTGTTTTCGAATTTCATTTTATTTCAGTATCTCTTTCAACAATCCTTCGGTTTCATCTTCAAGCTTAAGAATATCGGCTTTAATATCTTCAAGTGAACGAAGCGGTTTATACGTGTAGAAATACTTCGCAAAACTGATTCCATACCCTATTTTGTCCCTGCCTCTGTCCATCCATGCATCGGGGACATGCGGTTTTACTTTGCGCTCAAAATACGCATCAATATTATCTTTCAACGGTATTCACCCACGTTGCACGACCGGTACGGCCAACCGTGCTGGTATCTTCTAAAACCTTACGGATTGTCATCGCTTCTGACCAGAGTTTTTTTGAGGTCCGGATGCGGTTCAGCCTCTCCTTCACGGAGCACATAGGCTCTTTCTGATGTAAGCTCCCGGAAGTTCCCGAATTTCCAACTGCGGGGCACCTTTATGTAGTCAGCAGGAAAACCTCCTCATTCTGGCGGATTGTACTCACCTTCAAAACCACCGCTTATTGATATAAAGTCGCCTCTCTGGATCTCACGGCCATTTCTTGTGGTGACACCTGGAACGATTTCAGCAAATTTCCTCTCTCTATCTTCGTCGATCCACGTACGAATTTTCTTATACATTGCAAGTCCGCTCTCCACCGGTCTCTGTACGTAATCATACATCAAATATTCGGATGAAACCAGTCTCTTTGCATATTGTTCACCGGGTTCTTCAGTCAACAGAATGTAGTCGGTATGTAAAATGCCATCGCTGGAGGGTGAAGTCACGTGCGGTCCGCGCTTATCCAGGTGATTTACAGCAATACGTTTAGGGTCACGTTCTGCAGCAAACTCTCCGATACCCTTATATCGGTGATCAAATTCTGTATCAGAGTCTACCGGCAGTTCTATTCGTTCATGTGCTTCAACGATTATGTCGCAGGCTCCACTTTCTTCAACCACATCATTTTCATTTTGCACTCGGGGTTCTTCACCTTTCCATCGACGGCCGGGAACCGCACATTCGATCCTGTCACCGCCATGATCCGTGAAGATGAAAACACCGGAGTTGCTGCCCAGGTCTGCATACAAACCGGAATTTACCTGGAAATCATAAGGAATGAACAATTCCATCTCTATTCACATGAATCCATATGTCCACACCATATTCCCGCATGATTTGCGGCAGAATCCAGTCATATTTGTTCCGGCGAATCTGATGCTGCAATTCCTGTAATTCTCTGCGTTCTGCCTCATCATGTGCCTGAACATTACTCATTGTAATTTCGGTCGATACTGATTCAGCCGTTTCCAAACTGCAGAAGCTCAGAAGTAACGACAATGAAAGGATTGCATAAAAAATAAGTATATATTCTCCATATCAATTCTCAAAAAGAGGATATTTGGCTTAAAGCATCTTTCCGTTATTAACACAGAGTGTCTAAATTACTTAGTTGAGGCACCTTAATACCCCTCAATCTGCTTCGGAAAGTAGTCTTCGCAATTTCCTCCACGATACACATCCAATGTAGTACAGTGTAACGCTCCACCAAACGGTATCACGTGCTCATACGGTATTGGAATAACCTCCATCCCGAGTTTGTCAAGCTGCTCCATATAGGCAGTCTCATGCGCCTCGACACAGATCGTCTTCGAATCGATCGAGAAGGTGTTCATAGAAATCCATGATGGTTCATTGTACGCACCGAACAATAAACAGTGACTCTTGTTCACGTGTACCGGCCGTGCCGCGGGAACCAGCTCCCAATCGTTCTTTTTGAACAACTCCAATGTCTCTTGTGTGCGTGGCCGCCAATCCGGATTATACATTACCAGCCCGGGACGCAAAGGCACAAAGGTCACATCGATATGCCATGGATGAAAGTTGTTCGGCTTTTTGAGATCCTCAGGAGTGTCGAACAGTACATGGTGGAGCCTGATGCCGAGCGCCGAAAACATCCGCTTGAGCCAGTCCATCCCTGCTCTGTTGGTCACGCTTGAACACTGGTGGAAGATGTCTTTGCCAAACCGCATCGCATCTGCAGCGTCCCAGAGCGGCTCCTTTTCCGATAATTGGAACTCCCAATTATACAATTTCTGACGCTTTTCTTCAGGAGTCCAGACATTGTTAAAGTCGTGATAGTAATTTTTAACGTAGGACTCGTCCGTTAGCCGCGGTTTGGGTGCGGCAAAATGGACCATTTCAGGGTCCTCGTTGAAGTACCGCTCAAAGATCGGCCTCAGGTTCACATACTCATACCACCGCGAGCGGCGGGTAGTTGTCGATTCAATAATATAGTTGCCATGTATCATAGTTATGTCGCGTACGTTGTTGATACCATGGTTGTTAAGCTGTGTCCAATCCGGAGTAGAAACCGGTGTGTCGTGCATAAAATCCTGAACTTCTACCCGGTCAACGACAACACCCCGCGACTCCAGCTGCTGTACGAAATAGTTCATCTGCTCGTTTGCCTTATCCACCATCTCCTGTGGGAACGGCCCGAACGAGCCCAGCGGATAGCCCGCATCAGGGAGATCATACCACCATGCCGGCTCAGGAGCAGGAATATTTGTGCCCTCAGGTCTTCCTATTATTACACGTTGCAACTGGTCCCACTCATTCCAGGAATTCACTATCTTTGCCATTACAATATCCTCCTGTTTATTCAAGATTCCGCTCCAACATGTACTTCGTCAGAACATAATAAAGTCATTTGATTTATAAGTTAAAAGGTACAGTGAGTCTATGCAAGATTTTTTTATTGTCCTCCTTTTTCAAGTTATATTTGCAGCACTTCAGAACAAATTGGACAAAATGTGGTAATACATTAAGGGGTCTTCAATTGCAAAAATTAGGTCCGGGCATTGTCAGTCATTTGCCGGGATTTTTCATAGATAATCACAATATGGGTAATAATGACATCGACACCAGGGAGAGGGACCATTTCGTATGTCCACACATCATGTGAAAATTCAGGAGAATCATCTCTTTGTTATTGAATATATGGTTCATAAAAATATTGCTGAAAGATCAGGCTATCCACTTGCATTTAATATTACAAATCCTCAAATTATAATCAGCAAGGGAGTTGAGTTTATTCAGCCGCCAAACGAGCTTGGATCAACAAGAGAATCACTGTTCTGACGATGTAGATGAATGAGATTTGAAATGGTCACAATGATTAATTGCTGCAAAAGATACAAAAGTTAGGCACATACAAATCATTATAAAGAGGGGCACATAATGCGTAAGACATGGATTGTACTCACATTTTTTTCAGTCCTCTTCCTTGCCCGGGGATTCCATGTTCACGCCCAGGAAGCAAAAGCTCGCTGGGATATGATGAATCTGATTCGCGAGGAGAAGTTCGATCTCATCTTGCCTGATGCTATGCGGGAGAATGACATCGACATGTGGATCGTAGTAATGAAGTTTGGACGTCCTGACCCGCTTTCTGAAGACTTGGGTATTGGTAATCCCTCTGATAAATGGAGTATTGGAGAATTTCTGGGCTATATCATTTTTACGGACCGTGGTGGTGAAAGGATTGAACGGGCATCCTTAGGTGTTGGGCTTCTACATAGAGATATTTATGATATTTTTGGTTCTACAGGAGATCTGAGGAAGTTTGTCGCAGAACGTGATCCCAGGCGCATCGGAATTAACATGTCAGAAAGAGTTGGGGCGGCAGACGGACTTTCTTATACCAATTACCTGTCTCTGGCCAAAGCTTTGGGCGAGAAGTATGCAGCAAGGCTTGTTTCGGCCGAAAAGCTTATCAGTGACTTCCGTTCGAGACGGGTGGCCAGTGAGATTGCTCTCTTCAAAGAGGTAGCTGAATTGACCAGCCATATTATGGAGAGGGCCTTATCAAATGAGGTCATCACACCGGGTGTAACGACTCGGGAAGATGTCGGCTGGTGGGTTGCGGATCAACTTCTAGCTCGTGGTCATAAACCTACACCAACACCCACATCCTCAGGATTTCCCGGTGTTAGTTATCCTAAGAGGGCTCGTTCCTTAGATTATATCATCCAGCGGGGTGACCTGTTGAGCATGGACGAAAGTTTTAATATAATGAGCTTTTATGGTGATATAAAACGGCATGCGTATGTACTCAGGGAAGGAGAAACCGAGCTGCCCCCTTCGATTAAAAACACTTTCGAGCAGGGACTGAAAGTGCGTAATATTCTCAGAAAACACGTCAAGCCTGGCCGCTCCGGTATCGAGACGCTGGAACTCCTTTATCGCAAATTGGAAGAAGCCGGATTTGAGCGCAGTGAAATAGAATTCGATATTTCCGACAGCAACAACACTCAAGTCAACATTGGTATGCACAGTGTTGGAAACTGGGTTCATGGTGTTGGTCCTGCGATTTGGACAGAAAAGCCACTACGCCGTGAGATGGTGCTTAAACCAACACACCTCCTGGCTTTTGAATTTTTCGTTTTGGTGCCATTACCAGAATGGGATGGTAAAAAATTGATCTTTGGCCTCGAAGACGATGTGATTATCACAGAACATGGTGTTGAGTGGCTTTATCCACCAATCGAACGGATTAATTTAATTCGTTAACGTCAAGCTCTGTAAACGTTTACTATTACGATAGCAAACTTTTCTATTATCTCGTGCAAATCACTTATTTTAAGGATTCTAAAAGTGCCCAATTGAAAGGGAACATGAATATGCACGTCATATACTCTTTTATAAAGAGGATGCTCTTCTTCACTGTCGAATATGAGCTGCTGGATAAAATCCCACTTGAGTGTTTGCAGAAGCTGCGGGAGCCAGAAAAGCTATGCCATGGTACAAGTTCAAATGGAACGTTTAAACCACCATTTCAGTTTAGGATAGAGGGTCCAAGCCCGAATCCTGTATCAGCAAGTAGTGTGCGATTGCTTGACTGTTATGTGCCTGTTAATGAGCAAGGTTTAACGAAGTCACAGGAGGAATTGTGACACTAAAAAGAGGTTGAAACGAAGAAATTTTTTCAAATCTGGCAAAACATTATGCTGATTATTATTGCAATGGCAATGATATTTTATTTATTTGTTGGTTCGACACCAGAAAAACAAGAGACAATTGATGTGAATATTGCAGGTGTGAAAAGATGAGCATTTGGATACAGTCCGATTTTTGATGTCAATGTTAAAAATTCAGTGCTTTATGTTAAGGGGATTAATTAAAAAGACACGGTACGCTTCTTCAACTGTTTTTCCTCGGTCGTTTTCATAAAGGCAAGTGTACCGCATGGAGTTGCCGGCGAATTAGTCACCGCACTCCCTCACCCTATCGCCAATATCGTTGAATTTTCACTACTGCAAGAATACAAAAGAGCCAGGATAAACGAGCAGCTAATTATTTCAAAAGGCAATTATTGCTTGTAATTGGATGGTTCATTTATTAACTTGACACAATAATTTTGAAAAATCCCAAGACAACCTCTTTCAAAATATTGACTCTAAACTACGAGTTTTAGAAATCATGATAAGTTCTCGCCCTCTTTTTTCCTTAAATATATGACAGATTGAATTAAGGATTTTTAGTTCAATACAAACAGGAGGAAGAAATATGAAGTTTTTTTTCTCAACACATAGATTCTTTTGGTCTCTTTTTATTAGTTTACAAATATGCGTTAACGGATATGCGCAAGAGTTTTCTTTTGTATTTGATCCATCTTCTCTTGAACTGGAAATCGGCGAGGTCGCCGACCTAACTATAGAACTACTGGATACTGATGGAAATAACGTCGAGCAGCCATTTATCGTGTTCATCAGCGGCCGTGACGCACGTCGTGCATTGACGTTAAGTCAGCGCAACAGCATGGATGGCGGGTCGTTAGACACTCAAGTACAAGCACACAAATCGGGCAATTATGAATTAATTGCCCGGATGTTAAGTGGACCGGAATTTGACGATGAAGATGAAGATCAATTTCAGGCAGTCATTCCCATAGCGGTCTCTTTTCCGCCACTTGAAAGAATTACATTGTCATATCAAGGTGACCTTATGTATACCGGAACGACTATCTCCATCGAATCCGAGGTCTACGATGCTGCAAATATGCTGAGAAACGAAATGGAAGTCAGTATGTTGAGCAGTGATAACGATATTGCTTCGTTTGACGAGTTCGGTAATTTGACCGCACATTCTCCCGGAACAATTAATATCACGGCGCATGTTGATAATGTTCGAGAGAATGCAGAGATACATGTTGTAGAAAATCCGCTGCAATCACTCGTACTCAAAAATGATGTTGTAGAAGCACGGACCGGAGATGTGTTACAATTTTCCGCTGTTGCCATGGATGGTAATAATAATCCGATTGATGATGCACCGGTTATGTATACATTTTCTGGAAAACCTATAGAAAAACTCGGTAAAACTCCTGCAGGGGAAATTGCTGAGGATGGCAGGTTTGTTGCGGAAACACCAGGATTCTATACAATAATCGCCTCATCAGGCAATTTTCAGGACCGGAGGACTGTAAAAATTGTGCAGCGGTCGTACAACCAAAAGCTGGAGATAGTATCACACGGAGCGGTAGAAGAAGTTTATACTTCCGATCTTTGGGTATGGGAAGGAATAGATGGCAGAGATTATGTCGTAACAGGGACCTGGGGCGCAAACGGTGAGGCTTATTTTTGGGATGTAACAGATCCTTCAAACATGGTACTTATCGATACGGTCACAGTCGATGCCCGTACGGTAAATGATGTAAAAGTATCGGAAGACGCCCGGATAGCGGTAATCAGTAGAGAAGGTGCCTCGAACCGGAAAAACGGGCTGGTAATACTTGACGTTTCTGATCCGTATAATGTGGAAATTATTTCACGGTTCGACGACGGTCTTACGGGCGGAGTTCATAATGTTTTCATATATCAGGACTATGTGTATGCTGTAAACAACGGTGTACGTTACGATATTATTAATATCAAAGACCCTAAAAATCCATTTAGGGTCGGTAGTTTTGAATTAGATACTCCAGGCCACAGCGTCCATGATGTTTGGATAGAAAAAGGTATAGCCTATTCTTCCAATTGGCACGATGGTGTCCAACTTGTTAATGTTGGTGGATCTCTTGAGGAGAGCCCTCTCGATGATATACAGCACACACTCGGTCCGGAATTCAGTTCTCCAACAAAAATGGCCGGCTCTCCGGAAAATCCGGTCCAATTTGCGAGTTACCAGTATCCCAGCGGATGGAATCATGCTGCTTTTCCATTTAGGAGCCAATCAACCGGTAAATTCTACGTTCTTGCCGGGGATGAGACTTTCCCGACCGGTTTGGGCGTCAGAAATGATATACCAATGCCGACAATTGCCGACGGCTGGATACATTTTATTGATTTTTCCAATCTTTCTAAACCAAAGGAAGAGGCTTACTACAGAGTAGCTGAAGCAGGTTCTCACAATTTTTGGGTAGATGGCGATTTGCTCTACGCAGCATTTTACAACGGTGGATTCCGCGTTGTCGATATGTCCGGTGATCTCATGGGAGATTTGTACAATCAAGGAAGGGAAGTAGCCAGATTCTATCCGATGCATCATAAAGGTATTGTTCCAAACGCTCCAATGGTTTGGGGCCCGATGCCGCATAAAGGAATAATCTATTTCACAGACCATAACAGCGGACTTTGGGCGGTCAGACTTGTGCAGAGAGAGCCAATAGCAATGCAGGGGATCGATTGAATGACTTTAAATAAATTGACTTTCATAGTAATGATCTGCTTGACTGTTTTCGGGTATGATCTATCACAGGCGCAGGATTATTATATCTATGTTGCCTCGGAGTCGGAAGACGAAGTCTCAGTCGTTCGTTTTGATGGAAAAAAGGCATTAGTAGATAAAAAAATACCGGTTGGTGTATGGCCTGTTGAGATTGAAGGACCGCACGGACTTACTATAAGCCCCGACGGTAATTTCTGGTTCCTTTCCATTGCACACGGTAAACCCTATGGGAAGGTTTATAAATATGCGACCGGGACAGATGAATTGATTGGAGAACTTGAACTGGGCTTTTTTCCGGCAACAATGGAAATTTCTAAGGCAACAGGATTGTTATATGTCGTAAATTTTAATTTGCACGGAGATCATGTTCCAAGTTCGGTGTCGATTGTCGATCCTGAAACGATGATTGAGCTGGAGCGGGTAACGACCGGAATCATGCCTCACGGATCACGACTTTCTCCGGACGGTTTGAATCACTATTCGGTCGCAATGATGTCGAATGAATTATATGAGATAGATGCAGTGACCTTTGAATTAAAACGTAAATTGTTTGTAGGAGATATGCCTGATATGATGTCCATGGGTGATATGAGACTTTCCGGACACGCCATGCCGACCTACAATCCTACATGGGCAATACCGCATCCGTTTAAGGATGTTGTCTATGTAGCTAATTATGGAACCGCAGAAGTTATTGAGGTCGATCTTGAACAATGGGAGATCACAAGGAATTTCAAAACAGCTCCCGGTCCCTATAATATTGCCGTCAGTCCTGATGGAAACCGAATGGTGGTCACATATAAAATAGACGGTTCCACGGGGGTGTGGGATTTGAACAGCGGTGAGGAACTTGCCAGGATTACCAACAGCAGAGAAGTTTCACATGGAATTGTTATTTCTCCCGATAGCCGGTTTGGTTTTGCTTCGGTTGAGGGAAAAGGTTCCGAGCCGGGCTCCGTAGACGTCATAGACCTGCAGGCAATCAAACATGTTGCATCTGCCGATGTTGGTAAACAGGCAGGCGGGATAGCATTCTGGAAAATTGCGAATAATCACTGAAGACTTTTGGATTATACAAGTTTATTTTTTTGTATTCAGGTTATTTCCGACCATAGTGATAATTTAGTAAGGATTAAAACTTTAATTACCTAATAATAGTCATATCCTTGCGGTATACCAGGCAATGACTTTTGCTAACACCATGGTACTGTAAGCGTCTTTCTTGTGCACATGACCAGAACCCCTCAAGGCCGTTACTATAACGACGTTCCGTGATGCACTATGTGTTATGGTCGACCGTACGCTGTTTACCAAAAAACTTCAGCGATGTATACGAACGGAACGGAGCAGTGGAGAAGACGCTCCCTTGCTCAGCGGTGTCCCTGATCTCGTTCATCAAGCGGCAGTCACATCGTAGTAAATAGCTCCCCGTGACGTTCCACCATGCCGAAAACCTTTATTGTACCGGCACTTCCGCAACCGCTGGTTCCCGTACGTTTCCCACCAAAGCAGCGTGCATCACATCCTATTCTCGCCGGAAAGTCTTCTCACTTCCTGAAATCATAAATCTCCTGTCGATAAAGCATCTATTTGCTTCGCACCGTCGTGGAGTAAAAACCAAGATCCCTGGCAGCTTTATTGGCAGGTATCTCCAAAGAAACATAATGCAGTAGAGCAAGATCGTCCTTGAACCGCTTCGGGCTCTCTTTACAAGAGAACATCCATTACCTGTAAAACGATTATCACGCAAACGGTACAGACGATCCCCAGAACAAAAAGGACATGATGTACCCACAATCAATCTAGTGACTTTTTCTCCCATTCCAAGTATACTGTAACACGTGGTCCGAAAATAACCTAAGTACCTAACTTTAAATTACAGATTTTCTTCACTCTCTTTTTGTTTGACTTTTTCGTATTTAAGTCGTAAAATTAGTGTTTTCGTTTAAAATCAACAGCATATCAGAACGTAACCTAATTGTATTTATCTAAAGGATTTAATTTTATGACTGAACCTGTCCAAAAATCTGAAACACGCGGAATAATGAACAGAATGCGAGAGCAAACGCATATCGTTCTATGGATCCTTGTATTCTCATTTGTTGGCTTGATAGTTTTTGAATGGGGAATGGATATTGTCGGTCTCCGTTCTCCTTCTAATCAGGGTACTATTGGTGAAGTTAACAATCAGGAAATCACTTATCAAGCATTCTGGGATAATGTTCAAAGACAATTCGCTCTTCTCAGAGATCGTTTCGGAACAGCTCCTGATGAGCAAACTATGCGTACGGTACGCGATCAGGTTTTTAATGAAATGGTCAATGCAATCCTAGTTCAGGCCGCAGTTGAAAATATGGGTTTCGCAGCGACCGATGCAGAAGTTATTCAGGAAGTTTACAACAGGCCAAGGCCTGAGTTTCTCAATAATCCTGATTTCTCCACCGAAGATGGTAAATTTGACAAAAACAAATATGAAACTGTACTGAGACAACTTGCACAAATGAATGCTGCTGATATTCGCTTTCTTGATGCAGATGCGAGGTCCCATATTCCCGAATATAAATTAAGAAATACTATCGGTGCTACCGTCCGAGTTACCGATAATGAACTTAAACAACAGTTTATTAAAGATGAGCTGACAGCAACTGTCGAATATGTTCAGATTGAATATAACCGGTTTGCAGATTCGGAAATTGACATAACAGAAGAAGATATCAATCAATATTACCGCACTAATTCAGATAATTTTTACCAAGAAGAAACGCGGCAAATACAATACGCGTTGTTTAATGCACAACCGACAAACTCTGATTCCGCAGCTACTGATGCTCAAATTCAAGAAGCATTAGAAAGAGCCCAAAGTGGTGAAGAATTTGCTGAGCTGGCTGTTGAATATTCCGATTCAGATGGTAATTTGGGAACATTCGCAAAAGGAGCAATGGTCCCAGCGTTTGAGGAAGCAGTATTTAGCAACAATGTCCGGGAAGGTGATATTATTGGCCCGGTGGATACACAATTCGGCAGACACATCATAAAAGTTGAGCGTCTGGTTACACGGAGAGGCGCTGTCGATTCTGTCGAAGCAAAACACATGTTATTTACATATACAGCGAGTGCCAGTACGCTTGAAAAAGTTGAATACGACGCACGTTATTTTGTGATATCTGCACGAGAAGATGGTTTTGAATCGGCGGCGAATGCAAATGAACTTACAATATCTTCGACATTACCATTCTCTGACAACGATTTCATACCCGGCTTTGGCACAAACCCTGAGATTTCAAGTTTTATCTTTGCGAGTGTTTATGCTGATGACAATCAACCAATCAGTGAAGTGATTGAAACTCCTGCAGGTTTTGCGGTATTGCAACTCATTGCAGTAAATGAATCGCATACTAAAGCTCTTAATGACGACAATGTCCGTTTTATAATTGAGCAGAATATCAGGACAGAAAAACAACAAATTATGACTCTGAATTTATTGGCCATAATTAAAGCTACTATTGACAGCAACACATCATTTGCTGATGCTGTAAGCAATGAAAATTTAACTATTGAAACTACAAATCCTTTTAAACTGAATGACTATTTACCTGGTGTCGGCACAGAAATTCAATTCACGTCTACAGCATTCGAACTTGATGCTGGTGAAGTATCACGCCCTGTAGCAGGTAACAACGGCGGATATTTAATTAGACTGATTGAAAAAGATGAGTTTGATGCAGAGCTGTTCGCACAACAAAAAAGCACCCTTACAAGCCGTTTATATCAACGAAAAATAGATCAGACATTTGGCGCATGGATGCAACAGCAGCGTGATAATGCAGATATTAAAGACTACAGAAGCAAATTTTTTACCCGGTAGTATATAACCGAACATTCCGTCAAGAAATTCGGCGTTTGAAGGTGTTGCGAAATACACCACGGGCACCGAATTTTTCTTTATAACGACACAGCCCCCTGTTAGGCTTTTCTTTGAGGGTAAAAGTCCCAAAGTCAAGCAATGCAAATCTATTCTTTTTCGATTCCTGAATAATATGCCAGATGAGACTATCAACAACTCTAAAGGTTTGAAATTCATGATCATGAGCAATGTAAAATGTTAAATTCACTCTTGAATTACAGGTAAAAGTAACAATCCCTCCTATAACTCTGTCGTTCAAATGTGCTACATAGAGTTTAATATCATTCGGAAACAACGCAAGTAACCTCTTAAGTTCACCAGGAGTATGTGTAGGAGTAGCATTATGACGTAACTCAAGATTGTTCTGTAAAATAGCATAAAAAGGATTGATATTGCTGGACTCGACAATTCGAACATCCAACCTCTCTGCTTTCTTCAGTGCCCTTTTGAGACTTTCGGGAAAACGATCAAATATTGTTTCAAGCGAATTTTCAAGAAGTAAAACAGATGAAAGCTCGCGTCTATGGTAGGAAAATCCGTGTGTGTGTAAAGCGAATTCAAAATTGTTAGATAGTGTAGAACAATAATAGACCGGCGGTATAGTTAAAATTATCTGTTGAGCATCGACTGATTCTGCATGTTTTATGAGTAATTGCACAATGTGCTCAGCTTCGCTGAGTGTAACTGGATTCAATGTGACCGGACCTCCGTACGATGCGCCTGGATGTGAGTACAGGACCGATTCCCCTTCCAATTTAACTACAGCGGCAGGTACAACTGCGAATTGTGAATTTTGATCTTTTACAAGAATCGACGCATCTTGAAAACGTCCTTTCCGATGGTAATTGAGGAATTTTCGGTAATGAAACAGCGTCCCCTCACGTGATGCATTCACAAAATCATCCCATTCCTGTTCGTGTTTATTCGTATACCTAACAGCTTTAAAACCCATCAAATTCTCCGACTCATTTGTGCGAAACCTCTTGAAGATCATTTAAAATCAATGCCATCGCTTTCGACTGGTTCTGGCGATTAAACTGTTCAAGCTTTTCGCTTTGAACATATTCACTCTTCTTGACAGTGTTATGCTTTTCCTGAGACCAGCGCATGAATATTCTGTAAATATACTCTGTTGTTTCAACAATATTATCTCTTGTTTGGAAGAAAACATCAGAAGCATATTCTTCCAATAGTGACCGTGCTTCACCAGAAGGAATATGGGCAAGAATTGGTATTCCTGTCGCCAAGTATTCAAAAAGTTTACTCGTTATAATACCCGGAGTATCATTTTTGGTTATTGGGAATAATAGCAAATTGCTATTCAGCATTTTTTCGACAGCCAGTTTATGCGAAAGATAACCGCACAGTTCTATACAATCACCTGAAAACGATTTCTCAAGTTCTTTTATAAATTGCTTTTCAAACACCCTGCCGATTATTCTGATTCGAAGATTGTCTTTAATTTCAGGATTTAATCCGATCAAACGTAAAATCACTGATATAAAAACATTTGGATTAGCCCACTCTGTTATGGCACCAGTAAAAGTAACAGTAAATTTATTGTCATCTTTTACACTAAATGAAAAATCAGATAGGTCAAAACCGTTATAAATAAGATTGAGTTTTTCTTTCATATCAGAGTATAGCATACTCTGATATGAATACAAAGTATTAGAAATACATGTAACCTTATCTGCATTCTTAAGAGTTATTTTTTCCAATAATCTGTGTAATGAAAAATGTATCTTACTGTGGTGATTTATAAAATTATTATTTGTCCAGCCGTCTCTGAAATCGGCTATCCATGGTAATCGAAACGATTTTGCCAACAGCATACCAAGCAGGTGCACGGAAAATGGAGGTCCGGTTGAAATAATTGCCTGAATATTGTCACGTTTCATGAAAAACAATGTACGGAAAAACGCAAAAGGAATCCAAAGTATCTTAGAATCGGGTATAAAGATAAATCCTTCCAAGAAACGAAAAATCTTCTGTTTGCGAGACATCTCTGTAAATGATCGCTTCTTCGCTTTCTTCCGGGAAAACAAAAAACCTATTCTAAGTGGATCAAGAGAACCTGTCCGAACAATCTCAGCATTTTCACATTCTTCCAGCAAGGATTCGTCGCGCTGGTAGTAGAGTATATCTTTTACCGTAAGCACAGTAACATCCCAGTCGAATTGTGGCAGATAGCGGGCAAATTTCATTGCGCGCTGGACTCCTCCCATTCCGCAAGGAGGAAAATAATACGAAATTAGCAATACTCTTTTTCTGCTATTCAACGGTTTATTCACTTTGTCAATTACAATTTTATTGCAACATAAGTACAGTTTATCACAAAAATATAATAAACTTTACAATAAAAAATAATAACTCTTTTTACGATGCGAAAGATACTTCTGGTAAGAAATAATTATGGAGAACGCGTTTAGGTGGCAGGACAAATACACCCAATGAACAAATTGATCACATATTATTACCGTATTATTATAAAACTATTTTCCACGTTTAATCTTCTATGTCCATTTCAAATTCATCACTTAAAGAATTGAAAATATTGTCGGCATAATCCCCGTATGAAGTTGAAATACCATTCATCTTCTTACTGAGGACTGAGTGTTGATGCAATCCTTCGAGCACAAATTCCATTACACTTCCGGCTTCAGCCTTATCGTCATGATTACTGATATTAATGTTTTGAGCGGCCAATTCTTTTAAGTTTGTAACTGATTCCAATACACTAAAATATGAATCGGTTGATAAATCATCAGATAAATCCAGTGTATTGCCTTGAGTAAACCAAAGTTTGATTTTTTTCGTATGCTCTGTTCGATTCTGATACCTCGGATTTTTTTGTATACACTTTTGGAAAATACTTCGTAAACACTTCCTTAGCAGCTTGTCCTATCAAAAGGCGAGCAATATTAACGGCTCCTTCTTGTTCTCCTTCATGCACCAATTCAATTTTTCCTACAACCGAAGAGACAACCGCTTCTAAATCACACACTCATTGGACAACAATCATGTTCAATATTCCGCCGCTCGACATTGCTTATCAGGTTCTCCATGCAGGTAATCGGAAGGCGGGCGCTTACACCCGACTTCTGGTCAATATATTCGCTATTTCGTGCCTGAACAGCTATAAATTCGATAATTTCCTTCATATACTGGGGTACGATAACAGGTCGCTCGTTATTTCTGTCCATGCCTCCTGCCCTGTAATGTTGATTCCGTCTTCGATAGAGCGTGGATAGTGTGTAGTATCCGGGAGGCAATTCTATCCCTGAGTAGAGTAATAATATTTCCCCCGTTCGTATAGTCTTCTGGATTGGCTGTGTATACGATAAGAATATCCATAGGAATCCGTATTGGAAAACCTCTGATTTGAATATCTTTTTCCTGCATAATATTAAGAAGGCCAACCTGTATACGCTGCTGCAGGTCGGGTATTTCATTAACTGCAAATATTCCGCTGTTTGTTCTTGGAATAATACCGTAACGTTTTGTCCCCTCATGAGCATAATGCAGCTTTTGTGCAGCCTCCTTTATGGGATCGATGTCTCCGAGATCAAATCGACAATAATGGATATATCGGGAGTAGCAAGCTTTTCTGCGTAACGCTGTTCACGAGAAAGCCAGGCAACAGGTAAATCATCACCCAGCTCTTTGTGTAATTCGTGACACCGTTTACACATCAGTATATAGGGATTGTCGTTAATTTCACACCTTTCGATGAAAGGAATCGACTCATCAAGTATATTGATCAGTTCACGAAGAATTTTGCTTTTTGCCTTGTCCCACAAACCCAGAAAAATAAAGTCATGATTTGATAAAATTGCATCCTGAATCTGTGGAATCACTGTTTCATCATAACCCACTATCCCAGGAAAGAGTGTCTCATTATTCTTCATCTTTGTGATGAGATTATTACGGAGTTCCTCTTTAGCCGAAATAACAGTATAGCCGGTCTTTTTCAAATCCTTCAGCGTTTTGAGTCTTGTATCAATTTTCATTTTACTCTGCGCTTCCTATTACGTATATAATCAGCAAATATATATCCACCTAAATCTTTGAGCGATGCATAAAACGCTCTCCCCCTGATTTGCGCTCGTTAATTTTCCGACAAAATTTTGCAAATTGGGATCCCGAGCAATCATGAAGTTCGAAATGACAACTCTGTCTTTTCGGCACGCCGATGCTTCATTTAACGTCTGATTCACAATCAGCAGATCTAAACCCCAAGAATTTTGCTTTTTGTCTTGCCCCGGTGAAAAATTGCTGACGGTTTACCGTCTGTTATCATAAAGACTTGCTTATTTGTTGTTTTCTACCTGTTTAAAATATCTCTGGCAAAACAAAGTCCAGCTTTTGTATTCGTATGGAAAGGGCCGACTGATAATAGAGGCAAACCACCTACCGAAATCTCTTTTGCATTGTCTCTGGGAAATTGGGTTATAATAAGTTCTAATAAAGCAAGTGCAACTTGTTTTGCGGGAGTCATTCTGTCTTCACCATAAAGAACCATACTATGACTAATGTCGACGAGTAGTACTTTCGCACAAGCGACAGCATTTTCTGTTTCATACGAAACAAGGTCATTTTCCTCAAAATTGAACGCGCCTATTCAATGATTTCCGAGAACATTATTGAGTGATGAAGTTATATCAAGATTGGTAATGTTATTGCTGAATTCATACGGGCGGGTCTTATTTGCTTTCTCAATATCTTTACCATGGTTGGTATGAGATGATCACCATAAAAATCGGGCTTTAATGAGCTAAAAATTTGCCATAATGAGTCCTTTCGAATTCTCTGAGACCCTTTAGAAGTTAGAGAAAATTGATTGAGGAATTCGAACCATG
Source organism: bacterium (assembly GCA_965221205.1). GTDB lineage: Bacteria > SM23-31 > SM23-31 > SM23-31 > SM23-31 > CBDFMG01. The sequence goes on along the minus strand of OZ244870.1, from coordinate 2,415,203 downwards.
CGGCTGCGTAAGTTCTACCATCTTGACGTGCGGTACTGACTACAACGGATGGAAAAACGGTGTACTTCCCGTCATCTTGATTTGCACTGGGGCATTGCATTCCAAACCGCCGCAACGTCTCGGAAATCTCGCTCACAGCAGCATATAACTCCAGCTGAGAAGGGTCATTCATATCATCTGTTTGTGTACACTCTTTAGCATTATCGCAACACTGATCAATCGTATGATAACATTCCCCAAACCTGCGAGACGACAACCTGTTCACAACCATCGGTCCGAACCTGGCTATGGCGTAAGCTGCAGGGATAGTCCCCACAATTGCAAAGACAGAGGCCAATGCAAGGAGATATCACCCAAAACCTTCATCCATTTGTTATATACGCAAATATTGCTGCCCCGCCCATGACGATACTCAACAAGGAGGACAACGGAGACAAGAAATTCTTCAAATTCATTTTATTGATACTATCCCTTAACTCACATCATAACTTTTTATTAACAATTCTTGTGCCCGCTCAAAGTCTTCATGAGATTTCAGAGTAATTTCCAAATCTCCTGTACCGAAGTGCCCGATTTTCCGCATATCTTTTGTGAAGCCAGGATGGAGTGTAACTTCATCGATATTAGCCTTCACGTATACACGGATAACATTTTTTTGAATATGAACTTCTACACAGGCAAAATTTTTGATGCGCTTGAATGCAATGTAGTATTTGAGGGGTTTCATTTGGACATCATCACCGAGGCTCAGCAGAAAATTTTTTAAACTCTCAAACCTGTCTTTTAAATCATCGTTAAGCTCACTCAGAGTCTGGGAGATTGTCTTACCTTTGCCTTTAGGATCGACGAGTTCTGTCTTTGGTCCTGTAGAGATAGCATGTACCAATTCAAATAGTAAGAGCTCCTTCCCGAATTGTTTATATTTAATGAGTTCAATATTCTTATTGATCTGTTGGACAGCATGTTTGTCATATTTTGTGAAATCTCCAGCAATACATAATAATCGTGGGGATGACCATTCGATCTCATTTGCAGTTTTCTTATCATATTTTTTCAGCACCAACAGTTCAAAATCTGCTTTGTGATCAAGAAGCCAGTCGAGATAAAATAATCCTTGATTGATTACATTGTCGTTAGTAGTTCGCTTGTATTCGATAATTACTGGACATCCATTTTCGTCAATACCCAACGTGTCAATTCTGCCGCCGTGTGACGTAGGATACTCAGTTTTAAGAAACCTGACTCCAAGAAATGTTTCTAAATGCTTTTCTATTAAATTCTGAAGAGACTTTTCTAATTCAACCGACTTTCCCACAACCTCTGAAACATCATTGTTTAATATTTTGAACAGTTTAATGTCACTCATATTTTCTCTTTAAATTCATCGATATTTTCATTGTTGTATTTTCCATTGGCCTTGTTACCGTACCGGATGGCAAAACAGCCTTCGGGGATGGGCGGCTGATACCCCGAGGACACCATGCGGAGTTCATACCGCACATGATGTCAAAATTGTCATCCGTCCACATGGCAGGGTTGTCCCGGTTCCATCGTCTTTCCCAGTCTTTTCGGTTTTGAAGAGTGCCGCGCGCGCTTTATGTGCTTAATGATCTGCGTAAATTACAGCCTCAAAGTGTCAGCCAAATCGAACTCTCACTTATTTCCACAGTATCAAAATAGTGAACATAATGGAAGAACATCGCGTTTTTTTGGTACCAAGCAGGTAAAAGACACCCGTCAAATCTTTAAAACTGAATCCTGAAGTGCCAATTTTGACAATCCGCATGAGCATCACCACAAATAAAAAAACAGGAAAGCGATTACCTCGTATCCCGGTTTTATAAGAATTTTCATTTCATTGTCGTGCTTGCGCTTGTCGTGCAAGAATAACTTCAGCTTCACGTGCTGCGCTGGAATTAGGAAAACTGCTGATTATATTCTGGCATTGTATAAAAGCATCATTATCATTGCCTGTCAGCAGAAGTGTTCTCACAGCACCCAGTATATTATCCGGAGTGATAAATTCATTCGGATAATCATTTGCCGACTGCAGGTAATACTGAATGGCTTTATCAAAATTCTCGAGTTGTTCATTGCATGCTGCAATACCTGCAAGAGCAGAGCTGCTTAAGAAATCCGTCGTTTTGTATTGGTCAAAATATAGTTGATAGTATTGTTCGGCATTTGCAAAATCACCAAGAAAATAGTATGCATTCCCAAGGTGAATTAAGGCGGTTCCGGCGCTGACCGTACCACCGTGTTGCTCAATCAGCTCCTGCAAATCCTGAATCAATTGTGTATTATAAATTCTTTTTTCAATATATTCAAATTCGAGTGCATAGAGCTTTGATGATGCTTCCTGCTCCTGTGCTGTGTTTCTCTGATAAAAAACAAATCCCAACAAAACGATTACAAATGCAGCTCCTGCTACAACAGCAAGCCGTTTCCACTCTGTTTCAAGATATGTTTGAACTTTTACAACAGTTGTGAGAAGTTTATCCTCTTTGAGTTGTTTTTTTGTCAGCCTTTTGCGCGGTTTCAGCATTTTCGTTCCCGTTCACATAAACAATATTTTTACCGGCATAAATGTACAAGTATTTCAATTAAAAGAAAAGGACAATTTACACAATATTCACTTTTTCAGAGACTTCATTAAACCGGACATCTCTAACAGGGTCAATGCTGCTTCCCAACCTTTGTTGCCCGATTTAGTTCCTGCCCTATCAATGGCTTGCTCAACGGTATCAGTTGTCAACACACCATACACTACCGGTATATCCGATTGAAGGCCGACCTGCCCAATCCCTTTTGTCGTTTCAGCAGCAATATAATCAAAATGGGGAGTTTCTCCACGAATGACTGCTCCGAGGCAGATCATCCCATCAATATTGCCCCTCTTGGCCACAGATTGTGCCATTTGCGCTATTTCAAACGATCCAGGCACCCAGAACACTTCAACAGCATTCAAGTCCGTAAAATGCTGTTCTAAACAATCAAGAGCCCCTTTTAACAGGCTATTCGTAATAAATTCATTGAATCTACTGATCACAATTGCAATTTTTAGATTTTTACCGGTAATTTTCCCTTTATGTACTTGAACCACAGCATCCTCCAATGTCATCAATTTTTTATATTTTATACGTTATAATTAAATACTCATGGCAGTTTACCAAGAATAAAGTGACCAAGTTTATCCCGTTTGGTTTTCAGATACTTTTTATTTACATCATTCAGTGGAATCTCTATTGGCACCCGGTCAACAACTTCGAGACCATATCCCTGAAGCCCGACAATTTTTCTTGGATTATTAGTAATTAAACGGATCTTTCGCACGTTGAGGTCATACAGAACCTGTGCACCGATACCATAATCACGCAAATCGGGCTTGAATCCCAGCTCTTTGTTTGCTTCGACAGTATCCATACCTTTTTCCTGCAGCTCATATGCCATAATCTTACTTGCCAATCCGATACCTCTGCCTTCCTGTCTCATGTAAAGCAAGAGACCATTACCTTCTTTTTCTATCTGACGTAAGGCCCGGTGAAGTTGTTTTCCGCAGTCACATCGGAGGGAACCAAGCGAGTCACCAGTCAAGCATTCCGAATGAACACGCACAAGAACAGGCTCATCCGGATTTACTTCACCCTTGATCAAGGCAATGACGTAATCTCCATCATTAATATTTTTGTAAAGCACTAATCTGAATGTACCGAAAATTGAAGGAAAATCTACTTCCGACTCTTTCTTTACCAGTTTTTCATTACGCCTTCTGTATTCAATAATGTCGGAAATCGAAATAATTTTCAGATCAAGCTCTTTTGCTATTTCAAATAATCTCGGCAGCCTCGCCATTGATCCATCTTCATCCATAATTTCGCAAAGCACACCAGACGGATCTAAGCCGGCAAGACGTGCAAGGTCAACTGCTGCTTCAGTATGCCCTGCTCTCCGCAAAACACCGCCAGGCTTTGAGCAGAGCGGAAAGATATGTCCCGGACGTGCTAGATCATCGGGTTTACATTCAGGATCGATCGCGGTAAGGATTGTGCTTGCTCTGTCAAAGGTGGATGTTCCTGTGGTTGCATGGTATTTCGCATCAATTGACACAGTAAATGGCGTATTGTGTAATGCTGTATTCCTGTCTACCATTAAATCAAGCTGCAATTCATCTGTACGCTCTCCCGTCAATGCGAGACAGATAATGCCTCTCCCCCGGCTCGCCATATAATTAATGATATCCGGCGTCACTTTTTCTGCCGCACAGATAAAATCCCCTTCGTTCTCGCGATCTTCATCATCGACAACAATGACAATTTTGCCATCATTAATATCCTTAATTGCATCATCAATCGAATTGAATTGTTCTTCAAGCTGTTTATTCGAATCTGTCATTTAAATTTCTCACTTTTCTCCGGATAATTTACTTTTAACTTTATGTTTGTTATATCGAATCCCAATTTTCAGGATAAAACTGACAAAACCCCGTTTCAAATTCTATAATATTTTACTATGTATACATACTCATAAATGAAACCTGATTATCTCTTTCCCCGGTTTTATTTTGAAAATGTGCGACATATTTTCCGATAATGTCGGTTTCAATATTGACACGATCGCCGGCATTTCTTGATCCTAACGTTGTTAATTTCAGTGTTAATGGTATCAAAGCGACCGACACAACTGTCTTATTGACATCAGCCACTGTCAAGCTTATTCCGTCGATAGCTATTGAACCTTTTTTGACAACACTTTCCGAAAATTCCTTCGGCAGTTGTATCGAAACTATAATATTACCGCCCGATTTTTCATACCGTGTAATTTCAGCCGTTCCGTCAATGTGTCCTTGAACAAAATGGCCATCAAACCTGTCGGAAACTCTCAGTGCTTTCTCAAGGTTAACCATATCTCCTTTTTTTATTGCCGACAATGTTGATTTAGATAATGTCTCATTTATAACATTTACCAAAAATGAATTTTTGCTCATTTCAGTTACCGTCAAACAAACACCATTGACCGCAATACTGCTTCCAATCTTCACATCATCGAGAAAGTTTTTAACTGAAATCGCTAATTTCGAACCGTGAGTAATATTTGAGACTGATTCAACAATTCCGATTGTTTCAATTATTCCCGTAAACATTATCTATTGATTCCTCAAATAAACTGGTGTTCCTGACAGTAAAATATCATCACCTAACATCTTTTTTGTGATATTGCTGAGTTTTATATAGTCTCCGTTTACGGTAAAATTCGACAATCCGTTTATACCGCTGCCAAATATTAGAGGGGAAATTACGATTTTGACTGAATCAGCCAAACGATCGTATAGAAAACTCGTAAAAACATGAGCTCCCCCTTCTACAAGAACGGAACTTATAGAGCGTTTACCAAGCATTGTAAGTAATTCCTGAATATTCACCATGCCGGTATTGTTTTTTTTAATGCAAAGAATTTCTACACCCATTCTTTCAAAAAACTGAATGCGTTCCCGGTCTTGTGATGCAGTTGCTATAATAATCTTTCCGGAATTAAGCGTACCAAACATACTCAATGACTCCGGACATTCCAAATGAGTATCCAGAATAACTCGTATCGGTGTTTTACCTCGGGCAAATTGTGTTGTCAGTAAGGGATTGTCAATTTGTGCCGTATCTTTTCCGATTATAACCGCATCGTGTTCCGCTCTTAATGTGTGAACATAGTGCAATGCTTTATCCGACGATATTTGAGTTCGGACATTTTGTTTTCGGGAAATTTTTCCATCGAGTGTCTGGGCTATTTTGATTGTAACATATGGTAGACCTGTTGTAATATATTTAATAAAAGCAACATTCAACGCTTCACATTCATCAACCGATACACCTGTTGTAACTTCAATAGAATTGCTCTGCAACATTACAATGCCTTTACCATTTACCTTGGGATTTGGATCTTTCATTCCGATTACAACCCGCTTGATACCTCCATTAATAATCGCTCCAACACAAGGAGGTGTCTTACCAGTATGTGAACACGGTTCTAAATTGCTATAAAGTGTTCCGCCAATTGCTTCTGAACCGGCATTTCTCAAAGCATTTATTTCAGCGTGACTGCCGCCGAATTCCTTATGATACCCGGAGCCTACTACGACATCGTTGCTAACAATAATAGACCCGACTAATGGATTCGGACTAACTTTTCCAACTCCTTTTCGTGCAAGCTTCAGCACACGCTGCATATAGTCATGATCACCCATAAACAAAAAACCCGAAGCAGCTATACTTCGGGGCATGTCAGGTATACAATACACCTTACCTGCTCTATCTTCTCCCATCCGGACTGTAACCGTCGGCATCGGAATTTCACCGATTCCTGCTGCAGGTGCAACTCGCGGGCTGTAACCGCCGGTCGGGAATTTCACCCGGCCCCGAAGATAGATACATAAATAATAAAATTTGTAAGAAAGGTACTAATTTATGCACAAATATTCAAGCAAAATTCTTGTGTCAATTGTAATCAAGATTATAGTTTACTCTTAATGGGTGTTGATCATTACCGAGCCATGAGTTTAAATATTCTCTCAAACGATTTCAATGTATCGGTATCAAAATCAAATTTCATATCTCTGCCTTCCCTTGACTTGGGTAGAAGATAGTCACCATAAAACCGGATACGCTCCAGATCGGGAATTTCAAGCATTCCGGTTCCCCCTTTTATACTAACAAAATTCACCAAATTAAATCTCTTGAGCCATACATCAACTTCATCGAAATCAATTCCGACGGTATATTTAATTTCATCTCTTAAAACATCAACGGGAATGACCGTTCCTTTCTTTGGCGGTGTGCCGGACATTTCACTCATATAATGAATACATTTTTTGCAATGGTATTGATCATCGTCACAAGCCATTCCGGGATCTTATTAAACTGAGTAATAAGCGTCTTCTTGGTCACAAAAATCACTTCCGACTTTACAGAAGCACGAACTGCAGCAGTCCGTTTATTGTCTCCGAACAGGGCCATCTCCCCAAAAAAATCTTTCGGACTGAGAGTGGCCACCTTCATTTTTCAGTCCCTCATTTCTTTGAGGACTTCTATCTCCTCGGAACGAATGATATACATATCATAACCACTGTCACCTTCTTTACAGATGTATTCGTCGGCTTCGAATGTTTCAACTAAAGACTTTGCTTTTTTTTCACCTATTACAGTTCATCTCTTCTTTATTGATCAATGCGAAGATTAATGAGTTGATGACCTTCATTATTTCGAATGTAGAGGACAATTGAAGACTGATTTCTGTACTGTTCTACTGATTCTGTAAAATCTGACATCCCATGTATTTCTGTTTTTTCAATTTTATAAATAATATCACCAAGTTTTATGTCATTATTAAAAGCAACACTATTTCTCAATACCCGTGTTACAACAACTCCATTCGGTTCATCACTGATTCGTTCTTGAGTTTGTGGCGATTCACTGACTCCTAACCCAATTTCCGGAAAGCTGAGCCGACCTGAAACAAGGACTGGTGCTGGAGCCGAAGGCATATCACCAAGAGTAACAACAACATTATTGACTTTGCCACCCCTAATGTAAGTAAGCTTAATCTTGTCACCCGGTTTTTTACTTGCTACGATCGTTTGTAGTTGGCCGCTTCTTGCAATCGGATTGTCATTAACGGCAATAATAACATCATCTTTTTGTAAACCAGCACGTTTACCCGGTGAATCTTCACCCAGAGTGAAATCTCTTATGACCAAACCATATGGATTATCGAGTTGATATCTTTCCATCTCATTTTGGTCTTGAATCTCCTGAAAAGATATCCCAATAATCCCCCGTTTCACTGTCCCAAAAACACGAAGATCATTAGTGATATTCTTTGCCAGGTTAATAGGTATAGCAAATCCATATCCTTGATATGATCCTGTGTTTGATAGAATCGCGGTATTAATACCGATAACTTCCCCATCAAGATTGATAAGTGGACCGCCGCTGTTACCTGGATTGATTGCAGCATCAGTCTGAATAAAATCCTCAATCTTATAAGAACTATTCGTATCCCGCCTATTTATTATTCCGAGATTTCTTCCGATGGCACTGACAATGCCTGCAGTGACTGTAGAATTGAGCATTTCTCCAAATGGAGTACCAATAGCCATTACCCATTCACCAATTTGCACTTGTTCAGAATTTCCAAGCCTTGCATACGGAAGATTTTCTCCTTCAATTTTGATGAGAGCGACATCAGTTAACGGATCTGCTCCGACAATTTCCGCATCAAATCTCCTTTTATCAAGGAGTCTCACTTCCAATTTCGATGCATCTTGAATGACATGGTTGTTTGTTAAGATATAACCTGCCTTATCAATGAGCACGCCTGATCCAAGACCCTGTTGGCTGAACTCATCATCCTGAGGGAAAAACCGACGGAAAAAGTCATCAAGCTCACCGCTTTCTCTCCTCTCATGCATTTGAGAAAGCGATATATTTTTTGTAGCGGTGATACTTACCACAGCCGGAGTAACTTCTTTTGCAACCTCAACAAACGCATTGCTGAATGCTTTTAATTGCCTGACATCACTCTGATAAGAATATGCGAAATCTATGGATACAACATTCAACAATAAAAACAATTGCGCAATTACAAACAATTTTTTATGTATTTGAAGCTTATACACCATACTAAAATACCTCCAAAAATAATTGAATTTTTTGGTTCTTTTATTTTTCGTTACTTTCAGTTTCAATATCGGTGTCTTTACTTTGAGCATCATCAGAAGGCTGATTTTCAGTCTCTTCAGAGGTTAATTCGGTTGTTTCCGATGTTTCCTCAGGTTCAGGTTTATCTCTCTCTGCAATAAAATTCAGCCGCAAATCGGTCAACGTTTGTTGCAACATCCTATCTTCTTCGTCGGAGAGATTCCCTTTTGTTTTTTCTGCCAGCATTCCAAGCATATCGATAGCTTTTTGTGCTTCATACAAATTGCGTTCGATTTTTTGTGCAACCGGATTCATCATTTTCCCCATACCGATCATAGCGGTTACTTGAAAATTCAATATAAGAGACCTGAACAGGTCGTCTGTGCTCAATCCGGATTCATTTGTCATAGCAGTCCTCCTCAATCATTTGTCAACGATCCATATATCCTCTGATGAGTATCAATCTCAATAGCTGCAATACTGCAACTGCCGCTGCCGCTACATACGTAAGTGCAGCTGCGTTCAATACCTTTCGAGCGCCTTCTGTTTCATCTTTGTCGAGAATAGCGAATCCTTCTATAGATACAAGAGCCCGAGAACTTGCATTAAACTCAACCGGAAGAGTAACTAGAGTAAAAAACACTACAGCACTAAATAAATATATTCCAAAATCGATGAGCATTGGATGTGAAAACAGCATGCCGATTATCACCAGTGGCATAGCCAGCCATGAACCGAACCTGCTGACCGGAACAAGTGCAGTCCTTATGTTCAAGGGCCCATACTCCTGAGCATGCTGTATTGCATGGCCTACTTCGTGAGCAGAAACACCGGCAGCTGCAAGTGATTTACCTTCGTAATTTTCGGGTGATAGCCGAAGCGTCTTGGTTCTCGGATCATAATGATCACTTAACATTCTGTCTGTCCGTTCAATTTCCACATCGTTAATACCATTATTCTGAAGAATTAAACGAGCAACCTCTTTACCTGTAATGCCCCTGCGCGAAGGAACCTGTTTGAATTTATTGTACGTTGAACGCACTTTTGAGCTAGCATACAAGCTAAAGAGTATTCCAGGTATCAGAAAAATCATTGTCGGATCGAAAAAGAAAAAGGGCATAAATACTTCCTCCGTTTATAATTACTACAATAACGAACAGGATTTTGTTCAATATATCTGTTATCTGTAAAATCTACTAAGGCCGGACGATAAAAGTTCCGTTCAAATCAACGATTTCAGCTGTTTATATCTCTGATTAAGCATTAATTTGCCAATAACTTCAAACGGATAGGTCTACAGCCGCTCCTTCTGGAGTAATTTCCGCTTTAAATTCTCTTCGGACACTTCCACCGGCTTTCAATTTATCTGGTATGACAGCACGCATAGAAATAGTGCCTCGTATAGCTCCGAGCTTTTGTAGCCTGACCGATGAAAGGTCTATTCTCGGAACCAGTCTCGGTATTATATTTATATTTCCGGGCATACGATACTATTGAAACTATTAATGAATAATTATGTTTAATATAGTGAATTATCTTTCGTTTTAACAGTATATATATCACGAAAGAGTGTATATGTTATCTTGAATGTATCTCTTTTACTTATTTAATCGATTGATAATTTGAAATATTTTCCATTAATTCTCTATGATTGCCATTCTTTATTCATTTAACAGGTTTCCCCCAAAAATCAATGCACGATTTAAGTATGGATATTACGAACAGTAATTAGGTATTGGTCTTAAAGAAAAAAAGTATTGACGAACGTATGCAAAAAAACGTGAAAAAAAGATTGAGTTCCGCTCACAAATATGTTATCAGTTTCATAGCAATATTATTGTTTGTCATTGGTTCGGGATTATATTTTCGATATCTACTTAGCGGCCTTCCTTCACTTAAGGATTTACAAACATTTGAACCTTATTTAACGTCACAGATTATATCAGCTGACGGAGTTGTAATTACAGAGCTGGCAAAGCAAAAGCGTGTATTAATACCATTGAGCAGAATTCCGCATAATATGATTAACGCTACAATAGCTACAGAAGATCACCGATTTTTTCAACATTGGGGTGTCGACTCGTACCGCTTTTTTAGTGCCGTAATTCAGGTTGTAAAATCGCTCAGATATGCAGAGGGATTTAGTACAATTACGATGCAGATTGCGCGTGGGCTGTACCTGAGTCCCCGTAAAGAAATAGCAAGAAAGCTGAGAGAGATAATTACTGCAGTTCAGATCGAAAAACAGTATTCGAAAAATGAAATACTTGAGATGTATCTCAATAACAGTTATTTCGGTCATGGCGCATACGGTGTACATCAAGCAGCTGATATTTTTTTTGATACAGTAGTTGAAAATCTGACTCTTGTACAGAGTGCACAGCTCATAGCTCAGATTAATGCTCCAACTCGCTACTCTCCAATACTTCATCCTGAACGATCTCGTAATCGGCGGAATCTTGTTCTTTATAACATGCTCCGGCATGGTTATATAGACCGCATCCAATACGATAACGGTCGTCAAGAACCGTTGCTAACTGTTGCAAAATTACGTGCCATAGAGCCTGAATCGTATGGTATCGCGCCATATTTTTCTGAACTTGCCCGCCAAAATCTTGAAGAAATGCAGAAAACATATAACTTCGATATGTACAGAGATGGCTTGAAAGTTTACACAACAATAGATACTCGGACACAGGCAATTGCAGAAAAAGCGATTGCAGAACAATTGGAACTCCAGCAGCGGATTGCCGATAGCAGAATGCGCAATCCTAAAGCTCGGACAGAACTTCTTAAAAAATTAAGTTACACTAATGAAATTGATCTCGTGAAAATTCCTGAACTCATTCGGGATGAAGCTTATATGGATTCCGTCTCTCGTAAAGAAAATATTATACAGGCAGCCTTTGTAGCAATGGATCTCGAAAACGGTCATGTTATCGCAATGGTTGGCGGTCGTAATTTTGCTGAATCAAAATTCAACCGTGCGACCCAAGCGCTCCGGCAGCCTGGTTCTGTTTTTAAGCCAATTGTCTACGCTGTTGCTGTTGATAATGGATATCCCGTTACGCATCAACTTCTTAACCAGCCGATAACAGTCATGATGGATGATGGAACACGCTGGAGTCCTTCAAATTACGATAACTCAATTGGCGGACTTACAACGTTACGTGAAGGTATAAGAAGATCATTGAACCTCATAACTGTTCGATTAATCCAGCAAATTATTCCGCCGCGTGAGGTAGTGTTAGTAGCAAAAAAAATGGGGCTTACATCGTACATAGATGAAGTTGATGCTATTGCGCTCGGCGTATCTGAAGTGTATCCAATAGAAATCGTTTCCGCATACAGCGCTTTTCCCAATAAGGGTATCAAAGTCGATCCTGTTTACATTCAACGTATTGAGGATAGATTCGGTAGTGAAATATATTCAAACACTCAACCTGTCAAACAGGAAGTTCTTAGTGAAGAAACTGCATATATTGTTACCGATCTCATGAGAAGTGTTGTGCGGAGTGGTACCGGAAGAAATTCGCATACTGTATATGGATTTAATCACCCTGCCGGGGGAAAAACTGGTACGACAAATGACCATACGGATGCGTGGTTTGTCGGATACAGCAAACAGATAATTGCAGGTACATGGGTGGGGCTCGACAATCCGGCATTTACGCTCGGAAACAGTCAGTCAGGCGCAGTTGCGGCGCTACCGATCTGGTCAAAATTTATGGCTGCTGCTCACGATACACTTAATTTACCAGTTGTTGATTTTGAGATGCCTCCTGGGGTAATCCGTTTAAAGATATGTGATGAAACAAAAGATCTTGCAAGCAGGTACTGTCCGGTTAAAGTTCAGGAAATATTCAACACTCAACACCAACCAACATCAGAATGTAAAACACACAGTTATGTTCAAAATAGAAGAGGAAAATAGTATACAATTTTCCGCAATGTAATCGAACTATTCAATTCAAACTCCACTTGTAATTTTTTCCAGATATATCAATGCTAATTTATCTGCTTTTTCTTTTGTCTGTGCTTCTACGATAACGCGAATTATTGGCTCAGTGTTCGATTTTCGTATATGCACCCAGTATGAAGGAAAGATAAGTTTCAGACCATCGGTAATATCTACCTCAGCACCTCCCGGGTTTTCTCGAATTTCTTCAATTGCATTCTCAGCAGTATTGCTATCCATTTCCAATTTCAATTTTGTCATATAATATCGGGGAAAATCTGCTTTGACTGCACTCATCGGAATCCCTCTCTCTGCGCAGAGTCGCAAAACAAGAGAAGCACCAACTAACGCATCACGACCATAGTGGATATCCGGGAATATAACGCCCCCATTTCCTTCTCCACCAACAATACATCCCGCTTCTATCATCTTTTTAACAACATGTGCTTCCCCGACAGCTGAACGATGGATTGTAACATCAAAACGGTCGGCAACGTCATCAAGAGCTGAGGTAGTCGAAACGTTTGCAGCAATTGAGCCAGTTTGATGCTCAAGAACCGATGTGGTAGCAAGAACAATAGTGTATTCTTCTCCAAGCGGAATACCAGATTCATCGACAACTGCAAGACGGTCTCCATCTGGATCCAAGGCAAATCCAATGTCTGCTCTAACGTTTAAAACAGTCGAGCCCAGTTCTGTAATGTTTTCAGGCAGCGATTCAGCGCCGCGGGGAAAATGCCCATTTGGCTCACAATGCAGCTTTATCACATCGCAGCCCAGTTCTTCAAGTAATAGCGGGAATATAGAGCTTGCAGCACCATTGACACAATCGACAACAACTTTAAACTGTTTTTTTCTAATTATTTCCGGCATTATAAAATTACTGCAGAGGATTGCCTTAATATGGTCATAGTCATACGATGTTTGGTCTTTACAGGTACCCAGACCTGAGTGGTTAGTATAAGCGAAAGTGTTTGAGTCGATTATATATTGTAACTGCATGCCTTTATCGGAATCGATAAACATTCCTTTATTATCTAGAAATTTAAGCGCATTCCATTCTGTGGGATTGTGGCTTGCAGTAATAACAATACCACCATCTGCACAAAAATGTGGAACTGCCATCTGTACAGTAGGTGTTGTGCTTATGCCGAGCGGAATAACCGTGCAGCCCGCTGCCATTAGGGCAGCTCTTACCACTTGTTCTACCATTGGTCCTGAAACCCTTGTATCTCGGCCTACTACAACTGTTCCGCCATTGCACATTGTACCAAATGCGGATGTGTATCGGGCGATCACGTCCGGTGTCAGACTCTCACCTACTATACCCCGAACACCTGATACGGATACCATAAGTGGTTTCATAGAAATATCACGTTTTACTATTTTTGCGGAAGAAGTTACTAAAAAAGGAAACAACACTGGAATGTTCAACAAATTCATATCCGCAATTCGGGCACTTTACAGCGTGGCAATGAGAACCGACCGGGCATCCCGGATGGCAGTTTTCCTCTGTGGTATTAAAATGGTGCTGGCACAATGGGCAAGTTACATCTTGTGATTTGTCTGTTTTATTCATACGAACATTCAACCATACATAATATTCTTTTGTTCCTACATGACATTGATTTTGTTAATATAGTGTACAAGTTTTTTGAAATATTTTCAAGTAAATAAAACCTTGACATTTCACCACATCACTTAATTAGTTTATGTATTTTGCTTGACTTATAAATTCAATACATATAATTCTATAACAAAATACAAATTCGTACTTCAATGTAATTAATCTATCGATATTTACTTTTGACCAGTAATTATGAACATTAGAATTATACATTTTGATACGTCGCCTTTGATCTGCTGAAAAATTGGATTTCAAGGTGAAGTTCTAGTTAATATTCCGCCCTAAATTACATTTTACGTTCTGTTATTCCCTCTCTTCTAAAAACCTTATTGTTTCAATTTCTCTTTTTTGCTACGCCTACATTAATTTCCAAAATCAGCTTGACATTACGGGTCTAATTCCCTACTAATATGGCACTATTTGTCGATATTATCAGATACGGTACAATCGGATCATATCTTGTAAAGAGAATCAAAGGGGGTAATGATATTGAGGTTGTCTTTAGTCTACGAAAAAGATGAATCTAAAACAGCGCAACTCAGCAAATTAAATTTGGATGATTTCAATAGATTTACTAACTGTAATCCCGATATTGTAGTTGAATGTGCATTAAATAGTGCCGTCTGGAAATTTGCTCCCACCGTACTGCAGCATTACGACATGATGATTATGTCGAATACCTCTTTAGCAGACGATTCTTTCAGAGATACTATTGCATCTCTCTGCAGAAATCACAAAACGAAACTATTTGCGGTCCATGGTGGAATTCTCGGACTTGATGGCATTTATGACGCCAGAAACATAATTAAAAAAGTGACAATCAGTAGTGATAAACATCCGAACAACTTTGATAGAGACGATAACAAAAACTGTGATTTTCAAAGGCAAGACCAAAGAAATATGCTCCTTTTATCCGAGGAATGTCAATACACATGCCGCAGTTGCAATGGCGGGTATTGGATTCGAAAACACCATTTCGCAAATGATAGCAAATCCTGATACTGATGTTAATTCACATATTATTGAAGTCGATGCCGAGGGGATTGCTTTTCGGATTGAAATCAAAAGTCCGCGCGCCAGTAAAATCACTGGTGTCTATACACTTGAGTCCGCCTATCAGTCTCTCCGGAGATTATGTGTAGACAATTTCGGGATAAATATTGTCTGATTCTTATCTATTCTATCTTGATTTTTGTTCTTAATGTTTTATTTTAAACGAAATATTATTTGTCATTATATATCAATATCTATTAATGAGTGATTCTTCCATGCCTGAGCAACTTGAAAATGTAACAATTACACACGTCAAGACCTATCCCATTGCGGTTCCTATTCATGATTTTGCTGATGCGCATGAAAGTATTTCTACGTCGAATTCGGTTGTAGTAGTAATTTCGACTGATAGCGGTCATACCGGTATTGGTGAATCATGCGCATGGGAACCGACATTTTACGGGGAAACACTTGAGACAGTTGAACTGATAATAAAAAACTACTTCACACCTATCCTAATTGGACACAATCCTTGCCATCTCCGTCCTCTTCTTTCAAAAATTGATCGTGCCGTTGCAAAATGTCCCGGTGCAAAAGAGGGTGTCGATCTTGCTTTGCATGACCTTGTGGGGAAAATACTCAGTGTTCCGGTCTGCACCTTGCTTGGTGGACGATATAGGGACAAAATCCCCATTGCAAGCGAGCTCGGCATTGATACTAAGGAAGCTATGATACGCAATGCAAAGACATTCATCAAAAAGGGCATAAATGTTTTAAAACTAAAGGGATCACACGACATTCGCGGTGATATCGACAAAGTTCAAGCAGTGAGAGGTGCGCTTGGAAATGCGATTATATTAAGACTTGATCCGAACTGTTCTTGGGGAGTCAATGAAACCATTGAAGCAATGAAGGTGCTCGATTACTGCAATCTTGAGTTCCTTGAGCAGCCGATTAATCCACAAAATATTGACGGACTTGCCAAGATTCGGAAAAATATAAACACACCCCTGATGGCAGACGAAAGTATCTGGCTGCCCGGAGATGTTGTTGCTTTAGCCCATAAAGATGCTGTAGATATTGTCAATATAAAGCTTGCAAAAAGCAGGTGGATTGTTTCCTGCAAAATCAGTTGAGGCAATTGCAGAAGCATACGGGCTGTCTTGGGGAATTGGAAATGAAATAGTTCCGGGTTTTACTGTGGGTGCGAAACTCCATTTGACTGCTTCGATGAAACACCTTCCCTATGCATGTGAATTTACAGAGCTTTCCATATATAAGGAGAGTATTATCAAACCGAAAGTGATAGTTGAGGACGGTTACATTCGTGTACCAGATTCACCAGGGCTTGGATTCAATCTCGATGAAGAGGCACTTCGCAAATATTCAATGAAACAGAAAATATGCTGAAAAGAACATTTTTCTCATAATTAAGTCTTGCTTATTGAATCATATTTTATAAAATTGAATCCTTGAACCAGTGAAGGAGACCAGTGAAGGAGACCAGTGAAGGAGAAAAGAGAAATGGTATTCAATGGTGCCGGCGTTGCTATAGTTACTCCGTTCAATCCTGATTTTTCTATAAATTACCCCCTCTTTGACCAACTGCTTGACTTTCAGATTGATAACGGTATCGATGCAATTATTGTATGCGGCACAACCGGTGAATCAGCTGCACTCACTTATAAAGAACACGAAGAGCTAATCGAGCACACTATCCGCTTTGTTGCAGGACAGGTACCTGTTGTTGCGGGAACGGGCAGTAATGAAACACGCCGTGCCTTGGAACTGACAAAACGTGCCGAGGAGCTGGGTGCAAATGCAGCCCTTGTTGTCACTCCCTATTATAATAAAACCTCGCAACGGGGACTATATGAGCATTTTAAGCGGATAAATGATGCTTGCTCTCTTCCGATCATAATGTACAATGTTCCCTCCCGGACAGGTTTGAATATGAGTGCGGAAACAACTATTGCTCTTTCGCAACTAAAAAACATCGCTGCCACCAAAGAAGCAAGCAGTAATATTGTTCAAATTGCTCATATTGCTCGGGATGCTGATCCTCATTTTTCGATTTACTCTGGGAATGATAACGAAACAGTTCCGATATTATCAGTTGGAGGTGTTGGAGTAATTTCAGTGTCCGCAAACATCATTCCTTCCGATATGTCTAAAATGGTTCGTCTTTATCTTAAAAAAAAACATGATGAAAGTAGAGAGTTATTTTTGAAATATCTTCCGTTATTTTATGATCTATTTATTGATGTTAATCCTATTCCAGTGAAGCATGCGATGGAGCTTTTCGGGTTTGCTGTCGGCTCCTGCAGATTACCCCTCATCTCTATGGATGAATCTCAAACTGACAAGTTGAAAAAATCAATGACCGAAGCCGGGCTTTTATAGCACACAAAATCTTTGGGAAAGTAACTTATGGCACTCGACGTTCTCATCATCGGCATATCCGGTAAAATAGGCAGAAAAATTTATGAACGTATAAAAAGTAGTCCGGACTTGCAATGTGTCGGCGGTTATGACAAAAACAAACCTGCATTTGACATTGATGTACCTGTTTCTATTGATATAGCGAAGCTCGTTCATCTCTGTGATGTTGTTGTCGATTTTTCTCTTCCTGATGCAACGATGAATGTCTTGGAATCTTGCAAACAGGCAAATAAAGGAATGGTGATTGGCACTACCGGGTATTCAAGCGCTCAAATTAAAAAACTGAAAGATTCATCTAAATCAATTCCCATTCTTCACTCACCGAATATGGCTTCGGCGATTGATCTGCTCGGCTCATTTGCGCACTTACTTTCAAGCGTACTACCTGAATCATATGACATTGAAATTATTGAAAAGCACAGTAAAACCAAGAAAGATGCGCCAAGCGGTACTGCTCTAAAACTTGGCTACGACATAGCAAATGGAAGAAATCAAATTTTGACACGCAAAGCACGATTCGGAAGACACGGTGTTTCTCCCCGAAAAAAAGGTGAAATAACCTTTCACTCAGTTCGTGCAGGCGCGCTTATTGCTGAACATGAAATTCTTTTTATCGGACAACATGATCAAGTGTCTATATCCCATACGGCATTCGATAGAATGGTTTTTGTTGAAGGAGCATTGCAAGCACTCAAGTTTATTCATTTACAGAAACCAGGCTGGTATTCAATGAGAGATTGTATGGAAAGTGGTCATGGATTATAATGAAATTGCGCAGCTCATAGGAACTGCAACAAAAAAAACTCCGGTTAAAGTCTATATAAAAGGTAACGTTACTACAGCAATTTCCAGTGATGTAATGACATTCCCCGGTGTCGACTCACTCATTGCAATTGGAGATTACTCTTCAATTAAAATGCTGCTTCAGAAAAACAATAAATCAATCGAATATTTTTACATTGAAAATGACAGACGAAATTCTGCTCTCCCGATGCTTGACTTAAAAAATATCCCTGCTCGGATTGAGCCCGGTGCTGTTATCCGTGATAAGGTCAAGATAGGCAAGGATTGTATCATTATGATGGGTGCTGTAATCAATATTGGAGCCGAAATAGGTCATCGTACTATGATAGATATGAATGCTGTTGTTGGCGCACGAGGTATAATCGGAAAAGACTGCCATGTTGGCGCCGGTGCTGTCATTGCCGGTGTATTAGAACCACCAAGTGCAAAACCGGTTATTATCCGTGACGGTGTTGTGATTGGTGCAAACGCTGTCATTCTTGAAGGTGTGATTGTTGGAAAGAATAGCGTTATTGCCGCAGGTGCTGTAGTTATAAAAGATGTCAAATCAAACTCGGTTGTTGCTGGTGTTCCTGCAAAATTTATAAAAGATCGAGACAAAAGCACCGATACTAAGACTGCTTTGGTTAAGGTGCTCAGAAAGCGTTAAACTCTAATTTTCATCCATTACATACTGTATTACTTTTTAAAAATGACAGATACATCAGGCCGAAAATTCAAAAAGATATTCATGAAGGGGCAAATTATATTCAGAGAGGGCGCCTCCGGTAATGAAATGTATATCATTGAGAACGGACGCGTGAGGATCAGCATTAAATCCGATGATAAAAAATCTATAACATTAAATACATTCCGACCAAATGAGTTCTTCGGAGAAATGTCATTATTTGGTGAAAATAAACGGACTGTCTCTGCCGTTGCAATTGAAAACACATCCGTAATTGTCATAACCAGTGAAACAATGGACAATCAGCTTGACGGACTCCCATCACGGTTTGTAACAATGTTCAAAGCGTTGATTGAGCGGTCTTCCCTCCACAAATCTTAAACTCCTGCCAGGAACCGCCGGAATTGTTGATGAGGAGGAGAATTTCGTAGAGTAATGCATTATTTTATTTTTGAACTGATATATTAAATTTGAGGAATGATATACATAAATAAAAAATATATTCGAAAAGTATCCTTGATTGTCTAGTAATAAACACGTTTTATGACATAAACAAGGTAAAATTTTGCTTTATAAGAGGCTTATTATGAAACGTTTAATACTATTTGTATTGCTTATTTCTATTGCTAATGTTTTTTGTGGAAAAGATGATTCAGGTACAACTACTATAATACAACCAACTAGACCGGTAGCACCACCTCCTCCTCCTGTTGAACCTCCGGTAGCACCACCTATTGAGCAAATAACTCCAAGGATTTTACGTTATATTTATTATCAATCATCACCAAGTTATATTGAGGATATATTTTTTGAGGGAGTCACTAATGTTCCCGAAGGGAATATTACTCTACATGTATATGAAAAACAATCAGGAAACTTAATTGGTGTTGCAAGTGATGACTTTTGGGGATACGGTTTTGAGACAAGTATAGATTTTGAGGGAACATCTCCTGATTCAATTTCTTTTACATACGTCATTGAAACATCAGAAAATCCCGATCCTTTAAGTACGACCTGTACTATTGAAAGTTGGATACAAAAAAAAGATTATGCTGACGTGATTAAGATTGAAGGTGTTACTGACCTGCCCCTAATGTTTGGGCCATTATTTAAGTTAGTCAATTCATCGATATATTCATTGTTGTATTATCCATTGGCCTTGAGACCGAATCCGGTGGTATAACGGCCTCGGGGGCGGGTGGCCGGTATCTGAGGGCACTATGCGGTCTCTTATGATTATACTCATTTCGCCAGCGTTCCACAAGCACTTTTGCTTCGTGTAAGGTATCGAAGATTTCCCGGTTGAGCACTTCATCACGCAGTTTGCCATTGAACGACTCAATATACCCGTTCTCCCATGGACTGCCTGGTTCAATATACAATGTTTTTACTCCCAGGCGCATGAGCCATGTCCGGACCGCTTGAGCAGTGAACTCTGTGCCATTATCACTTCTCAGGTGAACCGGAACTCCTCGCTGCACGAACAGTGTTGCAAGATGTTCTATGACGTCATTGTGAGTCAGCCTCCTGCCTACCACAATTGCCTGACACTCCCGACTGTATTCATCTAATATTGTTAACAAACGATAGCTCCTTCCCTCTCGGGTTCGTGCTTGCATGAAGTCATAACTCCAGACATGATCCCGGTACGCAGGTCGCAGCCGAATACACGAACCGTCATTGAGCCATAACCGTTTGCGCTTCGGTTGCCTCCGGGGAACTTTTAATCCTTCTCGACGCCACAAACGCTCCACTCTCTTATGATTGACCTTGAAGCCTTCTGGCTGTAACAGTGCGGTAATTCGTCGATAACCATACCGACCATACTGCGTGGCCAACTCGACCATACGTTGCACG
This sequence comes from bacterium, assembly GCA_965221205.1. Lineage (GTDB taxonomy): Bacteria > SM23-31 > SM23-31 > SM23-31 > SM23-31 > CBDFMG01. The sequence continues at coordinate 2,394,168 of OZ244870.1, read as the reverse complement.
AACACCGGTTCATCCGCAGGAGAAATCGGGCGATATTGATGAGTGCTGCGCGGTACTCCCAACACACTACAGGCCCGGCGCTGCGAGATCTCAAGAGTCGTGCAAAGATGCTGCACCACCTCCCGTCGCTTCGCCGGGCTCAGAAGTTTTTTGCATCAACCGCCAGAGTCTCATTGAGGATTTGAATATCCAACTCTTTCTCGGCAACCAGGCGTTTCAGGCGAATATTCTCTCTCTCTAACGCTTTCAATCGTTTCGCCTGATTCACCCGAAGACCACCATACTCCTTTCGCCAACGATAATAGGTCTGCTCTGTAACCTCAATCTGGCGAGCAGCTTGTTGAACCGACTGACCTTGAGCGAGCAGTACTTCTGCCTCTCGAAGCTTGTGGATAATTTGTTCTGATGTGTGAATTCTACGTGCCATTGATCTTGCTCCTTTCTTTTCAATCTAATCCCTGTACTAATATACTATCTGGATCAACTTTTGGGGGCAAGGTCAGAATTAGTAAGGCAGATTAATTTGTAGATCTCAATTAAAAATTTAAATAATATGCTTATGCTATAATCTCTTCTTCTCCACCACGGCCAGAAATGACGATTTCACCGTCTTTTTCGAGTGTCCGAACAATATCAACTATCTTCATCTGTGCTTCTTCAACATCCTTCAAACAGACCGGACCCATAAATTCAAGTTCTTCTTTGAATAAGATTAGCAGCCCGCTCAGACATATTCCTGAATATTGAATCCTTTAATTCGTCATTCGCTAATATCAGCGAAATTGTCTGGGGATGTTCGTGCTGAATAAAGTTTAGCAACTGGTTCGGATCGACGTCTTTTAGGAGCGTAAAACCACTAACGTGGATTGCCGATTCTACTTTCGATATAACTTCATGATAACTTCATGTGCTTTTCTCGGACCAACGGCTTTTTCGAGGACACCTTTTGCATAGTCTATGTTGCCGTGAGAGATATACTCCTGATCCATGATCATCTGGCAGAATTCCTCGATGACTGCTTCCATTATTGTCGAAAGAATATCCTTCATGTCTGCAATCTCTACAGCAGGCCGTTCAACATCTTTGTCTTTAAGATGTTTAAATATTTGCGATGCTGCTTCTGTACCGATTGCAATAACCAGAATCGATGCTTTTTGGCGCCCGGTTAAGTTCTCTATAGTTAATGGTTCGGCTTCTTGCGCGTTACTTTCCCTTAGTTTACCGTACAAAAAAAGTACGATAAAGTAGATTATTTACCCATTATTTTATACTCTATTGAAAATTACTGATCACATTTCTGGTTCAGAATGCACGAAATTGGATTCGCGATTATTGTCTGTCTATCACTTAAATATTATGATAAAGTCAATAAAATTCAAAAAATAATTCTGGTACTGTTTTTCACCGAATATCTTATTATTTTAAGAGTTTAACTTTGTATAATGTTCCTCTCGCCAACTCAAATGCTATTCGTCTATCTAATTAATATTAACCCGACGGTCTGCAAATTGGAGATATTCTATGTTTTGCAGGGTATCGTTTCTATCTCGGTTAAGAATATGGTCAGTAACACGTACATATTGGTTATGGTCATCAATTGAATACTCACTGAAACTCCCGCTATAAACCGCTGTGTCATCACCACTACGGCCGTCAAGCTTATCGTCACCACCCCCACCATTGAGTATGTTATTCCCGTCATTTCCGGTTAAAATATTGTTGTATTCATTTCCTGTCAAGTTGGCATTCTTGCTGCCGCGAAGTGTTGCATTCCTGAGATGTTGTGATTTATGGGTATAGACAAGCGATTCATCAAATCGTATTGAGAAAGTTCCTTCAAAATCGACCGGCAGAAGTGGTGTATAGGTAATATACGGGTGAAAAAACTTCTCAACCAGCTCATATCCGACCGGATCGAGTTCCTGTAATCGTGCACGGGTATTGGAAGGATTCTGTCCCCAGTGTGCTGTTCCTTCCGGCATTTGTCCCGGCTCAATCTTTCTCCCCTCCCATACTTTAGGCTGAATATTCCATAAATCAAGGTAGACGTCTAATTGTTGGGCAATATACTCAAAATGCCAACCCGGTGGATCGTCGTTTGGTGGTCCCCATCCTCTCACTACCGCCGCATCTTTCGCTTCCATAATTTCTTCATTATACTGCGGCAGAGCTGGTATGATGCCCGAACCATGAACCAAATGCAATACTTCTTCATAGGCTGCATCACGGGTAATATGATTCATGTAATCATCACTGCCTTCAGCAGTTGTCTCATTTTCCCATAGGCTTTGCATGAAGAGGTCTGTACCATCTCCAATTGGACCTTCTCTCGCTTCTTGCGCAGATCCTGATGTATTGAACAGTGTCATAGTTGCTTTGTTATCCGACATAGCGTTAGCAACGATCGATTTATCATTGCCATATTCTGAGCCGGGAAAATCGGTTAAAATAAATTCCATAATATTTCGGGCCTTCAGTATCTTATCTTCGCTCCAAGTATCTTGAGCAATGAAATGGATCGGTTTACCATTCGGTGCAATGATTTTTGTATATTTCGAAAATACATTTGTAAATAGTGATGGTGTGTTTTCCGGAAAAGGAACAATACCATTCGGAGACCCGGAAATATCAATGTCGGGCAGTATATTACCGGATATCCGAGTCGTTTGCAAAGTAACATCCTCATATTTTTCTGTACACGAAAGAGTATATAACAAAAATAACGGAAGCAGCATAAATGCTTTTTTTTTCATGATATCTCCTCACTTTTGGAACTTTGCTTGATAAACAAAAGAATCAATAGTTTGATGTAATTCAATATGGTTATATAAATCTTTTATCTGAAACGGCTAGATATATAATAACGCTATCTTATCTAGTAGCAAACTCACATTTGTACAATTCTTGAGAATCAAATACATATCGGTAAGCAATAAAATACAAACACAAAGTATATGAATCTTAATACTTACGAATCATGTAAATCGTACTGTTGTGAAAAAGGGAATACGCAGTTGCAAACTTATATTAATATTAACTATGCTCAGCTTACTTGCGAGCAAACCCTATCATCTGCACCGCGCAATCTCTCACTGAATGCATGAAGAATTTCCTGTATTATAGGGCTCGATTCCTTGAGTTCATTTTCAAATCTAATCTTTATCAACCAATGTGCATTCAACTTCGGTGAGCGCAGTAACTGTAGCTGAATGGGGTTTTTGATCGATGAGACTCATTTCACCAAAAATGGCGCCTTTACCGAGTGCGGCAAGTTTAATATCTGAACTCTCACTTCTGATTGAAACTTCAACTTCATCTTCATCTTCAATAATTTTATAAGCTCCCGTATCGTTTTCGCCTTCACGGATAATGATATCTCCCTTATCAAAAGTTTTTTCAATCATATCGTGAATTTCATATTCTCCTGATTTTTGCGCCTTGCCTCTAGAAAAAATGGTCATGATTTTTCTTCACATATATAGCAATGTTGAGCAGGAAATTCTCACTAAAAATTAGATTACAACATTTGATTTTAAAACGTGATAGCGTGATCTCGCACTAATTAATTTTGAATACAACTCACTACTAATATAATTCAAATGTTTCGCAATTAAAAATTTGGTAATTACGTCAAAAACGGACTAACGTGAATTTTGATTAAAGATGGTATAGATTTTGGTTTCTGTAGTTGTATCTCCATTCCATTTCCTTGCCCCCGGTATACCAGGCAATGACTTTTGCTAACACCATGGTACTGTAAGCGTCTTTCTTGTGCACATGACCAGAACCCCTCAAGGCCGTTACTATGACGACGTCCCGTGATACACTATGTGTTATGATCGACCGACCGTACGCTGTTTACCAAAAAACTGCAGCGATGTATACGAACTGAACGGAGCAGTGTAGAAGACGCTCCCTTGCTCAGCGGTGTTCCTGATCTCGTTCATCAAGCGGCAAGTCATATCGTAGTAAATAGCTTTCCGTGACGTTCCACCATGCCAAGAACCTATATTGTACCGGCACTCCCGCGACCGCTGGTTCCTGTACGTTTCCCATCAAAGCAGCGTGCATCACATTCTATCTCGCCGGAAAGTCTTCTCACTTCCTGACACAAAAAATTATAAATCTCCTGTCGATAAAGCATCTATGTGCCTCGCACCGTCGTGGAGCCAAAACCAAGACCCCTGGCAGCTTTATTGGCAGGTATCTCCAAAGAAACATAATGCAGTAGAGCAAAATCGTCCTTGAACCGCTTCGGGCTGTAGTTACAAGAACGTCGAGTACCTGTAAAACGATTATCACGCAAAAGGGACATGATGTACCAACAATCAATCTAGTGACTTTTTCTTTCATTTCAAGTATACCGTAACACTTGATCCGAAAATAGCCTAAGTACCTAAATTAATTTATAGAATGCAATAAAAAATATAATTTTTTCCGCTGTAGAATTGAAAATTTCATTTTTACAGCATCCCCATCCTTTTCCTTAAAAACCACTCTAAGCATAATAGGAAAACGATAACAACCAATAACCAAGCCGTGTTCCAAATCTGAAGAGTAATAGTTTTCAGCATAACAATTGGGCTGGTATCAAGATACTCTGTAAGTTTGGACAATTTATCTGTTTTAAGAAGTGCCCCGCCTGATTGCGCAGCGACCTGAGCCAGTAGCAAGCTGTCAGAGGTTGTTTTAAGCTGCTCAATATTAAAGTTGTCTATAAAAAAATCAGTTGCATCGGATCCGATTATTCGGTCGTTTAGTAGTGCGCTGGCAGAGAGTGTGTAATTCCCCGGCTCTAATATTGTTAGTGATGATGAATAGTGACCATTCCCTGTCGATAGCAGAATGCGTGAAAACTCGGATTCGGCTTTTTTTACGGATATTTGCACTTCCGCATTGTCGACCGGCTCGTAATTAGGTGTATAAACCTGCGCACTAACAGTAATGGATTCACCGTTACGGTAAAATTCTTTATTAGTCGCAACTGATACTTGCTTATTATCATCGGAATTTATAAGCCATTGAACACAGTTCATTAAAAATATATCATAAAAATCTCTCTTCTCAGAATCACGGAGTAGCATGAGTTTCCAGCGCCACATAGTATAGATATTAAGGAACAGAGATTTTCTTTCTTCGACTTTTCTCAGAAACATGAGCGGTGTGGTACTTGCGGAGGATGAAGCCGGAGCACGAACAATATCAACATTTGCCATTATTTCTGCATCATTGAATGGAATCGGAATCATTCCGGGTGTATAAATCGGAGGCAGAGTTGACCAGATGATCCTATTTGTATTAAGATCATCTGATATTTGAAATACCGGGTGATTGAAGGCGTCTTCGGACAATTTCAAAAATGTTTCGATCTCGTTACCCTGTTGAGCAAGATTTCTCACAGCTATCATGTCCGCAATGTTTTGAAGCTGAACCGGAGACAATGACGGGCCGCTCATGTACAATACCGGTTTATTTTTTTCGGCAATTTCGGACCGTAACGCTTGTACCAGTGCATCCGAACTCTGCTCAGCAGGGAAATCGATAAATATAAATAAATGAAATATATGTATACTGTCCAGAATTGCCGCAGTATTCTCCAGATAGGATCCTTCAGGTTTCAGAACAAGTGATGTTACCGTAAAATCATCAACTGATTCAAGGCTCCTTTTCATAAAAGAAAAATCGAGGCTGGGACGTCCGGCAGTAATAAGTATTTTCAATTTTGACTCTAACACTTTCGAGTGTATATCTTGATTATTGTTTTCTACCGATACTTCATTCTCAAATGAGGGAACCGAAACATGTAGTGTTTGAACTCCGGCTAATTTAGGAGTGTAATGAAACACTATAGTCTGCTCCTGAAAATCACTTCCGAGGAAGATGGTCTCGGAATCTAATAATTCGTTATCGGCAGAGAAAAGTTGTACCGCAGCTGATCGCCCTTCATATCCGCTGCTTTGAACGGTGACAGTAATGGGTATTTCTTCATCCGTATAAGTAATTTCGTTCATTTGTATATCAGTAATCAACACATCTTTTTTTGGTGTGGGGTCTCCAATCAGGACAGGAAATACCGGCGTGTTACTCAAACTTGCCATATATGCCGGATTTTCACCAATATTATACATTCCGTCTGTAATGAGCACTATTCCGAGAGTATTTTCTTCAGGACGATCTATCACAGTGCGGAGTACAGATGATATATCTGTGCCCTCTCCTTCGAATACAAGAGCAGGTAAATCATTTTCAGTAATTGACTGAATTACGCGGTCAAACTGGTAATAATTAAGATCAATACTCTGAGTTAATGCCTGAATATCTGCTGATTGAAGAGCATTTATGATACTATGAGGCTGCAGATTATCATCTTGAGATTGCTCTCTATCCGAAAGAAGGGAATTATTCATACTAGATGATGTATCGATTACAATTGCAAGATTCGGTTTTTGCTGATCTTCGTATGACACTTTTAACACCGGAGAAAATATAATCCCGATTATAGCCAGCAAAGCACAAAAGCGGACGGCAGCAAGCAGAAATTTTCTCCATGACGCAACAGGAGGGATCGTCGATTTATACATAAAAATAATTGCGGCAACACTTAAGAATAACAAAAACGCAAAGAGTAAAAAACTACCCTGTGAAATAACCGAAATGCTTTTAATCGGGGTCATTGATTTCTACTGTAGTGCGATGGTTGATAGATGAATTTGTACAACACTTACTTACTGAGGCGAGAGCAATGTCGGAATATCATACTTAAAAGGCAAGCAAAAATGGAGCAACTGTATTACAATTATATGTTCAACAGAGTTGCAATACGGCAGTTTCATGTGATGAGCATTTAATGTGTTAAATTCGATCTTTTACAATATATACCGTGTCAAATCTTCATCTTCTACGATTTCACTTAATACATTATTGACATAGTCTCTGGTAATATTAATCACTTTAACCCTCTTCTGCGGAGACATGAACAAAATTTCATCAAGCAGGATAGTCATAACCGTATGGAGACGGCGTGCGCCAATGTTTTCTGTGCGTTCGTTTACTTCATGGGCTGTACGGGCAATTTCATAAATACCTTCTTCGGTAAAATCAAGCTCAATATTTTCAGTTTTCAAAAGTTCTGCATACTGAATCGTCAGAGCATTTTGTGGTTCTTTTAATATTTGTACAAAATCATTCGTTGTAAGGTTGTCGAGTTCGACACGGATAGGGAAACGCCCTTGTAACTCTGGAATTAGATCGGAAGGTTTTGCAGAGTGAAACGCTCCCGATGCAATAAAGAGAATATGGTCGGTCTTGATCATTCCGTACTTTGTCACAACACTCGAACCTTCCACAATTGGCAGTAGATCGCGCTGAACTCCTTCGCGTGATACATCCGGTCCATTGCCGTGATCTTCACCGGCTATTTTATCGATTTCATCAAGAAATACAATGCCTGACTGCTCAACCCAGGTAACTGATTCCTTGATGACCTTTTCCATGTCGATCAGCTTTTGCGCTTCTTCCTGAATGAAAAACGTTCGTGCTTCTGATATCGACATTTTCCTTTTCTTCATCTTTTTCGGCATCAAACCGCCGAAAAGGTCCTGAATGTTGAGTCCCATTTCCTCTATTCCCACAGGAGAAAAAATCTGCATCATCGGAAACGAATCCTGCGGAAGGTCAAGTTCAATCATTCTATCTTCAAGTTTGCCTTCCCTTAATTGCAAACGAAGTTTTTTGCGTGTCCGTTCAAATTTATCGGCAATGTCGGCATCTTCATCATCTTTGAGCTCTTTGCGCTTTTGCATGACGGGCAGTAGCATCTCGAGTATCCGCTCTTCCGCTAAAAATTCTGCTTCTTCTTGAACAATTTTGGTTTTGTCCGACTTTATCATTGCTACCGAAATATCGGTAAGATCACGAATGATAGATTCGACATCACGTCCAACATACCCGACTTCGGTAAACTTTGAAGCTTCAACTTTAATAAACGGAGCGTTTGATAATTTTGCAAGCCGCCGGGCAATTTCGGTTTTTCCAACACCGGTTGAGCCAATAAGAATGATATTGTTCGGCATTATCTCTTCGCGCAATTCTTCATTGACCTGTTGCCGTCTCCATCTGTTGCGTAATGCAATCGCCACAGATTTTTTGGCATTTTTCTGTCCGATTATATATTTGTCAAGTTCTTTGACAATCTCTTTAGGGGTAAACTCTTTGACTTTCATTACTTCTTTCCGGACTTCTTTTGTTTTTTGACTATTTCTTCGACAACGATCTCTTTGTTCGTATATATGCAGATATCTGCAGCGATTTCTAACGACTCTTCAACTATCTCCCGAGCACTTTTGCCTGTATTTTTCAAGAGCGCGCGTGCTGCAGCAAGTGCATACGTCCCGCCGGAGCCGATTGCAACAATACCGTCTTCCGGTTCAATTACATCGCCTGATCCTGATAAAATAAACGAACGATCTATACTCATTACACCAAGTAGTGCTTCAAGACGTCTGAGATATTTGTCTGTTCTCCAATCTTTTGCAAGCTCGACCGCTGCCCGTTCCAGATTTCCACTATACTGATCGAGTTTCTGCTCAAATTTGTCAAAAAGCGTAAATGCATCAGCGGCAGTGCCGGCAAAACCGGCCACTATGGTGTCATTGCCCATTTTTCTGACTTTTCGGGTGTTTTGCTTGACAATAGTATCCCCTAAAGTCACTTGACCGTCTCCGCCAAGAGCAACTTCACCATTTCGAATTATTCCAATTATCGTAGTCGCGCGAATGCGCATTTCCGCATTCATAACATCCTCACACATTTAATGGTTGATAATACCTTAATTTTCTATCTGTGTCAGGAATTTCAGAAAATCCGATTCGGGCGGCAGAACCAGCGTGGTTTTGTCCTTCAGCGTTACTTCATATGCTTCAAGCGTACGCATAAACTGAAAAAAATCGGGATCACGGTTATAGCCATCCGCAAAAATTGTTAGTGCTGCTGCGTCACCGTCACCCCGTGCCTGTTGAGATTTTTGATACGCTTCGGCCTGAATAATGGTGGCCTGCTTGTCAGTTTCCGCACGAATCTTGAGCGACTCTTCTTCACCCTCTGAGCGAGATAGATTTGCCTGCCGTCTCCGTTCTGCGCGCATCCGCTCATATACCGCAGATTCATTTTCAGGCGGTAGGTCGGCACGTTTAATTCTTACATCAATAATTTCAATTCCGAGATCGGCACATTTAACATTTGAAAGTTCCCTGACTAAATTCATTATATCCTGGCGATTTTCAGATATTATTTCGCTAAACGTGTACTTTCCTAATTCATTTCTCAGATCTGAGTATATGATCTCATCAAGCCGATTTTGTGCTGCGTTTTCAGTTCTGACACGCTCAAAGAATGTCGTCAAATTGGAAATTTTCCAGCGTGCAAAATTATCGACAACCAGCGTCTTCTTATCGTTGGTGATAATTTCTTTTGGTGCCGCATCGTATTCCAAAAGACGTTTTTCAAATACTTCAACCGTCTCAATAAACGGCAATTTAAAATGGAGACCTGCCTCGGTCACCGTTTCAACAATTTCCTGAAATCGCAGAACAACAGCCTGTTCAGTTTCATCAACAGAGAATATTAACGAATTCAGCAATATAAGTGCAGCTAAAACGGCAATTGCAACTATACTCATTTTCCGTTCCATTACTGTCCTCCTTTGTTGAGTTGGATCAGATTTAAAATACCGCCACCATTATCCGATTGTATGATATATTTTTCCATACCGGGAAGAATCTTTTCCATCGTTTCTATGTAAAGCCGTTTCTTTGTCACATCTTTAGACTTATTATATTGCAGAAGAATGGAAAGAAATCTGTCGATATCACCCTGAGATCTTCGAACCCGCTCCTCGCTGTAAGCCTCAGCTTGACGAATCTGCTGTTCAGCTTCTCCTCGTGTACGCGGAATTAAATCATTTCTATACCCCTGGGCTTCATTTATAAGCCTGTTTTTGTCTTGGATCGCTCTCGCAACATCTCTGAATGAATCGGCAACCTCTTCGGGCGGTTGCACATCCTGCAGGTTTACCGCGACTATATAGATTCCTGCTTCATACTCATCGAGAGTTGCCTGTAGTTCCAGTAGCGCGTTGTTCTGTATTGCTGTTTTATTTTCCGTCAGCGCATCATCGATTGTGTTTTTGCCTATAACCGACCGGATAGCAGCTTCGGCCGCATTTCTGACTGTCTGGTCAGGGTTTCTTACCTTAAAGAGATAATTTACTGCATCCCTGATCCGGTATTGCACAATCACATCGAGATCGACAATGTTTTCATCACCGGTCAGCATGAGAGACTCTTCACCAACCTGCTGATACCGTGCTGGAGATGTTGCTGTTCCCGGGGAAAGCGTCCGAAAACCGATCTCAATACCTCTTATTTCTTCAACTTTCGGTTTATCAACTTTATCAATCGGCCATGGCAGTTTATAGTGGGGACCGGGACCAACCTTTTCAATAAATTTTCCAAATCGCCGGACAACGCCTTCTTCCTGCTGCCCGACAAAATAAATGCCTGACAGGATCCATATGACTACAATGGCTGCGACGGCGCCGTAAATTATCTTCGGATTAATACTTTTAAAATCAAATTGGGGAATATTAATTTCACCCCCCGGGTAACGCGGTTTCTGTTGCATATTCCCTCCATAAATAATTAAATGTAGTGCAAAAAATGTTACTAATGTTTGGAATTTCACATTATAATATACATTATAATATGAAGAGTTACCATTATATTTTTCTCCTCAACCTGGCAACTGGAATCCCCATCTGCTCCCTATATTTTGCTACCGTTCGACGTGCAATAGGTATGCCTTTTTCAGCAACTATTTCAGAGATATGTCCGTCAGTTAAGGGTTTTTTGGAGTTTTCATTCTCAATAATCTCTTTTATCTGGTTTTTTAGTCGTAGTGTCGAAATTTCATCACCGTCATCTGTCATCATACGGTCACTAAAGAAATATTTTAGCTCAAACACACCGAAATCGGTCTGCGCATATTTTCCGTTTGTGACTCTGCTGATTGTCGATATATCCATTTCAATCGCGTCGGCGATGTCTTTTAAAATCATCGGCTTGATGTACTTCTGACCTTTTGAAAAGAATTCTTTCTGTCGGTTTATAATTTCCTGCATGACCTTGATCATGGTAGTTTTCCGCTGCTGTATGGAATTGATAAGCCATCTGGCAGATTCGAGTTTCTGATGAATGTATTTTTTTGTTTCATTCGATACACTCGATCCTTCGGTCAGCATGCGGCGATAAGCATTACTGATGCGGAGCTGCGGAATATTCGTATCATTGATACTGGGAATAAATTCATTTCCTACACTCTCAACGATAACATCCGGAATTATGTAGTTTTCATTCGTGGAAAAATAGCCCTCACCCGGTTTGGGATTGAGTTTGCTAATGTCCTCAATAACACTTTTTATATCCTCCGCATCTGTATTCAGATGCTTCATCAATTTTTCATACCGTTTATTTTTGAAATCATCAAAGTGAATTTCCAACATCGCAATGGCAAGTGTGTTATCTTTAACCTGCTCTTTTAGCTGTAGGACAAGGCATTCCTGAAGGTTGCGAGCACCGATGCCGACGGGATCAAGTGTTTGAATTTTCAGTAAAATTGATTCTACTTTCTCAGGGGTAATGATCTTATCAGGTGGTACAGAGAGATTATGTGCAAGTGTTTCGGTATCTGTTGAAAGATAGCCGTCTTCATCAATATTCCAAATTATGTATTCACCGATTTCAACATCTTGTTCTGAGAGACGGAGGAAATGGAATTGCGACAGAAGATGCTCTGCGAGTGTCACCGGTGCCGGATCGGGCCGGAAATCTTCTTCCTCTGCATTACGGTATTTCGGTACATACTCATAATCGTCTTCATCATTCAAAAACTCTTGAATATCGAATTCATCGCCCGAATCAGATTCCTCTTGTGCTTCTTCTTTCTCGCCGTCGATTTCTTTTATTTCTTCCTGAACGGGATCAGGGAATTCTTCATTTTGACTTTCGTCAATTTCAATCTCAGTATTTTCTTCAAGAAGAGGATTTTGCTCCAGCTCAGTTTGAATCTTCTGCTCAAGTGCCATTACGGGCATTTGGAGCAGGGTTGAAAACAGTACATGCTGAGGCGACAACCGCTGTTGTAGTGAAAATCTTTGCTCTAATCGTACCATAGTTGTTACCTATCCAATCTAAACTTGTCACCTAAATAGAGTTTTCTGGTCTCATCATCATCCGCCAGAAAAGCCGCACTACCCGATTTTAATACTCTACCTTCATAAAGGAGATATGCCCTGTTTGTAATTGAAAGTGTTTCGTGAACATTATGATCAGTTATAAGAACACCAATATTTTTTTTTGTCAATTCACGAACAATTCGCTGTATTTCTTCAACCGCTATCGGATCGACTCCTGAAAACGGTTCATCGAGCAGGATGAATTTGGGATTTGTAACAAGCGCTCGTGTTATTTCAACTTTTCTCCTCTCACCTCCTGAGAGTGTAAAAGCTTTGTTTTTTCTGAGCTTACTTAATCCGAGTTCATCCAGCAAATGTTCCAGCCGCTCTTTACGCTCTTTGCGCTCTATTGAAATCGTCTGGAGAATTGCCATTATGTTTTCTTCTACCGTTAAAGTCCTGAAAACCGATGGTTCCTGCGCAAGATAACCGATACCCAACCGAGATCTGCGATACATAGCCAACTTAGAAATCTCCTTCTCACCGAGGAAGACTTTACCATCGGACGGTTTGATCATGCCGGTAATCATGTAAAATGTCGTTGTTTTTCCGGCACCATTCGGCCCAAGCAGACCAACTATTTCACCTTGTCGAATCTTGATCGAAACCTGATTAACGACCTGCTGTCTTCCGTAAAATTTTACTAGATTATCTGCCCGCAGCAGAAGATTGTTTTTACTCATCGCGTTTTCTGTTGCTGATTTCCGGTAGTATACTAGCCGGTGTAAATTCCCCTATTACTCTGTTTACACTTTTTATTTCGTTGAGTTGGCCATTTTCTAATAAAATAGTTATCTGTCCTGAAGAAGAGACGTTCTTCCCCTGCAACTCATTATTTTCAAAACTGTAATAGATACTTTCAGCATTTTGTATTGCGACTATTCTCTCTATCCGTTCATCTTTCAGGAAGATATTTATTATTTTACCGTGCAGCTCATTTTTTATACTATACCTGCCTGAGGTGTCAGCAACGGTATAAGCAACAGCACTGTCTATAACCACCACTTCCTTCAATACATTGTTTTGAAGGAGCAAATCTATCTGGCTCCCGTATATCTCTGTTGACTCATGGAGAATCATCGGATTATCTTCGAGAACAACTTTTGATTGGTCAAATTCGTATGTCGCTTTGTTGCTCAAACCCTCCACTGAGCAGCGAATAATTGAGACACTGTCTGTCACCACAAATCTGGATTCGTTTCCTCCAAAGTATTCCATTATTTTGCCCGAAATATACATTGTATCAGTTCCGATAATGCTCGGCTGCACTATCAATGGTTCACCGGTAAATTTTCCGTATCCTTCATTCTGAAAATATTCACCGTACTGCGAAGTCGCTGTAACGTTTCGCACAAGATCGTAAAAAAGAACATCCCCCTCAGCACGGACTTCTTGCGCAACTTCACGGTAGTCCATCTTGTTAGCACGGAGTTCTCTGAATCCTTCCCGGTAACGAACATTTTTTTCTGCTACAAGTACCCGGTCTTTATAGTAATATTTACCGCTGTCAGCCGTTAATATTCTGTTTGTCACGGGTTCAGTATAGAGAAACGGGCCAGGGCTAAATGCAATCTCAGTTACCATGTTATAGTGAACTTTGTCCGAATGCAGTACCCGTACTGTATCGATTAACTGCACATTTCCTGAAAGAATATAGGTCGACGTTTCACTGAAAATAAAAGTTGTGTCGCAGTAAATGTCCAAATTCCGTTCAGGGGCAAAAAAGTGGACAGATCCAATAACCAGCGTTGCACTTTGCCCATCGATTGTCTGCCCGGCCACCTCATCGGCTTTTTTTAAGAGTATCCGGTCCTGACCCTGCAACGGTCCGCTAAAAACGGCAAGAATCAATCCTGCTACTAATATGAACCATGATTTCTTAATCATTATTTGTCACCGACGTTTCTGTGCGAAATGCCTGTCGGATTATGAATCTTATAATTTTTCAAAGAACGGTCGGACTCAAAGCCTTGTCCAAAAAGTGTATCGGTTTCTGTGACAAATGTAACGAATTTATCCGTGTAAACGATATGCTGCTCATTATCCCAATTCAGCTCTTCCGTTATGAGAGTCACACCCGAATCAGAAACAACGACAACATTTTCAAATGCTACCATTATATTATTTGGTTGACTGACTGTTGAAAAATCAGACGTCAACGTTGATGAATGGTTTCCCAATTCATCATAAAAATCGATAATAACCGAGTCGGACAAATCGTACGCATCTCTCGATGCGAAATGCGCCATATATTCCGATCTTACTTCACACGTTTTTGTTCCATTCGACGTCATAATCAAACTAAACGGCCACGACTCATGGTCGGGTTTTTCTTCTGCTATCTGCTGTTCCTGATTAACGTTATCAGATGTATTGGAACATCCGAAAATAAGCAGAGAACAAATACTGACGGAAATAATTTTTTTTGTGACGCTATTCGTACTAATAATCCTTTATGAAATTCCAACTTCTAATAAATGGTGAAGATGGATCATACCGACCGGGCGACTCTTTTCGTCAACGACAATTATCTGCATAATGTCATATATTTTCATTATGTGCATTGCCTTTGAAGCAAGTGTGCCGGTTGTAACTGTCTTTGGACTTTTATTCATTACCTGAACAGCAGTAATCGTATCCAAATCCTGCCTGTCCTGAATCAATCGTTTTAAATCGCCATCTGTGACAATACCTGCGAGGCTTCTGTCATCATTGACCACGCAGGTGCTACCGAATCTTTTTGAATTCATTTCCAGAACTATATCATGAAACGATGCATTTTGCTTAATTACCGGAACGAGATCTCCCGTCTGCATGATATTATCAACTTTGAGCAGAAGCTGTTTACCGAGCGACCCTCCGGGGTGGAGATAAGCAAAGTCTTCCTTTGTAAAATTGCGTTTTTTGAGTACCGCTATTGCAAGCGCATCTCCCATTGCAAGAGTGGCTGTTGTGCTTGCAGTCGGCGCAAGATTATTGGGACATGCCTCTTCGGTAATTGTAACATCAAGTGCAACATTGCTATATTTTTCAAGATGTGAATTCATATTGCCGGTTATTCCAATAATTGGGATTCCGATACGATCAAAAAGCGGATATGCTGATTTAAATTCTTCTGAATTTCCACTTTTTGATATCCAGATTATTACATCGTCTTTTTTTACAATACCTAAATCGCCATGAAGGCCGTCGGAAGCATGTAAAAACACCGCGGGTGTTCCGGTACTGCACAATGTTGACGAAATTTTCATTCCAATAACACCTGATTTCCCGACGCCAGACACTACTACTCTGCCCGTGCAGTTATAAAGCAACTCAACAGCGTTATCGAACCGTTCGTCTACTTTATCGATTAGAGCGGAAAGCGCTTCTGCTTCTATTCTGATAACTTCTTTTCCGGTATCAACTGACGATTTCACAGTTTTCTTATCCTTCGACGGATAGGTTTTTCATGGTAACTGTCGACAATATCCTGCCATTTACATTGCTGTTTTAAAATGAATTCGATAACTTCCCGCACTGCGCCTTCACCTCCAGGCATTTCGGTCACATATTGTGCGATTTTCTTAATTTCAGATCTCCCATTCTTAACACTTGCAGGGAAGCCGCACTTGAGCATAATCGGGAGATCGAGGAGATCGTCCCCGACAAAACCGATTTCATCATCCTCGAGATGAAACTTCTCTTTAAAAACAGCATATGGTTTTAGCTTATTTTTGTGCCCTTGATCGAGAAAATCGACATTGAGTTCAACCGCTCTTATCTTATTCACCCGTGATGTACGTCCGGTAACAATACCCACTAAAAGCCCGGCTTTTCTTGCATAGTAAATACCGAGTCCATCCTGAACATGGAATTGTTTAATTTCACGTCCCTTAAAATCGAATGTTATACTCCCGTCTGTCATAACGCCATCGATATCAAGGAGGAGCGCTTTCAGATTTTGCGCCCGCTTAATTACTTCATTCGGATATAATTGGTCTGACAACAGTATCGATTTCCAATAATGTTTCGAGTAATGGTTTTAACTGATTAAACGGTAGCATGCTTGACGCATCACATTGAGCCTCATCCAAATTGTCATGCGTTTCAATGAATACCGCGTCACACCCCGCTGCAATTCCAGCACGAGAAATATGGGGAATCAACTCAGGATTTCCACCCCGCTTGTCGGACGACGGTATACCATAATTCCGCAAGGAATGTGTCGGATCGAAGACGACCGGATACCCAAGCGAACGCATTAACGGTAATGCCCGCATATCTGCTACAAGTGACCGGTAACCGAAAGAGGTTCCTCTGTCCGTTAATAGGATGTTCGTATTTCCGGCATACTCTAGCTTGCCGATAACATTTTTCATGTCAAGCGGATGCAAAAACTGCCCTTTCTTCACATTGATAACTTTTCCTGTTTTCCCCGCTGCAACAACGAGACTCGTCTGCATTGAGAGATATGCCGGGATTTGAATCACATCAAGAACTTCTGCGGCTGTATCAACTTCTTCAATACCGTGGATGTCGGATAATACGGGCAGTCCATATTCGTCTTTGACCTTTTTTAATATAGCCATGCCTTCGTGAACACCAGGTCCTTGAAAAGTCTCCGCAGAAGAACGGTTGTCTTTGAGATATGATGACTTAAATATCAATGGAATATTAAGCTGATCCGCAACTGATTTAATTTTACTCGCCATTCGAAGCACTGTTTGTTCTCCTTCCATAACGCACGGACCAGCTATCAACACAAGAGGATTCCCTCCCCCTATCGGTATAGAACTTACAACAACTTCTTTCATCGTTTAAACGAAATCTCCTCTGCAATGCATGACACCTGAACTACTAAATAATCCTACTTGGCATCTGCAGAAATTGTATCTTTTTCTTGTTCAACATGTTGTGCTTTTTCAGAGACACCATATTTATACTGTGTAGTTGCTTTGACAAAATCCCTGAAAAGCGGATGAGATTTTGTTGCACGTGACTTCAATTCCGGATGAAACTGGCAGCCGACAAACCAGGGATGATCTTCTACCTCAATAATCTCAACAAGGTTTTCATCGGGTGATAGTCCTGAAAATATCATGCCGTGCTCCGCGAGAATCGGTTTGAAATCATTATTTACCTCATATCTGTGACGGTGCCGCTCTTTGATAACGATTTTATTATACGCTTTGTGTGCATTCGTGTCATCCTTCAGGACACATGGATAAGCTCCGAGCCTCATTGTTGCACCTTTATCAACTATACCGCGCTGGTCCGGCATCAAATCAATAACCTTGCATTTTGCCTTTGGCGCAATTTCTGCACTGTGTGCTTTCAACAGTTTGCACACAGTGCGTGCAAACTCAATGACTGCACACTGAAGACCGAGACAGATGCCAAAAAACGGAATATTGTTTTCCCGTACATAGCGGACAGCATTTATTTTACCTTCAATTCCTCGGTCGCCAAATCCACCGGGAAGAAGCAGTCCGTGTATGCCTTCAAGCATTTCTTCTACATTTTCATTAGTCATCTGTTCCGAACCGAGCCATTTTATATTCACTTTCACTTCATTTTCGACCCCGGCATGTACAAAACTTTCAATTATGCTCTTATAAGCATCGCGTAGATCGGTATACTTTCCACATATTCCAATCGTTACGTCGCCTTTGGGATTTTTTATACTGTTTACAAACGTTTTCCACTTACTTAAATCAGGCTTTTTGCATTTTATCCGCAAACGCTTTATAACAAGATCGGCAACGTTTTCGTCTTCATAATGAAGAGGCACTTCATAAATGGTCGGCACATTGCGCGCTTCAAACACTGCAGAAGGCAGTACATTACAGAAAAGTCCTATTTTATCACGCATCTCTTTCAACAGCGGTTTGTCAGTTCGGCAAAGCAGCATATCTGGCTGAAGTCCGATTTCCCTCAGCCGCATGACAGAATGCTGTGTTGGTTTTGTCTTGAGTTCACCGGAACTTTCTATATAAGGCACGAGCGTCACATGAATAATGAGTGAACGGCTCGGGCCTGTTTCAAGATAAAACTGTCTGATTGCTTCTAAAAATGGAAGACCTTCAATGTCACCGACTGTCCCTCCGACCTCGGAAATAACAACATCATACTTATACTGTGTCATTGCCGGAGCAACTATCCTCCGCTTAATCTCGTCGGTAATATGTGGAATAACCTGTACCGTGCTCCCGAGAAATTCCCCTCTCCGTTCTTTGCTGATTACTTCATTGTAAATCTGTCCTGTTGTAGTGCTGTTCTGCCCAGTTAGAGAGACATCGATAAATCGCTCATAATGTCCAAGATCAAGATCGGTTTCAGCCCCATCATCCGTAACATATACTTCACCATGCTGATATGGATTCATGGTTCCCGGATCGACATTGATATACGGATCGAATTTCTGGATGGTGACACGTAATCCACGCAATTTTAATAGATACCCCAGCGAAGCAGCAGCTATTCCTTTTCCTAATGAGGATACCACACCACCAGTAACAAAAATAAATTTTGTCCGTTTCGGAATTTTCATAGGACTTGCCTCTCGCCATTAATCATTCTGAGTAAAACAGCTGTTCCGTCTTATCCTTTAATAAGCGCTTCTACTTTCCGAATGTCTCCAGGGACATCAACACACACAGGAGAATAATCTGTTTTAATAACTAATATCGGATAGCCATGTTCAAGAATGCGCAGTTGTTCAAGTTTTTCGATTTTTTCCAAATTCCCCTCCGGAAGCGTTACGAATTTCTGTAAAAAATCACTCCTGAAACAATAAATTCCAATATGTTTCCAATAGTGTGTAATCGCGAGCCATTCTTGCTGCAACTCAATATCTCGGTTAAACGGAACCGCAGCCCGGGTAAAATAGAGTGCCCTGTCGTTCATATCAAACAGCACTCTTGCTTGATTCGGGTCGACAAGATCGTTATGTGATGTGATCTTTGTTACCGGAGTACATACAGGCAAAGAATTGTGCCGCTGTAATGCATCAACCAAATCATCGAACAACTCTGGAGGGGCAAGCGGCTCATCACCTTGTATATTAACTACGATGTCGGCATTATAATTTTTGGCAGCTTCAGCAACTCGTTCTGTGCCAGTCTGAATTGATGAGCCAGTCATGACATATTCACCACCAAAGCTTGCTACACACTCAGCAATGCGATCATCATCCGTCGCTACTATCATCTGCGCTAACCGTGATGCATTCGCGGCATTCTCATACACTCGCTGTATCATCGGCTTACCTGCTATCCAGGCAAGCGGTTTGCCGGGAAATCGCGTAGAACCATAGCGAGCCGGTATAATACCTACTGCATTCGTACCCGTGGTATTCCTCACATATGCAATCGATGATGTATCTCTAAAAATAATCCACTATCCCCTTACCAGACCATTCAAAAATCGTGTAAAAGGATTTATCAATTACTAAGATATTAAAGAAAAAACCCATCAGTTTTTCACTTTTGGGGTTTTAAAGAAACCATCTTCACTGGCAGGGGCATTCATGAGAGCTTTATCCCTATCAATCGAGGGAAAAACTTTGTCCTCACGATAGGGAGTGGCTATCTCCAGAACAATCTCCAGAACATGTCGGAGTGGCTCGACCTTCTCCGTATCAAGCTCATTAAGCTTTTCAATATATGCCAGAATTTCTTTTAGTTGTTTGCCGAATCGCTCTTTCTGCTCAGATGACAATTTTAACATTGCCAGTTCAGCAACTTTATCAATATCGAATTTCAAATCTGGCATAGAGTCAAACACCTGATTGAGTCACATAATTTAAAAAAATATACACAAAATTTCCATCATAGTCAAGCCAAAAAAATCGTTCTGGCATATTTGTTGCTGTGTAGTTGCAAATCAAAGAGTTAAGTCGCATTTTCGGATTCAAAGCGGGGTAAAAATCGGGGAGATTTTAAGAAAACAAAACCTGTCAAATTCTGAATTTATTATTAGTGTGTAAAACGATCTAATAGCTTGGCATTATTATAATTTACCGAGATCTTTTTATTGAGAATCATCTTAACAATATTCAATCAATCCGAATCTATCATTTTTGTGCGTCAAGTGCTTTGTTTGCAAGCGAATCTGCTATTTTATTCTGAGATCGCGGTATTGCCTGAATTGTGTAGTGATTTAAAGCTTTCAAGTGTTTTTCTGCTTCGAGCTTCAGTCTTTTTAGATGATTTTCTCTTGTTTTGTATGCACCATTAATCTGATTCACCATCAATTCGCTATCGGAAAAAACTGCAACTGATTCAGGTTTGAGTTGCTGCGCGAGTTCTAATCCATAGAGCAGGGCCTGATATTCAGCTGTATTATTTGTTGTTTTACCGATTGCTTTCCCTGATTCCAAAAGTATGTTGTCGTTACTATCGAGGATCACACATCCAATTGCCGCCGGCCCCGGATTTCCCCGGGCAGCTCCGTCAGTGTAAAGTTTTAGTTCTTTACCATGAGTACGATTTGATGATATGTCTGTACCGAAAGCGTCTTCGAGCTTCTGAAATAGCGTTGTAATATCTTTTTTTGTCAGACCCAGTTCAGCTTCGAGTAAAGCATCAACATTGAGATAGGTTTTTATCAGACGCGGTATCGATTGAGAATCCATAACATTTTCATTTATTGCTACTGAAGTCTAAGATAATAATTTTTATACAAGCACTTACTTTCTCCAGAATGACGGATGAAAGATGACCAGTACCGTAAACACTTCAAGTCTTCCGATTAGCATTAAAAAAGCAAGCAATAATTTCCCTGATTGAGGAACAAATGCATAGTTATCCGTTGGACCGACATCGGCAAGCCCAGGTCCAATGTTCCCAATAGAGGCTGCAACTGATCCCATCGCCGATAGAAAATCGAGACCGAGCATAGCCATAATTATAGTTGAAAAAATGAACAATCCGACAAACAGGAGAAAAAAGCTTAATATTTTCTGAATAACATCGGGTGGGACAGGATTGCCATTGAGCCTGACTGGAATTACTGCATCGGGATGAATGGTTTTTTTCAGTTCGGCGATACCGAATTTTAAAATTAGCATAATGCGGACTATTTTCATGCTTCCTCCGGTCGACCCGGCACAACCTCCGATGAACATGAGAAGAAAAATAAGTACCTGCGATACAGCATTCCAATTTTCATAATCAGCAGTCGCATACCCGGTTGTTGTTCCGATTGAGACAACCTGAAAGATTGAGTCACGAGCAGTTTTGGCAATTTCACTCGGGCTATTGAAATAGACGTTCAAAAACAATACTGCCGATATCACGGCAAACGTGCCAATGTAGAACTTAAACTCCTGGTCTCTGAGATAAGCTTTAAAATTACCCCGAAGCGCCCGATAATGGAGCGCAAAGTTTGACCCTGCAATAATCATAAAGATTATGATTATAATATCAAAATATGTGCTGTTATAGTGGGCTATACTTGCATTCTTTGTAGAAAAACCTCCGGTTGCCATCGTACCGAAAGAATGACACAGTGAATCATACCACGACATTCCGCCAAACTTTAAGAGCAGCACTTCAACTGCTGTGAAAAGCACATAGACAAACCACAAAAACTTTGCTGTTTCTCGAATACGAGGGCTTAATTTGTCGCTTGTGGGGCCGGGAACTTCAGCCTTGTAAAGCTGCATTCCTCCGATCCCTAAAATTGGAAGTATTGCAAGAGACAACAATATAATTCCCATCCCGCCAAGCCAGTGTGTCAGAGAGCGCCAAAACAATAACCCACGAGACAGCGCTTCAATATCGGTCATAATTGAAGCACCGGTTGTCGTAAAACCGGACATTGTTTCAAAGAAACAATCGATAAAGGAGGGCATTGCACCTGATATGTAAAAAGGCAATGAACCGTAGAGTGCGGCGGTCATCCATCCGAATGTAACAATCGCAAACCCCTCTTTAGGGCGAATTTCGTCTGGTGATTCGGTAAATTTATATGTAAGAAATCCGGTAATGCCGGTGATCCCCGAGGAAATAATAATAGCATTTAAGTCTCCGTCTCTGAAGTACATTGCGATACCTGCCGGAATCAGCATAAATACACCGACAAACATCTGCAACAGACCAAGAATATTAAATACAGAAGAAAAACGTATCACACAGTATACCTGAATCGATGAGACAATCTATTAATAGCAGCGGTAAGGATTCCATGAGGAAGCTTTGTATGATTTATTAGCATCAGGATTATTCAAAAAAACTTTTCAACATCTCCTATTGCATCGGGCAGTGCAAATACGACAGCTTTATCGTGCGGTTTAATAACTGTTTTGCCGGTTGGTATAATAATCTCATTTTTCCGAATCAGTCCGCCGACGATTGCTCCTGCGGGAAATTTTGCCAGCCTGAGATCCTTGTTTGCTATTAGCGCATTTTCTGACACGGTAAATTCAATAACTTCTGCTCCGACACCCTTAAAAGACGAAACTGAAAGCACTTTCCCTCGCCTGATAAAGCGCATGATTCCATCAACCGTTGACACCACCTTACTTACTGTTGCATCAATTCCAATTGTCGGGGTAATCGGAAGATATTCGAGTTTGTTGACAAGAGCAATAACACGCTTAACACCAAGATGTTTCGCAAGCAGTCCGGAAATAATATTATTTTCATCATCATGGGTGACTGCAATGTAGCAATCCATCTCCATAATATCTTCCCGAGCAAGCAAGTCAAAATCTGTACCATCTCCACTGATGACCAGTGTCTTTCTCAACTGTTCGGCAAGCCGCTGAGACTTTTCCCGGTTTGTTTCAATCAGTTTCACACCGATTTCTTGCTCAAGTTCTTCGGCTACAAATCTCCCAATCTTCCCCCCCCCAAGGATCATCACATCTTCAAGCTTCTCGTCTTCTTTACCGAGCAGTTTCAAAACATCCGGTATACTATTCGTGTCGGATATAATATAGAGCTGATCATTATATTGGATCCAGATATCTCCTTGCGGAACAATGGTAGTATTGCGCCTGTTAATTGCAGCAATTCTGAAAGGAATGTTCGGATAACTAACTCCCAGTTCTTTCAACGTTTTACCAACGGCAGGCGCTTTTCTAGAGGTAATGCGTACTCCCAGCAATTGCAGCTTGCCATCGGCAATGAGAACTGTTTCTGTAGCGGATGCCTGGCGTACAAGCAGAGAAATCTCGTGTGCTACTTCCTTTTCCGGATGAATAATCAAATCGATACCAAGCTGATCGGAACTGATTACAGGATCATTAAAAGAATACTCCGGATTTCTGACACGTGCAACCGTACGGGCACTCGACATTTTTTTCGTTAGCATGCATACGATAATATTTACTTCATCAATATCGGATGCGGCAACAACAATATCGGCATTTTTGACATCCGCTTCAACCAGATGTTCCGCACTTGCACCGCTTCCTTCTATTACTGCAACATCAAGCTGTTCGGTTGCGTGTGCACATTTATCGGGGTTCGCTTCGATTATCGTCACATCGTGATTTTCCTGTGACAGAATTTTTGCGAGATTAAATCCAACTCCCCCCACACCAATAATAACAATTTTCACACTATGATCCTTTTACATGTGGACAAGATATTTTGGAAATGTACTACTATTTTTGTCCAAAATCAATATATACAGAACAGACTTTTTTAACTCTTTTTTACCATACATCAACAGCAGTACCTCCGATACCGGATTTGATGAAATAAAAGCGTAAACCACTACTGCTCAACCAAGAAATAACCACTACATATTGTAGAATAATATCAATTCACACTTACATATTGTGATATTATAAAGACATATATCAAATTATTTTCTTGACATAAGCCAAATTGTTTCATATACTGGTATCATCAACAAATTAGTTGGAACATTAATTTTTACACTTAGTCAGCAGTGAAGGGAAAACGGTGCAATTCCGTTACAACCCCGTTACTGTAACGGCTACGAAAGCTCATTCAAACCACTGTTCCGGAATACCGGGATGGGAAGGTGAGCGAGTAGGTTAGAAGCCGAAGTCAGGAAACCTGCTGTTGACTGGAACTGGTTTAACATAGAACCGTGCAACTCCTTCGAGGGTGAGGTAAGTGCAGAATAAATGATATTTCCCGCATCCTTTCTTCGACGATGGGGTTTTTTATGCCCCTGGCGGAATTTTTTCCGATCTGCCGCAGCATTGCCTTTCCGAAGGTTACGGTCTACTTTCTACCCGCAACATACTTTATTCATAAAGGAGAATTGAATGAATTATCGGAAACTACTATTTATATGCACAATTGTTGCAATCACCGGTATTCCTCAGAATACACAAGCTCAAGATACTAAAAAAGATACGGAATTAGAAAATTATACTCTTGATGAAATTGTGGTGTCTGCGACCAGAACTGCAACGGCACATAAAGAACTTGCCAGTTCCGTAACCGTAATAGGATCGGGTAAGATTGAAGATAGCCGGCACAATCTTCTTTCTGATCTGTTGAAGGCTATACCAGCACTTGATATTGTCCAAGTTGGCGGTATCGGAGGCCAAACATCGGTTTTCATGCGTGGTGCAAACTCAAATCATACCTTAGTTCTTATAGACGGCATTGAGGCTCTCGATCCAATTTCACCAACAAGATCCTTTGATTTTGCAACCCTTTCTCCCGAAAACATAGAACGAATCGAGGTTCTCAGAGGCCCACAGGGTACGCTTTATGGTTCAGATGCAATAGCCGGAGTCATTAGTATTTTCACCAAGCGCGGAAGCGGCAGACCGGGATTATCACTGTCGAGTGAAGCGGGTTCATTCGGAACATTCCGCAACAGCATTAGTTCGCAGGGAGGCAATCGTTTACTCAATTATTCACTGTCATTTTCACGTCTCGACATCGACGGCATCTCTGCTGCCAGCACATCTGACGGAAACAATGAGAAAGATGGTTTCGAGCGCAACAGCTTTTCTACCCGCTTTGGATTTATACCATTTGAAAACAGCAGTGCCGATTTTATTGTCCGTTATCTCGATGCAAAATCCTCGATTGATAATTTCGGCGGAATCGGTGGTGACGATCCCAATAATATTCTTAACCGGGAAGAGCTTTTTGTACGCGGACAGGCGAAATTTTTTTTATTTGAAAGTAATTCCGAACAGACATTCGGACTGTCGTATACTAAATTTAACCGTGATAACACCAACAATTTTGACGATGATCATCCCGAATCCATGGGAATGAGCAATTTAAAAGGAACGCTTCTCAAGTTTGACTGGCAGAACAACTT
Organism: bacterium; assembly: GCA_965221205.1. Lineage (GTDB taxonomy): Bacteria > SM23-31 > SM23-31 > SM23-31 > SM23-31 > CBDFMG01. The sequence goes on along the minus strand of OZ244870.1, from coordinate 2,368,628 downwards.
CTATACACATGAGAACAATACAGTTACGTTTGGAGTTGAAACGGAAAATGAAATTGGCTCATCAGACCATTTGAGTGTTTCCGCCTTTGGCTCGTTCCCTTCGACATTTTTAGAAAAAAACGCCCGGACTACCGGTTTGTTTATTCAGGACCAGTTTAATGCTGGAGACTATTTTTATTCATCAGCCGGTATCCGGTACGATAAACATGACAAATTCGGATCGAAAGTTACCTTCAGAATTGCTCCTTCTCTTTTTATTACCGACAATCTCAAAATTAAGTCCGTGTACGGTACCGGTTTTAAATCGCCTTCACTATTTCAGCTTTATTCGAATTTTGGTGATGAAAATCTTTCTACTGAAGAAAGCAAAGGTTTTGATATCGGTTTAGAATTGTATGGTTTGAGAAATCGAATTTCCGCCGGAGCCACTTATTTCCGAAACGATTTTGAAAATCTCATCGATTTTGACAGCGGAACATTCACTTACCAAAATATCAGCGAAGCAAAAACAGAAGGACTTGAAACATTCCTGAGCTATATCCACTCTTCCGGACTCGAACTAAGTGTAAGTTACACCTATACTGATACTGAGGACGGCAATACCGGTGCACCGCTTATCCGGCGAGCAAAAAATAAATTCAATGTCAGAAGCTCTTTTAGGCTGTCAGATAAATCTCAACTCAATGCCACACTCGTAGGAATTGGGAAACGTGACGATTTTGATTTCAGCACATTTCCGGCAAACCGTGTAGTTCTTGACAGATATCTCCTTGTCAATCTTTCAGCATCGCACATGTTATCCGACAACCTCCAGCTCTTCGGCAGTATTAACAACTTGTTTGATGAAAACTATACCGTTGCAACCGGTTTTGACACCTATGGTATAGGCACGCACGGCGGCATCAAGGTGAACTTTTAAGTTACGGTGAAAGCGCTCATACATTCAAACCGGGACACGAATTCCCTGAAAAGCAAATCGGCGTTCTGTTCGTGGAGCGGCGGTAAAGATTCCTGCCTCGCCCTTTACCGGGCAATACAGTCCGGTATAAAACCTGAGCGCTTACTCACTATGTTCACCGAAGATGGCGAATGGACTCATTCTCACGGTATTATCCGAGAAATCATGGAAGCACACAGGCGGCATCGTCAGGTATACCTCTTCATACCCGGCAAAGCTCGTGATCTACCTATGAAGAAAAATTTATCGATGCCGCCTGTGAGATTAGACAGTCGGGCATTACACACGGCATTTTCGGTGATATCGATATTGAGCGGCACAAATCGTGGGAAGAAAAAGTCTGTGCTGCAGCCAGTATTATTCCGGTATTGCCGTTGTTGGCAGGGACAGGCTCCATGAGTTCATTACCGCTGGATTTCTGGATTTAAGGAACTCATTGTTGCAGTGAATGATGAAGCCGCCCAAACATCTCGGTGGAGTTCTGGATCAGCAACTCATAGATGAATTTATTGAAACCGGAATTGATCCGTCGGGTGAAGAGGGTGAGTACCATATCGTCGCAGTAGAAGACCCGCTATTCCGAAACCCTCTTCATCTTTTGGCTGGAAAGACTGTACTCCGGTCAGGTTATCGGTTTTTGGATTATTCCTTCATTTGAATAGGACAACTTTTATAGAGATACTTATGAATCATGAATCTACAATCATTGTGCGCATAGGGCTCTATTCGGCTTTATGTGTTGTCATCGGTTTTCTCTTTGTACCGCTTCCAAACATTGAGTTGATTACGTTATTTGTATTTCTCGGGGGATATTTATACGGAGTGTCTAATGGATTGATTATCGGTGTGTTTTCGGAATTTATCTATTCCGCCTTCAATCCGTGGGGTTCCGGTTTGGCCTTTCCCCCGATGCTCATCGGACAAGTTGTATCGTATGGAATTATCGGTATGGCAGGAGGCATTGCAAGTCGGGCGTTCAATAGTTCTGTCATTACAGCAAAACGGATGTATTTATTCGGATTCTGCGGGGGATTTCTGACACTCATGTTTGCAATCATTCTAGCATTTTTGACCGGTACTGCTTCGGGCTTTTCTTTGCGGCATATGGCAGTGCTTTTTGCAGCAGGTATCCCATGGAAAGCATGGCACATTGCATCGAACAGTATTCTATTTGCAACACTTTTACCGATTCTGATTCGAGCAGCCAAAACACTCTACCAGACAAAGGAAACAACATGAGTTCTATTCTTCTATCCTGGAACGGCGGAAAAGACAGTTTGCTGACCCTTTTTCAACTACTCAATGAAAAAAAACATCATATAGCTTCATTGATTACCAATGTTACCGAAGGGTATGACAGGATACCAATGCATGGTGTCTGTGTAAAACTGCTCGATCTCCAGACAGCGGCACGCAACTTGCCTCTCCATAAAATTTATACTTCTCAGCAATCGTCCAGCGAAGAATATGAAGAAGAAACGAGCGAAACCTTATACCATTTTCGTAACAACGACATCAACACTGCTGCTTTTGGCGATATTTTCCTCAAAGATCTCAAGGGTTACCGTGAAAAACTTCTTGCACAGTCAAGCTTTTCAGGTATTTTTCCGCTTTGAAAACAGTCAACTCAAAAATTATCACGAATATCTATAGAACTTGGGTTTCAAGCAATCCTAATCTGTGTCAACAGTGACGTACTCGACTCCTCTTTCGCCGGAAGAATGTTTGACTACGAATTGCTCAACGACCTTACCGATAATGTCGGTCCCTGTGGAGAAAATGGGGAATTTCATATGTTTGTATTTGACGGACCTGTTTTACATCAACCGGTGTCTATGAAGACCGGAGAGAAAGTGACACGAAGAAAATTTCACTATTGCGATGTGATGGCTGTATAAGATATATCTTTTCTGAGCGAAACTAATGTCCAACTCTACAAGTTGCTATCGAAAAATATTGAAATTCACTCTGACAGTGTCATCATGAAGTGAATTGTGGACAAAATCGACACGGAACACATTGAACCGGTCTCCGATTCCTATACCATATTCATAATATATGCCATCCGTGGTTTCTGATGGCACGTTGATAGCCTGTATGTACCTCCTGTTTCTATCCGTAAGAGTGCTCTTCCCTGCACTGGTCCAGAACGTTGTTTTTATTGCCTGTAAAAACAGCTGTTCGAGACCGACATTGGATAAAACTGAACCATTCACCGAATATTCGATTGTTCCATAGGCAGCTTTGTCTCCGGTAAAGGTCTTGTAATCAATTCCCCGTAGTCTTCCGTAATACTGAAACGGCAGCTTGCCGCCGAAATCGAACCATTTTTGTGGTGGAAGTTCGCCGTCCGAAACACCTCCGGTAAGATTAAATCTCATGCGGGTATTCCGCGTCTGTCGTACAGTATAGGATAGATTCGCAAATACTTTTCCATAAGAGAAATCACCACCGGGCAACAAAACATCGTCAGCATATTCTGCTGTCAGGCTGGTGTTAAGCGCATACGTTTTATACAGAAATGAAGCCCGGACACCAGTAAACAGTCCTTCTACCACTGCGGGATTTATCCTGAATGAGTCATTATTGTTGAAAATGCTGAATTTTGTATTAACTGCTGCCCTTTTTTCTTTCTGAATGAATCCCTGTATTTTGAGTGCAGACTTTTCATTAATACGGTAACCGAATCCGAGAGAACCGCCCTGTTTGTAGTAATAATCCCTGTAATCTCTCTTGGCAACAAGGCTTGCGAGTGTGTTGCGTCCCTCAGGAACTTCTGACCGGTTCTCATCAAATCCAAGTTTGGAATATAAACTCCCTTCCAAAAAACTTTTTTTGCCGGCTCCGGTATATCGAACAAGAGAAGCTTCTCCTTTCAAGTGCTGATCTTCAAAACCGTAGCTACTTTTCAGTGCGAGAACTGTATTATTATTGTGTGGAAGCGCAAAAGTAATACCATAACCGAGAGCCGCACCTTCAACACGGTTGTATCTGGCTACCGATCCAATTTTATTTGCCGCATTGACAAACGCTCTACCTCTTCCTTCAATATTTTTCAGCATAACAGCCTGTGCAAGAGCATCGGAGTCGATCAATTCTTTTGTAAGCACTTCTGATAAGAACCTGTCCTCAATTGCTTTTATCAGCTCTTCTTCTTCTATATTAGTTAATGTATTAGGAGTTTCTGTTTGATTAAAGATCTCTTTTTCCAGAGTTTTGTCTCTTGCATAAATTATCTGTTGATTTTGGTTATGAAATGACGATTCTATGTCAGCATCTACTTCATACGAATCAAAGGTGATTGTCCGGTGAACCCTGACTTTTAATCCCATTAGCGCAATGTCAAATTCCTCGTCAATGGTATAAGGAAGCCAGTATTCATTATGATAGAGCACCTTTTGCACCTGAATAGTATGATTCTGAGAGAAAGGTATGGATATGCTGATGCTATTCCACCAACGTTGTTTTTTTTCCTTGGGTCTCTTATCTATTACTCCGGCAAATTCATTGAATACACACGAAAAATTGGTGACATTAAAATTATTTTTATCCACTTGAAACACGCCAACGACACCCGGAAATTCATTGCGCTTGGGTGTAACACTGATTTCGTAGAGATCAGAATAATCGGTAATTATCTCTCCCAGAATCTCATAATCATACAGTGAATCAGCACCGGGTTCGAACGGAAATACCGGCCATACATAATCCAGACCGTTCTCATCCTCATTCTCTTCACGGTCATCATCATGTCCATCGTTTTCATTGTGATCCGGGTTATCATCCGCATTTTCAAATCCAAAAAGAGAAGGCGCATTCGAAAATTGCATCGGATTTGGAAGAGGAAAATCTGTTTTGATTGAATCAAGTCGAATAGCGGTGTCTTCTTGATCGTCAGCAGTCACAACCCGCAATGCTGAAATTGTCAGTCGGATTGAGTCGGGTTTGGTCCAGACACCATCAGCATAATACTCCTCTAAATAGGGAACCATGCTCAGCACGAGCGGATTAAAACCAACATAGAAATAGCTTTTCACATGAGCTTTATATTTGAGGGATTGGATTTGCTCATAAAGCCGGATGTCCTGATCCTGAATTATTCGGACAAACTCATCAATATCTTCCTGAGCGTGAAGCGTGGACACAAATGAAAATATGCACCAAATAATGCAAAGGTTTACCAAACTGAATGAAAATCTGTTTCTGAAAATCATAATATATGCCACTGGAACCTATATCAGCAGTTCTGCAGTAACTATCATTTACTTTCCCTGAACGGCGTGAGCTGAACAGAAACGGATATGTGTCTTCCCGGAGAATAAATACCTGAACCGTGCGTCCGGTACAGCTTGTCAAAAACATTATCAAACGAGAAAACAAGCCTTCCGCCACGAATAGAATATATGCTTTTCAGATTCAGCGTATTATAACCAGAAGTACCTCCGTCAGGTATACGGGAATCAAGAATGTCACGCAGAGACAACCGGCCCTGTTTTGCTGCAAAATATGTTCTTGCTTCAAATGACCAAGGTTCGGTTGCCAGCCACCTCAGAGCAAGCTGACCTGTGAACGGCGGTATTCTGCTTAACGGTTCGTTATCATTCGTGTTTTCTCCATAGGTATAATAAAATTGTCCGGACCACTCAAAAGATTGCATCGAATAGTGCAGAGAGAATTCTGTTCCGAAAATATCTGCCGAACCGACATTAAACTTTTGAAATATTGGCCCCTCATTTGCATCCTGGATTCCGTTGTTGTTTTCATCAAAAAATTTGAGGCCTGCATACGTACCAAATCGACGGTCTATTAAATCGGTCAGTCTGTTATAATATACAAACCAGGCAGCAGAATATTTTGTATCCTGTACTTTCACGCCGAGTTCGACCGTCCTGCTGATCTCAGGGTTCAGGTCCGGGCTTGGAGCATCAACTCCTGAATTGGAAAATTGCAGTACAACTGTATCATTAAAGTTTGGCGCCCTGAAACCACGAGCAACTGTTCCAACAAAGTTTATCTTTGGAACCGGCTTATATTTTATACTGGTAAAACCTGTCATATTATCAAATGCATCTTCGAAAAATCCAAATGGTGCTTCCAGCGGCGATTCATACGAATATTTACTATATCGAAGACCTGCCTCAAGTTCAAGTTTTTCCGTGAGTAAAAGGTTATCCTGAATAAATGCTCCGAACGATCTGTATTTAGAATTATTTGGGAAAGCACCTCTCGTTACTGTTTGAACGCCACTGTCCGTAATTTCACGAGAGCTCTTTACACGGTCATAGTAAAATTCTGCACCCCAGTTCAGCCAATGTTTATTACGAATAATCGATGAAAAATTCAGAAACGACCCAAATGTTTCAATAGCATCCTTGTCTAAACGGCGTTGTGTTGAACTTGTCTTCTGTTGTGTGCGTCCCTCATCTTCGTCCTGATAGGAGACATTCCACTTCATCTGGTGGAGCCACGACAGCGCCGGAGAAAAAATATACGTCAGACTATACAAACTGCGCTTTTGTGGATTGTAGATCCATTGTTCAAATTCACCGTTCGGAAATTCGGGCTGAGGTGCATATTTATCATACCGGGGAACATCTTTCTGATTTACATTTAAATAATCGAAATTGAAAGTATGCACTTCATTCGGCTCAAAAAAGAGATTGAGGCTTCCATCAATTTCATCCCAACCTGTCGGTATCTGTTTGGCAGCATCACCACCCGGATCAAGATGTCCGATCTCTTTATATAGGAGGCTGCCGGAGAATGAAAGGTTATTTTTGCTCCCCATTACATGAACAGATGCATTCTTGCCGTTATCCGCAGAAGTATAGCCAAATCTAAATTCTGGAATAAACCTGAATTCCTCTCCATTCGGCTCAAAATGTTCTGTCACAAGGTTAATGGTTCCACCAATTGCATCGCTTCCATACAAAACCGATGTCGGACCGCGGGTAACTTCGATACGTTGGAGCGATTCTGTATTGACGGTATTTAAATATTGATTCGCTCCAAACCTGAATGTCGGCTTATTCAATCTGATACCATTATAAAGTAGCAGTACATATTTGCCGATAAGCCCCCGGATAACCGGTGCCCCATGAGCATGTGTCGTTTTTTGAATGAGAATACCCGGTTCATTCTTCAATACATCTGCTGTCGTTGTATAATTAGACGTTTTAATCTCTTCTTGTGTTGCAACAGTAGTAAAATTACTTGAATTAAATACCGCTTCGGTAATTTTGCTGCCATAGACTACAACATCGTTCAATTTTAATGCACCCGGATTCAAATAGATCGTAAGCAAACGTTCCTGAGATTCAACTACTTCAACCTCTACTTCTTTTTTTTCATAGCCGATATAAGAAACTTCAAGAACTACAGATCTATGTGAGGGAATTCGAAATCTGAATGTTCCTGATTCGTCGGTCGACGTTCCAATATTCAGAGAGGGAATGTAAACATTTGCTCCAATAAGAGGCTCGCGAGTGATAAAATCAATGACTTTACCGATTATAAATCCATCAGCAAATAGACTGTTCGTATTTACAATAATCGTGAACAAGACCAGCAGGAGTATGAATGCCTGTTTAAAATACCGTTTTCCCATGTATTAAAACCTTTCCGAAGCAGTAAGTATCATGAGGACGAATGAGTTTATAAGACGATCCCTCCAATTTGACCTTATAAAAATTCAAATTCAAGCACAATTTAGAAAGTTTTCAACCATTATTCATGTTTACGCTTACGGCAGGAAGCCGTTTTGAAATTTGGAATCAAGTGCACAATGCAAAAAGTGCAACCCGCTACTCATTTTGATTCGCAGTGTTTTTGGTGAGATTTTTTTTGAGGAATACCCAAATCCTGTTCCATGAATCGATCTGTTCATCCGTGTCTATCCGCTCCAGTGTATTCGAATCAACCTGTATGCTAAAGCTGTGCCCTCCGGGAGGATCGACATATACTTTTGTTTCCGCCAGATCGGGCTGTTTCACATTAAGTGCATGAATCAGCATTTCCGTTTCGACAAAATCGACATCTTCGTCGTTGGTCGCCACATGCACCAATAAAGGTACATTGAGTTTATCGACTTGATAAACCGGCGAGCGTTCAATATAGATATTGGGCTTTTCGAATGGAAGTCCTCGAATTCTTTCCTGTGTTGCGAAATATCGTTGATACTGTGGTCCTTTGTATGACAACCGGAGAATCAAATTAGAAACCGGGACTATTGCAACACCACATTGAAAAGGGTGTGATTCCCTGAACACTGAATGAAGCGTAATAAATCCACCGTGACTCCAGCCGAACATTGCTATCCGATCTGTATCAACATAAGGATTATTCTCAGACAGGTAGTCAACTGCTGAAATACAATCTTCTACTTCATACCCCCCATAATCGATCGCATTATAATGTTCTTTACCGTATCCGGTGCTCCCCCGATACTCAGGAGCAATTACGACATAGCCCTGCTCTACTGCTTCTCTGATGAATGGAAAATAGACAGGATCTACATTCCCGTGGACACCGCCATGAACCCAAACGAGAACTGGATGACTTTTAACGCTCCTGAGGTTAAATGGTTGAAAGATGTATGCTGGAATCTCCATACTATCAGCACTGCTGCTGTAGGATATCTTCTTAATATCCATCACATCAGCGCATGCCTCGAATAGAAGCGTATCGATTACAGTTTTTTCATGAATATCGAGTTGAAAATCTCGACCAGGATGATCCTGCGGTTTATTGCTGACGTAAAGTTCACGAGCACGTATACTGTCTGAATTACCCTGTCCGAAAGTCACCTTAGGAGCAACAATTCCAAGGCACATAACAGGCCAGATACAGTACATACAAAGTCTGGCAAGTCTATGACGGAACCAATGGAACATAATCAAGCTCTTTCCTGTAGTCTCACAGCACATTACACGATGAGTTCAATGTTCCCTCTTGCAATACTTCAGAGAGTGTTCACAACTTGGAACACATTCAATCAGGAATAATTTTGAATTTACCAATCCGGGCTGCCTTCATGAAATAAACGACCTTGTATAATCACACCTGCCATGAGTACGAATATTTAATCAGGCAGGTTTCTGAAAAATTTGCTGCTGCGCCTCTGCCGCAGAGACAAGGGGAATGATATCCTGGACTTCTGCATATTCTTTGGGTTTCGTGACAATATCTTCAATTGAGTGATTATCATCCATATCACAAACTGTGATGCCCTCGTATGGATTGTCACGGGAGGCAAAAACGTGTTTTGTGTTATAAGGGAAACAACCTGATTGCACTTCTTCTGCGAGGGCATTAGAGACGATTAAGAAATGTATTATAATTTTGATCCAATTGCAACAGATTTGCAGTATCCGGAAAGACCTCAATCATTGAGAATAGATTACCCTGTTTGCATATATTCATACACCGGTATTTTCAGTAACCCAAACATAAAACAATACCCATCACAAATTTCTATATGGCTCTTATTACATAATCTTTTCTCTGCAGGGATGAGATGTATCGGAAAGTGTGTCGGTTCAGAATCTGTTGTTACAAGAGTTTTAGATCAACAGGTTGTTTTCATAATTGTAGTCATTGCTTATCTTTGTACATGCATTCAATTATACAAAGTGTCTATTTTTGCACACTTTTTTATGTACAATGGTGATATATCAATAGATAGGATTAATAGAATATGAAGAGACTTTGCATCAATCCAATTACAACAATGATATTTTTTTCAATAAAGTTTTTCTAAAGTTTGCCGATATTTCAGAGTAGCGAGACGACACTCATACAGAAGTTGTATATATTTTAGCAGTAGGAACAAAAGCCTGCAGAGGTCCGGTATGGAAATTGCCGCGTTCAATGCACGAAACGCCCTCAAGAGTGTCAACCGCAATTTAGAAAAATCCCCGTTAAAATTAGCGACAGGTCTCAGAATTAATGAGGTTGCAGACGATCCTGCAGGGTTTGTTATTGCCAAACGGCTCATTGCCAGAAGCAGAGGCTTGTCGACCGCGTTCGACCATGTCGGAACTGCTAAAAGTGTGCTCTCGATTGCTGAGGGAGGGACCTTGAGTGTCTCCGATATCCTGTGAGCAAAAAGCTATTAAATCTGAGGCTGTGGGAGCAATGTGGATGTGGCGATTATTTTTTTGGCGTTGTTTTGGCATTTTGCTTCAAATTAAAATGATATTGGTATGCGCAGAATAAAGATTTAAAACAAATCTTTAAAATCATAACAGCCTAACGTTACAAAATAATTAGCTGCCTCTTCGGCAATCTTCCGAGCTTTATTTTCTGGACTTTCCCTGGCAACCTCTATGATTTTCTTTGCATCGTCCCTCCACCAATAAATGTTCGATGTTTCTCCAATACCTTTTGCACCTTTTACCATCAGGTTAAGACATTCTACTGTCTTAACAGGCATATCCGATGCCAATTTGGCTAATCTTTCTACCACACAATCGTCATTATCTAACGTACTTATACGTGATAGCACCTTTTCTAATGTGTCAATCTCCCAATTTGTATCGTATCCACCAGGGAAAAACCAATACCCAAAACTACCTAACTCTGTTTTGTCTTCTAAGTTGTCCACTTCTTCAATACGCTTGTCCCAAAGAATTTGTAGTCTATTCTGACTATTTGAATCTATTTCACCTTGGGCATTATATAATGTTTTACCAGCGAAAATCAAAGCATGCTTTTTGAATTTCTGTGGAGAGTTCTGGAAAAAATGTAAAAGTATCTTATCATCCAATTCAATTATATTTCTCCAATAGAAATCAATCAAGTGTTCTGTTAGGCATTCATCCGGATTTAAAAAAACCCAATCTTTATATACTTTCTTGCCAATCACTTTCACTGCTTCAAAATAATGATTATACAACAATTTAAAAATAACATCATATGGTCCGTTGAATGTTATGTATGTTTCCCAGGCAGAATCATAATATTCACTTAATTTTTCATTTTTCGGGAAAATCATTTCTATGTTTTGCTTAGCCCAAGATGAATCTAAAAGAACCAAATATGGAAAATAGCGTCCATAAACCGATCTAACTGTTAATGATGGCTCTATTCCAAGATTTAAATGAGTGTCTAATACTTCATTAACTTCGGGCATTTCATTCAACCCGTTATCCAAAATCTCTTTGTTGTTATCATGTTTTTCAAACCTTCTTCTTAACCATAAAGCATACTCCATTAATGTGTGAAATGATTGACCTCGAACAGTATTAATAGAAAGTGAAGCAGGATCTATGGTTGAACTTAGATATTGTTTTTCGTATTCACGTGTCGGATCTGGGTCATTTGTTAACACTTCAATTATTTTCCAAACGGGATCTCTCAACTCAACTTCTAATCCGGAATTATCCCAGTTTAACCCATCAGACAATAAATTTAAAATCCCTTTTCGTGCCAAAACCCAACTCGGATCAGGACTCGAATCAAGAACAGTATGATGTTCACCGGTTCTTCCAAAAATCTCTCTAGGTTCGTTTACTGACCATACACAGAGATTCAGAACAGGTTCCCACGTAATTTTGGAAATTTTGCTTCCAATATGCTTTTCAAGTCCTGAAATAAAGCCTCTCACATACGTCGGATCTAAACCAATAAACAGTTCAGCTGCTTCGGAAAAATCTATAGGTCTGGAAGAGACTAATTTCTTTAAATCAATTGTTAAACCTGCAGGCGATGGATCTCCTTCTTTACCAGAATATTCCCACGATTTAAGAAATGCAACTATTTCAGAGATACTCCTTGAGCCTAATTTCTGGGGTTCCTTTGGACTTTTAATACCTGCTCCCGATGATGTAGATTTAGAAACATAATCAGGGCATAGCGGTTCTGGGTACTCTTTTATAATTTTTTTGTATTCTTTTTGCAAAGAATCAGGCAGGAAATCCTTAATTGGAAGAAGCTTGTCCCGTTTCCAAATCTTTATGTATCTGGCAATTGTCTCTTCAGAAATCTCTTCAAATGAATTTTTTTTATATCTTTCTATATCCGGACCATCTGCAATCCATCCAAGAATTCTATTTTGAGAATCTTTATCGAGTTTAGAGTAATTTTCTTTAATTAAATGGAAATATTCATGGTGCAATCTATGATTCTTAAAAATATCTATATTAGTTAATCGCTCTTTGACTAATTCAAAGTTGTCTGAAGAGAATATTCTTAGCATATGTAATGATAATCTTTTGAAAATTGACCATTCGCGTTCTTCCAGACGTTGAATGATTCTATCTAATTCAGCATACTTCTTTTCAACCATTCGTTGAGCAGTATTTCTAATGCCTGATACTAAAATATCTAAAGAGCCTTCTCCATCATAATTGGGGCCTTCTTTTATAGATGAATACCAGACATATGAATAATCTTCTGGTTTTTCATATTTATATTGTAGCGCTTTATCCATTAATTCAATTAACAATAACAGAAAATCTTCTCTTATAAAGTCTGTTGCGATAGGTGTAATTTTATTTAAAAAATTTTTGTACTGCCAGCTTATCTCAATATCATTATCCCCAATATCATTATCAGATGTTTTAATCTTTTTTGTTTCATGGTGCATTGATAACAATGCCTTTATAAGTTCATACGATGCATCTTTGATTCCTGACTTTATTAACTTAGGAATCAGATTCCCATACACCGCAAGATATAACCCGTGAATTTGACTCTGCTGACTTATCCACTGTGCTTCTTGTAACGCAAATTCCTTGGCAAGCTTGGCAAGTTCGGGTGATTTATTGCAGGCTTTATATGCTATCTCACAACAATCCTGATGTACATTTATATTATCTGTTTGTGTAAGTTTTGAAATAATAGAAAGCACTTTTTTCGGAGCTTTGTCGGCGACACGAACTAAATATTGAGATTCAGGCCAATACGGTACTTTTGATTTAATGGGTTCAGGGGGATTTTTGAAAAATCCTTCTTTTAATAGAGGATCAATCCAATCAGGAGAATCTATTTTTTCAAAAAAGTAATCATAATTTATTCCCGTTTTGAAATTTTCGATTACTTCTTTTACAATTTTATCGTTAATCATCAGATTGCCCCCTCTGAATAAGGTCATCAATATAGTGCAATCTATTAATTGTTTCCGTACCTAATTTGTCTAACATAAACCTAACAAACGAATTTAACTGTTTTTCAAATTCATCTAAATCATTAAAATTATTGACGTGCGCTTTGTCGACGAAAAAATCTCTAATAATATCAAATATCTCGGTATATTTTGATTTTATAACATCCGGTAAATCTACAGGAGATTTATCAAGAGCATCTAAAATCATCGTAATTTTTTCCTTACGTTTTTTTGGATGTTCTTCATCCCATTTTAAGAATTCATCTATTTTTTTAAGCATTTTACTTAAATGCTTATCTATCTCGCCATTCCAATTATTATTTTTGCAAGAGGTTGCTTCCATTTTTTTCTTTACTACTTCAATCAAACTGTTAATTTTAACGTTTCGTGCCTGCTTCAATTCCTTTCCTGGAATACCTAATGATTCTGGCAAAGAATTTATAAGAGTTCTTATACCATGTGCTGCAAGATTAAATCGAAATGGATTATTTGATTGCTTTAATACCCGCAAAGATTCTACAAATATATCTGAAAGTGTAGGATCTAATTGCTGTAATCTCATCCTTAATAATTTATATTGTTGCTCTCTAATAACTTCTTTATTGGATTTTTCTTTCAACATTTGCATGGTTAATGTCTCATAATTCTATGTTTTTACGGGATATATTCGTTAGTGGCAGTAGGTAAGTCCTTACTATCACTAACATAATAACATAATTTTTTAAACATTCAAATATTTCTCTTTTTTCTTTCTTAGATGCTGCTTGCACGATAGCGCCTCGCGAGCGGACTCGTTTTTGTTATGATGTCCATTTATTCTGCCGCCGTGTGATTTTCCCGAAACCTCTGAAACATCATTATTGAATATTGTGAACCGTTTGATGTCACCAATTTTCCCTTTTTTAGTGTCCATTTTCTCCGTTTATTCCCTGCTGCATCTCATTTTTCAGTTCTTCAAATGTCACAATGGCTTTCAAAAATCTAATCGGGCTGTACAACCCTGCGAACCTTTTTGTTGAAGATTAACAAGAGAACAACATCCGGTAACAGCGCCTCAAATCAGTACTTTTTATTTTTTGTTAATATCAGGTCTCAATGATTTTATTTTAACCACCTGCTTTACTGAGTTCATCCGCTATTAATTCTGCCTGTTTTAGAACCGTTTCCGTTGCCAATTTTTGCATATCGGGAGGATACCCGTACTGTCGCAGAGTCTTTTTTACAATAACTCTCAATTTTGCCTTGACACTTTCCTTGATTGTCCAGTCAATTGAAGCATTGGCCCGTACCTTTTCCAAAAGAATGACCGCCAGTTCCCTGAGTGTATCTTTTTTCATTACTTCACGAGCACTCTCGTTATCTGCAATAGCTGTATAAAATGCATATTCAAAGTCAGATAATCCCATCTCCTGCGGTTCTTTATCCATTCTTTGAATTTCTTTACTCAATTCCATCAATTCTTCGATGACTTCCACAGCCGTCAAAATCTTGTTATGATACTTCTTGATGGACTCTTCAAGCATTTTCATAAGAGATGTACTCTGAACCAGATTTTTCTTCAATCTCGTCCTGATTTCATCATCGAGCAGTTTTTTCAGGACTTCAAGAGCTATGTTCTTGTGCTCCATGTTCTTTATTTCCAATAGAAAATCTTCAGATAGAATAGATATATCCGGCTTCTTGATTCCTGCGGCATCAAAGACATCGATGACCTGCTCAGTAACCAGGGCTTTATCAATCACCTGCTTGATCGCCGTTTCGATTTCCTCATCGGTTTTTCCGGTGCCGGCACGGTCGAATTTCACTAACCGTGATTTGACTGCCTGAAAAAACGCGACCTCGTCTTTGACAGCCATCGCGTGTTCGTGGGGAATGGCTATGGAAAAAGCCTGTGACAATGCCGCGACTTGATCGATGTATCTCTTTCTTCCATTGTCCAACCCGAGTATATGTTCTTCGGCTTCGAGGATAATGGAGAGCTTTTTCCCTGTATCAGCCTCGAAATATGCTTCATAAGGATACCCGTAATACATTTGCGTAACGATTTCCCGTTTCTCGAGCATTATTTGCACCGCTTTTTCCTGTGTCAAGGCAGGATCGCCTTTACCGCCGCTCTCCGAGTAAAAAGAGAGGGCTTTTTTAAGGTCTGACGCTATGCCGAGGTAATCAACGACAAGCCCGCCGGGTTTGTCTTTATAAACACGGTTCACACGCGCAATCGCCTGCATCAGATTATGGCCTCTTATCGGTTTGTCAACATAAAGCGTGTGTAATGAGGGAACATCAAAACCGGTAAGCCACATATCCCGTACAATGACCAGTTTCAACGCATCCTCGGGATCTTTCATTCTATCGGTCAATACTCTGCGCTGGTCTTTTGTCGTATGATGCCTGGATATTTCAGGACCGTCGGACGATGCGGAAGTCATAACGACTTTTACAAAACCCTTTCTCAAATCGTCATGATGCCAACGAGGTTTGATTGCAACAATTTCCTTGTACAATGCAGCGGCGATTCGGCGCGACATGGCGACAAGCATCCCTTTCCCTTCGGAAACCTCCCGCCTGTGCTCAAAATGACCGATAATATCCTGAGCCACCTGTTTTATCCTGTCTTCACTGCCAACAAGCGCTTCCAGTTGTGTCCATCTAACTTTGGCTTTTTGTGTCTCCGAAAGCTCGTCACGGTCAAGCTCATCGTCCATTTCTGCAACAAGCTTTCTGCCTTCTTCGCTGAGGATGATTTTGGCAAGCCTGCTTTCGTAATAAATCGGAACGGTCGCTTTATCTTCGACAGCTTGCGCAATGTCGTAGATATCGACATAATTGCCAAAAACGGCACGCGTATTTTTGTCGGTGTTTTCAACCGGTGTGCCGGTAAAACCGAGACAGGTGGCATTGGGAAGTGCGTCGCGCATATATTTCGCAAACCCGTAGACGGTTCTCTTCCCGACAAGAGCACCTTTCCCATCTTTTTCATCCAGCGTTTTCGCCTTGAAACCATACTGTGTGCGGTGAGCCTCATCAGCTATGACAATTATATTTTCTCTTCGTGACAACTCTTCAAATACATTGCCTTCATCGGTTTGGAACTTCTGTATAGTAGTAAAAACAACACCCCCGGACGCTGTTTTGAGGAGCGTTTTGAGATGGTCCCGGTTTTCTGCCTGAACCGGCTCCTGCCGAAGAAGCTGTTTTGAGGCCGCAAATGTATCGAACAACTGGTCATCCAAATCGTTTCTATCCGTTATAACGACTAGAGTCGGGTTGTCCAGGGCTAAAACAATCTTTCCGGCAAAAAAAACCATTGAAAGAGATTTACCGCTTCCCTGAGTATGCCACACGACACCGCCTTTTCTATCACCGACCGGCTGTGCATTCACCCCGGCAGCGCCGTAACGTTTCGTTGACGCCAGTACCATATCGGTTTTAGATGGCTTTGATTTGGTCACGGAATAACCCGATGCGCGCAGCGTAGATTCCACAGCACGATTCGCGGCATAATATTGATGATACGCTGCGAGTTTTTTCACGGTCTGAATGGTTATTATACCTGTTTCCTTGTCTTCTTTTCTGGATTGCTCGAATACGATAAAATGACGGATAAGATCCAGCAGCGTTTTCTTATTGAGCATCCCCTTAATGAGCGTCTGCAGTTGACCAATGAGTGGAGATGCTTCAACGTTTCCATCAGATGTTTTCCACGCCATGAATCGACTGAGACCGGCAGAGATTGTACCTGCTCTCGCTTCCAGACCATCGGAAATAATCATAAATCCATTGTATGTGAACAGGCCTGGTAAAGTCTTCTTGTAGGTCTCACATTGCCTGAAAGCCGACTTTACCGTTGCGGTTTCATCGGCAGGATTTTTTAACTCGATGACAACCAAAGGAATACCATTGACAAACAGAATGATATCGGGGCGTTTGTTTACATTGTTCTCGATAACCGTAAACTGATTCGAAACGATATATTCGTTCTTCTCCGGGTTGTTGAAATCGATGAGCCAGACGAAATCACCGCGACTGCTGCCATTCTTCCGATACGATACGCTTATTCCTTCGGTCAGTAACCGGTGAAAGGTTTCATTGTTTCCGATTAACGCAGGTGAATGTAATTTTGCTATTTGCTGTATGGCGTCTTTTCGGGTATCTGCCGGGATTGAAGGATTAATCCGGTCGACTGCGGTGTGAAGACGTTCACGTAACAGAACGTCTTCGAACGATTCTCGTTCCGGTGTTTCGCTGTCAGGAGCGATTGAGGGGGCATATATATACTGATAACCTGCTTCCTCAAGCAGTTTGATAGCATAACCCTCTACAGCGCTTTCGGTCATTCTTTTCATTTTCTCAATAATCTCTTTCTTGTTCATATTCCACGCGGACTTTACCGCTCATCAGTTTCGGCAAAAGAGTATCCCGCAGTTTTTCGAGCGTGCGGATTTGAATTTTGTTATTCATAATTTTCTCCAGAATAGGAGTAACTTCTTTAAAAAAATTTTCAAGTAAGTATTCCGGAGATATTTGTATTTGCATGTTCACCATTTCAATTGGGCTGAGGTTGGCTTGTGCGGTTCCTTTAGCCAAGTCATCTAAGGCTTTTTTCATGCCATTCTGGCGAAAAAATATATATGTGAATGCCCAATCACGATTATTCTTGGGTTGCAACTTTGCAACACGTTGATTCAATAGCAAATTATTTCTATCAACGAGACAACATCTTCCAACATTACCTGTTAATGACAATAGTATGTCTCTGTTTTGCAGGAAACAATAATTTGGCATCCTTGAAGGAATGTCATTAATTTTAGCAGCATTAGTTATGTCTAAAAAACCATCCTGAACTCCTTTTATGGTAATTAGTTGATACTTTCCACTTTCAACGAATGAGGAACTCTTAAAAGCAAATCCTGACACAACCTCGATTAAGTCTTTAATAACACCCTCCTCCCAATCATCTTGTGCTTCTTCTACAAACCACTGTCTGAAAAGCGTTTGCGCCATCGCTTCGAGGGTTTTGTTCTGCCGATGGAGCAGATCTATCTTGTCGTCGAGACTCGAAAGGACAGAGACAATGGCTTTCTGCTCGGGTAGAGGGGGAAGCAGTATCAAAATTTGCCTAATATTTCCCATTGGCAATGTCGGTTGTGAACTGCCAACACTATAATTTGCTAAATTTTCTCTAAAGTACTTAGTCCTAAAAAAACTATATAAGAAATTTGGCAGGCATTTTTCACCAACCCGTATTCTACAAATATTTGGAGCAAGATGATACTTATCATTTTTATCAACTAATGCGAATTGCCCGATATTAGCGCCAACATATGTAAAAAGGATGTCGCCAACAAATAACTTAGACCTTATTAGGTTATCAGATACACTTTTATAAATCCTTTTAACATTTGTTAAATCAAGAATTCCTTCTCTTACATTTAAGGCTCTTAGTGCAATTATTTCTCCATCCTCTACATATTTGATATATTTTGTATATTCGAAGCCAGCCAATTTTGTGACATCCCCCAAATTTCCTATTGGAAGAACTTGCCAGGAAATTGGGATTTTACCTAAATCAGTATCCTTCCACTCACTCATTGATTTTCACCTTCTTCAAGTTCTTTAATATCAAAGCATTCAATTTTTCTTCTTCCTTCAACTGTTCTTCAAACTCGGCTTTCAGCTTCGTGAACCGTTCGTTGAAATCAAAATCATCCTCATCGTCCGGCAAACCCACATACCGTCCCGGCGTAAGCACATAATCAAGTTCCCTCACCCGTTCGATCGATGCGGAATTACAGAACCCCTTGACATCTTCATACGTGCCCTCAAGATTACGCCAGCGGTGATAGGTATCAGCGATTATGGCAATATCCCCGGGTGAAAATTCCCGTGTCCTGCGGTTTATCAGACGCCCCCTGGTACGGGCATCGATAAAGAGGATTGCATCTGTGCGATTACGATGTTTTCCGTTTGCTTTATTACGATTCAGGAACCATAGGCAGGCGGGTATTTGTGTATTGAGGAACAACTTAGCGGGCATATTGACAATACAGTCAACCAGCCGTGCTTCGATCAATGCTTTCCTGATATCACCTTCACCGGACGTTTTCGAGGTCAATGAACCCTTCGCCAATACAAATCCGGCTTGCCCGCTCGGGCTGAGGTGATAAAGAAAGTGCTGTATCCAGGCATAATTCGCATTGCCTGGTGGCGGTACTCCGTATTTCCATCGACCGTCTTTTCTCAGTACGTCGCCGCTCCAGTCGCTGTCGTTAAACGGGGGATTGGCAATGACGTAATCGGCTTTTAAATCTTTGTGGCTGTCGTTCTTGAAAGAACCTTCGTTGTTCCACTTCACCTGTGAACTGTCGATACTCCGTAGTGCGAGGTTCATCTTCGCCAGCCGCCATGTCGTCAGGTTGCTTTCCTGGCCGTATATCGAAATGTTATCGACTTTCCCCTGATGCCTGCGAACAAATTCTTCAGATTGAACGAACATTCCGCCCGATCCACAACAGGGATCCACTATTCGTCCCTTGTAAGGTTCAAGCATCTCGACCAACAATTCAACAACGCTTCTCGGCGTGTAGAACTGCCCGCCCTTCTTGCCTTCGGCTAACGCGAATTCACCGAGAAAGTACTCGAATACGTGCCCCAGAACATCGGCGCTTCTGGCTTGTGCGTCGCCCAGAGCGATGTTCCCGATTAGATCGATTAACCCTCCAAGACTTGTGGGGTCGAGGTTACTTTTGGCGTAAACTTTTGGCAGAACATCTCTGAGTGAAGGATTCTCTTTTTCAATGGCATCCATCGCAGCATCCACTTTTGTACCAATATCGGGTAATTTCGCTGTGGACAGCAGATAAGACCAGCGGGCTTTTTCAGGCACAAAAAATACGTTCTCTGCTTTGTACTCATCCCTGTCTTCCGGGTCGGATCCGGCATCGTCGCCTTCACCTTTGCGTAACGTGCTGTAGAGTTCCTCAAAAGAATCTGAGATATATTTAAGAAACATCAACCCAAGTACGATGTGCTTGTATTCAGCGGCATCGATATTCTTTCTGAGTTTGTCCGCAGCTCTCCAAAGCTGTTTTTCCATGGATTCTTTTTCTGCCATACACTATTTCCCTGTTGCATTGCACTATATTTTTTACCGGACCACTCGGTATGACCTATTTATTCAAGCTGGAAGTAAATTAAACTTCTCTCTGTATTTATTGAAAGTTTCAATTTGGTGATCATTCACAATTTCTCTTCGGTATGCCTTCCAAGAATCAGGGTCTTTTTTGTCTTTTTCCGGCATGTGCATAACGTCGCTTTCTTTAGCAATGGTATCGAGGAGAATTTCAATATCGCTCGGGTTTTTTGCATCAGGAGGATAATAAAGGGCAGTTTTCAGGAAATCACGACCAAGACTTAACATTTGAAAGAGAGAGTTTATATATTTGATGAGTTTATCTATTTCTGGTAGAGAGAAGGTTTGTTTTTCAATACTCTTATCTGAAATATCAGTATTGAACTTTATATCAAAATGAGCAAAATGTTTGTGACGTAGTGTTTTTAATTTATCTGTTACAGCTTTTAAATCTTCGTTGTTTTTCCCCAATAGATCATTCCAAGTTTTATTAAATTGTTCTTTATACTCTTCTTTAATAAAACAGTTGACAATCTTATTTTTAAGTTTCTTGAGTGTTAGCGTCTTGCCGCCTTTGCTGTCATTATCTATTAATATCTTATAAATTATCATTACCAAAGATTCAAACATACTGTCCACGACAAGAATCCAGAAAGGCATGTTTTCGTGTTTAAATAAACCAAATGGGAACTCGTGTATACGTTTTATACAATAAAAATGTGAATTGAGTCTGACAACCTGTTGCGAGATAACTTCAATATCTTTTTTATAAGCATCCAGCTTTTCGGGACGAATGGAATTTCTAAGTATGACTCTCCCGACCTGCTTGCCGATATTTTCCATATCCTCCAGGATCTGTTCATCGGGTTCGATGGCCAACAGCGAAAAGAATTCCAGAACAGCAACGACTTCTGAATGCAATATTACAGGGAAAGCAAAAGCCGCTTTGACTCCAATGTTTTCAGCACGGTTTGCCCGGGGGAAATTGGTATCTTTTGTAACATCGGCAATCCATGCAGGTTTTTTAGTTTTCAATACTCGACCGGGCAAACCTGCGCCAATCTCAAATGAAGTGGTTTCGGTTATATCGCGAAAGACTTTGTATTGATCAGGTTTATCACAAAACCATAATTTCGAAGGCTCTAATCTCGTCGGATTGTCCTGCGCAGAAAAATATACATGTCCAATCGGCCACTTGAGTTGCGTGCACACTTCGTCAATACATTTTTTCAGCGCGTCTTCTTTATTTTCAGCCTTCTTTACCGCAGCGACAACTTCTTCGACGAGAAGATGATCAACTTTATTAGGAGTGTTCTTTTGCATAATGAGCGAATTTCCTTGGTTTGGTATAGATTGATTGTCAAGAGTTACGTTCTCTGCTTTGTACTCATCCCTGTCTTCAGGGTCGGATCCGGCATAGTCGCCTTCACCTTTGCGTAACCTGCCGTAGAGTTCCTCAAAAGAATCAGAGATATATTTAAGAAACATCAACCCAAGTACGATGTGCTTGTATTCAGCGGCATCGATATTTTTTCTTGAACTTGTCCGCAGCTTTCCAAAGCTGTCTCTCCATGGATTCTTGTTCCGCCATACGTTACTTCCTTGTTGCATTGCAACATATTTTTTACCGGATCACCCGGTATGATCCATTATACAACTGGAGGTAAATCAAACTTCTCTCTGTATTTATTAAGAGTTTTAATTTCGTGATCTTTCAAATTTTTTTTTCTGTATTCCGGCCAAAATTCTGGTCTTTTTTTCGGCATGTTCATAACTGCGCTTTTTTCAGCAATGGTATCGAGGAGAATTTCAATATCGCTCGGGTGTTCTGCCTCAGAATGATAATCAAAGTAAATTTGACCGTATCCACGACCAAAATGTAGTAATTGAAAGAAAGAATTTATATATTCGGTGAGTTCGTATATTTCTTTTAGAAAGACGGTTCGTTCTTCAATATCCTCAGCTGAAACCTTAATATTGAAACCTCTATCGAAATGAGCAAAATATTTGTTACGTAGTTTTTTCATTCTTTTTTCTATATGATTGTTATTTTCCCCAAATTGACAATCCTTTAAAACCTTTAAAACTTTTAAAACCTTTAAAACCTCTGAAACCTTTTTAAATTGTTCTTTATATTTTTCACTCTTGAAATGGCAGACAATCTTATCTTTCAATCCCTCGAGTGTTAGATTCCTGCCGTCATTATCTTTATCTATCAATATCCTGTTAATTACCATTACCGAAGTTTCAAACATACTGTCCACGACACAAGTCCAGAAAGGTGATGGGTTGTGTTTAAATAAATCAAATGGGAACTCTTCTATACGTTTTAAACAGTAAACATTTGAATTGAGTTTGACAACCTGCTTCCAGATAGCTTCAATGTGTTCTGTATAAAAATCCAGAAATTCGGGTTCAATTACATCTTCAGGTTGGATTTCTTTTAAATCACTTTCTCTGAGCTGAGCTTCAAATCGATTTTTTAGGACTTCTATGACTTTGTCTTCTATGACTTTCCCAACCTGTTTGCCGATATTTTCCACACTCTCCAGGATCTGTTCATCACGTTCGATGGCCAACGGGTGAAAAAATTCTAGAACAGCGATTACTTCTGAATCTGCTGTTACAGGGAAAGCAAAAGCCGCTTTGACCCCAATATCTTGAGCACGGTTTGCCCGGGGAAAATTGGTATCTTTCGTCACATCGGGAATCCATGCAGGTTTTTTGGTTTTCAATACTCGACCGGGCAAACCTGCACCAATCTCAAATGAAGTGGTTTCGGTTATATCGCGAAAGTCTTTGTATCGATCAGGATTATCCAAAAACCATAATTTCGAAGGCTCTAATCTCATCGGATTGTCCTCCGCAGGAAAATATACATGCCCAACCGGCCACTCGAGTCGAGTGCACACTTCGTTAATACATTTTTGCAGCGCGTCTTCCATACTTTTCGCCTCATTTACCGCAGTGACAACGTGTTCGACGAGAAGATGATCAACTTTATTAGGAGTGTTCTTTTGCATAATCAGTAAATCCCCTTGTTTTCCTTGGTATAGATTGATTGTCAAGAGTAATGTTCTCTGCTTTGTACTCATCCCTATCTTCCGGTTCTGATCCGGCATAGTCGCCTTCACCTTTGCGTAACCTGCTGTAGAGTTCCTCAAAAGAATCAGAGATATATTTCAGAAACATCAACCCAAATACGATGTGCTTGTATTCAGCGACATCGATATTCTTTCTGAGCTTGTCCGCAGCTTTCCAAAGCTGTCTCTCCATGGATTCTTGTTCCGCCATACGTTACTTCCTTGTTGCATTGCAACATATTTTTTACCGGATCACCCGGTATGACCCATTATTCAACTCGAGGTAAATCAAACTTCTCTCTGTATTTATTAAAAGTTTCAATTTGGTGATCATTCAAATTTTTTCGGTATACCAGCCACAATTTTTGACAATTTTCCGGCATGTTCATAATTGCGCTTTTTTCAGCAATGGTATCGAAGAAAACTTCAATATCGCTCGGGTGTTCTATATCAGAACGATGATACAAGTTAGTTGTCTTGTACATATGACTATGACCAAGATTTAATACGCGAAAGAGAGACTCTATATTTTCGGTGAGTTCATATATTTCTTTTAGAAAGATGGCTCGTTTTTTAATATCTTCATCTGAAACATCAATATTGAGAGCTCTATTGAGATTGAAATGAACAGTGTTATTACGCAGGTCTCTTATTCTATCTTCTATATTTGGGCCGATTTTTCCAAGTTGAACATCCCAATCCCCTATAAATTGTTTTTTATCTTCTTCATTCTTGAAACGGCAGACAATCTCATCTTTAAATCTTTTGAGTGTTAGAGTCCTGTCGTCATTATCTATCAATGTCTTATAAATTAACGTTATCGAAGATTCAATCATACTATCTTTGACAAGAATCCAGAAAAGTGTTCTTTTTCCGAGTTCAAATAAATCAAATGGAAACTCTGATATAAGCTTTATATAATACACATTTGCCTTGAGTCTGAAAACCTGTTCCCAGATAGCTTCAATCCGTTCTCTATGAAAATCCAGCTCTTCGGGATGAATTAAATTTTTAGGTTGGAATTTTCTTGAAGCCACTTCTTTTAGTTGTTGATTTAATTTTCTAACCTCAGCTTCAAATTTTTGTTTCTTGACTTCCATGACTTTCCCAACCTGTTTGCCGATATTTTCAACACTCTCCAGAATCTGTTCATCAGGTTCGATGGCCAACGGCGAAAAGAATTCCAGAACAGCGATTACTTCTGAATGCAATATTACAGGGAAAGCAAAAGCCGCTTTGACCCCGATGTCTTGAGCACCTTTTGCCCGATGGAAACTGGTATCTTTCGTAACATCGGGAATCCATGCAGGTTTTTTAGTTGTTAATACTCGACCGGGCAAATCTACGTCAATGTCACATGAAGTGGTTTCGGTTATATCGCGAAAGTCTTTGTATTGATCAGGATTATCACAAAACCATAATGTCGAAGGCTCTAATCTCATCGGATTGTCCTCCGCAGGAAAATATGCATGTCCAATCGGCCACTCGAGTTGCGTGCACACTTCGTTAATACATTTGTATAGTGCTGGCGCTCTGTCTGGGCCTTTCACCTCATTTAC
Source organism: bacterium (assembly GCA_965221205.1). Classification (GTDB taxonomy): domain Bacteria; phylum SM23-31; class SM23-31; order SM23-31; family SM23-31; genus CBDFMG01. The sequence continues at coordinate 2,343,790 of OZ244870.1, read as the reverse complement.
GGCAGCGATAACGTGTTCGACGAGAAGATGATCAACTTTATTGGAAGTGTTCTTTTGCATAATGAGCGAATTTCCTTGTTTTCCTTGGTATAGCTTTATTGTCAAGAGGAATGGTGAGAGCCTTTTCCTCTCCTTCTCCTGGGTTAGAATCGGCAGCAGCACGTGGAGACACCCGAGGTCCATGAGCGCATTCACCGCCCATCCCGGATACCGGGATTGTGGCGAAACGACCCGCACGGTATCGTGGATGGCCGGGCGCTCGATATCACGCATCTCCCATAACGTCTTTCGGAGGCGGTTGGTCGTCTTGCCTTCACAAGAAGCGCGTTCTGCTCTTTGATTGATTCCAGCGGGTCGTTGATTTCCCACTAGAGCTTGTTGTTCTCCATGTGCCGACTAAAAGAAATACTTGATGCTCACGCTGACGCCCAGGAGCCCGGTGTCGTTCGTCTGAATTCGATAGGTCACCGGTTCACTGCCGTCCAGACGCAGGTTGGACACGTGACTCCGCAACCGGTCTGCCTCACCGCCATCGGCGGAAAAACTTCCGAACCTGACCCAGCGGCCCTGCGCACCAAGCGACACCCGCTCGGCGAGTGCGAACTCTCCTCCGAAAAGCACTTGATACCCCACGAGCGTGTCGCGGAGTTTTTCTCGATCACTGCTCGTTGTGGCGGCGAGATTTCGCTGGATGTCCGCCTCATTGGGGAGCCCGGACGCCGTTGTTATCTTACTCGGATCGGTGGTCCGCGCCCAGAGTCCTCCGTAATCCACATTCGTGAACCCGAAGCCGACGCCCACCCCAATGTACAGCGTAAAGCGGCTCGCATCATTGGGGAAGTCGAAGTACACGTTGCTGAAAAGCGCATGCGATGTAACGCTGCTGATGCTTTCGCTCGCCACCTCGATTTCGCCCCCCAGCTTGGCGAACGACGCCCCATCCTCACTGGTGATCGCTGCCTTCTGATCGTAGGCTGATTCCCGGTACGAGTACTGCTCTTCGACGCGGATGCGGTCTGTAAATCGATAGCCGACCGCTGCGCCACTGAGGATCCCCCGAGCACGCTTGAACGCAGTGCTCCAGCCGTCGCCTGCACCACGATTGGGGCTCGTGCATCCGCCGACAGCCGCGTACAGCGGGTTGATGAACTCATCGCACACACTGGCACGGTCGGAAGTGGTTCCCCTGAGAACCACTTTCGGCGCCACGTTGAAACCCATATCGTGGCTCAGATAGAACCCTCTCACCCCCTGTGCCCAAGCAGAACCAACGCTGATGAAGACCAAAAACAGCAGTCCGCTGGAATGAATGCCACCTCTTTTAATCATGGATCAAAGCTCCTCTCAGGATTATTGCACATGCTCGATGAATGTCTATGCTCATACTTTGTTGAAACGTCTCGAACAACAACCATGTTTATATCGTTCAGCAGTCGAACGGGGAGAAAGAAACGTATATTCGACTTGTCAATCAACCCTGTCATGCACACCAGTGTGCTCATATAGAACTGATAGTCAGGGACACCTACCGGACACGCTACAAAAAACACAAAATGTGAATATTAGAGAAATTTCACGAAAAGTACAAGAATATTTTTGAAATGGTGCGGCGTAATGTATAATCATATGGCACAATGCAGCAAACTTCACAAGCACTGCTGAATGCTGCAGCGAGTGTGAGCACAGCTCTCTATGCTTTGTTCAGCCGGTCGACAAGAACGCCCGGTGATATTCCGGACTATCATATAACCTGTCGTATCGTCTGATTGACACAGTTTTTCGAAATTCGCCGAGCTGGTTATCCTGAAAGCCTTTGAATAAGAATATTTCATTTACGAACGCCACGATACGGCGCCATTCCTGAAATAGTATTGTCTATTGTAACGCACTGCTGATTGTAATGACGAACTTTTCTTTGTGGTGTAATGAAATAGTATTGCAGGATTGTTTCGGTTTGTGGTGGGTATTATTTTAATTTTAACGTGGGGTAACATCTTTTAAATCTTGTTGGACAATATACAAATTTATACAACGTGACGATTTCAGTATAAGTCCACTTTTCCCTGTCTGGTCTGGAAATTTTTTGTTAACGCCATTAGCCCATTGATACCATTCTTTTAGACTGTATTTGATGTAATCATGAAGCATTCTTTTATTGGAAAACAATCCTTTGTTGATAAGAAAGCAGAAAGCTTCTGCATAACCAGGCATCTTTATTTTTAGCCTATCGTGTTCAGCTTTAAATTGTTTTTTACTCATTGTATCAGTTGCTGGGTTTATCCTACGCTCAAAAAGTTGATCCTGACAAGAAATGATTCGAGAAAATAATTGTAAGAATAATTTGGAATCATTCTGCTTTTTCAACATACGAAGATACCAAACATTGACTATCAAGGCACCTGCTATACCCATTCTTGAATTGGAGTGATTCCGTCATGAATCATCCAATTTATATCGAATAATCCTGTCTATAGTTGGTGATAGTCGGGAATAGAAGGAAATCGGGGGATTTGCATTCCCTTCCTTTGAAGCTATCTTATAAGTGCTTATTTGATAACAAGATAAGGTGCGTAATATACGAATGAAAACCGGAGCGGGCAACGGGGCTCGAACCCGCGACCCCCAGCTTGGGAAGCTGATGCTCTACCAACTGAGCTATGCCCGCACATTGTGTGATTCATTACTATACAGCATTCGACACAACATATCGATATATAGGATATATTATATTTATTTCGCCTCTTATATCAAGTCTTTTCAATATAAAATCAAAGAAACCAAAACAGTTTTTTACCAGTCCACTTGTTTTTTTGGCAGCCATGTAACTGCAGCAATGGACTTACCAATAATTCCTTTCTGCTGCGCCTGCTCCGAAACTACACTTCTTTGCTGTGAAACCTGATTCAGTTCATCTCTCTATTCCTGAATTCCCGAATATAATGAAAATCCCGACAGTTGTTCTGATCACAAATTCACAGTGTCCTGAGTGCGCTGGGAACATCGTCTAACTGTGCCTGGCACCCCGCAAGCCGTTACCTATACACGGGCATCATTGGGATTTTGATCCATAGTATCGAAAAATAGAATCATTGCTGTCTCGTAATCTTTTAAGAAATAGTAGTCGTTCAAGCTTTTAAGATATATAGAATAACTCCTTTTGGCAGCATCATTCCATTCAAATTCATGAAGTGATTCAGCTATAACAGACAGGACGTACTCTCTGTTAAAAATCGAATTTTTTGAATTCGATTTTTTCATCATCCAAAAACACGAGTTAATTTGGAAGCACAATGTCAATAGAATCACGAATAAAAAATACTGTTTTACTGTAGTAATTTTTCCCATACTATTGAGCAGCATTCTTGAACTAACGGCTAACGTGCAACTCATTAATAGTCGTCAGTCTGATGGCATTTCTTTCTTTTTAGTAAAGTTTAATAGAACATTATTAAATTCAACAGAACAGGTGAACCTGAGTCAATTTACGGATCAAACCAGTTTTCATCTTTCTGAATGAGTTCAATAAGCGCATCGACAGCCTGCTCTGTTGGAATATTCTTTTTAATTACTTCTTGACCGCGGTATAATGTGATTTTTCCGACTCCGGAGCCGACATACCCATAGTCTGCATCCACCATTTCACCCGGACCATTAACGATACACCCCATAATGCCGATTTTCAAACCTTTCAGGTGATCGGTACGGGCACGTATTTTCGCACTTGTTATTTGAAGATCAAACAGGGTCCTGCCGCACGATGGACAGGAGATGTAGTCTGTTTTGGAGATGCGTGTTCTGCTGGCCTGGAGAATTCCGAATGCAGTACGGACAGTAAGCTCGCTGCCCGGATTCAACCATACACCATCTCCGAATCCATCAATGAGAAGTCCTCCTATATCAATAGCGCTCAAAAGTTGAAATTCTTCATCATCAGTAATAACATACGTTTTTTGCAGAACAACCGGAAGCAATATATCATTATGTATAAATTCATAATACACTTTACGGTAATCATGTAACGTACTCTTATTATTCCCTTTAAGGACAATTACCGCGTTAGTGACAGAAGAAAGCTTATCGGTGTCAAATTCATCCAGCGGAATTTCAATAAAATGCAATTGTCCTTGAGAAAATTGCGATGCATCATACTGATTCCAACGTATAATCGGAAATGATGACGTGTTATTTCTAAGAGATTCCCAGTATTCAAAATCATAAATACATTGCAAAGCAGGTGTGGTATTAATGCTGGGTTCGCTGTTTCCCAAATATACAAAATCTGCCGCTGCATCGGCAATGCTCCACGTGTCGGTTGCAGTGTCATAGGAATATCCAATAGCTGCAAGATTCGTGTAATCCAATACCTCATTGTGAAGATCTGCGATTACCTGCGGTGGATGATTACCGCCAAATAAGGTAGTTTCCTTACTTGTTTTTCGAATGTATTCAAATGGATTGACAGGGCTGTCATATTCAGTAAAATCGGTTGAATCAGATTCCCTCTTTGTATAACGGTTTACAATTTTCAATGCTACTGGAGATTCAACTTCCGGTGGTTCCGTCAAGGAAACTCTTATTGTATCCCCAAGTCCATCTTCAAGAAGTGCACCAATACCCATTGCTGATTTAATTCTCCCGTCTTCACCCTCACCTGCTTCCGTAACTCCAAGATGCAGTGGATAGTTCATGTTTTCTATGTCCATTCTATGGACAAGCAGACGATAGGCTTGTACCATAACAAGCGGATTACTGGCTTTCATTGAGAGGACTATATCGAAATAGCGGTTATCCTCACAGATTCTGATAAACTCCATTGCCGACTCAACCATACCGAGCGGCGTATCTCCGTATCTATTCATAATTCTATCAGACAGTGAACCGTGATTTGTCCCGATACGCATTGCTGTTCCGTATTCTTTACAAATTTTTACTAGAGGAGTAAACCGGTCATGAATTCGTTCAAGTTCTTCGTTATATTGAGAATCAGTATATTCGGTAACACTGAATTTCTTTCGGTCTGCATAATTTCCCGGATTGATCCGCACTTTTTCTACAATCCGGGCTGCGACATCTGCTGCGTTTGGTGTGAAATGAATATCCGCAATAAGCGGATGATTATACCCTTTATCGCGAAGCTTTTTCTTAATAACCGCTAAATTTTCTGCTTCTCTTATACTCGGAGCAGTTATACGGACATAGTCACTCCCTGAATCAATTATTCGTATCGATTCTGCAACCGTTTCATCAGTATCCATAGTTGGTGTCACAGTCATGGACTGAATACGTATCGGATGCACACCGCCTAATGGAGTATTGCCAATGGCTACTTCTCTGCTTTCTCGACGTCGGTATGAAAGCAGGCTGTCACAATATTTGTATTTACTCTGTACTAATTCCATACAGCATATTTTTTATGTTATTTTTGAATTACTTTTTCAATACAGTCCTGTAGTATCCGAACAAAGAAAGAAATAATAATAGTAACGATAAATACAAGACATAGAGCTTGATACTTTCGATATTAATCATGTATGAGAGTATCAAAAAGGCATAAATCAAAACCGTTATTTTACCAAGCATATTAGACGATGGAACATAATCCATTGTTTTCATAACATATATTCCGAACAGTAAAATAATCACATCTCTGAGCAGTATCAACATCAATGCCCAGAGAGGAAAATCTCTGAAGAGAACGAGCGCTAGTAAAACACCAGCAACAGCAATTTTATCTGCCAGAGGATCAATAATCTTACCTAGTTCGGTAACTTGATTGAACTTTCGTGCATAAAGTCCATCGAAATAATCGGTAAGAATAGCGATAATTGTAAAAATAACTGCATTCCGTGTACCATCATCAAGAGACAGATAATACATTACCACCGGCACTAACAGTATCCGGATAACGCTGAGTAAATTAGAAATGAGAATCAAATCTTTAATCATTAGCATTAAGAAGGTAATGTGGAATTCAGACTGATAAATATATGAATAATCATGCAATAACAACAGTAAATTTTATGTGATTTGAAGACAGAAAAATTATCTTAAAAAATAATTATCGTACAGCATATTTAGTAAAAAGAATTAAATCTACTCCTAAATACTGGAAAGCAGCAACGTGAAGTAGAAATATGCAAACGGACTGACAAAGATGAGGCTGTCGAATCGGTCAAGAAAACCACCGTGTCCCGGCAGGATTGCGGATGATTCCTTAGTGTTCATCTGCCGTTTAAAAAAAGATGCTACTATATCACCTAACTGTCCAGTAATTCCTATAATAACGCCAAGAACTAACGCATGAAAAACAGGTAATTCTGTACAATAATATTCACTTGATATATAAAAAACGGCCATCGCTCCAATGAACCCGCCGATGCCTCCTTCAACCGTTTTTTTGGGGCTGACACGGGGAAAAAGCTTATGACGACCGAATAACTTACCCGCAAAATAGGCAAACGTATCCAGTACCCAAATGCTTCCGAATATTGTTACGGCAATTTTTCCTCCCGTATCATATCCGGACTGGAACGGAAATTCACGTAATAATAAGAAACTGCCAAGGAAGAGCGGCACATAAAGTGTCGTAACACATCGATATGATATTTCTTCAAGTTTATTCGGTTTATTAATTAATGCTGCAAACACCAAGAGAACAATGAAATAAATCAGTAGAAACAGGAAAATCCGAGACGTTCCATTAAGATACAATTCAACAATTGTTCCCAGAGCAAATAGATATCCTAGTGGTTCAAATTTTGCAAATCCTTTCGCAGAGCCAATCAATTGAAATTCCTGCAGCGAAAACATGACAATTATTGCTATAAGTGTAAAAAAATACCAACTGCCGACAAAGGCACTTAGAAGAATCAGCGGACCACCTGTTAAACCGACCATTAACCGGTGGCGAAGATTTTTATCCCAGGATAAGTTCATATGATATATTCTATCCCATTTGTCTCATGAGCAACTTTTAAATATAAGGGATTTATACTTTTATTGAAAGCATAAAAAAGGTGAGAATACTTACCTGTAATGTAAGTATTCTCTAATAACTCATTTAAATAGTAGAGCAATTAATCCGAATATCATTCCGATTTTCAAAATGTTATTTATCCGGTGCATGTGGGGTGGATCTTGCGCAATCCAACTCAAAAATATAACAACAATGACAAGTAAATCGACTCCTACAACTGCAATCAGTAAATACAACAGACTGTAATCAAGAAAAATATAAGGAATGAGTGTTGCTACTATTACAACACTGAAAATTATATTAGCTGCTATTACCGCAGCTTTATTACCGTATTTTATCGGAAATGTATTAATATCAAGCTGGCGGTCACCTTTTCGATCTTCTACGTCTTTGAGTACTTCACGTCCTAAATGATAAAGTGATGCAAAAACAGCAGGAATTATCGCATATTGCATACCTTGCCCTGCTGCAGCTCCAAATAGAAAGGTAAATCCTGATAAGACAGCAATCAATATGTTGCCAAGCAGAACAACTCGTTTTACATAGATATTGTAGAGCATAACTACGGCAATAGCCGCACTTGCAATAATGGCAGCTTGTTTATTGATAAACAAACTGAGAACCATGCCTGAACATAAAAAACTGACTCCCATTAGCACCATTGTTGAGTTCGGAATCATCCCCGATGCATACGATCTATAAGGTTTGTTAATCTGATCAATTGTGCAGTCAAAATAATCGTTCCAAACATTGCCTCCTGCACAGACGAATGCTGCGGCCAGGCAAGCATAATACACGTGTGCTGTAGTATTCAGCCCCGAGCTGAAATAGTAACCAACCCATGCAGAAACAGCAGCAAGAAGAGCATTCACCGGACGGATTGAATATATAAGAGATTTTATCATGACTATAATTTAAAAGGCATTTTGTACAGTAAAATGGATTTTTCCATCACTGAACTCATCCTGTGTACTTAATCCGAAATCAAATCCCACCATTCCGATTCGGGAATCTGTCCTGAATCCAAAGCCGTATCCAAACTTATTGTGTGAATTTTCGCCTTGATTTTGAAAAAAACCGCCATCGAAAAAGAGAAACAGACGTGAATCACGGCTGTTTAGATAGCGCAACTCTAAATTATACCAAGCAATTTTACTCGCAATAAACTGCTTTTCCCGGAATCCCCTGAGCGAACTGCTGCCTCCCAGATACCATTGTTCACTAATAGGCACTCTTTGCTCGGATGATGTTGTTTGATTCCATGCTCCATGCAGATAAGTGACAAGGCGTCTTTGTAACGGATACGCCAGCTCAAAATCGGCATTTATCTTTTTATCAGTCACATTATCTTTATCAATATCATTTTCAGAGTTCAGTTTTCTTTTTTGATGCGTTACGCTTGTTGTATATAAGATCCCTTTTCGGGGATTCAATCTGTAATCAAGTTTATTATACGAAATTCCTGCCTGAATCAGTGTTCCGGTACTATTGGACAAACCAAATTCACTTTTGGCTAATTCTTCAGCGATAACCATTTCGGTCCCGATTGATAGATGGGCTTGAAGCGCACTGCTTAATTGATAACCAGATCCCAGAATAAAGGCACGTTTAATATAGCTTGAATCCTGAAGTGATTGTTCAATTTGCGCGCTTAAAGACAGCGGAATTCCTCCCACCCAGGGTTCCTCATAAAAGACACGAAGTTTTTGAGAAGATCTATCAAGTTTCTGCCACTCGCCTTGAAATCTTCTGCCCGATCCAAACAAATTACCTAAATCCATTGCAAATGTTCCGATATAATAACCGTTTGTACCGAAAGTAGAAGGTATATATCCGATAAGACCGCTGAAATTATTCGATTTTCCTTCCGATACGCCATAGCGTAGGATTGATTTCCCATTCTCGGCTTCAAAAAGTTCAGGCATTTGCACATCAGATAAATAGGGTAACTGTAATAAATAATCATGTGACTGTTCAATATCTTGAGCACGAAAAGAATCTCCGACTTTAATCCTTCCTTCACGGATTACTACCTTTGGCTGAGTATACTCAAGACCTTTTACGATAATAGAATCAATTTTTACAAAACTATTTTTGGAAATAGCAAACTCAACATCGACATGTTTTTTTCTTAAACTGTCACTTGAAGTTATATTTAATAACTTGTTATTAATTAAGCTGTAAGGATAGCCAATTTCCTCATAATAGCTTGTAATCTTTGCTGCCGTATTTTCTGCCAGATTTTGTGTGAAAATCATATTGGGATCAGGCAAAAGATCTTCAATATCATTATACTCTTTTTCAGAAATCCCGGATAATGTAACTGACCCAATAAGAAAAATACTCCCTTCGGTAAGGTAAACATTCGCTTTGTAATCGTCTCGTTCAGCATCGGGTATCAATGAAACTGAATCGATAACAGCCGCAATATAACCACGTTCGTGGTAGGAGTTGAGTAACTTTGAAATTGTATTTTTAAAATCTCGTAGTCGAAAAGTACCTGGCAGAGCTATTGAAACAGATGAAACCAATTCTTCTTCAGAAAGCAATGTATTTCCCGTTATCGAAAGAGTTCCGATTGTGATTGTTTCTTCCTGAGCAATCAGTTCTGAATAATGAATGCAAAGGATTAACAATATACTGATCAAAAAGCAAGCAGATTTAAAATAGAATCTGCATTTCTGCCCGCATTGTATGAAATGTCCTATCATGTCGAGTTTTTCTGTTCCCCAAATATTTAAATGATGTATTGAAATTCTGTGTTGTTCTGTAATTGACATTCAGAGACCATACATAGTTGTTGCCGGGTTGATTTCCTTCTGCAAAATCAAATGGAAGATAGTCTCCCTGTCTTGACCGGACATGAAACCATTGCACATCCCCTGTGATTCTTCCTGTTTTAAAAAATCCTCTTTCAAGCGAAGGTTTCAAGGTAAAATAGGACACCTGTGTAAACTCACTGATATTGTCTGTTTGCCGTGCAACTGAAGTTACAAGAGCTAATCTCCAGCTCTGTGTTGGACGCATAGTAAGCGTCATATCACCTTTTATAGTCTTTAAATTATGATTTAAAAGTGCATTATTCACAACGTTTTTGAATAACCGGTTATACTCAACCGTGGATTCAAGCGTTGTGGATGAATGTATTCTTGAACGTATACGAAAAGAGTGCTCAAAGGTGTCCCTCGTCTCACTCCGTGCAATAAACTGATTGTTATCGGTCTTTCTAATCACATTTCTTATTCTCACATTGAATCCTTCTTGTTTTTCTAATAGAAAAAGGTCCTGACTAATGTTGAAACGGCGAAAAACCGGATTGCGATTTGATGGAGTATTGGTGCTTCCACTTTCATCTTCTGTACTATTTTCATATCTCACTATCGTTGTTGATCTTAAATTTTTGAGAAAATGAAATGATTCATTGAGATTTTTCATCCTTACAGGATTAAAATTAAGCGTAACGCCGACTTTTTCACGCTCTACACCTATCAATTTATCAGTTGTGAAAGTTCTGAGTCGAAAGGTGCCATTCTGATCAGGAATATATTCCTGACTTCTTTCGTCAAATGAAAACGAACCCCCACCCTCATTAACCGACAAAAACACCTGTTCCTTTTGCGGTATTTTTTCACGGGACATCTGAATATCCATTTTTGCTTTAACAGCTCCATCCAGAAAGGATGATTGTGTTTTCAAATCAGCCAGATTTGTATGAATTTTCAGGTTATTTTCATGCAGAGTCCTCACTCTGCGTACAACATTAAAGCGGGAATAAAATCCCGTATTTTGCTTGTATTCGAGAAAAAATGATTTGTTTTCTGCTTTTGAATATGGCTGCACAATGCCACCTCTGTACCGCTCATCATTTCGAACCTGAAAAATCCCGTACATAGTCAAATTTGTATTCCGATCATACTGGAGTTTCCCTGAAACATCATTAAATCCAAATCCTTGCTCTTTTAGTTCTGTATTATTTTTCGATTCACGTTCGAATACAACTGAAGGAGTAAATCCATGTACCCTATACGAAGCTGTACCTTTTTGCCTGAGCCAATCCTGCGCAACACCGTCATTCTCACTCGCGACATTTTCAATCCGGTACTGCATTACCGGCAAAACCGTATTTTGAATAGCTACCAAAACAGACTGCCGATTGGAATTGAACCGATCTAACAATTTTAAGGAGCCCAGTGAAGGACGTATTGTCACCGAGCTGACCGGTTTGTAATCTGCTTCGATTTCGACGATACGCTCACCTGATATTGTTTGTTCAGTTAAATCCCATTGTCGGTCAAATTCAACTTGTGTTGTTCTGTCTAACGGATTGAATCGCTCATCGGTTTTTCTGATTTTTGCCGTGACAGAAGCAGTTCCAAGAGATGACCCAAAAAGCTTTACATTGGATGGTACTATACCCAGTTCTAAAGCTAACGCGCTTCCATTGTTATCATTATCGTTTTTTCCTGATAGAATGTTATTGTCGAAAGTCGATAACGCATATTCCGCGTTAAAATGCACTGGTATATTACCATCACGAAAACCCAATGAAACATTTGCCACTGAATGTGACTTTGGCAGTGGTAAAACCACTGCAGGAGTATAGCTGCCCCGTTTTCCCCCCACATAGCTGTAAACACCAATGCGTTCAAACTCATAATCACCATTACTATCACCAACATTAGAAAACTGTACTCTGTAATCTGCCGAGTCCGCGTATTCAAAATATTCAATTTCTCCATTTATAACCTTTTTGTATGTGCCTTGACCGTCACCTACAAAACGTATACTCTTCTCTGCAGATAGTATGGGATTATCCCCCACATTTGCTAATGTTGCCAAATCAGATTCGGAAAAACTTCCGATTTGTGGATTATCCTTATTATCGCCTTCCCTCATAATCGAAGCGCTATACGAAAAACCAGCGTCTTGTACCTTATTCGTCATTCCAACAGAATAAAAACTATTTTTGAAATTTCCATCACTGTAATGAAAATCGATAACAATCCGGCTGTCACCGGTGATAAGCCTGTTTCGAGTGAACGTAATTTGAGCGGAAGTATAATCGATTACATAATCATTATCCTCTCCCCGCACCATCACATTTCCATCTATATATACTTTTTCCGTTCCTGCCAATACAATGATTCTGCGTTCATTATTTTTTCCTGTCAGTAAATATGGTCCCTGACTTCCTTCCAATCCTAATATTCGCATACTGTGAAACTGCCCTTCTGAAGTGGCAAAAGCAAATGACATATCATTATTCTTATATTCCGATTGCAGCGACACACCCGTCATTTTTTTTGAAACCGATGCGAATTGCCCTCCCGATTTTCTCAAATAAAAATCCCCGAACCGCGAAACTACACCAGGACCTGTAATATCGATATACACATTATCTATCTCATTAAGTGTCTTGGTGTTACCTTCCGGCTGCAAAGGGACATTTTGATCAGTCAATACTGCCTTAAGCTCATAATTATCTCCTAACTTTCCTCTAATTTGCATATTGAGACCGGATTTTAGTTCTAAACCAGAATTCGAACCAATGGCAAAAGAGCGGGTTAAGCTTCCGCTTTTAAAGAGTGAAGGTACTATTAATCTCTCATCCGCAGTTTCTGAAGAAGATTCTATGACTGCCTGTCCTTTTTTGGTCGAGTCACTTACGAGATACACCTTTTGTCTTTTCGCGTATGAATAGTCGTTGACAAAGGGGACTTTATAGGTATGTAAAATGAGAATTGAACCAATAACCGGAGAAGATTCAACAATAAGCTGATTTTTTCCTATCAAATACTTATAGTGGATAGAAAATGTTGAATCTTGAAAGACAATATATGCAGTATCTATCTGAATAATAGAAGGAGCGACGGAAAAAACAGTATCGTGCTGAGTAACTGCAATGGAATCAACGTGCAGGTATTGGCTTATTTTTTGTGTTATTGTGAGGGATTGAGCAGACACCTTTTCATTGACCATGTTCAAGATCAACAATGCAAATAAACAGATCAATAAAGGATTTTTGTCATGAATTTTGCTCATTTTACTGATACGCAACACCGAATCGTATAATTTGACCGCTCAGGTAGTCCAATATATGTATTTTATTATTGGAATATGCGGCATCTATGGGAGTATGTAATTCCGGGTGTTGTATCTGCCCTACGGAACGGCCGCCTTGAGTGTCAAATACTGAGACAACAGCCTTGTTTGTTTCACAAACATAAATAAATCCTTGTTCATCAATTGCAAAACCTGCAGGATTTTCTATTTGGTGCGTACCAATGCTGAAATTGTAATTACCAAACATATCATAGACAACAATTTCATTCAATCCCGCATCAGAAATATATACTATATCGTTTTCAGAAATAATAATTTTTACCGGATCAATAAGAGGTCTTCCCAGATCGTTAAATCCTCCAAAAGTACCTTCGAAATTTCCAATAGCTGAAAACTTCAGGATCCTATTATTCTCTCCTTCTACTATAAATAGATCACCCTGACGTGACCTGGCAACACTCACAGGATATTGCACCTCTACATTTTCGTCAAATTCTCCTGATAATGGACTCTCTAAAATTACATTCAGATTACTATCATAGAGAAGAATCCTGTGATTATTTTTATCTGCGACATAGACATGAAGTGCATCTTGTGCCCATATTGAAACAGGCTCATCAAACTGTGCCTCATTCCACCCGAATCCTCCTGCAAATTGTAACAATTCCCCTTCTGAGGAGAAGTACTGTACCCTGTTGTTTCCTGTATCAGCTACATAAATGTTACCAGACAAACTTACAGATATTCCAGATGGAGCATTCAATGAACCGGGTTCAATCCCATTACCTCCGCTGATAGATTCAAATTTGAATTGCGGAGTCTGCAAGGCATATGCCGGTGGTGAAATAAAGAAAAGAATAACATACACGAAGAGGATGATCGAATTACACTTGATCATAAATAAACCATGAAATATGTTAGAGAAAGTATCTTTCTGGTATTCAACCATAAAAGTGTGAAATACGTTCCCTTTGTATGAGTCTTAAAATTCTATTAGGAGCAAGGCAAAGCAATACTGTCATGTTTTAATGTGAAAACAAAAAAGCCCCGATTATAATCGAGGCTTTTGAAAAAATCATATTTGCTAAACTTGCATTACTTCGGCTTCTTTTTTATCAACTATCTCATCTATTTTTTTAATAGCATTGTCAGTAGCTTTCTGGCTTTCTTCTTGAGTACGGTAGAGCTCATCTTCAGGAATTTCTTTGTTTTTGAGCATCTTTTTCAATTTGTCGTTAACATCCCGTCTGATATTACGAACTGATATTTTTCCATCTTCCCCAAACTTCTTCACAAGCTTCACCAACTCTTTTCTGCGTTCCTCGGTGAGCTGGGGAATTGCAATTCGTATTAAGTGTCCGTCGTTTGTTGGGTTTAGACCAAAATTAGATTTCATAATCGCTTTTTCAATCTCACGCATCAGCCCTTTATCCCATGGCTGCACAGTCAATAAACGGACTTCCGGTGTGTTGACAGATGCAACTTGATTCAATGGCATCATTTGTCCGTAGCACGCTACTTTGACATTATCTAATAGCGCTGTTGTTGCTTTTCCGGTTCTGATATGAATCAATTCCTTATGGACGGTCTGGATAGCTTTTTCCATGTTTTCTTTGGCATGTTGAATCTGCTCGTCAACCATGGTGTTCGCCTCTCACAATTGTACCTATATTTTCTCCCTGTATAATTTTCAAGAAATTTCCAGATTCTGTGAAGTTAAATATTCTGACTGGAACATCGTTGTCCATTGAAAGTGTAATAGCAGTTGTGTCCATTACTTTCAATCCCTTACTGACAACATCTAAATAGGTAAGCTCCTCATATCGAAACGCATTTTTGTTTTTTTCAGGATCAGAATCATACACACCGTCCACTCTCGTGCCTTTGAGAATAATATCAGCATCAAGTTCAACCGCCCTAAGTGCTGCAGCAGTATCAGTTGTGAAATTGGGATTGCCTGTGCCAGCGGCAATAATAACTACTCTTTTTTTCTCAAGATGACGAAGTGCCCTTCTCCGTATAAATGGTTCTGCTATTTGCTCGACATTGATTGCCGAACAAACCCGTGTATCAACATTAAGCTGCTCAAGATTATCCTGAAGTGCAATAGAATTGATAATTGTGGCGAGCATGCCCATATTATCGCCTGTGAGTCGCTCCATACCCTTGGCAGCAGCATCGAGTCCGCGAACAATATTTCCGCCACCAATAATAACACCAAGACCGACACCTAAATCGTGCGCATCTTTGATTTCTGAGGCGACAGTGTGCATAACTTCCGGATCAATGCCGAAATGTTTCGACCCGGCCAGAAGCTCTCCACTTACTTTCAATATTACCCGATTATAGCGTGCGGATGACATGAAATTGAGATTATGAATTTGTACTAGTTTGAAAAGAAATTAAGGAGGAATAAAAACTAATTACCTTCTCCGAGTCTGTATCTTACAAAACGTGATATTTGAACATTTTCACCCAGTTTGGACTTATAATCCATAACAAGATCGTTCACTGTCAGACTGGAATCTTTTATATATACCTGCTCAAGCAAACACACTTCTTTATAGTATTTCTCTAATTTTCCAAGTGCGATTTTTTCAATAATATTTTCTGGTTTTTTTTCGTTTCGTGCCTGACCTTTGTAGATTTCAAGCTCATGATTGATATCTTCCTGATTAAGATCTTCACGCTGAATTACACTTGGATTTGAAGCTGCAATTTGCATGGCCAAATCGCGTGAGAGTGCTTTAAAAATATCTGTTTTTGCAACAAAATCAGTTTCACAATTGAGTTCAACGAGTACACCCAACCTGTTTCCCGGATGAATGTATGCTTCGATTATACCTTCTTTTGCTACTTTTCCAGCTCTCTTTTCAGCCTTTGCTCTTCCTTTAGTGCGAAGGACATCAATTGCTCTTTCTATATCTCTATCAGCCTCGATAAGCGCCTGTTTACAGTCCATCATACCGGCACCGGTTTTCTCACGTAATTCCTTCACTAGTGCTGCACTAATATCAGCCATCTGAATAATACTCCTGATTTCTTATGCCGTTTCCGAAACTTCAACTTCTTCAGGTTGATCTTTTACTGCTACTTCAATAATAGCATCACTGACAATCCTTGTAATAATCTCAATTGATTTATACGAATCATCATTTCCCGGTATCGGATAAGTTATTCCATCGGGATCACTATTAGTATCCACAATACCAAATATTGGTATATCAAGCTTTCGTGCTTCATTAACCGCAATAAAGTCTTTTATGACATCAGCCACAAAAACTGCGCCGGGCAATTTGCTCACATCAGAAATACCACTCAAAACTTTTAAAAGTTTCTCTTTACGTTTTTCTATAGTGTGTATCTCTTTTTTTGATATCTTGTCGTAGGTTCCGTCTATTTCTTTTTTCTCCAAATTGTGGAGATGCTTGATATTTTTCTTAATTGTGCTGAAATTGGTGAGTGTACCACCTAACCACCGCTCATTCATGTAGAATTGTCCGCTCCGCTCAGCATGAAACTTTATAATATCCTTTGCCTGTTTCTTAGTGCCGACAAACATTACTTTTTCACCCTTTTGCACTATTTTCTGAATCGCAACACACGCATCTTCGAGACACTTTTGTGATTTCTTTAAATTCAGTATGTAAATACCGTTGCGTTCCATAAAAATAAATTCGCGCATTTTTGGATTCCATCTACGGGTCAAATGCCCAAAATGTACCCCGGCGCTTAACAAATCATCAATTGCGACTCTCGGCATTCCTTAATTAATCCTTCCTAAAATAGGTTAACGTTTGGAGAACTGGAAGCGTTTCCGAGCTCCCTTTTGTCCATATTTTTTACGCTCGACAATACGGGCATCACGTGTTAAAAAATTCCCCTTGCGCATCTGAATTCTGAAATCTCCATCAACTTCAGATAGTGCCCGGGCAATCCCCAATTGGATTGCACCTGCTTGACCCGACAAACCTCCACCATGAACACTGGCAAAAATGTCGTATTTGTCAGTCTGCCCAATCAATTCGATTGGTCTTAAAATGTGCGTTGTTAATGAATCACGCTTGAAATAAGCTTTTAATTCACGTTTATTAACTTTTATTTCACCTTTGCCGGGCAACAACCGAATTCGTGCAATCGATTCTTTCCTCCGGCCGGTGGCAACATAAACATCCATAATTTACCTGACAGATTAGTTTTTAAATACCAATGGTTCCGGTTTTTGTGCGGTATGAGGGTGCTTCTCTCCTACATATATCTTAAGTTTTTTCAGCATCTTCCGCCCAAGAGTATTGTGCGGAAGCATTTTTCTGACAGCGTCATGAACAATAAATTCGGGATTAGTTTCCCGCATATGCTTAAATGATGTTGTACTAAGATGACCGACATATCCTGTGTGCTTATAATACACTTTCTGCTCTTCCTTCAAGCCGCTTAGCTTTACCTTGTCGGCATTCACCACAACAACAAAATCACCGACATCTCTGTGCGGAGAAAAAACTGGCTTATGTTTACCGCGCAGAATTGATGCTATCTGGCTGCACATACGGCCAAGAATTTTATCCTGCGCATCGATTATAAACCATTTCCTGTCGTTGTACTCACCTTTTATTGTAAAAGTCTTCAATATGCTCCCTGTTTTTCTGAAAACTCACTAATGTACTAATATAATTTTTTTTTGTCAATATTTATTCTGCCTAACTTTTCATTCACGACGAAGCCAATAGCGGCCTTTTCCGACAACTCCAACAACTCTACCTACAAGCTCATTATCGAGAAAACAGGAGTTGGAGGATTTTGAATAAAATGTTTCTTCCTCCACAGTCCACCTGGTATCCTGATTTAAAACGCAAAGATCCGCTTGAACACCCTCTTTGATTTCAGGCACAGGCATATTCATAATCTTTCTCGGATTCACTACACAGAGATTAACCAGTTCTTCAATCCCTTTGAAACCTTGCTTATTGACCAATTCGGTAAAGTAGATCCCTACCGCAGTCTCTAAGCCGGTTACGCCAAAAGCAGCTCTATCAAATTCCCCCTCTTTGTCATCAATGACATGCGGCGCATGATCTGTTGCAATTGCATCGATTGTGCCGTCTTTTAGCCCCTCAATCACTGCTATTCGGTCATCTTCCGACCGCAATGGCGGATTCATTTTAAAATTCGGATCGTATGTTTGAATACATTGGTCAGTAAGTGTAATGTGGTGCGGTGTTGCTTCCGAGGTCACGTTTAATCCTTTGTCTTTCGCCATTCTGATCAGATCAACCGAATGAGCGCTGCTGATGTGTTGAATATGAAGCCGTCCGCCGACATATTCGAGCAATTGTATATCCCGCGAGACAATGATATCTTCAGCAATAGTCGGCATTCCTGTAAGTCCACATTTTGTTGAATAGTATCCTTCGTTCATCGAGCCATTGTAGGTCAATCCGATATCTTGTGCATGCTCAATTACCGGAATATCGAACATCTGAGAATATTCAAGAGCACGCCGTAAAATACTGCTATCTTGAATCGGCAAACCGTCATCAGTAATTCCGACAATTCCGGCCTCAACCATGTACCCGATTTCAGCAAGCTCTTCTCCTATTGAGTTTTTGCTGATTGCGCCTATAGGGTACACCTCAACAAGTAAATCTCTTGCTTTTTCTTTTACAAATCTTACTACTTCCTGATTATCAATTACCGGTTTCGTATTCGGCATACAGCATACAGCTGTAAATCCTCCTGCAGCAGCGGCAGCACACCCGCTCTCAACTGTTTCCCTCTCTTCCTGACCCGGTTCTCTGAGGTGAACATGTAAATCAATGAGGCCCGGCAAAACGGTACAATTATCAATTGAAACTACGTTGGCGTCTTCCGGAACAGCTTCGACATTTCCGATTTTCTCAATACGACCATCCTTGAGGAGAAGGTCTATCTTGTCCGATGTGCGCTTAGCAGCATCCCAAACATGCCCGTTTTTGAGCAGCACAAAGCCGCTCATTTGCTTATCACGAAGTTGTTTAATCATAGCTTGATCAATATTATTGATTTTCTCTTCCACTTAATAAATAGAGTACTGCCATCCGAACAGCTACCCCATTTGTCACCTGATTGAGAATGATGGAGTGTTCGCAATCAGCGACATCAGTGTCAATTTCCACGCCTCTGTTAATAGGACCTGGGTGCATTATAATCCAGTTTTTGTCAAATTTATCCAGTCGGTCCATGGTAATACCAAACTGATCACGGTACTCACGGAGCGATGGGAAAAGCCCGCCTTTCTGGCGTTCGAGTTGAATGCGCAAAACATTCAAAACGTCTGCAAACTGCAACGCTTCATCCAGATCATAAAATACCCTGATACCAAACTTATCAATATCTCTCGGTATCAGAGTCGGAGAACTGCAAATGGCAACATTTGCGCCAAGACTTTTCAATCCATATATGTTGGAAAGTGCAACTCTGCTGTGGCGAATATCACCGATAATACAAACATTAAGACCTTTCAAATCTCCGGTTTTTTCCCTGATACTATACATGTCGAGCAGCGCTTGTGTCGGATGTTCATGAGTACCGTCACCTGCATTAATTATAGATGATTGTAAGACTTGTGATAAAAATATCGGTGTTCCTGGTGAGGAATGGCGTACTACAACCATATCTATCTTCATTGCCTCAATATTTTGCGCAGTATCCCTAAGTGACTCACCCTTTTTCAAGCTGCTTGTGCTTGCAGAAAAGTTAACTGCATCTGCAGAGAGTCTTTTCTCCGCCAACTCAAACGATATTCGCGTTCTTGTCGACGGCTCAAAAAAGAGATTCACAACCGTAATACCCGTCAAAGTAGGAACTTTTTTAATCGGCCGCTCCAAAACCTCTTTAAATGAGACAGCAGTATCAAGAATATGAAGTATTTCTTCCCGAGAATAGTCTTCTAATCCAAGAAGATGTTTTCGTGCAAATGAAAATTTTGTCTTTCCCATTGTTGTATTTCGTTTACTTAACTATTAACATCTAATTCAACTAAATACACGCCGTCTTCTCCGTCTTCTTCTTCAACCAGAACCCTGATTTCTTCTCCGTGCATGGTGACAAAATCTTTTCCGGTCACTTGAGGTTGGATTGGAAGTTCTCTTTGCCATCTGTCGACAAGGACTGCAAGCTGAATACAGGCAGGTCTTCCGAGATCCATTAACGCATCCAACGCGGCCCGGACTGTCCTTCCGGTATAGAGAACATCGTCAACAAGGACAACGTTTTTCTCATCGATCGAAAATGGAATTTGTGAAGCCTGTACACTCGGCGTTTTCAGACGAGTCCGAAAATCGTCCCGGTAAAATGTCACGTCAAGAAATCCGAGAAGTGATGAATGATCTTGTTTCCCAAACAAAATATCGGAAATTCTGCGCGCAAGATGGGCACCCCTTGTACGCATACCAATTATCACCAAACTTTCCGTATCAGGATTGAGTTTTTTGATTTCTTCAGCCATGTACTCAACAGTTTTCTTGAGTGACGACTTATCAAGGAGCTGAGATTTTATTTTTGTTTTCATAGTGGTAGTACTATTTTATTGTCTTGGTTGTGAGATCGGTCTCAATGATATAATTGTACAACATTTACATTAATCATCATTATATACTATTTTGAATATAATTTTACCTATATTTTCACCAAAATATCTTACTGGTTGCTATCT
This sequence comes from bacterium, assembly GCA_965221205.1. Lineage (GTDB taxonomy): Bacteria > SM23-31 > SM23-31 > SM23-31 > SM23-31 > CBDFMG01. The sequence continues at coordinate 2,323,061 of OZ244870.1, read as the reverse complement.
ATTGATATAAAAATATTGCCAAAATGCTGGGGATAATACTGGGGACAATAACACAAGATTATCGGTTAGAGTACAAGTTATAAATTTTTTGTAATAAATCAAACTATTTTATTTCACTTTTTAATGGATGCGACATGCCAAAGTACAAGCGATAAAAAGCAAATTATCAAAGCGTATATTACATTGAAGGAATTTCAGACAATGGTAATTTTGATAAAGGTATTTTATATCGATAATCGAAAAAACAGAAAACAATTCTAGCCAGAATAATCCCTATAAGACATTTTTTATTCATTAGACACCTTTTTTTGTGTATTGGTTAGATATAGTACCAAGAAAATCGTTATATAGAAAGAATTGATGCGTTTGGTGCAAGGCCAATAGTGTTTCTTATCCTAAAAAGCCTAAATCTGTCCAAACTGTTCTGAACAGATACAGTTACGGTATTAAAATAATCTCGTCGTTCCGAGGATAGAGCGCCTCCACTCCCTTCTCGGTGACAATCGAGTCATCTTCGAAGTTAATACTCAACACTTTTCCCAATTCTGGCACCCAGGCATGGATGTGGAACTCAAACGCAAAGAGATGGTTCTGCTGAATTTTAAAATGAAAGCGGCCCTTACGGAAAGCCCCCATTGAAGGACCTGCTGCAATTTCACTGTTACCTGTATTTCCCACACTATGGTTGCTGGTAAAAAACCCTGTTTTTCCGGAATCTCCAAGCGCATTAATCAACACCCTATATTCTGACCCAATGTCGGTATTCTCCGTGTAAATAAATCCAGCATCTTCCAAGGCACGAATAACAATCACTTCCATTTCACCGGCAGTATAGCCAATCTTGATGGTCTTACGGATAATTTCACGTGCCTGTATTCCCTGATCCCATACATGTTGAATTGAATCCCTGCCGGAAGAGACGTTTCACCTTCTTTGAGGATATACGCTTTTCGTTTAAAGTCCGTGCCGAAATTCAAATACCTGAGACCCACGTCCCACGTCAGAAAATCACCCCGCTGGTAAACATTTTCTCTCTCTGAGTGGGATACTTCTCCCGTCAGTCCCGGAGCCGTGGAATATGATGCACTTGGCGCGTTCAGACCACTCGGTAAGGTAATTAATCCATTTGACAAAAGCTGCTCCTGAAACCACCAGCCGAGTTCCTCCCGTGTGGTGACACCTGGCACTATCCTTCTATAGGCTTCCTCCATAAGTTGTCTCTGTGTTTCACATATCTTTGCAAAGGCTATAATCTCAGTCTGCACTCTTCTTACTCGGAAATCGGTTATAAGATTCTCGGCAGAAATCAGTCTTGATGCATATTTATCGCCAAGCATTTTGACCAATCTCAGATACCCGGTATGGGTTAGCCCGTTGGATGCGGGAAGCCAGTCCGACATATTGATGGCAATGCGTCTGGGGTTGCGCTCAACGACAAAATCATGCAGATCTCGTTCCGCACCAAATATGTCGTAAAGTTCAAGGTCCCCTCTGCCGGCACCAAGGAGTGCACGTTCGATCCTGTCGTCACCGCGATCGGTAAAAATAACAAAAGTCATGGTGTCGGTCACAGTTATACTACCACTAACGCCAAGATCCAGGGTGAGGGGATCGTTTATACCACCCATCATCACATGGATCCACATGTCGATATTATTATCTCTCATGGCGTCGGGCAGGATCAGGTCGAACTTCTCTTTGCGAATCATTTTCATCGTTTCATAGCGGGCACGCGCTTCCTGTGTCTGTGCACCTAATCCCTGTATGAGGATAAGGATTAAATACAATGGCGCTAAAATCCGTGTCTTACGCATATGTGTTACCTCCTTTAAAATCTTTTCTTTCGTCAAATGACTAATTGATACAACAATACTTTCTTAGATACTTATTGCAATTAGCAATTCAACAATTATTTAAAATTACAAATTAATTCGTTGGACGATTATTCCAGCCTGGTCCACGGATGGTGCAAAAATAGCTTTTGATCCGACAGAGATAAAAATGCGGAAGTTTACATTAAGAACGCTATGACTCCGGTCAGACAATTGTAACAAACATGGGGGCTTTTGATAGGAATCCGTCATGGTTTTTTAATGGTACTTATCCATATGGTCCGGTGGATAAAAACTCAACGCCATTATTAATGGCAATCATACCGTTATAGAGAACTGCATTGCGGATATCATTGTAGGATCCAGACAAATACACCAATTAATAATCCCACCGCCAGCCAGGATGCAAGAAAGCCCAGCACACTAATAAAATTCGGCTTCATAATCTCAAAATCAAGATGATTTATCAAAACCGAACGTGGAGCAGGTTTCGTACTTTCAGGAAGTGTAAGTGGTTCAACTTCAGGTTCATCCGGCAGAACCGGAGTACGAAGACATTCGTACAAGCAATCCAACTTTTCTTTATCCTGTGATTTTGTATAAAGACTGACACCTACCATTACAACCAGTCCAACTGCTAAGTAGATCATCATCTGCCATGGCAGAGAAAGGTTACCTTCCCATAACATATAATCAGGAAGATAGCGGGCAAAATGTGCATTAAAGTCCCAACCGATAAGATCAATCCTGCTGGTGAAAAACCATGTTGCAAAACTGCTCAATGTTGAAGCCCAGGCAGCGGCAGCTGTCGCCCTTCTCCAGAACAAACCTATCCAGAAAGCAATTCCCAGCATAGCCTGGACTTTCCACCACGTCTCTAAACCCTGCACGACACTCGATAAACTGAACGCAAAGATAATTCCACCGGTCACAACAATAACAGAAGAAATTCTCCCTATAAGGAGATAATGCTTATCGTCATAGTCAGGCTTGATCAGAGGTTTATAAATATTTTCCGTAAACAGTGCTGCTGACGAGATCATTAAGCAATCACAGGTACTCATTACTGCTGCCAGCATGGAAGCAATAAAAAGTCCAATAAGACCCGGCGCTATCGTTGGTAGTAAATCACGTGCCAGCAAACCATACACATAATCTATATGAATCGTTTTGCCTGCATACAAACCTATTCCGCATAATCCTGTGAGAACCCATGCGATCGTGCATATTCGTTTGAGAAATAGCCCACCTACAAGTCCTACTCTTGCTTCCAGCTCAGTTTTGCCGGGAGCACACATTGTCATGGAATGAGGAGCTGTAACCCAGCCAATAAGTCCATTAAGAGATATTATTATTATATAAAATGTCGTGATCTCTCCGGGAGCCACGATTGAGAAAATTGAAGGATCATCGATCATCGTTCGCAGTCCTTCCAGACCTCCCACTGCATTCAAGGCAAACGGTAAAATTATGAACGAGAGCACAATTGCTAAAAGACCCTGAATAAAATCTGTTATTATTGCAGCATGCAATCCACCAGCAACACCGTAGATTGTAAACAGAACTGTCATTGCACCTATTGCAAGAGCAGGGCTGATCGCACCACCTGATACAGCGGTAATCATTGCACTTGATCCCTTGAGCATTAAACCAATACTAACAGTCAATTGTGCCATGCCGACCAAGGCGAAAAGAACTTCTACACTCCTGCCATAACGTTTGAAAAAATAATCTGCCGTTGTTACCGCTCTCATACGCCTGAATAGCGGAGCCAGTAACCAGTAGAAAGGTGTTGAAAACAACCATAACCACTGATACCAGATTCCTGAAACACCAGATTCGTAAGTTTTTCCCGCTACACCGACCGCCACATCAGTATGAGTTCCTGTTCCAAATGAAAAGAACATTATCATTATCTTTCCGAACTTGCGGTCACTGATAAAAAAAGTTGATGCAACCTTTACTTTTTTAGCAGCCCGGATTCCTATTAGTGTTATACCGATCAGGTACAGAAAAATAACCAGCCAATCAATAATCATAATCTGATACTCTCCATATCATTTTTCGTAAATGAAAAATCTTGGATTTAGGTCCACGCTTGCCTAAGACTTGACGTATACCATAAGGCTTCCCATAGACACAAATATCAGCAGATAATATAGAAGTTAATCTGGTTAAGAAAATGCCGGGAGAGTAAGTAATTTGTTTTAATAGAAACACAATTGAGTACCTTTTCTTCCATACCAAGTACGCTATAACTTTTGGTCCGGAATAACCTGAATTACCTTTACAAATTCATCAGGAATTACATATTCAATTGCCGAATTTCTACTTTGTCCAGTCCAATATTACTTTTGCGGTTACTTTAATTGCTCTAATGTAGTCCGGCAAATCAACCCACTCGTCAGGAACTCCATTTTGTGTTAAATTACCTGCAAGTGGACCGTATGCTATTGTAGGAATCCCGGCATACATATTGGTATTATAAATCGAGCTTGCTGCATGCATTGGATTTGTGTCAGGCTTTTCACCAGTGACGGTCTGAATAGCATTACTGACTGTTTTGAACATAGGATGTTCTTCAGATAGTTCCGTGGCTTCCCCACCAAACAACCACAATATCGAAGGAGGGTGCTCATTCAGCCAAGAATCCGAATTAGAGGCTTCAGAAATACAATCCGCTATCTCTTTCTGAACCTCCTTGAGTCTTTCAGTGGGTGGAAATGTGATTTGTGCTTCAATAATGCATTTTTCGGGGATTCCATGATGCTGATCGAGTCCTGTGCCTTCGAGACTAATGTGATCAACAAGTAAATTAGTCGATCTTCCGACCTTGTCGTCGATAACTTTATAATAAACCCTCTCACCTCTCTTTGCATCCAACTTGTTAAGCGCTTGAATAATTAAAACCGCTTTGTCAAGGGCATTAATACCAAGATGAGCGTACGCTGTTTTACGCGGATTACCTGTATCAGGCGACTTGCCTGAAACTATGACTCGGAAAATTACAATCCCCGGTGTAACATTTTGCATTTCTCTCATACCAACACCTAACTCTTCCGGATGAAGGTATATACAACCATCTGCACGGTAACCCTTGTCTAACAAAGCAATGATACCTCGTGCTTGTTGCTTCGTTGTTGCACTGCCGAGATATACATCACCCCCGGGCTGAAGTCCAGCGTTACGTATAGCAGCCATGGCTTCTGCTATGATAGCAATACCTTCAAGGTCATCTGCCACACCATAACCATAGAGTTTATCTCCATCAGTTTCAGCAGCGAATAGGTCACGAGTCCAGTCTTTAGTGGTTGCTGTAGTTATGGGCACAGGATCAGGGTGTCCATACATTAAGAGACTTCTGCCGTTCCCCGCACCAGGATACGTACCAACGACGGTTATACGTTCTATATTATTAATCCATTCATCGGCCGCAAATTCATGCTCCATTTTAATACTTGAGGGGAGTACCCTCAGCACTTCTGTCTTACTACATCCTACTTCCTTAAATCTCTTTGCCACAAGACTTTGAACAGCCTCTTCACCCTCCTCCTGTGCTTTGATAAGCTCTTTTAGAAAAACGGTGTGCTTTTCTTTATTGTTGTCAATATTATCAAATAAGTCCTGGATCTCTTTGGTATTGGTCATCTGTTACTCCTTCTACGATAGTTTTTATTCAACTTATATTCCCATATCAAATCTCAATAAAAAAATAAATTGGGTTTGTTATGAAGTGATGCTAAATTAAGAGGTGATGTATTTCGTAAGAACAAACTGGATACTGTGTTACATAAACTATGGCAAGTATTTAAGTTTATCAAGAATTTCCTGCTCCTCGAGCTGCACGATTACTTAGCAGATAAACAATCTATTTTTTTAAAATTTTCACGAGGGTTATAAATGTGATGCGTTCTTCCCGGAAGGAAATAGTACGTCTTCTATTATCACCTTAGAGTCATCCAACTATGTAGTACTGGCTAATATAAATAAATCACCAAAATATTTGATCTATGCTGGGGATAGTGCTGGGGAAACTCAGTATATGGTAGCTTGAATGTGATTATAATAGCTCATAAATCTAATAAAAACAATTGTGGGCGATAAGGGACTTGAACCCCCGACCTCTGGTATGTGAAACCAGCGCTCTAACCAGCTGAGCTAATCGCCCTTTTTGTGTCTGTTCAAGAGAGCTTCAGCATAGATATCTGGTCGACGGTCTTCGAATAAAGTGTTGTATGGTGTTATCTTTTTATCCTCTGCGTCTTTAGAATGTATCGATACCGCCCGGAACACTTCTTCATTATCTGACGCAGCAACGAGTATTTCACCTCGAACGTTCGTGATTTGACTATTACCTGTAAAAGTTAGCGGCTTTTTTCCGCCCCGATCTTCGGTCCCAATTCTGTTTGCAGTAACGGTAAAGATTTTATTTTCAATCGACCTTGTTTTCATTGCAGATTGGCAGTATGGCAGCACAAGATTTGAAGGATGAACAACCACTTCTGCTCCGGATAAGGCGATTGACCGAATCAATTCAGGAAATATCCAATCGAAACAGATCGCAATCCCTACATTCGTCCCTTTAATATTAATTACTTTCGGCAGTTCGGTACCCTGCGAAAACCATAAAGTTTCTTCAAAGAACAGGTGCAGTTTTCGATACCGCGTCACAACACCTTCTGGTCCTACAATCACTGCAGAGTTATAATAATACCCATTATCCTCCTCTACAATGCCAGCAGCAATGAATGCATTCTTTTCTTGTGCAATCTGCTGAAACCGCTGCACACTCTCTCCTTGAGGTATGTTCTCTGCAAGATTTTCCACCTCTTTATGTGAGGTGAATTGATACCCCGTCGTGCAGAGTTCCGGCAGGACAACAAGATCAAATTGATGCGAACGCAATGCCGTCTCAATTTTATCCAGGTTATCCGACACAGAACCAAAATGTGGCTTAAACTGGTAAAAGCCTAGTAACATGTTTCGATAAATTTAATACCGGTAGAAATGGTACGGTGCTCAAATACGGTATTTGTCCAGTTCATCATTTGATAGAGGTGAGACGTGAAACATTTGTTGTGAACTGTTATTTTCTTTTCCTGTCCACCACTTAATTTCAACGGATTGAGCATCTTTGACTTTACTATAACGTGCTGCAATTCCCCCAGCAAACATTTTATTCTCATCAGTGCAATTTCCAAGAAGGTATACGAACGTACTGCTGGAACCATTAACAGTGAATACCGGCATCGATTTATCGCAGAGTGCTTTAAGCATCTTATTTTCTTTTTCGGTTCTTCCTGAAATTATCTTCGTACCGTCCTCAAGCCTGAAGTGGCGGCCATATTTGAGCCGTGATACATCTTTCAGATCGCTTTCATCATGCTTAAATGCATCCCGAAGTCTTTCGGAAAATGATTCATCCGCAAGCATACAACCGCCTGCCGGAGAAGGATAGTCTGAAATTCCAAACTGATCAGCAAGTTCCATCTGTCTTTTTCTGCTTCTGCCCTGTATGCCTAATAATTTCTCCCTGTCGATTTTACCTTCCTGTTCTGCAATAGTCGGCTTCATAAGTTTTGCAGAGAGCGGGCGCAATAACTTGCCTTCGAGATCAGCCTCTTTTTCTATTACTTCCATTGCCCTATTATGTTGCGACATTGGCCGCTGACCGAGAACCTCACCGGTAAAAACAACATCAGCACCGATTTCATCCATGACCGTTTTTGCTTTTTTCAGCATATAAATTCTGCAGTCAATGCAGATATTCATGTTTTTGCCATGACCGTTCGGTGGTTCTTTAACTAATGAGACATAATCCTGACCCGTATATTCACGACGATAGTCAATTTTTAAATTTGCAGATTTACGAGTCGTCGTACATTTGCTGTCGCCGGTACAATTGCAAAAAGGTGTTTCTATATTCAGAGCCGTAACTTCATATCCCTGATCGGACATCAGGCGAACAGCGAGTGTGCTGTCCAGTCCGCCAGAAAAAAGTCCAACAGCTCTTTTTTTTCCGTTCTTACTTGGTATTTTTGTCATAATCTATATATATCTTATAGTAAAAGAGATATTTCTGAAGGGCATTGATGTAATGAGCAGGAAATATGCATAACTGTAAATACCCATTTATAAATTCTTCGATTTTAACAATTTTTGCTAATAATAGCAACTATTATTTATCTTGATTAGAAGAAGGAATTCATGTATTTTCAGACTATTAATACTCAACTTTCAAAACCGAATTTATTGCAGTTACAATTAACACTAAAAATACCTGATGGAAGAATTCAATTCAAACGATCCGGTCGAATATCCTGTGACTGATGAGCTTGACCTGCACACATTTCATCCTTCTGATGTACACTCTGTCGTTGACGAATATATACGAGTTTGTCATGAAAATGGTTTTACTAAAGTTCGCATCATACATGGAAAAGGTAAAAGCGTACAAAAATATACTGTTCATAAGGTTCTGAAAAAAAATCCGCTTGTCGATCATTTTCATGATGCTCCACCTTACATAGGCGGGTGGGGTGCAACGATAGTTATTCTCAAATAGAATCATATATACTATATCAATAACAATATTTTTGTATCTATTCATGAAATGCCATAAAAAAACCCCGGTGTACGTTATCCCCCCGGGGTTTTTTTATGTCTGCTCTATGAGTAACTACTTTCGAACAACTTGTCTCGCTTCTCCGGAAGAACTTCCTGGCGGGCGTGCATTTCCTCCCGAAGAACTGCCTCTGCGGGATGCTGTACCAGATTGAACCTGAGATTTCCCTCTCTGAGGAGATCTTACTACAGTTCTTGTAGATTTATGACCTCTCCCTGAAGTACGTATCTGTCCTGATTCCGGTGCAATGGAACTTGATGAGGTTTTCCTATTAGATGACCGGTTATATGATGTGCCCTGATTACCTTTCTTCTTCTTCTTGGTGGTCGTCCTTTTTGTCACAGTCCTCTTACCAGATGAGGAAGAAGAAGAATTCCCTGATGAGGATGATCCGATTGTTGACCTTCTGGTGACTGTCCGGCTTCCTGTTGATTTGAGGGAACCGGATGAGGAGGTGCTTTCACGGTTTACTGTTTCTCTTGAATCGTTTGCATTGGTGTTAGTCTTTGTTGTTGAACGGGTAACGGTACGTTTGTTCGAGCCACTGGTTTGCCTATCCTGTGAACCTGTCCCTTCTTCAGCAACGACAGTCGAACCGGATTGTCTTACTGCCGGAGCAGAATCCGATCTGCGCGTTACCACTCTCCCGCCTGTATACGTTCCCCTTTTTGCAAAATCGCGTTTTGTTTGAACCACAGCATTCGTAGGATAAACCGGATAATAACCGCCTACATAGTAAGGATAACCCAAAAACCCTGAATAGCCGTAATATCGCCTGCCATAAAATCCAGACGGCCGATAAAAGGAATAATAAGGATACTGATAGTAATTATATGGGCTGTAATGGAGTCCGAAATAAAAATCAAACCTGTTAGGATAGTAATATGCATCAAGATCCCAATATTGGTCTCCAAAGGCATAGGGATTGTAATGACCTAAATTCCACCGATGCCTAGGGTGACGATAATAGCGGTTATCGTAATTGTAATACTGGTAACCAAACTCACCCTCATATTCATCTTCATAATTCTCATATTCATCTTCGTAATACTCCTCATATTCATAATCGGATGAGTATTCTTCATCAACCGGAGGCAATATTATTGTATAGCAGCCGCTTGCGAATATCGCGCATGTCATTGTAAAGATGAGTAAAAGATAACTTGTCTTAGATGATTTCATTTTGCACCCTTTCCGAGGAAATGAAACCTACCCCTCATATTTTAAACAAAAAATAACAGCAAAAAGATTCAATGTTTACAATTTTTTTTAAATTTAATCACAAAAACTTTTCACTAATCTTATCTCCAAGCGATGGATTTATAAAAATAATCCCAAGCACAAGGAAAATAATTCCGGGAATAACCGGTACCAAAAGGCCAACCAACCCCAAAAGCACAAGAGGCAATCCCAGCCATTTTCTTAACTTTCTGAATTTCATAATCTGGGTAACTAATGGCAATTTATCTTTTCTTTTACTATTTGAATTTTCCATTTCTCACTCGCACAAGCGATTTTCAGTTATTAAATAACGCCTTCTATTAGGAATACAGCCTACTCATTAAAATATTCCATACTAAATAACAAATTTAGTTGGAAAATAATAATCGTAAGTTTTACTCAACCGTACTATCAGGAGGCTGTTGAATTGTTCTGTTGAGAAGCTGTAAATCCTCTATACCTGATCTACTCAATACCAACCGCCCAATCATAGTTGCATCAGAACCGAGATTTTCAATTTGTTCATTATTAAAATAAAGATCAAATCCTGTCGACTTTCCTATTCTTAGGCTAATCATATTAAAATCAGTCCACAGCAGTGTTGCACCCGGATTCAATAAATATTCACGCTGTTCGTTAACATCTACAGCGACAGAGAGCCACAACTGCTCATGTGCCACAAGTCTGAGTGTTAAAGGTGATACAAGTGCCAGCTGCGGTTCCTCAATTATTTCAACGTCCTCAGATTGCAATTGCGGTTGTGTCAGCGGCGATTCAACCTGTACAACAGCTTGCTCCTCATGCGGTGTAAATAATTTTTGCATAAGAAGTACAACAATCAGCAAAGCAGCTATCATCCCTATAACCGGAATGGGTTTCACCAATCTGCTTTTGATGAGAGAAATGCGGTTCTTTAAATCGTTTGAGAAATTGAAAGAAGCAGTATCTGACGATTCTCTTTCCTGTGCAGTTTCATGCACACTACTATACACTGCACCAAGCGATGCTTTTTCTTGACTAAAATATTTCTCTTTAATCTCCTCTACATTCAAACTTAAAGCTTGAGCGTATGTTTTAAGGAATGCCAAGACATAAGGACCTTGCAGAAAGTCAAACTCATCGTTTTCAATGTGTTGTAGACAGCTTACATTAATTTTTGTAGTTGTGGAAATTGATTCCAAACTTAAATTTTGTTCTTCGCGAGTCAGTCGCAATATCGTACCTAAACTAACAATATTCTTATCCATTGATCTCAATTTCCAGCGTTTTTTTGAACTCTTCCATGAGTCTGTAAAATGTATTTACAGGAAATCCGACTACATTAAAATAACATCCGTTAATCCCATTTATGAATTGAGATGCGATTCCCTGAATTGCATACCCTCCTGCTTTATCGCTATATTCCCGGGTATCGACATACCAATTCACCTCTTCTTCAGTCATATTCGAGAAAGTCACATCTGAGACGGTTGCTGCAGATTTTTTTAAACCCGATGTACAATCTGTTAAACATATCCCCGTATATACCTGATGTTTCGCCCCTTGAAGCATTGCTATCATCCGGACCGCATCATCACGATCTTTCGGCTTTTCCATTATTTCTTTTTTACAATAGACAATAGTATCAGCTGTTATTATTAAACCCTGAATATAATGAGAAGCTGGCTCAACTGCTTTCTGTTCTGCAAGGTTTACGACATATTCCCATGGAGGGAGATCGGGGAATTTCTGTGCAGATACATTTCCCAGATACACCTCGAATGGAATTGAAAGATTGGTAAGAATTTCCTGTCGACGAGGTGATTGTGATGCTAATATTATAGGCTGAAAAAAGGATAGTAAATGCTTCATGTCTTATGTAATATAGCAAATCAGCATGATTCTGACATTTGCATCAATTAAATGTTGTAATAATTTTGTCGTCTTCTGTCGTCTATAATAATTATGCAAATAACCGGGATAATAATTGAATCAATATAGACAAAATTCGATTAAAAATCAACTATTTGAATTTTCCAAAAGAACTATTCATGCAAAAAAAAATTACTTGGGTAAGGGAACATTTTTTGTATATTTAAGTTTGATAATAAGGAAACTTTTCAAAAAATGCTCCTCAACATTTCATTATGTCGTTTTGATATGAGTGTTTAGGATGAAAGGAAATTCTACATGAATACCCACCGTTATATTGCAGCAGGATTTAGTATAATTCTCTTATTTTCTGCATTGTTTTTTGGTTTTAAAGTGATTAATGCTTATGACAAACGCGCAGAATTGTTTCTTAAAACGAAAATATTCACGGAAGCATTAGTACATATAGCAGACGAGTATGTCGATGATATTGATTCTGATGTACTCGTCAATAAAGCGATAAATGCAATGGTCGAGGAACTCGATCCTCATAGTAATTATGTGCAGGCAAATGCATATGGACGGATGACCGACCAATTTTTAGGCTATCAGGGAATTGGTATCACTTTCAAAATGGTAGACGACAAAATAACAGTTTTACGCGTTCTCCGGGACGGCCCCTCTGAACGTGCCGGATTAAAGCTTGGTGACAGAATTACTAAAATTGAAGGGCAGGATGTTCTGGGTATCGATTCGAACCTTGTTCCGACAATGTTGAAAGGCCCGATCGGCACTAAAGTCTCGATAACCATTGAACGATACGGTGATGAAGAGCCATTTGATGTTACAATTACGAGAGGGCAGGCGTTTTTAGAGTCACTTAAATACTATTATATGATGGATGATGAAACTGGTTATATCAAGCTTGATAGATTTGCCCGAACATCAGACACTGAGCTTGAGCGGGTACTGCGCCGTCTGGAAGGTCAGGGAATGAAACGACTTGTATTTGATTTGCGTTACAACACAGGGGGATTGCTACCGCAGGCTGTTGATATTTCTGACCGTTTTTTAAAAGGAAATAAACTCATTGTAAAAACAAAAGGAAGACACCCGACCTCAAACTCTGAGTATAACTCAACAGATAATAGGTTTGATGTAGATATACCAATGCTCATACTTATTAATGAGTCTTCGGCAAGTGCTTCGGAAATTGTATCTGGAGCACTTCAGGATTGGGACCGAGCTATCATAGTAGGTAAACCCTCTTTTGGTAAAGGGTTGGTTCAATCCCAGATCCAGTTTGACGACGAATCTGCATTGCTGCTGACAATCGGCAGGTGGTATACTCCTTTAGGACGATTGATTCAAAAAGACTATGAAAACAAATCTCGTCAGCAATATAGAAGTGACGCGTTTAATGATTCTTTAAATACAGTGCAGAATAACAAAGCGGATCGTCCTGTTTTCAATTCCACACAGGGAAGGAAAGTTTACGGAGGAGGAGGAATAACACCCGATTACGAATTAGAATCAGAACGGTCGCCAAATGATTTTGTTATCGGCCTCCGCACAAAAGTAAATAATGATCCTATCTTCAATTTTTCTCAGAAATATGCCTTCGACCACAAAGACATTTGGAATAATGTTGATGAATTTGTTCAAGGTTATTCCTTTCAGGCTGATGATTTGGAGACATTCAAATCGATGCTCAAAGAAGGGGAATTTGAATTTACGAATGAGGACTTTACTGAAGAAGTCGTAAGTTGGCTTGAATTATGGATCAGATCACAAATCGGGGAATTCCTGTGGGGTGATGAAGGAATGATAAAATCAAATTCGGTAATAGATGACGTGTTATGGAATTCTTTAGACTACTTCCCGGAAGCAGAAAAGCTTATTAATTATTAACAAATTCTCTTAATTATTTCGCTGTAAATTCTTTTCAAGGGAAGAGCTTCTGCTCTTCTCTTTTCTTATACATTAAATCTAAAATGAATGATATCGCCATCTTGAACAATATAATCTTTTCCTTCCAACCTCAAGCATCCGTTCTCTTTAGATTTAACAAAACCACCGTAGTGCATAAAATCGTCAAAAGTGACAACTTCTCCACGAATGAATCCACGATCCATATCGGTATGAATGGCGCCACCCGCCTTATTGGCCGCAACACCGTGTTCTACAATCCAACTTTGCGCAATTTTTTCAGATGCTGTCAGAAACCTGATTAACTGCATTGTCTTCATCAATAGCTTGATTAACAATACTTGAGCTGGTAGCTCAATATTGAGTTCATTCCGAAATTCATCCCACTCACTTTCTGTCAAATCAAGAAGCTCTACTTCTGTTAGACCGCTGATCGCCTCAAATGTTCCTTTCTGAGCCGGATAACTGTTCTCAAAACGGTGAATCCACGTTAAACGATTATTTATTTCTGACTCATCTATATTTATAATCGTGATGCGCGGCTTTATTGTCAGAAATTGAAATCCACGAAGCATTTTTTCACCACTCTCATCTAAATCAAGAGCGGTAAGGGGCTTTTCTTCTTCAAGAAACTCTTTGCACTTCTCAAGCAGTTCATGCTCACCTAGCTGATAAAAATCCTTAATTTTGTTTTTCATTTTTTCAATGCGCTCAAGCCGGTTTTCTACAATGGCAAGGTCCAGCAGAATCATTTCTGCATCGAGTATATTTTTTTCCCGAACAGGATTGGGACAGTCTCCCTCAAATGGTACAGCTGGATTAGAAAACTGTCGCACAACCTGAATGAGAGCATCACAATATTTCATTTTTTCAAGAATTTGCGTAATATCTGATTTAACAGATTGTTTCTCGGTTTGTAGCGGCGGCAAGTCCGATACCATCATTGAAGGGTTGACAAGTTTTTTTGTGTTGAGGACAGATTGAATAGCATTAAGACGTTCGTCGGGCACTTCCAGTATACCTTGTCTTCCTTCTATACCATCTTGGTATCCCGACGTACTATGGTGACCGGTTAATACATCAAATAAAGTTGATTTCCCCGAATTTTTGAGACCAACAAGACCTATCAGCATATCTGTAGCTTCTCCAATAATTTTTGGCTATCAATTGTATATTTAAAGGCTTTCCGGTCATTAATATACAGGACCGGTATCTCTTCTTTGAATCTGTCAAACAAATCAGGATTTTTTGTTATATCTATTTCTGCGTAGTGAAAAACCGTATCCTGTGATGCAGCTTTGAGTACATCCTTCGCTTTTTCACAAAGTGAACAGTCCTCTTTTGTATAAAGCGTAACATAAGGGATAGTATTATGTGTCATGTGACTAAGTAGCAATTTTAAGATTCGGTAATTTTTAACGAAGGATCTGCAGCAATGTTATATGATTCCGATCCCACTTCTTGTAATTTTCTATAACCAACATAGGCAATCATTGCAGCATTATCTGTACAAAACTGTTGAGAAGGGATGGAAAGTATTATGCCGAGAGTGTCGGTTACAGAGGTCATTGACGCTTTTAATGCACTATTTGCCGCCACTCCACCTCCTATCACAACAACAGGAATATTATATTCCCGAGAAGCACGAATTGTTTTTTCAGTCAATGTCTCAACTGCAGCTTTCTGAAAGCTTGCGGCTATATCTGCTGTGTGATCTATTCGCTCTTGATCAGAAAGTTCATTCAAATAATAGAGCACTGCCGTTTTCAATCCACTATAACTAAAATTATATGAATTATCTTTTAATGCAGGACGTGGAAATTCATAGTAATCGGGATTTCCTGATTTACTTAATCTGTCTATTGCCGGACCACCTGGATATTCCAGTCCAAGCATCTTGGCAATTTTGTCAAATGCTTCACCAACAGCATCATCATACGTCTGCCCTAACAATTTGTATTTTCCAAAATCATTCACAAACCATAACTG
Source organism: bacterium (assembly GCA_965221205.1). GTDB lineage: Bacteria > SM23-31 > SM23-31 > SM23-31 > SM23-31 > CBDFMG01. The sequence goes on along the minus strand of OZ244870.1, from coordinate 2,307,614 downwards.
GGTATGACCGCCCGAAACAATAAGGCCGATAAACGGAGGTGTTACTTTCGAAGATTCAAAAACATAAGACCATAAATGTGCTTCAATGTGGTTTACGCCAACAATTGGAAGGCTTCGAGAAAATGCAGCAGCTTTCGCATAAGAAACGCCAACTAGCAGCGATCCCATAAGACCAGGTCCACGGGTGACTGCAATTCCTTCAACATTACTCCAGGAACATCCTCCTTTGGAAAACACATTATTGACAACAGAGGTGATTTTCAGAAGATGCTCACGTGAAGCAAGCTCAGGAACCACACCCCCGAATTCCTCATGAATCGTCTGTGTTACGGTTTCGTTCCCCAGAAGCTTCTTTCCGTCGAATAGGGCCGCGGAGGTCTCATCACACGACGTTTCAATACCGAGAATAAGCATTATTTCACTACACCATGACAAGTAATTGACATTAATAGAATTAATGAAAGTTTATTTTATTTCAACGGTAATATTTGAAGGAGTTATTTCAAAATCGAGGATTTCATCCGGTAATTCAAGAGTAACCGGTGCAAAATATTCTCCACCACGTATCCAGCTTCTGCCAAATACAACAGTCGGAATAAAATCTTTATCTGTTAAATCTTTAATATAGTCGACACCACCGGTTATACGTATGGACAATGTAGAAGGTTTAATTTCAATAGCGTATGTTGAGGGATTACGAGTAATAGCAATAGGTATATTATTTATTACCTTTTCTCCGATTTTCTGAATATCCGTACTAACAATAACAGAATTATGGGAATATGAAACCAATTTATTATCTAATAACTGCAGATCAACAGATTCAGAAAAATCATTACTTTTGTCTTCAAAAACTTTAACCGCAGTCGGAATATCATAGAGTTCACGCAATACACGTCTCGGACCGGTTAAGGAAATAGAGTCTGGTTGAAACATTACATCTCCAACCTGATAGAACCCGTCCGATACTGATACAGAAACATTTATACCCGACACCAATACTTTTAACGAATCAAGATAATCAAGATCGACAACAATATTGTCCGGATATAATATACTATTGACTGTAATTGTGTTTTCAAAACCACGCGGTACCGAAACCCAAGATAAGTAATTTTCCAGAGTAAGATCAAAGTGGCTTGATATAGTTTGAAAATCGACATTAAATGTCAAATCCGATTTCCAAAATAAATTGAGCCACATTAGGTCGACGCCGCGCCCCGATACATTCAGCGTAATAGTCTCAGGAAGCTGTGACGCAAGTGTTCTTCCTTCTTGGATATTGACCGGGACAACTCTGCACTCAATCTCGTTGGAGTAGGTCTCATTCAGTGTGACATAAAACCACAAAAAACAAGCGAGGACAATTGTTCCGATTTTTAACCTGAGAATTGAACCCTGTTTTTGGAACAAAGAAACCTTCATGCTAGTATGCAGAAGTAACTACTGTTGCCGTTTATCAAATTGTGGAGCACATATCGCGATAGTTGAGTTATATAATATTTCCAATAGATAACCAGCCCCCTGCCGCTCAAGAGCTCACCTATTTGTTGGAAAAGCTGACATCTTTCCCAAAACTGATCTCACCATTATCTATACGAAGATTAAATCCACATTTCGGATTTGTACAAACCCATGCTTTGTATTCGATTGTGGCACCATCGCGCCCGTAATCTGAAAGTGGAATAAGTACACCTTTTGAACATTTCATGCAATCTGGATGAGCCTTCTCCGTGTGTTGATCTCCCATTTTAGTATTCACAACTCCGCACTGGTATAACTGAGAACTTTTGTGTACTGTTCAGTCAAATTACAATGTATAAACAGGTAAACTATATTTTTTACATGTTAATAATTTACATATTCTAAAAATACAAAGCAATTAGTTTTTATTAGAATTGATGAAATTGACTTGTTGAATAATCGAATTATTATGAATAGAATTCACTTTATATATACTATTTAACTTACATTTATATAGAGAGTTAGGTGATCTCAATAAAAATACATTTTTAATTGTCATTAGTGCATTTCTACCTTTTTAAAATTGAATATACAACCCTTGGACAAACGCTTAAGTATAACAACACTCCTACAATTGTATTTGGTACAATCCAGTGAATTCCTCTGAAATATTTTCTGAAATACTGCAGAAATGCCCGGTGTGATAAAACTATCATTTTGATCTGCTGCTGTTTTACACTGAGCCCATAATGATGTGTAATTTTTGCTTCGGTCAAAAAAAACGCTTTTTTACCATTCAATTTCATTCGCTTACACCAGTCTACATCACTAAAGAACATAGTGAACCGTTCATCGAAATAGCCAACATTTAAAAAGTCTTCTCTCCGTGTCACAAGACAAGCGCCCATTGGTTGATCAACTATTGCAGGAGTATTATGGTCAAAATATCCCATCTTCCAACCATTCATTACTTTGTTTTTTGGGAAAATGAGGTTCAATCCCAGCACATATGGCAGGGTTGAGAACGGAGTGGGAAATTTCCGGCATGATGGAATAATATTACTATCGACTGAAAGATGTTGAGGAGCGGCAATTCCATAATCGCGGTTCTTATTCAAAGTATCTGTCACGATACCAAAAAAACCTGAGTGCAATACAGTATCAGGATTAAGCAGAACCAGAAAGCTGCCGTTTGAAGCAGCCAACCCCTGATTTATTGCCCGGGTATAGCCAAAATTATAATGATTTTGTATAACTTTTAAGGTGCATCGATCTGAATATTTCACTGAATTGATAATATGAATCGTATCATCAATTGAGTTATTATCAACAACAATAATCTCACCCAATAATGAGTCAATATCTCTCAGAATGGATTCAAGACACTCTCGAATTACTTTCTGACTATTAAATGTTACAATAATACACGATATATCAGCCATATTCTACAAGACAGTCAACTCACGTGATACATTTGTTAGAATTGAAATACCCTCTTTTTGAAGCACAACAAGGTCTTCAATTCGTACTCCAAATCGGCCAGGAATATAAATTCCGGGTTCTATAGTGAAAACATTCGAATATTCGATCGGATCATTCACTTGAGATGAAATTCTCGGATATGTGTGCACTGATATCCCGACTCCATGTCCAAGAGCGTGCCCAAAATAATCACCATACCCCTGTAACGTAATATATGATCGAGCTGCGTTATCAACTACATCAGCCTGCACTCCATCCTGAATTTTTTCCATTGCACACCCAATTGCATTGTTGACAACTGAATGGATATTTTGCAATTCCTCATCTGCCTTCCCAAGCACAACAACACGAGAGAAATCAGAGCAGTAACCTGCAAATACGGCACCGAAATCGAGTTGGATGTTCTCTTCCTGGGTGAGTTTTTTTCTACTCGGTATACCATGCGGAAGGGCCGAATGCTCACCAAAAAGAACAATAGGGTTAAATGCATCGGCTTCACCACCGCTTTTTTTGATTCTATACGATATTTCAGCGGCTACATCAATTTCAGATACACCCTCTTCTAACACCTCAAGTATTTGGTGGTAAACATCAAGAGTAATGGAACTCGCCTTTTGAATATATTGAATCTCATCCAGTGATTTTTTTGCGGCACTTTTATCAATTTCTTCAGTAAAAGGAACAAATGTTGTATCCTTCAGCTCTTCAGAAAATTGCTGATAAGCTCTGAATGAGAGATCTTCAGCCTCAAAACCAAAATATTTATAAGACTTTATATCTTTGATTGTTGGGAGGCTTTTGGGAAGAGATTTGCGGGCAATAATAAGTTCATCTGCCGTCACTTCATTTTCAGCCTGACCTTGGTAGCGAAAGTCCGTTAGAAATACAGAAGTTTTCTCCGAAATGATACCGAGTCCGTTACTCCCGGTAAATCCAAAAAGATAGCGCAAACTTGAGAGTTTACTAATAAGAAAAGCATCTAAATTTCGGGAGGCAAGAACTGACCGGAGTTTATTAAGGCGGGTATTATTCATCCATATTTTTCTTAATCGCTTCGATTTTTTCATCAATCAAGGGATTATCCGGTTCCTTTTCCTTAAGCGTCTCGAACACATTGAGAGCTTTCTCAAATTTACCCTGTGATATATATATTTCCCCAAGCGTCATTGTAGCAATCTCGCCACCGGTAACTTCGCCATCTTCTAAATCTACGGGTTCCAATTCATCTAATTCTCCGTTACTTAAAGTCTGCTCTGATTCAACCTCTTCTTCGTCGAGAACAAGTTCTTCACTGACTTCTTCACTGTCTTCTCCAACCTCTTCCTCTTCACTACTATCATCTTCTAATTCAAATTCCACTTCTTCGAGATCGTCTTCAGACGCTTCCTGTTCTTCATCCGATGTTTCTTCAGAATTTGTTTCAGCATCAAAATCTTCTTGAAAATCCTCTTTAAGAAAATCTGTAAAGTCATCTTTATCTTCTGATTGAGAATCAGAGGAAACATCTATTTCTTCATCACCAATAGAAATTACTTCTGCAGCAGCATCAGTTTCTCCTTCTCCTTCACTATCCTCAAGTTCATCGCTTTCTTGTGCTGCTTCGTCCGTTTCAATCACTTCTTCCAGATTGTCATCTTCCAATTCGTCAGAATCAGACACAACATCTTCTACATCAAGGTCTATTTCAGATTCGACTTCGGCATCAACAACAAGCTCATCTTCACTGCTGTCACTCTCATCGTCAGACTCAACATCGAGACTGTCATCTTCTATTTCAAGTGCTTTCGATTCTTCTTCAGACTCTACATCCACCTGTTCTTCTTTAATATCAGAAATGTCTTCCTCTTCCGATTCAGTACTTTCCACTTTTATCTCTTCTTGGTCTTCAATAGAATCGTCTATTTCAAAATCTTTATCAAGACCAAGCGACTCACTGACTGGTTCTGTTTCATCCTCATCGAATTCAATATCGATTTCTTCGTCGGATTTCATATATTCTTCAAACGATACATCATTGTCCGCTTCAGCTGATACTTCTTCACTGTCATCTTCTAATTCTAATTCTTCAACTCTTTCTTCTGATTCTTCGGCAGATTCAACTTCGATCTCTTCGTCTGCATCAACCTCAATGTCCTCAACGTCAACATCATCTAATTCTTCCGAGGATTCCACTTCTATGGTATCCTCCTCAATCTCAACGACTTCATCTTCATCTGCTTCGTCTGAAATCTCAACTTCAGCAATCTTAATTTCTTCTTCTGTCTCATCTATAGTTTCATCTGCATCATCAGTAACTTCTTCTACTTCATCTGTTGATTCGTAATCGGATAAAGATTCCTCTGCTTCAACAGTTTCCTCTACAAGACCATCAACGACTTCTTCATCGGCTTCCACTTTTTCAAGGACATCGGCAGATTCTTCATCAGGAGCAGTTTCAATTGCTTCCTCAGCTTCTTTTGCAACTGACAAGTCCTCAACAACAACTTTTTCTTCGACAATCTGCTCGCTTTCTTCCGTATCTTGCTCACCGATCAGCCCTTCATCAGGCTTGCTTTCAGCATCAGACACGTCTGTTTCAACATCAGACGCCCCCACCTCCTCCATACTCTCAACTTCTGCAGATTCAACCTGTGGAGATTCTAATTCTACAGATTTGGCTTCTTCGTTGAGTGGGTCACACAAAGAATAGGAATTGAAATAATCTCGAGCGGAATTTTCATACCCTTCATCTTTTAGCAGCTTGCTCAATAATTTATTAGCAACAATGTTATTGGGATCGAATGTTAATACTCTGTACAATTCCTCCTTCGCCTGATCTTTCATTGAAGCTTCATGATAGCACTTTGCAAGAACCAGATGTCCAGTTATATAATAGGGAAATTTTTGTATCCCTTTTTCACATATTCCAATGGCTTTTTCTATATCATCTTGCATAAACCACGCATCTGCAAGTCGGGCAAAAAGAACAGAATTCTTTTCCTTAGCAATTTTTTTCTCTAAATTTTTTATTTCTTTATTGAGTTTCTGGTCCATCTATCTGACCCTTAGTAACATTTAAAAAAATATTTTTGCATATTAAAATGCGCAGTAATATAATAATTAAATTTTCTGTAGCAAACTATAATTTTCCATAATTACAAATCGTTATGAGACACAACCTTTATTATAGTGTCCATGAAACTTTTGTGAAAAAAGTTTTTCCTCTGTCTTGTATTGTGAAGGTAATCAGTACACCGGTTCAAATTGAATAAAATCGGTAGCGAATTCGGCATCCCTCAACACATATTCATAGAGTAAGCCGTCAATCACAAGTGTTGTATTAATTTTTTTGGCGTTTAGCTCAATAGCCCAAAGTATTGAGTACGGAATAGTGCGATAAACACAACTACCAGTGTTTTCACATAAGAGGTCCTCATTATCTATCTCTGACAATTGAGTAATAGAATAGATCGTCTATTTATTAATTCTTTGTGAAACATACACAGTGAGAATTCACAAAAAATTACTATAGTATTACATTTCTGTAATATTGCCAATGCATGAAATGTATTTATCAATAAATATTCCGGAATTACCACCCCGATGATATTTTATCAATAATATCTCTTGTAACCTGTTCAAGTGCCTGGCTTATCGCCGCATCCCTGCTCCCTTCACCACTCCCAAGCAGTTCTCTGTAAAGACCTGACCCTTTTACTCTTTCAGATAATATCACATCCCCAGAATTACTGCCAGCGAGCTTAACCAGAACATTTATCTGCACTTCAAATTGACTCGCCCTTTCATTGCTTGCAAGATCAGTGGCAACATCCTGTAACGATTCAATCACTCCTGACAACAGTGCATCTGCTTGATTCTGCCCTACTATGGTAAAAATATTTTCATCAACGAAAATAGTTATTATTGAATTCTGCAAGCGCTCACGAAGTTGTATCTCATCTGTTCGATCGTTAAAAAGTTGGACAGCTATACTTTCGACACCCGGTAACGCTTTTTCAGAAAAGGAATAACTCCAGCATGAAATAAATCCGAAAATAAAAACACAGACAAGCGTCAAATTAAGTAAGTTATTTTTCATTTTTTCCTACATATTTTTCAACCTTCTGTACAGTGTACGTTCACTGATACCAAGTGCTTTTGCTGCACGTTTTCTGTTTCCGTTGTAGCAATGTAGTGCTTTATGTATAGTATCCACCTCAATTTTTTCCACTGAGAAATTCTCAAACTCATCATCCCCAACATCTGCCAGTTCAGAAACATCACCAACTGAACGGTCCAATTGTGGAATTCCCGATTGTCGACGATGCAGATGCATCAAATCCTGCATCATTGTTTTGAGTTCTTCCACATCTACTCGAAGACCTAACAATGCTCTGTAGATCAATTCCCGCTCAGCCTGATCCGTCGTTTTGTTCACATGAACAGGAAGACCACTTACCCCAACCTGATTATTTTTAATTGAGTCAGGCAAATCTACCAACTCAACTGTGCCGCCTTTCTTGAGCAACACAAGACTTTCAAGAAGGTTTTTCAATTCACGGATATTCCCGGGCCACGAATAATTATAAAACCCTTCAATAACGCCATGACCAAAACCGTTATGCTTAATCAAATATTTCTGCTCAAGTTCTTTTATGAAATGTGAAATGAGCATCTCTAAATCCTGACCACGTTCTCGTAATGGCGGAAGCGTTATTGTTATTGATTTTAATCTATAAAACAGATCTTGCCTGAAGTTTCCCTTCTGTACTTCCTGCTCAAGGTCTTTATTCGTAGAAGCAATGATCCGTGCATTCGTAACCAGTTTCTGCGATCCTCCGACACGAATAAATTCACCTAACTCAAGAACCCGCAACAATTTCACCTGTGTTGTCAAGCTCATTTCACCGATTTCATCTAAAAAGACAGTGCCGTTGTTCGCCATTTCAAAATAGCCGATACGCCGTGTAGCAGCTCCAGTGAAAGCACCTTTTTCATGCCCGAACAGTTCACTTTCCAGAATTCCTTCAGGAATTGCTCCGCAGTTTACTGAAACATTCTCACCCTTCACCCTGCTGCTCTGTCCGTGTACAGCTCGTGCAACCAATTCTTTTCCTGTCCCGCTTTCACCTTGAATGAGAACAACTACATCGGTATCTGCAACTCTTTTGATGATCTCAAGCACATCGAGTATTTTTTGAGATGTGCCAATGATTCCCCAAGAGTCGTCACTCATCGTATTGCTCATAATAATTTTGCTATTTTGATTTTACAATTAGAAACAACAATATCATGATTTCTGAAGCCTAGAAAGCCCTTTTTTCCCAATATCCGTTCTAAAATAGGCTTTCTCAAAATGAATCGAATCTGCCAAAAGATAGGTGTTGTCTATAGCCCAACTCAAGTCCTGATTCAGAGCATTCACGCAGATAACTCTCCCCCCATTTGTATAGAATTTACCATCTTTCAATTTCGTCCCCGCATGAAAGACATTTTTATCTTTTGCCCTTACTATCGAGTTTAGACCTTTAATTTCTTTTCCCATTTCATATGATCCGGGGTATCCACCTGAGGCCATCACAACACAAACAGAATAGAGAGCGAGCGAACGAAGTGAATGTTGATCAAGTGTCCCATCGCAGGTTGCTTCCATTAAATCTACTACATCGTTTTCAATAAGAGGTAGCACAGCCTGTGTTTCAGGATCACCAAATCTACAGTTAAACTCTATCACTTTCGGTCCCGTATCGGTAATCATGAGGCCGGCATACAGCAAACCTGTATAAAGCGAATCTTCTTGTTTCAATGCATCAATTGTAGGGCGGATTATTTCCTTACAGATTCGCATCATGAGAACATCATCCGCGATAGGTGCCGGAGCATACGCTCCCATACCTCCTGTATTAGGCCCCGTGTCACCATCGTATACAGGTTTATGATCCTGCGCGGACGGTAGTATAACGTAATTGGTTCCATCTGTTAAAACAAAAACCGAAAGCTCTTCACCAGTTAAATACTCCTCTATTATAACAGTATTACCGGAATCGCCGAATGCTCTCTCAACCATGATTGACTGGATAGCATTATGCGCTTCTTCATCAGTCTGGCACACAATTGCACCTTTACCTGCTGCAAGTCCATCAGCTTTTACAACAATCGGCGCTTGGTGGGTCGATAAATAATCAAAAGCTTTATCAGAATCGGAAAACGATTCATATTCCGCAGTGGGAATAGAATAGTTCCTCATCAGGTCTTTTGCAAAAGCTTTGCTACCTTCAATCCGTGCCGCATTTTTCGTCGGACCGAATATTTTAAGGTTTTCAATCTGAAATGCATCAACTATTCCATCTGCCAGAGGAACTTCCGGACCTACGATCGTCAGGTCTATTTTGTGCTCCTTCGCCAATCGGAGTTGTCCGTCAATGTCATCAGCTGCAACGGGAATACAATCGGTAACCACTTGTATACCACCGTTTCCTGGCGCACACAAAATAGATTCAACACTGGGAGATTGTTTCATTTTCCAGATAAGCGCATGCTCCCGGCCTCCGCTTCCTACAACAAGAATCTTCATAATTCCACTCAATCTTCAATCTTTAATAATTCACTTTAGATGATTTTTTTAAACTCTCTATTTCATCTCTCAGAGCAGCAGCTCTTTCAAAAGATAGATTTTTCGCAGCTACTTTCATCTCTTCTTCGAGTCTATCTATCATCTCTTCTCTCTCTAATGCGGAGAGAATTCGCTCTTCTCGTTTTTCCCGAACAACAGGCTGTCCTTTTGCATCTGCCACTGATGTAGAGATCAAAACTTCATCAATAGTTTTATATACAGTCTTCGGTGTAATGCTATGCTCCTTATTATAGGCTTCTTGAATCTTTTTCCGCCGCTCTGTCTCATCAAAAAGTTTTTGCATCGATTTCGTTACTTTATCCGCGTAGAGCAATACTGTTCCATTTACATTTCGGGCTGCGCGGCCGGCGGTCTGCATGAGGGACCGCTCTGATCTCAAAAACCCTTCTTTGTCTGCATCAAGAATTGCTACAAGCGAAACTTCCGGCAGATCCAATCCTTCTCTGAGAAGATTGATGCCCACAAGAACATCAAATTCAGCAAGGCGCAATTCCCGTAAAATTTCTACTCTATCAAGTGCAGCGATCTCAGAATGGAGATAGCGAACTTTTATACCCAATGAAACAAGATAATCTGACAGATCCTCAGACATTCTCTTGGTCAGAGTTGTTACTAATACCCGTTCTTTATTATCTGTGCGCAATTTTATTTCATCAATAAGGTCGTCAATCTGACTTTTGAGCGGACGCATTATAATAGTAGGATCAGTCAAACCGGTCGGCCGAATAATCTGCTCCACAACAACACCACCCGATTGCTCAAATTCAAATTCTGATGGCGTCGCAGAAACAAATACTGCCTGATTTATCAAAGATTGAAACTCTTCGAAATAGAGCGGCCTGTTATCAAGAGCTGACGGCAGCCTGAAACCGTACTCAACAAGCGTTTGCTTGCGGGACTTATCACCTTCTGACATCCCTCTGATTTGCGGTAGTGTAGTGTGCGATTCATCGATAAAGATGATGAAATCTTTCGGAAAAAAATCTATAAGCGTATACGGTCTCTGCCCCTGCTCTCTTCCGGTTATATGACGGGAATAGTTTTCGATACCAGAGCAGTACCCCAGCTCTTCCATCATTTCAATATCATATTTTGTCCGCTGTTCTATTCGTTGTGCCTCAAGTAGCTTGTTCTCCGAACGGAATTGTGTCAGTTGCTCTTCAAGTTCTGCTTTTATTTTTACTATCGCCTTTTCGAGCTTGGGTACAGTAGTAACAAAGTGACGCGCTGGGTAAATATAAGCTGCATCCTGTTCGCTAATCACTTCTCCTGTTATAACATTGATTTCTGATATTCGCTCAATTTCTGTATCGAATAATTCAACACGGATTGCAGTACTAGTATATGATGGGGAAATTTCAATAACATCACCTCGTGCTCGAAAGGTACCACGGTGAAAATCGATATCATTTCGTGAATAGAGAATATCGACAAGACTTTCGAGTATTGCACGTCTTTCTATCTTTTGGCCTGTTCTAAGCTGCATATGGAGGTTGGCATAATCTTCGGGTGAGCCTAAACCATATATGCAGGATACAGATGCTACAACGATCACATCCTCGCGTTCAAGAAGAGAACTTGTTGCTCTCAGACGGAGTTTGTCTATCTCTTCATTAACCGATGTGTCTTTTTCAATATAAAGGTCCTGGACTGCTACATACGCTTCCGGTTGGTAGTAGTCATAATAGCTAATAAAATACTCGACGGCATTATGAGGGAAGAAATTTTTGAATTCTCCATATAACTGAGCAGCAAGTGTCTTGTTGTGGGATATAATCAGCGTTGGTCTGTCTAACTTCTGTATAACATTCGCCATAGTGAAGGTTTTGCCTGATCCCGTAACTCCGAGAAGCGTCTGATATTTTCTGCTATCCAGAATACCTGCACTAATCTCATCGATCGCTTGCTGTTGATCACCCTTTGGCGAGTAGTTTGTAACCAGTTTAAATTTCGACATCGAGTACTAATAAATTATTAACATATTGGAATTTTCTTTAACATATATGACAAATTATCATAACAACACCAACAATACCAACAATTTGTCATATATCAATAATAACTAATCCAACTCACGTTCTCAAGTTATTTGTTGACAATTTTTTGACTCACATTCTATTATATATTCACCCATATAGCATTCGAAATAATCCATAATTCTTCCCGCAGTTTACCAGACACAAGTTCAGATCGCAGTTGATAGACTTCAACATAATATTTATCATTTTCGGCAATATTAAATTCACTTTTTGATCCATCGTGCATTGCTATAGTACGGGTAGGCGATTTGAGATAAACCCTTACATTTTTATCGAGAGGAACATGAACCTGAAGCGACACGATTCCGATTTCCGGAGCGAAGTCCTGTCGATCGATTGTGTCACCGGGTAGATACTTGGTGCAATCTATTTCTGCATAAAATAAAAATCCTTCTGAATCCCCCAAGTTTTCAAAACTGATAAATGAATTCCCCTTTTTCAATGCATTAAAAATCAGTCTTGAATCTTGCGAAAGCTCCCCGGACATCGGTTCCTGCAACACAACAGATGTCTGTACCATTTTAAATGTTCTTTCGTATGAAGGAAATGGTATATGCCATGAATTATTCAGTTTAATTTTTGCGTGTGCATCGGTACTGCCAAATATTACATAATTATCATCCAATTCCTGCTGAATGTCATTCCACAACTTCAAGGTATACTCCGGATAGTAGTAAAGCAGATTTAATGAAGCATCGGAAAATGGATACATGATAAATGCCTGAGCAAGATTCAAAACAGATGATTCACGCCAATAAACGTCTGCATTGACTGCTTCAAGAGCATTTATTTTTTGAAGTGTACTTTTATCTATCGGCTTTTTCTTCAAATCGGGATGAGCACCGATAATAAGAGCATCTTCATCAAAATCGTATAAATGCTCCAGTACATATGTGGAGTAATCGTGAAATGTGGAGTCGGGGTGAGGAATATATAAAAAATGGCCTTCCTCCTTATTAACTTCACAACCCGCCATCACCAGGACTGAATCATAGTAACCATTATCCGATCTGGCTTCGCCACTGACGGAGTGGTCAGCCATAACCACAAATTGAGCACCTGCTGTTTGAGCAGCATAAGCAATAGATTCAGCTACACCGCTGCCATCGGAACGGTTGGAATGAACATGAATTGCTCCAGCATAGGTGAAAAGCTGAGGATTATTTTCTTTTCCAGTTGTAGGCAGTGGAACAACTTGCTGAACATTAATAAAGACGATTACTGCGGATACTAATAACGATGAAAAAGTACATGCAGATAGGAATCTTAACTTTTTCAATCGGGCAACCATTTTATCCGTTGAATGATTTCTGTGGTAGAAATACCCGGAGTCATTGATATCGGTATTACTTTTCCGCCATTATTAACCACTTCTTCATACCCGACGATATCTTTTATTTGGTATTCTGCTCCCTTTACAAGGATATCAGGTAACACATCTCTAATGAGTTGCAACGGTGTGTTCTCGTCAAATAAACACACAGCATCAACATCCCTGAGTGAAGCAATAAGCATCGCTCTATCTTCTTCACTCATCAACGGTCGCCCTTTACTCTTGATTCGTACTACAGATTTATCGGAATTTACTCCGACAAGTAGAACATCACCAAGTTTTGATGCTTCAGTAAGATAATCAACATGTCCTCTGTGCAGAATGTCAAAACAGCCGTTAGTAAAAACGACTGTTTGATTATTCTCCTGTGCTTTTTGTGCAAATTCGACAAATTCTTTGCGCGAACAAATTCTCATAAATCACATTAAGTTATTCTATTCTCTTATAGTTATACATACTGATACAGGAACAGTTATGCAACATTGTCAATCGTATCATTATGAAAAACTTCTACTAGTTTCTCTGGAGTTATCGGCACAATTCCCACTTCGCTACATATTACTCCTGCAGCAAAGTTTGCTATCGAAGAAGACTCCAGAATAGTCCCTCCAGCAGCAAGGATCAGGGTCAATGTGCCAATCATTGTATCTCCTGCACCGGATACATCGTGGATCACACGGGCTTTAGTATCAACTTTGTGAATCTCTCCTGTATTTGAGAAAAGTGACAAACCGTCTGATCCACGTGTAATCAGGACGTTATTACAGCCAAGACGCTCTATCAGCAACTTACCTGCTACTTCCACCCGCTCTTCCGAATCAAGCGCAAAACCGAGTGCGCTCTGTGTTTCAGAAATATTCGGTTTAAACAGAGTTACACCGGTATATTCAAAAAAATTTTTAAACTTCGGATCGGCAGTAATAGGACAGTCATGCTCATGAGCAAGTTGAATAACATCCTTTATTATCTGTTTCGTTATAACACCTTTATTATAGTCCTGGAGGATAATTCCATCAATGTGAGTAATATTTTCACGAAGCGATTTTATGAGACCCGAAGCCTCACTGCCCGAAACATCATCGGTTTTCTCAAAATCGGTCCTGACAACCTGCTGATTATCGGCAATTATTCTTGTTTTTAATGTTGTCGGCCTAGAATTTGATGTATGTACACCAATAGTATTCAACTGCTCTTTCTTGAGTAAATCCTTTATGTCTTCACCGGCATAATCGTTACCGACTAATCCAAACAATATCGGCGAAGCTCCAAGGCTTTTAATGTTATTAGCAACATTAGCAGCACCCCCAAGCCTGCTGGATTCATCATGTACGTCAACAACGGGAACTGGTGCTTCAGGGGATATCCTGGAAACACTCCCCCAGACATATTTATCGAGCATAATATCACCGATAACCGCTATTGTTTTCTTTCTACACTGTTCAAGAAGCTGCTTAAGGCGTTTAATTTTGATATGTATCATAAGATTGTATCTCTTACAAAATTAGATGTAACATTTTTCTACTCAAAGCTTGTTATTTATCCGAAGAATCGTATATTTCGTTGTAATATTGCTCATACTGAGGTCCGATGGAATTAACATCAAAAAGGGCACGGGCACGGGCGCTCCCTGATTTCGACATTGATTGCCGTAAAGACTGTTTTCTCAATATTTCAATACCAGCATCAGCGAATCCACCGACATCTTCCGGTTTTATAAGAAATCCCTGTTCTCCGTCAACAATGATTTCAGGAACACCTCCTGAATTAGAAGAAATAATTGGCACACCACAACTCATTGCTTCAAGAATCGACAATCCAAAACTTTCTACTACGCTGGCAGAAATCAGCAAATCGGAAATCGAAAGAAAGTCCTCTACTTCTAACCGTTTTCCCAGAAAAATAGTATGGTCACATATACCCAGTTCTCTGCACATTTTTTCTGCTTTTCCACGTTCCGGACCATCTCCGATAAGGAGTAATTTAACCTTTACTTTTTCCAGTATTTTCGAAAATGTTTCAATTACCGTATCAACTCTTTTTACCGGACGAAAGTTTGACAGATGGGTAACAATGAACTCATTATCCGGTGCATATTTTTCTTTCAGTTCTCTGTCCGGCCTTCTGGTGAATTTTTCTGTGTCGACAAAATTGTGAATGACCCTGATGTTTTTCTTTATATCAAATGTTTCGTAAGTCTGATCGCTCAAAAACTGCGAAACCGCGGTGACACCATCACTTTCATTAATTCCAAACCGGGTTACAGGAAGAAAAGCCGGTTCATTCCCGACAATCGTAATGTCGGTCCCATGTAACGTCGTAATAACTTTTGCCGGACTGTTTGTTATCTGCCGTGCAAGAATTGCACTAATAGAATGGGGAATTGCATAGTGGACATGCATTATGTCGAGCTTCTTGTATGTGATAACCTCACTCATTTTTGCAGCAAGATTAAGTGCATACGGCTGATGATATTCGAATAAAGGATAGGTAACAACTTCAACTTCATGAAATAAAAATTTTCCGTTAAATGATCGTAACCGAAACGGAAGGTCCGAGGATATAAAATGTATTTCATGGCCTCTGTTTGCTAGGTATTTGCCAAGTTCTGTAGCTATGACACCGCTGCCCCCGTATGTTGCATAGCAGGTAATGCCTATCCGCATTGTAAACCTTTCATATAATCAAACTATATCAGGCTGATAAAATCAGTCTATCTGTAGGAGAAGGCACCATTCATTAATGTAAGGGAGATGTATCGTGTTTAATTTTAATAATATCGGGTAAATTTTCTTCCATTTACCTGTTTTATTTATCCTATCAACATTTTTTCTATCAAATACTTCTAACGTGAATTTTGATTAAAGAATGGTATAGATTTTGGTTTCTGTAATTGTATCTCCATTCCATTTCCTTGCGGTATACCAGGCAATGACTTTTGCTGACACCATGGTACTGTAAGCGTCTTTCTTGTGCAAATGACCAGAACCCCTCAAGGCCGTTACTATGACGACGTCCCGTGATGCACTATGTGTTATGATCGACCGTACGCTGTTTACCAAAAAACTTCAGCGATGTATACGAACGGAACGGAGCAGTGGAGAAGACGCTCCCTTGCTCAGCGATGTCCCTGATCTCGGTTATCAAGCGGCAAGTCACATCGTAGTAAATAGCTTCCCGTGACGTTCCACCACGCCGAAAACCTTTGGTTCCCGTACGTTTCCCACCAAAGCAGCTTGCATCACATTCTATCTCGCCGGAAAATCTTCTCACTTCCTGACATAAAAAATTATAAATCTCCTGTCGATAAAGCATCTATTTGCCTCGCACCGTCGTGGAGCAAAAACCAAGATACCTGGCAACTTGATTGGCAGGTATCTCCAAAGAAACATAATGCAGTAGAGCAAGATCGTCCTTGAACCGCTTCGGGCTCTCTTTACAAGAAACATCTATTACCTGTAAAACGGATTATCACGCAAACGGTACAGACGATCCCCAGAACAAAGGGGACATGATGTACCAAAAATAAACCTAGTGACTTTTTCTTCCCATTCTAAGTATAATGTAACACTTGATCCGAAAATAACCTAATTATCTAAAAAATTAATCGATAGAGATGTGAAAATCTTCTGATCAACATGCTCCTCACCCACGGGAATATCATTAAAGCTACTCACTGTCACTGACTCCCACCAGCTTCTCCTGTATGCAATATCAAAAACAACCATATCACTTAGTGCTATTCCGGCTCCTAATGAAAGATCTTTCCGATCATTTTTACTATCTGCATTTTTTAATGGTGACTGAGTAACCGAAAACCCAGTACGTAAGCTGACTTTTTCACCAGTATGAATTTCTAGACCTACTTTTGTGCTGAGCACACCTTCGACTGTCTGCTTGATATTTCTGTTTGCTAAACTCTTCGTAAATCCTTCAAGCGGAGTGTCGCCAAGAAAGCGTAATTGAGACCAATCGGTATATCGTATATCACCCGTTATAATTCCGGCAGTAAAATCATATGAAGCACCTATGCCAAATTCAAACGGTAGCCTCACTTCATATTCAAATGATCCTTGACTTTCTGCTACATCATCATCACCGTTATCGAATTCGAGAATTTGAGAGGTTTTCCAATCTTCATTAAGAATCAAGTAGCGAGGAGAATTAATAGTAAGTCCAAGGCGAACTTCCGGGACAGGTAAAAAGAGAATACCAAACAGAGCGCCCAGACCTCCTATATCAGTATTAAATATTCGTTCTTCCTGAAAAGCAAATACATCGTTAGGCATTACTTCGTGCAGTTCATCAACATCCAGTTCAGCAAAAAGCTGATCATGGATATTTTCACCAGCCCATATATCCAATGTGAGACCGAGAAACAGGTTTTCGGCAGCTTCATAAGCGCCAGCAACTGAAAATTGCGAAACGCTTCCCTCGATTTCAATTGTTTCATCCTGAGTTATATCATTCGGAATAAACGGCTCATTGTATACCGATCTGATGTAGGTTTCTCCAGAATTAAACGCTCTGTACCCAAAAAACGAATTGAAATTTTGGACTCTGTTGAAGCCACCTGCAAATACCAAGTTCCCCTGATACACGTCAACCGAGTATACAAAACCAAGTGCATCAAAAGCGGTCTTTGACTTGGAGTTGTTACCAGGTACATTGAGAAACTGAGTATCAATAACTCTATTGTTATGCGACAATGAGGCAAAAACCTGATTTTGTGTTAACATACCAAGTCCGGCAGGATTCCAATGAATAGCCGAATAATCGTCTGCAACAGCGAGATAAGCCCCTCCTAATCCGATTGCCCGCGCTCCAAAGCCGGTTTTTTCAGTAAGAAATGAGATATGGTCATATGCAACCGGGTCTTGAGCATGTACGGTTTCTACAGCATTAATAAAACATGCCAACAACGGAATGAGTGCTATTATATTAATTGATTTCATGCACACCTCCTAACGTGAAAGAAGTCCTGACTGACTGATTCCGATTGAGGCCGCCGAACCGTTACCTGCCCTAAAATGAATATTTACAACAAATTGCTGAGGGAGATGAAAATCACCCGGATCGGTTGTTGAATTCGAACTCACATCACCGACTGAACTCTGACGGAGTCCCCCCTCACCGAAAAGTTTAAGCATTGGCAAACCGGGAACATCACTAATCAATTTCAAGGACCCTCCGACTGCAAACGAATTGCTCCCATTAAAATCGGTGAGTTGCTTGTTTTCAGGATACATGATATCCATCGTATCCATATCAAGCAACAGTGCAAAATAGACATTCTTGTAGACAGAAAATCCACCTTTGTAAGACCTCGTGTTATATCATATTCGTGGCCTTCCATCTCATATCTGCTAAATTCGGCGGCCACGCCTAAGCTCCACATCCGCTGCTGTAAAACAGCAGGATTTCCCATAGACTGTGATTTCCCCGGTACTGGGGAAATAAGGCCGATTACAACCGGCACACATATAAGATACATGATTTTTAGCGGTTTTATTCCCATCATGTGAGTTCAAATATCAAATCCCCGAAACATCGTATGTATCATTGACTATTTACAACATGCTCGGTCAAGAGATTGCCAAGCTCGTTGATGAGCAGAAGGGTGTAGGAATATATTCTGTTAATTGAGATGCTGCAAGATTCGCTTCCGGTGCTTATGTCTATAAGCTTGAAGCGGGAGATTTTGTCGAAATGAAACGGATGGTGCTGATTAAATAATAATTTTTAATTTTACAAATAAGAGCGAGAAGCATTCTTGTTTCTCGCTCTTACTAATGGAACATTTATAGAAAAATTAAAGTACTATGAATGCTATCATGTGTTCCTATCATGTTGATTTTGATAATCATTATTACTTAACAAGACTACTACTCTGAAAAAATTTATCCGACGATATGGACCTTAAAAAAGTATTATTGCGCTTATATTCAATATCGAGAAAGTATATTCACAATTTTGAACATACTTTAATCTTTATTTTTTTTCATTCTATTTTCGTGTATTGATAACTCAATAGATACTGCCTCATTGCCGAGAATTGAGCCTCCAACTCCACCGGCAATTGATACTTTTCCTGTTATTTCACCTGATGGGCAATACTTGCTGTATAATCATTTCCCTGCGATTGCTCCCACTGCGGAAGAATATGAACAAAGTTTAGAATTGATCGGCATTTGGATTGCTAATGCTAATGGCGATAATCCACATCTATTTTTAAAAGAGTCCTCATCATTTGTTGATTGGAGTCCAGATAATAAATGGATTGTGTACAGATCACGTGATCAAATTTTCAAAGCACCTTTTTTGAACGGGATTACTGATGCTACAAAGATCGAACAACTAACATTTGAGGGAAACAATCACAATCCTGATTGGGATCCATTGGGACAAAGAATCGTTTGCGAGACGAGGCACGGTGGATTATTTACACGGCGAATAAGAATAATGAATAGTGACGGATTGGAAATATCTGAATTAAATATACCGGGAGTTCTAAGTCCGCGAACGCCGCGTTGGTCACCGGATGGTTCTAGATTAGTATTTAGTGGCTATGTAAAAAATGATGACAGAAGATTAAGTGTGACTCGGTTAACGATAGATATTTTTTTATTTGATCTTTTATCTCCAATATATCCAAAGTTTTCTCCTGATGGGGGTAAAATTGTGTTACAATCACTGGGAATTTTCTCTATTTATGTTATAGATGTTGATGGTAACAACTTGAGGAAGTTAACAGATGGATTACAGCCTTCATAGGCTCCAGACGGAAACGAGATTGTTTTTATACGCTCTCCCGAGATCTCTCCCGAGGGAATCGAACTTGGACTTGAAATAGTTTATAACATCGATATCGAAGGTAACAATTTAAGGCATTTAACATTTACCCAAACTAATATATATTAAATCATTATCTATTCCTGTCCAGTATTTGTCTCACCGTACTTCTGCTCCATCCTGTTTCTTGGGCAACACTCGTAACCGCGAGGTCAAAGCATTGCCGCTTTTTGTAGAAATTAAATCCATTTAATACATATTGCCTGCGTTTCGCTTTGCAATAATGTTTTAGATGCATAATAACCTCATCGAAACTATCTTTTGACTTAACTGAATTATCAAGAAGTGACAACAAACCATTCTCATTTAGATCACGCAGGAATTTCAGATAATCAGCTTCTTTTTTGTATTTCACTCGCCCTATTGCTCCTGTTTTGCATCTCCTTTAGGTGAATTATTACGCGATGTTATACTTTAGGACTTGGCAATTATATTTTTACATAGTATATTATATCAAAAATATTGATAAATTTATAAGGGCAAAGCCAATGAATAGTATAAATATTATTGAAAAGTTTGTCAATAATGATGATGCATGTACAGAGTATCTATGTAGGCTACGTTGGAATAAAACCCCCCAATGCCCGTATTGCGGAAGTACAAAAAACAGGCATAAGAAAAAAAGAAGACCGAAGGCGTATGCGGTTGAGATGTCATTCCTGCAATAAGGCATTTTCACCAACTGTTAATACAATAATGCACGGAACAAGACTCCCTTTGTGGAAATGGTTCGTAGCTATATCATTACTTGCAGAAGCAAAGAAGTCTATTTCTAGCAGACAGCTTGCCAGGCATCTTGGAATAACAGTCAAATCTGCCTATAACCTTTCACAGCGTATACGGAAAGGACTACTAGATATGAGTTCACCGGTACTTAAGGGTATCGTGGAGATAGATGAAACGTATATCGGTGGAAAACCAAAATACACTAAGCATGAAAAAGTTCATAAACGCGGGCGGGGAACGGATAAAACGATGGTTTAGGTAGTCCAAAAAGGGAATTACAAATAGAAATATGTTAACAACATGATTATGAACAATACAAACAGCGTTGAAGGTTACTGGTTAAGCGAGCATGGTATGGAACCCATCATCAATACTCACTTCAATACATGCCACTCTACATAGCAGAGGCTCAATTCAAGTATAACACTCGCAATGACCGTCAGGGTAAGATTTTTCACGATATGCCTGGGGCAGTATCATCTGCTGTTGAGTAAACTGAGAAATATCTTGCGTCATTCAAAATATGATTACAAGAATATCAGAAATTAATGAGTTCCTACGGGAAATAAGAGATTTATTGGGGAAAATAAGTGAAAAACTAAATATGAGTTGAGTACTAGCTTGCTTTCAAGTCCTAAAGTATATCATTGCCATTAATAATATGAGCTAGTATGGAAGGCAGAGATTGCGAAGTCGTCAGGAAATTTCTGGACCCTTCGCAATAATGTAATGATTCAGGTTGTTATTTCGACTGGAATCCCGGTGAAATACCGAAACGGAATGCAGAAATTTCAACATTATCCACTCACTAATATGAAAACAATACAATACAAATAGGCTATTCAATTGAGTTAAAACCTCTTGTATAAATGTCACTACGAATCCCATGTAATAGGGAAGGAATTAGTAAAACTAAAGATGATTTTAAATTTTAAATGAAATGAATTGTTAGTAATTAAAAGATAGAGAAGTCAATTTTATATTACATACTTGGACAGTAGATATTATCTGTCAAAGCGTCTACTACAGAAGCATAAGTTCTGAAACAGGTTCCGAACGACCGTGAAGGCATATAAAAAATATGGGAATTATATACATAAATAAAAACAGTGTTATTACGTTAAATAACATGTTAAACAACGTAATGAATAATGCAGTTTCAAATGTTTAAAATTTATATGTTTTTTTTGTGTTGATAATATGGAAAATAAAATGAATGTTATTATTAAATCGATTTTTGAATCAATAGATAAAATCAACAAGATGACCTGCCCCTAATGTTTGGGCCATTATTTAAGTTAGTCAATTCATCGATATATTCATTGTTGTATTATCCATTGGCCTTGAGACCGAATCCGGTGGTATAACGGCCTCGGGGGCGGGTGGCCGGTATCTGAGGGCACTATGCGGTCTCTTATGATTATACTCATTTCGCCAGCGTTCCACAAGCACTTTTGCTTCGTGTAAGGTATCGAAGATTTCCCGGTTGAGCACTTCATCACGCAGTTTGCCATTGAACGACTCAATATACCCGTTCTCCCATGGACTGCCTGGTTCAATATACAATGTTTTTACTCCCAGGCGCATGAGCCATGTCCGGACCGCTTGAGCAGTGAACTCTGTGCCATTATCACTTCTCAGGTGAACCGGAACTCCTCGCTGCACGAACAGTGTTGCAAGATGTTCTATGACGTCATTGTGAGTCAGCCTCCTGCCTACCACAATTGCCTGACACTCCCGACTGTATTCATCTAATATTGTTAACAAACGATAGCTCCTTCCCTCTCGGGTTCGTGCTTGCATGAAGTCATAACTCCAGACATGATCCCGGTACGCAGGTCGCAGCCGAATACACGAACCGTCATTGAGCCATAACCGTTTGCGCTTCGGTTGCCTCCGGGGAACTTTTAATCCTTCTCGACGCCACAAACGCTCCACTCTCTTATGATTGACCTTGAAGCCTTCTGGCTGTAACAGTGCGGTAATTCGTCGATAACCATACCGACCATACTGCGTGGCCAACTCGACCATACGTTGCACGAACACCGGTTCATCCGCAGGAGAAATCGGGCGATATTGATGAGTGCTGCGCGGTACTCCCAACACACTACAGGCCCGGCGCTGCGAGATCTCGAGAGTCGTGCAAAGATGCTGCACCACCTCCCGTCGCTTCGCCGGGCTCAGAAGTTTTTTGCATCAACCGCCAGAGTCTCATTGAGGATTTGAATATCCAACTCTTTCTCGGCAACCAGGCGTTTCAGGCGAATATTCTCTCTCTCTAACGCTTTCAATCGTTTCGCCTGATTCACCCGAAGACCACCATACTCCTTTCGCCAACGATAATAGGTCTGCTCTGTAACCTCAATCTGGCGAGCAGCTTGTTGAACCGACTGACCTTGAGCGAGCAGTACTTCTGCCTCTCGAAGCTTGTGGATAATTTGTTCTGATGTGTGAATTCTACGTGCCATTGATCTTGCTCCTTTCTTTTCAATCTAATCCCTGTACTAATATACTATCTGGATCAACTTTTGGGGGCAAGGTCAAAGAGAATTGACAGGCTTTGATATTTAATATTATATTTTATGGGTTTTTGATGTTCTTAGTTATTAAGGGAATGTCAGATGATAGTAACTCCAAAATTCCGTCTTGGGTTTATTTATTGATTCTTGCTATAATTATTTTGGTATTTTCTTTACCTTAACTACATAGGAGGCTCATTATGAAACGTTTAATTATTTTTTCATTTCTTATTATAGATTTGTTGATAAATATGGCAATAAACTTAACATTCGTTTCAATAAAATTGAAGAGCGAATTGAAAAATTAGAAGAAAGTAACCAATAATAAAGAAACAACATTTATATTGCATCACAGATAAGAACCAAATCAGAATTCAACCCGGCTTGATTGTTGCAATATCACTTTTTGTTGATTTCTTCATTTCAAAATTTTAGAAAACTTTTTTCTTTATTTCCAAATACAAAAGTTCCAACAAGAGATCCTAATGTAAATGTAAGGGAATTATATAGAATATCTGTGTTGCTGTTACACAACTTCTACAATCATGAAGACATGAAGAATTAATTATATGGCAAGATTTGAGATGTGTACGGCAAAAGTTACCGCTGATGGTCTTTGACCTGAAGTATTTGATTCCGTATTGATTGCAACACAATGTAAGGAAGTGACCGTTCAAGATCAGGGCTGGAAAGCTTCTCATTTGCACTATCGGACATTGTAGTAATTCTACTATCAATCGGCAAACCTGCATAGGGTGACTGCCGCATTATATTTTGCTGTGTAGATCCTGGTAAGGGTGGTATTTCAATCCGGGGTGACACAACAGCCTGAGTAGCATCTTCGCTGCTTAGATATGAGTCAAACGTTATGACAGCGAATACAATTGCAGCGGCAGCAGCAAATATTGCTACAACGTGCCGTAATGGTATTGACGAAAGGGTAAATACAGTTCTATCTGTACCGGATTGATCTTGATAATTTAATTCACTCTGCAACCGGTTGTGAAGTTGCTCTTCAAATTGCTCAGTAGTTGTCACCTTTTTCAGACGTTTCATGAATTTTGACAGAGCATGGGTATGGGCAAGTTTCTTCGCGCAAACAGAACATGCAGACACATGCGTATTCAGCATCCGGGAACGTTCCTTAGGAAGTTCGCCATCAAAAAAGTCGGAAAGCTGTTTTGAAAAGTCATCACAATTTATCATAAGCGCTTTACTCTTTCATTTCATCCAGATAACCCGATAGTATTTCTTGGAGTTTTAAACGACCTCTGTTGACCCGTGATTTTACCGTTCCAAGTGGAATTTTTACGATTGTACTAATCTCTTCGTAGGAAAGTTCCTGTATATCCCGAAAAATTATTACCTCTCTAAACTTATCGGGAAGCAAATTGATTGCACGTTGAATAAACTCATCTTTAATTAATTCATGAACGCTTTCTTCGGGGCCTTTTTTCGTATCTTTGAGATCAAAATCTTTATCCTCAAAACCGAGGCTACTTAATGATATTAGTTTACGACGTTTCCTGCGCCGAAGTTCCGTTTTCGCTAGATTTCCGGTAATCGTATAAATCCATGTTGAAAATTTTGCGACATTTCTATACGCGTTTTTCTTGCGGAACACCCTCAGAAAGGTTTCCTGTGCGATATCTTCCGCTTCCTCTAAATCACCAAGAAACCGGTATGCAAAATTGACAAGTTGGTCTTTGTATCGTCTGACAATTTCTTCAAACGCACTAACATCACCCGCCTGAAAGTTACTTATCAAATCCTCGTCAGACAGAATATTTCTCTTTTTGCTTTCCAGTAACATTTGCTTTAGTATATTGTGGTTATTCTTTCGCCGCTCGTCGCATCTTTGTAAATCACTCAATCCACAATGCCGCGAAAAATAATTAATCTATTTCTCTCTTCAATTATCCAACAGAACCTGTATCCTGAAAACTAGGAGAGTCAATACCATTTTTTCGTTGAAACGTCCGGTTTTCAAGTTCGTATCTGCTTCCAAAGCAATATCAAGCAGAAGTCTCAGAGAATCTATAGTCAGCCTTTTTGCCTGTTCAAAATACTGATTGAACCAGCCTCTTAGACCAATTACTTTTTTCATATTTCCCCTGTCAAGTCCCATACTACTATACAATTTAATTTTCAATAATATTGTGACATGACGGGTAATCATAACAATAATGCCTGGTGCGCTTTCACTAAATAAAAATATTTTTTGCAAATGCTTAAGCTTTTTTGAGTTGTCCCGTCCAAATAGTGCACGGGTAAAATCGAAAATATTAAATCCACGGTTCGTTTGGACAATATCTATAATATCATCGGCAGACAATTTTGTTTTATCACCCGAAAAGAGTTTAATCTTATCTAGTTCGTTCATGAGGTGCCGCATTTTCGGTTCACACGACTCTCTAAGTGCGACAGCAGCTTCTTCTGTCAATTCAAGCTGCAGCCGTTCTGCATACAAGTGTAACCATTCGAGCAACTTATCGTCTTTTAAGGCTGGAAATTCAAGAATATAAGCCGTTTTGTATACTGAATTAACTGCTGCATTCCTTTTATCAAACTTGTCATCATCTAGCACAAGAGTTGTGTTTTCCGTTGGATCTTTAACAAATTTTTCGATAACCTCCCAGCAAATTGGCCTCATTTTTGCCGTATTCTTTATTATAATTGTTTTCGATTCTGAAAAAAGCGAGTATGACGTCAATTGAACATCCAAATCATCGTGGTCGAGTTCATCACCAAAAAACCGTAAAAGTGTACTTTCACTTTCACCGGAAAATTCGGCTTTTTTGACGATTTCTTTTATCGCAGAATCACGTAAATATTCTTCTTCTCCCATAACACAATATATAATTTGGAGTGGTGAACGTTTGACTGCTTCAAATTTTTCAAAAATTTTGTTCAATTTTCTCATGCTTGATCATCACATAATTATTACAGAACTGATTAAGATTTGTCCGTACTCGATTTTTCTTGTTCGCGTCTCATCGCGTACCGCAAGAGCACAATGAATCCACCCCATACGATTCCTCCGATAACAATGAGCATCAAAATTGCTGAAGGATTCATGATGTATTTTCTCCCAAAGTTCGCCGCATTAGCCATTTATTAATAGTTACAAACAAGATCAAAGCAATACCCCACTGAAACAGGCATGTACCGACACTATATGAAGTGAAAATTTCAGTCCATCCTCCTGCCTGTGAAAACCACCACCATACTAATATTATAAATTGAACCGGTATGAGAAAGACAATATAATCAAAATATTTCCCAAGTTTGACATCATTCCCCGCATGGTTAATGAGGTTTCCCCTGAATTGACGCACACCGTATTTCATCACGGCAATTGCAATAAAAAACCCACTAACGAGCAATCCAACACCCCAGACCCAATCCTGATTTTCGAATATTGCCATGCTCACGGCTGAGGGAGTTCCGAGGACAAAGGAAACTGAACCGACAAGCAATATTGCTTTTGTTCTTGTCAATCCGAGATCTATAAACACACGGGTGACTAGCTCGAATAACGATATAAGTGACGATATCGCTGCAAAACAGAGTGCAAGAAAAAAAAGCGATAAAAAAATTCTGCCTCCTGCCATCTGCGCAAACAACTGAGGAATCGACACAAATGTCAAACCGGTACTTGCAGGGCCGTGCTCCTGCATCATTTGTGCCGCCTCTTCGGGTCTGAAAGCGAAAACCACAGGGATGATTGCAATAGCAGCAAGCAATGACACGCTGTTGTTGCCAAGCCCTATAATACTTGAATTGAGCACAATGTCTTCATTCCGCTTGCTATAAATTGCATAAGTTAAAATCAATCCCCATCCTGCTCCAGTCGACCATGCAGATTGTGTCAACGCCTCAAGCCACACTCGATAATTCAGGAGCTTCTCTAAAGATGGTGTGAACAGATAATTTAATCCTTCGACAGCACCGGGAAGAGTGAGTGACCGCACTACTGCAATTATGATCAGCAGAAACAGAGACGGTATAAGAAATTTATTTGCTTTTTCAATACCGCTTATACCTTTATAGACGATAAATGAACCGATAAGCATTGCACAAAAGTGGAGCAGCAGCGGTTGATACTGAGAACCAAGAAACGTGTTCCAATACGCAATACTGTCCTGCTGAAGTATGGTTCCAAAAACCGAAGCTAAAAAATATTTAATACACCATCCCGTTACGACGGAGTAATAAAACATGATTGCCATTGTACAAAAACCAACATATGCTCCCATCCAACCGTACTGCCTCCCCATTATTGTTCCGAATGAACCAACGGTTCCTTTTCTCGCGGTCCTCCCCATGCTGAACTCAAGAATCAACAGCGGAATTGACCAGAGAAAGAGAAAAATCAGCCAAGGGATTAAAAATGAGCCACCGCCATTTTGCGCAATGATACGGGGAAATCTCCAGATATTCCCCGTCCCAATTGCCATTCCGAGTGCTGTCAGGAGAAATCCTAGCCGCGATTTAAAAAGCTCGTTGGCTACCATAATGTTCTGATATGTAATGAAGCAACAGATGATTTGTTAAATGAACAACAGCCCTGTCGTACCGACAAGAAGACAATAAACACCGAACCAGAAAAACCGGCCTATTTTAATAACCTTTAGTACAAGTACAATTGCTACCAATCCTGATACGTACGAAGTAATTCCACCGGCAATGAGATACCAAATGTGGTTTTGCAGAATTTGCATTGACACATTCGAAAATTCAAGAATATTTGCGCCAAGAATCACCGGCACCGATAACAAGAAAGAATATTTCACTACTTCTTCAGGCTTAATTCCAAGCCAGAGTCCGGCCGATATGGTGATGCCTGACCGAGAGATTCCCGGAAATAGAGCAAACGATTGCGCTACACCGATCAACAGTGAGGATAGCACAGTTAAGATTTTTTTTTCACGCGGCATCAAAATCGTTGAGATGAGAATAACTCCAGTGATTGTGAAATTTATAAGTGCAGCGTTCGGATTGCTAAAGACATTTCTAAAAAAATCTGCATAGAGCCCCCCCACAAATACCGCCGGAAGTGTTCCGATTATGAGCAGCATACATAGTCTTGTTCCGGAATTTAAATCCGATTGGACAGTTTCACTTCTGCAAAATCCTATACTTTGTAATAGAAACTGAATCAAGTCTTTAGCAATAATTATCAGATCTTTGCGGTAAAGAGTGCACACGGCAAGTACGGTGGCGAAATGGAAAAACACGCCGTACAAGAGTGGCATATCATGAATTCCGAGCAGGTTTTTTGCCAGCAGCAGATGTCCTGAGCTGCTTATCGGCAGAAACTCGGTAATTCCCTGCACAACTCCAAGCAGTAAACTATAAATAAAATTATCACTCAATCCGCTCACCATTCAGACACAGTATGGCTAAACCATAGATAGAAAACATTTGAACATAAAAAAAATAAAAAGATTGTTTTATATAGTACAGATGTATTCATCTATAACCAAGCAGAATATAATAGAATTGAACTGCTTGTCTAATATAGTATCTCAGTTCATTCTAACATACCGATAATATTAATATTTCTACCGGTATTTCCTTTATCTTTCCGAGCGCTGTATAGTGTATCGTTACTGCAAGAAGTACATTGAGAAGCAATCTCAATTTGAGAAGACGGAAACACCACTGAGCTTTGCAAGAGCAATTTCACCAAGTCTGAGATTGTAATAACCATTTAGCAATTTCGTGCTGAATTGTCGTGGGAATTCGGAATACGCCTCATCTCTTACTGTATAACAGCACTCCTGAATAAAGGGGCCGATTAAGACAAAAAGATTCTCCGGATTTACACCTGCTTTGGTGCCAAAATATTTGATAGTCCAGTTAATAATTTCCTTTTTTAAACCTCTCCAACTTGCATGAACAAGTGCAACGGTTTTACTCTCGGGATCAAACATAAAAACCAGAAGACAATCGGCTGTTACAATTCTGAGAAATATCTGTGGAATATTCGAAATCAAAGCATCACCGTCACCCTGATGACCTCCATCGTTAGCAAAAAGTACTGTGTTGCCATGAATTTGGTTTGCCTTAGCTGTACAGTTTTTCGGGGTTCCTTTAATATTATACCAGAATTTTTCTTCCTTACCATTTTCCAATACAGTTCTTATATCTTCTTCTGATAATAAAGCCGAACTCGCATCTCCAATGGGTAGTCGTAAATACAGATATATCTGAGAACTGGGATAAAACAGGATAATGAATTAGTTTTGCCTCAGTTTGACCAAGAATCATACAAGGGCCTGATTGATAGAAGAATTGGTGATTAGAAAAAGTTTGTTACAATGCAAAGTCATCAAGCCCTCTATTAACTTTCAATACTGTGAGAATTTTTATGGGAATTATCTGCTCGATACTTATCTTTATTATGGATTTTGATTTTTCTTAAGATGAGTTTCATTCAGACTTCCTGAGCGAAATCCCGCAAGATCAAGGGTTATATAAATATATCCGATCTTTTTAAATTTTGTCAGGATTAACGAACGTATCTCTGGATCGAGAATCTGTTGAAATTCGTCTGTATTCAATTCAATACGAGCAGTTTCATCATGATGACGCACGCGCATATTTCTGATTCCGATTTCGAGCAAAACGTTTTCTGCCTGCTCAACCATGGTTAATTTTTCCTCAGTTATTTTTGAACCATATGGAATACGTGATGCCAGGCATGCATATGCCGGTTTATCGTGTGTCTCGAGGCCCAACTCTTTTGAAAGCAAACGGATTTCATCTTTTGTTAAACCTGCTTCAAGAAGCGGACTCCGTACAGAATATTTTTTCTGAGCAACCGAGCCAGGACGATAATCAAGCTGATCGTCAAGATTGGTTCCATCTGCTATAAAAGGATAGCCTTCTGCTTCTGCAATTTCTGTGATTTTATTAAAAAGTTCAGATCTACAAAAAAAACACCTGTTCAGAGGATTATTGACAAAATTGTCATCTTCTTTCTCGCGTGTTTGAATAATCCTGATGTGCGCACTCATCTTGCTGGCAAGCTTCTGAGCATCCTGAAGCTCACGCTGCGGCAAAGAATACGAAGAACCAATGACACCAAGCGCTTTATCTCCTAGGATATCGGTAGCGACTTTCAGGAGAAACGTACTGTCCACACCACCGGAAAAACCGATTACCATACCCCCCATTTTATGGAGGATCGATTTCAACTCCTCATATTTTTGAACAATTGCAGGAGAAAGATTTTCTACAGAATTTTGTGACATAGAAACAGTAATTTTTAGAAATACTTATTGTCTATTTTGGAGTAAAAATTGGCCTCTTCTGTAACGAATTACATGCCAATTACTCTTTTGATGCGATTCATCTATTTCAAAGTAACCACGTACCGATTCCGGAAGAATGTTCAATTGTTCAAGTTCATCAATTAGCCTCTGGCGGGTAGGTAAATTTTGAACAGCTGCTAAAAGAAATAATGTAGATTCATATCCATATAGTTCGTCAACACCTGGAGATGATCCGATATCATTCCGATAGTTATCACGAAATGTAATCCAGGGAGTATAATAATCATCGATAAAATAATCAGACGTTATATAAACCGTGCCTACATTATTCCCTAACCTAACAAGTATTACGGGATCGTACCAGTGGCTGTTGCCAAGCAATATAGTATCAAAATTGTAAAATGCATACTGATTGACAATAAATTCAATATCATCTTTCGATTCAACCGGGATGAATATTGCATCAAACGTAGTAACAGGATAGTCAAGTGTATCAAAATAACGAATTCCAGCTTCTCTTCTTCTTGTTGCAAGAGTGTCGAGATAGAGATTCCATATTGAATCGAGTGTTGAAATCGAAAGGCTGTCAATGTAGAGTGTTGTTAAGGAGTCTATATCATTCAGAGATAAGCTGTCTTCTACGATCGTTGTCGAATCGACAATTGATTCTGAAATGTAGGTGCTCAATGAATCGGTCATCATAAAATCGTATCCGATTTTTCTAATCTTGCTGATCTGAGCATTAAAGTCAAGATTCCCAGGAAAATACCATTCATGCGCAAGTATTTCACCACCTAATTTCTCAACTTCAATTGCAAAACTTTCAACAAGACCCTCTTCGCTTCCACCAATAGGACTCATAATAGCGAACGTAGATAAATTGAGATTCTCCACAGCATAGCGTGCTAGCGCCGCTCCCTCGCTGCTTTTCGAACCTTTTATTTGATATACATAGTCGTTACCAATTCCATTACCTGACTCGTTATTACCGGGAATGATGATGGGTAACTCATAAAACGGGGCGAGCGTACTTGCCAAAAGTCTGAGCTCTTGCACAACTGGACCGATAACTGCAATTATTGATTTGTCGTCTGCGATTTTCTGCAAAAGTTCCGGAAATTCCCTTATGCTTGCACGTGTATCAATCGCTTTTATAGAAATAGAATGAGGTACTACATCTTGCTTTTTCTTTAAGGCAACCTGTGCACCGTTATATAACTTTCTCCCCCGCTCTGCATATTCACCGTTAAACGGAAAAAGAACGGCAATGAATCGCTCTGCATTCATTACATCATTCATGAGTGAACGTAAATTCGATGCTGCTTCGCCAATCGGTAAAAACACATCTCCGAGTGAAATTTGTTCTAATTCGTTAATGACTTCATCATACGAACCAGCATAGTAGTGTAGTTGCGCTTTTTTTAAAAGACTTAACTCCTTTGTAACATTGTTATTGTATAATGCTATAAAATTATCATAGAGTACTTCGGGAATTTCATTATCGAATATTTCCAGGAATTTCCGGGCTGCACGATTTTCGATTTCAGCATCATCAACATGGGTAATTAAGCCCAGCAATTTCTCAAGGGAAAAAACATAAAGCTCTCTTGCATACAATAATTCTGCTTCAATCAATTCCATATAAGGTACATAACGGGAATCTGGATAATCTTGAGCAAATTGCTCAAGAAGGTCGGCTGTTTCGTCATAATCCTCTCTGTCGAGGGCAAAACGGGTATGTAGATAGAGTGCCGCTGAAGAACGTTGATTTCTCGGCAGACTCTGAAGTACACCAAGTGTTTCTCGGGCCGCTTGTAGTTGACCCGTTTGATACAACATTTCCACAGATTGAAATAAAGAGTCTGCAACAGGCAGAAAAACTTGTTTGTTCTGTCGAGCAACAGACTGCTCCATTGGTAAAGTGAATATTAAAAAGCTGAGAAGAGTAACTATATTACAGTTCATCATTGAGTATAGTTTGTTTGTAAATTAATTATTCCCATTCAATCGTGCTTGGCGGTTTGGAACTAACATCATACACCACCCGATTTATTCCTTCTACTTCATTGATAATTTTACTCGATATTTGTGCTAGAATCTCATGTTTCATTGGATACCAGTCAGCAGTCATTCCATCCACACTGGTAACGGCACGGAGAACTGCAGTTTGCTCATACGTTCTGAAATCACCCATAACACCCACAGACTTTACTGGTAGTAATACAGTCAATGCTTGCCAAATTTCATCATAGATACCCGAATTGTAAAGTTCGTCAATAAAAATTTTGTCTGCCTGCCGAAGTAGATCGAGCTTTTCTTCGGTTATGTCACCTAATATACGTACCGCAAGTCCTGGTCCCGGGAAAGGATGCCGTTTGAGTATGGCATCCGGAATTCCAATCTGCGTACCGACTTTTCTCACCTCATCTTTGAACAACTCCCGGAGCGGCTCGACAAGTTTCATATCCATTTTTTCAGGCAGCCCGCCAACGTTATGGTGGCTTTTGATAGTAGCTGATGGACCTTTGAAGGAAACACTCTCGATTAAATCCGGATAAAGTGTCCCCTGTGCAAGAAAATCAACATTGCCAATACTTTTTGCCTCTTTCTCAAAAAGTTCAATAAATACTTTTCCGATTATCTTCCTTTTTTTTTCGGGATCGGTTATACCGGCAAGTGTGCCTAAAAATTCATTTCTGCCGTCAACAACCCGGAGATCCATATGGAAATTGTCCCGGAAAGTATCTTCAACCTGCTTTCGTTCACCGCTTCGCAACAAACCGTTGTCAACGAAAACACAAGTTAACTGATCACCTATCGCTTTGTTAATCAGTGCTGCCGTAACAGAAGAATCGACTCCTCCGCTCAGTCCACAAACAACCTTACTGTTTCCTACCTGTCTCCTAATCGAATCAATAGATTCTTCAACAAACGATTTCGGGGTCCAGTCTGCTTTAAGGTTACAGATTTTGAAAAGGTAGTTGCCCAGAATTTCCGAACCTTCGATTGTGTGGTGAACTTCAGGATGGAACTGGATTCCATACATCCGCTTTTCACTACTCCTGATAGCGGCTATGGGAGCATTCGACGTTCGGCCAATTATTTCAAATCCCTCCGGTAGAGACTCAAGTTTATCACCATGACTCATCCAGACTTCTGATTTTTTTTTGATTGATGAAAAAAGATCAGAATTATGAATCACTTCGAGCTGTGCCCTGCCGAATTCACGTTTCAGAGAACCGGTAGTTACTCCTTTAAAATTGTGGGCAAGTATACCCATTCCGTAACATATCCCAAGAAATGGGACATCAAAAGTAAAAAGTTTCTGGTCAACATGAGGTGAATTATCCTCATAAAGACTCATCGGCCCGCCTGAAAGTATAATTCCTTTCGGCTCTTTTGCATATATTTTATCAAGCGGAACATTATACGGATAGATCTCGCAATACACATTGTGCTCCCGCACTTTTCGGGCGATGAGCTGTGTGTATTGCGAACCAAAATCGAAAATTACTATTGTTTCATGCATAAAATCAAAAATTGAATAGTTTCCATGTTAAGTGTAGTATTACTTACTATCCGAAAAATCCCAGGAACGGAGAAATTCCAGCGCACTGTAATCTGTCATATCGTGTTGCAGCGGTGTGATCGCAATATAGTTTTTTTGAATAGCTGATTCATCCGAATCTTCGGATTCCTCTAATATTATTTTATCACCGCGAAGCCAATAATAGGTGCCATTTGAATCATCACTGTGATGCTCATAAAACTCCTTGTACCGAGTTTTTGCTTGTCGCGTAATTTTGATTCCTGCAATCTGTTCGCGTGGCAAACAGGGCGCATTCACATTCAGAAATGTGTAGTCAGGCAGCCCATTTTCCAAAAGCTTTTCAGCTAAAGTTACAGCATACTCGGCAGCAACAGAAAAATCATGACTTTCGATTGAGGTCATCGAAATTGCAAAAGATGGAATATTCATTAATCCTCCTTCGGCTGCACCTGCTACCGTACCCGAATAGAGCGCATCAATTGCTGTATTGGGACCCTGATTTATCCCTGACACTAGTAAATCAGGTCTGCGTTCATATATTTTCTTTACGCCAAATTTCACACAATCCGCAGGAGTACCTGATATTGCCCAACCGTTACCATTAAAATCATTTTCCGATTTACGAACTTGAATAGGTGATTTATAAGTAATAGCATGACCTATTCCACTCCGTTCTTGATCTGGAGCTATTACAGTACAATCACCGAGAGTTACAAGTGCCTCATAGAGGGCTTTCAATCCCGGCGCATGTATTCCGTCATCATTCGTTAATAGAATGCTTGGTTTCGTCTTCATCGCTTCCATTCTCAAAAAACTCAATTAGTTCCAATACTCTGTTTCGCATATTAGAACGCGGTACAACCATATCAATAAAACCACGCTCCTGTAAAAAGTCAGAGCGCTGGAATCCCTCCGGTAGATCTTCCCCGATTGTCTGCTTGATAACCCGAGGCCCTGCAAATCCGATAAGCGCATCGGGTTCGGCAATGATTACATCTCCAAGCATTGCATAGCTTGCCATGACACCTGCCGTTGTGGGATTTGTTAAAATTGATATATACAAACCTTTCTTGCTCGATAACTGTGCTAAACGTGAGCTTGTCTTTGCCATTTGCATAAGAGAAAGAATTCCTTCCATCATCCGTGCTCCACCCGAAGCGGACACAATGATCAGGGGAAATCCTGTTTCAATTGCTCTATCGATGGCACGCTTAATTTTTTCACCGACAACAGACCCCATGCTTCCGCCAATAAAGTCAAAATCCATCACTCCCACTATAACCGTATTCCCATTCATACTACCATACCCTGTGCGTATGGCTTCATCAAGACCGGTCGACTTTTTAGCTGCTTTAATCCGGTCGGAGTACTTCTTTTTGTCCTTAAATTTCAAAGGATCGGCTGTTCTCAGTGTCGAATCGAACTCCTGAAAACTTCCTTCATCGAGAAGAAAATTGATATATTCAATACTGGATATTTTAAAGTGGTACTGACATTTTGTGCAGATACCGATATTTTTCTCCACTTCAGGCTTATAAATGATATCGCCACAACCATCGCATTTAAGCCAGAGCCCTTCGGGGATGTCTTTTTTCTTATCAGTCGACAACCCATCTTTTGTTCTTTTAAACCAGGCCATATAAATTCCTCATTTATAAGAATTTCATTATAATGAGAGCGCTCTCTGACATTTCAGAATAATAATTTTTACGTACATCTATTTGGAAAAATCCCAATTTCTTGTAAAGATTTATGGCAGCTTCGTTTGATTCTCACACTTCGAGATACGCATATATCGCACCGATGCTTCTTGCACTCTGTACAATAAACTCAACAATATATTGACCGTATCCCTACCTACGATACTTCTCTACCGCAACATTTAGAATGTAGAGAACAGCACGTTAAACGCATATCCAACAACTGCAGAATCATTCTCACAAATATGC
The DNA here is from genome assembly GCA_965221205.1 of bacterium. Lineage (GTDB taxonomy): Bacteria > SM23-31 > SM23-31 > SM23-31 > SM23-31 > CBDFMG01. The sequence goes on along the minus strand of OZ244870.1, from coordinate 2,271,807 downwards.
GCAAATCCTTTGCCGGAATAGTTAAGAAATGATTGTATACTTTTCAAAGACCATGGTGATGAAAATACTTTCTGCTCTAATGCCGCAATAACCTCTTCATCATCAGCACACATTATGCGCACACGGACTGAAGAATCGTCCAATTTCAAACCGGCTGCATATTTGCCGACAAATGCACTGTGTTTGGTGGCATTAAATCTATCATTGCTGTAGCCCTTTTACTACCGATTGTGCACGAAACGATATTTCTTGCATATATATCGGAGCAAGAATCTCAAGATCGTCGTCTATTCCCTTTGACAGCTTTTTCAATCCGGCTTCAGCAATGCTTTGCGCACTTGGCTTTCTTACTATTAGATCCAGCTCTGAAGAACAGATATGTTTTAACTTCTTCTGAAATTCTTCCGGAATTTCTCCGCAAAGTGTCTTGGCCGCATCACACATATCAACAACATCGGTCCATGTTCCAAGTGCTCCCGCTTCATCACTTGTAATTGATTCGGCATCGGAAAAAATCGCATACGACACTTTTTCATTCTTAATCGGAACAACGCAACATACGGGAAACTGCTCTTTATTTACATTATGTGCTAATAATTCAAACGAGGTAATACCAATAATCGGAATCGATAAACTATGAGCAAATCCTTTTGCTATGCTCATTCCGACTCGCATACCCGTAAAAGAACCCGGCCCTCTATTGACGGCGATTCCATCAAGTGATTTAGCTTGTATGCCCGCTTCCTCAAACAAAGCGACTATATGAATGAAAATCTTTTCGTTAACGTTTCTTTCCAGTTCTTCACGTTTTTCAATTGTTCCGATATCTCTGCCGGTTATGCTGACGTTGCAAAAAGATGTTGAGGTATCGATTCCAAGTATATTCATGAATCACTTATGACTATTATCCGCCATTTTGGCTGATCGGAAACATGTGACATATTTACATACGTTGTTGCAGGCGGTAAAATCGGTTTAATTTTTTCAGCCCACTCAATTAACATTACGTATTCTTTATTAAAATAATCGTCAAGTCCCAGCATTTCAGCTTCAGCCGATGACCGCATTCGGTAACAGTCGACATGGAGAACTGGAAAACTCCCTGAATAAATATTCATTAAAGTATATGTGGGGCTGGTTACCAGATCTTTCACACCAAGTGCTTTACATATTTCCTTAATAATTGCTGTTTTTCCAGCTCCAAGCTCACCATTAAAAGCTACAATATCTCCCTTTTGAATCGTTCCAGCAATATCCCGTGCTATACGTGCCGTATCATCCAGATTCTTTGACAAGACCTCTTTCACCGCTGCTGACCTTCTAAGGTAATAATAGGAAGAATGACTTCCTCCAACGATATTCCGCCATGATGAAAACAATCGTAATATTTTGCCGCGTATTGATTATAATTTTTCGGATAAATCAAATAATAGTCCTCTTTTGCTATGAGGTAATGTGTATTGACACCGCGCTGCGGCAACTGATACTCCGGTGGATTTTTAATATGCATGACATGCTTCGGATTACATTTTAAATTCCGCCCGAATTTATACCGCAAGCTTGTTGAAGTTTCTTTATCACCCATTACCTGTGTTGCACGCTTACCTCGAATACAGCCGTGATCGGTAGTCAAAACAATGGTGTTATCTTCCGAAGCAAGGGACTTGAGCATTGATAATAAATTAGAATGTTCAAACCACGACTTGATTAACGAACGGTAGGCAGATTCATTCGGCGCAAGCTCTTTCAATATATCCGATTCACTCCGTTTGTGTGCGAGTATATCGACAAAATTGATGACCATACAAAAGAGATCGTGCTGGATATACGAATGGAGATGTTTTTCCGTTGATTTTGCCTCCACCGCATCAAGAATTTTCACATAGCGTGTTGAGATTGTATTCCTAATATTGCTCCGCTTGATAAACTCATCAAGGAACTGATGTTCAAATCGATTCCTGCTGAATTCATCTTCTTCGTTCTTCTGCCAGAGATCGGGCATTTTTTGTTCGATCTCACGAGGAAAATAACCGCTGAAAATCCCATTTCGCGAATAGGGTGTTGCAGTCGGCAGAATAGAATAGTAATAGTCACGTTTAATTTTAAAATAATCAAGAAGATACGGCTCCATTGCAAGCCACTGATCAGCTCTTAAACAGTCAAGAAGGACAAAAACAACTTTTTTACCCTCTTGCAGATGCGGAAATACCCAACTGGGAAAAACATCGACCGAAAAAAAGGGCCGCTTAGCACTCTGAATCCATTCACAATAAAATCTCTCGTAAAATCGGGAAAAATTGACGTTGCACTCTTTATGAAGTGCATCGACTGTTTGCTGAAATCCAAGTTCCGGAAATTGCTCGAGTTCCATCTCCCAATCCGTGATATTCAGATAAATGTCTGTCCATTCCTCGGCTGTCAATTCTCCATTTATTTGTTGTGATATTGCGGCAAATTCTTGTGTATAATCTCTGGTCAATCTGTTCTGAGCAATCTTTTTTGTGTCAAAAATCTTTTTTAACGTCAATAATATCTGACTCGGATTAACCGGTTTCGTCAAATAGTCAGTAATTTTCTTCCCGATCGCATCTTCCATTAACTGTTCTTCTTCGTTCTTTGTCACCATTACAATGGGAACAGAAGGATTGAAATCACGAATTTCAGAAAGCGCAGTAAGGCCATCTTTTCCGGGCATCATTTCATCAAGCATAATAAGATCATAGAGATTGCTGCGTGCTTCCTCAACGGCATCGTCTCCATTATTAACCGATGTCACTTCATATCCTTTTTCCTTGAGAAAAAGGATATGAGGTTTCAGCATCTCAATTTCATCATCTGCCCAGAGTATTTTAAATTGGTGCATATACGCAGTTTTCCAAAAACATTTAAGCTAACTAATATAAAGAATTAACATTCAATAAGCAATAAATTATGGGGACTGTCCGGGTGTGTATAGAGATTGAAATACTATTATGAGGGATGACTTTACGAGGGTAGCTCAGGAGATTTCCACTCGACCTTCGAGCGCTTTTGCAAGGGTCAGCTCATCGGTAAATTCTAATTCGCTTCCCGCAGGGAGTCCCTGAGCCAACCGGGAAATACATATCCCTACCGGTTTGAGAAGCCTGGTGATGTAGAGTGTTGTTGCTTCTCCCTCGACACTTGTGTTCAGGGCAATTATAATTTCAGATATGTTGTTGCCGACTCTCTGGAGTAGCTCTTTAACGTGTATATCTTCTGGACCAATCCGGTTTAAAGGCGAGAGTAGCCCCCTAAGAACATGATATTTTCCTTTAAATTGACCCGGTTTTTCGATTAGTGCAATATCGCTGGCTTGTTCTACTACACATATAATAGAACTTTCCCTGCCTGGATTTGAACAAATTTGACAAAGGTCATTTTCGGCGAAATTGAAGCATTCACTGCAAAATTGAATTGAATCCTTAACTTCAACGAGAGCTTTTGCGAATACAATTGCTTCCTCTCTCGGACGTTTCAGAATATAAAATGCGAGCCGCTGTGCCGTTTTTCTCCCGATTCCCGGTAAACGGGTAAATTCTTTAATGAGTCTTTCCAAACTGTTCGGCAAGCTGTTCATGCTGTATAGTTTTCTCAAAAAATTCATTTTTCAAGAAGAGGCATGATATTCACGGAACATCATGCCTCTTCTTTATATATACAAATAGTCTCCTACATATTTAATCCGGGCATTTTCATACCGCCAGGCACTCCGCCTAACATCCCACCTGTCATGTTGTTCATATGTTCTCGTGCCATTTCACCGGCCTTTTCAATTGCTTGATTTACTGCGGCCAGTATCAGATCCTCGAGCATCTCCGGATCTTTAGCATCTATAACTTCGGGATCTATTTTAACCGATTCAACTTCCTGCTTACCATTTGCAATTACTTTAATCATTCCTCCGCCAGATGTTCCTTCAGCTTTAAGATTATCCAATTCCTCTTGGGCTTTCGATAATTGCTCCTGCATTTTCTGTGCTTGTTTGAGCAGTGCTGACATATTGGGTTTCATGTGATACCTTTCATTCTGCTATTAAGTAATTCTAATGTATTCGTAAGATCAGTTAATACTAAGTGCGGTATTTAGGTTTTTAATTTATTCCTGTACAAATCTAACAGGAGTTGCGCCAAATTGTTCAATAATTGACCGTATTATTGGTTCCCGTTCGATAATTTTCTTAATTTTATCTTCCATTGAAACTTGCACCAACCTTTTTGCACTTTGCTTTTTCTCCTCTTCGGTCAGTTCAATTATTACACAGTTGAATCCAATGTCCGGACCAAACATTTTTTCAAGCAGTCTATTAACTCGTGTGTGGTTTCGTTTGAGAGAGTGGATATTAAACTCATATTCAGGCCTAAATGATATTTGAACAACATTCTCTTCAAAACTTGAGGGATTACCTTCTTTCAAATACAATCCAGTCACGGCACTTTCATTGAGTGCCATATCAATAAATTCACTCCAGCGCTCTTTTATAATTGTGAGATTTAATTGAGATCCATTACCTGAAGAATCACTTTGACTTTCTGGCTCAATTTCAGCTTTTATGTCTTTCTGAGCTATTGTTTCAACATGATCATATTCGTCGTTTTTTTTTACAGATTCATCTCTTGTTGGGGGATCAGCCTCTGATTTTTCCGGCTCTTGTTCAGATTTTTGTCGGTCAGCACTGACGGTTTTAGGGTTGGAAGTTACAACTCCTTTTGCATTTCCCTCGTTATCTATTGCATTTAAAACCTGTTGAATACTTACTGAACGGTCAAGTGTTATCAATTTGGTAAGGAGCATTTCAAGGCGCAGTAATGGTTGCGCACTTTTCTTAATGGAATACTCCGCTTCGGCGATAATATTTACAACCCTTAAAATATCGGCATCTGAAATATTGTGTGCTGCTTCTTGATATCTCTTCTTAAAAAGTTCGGACGTATCGACCATATCAGCATTCCCGGAAATATTTGTTATGAGAATGTTCCGAAAATGCTCAAGCAGTCCGTTAACGAACTCACCTGGATCGAAACCATCATCAAAAATTTTTCGGGCGATTGAAAATCCTTCTGATACTTTTCCACTAGTCATTGCTTCGGAACAGAAGAAGTAGATGTCTTCCCTGATCATACCCAACACATCAAACACATCATCAGCACTGATGGATTGACCGCAGAAAGAGATGAGTTGGTCGAGCAAACTCTCCGCATCACGCATACTACCATCAGATCGTTTGGAAAGAAAAATCAATGCTTCTTCGGTGACTGATATCTTTTCTGCATTGCATATTTTCTGAAGCTGCGAAACTATTTCCTGAATCGCTATTCTTTTGAAATCAAACCGCTGACACCGTGATATGATTGTTGCGGGAATCTTTTGAAATTCAGTTGTAGCGAAAATGAACATAACATGTTCGGGAGGCTCTTCGAGTGTTTTGAGAAGTGCATTAAATGCCTCTCTCGTTAACATATGCACTTCGTCGATGATATAAATCCTGTATTTGCCATGGACTGGTGCATATTTGACGTTTTCTCTAATATTCCGAATATCTTCGATACCCCGGTTGGATGCACCGTCAATTTCCATGACATCCATACTGCGGTCTTCAATGATCTCCTGACAAGGAGTACAGGTATTGCATGGCGTAGAAGTCGGCCCTTTTTCGCAGCTTACGGCTCGTGCGACAATGCGAGCAATGGTTGTCTTTCCAACACCGCGGGGCCCGGCAAATATATAGGAATGAGCAATTCGTTTAGCCTGAATCGCATTGATGAGCGTCGTTTTGACGTGTTCCTGATTGACCACATCCTCAAATGAAAGTGGTCGCCATTTTCGTGCTAAAACCTGATATGCCATAGTTCACTAAGGAAAATAAAGCTGCGCACCCTTCTTTGACCTGATCAACACGATTGCCGGTGCTGCAGCAAGCTCCGGCCAAGCTCCCTCGCGGCAGTATAGAATCATGCTTACCGCTGCTCCCTTCCGGTCCTGACGGAGTTCAACAGTCCTATCTACACAAGACTCGCACCATCAAAACCGCTTACAGAGCCATACAATCATGGTATCATGGCCTCAGTCGGGAATTCAATCCTGCTAAAAGCGGATTGCAGGTTACAGGGCACCGCTAGCTCCCCATTTAGCACAGCTTTTTTATTATTTATTAAGTGGGATTCTTGTAAACATTTTCGGTGGTAATAATAATCATTTATTAGTTTACCAAGTTTACCTTAAAAACTAAAATAAGAATTTTTCAATCAAAATCAAATCATTAATACCTTGAAATTTCATATTTCTTGAGATGTTTTAAGGATACTATCTATCAGACACCCATTTATGAAAATATGTTTGCATCTCGAAACTCGTTTCGTTACATTGATTTTGTATGGCTAACATTTATTTGATGTACCAATAAAATATTTTCAACAAAAATATAAAAGATAAAACGCAATGATCCCTCTCGATAAAGATATATGGAAAAAATTCGAAGAAGTTGAACTGACACACAGCAGTGTTCATCACCTGATGGCAATTTTTGACCTTCGTAAGACACAGGGTTATGCCAGAAGTGTCGATGTAGCAAATTATTTGAATATCAGTATGGGAAGTACTTCAATCACACTCAACAAGCTTGAGAAAAAAGGGCTCATTAAGAAAGAAAACAAAAAGTTTCTCGAGCTCTCAATTGATGCTCATGAACTAATTAAAGAAATTTTAAGTGTACGGAAGGCTTTAAAACTTTTTTACAATGAGATTCTCCACCTGCCTGAGGAACTCGCTGAAGAAGAAGCATGTAAATCAGAACACTTATTTAATAGAGAAACTGCTGAAAAACTAATCAGTTTTATTGGATTACTCCTCTCAAACGATCCAGCTTCAAAGAAATTCCGAGAAAAGTTCGGTTCGTTTATTTACAAGTGCGATCCGGAGACCGGCTGCGAATTCTGTGAGGAAGAATGCTTTTTTGCAGTAAGTGATTAAATAATAGTTTGTAAAATTAGTGGGATTTCAAAGATTTAAGGGAAAACAAGTGTTTTCCCTTTTTTTATTGACGTTCTTCTTCTGAAATTGTTTTCCGGGATACTGTGATCAGTGTTCTGCCATAGAGAAGTTCTTTCGTAAGAATTTGCCTAGCAATATCCTGGTTCACTTGTTTCATACGGAGATCAGTGTTTCCTCTCATGGTCCAGAATGTAAAGGGATAAAGAATTGGAAACCAGAAAAAAAGCCAAAGCGCACTGCTTCGATATCGGTCAGTCGGGACTGATTGTATGGTAAATCCATTTGTATGTAAAATATATCTAAGGTTATAATATATTGATAGGATTAATATGCTGATATATTGGTAATCGCTCAAATTCACTGTTCGGTCTTGTGTTGTAGGTAAAGAAACCGGTTAAGAAGAATCTGATACGAGAAGCCATATTGAGAATATTTGGAGTAGTCACAATTAACAATCCACCGGGTTTGAGAATTCTATTGCACTCCCGGATGAATGAAAAATGGTCTTCAAGATGCTCAATAGTCTCTACAGATATAACACCATCAAAACTATTATCAGGAACATCGAATTTCTTTTCCAGATCAATTTTCAGGCACTCGACCCCTTCAACACGAAAATTGTCAGGATCAAGATCGGAAGCAGTCACATCAAAACCTGCCTGTTTCAAATGGTACGTTAAACCACCTTTACCCGAACCCAATTCAAGAATCTTACCTCCGGGAAAAATTTCTTTCACCAGCTTGAATACCGTTTTGTTTATTCTGGAAAATGCAAATTGCTGTTGTTCTGAATTGTTATCCATCATTTTATCATAATTTTTGACATTCAAATTTACCGTGTAAAAAATAACAATTACAGGAATTACAATCAATCTATTTTTTAAACATCAAGATCGCAAAAAGAGGTCAACTAGCTATGTAGCGGAAAGATTTCTATTCACTCCAAACAACTGAAATCATTAAACTTATAGCATGATCATCGTTATCCTTTTTGTTAATATACGTTCTCATATTGTGTACAAATCACACCATCTGATACCAAATGTTTGCAAAAATTTGCAATGTGAGAAATGAAGACGTGCCTGTACATTCCAGTAATCAATCATCACTCTCATACCCCTTAGTAAAAATTTTTGAAAAATAGACTGTTGAATCTGATAAGTAATTGTACAGCCTCAGGAGCAGAAAACACTTTGAAAAGCTAAATGAATCTCTTAATTTCAACTTAAAGTGTCCGACTTGTTCTGACGACATACGCAAGATGATAATATAGTATCAAAAATCAACGAAATCCCAATTAATCTTTTATAGAGTATTCATAGGGGAAAATCAGCCTAAATGAAAAATGGATCATACTTTCAAGATGAACGACAAATAGAGTAATATTTACTAAACTTATTTGGAGATAAAATAATGAGATCAAAACTGATTATAATCGCACTTTTATTGTCATTAAGTAGTTCTAATTATGCTCAAGATTTTGGAACTGGATTAGTAGAAGACAACAAAAGTATTTTGACCAGACGGCAACAAGCAGTTCTTATGAATCGCTTGTTGAAACAAAAACAAGAAACTATTCTTCCACAGGTGATGCGAGAGACTGAAATTGATATGTGGATAGTCAGTGAAGGTGAAGGTCATCTTTACCTTTCACTCGTGGAATCTGAAAAATATGGGCATGTTCCCACCACACCCTCCTATCTCATATTTTTTGATAAAGGAGATGAGTCTATTGTCGAGCGGTTATCCGGCGAGTTTGATGATCTTGTTGATATCATAAAGACTAGAAATCCGAAAAAAATTGGAATCAACACCACAGAAAGCAGGTCACTTAACCGTACATTTCCTAAATCAGAAGAAGTGGATTTGAAGCAAGAGATAAGTGAGACCTTTGCATCTCGCATAGTATCTGCAGGTATTTTAACCAATCGATGGTTGGGAACACGGACACCTGAGGAACTTAGTGTTTTTAAGCATGTTGTTCGGCTTGCCCATGAGGTGATTGCAGAGGCTTTTTCAAATCGTGTAGTTATTCCGGATGTTACTACGACAGATGACTTAAATTGGTGGATAAGACAAAGATATGCTGATTTGGGTATAGGTACATTGGACCACCCTACGATTACGCTTCAGAGAAGCATAACCGAACGAGAAAAATACAATGATGATGACGAATATTTCAGAATTTTTGACGAGCGTTTTGTAGAGGACGCTTCACCCAGATGTGGATTGAATACAATCATCAGAAGAGGAGATCTTATATTTTGCGACACGGGAATAAAGTACCTTGGACTTTATACTGATACACAACAGTCGGCCTATGTCCTGAAAGAAGGAGAAACCGATGCCCCTGAAGGTATCAAAGAAGCACTGCGGCACATTGTCAGGTTCCAGGATTTGGTTGGTGAAGAAATGAAGTTCGGACGCGACGGCAACGAGATCGGTATTGCTGCTGTCGAAAGAGCCCGGCAGGAAGGAATTAAAGCTAAGATCTACGCCCACTCCCTCAGCTATTATTTCATGCGATATGGAATCCTTGGGGGATTCTTCTCACAAGAAGTACACTTTGCAGGATCGGGAATAAGTTCCTTAACCAGGAGAAGAAATCGAAGAGGAAGCCCTCTACGATACAATACACTCTTTGCGATGGAACTGGATATAGAATACAATGTCCCTGAATGGGATGACCAGAGAATTGTAGTATTCTCAGAAACAGCTATGATGTTTACACAACGTGGTATGGAATTTCCAGGTGGTCGAGAGACTGAGTGGTACTTGATTAGATAATTTAATATAACTGTCCCAAAAAATACAAAAAATCCATTTATTAATTTATTTGCACAGACATTTACTCTGGAAGAGATGAGAATATCCTGTAAATGAGAAAAAATGCAAACAACAAACGATAAAGTTAATGCGTATCCAAAACCTGAAAAAAGAGGTGAGAAAAGCTTGATAAACTAAAAGTATCTCTTCATTTTTTACACAGAGTGTGCAATTTACTTAGTTGAGGCACCTTAATATACCCCTCAATCTGATTTGGAAAGTAGTCTTCGCAATTTCATCCACGATACACATCCAATGTAGTACAGTGTAATGCTCCACCAAACGGTATCACGTGCTCATACGGAATCGGGATAACCTCCATCCCGAGTTTGTCAAGCTGCTCCATATAGGCAGTCTCATGCACCTCGACACAGATCGTCTTCGGATCGATCGAGAAGGTGTTCATCGAGAAGGTGTTCATAGAAATCCATGATGGTTCATTGTACGTACCGAACAATAAACAGTGACTCTTGTTCACGTGTACCGGCCGTGCCGCGGGAACCAGCTCCCAATCGTTCTTTTTGAACAACTCCAACAACTCCAATGTCTCTTGCGCGCGGGTTCCAAATCCGGCATTATACATCACCAACCCGGGACGCAAAGGCACAAAGGTCACATCGATATGCCATGGATGAAAGTTGTTCGGCTTTTTGAGATCCTCAGGAGTGTCGAACAGTACATGGTGGAGCCTGATGCCGAGCGCCGAAAACATCCGCTTGAGCCAGTCCATACCTGCTCTGTTGGTCACGCTTGAACACTGGTGGAAGATGTCCTTGCCAAACCGCATCGCATCTGCAGCGTCCCAGAGCGGCTCCTTTTCCGATAATTGGAACTCCCAATTATACAATTTCTGACGCTTTTCTTCAGGAGTCCAAAAATTGTTAAAGTCATAGTAGTAATTTTTAACGTAGGACTCGTCCGTCAGCCGCGGTTTGGATGCGCAAAATGGACCATTTCAGGGTCCTCGTTGAAGTACCGCTCAAAGATCAGCCTCAGGTTCACATACTCATACCACCGCGAGCGGCGGGTAGTTGTCGATTCAATAATATAGTTGCCATGTATCATAGTTATGTCGCGTACGTTGTTGATACCATGGTTGTTAAGCTGTGTCCAATCCGGAGTAGAAACCGGTGTGTCGTGCATAAAATCCTGAACTTCTACCCGGTCAACGACAACACCCCGCGACTCCAACTGCTGTACGAAATAGTTCATCTGCTCGTTTGCCTTATCCACCATCTCCTGTGGGAACGGCCCGAACGAGCCCAGCGGATAGCCCGCATCGGGGAGATCATACCACCATGCCGGCTCAGGAGCAGGAACATTTGTGCCCTCAGGTCTTCCTATTATCACACGTTGCAACGGGTCCCACTCATTCCAGGAATTCACTATCTTTGCCATTACTATATCCTCCTGTTTATATGTTCGGTTATTCGAGAAGGAACTTCATCTGATCTTCGAGGCCAGTCAACTCCCAACATGTCAGAGAAATCGGGATGAGGCCTCCGTTCATGAAATCATCAAGGAATTGTCGAATAGTGAATGTGTCACCTAACTATCTCGACCGATTGGCCATGAGCTGCTGCATCATATTCTTTCCAGTTCTTTCCAGCTGTGTAATTTGAGCTGTGACCCGGTGCACACAGGGTTTCCTCGATATATGTCACCATGCTACTCAGATTGCTCCTGGCAATCCCGCTTTGCTGCTAATCAGCTGACTCCAGAGCTTTCCAAGTAAACAGTCCATTCCTCGTCTGAGAATAAGACCATTTTTTCTGTAGTACTCCCTGGGCTCTTTCAACACATTCTCAATTATCTGCTCTTGAGCAGGGGTCAAAGGCTCCAGCTTGTGCGTAGCCAGTATTTCCTCCATCCTCTCCTTTGCCAGATCGAGAGCATCCTTATTACCACTCTTTATCCATACTGGAGATGTCTCTTTGACAACCACTTTCGGTATATACTGCTCCTTCTGCCACCACTTCCTAGTATAATCCGTTTCCAAGAAACATCCTACCCAGCATGCTATATCGTCATCCAGTACGGACAGAACATGATGATATATTAGCTCGAACCCTGAACCACCCTGAAAGATGTGAAGATTACCTCCGGAAAGGGCAGAAATGAGAGCACCTATCGCTTTTTCAAAGCCGCAGCATTGGTAGTCTATTCTTTTCGAGGTACTTGACATATCCAGTGCTGGTCATTGATTGGATCCGATACCTGCAGAGAAGCTGGTTGAATCCTGTCGTTGTAAGTGCATTTTCTACAGCACTGCCTAATTTATTAGTGCCTCTCCGCATATTTGTCGGTGCTATTCGGTGTTATACCGTGCTCAATCATCATAGGTACACCTGATTTTATAAGTTGTACCAACACTACAGAAGCCATCATCTGAGCAGTTAACAAGACTAATGCCCCGGCAAGAGTGGCTGGCCCTTCCACCCCCATAATCACGTAGACCGCAGGTCTACATGGAAAACCGGCTTCAGCAAATAAGTAAATTGCTTCGACTACACCATTGTAAAACGCCAGTGGATTTGCAGTACCTAATTCGCCCATGAGAGTTATCCCAAGTTCCTTGGCCGCTTTTATGGCAAATTTTTCACAGTCATCCGCATAACCCATACGCTCAGTTTTAGATGAATATCGTATCCCACTGACAAAGTTCTCCAGCATCACCATACATGGAGGAATACCTTTTCTATCCATATAAAATTCGTATACACCCCCCATATGCAGGTTTTCCAGGGCATCAGCAATTATCATGGCATCTCTGTGATCCTTCACCGTTGCAAGTGTATCTCATACCCATGCCTTGCAGAAAATAGGACGTATTTCTACCATTACATTATTCAGACAAAACCGTTTCATGATTTTCTAAAAATTTGGGAGGACTGTTAAGTCATTGTCAAGTACTTAACAAAAAATATCAATTATGGTGTTTTGATTAAGAGAAGTAATGTCGCACTTCATTCCGTTGTGGGGAGTCAGAACATTTTAACTCGAATCACAGAATAACTAGCATGGAATGCGTCCACTCGGGCAATTCGGTTTTGCCAAATTTGCAACTCTTCAAACCCTTTTCCCATTCGTTGAAAGTCGTCCTGAAGGATATATAAGGCTTGAATTGTTAAACTACATAAAAGTAGTCAAAGAACTGTTTAGAGAGGTGGCGAATTGTGAGCATGAGCTATTTTGAGTTGGAAAAAATCCTTGTTATTTCTAAAAATTTATTAGATATTTAATTCAGAGTAATTAATGGTTATGACGACGTACAATGGAGACTTTTGGAGGCCATTACCCAATCCGATGTACAATCCCTTTCGTTGACCCGAAAACTGTCAAAAGATGGGAACAAACTCAATATAATTTTATATGAGGGAATCCCAGAGTAATGGTAATCAAACATTTGCATTTGTGAGAAGGAACGTTAAAGTATGAAAAATAATGGAAAAGATGTCGGAAAGCAAAGTCGAAAAATAAATTGGAGGGCTTGCGCATACAGCACCGAATGAGAAGATCAATTTTGCTTTTATCGGCGTGGGTGACCAAGGTATGGGAATCTTAACGAATTGATGAATCTCGATGATGTCGAGGTAGTTGCTGTATGTGACGTCGTAAAAATTGTGGACTATAGTAGGCAAGAATTCGGAGGTACCGCTGGTCTGCATAACGCATTGAGGAATGTAGAGCGGCGTTATGCAGACTTGGCTAAATCAGGCGCCTTTATAAGGGTGTCCTGGCTACGAAAACTTCCGTGAGATGCTGGACAGTGAAGATGTGGTATTGATGCCGTTGTGGTGTCCACTCCTGACCACCTACATGCAGCGGTTTGCCTGGCGGCCATCGAGAAGGGCAAGCATGTGTACTGCGAAAAACCTCTCTATCCCATATGGGGCCATCGGAACGGTACGTGAAGTCCATGGCAGCGATAGTACTAGTGGATTGTCATGGCTTACCCGTAGTACAAGGCCACAAGAAACGCCCCCTGTACCAGAGACTGGAATTGGGATCTTTGGCTCGGACCTGCAGCTTATCGACCCTACCATCCTGACTATGCGCCGTACAATTGGCGCGGTTGGTGGGATTTCGGTAGCACATGCATCGGCGATATGGCCTGCCACAATCTGGATCCCGCCTTTTGAGCACTCGACCTCGGAGCCCCCACCAACATCGAAGCCAGTGCGACCAAATTCACTGATGAGACAGTACCTGCAGGCGCCATCTATCACTACGAATTTCCCGCTGGTGGAAATCGACCATCCGTCACAATGAAATGGTATAGCGGTGGCCTCAGACCCCCACGACCAAAAGAGCTGGAAAACAGTCGTAGATTCGGCGATGGCATCTATTTCGTAGGTGACGAAGGTGAAATCATGGCTGGCGGCTGGGCAGGAACCCCACGGTTAGTTCCCGAGTCAAAAATGAAGACTTACAAGCGGCCACCTGAGATCATCCCTCGCCTCGACGGACATCATAAAGGTTGGATAGATGCCATCAAGAGCAATAAGCAAGTCCATAGCGGTTTCGATTACTCTGGACCAATGACCGAAACAGTATTGCTCGGCACCGTTGCGCTGCGCACTAGAAAGAAATTGTATTGGGACAGTCAGAACATGAAGGCTACCAATGTACCGGAAGCGGATAGATACATTAAGAATTTCGAGAAGGCTGGGGATTATAGATCTTTAATCTTTAAAATCATCGAGCCATATTTATCCGGATCACTAAACGATCATCTGGGAGTGATCTGTAAGTAAAGTTTTATACAGTACAGTAAAAAAGCCGCATACTAATTGTGCGGCTTTTTTTATTCGTTCGGGAAAAAAATCTATTGAGACGGAGAAATCATCACAGTTGTTCTTCATCTACAAAAAAATTAATATTGGAGACACCTTCAACTTTTGCAAAAGCACGTATAAACCCCTCACCTCTATCCTTACCGTTTCAGTACAGTATAATATGCCAGCTCTAACACATCATCCGAAGAGAGTGATTTGATATTTATCTATATTGTTTGCAGTACTTTTCCATTACTGAAGCATACGCTCCATCTTCTCCATACGGCTGAACATATTCAAAAAGATAAAAAATATCCTGTGTATCCTTAAATAGCTGTCCTAAATCGAATAATCGACATTGCCCCGACAAGACCGAACGCTTGGGCAAGATTATCCCCGATAACCATTATGACAACAGCAGTTATCATAGAAAGTGTAATAAAGAATTAACAAATGAAACCGAATAGCTGACTCCCTGGTATGTCTAACGGTAGAAGAGAGAAGCGGTAAAGCTGCATCCTAATGCGACCGTAAGATTGACAACTAATTGATCGAACGTGAAAGCAAAAGTAAAGAGATTTTGAATATCTTCAAACATATTTCATTCCATATTTGAGCAAACTTCTACTTACCTTGCACCACTGTCCAATAACCAAACAACCATTTTTCTATTTAATGTCGATTTTCAAGACGGAATATACAAATGTCGGATACATTTAAATCATAAACAGTCTTACATATTAGTCTTAATGAAAAATAAACCAGCCGCTTATGCATGTTTAATAATTTGTATAGTTGAATTACAAGAATGAGAAATAGAAAATACTTGTAATTACACAATTCATACGTTATTATTTATATACTATTTCTAATACAAGCAAACCAAGCACACCACATCTTAACAAAACGTCACATTTCAACACAAACCCAATTTATCCTCTATTATAAGAATTGATATTATGGATAATTAGAAAGGAGATGTTTAATGGAATACAGAGTATTGGGTCGAACTGGTTTGAAAGTTTCCCCCATTTGTTTTGGTACAGGTAACTTTGGCAAACCCACTCCGGAAGATGAAGCGAAAAAAATGATTAACCGAGCATTAGATGCCGGTGTAAATCTCCTCGATACCGGCAACATTTACGTAGATGGAGAAGGGGAACGAATAATCGGACGGGCTCTGAAAGAAAATGGCCGGCGCCAGCATACGCTTATCTGTACAAAAATATTCCCAGGACCATTTGATACTGAAACCGGACTTAAAATAGAAACATATGTGCCCGGACAAGACGCTAATGAACAGGGTCACTCAAAATTTAGCATTATCAAAGAATGTGAAGCTTGTTTAAAACGCCTTCAAACCGATTATATTGATTTATACCTGACTCACCGTCAGGATCCTTTTATTCCGTTTGATGAAACGCTCAGAGCATTCGATGATCTTATCCGAGCTGGCAAAGTCCGATATATCGGCTGTTCGACACATCCTGCCTGGGCAGTAATGGAAGCAGTCTTGATAAGCAAAATGAACGGCTTCGCCCAATATGTTGCCGAGCAACCTCCTTATAATTTACTTGATCGGCGCATTGAAAACGAACTTATCCCGATGTGCCAGAAATATGGGCTTGGCATCATTTCATGGGCACCAAGTGGAATGGGTGTGCTTGCAGGCCGATATTCCGATGCTGCAAAATATCCTAAAGATTCAAGAGCTGAACTCATCGGCGGTTATTATGCAGAACGCGTGACTGAACGAGGTATTCAAGTGGGAATCGAATTCGCAAAAATAGCCAAAGAAGCCGGCATTTCAGCAGCACAGCTATCGATTCTCTGGTGCAAAGACCAACCGGGAATTACAGCGCCACTGATGGGACCGCGCACCTTGGAGCAGCTTGAACATTTCCTGCCTGTTCTCGACATGGAACTGGACGATACGATACGAGCGGCTTGTGATGTTCTGGCTCCATCTGGAAGTGTAGCTGCAAACTTTCATAACACTGCTGACTGGATGAAAACAAAAATCATCTGATACTGTCAAGATGTATTTGCAAATTATAAGTTCACCATAATAAAGCTCTATCAATTTCAGAATATTGGTAGAGGAGAAATCGGATTATGCTTATTGATTGGTTCGTCATTATTGTATATCTAAGCAGTTTAGTGGTGATAGGAGTCTGGAGTGCCAGAAAGATAAAAACAGCGTCAAGCTTTTTTATCACTGAGCGTAACTTCGGAAAGACCATGATGACGTTTTTTAACTTCGGAACGGGGACAAATACGGATCAGGCAGTCACCGTAGTGTCAAAGACGTTTGTGTCCGGGGCTTCAGGAATCTGGTATCAGTGGTTATGGTTGTTTGCCACGCCTTTCTACTGGTTACTGGCTCCGCTGTTCAGGCGTATGAGAGCGGTAACAACAGCAGATTATTTATTCAAGCGTTATGGTCGGAGTGTAGCCGTCCTTTTCGCTCTGGTCGGCATGGCACAATTATCAGTCAATATTGGTGTAACGCTCAGAGCATCGAGCGCCCTCATTACAGCTGTAACCGGCGGAGCGATCAGCACTGCTCTTGCCATATTTGCACTGACAGGTCTGTTCGTATTTTATGGTGTGCTTGGTGGATTGAAAGCAGCGATAATCACCGATTTCATTCAGGGCATTTTAACCTTCGTGCTCTCATTTATGATTCTGCCATTTGTTTTAAGTGCAGTGGGAGGACTGGGAGGATTAAAAATAATTGTCAATGATCCGTCAATGTTTGAGATTGTAACTCCCGGTGAGATCACGACACTGTATATCATAGTAATTGCTTTGAATGGACTTATTGGCTGGGTTACAGCTCCCTATTCCATGGCAATGTGCGGTGCTGGCAAAAGCGAGTATGACTCGAGAGTAGGACTCGTCGGTGGGATGTTTCTCAAACGGATATGCACGATCGCATGGGTCCTGACGGGTCTGTGCGGTATAGGCTTGTACACAGGTACAGCTGTCAACCCGGACTTTGTTTGGGGTTTCCTCGGACGTGATTTCCTGCCAAATATAGCGCCGGGTCTCATCGGTGTTTTTGTCGCTTCCATGCTGGCAGCGGTCATGAGTTCATGTGATTGCTTTATGGTTTCCTCAGCAGCACTGTTCACGGAAAATATTTATAAACCTTTGATCAAGCCTGACCAGGATGATAAGCATTATATTCTGATAGGGAGAATTGCCTCTGTAGTTGTTGTTATCTTTGGCATTATCGTAGCGTTCGCAATTTCGGGTGTAGTGCAGGGTTTAGAGGTTTTCTGGATGGTGCATGCAATGATGGGAATCGCTATATGGGCAAGCTTTTTCTGGAGAAAAGCGACTGCCGCCGCTGCCTGGGCTTCAACTTTGAGCAGTTTTGCCACATGGTTTTTCATAAGTAGGATCGATTTCATAGGCTGGGACTTTAATGCTCATTTTGCCCATTATCTACCCGGCTTCATGTTGTTTGAAGGTAACCTTTCTCTTCCCTGGCAAATGATTTTCTATTTGACAGTAGGGCTGGTTGTCATGGTGGTTGTGAGTCTGTTTACAAAACCACAGGATAAAGAGATGCTGGATCGTGTTTATGAATGTCTTCGTACTCCGGTCCTGCCGGGTGAACCCGAAGTCGAACCGCTCACTCTTCCTGAAGGTACAAAACCTGCTCCGCGATCGGTTTTGATCGAACATCCCGATTTTGAGATTATGAAACCGAGCCAAGTGAGTGTGCTGGGATTCCTTGCATCATGGCTGGCAGTGGGATTGTTGATCGCCGTATTTATCTGGATCATAAAATGAGACCCGCTATGAAAAAAACATCCTGAGACAAACTAAAGAGAACATTATGATATCGCGAGTATTGGTATTTATACTATCTGTGATATTTACAATCCTTTTTGCTAATGCACAACCGGGTGTACATACGGCAAAAACCGGTTCTGAAGTTCTCCGACTGATATGGAATGAAGAATTTGATCTTATCCTTCCGGGTGCCATGCATGACAATAATGTAGACATGTGGATTCACGTCACTCGTGCGGGAGATCCCGGTCCATTATCCGAATCCGAAAATCTTGGATTGACGTCTGGTTATCTGATTTTTACCGATCGGAAGGATATGATTGAGCGGGCAGTGTTTGGTTCGGCAGGAGCCGAAAATATTGATGTACACGGCTCTGTTAACATCACAATGGCTCTATCAGGGTATAATAAAACGCAAGATTTCTCTGCCTACAATGAGCTGAGAGATTTTGTAGTCGAGCACGATCCGCAAAGAATTGCTGTCAAAACATCCGATTGGTTTGCCATTGCGGATGGGATTTCATATTCGCAATATGTAAAACTGGAAAAAATTTTAGGACCTAAATATTCTCGGAGAATTGTTTCTGCGGAGAACATTATCACCGATTTCAGGGTAAGAAGAACCCTCAGGGAAGTGACTCTCATGACTAATGCCGTGGAAGTACACCGCCAAATCCTTGAACGCGCTTTATCGAATGAGGTCATCACCCCGGGTGTAACAACACTGGAGGATGTAGGCTGGTGGGTTAAGGAGGAATTCTTCAAAAGGAATTTGACAAAAGGATGAACCGGGAGTATCATTACCCTGGTTCTCTATTCGGCGAAATCCGAACGAATCGATCCACCCGATTTCAGGTGGTGGATCCATCACAAAGATTATGTTTTGCGGCGTGGAGATTTCATGACGTCTAATAATGGAATACGATACCTGGATTACTTTGTCACAGATTATAAACGTAATGCCTATATTATGAGAGAAGGAGAAAAGCGTGTTTCTGAGAGCATCCAGTATGCCTATGACAAGGCATTGAAAGCTCGTGAGATCATATTGGAAAAATATAAAAGTCGGCAGGATAGCTGGAGAAACGTTGGAAGTTATCGCTTCCGTTCTGGAAGATGCAGACTATATACGTGTACCATTAATCGATATCGGTACAGTTGGTTATGAACTCATTCAAAAGTATTTGGCTGACACCGACAAATCAGGATTTTACATTGATCTTCATAGCCAAGGTCATCATGGCGGTAACCTGGTGACAGTCGGACCCTCAGTTGCTACATTCGGGAGAGACCGGGACCATCTGACGATCCAGGAAAACCATCTGTTTTTACTCGAATTTGCGGTACATACGAATCTTCCCGAAAGACCAGATTTTCCAATTTCTATTAATATAGAAGGAAATCACGTCATAACCAGCCGGGGAGTTGAATTTCTTCATCCACCAAATGAAGAAATTTTACTGATCCATTGATCATTAAGCTGCGTAAGCGAATTTATATTAGAAAATTGATGCCGTTTTAGGTGATCTGATTAGTGGAGTTACTCATTGGCTATCTTGCAAAAGTAATATTCAACATTTTTATCTAAGTAACTCCCTCATCTCAAAACCGGTTTTTATTCCAAAATATATATGGAATAAAAATTAATTTGACTCAAAACAACAAAAAATTCCTATATCCTATTTTTAATCACATTTCGGTATTGCCCAGTTTTTTATTAATACTTCAAACTCTCTATCTGATTTTTTTAAAATCATCTTAAACATGCAAGAAAAGTTTGAATCGTTTTCAATCGTATAGACATGTATAGAACTGTCTGGAAAGGTGTTTGCAGGCAGAACTCGTACTGCCTGCAAATGAGAGAAACATGTGTCAAAGCTATAAGCGTTTTAACTTTTATTTAAAGTATCAGAATTATTGTATATAAAAAATTAGGAGATGTTAAGCATGACTAAATTACTAACACGGTCAATTTTATTCTCTATTGTCGGGATATTAACATTATGTGATTTTGCTCTTGGTCAGGAGAAGGCACAAGACCGACGGACATGGCTCAATGAAAATGCAACAACCTCCGACGACCCCAGACGAATTCCTATACCGCCTGATCAGCAAGGACCCCAAGGTATGCTGGTTTTAACTGGAGGGCGGATTTTTGATGGGACTGGTACAGCAGTCCGCAGTGGAACTATTGTCATTGAACGGAACAAAATTAAAGAAATTCTGCCATCAGGTTCAACAGCTTGGCCCGGAGATGCCCAAGTGATTGATGTTTCAGGCAAAACCATCATGCCGGGTCTTATTGATCTCCATACTCATATAACTGAAATTATTCCACGAATTAATTATGGCCCAACACATACCCTTACAGCTGTTGAGCGTCTTCGCTATTATATCCAAAGTGGTGTCACAAGTATTCGTGATGCTGCATCACATGGGGATATACCATTTCGATTAAAAGAATTTGTCTCCCAAAATCGAATTCCTGGCCCAAGAGTGTTTGCTGCCGGCCAAGCCATTACCAGTACAGGCGGGCACTCAACCGAGGGAAGGCAAACGTTCAATCCCTTGGTAGATTCAGAACGCACCGTTGATGGACCGGACGATTGGCGCAAAGCTGTACGGGAGCAATTTAATAAGGGTGCCGATCTAATCCACATCGTCAGCATGTTCAGTCGGGAAGAAATTGCATCGGCCATAGAAGAAGCACACGCTTTAGGAATAAAGGTTGGGGTAGATGCCGGAGTACACTCTTGGAGTTCATCCTGGATTACTGGCATGTACTATCTTGAATGGGCGGTTGAAGAAGGAGTTGATATTGTGGAAAAGATGGCACCCCGCACAGAAGAAACAATCATGTTGATGGCAGAACGAGGGATAGAATCAATTCCTATGATCTTAAACCCTACAAACATCGACCAGATAACTTTATCAAACGTAACAGTGATGAATTTGTTTCGGCGCCAAAGAAATGTCGGAATTAAAATGGGTATTGGTTTAGAGGGAAGACCAGAACTTTTGCCCAGTAGCTATATTACAGAATTAAAGTATTTTGTTGAAGGAAAGTATTCTATTCCAGAAGCCCTTGTCGCGGCCACAAAGACAAGCGCTGAGATCCTTGATATGGATGATAAGCTGGGAACAATAGAACCGGGAAAACTCGCGGATATTATCGTGATTGACGGCAAGCCGGATGTGAACCTTGACGACCTAACGAAAACAGACTTGGTCATACGTGATGGATATGTTGTCGTCAAAGATGGACAAGTATATGTTAATCAATCTATTCTGCAAGAATAACACTATTGGACAATTGTCGCAAATTGTAATGTACGTGTGGAAAAAACACTCGGACTAACTCATTGTATCGCTTAGCTTTTAACATAAAAAGTCCAACTATAACGATTACATACATATGAATATTAGCCCTCCACTTAAGAATTGTGTACAGACTATTGGAATATCCATACTTCTGGTATTAACCGGTTCATTAGAATTACATGCTCAACATAGTTCGCCTTTTTCTACTTCAGGAAGCAATACCTATATCCCATTGTCAGCCTTAGAGTATGCAGGCACTCCTTTTAAGATTGGCGGTCCTGCAAATTTTCTCGTTGCAGGGAACGGATTCAGGGCGTATTATGAAATAAAAACACTGGCGAATCCGAAATAACAGGGCTTCAATTATGGCTTCTTGTATACTTCCAAAATAAAAAACCCCCGTTCTTTATGAGCGGATGATTATTACATCAATCCTCTCAGGTAGTTCACAAAATTTTGTTTGGGAAGAACCTCCCCGCGACTTTGGTGACCCCATTTTAGGAATGATAGTGCCGTATAAAGTGGAGTTCCCATACAGTTCCGGCTGGCATCTGTCGGAACATTATGCGGAGGTAGAAGAAAGCATCTCGCCGGCAACCCAAAGCAATCTACATGTCCATTGATGGTGAACCGATTTACAACCATCGCAAAATGAATGCGATAAAGGTCTTAAATGGTCCGGAGATTGACGGTGTTCTTGATGATCCTGTGTTGGAACAGGTAGAATTTCAGAGGGATTTCATCCAGCGGGTTCCGATGACCGGTGCACCCCCGACGGAAAAGACCGAATTTGCAATTATCTATGATGAAACAAATGTATACTTTGGTGTTCATTTGTACGAGTCTGAGCCCGATAAAATTCGCATATCGGAAATGCGGTGTGACGGCAGTCCGTTCAATGATGATTCATTTGAAATGGTGCTTGATACATTTCGTAACCATCGGAACGCATACAATTTTATAATAAATGCGACCGGATCGCGTATTGATGCGTTTGTCGGCGAAGACGGAAAAATTTGGAACCGTAATTGGGACGGCATCTGGACTACAAAGACTTCGGCCGATGAAAGTGGATGGTCCCTTGAAATAGCAATTCTCTGGCAGACACTCAGTTTTCGAGAAGGAGACAGTATTGTTATAGGAGGTAATTTTGTGCGAAGAATTATTCGAAAAAATAAATTTGACTACTGGAGGCTGGCGCCACTCTATGCAGGTAGAGAAGGGCAGACACGTATCTCTGAAGCGGGAGATATATCAGGCTTCAACAGTCTCAAGATGGAGGGAAACTTTGACTTCAAACCATTCTTGACTGGTGGCTTACAGCGGAACGACTTTGTGGACGAAAAACTTAGCGATGTCGGCATAGACCTCAAAGCAAATATCACTTCGACATTAACAGCAGATTTTACCTACAACACGGATTTTGCGCAGGTTGAAGCCGAGCGGGAGAAGGTAAATCTTACGCAGTTCGATCTGTTTTTTCCGGAAAAGCGGGATTTCTTTTTGGAAGGTGCAGAATTATTCTCGTTCGGTCAGGGCAGGGTAAGCACGAGCGGTTTTATACGAGGAGCAGCTAATATTCAACTATTTCACAGTCGTAATATTGGAATTGCTGATGGAAATCCTATTCCAATTATTGGCAGAGTCAGGTTAAACGATAAAATCGGCAACAATTCACTCGGGATGTTCTCCATACAGACTAAAAAAACATCGATCACAGACGATGTACAGGTAATTCCGGAAACAAACTTCAGCGCATTCAGGTTAAAACGGAATATCTTTTCGCGATCAAGTGTTGGTGTTATGTTATTAAATAAAGAAGAAATCGATGGTGGTTATAATCGTTCAATTGGATTTGATTCAAATTTTAACGTGAATGAAAAGTTTTCGTTTTTTTTGTAGGTGCAGGAACGTATTCTCCCGACGAATCCGGAAAACGCAATAATTTTGCCGGGAACGCAGGTTTGATTCTTCAATCGGATATGCTGGAAATATAACCTATCTTATCCGGATATTGAAAGTTCATTTAATCCGGAAATTTGATTTTTAAGAAGGATCGGTATCAAACGTACCGATGGAGAAATAATTGTCTAACTATGTTGCAATCAGTCAGACAATTATTTCTCACAGTTATCGGTAACCACCAGACAAACCACAGCAATCGTGTACTTAACAAACAGGTAAGAGGTACGCTTTTTATTAATTTCCATAACACCACAAACATCATTTTTTCAATAGATCGAGAACACGAATACCTCGATGAAGAATTTGAAATTCGTCCTGCATTGTTCATTCCGCGAAACGGTTACACAATTACCAAATACAACGGTAGAGTCCAGTTCGACAGGACAAAAGCGATAAGCGGATCGCTTTTTGCGAATGGAGGGGATTTCTTTACCGGTTCAACGCGTGGTGTGTAGGCCTGAATGCGGTTGTTCGGGCTCATGCTCGTGTATTATAGCCAGTATGGGTTACAACTATAACGAAATTAAACTCCCAATGGACAATTCTATACAAATACACTTGTCCCGCTTAAGTTATGCGTTCAGCACGGATCTTTTTATCAAAGAATTTTTTCAGTGGAATGATGATGCTTTTTTGTTCGAAAACAGAGACAGAATTTCAGAGAATATTGTATTTATGATTTATAATCAGGAAAATTTGGTTGGTACTGCAAGTCAAGAACTCAGCAACAGAACACTCCTTGCAAAATTCACGTATCTATTACGAAAATAACCATGATCTCACAATTAAGATTATTGCTGATAGTGTTCGAATGTAGATTTTGATCTTGCTATTACTCAAAGTTATTTTAATATTTTAACAAAGTAATAAATAATTCTGATAACGTACAATCAGGTAAAGAAGGGAGCATTAAGGCTTTTGATGAAGTGCTCCGGAAGCGCAGAAATAACATTTGAGGAAACTATGTAGTTCAGAACTAAGGCTCAACTGTCTATCATTTATTAATTGTTATTCTACTGAGAGAAGATTAAAATGAAATTTTTCTTCGCAATTGTAATGGTATCACTCATGACATCAGTCAGTTTCGCTCAAGACCAGATCAAGGTTCTGATCGTTGATGGTGTAAATAATCATGATTGGGAAAGTACTACTATCGCCACTAAAGCTACTCTTGAGCAGACCGGTCGATTCATTGTTGACATCAGCACTTCACCTTTTAAAAAAGCTCCAAAGGAAAAGTGGAATGCATGGCGTCCCAAATTTTCCGATTACGAGGTCGTTGTCAGTAATTTTAACGATGATTGTGAAGATAATGATGGCTGCGATCCTCTCTGGTCATCTAAGACGAGTGCAAATTTTGAAAGATTCGTCAGGGAAGGCGGCGGCTTTGTGCCCATTCATGCGGCGGATAACGCCTGGGCTAATTGGGATGCTTACAACGAAATGATCGGTGTCGGTGGCTGGGGTGGCCGAGAGGCTGGGAAATCTGGCTCACTTTTACGCATGGTCAATAGTAAATGGACAGCCGCTTCTCCTAATGAGGGGCTCAGCGGTGAACATGGAAGAATGCGCGAATTTCAAGTTATTCACGACCAGCCTTCTCACCCTATCCTTAAAGGCCTACCTACAGAATGGATGCACGCTGCAGATGAACTGTATAGCGCACTTCGTGGCCCGGCTAGAAATGTAGAAGTGCTGGCTCATTCGTATTCCCTCTATACTAAGGAAAACGAACCGATGTTGATGGTCATCACCTACGGCAAAGGTAAGATATTTCACATCCCGATGGGACATTATAATGATGAAAACGCCCCATTTGGTGAAGCAGTTCACTGCGTAGGTTATCAGACCGTCCTGGCCAGAGGAACAGAGTACGTGGCAACCGGCAAAGTCACCATAGGCACACCAAGCTCATTCCCAGGCAAAGAAAATGCTGTAGTTATCGCCCCGGACAAAGTGGTTTGGTGATAAATTGTTGTAAATGGAGTGGAATCTTATTTAACCAAAGTTAATAATCTTTGTGGTTTTATTATGGTAGCAATGTCCTTAAAAACCATAACTGTTTCTGTATGTTTTTTGTAACAGATTCTTTTTCCTGGTCGTTATAAAAAGGTTCTTCAAATCTCAATATATGAAAACTAGAAAATGTAAAATACCTGATTGAAGAAGCATGAGCCAAAGGCGGTTTTCAGGAAGTACGACTGGCACTGTGATGGGTTTATTGCCTTTCCAATACCTGTTAATTATAACATGGTTTTAATGACGTATAATAGACGTAATGAATCTAAACTTATGAAATGAGGATTATATATGATTCAACTCGTAGCAATTCTTGGGGTGCTTGGGATAGGGATAGTCTTCTCTATTCTTGGAGCAATTAAACTACCACTGACAGAAAAACTTAAAATTGATGATGCGAAATTTGGCAGCTTGATATCAACACTAATGTTTACTTCCATTATCTTGGTGCTTCTCATCGGTCCTCTTGTGGATTCTTTTGGACACAAACCTATTGCCGTCATTGGTTCTTTGATCGCTGGTCTCAGTATTTTTATGGTGGCGTATTCTGGTTCTTACAAAGGAGTAGTTATAGCCTGTGTCGGATTAGGGATCGGAGGAATGTGCGTCAATACTGTCGGCAATACTCTTTTACCTATAGTGCTTTTCGATGGACAAAATCCACCTGCCGCCAGTAATTTTGGAAATGTTTTTTTTGGTGTTGGGGCATTCTTAACTCCCTTTTTTATCGGTCTTTTGCTGAAACGGCTCGGATTTTCCAATACATTGAGCATTGTTGGTGCCATCGTGCTTATACCAATTATATTTGCTTTATGGACAAGTGCTTATCCTGAATTAGAGAGTTATGGAGTCGGGAGCGCGTTTAGTTTGCTTGGTAATCCTGTTGTTTTGATCGCTTCTCTTGCATTATTTTGTTATATAGCTCTTGAAGTTTCAATGGGTGGTTGGATAACCTCTTTTCTTACTGAAGTAGGTTTGACTGCCGGAAAAGCAAGCGGAGTGTTATCAGGATTTTGGATAGCCCTCATGATAGCAAGACTCGTTACGTCAAAATTTGTGTCGCCTGAAATTGGTGCGACAATTATCGCTGTTCTTGCAATTGTTTCAGTGGCAACCATTATTATTATGATAATGGCTAAGAATAAAATGATAGCTACGGTAGGTGTTTTGATCACTGGACTTGTTTTCGGACCGGTTTTCCCAACGGTTATTGGCTATACATTTTCCAAAATAGCACCGGAATTATACGGGAGTGCTTTCGCTATCATGTTCGCAGTAGGCTTGCTCGGTGGTACAATAATTCCTAAAGCAATTGGAAATTATGCTCAAGGAAAAACAATCCAGAAGAGCTTGGTCATTTTAGCAGTTACAGCAGGTGTTTTATTTGTTGTTTCACTTATTTTTCGTGTGGTATAGAATAAAATAAATCATATCTCAAAAAAAAGGCGTTCAATTAGAACGCCTTTTTTTGATTAATTATTAATTTGATCTTCAAGAAGATAACCTGGCAGAAAGAATATAATTGCAATGTTATGCCCAATGCATTGCGCCGGCTTGGTTTTTGATGACAATATCCTGTAAAAAGTTGGCGGCTTTTTTAAAACCCTCATCCGAACTCATAAGGCTGTCTTCATGCTCAATGCTCAGCACACCATCATAGCCTACCATCCGCAGTGTACTCACAAAATCACGCCAGAACGTTTCACCATGACCGTATCCCACTGTCCGAAATACCCATGATCTGTTGAGTTCATCGCCATAAGGTTTAATGTCTAAAACACCGTTCGCTCTCGTATTGCCATCATCTACTCGGCAATCTTTAGCGTGGACATGAAAAATCGCTCCTTCTAATTTTTTGAGGCTTACGATCGGATCCATGCCTTGCCAGAAAAGGTGGCTCGGGTCAAAATTGGCACCTAAATTATTTCCGCACTCTTCCCGTAATCTCAGCATACTTTCTGTATTGTACACAACAAATCCGGGATGCATTTCAAAGGCAATTCTCACGTCGTGATCTGCTGCGAATTTTGATTCCTGTTTCCAGTATGGGATAACTTTTTCTGCCCACTGCCATTCCAATATTTTCGAATAATCATCGGGCCATGGACAAGTAACCCAGTTCGGATACGGATCGTTCTCGGATCCTCCAGGACATCCGGAAAAATTGATAACAGTATCCAAACCCATTTTTGATGCCAGAATTACCGTGTCCCGGTGAACGTTATGATTCGTTTCTGCAATAGTCTTATCGGGGTGTAGCGGATTACCATGGCAACTCAAAGCACTAATCTCAAGTCCTTTGTCTGCTACTTTTTTCTTGTAGTCTTCAATTTCCTGGTCGCTCGACAGCAATTCCTTTACATTCGTGTGAGGAGAACCGACATAATTGCCCGTTCCTAATTCAATCGCTTCCAAGCCAATTTTAGAAACATATTCAAGAACTTCTTCAAATGACATTGAGCCGAATAGTACGGTTAGCACTCCTACTTTCATAACTTCTCCTCCTTATCTACACTGAAATAGATAGTTATTTACTAATGATTTTAGAATTATTCATAGTGTTGGTACTTTCTACATTTCATCCACATCGATCCAGCTTTTTTCATCAGAGGATTTGATTACAGCATCCAATACCTGCTGACATTTAAGGCCGTCTTCAAAATCTGGAGCAATAAGTTTGCTTTTTGTAATACCTGTGATCATATCATAGACTACATTCAGAAACGTATGTTCCCATCCGATAATATGGCCGGGAGGCCAATACGCACCTACATACGGATGATCTGGTTCGGTGGCAAGAATTGTTCTGAATCCTTTCCTGTAATTAGGTCCTGAGTCAGAGAAAAACTCGAGTTCGTTCATCCGTTCAAGATTGAACATCAGTGACCCTTTACTACCATTAATCTCCATTCTATTATTATTTTTTCTTCCGTTGGCAAACCGTGTTGCTTCAAAGCTTCCTACAGCTCCATTTTTAAATTTTGCTAAAAACAGGACAGCATCATCAACCGTCACTTCACCTGTTTGGGTTGTTGTGCCGGTTGCAGCCAGACTACCCTCTTCAGCTGGCAGCGGTCTCGTTTTGATAAAGGTTTTTTCCAATCCGGAAACTTCGTCGAATTCCCCAACTAAATAACGGGCGAGATCGATAATATGAGCATTCAGGTCGCCATGAGAACCAGACCCGGCTATTTCTTTTTTCAGTCTCCATACCAACGGAAATTCCGGATCAATTATCCAATCCTGTAAATAAACCGCTCTGACATGAAATATATCACCGATTTCACCTTCATCAATAAGCTGTTTTGCCAGAGCGATAGACGGAACACGCCGGTAATTGAAACATACCAAATTTTTAATGTTTGCTTTTTTCGCAGCATTTACCATTTCTCTCGCTTCATCCGAGTTCATTGCAAGCGGTTTTTCACAAAGAATGTCAATCCCCTTTTCTGCTGCCATGAGTGCGATTTCTTTGTGACTTATATTAGGAGTCGAAATATCCAACAAGTCGATATCACCACTACTCAGCATTTTTTTATAATCCGTTTCATAACGTTCCCATCCCCAGTTCTCTTGAACAGTTTTGACATTTGCTTCTGTTCTCGCACAGATCACTTTCATGACAGGTTTTGCATCCAACGGGAAAAATTTTGCAACATTCAGGAAGGCATTACTATGCGCTTTGCCCATGAAGCCGCATCCAATTAAACCTACCCTAATTTCTTTCATCGGTCATCCTTATACGTTTATTACACAATAACTATTAATGACAAAAAAATCTCTTTAATATAGATAAACTTTTGCTTATATTTTTTACAAAAGATTACCTATCCCCTCTTATGAACTTATGAAATTTTCTCTTATGCATATAGTAAATAAATCATTCCATTAAAAACCAGCTTTTTTTTATAATAACGTATTTTCATTGACATTTGTATGTTTAATAATGGAGTTTGATATGAGAAAAAATCATTATAGCAGACGTGATTTTATGAAACAGTCGGTATTGGCCGGTGCGGCGGTTCCTTTCGCTGGAAAGACCCTTTTTAGTGATAAGAAAGAAAGAAGAGCAAAATCTGTACTCATGGTCTGGGGAGGCTGGGATGGTCACCAACCCAAAAAATGTGTCGATATTTTTGCTCCCTGGCTAGAAGATCAAGGATTTGATGTTGAAATTTCCAACGATTTAGATTCCTATCTTGATGAAGACAACATGAATTCAAAGGATCTGATCATTCAGGTTTTTACTATGAGTCCGGAAAATGAAGAGAGCCCCAGGATACGAGGTCTTTATAGAGCTGTACAAAACGGTGTGGGGATTGCCGGATGGCACGGCGGTTTGGGTGATGCTTTCAGAGATATTCCCGAATATCAGTTTATGATCGGCGGACAGTGGGTTTCCCATCCCGGAGGATCCGTAGATTATGAAGTAAATATAATTAATCATGATGACCCGATTACCAAAGGGCTGTCTGACTTTAAAGTTCGTTCCGAACAATATTATATGCATGTAGACCCTTCTAATGAAGTTCTGGCAACAACGACTTTTAATGGTGATCATGCTCCATGGATAGATGATGTAGTAATGCCGGTAGTCTGGAAAAAAATGTATGGTAAAGGCAGAGTGTTTTACTCATCTTTAGGACATAGTGCAAGTGTTTTCGATATTCCGCAGGCGATTACAATTATGAAAAGAGGTATGTTGTGGGCAAGCAGATAACCGAACAAAATAGTAGATACATCTGATCAATCCTCGTAGATTTTTTTTTGTCTCCACCATTAAATACGAAAAATTTTTGAAACTTTTTTTCCGACTTTATAAATTTTTGAGAGTTTTTCTATACCCTCATTAAAAATCTAAGGGGAAATACAATGTCACAGAAGAAAGGCATAGGCCGCAGACAGTTTATGAGGTATTCTACCGGTGCAGCAGCTGCCGGATTCGGTTTTCCGTATATCATCCCCTCTTCCGTATTGGGTAGAAGCAACCTATTTCTCCCAAGCGATAAAATTACCGTAGGTTGTGTCGGAATGGGAGGAATGGGTAGAGAGGATATGGAAACATTTTTAGCTGAACCCGACGCACATGTTGCTGCGGTCTGCGATGTCGATGCCAATCGTCTTCAAAGAGCAAAAAAAGCGGTTGATAAAAGATACG
The DNA here is from genome assembly GCA_965221205.1 of bacterium. Classification (GTDB taxonomy): domain Bacteria; phylum SM23-31; class SM23-31; order SM23-31; family SM23-31; genus CBDFMG01. The sequence goes on along the minus strand of OZ244870.1, from coordinate 2,240,925 downwards.
GCAATAACGATTGTGCCGTATACGGCGATTTTCGGGAACTTATTTCACGAAACGATATTGATGTCGTCCAGATAACCACACCCGATCATTGGCATGCTCCTATTGCTGTTGCCGCTGCAAAGGCCGGAAAAGACATATACGGAGAAAAGCCCTTTTCGCACAGTCTGCTGGAAGGCAGGGCAATGTGTGATGCCGTAGAAAGATATGGCCGTGTCTGGCAGACAGGAAGTTGGCAACGGTCACAGTCAAACTTCCGTTTTGCCTGTGAATTGGTTCTCAACAACCGTATTGGCAAAATACATTCTGTTGAAGTAGGATTGCCTTCCGGGTATGATACTAATAATGGCGAAGATGGGGAAGCAGTAACAAAACCGCCGAAAAAACTGGATTACAATTTTTGGCTCGGACCGGCTCCCTATGCCGATTATGTACCCACCCGCGTACATTACAACTGGCGGTGGAATCTTGAGTATGGTGGCGGACAACTCATGGATTGGGTCGGTCATCATGTAGATATTGCACATTGGGGAATGGGAATGGACCGTACCGGTCCGGTTGAGATCGATGGAGTTGGAGAGTATCCCAAAGCCGGTTTATGGAACAGCGCATATAGGTATAGAATAAATACCAAGCATGCCAATGGCATTAAAATGACAATTGCAGGGGGACATGACGATATCCGCAGTGGAACAAAATGGATCGGAGAAGACGGCTGGGTCTGGGTCAACCGGGGAGGATTTGATGCCCACCCGAAATCGCTATTACGGGAAGTATTCAGCCCTGATGAAATTCATCTTGTTCGTGTCGGAAATCCGTTAGACCATGAAGGCCACACACGAAATTTTTTAGACTGCGTCAAAACACGGGCAACAACATTAGCACCGAGTGAAGTTGCGCACCGCTCGGCAACACCGGGACATCTGGGACAGATTGCAATGCTTCTCGGTAGAAAAATTCGATTTAATCCTGATACTGAAGAAATAATCGATGATCCTACTGCATCACAAATGCTCGGAAATGCAATGCGCAGTCCCTGGCATATATAGCATCCATAGTATTACATCATTATTAATGAATAACTAAATAAGATAGGTGAGTCAAACTTTAAAAAAGAAATGTGGAGAAAATGATGAGTCAAATCAAACAAATCCACTCTCTTAAAACTCTGATATTTTTGTCAATATCAGCTGCATTCATATTTACGGATGCAGCCAGTACAGTGAAAAACTCACACAACGATATAGCTTCTGATGTTAAGAAAATATTAAATGAGATATCCGAATACGATTACGGCGATAGCCGTGATCCCCTTTCCGTACTCCGAATACTTGTCCAATCATCGCTTGATTCACAGAGTTCAATGCGTGTAATCGAAAAGGAGATGATTTCTTTTCTGGAATCAGATGCAACCTTTGCTGGGAAACAATTTGTCTGCGAGCAGTTAAGTATTATCGGCACAAAAGAATCCATACCAGTTTTGAAGGCGTTACTGTTTGAAGATAAAACAGCGGATATTGCGTTATATACGCTGCAACGTATCCCTGATTTTGCTGCAGAAAGGGCCCTTCGCGAATTATTGTCGGATGCGCCACGAAACATCAAAATTGGAATTATTAATACACTTGGTGAACGAAAAGATAATAATGCTGTTAATGATCTCGAAAAATTGGTTTATGATGCCGATCAGCAAACTGCTGAATCTGCTGTAACAGCTCTGGGAAAAATTGCAGATGAAAATGCTGCAAGAGTTCTTCTAGAAGCGAGTTCAAAGACTGACGGAGAATTACGTAACATTGTATTAGATGCATATTTGTTATGTGCGGATAGCTTCTTTGATAAGGGAAACGCTTCTCGAGCTGCTAATATTTATCAGGAATTATATAATAATGAAAACACAATCCGTATCCGAGCTGCCGCTTTACGGGGCAGCATACAAACCAATATCGATGATGCACCGGATATTATCCTTTCGGTACTGAAAAGGGACAACCGTGAATTGCAGTCTGTTGCTGTCGGATTACTCCGGGAACTTCCGGGAAATCCTGATTTGAGTGCTATAATTGAAGAGTTGCCAAGTTTATCTGATCAGGCACAAATTCAGTTACTTTCAGCTTTTGCTTACCGGAATGAATCCACAGCAAGAAATGTAGCGTTGGAAGCAGTGAAACACAATGATGAATCTATCCGGGTTGCCGCTCTGACAGCATTATCAAAAATCGGTAATGATTCAGATATTTCACTTTTTGTAAGAGTGGCTACAGAAGCAACAGGAACAGACCGTGAAGCAGCACGAAGAAGTCTTGATCTATTACCGGGTGCATCTGTTGACCAAAAAATAATTGATCGAATCTCATATTCAGATCCCCAAGTAAAAGCTGAACTGATTCGCAGTTTAAGTCAACGAAATGCGGTTAGTGCCATTAATACATTATTAAAAACCGCTGTAGATCCTGACCGATCCGTCCGCATAGAATCGTATAAATCTTTAGGGATTATCGCACAACCAGATAATATTAACGAATTAATCAGAATGCTGATTGAAGAAGAAAATAGCGGAGTACGCAACGAAGCAGAAAGGACGGTCGTTCTCGTCGCACAAAAGATTGCTGATACATCAAATCAGGCCGGTCCGGTATTGGCTCAATTACCATCGGTTAAAAATATTGATGCTCGAAGTTCATTATTGGAAGTATTGGGGCGAATTGGAGATGCAAGCGCACTCTTTGCGATAAGAAAAGAATTAAATAGTGATAATCCTGATAGTCAGGAAGCTGCAATACATGCACTGTCGGCATGGCCGAATGCTGAACCTTTACAAGAACTACTGAATGTTGTGACTACTACAGATAATGAAACTCATAAAATATTAGCACTTCGCGGTTATATAAATCTTGTACGAATCAGGAGTGAACGGCCTGCTGCAGAATCTATAAAATTTTATATGACAGCAATGGAACATGCAACAGAAGTCAGTGAAAAAAGAATGATTTTATCCGGTTTATCAGGAATGTGGTCGGGTGCCGTAGAGGCACTGAATATTATTGCTGTATATCTCGAAGACCCGTCTCTCAATCCTGAAGCTGAGGCAGCAATTATAAGATTATTAGATAGAGTTCGAGATAGAAGTGCTGAAAGATTAAAGGGAATGTTTAACACAGGATTAGGAGACATTCTTAACAAAATACTTATGAGTACGGATAATGAGAGAATACTTGAGTGGATACCGGACATACTAGATAAAGAAATGTAATATTATTAGGACTATGTATACTTTTTGATAACGTTTTCATGGAATATTTTAGTATGATAAACAACAAGAATAATGAAAAATCCCAGCATACTATCTCCCGAAGAAATTTCATTGGTAAAACTGCTGTTGCGGCGGGTGTTTTTACTATAGTCCCAAGCCATGTTTTTGGTGGTCCCGGTCGAACAGCACCAAATGATAAACTGAATATTGCCTGCGTAGGGGTCGGGGGCCGGGGAAGATTAGATATCGCCGCTGTCAGTTCTGAAAATATTATAGCTTTATGTGATGTTGATGATACACAGAAAGATCGATTCACAGATTACGCTACACGAATAGAAAGACCTGATTTACTGGAGCTGTATAATAAAGCACATAAATATCGTGATTTTCGTGTAATGCTTGAAAAGGAAAAAAATATTGACGCAGTTGTCATCAGTACCGCGGATCATACACATGCTGTCATAGCCATGATGGCGATGAAAATGGGAAAACACGTATATTGCCAGAAACCATTGACACATACCGTTTATGAAGCAAGAATGCTTGCGAAAGCAGCGAAAGAAAATAATGTTACTACACAAATGGGTAACCAGGGGCATGCAGGTGAGGGTGCCCGTCTTATTAATGAATGGATAGAGGACGGTGCTATCGGTGATGTTCGCGAAGTGCATGCCTGGACAGTCGCTCCGATATGGCCGCAAGGTATCGAGCGACCGAAAGAAATATCGTCGGTACCATCTACTTTGGACTGGAATTTGTGGTTAGGACCAGCAAAGTACCGTCATTATCATCCCGCATATTGCCCATTTGTGTGGAGAGGCTGGTTTGATTTTGGAACGGGAGCGTTAGGGGATATGGCTGCTCATCTTATCGACCATCCATTCTGGGCTTTGGGACTGAAGGCCCCAGAGACAATTTCAGCTTCCTCTACGAAGATGACGGAAGATTCATATCCATTGGCTTCAACTGTGCATTTCACTTTTCCGGCAAGAGGTAATAAACCTCCTGTTAAACTGAGCTGGTACGATGGCGGTTTAATGCCGCCCCGTCCTGAAGAACTTGAGCCGGGACGTCGCATAGGTGACGATGTAGGCGGTGTGATTATCATTGGAGACAAAGGCAAGTTAATGCACAATGTTTATGGTGAAGGTCCACGATTGATACCTGAAATAAAAATGGAGGAATATACACGTCCGAAAAAGACCATATCCAGGTCTCCCGGAATCTATTTAGAATGGATAGAAGCATGTAAAGCCGGAAAAAAGTCAACAACTGATTTTAGTTATTCCGGACCACTTACTGAAACTATGTTACTCGGCAATATTGCAATACGTATGCAGGATAGACATACAACTTTGGAATGGGATCATGAAAAGATGGAAATTACCAATCTGCCTGAAGCAAACAAGCATCTCCATAACGAATATCGTGAAGGATGGTCATTGTAATATGAATACAATTAATACTATTCTAAAATCCGCAATTTTTATAATCACGTTTTTGATTGCTTCACGCTATTCTTCGGTTATATCGCAAGAGTTACCCCTCAAATCTCATCCAGCAACAGATGTGTACGATGGGTGGCGGCTAGGAACACAAGCTTGGACTTTTAACCGATACACCTTTTTTGAAGCGATAGATAAAACGGCATCACTTGGTTTGGATTGGATAGAGGCGTTTCCCGATCAAACGTTGAGTGCAGAATATCTCGATATTCAATTTAATCATACATTGCCAATTGAATTACGCAAGGAAGTAAAAAACAAATTATCACAAGCCGGGATTACTTTGGTGAATTATGGAGTTGTTGAATTACTGGATGATGTTGCAGAGTGGAGAAAGGTTTTTGAATTTGCGAAAGATATGGGGATTGAAACCATTACGGCGGAACCTCCTGAAAATATTTTCGTAATGATTGATAGACTTTGTCAGGAATTTAAAATTAAAATAGCAATCCACAATCATCCGAAACCTACTTATTACTGGAATCCTGATACAATACTGGAAGCGCTTGAAGGACGGAGCGAATGGATGGGTGTATGCGGCGATATTGGTCATTGGCAGCGTTCAGGGATCAAACCAGTTGATGCGCTGAAAAAACTGGAAAACAGACTGATAAGTTTACACTTCAAGGATTTGAATGAATTTGGTGTGCTCGAAGCTCATGATGTTGTCTGGGGTACTGGAAAAGCGAATGTTAAAGCAGTGCTTACCGAGTTAGACCGGCAGAAGTTTACAGGAGTAATCTCCATAGAATATGCTCACAACTGGGAATATTCTCTTCCTGATATACGTTCGTCTATAGCATATTTTAATAATGTTGCCAGTGCGTTAAATCCATCAGGATGGAAGAGTTTTGTGGCGCCGGACCTGTCAAACTGCTCTTTTAAAGAAGGATCATGGACAATGGAAGAAAGCGTATTGACTTGGCATGGCGGAAGCTATATTTGGACGAAAGACCAATATGGAGATTTTATTCTTGATATGGAATACATGGTTTCTAAAGGTGCCAACAGTGGTGTTTTTTTTCGTACAGATGATCTGAGTAATTATGTACAAACAGGTATTGAAGTGCAGATTCATGAAACAACAGACAATTCGAAGTATGGCTCTTGTGGATCTATTTATGATTGCATGCCTGCAAGTAAAAATGTGGCAAAAAAAGCCGGCGAATGGAACCATTATACAATTACCTGTATAGATAATAAAATTTACGTAGTGCACAATGGTATTCAGATAATAGATATGGATTTGAACAAGTGGACAGAACCGCATAGGAATCCAGACGGTACTTCAAACAAGTTTAATACCGCCTACAAAGACATGCCGCGAAAAGGATATATTGGATTTCAGGACCATGGACAGCCTGTTTGGTTTCGAAACATGAAAATAAAAATACTTTAAATAACAAACGTATTACTCAAAAGACTTTGTAAAAAGAATGAAAGATCATAAGAATAAAAAAGACATTGACAGACGGAAATTCCTTGAATACAGTGCAGCAGCAGGTGCAGGTTTATTAATGTCGCGAATGGGACATGCTCAGGAACCTGTACAACAATCAGACGATATGAATATAGCACTCATAGGTGCTGGTGCACAGGGACAGGTTTTACTCAACACCTGCCTTAAGATTCCGGGAATACGATTTAAAGCAGTTTGCGATATCTGGACAGATTTCAACCTGAAAAGGGCGGTCGGACTGCTCAGAAAATATGGTCATGACCTCAACGGGTATGAAGATTATCGAGACATGCTAACACAGGAAAAAGATCTCGATGCCGTTCTTATCGCTTCACCTGATTTCTGGCATGCCGAGCAGACTATTGACTGTCTGAGGGTAGGACTCCATGTTTATTGTGAAAAGGAAATGTCCAATTCTCTGGAAAAAGCCCGCCAAATGGTGCTGGCATCTCGTGAAACAGGAAAACTGCTTCAGATCGGGCATCAGCGAAGAAGTAATCCGAGATATATACATTGTAAAGATAAAATCATAAAAGAAACAGGACTCCTCGGCCGGCTTACAACAATAAATGCTCAATGGAACCGGTCAGTTCAACCCGATTTAGGATGGCCGAAAAAATATCCCGTTCCCCCGTCTGTATTAAGAAAATATGGATTTGAATCAATGAATCAATTCCGTAACTGGCGGTGGTATCGCGCACTTGGAGGCGGTCCAATTGTTGATTTAGGCTCTCATCAGATCGATATATTTACCTGGTTTTTAGACGCTGTACCAATCTCAGTTGTTGCAAGCGGCGGCACCGATTATTATGACAAAAAAACCCACGAATGGTACGATACGGTCATGGCTATATATGAATTTCAAACAAAAGACGAGGTTGTCAGGGCGTTTTATCAAACACTTACTACAAATAGCAGTCAAGGGTATTACGAAACCTTCATGGGAGATCAAGGAACTTTAAATATTTCTGAATCTGCGGGAAGAGGTGGAATATATCGTGAACCGACAGCGCCTGATTGGACAAAATGGGTTGAATTGGGGTATTTAAATACTCCAGTAGAAGAAAAATTACTCGATGAGAATCTGGTACTGGATGTTCGAGAAACAATCGCACCACCGCAATACGGTTTGCCCATAGAGTTTAACGATCCATACCATAAACCTCATCTTGAAAATTTTTTTAATGCTGTTCAGGGCAGAGAGAAACTAAACTGTCCCGCTGAAATTGGATATGAAACTGCAGTTACTGTTTTAAAGGTGAATCAAGCGGTTGAATCAAATAGAAAACTCTTGTTCAAAAAGAATGAATTTACTGTGTAAAACTGGAAATTTGAACATCTGCAAACCTCCTCTATGACTAACTCTATTAATCTCCGATCGTTTTTATTCATAGGAATAATACTCCTCATTTTGGTAAAATCCGGCATTGCGCAAGAGCCGAAACTCGGTGACGTCAGTGACGGTAACCGGTCACACCCTGTTCATATTCTTGATCTATTAGATGAAAATGGTTCATTGATCAGACCTGACGACAGTGTCCCTATGCCCTTTTCAACTAAACAGAGCTGTCTGGGGTGCCATGATTATGCTCAAATCAGCAGCGGTTGGCATTTTAATGCACCAGACTCTACCATTTTTTCTGGTCGACGTGGAGAACCCTGGATATTTGTTGATCCAATCAGTGCTACGCAGATACAACTTTCTCATCGAGGTTGGACCGGAACATTAAAACCTGAAACTCTTGGGCTTTCACCCTTCCTGTTTACCCAGAAATTCGGGAGACATCTCAATGGCGGCGGAATAAGTGAAAATGATTCTACAGAATCAGTTGATACATATTTCCGATGGCTGGTTTCCGGAAAAGCAGAAATTAATTGCTTGAGTTGTCATGATGCTGATCCGGGACATGATCAATCTGAATATGAACGACAAATAAGGCAGCAAAACTATCGGTGGGCCGCTGCTGCAACAAGTGGTTTTTCATCTGTTCGAGGATCAGCAAAAGCAATGCCTGATAACTATGACATTTATTCCGGTACTGCACCAGATCTAGGAAATGCGATACCGCCAACAATAGAATATGATAAAAGTCGGTTTAATAGTCAGGGTAAAATCCTTTTCGATATTACCAGAAAAGCTCCGAACCAACGATGCTATTTCTGCCATTCGACTAAAGCTGTTAATGAAATTCAGGCAGAAAGATGGGAAATGGATGAAGATGTGCATATGGCTTCCGGAATGAATTGTGTAGACTGCCACCGCAATGGTCTTGATCATTCAATGGTACGAGGATATGAATGGGAAGCTGAAAGCACAGATAAAACTGAGACTACTTCTTATTCATGTGCTGGTTGTCATATTCGGGATAACGAATCTGACTTTCCACAAGCCGGCAGGCTTGGGGCACCTTATCCTGCACATAAAGGTCTTCCGGCAATACATTTTGAAAAACTCTCATGCACTGCGTGTCATTCTGGCCCCTGGCCAACCGAAAACGCCCAGAGAGTCAAATTGAGCAGAACACATGCGTTAGGAACATATGGTGTAAAAAAGGGAGATGATGTTGTTCCGTATATTCTATCTCCGGTTTATGTCAAAGATGATGATGGAAAAATAGCGCCGCACAGGTTAATGTGGCCTTCATTCTGGGCATTTAAGGATGGAGATACTATCAGTGATCCTATACTTCCTGAAGAGGTTCAAAATATCGCTTTGGCATTCATTATACGGGACACGCTAACTGATAGCACAAACATCGCCCATTTACGCACAGGAAACTGGCCGCAGTTCTCAGAAAAACAAATTATTGGCATCCTGGATAGTTTGAATACTCTTAATCCGGAGGAAGGTACACCTGTTTACATTAGTGGGGGGAAAATATTCAGTGCTGCTGATTCTACTATTCTGATACAACAGGATCATCCTGCAGCGAAACCGTATAGCTGGGCATTTGCTCATGATGTCAGACCAGCAGAGCAATCATTGGGTATTAGAGGTTGCAATGATTGTCACGCTATAGGATCGGCATTTAGTTTTGGAAACGTCAGTGCGCCAATGCCGCTTGATTTTTCAAAAGGCTCAACAATTAGTATGACATCTCTACAGGAAACGGATGCTTTCTACCCTCGTGTCTTTGCAATGAGCTTTTTGTTCCGTCCGCTCATGAAAAATATGATACTGATCTGCTGCGGCATAATACTGTTAGTCCTGTTGTTGTATACTATGAAGGGTTTGGATGCTATTCTGAAAAAAATGTCCGAATCTGACTCATGAGATTGATTATATTATGATTAGAATTGTAACACTATTCATTTTTCTAGCTACTTTCGGCTGGTTTTTCTATGCTACCCGGCCAAGTATGATTAATGTAAAAGAGGCCGTTAAAAAATTAGTATCTGCAGCAGTAGACTCATTCATGAAATGTACGAATCCCCGCTCTTTAAACGTATTTGATATATTAAAATGTATAAAAGTTTTGTTATATTGTATCGCTGTTATTTGTGTTGTCTTACTAACCTTGACTGGTTTTATGCCATATTTCATTACAGGTGGACCTGTATCCGGATTTTTACTGATGCTTCATGTTTCATTATCGCCTGTTTTTGCAATAAGCATGACACTAATAAGTCTGCTTTGGGCACATGAACAGATTTTTAACACATCTGATCAACAGTGGTTGTATAATAATATTTTCGGCAAAAAAGATAAAGATGTTCTATCACACTATCAGCCGGTTCTGAAGCTTTGCTTTTGGCTGTTGGTTTTCTTAACACCATTTATTATGGGATCAATTATTTTTAGTATGTATCCTGTATTTGGAACTGGCGGACAGGAGTCTCTATTGACTCTGCACTTTTCAAGTGCTCTCTTATTTCTCATAGTGAGTTTGGTTCATACCTATCTCTTATTGAGCTCAAGGGAAACAGGAGATAAGAATCCGTAGTATTAATTAATAGGTGTCATTCTAAAATTGAGGGATTGTGCTATTATGGTTATCAAAAATATTTTTCAATGTCTATTACTTATTCTATTAGTAGTATTTGTATTCTCTTCAGTTGAAATACAATACGGAATCGCAACTGCAAACGCTCAGGAATTGAAACCGATTACAATTGAACTTCCAAAACCAATGTTTGTTGGAACACCACAAAATTTCAAGATTCAAAATCTTGAAAAACCACTTGGAAAACCTCGTTCTCCATTTCTTGCTCCGGCAGGCACCGAAAATGTTGCACTGGGAAAAGCGGTAGCCAGTACCGATGAACAACCGATCATAGGTGAAATAGAAATGATTACCGATGATGACAAAGATGCTGCGGATGGAAGTTATGTTGAATTAGGACCATTCCAGCAACACATAACAATTGATCTTGAACGTCCTCATACTCTCTACGCTGTACTTGTGTGGCATTACCATAAACAAGCCCGTGTTTACACTGATGTAATTGTACAGGTTGCTGACGAACCAAATTTTATTAAAGGTGTTACAACCATCTTCAATAATGATGATGACAATTCTGCAGGTTTGGGTGTCGGAGAGGACCAGCACTATGTTGAAACATCTGAAGGAAAATTAATAGATGCGAATGGAGTCCAGGGACGATATGTCCGTCTGTATAGTAACGGCAACTTAAGTAATGATTTAAATCATTACATTGAGGTTGGTGTTTACGGTGTACCCCTTAATCAATAAAAATATCCACTACTACTCTCTCGTTCTGATTGTCATACTCACCGCAATCGCATTTCGATTGCCGAATTTGACACAGCGTCCAATGCATTCCGACGAAGCAGTACAGGCTGCAAAGTTTGGATTATTGTTGACAAATAATTATTACCATTATGATAACAGTGAATACCACGGCCCGACTCTTTATTATCTTACCTTAGTTCCGGCGTGGATTGGATCAGCACAAATTCTTCCGGAGATTGACGAATCTACATTACGGATTGTGCCTGTTTTTTTCGGGATATTATTAGTAGTGCTACTGTATATGCTTGTGTCAGGATTGAACTGGCCGATTGTAACTTCAGCAGGAATATTTACGGCAGTTTCACCTGCGATGGTATTTTATAGCCGCTATTACATTCAGGAAATGCTGCTGGTTTTTTTAATATTAGCCGTAATAGTTTCCGGCTACCGATATTGTATAAGCGCATACTATGGCTGGGCAGTAACGACCGGAATTTTTCTCGGATTGATGCATGCAACAAAGGAAACCTTTATAATAGCATTTTGCGCAATGCTGATAGCATTGTTTCTTGTGCTCATTACAGGGGGATATTTTACAGGAGCTACTCAAAAGACATTCAAATTAATCAATTTTAGTCATTGTGCGGCATTGATAGCCGCAGCACTTGCAGTTTCCGCACTGTTTTATTCCTCCTTTTTCACCAATACTGCAGGTATTTCAGATTCTTATTTAGCATACACAAATTATTTCAACAAAGCCGCAAATGATGACTGGCACATACAACCATGGTATTACTATCTTAAATTGCTGATTTTTTCAAAAGGCTTAACAGGACAAATCTGGAGCGAAGCTTTAATTGTTTTATTGGCTGTTACCGGATCCTTAGTTGCCATATCAAAAAAAGGAGTCTCAGGTGTAGATTTCCGTTTAATCCGATTTTTCTTTTACTTTACTCTTATATCAGCAATTATTTATTCGGCAATTCCTTATAAAACTCCATGGAATATGCTTGGTTTTCTGCAAGGAATGATAGTACTTGCAGCCGTCGGTACCGTTGCTGCGATAAACTTTTTTTCAAGAAGTTCATTGCGAATATTCCTGGTTCTTGTACTTACTGCAGGTGTTATCCATCTAATGACACAATCTTATTTATCTAATCACAAATATTATTCTGATCCTTCAAATCCATATGTGTATGCTCATACTACAAATGATATTTTCAGTATCGCCGAACGTATTCATGATATAGCAAATGTTCATCCTGATGGAAAGAATATGTATATTAATGTTATAAGTCCTGAAAATGACTATTGGCCTCTACCATGGTATTTGCGGTCATTTCCCAATATAGGCTGGTGGAACAAGGTCGATATGAATGTAGAAACAGCACCGGTGATTATTGCCTCACCTAGTGTGGAATCGGATATTCTAAAAAAAATATATGAACTTCCGCCCCCCGGCAAAAGGAATTTATATGTACCTCTACTTGATGATTATACAGAATTACGCCCGACGATTGAATTGCGCGGTTATGTAAGGAAAGATCTTTGGGACAAACTACAACAGTAGTTTAATACCGAAGCAAAAGGCTTTTACAGAAAAAGATGGATAAAGTACCAAAAAACAACTTTATAGATTATTCCAAACAAACGCCGAATAATGCCCACCGTTTTTCACATAATGCTATGGCAACTGTTTTCGAGATAATTATTATAAACGACGATGCCAATTATGCGGAGCAATGTGCTTTTCAGGCGTTTAACGAACTTGACCGACTTGAACAGGAATTAAGCAGATTTATTCCAAACAGCGATATCTCACGTGTTAATAATTCCGGTACAAGTAATCCTGTATGTGTTGGATTGGATGCTTTCGAATGCTTTGAACAATGTGTCCAATTAAGCGCAAGCACACATAATGCATTCAATATTACCGTCGGACCGCTGCTGAAATCCTGGTTGAATAGTGATAAAACCAATCGCACCCCATCTCAAAAGGAACTAACCGTCGCTAGAGCAAGAACAGGAATGCATCTTATTCAGTTGGACAAAAATCAACATACAGTATCGCTCAATTCGGACAGTATGTGTATTGATTTAGGAGGTTTTGGTAAAGGATATGCTGTTGATTGTATGGCAAAAATATTGGATGACTGGGATATAAATTCTGCACTCATTCATGCGGGAACCAGTTCAGTTTTTACCTTAGATGCACCCCCCGGTGAAAAAGGATGGCAGATTACTATAAGAAATCCTAATGATTTAGATCAAATCATTTCACATCTCTATCTTTGTAACCGAGCTATAAACGGTTCAGGAATTCGAAAAGGTCAACATATCATCGACCCGAGAACTGCCACTCCGGTTACAGATAAATCAACTGCATGGGTACTTAGTGAGACTGCGGCAGCAGGAGACGCCCTCTCAACAGCATTTATGATAATGTCTCTGGAAGAAATTGATGACTACTGTTTACGTCATAACGATATTCAGTCTATAATTATCATGGATGGTGCTGAAAACAATGAGAATATTGTGCGTTACGGTGATATCACATATCTTGAATGAGATTATTACCCCCTGCTATTGCTAAAAATATTGAATCTTTTTTGCTGTTATTTCTTCTTCAAAATATTTTGTTCAATTTATTGTTACAACATCTTACTTCATGATGCAAATGGTTTTTTCTATTGTAATACCTGTCTATAACGAATGCAAAAAAATTGTGCGGGATATTCAGGCTGCTGAAGAATTTCTCATTAAAAATGATTCTCATGGTGAGATTATTATTGTCGATGATGGTAGTACAGATACTACAATCGAAGCTGCGGAATCTGTAACGGTATCATCCTCTGTTTCATTGAAGATAATTCAGTATAAACCTCACAATGGTAAAGGATATGCAGTCAAGACTGGAGTGGTTGCATCAACCGGAGACTATGTGCTCTGCGTTGACAGCGGTCTGTGTGTACCGTATACTACGGTTATAAGTGGTCTTGAATTGCTTAATAATGGAATTTGTGATTGTGCGCATGGATCAAGAAAATTGGAGTATAGTAATGTTGTACAACCTCAATCGTGGTCCAGACAATTTATTTCAAGAATTTTCAGATGGATATTTGTTCATTGGTTTAATGTACCGTCCCATTTAACAGATACACAATGTGGTTTTAAAGTGTATAAAGGCGATACAGCACGAAATTTATTTAAGCAATGCACTACTGAAGGTTTTTTATATGAAATAGAAATTATTCTGCGTGCTCAAAACCTGGGAATCCAAATTAGAGAGTTTCCTATAGAGTGGACCGTGGATCCTGACAGCAGATTGTCTGTATTGCAAAATTCTTTCGGTGTTTTGAGGGAATTACTAGCTCTTGCAAATCTGGACTTGAAAGAAAAAATGTGAACGCAACAAGAGATATATATGTGAAAGAAAAATCATTTCTTGTTGGATTTTCCTTTATAACTTTAGCAGCACTGACCACCTGTACTGGTGTTGAGCACGAGAGTGTATATATACCCCCTCCATATGACATCGAAGTAATGTATGATGAAAAAGGGCCACAACCACCAATTATAAAGCCTGTACCACAAGTAGGAGAATTACTTCCTCCGTCGGATGCCATTATCCTCTTCGATGGTAGTAACCTTTCGGAATGGGTAGGTGAAAAAAACAACAAGGCACAATGGAAAATCGAAAAAGGCTACATGGAAGTAGTCAAGGATGCGGGCAATATTCGGACTAAGCAGGAATTTGGTTCCTGCCAACTGCATATTGAGTGGTCTACACCTTTGGAAATCACTGGTAATGGACAGGACCGAGGTAATAGCGGTGTTTATCTTATGAGCAGATATGAGATTCAGGTGCTTGATTCATACAACAACCAAACCTATCCGACAGGTATGGCAGCAGCGATATACGGCCAAAATCCTCCACTGGTCAATGTTTCACATGCCCCGGGAGATTGGCAGAGTTATGATATTATTTTCCATCGTCCAATATTTAAAGACAACCGAGTTGTCAAACCGGCAAATGTCACTGTATTTCAAAACGGTATACTTGTGCAGGATAATTTCGAGATTATGGGACCAACTGTATTCAAAAAGGTGCCAGTGTATCAGGTACATCCGGATAAGCAACCGATAATGCTTCAGGACCATGAAAATCCTGTCCGGTTCCGGAATATTTGGATCAGGGAGCTTAAACCTTAGTAAAAATTTATAGATTTAACGTTATTCGGGAGAATTTAAATGAAATCAATTGAACGATTCAAGATTGTGGTTTTATTATCAGTATTGTTTATGTTAACACACAATTTTATTCATAATGAGCATTCTGCTTTTGCTGCTTCCGGGACAGTGTCAATTATTACCGACAAAAGAACCTCTCCTGTTGTACGGCATGGTTTGAGCAAAGTAATTGCCGCTTTTCAGGAAAAAGAAATCTCCTTTGAAGAAATTTTAAATTTTGAAGAAGCCGAAGGAGATTTTCTAATTGTTGCTGGTTTGACTGGAGGCGCAGGTGAGGCTGAAAAACTAATCAAATCTTTAAGAATACCTCCACCCGAACATCCCGAATCTCTGTTGATACACCGTGTTCAATGGGACGATAAAAACGTTCTCTTGATCAGTGGATTTGATGAACGAGGATTGATGTATGCATTACTTGATGTTGCAGAACGCATAGGATGGGCAAAAGATAGGGATACTCCACTGAGTGAGGTCCAAGACTTTGAAGAAAAACCGGAAGTGGTTGAAAGAGCTGTCAGCAAAATGGTTGTAAATCAATCAGAATTTGAACGGTTTTGTTTCTCAGAAGAATTTTGGGACCAATACCTTGATATGCTTGCTAAGAACAGGTTTAATACTTTTGTGTTAATGTTTGGGTATGCATCTTCCGGCTATTTTGCACCGATTTATCCATATTTATTCGACGTTGAAGGGTTTCCTGAAATCCGGGTTGTAGGTATTACTGAAGAAAAGAAACTGCGCAATCTTGAAATGCTGAGAATGATAATTCGAAAAACACACGAACGAGGTATGCAGTTTACTCTCGCACTCTGGACACATATTAGTGCCGGCTCTACGGCGTATCGAACAGTTCAAAACAAGACACCAGGATTGGTATGGGGATTAACCGACGACAATTTGATAGAATACACCAAGAAAGCCTTTACGAAGTTTCTGACATTAGTTAATGAGATGGACGCTATTCAATTTCGGGTTCATGTTGAATCAGCTGTTCGGCTGCCAGATCAGATCTCTTTCTGGAATATTATTCACAAGGTTATAAAAGATTCTGGAATTGACATTAGAATTGATATGCGTGCAAAAGGCTTCACAGATGACATGATAGATGCTGCGCTCGATTCAGGGTTAGATATTAGATTAACAACAAAATATTGGGGCGAGCAAATGGGGCTTCCCTATCACCCTACTCACATAACCGGCTTTAACCAGTCAAAAAGGCGTCATGGCTATGCAGACCTCTTGCGATACCCAAAACGGTACGAAATGCACTACCGGTTGTGGAATTTTGGAACAACCAGATTGCTCCTTTGGGGTGATCCTCTCTATGTTGCACGGTTTGCTCAAAGCACTCATCTTTATGGTGGCAAAGGTTTTGAATTGAGTGAGCCTTTGGCATGGAAAATGGCACGCCATCGTGGAGAGGGTTATGATATACTGAAACCGGAATACAAGTATTATGAATGGGAATATGAACGCTATTGGCATATGTATCAATTATTTGGAAGGGTTGGATATAACTCGAACACACCTGCCGAAGTCTGGCAGCAAGAGTTTAAGAATCGATTTGGAATTGAAGCTGCCCCATTTGTTGAAAAAGGAATACATTTTGCGAGTCAAATCTTACCGAGGATTGTAGCTTACAATCTTCAGGATATAAGCGCAGACGTTTCATGGGCCGAGAAACAGAGGTGGCAGGATCTTTCAGTTTATACCGATGCACAGCCTAGCGACATACAACAATTTTTGGGAATTAAGGAAGCAGCTCAATACCATCTGGAAGGAAATGAATCGCCCAAAATCTGGCCACAACAAACTAGTGCATGGTTTGCTAACATTTCAAAAAATGTGTTAGAAAACGTGAAGCAGGCCGAAAAACAGATGGGAAATCAAAATAACAAAGAGTTCGTCTCAACAATGATCGACCTCAAGATTCTCGCATATCTTGCTGCGTATCATGCTCAACGAATTCATGCGGGTTTAAATTATGCTTCGTATAAGTTCACACAGGACCTTAACGCACTTGATAATGCGATTAACAATAATAAGCAAGCCGTTGACATCTGGAAAAATATTGTTAACCTGACTGATGGTGTATATCATGATAATCTTATAATGGGATGGGGAGGTGATGTTGACGATGTAAGCAGTAGACCATATAATATGATAGGAAGTTGGAAAGATGAACTTGTTAAACTGGAAAATGAGCTGATTGATCTACAAAAAATGAGAGATGAATATCAATTTGAGTATCAAAATGTCATTGCGAAGTTTGACTTTGGTTCCGGAAACGCCCAGACAGGTTTTCTCCCCGTGAGTTCTGAAACAAGATATGACCGCATAAAGGGAGGCTATGGATGGGAGCACATTTATTCTTCTCCCAGCTCCGAATATCGATCTTTCCAGGGAGAAAAGACAACTGTTTGGGATTTTATACACGGACCAGAGCCGATGACGTATACATACAGCAGTTTTGCTGCTGAGGTGCCGAATGGGCATTATCAATTGAAGTTTACTTTGTTTGACAACTCTATCGAACCTCAGGATTATGGTCCCATGTGGATAGTTGCCAATGGAATTGATAATACAGAAAAATTTACTATTCCCGCTGGAAAGAAAGTAGAAAAAACACTTGAAACAACAGTAACTGATAACAAAGCGGTTATAGTATTTAATTCAAATTCTGATTCTAAATGGTTAATAAACAGTTTGTCTATAAATCGTTTAGAACCTGTAATAACACACATTCCTGTTCGCAAATCCAAAACTGCTGAAAATATTACTATACGTGCAACAGTAAAAGGTCCGAAATCAATAACGCGGGTACGTATTCGATATGGCAATGATGAACAAGGTTACAAATCTGTACCAATGGAGCACTCAGAAAAAGATATGTATTATGGCATGATCAAAAGAAGTGACGTAGTAGTGGGTTTAGCCTACTTTATCGAAGCGGAAGATATTACAGGAAATATAGTAACCTATCCACAAACAGGAGGATTAAATCCCGTTCGAGTATTGGTGACCAACGACACTCAGCCTCCTCTGGTAACGCACACACCTGTAACAAATACCGCTGTTGGAGTTCCGCTTATGTTGACTGCCAAAGTAAACGATATATTGGGAGTTAAATGGGTTCGATTGCGATACCGGGCTGTTAACCAGCATCAGGATTTTCGTACGCTGCCCATGCTTCCCACAGGTGAAAAAGATGTTTATCAAGCAGAAATACCATTAGGCCATATCAAACCGGAATGGGATCTGATGTATCTTATTGAAGTGATGGATAAGAATGGAAACGGTGCCATATATCCTGATCTGGAAATCGAGACACCCTATATTGTTGTTGAGTTGGATCGTGGAGATTAATCTGAATAATCTCCGCTCATTGATCAAAAGCAATATAGGCTTGGCCATCTTTCATACAGGGATTTTTATTCATTTCACTGTTTCTGTTCAGAAAATATTGGACAGCATTAAATGATAATTGGGAGTTTTCCTTGAATGGACTCCGAGTAATCCAGTTATTAAAATGCTTGCATTTTTTTAAACAAAAAATGTCGGTCCACAAATCTTACCTTATCAATTCACTATGTGAAAATTGTGAATACCATCCAAACCAAAATGCTCTATGGGCAGGTAATCTCTTTAATATATCTCCTTCAGAGGATTCAATTTTACTCTCTGATAATTCCCATTTGATGCCATTTTTATCGATTATCTGGTTATTTTTATCCCATTTTTGAAACTGTACATTCCCTGAATTAAATACCCTCGATGCTCCCGATTTATCCGTAAATATAACAAAATCCTTATCGCCTAAACTTCCAGAATATATTGGATTTTTTGATAAGTATTTTACGGAAATAGCTAAAGCTTCACCAGGCTGGTCAGGGAATAGCAATCCGAGTATTTCATCTTTATTTTTCATTCTATTATCTAACTTCGGTACATTGAACATTAAATCATCGCTTGCAAAATATGATTTGTATGCTTCACCTTCATCATAATTTCTTTCGTAACCCGTATCTAATGACAATACCTGTGAATCCGGATGTCTTCTCTTCCATTCTTTCCAGGTTGTAGTTACAACACTTCCCTTTTCTAAAGTAATGTCGTCATCAACTAACTGTCCTACTACCGGAACTCCCCGAAAAGTATTCCATAGAGATTGGGTGTTTTTATCAAACATTAATTTATTGGATCTGTACAAAAATCCGCTTGTTCCCAGCTCGTAATTAGTACCGTTTATTTCTGTTTTGTAGAGTATCATGGCACCACATAAGGTGCAGTACACACCGGCAACAGGAGTATCTCCAACTATATCAACAAACATTTCATGCCAGGCAAGTATTCTCTTCGGATATGCTCTTGTATCCCCGTTAATGGAAATACCAAACACCAGATTATCATCATCCAGGTAATTCGCATTTTTTGCATATACCATTTTCGGATTTCGTAATGGGGGTATACCGTCTTGTACAACGCCTCCCCATCTTACTTCGTCAAGTCGGATAACTGATTTATAAGAACTGTTAAAATAATTTTTAAATGCGGGAAAGACCAAACTATAAAGATTTGATTTAAAATCTACATATTCAGGAGGCATATTATAATCTTTATTCCATACCCATTCGAACCATGCATTTCTATCAAATCCAAATTTTTGTCCGGTTTTTTGCCCCATCAGGGTAAATAACTCAGTATAGATACCCCAATCATTTGTAAACTGAATAACCTCAAGAATCATTGTAACAAAGCTATCATCCCAATTTTCCTTAATAATATTTATATTTTCCTCTATAACATTTTGGTCACCGGACAGTAATTCAATAAACTTATTGTGTATATCACTGTTATGTGATTGTCCATATAACGTACTATATGTTGTCGGCAGTGTAATGAAACAGATAAGAGTGATAGTTGTGATAAGAAATTTATGATTCACAATTATGCTTTTAATTTAATATCTTGAGTTAAGAATGATAATCTTACTCAACACACTTAATTCAATATATGGTATTTGTCTGATTGCATTTGGTAAAAGAAAGAACGACCGGAAAAATAGATAAGTTTCATTAAAAAGACAGAACAACCGAAATCTGTAGCTCTGCCTGCTAACATTTAATTATAAAATTTGATAATAATTAAAGGTAATTAGATCAAAAGCAGACTAACGTGAATTTTGATTAAAGGATGGTATAGATTTTGGTTTCTGTAATTGTATCTCCATTCCATTTCCTTGCGGTAATGATTTTTGTTAACACGATGGTACTGTAAGCATCTTTCTTGTGCACATAACCAGAACCCCTCAAGGCCGTTTGCACTATGTGTTATGACCGGACCGTACGCTGTCTACCAAAAAACTTCAGCGATGTATACGAACGGAATCTAGCCGTGTAGAAGACACTCCCTTGCTCAGCGGTGTCCATGATCTCGTTCATCAAGCAGCAAGTCACATCGTAGTAAACAGCTTCCCGTGACGTTCCACCATGCCGAAAACCTTTATTGTACCGGCACTCCCGCGACCGCTTGGTTCCCGTACGTTTCCCATCAAAGCAGCGTGCATCACATCTCGCTAGAAAATCTTCTCACTTCCTGACACAAAAAATCATAAATCTCCTGTCGATAAAGCATCTAGTTGCCTCTCGCACCTTCGTGGAGTCAAAACCAAGACCCCTGGCAGCTTTATTGGCAGGTATCTCCAAAGAAACATAATGCAGTAGAGCAAGATCGTTCTTGAACCGCTTCGGGCTGTAGTTACAAGAACATCGAGTACCTGTAAAACGATTATCACGCAAACGGTACAGACGATCCCCAGAACAAAGGGGACATGATATACCAAAAATAAATCTAGTGACTTTTTCTCCCATTCCAAGTATACTGTAACACGTGATCCGAAAATAACCTAAGTACCTAATTAAGTATTGAGCAGCGAATGAGGGAAAGGGTAACGATTAAAATTTAATGCAGTCAGTACTTACAATTCTCAGATATTTTGTTGGGGGATTATAGCGGTATTGAATTCCTGCCTGAATTGAATAGCGCGCCGTTAAATCTTATTTTCCTTAACCCATTCTAATAAAGATCATATGATTTTATATTCCCCGGGCTGTACGATTTGTGAACCAATTATCGAATTAATCGAATTTGTTTCATGGGCGGATAGAGAAACTCTACCCCGCGTTCATTAACAGTCACACCGTCCTCCATTGCCATAAGAATGTGTTGTCCCTTACCCCATTCCGGCACCGGATCATAGATCCTGAATTCAAGGACAAAAAGGTGATTGAGTGGTATCTTCAGATGAGCTCTCTGTGAACGCTGAGAAATATTAGGACCGCCACCGTCAGCTGGCCAACTGTTACCTAAAGGATGAAAGCCAAAATTAATCTGGGTTATTTCAGGATCAGCATTCTTGTTATATTCATTCTTCTCTGTGTAAAAATACCCGGCTTCTTCTATTTTGTACTTGAGAATTTCAAATGTTTCTTTTCCCGTAAGACCTACGTTAATGTTCCTGCGAAATATTTCACGGGCTATTAATGCTTTATCGAAAGTTTTTTGAATTTCGGAAGGCAGGGTATCCTCTCCTTCCCGAAGAAAATACGCAGTTCGTTTTAAATCTATACGGTAGTTCATATGTGTTGTACCAAAATCAATAAAAACAAGGTCACCTCTCTGGATGACGTAATCATCTTCAGCTTTTTCGACTATTAAATTACCATCCGGTTTTTGGAGAAAAACACCCGGCAGCAAAAATTGGAACATAGAATCAAATCCTCTGGCCAGACGATAGTTTGCCAGCCACCGGGAAACATCCTTCAAAGTGGTTGCACCAGGTTCAACAAGATCATAAGCTTTATCAACCGCCCTAACGGTTTCTTTGCACAGCTCCCCAAAAAAGACAATTTCACTTATTACCCTTCTTGAACGAAAATCGGTTATAAGGTCCTCAGCTGAAACAATTCTCTCAGCATACTTTTCACCTAACATATTGACCAGCTTGAGGTAGTCCGTATATGAAATCCCGTCTGCTATGGCAATTGTTTCCGAGAAGTTTACACCGATGCGCTCTGGATCACGTTCAGATACAAATTGATTCAAATTACTCTCAGGACCATAAATGTCGTATGCCTCACTGTTGAGAGCTGTGTTAGAAGCACGGCCTAATGCAGCTCGTTCTATTCTGTCACCGCCTCTATCAGTAAAGATAAAAATACCTGTATTGCTGCCAAAGTCTAACCTGAGAGGATCGAGGTTTCCTTCTTCGGCGTTTTTTGTCCCCATAACATGAATCCACATATTTATTGTATTGTCCCGCATGGCTTGCGGTAGAACATGGTCAAACTTCTCTTTACGGATCAAATCCAGCAAATTGAGCATCTTATCTTTTTCCAAAGTCTGTGCAAAAAGTCCCTGAGCAAACAAGAAAATAGAAAATACCTTAAGGAGAATCCTTGTTTTATTCATAGTTATATATCCTTTACTAATGATCTGATATTCCTCATGTCAATAATTTAAAAGACAGTAATAGGGATTTTGTATGAAAAATGATGTACGTCATCAAAACATTGAGGGTACTCTTATAGAAGATAGTAAGGTATATAATATGCTTCTACAAGTGTCTTGTGCACAATAGGCAAAAATCAAACCATCACACGCACTCAAACGCGAAGTTTATATGAGCACTTATTTTTATATTACTATGGGAGTAAAAGCTCTCCGAAATTTAAGACAAAAACGGATTTTTAAAGTGCGTATGTGTCAGGCTACTGGAGCCGGTCACCCTCTTTTACTTCATCGAGTGCACGCTCTAACAGCGCTCGCATATAACCGTAAGAATAGGAATCGGCGACTATGCGGCCGCCTGCCACTTGAGGTGCATGATCGTCGCACACTGAACAATGATTATTCACCTCAACCAGCGCTCTCGTGACTTTATACATATCTACATAGCCGTTGTCCGGAAAAGTTTCAATAAAATGAGGTATAGGGCCTGATACATTACGAAAGTCGACTTTAAAGATCTTGTTCCGTTCACCAAAGTAACGTATGACATCCAGAATATCCTTGCCTGTCTCTTTTCCGCCCTCAATGTAGGTCCCCACACCCAAATACATTCCCACGTTTGGGCTATCAGCAATTTCAAATGTCCGTACATAGTCATCAAACGTGCTGAATATGCGTTGAACACCACCAAGTTCGCGATATCCGGTCGGATCATCGGGATGAATGGCAAATCGTACTCCTGTTTCTTCAAGCACCGGCACAATTGCCTTTATAAAATAAGTCCAATTATCCCACACCTCCTGTTCGGTATACACACGGCCGTGAACGGGGCGATCCGGATACCACGTTTCTCCGTTTCTCCTTTTATATCCATCCCTCTTGGCTTTCTCATAATCAAATGCACTGCCACTTGCAAAGCGAAAATCCTCTCTCTTCGTTCTCCAGATGCCGATTCCAAGGTAATGGATCCATATAGTATCATATCCGGCTTTGCCCACATTGCGGATAAACGTTTTGGTCTCCTCGACTTTTTCATCACGATCCGGAAGATTCAGTAAGCGCAACAAGTAAAATTGTCAATATATAATATACTTGGACAAGAAGTTGCACGTCTTGTTGATAGTCCAATAGGAGCAGGTTATCATTCAATTCGATGGAATGCTACAGAATTTGCTTCTGGAATTTATATATATAGAATTGAAGCTGGAGAATTTACGGAAATCAAGCGTTTGACACTTCTAAAATAGTCTTGTAGACTAATTATAAATAATTAAGGAAGACGGGATATTTTGTTTAATATCCTGATCTTCCTATCAGATTTTTAAAATAAAATCGAATTACCAAAAACTTGATTCTGTTAATTACTGTACAATATTCATACGGAGGAGAGAATCCACCCTAAAGCGGAGAATATAATAATTATATCTTTTAGCAGAATATTCATTGGATCGACACTTTTTTCTTCGATGAAGGTTATTTGTATGAATCGCAATATTCCTTGTATTACAAAAAGAAATGTCAGAT
This sequence comes from bacterium, assembly GCA_965221205.1. Taxonomy (GTDB): domain Bacteria; phylum SM23-31; class SM23-31; order SM23-31; family SM23-31; genus CBDFMG01. The sequence continues at coordinate 2,216,733 of OZ244870.1, read as the reverse complement.
ATAAGTAATTTGTACCTAAGCGTTCCATAACTTCCGCTGGAACGGTGTATAAGATATATGCAACAGGGATAACTCCTGCCATCATTTAGTATCGCTTCGTCTATAAATTTCAGATTGTACTGATCAAAGACCTTTCACATTTTTAATCCAGTTTTATTTTCTCACCTCCTTTTCAGGATTTTCACACACCTTAATTTCTTTTGCTTTAGCGCAAAATGTTATTATTTAAATGAGATTAATTTAAAATATGGAAATTATTGGGGTATGCAAAAAGACATGCATTTTTTACAAAAACTAGCAAAATAAAATCCCTCGCTTATTTCAAAAACTTATTACGGGACATTGACTTACAAGATAATCGATTAAAGTTATCGTTTCAAGCCCCTAATTGCTTTATAATATCATCACAATTTATTTTCAGACGTCTTCAAGGATTGCTAAGATATTGTTGCGAATTTTTGCATGATTTTTTTTGTTGTTGGTAGGTTCATAAACAGCGAATTTATTTAATAAATTCAAAAACATTTGCCCAATAAAGTTTTTTTAAAAATGGTATTTTTCTAATAATATAATTGTCAATATTTTCTAATGATAGTGTATATTTTTTTAAAACTTTGAATCGAGAAAATTTTTTTAGTAAAATAAAATAGTTTATTTTATAATCAGAAAAATATTTAGCAAATATTTTTATTTCTTCATCTTTCAATTGATTGCCTCCTGGAGATTCACAGCATTCAATCGGTATTAAGCTTCGTAAATATATGAACCATGCAAACGGAATTCTTGGTTCAATAAAAATAGCTTTCCCATCCTTTTTTAATACTCGAGAAATTTCTTTGCTGGACTGTTCTATATTTAAATGATGTAAAGCACCAATACCTACAACATAATCAAAGATAGAATCTTCAAATTCCATCTGTTCTACTGACATAACTTTTAAACATATTTTATCTGAAATATCATTAAATTCAGCATTTTTTTTTGCTAATTCAATCATCTTAGGGGAAATATCGATTCCATTGATTATTGATCCGCGTTTTGCCAACTTTACAGATGTGAATCCATGTCCACAACAGCAGTCAAGTATTCGTTTTCCCGAAATATTATTGAGGAGTGAATAAAAAAATGAATGGGTATTCGGAAAAATTTCATTTTCATCATATTTAAAAAGCTGTTCATCAAAATTATTTAAAAACTTTTCAGCTTCTTTATCGTAAAATTCTCTTTCAAGCCGATTCTTTTTATTAATGTTCTCAAATTTTTTGAGAGGATTGTTGTGAGAGTGAATGACTTTTTTTGCATTTAACAAATAATTTCTCAGGAATTGCATTATAAAAACTCAATGTTAAATTTCTTAAAATAATTTTACAAAGTGAAAAGATACGATACCTATGGTTTAAAATCAAATAATTTTATGTTTTGAGAATTCTTTGTTCTAAAATGTTTTGTTTAGCGGAGCCTTCAGTAGTAGAATCCGTTACCAACTGAGATTTCTGGAAAAAATATTATTATTTTGCTTTATTATTCTTCTTTTCATCATTATAAAATATATTTATCCACAATGCTTGCTCTTGAGCAAAATTATCCCAATCCTTTTAACCCTAATATCGATGTATCACCGCTATTTATGCCAACATTTGCTGCTTTCAGTCCGGCGGCTTCAACTTGCTGTCATATTTTCAATAAACTTTCATAATCAGTTGTATTAGTTACTTCAGTACCGGATTCTAAAATCACGTAATGCAGCCCAATTTGTTTGGCCAGCATAAGATAATCTTCATTCTGTTCATACGGCTGTCCTCCCTTGGAATTGGGCAACACCCGCTGGTTCATCGCTGCAAGCTTTACATTTGAAGTGTTTTCTCTACTGCCTGCGATGCTTCCCGTATCTGCACTATTTCGAGAGTCTGCGCTGCATCGTATACTCGATGACAAAACATTTGCACCGATTATACCGGCTGCGGCTATTTTGCCAAACCTCCTTCCTCCTTCGTTCGGGATTATATTTTACATTCCTTACCTTTGTCAATGCTTCTCTAAATTTTGTGAGGAGATTCATACGATTCTCCTCCATTGTATGAAAGTGGTGTATTATAATTCGACAGTGTACATTTTATTCCCTTGGGAAGTAGGTCGTAAGAACACGTTGGACACGTTGTGCTGAACAGTAAAGAATGTAGTATACTAACACAAGCGTTTTCTACTCCACAGGCTGAATGATATGCGAACTCTTTTTGAATTTAATTGATAGATTATTGACACATTTTCAAATTAGAAGATCGACTCTTAAAAATCAACCTTAGAGAGCTTAAAGGAGGATCTTATATTCAGAATCTTGATTGTTTTAAGAAAATTTATAAGCGCAAACTCAGACATACACTACTCAAGCAATGTTGAAACTAAGTCCTCCCGGTATTAGATCAAGGCTCAATGGATCAGTAAAATCTTCTCATTCGGTGGATGAAGAAATTCAACTCCCCGACTGGATACAACGTGATTACCTTCTATGTTGATGACAATCGGATAACCGGGTCTTTCAGGAAGGTTCGTACTGACCACATATTCAAGTGAAAAAAGATGATTTTCTTGAATCGGCAAGTGATCCCGGTCTGACCGAAATGCTGAAATCGAAGGTCCAACAGTCACCAAAGTTCCCCCATGATTACCTTGACTATGAAGATCGACAAAAAATCCTGATTTATCAGTATCAGCAAGTATCTTCTGTAAATTAAAATAGTCATCCGGAGATCTATCACTAAAAGGTGTATATAAATAGTCAGCGTCTTTCAAGGCTGCATTGATAGTACTCAATGTTTCTCCGGCGGTTATGCCTGCTTTAATTTGTTTCCTAATAATCTTTCGGGCTTCTATTGCACGATCAAAAGCATGCTGCAAACTCTTTGGGACACTTGTTTCCCCTTCCCTCATAATATAGGCATTACGCTTATAATCTGTTGAAAAGTAGTCAAGATATCGTACTCCATTATCAAACTGCAAAAAATCTCCACGCTGCAATACATACTGAGGTGAGTTTGATGATGAAAAACTGCCCCGACTTGATGGAAGGCCACGTGTCTCGGGTTGATCTGAAACGGCAGAATAAAGAACAACCGGAGTATCTGCCCCGGTACTGAATCCTTCTGTTAAACCCCGCTTGAAAAATTCTTCTTTAACCCACCAGCCTACATCTTCCAATGTCGTTACACCCGGCGTTATAACTTCATTCGATAAAGAACGTTCAAGAATCTGACGATGTATCTCAAGCGCATTCGTCATGAGAGTAACCTCTCTGAGAATCCGTCTTGACCGAAAATCGGTGATAACCTTTTCTGCAGAGATAATCCTCTCCGAATATTTCGGCCCTAGTATCTTTTCCAGTTTCAAATATTGCGTATACGATATTCCGTCCGCAATAGCAAGCCAGTCAGAGAAATTTACCGCAATCGTTTTTGGGTCACGCTCTGCAACAAATTGAGTTATTTCGTCGTAGACTGAAAATTCCTGAGTGTTATAATCATAACCGGTAATTGCTCGCGAAAGTTCACGAGAGCCATATATGTCAAAATCTAAAGCTCCGGCACCGCCAAAACCACCGCTAAACGAAGCGCGCTCGATTCTGTCTCCCAGGTCGGTAAATATCATATAACCGGAGGTCAACCCAAATTCCCGAAACATTGGATCTTGATCTCCGGCACGGGTTACATGAATCCACATGTCCACATTATTATCGCGCATTGCTCCCGGCAGAATAAGGTCAAGTTTTTCGTTTCGTATTAGACGGAGAACTTCAGAGCCGGTTTTTGCAGTATGTACACCTGGTTGTGCTGTGGCAATGGGTACCGTGAACAGCACAGATATTAAAACTATCATTACTCGAGATATCATTTATTGCCTCCTATTGATTCTTGTTAATAAATATTACGCTAAGCATTTTACTTTTACAAGTGATTTCCGCTCCTCTTTTTTGTATAATAAACTCCATCAACTATTAAACATTCATACGCATCCGTTTAGATTTTATCAAGGCTAATATTTTAGGCCGTTGAGAGTTTAATTTTGTCTAATTTTCTTAAATTCCGTCTTGAATACTGATAGTATCTTGGATTGTTGGTTTTTGTAATTAAAACAGTATGCTGTGAACAAACGCGTTTGCCTCAAAAAAGGTTATCACACCCCAGCTTCAACCCACATCTCTTCTCGGGAAATTCAACTCTTCAGTGAGATGTAGATTGAAATGAAAAACAATGATGTGTGTTACGTGGTAGACTGATTAACGTTTAGCGGCACGTGAATAAGGAGATTGACATGGATGGTAATTTAATTGATTTAAATCTATCCAAATTATTCTGAATCCCTATAATGTATATATGTATTTGATATGCTGCATATTGGAGTAATGTAAGAAAAGATGCTTGTAATAAGCTAGTAACTATACGAGAATTATTATCCATTAATCGAGCTTTTTAAATTGTATTTCTACTGATTTTTCTCTAACACCTTAGCGGCAATATCGGAACGTTTGCCCGGTTTCAATGTGTTCAATTAATTGTTTACAAACATTACGAACCACGATTGAATACTGTTATTACAACCGATATCCAAAAACAGTATTGTGGTTGGAGAAAAATTGCGAAGAAACACCTGATGATGTAATGCTATTTTCTAGTATATGTAAGAATCGGCAAAGATCCGTCTGCACGGGGATCACTGACTAATGTCAACTTAAGAAACGACTCCGTGACAGTATATTCGTGATCCTCTATCTTGAAAATTATATTGTTTTCTACGAAAATGAGCTGCATCTTAGTGGATGTTGATGACCATTGTCCTTCTTTTTGTTCAACTTGGATGCCCTCACCTTGATTTTCGATATCGAATGTTAGATCGGCGTTAAAATCAAGAGTCTGCCCAAAAGTGAGTACTTCTTCAATTATGGAACCATCATTTAATATAGTCTTCAATGAACCTAATTGCCAGGTGCCAACAAGTAAATCTTTATTAACCGACGGCCTGTCAGGATTGTTGTACGAAGGCGACGTTAGTGAGCTTTTTTCATCCTCACCGCAAGACAGTGATACCGTAACAGCAACAAGTAATAAAATATTAATTGATTTTTTCATGGCAGTGATTTTTTATTATGTTTCAGTTAATACTGACAGTATGATACGGTCTGACAGGGTAAATGTCGTCAGAACATACTGTACATAGTATAACAGACATTAAGATATTTATTTCGCTTTTACAATAGTTTTATTTACATCTGTTTTCAGGATAAAATTGCGGTTTAAAAGATTGCTTGGTATTTTCGAGTTCTGGACTGTTCGTGTGGCAAATTTTCAAACTTGAGACAACCTCTCCTTGTTGTTTCGACAAATCTCATAATCTCATAAAGGTCGTTTATTGTATATATCCTTTACCGCTTAATATATTCCATTTTTTGAACAGAACAGTTACATTTCTTATTCTATAGATCATTTTGCCCGTTCTTCCAGTTGTCGCTCCATTGAGATGATTCGGTTCACATGACTTTTCTGCCATTTCCAAAGCACTATCAGCCACTAGTACCGCTTCCGAGAAATTACCCCGCGTGCCGGAAAAGATTCGAAGCCTCTTTATTGAGTTCTTTTCCCCTGCACATGACAAGGGGTATGCACAAAAAAAACCACCATACGTAAACAAAGCCTGCTTTGCATTCTGAAATCCATATTAATTTGGTTAAATATCTATAGTGTTTCAATCTGCATTTAAGCGCTTAAAAAAAGGATGCTCCGTCGCAAATGGCGGAGCATCCTTTTTACATCATTTTAAATCCAAGCTTTAATCCGCTTGATTGGGTTACGATCTTTCCACGTTCGATTAGAGATCGGTCTCGCTAATGTTCGGATTAGCATCTATCTCCCTTTGTCCTATGGGAAAATAGACCCAGTCACTTCCAAGCGGCAAGTGGAAGATACCAAATCTGAATTGATCATACAGCCGGGTCGATCTCAACATCAACTCTTTGTCCCGCTCTTCAATGAGGAAACCGATGGGCCCCTCAATATGATATGCACCTCCCCATGGGCGGTTATATGCCTCCATGTGAGCAACATCAATAGGATCCAGGCCATGGCCATCGACACGGTTTTCGTTAATGAAATCCGCTGCTGCTTGCAGATGGTCCAAGGTAATGGCAACCTCAGCTTGTATCAGATTCATTTCCTGCCAATCTATCAATACGAGATCTTGTTCCCTTTGGTTATATCTGTCTTGTGAAAAGACAGTTGGCAGATCGTTAGGATGCTTCTGAATGGTAGGTGCATATATCCATCCACCCGTATCCTTGTATTGTTTGAGTTGCGCTTCTCCGATCGTTCGCTCTATAAGCTGAATACGTGCAGTCTGATCTCCGGTCAGTCCTAATCGTTCCGCCTCTCCTTCCCGCGGGTCTGCAGCATTAAAGTGCCCGCGCGTAACAGCAGATTCTCCTTCAAATTTACCCACGACCGGATCGCCAAATACATTGCCCGTTCCCGATCCGGGAAAATATGACAATGAGAAGCCTTGGGTAAGATCAAAGACGGGGAAGTCTGGATGATTCATCCCAACAGCTCCTGGATGATCAAAAACATTGGCTGCCGTATAAAAAGCCGTTGCTGCAGGAGTATCAGAAGATCTAAGTTGATTGACGATCTCTCCCTCTTTCCGATCAGCCAGTATATATCGCGCGAACCGGGCAGAGATAGATGTGCCACCACTGGTACCTCTCCCCATGTCGTCCCACATTCGATTTGTAAATCCCTCACCTAGTGTTAACACAAAGGGAGGATCACCCATCTGCAAACCCATCGCGGCAGCAGCCTTGGCATCAGCGGAATTATGTCCTCCATTTGCACCGCCATATCCGCCGGCATGATTATCAAGATGCGCCCGTGCCATAAATGAATTCACGACCTTACCAGCATGAGCTGCATCGGCAATTCCATCAGTAGCGGATGGTGAATACTGTAATGCTGCCTTGTAAAATTTAATAGCCATATCAAGAACATCTTTGTACGATAAAAATGAGCCGAATTCATCACCGGTAGTTGGGTCCGGGGAAATAACATTACCAGCCTTTGTCCCTGCCGCATCGAGGCCGTGCCATGTGGCCATAACATGGTGGGAATATCCTAAAAGGAAATTAGCCCACCATTGCATATCCTCCTGAAGCTGTGCGTCAACTGACCCATTGGCTAACATGAGCGGTAACCGCCGGAGCACCTCTTGCGCCTGGAAGCGCATTACATGGGGCCTTTCAAATTTGCCATTATACGCGCGCGGGTTAAATGATCCGGTGGTCTGGTTCCAGCTCTCTGTAAAAACACTATCGCTGGTACGACTGTCCCAAATGCCTGTGTCACCGTGTATTTCGGTTCCGGGCCTCTCCGGCTGCCAGAAGTTATAGAGCGTTCCCTTTAAACCCCGCAACAGGAACAAGGCCTGGGACGGATCGTTGAGAGCCGTATCCTCTACCTGATCGATAAGCGGATTCACATCCTCGACAAATTTACTGCACGAGGAGAAACTCACCGCAAGCATCATAAAGATCAGTGGTAATATAATTATCTTTTTCATAATATTTTATTCCTCTTATTTGTCCTTATCGATTATAATGTTATCCTGGTAAAGAATGAGATTGATTTCATCGGCGGGACTGCCTGGCGACTGCTCACATTATCAGGAATATTTTCGAGTATGCCTCTAACGGTCTCAACGCTGGTCAGACCATTAAAGCTGTCGTGGTGCAGCATCCAGAGATTGGTAGCGTTAAAACCGAACGTTAAGCCATTGATATAATTCTGCAATCCAAGTTTCGGTATCAATGTGTCCGCTTTGTAAGAAATGGCAAGCTCCTTGAATTTCAAAAAGTCTGAACGTCGTAAGCTGTTCTGATCAGTTTGATCTCCCCATCGTGCCCACCAGTTCGCGTGAGAAATATATTCCGGGGTACCTGGTGCCAGCTCTTCACTTTCCGGGACCAGACCAAATTCTTCGATCTGCAGTTTTTCACGTACTATGTCAAATTTTAGAATGTTTGAGCCAAGTCCATCTTCGCGGGGCCCGGTATCATCGATAAGGGTGTCGTTGAGCAGCCAGAAATTGTACTTCCACTCAAACATTCCATATGCGGAGAAATTACCGAGAGAAATACTGGAGCTGAAGCTACCGGTCCATGGCGGGAATTGATGTCCGACATCCTCACGACCATCCGGACCTGCAAGACCACCTTCTTTTGTGAAATCTGCGTAATACCCTGCGCCCGCCGCATGGGTATTTGTTGCCGGATCACCAGCTTGAGTAAATATCGCCACTTGACCTTTGACCGGACGGGCAAAACCTCTCTCGTAGCCAGGCCATATTGTCCAGGTACCGTGATCGATCAGAGGATTACTGCCGCCTATGGAAATCACTTCGTTTCCAGACCAGTTCACAATATTGGTAAGGTTGAAAGACCAGCCGCCTAACCGCTGACCACTGAAAAATAAACTGGTTTGCGATTCAATTCCGAACCCTTTGATCTCGCCTATGTTAGCATTGAACCTCCTGCCACCGGTTCCATAAGACGGGGTTTGCGTTACGCCGAATATTGCATTGTCTGACTTCGAATAATAGTAAGTAAAATCAACCGACAAAAAGTTCTTATATTCGGCATCAATACCTACTTCAATTTCTTTGACTCGTTCTGGCTCAATATCTAAATTCCCGATACCGGAAAGCCTTGCGCCAACACCATACGGGGAAAGTCGCGATCCATACAGCTGGGGTATCGCATCTGAACGTCCCGGAAGGATGCCCGTTTCGCCATATGCGGCACGAAATTTCAGCAGCCCGAAGGCATCCGGGACTGCGTCGAACCGGTCAAGACGAACTGACGCGCTGAACCGCGGATAGTAAATCGATTCATGTCCCACTTTCAGCGAGCTGGTGTAATCCCTGCGGAGCATTGCAGACCAGAAGTAGGTATTCTCATAGGAAAAGCTGTGTTCGGTGAAAATACCGGCTTTCCGTTCGTGGAAATCTCTTTCATCTAATCTTGTTCTGACATCTCCTGCTCCAAGTGTAGAGATGAGTTCTGTCACAAATTCTTCGCTTACACCATTAAATGCATTCTTTTTGTTATCATAGAGCTGCATTCCGGCACTAGCCGATGAGGTTATTCCCCAGAAATTATAATCATACCTCATATTCCCGGTGTACGTGGTATTCACTATGCTCTGTACATTTTTTGACCGTTCGCCAACTTCTTCAAATCTTTCACTGGGCTGTCGAAAATATGTACTCCTGTCATCCCGGTCGTTAATACCAACGGTGAACTGCAGCGACAGTCCTCTCAGGTTCTCGTTACCATCCAGGAACGGCCGATAATTAACGTTTGCTGAGGCCGTTAATTGATTCGTAAATAAATGCTCCTGGGTTATATCATAAAATTCAGGGGTAGCCCGAGGCCGAGTACCATCAAAGGGATTACGTCTCCTCCTGGCTTGTGCAAACTCTCTGCCTCCATTAAGCTCGTTAAGACCAGTGAAGTAACCCGCAGCGACATTGACGTCAATCTTATCGTTTGGATACGCATCAATGTTAACCCGGTAATTTGTCCTGGATTCTGAGTTCCTCGGGATATGGGCTTTGTTCAAGGATTTGTCAAACGAAGCGAAGTAACGCATGCGGTCGGTTCCGCCGGAAATGTTCAAATTGTTTTTCTGTATTGCGCCCTTCCTGAAAAAATCATTAAGCTCATTATAAGACCGAACGTCATTCTCAGTATACTGCCTTTCCTGACCGTTGTAGCCGAGCGTAGCTTTGTAATTGATCGAATAATTCCTGGTGCCGGTTCCCGTACCTAACGTGCCCTTCTTGGTGGTTATGAGAATAACACCATTGGCGCCATCGGTCCCGTACGATGCCGCTCCGGCAGGACCCTTGAGCATTTCGATAGACTCTATTTCCTCTGAATTGAGGTTGTTGATCGTGGTAATGTTTGCCAATTGATTATACTCTCCCGTAAACGGCTCAAAACGATCCTGTTGTGTACGGACACCGTCGATGACAATGATCGGCTGGGCAGAACCGTGCAGACCGCCTCCGCTTCTTGTCTGAAACCGGAACGGCGCACCAAGAAGCCCGTCTGCGGAAATCAACGACACACCGGAAACCTTCCCCAGCATCATCTGTGATAATGAGGTGTAACTCTGCCGGTCAGCAATTTCAGTCATATTAACACGTGCAACGGCCACTTCTGCTACCGCTTTTGATGTGCGGGAAGCGATTCCGGTGACGACAATCTCATCTGTTCCGAACGGGTCAGTAGCCAGTTCGAAATTCAGATCTGTGGTATTGGATCCCATGGAAACTTCCCGTTCAGCGGTCCTGTAACCAACAAAACTGACGACAATTGTATAGTCCTGATCGTCAGTATACTGAAACGAGAAATTTCCGTCAGCATCTGTCGAAGCACCGATTGATTTGCCAGCAATCAGCACATTTGCACCGATCAGGGCATCGCCTGTTTCCGCATCAGTAATTGTCCCTGAATGCTCCTGAGCAAACGAGGGTAACGCGAGAACAAGGATTAAAAAAACTAACCCTGCAGTAAAGGCTTTACTCATAATAGTTCTCCTTACCTTATAATTGATTATGCTACGTAGAAACCTAGCGGAACCGAATCAACCTTTGCTGCTGTTCGATATCCGCAGCTTTACACCTATTATTCGCAGTTTTGAATCTACAATGGAGAAATCCGAAGTTACAGATATGAAAAAAAGTGACAATACACTCTTAGCCAGGCATCACCTTTCCTTTCTAGTGTTGGAGCACAACGCATCTATAATGACATTATGCGCTTCACATACATACGCTAACGTAAAATCACGCCTCTGTATTGAACTTTTTTTTTGAAAATATTCCATCAAACTGTTTGTATAAGCCTGTTTAACTGTACTTGCACACAACAATAATCATAAGAGACCGCATAGTGCCCTTGGATACCGGGGATACCGGGGATACCGGGGATACCGGCCACCCGCCCCCGAGGCCGTTATACCACCGGATTCGGTCTCAAGGCCAATGGATAATACAACAATGAATATATCGATGAATTGACTAACTTAAATAATGGCCCAAACATTAGGGGCAGGTCAGAAACATAGAAGCGAGCAAGAAAATGTTTTAGATTTATTTTGGAAATAAGAGCAAGAGCTTCAATCTGCATCAACGCTATCTGACATTCATATATGAGTGCGCTCCAATATAAAAATAAGAGCATTTAACTAACAATCCTCGCCATTATAAGATATAATTTCCAAATTGTCAATATATTTTTTAAAATTTACAAAAACTTTTATATTATTAGTACACCATCGGAACAAATCGGACATAGTGCTGTGAATTGTTTAGGTATGTAATGAGCATTTACAAGTGTACTCTACTCCACCATCATTCAATTCAGCTATACAAATTATTATACAAAAACAGTGGTTCATTATTAAACATTGTACCAGTTCAGAACGAGTTGACAAAAAGCAGCATAAATGTAAGAGACGGAGAGACGGTACGAAAATGTAAGAGAAGAATTAAATACAATTCATATCGTTGAATAGAAAAGGAAATTATTAAATCTTAATTCCTGTCATTTTCAAAGAATGAAAATTCTGCGTCAACACTGTCTGACATTCATACATGAGTGCGTTTCAATATAAAAATAAGAGCATTTAACCCACGACTAGCGCTAAGCGCTATTATAAGATATAATTTCAAAATTGTCAATATATTTTTTAAAATTTACAAAAATTTTTATGCTATTATTAGTACACCATCGGAACAAATCGGGCATAGTGCCGTGAATTGTTTAGGTATGTAATGAGCATTTACAAATGTATTCTCCCCCACAATCATTCAATTCAGCTATACAAAAATAATGGTTCATTATTAAACATTGTACCAGTTCAGAACGAGTTGACAAAAAGCAGCATAAATGATAAGAGAAGAATTAAATACAATTCATAGAGTTGAATAGAAAAGGAAATTATTAAATCTTAATTCCTGTCATTTTCAAAGAATGAAAATTCTGCGTCAACACTTATAACATTGTGGCGAGTCCTTCTGCTGACCATTGCATCCATTCTGCTATTTTGTCGGCGTGGTACTTGGCATTAATTTCTGCCAGCCGTGCATATACTTTTATGCGGTCTTCGAGTATTTCCTTGCGTGTCATTTTTAGCTCCTTTCCTTCCGGGCTCTCAGCTCACGCATTGCTCGCTGGTACTGTGTATTGCGTAAGCAGTTAGCGTAGTCTTTCAATACCTGCCTGCGATTGACAGAGTCGTGAAAGAAGCTAAAAGGATACTTAAGAAAAATTAAGTTCAACGAAGTACATAATCACCATATTTTTTATTTGTGCCACCGCCTGTTATTTTTCATTTGATTTTCTGTTCGTGGGATCAATTCATCACGCATTGCTGCAAAATAAGCCCAGCTCGCCATGATCACCGACGCCTGCATCAGGTCCTCATCAACGAGTCGGTCATAAACATCCATATTCGTGTGATACGTGGTTGTGAAAAATTCCAGATCATCCTGTACGAACTGGAATCCCGGAAGTCCTGCACTGATAAAATCAAGATGGTCTGTCCCAGCGGTATTTCCGGGGATCAAATAAGTCATACCAACATCGTGGAACGGTTCCATCCATGCTTCGAAAATCGGACGGACTAAATCGTTACCCTGCATGTAAATTCCTCTGAATTTTCCGTACCAGTCCATATTGAGGTATATGGATAATTTTTCATGATCAGGAAGCCTTGTAGAAGGTTCGGGCCCACCGAAATTCTGAGCGATATACGCACTTGCCCCTCCACCATAACTTTGACCGACATACCTGCTCGCTCCTTTGTTTCCGATTTCTCCCGAACCCCAGAGAGCCCCACGAATCGTACGGCGGGGTTTTGCACCTGTCTCTTTTAAAATCCGCATGGCTTCCATTACCGTCGCTGCTCCAGCAGCATTATCGGATGAACCGGTTCCGGCAGATTCTCCATCTAAATGGCCGCCAATGATCACAATTTCATCCCTGAGGTCGCTCCCCGGTATCTCTGCTATAACATTATAATCATTCGCATCATCTCCTATGTAATTATTCCTGATTTCGACTTCCATCTCGACATCGATACCCTTTTCAAGCACACGAAGGACCCTGTTGTAATGCTCCGTTGCCATAATCAATTGCGGCAGCGGTTTCTGGTCATTTTCCCCGATAGGGTCACCTAATGGAACATACACAACACCTTTATCAAAATGACTGGTATAATCCTGACCCGGCGTTACAATAACAGCAGCGCCTTCCCGTTCTAAATAATTATACAGTTCCTGTTGTGAAAGGGGTTCTTTTACCAGACCCTGACGAAGTTTTTCATATTCACCAGTGGAAACCGTAACAGTTTTTTCTTCTCTCATAACATGTAACTCCGCCATACCTTCAAGCTCTTCTTCGGACAAACGTACTGCGAGAGGATTGAATTGTAATTCCAATTTCCGTATTGGCATAATAAAAACTATCTTATTTCGTAGTTTTTCCCTGTATTGGCTGAGATCAGATTCACTATATATTTTTTGTGAATTCACATAAACCACATTGCTGATAATTTTCCCATTGGTGCTTCGAGACCACGAAATTGGATACGCTATTACCGGCTGATATTCCGGTTTATGCATGTGAACCGACGTGTATTTATTTTCCCAGGCAACACCCGGGCTATCGAATGGTTGCATTTCTACTGAAATACCAAAGTCCTTAAACTTCTCTGTAACCCATCGCGCAGAACGATCGTAGCCAGGTGAATTAGTCAGACGAGGGCCATAAACATCGCCCATATAGCTTGCCAATTCCATGACATGAGACCTGCTGAATCCTTCATCTCTGATTTTATCGGCCATTTCAAAATCTATTTTTTCCTGTGCGGAAGATAATGACACTATCAGAAGCAGAGTCACGGAAAATAAAACCGATATTCTCAATGCTTTCATAACATCGTACTCCTCTATAACTGGTTTAATTATCTTAAAGATTAATTGGTGGTTCCGTTCTTTTTATTCTAGAAATACAATAGAATATTAAAAGACCGGATTCCCTGTCTTAAATATCATCTATAATGTGATATATATTCAATCGCAGGCCGTTAAAGTGCATATGTGTCAGGCCACTGGAGCCGGTCACCTTCTTTGACCTCATCGCATGCACGTTCCAGCAGCGCTCTCATATAGCCGTATGAATAGGAATCGGCGGCTATGCGGCCGCCTATCACTTGAGGTGCATGATCGTCGCACACTGAACAATGATTATTCACCTCAACCAGCGCTCTCATGACTTTATACATATCTACATAGCCGTTGTCCGGAAAAGTTTCAATAAAATGAGGTATAGGCCCCGATACATTACGAAAGTCGACTTTAAAGATCTTGTTCCGTTCACCAAAGTAACGTATGACATCCAGGACATCCTTGCCTGTCTCTTTTCCACCTTCAATGTAGGACCCCACACCCAAATACATTCCCACGTTTGGGCTGTCGGCAATTTCAAATGCCCGTACATAGTCATCAAACGTGCTGAATATGCGTGGAGCACCACCAAGTTCGCGATATCCGGTCGGATCATCGGGATGAATGGAAAACCTTACTCCTGTTTCTTCAAGCACCGGCACAATTGCCTTTATAAAATAAGTCCAATTATCCCACACCTCCTGTTCTGTATACACACGGCCGTGAGCGGGACGATCCGGATACCACGTTTCTCCGTTTCTCCTTTTATATCCATCCCTCTTGGCTTTCTCATAATCAAATGCACTGCCACTTGCAAAGCGAAAATCCTCTCTCTCCGTTCTCCAGATACCGGTTCCAACATAATGGGTCCAAAGGGTATCATAACCGGCTTTGCCCACATTACGAATGAACGTTTTGCTCTCCTCGACTTTTTCATCACGATCCGGAAGATTCAGCAATATCGATGTATCGCCGCTATTTATGCCAACATTTGCTGCTTTAAGTCCGGCTGCTTCAACTTGCTGTCGTATTTTCAATAGACTTTCATAATCAGTTGCATTTGATACGCCTGAGTAGGAATCTATGACCAGGTAATGCAACCCAATTTGCTTCATCCATGTAAAATAATCTTCACTCTGTTCGTACCGTGGTCCTCCCTCAGCAATGGACCACCTCCGCTGGCTCATCGCCGAAAGCTTTACATTTGAAGTGTTTTCTCGATCACCTGCTATGCTGCTACCTGTGTCTGCGCTGTTTCGAGAATCTGCGCTGCATCGTATACTCGATGACAAAACATTTGCACCGATTATACCGGCTGCGGCTATTTTGCCAAACCTCCTTCGTTCGGGATTAAATTTTACATTCCTTACCTTTGTCAATGCTTCTCTTAATTTTGTACGAAGATTCATGTGATTGCCCTCCATCATATGAGAATGGTTTATAATTCAGCATTTTTATGTATTGTAAAATAACAATCATTACACATAAAACATAATAAACTGCATAAATGTATTTTTTCGAATGAAGAGAAACAAATAAGTTATGTATCTTTTTAGTCCCCGAGGATGTACATCGTCGGGACTATTCAGGTATAATCAGTTCATCGGTTTGCTATAACGAGAGTAATTAGAAAGGTTTTATTCTCCTCATACTCTACGACATGCTAACGTTTGAAAAAGAAATAAATAGCAGTATTGTAAGATAGTAAAGTGGATCGCTTAGGTTTAAAAGTAGAACTAAATAAGAGTCTGCTCATAAAAATCTTCGTCTCTTTCAAAATCGTCAACTAATTCAGTCCTCAATGTGACCAACAACGAGAAACCAACAATCATCACTGCAAACGATGATAGCGCAACAGCAGTGACCATAAAGAGAGCAAATAATCTTTAATCATAGTTAGTAGTCACCAGGAAATGTTCAACAAATAATTACATGAAGATTATGAATTAATTGCGCATTCCTCGATCAGAAACCCTGAGATATATTAGGCCAACAAGTTAATATTTACTTTAAACTTATGCAATTATTATTTTAGTCTATCTCTGAGGTTATATTCATATTTAAACTTCATTGATATTTGCATGACCGTATTACCGTATTCGGCGGCTCATCTTTGAGCTTTGAAAAATCATAAAAATCACTTCACGAGACACATCTTCACCTCTCAGTTTTATAGCCTGGCATGTACCGCAAATTATTAAAATAATAAGTTTGCTATTATATAAAATGAGCAATACATTGCGCTCTTTATATTACACTTTGACACGTATTGTTTAAGTTTCAACATGAACAATAAGTTAACGGACCAATATAAGCACTAATTCACAAGGAGTGAGATATGTCTGTACTTCGTTGGGGCGAGTTCGGTGAGATGGCGGTTCGGAAAATGGGACAGGTAAAGCCGGGAGAAAGTCTCCTTTATTCTTGCCGATACCCGAACCGACATGGAGATCGCAGAAGCCTGCCTGATCGCGGGGATCAATGCAAAAGCCAATGCCCAGATGCTGGTGATCCCCTGGGTTGCTCTGTCGGATACCCGTGAATTAAACCGGGTAACAGTTGGAGCTATCCGGGAAGCGGATGTCATCGTTGGGCTTTGTGAAACCATGTTCGTTTCGAAGGAGACAACCACAGCTGCACGTAAGAATGGAACGCGCATTGCTTCGACTGTTGTTTCGAGAGAGGATGATTTCGCCATTGATGGCATTGTCAATGTCGATTATGACAAGATAATATCAATCGCTAATAAAGCAATAGAGCTTTGGGAGAACGCGGATATCTGCCGGGTGACCTCGGATGCCGGAACAGATATTAGCTTCGGCATGAAAGGCAGACCCGCCTTGCTTGGTGATGGGATGGCCACAGTACCGGGTGAAGCGGATTTTTTTCCAGGGGTTTCCATAGCGAATGCTCCGATTGAAGAGACGATAAACGGCACCATTGTCATTGACGGAAATATTCCACCCGGAAAGCTGGTTAATGAACCGGTCACCTGCCGTGTTGAGAAAGGAGTCATTGTGAAGATAACAGGAGGAGCCGATGCAAGTACCCTTAAGAGAGAATTTGAAAAAAGCAAGGATCCGATAGCGAAACACATATGTCATTTCACACTTGGGCTAAATCCTCAGGCTATTACATCCGGTCATCTGCATCAGGATGAACACGTGCTCGGAGCAGTCACGTTTGGCTCTGGCAGTCAGGACCCGGACTTCAAAGGTAATGTCCCACCGTCCAAGGTGCACTTTGATGTCGTGCTTCCGTCTTCGACGATATATCTGGATGATATCATCATGTGCGAAAACAACTGGTTGAATCCAGAAATGGGCTTGGGAGGGCTTTGAATATTAGGACAATTTTGACGAATGGCACGGTTATCGATTGGAAAACATTTTGAATGTCGGGAAAACCGTGATGGTTTTAAAGAGGGGGAATGTTGTTGATGTTAGCCCTCAAGAGGGACTGAAAGATTTTTTGAACTGTATTGTTGAGAAAGGCAAATTGAAAGGGCCGATTTCCCCGGATAGGTTCTGAGACGTTAGCGTCGTTTAAATATCCTGGATACTTTTGGTTCTGGCTTTCTATGACGCTCAACGGTTATGCGAATATGTTCGGGTACTTGAAAGGATGGCGACCTTGTGGTGCTCACCCAGGTTGAAGGCGGCTGGGCAGACCAGGTTACCCACATTCTCAACGAAGAGGACACCGTTGGCTGGTATATCCAGTTTGGTCCAGTGCATGGCCTACAATATGGGCGTCCAGGTGGCAGCCGACCGCCCGGTGTTGATCTGGGCAGCTGGCGTTCCCGTCTGTGCCGGATGCGCTCAGCGTCATTTGCGATCTCCTGATCGCCTTCTATCACTACCATGGGCATTAGCTCGCCGGTCCGGGTCACGGTTGCGGTCAAAAGAATCATCTTGCCAGCGCCTGGGCTCGAGACCAGGTCCAGGGCAAGGATACCAAGCTTGCTCAATCGGGCGCGGTTGGCGGCTGCATACCCATCGTTCTTGGTAAAGATATCCTGTTCGATACGAATCATTCGACTCCGGCTATCGCCCTCAGATGGCCCCCAACCGGCTTGTATTATCATGGTGATGATGATTGTGGTCATGTCCTGTTCGTGAAGGGTGGCCGGCTTTACCATCGGTCCGCACCTCACTCTCACCACATCCGCAAACTCCGCACATTGCTTAGATTCCTTAGTTTTTGTTGCCGGCCCCGCCGAGAACCTCATTGCAACGTCGCGTACTCAGCTTTCCCCATATCAACCTTCTGAAAGAGATTAATTTTGATGAATTTTCGAGAACAGGACGAAAAGATTTATTACTATTCATTTCCGTAAAAGGAAAGTGAACTTTGCGAGGAGTGTTCTGTTTGTAGTCACGTCATTGCCGGACCCAAGTAAATTTTCCTGATTATATACTAAATACAAATCGCTCCCGAGCCTGTACGTATAACGGAGAATAATGTTTTGTGAAATCTGATTTCTTTCATCGAATAGCAGGGCGTCATCGACCCACTGAAAAAATCCTTTAATAAAAAAATATGTGCTGAATGCATAGCTTAGGCGCGCTGAAAGAAAATTTGTATGAAATTGTCCGTTGGGAAGATCGATCTCATTGTAATCATAACCTGCACTTGCAAAAACACGTTGATGAGCCCGGATCGTTGTGCTCACTCCTCCACCGTATGAAGTACCAGTGAAAAAATCTCCCCCGTTGAAATTCACCGTCCCACTGACAGCTTTCGTCCTGTCAGACTGGAAAATGCCCCGATACTGAGTGCTTGTGTACTGTCCGCGTGGTATCACCAACTCCGGACGAATATCAAAATCTTCATCGAGATATTCAAACTCTCTTTCTACGGTAAAACTGATATTCGTAGTATTTTCAAAATCAATTCTCAATGTTCCGGTTGCCTCCCTGTTGAGCACCCGATTATGGCGATTCGTCTGGTAATTGCCGTTGGCGGTAAAAAACACCTGTCGAATTGCGGGAATTTGATTTAAGCGTGGGGAAATAGTGACGCCGCCCTCGGTGAATCTGATATCTTTTCTTCTTACAAATCCCATTTCGGGATTAAAATCCTTATCAATATTCAAAAAGGACAGATTATACTGCAACAGATCTGATTGAAAACGAAATCCGGTGTTGCCGGCAAGATTATTTCTCCTGCCTTCTTTTCCGGGAGAAAACGTTCCTGCTCCTACTAAAAAGAATGAAAACTTCTCGTTGACATTGAAGTTGGAATCAAAACCGATCGAACGGTTATACCCACCATTCCTTTCCTCTTTATTCAGGAGCATCACACCCACAGATGAACGGGAGAAAATATCACGTTTTAACCTGAAAGCGCTTAAATTGGCTTCACGTACATCTGTCGAATCACTGGTAACAAAAATATCATCGGTTTGGAGTGACATAATCCCGAGCGAATAATCTCCGGCCCTGCCGATGAGACGTGCTCCACCAAGTATGGGCACAGGATTTCCATCGGACAGACCGATCGTACGACTATGAAACAATTGTATATTGGCTGCCCGCCCTATGAGAGGATTTCTTCCTCCTACCCCCTGACCAAACGCAAACGTTCCCGCACCTTCTAAAAAGAATTCCCGTTTTTCTGGAAAAAACAGATTGAAACGTGTCAGATTTACCTGCTCCTGATCTGCTTCAACCTGTGCAAAATCGGTATTGTACGTAAAATCGGCTGTTAATGTTGACGTGATGCTCTTTTTTAAGTCAATTCCGAACTCACCAAGGTCATTTTCAACGAAATCATCTCGCTGCAATCCACCTGTCACAAATGGTTTAAAATCAAAATTGCCTCCCATTTCTAAACCATCGAATCCGGTAATATCTCCCCCTTCGGAGATTCGTTCCTGCCCCTCTCGGCCTGCATAAAGCGGTACGAACCGCCAATAGTCGACTTCATTTTTTCTCATAATTGTGCGAACAAAATTAGCGCCCCAAACAATATTATCGCCCTCACGAAACCGAAGAGAATGCCATGGTAAAGCGACCTCGAGATACCAGCCTGATTCATCGATCGATGTTTTAGCGACCCACACACCATCCCAGTCACGATTGCGGATTCTCCCGTCCTCACGGATGAATGCATCGATACGGGATCCGGCAGGATTAATTATAAAGTTATATCCGCTTTGACGATCACGAAAGGTGTCCAGCACCATTTCAAATCTATCGTCGTTGAACAATCTCTCATCCCGCCTCATTTCTGTAATGCGAATTCTATCGGGGTCAGAGTCATACATGCGGGCACCAACATATAAATTTTTATCATCATAAATAATCGCAATTTCGGTCTTTTCAGTCGGAACGGCGCCGGTAACGGGGAACCGTTGGATAAAATCCCCTTCAAATTCCACTTCCTGCCATACCGTATCATCCAGAACACCATCTATCCGGGGACCTTTGGAGACTCTTACTGCAGGCATACTTCGATGATGCGGGCTTAGTCCTTCTGCCGTGCCGGATGGACCATTTGATCCCTCCGGTGAAGCAAAATCCTCCACTTCAGACCCATAATTGTTTGAAAGGTACCAGTATTCTTTCCCGGAAAGTTCCATGTAATATGGTACGACAGTTCCCGCTGTTGGATTTCCATACTGACTCGGTGGCTCGTTCCAGATAAAGTTACGGGAATTTTTTGGAGGGATTGGTTCGCTGAAGGTACGCTCATACAGTACAGGTTTTTCTCTGTTTTGAAAGTACACCAGTAGCCACATATGCACACGTGAGATCTCTGTATCGGAAGAATTTGAAATATCGAAATTCGCCCTGAAACCGTTATCGACAACTATAAAATTTACGGGACCGCCGATTGTAAACGGGGCATTGTTATACTCAAACGAGGTCAGAGGGATATAGGGATTAAATTTCGAATCGCTGGCGAAATTACCAGACTGGGCGTACGACGTGCTGGAATTTGCTGCTCCTTGTAAAAGGATCAAACAAAGTATCAGTTTGATATAGTTGTAGAGGTTGCTAAAAATCATGGGGAGTCCAATAAGAACATTAAGTAATAAGCATTTCCTTGATCATTCAACATAATTCGACATGTTCATTTTTACATGTGTCCCGTCGATAGTTTATACTGTCTAAGCAGGTCGGACGTTTTGAGGTAAATAGTAAGAGATAGATTGGGATTTTCCAAGTGATTTTTACTTACGCACGGTAAGGCAACGTATAATTTTTTCATTATAACTTCTTAATCCATATACAGGCAAATACTAAAGTATATGAGGAAGGTGATACTATTGATATCAATAAAAAATACCCGATGAACCGTACTTATTTATCATACCAATGGTCTTTGAGAATAATCGACGTACGGGTCAGTTCTTTATCGCCGACAGTGATTTTGATGGTATATTCTCCCGTCTGTACCCGTTTGAGAACGTAGTCACGACCCCGTATGCCGGGTTGCCGGGCGGCTCCCGTCCGCAGTGAAAGAACCGGTACTGCCCACCTCTTCATCAGGGCTGCCGTAATAATCGACATTATCATAATAATCATAAAATATATCCCGTCTTCCGTTGGCTACATCACTGTCCCATTGAGCAATTTCTTCTGCCGTTCGTTTCCTTCCGCGCTTGGTCATACCCCACATGACGCTGTTTAAACCGGCTTTGCCCGGACCCCGTAACTCGTTGATAACTCTGGTGTCGTCGTATACCGTTATTGTTACTTCACGGTTTACCGGTTTACTCAAATAATAGTTCACCACAACACCAAGGGAGAAATGTCGGCAATATAAAAGCTACGACCAAATGTTCCAACCACAAGGTCGTTTTCACGGGGATGAATAACCAGATCATGTACCGGTATTGTCGGCAGGTTATTTTGCATCGGTGTCCAGTTTCCGCCGCTGTCAAGGTTTACATAGACAATTCTATCCGTTCCCACAAAAAGCAGGTTCTGGTTTTTATGGTCTTCCCTGATGACGTTAATCCCCTCATCGGGTAGATTACCGGCAATACATAAAAAGTGCGGGTGTCAATAAGGCGGGTTGCATCCGGGCTTTTACCATACTCAAAAAGGAGCCGTTCAATAAAGTACGACAGGTAAATGCGTCCGGTTTCCTCACCCATGTGCATGTTACCGTCCATCCACAGTGCCGGTTTCGATTCACCGGGTCCTGTGGCTTCGTTTGTTAGCTCTATCACCATCAACTCACGCCCTGCACCAGTCTTGCCGATGACGTGTGTGCGGGCAAGCTTCGGGTACTTCCGAGCCAGTTCCTGGAGACGAGCGTTTACCTCCGCATGCAGCGGGTAAGGCCAGCGCCCGAAATCAAATGAAAAACCGCGAATCGGCTCCGAACGTAACTGGCCGAATACGTCCGCAGAAACAAGCTGCAGCAATACAACAATAACCATGAAGTAATGCACGTGGTATCCTCCTTACCTTGCATGAAAGAGACCTCCTGACCAGGACGTGTACCTTGGTGGATGTTCTCTCATGATTACCTGATATTCCCCGAAAATTATGATGTAAATGGCACGATATACATGCCGCCATTACGGGTGTTTTCCACTTCTCAAATACCATTGCAGCTGCGTGGATTATAGTAAGAATACAAATGTATCACTCATAAAATATTATATTCAAGCAATTTGGCAGCACAAAAATAATTGTTTGTTTTTTTAAAAGTATTCTATAATATTCATCCAATATCGTCCTACTAAGTCAAATTTTCAAATTAGATTGTACTTAACATTCTGATAACGCATACCTACTAAAGAGTTGAAACACAAAGACTAAAAAACATTATTTGGAGACTCGTTCATGACTTCTAAAAGAATACTATTTGCCACGAGATATGTCAGATACAGTTTTGAAGGAACTGTTTCTTATGGAATTTTGAAGAGTGACTTAATACACACGATTGATGATGATTTTCTAAAAATCTCAAGGGGATTAGGTACATCTTTACCATTATTATCATAGGAGGTTATCAATGTTCGTTCTTTCTAAAATGAAATAGTACGTTGTGCATTCGCATCTTCATCAAAATAACTTTGTACTATTTCAAATATGGTTTTACATTACTGCGAAGCAACAATCAAATAAACGAGGAAGAGTGATGAAAAAAAATACTGCATTTGCCTGTTTGTTTCTTACAATCATGCTTACTTCTCTTTTCATTGTTCATACGACGTACGGTCAGCCGGTCCCTGAAAATATAATTGAAACATTTCACTACCGTTCGATCGGGCCAACCAGGCAGAGCGGGAGGTTTGTTGATATTGAAGTACCTGTGCTGCAGCCGTATACATTTTACGCAGCGGCAGGTTCGGGAGGACTTTGGAAAACGGTCAATAACGGTATAACGTTTACACCGATTTTCGATCATGAAAATTCCATAGCGGTCGGCGACATTGCAACTGCTCCTTCAGTTCCCGATATTGTGTGGGTCGGTACCGGTGAAGCGAACGGCGACTACTGGGGTGATGGAATGTATAAATCGACAGACGGCGGCACAACATGGACGAATATGGGATTACGGGAATCGAGCCGGATAGGCCGTATCAGGATCCATCCCAATAATCCTGATATTGTATATGTGGCGGCAACGGGCCGGTTTAACTCGCAGAATCCCGAACGGGGCGTGTTTAAAACGACAAATGGAGGAAAAACATGGGAGAAATCTCTTGAGATAATCGAGAGCGGGAGATATATCGGGGTAATCGATCTGGTCATGGATCCCCGTGATCCTGAGGTCCTCTATGCCGCGAGTTATGACCGTCCGGGCGGTGGAAGACATAACGATATACCCAGTGGAAACGGCAGCGGCATTTATAAGACGACCAATAGTGGAACATCGTGGATAAAACTCGCCGGTGGTCTTCCCGAGAGAGGAATGGGCAGGATCGGTCTCGATATTTATTTGAGCAATCCTGATATCCTCTATGCAGTTATCCATGTGCCAGACTCTTCCGGTGGAAATGCACAGAACAGGGTATACCGTACCGACAATGCAGGGGGAACGTGGAACAGACTTGGGCAACCGAGTGGAGCGGGATTGCGGGGTGGTTCGTATTTTGGCCAAATCAGAGTTGATCCCAATGATGAAAACCATATCTATGTTTTGAGTGTCAATATGTATGAAACGAAAGATAGAGGCACAACATGGGATATCCCGTACCGTGAGCGAGATGAAAAAAAGAGGGCACGGGTTGATTTTTATGATGACCACCATGCGATGTGGATCGATCCTGAGAATTCAAACCACATGTTACTTGGTACCGATCACGGTATAGGTATAACGTATGATGCCGGAAGAAACTGGTACCACCCCGATGAGTTGCCTCTTGCCCAGTTTTATGCGATAGCCGTCGATATGGACTATCCTTATAATGTGTACGGAGGTACGCAGGACAACGGTAATTTCAGGGGACCGAGCACCAAGAAAGGGAAGTACCCCATCCGTCTGGAAGACTGGCAGTATTGGGGAACTGGTGACGGGTCACATGTACAGGTGGACCCATCAAACACCCGCTGGTTATATAACGAAGCACAAAATGGCCAAATCGAGCGTATCGATCAGAAAACCGGAAGACGGAAATATATCAAATACAGGAAAAATTCCAACCTGCGGTTCAATTTCAACACCCCGATCATGATCTCTCCGCACAATCCTAGTGTTATCTATCATGGATCTAATATTCTCCTCAAATCTCCCAACCGGGGTGAATCCTGGGAAGCAATAAGTCCCGATCTATCAAACTATGATGAGAATAAAATTAGCAGTATTCGAAGAGAAAAAGGCACCATCACCTCAATCGACGAATCACCGGTTTCTGCGGGGGTAATCTGGGCAGGCACCGATGACGGCAACGTACAGCTAACTCTGGACGGTGGTAAGACATGGAAAAAACTCAATGACCGTATACCTGACTATGTGGGATACTGGGTCAGCAGGGTTGAAGCCTCACATCATTATGCAGGTACTGCATACGTATCGTTCCGGGGCAGGGAACGGGATGACTTCCGGCCATTTGTGTACAAAACAACCGATTTTGGAGAGACTTGGAAATCAATTGCTGCAAATCTGCCGAATGAATCAGTCAATGTGATCCAGGGAGACCACAAGAATCCTAATTTGCTGTTTGTCGGGAATGATAAGGCGGTGTATGTAACGATAGACGGAGGAGAGAACTGGACACGATTGAAAAACAACATGCCGACCCAACCGGTACATGATCTCGTTATTCATGCTCGCGAGAACGATCTTGTGGTGGGGACGTATGGAAGAGGGATATTCATAACCGATATTTCCACGCTGCAGGAATTAACACCGGAGGTTTTAAGGCAAGATGTTCATCTCTTTAATATTGAACCAAAAGTTCAGTGGGTCATTCCCCGGGAAAATGTTGTGAGTTCCCAAAACTTCTCCGGTGAAAACGAGCCCTATGGAATCATGATCAATTATTACCTGAAAAACAGTGTGAATTCTGATGTAATAGTTCGTGTATACAAGGGAGAGCGAATGATAAACGAACTACGTGGATCAGGTTCTGCAGGACTCAACAGTGTCGAGTGGCGGATGGATACACGGCGGGAGCGGACCGAAGAAGAAAAAGAACAGTGGAAACGAATTTATATTGACTTCCTAGACCAACCCTATACAAAATTTCAGGAAGTCTCTTACCACGATGTTGAATTTGATCCTATAAACTATCAAAATGTTCCATTTGATCCTGACAGCCCTGATCATATTGGTACAGAACTTCCACCAGGAGAATATACCGTTAAACTCTCTGTTAACGGCAAGGAATTGGCCCGCAAAGCGGAAATCCTCAAAGATCACTGGTTTATTAAATATTATTAACCGTATGGATGACAAGTATTTTCATGAACAATCAATTACAGGAGGAAAAGTATAATGTGCAAAAACCATCTGAATTTTTGTCTTAGCTTGATTATTTTCATATTTCTCTTTGTTTCGTGCGCCCCGGACACCCCGGAAAACCCGGAAAACAATGGGGCCGATGTGGCGGTATTGAACACCTACGATGATCTTGTTACGCTCTTCCGGGAGTTTCGCGAGTTTCAGAGACCGAAGGAGATAGACGGTGTGCCCGACTATACCGCATCCGCCATGAGTGAACAGTACAGCATGGTACAGGAGTATCAACAACGGCTGGCAGCTATAGATATCGAGGATTGGTCTGTTGCACAGCAAGTGGACTACCATGTTGTACGCGCAGAGATGAACGGTCTTGAGTTCGATCATCGGATCCGAAGACCGTGGGCACGAGACCCTGTTTTCTACCTGTTTTCACAAGCAGGTGCGGGCCCGGCAGCCTATGGAAGACCGCGCATATCCGGGCTTCCGATGTCGACGGAACAGGCGGCTGCTTTCAATGTAAAGCTTCAAGCTGTGCCCGAACTTCTCGAGCAGGCGCGGGGAAATCTTACCGAAGCAGCCGGTGATCTTGCACGTTTCGCGCTACATTATCTTGATGAAGAGATAGCATTGTACCAAAATCTCGGCGAACGGCTAACCGGACACCATTCAGACATGATCCCCGATGTCGATGACGCGGTTGCCGCAGTTAAAGATTATGGTACATGGCTTGAAGAAAACATGAGTTCAATGACCGCTCCAGCGGGCATCGGCAAAGAAAATTATAACTGGTGGCTCAAAAATGTACATCTCGTACCCTACACCTGGGATGAAATATACGCCAGCCTGAAACGGGAGTACGAACATTCATTCGGCGCCCTCAAAATAGTAGAACATAAAAACCGTGACCTGCCGCCACTCAAATTGATCTCATCGGCAGATGAATATCTAAGCCGATGGAGAAATGATGAACGGTATATGCTGGATTTCATAGAGGACGAAAAACTGTTTACATTTCCTGATTATATCACTGCCTACGATCCCGGTGAATGGTGGAATGCCCGCGAAAGAAACGGCATTCAAGATTTCTTTGAACAGTGCAGGGACCGTGATATGATTGCCGAAATTTCCCATAATGCCTTTGGTCACCATGTAGATGGGTTGATGCATCAGCGGGACGACCGACCCATCCGGGGTCAAAACCGGTTATACAATATCGATATGATACGCAGTGAGGGTATGGCATTCGGGCTCGAGGAAATTTTCCTCCATTCCGGGATTTATGAAAAGCGGCCCAGAGGCGAAGAGATCAACCTGATAGCAAAGGCGTTTCGTGCAGTGCGCGGCCTGGCCGACTTGTATTTACACAGTAACGAATTCGACCTTTCCGATGCGCTCAAATTCTGCTATGAAGAAACACCGTATAACTGGATGATCGACGGGGGGCATGAAGTCTGGTATGAAATGCAAACAACACTCCGCGCTCCCGGTTGGCACATGGGCATGGTTCTCGGAAAAATCCAGATGATGAGCTTAATAGAAGATGCTGCAAAAGTACGCGGTGACGATTTTGTACTTGGGGAGTTTATTGACGATTTCAGATCGAGAGGCATGATTCCTATGTCGCTGGTACGGTGGGAACTGACGGGTCTCACTGATGAAATAGAATTGCTGTGGTAATATACTTAACTATCGATGATTCACAGAAACATGCAGAATCGTTTCATTTGGAAATACTGATTTATAAAATATTATTGAATCATCGACTAATCATACAGCAATCTATCAACTCCTTAAATTAAGATACATCAGTCTCTTATTTCAATTATTGTGGCAGAATATTTATTAATTAACTTTCTAAATGTATTTATATGCTCATTCATGATTTCATCATTTTCTGGAGGAAACAACAATGAAAAAACATTACTTCTCATGTTCATAATGACCAGTGGCGCTCATATTTGTTACAACGTCAGAAGCTCAGGAACCAATATATTTGGATGTTATACAGAAGATCAGAGTTGAGGGTTTTAACCATTCTCAGATAATGGCCTTTCTCGAACAAAACACAAAAGAACAGCAAAAATACCTGAAAGCTGCTGATAACGCCATAACATTTCTCATTGCCCGCGATGAGCGATTTGAAAAAACAAAACAGGTTTTTCTTCAACTATCAGTAACGGGCAGAAGAGGAGATGTCAGGAATCGGGAGATTGGCATATCCGCCTTTCAAATAACATGGATTTCGGCAAAGCTCGGCAAAGAATGGTTTAATGTTCCCTGTTCAGATTTGTATTTTCAAGATATAAAGCCGGTGTTTGAGGTATTGTCTCGTCGAGGCGGGATATACCACAGAAAGAAGAGAGATTTTATGTTCCCGTTCTGAATACTTTTACAGAAGAATTGAAAGCCCTTCACACAGGTCTAGTCCTCAAAAAATCTCTGAGAATCCCTTGAGATGCCTGTTAGGAAAGCATGATTTCTACAAAGTCGTTAAAGAAAAAGGTGTTGATTGATGTGCTCGATACGGAAGGTATCTATTCAATTTCCCTGAACTGGAGAAGTAAGCCCTCTTTACATGGGCAGATTGTACAGGCTGGAATGCAAGCGATAACCATCTTCATATGCACCATGATGGTTATCTCTTGGACAACGGCTATTGAATAACGGATAGTGTTAAAATTTCGAGAAGTTTTGGAAATGAACCTTCTGATTTTGAATATAATGTAAGGAGTACAAAGAATTCTTGCATTAATTACGTTACATAAACCGAAGGTTGTTGTATTTGTTTATAAGAAAGTATTCGATAAAATTTTGGTGCTTGCCTTTCATACTTAAAAGAGAAATCGCTTTATGGGTTTAATCATAACGTAAGTAAACTTTTCAATGCTAAAACATTTGTATTCCCAATGCCGGGCACTCTTTGTAGAAAAGAAGAGGCTTTAATAGCGCTGAAAGAGCTTGATCAAGCATTAAATCGATGATTCTATATGTTCTTAGGTATATATAGCTTTAACTATCTAAAAGAATACTTTGTACAATGTGCTTGAAACAGATTTTATTGTACGCGATTATATACTTATCAAAAGTGGAAAGTTTTTGTTTAATTTCCAATAAAACAAAAACTCTGTTGGCAATTAACCGAATAATTTTTATATTTTTATATAGGTAAGAAACAAAAAAAGAATCAGAAGAAGATAAACCAGTCTCCACTGTGTCCCTTAGAATCAAAAAAAGCCCATCAAAGTATTACTGTACATCACATTACCTTCACGTTATTTTATAAATAGGATTCAAATATGAAAATTTTCCATATCAAAAACTCAAACGTAACACGAATCAAAGAAATCGGATTCAAGCTTGAAAAAGATCTTCAAACTATTACGGAAACAAATCTTGAAACAATATATAATCTGGAATTTGTAAAATCGGAGTTTTCATTAAAAAATCTGAGAATCGACACACTTGCTTTTGACAGGGAAACTAAATCTTTTGTAATAATCGAATACAAGAAAGACAAAAGCAGAGGCATTATTGACCAGGGGTTTGCTTACCTTGCATTAATGGATAATAATAGGGCTGATTTCATCCTTGAATTCAATGAAAATATGGAGAGTAACCTCAAAAAAGGTGGTGTTGATTGGTCCCAATCAAAGATACTTTTTTTGGCAAACTCATTTAACACGCACCAGAAGCAGGCAATAAATTTCAAAGACCGATCTATGGAACTTTGGGAAGTGAAGAAATATGATAATGGCACGATTCTTTACAATCAACTGAAACCGCTCGATGCTGCAGAATCCATCACTACAGTCCCTGAAAGTGATACAATCAAAGATGTTAGCAAAGAAATCAAAGATGTTAGCAAAGAAGTAAAAAAAAGGTATTCTGCTGATGATGTGCTAAAAAAGAAATGGAAAAAAACATACGAACTATATAATAGTTTAAAAGAAAAAATTTTAGAAGCGGATTCTCGTATAAAAGAGAACTTCACCAAATTCTATATTGGTTTTCAGATTAACCAACGGAACGTAATGAAAGTGTATCAACTAAAAGAAAAAATCAACGTTTTTTTTATCAGAACACACCCCAAAGATCTAAAAAAAACAGAGAAAATTGAGGTTAAATATAGAAAAACTAGCATGAAACACTATAACTATCATCTAAGTTTCATTAATGTAAATGAATTGTCAGAAATAGATTTTGCTATGGTGGTCATAAAACAGGTTATAGATAGATTTGATAAGCATTAAAGATAAGCTGCATGTTCCATGGACCGGATTGCAGGAATAGATCTCCAGAAGAGATTATCACTCAGGATGTGCTTTTCGGCTCAGATGAATACACATATCGTTCTCTTTCCTGGCTTGATTATGCTAAACGGGAACACACGGGAACACAATGTATGTGCTTTGCACTATGCAGCTCATGACATTCGACAGGCAATTGAACAACTGTTATTTGAGGAGATTTTCTTTTGTGCAGAAACAAAACTGAGACCGGAGGACTACAAAAATTGCAAAGGTAATAGTACTAAGTTTTACAAAATCATTCGCAAACTGAATCCACACTACGAAAAATTAGTAGAGTTTATGCAAGGCGTTCTTTCTACTGACTCAAATTCGCCTCCAACGGTAATGTGGGATACTAACAAACTTATGAAATATTCTGGAAAGGTTTCAAACTATCTTCATTGGGCTGGTGAACCGTCTGAAACAGTATGGAATGTTGATTGGTTTAATAAAGGAATTGAAGATGTTGAAGCAGCAGCTCGTTACATTTGGGAAACGAATCTATCAGGATATACAGGCATAATGATGCCTGATAAAATGCAACCAGAAATTAGAGATGCGGATGCGTGGGAGAAATATTTCAGAGGAGAAATAGATATGGATAGTGTAAGAACGAGAGTTAAGAACGAGAGTACAGAAATTCTATAGGAATAGGAACGTTGGTAGAGAAACT
This sequence comes from bacterium, assembly GCA_965221205.1. Taxonomy (GTDB): domain Bacteria; phylum SM23-31; class SM23-31; order SM23-31; family SM23-31; genus CBDFMG01. The sequence goes on along the minus strand of OZ244870.1, from coordinate 2,185,845 downwards.
CAGGTACCCGGGTAATATAATTTTGGATTAATATATTAATATACTTACTTATACTAAATATCAATATATCACTGTTTTTACAATTGTTACAATTGTTTTAAAAAATGTTTTAAAAAAACCTTGACAAAGAACAAAGTAAGTTTAAATTGTTTTTGAATTAAATGGAAATCAGGATGTTATTACTATATCTATTGCCGAGTATTTTGAGGAACCACTCACGCGCACGAAAGCAGAAGGAGCCCCCCCCCCCCTTAGCATAGCAGAAATGCCCTTAGAATCACTGCTTAGACATCAAATAATCGATTTTTGAAAGTGATCACATTGTTCTGTGGTTGCATTAGTATTAAATAAGTGATTATAGTGACCAAACATATAAAAAAGATGGGTGTATCATGTCAAATATGTTCAAGATACTTAGAGGCTTGATAGTTCAATTCCCTAAGGTTCGGAGAAGGTACAGAGGATATATGAACCGTACTGTTTTATTGTTCATGGGTGTTATCGCAATGTGGACGTGTGTACCGCGGCTGGCGCAGGCCCAGATGGAGGCCGCCCAGACGGGATCGGGGTTTTATCTGAGCAGCGAATGGGGCATCCACGTCGCCTCACCACTGGATTTCATCGGAAGAAGCAACGACCGGGCCAGCGTGTGCGATGAGTTTATCAATCCAATGTACGCGATGGTCGAGACAGTTTCGGGATACGAGGATTATAACTGCACGGGCCAGAATCGGGGTTCAACTGGGGATTGGTTTAACGATTTCGACGGGGTTACGGGCCTTCTGGCCGGAGCGGCGGTGGGATATAGCTTCCAGGAGAGATACCCGGACAACGTTCTGGGGCAGCTCCGCCTGGAGTTGGAGTACTTCTTCCGGAACTCGGAGTATGATCAGACTTCCGATGTTCACTCTGCGGAGGGCGAGAGCGGCGACAAGCTCGTTCAAGAACTTGTGAGAACGGTGGACCGGATATCCAGCATCACCTCTCATAACCTGTTCGGAAATCTGTATTTCGACTTCGTCAACAACAGCCGCTTCACACCCTATCTCGGGGTCGGTGGCGGGATCGGTTTCACCCACATGAACTATGGGGGATTGTGGGCGAGGAACTTCGATGCAAACAGGATCACCACGGGCGAAGGTCTGTCCAACGCTCAAGAAATCCGCCAGAATCTGGCTGGAACCTCCAGCCCCACGTGGGCCGTACTCCACGACACGCCCGTTGGTTTTCAGATGCTTTGGGGTGTCGATTACGCGATGACGGAATCGATGTCTCTTGGTGTGAAGGGCCGCTGGGTCTCCTTTGGTTCCTTCAGTGATAGCGGTATTGTCTGGGATCCGCTGCGGGGTCATGTTCCCAATCTTCGACGCGACGGAAGTGAACCCGTGTCGGGCTGGGTCACGTTCGAGAATATGGGAATGTTCGGGGTCAGCGTGAACCTGAAATGCCACTTCTAAATCGGTTTCGCAGAATTACTTCCTACAAATTGGAGCGGGATCGTGACCGAGAGCTGTTTTCGATCTACCTCCCCACTCCGGTTACGTTGTTTTTCAATCTTTTTAGTATTATGCGGTGCTTGCCTTTCTCTCGCGTCGCATGGTTCGGAGAAAAATATGTACCAGACGAGTAAGAATAGAATAGAAAACGGTTGTTATCCATATCGGTCCCCGCCATCAAGAGTCCGGGCAGTACCGCCATCGAGCGGTGTTATATGGGGAGATACGATACGCGCTGCGATCGTCCTGTTTCTCCTGCTGCCTGCCCTCGTGACCACCCAAGCCTGCAGTGTCAGCACGCCGCCCACCCAGGAGGCTCTGCAGACCGCAGTGGTCGCCGCCCTCGATACCTTGGTGACAGAGTTGGTGGCGGAGCGACCGGTCAATGCGGCCGCGTATACGGAGCGCTTGCGGGCCTACTTGGATGCCCATCCTGCGTTCTACGGCAGTGCCGCCGCGCTGCTAGATCGCGCCGGCACGGTCACTACCAGCCCCTACGTCTATCGCACCGCTAACGGCTACATCACCACTGACCTCGCCATGCCATCCTACAACATCGAGGCGCAGGCCTGGTTCACGGCACCACTAACCGCGAACGCGGGCATCTGGACGGCCCCTTACTTTGATGCAGGCGGTGGTGAGATCTGGATGATCACCCGTTCTGTCCCGGCGCGCGATGCCGAGGGCATTTTCGCCATCATCACCACCGATCTGCCCGTGGATGCCCCCATCGCCCGGTAACGCCTCGTGTTCTAAGGAGACATGAGTGAATAGTGAATATCCATGCAACAAAGTCGTCCAGAGTCCAGTCGATGACTATCAAGAAAGAATCGATTTACGAAGCCCGTCCCGGAAGTGTACACTAGATCCTCCTCTTCACTGGGGAAGATACAGAGGACGTATGAACCGTACTGTTTTATTGTTCATGGGCATCATCGCAGCGTGGGCGTGTGTATCGCGGCTGGCGCAGGCCCAGCAGACGGGATCGGGGTTTTATCTGAGCAGCGAATGGGGCTTCCACGTCGCCTCACCACTGGATTTCACCGTAAGCCACAACGACCGGGCCAGCGTGTGCGATGAGTTTATCAATCCAATGTACGCGATGGTCGAGACAGTTTCGGGATACGGGAGTTATAACTGCACGGGCCCGCGGGGGTCAACTGGAGATTGGAAGAACGATTTCGACAGGGTTACGGGCCTTCTGGCTGGAGCGGCGGTGGGATATAGCTTCCAGGAGAGATACCCGGACAATGTTCTGGGGCAGCTCCGCCTGGAGTTGGAGTACTTCTTCCGGAACTCGGAGTATGATCAGACTTCCGATGTTCACTCTGCGGAGGGCGAGAGCGGCGACAAGCTCGCTCAAGAAATTGTGAGAGCGGTGGACCGGATATCCAGCATCACCTCTCATAACCTGTTCGGAAATCTGTATTTCGACTTCGTCAACAACAGCCGCTTCACACCCTATCTCGGGGTCGGTGGCGGGATCGGTTTCACCCACATGGAGTATGGGTTAATGTGGGCGAGAAACTTCGATGCAAACAGGATCACCACGGGCGAAGGTCTGCCCAACGCTCAAGAAATCCGCCAGAATCTGGCTGGAACCGCCAGCGTCGCAGAGACCGTACTCAACGACACGCCCGTTGGTTTTCAGGTGCTTTGGGGTGTCGATTACGCGCTGACGGAATCGATGTCTCTTGGTGTGAAGGGCCGCTGGGTCTCCTTCGGTTCCTTCAGTGATGACGTTATTCTCGAGGATCCTCCGCTGCGGGGTCACGTTCCCAATCTTCGACGCGACGAAAGTGAACCCGTGTCGGGCTCGGCCGCGTTCGAGAGTATCGGAATGTTCGGGGTCGGCGTAAACCTGAAGTGCCACTTCTAAGGGGTCGTGGTTTGCCCCAGTTAAATTGATTCCTGCATCTTGGGCTTAACCAGAGGAATCGGTTTCGCAGAATTACTTCTCACAAATTGGAGCGGGATCGTGACCGAGAGCTGTTTTCGATCTATCTCCCCGCTCCGGTTACGTTGCTTTTTTCAATCTTTTAGTACTATGCGGTGCTTGCCTCTTTCTCGCGTCGCATGATTCGGAGAAAAATATGTACCAGACGAGTAGAAATAGAATAGAAAACGGTTGTTATCCATATCGGTATCGGTCCCCGCCATCAAGAGTCCGGTGCAGCACCGCCATCGAGCGGTAACGCCTCGTGTTCCGAGGGGGCCACGACCTTTTACCTCCCCTCTTGTTTTTGTATTTTGTATGTTTAAAAAACAATAGAAAGATAAAACAAATGAATATAAAAAATAAAGATTCTAATCATTTTGTGTTTTCATTTATTTTGATTGTCGTGATGATGCTGGTGGTCGGGTGTGGAGACGAGTCTTCATCTCCGATGGCGCCCACACCTGCACCTGCGCCCACACCTGCACCTGCGCCCACACCTGCACCTGAGCCCACACCTGCACCTGAGCCCCCCCAGGCTGACGTCTACACGCCGCTGACAGGGCTTCGAGTATCGCCCGGCATGATCCAATATGGTCTCTTCTCCTTCGCGGAATGCCTCAATCTGGATAACCAGAACATAGGTGGGGTTACCTACACGACCCACAATTCAAAATGGCAGAGGAGAGACAGTTCAACCGACCCATGGGCTGACATCCCAGGCACGGAGCAAACAGGGGTGTGCTCCTACTCCCCGGACAGCCCGGGTGAATACAGACTGGTCGCAGAAATTACTATCGACGGGGCCAAAGGAAAATACTCCAGCGAAAACACCATTACTGTAAGTGCGTCCACGCCTCCGCCTCCGCCCACGCCTCCACCTGCACCAACACCTCCTCCAGCTGACTCTACGATGACACCTCCTCCAGCTGACGTCTACACGCCGCTGACAGGGCTTCGAGTATCGCCCGGCATGATCCAATATGGTCTCTTCTCCTTCGCGGAATGCCTCAATCTGGATAACCAGAACATAGGTGGGGTTACCTACACGACCCACAATTCAAAATGGCAGAGGAGAGACAGTTCAACCGACCCATGGGCTGACATCCCAGGCACGGAGCGAACAGGGGGGGTGTGCTCCTACTCCCCGGACAGCCCGGGTGAATACAGACTGGTCGCAGAGGTTACTATCGACGGGGCCAAAGGAAAATACTCCAGCGAAAACACCATTACTGTAGAGTGAGGAAGATGCTGGCGTCTAAGCCGCGCGGCGACACATCTCTCCGGTTATGGTTTGCTTTCAGGCATAAGTGCTGCCGCGTTGCCGCGGTGGGCCTCTGCCTGCTCGGCGCGGCGGGCACCGCTGGCGCACAGGAGGATCGGTCCGGCTTCTACGTCGGCCTTGAAGTGGGCGTTGCGAACGCCTCAACCGTGACGTCGCGCAGAAGCGGCGTCACCCACCCGAGCCGCTGCGACCGGCTGCTGTATCCGTCATTCCTGGTCCCGGCCGCCATCGCCGCGGACCCGGCCTGCCTCAACAACACCCCGGGATCGTCGGTCCGCGTCAACGAGTTCGAGACCGGCGGCGGCTTCGCAGGTGGCCTCAGCGTCGGATATATGGCCGGGACGCTGCGCTTCGAAGTGGAGTACCTCAACCGGTACCACGGCAGCGACAGGGCGGCGGTCAGCGCGACATCGAACGCGGTGCAGCAGAACAAAAACACCGAGTGGAGCAGCGAGGAACCGCCGTACGAGGAGATCCGCAGCTACAACGCCCACCAGCTCTTCGCCAACGCGTACTACGACTTCGTGAACGACTCGCGCTGGACGCCATACGCAGGCGCCGGAATCGGCTGGGCCCGCACCAACCTGGACTACTGGAGCATGTTCGTCCGCAAGCCGGAGGTGGAGTACCTGCAGATCGCCTTCGACCCTGACTGGCCAGACGAAGCAAAACAGGCAGCCGCCGGCACGGTCTCCTTCATTGATATGCCGGTGCGCCAGAACGTCTTCGGCGTCCAGTTGATGACCGGGATCGATTACGCCTTGACAGACCGCGCCTCGGTCGGCGCGAAGGCACGCTGGGCCACGTTCGGCAGCCTCAGTAAGGAAGCAGCCTTCAACCTTGTTCGCAGCCACATTCCGGTCCAGGCGGACGGCGTCGATCCGTTCACCTCAACCTTTGAGTTCGATGGCCTCGCATACTACACGGTGACTGTCAACCTCAAATGCCGCCTCTGAGACCGCACGGAGGAACATCTCTCCGGTTGCGGCTTGCTTTCAAGAATAAATGCTGTATATTAAAACAGTTCATAACGTTTCAAACTGTATTGTTATGGTTTGCTTTCAAGAATGAGTTTTGTATATTGAGTTTTCAAAGAGCAAAGACGACCTCCAGGTGACTTTTACATACCTTCGGGGAGGATCTCTCGTATGGATTGGAACATCCCTAGAACTTCAGGCAAGCAGCCGCTTCAGATAACTCTTGAAGCTGGTGACCGACTCGGTGACCGACTCTTTATGGTCGGAGCCAACGGTTCCGGAAAATCAGCGTTGCTTCAAAACCTTGCTTCGTCGCAAGCGAACAGGCCGCATATTAGGTGGATTACCGCTCACAGACAGACATGGCTCGAATCGGGAAACATTACCCTCACTCTGCATAACCGCAGAGAAGTTGACAAGCACTCCAAGATTTATAACGGCCGCCCGGACACTCGATGGAAGGATCACAACTCTGGCGAAATGCAGGCGGCTGTCTTGTTCGACTTGGTTGCCGACGAGAACGAGCGGGCCAGATCCATCACGCGTCACTTCGACAACGAGCGGGCCAGATCCATCACGCGTCACTTCGACGACTGGGATTTCAAAGACGCCCTTAGAGTTTCCTCAGAATCGGCGTCTCCTTTCGCACAGATCAACGAATTGCTTGCGCTCGGGACGCTGACGGTTTCGCTTGAAAACTCCAAAGGAGAAGAGATTCTTGCGCAACACGGGAACGGCGGCGGGAAATTTAGCATTGAGAAAATGTCGGATGGGGAGCGGAGTGCTGTCATCATGGCAGCCAACGTAGTTACCGCTAAGCCAGCCACCGTGTTCCTGATCGATGAGCCGGAACGGCATCTTCATCGAGCCATCATCGTGCCCTTCCTGTCAGCGTTGTTTAACCAGCGTAAGGATTGCTCGTTCGTCGTCTCAACGCATGAGATCGCTTTGCCGGTTGCTAACCCGGACGCGCGTATCCTTAAGGTCCGATCGTGCACGTGGAATGGTGATATAGCCAAGGCGTGGGATGTCGAAGTCCTTGAGCCGAATACGGAATTGCCCGAGGAACTCAAGCTCGCCATCCTAGGGGCCAGAGAAAGAATCCTTTTCGTAGAAGGCGGCTCCAGCAGCCTGGATCTGCCGTTCTACAGTGCCCTATTCCCTCGTCTTTCGGTGGTACCCAAGGGAAATTGCATCGACGTCGAAAGAGCGGTGATCGGGCTGCGAGAGCCCTCCTGCGACCTCCATCATGTCAAAGCGTTTGGCCTTATTGACAGAGACGACCGACCCGAAGAGAAAATACGGAAGCTTGCTGACAAGGGCGTGTTCGCTTTGGGCGTGTGCTCGGTTGAATCGCTCTACTATTGCTCGGACGCCATTGCGGCAGTCGCTCACAGGCAAGCGGAGTCCCTGGGGTACAAAGCTGATAAAATGATCGAGTTGGCGAAAAAAAACGCTCTAGATGCTCTGAAGCAGAACGGCCTCGCCGAAAGGATGGCCGCCCGGCGGTGCGAACGCACAGTGCGCAGTTCGATGCTGTCGCAGCTCCCACACTGGAATGAACTGATGGACACCGATGCGTCTTCAAAGATCTCTGTGTGCGTCAAGAATCCCTGTCATGATGAGTTGGAGCGCTTCAGGAAACTCGCTGCTGACGGAAAACTGGACGATCTTGTCGCTCGCTATCCGCTCGTCGATACCAGCGTGTTCGATGCGATTGCAAAAGCCCTAACATGTCCTAAAAGAAAGGACTACGAACAAATGGTCGTCACTCTAATTCGCAAAGATGATGATCTGGCTCAAAAACTCAAACAACGTATCGGTGACCTTTCCAGCAAACTTGAAGCGCACGGGAGAATAAGCCATGCCAAACCAATACCCCTGTAGAATATGCGGGACGCCGTCTGAAACGGGCCAACCGCACTGTCCGCGTTGCAGAGAATTAAAGCTGCTGATGACGACTGAGGCTTGGTCAATCATCGAAAAGAGCGACAAAGCGGACCTGGCAAAGATTTCCGGCTGGGTGTCCGATCAGAATAGGACCGGCACGGTTCCAACGATTTCAGGCGATGTGCTGAAGAAGATATCGGCTCGCCCCCTCCCGACCATAGCCGAACGGGCCGAACGCCTGTTGCTTGAGATGCTGCAGGGACAAAATAAATTGGAATTGAATGCCATGGTCGACATCACCGAGCCAAGATTCGTTGCGGCAACATATTCGCAGAATGCTGGCGAAGTTTACTTTCTTGAGAAGCTGTTGTTGGATAGGGACTATGTGAATGAGGTTGCTGACGCCGAAATTTACTGCGTTCTACCGAAAGGATACATTGCTGCCAACGAACTGACCCGTCCAGTTGCACAATCCGATAAGGGGTTCGTTGCCATGGCGTTCCACAAAGATCTTGAGCCCGCCTACGATAAGGGGTTTCAGGTCGGTGTTCTGAAAGCGGGTTACGACCCGGTCCGCATAGATAGAGTAGAGCATACGAACCGCATCGATGACGAAATCATCGCCCACATACGGACGGCATTTTTCGTTGTCGCTGATTTCACCGGGCACCGAAACGGCGTCTATTTCGAGGCCGGGTTTGCCCTTGGCCTGGACCTGCCGGTGATATGGACTTGCAGGAAGGGCGATATGCAGGATCTTCACTTCGACATTCGGCAATACAACACCATCGACTGGGAAAACCCCGAGGACCTTGCCACACGACTCCAACATCGCATCGAAGCGAGTGTTGGAAAAGGTCCCAAGACCGTTCTGGATTCTTGACCATGCAGAAATAAGGAGAAATCATGGAGCGTAAACAAGGGTTGGTTCCCATTGCCGAAGCCTTGGCCGATCTGGACGGGCCGGCGAAGGCGCTCCGCGAAGCCTCGCCCCAGGGCGGACCCCGATCTCGGTTTCATGGCGCGGATGATGGCGCTGTGCAGCCTGCCCCGCACCAATCACCCCCGGGAGAGCGTGTTTGCCGTCGTTTTCAACGTGGCGCCGGATGTCGGCTGACGTCTCGCGCGTTGTTTGGGCCGGGGGTTTCTCGATTGCGTCGACCTTGTTGTCGTCTCCGAGCGTCATTCAGGTCGGGGCTTTTGGTCCTTCGTTTTTATCCTTCCGGCATGAAGAATATGCCATCACTTCGTGTCGTCTGGCTCGTCGCCCTCGTTGCCGCGGTTCTGTTCGCGGCGCCCTCGAGCACGGTTGTCCAGACCGAGTTCCACTACCAGTACGGCCGGCTCGCGAATCCGTTCTCCGGAGAACGGCACTACACCTCGATTCTGACCGTTCAGCAGGCGTCGAGCTGGTCGCTGGGCGACAGCTTCGTCTTCATCGACTTCCTGGACGATCAAGCCGTCGACAGCTTCAACGACAAGGAATTCTACGGCGAGTGGTACCCGATCCTGAGCTTCTCCAAGTTGAGCGGTTGAACCGTCGGCGCCGGTCCCCTCCGGGATATCGCACTCATCGGCGGGATCAACTTCGACAGCGATGCCGACGTGCTCAAGTACTTGCCGGGAGCGCGTTTCTCGTTGGACATTCCCGGTTTCGTCTTCTTCAATACCGATTTTACTGCCTTCATCGACGACAGCAACGGGCTCGACCGCGGCGGCGCGCCTCGGACGTCCGACAGCTTCATGATCGACGCGAGCTGGGGCGCCGTCTTCGATGTCGGAAACCAGTCGTTCTGGTTCACCGGACATGCGGAGTACATCGGGGCAACCGTGGATGAATTCGGTCTGTCTTTGCCTAGGTGGATTCTCGCGCAACCGCAGTTGGGCTTGGATCTCGGCAAGGCCGTGACCGGCCATTCGAATCAGCTCTTCCTCGGCGTCGAGTACCAGTACTGGCGGAACAAGCTCGGTATACCGACCGACGAAAACGTGGCGCAACTTTGGGTCATGTGGCGCCTGTAACGCCTGGTCCGATACCGGAAGTGTGAGATGCGCACCATTCTGACCTTGGGTCTCGATCTTCGGAGCCACCCGGTTCTTCAGAACCGGTTTCCGCCGGCTCATCTCGGCTAACGCCGCCTTGCCTCTCTTCTCGTACAACTCCTTGAAGCGGTAAAAGCTGTCACGACTCTATCCCATAACCTGGCAGGCCTGCGACACGTTCCCCACCTGCCTGGCCAACTCCATGAGGCCAACCTTCGTCTTGATCACTTTCTGTGCTTGAGTCATTGCCGTCGTCTTCTCTTCCCCGTTTCGGGTAGTAAAGACTCCGACCAGCGCAATGGCGCGGCAGATTAGGTCTGAGCTAATGCCGATAAGGTTTGCCGGCCTCGTTCATGATCCGGTTGTAGTTGCGGAAGATCTCGACGACTTGCGCCGCGCGTTCGCTGGTCGCGGCAATCCCGTCCCAGAACTTCACGGCCGCGGCTTCGACCTGCGTCCATTCGTCATCCGGAATGGTCGTGAGCTTCATTTTCGCGCCCTGGGTACGCAGCTGCGCCTCACCACCCCAATACCAGTATTGGCGGTAGTAATGAGAGGAATCCATCGCAAGACGCCACAACGTCTTGAGATGATCCGGCAGATCGTTCCAGCGCCGCTCATTGGCGAAGAAGTGGCCGATCCAGGCCCCGGAGATGTTATTGGTAAGGAAATAGTCGGTGATGTCGGCCCAACCTACCGTGTAGTCCTCCGTGATGCCGGACCAGGCAATGCCGTCAAGCTCACCGGTCTGCACGGCAGCTGTGACATCCTCCCAAGGCAGTGTGACCGGAACGACGCCAAACTGCTGAAGGAACCGGCCTGCGGTCGGAAATGTAAAGACCCGCTTACCGGCGAGGTCGTCCAAGCTCCAGATCGGATCCTTGGTCGCGAAATGGCAGGGATCCCAGGCGCCGGCGGAGAGCCACTTGACACCCACTTCCGAATAAGCTGCATCCCAGATTTCGCCCAGCCCGTACTGGTTGAACAGAACCGGCACATCCAGGCTGTAGCGCAAGGCGAGCGGGAAGTACCCCCCGAACACCGAGACATCGGTTGGAGCGGCGATCGAGTCGTCGTCGGACTGCACCGCATCGATCGTCCCGTTTTGCAGGGCGGCAAACAGTTCGTTCGTCGGCGCGAGCTGGTCGGCCGAGTAGAGTTCGATCTCCATCTCGCCATTTGCCGCCTTGTTGAAGGCGTCAACCGCCGGCTTGATGACATGTTCCGCAAGTGCAGGGCCCGCGTAGGTCTGAAGCCGCCAGCGTATAGGCGATTGACTCTGCACGGCAGGTGCGGCGAGCACGGCTGCACCGGTGCCGAGCGTGGCGGCTACACTGTCCTTAAGGAACGAACGTCTTGATTGCGCCGCCATTGTCTGATCTCCTTGGTTGTGGTTTGCTTTCAAGAATGAGTTTTATATAGTAATATATGGGGAAAACAAACAAAAATCAAGGTTGTGGTTTGCTTTCAAGAATGAGTTTTGTATATTAAAAAAACTTTATCAAACTATATCAAACTAGTTGTGGTTTGCTTTCAAGAATGAGTTTTGTATATATTAAAAACAAGGGAGGCAACAATGGAAATCCCAGATGAAGCCAAACGCGCTGATCGGCACGTAGAACCCTCGGGGACGCGGCCGGTCCCACCTCCACAACCCACACACAAAGGAGACACACCGTGAAGAAAGAGAATCGCAAGCCTACGACAACCGACGCGGGAATCCCCGTATCGAGCGACGAGCACTCACTGACCGTTGGTCCCGACGGTCCGATCCTGCTGCAGGATCACTATCTCATCGAGCAGATGGCGAACTTCAACCGGGAGCGGATTGCCGAGCGGCAGCCGCATGCCAAGGGGGGCGGTGCATTCGGCCACTTCAGAGTGACCAAGAACGTCAGCATGTACACCAAGGCCGCGGTCTTCCAGCAGGGCACCAAGACGGACACGGCGCTGCGCTTCTCGTCGGTGGCCGGTGAGCAGGGCAGCCCGGATACCTGGCGCGACCCGCGGGGTTTTGCCCTCAAGTTCTACACCACCGAGGGCAACTACGACATGGTGGGGAACAACACGCCGGTGTTCTTCATCCGCGACCCGATGAAGTTCCAGCACTTCATCCGTTCCCAGAAGCGCCGGGCCGATTCCGGCCTCCGCGACAACGACATGCAGTGGGACTTCTGGACGCTGTCGCCCGAGTCGTCTCACCAGGTGACCTGGCTGATGGGAGACCGCGGGATCCCTCGAACCTGGCGGAACATGAACGGCTACTCCAGCCACACCTACATGTGGGTCAATGCGAAGGAGCAGCGGTTCTGGGTGAAGTATCACTTCAAGACCAACCAGGGCATCGAATACCTCAGCCAGGCGGAGGCTGACACGACCGCCGGCTCGGACGCCGACTTCCACCGCCGGGATCTATTCGAGTCGATCGTGCGGCGCACGTACCCGAGCTGGACGCTCAAGATGCAGATCATGCCCTTCGATGAAGCCAAGACCTATCGCTTCAATCCGTTCGACCTGACCAAGGTCTGGCCGCACGGTGACTACCCGTTGATCGAAGTTGGCCAGTTGACGCTCAACCGGAACCCGACGGACTTCCACACCGAGATTGAGCAGGCTGCGTTCGAGCCCAACAATCTTGTTCCCGGCATCGGTCCCAGCCCGGACAAGATGCTGCTGGGTCGGTTGTTCTCCTATGCCGACGCCCACCGGGCACGGCTCGGCGTGAACTACAAGCAGATTCCGGTCAACGCGCCGAAGGCACCCGTTCACAGCTACAGCAAGGACGGAGCAATGCGGGTCCAGAATGTCTCCGACCCGGTCTACGCCCCCAATACGAAGGGTGGTCCACAGGCCGATCCAGTGCGCTATCCCTACATGGAGAAATGGGACGCAAGTGGCGAGTTCACGCGCGCCGCGTACACGCCGCACAAGGACGACGACGACTTCATCCAGGCCGGCACGCTGATCCGCACGGTCATGGACGCCGCGCAGCGCGACCGGCTGGTGTCCAACGTTGTCGGTCACCTCAAGGGCGGCGTATCCAAACCCATGCAGAAGCGCGCGATCGAGTACTGGCGAAACATCGACAAGAAGACCGGCGACCGCATTGCCAAGGGGATCGGCGGCAGTTAATCCTCACTAACCTGTCGGGTAGAGGTCTGGGGCGTCACCGCGCTCGTAACCCGGACGGGTGAGAGCGACGCCCCGGACTCGAACCGTCGTTCAGCGCCCGTGCCGGGGGACACGCGACCCCCACGGCCGTCGGGTCGACCCCGTCACGATTCCTTCCGCTCCAGCCACAAAGCCACGCCCAGCGCACCCATCTCGCGCGATGTCCAGTTTGCACCATCCGCTTTGCACCATCCGCCGGCATCCCGGTGGTCAACCGATGCGCCCCGGGCCACCAACCATTCGACCAGGCATTGTCACGTTGTGGTTTACTTTCAAGAATAAATTTTGTATATTTTTGTTAACCGAATCCTCAATGAGTTCAAATAGTTGCCATTTTTAAGAAAACAAATTCTATTCTGATGGTTCGAAAATCATATACCCAGAAAAGGTGCTTCATTCATTAACGAATTTAAATATACATTTAAAAGTTCTGTTTTTTGAACAGTCGAGTCCTCCTTAACAAAACAATATTAAAGGTGTTTAATGTGTCACACTTCCACAATATATCTAATCAAGCTAATTTGGAAAAAAATATGAATAATAAATTTTCCAAAAATCATGCAAGTAGTATTCTTATTATTGTATTGTTGGTAATAAACTGCGCTTCAACAAGTAAACCGAGAGTAAGGTTAACTATGACTAATAAGACTACTGGAATACTTAATCTTGGAGCATTGGACTTGAAGTATCCTGAATGGGCGCTTGAAAAGAGAGTCGCAGGGAATAACAGAAGTGGCTGTAACAATAAGACGTGACGGAACCGTCAAAGATGCAAAAATTGTACAAACTTCCGGATATGACCGTTTAGACTCTGCTGCAATATTTGCAGTAAGAAGAATAAGAATCAGGATACAAGGTCAAGATCCTTCACGGCCTGTATTTGGTTGGCAGGGTGTTAGGGTACAATACAGACTCTAATATTTCACTACTTTTTTATTTAAATATTGTAACAACAATCTACTTCAAAGGTTTGCAAAACGTCACGCATGCTCTGCTTCGTGTGATAATTTTCAAAACCTATTCATAAATAAATGCCTGCTATCTACTTATCTAATGCTTATTTCGGACGGAATACGAAAGGCATATTAGAAGTTTAGTTGTGGTTTGCTTTCAAGAATGAGTTTTGTATATTAAAAACCAAAGAAGGCAACAATGGAAATCCCAGATGAAGCCAAACGCGCTGATCGGCACGCAGAACCCTCGGGGACGCGGCCGATCCCACTCCCACAACCCACACGCAAAGGAGACACACCATGAAGAAAGAGAATCGCAAACCTACGACAACCGACGTGGGAATCCCCGTATCGAGCGACGAGTACTCGCTGACCGTTGGTCCAGACAGTCCGATCCTGCTGCAGGGGGCAAAGACGGCATCGTACATGAAACCAAGGCCGGCCGTGACGTCGATTATCGAAATGCAGGACCACTTCACCAGGGTGTCCGCCGTCTATCGCAAGGTGCGGACGACCGACCCCGAGCCGATACATCACATTGCCCAGGAGTTCGCTGGATATTCGTCTGTTCGCGCGGCGGATATCGGGTGCGGGGCGGGCAGGTATGACTTGCTATTGTTTGATGCGTTGCCCGGGTTGCATTTGACCTGCATCGACACCAACCAGGCAATGCTGGGAAAAGCTGCGCAGTTGCTGAGCGACAATGGGATCGATCACTTCGAGACGAAACAAACGCGGGTCGAGACCCTCGAACTCGGCGAGCAGTCCTTCGATTGTGTCGTTTCGTTCAATGCGGTCCATCATTTCGATCTCGACGACTTTTTCCGCGTGACGTGTGATGGCCTCAAGGAGGATGGTCATCTGTTCGTTTACACCCGGTTGCCAGCGCAAAACGCACGTACTATTTGGGGACGATATTTCCCGGGATTCGTCGAAAAGGAGGCCCGGTTGATCGAGCTCGAGACGGTGTATCGGTCGATCGAAAGAACCGAGTCTCTGTTCTTCAGCTCTGCCACGTGCTTCCGCTATCAGCGCAGCGCGCAGCTCGACCAGTTAATGGATCAGGCTCACAACCGGCACTATTCAACGTTTTCGCTCTACGAAGACGGGGAATTCGATGAAGCAATGGTTATTTTCGAACGGCGACTGCGGGATCGGTTCGCCGATCTTGATCAAATCACCTGGTTCGACGAAAACATACTTTTTCATGTGAGACGGGCGTGTGAAGCTCCTAGGAACTATTCACCTCGCCCAAAGAAACTAAGGTTCCCATATGAGTGAGAGCGACCTCGGCCTCAGCTGATATGTCTGATTAGTAGGCGTGATGATTGTTGTGGGGATTATTCCACAAGCGAAAGCTGCTGTCCCGGTGGCACAAAGATATCGCCAATCAACTCCCTGCCGAATTACAACTTCTCAAGGATGAAATAGCAGAAGAGAATAATAACAAAGTTGCTGAAGCTGGACTGTATTGTCACTATGTTTCGAAGGTATTGTGTGTCGCTTTTGAGTAGCAGAAGTTGTGGTTTGCTTTCAAGAATAAGTTTTGTATATTGAACATATCAAATCTGATGAGATGATAGGGGCTGTTGGGGGCGTGCTCTTTGAGAGAACCCGGAATCGTCTGAGTGCTTCGGTTTTCTGTCTTTCTCAGCGCGCGGCCCTGTGGTTCCCGTCTTGAGGACGTGGGAGAATGAGAGGACATGCACCAGACAAGGAGAAGAAGCAATGGCCGACCCAAGAGCGTTCATCAGTTTCGATTTCGACAACAATCTGATGGACAAGTACCTGTTCGTCGGTCAGATCAAACGATCGCGCGGTGCTTGTGCGGGAAGGCGGCAACCCCTGGTGCTCTGCTAATGCACGATATTGATTTCGCTCACGGGAGAATGCGATGAAGATCAGCGATGAACATCTGTACCACGGGGCAGTTCTCAATCAGATCGCAAAACACCCGCGATTTACAGCGATCAATGCGCTAAAGGTGAAGGGTGAGGTGGTCTCTCGCAGCGCTTTTAAGGTAAACAACGACATAGGCGTCTATCTCAAGATATCCCGCACCAGGAAGGGTATATTCGGAGAGTATCGGTTCACTTTCAACCAGCAGCACGTCAAAGAATTGAGGCATCTCGCCGAGGCGGGAAACGATCTCCACCTCGCCCTGATCTGCGTGGAAGACCGAGAGATCTGCTGTCTGACGTACAAAGAGCTAACGAATCTGCTGGAAAAACATAGAACGGCTCGGAGCCGGGAAGAAGACCCGTATCAGCTGCTCATCGCACTGGAGCCAAGAAAAGCGTTTCGGGTCTACATGAACCAACGGGGGAGAAGGGGGTATTGGCTCGGCGATCCCCTGAAAATTCCCAGGAATCGCTGCCCGGACATTCTGTTCCGGAAGTAGTAGAAACGGGCTGTCCTGTGGATAAGCCGGCCCCCGGAACGGAACCCGGAGCAAAACCGTCCGCAGGGGGACGAGAAGCTGACGCCTCCCTCTTGTTTTTGTATATTTAAAAACAATGAAAAACACTATAAAAAGTTGTGGTTTGCTTTCAGAAATAAGTGCTGCCGCGTCGCCGCGGTGAGCCTCTGCCTGCTTGGCGCGGCGGGCACCGCTGGCGCACACAGGAGGATCGGTCCGGCTTCTACGTCGGCATCGAGACAGGGGTGTCGATCGCATCCACCGTCACCTCGAGCCTGAGCGGCGTCAACCACCCGACGCGATGCGACCGTCTCCTCTATCCGGCGTCGGTTTCCCCGCCCACCAGCGACCCGGCCTGCGTCAACAACATCGCGCAGCAGCTCACGTCCAACGAGTTCGAAACGGGCGCCGGGTTCGTGAGCAGCCTCAGCTTCGGATACATGGCTGGCAAGCCGCGCTTTGAAGTGGAATACCTCAACCGGTACCACGGAAATGACACTCCGGCGCTCGGTGCGACCTCCAATGTGGCGCTCCAGGGCAAGAACACCGAGTGGAGCAGCGAGGAACCACCGTACGAGGAGATCCGAAGCTACAACGCCCACCAACTCTTCGCCAACGCGTACTACGACTTCGTGAACGACTCGCGCTGGACGCCATACGCAGGCGCCGGAATCGGCTGGGCCCGCACCAACCTGGACTACTGGAGCATGCTCGTTGGAGCATGCTCGTCCGCAAGCCGGATGCGGAGTACCTGCAGATCGCCTTCGACCCCGACTGGCCCGACGAAGCCAAACAGGCAGCCGCCGGCACGGTCTCCTTCATTGATATGCCGGTGCGCCAGAACGTCTTCGGCGTCCAGTTGATGACCGGAATCGATTACGCCTTGACGGACCGCGCCTCGGTCGGCGCGAAGGCACGCTGGGCAGCGTTCGACACCCTCAGCCATGACGCGACGTGGAACCTCATCCGCAGCCACGCCCCGGTCCAGGCGGACGGTGTTACCCCGTTTGACTCCAACCTTGAGCTCGGCAGCCTCGCATACTACACGGTGACCGTCAACCTCAAATGCCGCCTCTAAGGCCGCACGGAGGCACATCTCTCCGGTTGTGGCTTGCTTTCAAGAATAAGTTTTGTATATTCAAATTGATCGAGAGGCTCCCATGAGAAACGACCCAACCCAAACGAAGGCTTGCGCAAGCCTGATCATCGCCATCGCCACAATGCTTGCGGCAGCGTCCTGCAGCCCGAAAGCGCCCATATACACCGATGCAAGCCCTCAGAAACTGGAGAGAGCCTGCCAGGCAGTCGACGAAGCAACCGGACTCAAGATGACCGAGACCGACCGCGCGTGGTGTAAGGGCATAATGCAGGCTTGGTATTCCGAGACCTGGTACACACGGCCCGATCCAGCCGATCAGTTCACGGGCGTGAGCCAGCTCCGCTATCTGCAGGCAAAAGCCATGGATTGTCGAAGACCTGCAGATGCCTACGAACTGACCGGGGTGGACCGGTGGGAGGCTATCATGCGGTGTCTTGTCATTGTGCGGAAGCGATAACGCCGTCCCCATGGCACGAAGACCACGACGATATCGGACGGGGAAACCTTCCTGTGCTACTCCTCGATTAACCCCTCCAACGGGATGCCCCAGCGCAAGGCGTCCTTCGTCAAGCGGGTGGTCACCTTTGGGGTGCCTATCCTGGTTGGCGCTGGCTATTATCTGGATTGAAGGTCAGCAGGCAAGGGGTTACACAAAGAAGCGATTGCGCAAGACTAAATGCCGACCTGTGCGACTCTCATTGGGGGGGTGATCAGCAATGGCCTCACAGCGCCTTGGCCTATCGGCCTTCGGTTCCGGAGGCCAGATTACCCAGAGGTCTCGCAGGCTCAGCGTTCTATCCCATGGAAGTGGACTTCAAAGGGTCCTAGGTCTAACTTAGAGGGTGGACTCGTTGGTGGTGGCAGGTCACACTCGTTCGCCATGCGACAGTCTGCAATGAACCATTCGCGGTCGAACATGACCACTCCACCCGGCCTGGAACCTCCGGGCGCGTCCGGTTATTTCAGAAAGACGCGCAGGCAATCGACTGCGGCAAGGGACCACGCATTTGCCCAAATTAAAATGGCCCATAGCCCAAAAACTTTCCGTTTCACAACTCGTGTGAGACACGCTTATCCTAGTAGGCGATCCAATTGGACAACTATTCCTGTTCGGAGATCCGCAGCTACAACGCCCACCAGCTCTTCGCCAACGCGTACTACGACTTCGTGAACGACTCGCGCTGGACGCCATACGCAGGCGCCGGAATCGGCTGGGCCCGCACCAACCTGGACTACTGGAACATGTTCGTCCGCAAGCCGGAGGTGGATCGCCTTCGGCGTCCAGTTGATGACCGGGATCGATTACGCCTTGACAGACCGCGCCTCGGTCGGCGCGAAGGCACGCTGGGCCACGTTCGGCAGCCTCAGTAAGGAAGCAACCTTCAACCTTGTTCGCAGCCACATTCCGGTCCAGGCGGACGGCGTCGATCCGTTCACCTCAACCTTTGAGTTCGATGGCCTCGCATACTACACGGTGACCGTCAACCTCAAATGCCGTCTCTGAGACCGCACGGAGGAACATCTCTCCGGTTGCGGCTTGCTTTCAAGAATAAGTGCTGTATATTACCAAACACGGAGGCAACATGATAATAACTGTTATGGTTTGCTTTCAAGAATGAGTTTTGTATATTATAACTGAGCTGCTGCGTGAGCAGTATGCGGCGACGGGGGACCCTCAACGCCAACGGCTCCGACCCCTACACCGGCACCTGCTGGGTTCCGCGTCTATGGCCGCGTGCAGGACGCGGCGAGCGGCGCGGGAATCGATGGCGCCACTGTTATCGTCGAAGACCACTGGGCAAGGTTTTCTGAGGTGGGACGCGCGGTGACGGCAGCCGACGGCACGTACGAGATCACGGGCATTACCGGCGCGGCCGGCCCCGACGGGGGCGCCTCGTTCACCCTGAGAGCCTTCGCCCATGGCTATGACTCAGGTGTGCATGGGTGGAGCCCCGGGGCGACATCCATAGGCAATCTCGACTTTAGCCCCAACCTGGAGCCGGAGCCCACCTGCACAGTTCTCGGCAGCGTGCGTGATCAGGCTGGCCGTGGCGTCGCCGGGGCGTCCGTACAGGCCTCCACCACCCGCCCCTGGATGCAGCGGCGCACCATAACTGGTTCGGACGGACGGTATGCAATTCCAGAGCTTACTGGTTCCTATTTTTTGGACGTGATCGCAGAGGGGTACGACAACCCGCCAACGCGGTCGGTCTCCTGCCGGGATGCAGATCATGATTCGCTCGTCGAACGTGACTTCACGCTCGAGGCCGGAAGTCCCAATGCCGATCCGGACTTCATCAGCTGGTTCTGGAACATGATCGTCTTCAACACCCAGGATTGTCCTCCCAACAGGTGCGGTGAGCCTCTCGAACGACGGTCGTCGTATGTGCTGTCGACAAGCAGTCCGGACTTTCATATCCGCACACACAACGATGGCGGCGAACGCGTCGTTTCCGAGGAACGGGTGCAACAAATTCGGGCGGAGATTCCGCGCATCGTCACCACAATCACGGGACAGCCGTTTGGCGGACGGATATCGGACGGCTCTGAACGTTCCAACGACCAGATCACGATTGAGTTCCTTCCTCCGGAAGAACTCGGGACCGCTTTGTGTGGGGAGGCAACGATTGGGTCGGCACAGGGCTCGGTGAAAATCAACAGTCAGGCGCTGTCGCGGGACGAGTTCAATTCCGACGGTCAGGGCTGTCCGCTTCTCCCTGTGCTTCGCCACGAGATGGCTCACGCCATGGGGTTCTTCCACGTCGTGTACGGCGGGGATCTCATGTCCTGGCTTCCCGAATACGTGTCCGACTTTTCCCCGCGCGAAGTGCATCACATGCAGCTCGCCTATCGCCTAGGGCCGCTCCAGAGCTCTCCGTACGGACCCTTGCTGAGCCGCTCTGGAGCCTTCCCTCCGGGTCCCGCAGCGACCGGTGCGCGGCCCCTCGTCACCATCCAGTGCCGGGCTCCCGGCTCCCGCCGGTGAGCGCGAGCGACAGCACCAACCGCACCAGGTCCGCCTGCCGCGAGATCGAGTGCTTCTGGTAGATCTGCTGCAGGTGCCAGTAGATGGCGGCGGTCGTATGCCCCGTCGCCTCGGCCATGTTGCGCACGCTCTTGCCTTCCGCCAACCCGACCGCAACGTGCGTCTCCGCCGGCGTCAGTTCCAGGGTCGTGGCCACCAGGTCGGGATTGATGCGCAGGTGGCGCCCCGGCTCGACAATCAGCACCAGCGCGGCCACGACGCGTGGATTTCCACAAAAAACTGTGATTCTGGGGAGTTTTCCAGGAATAAACACCATGCCTTTTGGTCGATCTCCTGGAATAAACACCATGCCTATGTACAAGTAGTACTGATCAAGTAGTACGTACTTGACAATCTTTCGGCTGAAAAAGAGGCCGACTCAACTGGAAATTGAGGGGATTAGCGGGGGTAGTGGCACCAGTACTCCGGATTTTCCTCAGTATTATTCCAAAAAAACGTTACTGGAATAGCAACAGCCATGAGCGATCATCTGAAGCAATTAGCCTCCCTCTTGGCGAGGCGTAACACCATCGACAAAGAGATTGCGGCTCTGATCGGCCGTCCAGCCATCAGGGGTCATGTCGGGGAGTGGATCGCGCGGGAAATCTTCAGGGTGACGCTGGAAGAATCCGCGGTTCAGGAGGGCTTCGACGGCCGGTTTGCAGACGGCCCGCTGGCCGGACAGACGGTGAATGTGAAGTGGTACGGCAAGCGCGAGGGGCTGCTCGACATCAATCCAGCCGGCGTCCCGGACTACTACCTTGTAATGACCGGGCCGAAGGCGGGGGCGATGACCTCGCGGGGCCAGACCCGGCCGTTGGTGATCACGGAGGTGTTCTTGTTCGATGCGCCAGCGCTGGTGGAGCGGTTACGCAAACGTGGCGTCAGACTTGGCGTCGCCACCTCCATGGGGCAACACGAATGGAAGGCGGCGATGGTCTATCCGGAGGCGGCGGCCGGCGCACAACTGACGCTAACCGATGCGGAGCGAGAGGCGCTGAAGCTGTTCGCTGAGCCGAAGCTAAGCAGCTCCCACCCCCCACCCCAAACGGGCCCCCCCGGCTCGTGAGGACGGCCCTGACCCGCTCCAAGACGCCACAGAACGGGCGGCAGGCGTCTTTGGGGTGGGACCGCCGGCTGGCGGCAGGTCGAATAGTGCCCGGTCCTGGTCGCGCTCGTTCCGAGTGCCAGCCGACGTAGCCAGCTATTTACTGTCTAAGGTCTTGAATTCCGGCTATGAGCGCGAGAACCGAGAACAGAGAAAAGAATGGGATACGCCATGCCTTCAGTCATGCCGTTCTCCATCACGTTAACGACGACAAACGTAAGCCCACCGATACCGAAAACAAGCAGAAACCAAGTAGTACTTGTGTCGTCCGTCATGCTCTAGCGTCCTTTTACGAGGACGACGCTCGTCTCGTCTCTCACTCGGTCGCGTTCACGATGCCAGAGCGACTGTGGTCGTGTGGCGTGAACGATGTCCTACATGCCATGAAAGACAGCGGGGACAGTGATATGCCGCCAGCAACCCTTCGCTGGGCCGGTCCAGTTCTCGGCGAATGAGCGCGCGTATGGCGGCTTCTGCCTTTCCTTGGGATGCGTGCCGTCGCTTGCGGCCACAGCGGTCGTGTCGAAGAAGATGATTGGCGAGTTTTTGCAGCCCAGCCTGGCCAAGCGTAAGCATCTGAGTCCCCTTTGTCGCCGAGAGTCAGTCGATTCGAATAACCAGTTTTTCTCTAAGCGCTGCGGCGGTGTGGTGCAGGAACTGTCGATCTAGGTCAGGCCGTTCACCGTTTCCACTACCATTGATCCAGAGCGTATCCAGTGCGCTCGGACTTGCCACCAAGGTCTTCAAGTCTGGAAACTCTCGGTAGGTAGCGCCCGCATCCTCCAGAGTGCCACCGCGCCAGTCGCGGTACACGACTAGCTTCCCCGTTCTCGTTTGGTAGACACGGATTGCAGGTATTGCGATGGCGAGGTCATCGCTTTCACAGCAATTAGGCGGCCCGTGAAGGCGACGTGGAGTGGGCCAGCGTCATCGTGATCTTCTTGATACCTGTCGCCTCCGACCCAGAGTTCGATCTCGCACAAGCTCTCGCCAGGCCCGACCTTTCGGAACACGAGTTTGCCGTGCGCCATGTCGGCGCGAAGGAAGCAACCTTCAACCTTGTTCGAAGCCACATTCCGGTCCAGGCGGACGGCGTCGATCCGTTCACCTCAACCTTTGAGTTTGTATATTAAAACAGTTCATAACGTTTCAAACTGTATTGTTATGGTTTGCTTTCAAGAATGAGTTTGTATATTAATCCCTAAAGTTATATGTTCTGTAATAGGGGGTTTTCTTAGTTTGCTTGGTTTGGGATTCGCTCTTATTAAATTGTTTTTTTGAAAGGATGTTCATTTATGTCTAAACGAATATTTCCTGAGGGTATGGGGTTTCTTGAAGCTTTAAACAGGATCATCAGGGTTAATCCCAAGAACTTGACGAAACCGGTTGTAAAAGAAAAAGAATTTAAAAAGCCCACTCCTCTGCGATAAATTTTTTATGTTGCTTTTTTAAAAATTCCTTATACTATAGTTAGTGGCAAATTGTTAATATGTCATGGTATTTTGTATTTTTTTGTCCGTTCCTAGTAGTATAATTTAACTCAAAGAGAAGGGGTGTAGAATGGATGATAATAAAAAGTTAAATGGAAGTGTTATCAAGCTTGCTGAGACGTTCCAGGAAGTGATAGATAAAGAGGGGCTATTCCTTGCACCCCCCCCCCCCCCCCCCGTTAAAACTTCTGAAGTGCTCTAAAATACTCTGTTAGGCATCAAATATCGGGTTTTTGAAGGTGACCACGACTGCACTTTTATTTTTAAAAGATTGACTGGGTTTTTATTGCGTTGTTTTGTGTGGCATCATTTTCCTGTGCAACTATTTCGAGAGGAACTACACAAGGTATTAGTTTCAATTCAATGCCTGCTGGGGCGAGGGTGCTTATAAATAATGAAGATATGGGGAGCACGCCAACTACAGTTACTTTGAAGAAAACACGTGAATATATTGTTGTTATTAAAAAGGAAAACTATGAAGACGTGACACTCAATATCACTAGAGAATTTAAAAAGAGAGCAGCCATTTGAGGAAATATTTTTTCTTGGGGGATAATAGGTATGGTCATAGATAATGCAAATGGGTCTGCTTATCAGCTTAGCCCAGAAGAGCTACATGTTACTTTAGAAGATTTAGATATGAGTCTTATAGATAATAATGATCCGAATTCAATTGTTGTTTATTTATTTACTAAAGAAGATTTGAAAAAATAGTCTTTTCAATCTGTCAGTAGGTATATTAATCCCATATATTAATACATTAAGGAGGAGCAGATGCGCGCACACCTTACTCTTGTCTCGATCATCGTTCTCGGGTTGTCAGCGTGCGGCGGTGACAACACAAGTCCAACGAGTCCTACACCGATGCCGCCGCCGAGTCCTACGCCGATGCCGCCGCCGAGTCCTACGCCGATGCCGCCGCAACCGGTGATTCCGAATGTCGCCGGCACCTATCGTGGACCACTGACGCTCTCAGCCTTGATTGAAGGGTCAATGGTGAGTTCGAGCGGAACTATGTCAATGACCGTGGCGCAGGCCGGGGCACAACTCACGATCACGGGCTCGACTGTATTAAGTGACACTAGCGATCTCGGAATCATCAACGCCACCATCGATACGGATGGTCGTGTCACGTTCCCGGCCGACACTTTCCAAGAAGAAGACCCGGACCAGGTTTGCAGTACGAACACGGTTGCAACGCTTACCTTTACTGGCAACATAGCGGTATTCAACTTAGCCCAAAGCGACGACTGCGGAAACAACGCCGAAATGTCATCCACGTTGACGCGGCAAGGTGACAACACAAGTCCGCCGAGTCCTACGCCGATGCCGCCGCAACCGGTGATTCCGAATGTCGCCGGCACCTATCGTGGACCACTGACGCTCTCAGCCTTGATTGAAGGGTCAATGGTGAGTTCGAGCGGAACCATGTCAATGACCGTGGCGCAGGACGGGGCACAACTCGCGATCACGGGCAGCTACGAAGTAGTAGGCGAGACCACTGATCTCGGAACCATCAGCGGCACCATAGATGCGGCCGGCCGCGTCACGCTCACCGCGCCGGACGAAGAAGACCCGGATTGCGGTACGATCATGGAGGCGATCATAACGCTTACCTTTACTGGCAACATGGTGGTATTCCGCACAACCGCCACAACCAGCGTCTGCGGACCCATCGAGCTGTCGGCCACGTTGACGCGGCAGTAAAGACCAACCTCGGTCACGCCCCGGGCGAGACCCGCAGATAGGCGACGGTCTTCACGGCCCGTCTATGGAATGCGGCTTCGAGTATTTTCTCTGACAGATACGGAACACGGAACGCACCATGTTCCATGCTGCTGAACTGTTCGGCCAGAACGTGCGTTTGTTCCTGACAGAGCCGCGCCGCTCTCCGACCCCGACGGGCGGCGACCCGCTCGCCGAGCGCCGCCGCGCCCAGGGGTTGCCCACGTTCGCCGAGCCAGCGAGCCGGGATGCTATCTCCGGGCACGAGGATGCCCCCAGGAGGCCGCACGGAGGAACATCTCTCCGGTTATGGTTTGCTTTCAAGAATAAGTTTTGTATATTATAAATAAGGAGATAAAACAATGGCAATGGGTTATGGTTTGCTTTCAAGAATAAGTTTTGTATATTCTCTCTCTGCGGCCGCATTAGACATCGGTGGTTATGGTTTGCTTTCAAGAATAAGTTTTGTATATTTATATAGATGGGGATAAATAAAAGGGGTTAGTTATGGTTTGCTTTCAAGAATAAGTTTTGTATATTTGGGCAAGCTTGACAAGATTGAAAAGGACTGTTATGGTTTGCTTTCAAGAATAAGTTTTGTATATTATGGAATCAAACTTTCCCACAACCCTTCCAGTTATGGTTTGCTTTCAAGAATAAGTTTTGTATATTAAAACCAGGATACCCCCCATCACCACTCCAGTTATGGTTTGCTTTCAAGAATAAGTTTTGTATATTAGGCTTTTGCTAACTTTATGTCCAGTAACGAGTTAGCCAAAATCTTCTTTCGAAAAACCGGTCTTTCAGGCCGGTTTTTTGTTTCATAAGGTCGTTTTTTTAGAAAAATTCAAGCTGATACGACACCTCCGGGAGAGGATTTTTCTTTTTGCTGATATACGATTCCATCAGCCCGAACTGTTTGTCGGTCACTCTCAGGATAACGACCGACCCCTTTGCCGGCAGGAACGATTGAACCCGTTTACAGTGGACCTCGGCATTTTCGCGGCTCGGACAGTGGCGGATATAAACAGAGTACTGCATCATCGTGAAACCGTCTTTTTTGAGATTTATCACGAAACGCACGTGCGCCTTCTTTTCCCGTTTTGTTTTTACCGGCAGATCGAAAAATACAAAGAGCCACATAATTCTATACGCATTCAAGTTCATGGTTGTGGAAATTCAAGTAGTGATGATGATCGATTGTGAAAACATTTTTGCAGGCTTGAAGCAGTTCTTGAGGCGGCGACCATGAGCGGCGACTGCTCGCCGCCCATGGTCACGGTCACCGCCGGAATCCCCAGCAACGCCTTTTTCGATTCCGGGGTAAGGTCTTCTACTGCCTGGTGTGTCGACAATTCATATACGATACTGTCAACAAAAGGTCTGTAGGGCTCCATGATATCGTCCGCAAGCGGAAAGGCGTTATACCGGTTCCTGTGGTGTATTCCGATAAGCGGAAGAAGGCCTCCTCCAATAAGGCTCCGCGCCAGCAGTGCCCGTAAAACGGCATATCCGTAATTGAGCAAGTTGTTCGGGGGACCGCCGCAGCGCCTCCTCCTGAATTTCCGCCCGGAAAACAAAAGCTTCCAGTACCGCTGTGCTGCAACCGCCTCAATGTTTCCCGGGTCTCCGGAACGTACTTTGTGTAACAGTGCGGACAAGGGAGCATTTTCCATGCCGAATTTTTTAAGAATCAATGCCTGGTTCCTGATTTTCGCCAGGACCGTCTGTTTCCAGAGTCGTTTCCGCAATGGGACCGGCGCGCCTGCCTGCCCGGTAAATCGCTCCTGCTGCAGTATATTCGTGTCGAGTGGCAGAAAAAGTCCTGCCGGCAGATGTTTGCCGTCGGTAATAACGACTGCCGCATTGTTTTCCAACAGTTTCGCCAGCAGGGTTTTCGTGATGCGAATCTGGTCATGATCACAGAGAACAATCCCGATATCTTCAATCGGTATCGTCTTATCGTTCTGCTCAGCTCCCGATATGACAAGCTGGTTCTGCTTCGTATGGAGATATGTCGGATTACTGAATACAACTGTTCGTTTAACCATGCGCTTTCCTTATCCTTCCGATCGGATCGACAGCGACTTTGATGCCTTTTAATGTATTTGGATTTTTAAAAACTCTTCCCTGTTCGATGTTATTATCATCTTTTAGCCGTGCGACTATGTGGCGCCGAAACGTGATTATTTTATTTATGTCTATTTTCTGAACACGGAATAAGGAGTCTGAAACTCGTTTTGCAGGTTTCGGATCATCCCAGTCTATAGTAGTTTCATCAATATCGAGAAGCACCATTTCATTGATCGAAAGCGACATCACAAATGTCCAGCCGGGACATGCATTGCGGTCGATTACCGGTTTGCCCAACCGCACCCGCTTTGCTGCCTCGAAAAGCGTGACAACAACGCCCTCCCGTTTTCCACTGCCGCTCTCAAAAATCGCAATATGGTGATTGCTTCCCGGTTCGACATAGAGGTTTTTCCCTTCGTAGAGCGGTATAAGGTTATCCCGTTTCGTCTGGACATAATAGCGGGCTTTTTTAATCTCTGTTTTCCCGTCCGGCATCATGAGCGGCTCTTTCCACATATCCTTTGGAACAGTAAATTTTTTGTCTGGAGCGATGCCGAGACTCTTGAGCCGTGCAAAGACCTGTTGTTTAACGACTGCGTCGACAATTCCTCTCAACTGAGTTCGTGTCATATTTTCCAATGGCTTTCGGACAACTGGTTTTTCGTCTCCATCCGGTGTGGTTACCAGACCGTAACATGTTTCCTCATGGAGCTTTCCGGTTGTTTTTCTTTTGAAGCGGCGCGAAACGAGAATATTCCGTATCACCGCATCGACATCATTGTGGAAATTATCCCACGGCGGCAGATACTGCTCACGCTTTGATTCACGCCCGTATTTGTGATATACGCTCAGCGTATGCAGCTTTTTGTGGTCGGTCAATGCAACGACGACAGCATCGACAGCGTGGTGCCGGTGGTCGTCCCGGCTTTTTATATCGCCATCGCCTAAAATCGAGTTGAGTCCCCAATAATACCGAAGAAGCGCGGTTGAACCGCCTTTTACCGCCTGCACTTTTTCTGCGACCGGATCGAGGTATTCCACCGCTTTCCGGCTTATGTACCGCGTGTCGTTTAACTGCTGCGCGATAAAATCATCTTTTAATTCCGTATCCATGAATAGTTTTTGTTTTCCCCTGTTCATGCCAGATTTTCCTACCCGCATGAGGATTTCGTCATACCGCGAGTCACCAGCGTAGGCTTCGTACGGCGTCTTATTCCCTTTACGCTTATTCTCGTTTACATGGCAAAGAGTCTTGTTAAAGAGGGAATTATCAAGGCTCTTGCTATAAGGAATGATATGCTCGATTTCGAATTCACCGGAATAAAGCATTTTCAATGATATTGTCTTTCCGGTATAGGGACAGATCTCACCGCATTCTTTCCAGAGACAATATTTATGGACGTCTTCGGTTGTCGGGCTCCCGAAATCAAGCTCATTTTCGAGCCGTTTGCGTATTTCTTCATATTCCCGCTGCCGCTTCAGCAGCTTTTTTCGCTCTTCATAGCGTTTTTTCTTTGAATTTCTCAAGTCCCGGGCAAGCTCGATCCGGATAATATCAGGTCTTCCGCAGACATCGAGAGCAGTATTGACTACATGTCGCAGTTCATTCAGCGCTCGCATCACGATGGGGTTTCTGAGATTTTCAAGAGCGGGCAGCCGGTCCTGTTTCCGGGACATTCCCGGTTTACTGCTTATGTATCCGGCTTTTTCGACCGCCTCCGTCACCGATACGCCGGGCGCAATGCGGGGGTTGATTTTTTTCAGCGCCCGTGTGCTGTAATTCCCGTATTCTTTTTCAAATGAAACTTTTGCGGCACGATCCCGCTGTTCGGTTGTGACGTCCCAGTGTTGTTGGAGACAGCGGTCAAGCGTGTCATGATCTTCAGCGGAATAGAATAGGTGCCATAGTCTAAATTTTTCCTCGTCTCCCATAGTGTGCCACCGGCTTTTCCCAATTACTTTCTCAAGTTGTGCAGCTGTCTTGTTTCCGATGAGTTTACCATTCTCTTCCAAATTAATATGGGTCTCATCGGGAAGATTGAGTAATGTTCTGATTCTGCTGAAAGTGAGTTCTTTTTTTGCATTGAGCTCTTTGCGCAAAACAGACCACTCAGCATCGCTCAACGGCCGGTCGTCCCAGTCTTGTTCATGGAGCGTGATGCGAATACGCGACAGTTGTTCAAGAATACGAAATTGCTGGAAGATGGGACAACTCTTCGGGGCGGCTTTCTTGCTCTGTTCGAGACTGCAGTTTCCCACGAAATGTTTTTGCGACTTCAGCGGTCTCTGATAAAAAATGATTTTCTCAAGATTTTTTTTCAATTCATCAGTATAGAGGTTTGGATTGCAGGGCTTTTGTGTATTCCATAAGCACGAGAATTCGTCAAGATACATTTTCCTGAGAGTGAATCTGCTCCGGCGTCGTACTTCATGCGGATCAAGGCTGGCGAGATATTCTCCAAGTGTTTTAAATCCGCCTTCTCCGATAGTTTTTTGTGTTTCGGTTATGCCGACCTTGTCTTCATATCCCTTGAAGATTTTAGTGTCGTCTTGTGTATCGGTTTTCCTGTTTGACAGGAAACCCCTCCGTTTGTTAATATGGAGCAGGACTCTACCGAATTGACACGGTGTCAATTCTTCGTAGAGCCCTTTCCACCTGAGCTCATACGGGTCCATCGCATAATAATCCGGAATATTCTCACTGCAATTGGGAAACATATTCACCTTCCGAAGCAGGGTTATGAGGCGGGAGCGTTTCATCAGTTTTCGTTTATAACCCCGCCGTGTAAGACGAGCCGCTCTTCGGGCTGCATTTTTTGATTCCTCTTGAGCGCCTGCCGGATTTTCAACGCCTGCCTCGAACACCCTCACTCCTGCGGCAGTAATGTTACTGTTCGTTGTATCAACAAAAGCCCAACCTATCGAATTTGACCCGAGATCGAGACCGAGAATAGTTGCCATGGTTCATTCTCCTGTGTCGTTGTTTTTTTTCTTGCATTTTATAAAAAATGCACTATTTTTAGTTAAGATACAAATGATTCTTGAAAGCTTATCATAATAAGTGCTCTTTACTCAATAGTAATGAGCGCGAAAAGCTTACGCTTTATACCCCGGCATTAGTCGGGGTTTTTTATTTAAAGCATCAATCCTGTAATAACTTCTTGACAAATCAGGACGACGTACTTATATTCTCTTGGGATTTTGCAATTCATACAATATTTGTCGGCTACTGCTTATCTTTTATATAAGGAGATTTATATGAAAGACTTTATGAAACGTGTTCATCTCCTGTTGATCCCCTTTGTTGCGATGTCGGTTTTCGCTCCGGGTAGTGCGCACGGTCAGGGACTCTATTTCGGCTTTGAGATGGGTATAAACTTCGCCCCAGAAATGAATACCACAGGGAGCAGCAACGACCGGGCCAGCGTGTGTGACGAGTACATCAACCCGATGTATGCGGCCGTGACACAAACTGCCGGATATGAAGACTACAACTGCACGGGTTCGAATCGCGGGTTCGGGGCCGGCTGGGACAACAAATTTAACAGTGCCAGTGGCATTCTGTCCGGATTTGTGCTGGGTATCGAGATAGGAGAGGACAACCCGGACGGGATGAAGGTCCGCCTTCGGCCCGAGTTTGAATACTTCTATCGGGCCGTCCAATATAACCAGACCGCCGACGTTCCCTTCGCCACCGGAGCAACCGGCGACAAGCTTCGACAGGAAATCCAGAAAGCGACGGGCCGCATAGGCACTCTCACCGGACACAACCTGTTCGGGAATCTGTATCTGGACTTCACCAACATGACACGGGTCACCACCTATATCGGGTTGGGTATGGGTGTCGGTTTTACCAGGATGGAATACTCAAGTGTGTGGGCCAGGAACGCCGACCCCACTGCAATCTCCACCGGAGAGGGGCTGCCCAACGCCGAGGAGATCCGCCGGAACCTTGCCGCAACGGCCAGTGTCGGCGAATCGTTACTTTCCGATACGCTGTTCGGTTATCAGGTGCTGTTCGGAGCGGACTACGAACTCACTGAGTCTGTGTCTCTAGGGGTGAAGGGCCGCTGGGGCAACTTCTCATCCTTCGATGGCGGTGAGGAAGCGGTAGTATGGGATCCGTTGCGCAGCCACGCGCCGAATGTGCGCAGGAACGGAAGCGAACCGGTAGCGGGCACCTTCATGACAGACGACGTGAAGCTGTTCGGTTTCAGCCTGAGCCTGAAATGCCATATCTGATAACCTGTTGTTCGAGGATGAAAATCTCTATGTGTCAGCCTGCAGGGTTTCAGGATTTAGAGGCTTGCCCGCGGCATGGGCCATTAGTACCGCACAGTATCCACACATATGAAAAGACCGCTGCTGCCCTCCGTCCTACACTGCAGCAGGGTTATGAGGCGGGAGCGTTTCATCAGTTTTCGTTTATAACCCCGCCGTGTAAGACGAGCCGCTCTTCGGGCTGCATTCTTTGATTTCTCTTGAGCTTCTTCCGGATTGTCAACGCCCGCCTCGAATCGAACACCCTCACCCCTGCGACGGTAATTTTACTGTCCGTTGTATCGACAAAAGCCCAACCTATCGAGTTTGACCCGAGATCGAGACCGAGAATAGTCGCCATGGTTAATCTCCCTGTGTCGTTGTTTTTTTCTTGCATTCTATAAATAATAACGCTATATTGAATTAAAACGTAAGTGATTCTTGAAAGCTTATCATAATAAGTGCTCTTTACTCACCAGTAATGGGCGCGAAAAGCTCACGCTTTATACCCCGGCTATTATGGTCGGGGTTTTTTTGTTTAACGTATCAACCTTGTAATAACATTGTTATGTAGAACAGTTGATTTTTCCGTGAACAATGTTTTAAAGGGTTATCATGCTCCCTTTGTCCGAGAGCTTTAATGCATGGTTGTAGGCGATACTTTGTCTTGCCGGACGGTATCGCCTTTTTGGTTTTAACAAATATAATAAAAAAACAATGCAAATACTATTGCAAATTACATTGCAAATTATAGTTATATATTAATTAATAATATATATAACTCATTCTTTTTCAATCATTTAAAGTCTCATAAAAATATGAAAAATAATTTGCAAATATACTTGCAATAATAGTAATTTATTTTGTATATTGCAACTTGCAAAATGTGATATTTGAGTATATTAGGAAGATTGAAAATGATTACAAAAGAGCGGTTACTGAAGTTTGATTTAGAAGATGAACTTTTTAGAAAAAATAATGCTGTGAATTGGCTCGATTTACTTAATACACTACACAAAATTCAAGGTGTTAACCAATTTCTTTTAGACTTGCCATCCTTTCCTGCGCAAGCTAAAAAAATATTTAGACATGAAATGATTCTTGCCGTAGGTGGAACACAGCGTATTGAAGGTGTTGATTTAACAGATAATGAAATTGAAAAAGCTTTTGATAAAGAGGAAGCTCATGAAGAATTACAAACCGCAGAAAAAGAAGCAGTGAATTCTAAAAACGCATATAAGTTTATTATTGATTATGTTGATGGAAATCGTGACAAGGAAATTGATGAAAGATTTATCAGGCAACTTCACACGTATATGACCCGTGGATTACCGTATCAATACAATAAGCCCGGCGAATACCGCACTGTGGAAATTTCATTCGGTTCTCCGAGGCGAAGTGCAGTATTAAAAACTGAACGTGATGTTAAGGAAGGTATGAAAGGTTTTATTAAATGGTTAAACGACAACAACAAAGGTAATTTTTATGATTTTCCTCTTACAAAAGCGAATCTTGCTCATTACTATTTAACTGAAATCCACCCTTTTGGAGATGGAAACGGCAGGACAGCGAGAGCCTTGGAGGCTATGATTTTATATAGTAAAGGGAAGTTTAATTATTATTGTTTCTGGTCTCTTGCAAATCATTTCTCAATTTACAGAAATAAATATATTGATAATTTAAGAAATGTCAGTGTCACGTTAAATGTCATGCCTTTTTTAGACTTTGCATCAAACGGTTATCTTAAAGAATTGAATAGAATAAAAAAAAGAGCATTGTCTAAAATAAAAGAGTTAATGTTCATGGATTACATTCGTTATTTACAAAGAACAAAAGTAATTCAGGATCAAAAAATAAACGAAAGAATGGTTTCGGTATTGGATATCTTAGTTGAACTTAAAAAGTTAAGATTCTCAAATTTTCTTTCTCTCGAAGACCCAAGTATTAAAGGAATATATACGAAAAAGAGTTATCATACAGTCAGAAAAGATTTATCAAAATTGAGAGAATATGGTTTTATAAAAATAACAGGGGAAAACAAAGCAAAATCTTTAGAACCCAATTATAAGATACTTGAAAAATTACGATACAAAGTGTAATAACTACTTGACAAATGAGGACGTGATTACCCAATACATTTACTTGGAATTCTATAATTGATACAATATTGTTCGGTACTGATTATATTTTAGGAAATTATCTATATAACTAACCTATAATCCTTCTGATAAACCTTATAAAAGAATAGGAAAGGAAAATGAAATGCCAAATTACATTGTCAACAAGAATGCACAAAGTAATAGAGACTATGAGGTTCACGTAACACCGATGAAGCGCAAAGGCGGTGTTCAGGTTGCCGAAGCCTTGGCCGACCTGCCTTGCCCGGTCCAGTCGCTCCAACGGTACAACCTTGACCGCACATTAGAGGCCCCGAACGTATTGGCGTTCCAGGCCGTCTCTTTACGACAGGTTGCTGACGATCTCCAGAATGATATTAACCAAATGACAGTAGACGTCCAGACGATCAAAATGACGCGGGTTCTTGGCTATTCATTATCGATGGTGATGTTGCGGGCATTAGCAACGGAACTCATGTTGAAGGCGCTGTCCTTCAAGAAAACAGGTCGATATAGGAAGGATCGGAACGGGCACGATCTGCTGATTTTGTTCAATGACTTGGACAGCGAAACCAAAAAGATTGTAGGCGCACAGGAGAGTAGCCAAGAAATCGCGTCTCTGCAACAAATCCTTGAGAAACACAAGGATGACTTCATAGAGTGGCGATACATAGCGGAGAAAGAAAACGGTACGCCGGTCGACTTCCTGGATCTCGATAAGGCGTTGCTTGTACTCATAACTGTCTACTCCCACAAGGATTTTTTAAAGTCCTGTCAGGATAATGGGGGCGCGAACTTGGCGAACAAGCCGCAGACGTGACCTTTCCAAGAGGGCAAAGCGGGTGAGAGGCTCACGCGCTCCCCTGTCTTGTCTGATGAACATGGAAGAATAATCCATGCAGCGTAAACGCGGCGAGTTGGTTCCGATCAGAGATGCCGTCTCCGGCCTGGATGACGTGCTGGTGCCGACGATCCGCGAAGCTTCGCCCCAGGCGCGGCACTCCTTCACCCTTGCCGATCAGGTGAACCAGCTTGTCAGCGCCAACGAAACGGACCACGAGCTCGGCTTCATAGCGCGAATGATGGCGCTGTGCAGCTTGCCTCGGAGCAACCCCGGAGATCGGCAGCAGGGTTATGAGGCGGGAGCGTTGCATCAGTTTTCGTTTATAACCCCGCCGTGTAAGACGAGCCGCTCTTCGGGCTGCATTTTTTGATTCCTCTTGAACGCCTCCCGGTTTTTCAACGCCTGCCTTAAACACCCTCACTCCTGCGCCGGTAATGTTACTGTTCGTTGTATCAACAAAAGTCCAACCTATTCGAGTTTGACCCGAGATCGAGACCGAGACTTGAATTATACAAACGAAATTGATTCTTTTTTGATCATACGTCCACTGAAAAGAGGCAGTCCCGATAAGGCTCTCTCTAATTATAAAATATTTCCAGATACGAGATTTTAATTTGACAAAGCACTCTCCAGGCTGTTCGATGTGCGAACCAGTTACCGAATTAAACGTATTTGTTTGATTGGTGGATAAAGAAACTCAACACCACGTTCGGTAACAGTCACATCGTCTTCGATAGCCATATCGATGTGTTTACCATTACCCAATAAAGGCGTTGGATTGTAGATCATGTATTCAAGAACAAAGAGGTTGTAGAGTGGTATCTTCAGATGGTCACGATCCGGACTAAAAGGAGACATTCTCGGCCCTACAGCTTCATCTCCCCAACCGTGACCCAGACCATGGAAGTCTATAGAAATCTGGGTTTTTTCAGGATCTGCACTGCTATCATATTCCTGTCTGTCATTGTGAGCATATCCAGCCTCTTCCAATTTCTCTTTGAGGATTTCAAATGTTTCACCGGCGGTACGACCGACTTTGATGTTCCTGCGGAAAATTTCACGGGCTCGTAATGCTTCATCAAAGGTCTCTTGAATCTCCGGAGGCAGTGTAGATTCGCCCTCCCGAAGCACATACGCAATCCGCTTTATGTCATTCCGATAGTTCATCATGATAAGACCGAAATCTATGTGCACCAGGTCGCCTTCCTGAATGACGCGGTCGCCTGAACCGCCACTGCTCCATACACCCGGCAGACCAAACTGGATCACGGATCCGAATCCGTCGGACATGTTCTGGTTTCTCAGCCACCGGGCAACATCACTCACAGTGGTTACTCCCGGTTCAATGATATCAAAGGCCTTTTCCATCACCTCAAC
Source organism: bacterium (assembly GCA_965221205.1). GTDB lineage: Bacteria > SM23-31 > SM23-31 > SM23-31 > SM23-31 > CBDFMG01. Next base: position 2,150,557 of record OZ244870.1, on the reverse strand, counting down.
GGTTTTTTTGCATAGTTCTCCATAAAAGACGATTTCACTCATCACCCTGTTCGTTCGAAAATCGGTTATAACTTTATCAGCAGAAACAAACCTTTCCGCATATTTTTCACCTACCGCATTGACCAGTCTGAGGTAGTCCGTATGTGAAATGCCATCTGCGATGGTAAGCCATTCCGAAAAATTGACGGCGATGCTTTTGGGATCGCGTTCGGCAACAAATTGTCTGAGATCCTTCTCTGAGATGCTTCTCTCGATTATGTCGTATGCTCCACTGTTTCGAACGTCGGGAGTAATACGGCCAAAGACAGCCCGTTCAATCTTATCTCCGCCACGGTCGGTAAAAATAATATAACCGGTATTGCCACCCAGGTCTAATCTGAGAGGATCAAGATGGCCTTCTTCAACATTTTTTGTTCCCATTACTTGAACCCACATGTCAATCCTGTTTTCCCGCATGGCTTGAGGTAAAATATAATCAAATTTCTCAGTGCGAATCAGATTCAGCACATCAACCATTGTATCTGCTTCATAAATCTGGGCGCGGGATATCTGTACAAGGAAAAACATGCAAAACAATGCAATAAGAACCCGTACTCTGTTCATGATTTTATCTCCTTTATTCATGATTCGTAAAAGTCTTTACAGCAGTTATTCCACCTTAAAATTCGAGAGGTCTTCAATCTTATATGGAAAATATCCAGCTCATATTCGTGTTCCCCTCTCATCGGGAAACACAACGCTTTTACATCATACTGTGGGCAGAAAATGGGTCCGTAACATTTACAGACCAATTATTACTGTCACAAGAGTGCACTTCTGTAGAGTTTGACATTATCTAATGATACGAATCCCCTGGTCCGGTGGATAGGGAAACTCGACTCCACGCTCGGTAACAATCGCACCATCATGGAATGCTATATATAAATGTTTCCCTCTACCCTCTTCAGGAACAGGCATATGGATCATGTATTCAAAAGTAAACGAATGAAAGAGCGGGATCTTCATTTCCCGTTCCCAATCCGGCCCCAAAGGAGAAATTCTGGGAGCATTCATTGATCTGGTGCCTTGCTGAGCATGCAGGTCAAAATGCACTTGTGTTTTATCAGGATCGGCTTTGATATCATATCGATCCACCGGATTATAATAATAGCCTGCTTCTTCTACTTTACGGATGAGAAGATCCAGTGTTTTTCCCGCAGTGGTACCCACCTTAATGTTTTTGCGTAAGATCTCACGGACAACCATCGCTTCGTCCCAGATTTTTATAATCCTCCGGGGGAGTTCAGTCTCTCCTTCCCGTAGTATATAGGCGTTTCCACCTAAATCCGCCACGAAGATCCCTTCACCTGCACCGTGGAGTATAGTGAACAGGTCTCCTCTCTGGAGGACATAGTCGTCATTATTGTGTTCATTTCCGTCAAGATCCCTTACAAAAACATTTCCTGAAATATCCTTCAACATGGTTTCACCCGGGACGATCCTGGCAAATTCTCGATCTAATATTTCTGCAACTCTAAGACCAAAATAACCATCGAGTACTATTTCACCTATTACTTTTCCCGACAAGAAATCGGCTATGACATTATCTGCCGAGATAATCTTCTCTGCATACGTATCACCTATTGCTTCAACCAATCTTATGTAGTCTGTATGCGAAATACCGTCAGCAACAGCATTCTTTTTTGAAAAATTGACAGCGATTCGTCTCGGATCGCGTTCAGCAACAAATTCTCCGATAATATTTTCCCAGCCGGCATCACCTTCCACTTCTATTTCTTCACTAAAAAATATGTCGTAGGCATCTGTCCCCGGAAGTGATTCATCACTTTGACCAAGAACAGCCCGTTCAATTCTGTCACCGTCACGATCGGTAAAGATGAAAACACCGGAGCTGCTTCCCAAGGCTGATCCGAGAGGATCGGGTCTCCCTGCCCTCATTACGTGAATCCACATATCGATATTGTTATCTCGCAAAACATGAGGTAAAATGTAGTCAAACTTTTCTTTACGAATTTGATTCATCATATTAACTAAATTTTCCCCTTCAGGAATCTGTCCCTGTAAATTCTGGACAAAGAAAAGTATGGAAAGGAGTGTAATAAGAATCCGCACTCTACTCATGATTTTACCTCCCTAACTAAAATTAACACCATTTATCGTATTACATGCAATCTGTACTCCTGAGCCCTGCTAAGATACTGGAATCCATCTTCGGTAAATGCGACAATTTGACCGACGCCAAGTCGCACTCCGTCCGTACCCCAGCCGGGTACCTCAACACGGATGTGTGGATGGAAAACGTGAATCGTGTTGTAGGAGAGCTTGTGTTGATCCGATACAATCGACGTCGGATAATACTGCGGCTGCGGAGAGATCCCTGCCACATGCGTCCCTTTCCAAAACATTAGTCCGCCCAATATAAAACGTCGAATGAACATGGCAGGCGGGTGAAATGACAAAGAAGCACCTGAAAAATTCCGGTCATTCCGACTATATATTCCTTTGCTATCAGGTCTTGAAGCCAGTTCGCCTTTCTTAGCGCTCCGTTCAAAACCTCAGGGACATCGGTTTCCTTGAGCACATAGGCATATTGGTGCGAGTCACAATTAACGATATCGCCTCTTCGTATCACCACGCTTGCGATATTGTATTTGAACTGATCGTCTAAAAAAGCCTCCGTCTCCTCTGGATACTCTTCCATAATTGCCGGGCTTCTCTGGATCTCAATGGTAGGATGGTTCTCATTTTCAATACCAAGTTCGTGTGTGCGATGCCGAAACCACCGGTTTAGATCGTCGGTCGTCGTAACATCCGGAGTGATGGCAGCGTTTTAAAATCCTTCAGCCAAAATGTCGTCATGGAAACCCATAACATACCGATAAACTTTGATCTGCTGGGGGCTCATCGTTTCCAGCCAATGCACACCCAAGAGCCACGAATCGATCGACCGTGCCGTATATTTGCTCCCTAAAGCTTCGAGCATCTGCTCGTTATTGTGCTGTCCAATCGCAATCGCTGCAGGATCATGTTTCGTGACCAGTTCGAAAATGTGTTTATAGTCACGGGGCTCGACATATCTGATCTTCTCACCCGTGTCGTGGAACATCATAAAATCTGGCAGTGTCTGTGAGACTCCTGAAGCATAGATACTTGGTAAAGTCAACCCCTGAAAAATCACCGTCAGCAGTGAAGTATAGACCGGACCTTCATTGTTGTAAACAAATCCGCTTCATTATTCCGCACGATCCACATCTCGATATTCTGTTCTCTCATCACCATGGCAGCACGTTCTCTTTTTTCTATTTTATCCATCGCTCCATTATCTGGACACGTTCCCGCATCGGAACAATATTTTTAATATATTCACCCGGTTTCAGACTCTGAATGACCTGGTTAATGTCACTGGAAACAAATGATACCTCATTATTAACATCCGAACATGCTGGATAGATAATGAGTAACAATATTATCCAAAGATTGATTTGTTTAAACATTTTCTTTTCAACTTGTTTTAATGGTATTAAAACCTAATGAACTCATTTGCGATCACTAAATGAAAATATGATATGACAAGTTTTCACATTTCAGTATAATGACAACAATACAAATTCTTATTTAAAAGCTAATTAGAATTGAAGATTTTCCAATTCAAATTACGTGATATTCCCCATATCATCCCTCTTAAATAGAATATGTGAGGATTTCCTTGATTTGATATGTGTTCTCCCTCAATCAGAAAAAACGGCCTTTGTGTATCATACTGGGAGTAGAAAACAGGTACGAAAAAATTACAATAAACAATTACTATCGCAAAATCGCAATTCTGCAGAGTTTGAAATTATTTAATGGTACGAATCCGCTGTACTGGTGGATAGGGGAACTCGACTCCTCGCTCTGTGACAATTGCACTATCATGAAAATTTAAGTATAAGTGTTTCCCTTTACCCCATTCGGGCACAGGCATATGGACCATGTATTCAAAAACAAAAGTGTGATAGAGTGGAATTACTAAATCCAGAGCCCAATCCGCACTTAACGGAGAAATTCTGGGGATATCCATTCCTCTTCCCATGGCATGGAGATCAAGATGGACCTGGGTTTTTAAAGGGTCGGCATTTTTGTCATATTTATCTTTATCTATGTAAACATACTCCGCCTCTTCCAGATTTCGTATGAGGAGTTCTAATGTTTCACCGGCAGAACGACCCACTTTGATGTTTTTGCGTAGAATATCACGGATGTTCAACGAATGTTCCCAGATTTTCCTGACCTCCGGTGGCAGCCCGGTCTCTCCTTCCCGAAGCACATAACCGAATTCCATTATAGCCGCATCGAAGGTTTTTACACTTTTACCGAGGCCTACAACAAGCATGTCGCCTTTCTGGAGCACATAGTCGTCACTATTATTTTCGCTTCCGTCAGGATGTCTGACGAAAACATTCCCCGGAATATCTATCAAAGCGGTTATACCTGGTTCGATTTTAGCAAATTCCCTCTCTAAATTTTCTGCACACATTTGAGTTAACTGCCCAAAAAGTACGATTTCACTTACCACTCTTCTCGATAAAAAATCGATTATTAGATTGTCTGTCGAAACCATCCTCTTTGCATACGTATCACCTAATTCATTGACCAATTCGAGGTATTCTGTATACGAAATGCCATCAGCAAGCGCCAACTTTTTTGAGTAATTTACACCGATGCGCTTGGGATCGCGTTCGGCGATAAATTCTCTGAGACCATGAAATCTGGAACGGGTGCTCGAAGGTTCCGGAACTTCTCCTCCTGCTATGTCGTAGGTCTCCAGAAACGATGCGGCAGGATCGTCCTCTAAATAATTATAATTAAAAACAGCTCGTTCGATTCTGTCACCACCACGGTCAGTAAAAACGCAATATCCTTCATTGGCTCCGAGGTCTAAAAGATCATTTTTTTTAATCACATGAATCCATATATCGATATTGTTGTTCCGCATGGTTTGAGGCAATATCAGGTCAAATCTCTCTTTGCGAATCTGATTTCTCAGATCCAACAATGCTTGTGGGTTCTGAGTTTGTGCAGATAACATTTGGACGAGGCAAAACATACAAAAGAATTTTAGAAAAATACATACTCTATTCATTATTTATCAGCCTAATTCAGTTTGAAATTTATTTTTTTATGTAAAACTCTTATATGCCTTGATCTAAATAAAAAATTCTCTACAAAACCTGGCAAAAACTATAATATAACGGGATAGATATTCCTGTTTGTCCATTTGTGGAAATGGTAAGAAAATTAATCCCACTAAATATCAATACTATGCCAAAAATTCAGAATCTATACTTTATCTAATGAAATATTCACGTTATCATATTTTTAAGATTGACTCTGCAGTATAATAAATAAATTCCTGTTGAGTTCGATTTTAGTGTATGGTACGGATCCCCTGATCTAGTGGATAGGGAAATTCAACTCCACGTTCGGTGACAACCGCACCGTCATGGAGACATATATATAAATGTTTCCCTCTACCCCATTCGGGAACTGGCATATGAATCATATATTCAAGAGCAAAGGTATGATAGAGTGGAATTTTAAGATCCCGACCCCAACCCGAAGGAGAAATTCTGGGGGCTTCAGCCTGTGAGATTATTCTTCCCAGTGCATGGAAGTCAATATGAACCTGGGTTTTTTCAGGATCGGCATTTGTGTCATATTGGTCTTCATCTATGTAAACATACCCGGCCTCTTCTAATTTATCGATGAGAATCTCAAGCGTTTCTCCTCCCGTCAGACCTGCCTTTATGTTTTTACGGAAAATCTCCCGGGTTATCAATGCATGTTCCCAGATGTTTTGGACCTCCGTTGGCAGCTCGGTTTCTCCTTCCCGAAGTACATAGCCGATTCCGCCATTATGCTCTCTAAAGTCCATCATGCTCGCACCGTTGAGTATACCGATCAGGTCGCCCCGCTGGATTACATAGTCGGTATTGTTTTCTTCGTTGCCGTCCAGATCCCTGACAAAAATATTCCCCGAAAGATCACTCAAAGCGGTTACACCGGGCACGATTTTGTCAAATTCTCCCTCAATAATTTCTGCGCTCATCATGCATAACCGGCCAAAAAGTGCTATTTCAGCCATCCCTCTTCCCGCTAAGAAATCTGCTATCAAATAATCAGCTGAGACAACGTTATTGCTGTACTTTTCACCCAAGGCCTCAAGCAATTGGGTGTGATCTGCTTCCGAAATAGTATTGAAGCCGGAACGTTCTTCAGAATAATTGACTGCTATGCGTCTGGGATCGCGTTCGGCAACAAATTGTGCTATTTCACTCTCTGAACCAAAAATATCGTAGAGCTCTCTTTCTCCTCGACCACCGAGAACAGTCCGTTCTATTCTCTCACCACCACGATCGGTAAAGATATACACACCGGGATTAGCGCCCAATTCAAAACTGAGGGGATCGTCTCCTCTCATCACGTAAATCCACATGTCGATCTCGTTGTCCCGCATAGCTTGAGGTAAGATCAAGTCAAATTTCTCACTGCGAATCAGACTCATCAGTTCCCGCGAGGCTTCTGGTTCCTGCAGCTGAGCGCGGAGTTCATGGGTAAGAAAAAACATGCACATTAATGTAAAAAGGATTCGTACTTTACTCATGGTTTGTCTCCATTATTCATGGTATAAAAAATCTTGATAAATTATTAATTAGTGTTGTCAAACGTACCAGCAAACTTCTGCATGGTTTGATATTAATAAATTAATTGTATCTTGTTGGATTGGTCCGGGTATGGAATTTCCATTCCACGTCCTGTAACCACTGCACCATCATGGAAAGCTGCATATAGTTGCTGCCCGGTAAAATTGTTTCCCCTATCCCATTCAGGAACATCCAAATATATCATGTATTCGACAGCAAAGGTATGAAAGAGTCGGATTTTCATATTCCAATGCCACTTCGGACCCATGGGAGAAATCCTTGGGGCGAGTATTCCCTTTCCCTCAGCATGTAAATCAATATGAACCTGGGTTTTTTCAGGATCATCGGCGTTTATGTCATATTCCTGGTAGTCATTGTAAACAAATCCGGCCTCTTCTACTTTACGGATGAGGAGTTCAAGTGTTTCTCCTGCAGTAGGACCCACTTTGATATTTTTACGGAAAATTTCACGGATCTTCTCATTATCTTCCCAGAATTTTTGTATATACCATGGCAGGCCAGTCTCACCTTTCCGAAGCACATAGGCTCTTTTTTCCCTGCTGCTAATGAGGTCGCCTCTCTGGATCACATAGTTTCCGCTTCTTCTATTTCCGTCTTTATCAACAACGGAACCACCCCCGATTTCACTCAAAGTTGTTACATCTGGCACGATTTTATCAAATTTACTCGCTCTACCTCGTAGATTGCCGGATGTGCCGTAAAGCACTACTTCGCTTATCACCCTTCTCGATAAGTAATCTAATATCATATATTCAGCTGAGACCATCCTCTTTGCATATTTGTCTCCTAAAGACTTGGTTAATTGGAGGTAATCTGTATACGAAATGCCATCTGCAAGCGCCATCGTAAAGGTTTCTGAACCCTCGGGAAACGACAGACTTTCCATGTAATTGACGGCAATACGTTGAGGGTCACGTTCGGCTACAAAATCTCCGATATTTAAAAATCTAAAATCCAATTCTGAGTCTGGGACATTATCAGGATTTTCTGCCATGTAATCCATGAACACATAATTCTCTTGATTAATAAATTTAGATCGTCCTCGGACAATGTCGTAGGCCCCGGGGGCTTCAACTTCGCCTTCAAAAACAACCCGTTCGATCCTGTCACCACCGCTGTCGGTAAAAATGAAAACACCGGATTTGCTGCCGAATTCATATCGCAGAGGATCAGTACCTCCCCAGGACCACGGTCGAATCACATGAATCCACATGTCAACATTATGTTCCCGCATGACTCTGGGCAAGATGAGGTCAAACCTCTCTCGGCGAACATGATTCAGCATGTCCTCCGTAGCATATGGATTGTTTTCATCAAACGTTCCATAATTTGCATCGTTAATGCCCCACATAATATCCCGATACTGCCGGGCATTTAATTCCTGAACAAGAAAAAGCATTGAAATAAAAGTGAGAATAAACCGTACATTATTCACAAATTTGCCTCCTTTATCTAATACTTTGAATCCCTGAGACTGGTGGAGCGGCGAATTCCACACCACGTTCTGTGACAACTGCACGCTCATGGAGGGAACAATAATATATGTGTTTCCCTTTACCCCATTCGGGAACAGGCATATGGACCATGTATTCGACACCCACGGTAAAAAGGAGCGGGATCTTCATATCCCTATGCCACTTCGATCCCATAGGAGAAATCCTGGGGCCAAGCACCCCTTTCCCTATTGCATGCAAGTCGAGATGAACCTGGGTTTTTTCAGGATCTAAGTTAATGTCATAGGTATCCCTGTCTATGTAAACAAATCCTGCTTCTTCTAATTTACGGATGAGAAGTTCAAGCGTTTCTTCCGCAGTAGGGCCCACTTTGATGTTATCCGTTAATATCCTGCGGACTCTCACCACTTCGTCCCAGCTTCTTTGTACCTCCGGAGGTGGTTCAGTTTCATCTTCCCGAAGTACATAGTATGGAATGGGCCCGCTCTGGAACATATCACCTCTCTGGAGCGGAAAGTCTCTCATAGCATCTTCATCATGCCCCGCATCCCTTGTACAAAACCAACTCCCACGTACATCTTCTAAAGTGGTTACGCCCGGCACGATTTTATCAAATTTTCTCACTCTCCGTGGAAGGCCAGATCCGCCAAAAAGTACAATTTCGCTCATCACCCTCCTTGTCAGGTAATCTAATATCAGATATTCAGCAGAGACCATTCTCTCGGCATATTTGTCTCCTAAAGTTTTGGTCAATTGGAGGTGGTCTGCATACGAAATGCCATCGGTAAGTGCCAGCGTAAAAGTCTCTGAGCCCTCGGCAAGTGGCAGGTTTTCTGCGTAATTGACAGCGATTCGTTTGGGGTCGCGTTCGGCAACAAATTCTCCGAGACCCATAAATCTGTAACCCAATTCTGTTTCCGGGACTTTATCCGGATTTTCGGCAACGTAATCCATTATTTCATAATTCTCTTGATTAATAAACTTGGATTGACCACGAACTATGTCGTAGGTTCCGGGATCTTCAACCTCACCTTCAAAGACAATACGCTCGATCCTGTCACCTCCACGGTCGGTAAAGATGAAAACGCCTGCATCGCTGCCAAATTCATATCGAAGAGGATCGGTGCTGTCAATACTCCGGTAGTTTCTACCAGTTCCCTCTAATCGACGCAATTCATTGCCACTCCACGTCCATGGCCGGATCACATGGATCCACATGTCGATCTTGTTCTCACGCATGATTCGGGGCAAAATGAGGTCAAACTTCTCCCGGCGTATATGATCCAGCATCTCCTTCGTAGCATATGGATTGTCAGAATCAAACATTGGATAATATGCCTCGCTAATGTGCACCATGGCTTCTGTATTCTGAGTCTGCGCATATAATACTGAGATAGAGACAATAACTGAAAACAATGCAGGTAAAATACATGTCTTATGCATACTGATTTTCCTCTCGAGGAGTTAAACAACATCTAATTTTCCAAGATGAATATAATTATTTAATATCGGTGAAACATGAACAATGAACCTGTTCATATCAAGTGATATATATAGTAATGTAAAGGTAAGAAAAAGTACGTTTTTAAAAAGATTTATCGATAAAAAAATGCTCTGCCATACAATGACGGAGCATCACTCTTACAACAATCGTACTTCAAAAGGATTATAACAAGTTGTATCAGCTTTTCTTGTCAAAATATGAAAACTACTACGTTAATTACATCATTCAATGGCAATGATTGTTACCACTATGTAATCGTTCGAGCGCGAGTAATTAAAAAAAGTGCCTCGAATTACCAGATATTCTAAGGCATAGATTACACTCCACCTGTATTCCGGGGCATGTCCATAAGATTCGGATTTCTATCCGCTTCAGTACCAGGGATCGCGATATACGGCCAAGTATCAAAGAGACCAAACCTTCTCAGGTCAACTATCCGCACAGCTTGTAAAAACAAGGTCTTATCGCGCTCTTCGATAAGTAATCCCTTTGGTCCTGTAATATTTACATTGTGTACACCAATGTAATTCATGGTGCTTGCACCCCCGTCAGGATTATCATAATTGAGCGCATCATCAACGGTATAAGGATCCAATCCATGCCAATCACGAACTTCATTTATATGAACGAGAAACTGGTTTACATCACCTGAATAACCACTGCCAAAACCAGGGTCAGGATTAAGAGCAGCTTCAGCACGGATTAACTCCATTTCCTGCCAGGTTATAACATTAACCGGATCACTTTTATTAGGATATAGATCCCCGACATAAATTAATGGGTCTTCATAATCCGCTCCCCATTCATTCAATACTTCCCACAAAGGAAGACGTTCATTTCCGAGACCTATACGCGGGTCCTCCGTAGCAAAATGTCCGGGCTCCCCATCAGTACCTTCAGGACCGCGTAGTGACAGCGAGCTGGCATCGACTTCCGTTAAATTAGATATAATTACACCTTCTTTCCTGTCTCCCGGGAAATTCGGATCAATTGTTCCGTCTCCGAGCGGCTTACCCGCCACGTACCAGATGAAGCGATGATGAACAATACCAGGTTGGCCGATCCAGGGCACTCCATCAAATCCTCTTCCCAGCCAATTATGTAAAAGGTTATTCAGCCAATAAGGAGTGTTAGTATTGAGAATCTGGAAGGGCTGGTCTCCCCGCTCCAATCCCTTTGCGGCAAAGGATACTGCCTGAGCATAATCAAATTCGTAGAGATAGCTCCGTGCGATAATGGAATTAATTATTTTATCTGCCAAACCCGCACCTACTCCCGGTGTGTCGTCACCAGGATCATATTGCAACGCCTCATTCAAATAAGTACGTCCAACTGTGTGTAACTCCTTATCAGACATAAATTCGCCCCATTCATCTTCAGAGGAAATGACAGCTCCCGGTGTACTCCCGTCGGCGTCCCAACCCCAGTGATCGCCTAAATACATGCGAATTATTCCAGCGACCATATTTGACCACCACAAGGCTTCTTCTTTCAGTGCATTATTTGTCATCTCTATTCTGTTGATTCTTGCTATCAAATCTTCAGCAGTCCACCGCATTCGATGATAATCCTGCCAGCTGTTATTTCTATCTAAATCGACTTCACCAAAACTATTGCGATCATGAAAACCTTCATCAGTTTGCCCGGAAGTATTTAAAACCATGAATGGGACTCCACTTTCAAACTGCTCTGGATCTAACTGACCAGCTACTGTACCCTGTAGTCCCTTAAGTAAAAATTTAACATACTGCTCATCATTAAGCGCATTGTCTTCGATATCGCTGGCAAGTGGATCAATATCCTGAACCCAGTCAGTACATCCCAGTCCTCCGAAACTCATTACCAGAATAGCAAGCCCTATACAGGTAATGTATTGATTTTTCATATCTGTGTTTCCTTTCCTTGAATTTACCGTTACACAACGTCTCTTTTTATAGTCCAATTCTTATGAATGAGTAAACTGCTCTGCCTGTCGGTAACGGACTGTTCTGAAAATATGTCTCGACACCAAAACCATCATAACCTTGTATTCCCTGTTGCTGGCCTTCAGGATCAAAACCGGTATATGTTCCACGGTTCCAGCGGTGGACATTCTGTGCTCCGACACCAATTGATAATCCCCGTATATAAGTATCGAGACCAAGCAATGGAATAAGCTTATTAGCATTATAAGATAGGCTTATTTCTTTCAACCTGATGAAGTCTCCCGATTGAATACTGTTTCCATCTCTCCAAGGATTTGTTCGCGCATATCTTTCTGCAAGGGCAATATACTCAGGAGTGCCCGGCGTTAATGCCGCAACACCAGTGCCCGTATCGCCCCACCCTAACTGCTGTACCATAACGTCATAATCCCAGATCAACCCCCCCGCCGGTATTCCTTTCGAGGAATCACCACCATAATAATTTGGATTACTAGAAAAGCCTGAAGCTCTGATTTTATCTATATACGTTATATTATAGACATTGAAATCGCCCTTCCAGTCAAGAATTCCGTACAGGGTAAAACCATAAGCAGACAATGTCGTACCAAAACTACCAATGTTACCGGGAAAACCTTTTCCTCTAAATATACGGTCGGATTCATAACCATAGTATTCACCTTCCGGAACGACTTGACCAAAATTTGATGCATTCCGATCTTCCATTATATCGGTTCCATCTGAGAATTTGGCTTTTATTCCTGACCTTGTGAAATACGTATGCTTAGGTTGTCCCTCTATAATATACTGCCCCGATTCATTAACCGGTTCACCACCTGCCAGACTTGTTACCTTGTTCTTCGTCCAGCTGTTGGTCAGGGTAAAGTTGGCGGACCAGCCGCCAAAACGAGGTCCTGAAAAGAATGTCTGGAACAGCGATTCAATTCCATCTCCTTCGATCTCACCCACATTGATTTTCTTGCGTGACGCCTGTTCCCAACCACCCCCGAGCTTACCGGTAGATTCACCATTTGTAAAACCGACATGTGCTTCTGTTGCAAACTGTTTGTAGTAGGAAAATTCCCATGCAAAGTTTCCGAACTCCGTATCTAATCCTGTTTCCCATTCCTTGATACGCTCGGGCTCCAAATTGGGATTTCCGATTTCACTCATATATCCGCCAAGACCATAGGCACTCTGTCCAAAAGACCAAAGCTGTGGAAGTGCTTCTTTTCTCCCCGGTAGTACTCCGGTCTCTCCGTAAGCGCCACGAACCTTTAGTAAACGGAAGAATGCAGGCACCTGCTCAAACTTGTCAAGACGTACTGCCAGGCTGTACCGTGGATAAATAATATCTGTTAATTGTCTGCCGAGCACACTTGCGTAATCCCTGCGTATCATAAACGTGCCGTAATAAGTGTCTTTAAACGAGAAATTATGTTCTGTAAAGATTCCAGCTGATTTAAAGTGGCTAGTTTCTTCTTCTAAAGCAAAAAGGTCTTCTCCTGCCTGGATTGTGGTAATAAGATTGATAGTGAATTCTCTGCCTCCACCTAAAATACTTCTGCTCCTGTCCTCAAACATTTGTGTTCCCACCGTGGATGAAAAATCAATACCAAAATACTGATAATCATACCGCACATCTCCGGTAAATGTCAGGTTTCGGTTGTACTGTTGGTTAATATCTCTTCTTCCCGGATTAGAACGGTTCACCTGTTCATCTGTCACCGGAAATTCCACTCCTTCCCCTCTGGAATTCGTATCATCAATACCAAGTGTCAACCTTCCGGATAATCCTCGTAACCATCTATTAGAATGACCAGCAAACGGCCTATATTCGGCGGTTGTCGATCCGACAAAACTATTGATATATGTACGATTTATAAAAGAACGAAAATATCCCCTTGTAGGACGATTGAAATATTCGACGTTATAAGGTGCTACTGTTGCAGCCTGTACCTCCCCCCATTCACCTGTGTCTGGTATTTGAAGTTCGTTATTTTGAAAACCGAGACTGAACTTGAGGTTGAACATTGGATTAGGGACAAAGTCCATATTTGCCCTTAAATTTAGCCGGTCCTGGTTACTTTGTGGTATATGTCCTTTTTCAAAAGATTTATTAACTCCCGCATATATTCTAAGTTGTTGTGAACCACCTGACAGTGTAAAATTATTTTTCTGGATCAGACCTCTCTTCAAATAATCATTGACAGCTTTGTATGTCCTGATATCCTGGTTATCATACTCTTTTATCTGATCATGATAACCTAACGTACCTTTGTAGGTAAGCGACCAGTTCCTGGCTCCTTGCCCTGCTAATCTGCCTCTTTTGGTGGTTATCAAGACAACACCATTGGAACCACCTGTACCGTACGACGCCGCTCCCGCAGGACCCTTGATAATTTCGATGTTTTCAATTTCTTCCGGATCAAGAGTATTCAGAAAAGAAGTCGCCGAACCCCCGGCAATTCTCATCGCCACTACGCCACCATACGAAGAACTTTCCATCTTGATACCATCAAGATAAATGGTAGGCTGAGCTAAACCAGAAATACCACCTCCAGACCGGATATTAAATTTCATGGGAGCGCCAAATACACCAAACGTTTGATGTATCTCTACTCCAGCAACCTTTCCCGTGAGCATCTGCTCTATAGTACTAAAGTCAGCCTTCTCGGTTAATCCAGAAATGTTAACACGGGAAACGGCTACTTCGGAAACGGCCTTTGCAGTTCTTGATGCAGCACCAGTAACGACAATCTCATCAAGCCCAAAGGGATCAATTTCCATCTGAATATTTAAATCGTTCACATCGCCTTCCTCCGTACTCCGCTCACTTGTCCTGTAGCCGACAAAACTGAACTGGATAGTATAATCATCGGTCGACGTAAAACGAAACGCGTATTCCCCATCAATGTTTGTCGCTGCACCAACAGTGGTACCCTTGACAAGTACATTGACTCCAACTAATGGATCCCCTGATTCCGCATCAGTCACAACACCTGTATGCTGTACTTGTGCCATGACAGGAACAGCCATAACGAGCGCTATGAGCACAATCGTGAATCGATAAAAATTACCCATATAGTCCTCCCTTCATACTCTTCAAATATGATAAACGAAATCGGGTTGATTCATACTTCTATAGTTTGTACGTTGTACACGGTAAATGAGAAAACTGATATAAAAAATGCACTCCTCTTCAAATAGCTCTGATATATTTGATTGTAAATGTCAAATAATCGTACACTACAACATTTTACTGACATGATTTTATGTAGTCAATGCGAAAGAGTTCGTTATTCAGGCACAAAAAACAAAAAATCTATTAAACACACTGTATCCCCCTTAAGACTTGTGTATTATGTGTAGAAATATATGACGTGACCGCAACTCAGGTACATTCTCAATATAACGTACAGGGCGAATAGCTGGTAGTATTTCACTATAATCTCACTGCAATTTTTTACAGAAAAGAAATAGCTAAAACTGGTTCGGATGCCTTTTACTAAAGATAGGAAACATGCAACTTTACACTATGTTTAAACTTACATTAGATATCAAGCAATGTCAAGATAAATATACAAAATTTATTATTTATTTAAAATAATCAGCGTTTTTTATTTTAAACTGTAAGGATTTATTCATTTCTTGAATAATCATCGGATGCAAGATGTCTTCATGGTAGATATCTATTGGTTCTCCAACAGCCTGCATTAATCTATTTTTGGTGCTGGAATAATTTATAGTCATTACATACCTGCAGTGCCTAAATGAAGGATTTCACCTTGCTTCATCCGAAAATCAAGATTTGTGCTTTCTTATTTATGGAATTTCTACAAAGAAAGGAGCGGTCCGGGTAACTCCCATAAAATCAATTTCTACAGAAGTTGAGATATTGTTTCCGGAGCCGAAATTTCCTTGCGATCTCGAAACACTCCAACGAGTTCTGTAAAAGTTTTGAGAGCCTCTCAGGATATTCCCCAACGCACTGTAGATTGAAACAAGCTGTCGGGCATCTTCGGCCCACATCACAGTTCCTCCAGTTTTTGCAGCAATCTCTGAAAGTATACCGATGTCCACCTGGTCACCTAAACCGACAGTAAAAATGTTGACATTTGTTGAGACCGCGAAATCAACGATATCATCTGTCGTTGCACTACCTTCGGTATCACTACCGTCGGTGAATACAACAACAGCTTTATTTGAATTATTTGCATTATTTGAAGTAAAATCAATCATTATCAATATAGATTGGAAAAGAGGTGTTCCTCCGCCAGCAAGAGCACTGAGATTATCAAGATCACCAAAATATTTAAAACCCTGGCTGAGAAAACCTTCTCCCCAAAATGTTACTGGATCATTTGGCAGAAGCCCGTTACTTGCAAAGGCTGAAAGAGTTGCCTCATCACCCGACCCGAGAGCATCGAAGAAAATTTTTAGTCCCTGGATTCGGGAATCGTTTGGATCGGTATCGGTTATGCTGCTGCTCTGATCTAACAGAACTGCAGCTGAATAAGGCTCTTTTGGATTGTCAAATCCGAAAGATACTTCCTGTTGACTGAAATCAAAAAAACTATCGGAAATTTGAATTTCCCGTATATCAAATTGAGAATCAGTTAGAGAGGATACCTCATTACCACCTTCATCGACGACGAATATATCAGCTTCAAACTCCAAAGTGTTTCCGCTAAATCCTATTATTCTTGTGTCAATAGTTCCAAAAGAAGGTAATGATTGAGGTTTAAGGACAATCAATACTTCAGCATTAAAATTTCCTTTTATCAGAACTGTAGCAGAATTTTGTTTAAATCCACTTTTATTCGCGACAATTTCATAAGTCCCAACCTCAAATTCATCTTCCAAAAGTCCATTTTCGTTTGTTTGAGAACTAATAAGC
Organism: bacterium; assembly: GCA_965221205.1. Taxonomy (GTDB): domain Bacteria; phylum SM23-31; class SM23-31; order SM23-31; family SM23-31; genus CBDFMG01. The sequence continues at coordinate 2,134,073 of OZ244870.1, read as the reverse complement.
TGAATTCCCATAGTAAATATTCCTACTAATGCAAAGGACAACGGCTCCCCAAATTGGTCTTCTATCATTATGGATAATGAGCCTATTTGTACTTCTGCAGGCCCTGTTATAACACCACCTAAAGTTTCTCCTGTTTCACCAGAGCAAGAAATAATAATTAATAGAAAAATCAAAAAAGTACTATTATAGGTGACTTTAACAAGCTTATCAAATCGTTATCTCTTTGTGAATCCTTCGATTCGTAAATATAAAATTGTCTTATCATGTTTCTCTCAGACATATATAACAGAATTTCCCATAACAGTTCACAAAAAGAAAATATATGTGGATTCACGAATTTTGTTACTCAATTTTGTTATCCATTAGAATTTTCTGAATATTTTGAATTGAATTGTAATATGCGTATTCTATATTCGATAAAGCTTCTTGTTCCCAGGACTTTACGGTACAACACAATGTGATTCATTTGGGGGGGAAAATGTTCAGATTTAATATCCTTTGGAGAAAGCAATAATTATGCAACCACGTATCCAAAAAGTCAGGATTATTTTGGACGATCATTTTAGGAATAATCTTTTGGGTATTCTTTTGTATTATTAACGCATAGTTTATAGACTATAATGAGAGCAAAAATGCAATGAGGGCATTTCTGTCTGCTTCAGAAAGGTTCAAAAACTCGTTTCGAGATGCCTCAGCTTCACCGCCGTGAAGTCGGATCGCTTCGGTAAGGTCTGATGTTCTACCGTCATGTAGATAGTTGACATTTCTTCCAAGAATTTCTCCAGCAACCCGCAAACCCCATAACGGAGTTGTTCTCCATTCGGTACCTGTTGCATCACGATCGGGTCTGTAATCTGCGAGTTCGGGTCCCATATCGTGCAGGAGCAAATCAGAATACAATTTTACGTTTACATTTTCCAGTTGCGGAATATCGCTTGGACCTGTTTGAAGAGAGGGAATGTGGCATGAGGAGCATTTAATCTCAGTAAAAATCTCATCGCCAAGCGTGACTTTCGGAGTGATTTCTCCTCTTTCTGGGGGAGGAAGAAGCCGAACGAACATAAGAACGTCAAGTAAAGTTGGCATTATTAATTCGGGATCTTGGACAATATCTCCGAAAGCAGTGAACGCGGATGCATTATGCGAAAAAGGAGCAACAGAATCCAGAGGATTGGGGATTTCAGCGGGTATTATATCTGTTGTTATTCCCATATCCTGCTGAAAAGCAAGACTTATTTGATCAATGAGCAATGAGACGCTCGATTTTCTTCCGAACCGTCCAACTACTGACGCTTCTTCTCCGAACTCTCTAACATCCACCACTACGCCCCTTTCGCTTAACTCCACTCGTGGTGGCACTTTGTTCACTCTACCGGAAATTCCGTCACCATCCAGATCATTCGGATCTTCCAATGACAAAAGTGTTTCGTCGGGGATGCCATCTATTAGTCCTATTCCTAAAAGTGGCGTGCCCATCCGTATAGATATATCAACATCTGCAGGAAGTGTCTCAGGAGAAATTCCTTTGATACTTTTATCTTGAAGCTGAGGTCCACCTTCATCATAAATAAGGTCGGTACCTCTGCTGAAGCGTATTAGATTTGTTCTCGGCGTTCCTCTCCCGTTACCGGTATGGCAGCTTACACAGCTCGATTGGACAAAAAGCGGACCGAGACCTTCGGAATCTTTGAAAACATGATTGAAAATCTCTTGACCACGAGCAACAGAGGCATTCAAATCGAAAGAAGGATTTGGTGTAGTCCCATCATCGGGTATCTCTCCAGTGGCAGTTGCTTCCGTAGGATTTTCACTACAGCCGAACAATACTAATGCAATATAAAAGTATAATGTTTTCGAAAAACAGCAGAAACCCACCCTATTTTTTAAAAGCTTATAATCAGTCATTTTATACTTTGCTCATCATGACTTCATGCCTATATTCTTAGATTTTAAGAGGTTTTTAAAATCCTATAAATGGGTTTTTACAATACAAAAATGGATGAAATAATGCAAACAATATTTTTTCCTTAAATTTGTGGTGATCATGCAGACTGATGTCATCTCCTGATTGTACGATTAGCAAATTATTACGTTAAAAATCAATAGAAGGATTGTTATTGCAATTTCAAATAAAAAGGCTAATCCACAAAGAATCAGCTTTTTAACCGCTTCCAAAAAACCAAATTTGGTTATTTAATAAACGTCATTCGTTTTATATCAGTAAAGTCTCCAGATTGAAGCCTTATAAAGTAAATACCTGAAGACACCAATTGTCCAACATTATTTTTCCCATCCCAAATGATTAAATTTTCACCAGTTGGAATAACATTATCAATGAGATTTCTTATTTCTTGACCGAGAGTATTATATATCTTCAAAGAGACATGAATGGTCTGTGGCAAATCGAATTGTATCGTTGTATTGGGATTAAATGGATTGGGAAAGTTTTGTTTCAGCTCAAAGTCAGTTGGTAAAGAGTTCGAATGCGCGCCTTCCACACTCGTAGTGGTAATCAGTGCAACAACTTTTGACTCAAGGTCGCTGACGATTTCCTCTGCATCCCCACCGCGGTTATAAAACGTACCAGGGGCAGTATAATATACCTTGTGTTCCTGGTCAAGGAGAACGAACCAGTCATGACCGACCTTATAATCCACTCCAACAGCAGACCCGTCCTGAAGCAATGGATATGTTACCATCGACGGATCTTTATATTGGGTTCTAATCTGATTGCTGCTGCCACGCCACTGGTCAACACCGAGTACGGTAAAATTTTGACCGCCGTGTCTCTGCCAAATTAAGGATTCGAGATACGGTGCCGAAGCTTGGCAGTAGGGGCAACCATACCCGAAGAATATAATAAGTACTGCCTTGCCTGTAAAATCGTTTAATGAAACGGGATCATTGTCAATATTATTTAAGGTGAATTCGGGAGCCTGGTCTCCAATGGAAAGCTGTGCATACGATACGGTTTGCACAGCGAAAAAGGATAGAATAATAATTGATATGATTACTATGATTTTCATCGAATAGTACCTTTTTTTATTGCACATTTTCAGCCATTTCAAATAAGGAATGTTCTCTATAATAAAATGCAGGTATGGATTTTGGTTTCTGTAATTGTATCTCCATTCCATTTCCTTGCCGGTATACCAGGCAATGATTTTCGCTAACACCATGGTACTGTCTTTCTTGTGCACATGACCAGAACCCCTCAAGGCCGTTACTATGACGACGTCCTGTAATGCACTACTGTATTATGATCGACCGTACGCTGTCTACCAAAAACTTCAGCGATGTATACGAACGGAACGGAGCAGTGGAGAAGACGCTTCCTTGCTCAGCGGTGCCCCTGATCCCGTTCATCAAGCGGCAGTCACATCGTAGTAAATAACTTCCCGTGACGTTCCTCCATGCCGAAAACATTTATTGTACCGGCATTGCCGCAACCACTGGTTCCCGTATGTTTCCCACCAAAGCAGCGTGCATCACATTCGGTCCCCAGAACAAAAGGGACATGATGTACCAGCAATAAATATAGTGACTTTTTCTTCCCATTCCAAGTATACTGTAACACGTGATCCGAAAATAACCTCAGTTCCTTATAGTATATTAATAAGACATGACAAGAATGTCAGCGCCACTAAAAATGATATGCAGTCCATCGTGCAGTTCATTATCTTAGATTTACAGCTGTGTGGTAACTCTCAATTCCGCACCACGAAACGAGAGTACTTCATAACATGTTCCTGCTGTACACGCCGGCCCTCCACGGCGCGTTCCAGCAAAAAAATTCACATCATACCGGTCGAGAATATTATACCCTGCAAAGAATCCGAGCCAGTATTTCGGATCAAACTCATTGACCTCTGTATCCGGGTCATCTGTCTCAAGAAAATCGGTGCTTCGTTCTATGGAAACTCCGACACTCAGGTCTGGTGCGACTGAGAACCCGGCACTTCCATACATATTCGTAAACCGCGGTTTTTCCGGAGAAAATAACCGTTCTAATCGCTGCCATTCATACGATAAACGCATGCTCCATGTATCGGTCCAGAGATATTCAAATAGTGTTCCAAAGGTTATACGGTCTTTCTCTTGCTGTGATATATCTTTTGCATAATCGAATGAGTATTTCCCGGTCAATTTGCGGGAATAGGTCAGGTCCACCTCGGCAAAATACTCATAAAAACGCTGGTCACCGAAAAAACTTTCTATATCCGCCTGAGAGTAATTAGCGACAAAAAGGTTTTCCCCAGGTAACGCATAATACGCTTCTATCTGCAGTCCATGCTCTCCACTTGACCGCAGGACATGAGTCGCACGGTTAAGCAGAACCCACGAATGCTCACGGATAAGCGATGGAGGGTCATTGAGCCTGTACAAAAAGTCATTATAATCCTTATATTCTATACTGAACCCTACGTCCTCTATCAGGATATTCGACATTACGTATGCAGCATATGGCCGGTCAGTATTAAAACTTAAAAATTGTGAAAAGCTTCCATTTGCCTGCGCATATTCTCCGTATACATCGAAATATAATAACTCAACACCTAATAATCCGGTATCAGGAGTGAAGACATATCCGATATACCCAGAAGAAAGATCCGTATCAGCATTGCGCAAATTTACGTATGTTGTCCCAACAGTCAACGAAGAGAATGGATGAAACTTTGCTTCGCCACCATGTATTTCTTCATTACGTTGATCAAGGTCACTGTTTCCAGGGGGAAAATCGACCATTAACGGTTTACCATACAGTGCTGTTGCCTCAAATCTGTTTGTCGATGCCTTGACGAGAAAACCGTCTGTATCACGGCTGAGAGCGTACCGCCTGCGAAATGAAAAATCTTCATTGATTACTCCGGCAAGTTCAAAGGCGCGGTAGGTCAAACCTCGCCCTAAAATCCCGTAAAAATTGCCTGCTGTCGCCGCTACGGGTCCCTTTTGCCATTTTACATACCGCTGTGTTACGTTAATTCTGTGAAAATCTGGCTGTTCATAGGATGAATTGAAGAATTCTCCTCGTACGCCTCCTGTAAAGTCCCCATAAATCAATCCGGTGTTAAACTGACTGTAGGTTGCCGTGAGATCTGCGGGTTTTGTGTGCGGTAAATTGCCCACCTGCAGTTCGGTCCTGGTATGGGTGCTGATATCAACCTGCCCAAAAATAACTGTGGAATGCAATAATATCCCGATAGAAACAAGAATATTCGCAGTAAAATTATTCATAAACTTCCCATCATTTTACTGGAATAGTTTATCAATTGCCTTTATAAGTTCTTGCTCATCTCCCGGTTTGTAACCCCTATGGAAATAAGTGATTTCTCCTGTTGTATCGATAAGAATCGTTGTTGGTATAACATTCACACGGTAAGCATTCATTACCTGGGAATTTAAATCGAGCAATACGCGAAAATTCAATTTATGGGATCTTAAAAACGGACGGACTTTTGATAAATTTCTCGGACCATCTACATTTACAGTAACAACAGTAAGGCCTTTCAGAGCATAATTCGATTCTATTTCCTCCAGTTTCGGTAGTGCTTTTATGCACGGCTGGCACCAGGTTGCCCAGAAATCAATCAAAACCGGACCGGATTCCAGAGCCTTTTTGAGCTCGAACTCCTTTCCATCCAAATCTTTAATTTTAAAATTCGGCGCATTATCGGCTATGGCAGTCTGCGAAATGAAGAATCCAAATATGAAAAGAGTGCACATCAATGTTCGCATACTTATACCTCTTGTTCATGAACTGGAAATTGAACCTGACTAATATTAATAAACAATTGAATTTCTGTTTTGTTCCTGTGCAATATTGCAACAACATTAATCATTATCTTAATTGTTCAAGTCCTTAAACAGAAAAAACAATGTTAAAACCTAAAATTTATTGCTGTTTTTTAACACCTCTCCTTTGATTTTTTTGCAATACTATCAGATCAAATTATATGATATTGTAATTGATTGTTTAGGAACTAAATTTCTGCAAAACCGTCGATTCTGAATCAACCTTTTCCAAACTATAAAAACTCAGAAGTAAGAACAGTGAAAGAATTGCATAAATAACGGGTCGAGTAAACATTTGGAGTCTCTTTCAATTATTACATTTTTGGAAATTAATTTTCTGAAAAAGAATTAATTGGATTGGTGCATGAAATATATTATACCTGGTCAATTTATTGAACTCACTTGTAATCAATTTACTTATTGCAAATTCTTCCAGTCATTATCAGAAAATTTTTGCTTTCATCCAACCAGAGGTGTTATGAAAATTTGCCGCCGTGCTTCCAGGTGGAACCAGTGCATCGCATGCTGTTCGTGTATCATCGTCCAGATTCATCTCAAGAACGGGCAGAAAATGCTCAAGCTGTTCAAGGGTTCGTGGTCCCATGAGAGGAGCTGTTATCCCCGGTTGGTCTTTGCACCAAAGTAGCGCCAGCTGTGCAGGCGAAATGCCTGCTTTTTTCGCTATTTTTGCAAACTTGACTCCCACTTGGATACCCTGGTCTGTCACACGATCCGTATAATAACCGCCGATGAGATCTGCCTTTGATCCCTTGGGATATTTTGTAGCATCATTATACCGACCTGCAAGCACACCCATTGCAATCGGCGCCCATGCAATGATGCCAAGCCCATATTTCTGGCACATTGGTATAAGTTCATTTTCAATTCGTCGGTCGAGTAAATTATACGGCGATTCTTCCACGGCATATTGGGCATAGCCGTTTTTCTCACTTACCATGACTGATTCCATTACTGCCCAGGCAGGATGTGTTGAACAACCGATATACCGTACTTTACCAGCACGAATAAGATCATCGAATGCTCTGAGTGTCTCATCATACGGAATAGTTGGATCGTGGCGATGCGTCAGGTAAAGATCGATATAATCTGTTTGAAGGCGCTTCAAGCAATCTTCACATGATTTTATAATGCCAGTTTTTGAGTGACCCTGTTCATTAGGATCGTGACCGGGTTTATATGGTGTAACGCCATGAGATACATCAAATGGTCCTGGAAATATTTTTGTACAGATAAGTGTTTGCGGGCGTCGACCGTTTTCTTTAAGAGCCCGTCCAATTATCCGTTCCCCCTCACCATTTGCGTAGATGTTTCCAGTACCGAGTAGATTTATATCAGCATCTAAAGCCCGGTTAATCATTATTTTTGCTTCTTCTTCCGGTGTCGGTTCGGTAAAGGTACCCGTACCAAAACAAATGGGAGAAATTCTCAAACCTGTTCGACCCAAAACTCTGTATTCCATTACATGTTTCCTTTCTAGTTCTCCACATTTAATTCTCTGCTAGAGAATTATTAGGATTTTTTTGAAATACGATGATTTTTTAGATAACATCTGCTTGATTAGATTGTATTGAAGATTAGGATATAAATGATAAGATACACATATGGCTTATACAAGTTTTTTCTGCTCCTCGGGTTGTACGATTTGCTCTGCTTTGAAGTAGAATTTTGTTGCAGTATTTAAAGATAGTAATATGGACCAAACTGGTTAAAAGATAGAAATTTTAAAAATGTTTTTTTATTTGAATAATAGTACGTAGTTTATCGTATGTGACGATTTTCGAACCTTTGAAATTGATAGTTATTGAAGTATTTTAAGTAAGTAAAATGAGAGTCCATGAAACAGGACAACTATTCATCGAGGAAGTGGGCAACAGGGCACCATAATTCGGAAAGCTTTGAGACGAATATCACGATGATCCACAGCAATGATGCTATTTCACTTGTGGTGAAATTCTATTATCCCATCCGCGAAGTCTTTCGCTGTATACCTGGAGCAATATTTTTATTACCGGGCTTGATTCAGCAAGTTCATGATCAAATGTAAATTTTTCGATCAAAATGCATTTTACGTCGGTGATTGCCGTTACCGTAGCTGAGCGAGGTTTATCATCGATAAGGCTCATCTCTCCGAATATTGCTCCCCCCTCGCCAAGTTTGGCAAGTATTAACGTAGAAATTTCACTTTTTTTCGTAATCTCTACTTCTCCTTCGGTAATTTTATATGCACCGGAATTTAAATCACCTTCTTTAATAATTACTTCGCCGCTATCGAAGTGTACGTCGTCAGAACAAGTTGGACACTTCAGGTTAAAAACTAAGAGATAGTTTTGGTATTTTCAAGTCTTTTTTTCTCACCTCCTTTTTCAGGTTATATTCACCTCGTAATTTCATTGTTTGTTGTTTGATTTTTTCTCTCATTGAGGTGATTTTCTCATCTCTTCCATAATAGACGTCAACTGGAATAATGTTGTTCAAAGATTCATGGTACCTGTGGTTATTATACTATTCCACGAAGGCTGCGGTCTCTTTCTCCAACTCTTCGGGTAGATAATAGTTCTGTAGATTAATGACAGTCTTGATCGATCGAAGCTACCGTTCGATCTTTCCCTGCGTCTGCGGGTGAGAGGGTGCTCCACGGGTATGTGTTGCTACCACGCGTATCAAGATAATCTTTAAGTTCATGTGAGAGATAACAGGGACCATTATCTGAGAGCAGCCGTGGCCTGTGCCTGACATGCACTTTCGTACCACCGGTCTTGGCAACGGCCATAGCCAATGTTGCTCTGACATCATCTGCCGACATTGTACTGAACAGCTTCCAGGATAAGCTATACCGTGAGTAATCATCCATTACCGAAGCGAGGTAATACCAACCCCAATGTGACCTGTCCCTAATGTTTGGGCCATTTTTTACGTTAGTCAATTCATCAATATTTTCACCGGAGTAAATTATATCCATATATTTTAGAGCACTATCCAATGGTTTCATTTTTCTCACCTAGTCTGATATTTACTAACCCATTATCCATCCACGTCCTAAATTCTTTCTATAGAGAGAAAGTTGTCCTCAATGGCAGGATTCATGAATCAGCATAGAACTGATGGCATTAGCAACGAGGTCTTCATCAGTTAGTTTTGAAAGATGGTCTATCATTAACTTTGATTGTTCACTTCATGTTTCTATTAAAACACTGCATTCCAGATAAGGTTTGCCCGGGTCATATGAATTATCTTTTCCACCAGTGTATTCCGGATGTCCAAAATTTTCCTTGGCTCCTGCCAGTGAAGCAATATAATTTCCTGATCCAACAATATGTCCGACTACCCATTTGAATGAGAATTTGTACAGCCATCAAAAACATTAGCAGCTTGTTCATCTGTTATAGCTATAGTAACATTATTATAGTAAGGATTACAACTTGTTTAGGAGGATTGCAGCGTGGAAGGAATAAATTCTCACTGCGGAGTATTATTACTCGGATGGGCGATATCCGCAAGCAATTCAGGATACTCAGACACACACTCGAACATTCGATTAAAATACTCACTGATGCTGAGGCAGAAAGTCGGGTCACGGCAGCTTGTTTACAGTCCATTTTTGAACACAGTGAAATTCGATATCAGCCATTCTAAGGCATCTTTATTTTAATATAATGGAAATGGCACAATTGAACTATATGATGATTAAATAACCGAAGTACAATTGCTGACGCTTACAGCGCCAACGTGCACCGACAGGAAGAGCCGGATGCATAGCGGAATGATTATTTCCATTTTGTTTTCCGGTTTTTCTGATTTTAAGGGAGCATTGGAGAATGTTTATATATTGAAGTTCCTCTAAACAGTAAGCCCCAAACAGCCCAACTTGTTCTGAATCCCTACATTAATGCAGTAGCAAAATGATCCGCTAACCGTACCGCGAGTGCGCCCAGTGTTAATGTCGGGTTAACTGCCGTAACATTGGGATAAACTGCATTTGAGCATACATAGAGATTATCCGTGCCGTGAACCCGTAAATTTTTATCGACTACACCATCCGAGTCCGAATCACTCATTCGGCAGGTTGATGTTGCATGTGCGCCATCCGGCTTAATAAATTCGGTTCTAATACTGTCTTCTGTACAATCTGCCGCTTTTAATATCTTAATCAGGTTCTGTTCATGTGTTTGGTTAGCCTTTTTAGTTACTTCATTAACACCGAATTCTATTTTTGTAGTACGCAGTCCCCATTTGTCCGTATTGTCACCAAGACTTATTCTGTTTTCAGGACTTTCAAACTGTTCAACAGAGGCTTCTAACCCGATCTGAATACTTGATTCCATTTTGGAAATAATTTTAGAACGCGAAACGTTAGCCAGGATATCTCTTGCCAAGGACGTATTGCTGCCTCTTCCTAATCCGGCAATCAGCATTTTGCCTTCTTTCTGGTGTTGTGGTGTATCAAAATGCCGGCTTGCCAAGGTGAGAAAACCAAGTTCCGGTTCTATTTTTTTTGGATTACCCGGCCGGACTCCTTGAGCACCGATAAGAGGATGGCCTACCAGGTGTCTCCCAACATGGCCGGAATCATTGCCGATACCATCTTTCCAATCAGTATTGGCAGATAGTAACAGAAGTTTGGTAGATTCAAACGTACCGCTGCAAACGACCACCCTGTCGCCTTCCATTGATTCAGTAATACCGGTTTTCTTATTTAAAAAACTCACCCCTCTTGCTCGCTTTTTACCGTCCATTACTATTTGCAAAACAGGTGATTCTGTCCGTAAGTCCAGTTTGCTGTCGTATTCTTTTTGCAGCTCAGCTAAATCGAACGCAGCAGTATAGCGAGCATTGACAGGACAATACCTGCACGTCCCTGTCGTAACACATCTATCTCCCTTTCTCGCCATCGGCATATGTGAGTACGACATATCAAGTTTTTTGAGTGCTTCAATTACAGGCATATCAGTTAAGGTATACGGTGCTGCGTCAAAAGGAAATCTCTCACCATACCGTGGCGGATCATCGTTGCCTGAATCGCCTTCAATCCCCATCAGAGACTCTGCCTGTGTATAGTATGAGGATAATTCTTTGTAAGTAACAGGCCAGTCAGCACCAATCCCGGTTCGGGATTTCAGCTCAAAGTCCTCCGGCTTAAAGCGCAGACTCCATCCACCCCAATGATTGGTAGTACCGCCTTTTACAAAAAGCCGTGAACCACGAAGTCCGAAGTATTGATTCTCTGTTCGAGGATCATCAAGAAACGCACTATAAGGATTTTTACTCCCCATCAAATGATCAAGCCATGTACGATAGTCGCCTGTTTTAAAATCAGGACCAGCCTCAAACATGGTAACGTGATAGTCGTTTTTTTTTAGGAACTGTCTCGCCAATAACACACCGGCTATACCGGACCCAACAATAATGACCGATTTCACATTACACCTCTCCTCTCCTATAGCTGCCGGGTGAAGAAAATGGTCCGCCAATATAACCCCTGTAATTTAACAATCCGTATCGTTTGAATCCCTCTGATAAGGGTATCTGGTGTGTGATAATTTCTGCAAAGACAAAGTTTCTTGCACGCCCTAATTTTGTATGCGCAAAATTTTCGGCATCGAATTTTGAAAACAGGAGAATTGACCATGCTTCTTCAATCGTGTCACTTGTGCTAACCATTAATTTTATCAATTCGACTGCATTCTCATATTCAGTCAAATAGCTGGGTTCTTCATTCGTTTTGAAAGCGAGATCTGACTTTAACCGAACAGTATAGCTGCTCAGATCTGTCGTTAATTGCCATGCCTGGTTAACATAATTACATAATGTTAACAGAGTATCAAAATCAGCGTCCGGTAATATGCCGGTTCGCTTCTCATTAAATGGCAGCCTGGAGTCACTAACAAATGTGAGTAACTCGTTGACAATATCATCATCCAGAGCGCTGCATCCAAATGGCAAAGTCGCCAGTACACCATAGGATAGCCCCATTTTCAAAAGCTGCCTTCTATCTATATATGGATTGTACATACTCGAACCTTTCTAAAGTGCACTTATTGTTTAATGTGTTCAAATAATAATGCAGCGCATCCTTTCCGGAGTTACCACACGTTAATAGATTGTTTTTATTACCAAACTACAGGAATCATATTAATTCAATTATTTTACATTTAATGTTAGAAAAAGAAACGTTAGGAATAACAAATATACTTTATTCCCGACTCTCCGTAAAATCCTTCAATCGCAATTCTTGTTCTCTCTGAGTTTTCTGCTTATTTGATCAATACAATTTTCTCATTGAGTGGCTGAATAAATTCAACTCCCTTGCCGGTTACAATGTGAGGATTTAAAATATTAAAGGCTAACCGGGTCGTTCAGCAATACTCTTGTGAACCATACCGGATCAGTGTACGTCGACCAAACAAGGTGAACAACGTAGTTGAAAATCAGGAGATACAATTCGCTTTTACACGTGTTTTTTGCTCTTCAGGTTGTACTACTATCGCACCTTGAGGTTCATTTAATCAGTATAATTTTTTCATTTGGTGGATGAAGCCATTCAACCCCCCGGCTGCTCACAATGTGATTACCTTCAATATTAATGGAAATTGGAAAACCTGGTCTTTCAGAAAGGTTTGTATGGACCATAAATTCAAATGAAAACATATGGTTTTCATTGATCATTAAATGCCCCCTGTCTGATCGAAATGCCGCAATTGATGGTCCGACAGTCACTTTACTGCCGGCATTTTGACCCTGCGTATGAAGATCGATAGAAATCCCCGACTTATCGGTATCAGCGAGCGCCTTCTGTATCATCACGTAGTCGGGAGTACCCTTACCATCTGCTGTCAGTCCCCGTGAATCTTCAAAAGGTGTATAGATATAGCCTGCATCTTCCACGGCCTTAACGAGAATCTTCAAGGTTTCCCCTGCAGTCCTGCCGACTTTTATGTGCTTCCGCAGTATCTTTTGAGCTTTCAACGCCTGATCATAAGCATACTGCAGACTTTCAGGAACTTTTGTTTCTCCTTCTTTCAGCATATAGAAATTACGCTTATAATCCGTCACAAAATAATCCAGATATTTAAGACCAGTATCGAACGTTCCAAAATCGCCGGGTTGTATGACATATTCAGGGTGCATGATCCAAAAACGCACATCAGGAGGAGAAATAGCTTTGCCTTTTTCCGTATAAAGAATCCGGGGGATACTTGCACTCGTCCTGTATCCTCCTCTATCTATGTGCCTTTTGTAAAACTCATTGGCAACCCACCAGCCTATATCACCTAACGTTGTTACACCGGGAGTGATCACTTCACGGGATAAAGAGCGTTCAAGGATCTGACGGTGTGCTTCCAGTGCATTGGTCATGAGCGCTACTTCTCTCAGGATCCTTCGTGATCTGTAATCGGTGATTACTCTTTCCGCGGATATAATTCTCGCAGAATATTTCGGCCCTAAGAGCTTTTCCAATTTCAGGTATTGAGTATGGGAGATACCATCCGCTACAGCGAGCCAATCAGAATAATTTACTGCTATTGTTTTCGGGTCACGATCATGAACATATTCTATAAATTCGTTATAGTCATCAGGATCCTGATCGCGATAATTATAACCGTTGATAGCTTGTGCGATTTGCCAGGAACCACGTACGTCAAAATTCAATCCACCGCCGCCGCTGCCGAACATAGCCCGTTCAATCCTGTCTCCAATGTCTGTAAAGATCATATAACCGGATGTCGACCCGAATTCCGGAAACATCGGATCAGGATCTCCGGCACGGGTAACATGAATCCACATGTCTACATTATTGTCTTTCATGGCTTCCGGCAGGATGAGATCAAGTTTTTCTTTCCTAATTAATTGAACGACTTCCCCACCGGTCTTAACCGTATGAACACCAGGCTGCGCTATTGCATTAGGTACGATTAACAGCACAGCTATTAAAAATATCATTATTCGAGATATCATAATGTGTTCCCTCTATTGATTTTTTAATGATAAAAATTACATTAAGCATTTAACTTTTCCAAGTATTTTCTGCTCCTCGGGCTGTACGATATTCGAACCAGTTGTTATTGTATATTTATTGTTGTAAAAGACAAAATGATTATAACACCGTTAAATACCAAACAACTCGCTGAGTAGTGAGCTGCCTGGTGACACCATAATTTTCGAAACGGTCTGTTCATAAACTTCGTATAACTGAGGCATTTTTTCCTTCAGACCGGCTCTATTTCTTATCGTCCATTCTGTTCCATTCGAGCCAAAGGGTTCTTGAAGGTTCCAAGCAGTTGAGATGACCCAATAACCGAATTCTTGAAGTGAGACCCGTAATCGGCGTTCTTCATCTTCGATCCGGTCGTAGGAACTTATGTCATAATAACCTTTTTCAACCGCCTCCAGCATAAACTGATATAGCTGTGATTCGGTCGTAACAGCCCACTCAGCGGGAAATGTATAGTGAAGTCCTATGTCATTTGCATAGTGTAAAATGTGTTCAAGTACTTCCATCACCTGATCTCTATCTCCAACTTCATATTCCATTATTACGTCGCATACACTGTTCTGACTTCTTGTAACATCCCACAACGCCTGATCTTCGGGAGTCGTGATACGATCACTGCCTTTATAGAGAGGAATCAATGCTTTGTACTCATACATGTTTCTGATAAATTCCTCCTGAAGTGCACTGTCGATAGAACTGCTCTGCGGAAAAATCTCAGTGATTGTTTGAGCGACTCTCAGCATAAAATCATCTGTAATGTCATCCCGGCCAACCAGAGTATAGCCGTAAACCGTGACTTTTTTTGTGAATGGTGGGTACTCGTCTGTAGGGACGATGACAGTATTTAAATACAGATTAGCCGGTGCTGCAGTTGCTCGTGAAAGCATAACACATCCCCCATAATGGGTCTTTGCCGTATCAGTTGATACTGATTCAGCAGTCTCTGAACTACAAAAACTCAGAAACAAAGACAAACAAAAAATCGCACATAAAACGTGACGTGTAAACATACTATGTCCCCTTCAATGAGAATATTTTTAGAAATCAATTTTCAAATAGAGAATAAACAGGGTTTTTGCTGCAATATGGTGCTTTTTTAAGATGAAATAAACCTGGTCAGAATGTATTGGAAATTATGATAAAAACAGTAAGATATGCATATTACTTTTCCAAGTGTTTTGTGCTCCCCGGGTTGTACGATTTGCGAACTTTTATCGAATGAGATGAATCTCCGAAGGCGGCGGAGTCAAATACTTGATTCCATTCTCGGTTGCATGCGCGCCGTCGTGAAACCATAGATTTAGATGGTCTTCTTTGTCGTCTGTGGCAGGCAACGGCATATACATGAAGAATTCCACGGCAAAGTGGTGATACATTTGGAGTGTCATCTCATGTTGGTAATCCGGGCCTAAAGAACCAATCCTGGGGGGATATGATCCTTTTCCCAGGCCATGCAAGTCGATAGAAACCTGGGTTTTTTCAGGATCGAGGTCTTTGTCAAATCTTTGAGCACGATTTACAATAATCCCTGCTTCGTCAAGTTTCCGTATGATAATTTCGAATGTTTCCGCCGCGGTACGGCCAACCTTGATGTTCTCGTCTAAGACCTTGCGGATTTTCATCCCCTCTGACCAGAGTTTTTTGATTTCCGGAGGCGGTTCAGTCTCTCCTTCACGGAGCACATAGCCGTATTCGACTTTCATCTCGAAGAAGTTCCCGAATTTCCAAAGGTCCCTGACGCCTTCCAGATCGTAGTCACCCTCCGCTCCATGGTCGATGATAAAGAAGTCGCCTCTCTGGACGACATTGTCACCACGTGTTCCCTTCCCATACTTTTTCCGGATAGAAAGTCCTCCCTCGTAACCGGTACTAAGATCGCTCCGTTTGGTCACACCTGGGACGATTTTCGCGAAATCATTCTTGAACGCTTCTTCGAACTCCTCGCGTATTTTCTTATACATGACAAGTTCGCTCTCGACGGGTCTCGATAAGTAATCGAATATCAGCAATTCCGACGAGACCAGTCTCTCAGTATATTTGTCGCCAAGCGCTTCAGTCAATAGAAGGTAGTCTGTATGCGAAATGCCATCGTTTGTTGGTGTACTTATGATCGGTCCGAGCTTATGCTTGAAATTCAACGCGATGCGTTTTGGGTCACGTTCGGCCACAAATTCTCTGATACCCTGGAATCGATAATCATATTCTGTTTTCGGACCGCCCGGCATCTCTCTCCGAGGAATGGGTTCGCTGATGATGTCATAGGCTCCGCTTTCTTCAACGGTATTCGGATCCGGATTCGGAATAGGATACGAACCATCATTAGAGCTCCATCGACGCCCGAGAACTGCCCGCTCGATCCTGTCACCACCCCGGTCTGTAAAAATGAAAACACCGGAATTACTGCCGAGGTCTGCATAAAAACCAGAATTCACGTAGTTACCGAAGGAATGAACATTGCCTTCCCGCATCACGTGAATCCACATGTCGATTCCTTGTACCCGCATCACCTTAGGCAGGATGAGATCGAACTTGTCCCGGCGGATTTGATTCGTAAGTTCCTCGATGCTGAGCTGTTTCAACTTCTGCTCACTAGGTATTACCAATGTCGATTGGGCTGATGCAGTAACGCTCAAGCCGAAAAACACGAACAAAGAAAGAATTGCACGAAAAACTTGTTGAGTAAACATAATAGAATCTCCTTTATGATTTTTGCTCTGAACTCAATGGATCAGCAGGATTTTTTCATTTGGTGGATGAAGCCATTCAACCCCCCGGCTGCTCACAATGTGATTACCTTCTATGTTAATGGAAAGCGGTCAGCGAGCACATCGCCACCGGCGAGTCGCTCGTCCTCCAAGACACTACGAGACCGCCCGCGCCACTCAGAGCACCTGAGAGCACACGTGACCGAGAACAAGACCGAGACCTTCGGCCTGAGCCGCTACACTGTAGCGAGGTATCCACAATGGCCGTCATGCTCTCGAAGACCTACGCCGCCTTCAAGGCGGCTGGTGCGCCAGATGGGATCGCTCGTGAAGCGTCCGAAGAGATCGCGGGATTCGAGAATCGTCTGTCTGGCATCGAATCCGATGTGAAGTTGCTCAAGTGGATGGTCGGAACGAACATCGTGCTGATGTTCGGTATCTTGATTCGGCTCTTCACGGCGTAGCTCGGATTCACCCCCACCTCACCGGATCAGCGTCATCCCACGGCCCACGAGCAGCAGGGCGAGGCGCACAGAGATCGATCCGAGTCACCGGCTGATCCTCATTCACTCTCCGAAACAACGATCTCCACGGAACCCGAGCAGTTGTTTGTCGTGTCGGACTCCTCCGTCTTCCAGTCCACGCACACCCCCATAGTAGTAGGTGCCCGCCGTCGAGGGCGCCGTCAACACCACCACCCCGGTGGTTCCCGACGCCCACACCGTCCTGATCGCCGCGGCCCAATCCATCACCGCGTTGATGCGCTGGAGCTCTCGTCTCTAGCTGGCCGCGTCCCGTCCAGACCTCCCCGCAAGCCTCCCAACTTCGCCAGGGGATGTTTAATAAAGTGTTGGTCCAAGGCGTCGCCGATGGTTTTAAGTTTGCGTTGCGCCGCAATCTTGCGTACAGCCGCGCCATCCTTCCAGGCGATCGGCCGCCTCGTGCGGTTTGCCTGTTCAAGTTCCAGCTTGGCAAGAGCGTCCACTTCAAACGCACCGGTGGTCCAGAATTCGTAGGTTTGATTGCGTTCGCGCAAATGCTCCCGGCTCGCCACATAGTCCTGCATGATGGGAAGCTTGCCGAGCCAGTCATTCACCTCTCCGAGTGAGACGGTTCCGCCGGGGCGCTTGCCCTTACACTCAATCACACAAACTGTATTTTGATCCGTCACACAAATCACATCCAGATCGGCTTTTTGTCCGTTTTCACGATGGGTATGCAGGACGCCGAAATCAATGCTGCCGCCGATTCCATGCTTGGCGATATGGGCTGCGATCAGTTCGAACAGGATGCCCCGCATATTGCCGGCACGGCCCTCGATCCCAGAGAGCTCGCCGAGCAATTTGTACAAGCGATCATCGTCGACGGCAGCAATGGCCGCCGCGTTTTTCAGGGTCATCATTAAGTCGGTGAGGGCGTCCGCTACATGCCGTCCAAACAGGTTTTTAGGCGTTGTCAGTATCAATCCATACTTGTGGCCCTCCGTCAGGGCATCGCCGGTAAAGCTCTCGGCCATGAGGATCGGAAAGAGCACACCGCTGTTTGAGGTTTTCTGGTAGGTCTGCACCTTGCGGATAAAGTATCGGATATTGGGAACATTCATCTGGCCTTCGGTAAACACATCGGCCACAACAAAGCCATGCGGAATATTTTTACGCCGGAGGGGAAGCAGATAACTCGGGCCGGTCAAATCCCATCTGAACTGACCCACCTTAAGGGGATGGCCCTCGCCGCGAATGGCGATCGTGTTATGGCTGCCGATACCGTTCTTCCACGCCCACTGGCGAAGGCCATCCAGTATGACGCCTTCGGTCAGACGTCTGGCCCTGATGTGACCGATTCCCAAAGGTTGCATGACAGCGTAGGGGTTGGCGACGAAGCAGCGACCGAGACCGCCAACTTCTTCTTCATTCATGACCCCGATATCAACCAGCTTCTTCGCCACCCCCTCCGACGGCACCTGTTTCTTGAGGGCAACGGGTGCGCCACTCACCACGGCAAACTCGTCCACTGGTACGATGCCGCCGCGCGCGGAGAGCCCATCAATCGCGCAAGCATAGACGGTGCCCGTCTCGCGCAGGTCACGCAGGAGATTCCGCCAGTAGATCTCGCTGTTGCGCTGGCTCCTCAAGTAGAAAAAGGCTTCACGTCTGGGCAGGAGGAGACCGGGATATCGCTCAACGGGGGTGCGCGCCCTCGACAGGCGCTGGCGCGCCGCTGCAGGGGAGATGTTCAGCGATTGGGTCAGGGTGGTGACCAGACGTTCTGTCCGTGTTGGCCCCGTTTTGGTAAGTGCTTTTTCGATGAGTGTCATTGAGATGTCACACTGCTCAATTTACTAACACTACTTCCTCAGAGCAAGATAATCTTTTAACACACAAGTTATCTTCAATAGAATCAATGAGTTGAAAATGGCGTTCAAAGAAAATCTGTTATGGTGGGTGTCACAGATACCGTGAAAATCCTGCCTGTGGACGAGCACCCAGACCGCCCTAAACTGCGTGTGGGGAGTTCCACCAAGACAATTGC
This sequence comes from bacterium, assembly GCA_965221205.1. GTDB lineage: Bacteria > SM23-31 > SM23-31 > SM23-31 > SM23-31 > CBDFMG01. Next base: position 2,115,035 of record OZ244870.1, on the reverse strand, counting down.
AGAAAGGAACGGTTCTGCACGTCCGCGAGGTCGTCGAGCGGCCCGGCATAGGCGAGGCCACCACCAGATCCGGATGGCGCTACGGCTGCTGCACAGTGATCGCGACCGACCCTGAGCAGTTATTGGTCGTGTCCAATTCCCCGGCCACCACCTCCACGCATGCCCCGTAGTAGTACGTGCCCACCGACGATGGCAGCGTCAGGGCGATATCCTCGTTGCTGGTCGCCCCAGCCCCAAGCGCTTCCACCGCGTCCGTGCCCTCCTCCGTATCGGATGTCGTGATCGTCGCGTCCGTCGAGCGGTAGTAGCGCAGCGTCGTGGCTGCTGCGTCTCCATCACCGACGTTCCGTACCATCGCCGAGAACGTGAACGTTCCTCCCGTCTCCGGGCTGTTGTCGTTCACCGACGGCGGTCCCACCTCCAGGTCCGGTGTGCTCGGAGGAGGCGGAGGCGGAGGCTCCGTTACCTCGACCTGCACTGATACCGAGCAGTTGTTCGTCGTGTCGGATTCCCCGGGCACCGCGTCCACGCACGCGCCGTAGTAGTACGTGCCGGCCGTGGATGGCGCCGTCAAACGAATCGTTGCCCCGTAGCCTTGCGGACGGACAAGCGCTCGCACCGCGTCCGTGCCGACCTCGGTGTCGGAGCTGGTGATCGTAGCGTCGGTCGAGCGGAGGTACCGCACCGTTGTCGCCGCCGACTGCCCATCGCCCTGGTTGGTCACCGTAGCCAATAGCCAGAACGCCTCGCCCGTCTCCACGCTGTCCCTCGCATCTGGCGCCAGCACCACCAAGTCCGGCATAGGCCCCTCTACCGTAACCGCGACCGATCCCGAGCAGTTGTTCGTCGTGTCCGACTCGTCGGCCACCGCGTCCACACACGCGCCGTAGTAGTACGTGCCAGCCATCGATGGCGCCGTCAGATCGATCGATTCCGCACTTGTTCCCCCAGCCGACAGCGCCCGCACCGCGTCCGTGCCGACCTCGGTGTCGGAGCTGGTGATCGTAGCGTCGGTCGAGCGGTAATAGCGCAGCGTCGTGGCTGCTGCGTCTCCATCACCGACGTTCCGTACCATCGCCGAGAACGTGAACGTTCCTCCCGTCTCCGGGCTGTTGTCGTTCACCGACGGCGGTCCCACCTCCAGGTCCGGTGTGCTCGGAGGAGGCGGAGGCGGAGGCTCCGTTACCTCGACCTCAACGGATGCCGAGCAGTTATTCGTGGTGCTGGACTCACCCATCACCACATCCACGCACGCACCATAATAGTACGTGCCGGGGGTCGACGGCGCCGTCAACGTGACCGACTCGCTGCTGCTTCCCGCTGCCGCGAGCGCCGTCACCGCGTCCGTACCAATCTCCGTGTCCGATGTCGTGACCGTCGCGTCCGTCGAGCGGTAATAACGCAGCGTCGTGGACACTGCATCTCCATTCCCGACGTTCCGTACTGTCGCCGAGAACGTGAACTCCGCGTTGGCGACCGGGTTGCTGTCACTCACCGACGGCAACGCCACAACCAGATCCGGAGTGCTCGGCGGCGGGGGCTCCGACTTCTGGACCGTCACAGCAATCGACCGTGTGGCGGTCGCCCCGCCGGGGTCCATGGCCGTGACAGCCACGGTCGTGGCCCCGGCACTCACCGGGGTGAGCGTCACGATGCTTCCCGACACGCTGGCAATCACGACGCCAGCATCACTGGAAACAGCTGTATACGTCAGCGTGTCGCCATCCAGATCGATAAAGTACAGCGCCACATCCACGGTCACTGCGTTTCTGCCGACCGGCAGTGCCTGATCGGGAATCACTGCGGCGGAAGCGACCGGAGAGTGGTTGGCGGCGACCGGGGGCTCCGGCTCAACTACCGTCACCGCGACCGACGAAGAGCAGTTGTTCGTCGTGTCGGACTCCCCCGCCACAACGCCCACGCACGCACCGTAGTAGTACGTGCCAGCAGTCATCGGCGCGGCCAGGGTCACCGACTCGTCACTGCTTGCCGAAACCGCAAGCTCTGCCACCGTATCCGTGCCCACCTCCGTGTCCGATGTCGAGATCGTCGCATCCGTCGACAAGTAGTAGCGCAGCGTCGTGGCCGCTGCGTCCCCGTCCCCGACGTTCCGTACCGTCGTCGAGAACGTGAACTCCTCCTCTGGATCCATCGTAGGGCTGCTTACCCCGGGAGACTCCACAACCAGATCCGAGCCGCCATGCGTGCTGCCTTGGCCGACCGTCACAGCGATCGACCGTGTGGCGGTCGCCCCGCCGGGGTCCATGGCCGTGACAGCCACGGTCGTGGCCCCGGCACTCACCGGGGTGAGCGTCACGGTGCTTCCCGACACGCTGGCGATCACGACGCCAGCATCACTGGAAACAGCTGTATACGTCAGCATGTCCCCATCCAGATCGGTAAAGTACGGTGCCATGTCAACGGTCGCTGCGTTTCTGCCGACCGGCAGTGCCTGATCAGGAATCACTGCAGCGGAGGCCACCGGAGAGTGGTTGGCGGCGACCGGAGATGGAGTCGGGGCCGGGGGCGACGCATTGTCTCCGCAACCCGAGGCTTGGCATAGAACAAGGAACAGAAACCCGCAGCAGGCGAGATGCCGGCTGCACCGCCGCCAACTCGACTTCCGCCTCCCGTATTCCACCGTCTCCCCCTCCGGGTTGCTACTCTATGAACATCACCTTCTTTAAATATACAATAAGCCATTGCTATCTCTCCTCAAGGACCATTTCCACTAAATTTGGGGATAAAATGAATAATACTGCAACATATATTAACTATTTCATTCGATGCATAATCTTTTGAGTTTAAGAATACGTTTGACATTGCCTGCGAAAACATTATGTTGGTCATCCTGATTTAAACCAATAGAATTTAAAATATCCAACTGCTCCCGGAAAAGATCGTTTCTCCAGCCTCGGGGAAAGACCGATGAATCAGTCCCGAATATGATCCGGCTGCTTCCAAATATCTCAAACGCCTTTTTGAAAACATCGGTCAGCGTTATACTTTCAGGCTGTGTCCGTAGCCACCTGTTCGAACTTGATGTGTCAACATAAACATTTTCGCAGAGTGAACCAAGCATGAGGGTTTCACGAAAAAAACCACAGCCGAAATGCGGAATGACAAAAATTGTAATATTACTGACCAGATAATACAGTCTACTTTTTCCAGAAATTTTCACGAGAGGTTACAAATGTGACGCATCCTACCGTGGATGAAATGGTACGTCGTGAAATGGTCGCTTTGCGTCATCCAAATAAGATTGATCAATATGGTTCAATAATACCGTTTACAATATGTGTTTTATGATTGCACTATTAAAAAAGGGACTCAGAATAGTATCTAAGCTCCTGTTATTACATTAGTAGCGGAGCAGGGACTCGAACCCCGGACACGTGGATTATGATTCCACTGCTCTGACCAACTGAGCTACTCCGCCTTTATTGTAAACAATTGAAAAATTAGGGTTTTTTGGCAAAATATTAAGGAGAAGCCGCACTATTCTAACCGAATTTCACTATTTAATACAGTTATTGCATTACCTAATATCTTAACCGACTCAAACACACTATTCTTTTTGACATGCTCGACACTGACTCTTCCGGGTTTGTCAAGGCAATCTCCTTCTCTCGGTGACAAATCGAACTACTCCGTTAGTTGGCTTTATTATGTCGTTTTCTATGAGATAGACATCAAGTGATCCAAGAGATGAACTCGTAACCGGGTCTTCGATAGCACCGACCAACGGTGCAAAATGTCTGCAATGTACTGCGGATTTACTTTCAACTGTGTCTGTTGTAAAAACAGTCAAACCGTGTGTTTGTGTATCTGAACATATTTTAGCAGTAGCACTCTGATTCTGGATAATCTTGAAGAGTTCTTCTCGTGATTTTATTGAAAGAATAAGGTGTGAACTATTCTTTGAAAGTGGGTAAGCGGTTTCGATACTTTTAACATGCATAGATAATGCAGCTGCAAGATCGAATCTCTCATATTCAACCAAATGAAATGTTGGAACAGGAAGTTCGAATATAATCAATGACGGTTCATTTTCCTCTATTAAAACATCGACAGGCAATATTCCAGAACGTGTTTTGACGTTAAACTTAAAGAGTCCTGCTCTGTTCATATCGTACTTATGCTCTTCAGCAAGAGCATGGAACGCAGCTATTGTTGCATGCCCGCATAAATTCACTTCTGAAGCTGCTGTAAACCATCTCAATCTCATGTCTGCAGTCGGTGTTTTAGGCGGAAGAACGAATGCCGTTTCAGAAATATTCATTTCACGGGCAATAAGTTTTATCTGTTTTACTGTCAATCCACTTGCGGCCGTCACAACATCTGCAGCATTTCCGGAAAACGGAATACGAGTAAAAACATCAACTTGTTTTATTTTAACAAATTTCAATTGTGCACTCACCTGAATTAAAAAGGTCTAAATTTTGTCATTTTTACCGCCATTCGCAAGTAATTTTTCCCAGTGTACAGCTAAATTATCATTTTGTTGAGTTCAGATTAAATAATTTAAAAAAGGTCACTAGGTCAAAAACGGACTAACGTGAATTTTGATTAAAGAATGGTATATATCCTGGTTTCTGTAATTGTATCTCCATTCCATTTCCTTGCGGTATACCAGGCAATGACTTTTGCTAACACCGACGATGTCCCGTGATGCACTATGATCGACCGTACGCTGTTTACCAAAAACTGCAGCGATGTATACGAACCGTATCAGTGTAGAAGACACCCCCTTGCTCAGCGGTGTCCCTGATCCCGTTCATCAAGCGGCAGTCACATCGTAGTAAACAGCTTCCCGTGACGTCCCACAATGCCGAAAACCTTTATTGTACCGGCACTCCCGCAACCGCTGGTTCCCGCATGTTTCCCACTAAAGCAGCTTGCATCACATTCTATCTCGCCGGAAAGCCTTCTCACTTCCTGACATAAAAATTATAAATTTTCTGTCGATAAAGCATCTAGTTTCTTCGCACCGTCGTGGCGCCAAAACCAAGACTCCTGACAGCTTTATTGGCAGGTATCTCCAAAGAAACATAATGCAGTAGAGCAAGATCGTCCTTGAGCCGCTTCGGGCTCTCTTTACAAGAACATCCATTACCTGTAAAACGATTATCACGCAAACGGTACAGACAATCCCCGGAACAAAAGACATTCCTGTATCATTGGCTACAGATTTATGACCATGCGCAATCGGCCGGTTATTATTTTGATCTTGCCATAACGGTTCAATACATTTATGACGGAGAATTTTCTCCGGTGAAATAACTGGAATGTGAGTATTTCCTACAATACATAAACTGTCCAGTATTTCGGGAGATAAAAACGTCGAATTATCCGGTGATATCAATCGGGTTTTTGCCACATTGCAAACCTGGATAATTTTTGAGACTTTAATGGAATATTCAATCCCATCACACAAATACGTGGGATGCGGCAGAATTCGCCTCAGGGCCGTACATTTATAAACTTGAAGCGGGAGATTTTGTCGAAACGAAACGGATGGCGCTAATTAAGTAGAATTTTTCCATTTGCAAAGGCGGGATACAATATTGCTTTATTCCCCTTAACATTTTGGAACAAATTATTAACTATAATACTATAAGATTTATAATGTGAATAATTGTGCAATTTGTTATCCTTTTTTACCCTTAAAAAACAGCTGAATTTTGTGAAAAATATGAATTATAACATACAATATAGTCTTTTAATTGTTGCATTTCTTTTCATACAATGTGCGGATTCATCTCCGACAGGGCCAACTCTCGATCTGGATCCTGTTTTATTAGAAAAAACAAAAATTGTGTTCGATTCCAGATCCAACGGTGCACCGATTGATGATATTTACACCGTCTCCCCGGATGGATCAAACCTATTGAATATCTCAAATACAGCACAGTACGTAGAATGGGTTCCTAGATGGTCACCAGACGGTTCACGGATCATTTTTGAATCTGTTCAAATATTATCATCTTCAGGTTTAGGTCCATTATTAAACCATAAAGATGAGAATATCGGAATTGTATCAATGGCTGCTGATGGTTCAGATAGGAAAAAAGAAATCAATATAGGAGGATACGATCCTTCCTGGTCACCAGATGGTACTCGCATTGCGCTCACTTCCTCATCAAATATATATATATTTCATGTCAATGGCGATGGTCTGAAACAATTGACAAATAATTATGCAACAGACGATACTCCGGGCTGGTCACCGGATGGTTTAAAGATTGTGTTTGAGTCCAGAAGAGATAATAATTATGAAATATATACCATGAATTCAGATGGTTCAAACCAGATAAACGTAACATACCATCCGGATTATGATGCTTTTCCTTCTTGGTCACCGGATGGTTCAAAGATTGCGTTTACTTCTGCCAGAGATGGTAATGCTGAAATATACCTCATGAATATAGATGGTTCAGATCCTGTCAATATAACTCGCCATCCGGAAGGCGATTTTTGCCCTTCCTGGTCACCTGACGGTTCAAAGATTGCGTTTATTTCAAGGCGAGATGGGGGACCGATCGAATATATATAATGAATGCAGATGGGGCCAATCAATTCAAGATAACAAATAACTCCTTTAGTATTCGATCACTTGAATGGTCACCGGTGATAAACTAAAATCTAATATTATTAATTCAATTAAATTATTCTGGATTTAATATAGATTTTTTCAGCATGAATTTTTTGGAATACTATTAAAAATTCGTATAAACCTTCCCGACATTTATCTCACAACACTTCAACTTCATCCCGCCTCTTTTGTATATGTGCAGTAAAATATACATCATGTGTGGGGACTTGATACTGAATAAAACTCGCAGTATATGGTACCCAAAGCAGAATTAATTCTGAGAAACAGTCACATACACCTTTTTGCAGTGCAAATTATTGCACTATTTTTCATAATGATACATATTGAAAAATTGTAAGCTATTATTTTTTAATAATTTACAAAATTTGGACTACTCTGATTTGGACTACCCTGTCTGTTCCCGGTACAGTTTTTGCTACTATATAATTGTTACTCTATTATTGGATAGGTGTAACAGGGGGTCAGCATGTCCGTAAGGTCAATTCGAATTTCAATGTGTTTCATCATTCTGTTAAGTATTTTTCTCGCTTCCTCGCTCTACGCCCAAACATCACGATTCTCCCTTCGATTAACATCAGGAGTGTCTTTACTTTCCGTATGGATTAAGTCAACCTAATATTTTTAATGGACTGAGGTTAGAAACCTATAAAAAGCAAAGAGCAAACGCTCTCTATGGTTTTGAGGCAGTATACACTTTCACGCAAAACCACTATCTCTCTTTAGAGTCTGCATACACTTCACAAAATCTTCTATGGAACGCTTTGAGCGTAGCGTATTGTCTGTGTCATTGGTCCATGTAATCCGTGGGAGGCTTGCTGATAGCGTATGGAATGTGCCCATATCCCTCGGTTATGAATACAGAACATCATCAATTTTGAAACGATTTACCCCAATAGTTGGAATTGGCATGACCTATATTGTGAGCAGAATATCTGAAAATATTCATTTCGTACATGATGGAGATCCACCATGGTTCGACAATACTATAGCCCTGCACAGTGATAATGTTTATGGTATATATACAAAAGTCTGATTGTTAACGAAAATTTCAGGCAAGGTATCTTTCCTGGTACAGACACACTATAGAAATATAGATCCTGTAACCATAATTTCAGGGACAGGTAGAAATAAATTCAATTTCAATTTAAGCGGGTACTCTTTCAGTGCGGGCATCCAGTGGGATACTCCATTTTTTCAAGAATAATCGATAATATGTTTGGTATACAGAAATGAATAATCGTTTACTGATAATTAGTTCACCGCTTTACAACTTCAAATAGGCAGTCATTTGGCAGGAGAAATGCAAGAGTTATTAATAAGCATTAAGGGGGGAATGTCTAATACATTTCAATTGGGTGTACTATTTCTAATTTTATTCAATTGCAACCACTCTACTGAACCTGGAACTTCGCCTGAATTCTCGAAAATGGAAATCCATTATAGAATACGCGGAGGGTGGGAAGACACAATGCAGCTTGATATATTTAGTGACGGAACAGTTGAAACATCAATAATTTCACACAGTACGAATGATATTAGAGAAAGTTCACAGGCTATTTTAAGCATTAATGAACAGGATTCCCGCACTCAATTGTTCAGCAATTTTTCTCAGTATGATCAGGAATACTCTGCTAAAAATATTACTGATGGAGATTATCATAGAATGGTCTATACATACGAAGGATAAACCGATGTTGTTGGCGTTTATATTCCAAGGGAAGCGAACATACCTGAATCTTTGCAGAATATTATTACGTATTTATATGATCTATTTATTCAATTGATCTTCAATTAGCACACAATATGGAGAAAACAAACATTTACGACGAAGAGAATTCTGGAGAGTTTTTGGTTAACCTCAATGAAATTGGATTCACGATATAATTTTGAGTGCGTTTAAAAGTCTATCCTACTGAAAATCCTTACCCTGAAAAATTCTTTCATATTTTTCATTTTGAATAATCGATGTGGACTATTACGTGCTAATAGACCAGAATCCCCGTTATTAAAAATAGAAGTGCGGCAAAAATTCCTGCAATAAGCGCATACGGCAATTGTGTATTGACATGGTCCATATGATCAGAAGCAGATGCCATCGATGAAATAAGTGTTGTGTCGGATATTGGTGAACAGTGGTCTCCAAACACTCCTCCGCTTATAAGTGCACCGGTAACCGGGATTATGTCTATCTGAAATCCTTGTGCAACACCTATACCGATTGGAAACATTATTGCCCAGGTCCCCCATGAGGTTCCGGTAGAAAAAGCTATAAATCCCGTAGTGATAAACAGGATGACCGGTAAAAATTGCGGTGATATGATATTCATTGCGGTATTGGCTACAAATTCTCCAGTTTGTAAGTCTCTGCAAAGATTACCGATTGCAAAAGCAAACATCATTAACAGGGCAATAGGCATTAACCCTCCAACACCCTTAATAAACAACTGAACAAGCTCGTTACTATTCATAATGTTTTGCAGCCTATATTTTACGGCAGCAACCATTATTGCCGCACTCACTGCCCAAAGCACCGATGTTGATCCCGACCCCTGTGTTATATCTCCCTCGCCGGTAATAATAAGACTCACAATCATCATGATTACCATAGTCAAAACCGGAATAACTATATTAGATGCGGAAGGTTGAATACCCTCTTTTACTGGAAGTGAAAGAACTTCAGTTGACACAAGCGGAGTAGCACCATCACGTAGAACTTTTCCGTATTTCAGAGCGCGGTTCTCGGCATGCTTCATAATAAAATAGTCTTTGCCCATTGTCGCAGTATACACTACAATTCCAAATGCTAATAATGAATAAAAATTATACGGAATTGCCGAAATATAGGATTGAAAAGAGTGTTGAATTTGCTGCTGAGTTAACAATCCCGCAACGTACGCCCCCCATGCGTTAATGGGAATAAGGGTACATATTGGTGCTGACGTCGAATCACAAAGATAAGCAAGCTTCTCACGGGATATCTTTAACCGGTCAAATATGGGCCGGGCTACTGTACCAGTAATGAGTACGCTAATGTTTGACTCTATGGGAATGGCTGTCCCGACACCCACAGCAAACAGCTGTGCTTTTCTCCTGTCAGATAGAAATCCTTTCTTGGAAACATACCGGACAAAACCTTCCACTCCTCCCGATCGCTGTAAAAATGCCAGAAGTGCTCCTATAAATGCGGAAAACATTATTACCTCGGTATTACTGCTGTCCTTGAATACATCAACGCAGGCAGTTAAAACATCGGCTATTCCCCGCAGCACATTTCCCTCGGCAAGGATTGTGGTTCCCGACCAGATGCCGAAAATGAGTGCAAAATACACCTGCCGTGTCACGAGCGCAATAGCGATAGCCAGAAGTGGCGGCACAACTGATAGCCACGGATATGTTTCAATCATACATGTATCCGGTAATAAATAATGTGTCTATATCACATGGTTTCAGTAAAGGCCCAATAACGGTACGGCAACCAATAATATTGTAAAGGTGATAACGATTGCTCCAAGAATGTTAATTGTTATGCCGGCTTTTACCATATCAACCATATTGATTTTACCCGAGCTGAACACAATAGCATTCGGCGGTGTTGCTACCGGCAGCATAAATGCACATGAAGCTGACAAAGTCGCAGGAATCATTAGCAGGTAAGGATGAAGTCCAACACCTGAAGCAAGACCTCCCATAATCGGCATAAAAAGTGATGCTGTAGCAATATTTGAAGTGATTTCTGTTAAGAATGTTACGAGCAGTGCAATCGTCAGTACAAATAGCCAGACCGGAACTCCCTGTAGCGCTGCAAGATTACTTCCTAACCATTCCGAAAGGCCAGAAGAGGTAAAACCTTTTGCCAATGCAATACCACCGCCGAATAGTATGAGTATGCCCCAGGGAATTTGCTGTGCTTCCTTCCATGTTAAAAGAAAGTCGTTTAATTTTCGGTCTACGGGGATAATAAATAATAAAAGTGCCGCCGCGATCGCAACTGTTGCGTCATTGATATATTCAGGATGTTCAAATAAGTGCGACCAACCCGAAACAGTTACTGATCCGATTATAATATCCTTTCGAAAAATCCATCCTGCTGCTGTGACAAGAAATACTGCAAGCACCTTCTTTTCGTCTGTTTGCATCGATCCGAGTTCATCTCTTTTCTCCACTAATAGTTCCTGCGCAGACGACATATCGACTTTTGGTATTTTAAAGATTATCTGTGTTAGCAAAATCCACGTAAAGGCAAGCAGTACAATTGATATGGGTAAAGCCATAAGTAGCCACTCAAGGAAATTGATCTGCGGCAAATCTGGAAAAAGTGAAACTGCAGCACCGGCAAAAATTATATTCGGTGGTGTTCCTATCAATGTTGTCATACCACCAATACTTGCACTGTAAGCAATCGCAAGCATGAGCGCAGTGCCGAAATTCCGAAAATCGTTATCATCTGTACCCGGCAAAGCATTAACTGCAATGATTGTCGCAATTCCAATAGGCAGCATCATGAGGGAAGTCGCAGTATTTGATATCCACATCGAAAGAAATGCGGTCGCCACCATAAATCCAAGAATAATCAAGCGCAAATTTTTTCCAATGTATGAAATTATCGCATAAGCAATACGCAGATGCAGTCCGCACTTTTCCATTGCTGCAGCAAGTAGAAATCCTCCAAAGAAAAGATAAATATTGCTGTCACCGTATGAAGATGCTGTTGTGGTAATGCTCTGAATACTTAACAATGGGAAAAGGACAAGCGGAACTAATGCCGTGGCAGAAATTGGAATTGCCTCGGTCAGCCATAAAGTAGCCATTAGAAACGCAACCACTCCAGTATAATATGCTTCCGATGGCATACTTGATGGAGCGGGCAAAACAACCAGTATAACAAATATAATGGGGGCTGCAAACAGTCCGAATTTCCGTCTAAATGAACCGGTCTCTTTTACTGTAACGGTTTTCATTATTTTAAATAGAGTTTCACACGGTGTTATTTCTTTTTTAATGTTGTGTAACTATATTATCGGTAATTAAGTTTCATATAACATTGTTAATACTGGGCGCAAAAACATTTTCTATCACATTTTTTCAAAGGGGCAATAAAAAAGCAGGACATTACTGCCCTGCTTTCTCAAAATACATATTTACATATTAATTATATCAATTCCAGAATTGCCCGTTTGACGATATTTTTGAATAGTTGCACTTTATACTCGTTTTTCGTCATTGCTTTACTGCCGCTTACTGATGCATCCGCAGCTGCAGACGCTACCGATTCTGTAATCGTCTTACCTTCCAGTTCCTGTTCCGCCTGTACAGCCCGCCATGGAACAGGAGCCGCGGCACCAAGTACGACACGGGCTTTTTGGCATCTGTCACCGTCGAACGTTAAACTGGCTGCGACACTTGCCACGGCAAAATCCCAGACTTCGCGTTCCTGAATCTTAATAAAGGTACTTTTTGTAGTTTGGCTGGGAATTGGAATAGAAAACTCTGTAACAATTTCACCTGGTTTTAATATGTTTTCTCTGTTCGGGTCAACCTCAGGCAGGACAAAAAAGTCGTTAATCGCAACTGTTTTCTCACCACCAGAATGAGCAATTTTCACTTCAGCATCAAATGCAGTCAGACCTACTGCTGTATCGGACGGGTGAACAATATAACATCGGTAACCACCCAATATAGCGTGATATTTGTTTTCACCTGCAATCGAATAGCAGCGCGGTCCACCTTTTCTGAGGCAGTTAACTCCCGAATCGCGGTAATACCAGCACCGGGGCCTTTGGCACACATTACCTCCAACTGTACCCATGTTTCGGAGTTGAGGGCTGGCAACAAGCCCTGCAGCTTTGGAAAGAGCAGGAAAGTGTTCTACTATTAACGGATCATTTTCCACTGTTGAGATTGTCGACAAAGCACCAATTTTGATGCTGCCACCACTATTTCGGATATAGTTAAGATCATCGATTTCCTTTAGGTTTACAACCTTTTCCGGTGAATAGATATAATCCTTCATCTCACCAATAAGATCGGTACCACCACTCATAACAGCCGCACTGTTCCAATCCGACCCGAGTGCCGCAACTGCATCCTTTATAGATTGCGCTCGAATAAAGGTAAAGTTTTTCATTATTCACTCCCCTTTCGTGTAGCTAATCCTTCAAGTATCTTATCAGGAGTAATTGGTAAGTCTCTGACCCGTACTCCGATTGCATTATATACTGCATTGGCTAGCGCAGCAGCAAAACCTACACGGGGCGGTTCTCCCAGTCCTTTTATACCGAGATTATTTCTATAAGGATCAACAATATCGACAAATACCACATCGATTTCTGGTGCATCCTGAGATGTGATAACTTTATAGTCGTGCATGTTCGGATTTGCTATTCGTCCGGTGTAATTGTCCATAATCCGTTCTTCCAGCAAGGAATAGCTGAGCGCTTGGTTGACACCGCCAATAACCTGATTTCTAGCGGTCAATGGATTCAGTATTCTTCCGGAATCGTGGACAGCCACAACTTTAACAACCTTCACTTGCCCAGTCTCAGTATCAACTTCGACCTCGCAGAAATTCACGCCAAATGTGTTTCCGGCATATTCTTTTGGATTCTGTCCACGTCGGCCTTCTGCATAAACTTTATCTTCGGGCATTAACGCCGCTACCTCTTTAAAATCCATGCTTGAAGTGGTATTGTTTTTCACCCGAATCCTTCCATTCACTGCTTCAAGATCGTCAGGTTCAACACCTAACCGGTCTGCAGCAACAGGAAAGAGCTTTTTCACAACTTCCATAACACCGTTTCGCACCGCAGGGCAAACCGATGCAGTCGTATTGCTTCCACCGCTTCCTTCACCTGGTGGAAAATAGGAATCACCGATTTGAATGTTTATGTCTTCAACATTTACACCAAGTTCATCTGCCGCAACTTGAGCCATTACCGTTCTTGTCCCGGTTCCGATATCCTGTGTACCGCATCGGACATTCACTGATCCATCTTTGAAGATTTCAACCAGAACCACCGAGCCCGGATGACCAGATGCACCCCACTGGAGACAGCCGAGTCCAAGACCGCCTTTTTTAACTCCGGCATCACTGCCAGGATTTCTTCTACGGCGTGACCACTCAATTTTCTCTGCACCAATCGCATAACATTGGAGCAGGCCATTGCTGGAATAAGGCAGCCCCGTTCCTCCTCCACTTTTATCAGTATAGTTTTTCTTTCTGAATTCCAGAGGATCCATGTCGATTACTTCGGCAGCTTCATCAATAAGGCTTTCAAATCCAAAAAATGCCTGGACATGACCAGGTGCCCGGGTAGGCATTCCGCCACCAGTATTTGTGTAGACCGAAGTGCTCTTTGTGCTCAGATTCGCACATCTATACATTTCACTTGCTGCAGAAGTCAATCGATCACCACCTCGAGTATACCCGCCGCTGGTAAATCCTTCGAGTTGGATGCCAGTAATTGTTCCATCATTTTTGAAACCGATTTTGTAACTTTGACTGGAGTTCGGACGATTACCCGTATCGAGACACTCTTCGTATCGGTCGAGGATCATTCTGACCGGTGCTCTTGCCATTTTTGATAGTCGGAGCGCAGGATACATATGACTATTGATATCGAGCTTGCTCCCAAACCCGCCTCCAATATGTTGACATATCACCCGGATATTTTTTTCGGTAATTGGTTCGTCAGGATACTCGCGTCGTAACCATTCAACAATTTCTTGGGGGGATTCATAAACAACTTGTGTGGATGAGTAGATCAGTATCTCGTTATCTTTCCAGTGAACAACACTCCCGTGTGCTTCAAGTGGATTATGCAGTTCGACTTGCGTAGAATACGCCGCCTCGACAATTTTATCTGCTTCATTGAATCCTTGTTCAACATTCCCTCGTGCATCCTCCCGTGTTCTGCCAATGTTACCGTTGTCATGGATTTTCTCTGCAGTGCTCCGCATTGCACGGTCCATATTGACAACATGAGGGAGCTGCTGATAATCGACGGTAATAGCCCGGATTGCATCATCTGCAGCTCCGGGAGATTCAGCAGCGATAGCGGCTATGATTTCACCCTGAAAATTAACTTGTTCATTGTTTTCGATAACGGCAGCTCGTACACCGGACATTTGTTGTACCTTGCTTACGTCAACATTTGTAATTGTAGCTCTGGCATGAGGACTCCGCAAGAGTCTTCCATACAGCATACCAGGAAGCTGTACGTCAGTGGTATATTCAGCATTTCCGGTTACTTTATCCAATGCTTCGATTCTCGTAAGCGGTTTACCAATTATTTCAAAATCTTCATCCGCAATATGAGGGGCTTCGGAGCCGGGAAGAATGACCTCAATTACTTTAAATTCACCTTCACGTTCGTGTATCGTTTTGACACGTTTTGCAAAATAGTTTGTCGTTGCCATCTATCTCATCCCCTCCTCTCTTTTGCTGCCGCTGCTACAGCCGTAAAAATGTGCTGATACGCTGCACATCTGCAGATATTCCCTGACATACCTCTCTTAATTTCCTCAAGATCTGGATTGTCATTTTTCTTGAGTAATCCTTCGGCTGCTATAATCTGTCCCGGGGTACAATATCCGCATTGATAAGCATCGTGATCTATAAATGCCTGTTGTACAGAACTCAGCTTTCCATCCTTTGCCAGACCCTCAATAGTGACAATCTCTTTACCGACCGCATTGAATGCAAGCATCATACAGGCATACATTGGTTCTCCATCCAGCAGTACGGTACATCCACCACACTCTCCTCGGTCACAGACAACTTTTGCACCGGTTAATTTTAGTTTATTTCTCAACGTATCGGCGAGAGTTGCTCTGCTTTCTACTGTCACAGACCTCGTCTGGCCATTAACGCGTAAAGTTATTGTTGCCTCTGTTACACCTTCTTCCGCCAGCATTCCATCTCGAGATTCACCGCAGGCTGACATAACAACCGGAAGAACCGATGTGGATACGACGCCTACACCGACGCCTTTAATAAAAGAGCGGCGGGTCACACCTCTCGTTTCATCCGGCAGATTATTTTTGGATTTTGACATACAAAATCCTTTCATTTTGAGGTTTACAAAATCGTTTGAATATACTATTTATTCTGTGAAGAACCACTCAGTTAAAATAAGACCTTGTTACATGAATGGTTTAGAAGCTTATGTGGAATATAATACATTATATTGAAAAAAAAAGATTTTTTGGTAAGGATATATTCAGATTGTAAATTTAATGATTTAATCCGCTTTATTAAATAAATCGATATGTCGACGTCCCATAAAACCTTCCTGAATAGGGTGCCAGTATGTAATATCATCTTCTTCCAACAGCCAGCACAAGTAGACCTCTTCGCCATTCGGACGGATACTCGGAAAATCTATTAAGCCATTATCGAGACCTTTTATAAGAATACCACTATTTTCAAGCTCCTCAATTATATCGACTATTGCCAACTCCTTGACATGGTATTGCTCGCCATTCGGTGATTTATTGCTGAAATAGTGGTGCCGGTAGAGATCATAACCCAATGCATCAATTTCCTGCTTCAGATTGACCATCCTCATGACTTTCGACTGAACATCTGGCAGGAGCGCCCTCGCTTCTTCGAGTGTAAAATGTTTATTGTGTATCATAATATGGTATTAGAAATCAGACTACTTCTCTCATTCACTTCCTGTTTGTGTCTTGTGACAGAGATTCGTGAATTATATCGACAATATGCTTTACATCGATTTTCTTATCCAACAATTCTGATCCGCGTTTCAGTTGAATCATGCAACCGATATTTGCGGTTACGACCGTATCTGCCCCGCTTTTTGCTATATTTTTCATCTTTCGCTGCAAAACTTTGAGTGAAAGTTCAGGCTGTGTTATATTGAAAGTGCCGGCACTACCGCAGCACATAGCCGATTCATGGAGCGGTTTCAACTGTATACCAGGAATTGCGCTCAGTATGTTTTGCGGCTGTTTTGAAATCTTTTGACCATGCAGTAAATGGCAGGGGTCATCATAAACAAGTGTCTTTTGCACAGGATGAAATGTCAGTTTTTTGGATTCAGCATCCAAAAACTCAGAAATATCCAGAACTTTTTTTGAAAACGCAGCAGATTTTCCAGAATATTCAGGGTCGTTGGCGAGCAAAGCATCGTATTCTTTCATCATCGCACCGCATCCTGCCGCATTGACAAGAATTGTGTCTACTTGTGTCCTTTCAAACGCATCGATAACATCTTTGGCAAATTGTGACGCCACATCAGTTTTCCCGTTATGCATATGGACTGCTCCGCAGCAGTGTATTTCTTCAGGAATTACAACGTGGTAACCACATGTATTAATAATTTGTACTGTGTTTCTGTTTGACTCCGGTTCAATATAGTCCATGACACAACCCCGTAAAAACCCAACTTTTTTGTTTCCTGTTTTTTTATCAATCATTCCATTATCCGACTCACTCAGCTTACGGAATCCCAAGATATCAGGCATAAATGATTCTGTCAGAGCAATTTTTTTCGAAAACAGACGGAGTATTCGAGTAACACGAATAAGTTTCTGCAGACCTGATCTCTGGTAAAACTTGAGTAACCTGAAAATGAAGTCCAGCCGTCCGGGATGGGGATATATATGATTGAGTATAATATTCTGAGCGATTCGAGTAAATAGCGGCGTTGGCATATCCTTTTGAATCAGCTTTTGCGCTGTATCAAATATTTCATGATATTGAACACCTGATGGACATGCTGTTTCGCAGCAACGGCAAGCCAGACAGAGATCAAAATGTTTCTTGAAAGCATCGCCGACATCCTGCCTGCCGTCAGCGACAAGTTTTGTCAAAAATATTCTCCCCCTGGGTGAGTCCATCTCTGTACCCATAACAGCATAACTCGGGCATTTAGGCAGGCATAATCCACAATGAATGCAGTCCTGCAATAAGCGATAATTTATCAAACTTTTGACTGGTTTTGATTCCATAATTACAATTAATCGTATTCAAAAATGCAAATCAATCAAGTAAACTAATATATCGTTCCGGATTCAAGATGTTATTCGGGTCGAATTGCTTTTTGATTTTTTTCATCAGTTCAGCTCCCGGCAAATCGTTCCAGACAGGAAAATGGCTCTTCACTTGCAACGGTGCCCTCTCAAGTATAAATACACTCCTTCTCTGAGCTGCATAATCTCCCAGAGATTGCAATGCGTTGAGACAACCTTGTTCATTATCCTCCATATCGTTCTCATGCATTCCGATATGGGTTATTCCGCTACCGGGAAAAGAGGCAATTTCAAATTGCGCTCCGTTTTCCGTTCCAATTTGTTCAGCAGTTTCAATAAACTTAAAGGTTTCTGTTCTGCTTGAAATTATTTTTACAATAATACCGGGATACGTGTCAGAAAAGTGATCTCTGAGAGCTGCCCTTGTATTGTTGGCGCTCTTTTCCTCCAACAATTCAAAATGGATGGATGGAGATTCCGAGCAGGATTCTTTTATTGCCTGTTCCTGCCAATTCGCTGTTGCTTCGATGCCATCAACACCAACAAGAAACATGAAATCGCACTCCGAAGACAGCTGTACTGCTAATGAAAACATCCTTCCCGTCACTTTTGCATTTAATACTGCAAGAAATGTTGGTGCAAAATATGAATCCAGTATAGAAAATGCGGTAATACGTGCCGTAGAAAGAGATTTGAAACCTGCCGATATTGTTTTTGTAACTTCTGGAAGAGGTTTTACCCGAAAAGTTGCTTCGGTTATTACACCAAGCGTCCCCCACGATCCGATCATGAGTTTTGTAAGATCATATCCTGCTACATTTTTCGCGACTTTGCCGCCACCTTTGACTGGAGAGCCGTCTGCACGTACAAAGCGGATACCAAGTGTCATATCACGTGCTGTTCCATAATATTCCCGATAAAATCCATACCCATTGGAGACAAGCGTTCCCCCAACGGTGGCTCTATCCGGATGAGGCGGATTGAGCGGAATAAACTGCCCATGTTCCGCCAAAGAAGCATTGAGCTTTTTGACTGTCATCCCCGCTCCCGTTATAACCGTGAGGTCAGCCGGTTCATATTCTTTGATACCATTGAGCCCGGTTATGTTAAGAGCAGCAGTATAAGATCCGGGTGCATTACCGAAATCAATTCGAGTCCCACCACCCCTAGGACACACGCCACCACCATTATTATGTGCCTCTTGCAGAATAGCACATACCTGCTCTTCCGAATCAGGTGATATAACAATTTCAGGAGTTAAATCATCAATTTTATATAGGTCGGTTTTTTTACGGCTGATAATTGAGCTGCTATTCAACCGTAATGTTACCGCTTCAATAAATTTTTGCATTAACTTTTACACTTATAAACAATTTTTAACCTGATTTCGCATTCCAACTGATAAATTTAATATCCTTCGATTCTCTTTTGCGTTCGGATTTCAAGACAGGTTCGCGATGTTGGAAAAATTTTACCCGGATTTAGTTTTCCGGTTGGATTAAATACCTGTTTGAGATCGGTCATATATTGTAGATCGTGCTCAGTAAATATCCACGGCATATAGTCTTTCTTCTCGCTTCCAATCCCGTGCTCACCTGAAATCGTCCCCCCCAGATCGACACATGCTTTCAAAATTTCTGATGCAGCTTTCTTTATGGTATCCACCGAACCTGGTATAGTGTCATCATACATCATACAGGGGTGAATGTTTCCGTCCCCCGCATGAAAAGCATTTGCAATGCGAATTCCGTATTTATTGCTGACACTATATATAACTTTTAAAATATCCGGCAGCTTTGTCCTCGGTACGACACCATCTTGCGTATAATAACAGGGGCTGATTGTGCCGATTGCCCCAAAAGCGTGTTTCCGGGCAATCCAGAGCTTTGCCCGTTCCTCCTCTGAAGTTGCATAATCGATACTTCTTACATTATACGTGCGGGTAAGCTCAATAACACGCTGTTTGAACGTCTCCATGCCTGCATTCGGGCCATCAAACTCTATTATCAACACCGCCCCCGCATCTTCGGGAAGACTGAGGCCAAAAGCCTTGTTAACTGCTTCTATGAAGACTGTGTCGATCATCTCAAGTGCCGCTGGCGATAATCCTGCCTTCAACATTCCAGATATTGAATGAGTTGCGTCATCAACCGAATCGAATATTGCACAGAACGTCAAATACGACTCGGGCAATCGGATCAGTTTTACAATAATCTTTGTTACAATTGCAAAGGTGCCTTCCGATCCATTTAATATACCCACAAGATCATATCCGGGTGTTTCCGAATACTTCCCTCCTATAGTGACAACTTCACCGTCATGCAGTACAATCTCTAAACCTAAAACATTATTGACAGTTACTCCGTACTTCATTGTATGTGGTCCGCCGGCATTTTCCGCAACGTTACCACCAATTGTGCACGCCTGTTGGCTCGACGGGTCCGGTGCAAAAAAGTATCCGTCATCTTCTACAGCTTCGCTAATCCATATGTTGACAACTCCCGGTTCGACTATTGCATACCGGTTCTGCACATCGATATCGAGAATTCTACTCATCTGTGTCAAAGATATAATAAATCCGCCTCCTACCGGAAGGCATCCTCCACTGAGTCCGGTACCTGTTCCTCTTGGTACAAACGGCACATCTGATTTGTGGAGCACTGTGACTATTGCCGAAACCTCTTCAGCGGAATGCGGGAAAAATACTGCCCAAGGAATGGCCCTCACAATCGTAAATCCGTCACTCTCGTAGACCATGAGTTCATCGGGATCGGTAATGATTCTGTCTTTTCCGATAATGCGCCGAATCTTTTTAATAATGGATTTATGTTTCATATCAAATTTTTTGACTTCTAAACATCGGAACAGTTGAGTACTAACTTATAATATACGATATATACGATAAAAACGGTTTTTTCTCAAAGACAGAAATCTAAAATAGGGATAGAACCGGAGAATGGTTGAATGGTGGAAATAACTTTTTACGTTCTACGAAAGAAATATGATTATCTTGTTTAAATCGAATTACTTCACAGAATACCTTGGGGCAAATCTTTTGCTTTAAATCTAATCTATTACTTTATATTAATTGTATTGGTTATTGCAGCTAAACTACTATGATGAGCTTGATTCCAATCTACGTTTCAACTGATCGATCTCTTTAAAAAGTTCTTTCTGCTTCTTATGAAGAGAAAATATGTACCCTGACAGCATAATCCATATTACCAGATAAGCAGCAAACAAAAAATTCATATATTCACCTTAACATTTATTGCTCAACAAGTTTGTGCAGATAATCTACTTCTTCAAATGCATCCTCAAGCTCTTTGCGCCTACCGAGCAGATAGCTGTAGAAAAGTGTAAAAGAAAAAACGCTAAAAAGAAGAGTCAACAACATCGTCAACTCCAAACCAGAACCTTCCCCTCCGGCAATCACTGGAGACGGATGCTGGGTATTCCATAACCTGATAGAAAAATAGACAAGGAATACGTTAATAAAACCAATAATCCCCACAACCGAAGATAAGTATGCTCTTTTTATTTCGACATCAACATACCCACGAAGCATCGAATACGACAGATAAATCAACCAGAGGATGAGTGTTGTTGTCAGTCTCGAATCCCATGTCCACCAGATTCCCCACACCGGACGTGCCCATAACGATCCGGTTATCAGTGTGATGGTACAAAGCAGCAGACCAATTTCAGCTGATGCGTTAGCGTATTTGTCCCATGACATGTTCTTCTTGATGAGAAACGCAACGGAACAGTAACACGTCACTCCAAATGCCAGAAATGCCACCCATGCGCTTGAGACGTGAAAATAGAATATCCGCTGAACATTTCCCATTGTCTTTTCAGTAGGGGCGACAAGAAAAACAAGAACAAGAGAAATTGCAATACACACTACTGAAAGTAAAAGAAGAATATTTGATTTTTGAGAAGGCTTCATTTATAGATTATTCCTCCAGTACATATTCAAATAATAACAGGCACAGAGTAAAAAATATTATATCAAAAGGCAATAATATTTTCAGAGAGTCGTAATAATTCTCCATGGGACCACTATCCAGAAGCACTGCCGTAGATTCTACCGCAGTAATAATGATCGGAATAACTAAGGGAAATTGCAGAATTGGCAGCAGAAACACTCTCATTCTCGTACCTGATGAAATTGCTGAAAATAATGTTCCGACAACAGAAAAACCAAACGTACCTAAAAAAACCGTGAGTACGAGCCAGTACCACTGCTCGGTAAATTGAATATCATAGAGCCAAACAAAAAACAGCAGCATAATCACTTCAGCAAACATCATAAAAAGAAGTGTACTGGTCAGCTTCGCTATATATATCACACTGCGCGGTATGGGCGCCAGCATCAAACCTTGGAGGCTATTATTTTCCTGCTCGGTTGAGAAAGAGTGATTTAATCCTAAAATGCCGGAAAAGATGAATGCAACCCACAATAGACCAGGTGCTATGGAAATCTGTTCCTGAATGCTGAGATTGAATGCAAAATTGAAGATTACGATTACCATCAAACCAAACACAAGCGTAGCGCTTACCGCCTCTTTAGCCCGCATTTCAGTTGTAATATCTTTTTTAACAATTGTTACTATGTAGCTCCAGTATCGCATAGCTGCTTCAATTTCTTCCCATCATTTTACAATCTCACTGTAACGATCGCTCAATTCCTGTTTGCTAATTTCATGTGCAGCAGAGAAATATTTCAGCTCGCCTTTCCGGATAATTGCCACATGGGTAGCAATAGCATATCCTTGCTCTATATTATGGGTCGTCATAATCCCGGCTCGTTCCGCAGAACTATACGCTTGAATCATGGCATTTAAAATTTCGGAGGCATTCTTGTCAAGTCCCGTATATGGCTCATCAAGTAATACCAGAGAAGGGTCATGCAAGAAAGCACGGGCAATCGTCAGTCGCTGCTGCATCCCCCGTGAAAACTTTCCAACTTCATCATCAGCACGTTCGGACAATCCTACGATTTCAAGCTGTTTATCAATGCGACTCATTAAATCAGGTACGTCATACAGTTTTCCAAAAAACATGAGATTCTCACGTGCTGTCAGATTGTGATAGAGATAGGTATGATGCGATATAAAACCGATCTGTTTCCGAATGGCATCATTCACTTTATTAACTGGCTGATCATTATAAAATAGTGTCCCTTCGGAGGGAACCATTACCATTGCGGCTATTTTTAAAAACGTTGTTTTACCAGCACCGTTCGGACCCAATATAGTTACAAAATCCCCTTTATTAATTGTGAGATTAAGGTCTTTAAGTGCCGAAAACCGGCCGAATCGTTTTATGAGTGATTGTGCTCTTAAAACAGGATTTGATGTTTGCACAGGAATGTATTTTTTGAATGGTATTGAGGTATTATCTATTACTCAGTCTGATTCATCTTTTTATAAAGTTCTACTAACTGATTTTTTAAGTTCGACCGCTTTTTGTGGTATTCTGACTCATGAATTCTATGATCTGCAAACGTATCATCAAGCGCTGCTAAATCATTAATTAGCTCATTTTTGCGGTTTGTAATCTTCTTAGGAAGGTTTTTTTTCCTTTTTTCTCTAACAGGCGCTTTGTTTCTCGAAAGTGCAGATCCCAATACAAGTAGTCCGAAAATCACAACAGTCAGTAAAACCGATGTCTTCATACCAATTTTACTTGTCGGGACCGCACGCTGCCCAGCAGGAACGCTCGAAAGCGGACTGGGCACACCTCCCGCAATTGAAAATGAAAGTTGGTCACCTTTTGAGAGATGTTTACTTGTATATGCACTGAAATCCTGATGAGCGTCTGCGCCTGACAGTACAAGTTGACTGCTTTCTAATTCAATATTTGAAGGGGTGGTTACAACAACCAGGTTATGCATTTCGTAGAGTATGTTTTCAGAGAAAAAATGCACTCTCTGTGTGTAATCCACATGATAAGATACCGAAACCTGTGTTACACCCGGCTTGATTGGATAGTTTATTGCAAACATATCAGGTCTGTCTGTGCTGATAGGCTCCTGATTTATCGGTACAAGACCAGTATTCACCGTAATATAGTTTATTCCGTGGCTGTTTTCAGGTATCACAAATAAAAATGTGCCTTTTTCATTTAAATATGTGCCTGGGTTTTCAGACTCATTTGAAACATTGTACATTTTTAAGACCTGAAGCGTCGTTCCGGACATTGAAATCTGGTATTGTGCATTTGTCACGTTAAGATCATTTTGCGAACCGGTCTGTTCATATACGACTACTTCAACCGATACAGATTCTCCACCCGGCGGAATGGTCACATTCGCATTGTACAATACACCTTTATACTCAGCTTGTAGTAGATATTGTCGTTCTACAGATGACGAAACATTCTCAAATGTGAATGAACTTTCAACATTCCTCAAATCGTCTATAATCTTCATCCCGGATTCAAACCCTATAAGGGTCAGGCTTGCGACTTGTGCGCTGCCTCCGGTTGTACCATTTTTAATAGTACCATTGATTATACTTGTCTGACCATACGATGCTGATGTTTGGATCAGCACTAAGATTGCACAGACACCAAAAAAAGTTGTATAGTATTTGACAAATGATTTAACCATATATAATATTTTAATATTTGGATTTTATTGTTTTAACTTTGCTCCGCATTTTGAGCAAAAGTTGCTACCGGTTATATTTTCATTCGAACAAACTGCGCACATGATTACCCTATCTGCAAGCACGACGACAGTGGGAGATTTTCGTTTGAATGCAATTTCCGATTCTATCTGTTTTTTGATATCTGATGAGCCGTCATTACCTCCTAACTGCTCTATCTCTTGTGTTATTGATTTTATGCGCAATAAATAGGCTGCTCTCAGTTTTTCATAATCTCCTTTTAACAGCATCCCGGTTACATGTTCAAGATCCGTATCGCGTAAACTAGATCGGAGGTTCTCATTTCTCGTCTTTAGTTCCTTAATCCGAACCTGCTTTTTCGTAACAAATCTGTTCGGCAGCTTCCCTTTTGTCATGAAGGGTGTTAAAACATACAACGTAACAACAAAGATAATCGAAATCAGTGTAGTTGCAATCATAGGGATTTTATTTATTAAGAAACATCTTCCGTTTCAGATTCCTTTGCAGCAAGCTCCTCATACGCAGATAAAGAGCGATGTGTTACCGAATCGGGAATCATCGCTATCAGGCTGCCAAGGATGAGAACAAGACCTCCGAGCCACACAAAAATTATCAAGGGATTTACATACGTATTCAATACCACTCGGTCATCCGCAGAGATTTCTGAATAAACAATGTATAAATCCTCCGCGAACGTTGAATAGATAGCAACCTCGGTTGTGGGTTGCTCACTGGCAAAGTAATAGCGTTTTTGTGCTACTTCATTGGAAACAACTTTACCCCCTTTTAGAACAGAGAGATACACTTCACTGTATTCATAAAGTTCCGTTTTTCCGTTAAGAACACTATCCAGACGAAGCTCAAACGGTCCGGCAACCATCGATTCCCCTATCTGAAGATCGGCTTTAGTTTCTATATTAAATGCATTGCCGGTAAAACCCATAAAAAGAAAAACAATACCAAAATGAACAATATAGCCTCCATAACGGCGTGTATTCCGCAGAGTAAGATTAACAAACGCTTTCAGAAACGGCTCACCGAGATTTTTATGCCGGGCTATCATTCCTTTTGCAAATTCCTGCACAATCGTAACCGTTACGAAGAAGCACAGAAAAAATGAAATTAGCGCAAACATATGGTGAACGCCCGACGCATAGAGCACTATTCCAAAAACAATTGAGAGACTTATCGGATAGAAGAAATTTCGTTTCAGGCTGTAATTGGATGTTCTCCTCCATGCAAAGAGTGGTCCGACACCGGTTAAAAAGAGAAGAAACAGCCCAATCGGAATATTGATCCTGTTAAAATAAGGAGCACCGACAGTTATCTGTGTACCCCGTACCCATTCAGACAGGACAGGGAATATTGTTCCCCAGAGTATTGCAAGCATTGCACCGACAAGTATCAGATTATTAAAGAGAAAGCTGCTCTCTCTCGACACAAGCGAGTCTAGATTGTTTTCACTTTTTAGATCGGGTAGCCGCTTGAAAAGCAGTAACAAAGATACAGTTATCATGAAAAGTAGAAATGTACTAAAAGCCGGTCCGATAGACGATTGTGCGAATGAATGCACAGAGGAAACTATGCCGCTTCGAGTAAGAAATGTTCCAAAAATACACAGAGTAAAGGTCAGTAAGATAAGCACAACATTCCAAACTTTGAGCATTCCCCTTTTTTCCTGAATAATAACCGAATGGAGATATGCGGTACTCGTCAGCCATGGCATGATCGACGCATTTTCTACCGGATCCCATGCCCAATAACCACCCCATCCGAGTTCAACATATGCCCATTTGCCACCAAGCAATACTCCTGTACTCAAAATCATCCATGAGAAAATTGTCCATCTTCGGGTAGTACGAATCCAGTTTGGGTTGAGCTTACCAGTTACCAGAGCACCAATAGCAAACGCAAATGGAACCAAAAACCCCGAATAGCCAACAAATAAAACGGGGGGATGGATGACCATTGCCCAATACTGCAACAGAGGATTCAATCCGTTTCCGTCAGGTGGCGCAAAAGGAATTTCTCCGGTTGGTGTATGAAACATCCATTGATTAAACGGATTAGTAAAGAACAAGCTTAGGAGAATAAAAAATAGGGTAACTGTACTCATTGTTGCCATAACATACGGCATAAGTTCACGGTTATGTTCTCTATTCTGATAAACTGCAACTATTGATATTACGCTGAGGATAAGGAGCCAGAACAAAAGAGATCCTGCCTGGCCTGCCCAAAAACCGGCAAATTTGTAAAAAAGCGGCAGTGCCTGGTTCGAATAACTCGAAACGTATGTATAGCTAAAATCACTCATTACGATTAGCGAGATAAGTGAGGCTGAAGCGAGACCAACCATAGCACAACTTGCATACATACTCCGTTCCGCGCTTATCACAAGATCATTTCTTCGGCGGGAAGCACCAATGAGTGATGCAACAATTGCATATAAAGAAAGGGAAAACGCAACTATGAGTGCAAAATTTCCTATTGTTCCCATATATATACTTTCCAAATTTTTCCGTAATTACAAAATCAGGTATAGAAAAAGCAAACCTAAATGGTCTGCTTTATTCTTTTAGATTTTGTGCGATTCAAATTTCGAATCTACTAATAATTCGCTTCTTCCTCATCGAGCATTGCTTCGTATTTAGATGCACATTTTGCCTGAATGTGGTCGGCTTGAAAGATTCCATCAGAAACAATTTTGCCGGCAACAACTGCCTGAGAACGATCTCGGAATGTGTCAGGAACCGGACCATCGCCAACATACGCAACCGACAAAGAAACATCATTAAAATCAATTTCAAATGTCATAGGGCTTTGTGAACGGTCAATAGATCCCATAACGACCTGTCCGGCAACACGATAATTCTCTTGTGTCTCCCTCTCTCCAAGTTCATCAAGTTGTGCAACAAACTGATCTGCAGTAAGATAATAAGAATAATCCTGTTGGAATCCTGTTACTGCAAGATAGATGATAGCTATAACGATAACCGACACCCCTACACCAAACTTTGTATTCTTCATAATGCCAAGCTTTCTATCTATAATTGTTGAGCTGCCTCAAGCAGCCTACTCACGCACTTGGACTGTATAATTAAAATATATCAATTCGTCTATTGTAATTCAAGTGAAATCATACATTCCAAATAATAAATACATTTTTTGTTGTTCAGAAAAAAGGCAAAATATATACCAATTAACAACAAAAAAGACCTTTTTATACAATATCCTCTATTTTTAACTGTAGAATGCTCATTCTCTTCTTCATCAAATGTTATTAAATGTACAAATAGACTCCAAAAAACAATAAATTTTTAATTCAAATTTTTCAAAAATTGTAACTATCAAGCAAGAAAATTGTGGTGCAACAGAAAGTTGAAGTCAACTTAAAAAAATATAGACAATTTGTTTTACCCTTTAATAACGCCGATTGGTTTGAGTCGGGCAACTTTTTTTGAAATTCCGGCATTTCGGAGTGCACGCCAACTGCCTGTCGGGAAGTTCAATATCATATTTCTTTATACAGTGCATCATCACTTTAAGGTAATCGTCACAGACTTGATACCCAAATCCACGTGGTCCGGTATGGATAATGACTGTAATCCCGTCGAGGTATAATCCAAGCGTTTCAGCAGTTTTTTCGTCATAAATTTCTTCAACATATCCAATTTCAAGAAAATGATTGCCGCTTCCGAGTGTACCGACCTGTTTTCTGCCTCGTTTAAGTGCACGTTCACTGATGGTACTCACGTCGGCACTCCGCAGCCTTCCATTTTCTTCAATCCGATCGATGTCCGACTCTGTTCCAAAACCCCTTTCAACTGCCCACTCGGCACCTTTAGCAAGAAGTTTCTTCAAATCATTAATAGACAGATTTAATGAACTTGATGATCCAACTCCGGTGGGAACTGTATTATAGAGTGTTCCAACAAGCTCTTTGATATTCCACAGCACTTCATCTTTCGTAAGTGCGGTTCTGAGAAGACGGACGCCACAGTCTATATCGTACCCAACACCACCCGGTGATATAACTCCATTCTCAATATCCATCGCTGCAACACCACCAATTGCAAAACCATAGCCCCAGTGAATATCGGGCATAGCAAGCGACTCGCCAGCTATTCCGGGAAGGTGGGCAACATTTACAATCTGTTGAATTGCCTGATCGTGGTGAATATCCTTAATGAGAGATTTGTCGGCGAAGATTTTTCCAGGCACCCGCATCTTGCCCTCTTTGGGTATTTCCCACCGATACTCATCGATTTGCCGTAGTTTTGTCTGGGGTTGTATCATAAAGAAAAATTAATTTACTGAGAAGTCAATGACCATGCAGGCCATCTTAATTTCACCAAAACTATCGGTAATTCTCGGTAATTCTGTGTATATTGCTACCATCAATATTCATGATAAATATTTCATTTGAACCACCTGACGGGGATATAAAGACGATTCGCGTACCATTCTGAGACCAGGCTGGGTCGAACTCGCTTAATAATTCATCATTGATTTGGACCTGCTGAGATTCATCTGAATTCATAATATTTATTTTATTCAGACCAGAATTTCTTGTGTAAAATGCAATCTTTGATCCGTCCGGGGGCCAGACTGGATCGAATTCATCAGCATTATTGTCGGTCAACCTGATTTGGTTTGAACCATCGGCATCCATAACATAAACTTCACGGTTTCTATTCCCAGTTGATACATATACTATTTGTGAGCCATTCGGGGACCAATGTGGGGACTCATCAGTAAAATTGTTATTCGTGAGCTGAACTGGATTCGAACCGTCTGCTTCCATCACCATAATCTGATTAAAAGTTACCCCACCCATCAACTCATAGGCAATTTTGCTTCTATCGTGAGACCAAGCAGGAAAACCGTTTGAGATACCATCTTTAGAGTCTGTCAGAATCGTAAAATTTGAACCATTCTCATCGATGACAAATATTTCTGAGTCACCGTCATTGCCAATTCATTCGGACATAAATGCAATCCGTTCTTACAATAGTGTGCTCGGTCCCGTTAGCCGTTTCCCATCACAGCTAAATGCACAAAGTGTCAAGAGGCTTGTTATTCCAAGGAGAAGGGGAAATTTAAGCGTTTTGCTCGCTTGAATAAGATTATTTTTCCCTGCATGATCTGTGAAGTTGTACTCGTATCTAATATGCATATTATTTTTTGTTGAGGAAGTAATAATAAACACTCTTATGTTTTTTCTCAAATACTACCCTTCAATCACCTCGTTGTTTTCACCGATAACCCGATAGAAGCATGACCGTTTACCAGTGTGACAGGCGGCACCCTTTTGCGCAACCTTGACCAACAGTGCATCGGCGTCGCAATCAAAGCGGATTTCTTTCACCTGCTGCGTGTTACCGCTCGTTGCGCCTTTTACCCAGTATTCCTGCCGAGAGCGGGACCAGAAACATGTATCCCTTGATTCAAGCGTTCTTCTCAGGCTTTCACGGTTCATATAAGCCACCATCAAGATTTCGCCATTTTCGGAATCCTGCACTATTGCCGGAATCAAACCCCGTTCGTTATATTTCAGTTCGTCGTAAATTTCGCTCATATTTTCCTCACTGGTATGTTTCTTTCATGTAAATAGTTTTTGATTTGTTCAATTGTTAAATAGCGGTAATGGAAAATCGATGCGGCAAGAACAGCATCCACCTTACCATGAACCGCAGCATCATAGAAATGTTCAGGCTCTCCGCCTCCGCCTGATGCTATCACAGGAATGGACACTAGACTGTTAACCTGACGCAGAAGTTCTATATCAAATCCCTGCCTGACGCCGTCTGTATCCATACTGGTTAGTAAAATTTCACCCGCACCTCTGTCTTCCACTTCTTTTACCCAATCAAGCGCATCCCGTTTCATATCTTTTGAGCCGCCATGTGTATAAACTGTCCAACCTTTTTCAACTTTTTTTGCATCTATGGCAACAACAGTGCACTGCGATCCAAACAAGCGAGTAGAGTCATTGATAAGATCCGGGTTAAGTAAGGCAGCGGTATTTATCGATATTTTATCTGCACCCTGCTTGAGGATTTCACGAATATCTTCTATCGTCGATATACCTCCACCAATGGTAAAGGGAATAAATATTTGTTTTGCCACATTCCGGGCTAATTCAATGACAGTTTTCCGTTTTTCTTTTGAGGCAGTAATATCGAGGAAGACCAGTTCATCTGCACCTTCCTCATCATAAAACTTCGCTTGCTTCACTGGATCACCTGCATCTTGCAGCTTTTTAAAATTCACTCCTTTGACAACACGACCGTCCATCACGTCGAGACAGGATATAATTCTTAATGCAAGCATTACACAAAATCCTCTATTCGAATGGTGCCTTCATACACTGCTTTGCCGGAAATCACTCTATCAACACCAAACGATTCGAGTGGAAGCAGCTGCTTAATATCTTCTGGTTTGGAAACACCCCCTGAGGCAGTGATACCTGTGTGTATTTTTTCTGCTATGACCCTGTACGCTTCAACATTGGGTCCTGTCATTGTTCCGTCTCGGTTAATATCGGTCAAAATGTAGCGCTTTACACCTTTGTTTTGCCATTTTTTTATTTCGTCGATCACAGAGCCTTCCACTAACTCTTTCCAGCCTTTAATTGCAATTTTATCCTCAAGAAAATCAAGGCCGATCTGAACATGCTGACTTCCAGTCGATTCTATAATTGCTTCTGTTAAGTCCGGATTCTTGATTACTACAGTTCCGAGTATAACCTCAGAAACACCTGCCTCAATGAGTTGGCGGGCATATTCAGAATCCCGGATTCCTCCTCCGCATTCGACAGGCATCTTCACGGCGCGGCAAATATTTGCAATAATGTGGAAATTGCTACTTGCATCAATGACCGCTTTGTCGAGATCAACCACATGAAGACGTGTAGCTCCCCGGGCTTCAAAATTCTGTGCCACCGCAACAGGGTCATTACTGTATTCGATAACATCATCGTATTTACCCTGAGACAGACGGACGCAGCGTCCTACTCTAATGTCAATAGTCGGTATTAATTCCATAAATCATATTGAACAAAAATTCTTTAAAAGTGAGAGCCCTATTTGTTGACTTTTTTCCGGATGAAACTGAGCACCATAAACGGAACCTATTCCAACAACCGATACGAACATGGTACTGTAATCGGTTTTTGCAACGATACACGCATCATTATCCGGAACACAATGGTAACTATGAACAAAAAATGCATATTTTCCGTTATCAACATCTTTATTAAAGGGTGTTTCGCGGGTAAATTCCAGGCTATTCCAACCCATATGGGGTATTTTCATATCGCCGGTAAACCGTATAACTTTTCCCGGGACTAGCCCCAGCCCCTGACTGATTCCACCTTCTTCACTTTCTGTGAACATAAGCTGCATTCCAAGACAAATCCCAAGGAATGGAATACCTTCCTGAGCTTTTTTGACCAATGCCTCGGCAAGTCCCAATTCATTCAATTCCTTCATTGCCGGTGCGAAAGCACCGACTCCCGGAAGAATGATTTTTTCTGCTTTATAAACACTATCGGGGTCCGACACAACAGTTGAATCAATACCGAGATAATTGAGGGCATTGGTAACATTCGCAAGATTCCCCGCACCGTAATTAATGATCGTGATCATAAAACGCCTTTCGTTGACGGTACACCGCCCTGTATCTCCGTGCACGCTTCGGCAAGAGCCCTACTCCACGATTTAAATATTGATTCTATCTTGTGATGGGTGTTTTCGCCGAAAAGATTTACAATATGGAGATTAATCTTACTCTCCTGAACAAATGCTTTAAAAAATTCCTTAACTGTTTCGGTTTCGAGATCACCGAGCCGTTCATGTGCACACGAACAAATATAGACCAAATATGGCCGTCCGGAAATATCGACAACCGTTCTGCTCAAACTCTCATCCATCGGAACAAAGCTGAAAGCATACCGTGTGATTTTCGGTTCTGGTCCAAGTGCTTTTCTGAATGCCTGTCCGAGCGTTAATCCGACATCCTCCATTGTGTGGTGACTGTCAACATGCAGATCACCTTTACAGGTCACGTCAAGATCAAACCCGCCATGAAAAGTAAAGAGTGTCAACATGTGATCTAAAAAGCCTATGCCGGTATCAATGGTACTCTGTTTCGAACCGTCGAGATTGATGGTAACCGATATGTCGGTCTCACCGGTTTTTCTCTGCAACGATGCTTTTCTCATATTTACTCCGTAATTATTCGCGGACGTCTGATCCAAAATTCTCATTGTTTTGTTCAATAAAGCCAAGCAAGTCATTTACAGAAGAAGCTGTGAATTGTTGTGCTTCTTCAGGAAAATTCCTGCCTGATTCTGTGACCAATCCAAACCTCAAATCGCCCGGTGCACCAGACTTGTCAAAATTTATAACCGTGAGATAATCATCGATTGAATCACCGATAAACAATGCACATTTACTTTGTGCATTGTGGACAATTTGGATCATTTTAGCTGGATCGGGTTTATCAGGAAACATTAAATCTGTAAAGCGGACGAGGTTTCTATCGATTTTATCAAATTTAAGCATCTTTAAGGCAAATTCAGTCTCATTCTTCATTCTGCCGGTTAAAACACCTATTTTCCCACTCCATTTGTTTAAAAGCTCCCTGTCTAACAGTGCAGTTTCCGATTCAACACTACCAACACCGGAATAAAACTCCGGCCGAAATTCATACAGCGACTCACAGTTGTCATCGCCGCCGTATATTTCCTGAAACACTTTCTGGATTTTTAATTTATCAACTTTATTCTGTATCCAGCTCAATACATCTTCGGAGCATTTTTCTTTCAGAAGTTCGTTAATTCCATTAACTCCGGCACTCATTGTACTAGCTTCATCAAGAAATTCAATTAGGTCCGGACATGAATTACTACATTTGTGTTTAAATAACCGATACGACACCATTCCTTCAGTCAAATCCCAGTCATTATTAAAACCTGTATACTGTTTAAATGTAAGTGCATCCTTGATTGTCAGTCTGCTTAGGTCGATCGGTAGTCTAAGCAAGGAATTGATGTAAAAACGAGTTGTATTAACAATTGTTGCAATAAATGATGGCAGTGTATCGATGAGAACACCGTCAACATCAAAAATAATCAAATCAATTTTTGCTATATGCTCCTTCATCTCTTGCGTACAGACAACACTGCTCATTTAGTTCACTCCGTTACAAATTTTCTTCAGCGCATCAACAAATTTTTCGTTTTCTTCCTGCAAACCGACACTAACTCTGATACAATTCTCAAGAAGCGGTTGCTTTGACATATCGCGCACCGAAATACTTGCTTCTTCGAGCCTTTGAGCAATTTCCGAACCGTTCATTTCTCCTTCAACAATAAAGAAATTCGTGTCTGACGGATACACTTTAATCGATTTGATTGTTTCTAGTTCCTGAATC
Source organism: bacterium (assembly GCA_965221205.1). Lineage (GTDB taxonomy): Bacteria > SM23-31 > SM23-31 > SM23-31 > SM23-31 > CBDFMG01. The sequence continues at coordinate 2,081,351 of OZ244870.1, read as the reverse complement.
ATTGCAGCTTTATATTTTTTTACCGTCTCAACATTCTTCTGAAGAAGATCCTGATGGCCTAGCATTGCAACAGCCGCAGTTTCGGAAAATATGTTTAAGCTGAACGGTAATCTGACACGGTGGAGATATTCTGCAACTTCAGGATCAGCAATTGCGTATCCGACACGCAGACCGGCAATACCAAACGCTTTTGAGAATGTTCGTAAAATGATGCAATTTTTATAGTATTTCAGGAGATTGAGCGCAGTCTTATTACTGAATTCAAAATATGCTTCGTCAATGATAACAATGCCATCAGTGACCTTCGCAATTCGTTCAATGTCGGCGATTCCCATAGAATTTGCTGTCGGATTATTCGGAGATGTCAGAATAACCATATCGACTTTTTCATTCTGAACAATGTTAACCATCTCATCAACCGGGAATATTAATCCGGGACCCATTTGGGGATTGATCGCCTTAGCTTCGAGAAAACGCAGATTGTATCCGTACATTGGAAAAGTCGGAATCGGAAACATGACCGTACTATTTTTGCCAAGAGCCATTGACATTGCTATCAGAATCATCTCATCCGAACCGACACCGACAACAATCTGCTCAACCGGAACATTAAGATTCTTACTCAGCGCTTCTCTTAGCGGATCACCAAACATCGAAGAATATCTGTTCCATTTCTGCTTTGCAGCTTTTTCAAAAATTTCTTGCTTAATTTCAGCAGGAATATCAAACGGCACTTCATTTTGATCAAGTTTTACACCGGGCTTATTTTTAAACGAGTACGGTTTTCCATTTCTGATTTTATCCTTAATAACGCCGCGCCACTTATCCATTTCGTATCTCCACTGATTGCGCATGTGCAAATAATTGCTCTATTTTCGCAAATTTACTGACAAATTTTGAAGCGTTTGACAAAGCCTTCCGAGAATATCCGGTATATGAAGTGAATTTCACGAAATCGAGTACATTGAGTGGTGATGCAAACTTTGCCGCACCACCGGTAGGCAATGTGTGATTCGGTCCTGCCCAGTAATCTCCCACAGCACCCGGAGTGTATTGACCTAAAAAGACCGCGCCCGAATTACGAATTTTCTTGCTGTACTCATTCGCATTATCAATCAGCAGTTCAGTATGCTCCGGTGCAATTTGATTGATTAGCTCAATACCTGACTCTATTGAATCAACGAGAACAACCCCACCATTGTTTACTGTTGACTGACTGATATAGTCCCGTCTTAGGGAAGATTTTATTACATTTTCAAGCGTTTGTTCGAACGTGCTCAGGAGTACTTTGGAATTTGAAATCAATACTGTTTTTGCATCAGGATCGTGCTCTGCCTGAGCCGCAATATCCCATGCAACGTATTCAACCGGGACAGAATCATCGGCTAATATCGCTACTTCTGTCGGGCCGGCTGGCATATCGATTCCAACTTTTCCAAATACTTGTTTTTTTGCTTCGTTTACAAATTTATTCCCAGGCCCTGTAATCTTTGCCACCGGAAATATCGTTTCGGTTCCATATGCGAACGCTGCAATAGCCTGAGCACCTCCAACAGCATAGATTTCAGAGATACCCAGCAATCCTGCACATCCAAGTATAGCGGGAGCAAGTTTTCCGTCCTGACCGGGAGGAGACACAATCACAATGCGCTTCACACCCGCAACCTGTGCCGGGATACTGTTCATAAGTACGGTTGATGGGTATACAGCTCTTCCTCCGGGAACATAAATGCCGACCGAATCAACAGGTGTGTATTGTTGTCCAAGTGTAATCCCGTTTTCATCTGTTTCGCGCCATGATTGCGGTATTTGCCTTGCATGATACGATCGGATGTTTTCCGCAGCTTGCAAAAAGATATCCTTTAATTCAGGAAAGAGGTTTCTTTGTGCAACCTGAATATCCTCGGCATCCACTCTGATCTGCTCAACAGATACACCGTCAAATTTCAGGGTATACTCCTTGAGTGCTGAATCTTTTCTCATTCGTACATTGGAAATAATATCCTGTACGACTTCTGATGTTCTGTCTCCGGATTGTTCTGCAGAGGAAAACCAGAAATCGATCACTTCTTTTGGTGTGTTAAATTTTTTCATTATGTTTCAACCGCAGTTAATAAATCACTTTATTTAATGGGTATTCAATAATGTCCTGTGCCCCAATGTTTTTTAATTCAGGTATTATCGTCCTGACTTCTCTTTCAAGAATGATTATCTCGAGTGCCACCCAGCTTTCATCGAGCAGATACGAAACAGTCGGATCTTTCATAGCTGGTACCAATTTTCGTGCTGTTTCAACTTTGTCTTTCGGGAGATTAAATTTTAGACCTGCTTTATCCTGAGCCTGCAATGCTCCTTTCGTCAGCAGGGCAATTTGATCAATCTTTTCTTTCTTCCAGGAATTCTGGTAGCTCTCTTTATTGACGATAAGCCGGGGCGTTGATGTGAGAATGGTTTCAACAATCCGGAGATCGTTCTCCTTCAGTGACTGGCCAGTTTCAGTTGCCTCAACAATTGCATCAACCAGAAGCGGCGATTTAATCTCTGTGGAACCCCATGAAAACTCAACAGATGCATCAATGCTTTTTCCAGCAAGATAATTTTTTGTTGCGTTTACTAATTCAGTTGCTATCCTTTTTCCCCGCAAATCTTCAACTTTTTTGATAGTAGAATCTGCCGGTACTGCAATCACCCATCGAATCGGTCTCATGGACTGTTTAGAATAGGCCAATTCGGCAACTTCAATGACATCTGCATTATTTTCCATAATCCAATCTTTGCCTGTTATACCGGCATCAAAGATTCCTTTGTCGACATAACCGGCAATTTCCTGTGCTCTGATTAATACCGCCTGTATTTCATCATCATCGACTGAAGGGCTGTATGAACGGGTATTCTTTGAGAAATTGTAGCCTGCCTTTGTCAGTAGAGAAAAGGTTGCATCCTGCAGACTTCCCGAAGGAAGACCCAATCGCAGTACATTATTACCATTAAATGCGATCGCTGACATTATATCTCCTCTATTTATGTATAAAACAAAAAAGCCCACCAGAATATGGCGGGTTTCATTAGTTTCGAATTTATTTGAGTCCTAAAGAGTTATAATCCCACCAATATCTGACCTACAACGGCCTGATGATGAACGTGTACATGGTGATGAACTCTGTAGTGACTTTTTATATTCATGATAGTTTTCAATCTTTTCAAAGGTTATATTTACGAATAAAATTTATAACAATCAAGATTTTTCTTTTATTACTTTCACTTATTTCACTATAACTATCGTCATCTACAACGATTTTATTGATTTATTTTATGAAACATTTGAATTAATGGAACCGTCCGGTTGTTTTTTTCTTGCAAGAGGCGGTAAACGCCTCAGTGTTACACCACCAATTATACATAACCCGCCCAGAATTTGATAAAAACCAAGACGCCCATGGAGATATATTGCTGCAAAAATAACAGCAAATACCGGCACCAAATTATAGAAAATTGCTGTCTGCACATTTCCTATTCTTTGAAACACCATAAAACCACACTGTATAAGCAAACACATTTGAAATCAAGCTTGAATACGTAATATAGCCTCAGCTTTCCAAAGAAATTGAAGGCCAGTCCATCGTTATAAAATCATAAATTCCTATTGTGATTCTATTTATACGACTATATGTGCAGCTGTTTCGTTGTCGCTCCCAGTTAAATTGAACCATACGACTCGATTTTTATCAATCACCCGTAGAGAATCGGCACCTTTAGGAGAAATATTGACACGACCATCTACATCAGCTGTCCCAACAAAGAATAATTTTTGTCGCTCAATAAAACTTTTCAGAGTATCACTAATTTCTGAATATTTCGCCATGATCTTTATCCTTCATATGAGATGATAAATTAATTAATTTCAGTAATTGTACTTCAAAATCAAACATACATTATGTGAATTACTTTATCTACGTGTTGACATTTTTCGATAATAGGTATATGTAAGCAACAAGGGACAGGCGAGCCTCTCCCTTGAGAATCGCTTGCATAATTGTCGGGACTTTTGTACTGTTTCGTGTCAAAACATACGGAGGTGCCGATGACAAGCGACACTCACATGTACAGTGACAGACTGCACATAATCAAGTATTATCTAAATCATCGTATCAGCGTGACTTTATTATGCCGGCGGTTTAACCGTTCGCGAACGTGGTTTTATAAATGGCTCAACAGATACAAGCAGTACGGTCCGGATGGGCTTCACACTATCGTTCGTCGTTCTCCGGCACAGCCGAACCAGACGCCATTGGACATTGAAATGCAGATACTTGCTTTCATAGAGGTCTTCCCCTCGTACGGTCAGGTACGTAGTGCAAATGAGATGAAACGTCTTGGCGTAGCCGCAGGCTCTTCAGCAATCTATAACGTACTGAGGAGACACAGGATAAATACCCGTAAGCTCCGTCTGGAATATATCAGGATCAAGCATGGACTGGTCAAGACTGCAACCGATCTTGAACGTGCACGGAATACAGCAAAAACACGATCACTCACAACAGACTACCCTGGTCATATCGTCGGTATGGACGTTTTCTACGTCGGTACACTCAAAGGCGTTGGTCGCATATTCCAGGTAACTGCAATCTATGCCTGCTCTTCGTATGGTTGGGCAAAGCTTTATACCGATAAATCAGCGCTCTCTGCCTGTGACTTTATGATGCATGTGTTTAATCACTCTCAGAATATTCCATTAGAGACTGTGCTCACCGATAACGGTCTTGAGTTCACGACACATCATCCTTCCAAAAACCACAGCTTTGAGCGGTTGCTTTCCGAACTGGACATCAAACACCGGCTTACGAAGGTGCGGCATCCGTGGACCAATGGAGCATGCGAGCGGCTGAATCAGACCATACTCGAAGAATTCTACCAGATCACAGGACTCGAATCTACCAAACAATCGATCAACTCAACGATGACTTACTGAAATACTTGAAAATATACAATTATCAAAGAACGCAGCAAAGAAAAAAACAAACGGTAAAGTACCGGCTGAACTCTATCTCTTGCATAAAAAATCAACCTGGACTGTAAACACCTTCACAAAACAGTACAATTTATGCAATAATATTTCTAATAAAATGACTTATTCCGAAGTAATTAATTCCTGCATTTTTCAATTGCACTTTTTACGGTTTCAATTGTGCTTTCAACGTCTTTCTCGTTCGTTCGCCAATTCGATACTGAGACTCTCATGCATCTCATACCTCTCCAAGTTGCACCTCCGAAAAATACTCTGCCGTCTTTCAATATTTCTTCAATCACATTGTCAGTCTGTTCATCATGATCTGTTTGAGAAGCAATTTCTTTTGGTGAAAGGAATCTGACAAGACACCTGATTGATTATAGGTTCCCGCAACATTTCAGCACCTTCCAATTTGCCAATGCCGGTAACGATCGAATGAGTATGTTTACAGCATCTGTTTACGAGATCGGCCACCCCATTTTTTCCAAGCTGTCTAATCGCAACATAAGTAGCAATATTTCTAGCTCGTCGAGAAAATTCGGGATTCCAGTCTACTTGATCTCTTGCACTGTCAACAAGTACCATATAGCTTGCCCGGCTCGACATCGCCTTTATTTGTAACGGTGGGTGAGCAACAAATGCAAATCCGCTGACATACGGAACATTCAGCCATTTATGTCCGTCAGTTGCCCATGAGTCGGCATTTTCAATTCCTTTTAAATAATGCCGGTAATCAGGGTTGGCATTTGCCCATAATCCGAATGCTCCGTCAATGTGGACCCATGAATTGTACTGATGTGCAATAGGGATCAATTTCTCAAAATTATCAAATGATCCCGTATTTAATTCACCGGCTTGAAAGAGAACAATAGAAGGTGTATCGGGTGATACTTTCAATGCATCTTCAAGGCTATCCGAACTAAGGCCTCTTGTGTCATCTTCGGAGATCCTTACAATATTATCAGTGCCAATATCCATAATCCTTGAGGCACGGTCTACTGTTGTATGCATTGTGTCATTGCCGATAATTCTGATTTTTAGGAGATCCAGACATTCCTTTTTTCTCGACATCCTAACCTTGCTTTTCCAGAATATAATTTCGAGCGGCAGCAAGGCAAATAACATGAGCCATTTGACAACCCGTAACAAATGCATGAGACACAGAATCCGATAATCCAAGTAATTCTTTCAGCCACTTACCGGTTATTTCTTCGATTACTGATACAGCGGGTGAACAGGCATATAATACCGGGCTTTGATCCCAAGTTGAAACCAGCCAATCTGCAGCGAGAGAAGCAGGTACGGAACCCTCGATGACCCAAGCAAAAAACCCACCAGAATATGGTGGGTTTCGTTAGTTGCAATTTTTAATTGAGTTCAAAAGAGTTTAACTCCCACCAATATCTGGACCTATTGCGGACCGATGAATAAGCGTGTGATTAGTGATGAGCCGAACTCTGTTGAATTTTTGTGTAATCATAATAGCATTCAAGTTTTTGTATAGATTATATTTACAAATATATTCTATTATAATCAAGATTTTCATTATTAGATTTTTTTTATACTCTTAATTAATTTAAGAATCTTTTGAATCATTTGACCCTTTCAGTTGCTTTTTTCTTTTAAGAGATGAAAGACGTGTCAATGTAACACCTCCGATTATGCATGAGCCACCCAGAATTTGATAAAATCCTAAACTTTCATGGAGAAATATTGCAGCAAAAATTACAGCAAAGATCGGCACCATATTCTGGAAAATTGCCGTCCGTACATTTCCAATCTTTGATACACCATAAAACCATACCGTATAAGCAAATACATTTGCAAACAAGAAGGAAAAAGTAAAATAACCCCAACTTTCCATTGATATTGATGACCAGCCCATTGTCATGAAATCATAAATACCAAACGGTATGAGTAAAATTGTTCCAGTAATAAAAGTAAGAGAAACCACTACACTCAAAGAGGATTCCTGAATGAGCGGTTTGGAAAATATAGTGAAAACGCTCCAGCATAATGCACAGCACAAAATAAGCACATCACCAACTACATTGCCGCTTGTTACCTCAAGACCGGATGCTGAACTGTTGATTATCAGAACAATTCCTATAAATGATATAAAAACTCCGAACCACTCGAATAGATTGACCTTCTCAAACTTAAATGCAGAACTTAAAAGAGCAACGAGCATGGGAAGAGTTGAATACATGAGTGATGCATTTCCTGCCGAGGTGAATTTAAGCCCAAAAATAAATGCAATTTGAAGAAGCGTGTTTCCAACAAATCCAAGAAACAGCAGTCTCCAAAAATATTTTCTGACTATTGTGTAATCCTTAATATAAAAGTGATAATAAATCATAAAAAATAGTGAAGACGCTGTAAATCGGAGAACATTAAATCCGAGCGGAGGAAATTCTGCTAATGCAAGTTTGACAGCAGTAAAATTATATGCCCAAATTATCGCAACCGAGAAAAGGAGTATATCAACAACTGCTACCGATTTTTTATCCATAAAACGCTAAAAGTGAGGCAATCAAAAATGCTTTCAAATCGATCAATATACAGCAAATATAGTATATGCCAATATATTAATGAGAGTGGAAAAGTAATGATTGTGAAGTAACAGAGATGTATTGCGACGAAAATACTAATAATATAAATTGAGAAACTCATTTCACAAGCAGGAGGGAGTACAATGAAATTCTACGAATTATGTAGCAACGCTCAATGCTTAGGTTGCCATCATTATTCAGATTCAGGAAGAATCTGCATAATCTGTCCTTCAAACCAGGATTCCACCGATTCACCGGCTTCTTCATCAATATAAGCATCAACTGAGCCAAAATGCGTGTAGTTTATACTGCCGTCAGGTTTGAAAAATATAGTTATCGGTAGTCCTCTGAACGGTACACCGAGAATTTGTGTCAAGTCTGAAGACTTTGCGAGAAGGATAGGATAATTTATGCCCATTTTCTGCACCACCGGCTCAACTACGCTTTTACCTTCAATGTCTGTCGATACGCCCCAGATTTCAAGGCCTTTGTTTTTATACTTATCATACAGCCTGACTAATATTGGCATTTCCTCAATACATGGTGCACACCATGTCGCCCATGCATTCAACATGACGCCTTTCCCTCTCAGATCGGAAATACTCATGTTCTCGCCGTTCAATCCAGTCAGAGAAAACGTGTACACACCGTCGACTTCATACACTTCCGATTCCCCACTTGAACAGCTTATTACAAAAAAACTACATGCTATTACTACTATAGTCAAAAACTCTTTTGTGCGCTTCATACATCTCATCCTCTAACCAATTTTCTGCAAAAATGGAAACCATTTGTTTGCATAACTCGACAATATCGTAAAAAAGTCAAATAATATTAGAATACCGACAATGATAAGAAAAACACCGCTCAGTATCTCAATGAACCGCATATGCTTCTTAATCCTGTCAAAAATTCCGACACAATAATTGGTAGCAAGAGCTGTCAGAAAAAACGGAAGTCCCAGACCAAGAGAATATATCGACAGGAGAAAAATACCCTGAGAGACATGTTCTTTCAAAGCGGCTATTCCAAGTATTCCGGACAGTATCGGCCCGAGACAGGGACTCCAACCGAATGCAAATGCCATTCCGACAAAAAAAGTGCTGACATAGCCCACTTTCTTATGCCGTTTATTAATCCGTTGCTCATACAGCAGAAATTTGATTTTAAATAAACCAGTAAGGTGCATTCCGAATATGATTATTATACTACCGGCAATTATTCTGATAAGAGTCATCTTCATCAGGAGAAACTTTCCAACATAGGTCGCCGATGCACCCAGCAAAACAAATACAAAAGAAAAACCGAGTATAAAAACAAGAGAACTTAAAACAACCCTTGTTTTATTTTGAGCAGAACTCTCAGAGCGAAGTTCCTCGAGCGATACACCCGACATGATTGAAATATAGGCGGGCACCAACGGTAGTACACAAGGAGACATGAAAGAAATCAAACCTGCAATGAACGCAGCAATAAAAGATATATCAGGCATTCAGAAATCCTTTTTTTAGCTATTTCTACAACTGTATTGCTTAAACACATTCCCAATAATACAAGTTCCTGATTTTTATCTTCAAATGAATTTTCAAATAAGAGGATATGCTGTTTCAGAACAGAGTATTGCGTGGATTTGTCGTAAAGGTACCTGCAATGATTTCAAGCTGTCTGATAAGAGGCATTTTCTCATTACTTCGTTCTGGAGCATATACTGAAAGATCGATCATAAATATCCTGCTTGATGTTTCATCATAAAAAGTATAAATACTCATAGGACCGCCAAACATTTCTTCATGGTTGACCCATATTCCCCTGCACACAAGTGCCGAATAATCAGTATATGTGCCCATTTCAAATGTTGAGCTATTGAGATCCATGACTCTGCCTTCGAGTAGATTTATTCCAAGCTCCTGACGTTTTTGGATAACCCAGTCCTCCGAAATAAATCCGACATCGGTTGTATCTACCCAGTGAATAGTGATCATTCTGTCAGGCTGAAAGCGCCTAAAAAAAACTGTGTTACTATCTGGCCACTCTTTTAAAATATAGTCGTGCTGAATTCTGAATGTAAAACCATATTTGTCAAACAGCTCAGTTGCCAAGTCTAATTGTTCAAAATCTTCATACATTTCTAATTTTTGATAATTTTTTGACTCTTGATCTACTAAATGAAATAGCTCATCATTATGCTCCATCAATTTGCCCAATAACTCTTGGATAGTTGGTGCAGCCACAATCAGAACGTATTGATCATTAGCCCATACATCTCTTTTCTGAACATAATGCCTCTCCAAGCTCTTCAATTCATTCCGCTCTTGTGGAGTTAAGAGTGAATTAATTATATCTCCTACTTCACTTTCGCTTTCAAATGTACCGACTAAAACAACAGTGTGATGTTTTTCAAATGTATGGCGTGCTTCTAATTGAGCACGTAATAATGTATACGTTACTTCTTTTTGTGGAGTGATGATTTCCCGTTCGTAAATATTCTTCACTGCATCTTCAACAACATTCCATTCATAATCACCAGCGAAAACCACAACATTTTCATATAGCCCTGTTGCCGACGTTTTGAAAGAGCATCCTACTAACAAGAATGTAAATAGCGCTGCTGGCAATATTTTATATATAACTGATTTACTAATATTACATTTAATGCTTTCTGAAAGCAAAGGCGAGTCCTCCTGGTAAACTGCATAAAATTGCAACAATATATGCCATCCCTTCGAAGAGCACAGCATTTTCTCCAACTACACCCGCAAACACGAATAGCTCTGCTGCTGACCATTCACGCATTCCAATGCCACCAAATGATACCGGCAACGAAATGACCAGTGTAATAATCGGTATAAACATGAAAAAATAAGCTAAGTTAATGGAAACACCGATAGATTGTGCTAGGCAGTAATGGGTTGTTACCCGGGCAGTCTGGACACAGAGGGATAGAATGAATATTTTCCCAAGCAGCGAAGGATGTTTTCCAAAATAATTCAATGAATTGTAGATCTCACGCAGAGTTCCCTGCACCTGTTTAGGTGTTATTTTCATACCAAATGATTCAAACCGTTTGGCGAACAGTTTATTAAAGAGAAACAAAATTGTCAAAAGCATCACAACAAAAATTGCGGGAATTGTCCACAATACAAAAAGAGAACGCATTTTACCAAGGAGATACAATATTCCAATCACGGATATTGTGGTTAATGTTATAAATCCGACAAACCTGTCCATCAGTACGGTAGATATGGCTTCTGAATTTTTACCGGATGTCTTTTTGATATCGTACACACGAACAATATCCCCACCAACAAAACTCAAAAGAAAATTATTAAAAAACAATCCGGTAAAATAGTAAGCAAATACGCTTTTCAACGGCAAGTGAATATCGAGATGCTTTAAGATGATATTCCACTGAAACGTTCCGAAAATATTACTGATAATCATAAATAAAACAGCAAACAACACCCAGTTTCCGTTAACATTGAGAAATGTCCTGTACATTGCATCTGCGTTATACTTGTTGAGAAGAAAAAATATTAGCAGAATGCTTATCAGTAATTTAATGATGGTGCTGAAATGCTTTTTCACAACTAGTTCCGGTGTTATATTATTGTGTTGAGTCAATTTCAGATCGAAGCTGCTCTAAGTTCAACAAGAGTGATTGTGCATTTGAATCATTCGGATATTGTTCCAACCACTTATTTAAATACAAAGCAGCATCTGTGTAGTTCTTCTCCTGATGGAAAATTGAAATCAGAAGTGAATACGCTTCAGACTCAAAGAGGGCTACTTGAAGATACTCAATGAGCAAGGCAGCAGATTTTTTATAGTCCTTCAGAAATTGAGCATAAATTCGAGCAATATCTTTCTTTTTCAGAAAACTTCCCTGATCTTCCTCAAGAATATGCTCAAGAATTCCGCTTACTTTTTCTAATTCTTTATTACTAAAGTAAAGTTGGGCAATCTGTAGCCTGGTATTGTGATCTGGAAATGGTATCACATCTGTAGGGATCCGCTCTTCCATAGCATCAATTTACGCGCTCAGCATCTGAAGTCATTGAGTTTGTCGAGTAGAAATTTGCCACATTCAAAAAAGCAACCCGAAGATTTTGCAGCGTATCGCTTTGCGTCCAATCATAATAGATATCAGAATCATAAATTCCTCTATATTGGAACGTGTCAATGAGTCGCGATTCGAGAGTATTTACTGCCAGATTTTTATTGCTGAACGGAACGAACTTAAATGCTAATCCGTCGGTTCGGAGATAGTGCTGCAATCCTATTTTGTCGCTTTCCGATACGATAATCGCAATGTAAACTGGTCGTTTCCAACCATTTGCCTTGATGATATGTTCTGCCATAAAATCCTGAACACGTATCCCATCCAACCATCCTGCTGATAATGTTGGAGCCATGGTAAATTTGATTTCAAAATCCGAAGTAACTTCACGTAAACTAAATTTTTCATGTAAGTCCCAGATATAGTCGTTATATACTGCCGCGGAAACAGGCATCGATCTTTCTGTTTCATTCCAAGCAAACGGAGCTATTTTTTCAATATCATTATCTAAGAGAAAAATCGGTACGGCAGGATCACTATACTTCAACTGTCTTATATACCAATTGGTGTTGAGCAGACTCAAATTAACCACATTGATATCTTTCCGGACACCTTCAACTTCCTGCAGATACCAGAGTGGAAATGCGTCATTATCACCGTTTGTAAATATTATACCATCCTGTCCGCAGGATTGTAAAATATTATATGCATAATCCCAAACCATAAAATTACCGCGTCTATCGTGTGAGCTAGGATTATGGCTGAATTCAAGTGCGGGTCCAACAGCAAAGCATACTGCAATTGATCCAATTACCACTGGTTTCTGCAGAGACTTATTATTCTTAAAATAATCTCCAACTTTCGCAATTATGCCAGAAAATCCTATGCCGATCCAGATCGCAAACGCACAAAGACCTCCAACATAGACATAATCACGTTCACGAGGCTGTGGATCGGGTTAGTTTAGATACAATACAATTGCCACTCCTGTGAAAATAAATAAAGATAGAATAGTAAATGCTCTTTGGGGATCATTTTTAAAATGATACCACATACCGGTAATTCCGAGAACAAACGGAAAATAGTAAAGACCTCTCGGGCTGAATGTCTCGAGAATATATCTGTCAGAGCCGAGTGTTGTTCCCTGCCCTATGAAATTCCACGCAAAATAACGGAGATACATTTTTTTGATCTGATAAAGTCATAGTGGTGCTTTGCGCTGAAATATTGTTGTAAAAAGGCTTTCCGTCCCATACTGCTCTCTGTTCAAGTAGCTTAAAAACCGCTCCAAATTAGACGGATCGTTTTCATTGATTACCGGACCGGGCCCCGCACGTAAATAAATCATGATATACGTTGTCCATCCGATACATAATAGTATTATAATAATGGACCAAAGTTTAAATTCAAGCTGAACAATATTTTTTAGAAATACAAAGGTTATGATGAATATAATTGCATACAGCCACATAAGCGAATTGGGAAATTCAGCACTGAGTCCGAACATTCGCAAAAGCAGAGGCCAGACAAAATAGACTGCGAAGATTAATGTCATTCCTAGTAGAACAATATTAAATGCAAGGTTCAGCTTATAATAAAACACAAGCATCAGTATCGTTGGGAAAGCGAGTACACTGAGTAAGTGAACACCAACCGCAAGCCCGATCAGATATATACTTGCCAGTTGCCAGAAAATACTTAAGTGAAGATGAATCCTCTTTGTGCTCCATCCATTTCAATGCAAGCAAAAGTGTTAGCACAGTGAACAGAATACTCGGAGCATATACTTCCGCTTCTACTGCATTGAACCAGAGAGTATCGGTAAAAGCAAAGGTCAACGCACCGAGAATTCCTCCTCCATAAATCGATATTTTATCACACCACGAATGCGGTATTCCCTTAAATTCCTGTAATAGGCTGACAATAATCAGATAAAGAATCATAACTGAAAATGCGGTAGATAAGGCTGATATTATGCTCCCTCTGAAGGCATCGCTTGCACCAAAAGAGAACATGTTAAAAATTTTCCCGACCATGAAATACAACGGAGCTCCGGGAGGATGCGGAACACTCATCGTTACTGCACACGTAATAAACTCTCCGCAGTCCAAGAGAGAAACCGTTGGTGGAAAGCGTTATGAAATAGACTATAAACGAGACAAAAAAGGTAAAAAATGTCCCGATTTTGTGTTCAATCTGATTCATAATTTTTGACCGATTATACCTATTGTCAAGAAAGTATAAAGTGACAGTTTTCGTTTTAGCAAATATGTTTTACAGGATCTTCGGACTGCGCTGAGCACGGGAATTGCTTTTGGATACATTGGAAGGTTGACGCCTGCCTGCTTTGCTACTTCACGAACCATTTTATAGAATAGTGAAGGATTCATCCAGTCACCGTATTCGCTCTTTATTATTAAATTGTTCTTTTTGAACAATTTCCGGAGCGCCCCAATCGAGAATTCAGTCTCCCACCCAGCAAACCATTTATCAAATATAATAAGAACATGTTTTATAAGCGTATAAACATGGAATTTTTGAGGTACATCGACGAGAAGATACCCCCCTTTTTTGAGTATCCGAATGTTCTCTCGGAGTAATAGCTGAGGATCGTGAAAATGCTCCAATAACCCTTGATGAAACACAATATCAAAACTTTCATCATCGAAGGGCAATATTAAACCGTCACCGCGCACTAAATTCAGGGCTGATTCGGAATGCTTCAGAGCCTGCCGTACTCTCAACAATGCATTGTCTGTATAATCAAGCACCGTCACATTGGCATTATTTTCACTTAATTTAATGCTGTCACGGCCAGTTCCTGCGCCAACTTCAAGCACACGAAGCCCCTGCACATCAACAGATTCAAGTAAATTAAGTATAATACCATCAGAGGTGGGATAAATCTCCTCAACACTTCTGTCTCGACTCCAAAAATTTTCCCAATCTGCTTTTGTCGAATTTTTAGCCATAGAAGCCGGTTACCACCATCATTATCGTTGATATTAAAAACTGTTGAATATAGGAATTTTTTGTCGGTTACGCAATAAAAAGCACATGCTCCATAATAAAACGCTCCCCATCTTAAATGAGTTTCAAATAACAACTTTTTTACTTTACCAATTTGGTGATTTTTGAAGAACCAAAAATAGAATACAAACAGCTATGTAATATCAATCGTCGGCGTTTTGGAGGGCATTATTGAGAATTCTGCCAGGTTTAAAAAATGTTTTTCTGTGGGGGTGTACAAATATAATTTTATTAGTACGGGGATTTCGTGCTTTTGGCTTTGCTTTTGTCTTTTTTATCCCCAACACTCCAAATCCCCGTATTTCTATTCTGACTTCGGGATTGGCGTCCTTGAGGAATTCAGTTAAGGTCTTAAATACACCATCAACTATTGCGGCAACCTTATCTTTATCAAGACCAGTGCTATCAGCAACGACACGGACTATGTCCTTTTTTACGACCGTTTCCATTATGTTCTCGCTTCAACTCAAAGGGGAATATAACAGTGTTGAAATTAAATATTTTTAAATACTTATGTCAATGTGAATATACAAAACAATTTACTGCTTGTCACGTATTTTTTTTAAAATAATATTAGAAATTCGCACTTTTTAATTGATTTATTCCTCATTTAAATACACAATCACACAAAATAGAAAAATATTACCTGCAACACTAGACGCTTCTTCCATTACTTTTCTTGTTATTGTTCTGTTGCCAAGTGATTCAAAGAAAATAAATACATTTCAAATCAATCTCATGCTGTTGTTATTATATCACTTACATTCAATTAAAAGGTTTGTGGCACGCTAATTGCCTAAATTAGATATGTGGCTACTCGTATTAAAGATGAATTTGGAAAATTTTAAAAACAAATAATAGTAATAAGGAAAAGGTTGATCAACTCTTGGCTAGTAAAAGGAAGTAACAAATGGCATTAGGAGATGCGACCCAAATAAACACTAATATTGCGGCGTTTAATGCGCTTGCTGCTATTGAAGCGTGTTATCGTTGATCTTGAAAAACGGCAGCTGAAACTTGCAACGGGTCTCAGAATTAATGAAATTTTCGAAATATAAGCAACATTCTCATCGGCATGTCGGCATAGAAGACAAGCTGATTCAGGCTACAAATGACTTTTGCTAACACCATGGTACTGTAAGCGTCTTTCTTATGCACATGACCAGAACCCCTCAAGGCCGTTACTATGACGACGTCCCGTGATGCACTATGTGTTATGATCGACCGTACGCTGTTTACCAAAAAACTGCAGCGATGTATACGAACGGAACGGAGCAGTGTAGAAGACACTCCCTTGCTCAGCGGTGTCCCTGATCTCGTTCATCAAGCGGCAGTCACATCGTAGTCAATAGCTTCCCGTGACGTCCCACCATGCCGAAAACCTTTATTGTACCGGCACTGCCACGACCGCTGGTTCCCGTACGTTTCCCACCAAAGCAACTTGCATCACATCCTATCTTGCCGGAAAGTCTTTTCACTTCCTGACACAAAAAATTATAAATCCTCTGTCGATAAAGCATCTATTTACCTCGCACCGTCGTGGAGCCAAAACCAAGACCTCTGGCAGCTTTATTGGCAGGTATCTCCAAAGAAACATAATGCAGAAGAGTAAGACCGTCCCTTGAACCGCTTCGGGCTCTCTTTACAAGAACATCGAGTACCTGTAAAAGATTATCACGCAAACGGTACAGACGATCTCCAGAACAAAAGGGACATGCTGTACCAACAATGAATATAGTGACTTTTTCTCCCATTCCAAGCATACTGTAACACGTGATCCGAAAATAACCCAAGTACCTAAATATTCTCTTAGACGGTACATATATTAACAAATCGTTCCAGACCGGTGAAGGAAGTACTGATACACTATTATTCAGCATTAACACTAATAGTAATGCAACCAGACTCGGTATTCAATCTGGTAATATTGCAAATAAGGTTTTTAGTGCTGCAAGCGCTGCGGAAGCACAAGTAGCGGTTGATACTGCAATTGACACTATATCCTCTACATTACAGAATGTCGGTGCTAATATCGAGTTTCCGATTGTTCTGGCTCCGTCATGAGTATTTTAACAACCTTCGCGCCAAGTTGATCCATGTCTTCGGCGAATGCGAAAATTTCCAAGGGCATATCGGCACCCAAGGCATTCGAGTTGCGCGGCTGGCCGGACTCTGGAAAGACGACACCATGCTTGGCCCTAATGAATGCGTTTTGCCTCTCCATGCATCGAGGAGCTTCCGCAAGATCACATGTTTGGAGACCAAGGCCTGCTCTACCGGGTTCTTGATTTCGAAGACGCGATCCTGTTTATTCCTGCTTCGCCAAACCCTCGTGTTTTCGTCTCGAGAAACGACGCCTCCTTCTGATCGCGCAGCTGGTCATAGACACTGATTTCCGCTTGTCGCCTTGGATCTTCGAACATTTCTCGAGGAAGAACTGGCGGAAACATACCTGGTTTATACATCCGGCATTTTCCTAACCTTTGGAATCGCCGCTCACTCCCTCGAAGTACCCCTCGACACCCTCCATGTTGGATCCGATGAGCATCATTCGATCGAGAAACCGGTTGAACATTTCACACGAGGTTTCGGGAACCAGCATGCAGGAATGGCAGGCTGCCAGATTGTAGGATTCCGAAGTGCTCGTGATCCCGTTTATGCACAGGGGATCCGAAGAACACCAACCGATGGATTCCAAGGCACCGATGAATATGGGCTCGAACAAATAAGGCTCGGCCTGCCTCGCCAATCCGCCGAGCGTTCCTTCGGAGTCGCTTGAGGATGTGTAAATCAAAACTTCCGCCATTTCCGATCCCGAAGTCTTCACATATATCCGTTCACGTATGGAAGCTGTTTCATATCCGCACTCCAAAGATAAATGCTTCATCAGGGCGTGTGAAAGAGAATGAAGCAAAAGAAGACGCGCTGATATATTGGATCCGCTTGAGGCGTCCTCTCCGTGTTTGCCAATGATCGATTTTTTGAAAGCCTCGTTCACTTGCCGAGCACGATCGCACGCTTCCGGAAGGTCTTCCCATGCCGCAACCCGGTCCTCGTTGAGGGCGATGAAAATTCCTTCGCCTCTTACTTCCATGGCGGGTAGCCAGTTCAGCGGCGTACGCGACAAATCGCACAGTGTCGCCCGACCTGGATCGTCGACCGTCGCGGGCTCATAAATTCGCGAGAAGGATTTAAGCGCTCGGACCTCTCGCAATCGAACGACTTTGGCCAGCTTGTCGATATATGGTGCCAACCTATCCGGAACCTGCTGTTGGCGTACCTCGAACTCCTCCGGGTGGGCGATTCCGAATTGCGTCTGCTCGGCCTTGCCTTCAATCAGGTTCTTGTATTCATCCTGCTTGATGTTTTCGCTTTCAGGGTTGTTTATGTATGCGACCAGCCGTTCGATTTCATCGAGCACGTCGTCTAAGGTCATCCTCAGGACATTTTGAAATGAATCCGAAAGATATCTTAGGAGAACTTCCCGGTCGTGCCTGGAAGCATCGACCACTCCCGACCATCTGTTCCCGATTAATTTCTGAAGTTTATCGGACCAGGGCGGAATACTGAGCGCAGAAACAGTGAGGGGGAAGTAGAGGTTGGAAGCACCTCTTCGGAGCACCCGCGGCGGGGTTGCACCGCAATCCACGGTCTGTTCGCCGAGCCAGGGCCTACGCCCTTTACAGCCCAATCTCTTAAGAGAATCCTGGCAGAACACGCCATCCATCGAGACGCCTGCTCCGCAATCCATGCATACGAGGAACAGGCCCGCCAACCCTATGGAACCTCGGTTCTCCATTTTCATCCTGCCGCGGCCTTTGCAATCCGGCTTATGGGTGGTTCTCAACAGCCACCATCCCCATGGAAATTCGTCGAGATGGCCGTTCTCGCAAGCGGTCACGAAACGGGTAGGAATGGCATGGACACGCCTATCGCCCGACGAGCATCGGTCGCACCACCTGGATGGATCCCCGGGTTCTTTGACCCACTTCCGAGCCAGTTTTATTTCGTTGCAGGAAGGACACTGGAGCCAAGTAGGAAACCGAGCCCCGACCAACCACGATTTTTTCGGGTCGTCATCTTTATCTCGGTCGTCGACGGGAGGTAACCAGAAACCCTTGACCCCCAAGCCGATGCTCCAGCCTTGGTTCGGAAATCGCTTGGCGGTTCGATGGGAAAGGAGGGTTCGCGGTCCTATCCCAATGTTCCAGTCCAGCCGCAACCACGGAAACGGAACCGCCGCCGCGTGCCCCGGCGCGAAAATCGATTATGGCGCCGGGACCGTATTCAAGTACTTGTGTCCTTCTGACTTCCCCCAAGAAATTTTTGGCCATCGGGCTAGTCCCTGTCCAGTTCTGCCGATTCCCAGAGTTGGAAATCGACCCCGGGTTCGACATTGCGCATCGAGTTGGGTGTTTCCCAGGCTGCGGTCTTGGAATATCCGGATTCTTTTCTCGCCGCCGCTTTCTCAGCTGAAATGAGAAGGCTGGTCTTGAAGGCGAAATCGTTCCAATAGCTCTTCAAATTTCCTCTATCTTCCCATTCATCGAGAAGTCTCTCCAATTGCCGTTGAGCCGCCGTCAATTCCCGCTCGTCGACTTTTTCGATGCGGGAATAAAGGATAGGCAATACTTCATCCTCGATTTCCGCTCTCTTTTCCGCCGACAACGTCGGTCGGGAAAAATTCGGGAGCAAATGTCTCGCCAAGCCGACTAAGGCGGCATGTAATGCTTTGTCTTTCGCCCTTGACGCAAACGGCGTGACACTGGTGGTCTCAATGCTTCGGTAAAGGCTTGAGTGCCATGTTTCGAATGTTTCGTAGTGTGCCCTATCCCGGGGTTTGCTGTTGTTGTAGATGGTGACGATGAGACCGGGGATTTTCTGGCATCCTACACGGCTCGTCGCCTGAATATATTCCGACATTGTCTTGGGTTGACCGTTAACCACCATCAATCCCAGTCGCGGTATATCCACTCCGACGCTCAGCATGTTGCTTGCCAGAAGCGTATCTATGGAGCCCGCTTCACCGAACGGGATATTTAGTTGGCGGAGCACCTTGGGTATTTCGGACGAGGCCTTTCTGCTGGTCATCTCCTCCGGCTCCGACAGAGGACGAGGTTTCTCATCCCTTCTCCGTGCGATGGCGTCGATCGACTTGGGAACGTCATCCTGCATGTCCACCAATGCGCCGCCCAAAATTCTTAATGAATTGAAATATGCCACGAGTGTTCCATAGGGATCCCTGTCATCAGCGCTGATTGAAGGATCGGCAACCGCTTGCAGAAGAGAAGCGCAGACCGCTTGCATCATGTGCTTATCGGTTCGGCCAGCTGTCGTAAGGCCTACATAGAGACGCCCGTCGGACTCGGCGTCGATCTTAGCGAAACCTGAGTTCTCACCGTCGATGACTGGTGGCGGAAATTGGAAAGCCCGCCGTTGGAATAGGGCATTCACCTGTTGTTCGGCTCTGCGAATGGTGGCAGTGGAGCCGATTACTTTTGGAACGATTCCGTCCCCTTGGTGCATAAACAGTCTATGATCGTCTCGTAGATGCCAGCCAATGTTCCCAGTGGTCCGGAAATCAAGTGGAGCTCGTCCTGTATGATCAGGTCGGGAGGATCGGTGTCCGATCCCCAACCGAACAGCACTCCAACATCTCCGCGACGGACGATTTGGGCGAACTTGTCCACCGTACCGATCAACATCGACGGGGGGCACGGTAAATCCGGTCGTCCACTGTCAGAATGGGCAGTTCGTCCCATTCCGCCAAGATGCAGCCGTCGGTCTCGCACCGGCATATGACCCGGGTCTCATCCTCCGAGGGTTCCCACACGAGGTCATTCCTGCACGCCGGACATTCTTCAATTTGACAGGGAGTGGATTCACTGTCCGTTCCGAGGACTTCGAGTGCCGTTCGGGAGTTGTTCGGAGTGCTGGCTTGTCCGACCCAAAGCCCGATGGAAAACTTTTGCCCTCCCATTGAACCGTCTTGATTCCATTCGCCTTCCCGAACCCTTTCGCAGGCACAGATCAACGCGGCAGATCTCTGGAATTGTTGGATAGTCAATGTTCTGAGCGTATATCGCATCAATACGTTGGTTCCATAACAATGCGCTTTCTCTTGATTTATGAGCCTGCGGTAGAACATCGTGAAGGCCGCTACCAGAAGATAGGCTTCGGTCTTCCCGCCTCCAGTCGGGAACCAAATCAGGTCCAAGATTGATCGGTCGTCGTGACCCGGCTCTTGAAATGATCGGATACACATCAAAGCGAAACCCAACTGAAACGGTCGCCATTCCAATTGGGACTGGGGAGATTCGGGAACGCCCGACGGAATGTTTCGTCCCCACGCAGCCTGGATTTGCATCGCCGCGTTGGCGCACTGGAATGCTCGCCGAACCTGGTATCGTCGACTATTTGCGATGCCCCGAATTGCATTCTTTCCAAGGCCTCACCGCATCGAGACAGGTGAATCTCGGCTTGATTCATTAAAGCATCGGAATCCTGAATTTCCGTATTTGCAGCTTCCTGTTGAAGCCAATTCTCATATGCGTCTGTGAGACCCGCAAAAATCGCTTGGAGTTCAGATTTACTTGCGACCGAGAGCATTTGGGCGGTCGGCATCGCCAGCCCTCGCTCGTCGTAAGTCATCTTGAAAATAGGGTCTCCGGAGGGATCCACCGACTTTACGATCTTTTCCGGCATCCAGGTCGTGAAAACCGTACTCACCACTCTGTCTTCGCTGATGATCCAATCCGCCGAGCATGTATGGCCCGTGGCGTATTCGACAGCGTCTCTGTAAATAAGCGCCGAAGTCTTCGCATCTTCATCGTTTGCGATATTGAGGATCGGCCTCGGTGCGAGTTTCGTCGGAGCAACCGGAGAGATATTCATCTCGAACTGGAAAAACACCTGTTGCTCGACATCATCTCTTGTCGATGAGTCATCGTGTTTGTTCTGATTGATCGCTTGAACTGTCACGGCGATTTTGTCGTCTATTTTTACGGTCTTGATGAAAAGTGCCAACCCCGGGACTGTCTCGGAGCCCGCATCGTCTGCGGTCCCTAGGTCGATCTCTTGAATACTCTGTTCGAGTGCGACGGTGCGTGAACAAGCTTTATGGTCCCGGATCCAGCGCCATTTGTATTTCTTCGAAGTCTTCGAGGTGTCCTGGACGCCTACGTCGGCTGTCGAATGTTCTTGTGGCTGCTTGCCTTGGATAGGATTTTCTTTTCCACCCGTTTCCCTTTCGCATGCTTCCCCTAACTCCACCGTCGAATATTGCCCAGCGGAAACAGCGATGGTAATCGAGGAAGGTGTACCATCTGCGTGGGACAGTGCGAATGAAATTCCTGCCGTAGCTGGCCTTATCGACCGCAATATCGAAACGTTCCCACTACCGCCAGTATCCGAATCTGCTATCTTGCCAGCTTGAACCTCTTCGAGTTTTTCATCCTCTTCGTTGGCCATCTCCAATTTCTGTGGAAAAAGGATATCCGTAAAGTACCGATCTGAAGGCCGGTCTTCGATTTGTTCGGTTTCACCATAGGAAGGCCCCATCAAATCGGTTTTCAACCTTTCGAGTAGTCTCCGACGAACACTCATCACCACCGTCTCCTACTGCGGTTACTAAGCATAAACACGACCTTGGGAAATCCGATAACGACTGGAACCAACCAGACGCCAGTCGAAGCATAAGGCTCATGAATTTCCGTCAGTCGAGGATCATCTTCACTAGCCGCAAAGCAAGTGACACCCATTAGATAGAAATGACGGATGAAGTTCGGTGGCCGGAGACCACTTGGGTATTCCGCTATGCGATTTAGAATTTGAAATAGGTCTTGATTCAGGCTGCCGTTGAAGTAGCCGATTGGTTTCCCGGGGTCTTCTTCGTCGAAGGTCGTCCAAATTTGGTAACTGAAATTATGCTCGGGATCCAAACGAGCCTCTAACTCAAAGGGTATCTTTTGAGCCAGCGTCGCAAGTTGCTTCTGTATCCCGTACACACTTCCTTGCGTGTGGTATTTCTTACTGACAAATGAAAAGGCGTCGAGGTCGCATTGTCTGCCGATTTCGACCTGAGCCGCTGGTTGTCCTGATGGCTTAGTTCTCATGAAACAGCGTCCGCTCTTCAGGGACGGAGCAAATTGAGCTCGGACGAATCCATTGCCCACGTAAAGCTTGGATTTCGCTCTGGACGCGCCTACGAACATGACGCGGGATTCTTCATCAAGCGCCGCATCCGAATTCTGCTTGTGTTTGACCCCTGGCAGTCGCAAGACGACCTCGTCGGCCTCTCTCCCCTTCGAAGCGTGTATGGTTCCAATGATCGGGCCGGACATTCCTAAATCGGGGATCGCTGCATTGATATCCAGTGGAGTGCGAGCAAGCTTTTTCCTTATTTCCGAAATGTGAACCGCACCGTCTTTTTGGCCGAGAGCGAGCAATAGGTTCCAAGCCTCATCTCCGCCGACACCCTCGGTCAATAAAAAATATCCCTGCTTATCCCAACGTTTGATGAATTCATTTTTATCAATTGTCATTTCCGATAAGTTGGAAAGCAGCTGACCGAGCCAAGGTTTAATGATCTGAGGAAGTCCAGACATTCGAATTCGGTGCGGAATTCCTTCACTATTCGCGAATGAGGAGGCCATGAGGACTTCGGAACGCCGAACGCCGACGAAATAGTACGAGTGCATTTTGAAAATTTCTGAGCTCTTTTGCATCGAATTGATCAAGGCGCTCGTTGGCCTTTTCCAAAATGACTTCGCGCCTTCTATTGAATGCTTCGATGTCGATATTCTCGTTGACGTAGATGTCGAGTCTGAGATCCTCTATAAGCTCTATTAAGTTCGGCACATCGGTTCTGTGGATCGTATGTAACTCGCGTTGAACAAATCCCTGGCCCACATCTTCTTTCAATAGATCGAATAAATTTACGCGGTCTTCTTCCGATACGTTCTCCCCATCGGTCGTAAATCCGTATATAGCCTGAGCGGGGTCTACGAAAATCGTTACGCCGCAACGCCGCATGTTGCGGGTAGTAACCTGAGCATTGTGGCGATCAGCCGCGCGCGGACCCCGGTAATATCTTGAGCTTCGTCGATGATTACGTGCTCGAGTGACTCAAAAAATTCACAAATTTCACGTGGGTTTTCATCTATCAGGTCGATTACGCTTCGAATGCTGGCATCGTAACTGCCGAAAAGCTTTTCCATTTCACCTTCCGAAAAGCCGCAACGGACCTCGCCACGCTCTCGAATCAATCGTGCCGACCTTAACGCTCAGCACCGAATGGAACTCCTCAGCAAACAACTCTATGCGGTCCCGAATTTCCTGCACCGCCGTACGAGTGAAACTAAGCAACCAAATGTTGGTCGGCTCTACACCAGCTTCAATCAACTCAGATACTCTGGCGCAAGCGACAGTGGTCTTGCCCATTCCCGGACCAGCATAAACTTCAAGCCGAGCGGTTTTCGGAACCTCGACAATCTCTCTTTGCCGGTCATCCAACTCGAGTTCGTCCAGGCTGAACGCGGCCTCCACATGCCATTGCTCGGAGGCTAGAGAGAGAAATATCTGCTCTTTTTCATTGAAAATATCATCGGCTGCCGCGATATCGCGAAGCGTTATAATTGCTTTGTTTTGTAAGGTTTCATCTGTGATTTTAGCCATGGCCCGTTTACACGACGAAACGAATTCTCCATCGGGCAACGCATATTCGTGAAGAACTTTGGAAACTACATCCGGGGCTATGCCGATCTCTTTGCAAACCTGACTAATAACCTCCATCTCTTTGGGATGAAGCTCATCGTCGGCTAATGCAAAGCTAAGAAAAAGTGACACCAAGGCGGCGGCGCTGTTAGCGGTAATCTCCAACGTTTTCCCCTTCATTGAGTAAAAACTTCTGAATCAGGACACTCGTCCGGATTATTCATCCCGGGCCTGATTTAAGGTTGGCAAGCATGGCATAATTGGTTGCCCTAGCGTAGAAATTCGTTGTCGAAGCGTCTTTCTTCCCGAGCAACGAAAACGCCACATCGGTTTGTACATTCAGTCGATCACCTAAAGTGACCTTTGTAACAATTCAAACTAGACCACCTCCTCCTCCTTACGGATCCACGTGCTGGAGAAACTTCTTCACGCCGTTCTCGATGGTCATAATGACCGCGCTCTTGGTCGGATGGCGATGTTCGTTATAGTGGGCGATGTGGGTTGCCCCGGCGTATCCTTCGGTAGCCAGTAGTTCCTGGCGCACGACGTCTGCGTAGAGACTGCCCGCTCGCTCTGCGGCTTCCAAGAGCAACCGGACCGCATCGTAGCTGACCGCATCACCGCCGGTGGGGACCGTCCCGTACAGACGCTGATACATGTCGACGAATGCGCGTGCGCTTGGCTCGTTCGTGTCCGGCGAAAAGTGGCTGCTGAAGAAACTGCCATCGATGGCGGCTTCTTCATTGTCCAGCAGCGTCGGATTGTCCCACGCATCCGCCCCGAGAAAGAGCGTGTCGGTTCCCCGGCCGCGTCTTGCAGCGGCAGAGCACGCGCCTGCGTAGTCAGGAGCGTGACTTCTGGCGGAAGCCCCGGGAGAAACATGGCCCCAGGAGTAGCCGCTGCGATGCGCGTCAATTGCGCGTCAAAATCCGTGGCACCGCCCTCGTAAGACTCATCGGCGACGATCGTCTCTCCAAGGCCGCCGAAATGGTCGATGAAGAATTCGCCGATTCCCTCGCTATAGACTTCCTCGCGCTGCGTCAGGACAGCGGCTGCGGTCACGGCTGGGTTGGTGGCCGCCGTCGTAACCATCGGCACGCCATGGCTCTGGGCCACGGCCCCTACCTCGATGGCGTGCGACGAGCGGTTGGGGCCAATGAGGGCAACCACCTCATCGGTGAGAATCATGGTCTCTGCGGCCTGAACCGCAGCCGCAGCCGCCTGCAGGTCCATTTGGATGACCAGTTCGACGGAGCGACCCAGCACCCCCCCGCGCTCGTTGACTTCGTCCACCGCAATTCTGGCTCCGTTCGGATAGGTGATCCGGTCGCCCGAAACCAAGAATCCAACCTTCACAGCAGCATCGCCGGGTTCCGAAACGGCAGTCGGGGCAGTCTCATCGTCACAAGCGGCCAAGACGATGGCCGCGACGCAGGCAACGTAGAGTGGTTTCATGTAGGGTATCCCGATCCTAGTGGTAGCACACTATCCTTGTATTTATGCACGCGCACCCGAGTCTAGTCCGTTGTCGGCGATCAGCTCGCGGTAGCGCAGCCGCTTCTGTTCCAGCCCACGCACGATAGCGGCCATCTGATCATCTGATCAAGCGTGTCGAGCGGGCGGATGTTGTAGCGACCAGCGAACTCGTTCACGTACCGTTGAAGGTGCTTGGCGCTCAGCTTGTGTAACGTTCCCTTGTGTGCGCGCTTCAGCAGGCTCCAGAAGCTCTCGATCCCGTTCGTGTGGGCCAACCCATTGACCAACCGAGTGGCTTGACCGTCTCGTGGTTCTCTAAGCCCCGGTATTCGCCCGCTTCGTCCGTGTAGACGGTTGTACCGTCGCAAGTGGTTTCGTGCACGAAACCTTGGAGGAGCGTCGCGGGGCATCCTTTTCGCGGCAATGGTAGTGCTGCGACGGGTGCTTTGCGCCGGTCTGCACGTTCTCGCTCTCACAGTTCGGGCATGCGGGCGTGTCGCCCAATCGGCATTGTGCGGTCCACTTCTCAGCGGCTTCATCATTCGGGAACATTCGCGTGACCTCGAGTATCGAGAGCCCGTTCCGGAAGTGCTTGCCGGGTGCGTGCTTAGCCATGTCGTCCCCTTGGTTAATTTACTTACTAATGATAACCAAGGGGATTGATGAAGTCAAGGGGTTTGGTTACGATTCGATATAATCCCCCTTTAAAATAGAAAAACTCTGTTCTAATTTCAATAAATTACGCTTTAATTGCAATCTTTTTTACTTCATCCGACACATCTCCCTCAAAATCTCTGAAATTCGCTTCAAATTGCGCCGCAAGATCATTTGCCTTCGAGGTATAGTCACCTTTATTGTCCCACGTATTTTGCGGTTTTAGAATAGAAGCATCAATATTAGGACACTCATTCGGAATATTCAACCCAAAAATCTCATCCGGTTCCGAAGGGACATTTGTAAGTGAACCATCAAGCACTGCATGGACGATTGCCCGAGTATCCTGAATGCGAATACGGTTGCCTACTCCATATGGTCCACCTGTCCAACCGGTGTTGATGAGGTAACAGTTGACACCATGCTTTTCAATCTTCTCACCCAACAATTTTGCGTAAATCGTTGGATGAAGCGCCATAAATGGTGCACCAAAACAGGTGCTGAATGTTGCCTTTGGTTCAGTTACACCCTTTTCTGTTCCAGCAAGTTTTGCCGTATATCCTGATAAAAAATGATAAATTGACTGTTCCTTTGTTAGTTTTGCAACCGGCGGCATAACGCCAAACGCATCTGCTGTCAGGAAGATAATATTTTTCGGATGGCCAGCATACCCTTCCGGAATTATATTAGGAAGTTGTGATATTGAATAAGCACCCCTTGTGTTTTCCGTAAAGACATCATCATCCAAATCGATCTGCCGTGACTTTTCATCAATTACGACATTTTCCAAGACTGTTCCAAACGAACGGGTCGTTTCAAAAATTTCAGGTTCGGCTTCTTTAGATAATTTGATCACTTTTGCGTAACATCCACCCTCAATATTGAATACACCATTATCGCTCCATCCGTGTTCGTCATCACCGATTAGACGCCGATGAGGATCTGCCGACAACGTTGTTTTTCCGGTTCCGGAAAGACCGAAGAAAAGCGCAACATCTTCTGCAGCACCGGCATTAGCAGAACAATGCATTGACATAACATTTTTTTGTGGAAGCAGGTAATTCATGACTGTGAAAATAGACTTCTTGATCTCTCCGGCATAACTTGTGCCCCCAATGATAACCATGTGCTTTGCGAAATTAACAACTATAAATGTTGATGTCCTGGTGCTGTCCAACACAGGATCAGCCAAAAATCCGGGAGCTTGCAGAACAACAAACTCAGGCTTATGAGAAGACAGTTCTTGTGCATTTTTCGCTTTTATGAAGAGACTGCGGGCAAATAAATTGTGCCATGCCTGCTCAGTAATAACTCGGATCGGCAGTCTATAGTCCGAGTCTGCCCCGGCAAAGCAATCTTGAATAAACACATCTCTTCCTTGATAATAATTGCATATACTGCGGTGCAACTGGTCAAATTTGTCGGGCTCAAACGGGACATTTACATTGCCCCACCAGACTTTATCGGCACATGAAGGTTCCTTTACAATAAATTTATCTTTTGCCGATCTACCAGTATGGACACCGGTTCGGACGACTATTGGACCCATGTGAGATATAAGTGCTTCGCCCCGTTTAACAATTTCCTCATATAGTACCGAAGTTGGGAGATTCCGATACACTTTTCCTGTGTTGATTAAACCCTGATCTTCAACATCAAAAGTTTCATCACTATTACTATGCTTAGCCATAGTAATCCTCCAATCACAAAAGATATTTAGTAGTACATTTCATGCAAATAACAAATAAACCTATGAATCTTTCCCTGCGAGTACAACAAGAGAATGTTTAATAGTCCAGTAGGTTAATTCATCACCTGTAAGAACGGATTCATATCTATGATCATAAATATCATGTGAATCCGATCGTGCTGTATTGACCGCTTCAAACCATTGTTTACCAGACGAAGGTGCTGGTATTGTAAAGCGGATATGTCCATCACTGCAATTAATCATAATAAAAAAGTCGTTATCTTTATTGTCGGCATTAACCGTGGAAGATAGTCCATCCAGATATCGCTGGTAAATGATACACATTTTGGTCAAGCTCAATCTCAGCAGAAGGTTCTACATCTTCTATTTTGTCAAAGAATATCAGCCAAACACGGGTTGCATGCCGACTAAAAATCCTGAATAACGCATCTTCTTTTTCAACAATTGCCCCAAGCAGCAATTGAGAAGGCATCTCCCATGAAGCTTTAAACTTCGTTTGCATTGAATCACAGCACTTTCATACGAAATGAATTCAAAATACACGCTGAATGCTATTATTACTCATCAAAATCTATGAGAGGTCTGTCGTAATCTTCCACATTCTCATAACCAAGGAGATTCAAAATAGTACCGGTAATATTTGTTAATCCTCGCTTTTTAAAATCGGCCATACGGTATTCACCACTATAGAGCGGATCATGAATAAAGAGCCAGACCGGATTAAGGCTATGCGATGTAATAACCACCTTTTCACCATGCACAATCTTAAACATCTGATCGGAATTACCATGATCGGCAGTTACTAATGCTACTCCCTTGAGCTTTTCAATAGTCCCAAGCAACCTGCCGACACATTCATCAACAGCCTCAACAGCCGATACGGCGGCATCAAACACACCCGTATGACCGACCATATCACCATTCGGAAAATTCACTCGTCCGAACCGGTATTTCTCTGATTCTAAAAGCTCGATTGTCTTCTCAGTAATCTCGTATGCTTTCATTTTTGGAGCTTTATCAAACTGAATTTTATCCGATGGGATTTCAACATAGGTCTCGAGAGACTCATTGACATAACCAGATTTGTTTCCATTCCAAAAATAGGTAACATGACCATATTTCTGAGTTTCGGATATTGCGAAGGAAGTCACCCTTTCTGCACACAAGTATTCCGAAATACTCCTGTCTATGTGTGGCGGAGACACAAGATAATTTTTAGGTATATGGAGATCACCATCATATTCAAGCATTCCGGCATAGAAAACATCAGGGTTGGCCACTCTGTCAAACTCGTTAAAATCGGGGTCTTCGAAAGCCTGCGATATCTCAATTGCACGGTCTCCTCGGAAATTGAAAAAGATGACAACATCACCATCAACTACTTTTCCAACTGGTTCTCCCTCGTCTGACACTACAACAAACGGATCGAGAAATTGATCAATGACTTCAGAGTCTTCGGAGTACAGAGTTTCAATCGCCTCGAGAGCAGATTTAAACTGCCTCCCGATACCTCGAACATGCGTTTCCCAACCACACTTCACTATATCCCAATCGGCTTTATAACGGTCCATCGTCACTTTCATTCTGCCACCGCCCGAAGCAATTTTGTAATCAAAACCATTGCTGTCCGAAATCGTGCTCAAAAGTGCTTCTGTTTTATTGAGATATTCAGGTGCACTCCTCCTTCCAACATCCCGACCATCTGTCAATATGTGGATTCGTACATTCCGCACATCCTGAGTTGCACACTCATTGAGTAATGCAAGCAAATGATCGATATGTGAATGGACATTCCCATCAGACAGGAGGCCAATAAAGTGCACTGTTCTCCCATTTTTTCCCTTATCAATTATTTTCTTCCAGAGATCAGTTTTAAACAACGTTCCCGATTCTATCGATTTTTTAACCAGCTTTGCACCCTGGTCGAATATTCTCCCGGCGCCAAGGGCATTATGACCGACTTCGCTGTTGCCCATATCATCGTCACTCGGAAGACCAACCGATGGGCCGTGGGTTATCAACGTTGTTTTCAATGAGATTGTAGTCGACCGGTCGAGAACCGGTGTCCGGGCAGTAAACACTGCATTGGACTCATCATTTTTACCGATACCAATACCGTCCATTATTATCAAGAGGAGCGGTCCGGGTCTCCCGGTGAAATTTGCGAGTTTTTTGAGTGAAAATGACATAGTACTCGTGTTTATTTATCCTCTCCCGGATACTCGGGAAGAGATTGATCCCAGTTTCCGACCTTATCGGTCGAATTGAGCTTTTTTGTAATATCATCTATGATGTCGTACATCCGTTTCCGTGTTGAAAATGATTCTGCAACCACTACCAGCGACGGTTTATTCGATGAAGCACGCACCAAACCCCAGCTTTTATCGGTGTAGTGAACCCGCACACCGTTCACCGTTAGTATCTCTTCAATCCCAATCCCATCCTGTAACACATCATTTTCTTTATCCTTCCAGTACAGTTCGGTTATCCGATCAACCACATCATATTTTTCGACATCAGTGCAGAACGGCGCCATAGTCGGAGTTTGATAGGATTGCAGAAGCTCGGCAAGCAATTCTGACACAGATTTGTTGTGCCGTGATAGCAGGTTACAAAAATGGATTGCCGATAATGTACCATCATCATATGCCCTGCCAAACGGTTTATTAAAAAAGAAATGACCGCTTTTTTCAAATCCCGCAAGTGCATTATCATCTTGCACTTTTGATCTCAGATAGGAATGCCCGGTCTTCCAATACACAGTGTTACTCTTATGCGCATTAAGAATATCATCAACTTTAAACAGACCAGTCGATTTCACATCAACAATAAAGGTAGTACCGGGGTGAGAGCTCACAAAATCCCTGGCAAGAAGCAGGCCGATTTTATCACTGTATACTTCTTCGCCCAGTTCATCGACAATACCAACCCTGTCACCATCACCGTCAATTCCTATACCGAGGTCAGCATTTTCTTTCCTTACCTTTTTACCAATATCTTTCAGAAACGATATATCCTCTGGATTCGGATTAAAATTTGGAAAATTCCAGTCTGGTTCTACGTGCTGTTCGATGACCTCATGTCCGCCCCGCCGGAACGCTTCTGGCGTATAAAGACCTGCCGTTCCATTTCCCGTTGCGACAACAATTTTGAGCTTTCTATCAATCTCGATTGTTTTAACAAGATCATCAATGTACGCATCGGGGATTGAAGTCTCTGTTTTGTATGATCCTCTCCCCTTGAGGTAGTCGCACGAGTAAACAATCTCCTTAAACCGGATAATTCCATCAGGGCCAAGCGTCCTTGAAAATCCATAGCCAAGCTTGATTCCCGTCCAGCCGTTTTCATTATGACTGGCAGTCACCATTGCCCCACCCTTGATGCCTAGATAGTACTGGGCATAATAAAGGCTTGGGGAAACAGCAAGTCCAATATCAACGACATGCATTCCGCTGCTTAACAATCCGACAACAAATGCATTTTTAATATTCTCCGAATAATATCTGAAATCATGCCCAACAACAATATCATTGACGCTATGGTCTTTCTGCAGGAACGTCCCGTACGCTGCACCGAGGATGATGACACCGCTGTAATTCAACTCTTTTTCGACCAGCCAACGCACGTCATACTCTCTGAAACCGGTCGGTTTTATCAGCGCTTGCCGGAAATACTCTTCCGAATTCGATTTCAGTTCTTCAACAATAGGAATGTTTATTTCTGTCTTTGACATTTATAAAACCTGATTTCTTCTAGTAATTAGTATGTTGGTGTAATTGATAATTACGTACGATATACCCGATGACTGAGATCACTTAGCAATTTTAGAATAAGCGTCAGGCAACATCAACTGCATCGGTCTTATAAACTTCCTGAATTGCATTGAGCAGTTCAACACCCTCACTCATAGGACGTTGAAAAGCTTTTCGTCCGCTAATGAGACCAATACCGCCGGCACGTTTATTAATAACCGCTGTTTTAACCGCCTGTGCTAGATCGTTTTTTCCTGATGCACCGCCCGAATTAATGAGTCCGACTCTTCCCATATAATTATTGATAATCTGATATCTCGTCAGGTCGATCGGATGATCAGATGAAAGATCGGAATACATTTTTTCACTGTATTTCCCAAACGAACCACTTTTATTTAATGCCAGATAACCACCATTGTTCTCAGGCAGTTTCTGTTTAATAATATCGGCCTGAATGGTAGCGCCAAGATGGTTTGCCTGACCTGATAAATCAGCACTTGCATGATAGTCGGTACCATCAACTTTGAAAGCCGGGTTTCTGTTGTAACACCATAGGATCGTTGCCATTCCGAACTCGTGTGCAATTTGAAATGCTTCACTCACTTCCCGAATTTGCTGGTTGCTTTCTTCGGATCCAAAGTATACGGTTGCGCCAATTGCAACCGCGCCCATGTCGAACGCTTGCTGCACACTTCCAAAAAGAATTTGATCATATGTGTTAGGATGGGTCAATAACTGATTGTGGTTGATTTTCATAATAAATGGAATTTTATGCGCATATTTTCGTGCCACACTGCCCAAAACACCGAGTGTTGTCGCCACAGCATTACAACCACCTTCTATTGCTAAATTAACTATGTTATCCGGGTCAAAATATACAGGATTAGGAGCAAACGAAGCACCGGCGGAATGTTCGATTCCCTGGTCGACTGGCAAGATTGATAAATACCCTGTTTCCCCCAAATTACCGTGACTGAACAGCGTCGCTAGGTTACGTAAAACAGGGATAGACCTGTCCGAATTAATAAAAATTCTGTCTATCCAATCAGGACCGGGAACACTAATGGTTTCTTTACTGATTTTTGGGCTCTTAAAATCCAGCAAATATTCTGCTTCATCGCCCAGTAGGTCCCGAATTTTCTTAATATCTCCCATTATTCATTCCTTTATATTTATTCAATAAACATACGAACCTATCATTCGTCTTGTTTAAAATACTTGTATATGCTTAATGTACACAATTCCCTTATATGTTTCGGAAATTCTTTGGTTGTCCGGTTGACTCGATGACACCCATCCAAAGGGCACTCTCGGTTGAAACCCGTTTCCTTTCCTTGATAGCCGCAGTAATCGAGATATTCACAAATACATTGTGCCAGAATCCAATCATCATATCGGTTTTACCGGTCATTGCAGCATGAACAGCATGATGACGGGCAAGGGAATTACAAAAAAGCCGGTCATCACCGTTTGCAGGTATACTTCAAATAATATAACTCGGTCGGATCGATATATTTCAAGTTTGTTGGTATGTGATTTTCTTTAAAATAGATATTGACCGTATCACGTAAAAACATCCCAATATCATCGAGTCTTACATTTCCAAAGGCATCTTTTTTCGAAGCGTGCATTTTAATTAAATTCTGTCCTGCACCTTCAGCGACGACAATAACTGCATATCCTCGCGCCAATATTCGTTTCTTCAACGCATGAAGAAACCCACTTTCTCCATTAAACTCAAACGGATCTTCGGGAATCAATGTAAAATTCACTTCCTGGCTTGCAAGCGTTGCCGCAGCAGCGATAAAACCTGCTGCGCGCCCCACATGACCTTTACTAGTCCGATACCGTTTGGAGCACCACGTACCTCTATATGCGCACAGTCGATAATCTCTTTTGCTTTTTCGACTGCGGTGCTGAAACCAAAAGTTTTCCAGGCAAATCTAATATCATTATCAATTGTTTTTGGAATCCCTATAACTGCGATATTCTTCTTTTGCTTCTCAATTTCTTTACATATTGCATGAGCACCTTTCAATGTCCCGTCACCACCAATACAGAAAAAAATATTGACCCCGTTGTAATCGAGAAAATCGACAATAGTCTTTGGGTCTTCCGGTCCCCGTGAAGAACCGAGGACAGTCCCACCCTCCTGATGAATACCCTCGACATAGACTGGTGTCAGGTTAACAGGTGGTTTTCCATGAGTGGGATTTAAACCCTGATAACCATACTGTATACCGAGAATTTCTTTTACACCATAATTATGGTACAATTCCAGAACAATTAACCTGATTACGTTATTTAATCAGGGACAGAGATTGCCGCAGGTCACAATTGCAGCTTTCGTCTTTGCGGGATTAAAGAAGAGACGCTCCCGGGGACCTGATTTTTCAAAAAGTAGCCCATCCAGTTTCTCATCACCCGGAAAATACTCAACCCGATATCGGACTCGGAACTCATCAGGAACAAAATTGCTTGTACCATCGCCATTGACTACTGACAGCCCAATCGGCGAATTAAATTGAGTTGCTCCTAATGTTTTGACTATAAAATCTTCCGGGACCGCCACATTATCTCCTTAGTTCTGCCAATGAACAAGATGCCATTCGAAAGGATTCACCTGATCAGAGCAACGCGGAACTATGCGGATCGTAAAACCATGTAATCCGCTTGTTGGACTTGAAATAGTTCCTGTATAATGAGATTTTTTGCTTTTACTCCTTTCACTTACCATAGACCGTGATTGCCCTTTAACTATTTTTCTGTAAGGATTCAACTTACCAAAATAAATTTGCACATCGACATCATCCGGCTGCAGTGTTCCTAATTCGACTGCGGCTTTCACCTTTAGATCGGAATTCACAAATATACCATCATTGCTTTCAGTTTCAACGATGTCAATCTTTAGCTCATTTCAGCACGATTCCGTTCTTTTCCGGAGATCACAATAATACTTTAGCATTCTCAAAATCATTTTCGCAGAACCGCTTGAATCTATCGGCAACCTGCAGGTAGTACTGTTTCGTATAGTCCTTCACCATCCCATTTGTGTTGAATAACGGAGAGAGCAGCTGCATCGTTTTCATTATTGATACCCCACTGCACTTTCTCTGAAGTTTCCGTCATCAATCAATTTTTTACTTCACTTTAGACAAATCACAGCAGCACATCTTTTGAGCATGACTTATTGGACAAAGACATTCCCACCCAAAAACTCTGCTGCATCACCAAGATCTTCTTCAATTCTAAGGAGTTGGTTATACTTCGCAATCCTGTCGGTTCTCGATGCTGAGCCTGTCTTTATCTGACCAGCATTTGATGCAACAGCAACATCTGCAATTGTTGTGTCCTCGGTTTCTCCGGACCTGTGAGACACGACTGCTGTAAATCCGGCTTTTTGTGCCATTTCTATCGCATCAAATGTTTCCGAAACGGTTCCGATTTGGTTAAGTTTAATCAGAATCGAATTCCCTGCACCATTTTCAATGCCACGAGCAAGGCGATCGATATTGGTAACGAACAGATCATCACCAACAAGCTGAATTTTCGAACCGAGTTTTTCTGTTAACGGATACCAGCCATCCCAGTCATCTTCCGCAAGGCCATCTTCTATTGACACAATGGGGTATTTTTCAACGATATTTTCATAAAATCCGATCAGTTCTTCAGAAGAAAGTGTTCTGTTTTCAGACCGGAGGATATAGCTGCCATTTTCATAAAATTCACTTGCTGCAGCGTCAAGAGCAATAGCAACGTCATCACCAGGTTTATACCCAGCTTCTTCAATGGCTTTGACAATAAATTGAAGCGGATCTTCATTCGATTTGAGTGCAGGTGCAAATCCTCCTTCGTCACCGACAGACGTAATATGTCCAGCCTTTTTTAACACTTTTTTCAAATTATGAAAAACTTCAATACCCATGCGGAGTGCTTCGCGAAATGATTCCCCACCAACTGGAACAACCATAAATTCTTGAATATCGATATTCCAGTCTGCATGGCTGCCACCGTTTAAGACATTCATCATTGGCGTTGGCAATAGTTTCGCATTTACCCCACCAAGATAGCGATAAAGGGGAATACTAAGACTATTCGCCGCAGCGTGAGCAAGGGCCATTGAAACACCGAGAATTGCGTTTGCACCTAAATTGCTTTTATTTGGTGTTCCGTCCAATTCAATAAGCATCTTATCTATACTGACTTGATCGGATGCGTCAAGATCAAGCAGCTCAGGAGCAATAATTCCGTTTACATTCTCTACAGCTTTTTTCACTCCTTTTCCCAGAAACCTTGTCGAATCTCCATCCCGCAGTTCAACGGCTTCATGTTCTCCGGTTGAAGCACCGGAAGGAACAATTGCACTGCCATAAAATCCTTCATCGAGATAGACTTCTACTTCTACCGTCGGATTACCTCTCGAATCCAAAACTTCCCGGGCGTAAATGTGGTCAATAGTTAACATGATTATATCCCTTAGTAATAGTAACACTTTTATTGCAAATTTTTATATGCTATTTGTCCGTAAGAGCCGTCAGTCCGGGCAGTTCCTTTCCTTCGAGCATTTCAAGTGATGCACCGCCACCAGTCGAGATGTGTGTCATTGCATTTTCTAAATCAAATTTCGAGATTGCAGCTGCAGAATCACCTCCGCCGATGACCGAAATAGCTCCGGCTTCAGTCGAGTCGGCAATGAACTGTGCTAATTCCCGAGTCCCATTTGCAAACGGTTCCATTTCGAAAACACCCATCGGGCCGTTCCATAATATTGTTTGTGCTTCAATAATATGTTTATAGTAGAGACGAATTGTTTCCGGTCCAATATCCATACCTCTCCAGCCAGAACCAATTTCATCTACATTCACAACTTTTGTTGTTGCATCCTCAGAAAAACTATCTGCTATGACACAATCAACCGGCAGGATCAATTTACTTCCCGCTTTTTTAATAGTTTCCCGTGCAACCTCAATTTTATCTCCTTCCATGAGAGAATCTCCGATCTCATATCCAACTGCTTTCAAGAAAGGGAACATCATTCCGCCGCCGATTAGAAGTGAATCGGTTAAATCCAACAAATGCTCGATTATGTCAATTTTTGTCGAAACTTTTGCACCCCCGATTATTGCAATAAGCGGATGTTTTGGATTTTTGAGAATTGTTGAAAGATATTCTATTTCTTTCTGAAGCAGATATCCAGCCGCACATGTGCTTATGTAGTTCGTTATCCCTTCAGTTGAAGCATGAGCTCTGTGAGCCGTCCCAAAAGCATCATAGACATAAAGTTCTCCTAATTTGGCCAAACTCATGGAATATTCAGCATCATTGATGGTCTCGCCTGGATGAAATCGGACATTTTCGAGAAGAATGCATTCGCCATCTGAAAGATTTTCGACCATCTGTTCCACCTCCGGTCCAATCGAATCGGGAGCAATAGGGATATCCTTATCCATGATTTTATTTAGCTGATCAGCGATCGGTTTCAACCGCATTGACTCAACAGTTTTTCCTTTCGGACGTCCAAGATGCGACATGAGAATTACTCTACCGCCTTCACCAAGTATCTTTTGAATTGTTGGAAGAGCTGCACGAATACGGCTGTCATCAGTAATATTCCCCTCATCGTCCATAGGAACATTAAAGTCAACCCGTACCAATACTTTTTTCCCTTTAACATCGATATCATCTACGGTTAATTTATTTAATTGTATCATATCATGATGCTCTGTTTCGTATAAAATCATTATTGTAACACTTTTTAACTTCCGGCAAATCACCACACAAACATTAAGTCAAATAATATAATCAGACGTTGAATCGACTGTAGCACTCAACTGATTCCTCATTTGATCATCTCCAGTGCGCCCCATCAGTGATGTGGCCTTTTTCCCCTCTTCAACACCGGGTTGATCAAATGCATTCACCTGAAACAATTCATCGGCATAGGCTGTTTGAAGCTGCATCATATAGAGCAATCGACCAATAGTAAATGGATTAATTTCTGGAAGTATAATCGTGCAATTCGGGTGTTGATTGTGCGAGAGTGACCAGACCGTCGATTTTTGCCATCGAACATCATTCCATCGAGAATTCATAGTAATTATCCCAAGATAATTAACAATCCGGAAATCATTTAACAACACTAAGATTATTACAAATGCACAGAATCAACTCATTGTTAATTATTTTCTGCAAAAAGATTTGCTAATACATGCGCTATAATACAATTAATGTGCAATGAATTTAACCAAATCTTTCACACGGTTCGCATATCCATATTCGTTATCATACCAAGACATAACCTTTACAAGGTTACCACTCATGACATTCGTTAATTCTGCATCAAATATGGATGAATAAGCCGATCCATTAAAATCGATAGAAACAAGAGGAAGGTCGCTATATGCGAGGTATCCTTTAAGTGAAGTCTCTGATGCTGCTTTCATTGCACCGTTCACTTCTTCTTTTGATGTACCCTTTTCAACCTCCACAACAAGGTCAACTATTGAGACATTTGGAGTGGGTACCCGAATTGCCAGACCATCCAGTTTACCTTTCATTTCAGGAAGGACTAATGCTACTGCTTTTGCTGCGCCTGTTGTTGTCGGGATCATCGACACTGCAGCAGCACGAGCACGCCGTAAATCTGTGTGAGGAAAATCAAGGATACGTTGATCGTTTGTATATGAGTGGATTGTCGTCATCAGACCGTGTTTGACATGAAAGTTATCATGCAATACTTTCACAATAGGTGCAAGACAATTTGTAGTACAAGAGGCATTTGAAATAATGTGGTGTTTTTCGGCATCGTATTCATTTTCGTTCACTCCGAGCACAACTGTCAAATCGATATCACCTTTGGCAGGTGCAGAGATAATCACTTTTTTAGCTCCTGCATCACGATGAAGCTCTGCTTTGTCACTCGAAGCAAAAATACCTGTTGACTCAACAACAACATCGACACCAAGCTCACCCCAAGGAAGCTGCACCGGATCACGCTCCGAGAGTACTTGCAGTTTTCTCCCGTCAACGTCAAACGAATTCTCACATGCTTCAATATTTTTCCCCAAGGGTCCATGGACCGAATCGTTTGCAAAAAGATGTGCTAAGGTCTTAACATCAGTTAAATCATTGATTGCAACAAATTCAAGCTCGGGATCTGAAAATCCTGCTTTTAAAACCATACGTCCTATTCTACCAAATCCATTAATTCCTACACGAATAGCCATGATGCTCTCCTCAATAAATTAGTGATGAATAATATTTTAGATGTTTCGTTTTGACGTATACTTAATGCCAAGTCTGAACGTATGCACTGAGGAAGATTTTACATAAAAAAGAGTCGCCTCTTAAAGCAGTATGTGTCGAAATATTACGTAATATTTCTATGGAACAGTATACCAATATATTTTGAATTATTCCATATATTTTTAAGGGTAAATCCACTTATGAACATATATAGTTATGAGTGCAAATTTTATGGATTTGTTTACTTTTAATGTGTATATTTGACTGATTATTTATGAGAAGTTACTGTGTATAAGTATTATGAATTGTTAATAAAGGAAATACCTGCTATGATTGATATTCTTACGAACCTTACTGCGGATGAATTGGTTGATTTCGTGTGTCAAAAATCGGACAATGAGACTATTGCAGATATTAATGAGACAATTGCCAGAAATTATGATTCTTTTAATAGTTTTGTGCTTGTCGATTCCGAGGGGCCCTGGCTCTATACTGATGATGGTAGGAAATATTTTGACGGTATTTCAGCCTACTCTGCAGCTAATTTAGGTCATAATAATGATTTTGTACGCAAGGTCATTATTTCCTATTTAAATAGAAAGTCCCCAACAGTACTCGGAAGATTTCTCGCATCTAAACCACTAGCTGTAGCCGGAAAGCTTCTCAAAGAGCTGACTGGATATGAAGTGTTTCTACCTTCAAATGGTGGTGTCGAAGCCCCGGAATCTGCTGTAAAACTTGCTCGTTCATACCATCGCCATAAAGGCTATATAAATACGGAGATTATTATTTTTTCCGGATGTTTTCATGGAAGATCGATAACATTTACACAATTTTTGGAAGATGATGTATCTACGTATGGTTTCGGACCATTCCCAAAAGGCTTTGTCAAGGTAAAGTTTAATGATATAGATGCGGTTAAATCGATTATTAAAAAAAATACTGCCGCCGTCCTTATCGAACCTGTTCAAGGTGAGGGTGGAATTAATATCCCTGATAAGGAATTCCTGACTATTCTTCGTCAATTATGTGACGAAACTGATACCTTACTAATTTATGATGAAATTCAGACTGGTTGGGGACGTACCGGCAAGATGTTTGCGTGGGAACATACAGGTGTTCGCCCCGACATTCTATGCCTCGGAAAATCGCTATCCGGAGGATTCATGCCAGTATCCGGCATACTTGCTGACGAAAAGGTGATGAAAACATTTGTACCCGGATCGCACGGATCAACTTTTGGCGGTTCTCCGTTATCAATGATGACCGCAATCGCCTCGGTCGTTGAAATACTTCGGAGTAAACTACATGAACAGTCTGCCGAATTAGGTGCTTATGCCCTTTCCCGGCTACAGGAACTTGCAAAGAAATCTCCACACATCAAAGAAGTACGAGGCCTTGGATTGATGATTGGCATTGAGTTAGAACATGGAGAAAAAAGCGGTTACGATTTTTCAAATGAACTTGTTAAGGAAAAATTGATTGTGAAGGACACACACAAATGGGTTATACGGTTTTCTCCACCGCTTATTTGTACAAAAGATGAAATTGATTATGCTATGTCAATATTTGAAAAGGTATTGCTGTAAAAAGGAAAAATGTGGTTACAATCGGGAGCTCTTTAAAAAAGGGTTAGTGTTATACTATCCCTTTTTCTTTTTCTTCCAGTCGCTTGCTATGGATTTAAGATCGAGATTTGATGTTTTTGCGGCTTGTTTGTTTTCTTCAATTACCTTATTATATATCTCTTCGCGGTGAATAATTACATCTCTCGACGCTTCAATACCGAGGCGCACCTGTTCACTCTCAAGATTAATAATAGTGATTTTTATATCGTTACCGATATTGATGCTTTCGCCTATTCTTCTGGTGAGAACTAACATAAACCTTTCCTTGGTTTTTAATCCTTCATAAATTCGTGATTCGTAGAATATCTGTCATCATCAAGTACAATCTGCTGTCCCAGTGCCTGCTTAATATTATTAACAATCAGCGGACCTTTTAGATTAGCAGTTACCCTCTTTAATTCAGGCCGGATCGTAACAATAACATAAAGCAAAAGGTCCTGATCCTGAAATTCACCTAAATTATATGCTTTGGCTTTTGAGATAGCCGGAGAATATTCATCAATAACCAGTATTGGACTGATAATTGGAAACGATATGTCAGAGTCATCGATACTCAGAAGCCATTGAAACGGTTCATATTCCTCTAAATCGATGATAACAAATCGCTTTAAATTTTCAAAACCAATTAAACCTTCATGAAAAGTCGTTATCTTATCCGTCTCAACTTTAATTGATCCCAACTGAGGATTTTCAATTGTAATGTACTTTTCCATAACAAAAAGATATAA
This sequence comes from bacterium, assembly GCA_965221205.1. Classification (GTDB taxonomy): domain Bacteria; phylum SM23-31; class SM23-31; order SM23-31; family SM23-31; genus CBDFMG01. Next base: position 2,039,796 of record OZ244870.1, on the reverse strand, counting down.
AGAATTCTGTCTGATAGTAAGAAAAAATGCATTTTAATGATTATACTTTAGAGGTCGACGATTATCCCACTCCGAGAAAATCGATTAGACTTGGAGAGACAACACGAGCACCAGCGCTGAGGGCCGAGTTGAGCGCATTTTCCTCTGCTTTAAAAGCAATAAATGCCTCGCCGAAATCGGTATCTTCCAAAGAAGAGAGTGCTGATTGGACTTGAATATTCTGTGAGATGTACCGGTCATCATTAAATGTGATTAACTGTTTTCTTGTACCGATTTTCAAAAAATTTTGCAGTGTTTGTTCGATGGCGCCATTTACATTTTCAATTTTCCCATTGATTCCGCTGGTATCGTCGGTTTCAAGGAACCCTTTGAGATCGAAGATCAATTGGAAGATATCCTCTACTCCGGAAGTAGGCTGGTCAAAAATCTCTTTCCCAGTCAAGTTTACTTCCACCGTTGTCTGATCATTAATCTGCCTGTTAATTTTGCCGTTATTTCCGCGATAACTGGATACTGGTTCACTCGACAATCCATTAATTACGTTCTGATTCAATGCAAAAGGTGCACTTTGTGTTTCCGTACCCCCGAATAAATATTTGTTATTAAACTTTGAATTTGCTATTTCCGCTAAATTGTCTAACATTAGATCGAGCTGCTGAGCCAGACTATCCCGGATTGTAATAGAATCCGAAGCACCTTCTATTGCTATTTCTTTTACTCCAACTAGAATATCATATATTTGATTCAGTGCTTCTTCTTGCGCTGTGAGTTGGGTTAATCCATCACCGATATTGTTCTGAAATTGAATATTACTTTCCAATATTGTCCGTAATCTCATGGCGTTTGCCATCGATCCTAGATCATCTGAAGGTCTACTGAGTCTTTTTCCAGTAGAAAGCTGCTCCTGTAGATCGGTCAGACGTTCTCTGCTTTTATTAAAGTTCTCGGTTATTGTATTGAAAAAATCAATAAGAGACTCTGTACCATCACTGAGTATAAGTTTCTGCTTTAGGTCTGCAATTTTTATTGCAATGGTGTTATCACCGGGTGAGCCTGTCCTCAGTACCTCTCCGCTAGGCAATACAGTATCCACTCTTCGTGCCGCGGCAATATTATTGACATCGTCAACAATTGCTTGAGCCAGTTCAATATTAACCGAACTATTGCCGGTGAAAAACAAATTGTTTTTCGGCACTGCTGAATTGGTACCTTTTAGCCCAACACCAATTTTGTGAATGTTGTTTGCTGAGTCAATAAGATTTTTCGCGAGTTCGTCAAAAAGTCCCCTGAATTTCGGTATGACTTCATTTCGTGCTTCAACAAGTGCGGCAATATTACCGTCTCTAACTTTAAACTGTTCACCAGTGTTTGCATCAAATATGTCAGAAACAAAATTTCCATTATTGTTTTGAACGATCACTTCGAGTACTGCGGGAAAATTTGATGTTACAAGTGAGCGTTCCGAACCGGATACGTTGATTACGCCATTCGGTTTTTCTAATGCAAAAACATCCATAAGTTCGGACAATTCATCAAGTGCCCTGTCTCGCTGGTCTCGCAATTCATTTGATGTTCCAATTGAAACCCCCTCTGTTGAAAGAATCTGTCCATTGAGAGCCGCAATTTGCGATGACAATCTGTTTACGTCATCAACGGCACGCTTGAGTTCAAAATCGATATTATCGCTTAAGACTCTAAGTTGTTTATCGATTCTATAATAAACGACAAGTTTTGCCGACTCACGCTGTACCAATTGTCAAAATACCGTGACATTAATGCCCGAAGCCCAAATTCAGAAGGTTCATTAACCGTGACTTCAATCTGAGATTGAGAATTCGCTCTAACGCCGTATTTCTCCCCTTCGTATGGAGTTCATTACGTAATTGGCGGTCAATGAGGCTGTCCCTCTGACACCTTCTACCCGGACACCTGTACCGAAAACTCCTTCCGGCGATACTAAAAGGTACATCTGTAGCGAGATTAACTTCCTGCCGGCTGTATCCTGGAGTATTAACATTCGAAATGCTATTATCGGTAACATTTAGCCCGGCGAGTTGAACTCGGAGTGCTTTGCGTCCAATATCGAACGCTGCCCTTATACCAAAACCACTCATATCAGCCTACCTACACCTTAAACTTTTCTATCTAACAGATTGATGTTTTTGGGAGCTGTTTTTGCCCTTGAATTCGGAGACACATAGACACCTTTTTCTTCCATTGCACCATAAAACACCTGAATGTTTTTGTCAATGAACTGAAGAGACTTGTTAATGTTTAAAATTTCCTGAATTACTGATTTGAATTTTCGTTCCAATTCTCCGAGAGGTCCTGATAATTCTTTAGGAGCATTTTGGATAATAGAAGTTAATTTCAACTGCTCCGGAACTACACCAAGATAAATCCCGATAATCTCAAGTTTTTGGAATCGCTTTTCTTCAAGTTTGTTTATTGAGTTCAATATCGTTTGCTGCTCCCGGATATTTGCATCAAGTCCCACCAAATCCGCATTTACCAGAATACCTTTTTGCTTTTTTACAAGCTCAAAAACAGCTTTATACTTTGCAAATTCCTTTTCAATAATTTCCGATAATTCGCGGACATTTTTTTCAAGGGATTCCATACGTTTATTAGCTCTATGTTATTAATTGTCAGTCAGTTATGATTTTTGAGTACTACTGTTTAAATATCGACTCATCCTTTTATAAATGATGAGATTTTAATAAACAAAAAATGTTATGCAAGTACTGTCCCATGAAAAAAACAAGCGTAAAATTACGTTATATATTCAATGTGCTCAGAGATGATTGCACAAAATAAGGCAATTATTTCCCACTGAGTGTATTAAAACAGCCAATACTTTCTCAATGTACAATGATCAGGAAGAATGAGATTGGGATTTTGAATGCTCAAAAAGAATCTGCTTTAAATCAAAAAGTATCTGTATTGCTTCACGTGGAGTGAGTGATTCGGGGTCGATTTCAAATAGTACCTTTTGTATCTTTGTGTTTTCCATGTCAAATAGATTAATCTGGAAGTTGTCCGATTGATTTTGAATGATTGAATCTTTGTCTGATTCACCTTTCAGTGGGTTTATATTCATCGTCTCTAATTTATCAAGTACATCGCGTGCCCTTTCGACTATTGCCTGGGGTATGCCCGCCATTTGTGCAACATGTATACCATAACTGTGATCACTACTGCCATGAATAATCTTGCGCAGAAAGACTACCGTATCTTTCCACTCTTTTACCTGTACATAATAATTCGCAATACGGGGCAAATGATGCGACAATGCTGTGATTTCATGATAATGTGTTGCAAAGAGTGTTTTCGCAGCAACAGATTGTTCATTATGCAGATATTCTACAGTAGACCAGGCAATTGAAAGACCATCAAACGTACTGGTTCCTCTACCAATTTCATCAAGCAGAAGGAGGCTTTTTGGAGTTGCATTGTTCAAGATGTTTGCCAATTCTGTCATTTCTACTAAAAATGTGCTTTCTCCTCTACTGACATCATCATGCGCTCCTACTCTCGTAAATATTCTGTCAACAATACCAATAATAGCATTACGAGCCGGTACAAAACTGCCTATTTGGGCAAGAAGAACACAGAGTCCAACTTGACGCAGAAAAGTTGACTTACCGGCCATGTTCGGCCCGGTAATTATATGAATCTGATCCTGTGAAACCGTAAAACTGTGGTCATTCGGAATAAACGTTTCATCAGCAGGCAGCAGTTTTTCCACAACCGGGTGCCGTGATTCAATCAGTTCCAGATCATTACTATCATTGATTTTCGGCTTACAGAATCCATTTTCCTGAGCAACATGTGCAAAACCACATAACACATCGAGACTTGCAATAATTCCCGCATTCTCTTGTAGAATCTGTGTTCTTTCAGCAATAGCATGGCGCAACATATGAAAAAGGTCAAATTCTTTCTGTGCTATTTTTTCCTCAGCTGTGACGATTTGTTCTTCACGGCTTTTCATTTCCGGAGTAATAAAGCGCTCGGCATTAACAAGTGTCTGTTTTCGTATATAGTGTTCCGGTACTTTCGATTTATTAGGATTTGTAACCTCAATATAGTACCCGAATACTTTATTGTAATTGATTCGGAGAGAAGATATTCCTGTGACATTTCTTTCCTGTTCCTGAAGATCGAGTATCCACTGTTTTCCCCTGCGGGAAATTTTTCTGAGTTCATCAAGATCAGCATCATAACCGTCTTGAATAATGTTTCCCTCCGAAATAGATACAGGGGGATCATCAACAAGTGCCTCCTCTATTCTGTCTGCAATATCATCAAGAGGAATCAGATCCTTTGTGAACATTTTTAATAAGTTAGAACTGCACTCTTTCAAATAGTCTCGAATTTCAGGTATCAGTCTCAGACTTTGAACCAACCCTCTGACGTCTCGTGCATTTGCTCGCTGCGTATTTATTTTTGATGTCAGCCGCTCAAGATCATTCATTTTTTTCAGGGTAATTTTTAATTGCTCTCTGAGATTGATTTCGACATACAGTTCCTCAACTACTTGATGTCGTTGTTGAATTGATTTTTTGTCTAAAAGTGGACGGAGTATCCACGATTTTAAAAGCCGCGCACCCATTTTTGTACTGGTGCTGTCGATTACCGATAAGAGACTTCCTTCTCTGTTGTTTTCATGCATAGGCGCAATAATCTCAAGATTACGCCTTGTCGCATTGTCGAGAACCATATACTGCTCGAGACTCAGGACAGACAATTTTAATACATGACCGAGTTTTCCTTCCCGAATTGATTGCAAATACTTAAGTGCGGCACCTGCAGCAGAGACACCTGCATGTAATTCTTCGCAGCCAAACCCTTTCAATGATACGGTATTAAAATGTTCTGTCAATGTTGTATACGAGTATTCATAACTAAAATAATAATCTTCAACTGTAGTGAACAGTGGCTGATTTGTCCAAGTAATGAGATTTTTAATATGGTCGGACTGCTCAACCGAATAGATAATTTCCTGCGGATTGAGATTTTCCACCTGAGAAAGCAAAAGATTTTTATTCCCTTCTGTCAGGAAAAATTCTCCTGTTGATATATCAATACCAGCCATACCAATGGTATCACCATCTGCAACAAGTGAAACAAGGTAGTTGTTTGAGCCGGCTTCGATAACACTGTCGGAAGTCGCAGTTCCCGGAGTAAAGACTTCCAGAACCTCCCGCTTGACAATCCCCTTTGCTTTTTTCGGATCTTCTACTTGTTCACAGACAGCAACTCTATAGCCCGCCTTGACCATTTTTGATAAATAAGGCTCGATACTATGATGGGGAAATCCTGCAAGGGGGACATCTGCACTTTTACCATGGGCACGGGACGTCAATGTCAGTCCTAATACATCCGAGGCTATTTGAGCATCATCGTAGAACATTTCAAAAAAATCACCCATGCGAAAAAAAAGTACAGTGCCGGGATATTTCTTTTTGATAGAGTGATACTGCTCCATCAACGGTGTTGTTTTTTTCATGGAAATCTAATTAAATCTGGATGAGCAATGATCGGAATGCACGTATAAAGACAAAAGCAAGAATCATATCACTACTTTTATACGTTTAATCATCATCTAATAATCAATTCAGAGGAAATTCATTTCATATTTTACAAAGTTATTGCGATTCTAAGGTAACTACAAAAATATCAGGTATCCGGAACCGGCCTCTGTACTCGTCTCTCATTTTGTCAGCTTCCCCGCGTGACACAAACTCACCTACCCAAATTTTATATAATATCCTGTTACCCACATTCTGTTGATAAATTGTCGATGAGGTCAATCCAAGATTTCGAAGATATTCAAGTCGTGTCCGCGCACCGGTTTCATTACCAAACGCACCAAATTGAAGAGTAAATTGCGGTTCTTGATTTTCTTCTTCTGCCGGAATTGCCTGAGTCATCATTGTTGACGATTTTGCAACCCGCTCTTGCATATGGTATGCAGTTTCACGTAACTCCGAATCAGGAAATAGTGTCAAAAACCGGTCGACATTTTCTTCAAATGTCTGATACAAACCTTTTGCATAGTAATATTGGCACATACGCCAAAGAGCTTTTTCGACTAAAGGATTATCGAGTAACAGATTATCCATTGAACTGTACAGCGTAAACGCCTGCTCACCGTCTCCTTCTAAGAGGGCATTCAATAAAATGTATTCCGGTTGATTATAATGGATACTTTCTAATGCAGATAAAGTATTTCGGACAGCATCAAATCGTCCATTGTTGAAATCCTGTAACGCACTGTATAAATCTTGTGCCAAGAGGTTGGTACTTATAAACGTTGCAATAATAAATGAAAATATTACCGGAGCAATATTTGCTAGTTTGTGCACCATTGTTCTTAAAATCAGTTAGAAGGATATGGCATTTATACTCAAAAAGTACGCTTTAAAAATCAAAGGCATCCCATTTCTCACAGGAAGGGCATAGTGTCAAAATGTCTGTAGTTGCAAATTGACAATATTTGCACAGATATGTTTTTGAATCGGTAACCATTTCTGCAAGCGACAATGCCTTTTCTTTAATAACCTGTATATCTTCAGAATTATTCAGATACATAATGAGATTTTTCAGACCATCCGTCGAATTCGGATTAATCTTCAAGCCACGTTCAGTCAACTCGAGAGCTTTTTCTCGCTCACCTTTTTTGAAATGTAATTCACCTAACCGGATGAGAGAAAGAAAATTATCAGGATCTTTTTCTATTATGGAAGAATAAAATCCCTCCATTGCACTATAGTTTCCCGAATCAAAATATGCAGCATTAATATAATCAAAAACGAGATACGATTTTTGCGGGACTGTTTCGGCAAACTCTTTCCAGACTTTTAATGCATCTTCTTGGCGCTTTTCCCGTGCATAAGCATCACCAAGATAGAGATAGGCAGCAGGAAAATCTCTGTCGAGCTTTATTGCCTCTTTAAAAATTATTCGGGCATCGTGATACTTTCCCTTGCTGACAAGGTTCAATCCGTAAGCAATTTTATAGAGCGCAAGCTTATGATTTATTTCGGTAGAATTTATTGCATTCGATTGGAGATATTTAAATGCATTTTTATAATCTTCCTTGTATTCATAAATTGTTGGTTGAATTTCAAGCACCCATGCATTCTTAACATCAAGTTCTAATAACTTATCACAGTATCGAAGCGCATCATTATATAGATTGAGTTCAATATAATCACTGATAATGTTTCGGTAGATCTCAATCAACTGATTGTCAGAAAGTCCGGACCGGATAGTCAATTCTTTATGAATTCTCAAAGCCTGTTGAGAAGAATTCTGAATTCTGTAAAGCATACCAAGTTTTATATAAGCGTCAATATTGTCTGTATCAAACCTTACGGCGGCCTTCAAAAGATTCATTGCACGATCGTTATTTCCGGCAATAAGTTCATTTAATGCATCCACATATGCATTGGATTTTTTCGAATGGAGAGTACGATTACGGTTAAATTTAATGCGGAAAACAATGAGCAGGAATACAACAATTAAGAATACTCCTCCAATACTATAGTAAAGTGAAATATCCTCAAGACCAAACACATTCATTATTCGTCTTCCTTATCACGATTCTCATCTTCATCTATCGAAATATTTCTTAAATCACTGAGTTCTTTCTGAAACTTGCTGTTATCTCTCTTAAGCTGTCTGATTTCTTTTTTGTTGCGGATAAATTGTGCAATCGCAACAGGAAACCAAGCGAGTGCGCCAAGAATTAAAGCCACAAACAAGGCCATAAAAAGACTCGTTTCAGTCTGGTAATTCCCAAAAGTGAATGTTACCATAGTGATCATTTGATCAACGTTTTGCCAACCGATGATAAGTGCAAAAATAATGAACAAAAGTGCCAAAATCCATCGAAATACCCACATATACACTCCAGAGGTTTTGTTATTCTTTTGGAATAATTTTCGTAAGTAGTAAGTACGGTTTTATTGTATTGAAATGCAACAGAAATCAAGAATTCATTTCGTTATCATTGAGCACCCGTACAAATGAACCCAATAATGTCTGACTTGAAGCTGCATTTATTTTCGCAACACAAAATGTACCGAACGGTAGATCGGTGTCGGGTATTATGACATTTTTATTACCGTCAGTTTTACCGAGTACATCTTTCGGAGACCGTTTGCTTGTTGTTTCAACCATCACCGTGACTTCATTGCCGATATAATTTTGATTTTTTCTGGCGGTAATATCCCGCTGGAGCGCACATAATTCGTTCAAACGGCGCTTTTTCACCTTTTCATCAACCGTATCTTCCAATAAATATGCAGGAGTCCCGTCCCGCGCAGAAAATTTAAATGTGTACGCTCCATCGAATACTACATGTTGCATTAATTCAAGTGTTCTTTGATGATCATCTTTTGTTTCGCCGGGATATCCCGATATAATATCCGTTGTTATACTTATATCGGGGATTTCGCGTTTCATAAGATCAATAATATTAAGATAATGTTGTGCAGTATATTCGCGTCCCATAATTTCAAGTATTCTATCGGAACCCGACTGAACTGGCAAGTGCACATGTGAGCACACATTGTGCTTCTTTGCTATAATGTGGACAAGTCTTTCAGAGAGATTTTTTGGGTGCGATGTTGTAAACCTTACCCTCATGATTCCCGGAACGTCACTGACCATTGTAAGAAGTTCTGGAAAATCAATATCCTCACTCTTATAGGAGTTCACATTTTGACCTAACAACGTAACTTCCTTGAATCCTTCTGCGACAAGCCCTTCAACTTCCTTAACGATACTGTCAGCACTCCGTGACCGTTCCCTGCCCCGTGTAAAGGGTACTATACAATAGGTGCAATCATGATCGCATCCCCGTGATATAGCCAAAAATGCTGAGGCACCTTCTTTTCTGAGAGGCGGTATATCATCATAATTTTCAAGAAGATTTTCCGATTCCACAAATGACCTGTTTGGAAGATTTTGCAGCAATTTTGGCAAATTTCTGTATGCATCAGGTCCCAGAATCAGGTCAAGTGCTGGAAGAGAATCTTGTAATTCGAAACCGACTCTTTGACCGAGGCAACCCATAAGACCAACAATCAAGTCTTTTCTTTTTCTTTTACGTGCTAAGACTTGTTGAAGATAGCAAAGTGCACGCTGGTCAGCATGCTCACGTATCGTACACCCCGTTACCAGAATAACATCTGCGCTTTCCTCATTCTGAGCTATGGTATAACCATTACTCGTTAGTATGCCCGAAGCAAGCTCCGAATCATACACATTCATCTGACAGCCGTATGTTCTTATAAAAACTGAACCCATTTATATATATTCCTGTAATTTAGGTTTAATAGTATCTTTATTCGGAACCTGATAGCCGGAAAGGACCATACCTTTTTTCTCTGTGAGCAAAACATGCTCAAGAGCGTTGCCCTTTTTGACAGTGCTACTCTGGACTCTGGCATAATTCCTTGTAAATCCTTCAAACGTGCCATTTTCTTGCTTTGTTTCAAACAACACTTCTGCACACGTTCCGATTTGTCTGTATAGGAATTGATCTTTCTTGTTCAGACCTACTCGTTGAAGCTCTCTGCTTCGGTTACGAGTAATTTCCGGATGTATTGCAGGCCCAATTTCCGGAGCTTTTGTGCCGGATCTTGGCGAATAACGGAATACATGAAGATAGGTGATTGGTAATGATTCGATAAACGACAATGATTCTTCGAAGTGTTGCTCCGATTCTTCGGGAAAACCAACCATTACATCAGTTCCTACCGCAGCATCGGGACAATATTTGCCAACCCAATCTAAAACTCTCCCATATTGCTTTTTCAGATATCTTCGTTTCATCATGTTCAAAACATCGTTTGAACCACTTTGCAACGGCACATGAAAGTGCCGGCACATGACATCTGAATCGGCAACAAATTTGACAAGATCTTCCGAGAAACAATTCGGTTCTATGGACGTTAAACGAATCCGCGGAACATCATCTATTGTTACAATACTATCCAGCAGATTAAGGAGAGTTTTCCCGTCCTCATCCTTATACTCACCCAGGTTAACCGCTGTAAGCACAATTTCAAGATAACCAGCATCCCGTATTTCCCGTATCCTGTGCAGGACATCGTTAATTGGTCTGCTGATACTGGGGCCGCGGACCTGGGGTATTATGCAGTACGTGCACGTATACGAACAACCGTCTTGCACCTTCAAAAATGCACGGGTTCGCTTCGTGCCATATGCCATGTCTTTTTCGGACTCGAATGGGTTGGTAGAAAAATCTGTGCGGATGATCGGTTCGGATGCACAAGAATTGTTATTGAGATGATCAAAAATGGACATCTTCTCACTGTTTCCGAGAATAAGATCGACACCGGGAATTGCAGCAATTGTGTGTGAGTCCGCCTGGGCATAGCACCCTATTACTGCGATGAGCGCTTCAGGGGATCGGTTTTTTGCCTGCCGGATCACCTGTCTGCATCGCGCATCAGCTTGATGCGTAACAGTACAGGTGTTGATCACATATATATCACTCGGTTCCAGAAAATCGACAACAGCAAATCCTCGCTTTTGAAACGTTGCTGCTAACACATCCGACTCAGCCGAATTGACTTTACAGCCGAGCGTATAAAAAGCAACTTTATTTGCCATAATTCATTAAGCGAGCTATTTTTCTTCTGTTTCAGAGGTTTTTTCGGAAGATGCAGCTTCTTCTTCAGTATCTGCTTTTTCTTCCGACTCTCCGGTTGCTTCTGCTACTGTTTCTTCTTCTTTCTTTTTTTTTGAATCTTCTTTTTTGGATACTTCTACTACAGCTTCCTTAACCACAGGTTCTGATTCGGTTTCAACAGCATCATTCGATTCTGCAGACGCTGTATCTTCTGCTTGAGTTTTTTCTTCTGAACTCACTTCCTTTTCTACTTCTGTTGGGGTCTCTTTACCAGAATCGTTCTGTTTATCGAGGTAATCCTGCGCATCCTTCTCTTCTATATCTTTCATATACTCCGAATGCGACAGAACGATTTTTTTGTTTTCTTTATCAAACTCTATTATCTTCAGCGCAACTTCATCGCCTACATTCAGCTGTTTTTTAGCCTTCTTCGTACCATCTTCTTCCGACTGCACATGGGAGAAAGGAACAAAACCTTCAAAACCGCCAACCAACTCAACAATTGTACCTTTCTCCACATGACGCACAACTTTTCCATTGGTGACTACACCTTTTTGCAGTTCAACTTCGAAGGATTCCCAAGGATTATCTTCGATTTGTTTATGTCCAAGTGAAATTCTTCTGTCTTGAATAGACACGTTCAAGATAACAACCTCTATGGCATCACCCTTCTTCACAATTTCACTGGGATGGCGCACCTTCTTCGTCCATGAGAGATCGGAGATATGAACAAGCCCGTCAATACCTTCTTCAAGCTCAACAAATACACCGAAGTTCGTAACGTTTCGGACATTACCACCATGTTTCGTGCCGACTGGATATTTTTCAACAACTGAAGTCCAAGGGTCAGGATCGATTTGTTTCAATCCGAGTGATATCTTCTTGTCATCCTTATCGAAATTCAAGACGACTGTTTCAGCATCTTGACCAATGGAGAGAATTTTTGACGGATGCTTGATATGCTGTGTCCATGACATCTCTGAAATATGGATAAGTCCTTCGATTCCTTTTTCAAGTTCTACAAATGCGCCGTAATCGGTAATTGAAACAACTTTACCTTTTATTTTCGCACCAACAGGATATTTCTCTGCGACATTTTCCCATGGATGCGGTAGAAGCTGTTTAAGACCAAGGGATACGCGTTTCTTCTCAGAATCAAAATTAAGAATGACAACTCTCAACTGTTCGTCAAGGTTGACAACCTCAGACGGATGAGCTACGCGACCCCATGATAGATCGGTAATATGAAGCAGTCCGTCAACACCGCCAAGATCGATAAAGACACCGAAATCAGTGATATTCTTGACAACACCCCAGCGCACTTGACCCTTTTCAAGTTCTTCGAGCATTTTCTCACGTTGTTCGGAGAGACCTTCTTCAATAATTACACGGCGTGAAATGACTATGTTTTTCCGGAGGTGGTTGACTTTAACAATCTTGAATTCCATTGTGCTACCGAGAAGAGAATCAAAATCACGCACCGGCTTGACATCAATTTGAGAACCGGGTAGAAATGCATCGAGTCCCTGAAGATCAACAACCATGCCACCTTTGATACGGCGGACACATTTTCCTTCTACCAGTTCATTGTCTTCGTGTTTTTGTACAACAACATCCCAAATGCGGGCAAAATCGGCTTTCTCCTTCGACAAACGGAGTTGGCCGTCATTGTCTTCCATTTTATCGAGGAGAATATCAATCTCGTCACCAACAGATAAATCTTCAACAGATTTAAATTCGTTAATCGGAATAACACCTTCTGATTTAAATCCAATATCTACTGCGACTTCCTTATCATTGATTGAAAGAACTTTTCCCTTTACAATTTCACCTTCGGAAAAATCGAGTATCGTCTTATCATAAAGATTTGTTAAAACATCGAGTTCTTTTTGATCATATTCAGATTCTTCTTGTAAGTCCTCAAGCTTAATCACTTTTCCGGACAGAAGTTCCACTTTATCTTCTGACTCGTTTTGTTCCGGACTCTCTACAACCACAGTTTCAGTGGTTTCATCAGTTTCAGCCGAGTCTTTATCTTCGGTTTTCCGATCCAGGTTAGTTTCACTTTCACTCATTAAAAATACCTCCAAAAACCAAAAAAATGATTTTGGGTTAAAAGTTAAACATACAGGGGTTAATTACATTATTCATGTTATTTTTTCATCGATAAAATTAATATGTAATATTAACTGCCCAAATTATCTAATTGGATTGAAATGGCAATCCGACACTCCGATGCAATTTTGTAATCTCTTTTTGACTTAAATAGCGCCATCCGCCTTTAGGCAGCTTATATTTAGTGAGTCCCGCAAATTCGATTCGGTCAAGTGATTCAACCTTATAGCCAAGCTGGTCAAACATTCGTCTTATCATATTTTTTCGTCCTTCATGGACGACCATGGTAACATGCATTCCATTAGATGATACCGAATCTACACGGGCGGACACTTTTTCTTTTCTACTGATCTCAATACCTGTCTCTAACCGGTCGTTGTCGCTCTGTGTTAATGATTTATGTAATGCTACACGGTACACTTTATCAATTTCATATTTTGGATGGGTCAGCCTAAAACTTAACGTGCCGTCATCAGTCAAAAGTAAAAGTCCAGTCGTTGTGAGATCTAATCTGCCTACCGAAAATAATCTGCTGTCTGATTTGACAAGGTCAAAAATAGTTTCCCTATTTTTATCATCATTAACGGTGCAGACAACACCTTTTGGTTTATTGAGCAGTATATAGGAATTCTTCTTTTTTAAATGAACAGCGACATTATTGAATTTGACTTCATCTTCGCAGGGCACAATCCGCAAACCGGGTTCAAGGACTACCCGGCCATTAACCGTAACACTGCCATCCTTAATCAGCTTGTCGCTCTTCCTCCGGGCTGCTATTCCTGCTTGAGAAAGATAGCTGTTCAATCGACAGTCCTGCCTTTTCGGCATCATGATACATTATTTCCTCTATTTCTTCCAGCTTCGGAAGATCTACCAGCGAATTAATTCCAAAATAATGTAAAAACTCATCCGTAGTTGCATAAATCAACGGACGTCCCTGTGCTTTTTCGCGTCCTGCAATTTTAATTAGGTTTCGTTCAAGTAACGTCCTGAGTGGTGCGCCGCAATCGACACCTCGTATTTTTTCAATCTCAGCCCGAATGATCGGCTGACGATATGCTACTATTGCTGCTAATTCCAATCCGGCACGGGATAGTCTGGAGCGTTTTTTATCCGACATCAGTTTTTGCACCCATACTGCATATTGAGGAGCGGTTACAAATTCATAGCCCCCCGCTACATTCTTTAAAATTATTCCCCTATCACTATCCTCAATTCCCTTTTCGAGGTCGCTGATAATCTCCTGCACCTCTTGCTCAGTAAGGTCGTCAACAATCTGACAAATCGTTTTTACACTTATCGGTTTATCGGATGCAAAAATTAAAGCTTCAACTATTTGTTTCGTTCCGTTACCAGTCATATATTGACGATCTGTTTATCCCGTATTTTGAGTTTGTTTATAAATCCATATATCCTGAAAAGGTTGAGACTGGGCAATGCGTATAACACGCATTTTCGCCAGCTCGAGAATAGCCAGAAAATTTATAACGATGATAATCTTATCACGGTATTCCATCATTATACTTTGGAAAGAGATTTTCTTTTGCTCATCAAGTAATTTAAGAATACCATCCATTCGTTCTTCAACGGTAATAGATTCCGGCTCAACAATATGATATTTTTCTTCTTTTGTCTCATTCAGAATCCTGTCAAATGCGAGCATTAACTCATATATTGACATCTGCATCTCATAAATCTCATCATCCTCTTCACAATATACATCACTCTGAATCTTGCCCCGAGTAAAATGGCAGATCCTGCTCCCTTCAAATTCTTCCAACTCTTCAGCTGTATTTTTAATACGCTGGTACTCTAAAAGATTTTGGACAAGTTCAGTACGGGGATCTTCGATTTCGTCCTCTTCTTCAACATATACCGGAAGCAGCAGCTTGGCTTTTATCCTCATCAACGTCGCCGCCGTGACAATAAACTCACCGGCAATTTCGAGATCAAGAATCTGCATCAAATCAACGTATTCAAGATACTCTTTAACAATCTTGGTAATAGGAATGTCATAGACGTCGATCTCGCCTTTTTTGATTAAGAACAAAAGGAGGTCATACGGTCCTTCAAAAACATTTATTTTAATTTGATATGACATTACCTGACCGGAAACGTTATCCGATTTTCATGGCACTATACACATCTGCCATGGTAGATTGAGCTATATCCCGTGCTTTTTTCTCTCCGTCTTTCAGAACATCGACAATTTCATCCTGTCGTTTTTCATAATACTGTCTGTTCTTTCTGAACGGTTCCAAAAAATCAATGAGCTTATCTGCGAGTATATTTTTGCAATCGACACACCCAAGTGCACCAGACCGGCACTCAGCAGCAATTTCATCTTTCTTGCTATCATTAAATTTCTCATGATGCCGATACACCAGACACACTTCCGGTCTGCCGGGGTCTCCCCGCCTGATTTTTTTCGTATCTGTCACAGCTTTGCGCAATGTGGACGTAACAGTGCCAGGCTCATCAGTCAAAAAAAGTGCATTGCCCGCAGATTTACTCATTTTCGAGCCGTCCACACCCTGCAGTCTGCTGAATTTCGTTAGTTTAACTTGAGGCACCGGAAATACTTTCCTGTACATCTTATTGAACCGCCGGGCAATTTCTCGTGTCATTTCAACATGCGGAGCCTGATCTTCTCCGACAGGTACAAGGTTGGCTTTGTAAATAAGAATATCTGCTGCCTGTAAAACCGGATAACCGAGATGTCCATAGCTGACTGACTCTTCAAGGTTTAACTCCTTGATCTGCTCTTTTACCGTAGGATTTCTTTCAAGCCTGCTGAGCGTAACCAACATTGAAAAAAGCAGATGCAATTCAGCGTGTTCTTTAATCTTTGACTGGATAAACATAGGACTTTTTACAGGGTCAAGCCCTGCTCCAATCCAGTCAATCACCATATCAATTGTATCCTGAAAAATAGTGTCAGTATTCGCGGCGTTTGTTGTTAAAACATGCCAGTCTGCTACCAAGTGATAATTCTCAAAGATATCTTGAAGATTAACCCAGTTTTCCAGAGCCCCAACATAATTTCCCAGATGGAGTCTGCCCGTCGGGCGCATGCCACTGAGAATTCGTCCTTTTTTCGCCACAGTATTTTTCAGCTCAATTCATAAACAAGTACGGTTTCCAGGTATCATGAAGTGAATCGACATAAAATCTGAGGAATGACACATGGTTTGGTTTGCGGGGAATCTTGAGCATTGACAATCCTGCCTCTTCTGGTGTTCTGTTACCTTTATCATTATTACATTTGACACAAGCACAGACGAGATTTTCCCATGTAATATAACCGCCACGATCTCTCGGCATAACATGATCGATTGTCAACTCCACATTTTTCTTTCCGCAGTATTGACACTGGAAATCGTCTCTAATTAAAATATTCTTCCGTGAAAGCACAACCTTTTTACCGGGCACTTTTTTGTATAGCAACAAACGGACAATAGAAGGAACCTGAATTTTAGTATGAATTGAATGCAAAAACTTATGGTCCATCGGCTCGATAACTTCCGCTTTACCGAGATACAGCATCAAAACTGCCCGCCGCACATTCGAAACGCAAAGTGGTTCGTAACTCTGATTGAGAACCAGTACTTTCCTGTTGAGCATTAGAAATACCTTGGCAACACCTTATATTACAGTGGTTTCTCCGAATATATTTTGATTCTCAGATTAGGAGTTAGGAGTCGGAATTCACATCAGTTATGTATCATCATCTACAGTAAATGCACACCCGGTATTTAATTACTACAAAAACTGTCTAATTTATGATAATTATGAGAAATAGTCAAGCATTATTCCCGCACTCTCATAGCAGCAAAACCATACTAAACAGGAATTTACCTTATTCTACAGTCACTAACCTCACTCCCTACCCGCTGGCAGATTTTTCACTTGGTCATTTTTATACAGTTCGTGTTAAAATCGGACATTTTTTCCTGTAAAACATAAATAATTGATAGATAAATTCCGATAAAAATATATGGGTGTATAAATAGTAGTGTGCTCATATGAACCTTATTCAGCTGATGTCCTATACAATATTGTTTATATAAAATTGCTGGTATTGAAATTGCCACTAAATATAGTGAAAATAAAACGGAAGGTATTTTAATGGCATTATATATAGATGATTCATTTTCGGACAATCAGATTCAGGCAATCATATAGCTTCCAAGGGAAACTAACAAAACTGCTGGACCGAAACATATCGTTAGCGGAAGCAATAATAAATTGGATTGCTCTCGGGTATGCTGAAGATTATAGAAGTGGCTTTATTAGTGTCTGCAGTATCTTCTGCAACAGCAGGTGCTGCATCTCCAGAAGCACTTTCCGTCCTATTAATACTCAATAGTGTATTTTCATCGGTTCCGGGTGTCAAACCTGCTGCTACACTTCCGGCATTATTCTGTCCAACAGGAGGCGTCTGCACAGCTTGTACCTGCTGAGTCCTGTTTGTTAATTCAACACTATCTTGAAGATTTTGTGAATTATTTATCTGCTGAGTGCCAAACTTTGGTAAACTCAATAATTTTTGAAAAAGTTTGATCATTTTCAAGTAGCTTAATTATCCTAAACTCTTCTGCAAACCAGACAATATTTTCATTTACGTTAACATCAATTGCAATTGGCTGTGTGAATCCGGTTACCGTTAGATGAAATCCTGCGTCTATATCGATATTGTAGGAAGCAAGAGGAAAATTATTTGGAAAGTCAAATATATCATCAAATATTTTAATAACCTCATTATCAATTGTATCGGAAATCCAGCACGAGCCGTCCGATTTATTGACAGCCAAGCCTCTTGGATTTTGAAATCTTTCTATAATAAATGAAGTAAGATCAACCTTAATTCTGAATACTCTGTCATTCCCAGTATCGGCTACCCATACATCACCTGTTTCCTGATTAATATCCAATGCAATTGGTTGTAACATATTTCCTACCTGATTATCGAATCGAGATTATACCCATCAGTAACACTCGGATCAAAGCTAATTATACGGTTGTTGCCAGTATCGGCAATCCAGACATCTCCCATCAACCGAAATATATCTATCGATTAAGGATTCGAAAATCCGGTAAATTTTCGTAATAAATTGCCGACATGCGATAATTCAAAAACCTGCCTTGAATCACTCATCGAAGTGACCCACACATTTCCATTCGAGCTAATTGCAGTATCTGTTGGCCTCTCAAATCACTGATCATTCCCATTTATTGCAAATAATTGCTCACCGTCTGCGGAATATTTTACAACTCTGTCATTGTCTCAATCGGCGATCCAGCGGCGATCCAGAGTGTCCTGTCTGCATTATCGACAGCCATACCGCGTAGCTGCTTTAGCCCGAATATACGAAATAATTGTGTTCCATTTGATGCTAATTTTACGATTTGATCGTTAAACTTATCGGAAATCCATACACTGCCAAGCTCCTTGAAGACATTAATTTCAATATTCTTTGATGTAGAGCCATTGTCTTCATCAGTTACCGTTACTGTAATCGTCACGGATGACACTGAAGTTGTTGCCCTCCATGGTGTCTGCGTCTCCGTTGTGCTGCCGGTAAATTCCCCGTCATCCGAAGACCATTGGTACGTCAACAGAGGCCTCCATCCGGTTCGGTGCTGTTGCGCATTGAGGGTAATTGTGTTTCGGAAAGTAAGGTTCATATCTCTTCCGGTAATTTTTTATCTGATTTCAAGTTACTCAATATTTTAGAAAGATTCTGATCATTTTCAGTATCTATTCCATGTTCTCGAGCAAACGTAATTATTTCCTCAGGAGGTTTTGGATCGGATTTTTCAGATTGATTCGCCTTATTTGCCTGTACCATTTAATTTCAGCGCTTAGTTTGCTTCAGACCTGCCTTTTCGTAATTTGAGAGCAAGTTTTACTTCTTCTTCACCGACATTTAGTTTTTCGGCAATTTCAGAATGATTGCTTTTGAAGACTTTTGCAGAACATTATGAGACCGGAATTTCTTAGTTAAATTTACGGTCTCAGAATCATATCCTGATTCACCAAAATTACTCATTACGGATTCAGTTTTCTGTGAATGTTCACTTTCAGCCGATTTAGGTGCGCGCCTCTTATGCTCGTTCCTTTGTTTGTGCACACCATCATCTGTCTGTGAGTAGAGGTGCGCAAGCTTTCGTGTAAACTGACGGACATCTTGAATATGTTTATTACTTACAATTTTCTGATCATCTTTACTTTCGAAATATGGAATCGAACATTAAAAAAGGAACATACAAAATAAATCCTATCTGAAATGCAATCCTCAACTCTGAAACCACGAATGCGGGGAACAAGTGCCTGAGGCAGTATATCATCTGCTGTCATTGATTTTTCTTCATCGGCAAATCGAATAAAAAGCATCAAATCTTTATCTCTTGTTAAGTTCATCATAAAATGGCGAACCGGTCTTAATGCTTCTGTATAAGCTTCGGTACCCGATATTGTTTCAGCAAGATACGGTTGTAGCGCATTTTCGTTAACCTGCTTCCAGACAGGTGATATTACAAAAAACGTCAGAAATATTGCAAGCAAGATCAAAATCTGGTTCGACGGCATCTGTTGAGTTCCAAGCGCCTGCTTTACAAAGTGAACTACGATAATAATTCTCGTAAATGATGTCATCAAGATCAGTATTGCCGGTGCCAACGATAGTATGGTCAGTAATGCAAGAATCTGTAGCGATATTGCTACATCTCCTGCATTCTGCGCGCTTCATCAATTCCTAGCGAGACTCTTGGTAGAGGAATTCCCTGTAACTGAGCAAACAAATCGGAATTTCCGACAATAAAAAATGTTATTGCGAATAATATTATTGTAAATAATTTATTTTTAATTATTTAGGTCTTTTTAAAAGCTTGCTGAATATATCTCCAAATTGACTCCCGATTTCTGTTGGATCAGATTTTTCCGAGTCGAACCGATTTTCATATTGTTCTAATTCCTCTTTCTTCAATTCAGTTATCAAATTCATCGTCGTGTCTGTGACGGAGATGACAAGCATTCGCCCAGCAATTTCAACGAGCATAAGAGACTTTTTAGAGCCAACATATGTTGAATTGACTACCTGTATCGCTTTGCCGGGTCCTGAAATACTCTTTCTGTTATATACGAACCGTTTCAGCAGAAAAACTGTAGCAAAAATCAATGCAATAATGAGCAAAAAATACCAAGCGGTTTTTGCAATGAGGCTGGTTAGATTTGATTGATTTGCCTCAGAAAACTTAAATCCTGTCTGCTCCTCACTGAACTCCGTTTCGGCCGGAATTACAGTCTGTCCCGTCTTTTCTGTCACTAATTGCTGTTCAGATTGCAAACCTCATGATACCTATAATTGTCTCATTCGCAATGATAGATTCTCGTCTCGGCGCTATAGCTGTCGCATTTGCCTGCTCATTAGCAATGAGTCTTCCGGTCATCACCCCCCCAAACGCCATTGCGCTTGCTACTAGGGGAAATAACCACGAAGGAAATGGCACAATACAGAACACTGATTTCACTGATTGGAATGCTGATAATTTATGGAGCTTTTAGCACAGATTCAAAGAACCAGTTAGTCCACTACCTGTAATCAAGCTCAATGGAAGTGAAACCGGTGCCAATCAGGTAATTGAAGAGTTATATCCGATGTCTCAACTTTCTGAAGTGTTGGTACTACTTGATGATTTATTGGACTCCGACTTACGATTGGAATCGCTTAAATATATTACAGTATGGCAATAGACCCAAGACAATCAAGAGGCTTTGTTGGATATCTTGAAAGGAGTGGAGTGCAGATATAACAAAACACATTATGCGGAAATGTTTACCAAATAGTTACTGCAGCATACGCAGAGCCACAAAGTACTTTACAGAAATAATGCGCACAATCATTATTTACAAATCTCCCTCTCTCTACACCCTTAAATATTGTTCACTTTGCGTTATTCCTTGCAGGAAATCTCAAAATCCCTAATCTGTCTTTATAGTCAAATCTATTCCCCTCGATATCAGTCAAATCCATAGCAGGTGTTTTCCCGGAGGTTACATAGGTGACTCCAATGAGGACGAGCAAACCAATTGCCGCTGCAATTAGTTCTGCGGGATAGATCGACTGAGAAAAGTCCAGAACCAACCAGCTCACAACACCGGTCACGATACTTGCTATTGCAGCAGGTGTATTCACTTTTTTCCAGTAAATTGCTGCTGTCATTGGGCCTATAAGCCCGACAAATAAAATTGAAAATGATTTGACCATAAGTTGGTAAACATTTTGAAAATAGAGGGCTGTTAATAAACTTAATATCTCAATAACCACAATGGACCAACGAATCGACCACAAGAGCCGCTTTTCAGTCATGTCTGGTCTGATTAGCATAAGAATGTTCTGACCGAATATCGACGCAGGCGCTAAGATGCCGCCGTCGGCAGAACTCATCAATGCAGAAAATAATGCACCTACGAATATAGCCATTGCAACCGGAGGAAGATATTTGATGCCGAGCGCTGGAAGGACAAATTCCGGATCCGACAACTCAGGTATAAGCACAGAACCTGCAATCCCCAACATAACCGGAATCATTGCAATGGTAAGATAGAGAAATGTGGAAATGTACATACTCCACTGCGCTACACGTTCATCTCTGGAACTAAATGCACGTTGAAGCAAATCCTGAGAGGCAATATTTCCTAAACCAATTACGAGTATTGCCTGTAAGAACCAAAACCAATCTAATAATGAATTACCCGGTAAAACGGTAAAAAAACTTTCCGGTACACTGCTTTGCAAAGCACTGATCCCCCCGACCCCATTCATCACCACCGGATATAATATCAATAGCCCGGCAATTATCACTAAGGCCTGAATAAAATCTGTCAAGGAAACAGCCCACATACCACCGGCAAAAGTATAAACCAACGTGACTACAGCACTAATACTTATAGCAAGTGTTGTGTCCATTCCCGTTATAGTGTGTAGAACATACCCGAAAGCTACAAATATTGATGCAACCCAGCCTATATATGCCGGAATTATACAGGCAGCGCATAAGATTTCAGACCATTTTCCAAAACGTTGTCGGAATAAATCAGGCAGTGTAAATAGACGTAACCTCCGGAGAATCCGTACATAAAACAAACCTGAGAGAAATAGACATATTGCCGAGCCAAACGGATTTGCCAATACACCAGGCAGTCCTTTACTATATGCAGCACCAGCAGCTCCTATTAATGTCCCTGATCCAAACCAGGTGGCAAAAACGGTAAATACACACAACCAAAGAGGTAGCCTTCGTCCAGCAATTATGAAATCAGAACTGTTTTTTATATTTCTACTCGCATACAATCCTACGAATATGATAATTCCGACATAAACAATAGAACCAATTAAAATAATTTCCGTCGTACTCACGTACTGCTCCTCTCCAGACATAGGCTGCTATTTTCGCTTCAATTTATCGTAAAACTGCCATATGATATTTTACTTTCTCTGCTTTAGTCAATTCTACACACAATTGAAAAACATCTTATGTCAATTGCAATTATTATATTTTCAACTATACACAAACAGCGGTGTATGCCTCACTCGTCTACCGGTTGATTCCACTCCCTCAGACTCCAGTCAATACCGCGCACATATTTCTGCATCCATTTAATCACCCCGATATTGAGAATACGTTCTAACCAGAAATCACTACGCCATGTACCAGACAAAGGCTTTTCCAATATTCTTAATTGCCGTAAAATACATCGGGCTCTGTTCAACACTGTTTGTCTGATCATTAGCCGCCATGCAGAAGTAATGTTGCAGTAGTTATGTTTCCAACATGAGTGATCGCTGAATGTTCTACCCATTCTTTTGAATTTGTCCACGGCTTTTCTCCAATATACCAAAGTCCTACGTTAAAACTAAAACCGGGTCCGACTTTGGCAGCCCAATTAAAAACACAATCATCCATAGATGCAGCTTTGAAGCGCTGTTTTTGAGTTATCGTATAGCCGCTGCTGACATCTCCCCAACTCCAAACATGTATATCGAGCTGATCAGGATCAATATACTTTAAATTGATGACATGATCAACACCATTCATCAAATCATGATATTCACCATCGCCTACCTCCTCTATAAGTCCGCACAATAGTTCTGCCTTTTGAAAAACTGTCAATTTATAATAAATGACATGTCGACTGGCTGGAAAAGCAGAACGAGTTAATGAAATTGATAGAGCTCTCAAAACTTTTATATGTTCTTGATAATGAACCAAATGTGCAAACAGCAAATATTTTAAAACTTGCACTTTTTACTGGTATGCGAAGAGGTGAATTGTTCAATTTGAAATGGGAAGATATTGACTTTGACAATGGATTTATAACCATTAGAAATCCTAAAGGTGGATTGAACCAAATAATTCCTTTTAATGATAATACAAAAGATATTTTTGACAGTCATCCAAAGTCAGAAAGTGATTCTGTATTTCCAGGTCGCAATGGTAAAAAAAAGATCCAATATGAAAAATCCCTTGAAAGCGCATAAAAAAACTTGCTGAGCTGCCCAAAGACTTCCGCCCTTTCCATGGCCTCCGTCATACATATGCTTCAATGCTCGCCTCAAGCGGTAAGATAGACTTGTATACTCTCCAAAAACTTCTCACACATAAAAGTCCCCAGATGACGCAGAGATACGCTCATCTACATGATGAAACCTTGAAAAAAGCTGCTGATTTGGCGGGAGAAATTATTGATGAGGCAGGTAGGAGGAATGGTGATTCTGGATAGCTAGTCTGTTTTTACCTAAGCTATCTTTAAAAGGGATAACCAAAGAAATACACAAATCTTTGACACCGTTTTATAAAGTCTCCCACTGTGAAGAGTTCAATATACTCTTTCTTAGAACCTCCAGTGTTATCCAGACTATATATCAGTAAGATTACTTCTACGAGTTGCTTCACCTATTTCTTGTCTTTGCTTTGACCTTGCCCCCAAAAGTTGATCCAGATAGTATATTAGTACAGGGATTAGATTGAAAAGAAAGGAGCAAGATCAATGGCACGTAGAATTCACACATCAGAACAAATTATCCACAAGCTTCGAGAGGCAGAAGTACTGCTCGCTCAAGGTCAGTCGGTTCAACAAGCTGCTCGCCAGATTGAGGTTACAGAGCAGACCTATTATCGTTGGCGAAAGGAGTATGGTGGTCTTCGGGTGAATCAGGCGAAACGATTGAAAGCGTTAGAGAGAGAGAATATTCGCCTGAAACGCCTGGTTGCCGAGAAAGAGTTGGATATTCAAATCCTCAATGAGACTCTGGCGGTTGATGCAAAAAACTTCTGAGCCCGGCGAAGCGACGGGAGGTGGTGCAGCATCTTTGCACGACTCTTGAGATCTCGCAGCGCCGGGCCTGTAGTGTGTTGGGAGTACCGCGCAGCACTCATCAATATCGCCCGATTTCTCCTGCGGATGAACCGGTGTTCGTGCAACGTATGGTCGAGTTGGCCACGCAGTATGGTCGGTATGGTTATCGACGAATTACCGCACTGTTACAGCCAGAAGGCTTCAAGGTCAATCATAAGAGAGTGGAGCGTTTGTGGCGTCGAGAAGGATTAAAAGTTCCCCGGAGGCAACCGAAGCGCAAACGGTTATGGCTCAATGACGGTTCGTGTATTCGGCTGCGACCTGCGTACCGGGATCATGTCTGGAGTTATGACTTCATGCAAGCACGAACCCGAGAGGGAAGGAGCTATCGTTTGTTAACAATATTAGATGAATACAGTCGGGAGTGTCAGGCAATTGTGGTAGGCAGGAGGCTGACTCACAATGACGTCATAGAACATCTTGCAACACTGTTCGTGCAGCGAGGAGTTCCGGTTCACCTGAGAAGTGATAATGGCACAGAGTTCACTGCTCAAGCGGTCCGGACATGGCTCATGCGCCTGGGAGTAAAAACATTGTATATTGAACCAGGCAGTCCATGGGAGAACGGGTATATTGAGTCGTTCAATGGCAAACTGCGTGATGAAGTGCTCAACCGGGAAATCTTCGATACCTTACACGAAGCAAAAGTGCTTGTGGAACGCTGGCGAAATGAGTATAATCATAAGAGACCGCATAGTGCCCTCAGATACCGGCCACCCACCCCCGAGGCCGTTATACCACCGGATTCGGTCTCAAGGCCAATGGATAATACAACAATGAATATATCGATGAATTGACTAACTTAAATAATGGCCCAAACATTAGGGGCAGGTCACATCCTTAGTTGTTGCGTTAATAGTAAGTGAGTTTGGACCAGATTGTAGCCATTGGTGAATACTTTCTACTTGTGTTATTCTACCTGATAATATAAGTTCATATGTTAAATTTGGAGTAGTAACACGAGACCACTCTTCCCAATAATCGATCGCTGATTCCACGCCTTCGGGAAAAATTCTTAAGTGCTTGGCTAGCCATGCCCCAACAGCAGGTGCTTGCTCTAACCAATCTTCCATATCATCTGAATCATAGACACGTATATCCTTCCATTTATTCAGGGGGTTTTTTTCAGAACACCATTCGTCTCTGTTCGGCCATGAATATGGAGTTACACAAATGTAAGTTGTCTCACTAATATTAATGCCCAGAGGATTTTCTGTTCTTTTATTAAAATCTGTTTCTGCTTTACATTGGAAGTCTTTTCGTGCGCTAATTTCCCATGCTGATTCGCCTGAAGGAATAAATTCTGTCTCAGATTTTGCATTTAATATTCCATCCCATCCTCTAAATTGTACACTTTCACCTGATGGAAAATGAATGTTATTAATTTCCTTTACTGTAGCACGGATTAACCGCTTAATTAGCAATGGTAAGATTTTTTGACAATCTCCTCGCACTGCCCATTGCTTTAAATTTGTAGCATCAATCCAACGCATGATTTCCTCAAAAGATTGTTAGACTGTGATAATGGCTTTGTATGAAAATACGGATCATAGTCAAAATACCAAAGATTGTTCTTTCCAATGCTATCGTATCCAAATAGAAGCGAATTAGTTCTAGTCATTTTACTCCAATTTGCATTGATTGGATGTTCTCAGAACCAGTCCAATAAATCAATCACATACAATTCAATTTGGTTTTGTATCTTTCACTTCTAAATCATTTTCTATTATTGTCCCTGATAGTGATAAAAACTCTGATGTTTCATCTGTTGGTAACTGTTCCACTTTTCGGAGATTTCTTTCAATAGCACGAGTACGTACCCCTGTATCTTCAATAGTATCGGAAGCTGTTTGTAAGTGCTTTTTTACTTTTGTAAGAATGTCTCCGTATTTACCAAATTCAGTTTTAACAGCACCAAAAATTTTCCATACTTCACTTGAGCGTTTTTCTATTGCTAAGGTACGGAAACCCATTCGAAGACTACTTAAAATTGCTGAAAATGTTGTTGGTCCAGCGATGATAACTCTGTATTTATGCTGAAAATTTTCTATTTCACCTGATTGACGAAGGACTTCTGCGTATAATCCTTCAGTTGGTAAAAACATAATTGCGAAGTCTGTAGTTTTTGGAGGATTGAGGATTAATGTATTTGTCACTGATCTCTTTAGCAGATAAATGCAAATTACGCAACAATGAAGTTGTTGCCTGACTTTCAGCATCCGAGTCTGAAATCTCAGCTGCATCAACTATTTTCAAGTAATCCTCTTGAGGAAATTTTGAGTCTAATTGAGTAAACAGGGACTCAAAATATATTCTAAGTCCCTGTTATCATTGTAGTAGCGGGGACAGGATTTGAACCTGTGACCTTTGGGTTATGAGCCCAACGAGCTACCAGACTGCTCCACCCCGCAGTATGTGTATAAAGATATCAAATTTTTGGACAATATCAAGCTGTTTTTAGAGAGTTTCTATGGCTGTACGACAAAAAATGAGATGCTACACCTGATAAATAACCAGTTCTATTCTACCATGAAATTCCATGACCGTTCGGAACTGTTTCCCATTCTGTCTGCTGCACGAAACAGTACAGTATGAGAGCCTGAGCCAAGTGGTTCTCTGGGCAGAAAAAATATTTTATTTCGAATCGGGTCCCATTCTGCAATCACTTTATCACTGTCAACATACATTTCTAAATCATCTTCACTCTGCACTCCTGAAAGCTCATCATCAAACCAGGCGGCAATTTCCGGTCTTGTCGAAGTAGTGGACGAATCATTACGGGGGCGAATTCGCCAAATATTGGGAGGAATTGTATCGAGGATGACAGCTACTGTCTCAAGACTGCTGAGACTGGTACTCACGGTTCCGTCCATGAGATTCCGGTCACGGCCGATATAGTGCCATCTACCATCCTCACTTTGTGCATAGAGAGCAAGTTTATCTTTACGAAACGGTGTGCCGGAAACATTAATATCAATTTTTGCACTTGATTTGAGGAATAGCTCTTTTGGCTCCATGTGTATAATGCTGCCTGCGATGGGATATCGGTCTTGTATAACTGTGCCGCCTTCACGGGATGCCCTGAGCCAGATATCATTGTATAAACCATTTTCCGGAAATGTTATTGAACCGATAGAATCCTCAAAATCGTGCGTTCCGCCATTGTGGGGAATTTTTACCAACTGTAACGGGATTTCTCCACGAAACTGATAGTCTGATGATTCTCCCATGATATTAAGACTTTCATCAAATTCCACTTCAGACAAGGGGATAATAGCAACAAATTTTCTCTTTGAAAACGGTTTGACCGGAAACTCGATTCTGGTTCCTTCATTCTTTCTAAGATTCACAGCAGGATGCCTCAATTGGTTCCTATTTGCCGTCAACACAATTCGAAGGAAATCATCCTGATAGTCCTCGTAGATCGAAAACTGACGTGCCGGTTTTAATGGTGTTTGATCATTGGAAAGCTCAGACGCTGTTTCATTAGTACCAACTGCATCTGTTTTACTCATAGGGAACACAACGTCAGGCATATAATCATTACGTTCTAACTCTCCACGAACATAAGTTAAGTTGCCCGAATAGTCTGCTATGGTTATTTCAAACGGAACAGTTTCGCTCTGAGACTTATGTAAATCAATAATACCATCTCCTGCCGTATAATTCCCGTAAAATGAGAGTGAGTTTTCTATATCCTTATAGAGTTTCTGAAACCTCCCTTTATTTCTCCGCATTAAACGGTAATCTCTGTCGAGATTTATCAACCGATTTTGATTAAAACTGAATTGCTCGTACCTCGCCTTATACACTTCAAAACCATTCACCTGCAGCGTTAGACTGTATATTCCGTAATTGTTATCGTATGTACCGTTGCGGTCATACACATCGACCGCAATACCGACTTTACCCATTACCCTAATCGGTTTTTCAATTATATAAGCATCGTTCCGGAAACCGTTCAACCGGACAATGTGCGGCCGCCAATCGCCTTCAACAGTCGAGTGCATATTCATGGGTCTCAGACTTAATTTTGTCGGCCGGGGAGGCATTTTGTCATCGTCTAATAGTCCTTGTTGTATCGGGTTCAGCGGTACATTATTTCGGTCACGTAATTCAAAATGCAAATGCTGCAAACGGGTTCCACTCCGTCCGGTTGTGCCAAGTATATCGCCTTTTGAAACCGGAACGGCTCCGGGTGAATACCACAAATCGACAGTATATTTACCCGCATTTCTCTGCTCCTCTTCGGCAAGAACTTGTATATTTTTCTCGAATTGCCGGAGGTGGCCATACACGGCAATATTACCATTCTTGAGCCGAAGATAAATGGCACGGCCGTATCCATTTGGTCCAATCCGTAACCTATAAAGCGACCCGTCCTCCACCGCAATTACCTTATGTCCTTCCTGCCAGATTGTTTTAATGTCGATTCCTGCATGAAATCGGTCAGGTCTGTGTTCGCCAAATGCCGAAGTTATAAATCGCCCATATTCCTTTTCATCCTGAATCGGCCAGACATAATCCACAAGTGTTTGAGAGCAAATATCATAAGGCATAATACTCATTAAGACAGTAACGATTGCATATTTTGCGATTCGATTCATCAACAATTCATTCACTCCTGTATTGTATTCCGGGAAAAGATTGCATCCATTAATTCGTCGCAGTTTTCAAATCCAATAAATACATAATCTGGATTCATGGTTTGCAGTTCCTGCTCGTTTTTTAAATGCTGTGATATTCCTATCGTCTTTGCCCCAACTGTTTTTCCACATTTTATATCTTCAATTGTGTCACCGATCACTACTACATTATGAGGCAAATATTCCACATCAAAATATTCTTCTGCACGTTGGACTGCTATTTCAGGAAGTTCGGTCCGTAAATATCCATCATCACCGTAAGCACCAACAGGAAATGCGTCATTGAGTTCAAAAGGACTCAGTTTAATTCGTGCTCCTGTTTCAATGTTCCCGGTTAAAAGTCCAAGATGGCAATATGGAGTTGCTTGTAATCTCTTAATGAGCGCGGCAACACCGGGATAAAGCCGCGCATCCTTTTTCGAATTATAATAGAGGTTCATATAGGCGATATATCGATCAAGAATATCATCACGTACACTACCAATATCAGCTTCTGAGAAACCTGCTTTTTGTAACAAATCAGTTACTATGAATATATCTGTTTTACCTGCAAAAAAACCTGGTTCGAATGAGATAGTTTTCTTTATTGTATCCTGGAATGACAGGGACATAGAACGGCGGGCTCCGGCACCGGAATGAAGCAGAGTTCCATCTATATCAAATAACACCAAAACATTTGCATACTCATTCATAATTTAATTCCAAAACTTTAGATGTCAAACTTACTCATATTCTGAGAGATCACTGTCCCCTGTTTTTCTAATTCCGGAGCAAGGCTTTTTGTATTTCCAAGTATTGTTACTACGGCATCTGTATCAGAATAATATTTTTGAGCAGTCTGCAGAACATTATCCCGTGTAACATCAGAAACAGATTCGGAATATTTGTTGATTACACTTTTCGGCAAATTATAGAAATGGAGATTGGCAATATACTGTGCAAGACGCTTATTTGTCTCAAGTGAAAAGGGATATAGACCAATTAAATACTGTTTTATACCAGATAATTCTTTCATTGGGACTTTTTCCGACTGGAGACTCCGAATTTCATTAAAAATAACGTCGACTGTTTCAACTACAGATCCGGTTTTTGTAAATGTGGCGATTACAATGGAACCGGGATCTTTCAAAAATGAAGCGTTGCTTCTGATTCCATAAGTCAAACTCCTCCTTACCCGTACTTCGGTCATCAGACGCGAGGTAAAACTCCCCCCAAACAGTGTATTCGTCACTATAAGCCGATAAAATGCAGGATCATTACGAGCAATTCCGACTGTGCCAATTCGAATATGTGCCTGCGTCTGATCACCTTTGTCAATCAGATAAAATTTCAAACCTGATACTTTAGCTTTGTGCGAGACATGTTTTTCTACTTTATTGGAATAATTTAACTGAGAAAATACTTTTCTGGCATGTGAAAGAATTTTCTCTCCTGATATATCCCCTACAATTGTCAGTAATACGGGTGCTTTGGCAATTTTTTGGGTATATGCCTCTGAGACATTCTGTTTTGTGATAGATCGAATTGATGCCGGATAACCAACTACCGGTATGCCATACGGATGATCTTCATAAAGGTTACTTCTGTGCAGTAATGAACATAATTGACCCGGCTCATCCACCAAAGCAGTAATATTGCTGAGAGTTTTTTCCTTTAGCAGTGTGATCTCTTTACTCGCCAAACGGGGATCAAGAACCATTGCAGCCATCATTTCAAGTCCAAATTCGGCATGTTTGGATAGAAATTCTCCTGATATTGTTGTTGATTCGTACCCGGCATATACTGAAATTGTTGCACCACGCTCCTCAATCGCAAAAGAAAACTTCTCAGCTGAGTAATCCCCGGAACCTTTTTGGAGTGCTTGTGCTGTAATTCTGGCAAGTCCTTCTTTACCGGAAGGATCCTGCGTTGCACCACCACTAATTATCAGTTCTATTGAAACAGATGGAAGCATTTTCCGCTCAACAACAAGAGTACGCACTTGTCCGGTAAGCTGAACATCCGTAAATCTATCGAGAGATATTACTTGATTATTATCTGTTTTCTTCATTCTTATATTTTGAATTATTTCGCTACATTTAATGAACTATAGGATACTTCCACATTTTTATTTTATATCCAATTGTACTATAGTCTTATTTTCAGGCTTGAAATAGGTATTTGCGACACGATTGATATCATCTATAGTCACATTTTTATATTCCAGTACCGGTTCAGTAATCTTATTGAAATCTCCAAACAATATCTCTGTCAGCCCTATCCTGTGAGCACGGCCGTTATTGGTCTGAAAACCCGATATAAAATCCGATTCAAGAATATTTTTTGCTCGTGCTAGATCAACCTTCCGGATCGATTGATTACGTATCGCTTTGAGCTCTTTTTCGAGCTGGATTTCACCAGTACGTGATGTTTTACCCGGTTTCATTTGGAGATAGAACTCAAAAAGACCCGGATTGATATGCCAGGTATAATCACAATGCAGATAGAGAACAATTTCCTGTTTTCTGACTAACGAGCGGTAGAGAACCGAGCTTTCTCCATCTGCCATAATTGTCTGCAATACGTCCAACACAAAAACGTCTTTATGGCCGAGTTCGGGCACATGGTATCCTATTATAAAATTATGTAACTCCGCTTTTTTCCTGTACTGTAGCCGCCGTTCACCATTTTGTACTGGCTCTGAAGTTGTTGGCACAGACGGGATTTTTCTCGATGGAATTGGGCCGTAATATTTTTCTATTTGCTTTAATGCTTTATCGGTGTTAAATGCTCCTGACAGGACTAGAACAGCATTATTCGGAACATAAAAGTGTTTGTAATAACGCCTGCAATCTCCGACGCTGATATTCTCAATATCAACCATCCATCCGATTACTGGCCACCTGTAAGAATGACAATGGTAACTCGCAGCATACAATTCTTCTTCAAGACGCCCATAAACCGAATTATCTGTCCGTAAACGGCGCTCTTCCTTAACCACTTCACGTTCGGATTCAAGCGTTTTAGATGCAATGTTTAACCATCCCATTCTATCGGAATCAAGCTCAATCACTTTTTCCAAGAGCGCAGGAGCAAAATCTTCGTAATAAACAGTTAAATCTCTTGAAGTATATGCATTTGACCGACCGCCTCCCGATTCCAATATTTTGTCAAACTCGTGTGGACTAAAATTTCGAGACCCGTTGAACATCATGTGCTCAAAAAGGTGTGAAATTCCCGTAATACCTGGCCATTCATTTCTGGACCCAACTTTATACAAGGTGTACATGCTTACAACTGGAATGTCGTAATTTTCCATTGTAAGTACTGTCAGGCCATTTGAAAGAACATGGCGCCTGACCTGAAATCGTTTTAATAATGATTTAATCGCCGCCTGAGGAGAAGAAATATTACCGAATCCCTTCACAATTTGTATATACCGCCTTTAATGCTGTCCATCATGTAAGAATTTGGTTAAGAATTAATTATGGGAATAAAACATAAGGAGATTTTTTATTTGATTCAAGACAATACTGTAAAGACTTTTTACACCACCGTCACTCCTAAAAAACAAATCTATTTTCGCTCTATTTCAATTAAACCTGCCTGTTCCATTGCATTAATATAACCTTCGACCGATTCCATGGAAATATCCTCGGTATCAGGAGTTATCTCATATGCAAATTTCCATTCATTATTGTTAGTAGTAACATTACCATATTCAGCGCGAACTGCATTATATATATCGAGAATGCTTTTCTCGCCATCGATGAAATTCGGTATTTCAAACAGAGCCAATGAGGAGAGCCTGACACTTCCGTTTGAAAGAAACTGATTTACTGCACTGCTGCTGCTCTTATATTCTTCGGAAAAGTATGGATACTTATAGTTTGGAATTAACCGGGCAAGCTTCTTTTCTTCTTCGGTCAATGATATTTTACGGGGTAGTTCATCTAATTCTATACATTTTTCCCTGTATATGTAGTTTAATCGGGCAATGTGATTATCACGGGTTTGATCCAGGCCACTTACAAGGGCCTCGATCTGATTTTGAACAGATTCATCCTGCGAAAGATCAAATACCGAGCGAACAGAAGCAATCGCTCTATTAGCAGCCCAGTTTACTTTGTTCTGCGCTGATTTATACCGCTCATGAATTCGTCCATTTTCTAATAACCGAATACTTTGCCGTGTAACTTCCGCAATCCACTTATCACCATTCGCTGCACTCTCCCAGGCAAGGTCTTTTGCTTCTTCTGCTCCAGCTTGAGCAAGATAATAGACTGCCGATGCCCCCATGAATCCAACTCGTTTTAATTCCGTAGGGTCGGTAATACGGGAGCGGTCATCACTTGTATGATAAAAATTGTCATTCCAATGTCCAAACTGGATTGATGGTATCCCAGCGTACAAAAATTGGATATGATCACTTCCCGAAATAAAAGGGACAATTCTATAGTTAAACGGACTGTTATTACCCCATTGTGTCGTTATGTTTGTCTGATCAGTAATCCTGAGAAGGTCTCGAACAAGATCATTGAGATAACTCGGCCGTGAATCGGGAGTCAGTTTCATGCGGAGGTATGAATCAGTCAGTTCCAAATCTGGTCCAGCCATATCGAAATTTATGGCTGCAAGTAGCTCATCCTGCAGATTTGGATACTTATACATAAATGCTCTTGTGCCGACGTGTTCCGGAATCCAAAGGAAACGGATTGTCCGTTTCGGCTGATCGAGGACACCCTGATCAATCAAACTTGCCAGTGTCCGGCTTATTTCTAAGGTTGCACCAACACCCGAAGTGTTGTCATGTGCACCGGGAGTTCCGATTCGCTCAAAAGCATGTGCCGAAATAAGAAATTCACCTTCTACTTCGCCAGTACCGGGAATTGTTGCAGAAATGACATTCATATTATAGGGGTATGTGGTAGTGCTGATCTCTGCACGCATTACAACTTTTTGTCCTCTATCAAAATATTCTCTGATCTCTTCATATTGCCGCTT
The DNA here is from genome assembly GCA_965221205.1 of bacterium. Taxonomy (GTDB): domain Bacteria; phylum SM23-31; class SM23-31; order SM23-31; family SM23-31; genus CBDFMG01. The sequence goes on along the minus strand of OZ244870.1, from coordinate 2,005,958 downwards.
CGATAAAACGAATCCGAATCCATTGCCTTCTTCAAGAGGACTGACTCTCTGCCACCCAATTTGATCGAGGCTGTAACCCGGTGCATCGATACCGACTCCCCAACTTCCCGTTCCAAGCACACCCGCTGCGCCCCTGTGCACAACAGCCGATTGAAATAGTCGGTCAACAGAAGCATTGCCGAATATAATTTTACCCTCAACATCTTTACCTTCATAGTCAGCTGCGTTTCCTGAACTGATATCAATAACTCCTGATTCTATATTGGAAGATTTGCTGCCTGCTGCAAGTGAAGCAGGTATTTGGTTCAGACTCGCTATTTTTTTCCTGACAGGTTGAACCAGCCAAAGCTCAGCCTTTTCTGCATCCCAGATTGTACCAGAAGGAAACATATCAACCTGAACGTCAGACAGACCATACTGTTCTGCATGCTCCATTAAATAATCTGTCTCAAGAAAAGTGTCGAGATACTCTCCGGCTTGCCGGTTTCTATTGACCGAGAGGAATTCCACATGCCTTTGTGCCAGTTCACCGGAATATTCCTGTAAAATCGCATTCCTCACTTCAGCTGGGACCAGACTCCGGTCAGGAGCAAGAGCAAAAAAAAGAATAGAAATAATGACTGTACTAAAAATTACTATTAATACAGAATATTTGATAAAATGATTGCTTCCATATACCATTTTTATATCCGATTCTTACTATATAATGTAGACTGAACTATAATCCTTTTTTCTCAAAATATTTTTGCATTGAATCACGAAAATGTGGTGATCCTTGGACTGAATGATCTCGTTTCCACTTCACTAACTCTGCAACAATACTCACTGCGATTTCTCCTGCTGATTGAGCACCGATTTCAAGACCCAGTGGAGCAAAAACATGTTTGAGCTGCTCTGCACTCACACCCTTCTCTACTAAATTATCGTACGATTTCGTAATTTTTCGTCTGCTTCCGATCATTCCGATATATCCGGCATCCGTTTTAAGTGCCTGCTCAAGAACAGTTTCATCATAAGAATGTCCCCGTGTAACTATAACCAGAGCCGTTTTTGCATGTATCTGAAGTTGATTGAAAGACTTTTTGAAATCGGCACATATTGTTTTTTCAGCAGTTGGAAAACGTTTTTTGGAAACATATTTTAATCGGTCATCAACAACGATGACCGAAAATCCTGCCTGATGAGCAATTTCTGCTACGAATTTTGACACATGCCCACCCCCAAAAAGAACAATAGAATACATCCCTGAAACAGGTTCAAGTACTATTTCTGAATCTTCTATTTGAAAGACAACCGTATTCCCCGAACTTATAACTTCCTGAGCATAAGTAGTAAGATTTACATCTACGTGTGTACATTCCGCATCGACAACGGTATCTCCGTTATCTGTAATAAGAAATTTTTGAGGTTGAGCAGTACCAGAGGATAAAGTGCCGAGAACTGAATCTTGTCCTTCAATGCTTCTGTCTATCAATGTCTTAAAAACAGGAAGCATTCCTATATGAAGTAGCTCAAGCATTATGTCTACTGTTCCACCACATATCAGCCCCCCATCAATATCATCTTCAGTCAGGCTATAACTGCTCCGCTTAAGAATACCTGATTTATACACTTCTTTTGATTCAGTAATAACCTGTGCTTCAACACACCCACCACCGATTGTTCCGACAATATTTGCTCCGCCGTCAAGAATGACCATTTTTGACAGCGCGCTTGCAGGTGTCGAGCCACGGGTCTTTATGATTGTTGCCAATACACCAGTGCTTCCATTTTGAACGACAGAGCAAATTTTTCTATATATATTAACAAATGACATGATATTTTACTACTTACTACTTAATTATGATTATATATAATTACTCTATAACCTTAAACTCTGATGCTAATCTTTGTTTAATAGGCACAACTATATTTTTGTCCTTAACTTGTCCTGTCATGGAGAGCGCTTCTTCCCGGTGTCCGGTAATCGCCTACCGATTTTATAGGCAAATGAATAATTGCTGATACCTATTCCTTTACTCTCAAGATCGATGGATACGCCTTCAAAGAGTGATGTCCCCCTGAGTGAAATATCCGACTCACCCTGAAAGACCATGCATTCCTGATCCATGATTGTTTCGACCTCAATAAATGAGTATTGTGTGATAATATCAAGAGACAAGGTCATTTCTGACATCTCAATGGGCACAGTACGAACCGTAGTCCATGAACCGTTGAGCGGGACAGGGTTTTCGGATAACTCAAGAAAAAAAGCTGGGATATTGATTCCAAATTGTAATTCAGCTTCTCATTGAAGTCATCTACGTTTGTAATTGCCGGGTCGAAACCTCTATCATTTACCGATATGTTCATAGTTTTATTTTTGAAATTGTCAGTATTAAATGAAAACGGATAATCACCCTGAATCGTAACAGCGTGGTCACGGAAAAGATACGATACTACTATCCTGTTATCATCTTTATTTTGAATGTTCTGTATGATCCGGGAAGTCACCCGGGCATATTCAAGTCAAGAATAATTAAATCGAGAGTCTTGTCAGAGTCTTGTCAATGATATCATCAACGATTGACTCACGCGAATATGTACTCGTTTGAAGAATAAATTCACAGTCAAAACCTTCAAGAATCAACTTCTTTGTAAGAAGTGAAATAACCGGTTGTGAATCCTCAATTATTAGAATAGTACTCATAATATGTATTGTGAGATACAACAAATTGTTTTATGGAAGAAAATAAAATAGAAAGTATGCCATTCAAATACAATATAAAAAGAAAATAGAGGGGATCAACAATTTAGATAAATATAATTACGGGAAGCGGCAAAATAAATTATTCACACAAGACCGCCACAGCGGGATATGATTTTTTCTCCGAACTTATCCCGGAGAATATCGATCACTAGAAGAACATCACTTTTTCGAAAAGAGTTCTCAAACAAATCGTGCTGGTGCTCATACATACCCCTCACTTTCAACAAGAGGAACGAGTTTCGACACAGAGAGATACCGAGAAGTCTGACCGCTCTTTTGTTGTTATAAAGATGATGAAATAACATTTTCCCCACCATATATATTTCTTGATCGTCCCAAATAAGTTCTAAGAAATGTCTCACGATGAATATGAGTTTCAAAATCGGCATTCGGCATACCATAATTTAAGCGTAACTGTCTTGCCACTAAATCATCTCTTTCTTATTCTCCGTCCTATTTTTTGCAATAATTTCAAGAGCATCCGAAGTGGCATATCGTGAGTACTCATGTCATGTTGAAAAGTGTGTTTATGTCCGATCGACTTTTCATCGATCCGTTTATCAATTGCGACTACGGACGCGGCGCTGTCGTCCATTGCAATTTTCTTGAGGTGTTCACCGTTGACACCGAAGCACTTTTTTAATCTATTAACCGGATGAACTGCAAGATATCCTATTGTTAATATCCCTATAGAATTCAGTACGGACTCTGTTTTTTTAATTCCCCACAACTTACCGACAGAAAAAGGAGAGACTTGAGATACAATATCTTTATTTATGCAAAACAGTTAATCCATCAGGTTTTTGCAAAACAGATGCAAACTTTGCCATTATTCTATTCCAAGCTATTCCAACAGTACAGGTCAATTCAAGCGAGTCAACAATCTTTTGTTTCAGCATTTTTGCCAATTGAACTTCATTTTCAAAATTTTTTTGCATATTCGAAATATCAAGGTATGCCTCATCAATGCTGACCGGTCCGACAATGGGAGTGTTTTTATGGAATATTTCAACGATTTTAATAGCGGTATTTGTATACTCTTCCCCATTTGTTTTCAGATATACTCCATGCGGGGCGGGCATCGTCATCCTGCTTCAGTTAACCCCATCCTGGAGCAGACACCAAATTGCCGTGCCTCATATGAGCAGGTCGATACAACTCCTCGTGTTCCTGTCAGCACCCCGACAATGACTGGTTTCTCTTTTAGATGGGGGTTATCGCGCAGCTCGATTGCAGCAAAAAAAGCATCCATATCGACATGAAGAATACATGTTTCATGCTGTTGCAGGACTTGTTGTATTTTATTCCTCTGTCCTGCCTGTGAGTTGTCCGCTGCAATTTGATGAGTTCTTCAGGTGGGCGCCAGGTCATGGGTAATTTGATTGTAATTATGTTTAATTAAGGGAATTATATACATTAATAAAAATGAATTATATAATTATTGTTGACAAACACATAAAGCAAATGTACATTTGCCCTTCTTATATAAGAAGGGGACAAATTATGAGCAATCAAAAACTAAATGGTAGTGTTACTATACTTGCAAAAGCGTTTCATGGTGTTATTACTGATGCTGTAAAACCTCTTCATGTAGATATTAAAGAAACTAAAAGTAGTATTGATAAAATAAATACTTGTCTTAATAAGATGAAAAAACGATTTGAAAGAATAGAAAACAAAGTTCAACTAGAACCACCTCGTAGTAAGTAGCACACAATCAGTAACAAAAAACAAAATGTGTTATGAAACATATTTTTTATTTATATATATAATTCCCTTAATTAAAACTAATTAAGTTAATTATTTATTGATGTCATTTCGAGTTCTCAATAGTAAAGAAAACATTTTGGAATGAAATTTCTCCACTTCGCCCTGAATTCAATGATTTATTTCAGTGCTCCGGTCGAAATGACAAAATATTATTTGATGGGCACACTTTTATTACCGAACTACACATCTTCATCCATCCATGCAGATGTCGGGAAAGCTCCCACGAAAGGTTGAGAGATTGAAAGTCAACTCGAAACAGCCGGGGCCATTCGCCATGACCGAAAAATGATAAAGACGATTGATCCCCCATTTACTTTCGATATCTTATACACCCGCTCGTTCCACTGGAATCGGAGCGTTTTCACCTTGCCGTGCTGAAAGAGGATAATAACTTCCACCGGCTGAAATACATCTTCATACGTCATTGCTGTTATTCCATACATAACGATGGATTGTGCTTCCATACCGATTATAATTACTATCGAAACTCTCGTTTGATACTCTCAAATTTTTTCAACAGCGATTCATGCTGTTTCCGGAACGCCTCGTCACTCATATCAGGAGCCTGAGACATTGTAAAAAGCACAATACTTGCTCCACCGGACAGCCCCAGAACACGAACCGGAAGCACACCCATTGTATCTTTTTCAGGCCCTGCAAACATATCGATCACACCGGTCCCGAAGTCCGCTTCGAAATACATCTCACCCATTGAAGTTGTAACTTTATGATCCGAATCTTCCGTTTTAAGCTCTCTGCAAAATTCAGTGGCCCATTTTGGCAGATTTTCTATTTTTGACAAATACGAAAATACGCTGTCCTCTTGTGCGGAAAGCACCAACAATGCAGTTCCCGAATTCATCTATATACCCCTTTTTTGTACTAATTTACAGGTGTTGTTGCGAGAAATCGTATGCAGTGTCCTGAGGTTATTGTGCGTACACACATTACATGTGCCGCATTACACCGATGACTTTACCGGCAACCCGGAAACCGGAAAGGTCGGTCTGTTTCAGCTATGATCGGTCCGTATGCAAAGTTTTCGGGTTCGAGATGGATCCAGTCATCTTCCGGCGTAGTACCGCTTGATTATTGCCTCATCACCAATAATGGCAACGATAATATCACCGGGAAAATATTGAGAAGTCGGTTTACCGAGGACATAATCGCCGTTAAAAATTCCTGCGTCTTTCATGCTGTCTCCGCTCACTGTGAGCGCAAACACACCATCTGCCTGAATAAATGAGGAATCGACCGCAAGATATCCGTCAAAATTCCCTTCTGCAAGCACTGGCGACAACTCTCCCAACAACAGGAAGATAGCGAACGTTCTGAACCGGCCGTCTCTCTTCACCACTCAATGGTGTGAGTTCAATTCTCCGTGCAAGACGCGAATCGCGGGTAATATACCCTTTTTTTCAAGGGCATCCATGTGGACTTTAACACCATTCGTGGACTTGATTCCAAAACGTACGGCAATTTCGCGAAATGTCGGCGGACGGCCGTGTTCGGTCATCTCATCACGAATAAATTCAAGGACTTCCTGTTGACGCATCGTTAATCCAATCACCATGGTATTTTCCTTTTCAGTTCATGTGTTATTCGCCATTATCCGGTTTTAGCCCCTCTCAAACATCCGGGACAGGCTAAAACTACCTTATATGTTTATATAAAGAGGTTAACTACCTGTCTGTAATATTGGGATGTGCTGTCATAACAATCAGCAGTCCCAACAGGGCATCGGCACAGGACGTTTCAATACTGCCGAGCACTGATTACAAGCTGGAGCTATCCGGAAAGCTGGATAACACAACAGATTTTTTTGGCAGAAAACGGTTTTTCGATACCATCATCAACAGAGAGAAAAACCGGATAGATTTTATCAAAGTATCCTTCACACTGCGTGACCGTGAAGGAGTAATATTGGAAACGGTTGAGACGTACATCAGTGGACAGCGACATAGATATCGTGATCGTCAGGTTAGCACCAGTTCTATTTCACCGGGAAGGACCGGAACATTCGACTTCATATCCTCGATCGATGCAATAGATGTCTTCTTATATACCTACACAATAAGCGGCTTTCAATTCATATACCCATGATATGAGCGGCAAACTGCCTGTATAGCACCGATATACAGATGATGAATGTCTTATGAAAACCAAAGTTCATCGCTCAAAAATCAGCAACAAGCGGTTTCAGAAAATCGCCTTCCCCCGTTATTCCAGCAAAGATTTTGAGAATTCCGGAAATAGCACGGGGCATATTTCCATCACCAAGGCGGCAATTACACACACTTCCGCCACCTATTCGGAAATCACCGTTATCGGGTGTTTTGCTGTTAAAAATCTTCAAGAAATAACATTTCTGTATGAAGGACGATCCCGAAACGTTCGGGCGGTACTTGAATAAGCTCGTATCTACCTACTAATGATATAGTCCTTTCGGATGGCGGGATGATCGGGAAATTCTCCGGAACGGGAGCAATGTTTGCGTTCAAAATTATATCGAAACCCCGGGAAGCAATAATCAAAACACTTGTTGCTGCACTGAAAATGTGGTATGTTCTGAATAAATTCAACCGCGAATGGGACCAATATCACGGAAATGCATGGCAGGTCAAATTCGGCATCAACTTCGGTGATGTTGAAATTCTGGAAGACCATGATAGTAAACCTTATGTATCCATGAACGGAAGAACTGTTGCAATTGCCAAGGGAATTTCACGGTCAGCATGTAGCAGTCAGGTCCTTATTGCCGAATTGCCGAATCGATGTATTTGCAATTTCCTTTTCTCGAAACTTCGTTCGATGTAAAACTGCCGCGGCATGTACCTGTACTGGGACAGAAATTTGTCAGTAAAATCCGAGAAGTTATCGGAACAGTCGGCCCTCAGGCCAAGAAAATCTATGAAGTATATGTTTGATGTTTACTTTGTAGTCTAAATCTTATTATCCTCTTTTTCTGTTTTCTCACGACTCGTTCACTCCTCTTATATAATTAATAAAAATACCTTGACTTTTTTTGGTAAAATGGGTATATTAAACGTTGTATTTAGAGTGCTAGTGCTTAATTTCCGTAAGTCTGACATATAATTATGTTTAAAATTATAGTGTTAATTTTTAATTATAATACAATTTAGGAGGCAGTCATATGAAGATCAAACCGCTCGATGATCGGATTGTAGTAAAAGCGATGGATCCGATGGATAAAACCAAAGGAGGAATCTACTTGCCTGATACAGCAAAGGAAAAACCTCAGGAAGGCAAAATAGTCGCCATTGGACCGGGTAGACATTCTGATACTGGTGAGCTTATCAAACCGAGTGTCCAAGTTGGCGACCAGGTTCTCTACTCAAAATACGGCGGAACAGAAGTGACCGTTGAAGGCGAAGAATATTTGATCGTCCGTGAAAGTGAACTTCTCGCTGTTATAGGATAAAATATTAGCTATTTATATGAAATAGGAGGTATTAAACTATGCCAAAGATTTTAGAATTCAATACTGAGGCGCGAAATGCTCTGAAGAAGGGTGTCAATACCCTTGCAGATGCAGTAAAAATAACCCTTGGACCTAAGGGTCGCAATGTTGTGATCGACAAAAAATTCGGTTCACCGACCTCAACAAAGGACGGCGTTACCGTAGCAAAAGAAATCGAGCTCGAAGATGTGTTTGAGAATATGGGTGCTCAGATGGTCAAAGAAGTTGCATCGAAGACCAGCGATGTTGCCGGTGATGGTACAACAACAGCGACCTTGCTCGCTCAGGCAATCCTTCTTGAAGGTTTGAAGAACATTACAGCCGGTGCCGATCCAATGGAAGTCAAAAGAGGAATCGATGAGGCTGTCGTAGCTGTCATTGCAGAATTAAAGGAACTGAGCAAACCGGTCCCCGGCAAAACAGAAATCTCTCAGGTCGGCTCTATCTCTGCAAATAATGATTACGCAATTGGTGAATTGATTGCCGATGCAATGGAAAAAGTCGGTAAAGACGGTGTTATAACCGTTGAAGAAGCAAAAGGTACCGAAACAAATCTCGAAGTCGTTGAGGGTATGCAGTTTGATAGAGGATACCTCTCACCGTATTTCGTAACCAATCCTGAGTCGATGGAATCTGATCTTGAAGACCCGCTCATACTTATCTACGAGAAAAAGATCAGTGTTATGAAAGACCTCCTCCCAATTCTGGAAAAAGTTGCCCAGATGGGAAGACCCTTCTTAATTTTATCTGAAGATGTTGAAGGTGAAGCGCTTGCGACACTCGTAGTCAACAAGCTCCGCGGCACATTGAAAATCGCCGCAGTCAAAGCGCCGGGCTTTGGTGACCGCAGAAAAGCAATGCTTGAAGATATTTCCGTATTAACCGGTGGTCGGATTATTTCAGAAGATACAGGTTTCAAACTCGAAAACGTCACAACTGGCGATCTCGGTACCGCAAAGAAAGTTATTATCGACAAAGATAATACCACTATTATCGAAGGTGCCGGGAAAAGTGCAGATATTAAAGGAAGAATCGAACAGATCAAAAGCCAGATCGAATCAACGTCTTCCGATTATGACCGTGAAAAACTGCAGGAACGCCTTGCCAAACTGTCTGGTGGCGTTGCCGTTATCAATATCGGCGCCGCAACTGAACTTGAGATGAAAGAGAAAAAAGCCCGTGTTGAAGATGCTCTACATGCTACCCGTGCAGCAGTCGAAGAGGGAATTGTTCCCGGTGGTGGTGTTGCATTACTGCGTACTGCGAGTGCATTAGAGAAAGTGAAACTGAAAGGTGATCAGGCAATCGGTGTGAATATAGTCCGTCGCGCTCTTGAAGAGCCAATCAGATGGATTATTACCAATGCCGGTCTCGAGGCCTCTGTTGTAGTAAATAAAATCAAAGAAAAATCCGGATCTTATGGATTTAATGCAGCAACTGAACAATATGAAGACCTGATTCAGTCTGGTGTTATCGATCCTACAAAGGTAACCCGTGTTGCTTTAGTGCATGCAAGCAGTGTAGCCGGTGTTATGCTGACGACTGAAGCGATTATTGCTGATAAGCCGGAAGAAGAAAAAGCTGCTCCTCCAATGCCTCCAGGCGGCGGAATGGGCGGAATGTATTAATTTAGTCCTACTGCTCCTATTAAAACCCCCCGCTCTTTAATCAGGAGCGGGGGGTTTTTTGTACAATTTCTAATAAGGAATTACAGCAAATCAAATACGCTTGATAATAGTGATTGTACTCCCATTATCTGAAAATGAATAATCTATGCTATCCATCAGTTTATTGAGCAGAAAAATCCCCCTTCCGCTTATCCGTTCAATGTTATCCGGATCGAGTGGATTACCCACTTTTGAAGGATCGAAACCTTTTCCTTCATCGGTTACTGACACTGAAACTTCGTGAATTGACGCAATGAAGCAGATTGACACATGTTTCGATTTATCCTGTTTATTTCCGTGAATAATAGCATTGTTGACCAACTCAGTCACAGCAATAAGAATGTCTTCCTTTTGGTCATCTGGAATATCGATAAGGTGCATAAACTTTTCTGTAAATTGCTCAACTCTTTCAAGATTGACAATGTCACTTGTGATCTTCAACTCACAATCATACTTATCATTTAAAATCATGGTCATCAATCTTTAAATTACTGAGTTTCTGTAAAAATAAGATAAACAGTATAGGGATTTTTATTTAAAAAAGCCAGTCTACGGATAGATCAACAAACTGGAATCCCCGATTGCTGCTGCCCTGTGTAACAAACCGCTTCGATACACTTAAGGATATGAGCGATACTTCATTTATCTGGTAGTTTATTTCAAGCGATATACCTGTATCATTTTATGTTCGAGAACCTTTTCTGAAAATCATTCAATACTTTAACCTGGTGATGCGTCTCTTTACGTGAAAAACTGTATCCCCAGTTTAAGGATGAAAGCAGATGTCATATGATAAGCATAATTTAACATTCCGGAAACTCCGGAAACTATCGTTCTATCAACCAGAATATTCTGCACAAAATCTTTCCACTGAAGGAGCCCATTTTCTTCCAGATTGAGCTGAAAAGATGCTCCCATTTCCCCATGACGGGTTACGGGAAATTCAAAAGCATTTTTCATCGAATACCGCCTGAACACAAAACTCCTAATACGAATAAAAATGTCTTCAAAATCGTAATCAACATAATTAGCAAACACACTGAATGTGCTTGCTAATCGGAATCCCGAAGGTGTTCTATAGGTAATTGTGCTACCTGTCTGAAATATTCTGTTCCAATTATTATCTGCACTTCGCTGTTGAAAAATGTAGACAAGATGATTTAAACTCGCAAGTGATTCTAATGAGACTTGTGTGTGCGGATTGATATTAAAAGCATAGGTTCCCTGTACCCTGTATCGCAATTCATCTCGATCATCAAAATTATTCTGAGACGGCGTATCATATTGCAACTCTTCTACATAACTTTCTAACATATAGCTGCTGTTTCTCCATCCTACGCCTTCTGTTTCCAATCCGAGGGCAATTTTTTTCACATCGTTATCGGGTAAGCTGAATGGAATAGAACCAAATACAATATCTTCATTTCTATCCGTTTTATAACGCTGCTGCTCATTTTGCAGACGCAGGTTAAGTATACTCCTATGTTTCAATCGAGATGCAAGAACAGCAATATCAACCATTATGTTCCGGTCATCGCGTGAACGTCGAGCGACACCCACATCCCTCAATATGGATGATATACCAACATCCCCGGCAATAATCTCAGTGTTGACTCTTACTTGAGTTGTATTGGTAATTGCATAATTCAAGTAACAGTCTGTACCTGTTCTTTCCGTGTTTCAAGGTTTTCTGCAAGTGAAACATAATAATCTCTTCTTTGCGATGAATTGTGATAGATAAGTGTTTCAGCAGCCTCTTTGGAAAATTGTCGAAAAACAGAAAGTGATACAGAGTGGTTTTTGTTTTTCCGAACGCTCAGATTTTCGGAAAAATATTGTGCCTGAGCTTTCGTTGTATAATCACCCACTTTTTGTTCAAGGACAATAAGGTTTACGCCGAATTGAGATCCTTTATCGGTCTTCTCAATTCGCTTATCTGCTTTATAACCAAGTGAAGGTGATAGCACAATACTATTAGATATAGGTAATTGAACATCTACGTTGTTTTCTTGAGTTTTGTTTAAAAACCCTGTTTGGAGATCCGAGAAAAAGTGTGATGATACATTTATAACCAGCCTTACAGCATCATACATACGTAATGAGTATTGTGCAGAAAAGCGATTAATGTCTTTCTATTTATCATCAAATAACGGTATTTTAATTTTGCTTACATCAAATGTATTCGTTATAGTCAGATATCCTTTTCCGACAATTCTTGCAAATGCAGCTTTTCCTCTCCAATAATAAATATTATTATTTTGATTATAACTGACCGCAAAATTCCAAAGCTACAGTGTGTTCTCCGTTCTAACTGGAGATGGCATACCGACCTGTGCAATTAGCTCAAATGGGATGAACATTATTAATACGAAAAGCAGTCCCTTTAATAATACATAATTTCTACTGATTAATTTCATGATTACTAAAGGTAAACTTAGATTAAGGAAGGGAGATTAGTGGTCACGGTCTTGAGAAGATGGCTTTACAATATAGACCTTTTCATCTTGTTTGATGAGCCCATATTTTTCCCGTGCTACACGCTGAATATATTCCGGATCTTCTTTTTTTAACAGATCCATTTCTGTCTGTAACTTTTCTGCTTCTTGCTCAAGCTGCAACAACTGTGTTGCAAGCTCAACTTCAACTTTCTGTAGCTGATAATACTTGTAGAAACCATAGTCACCAAAACCAAAAACATACAGAACAAACAGTATCAAAAGAGCTGCACAAAATTGCTTCGCAGTTTTTTTTCGCTTCAATAATACTTTTGAAATATTCTTTGTTTTATAGGTTTTTACTCTTTTAGAGACCATAATTTGATAATCGTTAAATATCTAAAAGTAAAAATACGAAATTGTTTATTGTAATGCATCAACAAAAATATTTTTATGCAACATTTGCATGGACACCCTTTTTCCCGTCGACCAGTTGTGTTATGCTGAGGTCTACCGCAATATTGCTCAACATGTAGGCATCTTCACGTGTCATCGATTTTTCATGAACAAGAAAATCGATCATTTCGCGCACTGCAATTTTAGTTGCATTTGTAAGGTCTTCATGGAGTCCCATTGTAATATAATGAGTAGTGATTTCAGCAGTGGCCAAGTAAGGTGCATATCTTTTCTGACACGAAATGCAAATTCACCTTTGAGTGAGGTTTCAAGAGCGGTTATATCAACTTCTCCATTATCCTATGCGGCATGGCTATCACCTATTTGGAACAGTGCTTCCTCAACATGAATTGGAATAAAAAGTGTCGTCCCTGCAATAAGCTTTTTGTTATCAAGATTCCCGGCATATATCCATGGAGGCGAACTGCTTATTCTTCCGGCATCCTCCGGTGGGACAACACCCATACTTAAAAAAAGGTTTTTAATGGTACTACGATATTCTTATTAAATTTCGCAACTTTTCCCGCCGCATCAAGGGGCACAATTTTAATTTAAAGATTGTCGAATTCATTTGAAAGAAAACCGTTCTTTCTACTCTTATCCTATTTATAAGCATACTGGTATGGCTGTTTCAATAGAAAGTCTATTAACTTCAAGCACATCACCAGGTTCTGCACCATTAATATAAACCTGTTGATACAAACCTATGAATTGAGCCACCGGCATCTGTCAAAACTATACATAGATTAGCTTCCCTATGTATAAACTCCGTTTCTTCATTATTACCGGGCTCAAATCCAAAGTCTGGTAGACTTGATTTGAATTGCTCCTTTGTCATAGCGGTATGCTACTCCTTCTTATCTTTTGAAGGTTCAACCAACTTGCCATTCTCTATAATCAACTTCCCATCCTTGTCCCAAAGATTAAACTTTGCGTCTGACTTTTGTCTTTTTATCATATCCTCTTTTGTTCGTTTCAAAAAACGTCTTGGTGGCATTGCTTTCCCTTCCTTAATAAGGTTTTCTGTACATTATAATATAGCAAAGTCTTTCATAAGATGAAAGTAATAATATAGAACGCAAAATTCAGGAACATTGATACTAGCCTTACGGTAAAAACTAATCTTTTCCAAAAATTCGTATACATTGTAATGCCTATTTCACTTAGAACAGACCCATGAATTTCTTTTTTTGTACGGGCGTCGACTTTCTGCCACGCCTTTATCAATACCTTTTTTTATAAGAATTACCAGGATTTCTTCCGGCGGTTTATCACCAAGCTTTTTCAACTGCATATCGAACCGACGAAGTTCTTCTGCGGGCATAGGTGTATCACTTCTTTCGGATTCTTTGATTTTCTGCTCAAGTCTCTGTTTTATTTGCCTGAATTGACCCGCCTTCTGAATCAAACCAGATAATGAAATTCATGGCACGGTCTAAAGGAATCTTCCGCCAGGCTTGATAAATGCAATGTATGCCTTTGATTGTTCTTCATAATGACATCAACAGTAAAAATATAATCAGCACCGAACAATATTGTATAAACCGGGTTGACGGATGATTTCGTTGAAGAACTTCTCGCTGAGTTCGATCTTACTGTCCCAGAGAGAGGGCTGGTCGGGCCGTTGCGGCGAACATACCGATACCGCTTGCCGGGGTTGGTGCGGGGCAGGCTGCACAGCGCCAACAGCCGCGCCTGGAGCGAGGCGTCGCGGATTGCTTTCACCGGGCCGGGCAGATCGGCGATGACTTCACCGATGGGAACCAGACTGTTTTGTTGACACCGCATAGTTCATTCTCCCATGTTCCTCAGACAACACAGGGACACCACTGCCGGACGTCTATTCACGAGACAGCATCTCTGGAACTGGAAACACTGGCAGGGTGATGAAGATGCGGGTGCCGGGATCCATTTCCATGGCCACGGCCCCTCTGTGTCGCTGGTGGTACCGAGCCCGGAGCAAAGGCTGACAGTAGTCACAGGCGGCTTTGAGCCGCAGTAGTCATTGGTGGTGGTCTCTTAAAACTCAACTCCTGCCCCACAGTCTTACAGATGCTATCCTGCAACTCGTCGTATCGGTACTTGAAATCATCCCAGTTCTTAGTTTTATTGAAGTGCAGTTCAGCCCAAGCGAAGCAGATACACTTTGTTATATGGACCCTAAGAGCCGGCGAGACAAATACTCCGACCTCGTCTTTCTTAACACGATCCAATTTTTCTGCAAGATTGTAGGCAGGGTGATTGCCATTCACAACAATCTCTCTCGCATCGAAAAAGAACTCAACGTCATTCTCACCCATATTTTCATCTACTCTTACCTTTAACTGCCTCCCTGCAATGAGAGCATATTCACCAGAGACTATGGACGTGCGCGGGCTCGCTGATTTATGCTCTGTGTGTTTTGCCCTTTTGATGTTTCTACTATCACATCCTTCGACATCCCGGAGATCGCCACTTCGACTGACAGCGAACTCCATACAAGCACTAGGTGTTGTCCCTTTGAGGACTCTCCAGTGTGTCTCGCAATCGTTACAACTCCATTCCTCTTTTGACAGCGGCTTCAAATCAATTACAATTGAGTCCCGTTTTTTGTTTGTCTCGCCGGACTCCCCCTTCTTGCTCCGGTCCAGGCGCTCCACATAGTCTTCATAGGCATCACTTTCCAGGCGATTCAAACATTTCACGATCGTATCAAGTATCTTCTCTACTGTCTGGCGTTTTTGTTTCTGAGACTCTGAGCGTGTCTCCTGTTCCAACAGTGTGTTCAGTACAGCAACATGGCTATGAACAAAGGCTTGAAAGGCCTCGAATGTGCTGTTCTCAATCATGCCAGCCTCGCGGTTCGTAGCATCTTTCAGATCTGGATTATCGTTTGCCGAGATGTATATCGATCCAGCCGCATATCGAGAAGTAACGTAGTATTTTCCTCCTGCACGAGCTTTTTTTTCTTGTATCTTGAGCCAATCATCCGATTCTCCGCCGTAGGGAAGAACCCGGCAGTTATCCCTATAAACTTTGATTCCCATGTGAGATTCTTCACTGTCCCCGGCCAACGTGCGATCTTTCGGCTTCAACCCTTGTCGGTAGTACTTGATGACCCCTTCAACTGGACCATATAAAGGAGCTTCTCTCTGTTCCTTCTTTTTTGAGATGGTCTTGCCGTTAACTTTGGTTTCACACACATAGGCGCCGTGCCTATCGATCCTAAAATCGATTCGGTGCGACTCCTGCCCAGCTATTGGATTCGTAAGTGGGCCTGTGAGATCTGGATAATCTGAACAATCAAATAGGATACGGAAGTTCTGATCCTTCCGCTCCGCAGCAATGAGATGGCGAAGTATGTTCTGTACTTTTTTAATTGCTTGCTTTCCCCACCGATCTGCTTCATGGAGCTCGGAAATTTCGAGAATCGTCCCATAGTTAAACCCTCTCCGAGGACTTCCTTCTGTGTAAGAAATGTCCATTTCATGGAATTCTTTGTCATCAGTAAAGTTCGCGCAATTCTCAGAGAAAACCAACTGCAGCGGATTTCCCGGTGGGCGGGTTATTACTTTGACACTGTTGCCAAGTTTTGACAGGGAAAAGCGCCCGATCCCTTTTGCGCCTAATCTTGGGCGCTTAAACTTTGGGCTGTATCGCTCGCGTGCCTTGTTTTCTCCTCCAACTCGGCCCCACTTGGTCTCAACATCTTCTACCGTCATTCCCGTACCGTTGTCTTGGATGGAGATAGTACCACCATTTTTTTGGGTTTTTTGGAAGCTTATGAGGACCTCTGTAGCGTCTGCATCAAAGCCGTTCTTTACCAACTCACAGAAAGCAGTTTGAGGATCTTTGATCAACTCGTCCCCAAGGCGGTGAAACACCGAGGCAGAGACGGTGCGCTTGATGACCCTATTACGTCCATCGTTGGAGGTCGGAGATTTAATCATTGATATCTCCTTGTCAATATCTTCTAAACTCATTTCAGTACCGGCGAGATCGAGAAGGCTTCGGCAACGAGAACTAACCCTTGTTTACGCTCCATGGCTTTTCGTCATTCTCTCGTGGTCCCGGATCAAGACAGGGACACCCGTTTGCTGGTACAACCCGTCCCAGTCAGGTTCAAATGTCTTCTTTCGACTCCCAATACTCCCTTCTCTTAAGGACAGGACAGCGGAAGAGATGAAATTCGAATAGAGGAAACAATTCTGACCAAAGAAGGAGAGATGGATATCCTCTGGTCTGTAACACGGGATGTGAAGAGCCAGTTTCCCGGCGATTTTGAGAAACGTCCGCACCGGGCTGATTTTCATATTCAGCATAATAATCGGAGTAGTGGCAGTTGAGGCAATGCCATATATAATAGCGGCTTTGTCTGTTGCAACCGCAGTTTCAAGCTTTTTTCTTTGTAACCTTCTTCTCTGCAGTTGGCCTCATCTTGGCAGCACAGTCACTGCAGACAAGGAAGTCAAAATCGTAATGTGAACCGCATAAATTGTCACGATTGCAGTTTGGGTATGAAAAATTATCCGCTTCGTCAAATTCACTGCATATTGGACATTTCACGTAAAGCCATCCCTTAAAGTATAAAACTATGATAGAATTTTTTATTTAAATCGCGTCATTTCGACAAATCATTATCAGAAAACATTATTATCGGAAATTGTCGGAGTCAATACTGCATATTATGAGACAAGATAATTATAAAAATATCTAAGGTCAGTGCATAAATATATATATTTATGCATGCAAATGCAAACTCTTTTCGTATTACTGAGAAGCAAACTCTAGGATTGACTGTCAATAATATCTTGACTCACAGGAGTGTGTTTTGTACCTTTTCACATTAGAGATATTTGCAATCACTCATTGCGCATGTTCCCGATTTACTTCATTATTTGTTGAGAGCATCTTTTGCTACAATGGATGAAAACTACGAGTAACTGAATTTGAATAAAGCCAACCTTCATATGTTTCACTTCTATAGGAATTCTGGATTATTTTCGCTTGTCATATTGATTTTATCTATCAACAATATAGCTTCCGCAGGGCAATCTCCAGACGAGTTTGCTACCCGTCGTAACGCCATTTTTGATACAATGAATGACAACAGTGTCCTCATAATGCGAGCACTTGAACCATCTGAGGAATTCAATTTCTTCCGTCAAGAGAATAACTTCTATTATCTGACAGGTGTGACAGAGCCCAATTCCACACTCATTATTGCAAAAAAATCTTCGGGAGACAATGGCTCATACGATGATGCTCAACATGCGTTTTTGTTTATTCAGGAACGTAATAATGATCGAGCTGATTGGGACCCGGTGTCTCTCGGCATTGAGGGAGCACAAACAGAACTTGGATTTCAGCAAGTGTTGCCTTATCGGGACTTTCAGGAGGTTCTGGAAGAAACTCTCCACCACGACAATTATTCAACCGTTTACATGGATTATTCCCGCTCAAAACGACTCACAGACCCTTTGACTGCTGATGAAGCACTTTTTCATAATGCACGGGAGCGGGGTGCCAACTTTGAAGTAATGTCTCCTGTTCCTTTAGTGCTGTCGCTACGAGAAATAAAATCTGATTCAGAAATTATTCTGTTGAAGACTGCCATCAATGTGACGGCAGAAGCACACAAAGAGGCAATGCGCTCCATTAAACCGGGGATAAAAGAATATCAACTACAAGCTGTTATTGAGCATGTGTTTGCTGTCAATAATTCGAAGCCCGGCTTTAGCTCCATTATTGCATCAGGACCGAATACCGTTGTGCTCCATTGGGATGAAAATAGCAGAACCATTGAGGATGAAGACCTGGTAGTAGTCGACATTGGAGCAGAATATAGTATGTATACAGCAGATATTACAAGAACGATTCCTGTAAACGGCATCTACTCTCATCGGCAAAGAGAAATTTACTCCCTTGTTCTTGCAGCTCAGCAAGCAGGCATAGATTTACTCAAACCAGGCGCACAGTGGAGTGAAATTAATAAAGCGGTAAATGAGACCTTGCGGAAAGGTTTAAAAAAATTGGGAATGATTGAAGAGGATTCAGAATTACGGAAGTATTATTATCATGGATTGGGCCATGGTATCGGATTATACGTTCATGACAATACAAATCTTTCAACCCTCGAAGCCGGCATGGTCATTACTGTCGAGCCGGGCATCTATATTCTGGAAGAGGGGCTTGGAGTTCGGGTTGAGGACAATTTTCTTATTACGGAATTTGGTTATATTCATTTATCTTATGGGGCACCGAGATCGATAGATAAAATCGAATCAATCATGAAAGAATCAGGAACTAATTTCCAGCGATATCTACTCGATAAATAATCTAGGTCATTAGGTCAAAAGGTCAAAAACGGACTAACGCGAATTTTGATTAAAGGATGGTATAGATTTTGGTTTCTGTAATTGTATCTTCATTCCATTTTCTTGCGGTATACCAGGCAATGATTTTTGCTAAAACACCATGGTATTGTAAGCGTCTTTCTTTTGCAAATAACCAGAACCTCTCAAGGCCGTTACTATGACGATGTCCCGTGATGCACTATGTGTTATGATCGACCGCACGCTGTCTACCAAAAAGCTTCAGCGATGTATACGAATGGAACAGCCGTGTAGAAGACACTCCCTTGCTTAGCGGTGTCTCTGATCTCGTTCATCAAGCGGCAGTCACATCGTAGTCAATAGCTTCCCGTGACGTTCCACCATGCCGAAAACCTTTATTGTATCGGCACTTCCGCAACCGCTGGTTCCCGTACGTTTCCCACCAAAGCAGCGTGCATCACATCCTATTCTCGCCGGAAAGTCTTCTCACTTCCTGACACAAAAAATCCTACATCTCCTGTCGATAAAGCATCTATGTGCCTCGCACCGTCGTGGAGCCACAACCAAGACCCCTGGCAGCTTTATTGGCAGGTACCTCCAAAGAAACATAATGCAGTAGAGCAAGATCGTCCTTGAACCGCTTCGGGCTCTCTTTACAAGAACATCCATTACATGGAAAACGATTAGCACACAAACGGTACAGACGATCCCCAGAACAAAGGGAACATGCTGTGCCAACAATAAATCTAGTGACTTTTTCTCTCATTCTAAGTATACTGTAACACTTGATCCAAAAATAACCTAAGTACCTAAGTCTATATTAATTTTCAGGCTTGAAATATACTATTATTTGCTTATTTCTTCAAAAAAAGGAGCGGTATATGACACGAAAAATATCAAGAAGAACATTTATCAAGACAGGCAGCTCTGCCGGCGCAGGCTTCACAATTTTGACGGGAACCGGAACGGTTTTCGGGAAAAATTCGAAACGGCATCAGCAGGTCAGACCGATCATTATGAACAGTCACGGCAGTGAACGGCGCAGCGAACTCGGGTCATCAGGAAACGATTCTGCATGGCCAATTCTTGAAGACAGCGGAACTGCTCTCGATGCTGTAGAAAGGTGTGCCAACACGATTGAAGTCGACCCTGAAGATACAAGCGTCGGGTATGGGGGTCTTCCAAATGAAGATGGCGTCGTACAGCTCGACGCACAGATTGCTGACGGCAAATCCTATAACTTCGGTGCAGTTGGAGCAATTGAAAACATAAAAACACCTTCATCTATTGCGCGGCTTGTTATGGAACGGACGGACCATATTATGCTCGTTGGGAACGGTGCTCTCCGGTTTGCAAAAATGCACGGATTCAAGGAGGAAAACCTGCTTACCGAGAAAGCACGTAAGGTATGGCTCGAGTGGAAAGAAAATATGAGTGACGAGGATGATTGGCTGTCGCCCGAAGAAAAAGGCAATAATCAAAGTGGTATCCTATTTGATGAAGAATATACAACTGACGGAAGGATTCATGGTACGGTCAATGTTTTATCCGTCGATTCTCATGGTGATATTGCCGGCATCACAACGACGAGCGGTCTTTCATTCAAGCTATCGGGAAGGCTCGGTGATTCACCTATTATCGGAGCGGGGCTTTATGTGGACAATAACATCGGCGGGGCAGGTGCAACTGGCCGGGGCGAGGAAGTAATAAAAACATGCGGTAGTTTTCTTCTTGTAGAATTCATGCGCAGCGGTATGAGCCCTCAAAAAGCGTGTGAGGCAGTATGCCAACGGATAATTGATAATTATGGTGGTCACGTCAATTTTAATGACAAATTTGTCGCGTTGAATAAAAATGGTGAGCTCGGATGTGCGAGCATTCGCGGTAGAAAAGGATCGGAGCCGCAACTCATTTATATGGAAAATGGAGAAAATAAAATCTATACGGGGATGTTTATACTCTCTGCAGATTAAAGTGAAAGGTGCAATGCTTTATTGCTGATGATTATGATGTGTGCATTGACTTAAAACGATTCCGCTTCATCAATGAGCATGATCGGGATGTCATCCTCGATACGATATCTTAAATGGCAGTTATTACAGATCAACAGATTTTTATCTTTATCATATTCGAGATCTATTTCCTGAATTTCCTCTTCACCTTGCTCATTGTTAACCTTTTTCTCGCTTTTACACTTCGGGCAGGCAAGAATATCAAGCAATTCCTGATTCAGCATAGAATACTCCTTGATTATATATACTTTTCTAATACTTCTTTATTAAGATATAACAAACATCACTGCAAGTATTCACTCTTCCATTTAAAATAATTACTTATTTCGAAATTGTACCGGACGTCGATCTCCCGAGAGGCTTTTACCTCATCGAGACGCGATACGGGAGTCACGTGCGGCGCACTTTTAAGAATATCAGGATTATTTTCGACTTCACCCGCAATCTGAATGAGCGTTTCCGCAAATGCTTCCAATGTCTCTTTCGTTTCGGTTTCTGTCGGCTCGATCATCAATGCTTCTTTGACAATCAGTGGAAAATAGGTTGTCGGAGCATGGAATCCGAAATCGAGCAACCGTTTTGCAATATCGAGCGCCCGGATTCCCTTTTCCTTTTGTTTGGATACAGAAAGAACAAGTTCGTGCATGATCGGCGAACCGTAGGGGTGTTCATAATGATCGCCAATCAGTGATAATAAATAATTAGCATTCAGGATTGCGCTCTCGCTCACCCGTCTCATCCCCCGCTTACCAAGCATCGTCATATAAGTTAGCGCCCTCACCAGTATACCGAAATTACCGAAAAAGCCATGGATTTTTCCGATCGAATCGGGATAATCATGAGAAAAGTGAAATGTGTCTCCCGATTTGATAATTCTTGGAACAGGGAGAAATTCGACTAGTTTGTCCGAAACTGCGACCGGTCCAGCTCCTGGCCCACCACCACCATGTGGTGTTGAAAACGTTTTATGGAGGTTAATATGGAGAATATCGACACCAAGTGAACCGGGTTTTACAAAGCCGAGAAGCGCATTCAGATTCGCTCCATCCATATATAGAAGCGCATCCTTTTTATGAAGTGCGTTGGCTATCTCAGCAATATCTTTCTCAAAAAATCCGAGCGTATTCGGGTTTGTCACCATAAGCCCTGCAACATTGTCAGTGAGCTTCGCATAAAAATCTTCAAGATCGATCGTTCCTTGGTCGTTCGACTTTATTTCGAGTGTTTTAAATCCCGCTATAGCTACACTTGAAGGATTAGTACCATGTGCAGAATCGGGAATAAGGATAATGTTTCGATCGGATTTGTTTTTGTCATGGTATTTCCGCATTAATATTATTCCGGCAAATTCACCATGAGAACCGGCGGCAGGCTGAGCTGTCACGGCAGCAAGTCCGGTAACTTCACATAGTATCCGTTCGATTTCCCACACAACCTCAAGACAACCCTGCACGCTTGATGTAGGCTGATGTGGATGAGAAGCAAAATATCCCGGAAGCGCGGCAGTGTCTTCATTGATTTTCGGGTTATATTTCATCGTGCACGATCCGAGAGGATAAAATCCAACGTCTATGTTGTAATTCATCTGAGAGAGCCGTACAAAATGTCTGACGACCTCATTTTCTGCTACTTCGGGTAGTCGTGCAGGCTGTTTTCGGACGTATTCCTCACCTAGAAGCTCGTCAAGTGGTTTCTCCGGAACATCAAGATTATCTAAAGTGAAGCCTTTACGGCCGGGACTGCTCATTTCAAAGAGAATCTTTTCTGGCATTTTGAAAAATCTCCACTACATTTCACTTATTCTACAACAACTTCTTTATTCTGGACTGAGGCGAATAGCTTCAGTTTCTCAAGCAAAGTATCCATGTCTTCTTTTGTCCGCTTTTCAGTAACAGCAACCAAAAGTCCGTGAGGATCGTTCATGCTGTCCAACGGAATACCAGCAAAGATGTCGTGTTCAAGCAACACATTGCACACCTTTTTAGCCGATTCCGGACACGACACGACAAACTCATGGAAAAAAGGTTGATTATATTTGAGTGAAAATCCGGGAATTTCGGCAATTTTTTCTGCAAGATAGTGAGCTTTCTGCAGACACTGATTTGCAACTTCACGAATCCCCTCTTTTCCGATCAGCGACATATAGATACACGCCCTGAGCATTATCAGACCCTGATTTGTACAGATATTCGATGTTGCTTTTTCTCTTCTGATATGCTGTTCGCGCGTCTGAAGCGCAAGAACAAATCCCTGACACCCCTGCAGATCAACTGTTCTACCGGACAGTCTTCCCGGAATTTTACGAATGAGACTCTGTTTCACTGCAAATATACCTAAATAGGGACCGCCCCAGTTAACTGGATTTCCAAGTATCTGTCCCTCACCCGTCACAATATCTATATCACACTCACCCGGTGTCTTGAGTAGCGCAAGTGCAATCGGATTAGCGGCCGTTATAATGAGACCTCCGACATCATGAACAATCGACGCCAACTCAGACAGAGGCTCTATAATGCCAAAATAATTCGGATATTGCAGCACAAGCCCTGCACATTGTTCATCCATTTTCTGCTTCAGATCATCAATATCCATCGCGCCACTGTTGCACGAGACTTCTTCGATGGTGATACTGCGTCCAAAGCAATAAGTTTTGATTACTTGCTTATAATTAACCGGTAGATTTTCTGCGATTAATATCTTTTCTTTTTTCTTGAATGATGTTGCCAGAAGAACAGCTTCTGCTGTTGCCGACACTCCGCAATACATAGATGCATTGCTCACATCCATTCCTGTTAACTCACAAATCATTGTTTGGTACTCATAAATAGCCTGCAAAGTCCCCTGACTTACTTCAGGCTGATATGGTGTATATGCAGTTGAAAACTCAGAACGGTCTGTAAGATGATTCACTACCGATGGAATATAGTGATCGTACGATCCGCCTCCTAAAAAGCTGATATAATTCTGAGCATTTTTAGATGCAAGCTGACTAAGATACTCAAATGTCGACAGTTCTGATTTTCCGGGTAACTGTTTCCAATCTTCCTGAATTAGGTACTCTTTCGGGACTCCCTTCACAAGCCCATCGACACTCGACACACCGAGAGATTGCAGCATCTTCTTTTGGTCCTGATCCGAGTTAGAAATAAAAGGCATTTTAACTCCAGAATATAATTGTGATTAGGGTTGATGCAATCATATTGCAAAATAGTCGTAGTAAATTACTTAACGAATGATTAAAAGTTATATTAGTTTGAGAAATTTATTGTTTCCATAAAAAGATTAGGGCACTCATCAAGAGTGCCGTATTCATCAATCGATTGCAGCAAAGCATTACGACAGTTCGATTAATCGAATAAGTTGGAGTAAATACAATTTAAATCCGCATGAAGCATACTACTCAATCAATGCTTTATAATCTTTTGCAGATAGGAGGCTATCAAATTCAGATTTATCACTTATTTTGATTTTGACAAGCCACCCATCTCCATACGGGTCTTTATTGCAAAGTTCCGGCTTTTCTTCAAGCTGATGGTTTACCTTAACAATTTCACCGGTAACGGGTGAAAATAGATCCTCTACTGCTTTTACGGCTTCAATTGAGCCAAAGGACTCATTGGCAGTAATTGACCTGCCAACTTCCGGTAGTTCCAGATAAACGATATCTTCGAGCTGATCCTGTGCAAAATCGGTTACACCAACGACTACAACGTCTTCACCCTCAGTATAAGCCCATTCGTGCTCTTGCGTATACGATAAATCTTCGGGAATTTCAATTGCCATTTTTTAACTCCTCAATAAAACCAGTGTGATAGGTTCCCTTTTGAAATTGTTCTGTTGCAATGACCGATTTATGAAACGGTATGGTCGAATGAATACCCTCAATGATAAACTCCTCAAGTGCCCGCTGCATGCGTAAAAGCGCTTCCTGTCTGGTCTCACCATACGTTATCAATTTGGCCAGTAATGAATCATAATATGGAGGTACATTATATGAAGCATATGCATGTGTATCAACCCGAATTCCGGGACCTCCCGGCAAATGAAAACTTGTGATCTTTCCGGCAGACGGCACAAAATTATTTAAGGAATCTTCTGCATTAATACGACACTCAATTGCATACCCCTTCATTTTTTTGTCCTTGTAGCCGTTGCTCAGTTTTTCACCTGCTACAATCCTGAGTTGATCCTTTATCAGATCAATATCACACACCATTTCTGTTACCGGATGCTCAACCTGAATTCTGGTGTTCATTTCCATAAAATAAAATTCGCCGTCCTCGGACAGGAGAAACTCCATTGTGCCAGCATTGGTGTAGTTTACCGACTTTGCTCCTCTTATAGCTATCTCCCCCATTTGTTGCCGCATTGCAGCCGTTAGAGCAGGAGATGGCGATTCTTCTATTAATTTTTGATGCCGTCTTTGTATGGAGCAATCCCGCTCTCCGTGGTGGACAACATTTCCGTGTTCATCACCGATGATTTGTATTTCGATATGGCGAGGATTTTCAAAGAATTTCTCAACATAGATCGCACCATCGCCAAAATTTTTAATAGCTTCGTTCTGAGCAATAGTAAAAAATTTTCCCAGATCACTGGAATCTCGCACAATCCGCATACCCTTACCGCCACCGCCTGCTGAAGCCTTGACAATCACCGGGTATCCGATCTCATCAGCAATTTTCTTTGCATCAGCAGAATCACTGACAATTGATTCACTTCCGGGTATAACAGGAACTCCAGCGTTTCTCATTGTTTCCTTTGCTGCCGCCTTATTACCCATTAGTGAGATAACTTTTGCAGAGGGGCCTACAAACTTTATATCATTCGAAGCACAAATATCCGCAAAATTTGTGTTCTCGGCAAGGAATCCATATCCAGGATGAATTGCATCGGCATTACTTATTTCGGCTGCACTTATGATGCGGGAGATGTTGAGATAACTATCCTGAGATGGGGCGGGACCAATACAAATTGCTTCATCGGCAAATCGGACATGGAGCGAATCCCGGTCGACATCAGAAAACACAGCAACTGATTTAATACCAAGTTCTTTACATGCTCTGATGATTCTGAGAGCAATTTCTCCCCGATTTGCAATTAATAATTTAGAAGTCATATTAATTTAAATATCAACTAATTTAATTTAAACATCAAGGTGTTTATCAAGATTGATATTGATCGGATCAACCCGTATCCCTTTATCGTTATAAAGCAACCGGATATTAGGAGTATTAAGGTTACCCTCATTGAGTGAAATGACAACACCCTGATACCCCGCAAACTTACCTGATACAATTTCACAATTTGAACCCACTGGATACTTCGGCACAATACTGAGAAACGCATTGACAATTTCCGCATTCAGGTGCGAATAAGCACTGTTTTTTACTATATCGAGTACTTTATCATGCAGAAGGGCTTTTTCTGTACGGACGATCAGAACTTAACGCATCATACACATCCGCAACAGCCAAAATTTCGCCGTAAAGTGCGATCTGATTACTACTATCGTCACGCTTTATTGCATTGCTGCCTGTCAGTCCACGTGGATAACCCGAACCGCCTTGCCGCTCATGGTGCTGATACGCCACATATGTCGACATGATTGGCAGCGATTCTTTCAGCAGTTCATATCCCATTGTTGCGTGTTCTTTGATGAGTTCATATTCCTCATCTGTTAATTTACCACTTTTCTGCAATAAATGCTGTGGTATGAAAACCTTTCCAATATCATGCAGGAGACATCCGGTAGCAAGCTCATGCAGCTGACGGACATTCAGCTGCAGTTTTCTTCCGATCAATAACGAAAATATTGTGACATCAATCGAATGATTAAAACTATAATGGGTATATGAATTGAACGCCGCTTATTGTGTAGGTATATGAGAAGACATCTATTGCATCGATCGAGGATATGAAGTCGAATGTTCCGGTCCTTCCCGGTGAAAGAGAACTGGTGCTGACCTGACGATCACGATATCTATGTCGCTGTCCACTGATGTACGTCTCAACCGTTTCCAATATTACTCCTTCACGGTCACGCAGTGTGAAGGATACTTTGATAAAATCTATCCGGTTTTTCTCTCTGTTGATGATGGTACCGAAAAACCGTTTTCTGCCAAAAAAATCTGTTGTGTCATCCAGCTTTTCAGATAGCCCCAGCTTGTAATCGGTGCTCGGCAGTATTGAAACGTCCTGTTCTGGATCTGCTATATAAACACTCTGAAAACCTAAATCGACAAGCCGTTGTATATATCGACTTGTCCATTCAATATTTCGATTTAGCAGTATATTACCATTCCCATCCCGAATAAGAAGACTTAACTGCATTCCGGGTTTAAGACTGTTAATACTCAGTCGACGCATTATTTTTTGCTTTCGTCGATGTAAAAAAGTGGTTGGTTATATTCGACGGGCAAAGTATTATCGATCAGTATCTCAACAATCGTTCCACTAACCTCTGATTCAATTTCGTTCATAACTTTCATAGCTTCAATAATGCAAAGCGTCTGCCCAACTGTTACTGTGTCGCCAACCGATATAAACGGTGAATCATCAGGGGATGGTGCTCGATAAAAAGTTCCAACCATTTGGGAGGAAACAACGGTATAAGGTTTTTCCTGTTCATGATCGGATTGTTTAAGCAGAGGCGCTATATCTTCATGAATTTCGGATTTCGAATCCCGAATTTCAACTTTGTTAGCTGAACCATTTTTTGCAACACGAATCCGCTCACCCCACCATTTTCTTATTTCAATTTCATCAATACCGGTATCGTCAAGTAATTTGATGAGTTGCCGAATTTTTTTCTCTCTCATAAACTGTATCAGAGCTTTCGCAACTTATTAAAAATCAACTGGTTAAAATCTTATTATCGCAGTCGATTTAATTATCATTTTAAGTCTTTATTGTACAATAAATTCATTACATAATTGCGCAATTTTAAAGCAAAATATACTATTAATAAGCAGAAAAGTCAACGACTATTTCCCGATTCCGACCCGATTAAATGGAGAAACTCTGTTTCATTGAGAACTGTAACTGATAGCCGCTCGGCCTTGTCAATTTTAGATCCGGGATTACTGCCGGCAACAACAAAATCGGTTTTTGAACTGACGCTTCCACCAACTCTTCCACCTAACTTCCTGATCCGCTCACCAGCCTCATCTCGCGAAAAGGCACCCAGTGTACCAGTTAAAACGAATGTCTTCCCTTCAAGATGTCCACCGAAATTAGTCTGAGAACTACGATCCCCTTGAAGCAAAACACCGACTTTTCTAAGCTTAGCAATAAGCGAATTCGATTCTGGTAAGCCGCCGAAATGGATAATACTTTCCGCCATTTTTGCCCCGATACTGCCGATTGCTTCGAGCTCCTCTCTGGAAGCAGCGAGCAACTCATCGATTGAGGCAAAATAACTTGCAAGATTTCTGGCAGCATTAATACCGATAAACCGTATACCAAGTGCGAATATGATCCGCTCCAGAGAGGAATTTTTACTCTGCTGAAAGGCATCGAGTAGATTCTGTGCACTTTTATCTGCCATGCGTTCTAAACCCGCTATTTGTTTATACGTGAGAAAATAGAGATCGCCGGGATCTGAAACAAAGTTTTCAGATATTAATTGATCAACAAGAGCTTCTCCGAGACCCTCGATATTCATTGCTCTACGGGATGCAAAATGTTCAATTCTCCGGGCTGCTTGTGCAGAACATAGAATATTGACACACCTAATTGCTACTTCTTCTTCAGCTTGTACAAGCGGCTCACAACAAACAGGACACTGAACCGGAGAAATAAGTTTAACGGTATCTTTAGGCCGTTTATTCTTCAAAACCGTTACAACTTTCGGAATAATATCCCCACCCTTTTCAATGATAACCGAATCCCCTATGCGGATATCCTTCCGAGCAATTTCTTCAGGATTATGTAATGTAGCACGACTGACTGCGGTCCCTGCAACGAATACCGGTTTCAAGGAAGCTACCGGCGTCACTGCTCCTGTTCTCCCCACACTCCATGTAATCTCTTCAAGCACTGTTTCAATCTGTACCGCGGAATACTTATAGGCGGTTGCCCAGCGCGGACTTTTCGCTGTTGCTCCCAGTCGTCTCTGCTGGTCAAAATCATTAATTTTTATAACAACACCATCGATGTTGTATGACAGTCCATCTTTTTTTTCCGCCCATTTATTACAAAATTCTATCACGTCACTTATAGAGTCACACAATTTTCTGATAGGGTTACACCTGAAGCCAAGCTCTTCAAGCTTAGTCAGCGCCTCCCAGTGTGTTAAAATACGGGAATCAACTCCTGAAATTAATAGAGAATAGCTAAACATCGTTAAAGGACGACCCGCTACAATTTTGGAGTCCTGCATTTTGAGTGTTCCGGCTGTAAAATTCCGGGGATTTGCAAAAGTCTTTTCACCGGCTGCTTCCTGTTTTTCATTCAACTTTATAAAATCTGATTTCTCCATGTAAATTTCACCGCGGACTTCAAAATCTTCGGGTATGTCCATAACATCGCTCACAGCAAGAGGAATCGCCCGTATTGTTTTCAAGTTTGTAGAAATATCGTCCCCTTGATAACCGTCTCCCCGCGTCACACCGTTTTCAAAAAAATTATTTTTATATCTTAAGCTGATTGCAACACCGTCAATTTTGAGCTCAGCAACATATTGATAAATCTCTCCCGGTAAGAGGGAATTAATTCTTCTGTTAAAATCAATAAGTTCTTCTCGCCTGTAAGTATTTGATAAACTGAGCATCGGAGTATCATGCTGCACAGTCCGGAATGCTATGGTAATATCACCACCGACCCGCTGACTCGGAGAGTCTGGTGAAACCGCATCAGGATGCTTCTGCTCAAGCTCAAGAAGCCGATTTATGAGCATATCATACTCATAATCGCTTACCTTCGGCTCATTATGCACATAGTAGAGATAATCGTGATCACGAATAGCTGTACGAAGTTTGTCGATTTCTATTTGAATATGTTCGGGAATGCTCATGGTAAGTTTTATAACTCTTGAATTGGAACTATGGATACAATGAAATAATACTTATACATCAAGGATGGGGAAAAACATGGTAAAGGATACCGTAAACGCTTTTAACAGAGAAAACAGGACAAAATTATATGACTTCGTTATAAGTCCGTATTGAGACAAGCATCTGATTCAAAATATACTGATCAATCTGTTACCCATCAACGATTCAGTTCTTTTCTCCTGAAGCCGCTTAACTTCCTCTATATAGCTGGATTCTTCGAGGAAATAGACTTCCGTCATCAAATTTTGTTGTGACGGATCTTCATAAACAGAGTATTTTTGCTTGGTCGATTTTTGAATCTGCTTTTTGACCTTCTTCATGAGTTTTAAATACTCACTCCTCCTGTCGAGGGCAATCTCGTAACTGACGGAAAAAATAATTTTCGTCATACTATATACTC
Source organism: bacterium (assembly GCA_965221205.1). GTDB lineage: Bacteria > SM23-31 > SM23-31 > SM23-31 > SM23-31 > CBDFMG01. Next base: position 1,975,618 of record OZ244870.1, on the reverse strand, counting down.
CTAAATTATTTATAGGTGAATTTGCTGTTATAAGACAACATTAATATTCCGAACTATTTTCCAATCTCCAACTTCCCATAAAATGTGAAACAGCATCGGAACTCAAAAAGTGTCTGTACAACAATTATGCACTATAAAACACGTATAATCAGGTTCAGGTAATTCTATATTGGATTCTGAGTCTGACTCATCAGGCTGAGAAACTCGCTTCGTGTTCTCGGGTCACTTTTAAAACCTTTGAGCATACTACTTGTCGTAACAACAGTGTTTTGTTTTTTTACGCCCCGCATCATCATACATAAATGTCGGGCAGTTACGACGACACCAACCCCCTTCGGTTCAAGAACATCCTGCACTGATTCAGCGATTTGATCGGTAAGCCGTTCCTGAACTTGCAGTCTCCTCGCAAACATCTCAACGATTCGAGGGATTTTGCTCAAACCAATAATTTTTCCATTCGGAATGTAGGCAACATGACAGACACCGTAGAACGGCAGCAAATGGTGCTCACATAAACTAAACATATCTATATTTTTAACCAAAACCATTTCATCATAATTCTCTTTGAATATTGCTCCGTTCACCAATTTTTCAATATCAACCGAGTACCCGCTGGTAAATTCTTCATATACTGCTGCAACACGTTTCGGAGTTCTAATTAGGCCCTCACGATCCGGATTTTCACCTACCTTAACTAATATATCCCGGATTAATGATTCCATAATTATACTCTTTCTTAATAAAATGTATGAATTTATATATAATTATTAAATTAATAATTTTTGACAAAGTCAATTGCTGCTTTTGTTACAATATCTTTTGCATTATCAAGTGTCATTGAATGCAGAATAGCTGCAGAAGCATTTTTGTGGCCACCGCCTTTGAATTGTCCAGCAAGCTTATCCACAGGAACATTGTTGCTCGACCGAAAACTCATTTTAATATTATCAGTTTCCTGCTCAACAAAAAGTATAGACACGAGAACACCATGAATTTTTCTCGGATATTCGGTAAACCCCTCAATTTCGTCATAATTTGCACCCGATTCCTCCAGCATTACTCGCGAAATATGCATGACAGCTACCTTACCGTCCGCAAACTTTTCAATTGTCATGAGAGTTCGTGCAAACAGTTCAGTTTTTTCCCATGAGTCATTTTCATATATCTCACGATATTCTTTCTGGTGATCTGCGCCATGCTTGAGAAGATTAGCACCAAGCTGCAGCGCTCGCGTATTAGTATTAGAAAACCGGAAGCATCCGGTATCGGTCAATAACGCAACATACAAAGCTTTCGCAATTGCAGGAGTTATAGCATAATTGCCGCGCTCCAAAATATTGAATACCAACTCTCCGGTTGCAACTGCTTCTTCATCAACAAAAACAGTATCGGCATCAAAATTATTCCGAAGATGGTGATCTATACACAACCGGATAGCATTACTCTGCTTGATTGCCTGACTGACGACACCCAAGCGGTGCATAACCGAAATATCCAATACGACGATTACGTCAATTCCCTGAATCAGCTTATAATCGGAATCCTCATACTGATTGAAAATCGTTTCATCCGGGTCCATAAACCGATATTGAGCAGGTACGGGAGATGCGTTGATAACGCGGACTACTTTTCCGAGATTCCGCAAATAATGGTATAGTGCCAGTTCCGATCCGAGTCCATCTCCATCCGGATTGATATGCGAGGTTAGAACAAACGTATTATACTTTTGGAAAACAGCAAGAATACGGTCGATGTCACTTTTGCTGGTCATCACTGATTATCAACAATTTATAAAGAATCTTTGGAGTATTATTTAGGTAGTAACTGCTAAAAAACGCGCTATACATTATTTTTTACAAGTTATTAATTTAGACAATAATAGATAAAAAAGCAAACTTTTATATGGGTCTAGAAATTCAGCTGAAGCACAAAAATATGCTGAAGAAGACTGCAACGGATCGGTAAACAATTTGGCATGCCGAAAGAATCATATCTCGACATAGCAGTAATTGCATTCAATTTACGCATGAAGTTACAGCGCTATCAAGAAGCATTTAAGATAGATAGCGAATTCCCGCTTCCGAAAGAGAAGATCAGGGATGCTGTACAGAGAGCAATATATCTGAATATTAAGCGAAAACGGTATGATATGGCGGCGCAAGCTTGGAAAGAAATATGGCATTCGCTCCGACAAGGTCAATGATGCTCTTAAGCATTCTATCACGCGGCAACTCAAAATGAATCAATTTAATTTAGCTGGGAATTTAATTAAAGAATCGGGATTAAAGGAAAATGAAAAACATACCATCATCATAGAGGAATTTAAGCTTCGTTTTGACAGCGGCAATTTTGATGAAGCAAATTATCTACAGAAAAAGTTTAAGATAGAGAACGAACACATTTATTCAATTGTAATGCCTTTAATTATCATGTCGAAAAAACGTTGTTTGAAGTATCGTATTCTCTTATGAAAAAATACCGACTCCCTTCGAAACTGATGGAGCCGCCTCTTAAAAAAAAAGCTATGAAAGTTTAATTGTTATGCGGCAGTATAAATCGGCAAAAAAAGTGGCAAGTGATTATGCGATACTGAAGAACACCCGCACTGCAGTGGCTACGCAAATATTTTAAGTCTTCATTTAATCTGCAATCCGATAAAATCATAAGGACCTATTACAAAAAAGTTTAAAGAATTTTCTTCAAGAGGGAAGAGCAAATATGCAGAATATGTAAAAAATGAACTTATGAAAGGGTCGGGGGTGCTGTCCAGAATCTTTGGAAAGTAAAATCTGCTCTTTTAATTTTATTTGGAATTATACTTTCAGGCCACTATTTAAAGATAATTTATCAAATATAATCTTTTACTTCACCCAAATTTATTCCATTTGTCAAAAACGTGAAAACGATGATTGTCTGATATAAAATCATATATTTTCTCAGGTGTATACTTTGGTGTTGCACCCATCTGAAGCATTGTATAGGCGGCCACACTATTTGCATATTGCCCGGCTTTATGCAGCGGAGCACCTTGATAGTGTTGAAGTGTCAATGCCGTAATAAATGCATCTCCTGCTCCTGTCGTATCAATAGGCTGCAAGTTCAAACCAGGGCAGTATACTACACTCGTACCATCTGCAAGAAGACACCCCCATTTCCCTACCGTCAAACAGGCAATACGGAGCTTTCCAATCTCAACAAGTTTTTGTAAAGACTCAATATCATCTTCCGGTAATTCGGGATAAATCTGTCTCATATCTTGCAACTCATGTTCATTCATTTTCAGAATATCTGTCAATGGCAAACACGTGCGGACAACTTCAGGTATGTTTTCTTTCCGCTCGCGGAAGTTGACGTCAAATACCTTCAACGCATTAGAACAAAGTTTAAGGAAGTCCTGTGTAGTGTTTGCTGCCTGTTGAGTGTGTTGTACGAATGTCCCAAAAACAACGGCATCAAGTGTAGGAATCAATTTCTCATATTGATCATACCACTCAAGGTAATCATATGATGCGGCTTCAGAACACTTAAAGAGAGGTTGGGCATTTTCATCGAGTTTCACAGTTACATAACCTGTCTCATGATCGAGATCAATCTGAATATACTCTAAAACAATCCCATTTTTACGCAGACTATTCAATATGTCATGCCCAGCCCGGTCTTTGCCAATTCTGCTGACAATGATCCCCTGCTGCCCTAACTGCTTAATATGATGAACACAATTGAACGGTGCCCCACCAAGATGGCGTGATTCGGGATATATATCCCATAAAAGCTCACCTATGCCGGCCAATTTCATCATTTTAAGTCAGAGTGTTTGCGTTTTCATATTATTTATCTTCCATTGTAACAAAAAAAATGGAAAGTGTGAAATTTATCTGTCAAATTTTAAACACACCTTCCATTTTAACCGATAAGACATACAGAAGTTACATTGAATGAAAAGGACGAGACTACGTGTAATGTAAAAGAATTAGAACTTACCGAGCAAGTTATCGACAAAAACAAAAAAATCCAACCAACCTTTATAACTGCCAAAAATGTCTCGGAACCTTCATCCAGGAAAACAGAACAACGTACCGCAAGATTACTCCGCGCTTTTTTATCAGCGACCTCTAAAAGTATCCTATAAGCACCGGTTATTCTTCATCTTTCTTGATGTGCAGCTTATCATTCAAGTACTCTTTCATTGCCATAACACTCGGCTTGTCCATACTGTCAAATTCTTTAACAATTTTTTCTCTATCCACAACCTCTTCATCGAGATCTTCTTCATTTTCTACTTCACCAAGCTGCTTTTTAAGATCGTCGTTCATTTTTTTATGAATCTGACGTGCCCGTTTTGCAGCCATAACAACAGCCTTGTAGATAGTTTCCTCTTTCTTATCAATCCTTCTGAAATCGATTGTAATCGGCATATTCAAATCCTCCAGTTTTTAGGTTATTTATTATTATGTTTTAATTTCTTTTTAAAATAGGTAGTAGTAATCGAAACTATCAATCCGCTTAATGCTAATATTCCAATCATATTCGGCAAAACCATCAAACCGTTCAAAGTATCTGCAAGAAGCCAGATTGAATTCACTTTGACCATACTTCCTAAAAACAGAAAACCGCAGAATGCCCATCTGTAATACTTTTTCACCCCAAAACAAAACAGGTAGGCAAAACACTGTTCGCCAAAATAGGGCCAGGTAATGACCGACGTATAACCAAACAAAATAGAACTAAACACAACAACCCATCCTCCGAAGGGAATACTCTTTTGAAAAGAGTTTGTCGCTAATTCTGCACCGGTCGATCCGGTCAGCCACTCTCCTGTTAGTAATATCGAAAATGCAGTGATGGAACAGATGACCATCGTGTCCATAAACACATCGATCATCGCAATTAGGCCCTGACGTACCGGCTGGTTAGTTTTGGCTGCAGAATGTGCGATAGCGGCGCTGCCAGACCCTGCTTCATTTGAATATGAGCCGCGGGCAACACCAAACCGCATAGCCATCATAACCGACGATCCGGCAAATCCTCCCGCTGCTGCCGATCTTGAAAACGCTTCAGAAACAATTCTCAGCATGACAGCCGGCAGTTCACGCCAGTATAAAGCCATTATCGCAATTCCCGCCACAATATAAATCACCGACATAAAAGGAGCAAGTAATTCTGCTATCCGACCGATACTTTTAATTCCCCCAATTATCACTACCCAGACCAGAGAAGCGAGCAAAAGGCCTGATATCCACTTATCAAGTCCGATCTGCGTTTCTAATGCGATCGCAATAGAGTTCGACTGAACCATTGATGTCGAGAGTAGTGCACGAAGACCAAGCGATAAAGCGAAAAAACCTGCTAATATTTTACCGATTCCACCCTTTTTAATTGAATCTTCAAGATAGAGCATCGGACCGCCGAGCATAGTCCCATCTGGGTTTGACTGCCGATAATGAACACCAAGGACTGCCTCGCAGAATTTCGTCGCCATTCCAAAAAGCGCGGCAACCCACATCCAAAAAATCGATCCTGGGCCTCCCAATGCTATTGCTGTTGCAACACCGACAATATTTCCGTTTCCGACAACTGCTGCCAGAGCGGTCATTAATGCTTGCAGGGGTGAAATATCGCCTTTTTTATCCTGCGATCTGTCTTTTTGTTGAACACCAAGAGCAACATTCTTTAATGCATAAACAAAATGCCTGATCTGAATTCCCCGGAGCCGCACTGTAAAATAAATCCCAGATCCCACCAGTAATAATAGCAGATGGGGACCCCACACTATTTTTCCGGTTGTAATAACAATTTTATCAAAGAGCTCTATCACGCTATAGTATGAAACAATCTCCAATCACATTGGACTATCATTACTTCTTAGCATATATTTCCTAATTTATCCTTCAAGACTTCTTTAATCGAATCTGCTGGAAAGTGTTCCTGTTCCATCGAATCTCGGTGCCTGAGTGTCACAATTCCATCACTCATGGTATCAGAGTCGATGGTTATAGCAAACGGAGTACCTATCTCATCCTGTCTCCTGTATCGTCTTCCGATCGCTCCTCCCGAATCGTAAAATGTTTTCATGTCTTTCCGCAAATCATTATAAATATTTTGAGCTTTTTCAGGCATACCATCTTTGTTTACAAGCGGCAACACGGCAACTTTGATCGGTGCAACAGCAGGGCTGAGCCGCATAACAACCCGGTCATCTTCTTCATCATAGGCATCAACAAGAGCTGTCAAGATTGTTCTGTCGCATCCTGCAGAAGTTTCGATAATATAAGGTATGTATCGTTCTCCCCGAGCTTCATCGAAATAGGTCAGTTTCTTATTTGATTCTGCTTGATGTCGGGAAAGGTCAAAATCGGTCCTGTTGTGAATCCCTTCAAGCTCCTGCCAACCAAAAGGAAACTCATACTGAATATCAAATGCTTCCTTAGCATAGTGAGCTAATTCATCATCACCATGCTGATGAAAACGGAGTTTATTTTTATCCAACCCGATTATTTCATACCAATTAAACCGAATTTCCTTCCAGTGTTCCATCCACTCTGAATCTTCCGATGGGTGGATAAAAAACTGCATCTCCATTTGTTCGAATTCACGCGTTCTAAATATATAGTTTCCAGGTGTAATCTCGTTCCTGAAAGCTTTTCCAATCTGTGCAATTCCAAATGGCAGTTTCAGGCGGGCTGTCGTCTGCACATTGAGAAAGTTAACGTATATTCCTTGTGCAGTTTCCGGCCTTAGAAAAACAACATGAGCATTGTCTTCAACTGGCCCCATAAAAGTTTTAAACATTAAATTAAATTTTCTAGGATCGGTTAATTCTCCACCACATTTTGGGCATACTTCTGTATCAAGTTCATCTTCACGGTAGCGGTTTTTACATTTCTTGCAATCTACAAGAGGATCGGTAAACCCTTCAACATGCCCAGATGCATGCCAAATTTTCGGATGCATCAAAATTGATGAATCGATCCCCTCTATATCGTCTCTGTCACGTGTCATTGCCCGCCACCAGAGGTTTTTTACATTCTGCTTCAATTCCACACCAAGTGGTCCATAATCGTAGCAGCTATTGATACCACCATAAATTTCACTTGATTGAAAAATATACCCTCGTCTTTTACAAAGAGAGACCAGCTTGTCCATATACGTATTCTTCTTATCCATATCCGTAACTGCAATTTTTTAATTAGTTCATGAGTTTGAGCGCTTGAATTGAACTGAAGCCGTCAAAATGATATTTAAAATAACTCTCTATGAGATCCGTAATTTCCTTGGCCATATTGCCTGACACTTGCAGGTTCGCTAGCATATCTGGTTGTTTGTTCATGATTGCTTTGAGCACCTGAACCGTGTCCGGTGATAGCTTCCTATTCATAGCCGGTCTGGCACATGATGAACAGACAATACTGCCATCCGTTAACGACATATAAGCATTACTTTTTTTTATTTCACTGTCGCATTCTTCGCAATCACTAATGGAGAATCCATAGCCGCTTAGTTTTACAAAACGTGTCATAAAGTACCAAAATACATTGTCATAATTTTTGCCTGCAGAATCAAGACATTCGAGTGACTGCTCTATTAAATTGAATAGCGGGACATTTTCTTCCTCTTCTATGACGAGTTTCGACACAACCTCCGCAATTGCAAAGCCGAATGACAACTTATCCAAATTGCTCTTTATCCGTAAGAAAGGGTTAACTATGTCACATTGTGTTAATGTGTGTAAATCTCTTTTCTCTTTATAGTAAAACACTAGATTTACTAACGTAAGGGGATCGAGCGAAGCACCAAAACGGTTTTTTAGTTTTCGCGATCCTTTCGCCATAAACGAAAGCCGCCCCATCTCTTTCGAAAACACTCTGATAATTTTACTTGTTTCACTATAGGGCATATGTGACAAAACAATTGCTTCTGTTTTTATTATGGACATTGAATATGGTGTCAGAAAACATACTATGAAACTGATGTTTCTTCTAAATCTTTATTACACAATGCCTTCGTCAGAGCGACAAACTCCTCAACTTCAAGTGTTTCCGGTCTGAGATTGAGGTCAAATTGAGTTGAAATATATTCTAAATTTTTAATATTGTAAGCGGTAAGAGAATTTTTCAGTGTTTTACGGCGCTTTCCAAAACATGTTTTTACAACCTGTTTAAAATCTTCCTGCTTGACTCCGGCAACAAGTTCCTTGAGTTTCAGTGATACAACACTCGAATCAACCTGTGGTTTCGGGTAGAAACAATTCCGTGACACATGAAATGCAATTTCCGGATCAACATGAAATTGGCATATAGCTGAAAGGATTCCTCTGTCTTTTGTCCGTACGGGAGCAACTATTCTCTGTGCCACTTCTTTCTGCACCATAAAAAGCATTCGAGAAATCAAATCTCTTTGTTCAAAAAGATGAAACAGAATCTGACTTGAAATATTGTAGGGCAAATTTCCTACGATAACAGCACTTTTTGATGAAGACAGAAGTGTACTCAGCTCAACCTCTAATATATCACATGTAATAAGAGTGAATGTCTTATGCTGTTTAAACTTTTCCTGCAATAAATCATAAAACTGGGGATCAATCTCTACCCCGATCACCTGCGCACGACTGGCTACAAGAAATTCGGTCAGCGCACCCGAACCGCATCCGATCTCAATGACACAATCATCACCGGAAAGTTCGGCTGCAGCAGTAATTTTATTTAATATATTCCGGTCATGTAAAAGATGCTGTCCGAATCTTTTCTTCCAGCGGATTGCCATAAGTACCTGAAATGAAACCCCTATTTACCCGACTTCATTGTAGGTCCGCACACGGAATTCTGCACCAAGCTCCCGTGCGAGTTTTTTACACGCTTCAACATCGACACTGGGAATATCAACTATAGTGAGCAGTGTCATTATTCCTGATTCGACACTTTTTCTGATAAAATCCACCATTCCAACAAACGACTTGTCCCCGAAATCGTCACGCATTATTTTCATATATTGTGCCGGATCGTGTGTATTTAGACTAATAGAAATCAAATCGACAAGACCAACAAGCTCAGGAACAACATTTCTTCCAAAAATCATATTTGCATGGCCGTTTGTATTGAGCCGTACCTTTGCGCCCTTCGATTTGAGCCAACGGCTTACATCTTTGATAAAATCGAGCCTGAGTGTTGGTTCACCATATCCGCAAAATACAATTTCATTGTACGGTGATGGATCACCGATGAGTGCAATAGCTTCTTCAACATTTGGTTCATCCTCTTCCGATAATCCGAGATTGTGCCCTTTCACAACCGGATCAGTTAATCGAGAACAAAATACACAATCAGCTGTACAACGAAGCGTAGGATTGACATATAAAGAATTCCGAATTGTATAGACAATTTTTACCTTTTCAAGCTCAGGAGCAATGCCGAATAATTGGTGCGCATTATAGGCAGTAATCCGGGCAACATCTTCAATCGACAGCTCCTTTATTTCAGCAAGTTTCCGTGCAATAAGAGGAACATTTCCGGGTTCATTCCGTTTTCCGCGATACGGTTCGGGAGTCAGGAACGGCGAATCGGTCTCTATCAAAATTTTCTCAATTTGAATCTTTTCAAGAAGCTCGATATTTTTAAAGTTCTTAAAGGTTATGTTACCGGCGAACGAAATATAGAAACCATTTTTTATCAAACGCTGCGCCGTTTCAAGGTCACCTGAATAACAGTGAAACACACCTTTTACAGCCCCATTTGTAGTCCTGTGTATAACATCTTCAATATCATCCCAAGCATCTCGAACGTGGATTACAACGGGTTTATCCAATTCACGCGCTATGAGGAGCTGCTCCGCAAACACCTCTTTTTGAACATCTTTCGGTGAATAGTCACGATAATAATCGAGACCAATTTCCCCAACCGCAACAACTTTGTCTTCGCACAATAACTCAAGAAGTCGCTTTTTTACATCAGCATTGTACGTTTTTGCATCGTTAGGATGAACACCTGCTGTAGAAAATATAAAACCGTGTTTACTGGCAAGTTTCAGGGAGCGCTCGCTCGTTTCAAGATCGGTACCTATAGTCACAATCCTATCCACGCCTTTTTCCCGTGCACGGCTGATGACATCGTCCCGATCTTCATCGAAATTATTGTAACTTAAATGTGTGTGACTATCTATAAACATAACGACTTAATATTCGAATTTTATGCTTAAAATCACCAACTACAACTCTTGAGTATAAAGCTTTATAGTGTAACTTAAAAATCAATAATAATCAAGATAATTATATCTTTCATATAGTCGAAATAGAGTGCCGAGCAGCCAATATGCTAATGCAATCCATATGTGAAATTCATTTGGTGGTTCGATTAAAATTTCAATGAGACTGGCTATAATGCATATGTTTTCTTGAATTTTTAAATTCTACTTAGTATATTTATTTTTAGAAGCATTCTAACAGTAAGTATGTGAAGCAATTAGATAAAATAGACAAAGAAATATTGAATATCCTCCAGGATCAAGGGCGTATTACAAATTCTGATCTTGCCGGACAGGTTGGATTATCTTCTCCTTCGATCATTGAACGTATCAGGAAACTGGAAAAAGTCGGAATAATATCAAAGTATTCAGCATTGCTTAATCCGAAGAAAGTTAATAAAGAAATTGTTATGATTGTTATGATGGTTGCAATTTCAATGCAAATGCACAATGAAAGTGATTTCAAACAATTTTATGAATCAATCAAAAATTGGCCTGAAGTACTTGAATGCTATCATGTTACCGGCGCGACGAAGACTTTATCATGAAAGTTGCAGTAAAAAATATTGCATCATATGAACGATTTATGTTCGAGAAAGTAATGAAAATTTTCCGGTATCCGAAACATCCGAACCTTTCTTGTATTATCCTCAGTCAAGGAAAACGGCAAAATTCTGGTTGAATAATGCTGTTTTCAAATTGTCAATGAGAGACCAGCAATAACAAGCCCAAATCATTACATAGTTTTCTCTTTAGAAATAGTCTATCTTTTTCTATCAGCACTAACATTTCTTAAATGTTTATGTGCTTATCATCACTATTCCTTTTGTAATCGCAGAAAATTCTTTCAACATTTTGGGGAGATATTATGGCTGATTCAAACGGACAATCGAGAAAACAACCCTGTTTTTAGACGATGATCAGGCAATCCGCTGACTATTCGATTAATGAGCACGGTAGCACTACTTGCCAGCATAGCATTCGGATTCAAATGCAATTCTTCATCCAAGGGCAAATAATCCAAATGGAATTAATATTACTGTTACATTTTACTGACTGCATTCACGTCAAAAGCGCTCCAGAAGTTTGTTGAAGCAAAATTTCCAAACAAGAAGAGTTAAATTCTGTTTATAAAAATATGCAATAGTTTAATATCGCAAATGTTAACTAACTGGGAGTGGTATGACCAATTTAAACACACAATTTTATGAAGATGAATTAACCTCAATCAAAGACTCAGGACTCTATAAAGAGGAACGAGTTCTATCTTCTCCGCAAAGTGCCACAATCAAAGTCGGCATAAAGAATGTTCTGAATTTTTGTGCTAATAATTATCTTGGACTTGCTAACCATCCCAAACTCATTGAAGCTGCAAAGTACAGCCTTGACACATGGGGTTATGGGCTTTCATCCGTCCGCTTTATCTGCGGCACACAGGATATTCACAAGGTATTAGAGACCAAAATATCACACTTTCTCGGAATGGATGATACAATCTTATACTCTTCATGTTTTGACGCTAATGGCGGGCTTTTTGAAACACTCCTCTCCGACGAAGATGCTATTATCAGCGATTCACTCAATCATGCTAGTATTATCGACGGTGTTCGGCTTTCAAAGGCTGAGCGGCACAGATATCAACATTCCGATATGAACGCTCTTGAAGACACTTTAAAGTCAACGCGTTCAAAGCGGTTCAGAATGATTGCCTCTGACGGGGTTTTTTCTATGGATGGGAAAATTGCATTACTTCAAGACATTTGTGACCTTGCAGACAAATATGATGCATTTGTCATGATAGACGATTCTCATGCAACCGGATTTATCGGAGAAAACGGAAGAGGTACGCACGAATTGTGTGATGTTTTGGGTAGAGTCGATGTTATTACATCTACGCTTGGGAAAGCGATGGGAGGTGCGTCAGGAGGATTCACCGCCGCACGAAATGAATTCGTCGACCTGCTCAGGCAGCGATCACGGCCGTATCTCTTTTCTAATTCTCTTGCTCCCACTATCGTATCGGCAGCGATTGCCTGTATCGAGCTTTTGAAATCATCAGATGACCTTCGGAAAAAATTGAATGACAACACAAAGCACTTCAGAAAAAATATGACTGACGCCGGATTTGGCATAAAGCCAGGCAGTCACCCGATCGTACCGATAATGCTTGGAGATGCGATGTTAGCGAAAAATATGGCCGCCGACCTGCTTGATGAGGGTATTTATGTGATTGGGTTCAGTTATCCGGTTGTACCGCAGGATGAAGCACGAATCCGTGTGCAAATTTCAGCTGCTCACGTGTACGAACACCTCGACAAAGCTGTTGAAAAGTTTGTTGAAATTGGGAAAAAACATGGAGTAGTTTCTTAAAAACAACCTATTTAGGGCACTAAACATATATTCTGAATGACTACATATTAATCTGCTTCCAATTTCCGCGAGTGAACATAGTTGTCATGATAATTCCGGAAAGAAACATATAGAGAGCTAGACTTGCCCACGCACCTAAATACCATACCCCAGAGTAATCCCAAGTATATAAGCAGTCGGTAGAAATATAAACCAAGTCATACCTGTTCCCCACAAGCAATAATTGAAAATAATCCCGAACGCGTTGATAAACTGTACAAATCCTATAAGCCTAATAACACCTGTCCCCTTTTCTACAATAGCAAGATCGGGCGTGAATATCCTCATAATTAATTCAGGAGCCACAATAAACACAATACCCATTGTCCCCATTACATAGACACCAAGTTTCACCGACTCCCAACCAAACCGTTCTGCAAGATCGTACTGTTTTGCCCCAAGATTCTGTCCAACAAGCGTTGCAGCTGCTACTCCTATTCCGGATCCCGGTATAAAACTCATCGACATAATCGATATACATACGGTACTTGCAGCTAGTTCAACTGTGCCTATCGTTCCGAGAATTTTAATAAACAATAAAAAACCTATAAATGTAAAAAACTTCTGCATCATCATCGGAAGACTAATAGAAGTAAATTTTTTAAGAATCGAAAAATCGAGAGCGATATTTTTTATAGAGCCCATATTTACCTCTAAACTTGCTGGATACGCTGTGTATTATCAGAATACCAACACCGACATAGGTACTTATTGTAGATGCAAGTGCTGCACCCGTAACTTCAAGCCGTGGAAATCCCCAGTTTCCAAAAATCAAACAGTAATTCAAAACAATATTTACTACATTGACTATAACCATTGCCGCATTGAGATTTTTGTTTTGCCGATTCCATCAAAAAAACCTCTGTATACGGCAATGAGACCATATGAAAGAACCTCCAAAAAGCGAATCGAGACATAGGTACTGCAAAGCTGTTCTACGTGAGGATCATTTGCGATAAATTGTGTAACAAGCGGGCCAAGCACAAAACCAGCTAATGAAAAAAGCGCCCCAATGACAAACAAAGTTAGCAGAGATCCATTGACATTGCTTCCACAACCGGTAAATTTCTGTTCTCCATATCTTCGGCTGTAAGCGTCTGGATTCCGACATTCAGGAATCCGTACGATTCTGTAACAATCAGAACAATATGGGCACCGAGGCCCGTAGCAGCCAACGGTACTGCGCCTAACCGTCCAACTATTGCTACATCAGCGAGACTCATGATTGTTCGTGATAGCATTGCAAGCACAATAGGCAGTGCAAGAGCAATTACTTGTTGACTATACTCTCTATCTGGAAACAGTCTTATCATGGTAATTCATAGTAAATAAATATGATTTTTATCGTTCAAAGCTGCTGCAAAACTAAGTTTTTACTGATTTTATGTCGAAAAATAGAATGAGCATTATCCTTTATTCTGATTCTCTGTACTTTCATTGCATCTTGTGCAACGGAAAGCAGCGTGCGGATACTCCGCCAAGCTGAGTATAATGTCCTACAAGAGACACCGGAGCAATTTGACCATATTGTGCAAGTATTACTGGAAGACAGTGAAGCTTCACGAGATGCTGCTTACACACTCGGCCGCCTTGGTGATATGCGTGCTATACCGTACCTGATGCAGGTTATCAAAAATGACAGACGTGCATCGATAGAGGCGATTAGAACTCTTGGAATAATCGGAGATACACGAGGTGCTGTACCGGATTTAATTCAGATAGTAAAATTCGATAAACCGCATGCCTTGATCGCGACTGAAGTTCTTGGCCAAATCAGAGACTCTAGGGCACTTTCTATTTTGCTGACTGTAGTCGAAGAAGAGCGTCCCTATTCCCTCTATTGCCGCTCTGGGCGAAATCAGGGGGACCAGAATGCTTCGGATTTGCTCATAAGAAAGCTCAAGAAAGTTCTCAAGTTCGTCCGGAAGCAATTCAATTTAGAATTGTTCAACAAGAAGATGAATCTCAACATTTATTGTCATTTGAAGTCCCTTCAAATTTACCACCAAATATTGAAATCACTGATAGAATCATGGATACTGAAGGACAGATATTGTTAAGATACATTCTCAAAGACACAGAACTCGATTCGCTTGATATATAGCTGAGTATTCGGTAAATAACGGAATGAATTGGCATGCTGCGTCGACAGAAGGAAAGTTGACCTCGATTGTTGATCAAAACTACACAGGGAGCGTCGTCTGGAGAACTGACGGTGACATTAATCTTGAAACAGTTCGACCCCCGGATCAATCTGCCGGATTGCTATTCAAGCTGACACCAATCGATAAACAGCCAAGGCCCTGCAATTGCGTACCTGCAGTCTGGAACTTCGGTGTTGACACAACATCAATTGGCATTGCAGATGTGAATGTAGAAGAGGAAGGTGATGTTTTACTGCGATTTTTTTACCCCAACCCCGCACGTGCCGCTCTCGATAGTTTTGCATACCATTACTCTATTGATCTGGGTTCCAATGGGAATGCCGCTTCTGTCAGGCTTGGAGCCGGAATTGCAGATGAGTCGCAAGATTCTATGTATGTAGTTTGGTCAACAGACATCGATATTCCTAATCAGGGTATTGACGAAGTTTTATTTCGTATATCGGCTAATAA
The DNA here is from genome assembly GCA_965221205.1 of bacterium. GTDB lineage: Bacteria > SM23-31 > SM23-31 > SM23-31 > SM23-31 > CBDFMG01. The sequence continues at coordinate 1,960,361 of OZ244870.1, read as the reverse complement.
GGGAAATACGTATGGAAATTACTACATTTCCCGGCCATTTCATATTGACAATAATGTTATCCCCACGGTTAGTTTCAGTGATTTTAATGAGGATCAATTTGGCATATTTCATATCGGTTACACCATTAGCGACATGGAATATGATCCGGTTTCACTCGGTGTCCAATATTCGATCTATCAAGGCAGAACATGGCGACAGTCTGCTATTTCCAATGATCTGTCGAATATAACTTCAGCATGTTACACCGGTACTGTCAAACGGTATTCCGAATTTGATATAACCGAGTTTACCGACATTCCAATTCGGCTCCGACTGCGCCCTTCGGACAGAGATCCCGGTCTTTTTGTTGATCGGATTTTACAAAATTGACACTAAGGATTAGGAAGCGGTGTTGTCGAGGTGGCCTATTCAATTGCCCAGGGCGATTCTTCAAAACCATTTGCACAATACTCTCTTGACAGAGGAAGGACATGGAGAAATGCTACGTTACCCGAAGTATCAGTCAACGATTTAGCTGACAGAAAAACGTTACAATTAGTTGGGATGTCGGTAGCGACATTGCCTCATATCTGCAGCGTATTGAATCGATTGGAAAAACAATTGAGATGATTCAAGATCCATCAGTAATTCCCGATTTATTACTGCTTTCACGACAAAAATCGAGTCCTTACCGTGAAAAATGCCAGCAAGCTGTGGAAGCTATCCGCATTTTGGCGAAAAAGGAACCCTGGGTTATTGATGGTGTTTTACATTCAATGATCCATTCTGATCCAGCAGTGCGCTCGGGTGCAATTAGTATTATCAAAACTGTTGATACTCCGGAAGCCGCTACAGCAATCGCCGATTATGAAAAATACTGGAATAATTTTTCCAGACTGGAGCGGGAACTGGTATCTTTTGAGAATGAGTTTGAAGAACAATTGTATCAAGACAATTTAAGAAAACCGATGCTGTTTGACAGTGACGAGATCTCCAGTAATTTTATGCGCTGGTGGAGAATAAGCAAAACACAAGCGGACGCACTGATAAAAGATTTAGACGTTTTGAGAAAACCGACTGAGCTAAGCAGGTTGTTCAGGGAAGGTTTTATAATAGAAAATGAATATTAGGAAAGACTGGAGCAAATTCTTACGCAAGCACACGAACGGAGACAGCAGCAGAGCAACCAGCAAGAACAACAACAGTTGATCACAACCCTGTTGTCAGGGTTATCCATTGGAGATCCCCGATCACACCAAATGAATTATAAGAATAATCTAAAGTATAACTCTGCCATTGGAATCCGAATCCAACTGATGCACCCGCGAAGGGTCCTCCTTCATCATCAATTTTTTGATCCGGTCCATGTGAGTCATACCCGACTCTTCCGGTAAGCGAATCCGAAAAGGCTAATTCGCCGCCGCCGACCACTTGAAATTCCCCATCGAAGAACTGACGGAACTCAGCACTAATCAATAAGGGTAAATGAGCAAGTTTTTTTGTAAGCCCTGCTTTGGCAACTGCCGGCACGCTTTCTTTAGTATTAACAAATGCACTCGCTACAAATCCAATATTTGCGACACTTACACCGATAGTGAGCATGTATTCAGGAATTGCATAAATGACACCTCCATCAAATGCAACCAACGTTGATGAAAATTCATCAATGTTAGAGTAAAGAAATTTACTGTTAATCCCGTAATAAATATTTGATGAGTATTCACTGGCATACCCAGCAACAAATACGGCATCCTGTGCAGAGAATGATGTAGTCGGTGCTCCACTATTATCTCTACCATCAAATGAGCCGTAGTTGATATAATTTATCCCAAAGGCATATTTGCTTTTCAATCCGGATGGAAGGCCATAGATAATACTCCCCGCTTTAAAATCAAGCAAATGATCAATGTAGGTTAAACCTACCGTTTTCTTTTGAAGACCAATCAGACCAGCGGGATTATAAAATAATGCATGTATATCCCCCGTCATTCCTACAAAAGCACCCGACATTCCTGAAGCTCGTGCGGAGATATCGGTTTTGAGAATTTCATAACCGTCCAGTTGGGCAATTGCTCTGTCCGGAACAACTATTTGACTATAGATACAAGAACATGAAACAAGAATTAGAACTATGTGATTTCTCTTCATTATAGAGCCTTTTTTCTTATCCGATTCATATAATATACACAATATTCAGGATTTCTATTCCTATAAAACGGGAAAACGCAATCAATAACCCTTCCAATTCGAAAAATCATAATTTTTATAAGCGTCACAGCGTGAACATAAAACAATTTCGTCCCGTTTTCCCTCATTGAGTAATTGTTTATACCTTTGAATTACAGATCCGCTCCAAATTTCATCTATCGTTTGTTCTTTTATATCGCCAATAATGCCACGTTCTTGAAAATCCCAGCAGCATAATACAGCTCTGCCGTCTACAATAAAAAACATTTCATCAACAACTTTCGGACAAGGCAGATTGACCGATTCTGTCTGTCCCATCCAAGGCCATGTGTATAGTTCCGTTATGGTAGCCTGATCAGCATACTTATTCCAATAGGTTACAAATTGTTCCTGCTCGTGCTTATTGAACTCAATATCGATCATTCGTATCTCAATAAAGCAGTCATTTTTCAATCTATCACGCTCATTAATAAAAAAATGGACATCATCAACGACTTTCTCGTAATTCATGCCTCGGCCACTCTTTTTGTATGTTTCGGGAGAAAAACCGTCAACACTGAATCGGATCCAGTCAACTCCTGCATTCAATACATCGGGAATCATTTTCCTGTTTACAAATCTTCCATTGGAATTAAGCTCGATTTTTGCAGTTTCATCTTTGCGGATATAGCTGATTATTTCAGCAAGGCGCCGGTCAACAAAAGGCTCATTCACAAGAAATGGACGGTATATAACACCTTTGCCTCTGCTTTCATCGATAATCTTTTTCCATACATGCTCTTCCATGTAGTTTGGACCACGCGTCAGCTCATTCTGCGGACAGAACATGCATTCACTGTTGCATAGCATTGTTGTTTCAATTTGAATTATTTTGGGGAATGAAATCATACAGTTCTCGTAATTGGTGGTATATTTTGTTGGTCGCACCAAGATTATTCCGAATTAATTCCTGGGCTTTCCTGCCTGCTTCTGTTCTTTTTGCACTATTATTGAGAAATTCACTCACAATGTCGATAATGTCACTGCCGTTTTTGACTAAAAAACCGCCGCCACACAGTATTAGTTCACTTGCTTCTAACGAGTTAAGATAATTTGGTCCAAAAAGTACTGGTTTACCGAGAATTCCTGGTTCCATTACATTATGGACACCGGGCCCAAAACTGCCACCAACATAGGCAATATCCGATTTCGTATACAGTTTTGCCAACAACCCGACACTGTCAACGATCGTTACGCGGATTCCGTTATAGCCGTTATGCAAAAATTCGCTCAACCTTTTTGACGGAATGTCTGCTTGCTCGAGAACCGCTTCAATACCTTTTAAATACCGCTCTTTCGGTTCATGCGGTACGAGGATCACTCTGAGTGTTTGATATATTTCCAATAATTTCCGAACAGCCGGCAGAAGATGCTTTTCATCGGATGGCCAAGTACTGCCGGCAATCAAAACATTGGTATTTTCACTTTCGAATATTTGAATTTCGTTCGATTTCAGCGCATTTTGTCCACGTAGATATACCTGATCAAACCGTGTATCTCCTGTTACCACCATTTTATCCGGGTAAGGAAAAAGAAAAAGCATCCGATCTCTGTCCAACTCTGATATGGGGAACATATAAGAAAAAGTTGAATAAAATGACCTGAAAAAATTTCTGAAAACAGGGAATATCCTCAACGAGTTACCCGGCAGCGTTGCATCGATAAGGATAACCTTCACCTGTAATGCGCAGGCAGCATAAAGATGATTCGGCCAGATATCGTGTTTTGCGACAATCCATAAATCGGGTTGTATTGTCTTTAAAAATATTTTTGCTCGGAAATAACTGTCAAACGGCAAATAAACTTTTAGATCGACACCTGCCGATTCTTTTAAAAAATTGTAACCTGACGGTGAAAAAAATGCGACGACAACATAACAATTTGGATCGTTCTCTTTAATCTGTTTAATTAAAGGAAGAGCCTGCTCCCACTCACCAACCGAAACACAGTGAAATAAATACCGCCTCCTGTCGTCAGCCACATCCGAAAGAGCTTCTCTGATTCGCTTGTGCTGATTTTTTCTTCCGGCAATACCATCAGCAATTTTTTTATTAAAGAAACGGGCAACTTGATAAAAGACATATTGCACGGGCACCGCTAAAAAATTATACAGAAGAAACCACATTATTCCCAATATTATTACCCGTTTGATGGTTTTCAGACAAATAGAGTTGTTCGGCGACTTTTATAACCTTAGCCGACTCTATGCCTTTCATACAATTAAAATGTCCTTTCGGACATTTATTTTTTCCATTATGTGTACATGGCCTGCATGACAGGCTTTTCTCAATTACAAAACTCTTCTCAGGAAACGGGAAATAACCGAGTTCCTGAGAAGTCGAACCAAAAAGAGCCACAACAGGTTTTTTTTGAGACTGCGCAATATGCATCAATCCGGTATCATTCGTAATAACAATTGTACTTAGTTTTAGCAATGCAGCAGCTTCCATCAGCGTAAATGCACCTGTATAATTCCATGCCTTGCTCATCATCTGCTTTTGAACTGTTTCACACTCTAATCGATCACTCTCTCCACCGAGAATTATGACATTGGACTGATAGTTTTTACAGAAATAATCTCCGACTGCTGCAAACCCATCCGGCATCCACCGTTTTGTTGAAAATCCTGCTCCAGGACAAAGCACCACAATGGGCTGATCCATTCTCAAACCGTCTCTTCCACAAAGGGTTCGAACTTTTTCCAATACATCTGAAGGAACAACAATTTCAGAACCATCCTGATCCGGAACAATGTTCAAGAATGCAAGAGCATGAAAATACCTTTTAAAAATTGGTGCTGCCGGTTTAAACCTGTTGATGCGCAACCAAATAAGTAATGATCTTTTCCAATATTCTTTTTTGTATCGTAGAACGACCGAAGCACGAGAGCCCATACATAAATAAACACTCCGCAGATTTTTGTGCAAATCTATTAAATACGTATATTGCTCTTGTTCAATTATCTGCTTCAGTCTCCATAGCTCTTTCCATCCTGCCGTATGATCAAACGCAATGATATTACTCAAATGCGGATTGGTTTTCAGAAGATCAACATATTGAGCTTTTACAATAAAATCAATTACAGCATCGGGATATGCTTTCCTGACCGCTCGAATTAAGGGAGTCGTCAATACTATATCACCGATTGAACTTAATCGGATAAGAGCTATTTTCTGCTTTTCATCCACTCTTTTTGAAACCTACTTACTTCGGTGTATCATATAGTCAGTTACATTGAGTAGTGAAGTCTTATAATCAGAATCGTCAAAGTCTGATAATTCGGCACAGGCTTCCTTCGCAAGATGAGCTGCTTTCTTGGAAGCGTATTGAACACCACCGTTATCCCGTATAAAATGTATTATTGTTTTAATATCCGACCTGGATGGATTCTTTTTTACCTTCTTAATTATCCTGCCTCGTTGAGAATTTCCTACTTGCTTAAGCGCATAAATCAAAGGAAGCGTTATTTTACCATTTTTAATATCCGTTCCCCGCTTTTTCCCAAACACTTTCTCTTCACCCTCAATATCAAGGAGATCATCCTGAATCTGAAATGCAAGACCTATTTTTTCCCCAAACAATTTCAATTTTTCTTCCTGCTCTTGTGATGCTGAAACCGAAATTGCACCGAGCTGCATACTCGCTGATATGAGTGCTGCTGTTTTATCACCTATTATCTGAAAATAGTCCTCTTCTGATAAGTCCTTCTTACAGCTTTTAATCAGTTGCGCTATTTCACCTTGACTCATCCGTGCACTCGATTCAGATAATATGTTAATTGCCGCAAGGCTGTTCAGCTTAACTGCCGTTGTCAGAGATCTTGCAAGTATGTAGTCTCCCACTAATACGGAAATCTTATTTTTCCATATTACGCTTATGGTAGGGCCGCCCCGGCGGACAGTTGATTCATCGACAACATCATCGTGAATGAGCGTCGCATTATGGAGCATCTCAACTAATGCGGCAGCTCTAAATGTCTCCGGTGTCAAATCACTGCACACTCTTCCTGCAAGAAGCACGAGCAGAGGACGCAGCATTTTTCCTTTTTGTTTAATGAGATGGTTTGCAATAATGTTGATCATTCTTACCGGTGAGTGGAGCAGTTCAGCAATTGTCTCCTTGACCGTAATCATATCACCAGCAACAGGTTGTATAATCTCATTTAAACTTTGCAAATCAGAATCTATTAAGTTGTTTTTACTGAATTAAAAGCGTTTAATTTACTCGATTTCATAGTATCATGCAACCTTATTCATCACCCTACACACTTTTCTTGCCGGTAATCCTCACCAGAACTATGCTCAATTCATATAAAATCCACAACGGGATAGCGAGTGCAAGCTGCGTGATAAAATCGGGTGGAGTCAAAACCGCACCGAAAACAATTGCACCGAATATTGCATACCTTCTGTATTGTGACATCATTGCATGATTTATAATTCCTATTTTTCCTAAAAACATAGCAACAAGTGGGAGTTCAAAAACTATCCCGAATACTATCATCATCATCGTCACAAAACTAATAAAATCGTCAATTGTCCATTGTGCTACAATCGATTCGGTTTCAAATCCGAGCAGAAAGGCTAAACCGAAAGGTAGTACGACATAATATGCAAATAGCGCACCGGAAACAAAACATAATATTGTAAACAATATTATGGGAAACACATATTTTTTTTCGTTTAAGAACAGACCAGGAGCTATAAACTGCCAGAATTGATATATCAACACCGGGATACTAAAAACGAGAGCGGCAAAGAATGAAACCTTGAGGTGCACTATAAAACCTCCAGTCGGCCGTAATATCTGGAGTTGTACTCCTGGATTCGGTTTTGTCAGAAAATCAAGCAACTCGCTTGAAAAGAAATATGCCACAAAACTGAAGGATATTATCACACCGATACAGATGAATAACCGTTTCCGTAACTCCTCAAGGTGTTCAGTAAACGGCATGTATTTTTCCTTCTGCTTGCTACCTTTTAATTCCGATTTTCCTGATGTACCGTCATCACTATCGGCTCTGCTTTTCTCAGCACTTTTGTTATTTACATTCTCGGCTGCAGGTTGCGAATGCGCTGAATCTTTATCTTTTTCTGCCATATACGTTAAAAATCTTTCAATTATTCTGAATAGCTATCAAGCTGTATTATTCATGACTGTCTAGACATTTCCAATACTTTGTTTAATTACCGTATCATGTTTAAAATGTTTATTATCGACTTCCGGGTAGTCGATTGTATAGTGGAGTCCTCTGTTCTTTTTTCTCATAATTGCACAAGTGACAATCATCGAGGAGACCGTTGCAAGATTTCTTGATTCGAGCAACTCTTCACTGATTTTTGTTTTACGGTAGAATTCTTCCACTTCAGGAAGTATCATTTTTATTCGTTTTTCGGCCCTGTTTAGACGAAAATCAGACCGGACAATACCAACATAGTCCCATATCAAATTGCGGATTTTATGCTTATCATGCCTGATAAGTACCCACTCATCATTGTTAATGGTTCCGGAATCATTCCACTCGGAAATTACCGGCGGTGGTTCTTTGAGAAGCTTAAATTTATTTGTTGCTGTTAATGCAGACCTATGAGAATATACAAGCGCTTCGAGCAGAGAGTTGCTGGCAAGTCTGTTAGCACCATGAACACCGGTATGAGCAACCTCACCGCAGACATATATATTTCCAATCGATGTTTTTCCGTAAAGATCAGTCACAATCCTGCCGCATAAATAGTGTGCAGCTGAAACAACTGGAACCAGTTCTCTGCCAATATCCAGCTTATACTCTTTACATTTTGAATAGATCTGCGGAAAATTCTCAACGATATTCTTATCGCCAATAGGCGAAAGGTCAAGATAAACACATTCGTCACCGGAGCGTTTGAACTCGGAGTCAATTGCTCTTGCTATGATATCTCTCGGTGCAAATTCTGCTCTCTTATCAAATGTGCTCATAAACCGGTCACCATTTTTATCACGCAAGACAGCGCCTGCTCCACCGACCGCTTCTGATATCAGAAATGATTTTGCTTCAGGATGATACAGTGTCGTAGGATGAAACTGCATAAACTCAAGATTAGCAAGGGTGGCACCAGCACGGTATGCCATTGCAAACCCATCTCCAGTTTCTATACTTGGATTAGTCGTATGGAGATATACCTGACCTGCTCCTCCGGTAGCAAGCAGCGTGATTTTTGCGGCGAACACGTCAACTGTACAGGAAATTCTGTCAAAAGCATAGGCACCGTAACAATTTATTTTTTTTGATTGCTTATGTGGTTCTACCTGATGTTCAGTAATTAAATCAATTGCACTGTGATCTTCAAAAAGCTCAATATTGGGATTATTTCGTGCTGTTTCGACCAGTATCCGCTCGATTTCGTTTCCGGTATAATCCCGCGCATGGACAATTCGTTTTCTGGAGTGTCCATCTTCAATTCCGAGATCAAAATACTGTCCATCTTCCTCAAGAGTAAACTGTGCACCAAAATTAACAAGCTCCTGTATCCGGTCCGGACCTTCATGAACCATGATTTTAACCGCTTCCCGGTTCGATATGCCGGCTTCAGTTGATAATGTATCTTTAATATGGTGATCAAATGAATCATCTTCACCAAAAACAGAGACAACGCTACCCTGTGCATAGTTTGTATTTGATTCAATATCACTTTTTTTCGTGACAATCGCTACTGTTCCAAATAGAGTGGCCTTTAATGCAAAAGTCAGACCTGCAATTCCACTCCCCAATACTAGAAAATCAATATCTTTACGCGCCACCGTTTTAACCTTATTCGCTAACCAAATATTTTGTTATTAACAATTAAAAATTACCAATTTCTTCACAATATCCTCTATAACCTTGCATTAATGACTCTTATTTTTCAGCGAGACAAATGGACAAAGCCCTTGTGAAAAATCAAAAGCAAGACATAATTTGTAATTTCCAAACGGTACTTCTCCGTTTTTATCAGGTAGACATTCCAGATCCATGTCTTTACACGGAATTTCTACCGGATTAGCCGGTTTGACTGTATATTCTTTTTCCATGTGTACAGGATAATTATGAGAATGAATCATGACAATTTAAATATCGTTATAATTTACTATTTTTTGGAGAGTATTCAAACTTAAAATCTCCAACTCATCGAAATTTAACCCTTGAGCAATATTGTCACTGATTCCACATGCGCTGTCTGAGGAAACATATCCACCGGAATAATTTTATCAATAGAATAGCCGTTATTTAAAATTTTTACATCTCTCGCAAGTGTCGAGGGATTGCAAGACACATATATGATTCTCGATGCCCCCATTTGCATCACCCGCTCTGTCGATTTCGGATCCAAACCACTGCGTGGCGGATCAACAATAACAATATCGGGTTTCCCAAATTGCTCAAATAATTGATCAGGATACTTAATGAGGCTCCGTACTTTTCCCTGAATGAAGTGACAATTACCGATATTGTTCAGACGGGCATTTTCTACTGCACTTTCAACAGAGTCAGGGTTGATTTCCAATCCCACGATTTTTTTTGCGTGGCGAGCAAGAAACAGCGATATTGTACCCGCTCCTGCATAGAGGTCATAAACCACTTCCTTACCGGTAAGCTTGCATACTTGTAATACTATATTATAAAGATTTTCCATCTGCCGTGAATTGACCTGAAAAAAAATATCGCAGTCAATTGCATATTTTAATGTACCAACCTGCTCATAAATTTCAACCTCGCCATACACGTTTCTGATTGAATCCCAGACGGAAGCCTGAGATTTTCCCGAATGTTCCGCATGATAGATTGATATAATTTCTGGAACCGACTTCTGAAGTGCTTGGCAAAGTGAGTTGATGCACTGTTTTTGCTCAAGATTGCATTCATTTGTCAATAGATTGATGAGCACATCACCGGCAGATTTTGCTTCCCGTATTATAAGAAATCTCCAAAATCCATTATGCTTACGAATATTGTATGCAGGATAACCGCTCTCCTGAGCAAATTTTCGCACTAAGCGTAAAATTCTGTTACTTGCATCGGACTGGAGGTAGCAAGTCGTTACAGGTATAATTGTATCAAACCTGCCCGGTAGATGCAGACCCAGGTCAACCGCTCCGCTGACAATCTTCTTTGAATCAAAATCCCACACTCTATCGCTGAAGGAATACTCCATTTTATTTCTGTAAAAATACTCATCAGGTGACGGTACCGTATCATCAATGGTGCATTGCTCAATTCCCCCTATTCGCTCAAGAGAATCCTTAACCAAGCTTTTCTTTATGGTAAGCTGTTCTTTATAGTTTATATTTTGCAATGAACAACCTCCGCAGACAAAGAAGTGACTGCATTGTGGTTCTCTTTGAATCGGTGAAGATCTTAGAACATCAACGACCCGAGCCTCAGCATAATCTTTCCGGTTTTTAAAAATATTCACCGAAACACACTGTCCCGCAACGCCATTTTCGACAAAAACAACTTTCCCATCGATCCTACCAACTCCTTTACCACCAACTGCCATATCGGTTATTTCAAGTTCGGACAGTTCGGTAATAATCTCAGTTTTGCGATTTGCTTCTTTGTTCACGTTAATTTACATGTCCCTATAATGTGAAATTTAGTAAACTTGTGTCACAAAAAATCCGCTTTTCTGATGCATAGCTTTGGAAGATTTCAAAAGTACGTAATAAATAGTGACAAAACTCTTTTTTTAATTCAGAGTTTTATGTACTCTTCTGATTTCAGCTATATGATTCCTCAATATAATCTTTCAATTCTGTTTCTGCAGGTGCTGCATCCTTTAAGAGTGCATTTCCATCCAGACGATTGAATTCCTCTACGGTCAATACTTTACCCGGACAGTTGAGTATCGCCCGTTCATAACATTTTCAAGCTCTCTGACATTACCCGGCCACGGATATTGTTTTAACCTCTCCATTGCCGTTTCAGTAATACTCACAACTTCTATGTTATTCCGCTCATTTAATTCCTTTAGAAATAAGAATACCAGAAGCGGAATATCTTCTACACGTTGTCTCAATGGTGGAAGATTAATAGGATATACATTTATTCTGTAAAAAAGATCTTCACGGAACCTGTCTTCTTTAACTTCTTCCTCGAGGATTTTATTGGTTGCTGTAATAATTCTCACATCAACTTTAATCGTCGTATTGCCGCCAACCCGCTCAAAATCCTGCTCTTCAAGGACCCGCAGAATTTTTGACTGCATATACACTGACATTTCTGCTATCTCATCAAGAAAGATTTTCCTTGATCAGCAAGTTCAAATTTACCGATACGCTTGCTGATGGCTCCCGAAAATAAGCATTTTTCATGGCCGAAGAGTTCTGATTCGAGAAGGTTTTCGGGTATTGCCGCACAGTTGATAACAATAAGAGGATTATTACGCCGCAGGCTATTATGATAAATAACCCGTGCAAGTAGCTCCTTATCTGTTCCGCTCTCACCGGAGATAAAAACTGTAACATTGCTTTTGGAGATATTATGGACAGCGTGAAAAACTTTCCACATTTCATCACAATCACCAATAATATTATCCAGACCGAAAGTGTTTTTTATCTTGTCGCGCAATGATGCAATACGAAAATGGTAGGCTTCTGAAAAGAGGAGATTTTGAATTTTTGCCTGCAGTTCGTCTGCATCAACCGGATGTGTTATATAATCATAGGTGCCGCGTTTATAACCGCCTTGCTTGTTTCTGCACCTACATTACTCACAATGGTTATAATCGGGACATCGGGAGCACTGTCGTGGACGATCTTAACGAGTTCTTCTCCAGATATAAGCGGCAGATTAAAATCAAGGATAAACAGGTTAGCTTTGAGATTCCTAAGTTTTTTTAATAGACCATATGACTCTTGTAAGATCGAAAATTCCACAGGAAAATCCGTCTTCAGTGAACGGATTTTCTTGAGCGCTGCCTTGTCATGTGATACAACAATTATCTTTTTTTTGTATCACTTTGGGACATTATACAACAGCCTGTGTTGAATTCATGACTTCTTCAACCGTTGTCAATCCATTCAGTGCTTTGAGGAGGCCATCTTGGCGCAATGATTTCATTCCATTTTTCATGGCGTAGTCGCAACATCTAATGGCGATTTTTTTTCAAGTATCATATGTCGAATTTCATCATCGACCGTGAGAAACTCAAAAATTATCAAACGTCCTCTGTATCCGGTTTCCTTACAGTTTCTACATCCTTTCCCTTTATAAAAGGTATACTTTTTCTTGGACTGAAGACGCAATTCTTTTACCAGTACATTGGAAGCTTCATAAGAAGCTTTACATTTTAAACAGAATTTCAGGATTAGTCGCTGTGCTACAACGGCTCAACATCCATATCAACAAGTCTGGTTACGGCTCCAGAAGCATCGTTGGTGTGGAGTGTGCTTAAAACCAAATGTCCTGCAAACGCGGCCTGCACAGCAACGGAAGCTGTTTCAGAGTCACGAATCTCACCAACCATGATAATATCGGGGTCCTGCCGCAATATTGAGCGGAGCCATGCTGCGAAGGCCATACCGATTTTACTATTCACTTGTGATTGGCGAATGATTTTTAACCGGTATTCAATCGGACCTTCAATAGTAATAATGTTTTTAGATAAATCATTTATCGAATGTAGCGCGGAATAAAGCGTCGTCGTTTTTCCGCTTCCGGTTGGTCCGATGACAAGAATTATTCCATAAGGACTATTAAGATTTTTTTCAAACTCCTTCTGAGTCTTCGGTGTGAAGCCAATGTCATCAAGATTGACGATGAGATTTGTTTTGTCTAAAATCCTCATTACAATGTTTTCACCCATCACAGTAGGAATTGTAGACACACGAATATCGACATCGTGATTATCAACTCGAATCTGAAACCGGCCATCCTGCGGGAGTCTTCGCTCGGCAACATTTAATTCAGACATGATTTTTATACGTGAGGCGGTAGCATATTGCAGATGCTTTGGCTGAACAAATACTTCAACCAGCACACCGACAACCCGGAAACGAACCCGAAGCAGATCTTCTTCGGGTTCAACATGGATATCGCTAGCTTTGTCTTTGATTGCCTGAGAAAAAATCAGATTAACGAGACGTATGATAGGCGCTTCTTCACCAGTCGCATCAGCAGTAAGAACATCATCTCCGGCATAAAGTTCGTCAGAAACTTTTTCATCCTGAATAAATTGAACTACTCCATCCATTTTACCACTTGTCTCGTAATATATCAAGTGCACTATTCAAATCTTCTTCAGTGCAGACTGCTGCTTCGATTTCGAGATTAAGCTTTTGATCTAACTCATCGAGCGTAAACGAGCGTAAATACGTCAAGCGGATCCACCATAGTAATTGTCAATGTGTCGTTGTTCAATTGGAACAATGGTAGTATTTTTTTCATCCGGGCAAAATTTTCATTAATGTGTGCCAGCGACTCCGTATCAATATGGTACGTGCCAAGCGACAGAGATGGTAGTTCAAGTTGCTCACTGAGGACTTCCATAATTTTAGCCTGAGTAGTAAATCCTAATTGGATGAGGACTTTACCTAATTGCATTCCTTTTTGCTTTTGAAGCTGCAATCCCTTTTTCAGATGATCTTCATTAATAGCTCCAGCCGATACTAGCAGGTCACCTATCTTAAGTCTACCCCCCCCTTTTGCACGGTCACTCTCTTTATGGTTTACTATTTTATCCGAGAATTCAGGATCGAATGAGTTTTCAAAAATAATAAAATGCATATTTAATATAAGTATTAGCTTAATTATATGGAAATTGTTTATCACCTAGTATTGAATTTTTTTAGGTCATGAAAAACCAAGCAATATACATGTCCGCAATAATATCACCAAAAAGCAAACCTACCACGGCTCCAATAGCAAGATATGGTCCAAACGGGATTACACCTTTTTGAATTTTTCCTTTAAAAAGCATCCTGCCACCTTCAAACAATGCCGCGCATAAAAACGCGGAAAACAAGCCGACGACAATGTTTTTTATCCCCAGAAACAGCCCCATCATAAATCCTGATTTTATATCGCCACCACCCATGTTCTCTTTTTTAAAAATCCGAGATCCGGCAACAGAAGATAAAAACAGAAATCCGCCACCAATAAGTGCTCTATTCACCATTTCCAGCCAGCTCGAAAGTGGGGATAACAAGCCAAATAAAATTCCATTAACAACGCTTGCAATAACTAATGAATCGGGTATTATTTGAAAATCTATATCAAGGAAAAATATTGCTATCAATAATAAATTAGGTACTTAGGTTATTTTCGGATCAAGTGTTACAGTATACTTGGAATGGAAGAAAAAGTCACTAGATTGATTGTTGGTATATCATGTCCCTTTTGTTCTGGGGATCGTCTGTACCGTTTGCGTGATAATCGTTTTACAGGTACTCAATGTTCTTGTAACTACAGCCCGAAGCGGTTCAAGGACGATCTTGCTCTACTGCATTATGTTTCTTTGGAGATACCTGCCAATAAAGCTGCCAGAGGTCTTGGTTTTGGCTCCACGACGGTGCGAGGAAACTAGATGCTTTATCGACAGAAGATTTATAATTTTTTGTGTCAGGAATTGAGAAGATTTTCCGGCGAGATAGAATATGATGCACGCTGCTTTGGTAAGAAACGTACGGGAACCAGCGGTCGCGGGAGTGCCGGTACAATAAAGGTTTTCGGCATGGTGGAACGTCACGGGAAGCTATTTACTACGATGTGACTGCCGCTTGATGAACGAGATCAGGGACACCGCTGCGAAAGGGAGCGTCTTCTCCACTGCTGTGTTCCGTTCGTATACATCGCTGCAGTTTTTTGGTAAACAGCGTACGGTCGATCATAACACATAGTGCATCACGGAACGTCGTCATATAGTAACGGCCTTGAGGGATTTTCTGGTCATTTGCACAAGAAAGACGCTTACAGTACCATGGTGTTAGCAAAAATCTTTGAGTATATCGCAAGGAAATGGAATGGAGATACAATTACAGAAACCAAAATCTATACCATCCTTTAATTAAAATTCACGTTAGTCCGCTTTTGACCTAATTACCATAAATAAAGATTAACGATGCAATTTCTATCCATGTTAAACCATGCCACCAGAACACTAAGAGTGTAAGTAAGCCGGTAAGGAATTCAACAATAAAATAGCGAATTGAGATTTTGGAAAGACAGTATCTGCATTTGCCTCGTAATAGTAAAAAACTCCGTATCGGCACCATGTCGATTACACCGAGTTTTTGCTGCAAGCAGGACATTGAGAATGAGGAAAAATAACCGAAATATTTCTTGGGATTCGATAGATACAAACATTCAGAAAACTGCCAATCGAAGCGCCAAAGGAGAAAACAAAGGTCACGGTAATTTCGTCCATCCCGAAATACGCCATTATGTTAAGTAGCATCAGAAATTAACAATTTCTCAAGTGACTCAACCAACTGATCCGTATTTAACGGCTTTGTTAAAAACAAATCACACCCTGTTTCCTCCCCAAATCTCTTATCTTCTGTCTCAGTTCGTACCGGTATCATAATAATCGGAATTTGTTTATAGGAGTCATCGTACTTCAGTAATCTACAGACCTTAAATCCGTTTATTTTTGGAATCATAACGTCAAGAATAATCAAATCAGGATTATTCTTCCGGGCAATATTCAACCCGTCAAATCCGTCATGCGCTGTCAATACTTCATATCCATCTGATTCCAGACGTGTTTGCAGGGCTTTTAGAAAATCGAGTTCATCTTCGATCATTAAAATTCTTCGTTCGCTCACAGATTCACCTCGACATTTTCTTGTTTCATCTGCAAGGGCATGTTAATATGTATAGTAGTTCCTTTATTGAGCTCACTTGTTACTTTTACCGATCCTCCATGAAGGTCAACAAATTCTTTAATTATTGACAAACCAAGGCCGGAGCCTTCTTCCCGGGCTTTTTCATTATCTTCTATTCTGTAAAATCTGTTGAAAATTTTTGGCAGGTCCTTTTTCAAAATGCCCCGGCCGGAATCTTGGAACTCCAATTCAAGTGACGATTCATTACTTCGAACTTTTAATATAACCGTTGATCCGTTTTCTGAAAATTTCTGAGCATTGTCAAAACAATTGAGTAGAATTTGAGTAATAGCATCCGGCATCTGCATATATTTCATCAATATCATTTTGAATTTCCAGCTTAAGATCAATATTTTTTTTCTTATAATGAACCTCGACACTTCGCACTACATTTTCAATTAAATTGTGAAGGTTGAAATTGGATTTCCGTAATTTCATAATCCCTGCTTCAATAAGTGACATGTTAAGTAGGTTATCTATAATTTTGTTAAGCCGCTCTAAATTATGTGACATAATATTTAGGTAATCCATTTGCGTTTTAGAAACTGGCCCGGCAATGCCTTTCTTTATAATTGAAGCAAATTCCTTGAGCGTTGCAACAGGAGTGCGCAGTTCATAAGATACATTAGATATAAATTTACTTTTAAGCCGCTCAACTTCCCACTCCCTGGTTACACATCCCGCAAGACCATCATAATGCCCTGACTCATTTCATCGTGTGCAAGCAAATTAGCAACATGTGCATCAAGAACAGTGGTCTTATTATCTTTTCGGTCCAGAGTAAACTCCTGAATACAGGTCATTTGCAGCTTTGTTCACTTGTATTGAATCTCCTGCAAATCATAAACAATAATTAAATCAGGAAGATCTTCTATAATAAGCTGCATTTTAGTCCTCTGGCTTCGCACAACATGCTGAAGCTGGTTAAATTTGAGCTGTACAGTATAGCTTTATAGCTTTCAGAAACTGCTTCATCAAAGAGCAATTCTTCATTTTCAAACTGGACTCAAACGTAACGCTTTTCCCATCAAGCGAAGCACCCGCTTTGGCAAGTAAAATCTATTTCAATTGCTCAAGAGTATTTGGCTCGAGTTTTCCGTAAGATTTTACCGTAATAGTTTTTCGTTTGATATCGAGTATGGAACATAAACCAATGTAGAAAGCTTCCGAAATGGATTCAAATATACTTGCATATATCTCAGTCACATCGAAATTATATGCAAGATTCTTGGTGAAATTGAAAATAATTGAAAGTTCCACAAGATTTTTCTTGAGGAGATCACTGTCACGCTCCGTCTGATGATTGAGTCTGATATTTTCCCGAAAAAGCTTCTGTTTGTCCAGTTGAATAGTAACAAGACGAAAAAGGTGCTGCACATCGAACGGTTTTGTGATAAATTGGTCTGCTCCACAAGATTGACAGCCTCAATTGCTGCTTCAAGAGAGGCTCTGCCTGTCTTAATGAGGACAATTATATCGTCATACAGCTCACGGGCTGTTTTGAGAACAGCAAGCCCATCTGCTTTAGGCATATCTAAATCTGTTATTACAAGGTCATAATTGGTTTTTTCAAGTTTTTGGCATGCTTCTTCACCATCTTCAGCAAAATCGAGGGCATTAAAATCTTCTTTGAGAATTTGTGAGAGAAGCTCACGAATGTATAGTTCATCATCAACAATGAGAATTTTACCATTTCTTGACATGAAACTCCTCTGCTACCATAGATCCTGGAAATTCATTCCTGGTTCCCCATCCCAATTTAGATTGCAGGACATTAAAAAAACTATGTGAAGGTAAGTGAACTAAATTAAGAAAATTTGGACATTTTCGTATAAACACTTTGCTGCCGGGCTTTAAAATTGTTGCGACATGTCCATCTGCACTAATAGGTACTTCATCCGGTCCCGATTGCAGTTCTATTGCAATAGTGAAATCGCCAGGAATTACCATCGGACGTGCGGAAAGTGTGTGGGGATAAACAGGACTAATAAGTAAATTTTCAATTGTTGGATACATTATCGGACCGCCCGCAGAAAGAGAATAAGCAGTAGAGCCGGTAGCTGTCGAAACAATTATACCGTTTGCAACATATGTGTGACAAAATTTATCATTGATGGTTAAAGCGAGTTTTATTGTCCGTTCATAATTACTCTTATCAATAAAGATATCGTTGACAGCAAGCAAATGCTCTGAACCGTTAGTATCTGTCACAGCTTCGATCATGATCCGCTTTTCAACAGTATACTTGTTTTGGACTAAGTCGTGAATAATGTTCGGTAGTTCTTCTGGTGTGATCTCTGTTAAAAATCCGAGATGTCCAGCATTGATCCCCAGTATCGGAATATTAAAATTTTCGAGTGTTTTTGCTATGTACAGGAGTGTTCCATCACCGCCAAAAGCCAGAATCATATCTGAAATATTACCGAGCTCTTTTCGGGTAATTCCTTTATCCGACAAATTGAGTTTTTGTACAAAGCTGTCTTCAATTACAAAAGATATATCTTGATTTTCAAGTCTGTCAATAACTTTACGGACAGGTTCATGAATTTCTTTTCGCTCAATATTACCTGTAATTCCAAAGTTCACTTTTTCTCCAAACGTACCCGCTAAAGTACATGCTTATGACAGAATTGTTAATTGAAAATCACCATCGCTGTCTTTGACTATTTTTTGAATCTCTTTTTCAGCAGATTGCAGTTTATCCTTACATATTTTTACAAGCGAAATTCCTTCTTGAAAGAGTACGACTGTATCTTCAAGCGCTACCTTTCCTTGCTCAAGGTTATGCACAATGTCATCCAGCCGTTTCAGAGCTTCTTCAAATTTTTTTTCGTTTTTTGTCATAACCCATTAATTCCGGTGTTTGAGCGCACCTTAAAACAATTCCGTTACGGATGCATCTGCGTTACCATGAGCGAATTTCACCGCAATCTCATCTCCGATTTCAAGTTGACGTTTATTTTTTACGATACTATCATCTTTTTTCAGATATGTAATGCTAAAACCTCGTTTTAGCACAGCCTCATGATCATACGATTTCAGCAAAAGTTCTATTTGTCGAATATAAATTATTTTATCACCGATGAGATTTTTATATGCTGATTCAAGCTTCGTGGTAAGAAGATCAAGGTGTAATGAAGGTTGCTTTACAAGCTCCAGTGGCATTTGAAGCGCACGGGACAGTTCGAGGTTTTCAACCTTATCTCTACTGAACTGTACTCTGTCGATAATCACTTTATGAATACGATGCAATTTTTCGACACAGTGTCTCCACTCTCTTGCTGCATCACGTACAACTAGCTCTGCTGCGGCTGACGGAGTAGGAGCACGCAAATCTGCGACAAAATCAGAAATAGAAAAATCGATTTCATGTCCAACAGCAGAAACAACAGGAATATCTGATTTGAAAATTGCCCGTGCGACAATTTCTTCATTGAATGGCCATAGGTCTTCAAGGGAGCCACCACCACGGCCGACAATCAGAACATCTACAGCATCATAATCATTAAAATCATTTATAGCTTGTGCTATTTCTTCGGCTGCGCCATCACCTTGTACACGAACGGGACAAAGAATCATCTGTACACCTGGGAATCTCCTTTGAATAACACTTTTGATATCACGGATAGCAGCTCCCGTAGGTGATGTTACAATTCCTATAGAATCTGGATAAAGGGGAAGGATTTTTTTAAATTTCTCGTCGAACAGCCCTTCTTCATGGAGTCTTTTCTTTAATTGATCAAAGGCAATTTGTAACTCACCCACACCAAGAGGCTGGATCAAATCTACATCAAGCTGATACCGTCCAGCCTTTTCAAAGAGCGTTACTCTCCCTTTTGCGAGTACTTTCATCCCATCCTGCGGCGTAAAAAACAGATTTATATTTTTTCCACGCCACATAACAGACGAGAGCTGAGCTTGCTCATCTTTTAATGTGAAGTAAAAATGACTAGACGAATGTCGTTTAAAATCGGAAATTTCGCCCTCAACCCAAACTGAGTAGAATGCATCTTCCAACGTAACTTTGATAAGCCGGGTTATTTCCGATACTGTATAATGTGTCTCGGCTTCGAAATTATTTTCGGATTTAACTTGATGCATAAGATTTAGAATGTGAGGCTATATTAAGGTAAAGTGTTCTAATAAGTGTTTCACGTTTATTAAAAAAAAGTCCTTGGATAAAAGCAGTCACCATGAACTTAATGCTTATTTACCCTTTTTTTTATGCCGATCTTTACGCAGGCGCTTTTTCCGTTTATGGGTCGCTATCTTATGTCGTTTTCGCTTCTTTCCACTCGGCAAACGCATTACCTCCTTTACAAAGATTCCATAAAGTTAATTATTGCTTTTATGCTCATCATCTACTATTATTTTCAACTCTTTGGACGGCTTAAAGACTGGTACAAATCTATTCGGAACATTTACTTTTTCACCAGTTCGGGGATTTCGAGCGGCACGCTGTTTCTTTTCCCGCACTTTAAACGTACCGAATCCTCTAATTTCAATACCTTCACCGTCTTTTAATGCTTCACGTATTGTTAATATAAAACCATTTACAACCGCTTCTGTCTCAACTTTTGTCAATCCGGTTGCATATGCAATACGATTGACAACATCGGCTTTCGTCACAGATCCTCCTCTACTCTTTTTTCTTAGTCTGTTTTGCTGACGTATATACAATATATTATTGCAGTGCGTCTGATTTTATTTCTGATTATAACAAGAGAGAAATATCTAAGATTGACGGTGTGCACAAATACATTGCAAGAGATTTAAGAAATCGCCGAAAGGCTATATCAAAACTAAACTTACAACTATCAAGCGTAAAGATATTTTATCAAAAAGTCAAATAAAAAAAGGTTAATTTCACCGATAGGTAGGTACCCTTGAATTGGATTGTGAAAAAGGAATAACCAATTTGTCTCCGGGACGGATCAAATTAGACGATCTAAGTTTATTCACACTTTTAATAACGCTCACAAATGTACCATGAAATTGTGCTATTTCCCAAAGTGTATCGCCCCTTTCAACAGTATAAACAATATCACGTTCTTCCTTTATTTCGCTTCTGATTTTAGTTGTTAATGCTGCTCTTGTCTCATTATCAGGAAGTAAATATATTGAATTTCCGGGATGAATGACACTTCTATTCGTCAAATTATTCCAAGAAAGTAAATTTTTAACCGTAATACCATATTTATTACCAATTCGAGAAATCGAATCTCCTCTTCGAACAGTATGCACTATCTGCCTGTTGCCCGAGTTTGAAGAATTATTGGAAATTGTTTGTGTTTGAACAGCTACACTGGCCGATTGCGGCAGCCAGACAGCAAGTTTCTGATTCGGATATATGTATCTATTCCTACTCAATCCATTCCAAGCTTGTAAATTCCGCACGCTCACTCTGTGTGCCTGAGCAATATCCCATAATGTATCGTTTTTCCTCACGATATAGTCTATCCTTTGGCGCCGATTGGAATTCGACGGAACAGCGGGCGCAGTACTGGCAGTTATACTCCGCTCAATATATCCGGGAGTAAATCCAGAAGATGGCCGTGGTATTGTCAATCTTTGGCCTATTTGTAGTCTCCGCGCATTACTGATATTATTAACAAGCATGATTTTGCGCTGGCCGACTTTAAAAAGATCCGAGATTTCCGAAATTGTGTCACCTCTCCGGACGGTATAAGTCAATTTTGTTATCAACTCGTTATTGGGGATTGTCTCAAAATTCTCAGCAAAGTGTCTATTTGCTCCCTTCGGAAGGCGAATTGTATACGATTTATTTTTCGAGGTTATCTCAGGTGTTATATAAATCTTTAACTCTGTATTCAAATCCCGGATTACTTTTTCATCGACAACGGCTGCTTTTGCAATGACATCAAGACTTGCTTGTTTAAAAATTTCGACTTTTTCAAACTGTATCGGCTGCATTACGGGAGGAGCAAATCCGTATTTTCTCGGATTTTTCATAACTTCCACTGCAGCAAGAAATTTCGGGACATAATCCCTTGTCTGGCGCGGAAGCGGCCAACCCAATTTCCAGAAATCGCTTGTTTTATATCTGCTGATCGCTTGTCTGATACGTCTTTCAGACACATTATAACCGGATAAGGCAAGATACCAGTTTTCATCCCAATAGAAATACAGGTCCTTCAAGTGTTTCACAGCAGCACGCGTGGCTTTGAACGGATCTCTCCGTTCATCAATATACCCATCGATCTTCAGGCCATTTCGTTTTCCTGTCGCTGCTATAAACTGCCAGAGACCTACAGCTCGTGCATACGACCTAACAACGGGATTAAAGCCGCTTTCAATCATTGCAAGATAAGCCAGTTCTCGAGGCATCCCTTCCTGGTCAAGTACTTCAAAAATCATAGGAAGATATTTACCGGAACGCTCAATATAGACTTTGAAATGTTTTCGTTGGTTACCATAGGCAAAACGGGAAATCCATTTTTGAACACTATTATTCATCTCTACGGGAATCGGTTTTACACTTTTACCCACTGAAAGAGAAACATTCGGTGTTATGTCGCTTTCTCGCTCGGCATTCTGCATAACCCGCAATATCTCGATTTCCTGCTGAAGAATATCACTGTCGGTTTCATTAATATCGAATCCTTCTCTTCGGAGAACTTTGCGAAAATTCCTGAGAATAGAATTTTTCGAATTTATATACTCAGGATATCGTATATAGTTTTCATCTTCTTCATAATCAGCGATTATGTCCAGTGCCTCTTCAAACAACTTCCGCGACTCAAGAAGATTTCTCTGCACATAAAAACCCCAAGCGCTTGCATCCATTGCCTGGAGCATTCGTACAATCTCCGGCTGCAAATTGACCGCAAGACTTTCGGGAAAAGCTTTTGCTGGAAGGATACGCTTCGGAGAAGCTTTTTGAGTTGTTTGTGTGGATGGATTCGGTGATGTTTCGGCAATATGTTTCGTGCAAGACGTAGATACGGTAAGAATAATAAACAAACCGATTAGAACACGAATATTCATAAGCTTCTCTGGACTATTCAGATAGTAAGGTAATATATTAAATATCGGCACTAAATGCACTGCACTCCAACAAATGTAGAGCCAGAAAATCGTTAACGTTTTTCTTTGATACGAGCAGCCTTACCCGTGAGATTTCTTAGATAATATAGTTTTGCTCGGCGGACATGCCCCCTGCTGATAACATTAATTTTTGCAATCATCGGTGATACAAGTGGAAAAATTCTTTCAACACCGATACCTTCTGAGATTTTTCGAACAGCAAAAGTCCGTGAATCACCTGAACCACGCATTTTTATTACAACACCTTTAAAGACCTGAACTCTTTCTTTGTCCCCTTCTATAACCCGGACATGGACTTCGATTGTGTCTCCGACATTAAACTGAGGGATATCCTGTTTTTCAACTTTTTTTTCTGTAATTGTTGCTTCACTCATTACTCTTTCCCTCTGTACTTTCAAGAAATTTCACATACAAATCATTTCTAACATGCGCTGTTGTTTTCATCGACATCTCATTGCGCCATTTTGCTATATCCTTATGATTTCCGCCCACTAACACATCAGGAACCGAAATACCCCTCCATGTCGCAGGACGCGTAAAAACGGGACAGTCAAGAAGCTGCGCATGAAACGTGTCAGTCGCAGCAGATTCCGCATTGCCTAAAACACCATCAATTAACCGTGATACACCATCGATAATGACAAGCGCCGGGATTTCACCACCGGACAAGACATAGTCGCCAACAGAAATTTCTTCATCGATCCACATATCGATGACACGTTGGTCAACGCCTTTATATCTGCCGCATAATATAACTAATGTTTCATACTGAGACAACTTTTTTAATTTTGCCTGATCAAGCCTTTTTCCCTGCGGGGACATAAACAACGTTCTGACACGTTTACTCTCTCTATCGATATCAAGCGACTCAAAAGCCTTACAAATCGGCTCCGCCATCAGAACCATTCCCGCACCACCGCCATAAGGATAATCATCAAGGTGCAGATGCTTTCCGTCGGCAAAATTACGCAACGGAACCATTTCAATTTCAACAAGCTCCTTTTCTTGGGCCCTCTTCAGTATCGCTTCGTTTAGTGGGCTTTCAAATATGTCGGGAAACGCTGTTAAAACAATATATTTCATAACTAATTCCCGAATTCACTCAACCTGACTCAACACGTGAATCATCTTTTCAATCCAAATCGAAAAGTCCTTCGATCGGATCAATCACAATTTCACGTTTTTCACAGTCAACAGACAGCACAATTTGCTTTACCATCGGAACATAGTAGGACTTATTGTGACGAACGACCTTTAACAGATCGTTTCCGGGATTGCTCATAACATCATCAACCTGACCTAGTTCCTCTCCGGAACCGGACCTCACAATGCAACCGATCAATTCGAAGTTATAATACTCATTTTCAGGAAGTGTTTCGAGCGATTTTTTTTCTATACCAAAGTGTTTTGCTAATATCTGCTCAGCTTGTTTGCGGTTTACTACCTCTCTAAAGGTCACCCTATATGTTTTCTTATACTGCTGAACAGACTCTATGGTAAGCCACCTGTACTCTTTGCTATTACCGGTCTCCAACACAACAGAAATATCCGGTTTCAAATTTCTCGCATCTTCAGCGAACGCCTGAACCACAATACCCCCATTCAACCCAAATGGCCGAAGAATTTTACCGATATATACAATATTCACAATTCAATCCAGAATTCTGCGCCGGAATATCTGCTACAACTCAATCAATCCGAATCACTCCGAGAGGATTACTCCAGTATTTCTAATACAGCACGCTTTCCCGTCTTCCCAGAAGCTGCTCCCAGAAGGGTACGAATCGATTTGGCTGTCTGCCCACGTTTACCAATTACCTTCCCGAGGTCGCCTTCACCTACTCGCAGTTCATATACAGTAGTCCGTTCGCCTTCAACTTCCGTTACCACGACATCATCGGGTTTGTCAACTAAATATTTGGCGATAAATTCAACGAATTCTTTCATTATCCTTCTCCTTTAGGTTCTCAGGACTCAGACTAACGTTCAAAGCAATACAACTTCTCATCTAATTCTAAAAGATTCTCGTAAACCCTACCTGTTTACGGACAATTTTACTGCCAAAATATATGAAAGCAATACGTACTGATAAATCGCATCTATTATATTATTCTGATTTTTCTTCAGTCACATCTTCACTTGCAGCCGGCTCTTCAGTTGGTGCAACGTCATCAGCTGCTTCCTGTGGCATTTCCACGTCCTGCACCACTGCTGTTTCTGCGGGAGCTTCAGCAACTGCTTCGGAACCTGCACCTTCACTTACCTTCACTTAAAACTGCTTCTGCCTGTGCGGCTTTAGCTTTTTGTTTTTCTTTTCACTTTTCGATTTTATTTTTAAGCTTCAACTCTTGAAGAAGTCCAAACTTTTGGATCTCTTCCTGAATAAAGTCTTCGGGTTTACCCTGCTGCTTCAGCTCACGCTCGAGTAGAATTCCGGAAGATGAAAACAAATTCCTGACCGCAGTACTTGGTGTCGCCCCTAAGTCCAACCATTGAATTACCTTATCTCTGTCAATTTTAACCTTTTTTGGATTTGTCAAAGGATCAAAATATCCAATTTGTTCTATATGACGCCCATCTCTAGGTGACCTGCTGTCAGAAACCATTATTCGATAGAATGGATGTTTTTTACGTCCAAATCGCGAAAGTCGTATCTTCGTAGCCACTTTTCACTTGTTCCTTTAGTTATGTCTGTAGATAATAAACCATGTTATAATAATAATAAATAATGTATAATGTCAATAATAAAATAACTTTTCTCAGTTTAATCCAATCATTTGCTAAGTGATTCTATTTCGCTTACTTTTACCACTAATCACTGATTGCGAAAACTTTTTTATCATCTTCTGCATTTGAAAAAATTGATTTATAAGCTTGTTGACATCCTGAACCGATGTCCCGCTCCCCTTAGCAATTCGCAGCCTTCTACTTCCGTTGATTAATTTCGGAACTCTCCGCTCCTGAAGCGTCATTGAATTAATAATAGCTTCGGTCCTTTTAAATGCTTGCGGATCAACTGACATCCCCTTGAGACTCATCTTGTTTGCACCGGGTATCATATTGATTAGATTCTCATACGAACCCATATTCTGAAACTGCTGCAATTGCACTTTAAAATCTTCAAACGTAAATTCTGCACGGCTGAGTTTTTCCTGGAACTTTTCACTCTCATCTTTGTCAAGTGCATCCTGAGCCTTTTCAACCAGCGAAATCACATCACCCATTCCGAGAATTCGGGATGCCATCCTGTCGGGATGGAAGGGCTCAAGATCCTCCGGCTTCTCACCAATAGATATAAACCGAATTTGCTTCCCGGTAATAGATCGAATTGACAATGCGGCACCGCCGCGCGCATCGCCATCGAGCTTTGTTAGAACAACACCCGAATAATCGATTCGTTCCAAAAATGAAGAAGCAGTATTGACTGCGTCCTGACCGGTAATGCCATCAGCCACATAAAAGATCTCATGTGGCTGCACTCTGCTTTTTAACTCTTCCAGTTCCCTCATCATTTCTTCATCAATCTGGAGACGTCCAGCAGTATCGAGAATAATAACATCACCATTATTGTCCAAACACTCTTTGACAGCTGTTTCAGCTATGGCAACCGGCTTTTTTTCTCCCTGTGCAACAACTTCAACATTTAACGATTTTCCAAGAACTTCAAGCTGCTTCCGCGCAGCAGGCCTGTAAATATCGGCCGAAGCCATTACCGGTTTTTCACCTTTTTTCAGAAGGTACTGGGCAAGTTTTCCACAAAATGTCGTTTTACCCGAGCCCTGAAGCCCGGCTACCATAATGACTGTCGGTGGTTTTGGTTGAAGCTGAATATCCCTGAATGGCTCGCCAAGCAGATTTGCAAGTTCATTATGAATGATTTTCACTATCTGCTGAGCAGGCGTTATGCTTTTCAGGACTTCTTGACCGACTGCTTTCTCAGACACCCGGGCTATAAAGCTTTTTGCAACTTTATAGTTAACGTCTGCTTCGAGTAATACGCACCTGATTGACCGGAGCGATTCCTCAATATTCTTTTCGGTTATCCGCCCTTGCCCACGGAGTTTCTTAAGGACAGTATCTAGCTTTTGTGTTAATTCACCAAACATAGTATAGATTCAATCAGAAACAATCATGCAGTAAAGTATCACAATTTACATAATTTGAATGGTAAATCCAAATTGTTTTTAGATTATCGTTGGGAGCGTTAGTTATGCTCAACATTATCAAATAACAAGCATAAATGAAGCGAAATCAAGATGCGATAATTATCATATTCTTGGAGGGACTTCCCACTTGCTTCCCAAAATAGCTACAGGGTCGAGAATCTGAGGAGGATATTTGGAGTAAAACGGTTCTCCATAGCGGCAACCTATCATTTTCCCGTAAAATCTACCGCGTGCTTCAAATAAATTCAAAAATTCCGGATCACTCAACGCTGTTTCCGGTTCCTTTGAGTCGGCTTTATAAAACTGTGACGCAAACGCAGTTATCGAATCCATCTTCTGTTTGAATTCATCGGATATATCAACAATGAAGGTGGGGTCAAACTCCCCTCTGCCCATTGCATATATAAGCCCGCGCACCCGGTGGCTTTTGGTTTCCACCTCATAATTTCTAACTCCTGACAGAAATACAGCATCTTTGACCAGATGAGCGCAGGCAACATGGTCGGGATGGTCGTCAAACCAGTGCAGCGTCACAACTAATCGAGGTTTTGATTCACGGATTGCTTTTACAATTATTTTACGTGTAACATCGTCGTTAGAAAGTCTACTATCACCATTATCGAGAATTGTACGAAAGGAGGTACTAAGAATTTCAGCGCCCCGCTCAGCCTCCTGAGCTCTTATTTCCGGCGTACCTCTCGTCCCTAGTTCCCCGGCAGTAAGATCAATGATTCCTGTGGTATATCCTAACTTAATAAATTTGATCATTGTACCGCCGCATCCCATTTCTACATCATCGGGATGTGCGCCAATAGCAAGAACATCAACATGTTTAATCATATCGCTTAAAACTCAATCATATGGTGATGATTGGTTTGTAATGTGACCTGTTGTGAGAGAAATCGAGGAAAATCCCGTCCATAACGGAGCATGTAATGCAAAATCGAGAATGTCCGCTCCTGCATCGAATTATTCGGAATCACGGCATTGAGTGCACGTTGAGATCTGTCTGCTGCAATTTTATTCGCTGTTTGCAGCGCAGCGTGAAATCGGTTTTCAATTTTTTTCAGTTGGTATTTCATTTTCTGCTCAGATTTATCCACCATTTTCACTAACGTTGAATCGAGCGATTCTCCAAGTTTCCGTATTTCTTCGAGACGAGTTTGAAGCTGATCGAATGCATTTTCAAATTGATTGTCAAAACTACTCCCCGACACTTCTTTCATTAATTTCTGCAGAAGCTCTTGGCCGTTCCCTTTTATAATCTGCATAGGATCGCACTTCATTTTTTTTAAGAATTTTATATTTTTCCACTCAATAACAGTTGCGCTCCAGCGGGGTATCAATATCGGCATTGATAAACCGAGCAGTTCATATGCTTTCTTCAGTTGTGCAATATAAGAAATTTCAGATGCACCCCCGATATATGCAACAGTTGGAAGCAGGTAATCCTGCAGAAGAGGCCGAAACAGCACATCTGTGCTTAATGAATTGACTTCTTCTTCGACAAACGTGTCAATCTCAGCATCAGTCAAGGCAACTGTGTCGGCAGAATCCTTTCCAAAAGCCAAGCCATTGAGCCGCGTTCTCATTTTACCATCCGTGCGAAATAGATGATACATATCTGGACGGAGTGTAACTTGAGAAGAATATGTTTTGGAGAATAGAGTTTCTGTCTGAGTATTTATTTGTTTGTGAAGCTCATTATTTTGCCCCAATACCCGCACAAAAAACGGTGATGCTAACTGTTTAACAGCCGAATCGCCGGGATTGAGAAAAATAAGTGGTTCATCCGGAAAAAATTCACGAAAAAAATCAACAAAACAATCCGTAAGACATTTTCCGGAAGTATAGATTGTCTCACACGTATCAATTATATCTTTTGCATAGTCTCCATCACCGAAATTTTCGGCTATTTCATTCAAAAGGTTATTAAAGTCAAAATCAACCGATCGAAATTTGCTCGGCACCGGTTTTTCAGCGTACTCATCGGAATAATCGAACCGTTTGACAGTCCCGGAAGAAGTCATCATGTAGACGTGACGAATCTCTTCAAAATCGTGATCGTCTACTTCCATCCAAAATAACGGCACAACAGGGTTATTATACTCCTGCTCCAGCTTTCGAGCAAATCGAACAGCCGTCAAGGCTTTATATATTGTATATAAGGGACCCCAAAAAACACCTGTTTGCTGTCCGGTCACTACCGCAATACATTTGGAATCAAGTAATTTATGGATTTCATGAGTTATTAGATTGTTTTCTGTTCTGTCGCGATTGTGCTTAAGCAGTATTTTTACAAGCTGTTCTCTCTGATAATCATGGGAATCACAGGCAGACAACTGGCTTTCCCATGCTTGTCTTTCATTAGGATTGCCGTTAAAAAATTCGCTAACATTATCATAATTTTCTATATAATCTATAAATAACTTAGAATATCCTTTTATATCACTGTAACCTACCGTATCCATTATCGTTTTCTCCCAACTAATAGTATGCGTGGTGAATCATCACGAAAAGATGAGCCATCATAGTCTCCAAATCTGTGCAGAGGTTCCAGCCCGGTTCGAATGAATATGTCCTCAAGACCCTGAGGAGAATATAACCTTACTGACTCTACATATTCTTTCTTGTCTCCGTTCTTGATTAATGAGATAGTTTTATTAATTCGTTCTGACTTTTTATCAAATTCTCTTTGCTGGCGTATCGTAACCGCACCTTTAATCTGCTCATCAAACGGAGTGAAATGATTTAAAATATAGTCTCTGTTCATAAAGTCAAGAACAACCCATCCTTCCTTATTGAGAGAACGCGACACCCCTTGAAAAACCAATTCATTTTCAGCATCAGATTCAAAATATCCGAACGAAGTAAACATATTCATGACACCATTAAAATAATCCTCATAGGGAATATCTCTCATATCTCTGATGTGGAATTCAATTGTCACATTTTCTTCTCGCGCTTTTTCTCGTGCGAAATGAATAAGATTCGATGAGAGATCTATACCGACAACTTCATATCCTTTTTGTGCCAGTGCGATTGCGTACCTTCCTGCTCCGCAGCACAAATCCAGAATTTTATGCCCCGACTGTAAAAGTGATATTTCCTCTAAGGTAGTAATAAGTGTATATGCTTCCTCTTCATTCCTGTGTTTGTAAACATCAATATAATCTTCACCAAACCACTTTTTATACCATGACATCGTTCATCTTCCCTTACTATACGACCATCCTCATAATTATCCGACCTGATTTTATACGGATACACGTACATGAGAGAGTCAATGTATAATTCTCGTATAATTATTGCAATACCTTTTTAATTCCAAAAAAATTACACCTTTTATGATTTAAGAAGAAAAAAGATTGCAAAAATCAAAAAATTATGAAACATTATGCACTTTTAAATGGGTATGATATATAAGATTAAAATTCATTCCGATAAATCAAAGGGAGCAAACCGATTGTGAACGTGATACGAAGAAACTTCAAGAAAGATTCTGAATTAGTATTAGGGGGATTGCTTACATTTTTTATATCATTTTTTGTTTACCTGCGGACAGTTGCGCCGACTGTATCTCTCTGGGACTGCGGCGAGTTCATAGCTAGTTCATATATCCTTGGTGTTCCCCATCCTCCCGGAGCTCCGTTTTATCTCATAATCGGAAAAATCTTCTCACTGATTCCTTTTCATACCGATATTGGTTTTCGCGTCAATATGATCTCTGTACTATCGAGTTCATTTACTATACTTTTTCTTTACCTAATCATTACGCAACTGGTCAGGAGCTATCGGGGTACAATTGAAAGACAGTTCGACAAACTTATTGTTTGCGGAGCAGCATTAATCGGTGCATTGACGTTGGCATTCAGCTATACATTTTGGTTCAACGCAGTTGAAGCTGAAGTGTACGCACCCAGTATGCTCTTTACATCAGCTACACTTTGGCTGGCACTAAGATGGTTTGAGCATCGTGAAGAACTCTCTTCTATAAGAAATTTAATTGTAATTGTTTATTTAGTGGGGCTTTCCTATGGTGTTCATTTATTAAATATTCTCGTTGTGCCGACAATCATTCTTCTCATCCTGTTTCACAAGCCACGTTTTTTATTTGTGTGGCGATTATGGTACCTAGCCATGCTGGTCGCATCAACGATTACAATATTAGTATTTATTCTACTTGACGGGAAGATAGACCATTTAATCAGTCTTTTTGTGCTCAACTGTGTTCTCTTTCTATTGGCCGGATCTCTTGTTTATACGTACAAAAGTTCCATTCAATTCAGATTGGAAAATGTATTGATAGCTGCTTCGTGTGCTGTGGGTGGCATTTTAATTGCCTTGACGGTGGGTATCGATAAACTTTCGGTTCTCAATGCAACACTAGGGACGTGGGAATTGCCTATAATAGTCGGTTTTGACAATCCTCTTTTTGTCTATTTAGTCTTTATGGTCATTTCATTTACTGCAGGTTTTGTCATTCTCGAATACAAACCAGACTTATTGACAAATTGGAAATCACTCCTCCTATCAATGGGTTTAGCAACAGCAGCGGTCTGGTTTATTATTGCTGTAGGAAGATCTACCTATGCACTCATATTAATTCGCTCAGGTCTGGACC
The DNA here is from genome assembly GCA_965221205.1 of bacterium. Lineage (GTDB taxonomy): Bacteria > SM23-31 > SM23-31 > SM23-31 > SM23-31 > CBDFMG01. The sequence continues at coordinate 1,928,458 of OZ244870.1, read as the reverse complement.
CGATAATTAATGAAAATGATCCGTCAACTATGTCGAATCTTCTCTATTATCTTAACCGTGAACAATATGGTACGACCAGTCTGCTATCAACTGCATTTGACCGAGCCGCTCCCCTTTGGGAGTATCAGATTAAATTTATGTTTCTCCGTTATTTCGGATGGAATTTTATTGGAAAAGGGATCACTTTTGACGCCAGAGGCTTTATTCAAGAGAGCTTTGCTCTACGAGGATTGTTAGGATTCCCCTTTCTCATAGGTCTTTTCGGATTTGTGTACCATTCGATAAAAGATTGGAAAAAAGCAATCTCAATGTTTGTATTTTTTATTGCCAGTGGTCTCCTGCTTGTCCTTTATCTTAATCAACCCGACCCGCAACCGAGAGAGCGGGATTATGTCTATGTTGGTAGTTTCTTTGTGTTTGCTATATGGATTGGACTCGGTGCATACGGGATAATGAATAGCATGAAGGTATATTTTGCAAATGATTCAGTTAGAAAATTAGGTGCTACTTTTGCGGGGGGAACTCTATTACTGTTCTGCCCAATCAACGAATTACAGTTTAATTTTGATGATAGGGACAGGACCGGTAATTTTGTTCCTTGGGATTATTCATACAACATCCTCACAAGCTGTGAAGAAAATGCAATCCTCTTTACGAACGGTGACAATGACACATTCCCATTATGGTACCTGCAGGAAGTCGAAGGTATTAGAAAAGATGTTAGAATTGTTAATTTGAGCTTACTGAATACACCGTGGTATATTGAACAGCTCAAATACTATGAACCACAATTAGCTATCAATCTTCAGGATGATCAAATAAAAGCAATCAGACCGATCGCATGGGAATCAAAAACATTGCAAGTGCCGGTAACTCAGCAAGTTTTTGAGTCATTTTACCAAGATTATAACCAACCGGTACCGGAATCGCTGGTAAACACCACCTCATTATCTGTAAAGGTAGATCCGACCCTCACTGTTGGAAGCCAGAAGGGTGTTCAGGTCCGAGATATCATGGTGTTTCACATCATTGATGCAAATAAATGGGATAGACCTGTTTACTTTGCAATCACCGTCTCCCCGTCATACTTTCTTGGGTTCAAACAATATTTAAGACTTGAGGGGCTTGTTTATAGAGTTACTCCCGTTCAGTCACCTCCGGTATTAACAGAAACACTCAGCAATAATTTGATGAAAAAATACCAGTATCGCGGCATCAATGACCCTGATGTCAATTTAGATTTCGGGACAGTACGGCTACTAGGCAATTACCGGCAGGGTTTTCTAGACCTTTCCCGAAATTACATCAATACAAAACAACCGGAAAAAGCTGTCGAAGCATTGGATTTCATGACGAAACATGTTCCAGAATTCAGATCGACAAATCGGGAAATAATCGAAATTATCGGACGCCACTACTATGCTGCTGGTCAGAAGGAGGCATTTAGATCGCGCATCTTAGAACTTCTGACGGGAACGTCGGAAATTTCGAGAGACAAACAATTTGAATATGCAGGATTACTCTTTTCTGCATTTAAAGATACATTGAATACCGGAAAAACATATGAACGATTGTGGGAATCCGATCCCAATGACAATAAGGCACTGGGGGCACTTGTGGGTATATATGAATTTTCCGGTCAGATATCCAAAGCTGTATCCGCTTTAGAACAATGGCTGGAAGATCATCCTGCTGACTCTGTCGCGCAGAACAAACTGAAAGGACTCAGGTCTTCGCCGGAAAATTAATAGACTTGACATAATTGCTTGGTGGATTATAGTTGAAAAATTCAGAAAAACTATTTTTTGGAAGCTGTGTTGGATTTTTTGATGACAATCATTGTAATATCGTCATCCTGCTGATCTTTGATTGAAAACTCTTGAATCTCTTTTTTCATATTGCGAATAATGTTTGCAGCCGAACATTTAATCCACTTTTGAAGGCAAGAAACAATCCTCTCTATTCCAAATTCTTCATTATAGGGATTGAATGTTTCAGAGACTCCATCGGTATAGAAGAAGAGAATATCACCATCCTTCATAAAGTTGTCTTCGGATTTATAATTAAAATCGGGAATCACACCAAGAAGTGGGCCGCCGCTCTTTAATGCCTGCCAATCCCCATTTTTTCGCATGAGCAAAGGAGGATTATGTCCGGCATTTGTAGAGCAGAATATGCCCGATTTTGCGTTGATAACACCATAAAAAAATGTTGCATATTTGCTCGGTTCCGTTACCTCGTAAAGTTCATTATTCAGAAGCCTCACTATTTCCTTGGAAGAATCCGCTTGCTGTATCAAGCCGCGAAATGTTGAGTTTAAAGCAGCCATCAGAAGCGCCCCCGGAACACCTTTTCCCGATACATCACCAATTGCAACACCGATTTTGTTTTCGGAAATCTTCATAAAGTCAAATAGGTCTCCTCCGATTTCTTGACTTGTGTTGTTTACTGCGGCAAAATCGTAACCTTTCAACTTCGGCATTTTATTCGGCAGCAGAGCTTTTTGAATGTTTCTGGCAATCTCCAGTTCCTTGTAAAGCTGCTTTGCATCAAGTGCCTGATACAAAAGTTTTGAATTTTCAATCACGATAGACGTCTGGGCAGCAAAAGCACGAAGAAGCTCAACATCATGATATCTAAAATTATGCACTTTATCGCTTTCAAGAACAAAAGCTCCTATGACACTATTCCTATAGATAATCGGAACAGCTACCTCAGACCGTGTCCCCTTACGAGCCATAACATACCGCTTGTCCTTACGAACATCCGGAACAATGATTTCTTTATTATTTGCTATAGCCCAGCCAACAACACCCTTCCCCGCTTTAAGAAGAACATTATCCTGTAGATCTTTTGAAAATCCCCGAACAGCAGTATGTCCGAGCGACTTGTCGGTTAAATTCAATAGAAATATTCCAGCAGCGTCACAATTGATCACTTCTGTTATAGCATCTAAAATGTGATTTAGAATCTCTCTTGATTCAGACAATTGACCTATCGTGCGACCAAGATCGAGAAGTACCTGCTTTTCCCATGCTTCACGCTTCAATAGTGCTTTTAAAAAAGCAATTTCGAGCAGATTCGCTATATCAGACAGCGAGTTTTCAAACGCCTGCATTTTTACAGTGACGTTGCCAGTTCCTGATGAAAAAATAACTGCGCCAAGACATTCGTATCCGGACCATAATGGCGCTATCAATTGTAAACCAGATTCTTTCAGTTTATTTTTCAATGAATTTTGGAACCAAGGCCAGTCATCAAGCGATATTTTACTGCTTAATGATTCGGCTACATGACCATCCGGAGAATAAGTCATATACGTTTGTCGGAAGAAATTGAACTGGACAATGGATGACTTTTTGAAACCCTTTGTTTTGCGGATTGTATAGCGTGACTTCCGTTCCGAGTGAAAAATGACAAGAATTTTTTGAGCATTGTATATTTCATGAACATTATCACTCAACCACGTACATTGCTCATCAAACGATTCGAGCGTTATAAGGGTGTTTATATAAGACTCTTTTAATTTTTGGAGTGTGCTCATCGTTCCAACAGATTGTTTTTGTTCTTCATTAATAATATTGTGCTATATAGGGTGGTATACCTTGTTATATCATGAATATTTTCCAATGATGCAGATCATACCTAATCCTGACAGCTTCCGGATAATCCTGTAATGTAAATAGTAATCAATATTGCTAATATTCGGGTAGTTATGTAATAAGGAGTGTGGTACAAAGCTTTAACTGGTTAGTATACTACGCATCTACAACTGAGGATACATTTTCACGTTGTTTCACTGTCTTCTATTTCTTTTACACTTTTCACAAAATCTTCTTTTGCTTCAAATTTTCTGTACACTGAAGCAAAACGGACATATGCCACGTGGTCAATTTTTTTCAACTCATCCATGACCATTTCACCGACAATTTTATGCGGTATTTCCTTGAGCTGGAGTGTGTGCAGTTTTTCGATAGTCGTATCTACGACCAACTCGATTGTTTCATAGGGTATAGGCCGTTTTGAGCATGCTAATTTTATGCCGTTTTCAAGCTTTTGTCTGTCAAAGTTTTCACGACTTCCATCTCTTTTGACAAGGATATGCGTGACCTTTTCAATATATTCATATGTGGTATACCGGTGTCCACATGATAAGCACTCCCGTCTCCGCCGAATGGTACTGCCTTCTCGTACAGTACGGGAGTCGATAACTTTATCCTCACTCGTTTGGCAATATGGACATTTCATAGTCTAAACCTCGAGTATTACTCCTTAGAAAAATCATAAAGCGGGAATGTATCGCAAAGCGATTTTACTTCATTCCGCACCTTCGCATATAGCTTTTCATCGCCTAAATTGTGGAGAACATCGCCAATCATTTGACCAATTTTCTCCATTTCTGGTTCTTCCATACCTCGTGTTGTCAACGCCGGTGTTCCAATTCGTATACCGCCTGTCACCATCGGAGAGTTTTTATCAAACGGTACCATATTTTTGTTGACATTAATTCCAGATGCTTCAAGCGCGTTTTCTGCATCCAAGCCTGTTATACCTTTAGATGAGAGATCAACAAGCATGAGATGATTGTCGGTTCCTCCTGATACCAGCGAAAATCCATGTTTACTCAGAATACTGGCAAGAGCGACGGCATTTGCAATGATTTGTCTGCAATATTCACTAAATTCTGGCTTTAAAGCTTCAAGAAATGCAACGGCTTTTGCTGCAATAATGTGCATTAACGGTCCGCCCTGTGTTCCGGGGAACACTCTGCTTGCCACAGCACCACGTAATTTTCTCTCTTTTCCTGTCCAGGGATCGGTAATTATTTTATCTGCATATTCAGGTCCAATCATGATCATACCACCACGGGGACCTCTTAGTGTTTTATGAGTTGTGGTTGTAACAATATCGCAATACGGAACCGGAGATGGGTGCAGTCCGGTAGCAACAAGTCCCGCAATATGTGCAATATCCGCAACCAAATATGCTCCGACATTATTCGCAATTTCACGGAATTTTGAAAAGTCGATAACACGTGGATAAGCACTGAAGCCAGCAAGAATAAGATTCGGTTTTTCTCTTTGCGCAATTTCCGACAACTTTTCATAATCAATTATCCCAGTATCTTGTTCAACACCATAAAGAACAACATTAAAAAGCTTACCTGAAAAATTGACAGGACTCCCATGAGTCAGATGACCGCCATGAGTAAGGTCTAATCCGAGAATCGTATCACCTTCTTTCAAGATCGCAAAGAAGGCAGCAAGATTTGCCTGAGCACCAGCATGCGGCTGAACATTGACATACTCAGCATTAAAAAGTTTTTTAGCACGTTCTCGGGCAAGATTCTCAGCGATATCAACAAATTCGCAACCTCCGTAGTACCGTTTTCCCGGGTAGCCTTCTGCATATTTATTTGTCATCACACAGCTGGCGGTTTCGAGGACCGCCCTGCTGACAAAGTTTTCCGATGCAATCAATTCGAGTGTTGAGTTAAGACGATCAATTTCACTTGAGATGGCATTAAAAATGTCTGGATCGGAATTTTTCACATGACTATACATTGAAGCCTACTTGTTTGAACGTGAATGGAAACAGGAGGGGCCGGTGCAATTACAGCGTACATTTTAATAATCTTACAAAGATGGAAATCCGGCATAGTTAATGACTATTACATCATTTATCGGATAATTCATGAATTTTCTGAATTCGAAGAGCGTGTCTTCCCCCCTCAAAAGAAGCTTGTAACCACGATTGGAGCGACGCAAGAGCTGTCGATTCATCTGTCATTCTTCCGGCAAGCACAAGAATATTTGAGTCATTATGCCGTTTGCTCAATTCTGCCTGTTCAGGAGTCATAACGAGCGCAGCCCTAATACCGGGGACTTTATTGGCAATAATTGACATGCCGACACCGGAACCACAAATCAGGACACCATTATCATAAATGCCATCGGCAACTTTACGCGCAACCTTAATTCCAATATCTGGATAATCTACCGATTCTTCAGAAAATGTTCCTAAATCTATACAATCTATTTCCCGGTTTTTCAGATATTGAACTACTTCTTCTTTTAAATTAAAACCGGCATGGTCACTACCAACTACAATTTTCAAAATGAGTTACCTTTTAAATCGCCAGATCCACTCATACTCGGGCGTTTTTGGTATATCCTGACCTTTATTCATAAACTTATCTTCGGATGTCCGCATGAAGTTTTCTCCATAAAAACTCGCATAACGTGCACCATCGCTTCGGGTATTCGGGTCACGGGCGGCATCCTGAAAATAGGTCACAGCTACTTCATAAATAAGTTTATCATCATATGAGGCTGCTGATCTGCCATATTGTGACATTGTGTTCTCTATATATTCTACTATCAGCTCACCTAACATGTAATTTGCTTTTCCATGATTTCTGTCAATCTGTCGCGCTCTCGATGCCCAATTGAGTGCTTCGCGTACATTTTGCTTGTCAATACGGTAAATATCGGCAATATCGAGCAGATATTGCGGTTCTTGTGGACGAAGTTGAGTAAGCTCTCGGATTACACTGATAGCATCATCGACACGATTCGTAGACCTGAGTGCATTAATTTTTAGCAGACGAACGTCAATATCATCCGGATTCAATACTGTGAACGCGTCAGCAAGTTCAATTACTTCAGAATGTCGCGATTGATCAGCATAAGCGGACAAAAGCTGCCAGATGACTTCTGAATCAGAAGGGTCATCTTGATAACGGCGTTCAAATTCCTCTAATAATGCATCATCTCCACGTAACTCCCTTATCAATCCGATTCTTTCATTATCAAGAGCAATATTGCCCGGTTCAAGCTCTAAGAGTAGCTCAATGAGTTCAAGGGCTTTTTCATTTTCACCACGGGATTTAAACAGATCTTTTACTCTGATAATATTATCTTGTTGATTTTTTAGATCCTGCTCATATTCTATTATATCTAATGTAGTCTCAATATATTCATCAAGTTGGTTTTCGTTGAGATAATACCATTGGAGCCAGTTTAGGAATGTCAGGTTACCTTCATTGTACTCAAGACCTGCATCATATGCATAAAATGCACTATCGACGATTCCCCGTTCAAAATAGGACCTTCCTATCTGGAGATAAATCCGTGGGTATCTCAGATTATCGCCATTGATATCTTGGTCAATTGCGTTGGTTCTTAATAGATACGGGAGGGCATTTTCGTAATCTTTTTGCTGATATCTATCATAGCCTAAATTAAATGCGATAATCATCTCCTGAGTCAGCTCTTCAGTAGATTTTTCCTGATTTACATTATTAGCAGCTGACGCATCATCGGTAGCAGTCTGCGATGAACTTGCACACCCGCTCCAAACAGCAAATGCACAGAACATGCTCAGTAACACAACTGTCCGGATTATTTTGTTTTGATTTATATATTTCATATGGAATTTGGCCTTTGTTATAAAAAGTTATCATTATCAAAACGTAATAACGTAATATATATAGAATTTGACGCTATATCAATAAATTTTTTATCTTGATATTCATCTGTTCATCACTCTTCTAAACCAGACCTCCGCACCGACAATTCCTACGAATAGTCGAGCAACTTTATCTTTTCCAAGTAACCCTGATTCCGATTCTCTAAAACCACCTTCAAAGGCAACATCAAGCCTCGTCCCTCCCCCATTGAAGGGATATCCAAATCCAGCAGTAATAAACTTTTCAGTAACTGCAGTTCCATCAACATCCGTATTATATAATTGCCAGTAATATCCCCCAATTCTGTACTTCAAGCCACGTGCAATTGTCCTTATTTCAGTTTCACGATTTCCGAACTCAAATCCGGCCGAATACCTGGTCGAATTATTGAATATTTGCGTGGTAGGTGCACTCAAATCGAGATCCTCGTACTGCCAACTATAGATATCTGCTGCAAATAGTACTGCCGGGCTCAGCTCTGACACAAGGCCTATACCAAACGAATGAGGAATCGTTATGTCAAATTGTTCTTCTATTCCGGCATTCCCCGCAGTATCAGATTCTCGAAGCTTTGTATCCAACTTTGCTTCGCTCATATAAACTGCACCGATTTGCACCTGAGGAAAAAAACGAAAAATTGTTCCAAGAGTATATCCATATCCCCTTTTTTGGCGGGTCGACCGTATTGCCACATCTGAAATATTTACATTATTGAATTGTGAAAAATCAAGATTCCATTGCTCATCATCTGTTCCGAAAACATAATTGTACTGAGCACCAATCAAAACGCGTTCTCCAAATGAATATCCAAAGCCAAAATATCCTAAAGATGTACCACCGGTCACCTCCAGCAATCTCTCATACACGTCAGTCTTTGTCAGTACTTTAAAATCATTATCAGAATGAGGTTTGAATCCACCGGCAAATGTGAGGCTGCCTTTTGTGTTCAAAGCAAATGAGATATCATTCAATCCGGATTCTTCACTGGTGCTATTTTGAGTAGGTCTTTCGTTGTTCACTCCCTCAAATCTGACACCAATGCCGTAAGAAACATATCTTAGATATCCCCATGCGGCCGGATTTAAATGATTCTGTGCAATTGGATCCACCAAGGCTATACCGGAGCCACCTATTGCTGCTGAACGAATACTTGCAAGGTAGCGCAATTCTCCAATTCCTCCGGCTCCAAATATCGATTGGGCCATTCCAGTGTTTGGGATCAGTAAGAATATGGGTGCAATCAATGGAAGTAATTTTATTATATGCTTCATAATGGAATCGACCTATTGACCAACAATATTAAAAACTGTATACTGAACTTGTATAGTGGGTTGTATGCCCCCATCACCCGTATCAAAAAAATAGACAAACTTTGAAAAATCGAGCCCTTCAGATCCTGATACAAATAAAATTCCGTTATTTGCCTCCTTAGACTGAACCCAAGCTTGAAATAAAGTTTTTACGTTAAATCTTGCCTCAAACCTTTCAGAATTACTGTTTAATCTAATGGTACTCTTCTGAGACGATTCAATAGACAGAATAATATTTTCAGGATCCCACGATTCTGAAATAATCGCATGCGATTGTAAAGAATACGTCTCACCACTCTTGAGATCAGAATTATCTTCGTCAAGGACTAATACCATTTCTGCAAAGTTTATGATTGCATTATCAGGAATATGGCCGATGCCAAAACGGACTGCCATTCTGTGACTCCCAAAATTACTAAGCACAAAACCATTTTCTAAAACTTTCGGACCATCAACTAGGTAGGTAGTAGCCGAAGGAATTAATATTTCAACAGCCTGCTCTCCATTATCTGAGTAAAATAATAACATATTTATATTTAAGACCGGACCATTGGGATTAGAGACATCGTGAATATACTGTTTAGCGAATCCTGCATTGTCAGATGAAATTAGAATACCATAATTCGGGAGTGTCGAATCTACCGCAGCATCGACCCATTTTTGCGCCAAATCAGCTGGAATAGTTACTCGTTCAACTTCTTCAAGTGAAGAGCTAACCTGAAAGGACGCCACCTCAATCGGATTGACTGTCACTTCGGGCAATGTTACTGTATTCCAGTCTGATGTTACTTCAAATACATGAGCAGTAAACGATTCAAGTGCTTCACCATAAACAAAAGATGGAATAAAACTAATTTGCGCAGAATCAACAGAAACATTTACTGAGATATCCCTGAAGCGCAGTAAAATGCTGCTTTCCAGATCTTTATATTCACCTAACATTAGATTTGGTGAATTTCCCCTACCGAAAAATGGATCAGTAATAAAAAAGAAAGTCGAATCAATAACCGCAGTTGTCTCTACAACGTTACCTGCAGGTTCCCGAAATGGAATTTCATCTTCTTCAAATATAAGCGGCTGATCATCGCATGAGACAATCGCAGCTGTAATTAATAAAAGTGTAACTATTTTTTGGATATTATTCCGATTCATGTTTAATCCATTCAACAGCTTCAATGAGTGAATCAACTATTCTATCCGGATGAACACTATGTTCTGCATTTGCAAGAGAATATTTTGTATCTTTTGCATATCCCGTACGTACAAGCACCGTTTTCAAACCAGCATTGATACCACAATTGATATCAGACAGCTTGTCTCCAATCATGTACGAGCCGTCCAATGAGAGCTTGAGTTCGTCTACTGCCTGTTGAATCAAACCCGTTGCTGGTTTCCGGCAATTACATTTTCGTGTATACTTGTGCTGTTTTCCATCAGGGTGATGCGGGCAGTAATATGTGCCGTCAATACCCACTCCGGACTGTTCAAGTATCTCACACAACGTCTGATTTATTTCTATTACTTTCGACTCCGGAAACATTCCTCGCGCAACACCAGACTGATTCGTAACAACAACAAGTTTGAAACCAAGAATTTTTGCCTGAGCAAGTGCATCAACAGCGCCTGGCAGCAATCTCACATCATCCACATTATCAATATAATCCTCTTCAAACATGATTGTTCCATCACGGTCTAAAAAAATTGCTTTGTTAGCTGTACTCATAGTACTAACAGATTATTATTTCGTTTGTTCTTCAAAATAAAGAAAATGTCAAACTTATACAAGTTTGACATCAAATTTATTATTACGTAGTTACCGGCAAACACACAAAAACAAGAAGTTCATAAAAACACAATCATTTTTTCAGAACTTTTTCATAAATTTTTGAATATCTCTTTGCTGAAGCTTTCCATGAAAAATTTTGTTTCATCCCATTCTTGATGATTTTCTTCCAGATTTTTTGATTTCCAAAGAATTCAATTGCCCGCTTAATTGTTTTGAGCAGTTCTTTATCGTCATATTTTTCAAAAACGAATCCGTTACCTTTGCCGGTCTCAGGATTAAACTCTTCAATTGTATCGGCCAATCCGCCCGTCTTTCTTACAATTGGTACCGTGCCATATTTTAAGCTATATAATTGATTCAATCCACACGGCTCATAACGTGATGGCATCAAGAACATATCACTACCGGCTTCAATGTGATGTGCAAGCGCTTCATCAAAAGTGAGTTTTACTCCAAATTTGTTGGGATGTTTCTTGTTGATTTTCGTAAGGATTGTATGGTACTTTTTATCTCCGGTTCCCAGAACAACAAACTGCGCATTGAGCTTTATAAGATCATCAATTATTTTTTCTAAGAGATCAAGACCCTTTTGATCGGCCAATCTTGTTATTAATCCAATAATCGGAGTAGCTTCATCAAACGAAAAATTGTACTTTTTCGCAAGAGCTTTTTTGTTCTCAAGCTTACCGGAAAGGTCAGTAGCAGTATAGTTACTGCTGATAGTTTCATCTGTCTCAGGATGCCAAATCGAATAATCAACACCATTTATTATTCCTGAAAACACATCCCTTCGGTCTTTGAAGATGCCTTCAAAGCCAAATCCATATTCTGCAGATTGCTGCACTTCTTCTGCATACTGCTCACTCACTGTCGTGATATAATCGGAGTAATAAATGCCTGTTTTCATAAAACTGAACTTTCCATAATATTCCGTCATACCATCGGATTGAAACAGCGATTTATCTACATTTGTTTTTGCAAAAGATCCCGGGGGAAAATTTCCTTGATAACCGACATTGTGAATCGTAAAAACTGTTGATGTTTTTTTGAAAAACTCGTCATCTTCATATAACGTTTTCAAGAAAAAAGGGATAAGACCGGTCTGCCAGTCATTACAATGAATAATGTCGGGCTGCCAGTAAAGAAGCTTCAATGTTTCAAGAACACCTTTTGCAAATAATATATACCGTTCATCGTTGTCTGGAAAATCCTTGTTTGTTTTTGGAGCACTGTAGAGGCCTTCACGGCCAAAATAGGGACGATAATCTATAAAATAAGTCTGGATTTTTACAGGGTCAGGGGTAAAGGCAGATTTTACACGGATCTTTTTAACCGAATCGCCAACTGTTATAGGAATGTCTTTCAGACGGATCACATCACGCAAAATATACTTCCGGTCATTGACTACTTTATATTTTGGCATTATAATCCGAACTTCATGCCCCAATTCTTTCAGACCCTTTGGAAGGGATACTGAAACATCGGCTAATCCACTGGTTTTAGCAAATGGGGCTACTTCGGAAGATAAAAAGAGGATATTAAGTTTCTTCATGAAATGATAATGATAGGAGTCGCTTTCTCAAGCGTAACATACAAAAACTATTCGCAAATATCAATTAAAAAATATTTTATAGCAGCCTGAATCAATGCGTTGCATGCACTAACAGCATTTGGAAAAAGAATGACTTATTTCCATGATTTTGATTGTGTTTTCATTTCTTGCTTGAATTGTTTTCCGTTACCATTTACAGAATCTATGTCATCGAGGATCTTATATAAATTTTGGGAAGCTTTACAACGAGGGTATTGCAGAAGAAACGGCATCATTTTTTCCGATGCTTCCACCACTTTATCATCTCTGACAACATACCCAATAAATTTCAAGTTAATATCAAGATATTCTGCTGCGAGTATAGATAACTGCTGTCCCTCATCGATACGGCTACGCTTTCTTACTTTATTCATTATTAAGCGGGGACGGAAGTTTTGAAGTATCGTGGCAATCTTAGTACTTGCCTCCTGAAAGCGCTGTCCCATTATTATCGAAAGCTTTGGTGTTTGGAACGTCTTATTTCTATCATCTACAAGAATTTTTTTCAAATATTGATATTCTTCTGAACTTGTCTTAAAACTTGTCAGAATTTTTCGGTAAACAACACTCTTCAAAAAAGAATAAGCATCGAGTTTGGCGGTCGGTTCAGGGTTGCAGACAATGATTCCTTCGTTTGATAGATTGAAAAAATCAAGAGTGTTATATGACTGCCCGGCTCCTAGATCAACAATAATAAAATCGGCAGGCAATTGTAAAATATGTCTGAGAAGCTTTGTCTTTTTACCATGCTGTAAATTGGCGACACCGACGAGTTCCGATCCACCACTGATTAGCTTAAGTCCTTCAGACGGTGTTTCGAGCAAGATATCTTTCAGGTTTTTCTTGTCATTTACAATGAAATCATTCAGGTTTGCCTAAGGATGGCGAATATTCAAACAGATATGCAGGTTCGCCCCTCCGAGATCACCATCAATGAGAATCACTTTTTTCCCGAGCGAGGAAAGAACAATACCGAGATTCGCAGTAATAACAGATTTTCCGGTACCCCCTTTACCACCTGCAATAGCCCAAATATTGGCTTTGACACCGTTCAGAACAGGACTACTACCATTGTCAGAATGATTATTCATCATATTTTGTTTTTATACGTTGAAAAGCTGCCAATATTGTTTTAAACTCAGATTAAATCAACACAATTGACACTCATTAAAGGAAAATCCTCTACAACAGATCATGGTCAGCAAAACTAAAATAGCGCTGACCGGCAATTATTAGATGATCGATGACTTCTATGCCGACGATTGCACCCGTCTGTACAAGATTTTTTGTAACACTTTTATCTTCACTGCTCGGTTCAGGATTACCGCTCGGATGGTTATGGATCAGAATGACGCGTGCAGCCGATTCGGTAATGGCTTTTTTGAACACTTTACGTGGATGCACTACGCTCGCGTTCAAACTTCCTTTAGTAATAACGTGCTCACCAATAATACCGTTGGCCGTGTCGAGCAGTATAACGCTAAACTCCTCCTGTTTTACTGTTTCAAGCAACGGAATGTACCGTTTTGCAATCGACTCGGGCGAATAAACTTTCATCCGGTTAGGCCGTGTCCCGCTAGCGATGCGTCTGCCGATTTCAAATGCAGCAATTAGTGATATTGCTTTTGCCTGCCCTATACCTTTTAACCTCAAAAAATCACCGGCGTTTCTCGCAGACAATTCATAAAGACTCTTGTATTCCACGAGCAGGCTCTTTGCTAAATCAACAGCTGTTATCAACCCCGCACCTGTCCGCAATAATATTGCAAGTAACTCTGCATCAGTTAAGCGAGTTGGACCAACCTGCAACAGTTTTTCCCGAGGACGTTCACTTTCAGGCCAATCTTTTATCCTGGTATGATAGAAGTCCGCTTCTTTTATTTTATCGGTCAATTATTTGTAAAGTTTTAAGGAAGTACAGAAAAACAATAAATAAGCATAGGAGCAGGAAGAATATCGGACAAGAACCCAAGTTAATATAGTAAATATCAGATGAAGATGCAACGATTAATACATTTTTCACTATTTACCAAATAATTGTCAAATATACCCTGAAATAATATTGAACGGTGTCAATAATGGCAGTTAACCATTACCGATAAGGTATTATAATAATTCGGCGCTTGTAATTGTTATACCGTATTCCACAAGCATTTTCACGAATACGCAAGAACTGTATTATCAGTGCCCCAATAATAAGCGTACTATATCCACTTGAGTTAAGGGTTTGATACGTAAATGCTGACTATGACTATGTTTTCTGTTGTATTTTAATCTACTGTTTTTTTATTATGCTTTTTCTTTCACTACTGTGTTGTTTAAAGAACCAATACCTTCTATAAATGCTTCCATGTCATCGTCATCGCCATCTTTAACGCCTGAAATACCTTCAGGAGTTCCTGTTGCGATGATGTCTCCAGGATAGAGTGTAAAATATTTTGAAACATATTCGATAATTCCAGGAATCTTAAGAATCATATCTGATGTATTTGAATGCTGCTTCGATTTACCATTTACCGTAAGCAGCAATTCAAGATTATTAGGATCGACTATGAAATCTTGTGGTGTAAAATATGGTCCAAGTGGTGTGAATGTATCATAGCTTTTGAAAGTCACCCACGGTTTTCCTGATTGCATGTCTTTTTTCTGCTGCGTACGAGCAGTCATATCGTTTAGTATAGTATATCCCGCAATAAATTTTTCGGCCTGCTTCTGCGAAATCTTTTTGCCTTTTTTCCCAATGACTATTGCAAGCTCAAGTTCATGGTCAACTCTGCCTTGCTCAAAGCTTGGAATAATAATCGGTTTCCCATGACTCTGCAACGATGATGGTAGTTTTGCAAAGATTAGTGGTAGTTTTGGTTTAGCTACACCGAACTCTTTGGCATGTTTCGCATAGTTTAATCCGAGGCAGATAATCTTTTGTGGATTAAGGATGGGCACCTCAAAAGTAAAGCGCGGTTCAACTTGGCACTTCTTTTCGAGTTTATTGTTGTTTACAAAACGGACAAGTTTGTTGAGAAAGGATTTTTTATAATATCCAAATTCCAGAATTTCCTTGAGGTTTAGTGATTGGGGAATATTATGTTTCTCTTTCCGATTGTACTGTTGGGCAGCTTTATTGAAGTCGATTCGACTGTCATCTAGCTCTATGCCGACTGAAGAACATCCCCTTTTTGTATAGCTAAATAGTTTCATAAGTATAAGTTCCTTAATGGCAATAACACATAAGTATTTTTTAACTTTTTTGGAAGAAATACTGTTTTGCTTGTTGTTTATTGTGAATCGAGAGACCGCTATTGATCTTTTTAATTCTATGATGTATAAAGTGGCTAATATCCACTGTTTTTATTGCTCTTTTTGCTGTTTTTCAAGCTCCCACAGCTTAATATATCGGACAATGTATCCTGCAACATCAAATACAATTGCAAAAAAACCAGGAAAACCGTCACGAAAACCTTGTTTCAATATATATCGTCTCGTGAATCTCAAAATAGGTTTTATCAGTAGCCAGACAATTGTGTTTCCAACGTTAATACGAACATTTTTATCTTTGAGTTTTAATGCGTCAAGCGATGTATAATGGTTGAATTTATTGAAGTAAGATTCAACCGAATCATAAGGATAATGGTCGATTGGATGCGACATGAATTCTATAGTGCCTTTCAATTGTACTTTTTCATGAACACGATATTCATAAGGCGAAGACTGTGATTTTTTAAACATTTTCAACTGATAGTTAGGATAGTTACCTCCGTTTTTCATCCAGGTTCCGAAAAAGTAGTTTTTTCTCGGGAAAAAATACCCGGCTACTTCAGAGTTCGAATTCAGCTTCTCACAAATTTCCTGAATAAGTTCATGTGAAAAAAATTCGTCTCCGTCTATCCATAAGAGCCAATCATTTGTTGCCCTGTCCCGCAGTATGTTACGCGCTTTACTAAAATCATTATCCCAATCGAAGGTAAATACCTGTGCACCGTATGTTTTTACCTTTTCAACCGTATCATCCTCGGAGCCTGTATCGAGAACAAGTACTTCATCAACAATACGGCTTATTTTTTTTAGACACTTATCGATTCTTTTTGCTTCATCTTTGAGAATCATGCAAAGTGAAACCGGCTGTTTTTCCGTAGCTTTGATTATATCATTCATCATATTTGCAATTTAATACTGTTAATGAAAATCCGGCTCAAGGAGCGTATAAAACATCCGCTCATATTCACTTATTTTCTTTTTCAGATCGAATTGTTCCTGAACTTTTATAAATCCTTCATTCCCCATTGTATCCCGAACAGTATTGTCGGTCAAGAGAGCAATGATTTTCTCACTGAGATCCTCAACATCATCCGGCTCAAACAATAGCCCATTAATAGTATTGTCAATAATTTCAGGCACACCGCCTGCATTCGTTCCAACAACCGGAATTTTCATTGCCATCGCTTCAATGAGAACCATTCCGAATGTCTCTTTGGGGGTGGTTAACACGGCAACATCAAACAATCCTAACAGCCTCTGTACATCCGGAACAAAATCAATGAGTCGAAATGTATCGTTCAAATTCTTTCCGGTAATTAGATTAATCAGTTCCTGTTTATATCCGGTGCCTGTCTTGCTTCTGGATTCTTCGCCGATTATGAGAAAAAAAGTATCTGGATATATTTTAAGAATCTTTGGTGCTGCGTTGACCAAAAGCTCTTGACGTTTCAGACGGTCAAGTCTCCCAACAATCCCTACAATATTAGCATTTTTAGGAATCATATAGTCTTTCCGGTTAATCGAGGCAACATGCGGATTAAATTTTTCGAGATTTACCCCATTATAAATGCAGGTAACCTTGCTGTGAGACATGCGGGTATGGTCAAGAACGTGCTGTCGGACTGCTTTTGTAGCAGTAGTAATCATATCCACTTTGCCAAACACCCATCGATGAAAAATATCTTTTTTCGGGTAATGGGAATCCATATGTTGTGAAAATACCACTTTCCCCCTGCCGGCAATTTTTTTCGCTAATCCTATTGTGCTTAAATCTTTTGAAATATACACATGTATAATATCGATCTGTTTTTCTTCCATTATTCTTGCCAGCCTCCATGCGGTAATAAAATCGCAATATTTAATCAAAGGCGACATGGCAATATGTGATGTATTGTGATCCGAACAATATTTACTTATAGGTGAATTCGCTGCGGATACAATTGCTACTTCGTGCCCTAAATCGTTCAATTCTCGGGCAACATTGCATGCAACCATTTCAAGTCCGCCCCAAGACTTCGAAAACACAATGGTCAATATTCGCAGTTTACTAATTACCGGCTTTTCGTCCATCAAGAACCTTATTGTAAACCGTTATTGTTTTCTCGGCTATTGATTCGATTGTATAGAACTCCTCTACCTCAGCCCTAGCACTCTGTCCCCATTCGCGGCATTTCGATTCATCATCCAAGAGTACCGTAATTTGCTCAGCCATTCCAATAATGTCATCTATCTCGAAAACCATCCCCGTTTTTTCATGCTTAATGATCTCTTCCAGAACATTTACATTTGTCGCTATAACAGGCTTTCGAGCAGTCATGTATTCCAGCGCAACCCGGGCAATGGTTTCGGAAAAACGTGATGTGATTACGCCTATAGTAAATTCATCAATTGCTGCACATGCATTTTCTACATATCCGGTGAAATGTACTTTATCTGCAATGCCGAGACTTTCTGCAAGCTGACTAAGCGAATCGGTTTTAACCTGGAATTCCTGACCGACTATGACAAATCTGACATTTTTGACTCTTGCGGCAACTTTTGCAACAACATGGAGAAAATGTCGGTGTCCCTTTTCCGGGGAAAGGCGGCCGACAATGCCGACAATCTTTTGATTTTTATCAGTTTTGATTGAATCGGTCGCTTTGTTTCCCTGCTTGCTATTATCAAATGCCGCTACGTCAATTCCAGCATAGACAACTGATGTTTTTTGCGGTGGCATTTTCAAGACTTCATAGTACCGCTCGAAGTTTGCTTTACAAGGAAAAATAAGCCAATCGGCCCATTGCGAATACAAATGGTTATTAAACCAGTGATTTTTTGGTTTCCGTGCATCGCAACAGGTGCGGACAAGAGGAACATTTAAACCGAATAGTATACTCCCCCAAAAATGAAACAAATGTCCCGGCGGGCTTACCGCGTTTACTATGTCGATTTTTTCTTTTTTGACTAACCGAGTTAAACGGGCTACTTCAATTGCGATCTTAATCGGATTCATCGTTTGTAGTTTAACGTCGAATATCCGTAGGTCTTTTTCATTAGCTTTTTGGGCCGCAGGCACATCCTTGTCTGTTCCGAACCACACCTCATGCCCTGCATCCTGTAAACCATGAGCAAGAGTCACACTATAGTATGCGGTTGCATTCCACCAAGATGAATAATATAAAAAAAGTATCTTCATCGTTTCTATTGAATCAACGCTCTCTGTTCCGTATATTAGTGACACCTATGGACAATTCAAGCACAATCAGTGGTTTTACCTTCATACGGAACGCTGTCAAGTTCGATTATCCAGTTGTTGAAGCCATAACGTCAATCCTGCCGATATGTGATGAATTCATCGTTAATGTCGGCAATTCTGATGATGATACGCTTTCCCTCATTACTTCAATCGGTTCTGAGAAAATAAAGATTGTTGAATCTGTCTGGGACGAAAAGCTCCGTATAGGAGGTCAGGTTCTTGCACAGCAAACCGATATTGCATTTTCTCACTGCATCGGTAATTGGTGCTTCTATATTCAGGCAGATGAGGTAGTTCATGAGCAATATCTTCCCAGCATTCGTGAAGCGACTCAGCGTTATCATTCCGATCAGTTAGTCGAAGGTCTTCTCTTTAATTATTTGCATTTTTACGGCAGCTACGACTATGTCGGTTCTACTCGCCAATGGTATAGAAATGAAATCCGCGTTATTCGTAACAACAAGAATATCATTTCACATAAAGACGCACAGGGTTTCCGAATCGACGGCAGGCGATTGAAAGTGAAACCGCTCGATGCCTATGTATATCATTACGGCTGGGTCAAGTCTCCTCAAAAACAACAATCGAAACAGCGATGGTTTAACCTGTTATGGCACTCAGACGAGTGGCTAGACAATAATGTCAAAGACGATAGTGAATTCGACTACAGTGCAATCGATTCTTTGAGACCGTTTACCGGTGACCACCCTTCTGTTATGAAAAACAGGATTACTCAACAGGATTGGGATTTCACATTTAACCAATCGGCAAACCTCAAACACACACCACTCAAACACCGGATACTTAATAAAATCGAGTCTGTTAGCGGTTATCGTTTCGGTGAACACAAAAGCTACAAGCTCCTCAAATAGTGCTTTTTATACCTTTGCTTCAAGTGATTCTATTGCCTTAACAACGGAACCACTGATATCCTCCTCGTAACAGATTAACCCGTTATCACATATTTTTTTCCAGCAGGGTGAACAGTCAACGCCTGATTCTAACTTAATACCGCGACCATAAAATTCAATTTCCTGTGCACAGGTGACATTGTACCATGCAATCACTTTTTTCTCTAAACCAATTGCCATATGCATTCCTAAAGAATCACCGGTACAAACTATGTCACAGAGATCAACATACCCCATGCCCGACCTCAGCCCTTCAGTTGTAGGCGTATTTATGACGATATTTTCGAATTCTCCGGCAAGAGCACTGTTTCTTTCGGTATCCTCTATTCCGCCAAGCAGGAGAATAGACTGTGAACGATCTCTTTCGAAGAGCCAACCGATTATTTTTTTCAATTCGTTTTCCGGCATCTTTTTGTTAGGATATAAGTTTGAGCATCCAGTATTAATGCCGACAACCGGTTTATCCTTGTACAGGCAGAAATCTTCACGAAGTTGATCGATACGTTTTTTCTCTTCACCCGAAAATCGGAATACGTATGGATCAATTGTTTTATCGAGTTCAAACGTCTCTCTGAGAATATTGGGATACGTTCGTGTATTGTGTTGAAATTTAAGTTTATTATCGATTCCCATCCGGTAATTATAGCCTGCACCGTCATTGAGAGGAATCATGACACCATCCTTATTCAGACCGTAACCAAGTTTCTCTTTTGCATTAAGCACATTCGTCAATGCACACATTTCCTGAATTTTATCACTATTACAGACGATATCAAACTGCATTTGCTGTAGCGTAAGCAAAGAACCGACTCCCCAATGATGTATAAAATCAATATTTGGATTGTGTTGTAAAAGCTCTGCGGCTCTCGGTTCGGTCAACCAGTGAATTGTAGACTCTGGAAATTTTCGTTTCAGTGCCGGCAATATCGTTGTTGTCATTAGTACGGCACCAAGTGCTCCGAGGTTGATGATAAGAATTTTTGTCCCCATAGGTT
Organism: bacterium; assembly: GCA_965221205.1. Lineage (GTDB taxonomy): Bacteria > SM23-31 > SM23-31 > SM23-31 > SM23-31 > CBDFMG01. Next base: position 1,907,901 of record OZ244870.1, on the reverse strand, counting down.
CAGGATTCACACATGCTTCACCTTGTTCACCGGGATGACACGGTTTATATCCTGTAAACTGTTTACATTCTGGAATTTCTATCGTCATATGTAATTATCTCTTATCTCATCATATTCGTTTCAAACAATCTCAGCGGGAAAAAATGAATTAAGTACGGGTATAGATTTCATTTGGTCTGCTACATCCGTTGCACTAACAATTTCCATACACTGCATAAACTTCGGATCATTTTTGGGAAAGATACATTCACTGTTGTTACACTCAATACAGGGAACATCCCCCTGAACATATCTATGACTTTTGGGATCCGGGTAGGTCCAGGTTACCGGAGTAGTTGGTCCGTGAATAGTGACCGTCGGTATACCCACTGCCGCCGCAATATGTCCGGGTCCGCTGCTGTTTGAAACCACACAATGCGATTTTTCAATGATTGCAGACATTTCACGAAGATTTGTCTTCGGTATTATATATGGCTTTGCTATCATCGATTCGGCAATAACCTGCATGAGTTGCTCCTCTCCCGGCCCCCAGAGAAGAATGATATTCGCCTCACAGATTTCCATGAGTAGGTCTCCAAGCTCAGCCCAACGATTCGGCAGCCAAGCGCGTGACTCACGTTTCGATGCCGGAGCACAACAAACAGTCAGCCGGGAAGTATCGATTTGTTCCGAATTGAAATACTCATCTGCATATGCTAATTCAGCTTTATGAAGGCAGAGCGTCAGCTCTTGGATCTCATCATCGATGCCTATTGCTTTGAGGAGTGCAAGTTTTTTTAGTGCGCTATAACGCTCAGGTTGTTGTGTGCTCACTCTGTGTGTATAGGCATACTTTCTTACCCGGACATCATAGCCAACCTTAACCGGTGCTTTTGAAAACAGTGTTGCCCAGGCAGTTCCGGGAGTTCCGAAAGCATCGATGACAAGGTCCCAATTATTTTTCCCTGTTTCGCGAAAAAATTTCAAATATCCCAGAATATCATCCTTTTTATACCGATAATAGATTATTTCATCAAGGTTCGGATTATTTTCTAGTATCTGGCCTGCAAGTGGTTCAACCATGAATGCAATGTGTGCCTGCAGATAGTGTTTTCTAAGCAGTGAAATCATGGGGGTGCAAAGGAGCACATCTCCAATTGGCCTGAATTGAATAATTAAAATTTTCTTAATGTCTTTCAGCATTACGTTATTTGGATATTGTTCCGGATCACTTAATACGCTCTTCTTAAGTCTTATTTCTGGAGTATTACTCCATATGATGTATTGGGATTGTGAGTTCTGAAAAAATTATTGACGTTTTCAATATATTGATTCCAATCGGAAATAGTATAATCTGGTTCATTGCCAATTATATGCAAATTGCATTGCTTTAAGACTTTATTTTCAAAATCTTCTTGAGTAAAACCGATTATTGCATCATTGGGATGCGGATGGTAATCGAAGGTAAGCAACAAAAGTCCTCCCGGTTTAAGTACCCGTTCCATTTCTTTCATAGAATCAGCTATTACCTGGTCTTCCATATGTTCGATAACTGAAATACTGAATATCCTCTCAAAAAAGTTATCAGGATAAGAAAGTGCTTCTGCACTTTCCTGATTAAACTTCACCATTACGTTATATTTTCTATTTAATTTTCTGTGAACCTTATTCGGATTTATGGCGAAAGGGATGCCGATCCTATTTAATCGCGATTTTAAATTCTTTACTATTCCTGAACGGAGGTTGCTAATGTCTATTGCATGGACATCTAATCCTTTGCTGGCAAGATAAAATTGCAGTACTCCTCTTCCCGATCCGCAATCAAGTATTTTCATATCACTTTTCAAATCAGCATTGGATATTGCCCAGGGATTATCCCAGTGTTTATAAGACTCAAAGACTGCCGGTTCAAGCAGAGAATTACCACGGCATCGTTCGGCAGATTTTCTTTTTTTGGTGGAGACCTTCAAAAAGCTATGAAGGTCGTCAAGAATAATTTTAAACTGCGTTAAATTAAAATCATCAAGTCCGATGTACTTATTAACAATCGTCATAATTTATATCGCTAAACGTGTAACATAATTTCGTCACACGCTTTAACAACTTTCTGAACATTATCATGTTCATCAGAAAGGTCTACTACTTTATGATGTAACCCATCATCGTAACCATACACAGAGTAATTATTTATCAGGTATACTCCAACCGTGTGTATTCTCAACGCAGCCGATAAATGTAAAGGTCCGGTATCTCCGGAGACAAAAAGTGTACAGCAATGTATTAATCCGGCTAACAATCTGAAATCATCAATGTATAAAGAAGTTTCAGATTCGTTGGTCACTAAGTATTCATAAAGTTCTTTTTCCATCGGACCGCACAGAAACACTATTTTATATGAATTATGCTCCCGAAGTAAATTGGCGAGTGACACAAAATTTTCTATATTCCACTGCTTGGCAACTCCAGCTCCCACCCAAAATATTACTAGTTTATCACTCTCATTCACATCCATTTTAATAAGATTTTCTTTCGCTTGGGCAACCTCAGAATCAGTAAGATATATTTTTGGGGCATACGTATTTCTGATGGGTGTTAAGAGCGTCAGCAAATTGTGTATGATGTCAATATAATGCTTATCATTTTCGGAAATTACTGTGCAATTCAAAAAAGTGCTGCTCTCTCCTGTCAGAAATCCTACCCGATAAGTTCCACCTGTTAAACGTGTCATTAAACCATTTGATAATGAAAATCCCGATGGAGTACTACAACTTATGGCAACATCATATCTAGATTTTCGAATTGACAAAAGTAACGCTATTAACTTGAAAGGGTTGAAAAAATATGCTTTTTGGCAAAATGGTATTAATCTATTGATATACGCATTGTGGTCCCAAATTGAGACCATTGCCTCATGGATACACACATCGATTTCCGCCTCCGGGTAAATTTCTTTGAGTGCTTCGGGCAAAAAGGTCGTCATAACATGATTCCCCATTTTGCACTCTAATCTCAACAATAATATTTTTCTAATATTATTTTTTTTGTCGTGAAGATGGGAGAAATGTTCACCATACCGCATAATAGAACGTAATGCGAAAAGCAATAATTTTTTACCACGCCACTCTATGTGTTTCAATATCGCCACTCGTTGATTCCTCATCAAAACTATAAATTATACATTGTCTTATAGAGACCTTCCCGATTGATTAACTCATCATGCTTACCAACAAACTGAATTAACCCTTTGTCCATAACAACAATTTTATCTGCATTTTTTATCGTTGATAACCGGTGTGCAATAACAACAGTGGTCCGGTCTTTCATCAGATTAGTAATGGCGGCCTGAACAAGATTTTCCGATTCTGAGTCAAGTGCAGATGTTGCCTCGTCCAGTAAAAGAATAGGAGGATTTTTGAGCACGGCCCGTGCAATAGCAATGCGCTGCCGCTGTCCACCGGAGATTTGCACTCCTCGTTCACCAATTTCAGTTTCATAACCTTCAGGAAGTTTTTGTATGAAGGAGTGCGCATTTGCAATCTGCGCTGCTTCTATCGTATCATCTTCTGATGCATTGAGATCGCCATACTGAATATTATCGCGCACCGTTCCCGAAAATAGAATAGTCTCCTGAGGCACAAGACTCATCTTGTCCCGAAGGTCTTTTCTACTGATTGTTGAGATGTCAATCCCGTCAATAAATATTGACCCGGACTCCAAGTCGTAAAACTTGAGAAGGAGATTGAGAATCGTACTTTTGCCAACACCGCTCGGCCCGACAAGCGCAACCGTTTCCCCCGACTCAACTATAAGTGAAACATCATTCAGCACTGTATTGGTTCTGTTATATGAAAATATTACATTTTTGAATTCAACTTTCCCCTTCAAAGGCTTCGGAAGGGTTGCCGTCGTCTCAGACGACTCCTCAGGGAATTCTTCGATAAGCTCAAAAATTCGCTCAGCTGCGGCAAGTGCCCGTTGAATAACCGGCTGCGTTTCTCCAAGCGACTTAATCGGTTTATAAGCCATGGATATTAGAACCGCAAAGGTTGTAAAAACCGAAATGTCCATTTGCTGGTTGAGAATGCGAAATCCGCAAAAAAGGATAACGACCGTCATCCCGACTGTGCTGAGAAATTCGTTCGATGGTTTTAAAAAAGCAGAAAGTCTGTATGCTTTCATCGAATGAGCATAATTTTGATATGTTTGTTGGGAAAATTTTGTTTCTTCGTAATCTTCTCTGTTGTATGTTTTGATGATTTTAATCGCAGTAATCGCCTCCTGTAAAAACGTACTGATATCTGCCAGCTTCATCATGATTTTTCTGCTTGCCTGCCGAATCGAGTTGCTGAAAAATTTCAGAACCCCTGCAGCAATGGGAACAACAGCAAGCGCAAATAACGTTAACTGCCAGTCTGTTATCAAGAGTGCTGAAACAAATATAATAGTATATATAATGCCTTGTGCCAAATTCACAAACGTCAAAAGAGAATGTTCCATAACCTGCACATCGTTTGTAATACGGGACATGATTTCGCCTGTTTTTCCGCGGTCAAAATAGAGCATTTTGAGATGAAGCATGCGACTGTAGAGTTGATTCCGAAAGTTTTTTATGGTCTTCTGAACAACGGAGGCCATGAGATATTCTTTGGCATAGATAAATATACCCTTGAACATTATCAGCACAACAATGAAAATACCGATATTAACGAGAATTGATTTGGCTTGATCAATATTTTCAACAGTAAATGGTTCCAACAGGGTATAGTTAAATCCGAATCGTTCAATTTTAGCACCTTCGAAAACTATCGCTAAATTCCCCGTATTCGCGAGACTCATGCTTACCTGACTTAATCCATCGATCAGCCATCCTACAATTGGGGCAAGCAAAACATCTGAAAAACCCATGAATATTGTAGAAATTAAACCACCAAGAATTCTCACTTTAAACGGCTTTAAATAGAGCAGAATTCTGATGAATACTCTTTTTTTTGATCGTTCGGACATGATGATTATTTGTGCAGCTCCCTTACGTTTGGATACTGACAGTAATAGACCATAAATAAAAACGTAAAATTTAGTAAAAACAAGGAACTATTGCAACTTGTTTCATTTTTTGAGCACATTCGATTTAGCTCAATAAGTGAACTGGAGGTGTCAATCAGAGATTTCGAAATAATCTAAATGTTATTCACGGGGATTTTTATCGGTAAGCAATACTACGTGTGTTGAGCAGCGGTATATGACCTCATGATAGTGTCACTTAAAAAATATCAGACATATTCTGAGCATCAAGTCGTATGGCAGTATTCTCCTGGACAGTTACATTGACCATCCACGAGTACTTTTTTATTAGATTACTCGAAAGTGCGTAGATATGATACATTTCCGCCGGAATTCTCGTAACATCCTGATCGCCCGAAAGTATTAATAATGAATAGAGATAATAATCACCATTTTCCAATTTCCAAAATCTGAATTTTCCCTGTTCATTAACCTGTGCTTTGAGTAGCAGTTTATTATCAATTAGCTGAGCAATAACACCGTTATAGCTGTTTTGTCGATCAAGCAGTTCACTGCGGAAATTATTAAATATATTTTCTATTGAATCCAGCTCAGCAATAACAGAATCAAGGATTGGCTTAATATCCGGCAATATTAGATAAACATTCATATCATTTACGGATTCGATTACATTTTCATTCGCACCTTCAATTACCACTTCACCATCTAATGATCCCCATTTTGTAGCATAATCGCAAATCCTAAAAATGTGATCATAACAATGAAAATTATAGTTAACGTGATTTTCATAGTATCAAGAGCGTGTTTGATAAATGAATATTTTTGATAACCATACGTTGAGATGTTGCAATAAGTTCAGCATAACATTTAACACAGTTGTTTTATGGCACCACTACAGAAAGAACAATGTTCACTATGGTTATTCAGTTTTATTGCTCTCAAATTGATGTAAAACAGATTCAAACACAGAAAGCGACTGTTTTTTTAAATCATCAATAGTGCTGGTATTATAGATTACAAAATGTGATTTTTCAATTTTTTCATCCTGGACCATCTGAATATCCATTCCCCGCAAGAGAACATCCGCAACGATAGGGTCACGTATTCTAACTCGTTGTATCATTTGGTCTTTATCAGCAGCAACCGTTACGATAAAATCGTATAGATTTTCAGTTCCACTTTCAAAAATCAGTGCCGCATCGACACCTATCATCTTATATATGCCGCTTTGTGCTTTTTGATCAATATCTTTCCAGCACCGCTTACGTAATTCAGGGTGTATAATACAATTTAACTTTTCTGAACTTTTTTTACTTTGAAATACTATTTTTCTCAATTTTTCTCGGCTGATCCGCCCATCAATCCCGCAAATTTCAGTGCCGTACACATCAATAACCTGCTGATGTATTGTATCATCGTTCCAGAGCAGCTCCGTTGCCCTGTGATCGGCATCAATGATGTAGGCACCTTGTTTCTCAAATATTTTTGCAACAGTTGTTTTGCCGCTTCCAATATTTCCCGTAATAGCAATGATCGGACAGGAGTACTTATAAATATGCATTGCAGTTGCGCCTATGTCGTTTCCAGAGTATAAGATCACCTGTTTCCAGTTCACCACTCTCTTCCATTCGGATACAAAGCTTTAGGTCGTTAGTATTATCTGCAGCACGGATAGCAATATCATAGTCGATGATTTCGGATTTGTAGAGTTCATACAGGTGCTGGTCGAACGTCTGCATTCCTTCATGGTTACTTGCAGATATCACACTTTTTAATCCCGCGGTGTCCCCCTTATGAATGAGATCGCTTATACGGGGAAAACCAAGCATAATTTCCAAGACTCTTGCCCGTCCGTCACCATTTAGTGTTTTAACAAGCCGTTGACAGATTACTCCTCGCAAATTGAGAGAGATCTGCATATAAATCTGCCGGTGTTCCGGAACCGGAAAGAAATTCAATATTCGCTTAAGTGTTTGATTGGCGTTATTTGAATGGAGCGTACTAAAGACAAGATGCCCTGTTTCCGCAAAAGATATAGCAGCTTCCATTGTTTCTCTGTCTCGTATTTCTCCAATGAGTATAACATCAGGAGCTTGACGCAGTGCGCTTTTCAAAGCATCTTCGTACGATTTGGTATCCGTGCCCGCTTCGCGCTGCGTTATGATACTTTTTTTGTGTTGGTGGATAAACTCAAGGAGGTCTTCGATAGTAATGATATGCCCCGATTTTGTGCTGTTTCTGTAATCGACCATAGCAGCAAGTGTTGTCGATTTACCGGAGCCGGTTGCTCCAGTCACTAAAACAAGCCCCCGTAATTCAAATGCAAGCTCTCCGAGCACTGCAGGGAGTTTTAAGTCTTTGAGCGAAAGAATATCGAGTTTAATCTGCTGGATAACCATTGCTACCAGAATTACGTTGTTTCATAATATTAACACGAAACCTGCCTATCCCGGGAAGGCTATCCCGGGAAGGCTGTATGCAAGATTTTGCTCCAAACTAACTTCAAATTCCTGCGCCTGATTCTCTCTCATCAATCCGTGAGCCATCTCAACAATTTGATCATTCGTCAGGTCATCTTTTCCAATTCTAACAAATTTTCCTTTTGCACTCAATGGCGGAGGTGCACCAACGATCAAGTAGAGATCGGATGCTTCCTGCTTTGCCAGTGTTTTGAGTAACGCATCAAGGTTCATTGAGTAACCTCACACCTGATTATCTTAAATATTGAAGAAACATTTTCAAATTACGAATAATGATTTTATTGATCATTTTTTACCAATCGAATTAATCCCTGCACATCGTAAACATAACTATTCAAAGCCGGAAGTGTACTGCGCAGAGTATCGCAAAGTTGTGTTATATCGGGTCTGTCAATGCCACAAGTTTGCAACATATCGCCATCGGAAAAAAGGGCTTCTTTTTCACCGTCAAACTTGATCGCACCATCGTCAATTACTATGATCCTTCGTGCAATCCGTACTATAAAGTCAAGGTTGTGTGATACAACACATACTGTTTTGCCATTTTCATGTAAATCTTTAATTATCTTCTCAATATCATGTGCACTATTAAAATCGAGACCAATCGTCGGCTCATCAAGCAATACAACATCAGGTCTCATAGCAAGTACACCTGCTATTGCTACTTTCCTCCGTTCACCACTGCTTAAACTGTGTGGGGACCTGTTTTCAAATTCATGCGGGTCAAGACCAACCATATCAAGAGATGCACGTGCCCATTCAGGCAGCCCAGAGTTAGCATGGCCATTTTGGGAGATCCCAAACGACACATCATCGATGACAGTTTCTTCAAAAATCTGTTTTTCCGGAAATTGAAAGACAATACCAATTTTGGACCGGACAGCATTCCAGTCTTTTGCATTGAGCAGTGCAGTGCTGTCCATCGAGATTATACCGCTATCAGGAATTAACAATCCCGCACATAGCTCAAGGACTGTCGTTTTACCAGAGCCAGTTCTGCCGATAATCCCGACAAGTTCTCCTTGAGTAATTCTAAACGATATATCAGTTACAGCAGGAGTGTTATCGGTAGTATTATAAGAAAAATTTATTTTTTCAAGTTCAATATTCATGTATTTGAATCTACATATTTACTGAATAATTAAACAGTGCCTTTGGCAACTGAATTTCAGGACATGCCTTTTTCAACCGGTATTCAACTGGAATCTCAACGCCAATTTCTTGTAGCAATTCCTGCATCTCACTGAAAATAACATCTGGAAAACCATCAGCGACTATGCTTCCCTGATTCAGAACAACAACTCTATCACACTGGACTGCTTCTCTTGAAAACTGAGTTATCAATATGACAGAAAATCCTTCCCGCTTCTGCTCCTCAATTTCTTTTCGTAACTGAGCGAATATTGTTTTTCTGTCAAGACTATCGAGAAACGATGTCGGTTCATCAAGAATAAGATACTTCGGATTAGCCACCAACACAGAAGCCAGTGCTAATTTCTGCTTTTGTCCACCGGAAAGCTGAAATGGAGACCTGTTCTTTAATCCGGAATAATTAAATTCCTCTAAAATCCGGTCTATACGCCTGACAATTTCTGACCGGGGAACACCTCTATTCTCAAGCCCAAATGCAATTTCCCTCTCGACAAAATTAGTTACGAGTTGATCATCAGGATTCTGGAATACAATTCCCATAAGATCATAGAGCGATCGGGAGCGCAGCAGTACATTAATGTCGGTATTATCTATTGAAATTGAACCGGACTGTGCTATTTGTAATCCAGACATTGCCAACGCTAAAGTCGATTTTCCGGAACCGTTCGGACCAATGATCGCAGTAAATTCTGCTTCTTTTATATCAATTGATACATTGCTGATCGCTTGGTAAGAATTATCCTGATCAAGAGGATATGAAACATTGATATTATGACATTTAATCATCGGGATTGCCAATTCGCTTTATTGCATCATAAACATTTTTTAAGGGTATATTCTCTTTTTCTGCAACTTTTTTACACTCTTCATATTCCGGAGAAATATGCTTCTTTCCTTTATAGAAATAAGATTTTACTTTCAGCATACCCCATGGAGTTTGTACTTTTTCGATTTCACGTAAAAGTTTTGTTCTATCGGTTTCACGATACCGGATACCCAGTGAAGTTGTCTCTTGAAAAATCACATCCATACATATATCGAGATAACTCCGTTCAAGAACAACTGTAATTTTCTGACCTGGCCGACCCTTTTTCATAATGATTGGTGTCAGAAACACATCCACCGCACCTTTTTTGAACAACTTTTCCATAATATACGGAAACATTTCCGGATTCAAATCATCAACATTCGATTCAGCGACAATCATTTTATCCTGCTCAAAATCTGCATCTGTTTCACATACGATAATTCTAAATACATTAGGAGAATTTTTATCGTCTCTGTCACCTGCACCGTATCCGGTTCCGGTTATCCACATTGTTGGTAGTGCAGCGCTGTATTGTGCAAGCGTTGTAACAAGAGCAGCACCCGTCGGTGTCGTCATCTCTGCTCCAATCTCTTTTTTTGCGACAGGAAATCCTTTAACAAGTTCCAGTGTTGCAGGTGTCGGGACAGGAATTATACCATGTTCACATTCGACCGATCCAGAACCAAGGCAAATTTCAGAGCAATAACAGGCTTCTATTCCTAATTGCTCTAGTCCCCACACTGATCCGATGATATCAATGATTGAATCAACTGCGCCAACTTCGTGGAAATGAATTTTTTCTAAAGGAATCTGATGAATTGTGCTTTCTGCTGCAGCAATTCTCCTGAAAATATTTTTCGATTTTTCACGTGTAGACTCTGACAAATCTCCGGATTCTATAATTACTATGACGTCATTTAGATGTCTGTGCTTTATCTGTTTTGTAACGGTTATCTTGAAATCTGTTGCACCAATCCCTTTCCTAGTTACTCTTTTTGCATCTATGGACACACCATTTATTCCAAGGGATCTGACCATATCTTTTAAAGATTTTATGTCGAGCCCGCAGTCTACCAGAGCACCGAGCATCATATCACCACTGATTCCAGCAAAACAGTCAAAATAAGCTATTTTCATCAGATATTATATTATTTATTTGTTACTATAATGCACTAACGGCGGTATAAAACCGCCGCTATTTCAATGGAGAACTTTTTTAATAAAAATCTGCTCCACACTATTTAAAAATAATTAAGTGTTTGCAAAAACATTACATAGTAATTATTCATAAATGTGATTCTTAGGATTTTACGAATTTCCACAAACTTGCCTGAGCTTTGCTTACAAGGTCTTCAAAGGTTGTACTGTCCATAGGAAAATCAGCATAGCCATAATTCTGTATTTTTCTTCTCTGTTTGTTCTTTTTTTATTTTTTTTAAGAAACCATAAAGAAAAATAAGAGACAGAGACACCACCCCCGTATACACGTTTTACACCCAATACAACAATTACAAACAGTTTTCACTTTAAAACCAGTAAGCACATCGCCGGATACTGCAACGTCTTCAGTAAATTCAATATTACCAGTTGAAAAATCGACGTCACCGCGGGGATTGCCAGAATATTTTCAACACTGAGTCGTTCCTTCTCTTGAATTATTCTGCCACTTAAAGAAGCGTATAACGACAAATTGTGGTCAGATATGTAAGTGTTTTTTCCATGAGGCAGTTTATTATCCTTACCTGTTGAGTCGGTCTCCTCATCGAAAACACTTCTACCATCTTTGCCCTTTGTCGCAGGAATTTTAACCGCAAGAAGCTGGTCTTTTTCAACCGTTTTCAGAGAACTGATCTGGTGAAAATCGACGCTGCCATCTTCTTTGACTAACGGTTCGCTGCTGACTTCAGTGTCAACTTCAAGAACTATTTGTGCCTCTTCACCAATGATGGCTTCTTCACCCCGGGCAATAACTTCTTTTTCAACAAATATTTTGTTACGAATTATCTGTTTGATTTTTTCACTATCAATATTGTATGTCGCTCTGGCTTCAAGAATTTTGTGCAGAATATCTCTCTTTTATCAGGATGATATTCAACTAAGGAATCAGCAACCTTTACCGGCTTTTCAAGGCTTTTTTTGTAAGCTTTTACTATAGGGCGCTTCAAAGAAACCAAGTTGCAAAAGTTTTTGTTCAAGAGTGGAAACATCAAGAGATCATCCACATGTTCGACTTTTACAACGTAAATACCATCGTCTTCAACTTTAAGGCCTGATTTTTCGAGTTCTATCTCGCTAACGTATTCCATACAATGAAAGGAAAATTAGTGATAAATAATTATCATAAAGCGAGTAAATTTGGTGTTAAGGTGATTTTCTTGTAAGCTATTCATTCAGAGAAGTAAATGCCGTTAACTTACGACTCATCATTTTCCGCGGTTTTAGTTTGGTTATCACCATCCTGGGAAATTTCGGAATCTTCTTTGGTGGATAAAATATCTGCCTGTAAACCTTCTTGAAATTCTTCACTTTCTTCAGACTGCAACTGATCCGTTAAAGACTCTTTAATTGAATAATTGAATCTGGATTTGCTATTACATTTCCACTTTCTACACCAGTGCTGCTATAATCTTCATCTGAATTATAACTGGTTTCTTCTATATTTTCTGGTGCAATACTCTGTAGAGGCATTCCATCTCTATCATTATCGTCATCCGATTGCTTTTGATACTCCAACTGAACAGTAGCAGTTCTACCACATTTACACTCAATTTCAATATTATCAATCACACCATCTTTTTTAAACAATTTCAAGATAAAAGATTCGCTCTCGATTACTTGTTTCTGACCGACAAGCTCAATATTCTCCTTAACTGTCAGCTCGTCATTTTTGATTACCGACTTTAAAGTACCTTCTTCGTCATCATCTCTATCATCAATACCCAAATCAAATATATCGACAAAATCGTCTTTAGCCATATTTATTCAATCTTGCAATCTTTGAAATTTGCTCAGTATTAAATATATAGTTAATCGATTCTAAAATCAAGGAAAAACACCTTTCAAAATAAGTGTAAACACACTACACCAATAATATCGTCAATTCTTAAGAGTAAAGTTATTTTTTTGCCGATTTTACACATGTGAACATATTTGTTTCGTATTTAATTAAATATAGAAGTATTGAAATCCATGCGGCATTATCAACATATAGTATGGAGCTATAATATTTATACCTATATATTGATTTTTTTGATTTTTTTCTTAATAAAATTCTTGACAAACTCATATTTAAATTATATTATAGTATTTATAGTATTTATACATTTTTTGTAAACTCTTTTACAAGATATTCCTTTTGTCTCGTGGAATTTTCACATAATGTCTCTCTAAGATGCCGGCGCGTTTAAGAGCGACGGTCCGCAAGCTGTCATCGACGAACTGCAAGAAAGGTGTCTTAGAAGGGAGTTTTTGCCGTTATCCGCGGTGACTTTATACAGAATTATTTTTCACATAATTTCAAACGGCATATTTTCAGGGAGGTGAAATGGCCGATTTGCTCGATATAGCATTAGAAAAGTCCGACACAGGACAAAACAGTAAAAATGGCAAACACTCAAAAACTATAGATTCCCGGGAAGATTTACCGGGACCAGTTCAAGCAATAATCGATCTTACCATTGATGATGCTCACGAGTTTAAAAGCAAAAAAACCGCCAGTAAATTACATTATACTATACCCAAGAAATTGGAGTTATCTGAAAACTCAATACGTGTATTAGAAAAGCGGTATCTTCTTAAAGATGATGAGGGTAATATAGTAGAGACTCCGGAAGAATTATTCCGCAGAGTAGCCCAGTGTGTTGCTGCTCCTGATTTGAAATATGCTGAAAAATCAGAAGTCAAGATACTTGAAGATATATTTTACGGCATGATGGCACGTCTTGAGTTCATGCCGAATTCTCCGACACTCATGAATGCCGGCAAGGAAAATGGGCAATTGTCTGCCTGCTTTGTTATTCCTGTCGAAGATTCAATGGAAGGAATATTCGATTCGATCAAACATGCGGCATTAATTCATAAAACTGGTGGCGGAACAGGATTTGCATTCACCCGTCTTAGACCAAAAAATGATGCAGTATTATCAACGCATGGAGTCGCGAGCGGGCCGGTATCGTTTATGTCCGTTTTCGATGCTGCAACCGAGGCAGTAAAACAAGGCGGCACTCGCAGAGGTGCGAATATGGGTATTCTCCGAGTTGATCATCCTGACATTGTTGATTTTATCACGTGTAAGTTTGACAATAAGAGAATTAATAATTTCAATATATCCGTTGCTCTCACTGAAAAGTTTATGGAGAATGTGCAATCAGGTAAGGATTATGATCTTATTAATCCGCGAAACGGTAAGCCTGTTGGAAAGAAAAACACGAAAACAATTTTTGATACCATTGTAAATATGGCGTGGAAGAACGGTGACCCCGGTATTGTTTTCCTTGATAGGATCAATAAGGACAATGCGACTCCGAAACTTGGAGAAATGGAGAGCACGAATCCTTGTGGTGAGCAGCCGCTTCTTCCATATGAAGCGTGTAATCTTGGTTCAATCAATCTCGATAAGATGTTGAAACGTGAAGATGGGATAGTGTCAATTGACTGGAAAAAGTTAAAACGGACTGTTCACGCTTGTATTCATTTCCTTGATAATGTAATTGACGCAAATCACTATCCCCTTCCTGAAATTGATAGTATTGTGAAGGCAAACCGAAAGATCGGCCTCGGTATCATGGGATTTGCTGATATGCTAATCAAGCTTGGAATATCATTTGACTCTCCCGAGGCATTGGACATCGGAGACGAAATGATGCAGTTCCTTAACAGGGAATCGAAGATAAAATCGATGGAACTTGCATCTGTTAAAGGAGCCTTTCCAAATTTTGAGGACTCAATTTATAACGACTATGGTCTTCCAGAAATACGCAACTCAAACACAACGACAATCGCACCCACAGGAACTATCAGTATCATTGCAAATTCTTCGAGCGGTATCGAGCCTATTTTTGCTGTTTCGTATTACCGCAAAGTAATGGATAACGATATACTTGTAGAAGTGAATCCTCTTTTCGAGCGGATTGCAAAAGAGCGAGGATTTTATTCGGAAGAGCTTATGAATGAGATTGCTGAAAAAGGAAGCATTCAAAATATCGACTCTATCCCCAAAGATGTGAAACGGTTATTTATAACCTCACACGATCTGTCACCCGAAGGGCATATAAAAATTCAGGCTGTATTTCAGCAACATTGTGATAATGCTGTATCTAAAACCGTGAATTTTTCCCACGATTCTACTGCGGAGGACATTAAGCGTGTTTATCTCTTGGCGTATAAACTTGGTTGTAAGGGAGTGACCGTTTTCCGTGACCGTTGCAGAGGTAGTGACAATCAGGTGTTAAATATTGCTCATAAGGAAGAAAATACAGTTGAACCGGATTCAATTACAGATGATTACAATAGTGAGAAACATCTCATTACACCCCGAAAACGTAGCAATACCACCTACGGTATTACCGAAAAGATTGTTACCGGCGAAGGAACCCTATATGTAACAATCAATCAGGATGACCAGGGATTATGCGAAGTGTTCACGAATATCGGCAAACACGGAAGTGATGTTGCAGCTTTCTCTGAAGCGGTCGGTCGGTTAATATCACTCTGTCTTAGATCAGGAGTTTCACTTGACTCGATCATTAAGCAGCTTCGGGGCATTACAAGCAGACCGATATGGCAGCAGGGCGAACAAATTCTTTCCGTTCCCGATGCAATCGGCATTGCCTTATCGCGATATCTTAATGAAGACGGATCGCAGATTACAATGAAGGTGCCAGATTTTATCAATTTACCTAAGATTTCCAGCAATGGGACCAAGAAAAACAACGGTTTTAAAAATGATTTTTCAAGTTGTCCTGATTGCGGAAGCCCGGTTGAGCATGAAAGTGGTTGTGTGATGTGCCGGAGCTGTGGATTTTCCCGTTGTGGATAAAAATCACTATAATTACACAGGGGTTGAATTTCTGATGAAACGCATTATCTTGAGGTTTAGGAATGAAAACACACTAGATACGGAGGTTTAAGATGTCAAAACTGGTAATTTATGAAGATACCAATAAAGCGGGTGAAGGCTACTGGCACCTTCGTTTGGTAGACGAAGATGGCAAAACCCTTCTTTGTAGCGAAACACCTTTGCAAAAAGTTGAGATGCTTTCAGTCGCCAAAAAGGTTCAGCACGAAAGCTCCAATGCAGCCTTTTTTAACAAGGAGTCTGAAAAAATTGAAGAAGGAATATGGTTTGAATCCTGCCAGAATAAAGATAACGAATGGTGTATTCGCCTGAAAATGGCTGAAGGGCATGTCTTCACAACTACAACAAGCTATGCTTCAAAGGAGGATCTAGAAAAATTACTTGCACACATAAAACAGGAGATAAAAAAGACCAGAGACAAGGAGATTGCCTGGGACCCGCCAGAAGCAGATCCGGCCAAGTCAGAAAAAGACAGTGATCAAACTGAAACCTTGGGAATTCCAGGGGAATTCCAGGGAGCTGACAACATATATGAAACTTTCAGAAGAATTCAAGAAAGAATTAAACGAATGCTCTAGTTGGAAATGTTGGAAATATACTAGCATTCCCAGTTTAGATCAACCCGTGCTGATAATTCTTAATTACCGCCCGTCAATTGAATCCAGCCCATTTTCTTTTGCGTTTAACTTAAAAGGCGAAAATAAATGCTGGATATCTTGTGATAAGGTAAAGGAAATTTGTGGCAAATCACCGAATCGCCATGAAGATTACGTAGATTTCAATCATAAAACACACAAGTTTTATGCCTATTCAGTGGAAGCTTTTAAAGACACTACCTTTAGCAATATTGCCGAATTTAAAAAGATCTGTAATACGCTTTATACACACATAGATCAAGTGGAAGGTAGGTAGATGGAAGGAGATATATTGACTCGAACCAGAGAGGCTTTAGGAAAAGATCTGATGAAACAGTTGAACTCCTTGCATTTCTGTATCGTTGGTTGCGGTGGTACGGGCACAACATTCTCCGAGATGCTGGTACGTTCAGGCGCAAAAAATATTGACCTCGTTGATGGAGACAATGTTGATTTAACTAATTTAAACCGAGTATTTTCGTTTGCTCTAGAAGATGTTGGTAAGAATAAAGCTGATATTCTAAAAAAGCGGCTTGAATCTATAACTCCTGAAATAAATGTCCGTTCTTTTGCACATAACTTAATTCAAAAAGAAGACACCGCAAATGAAGATCCTTTGGCACAAAAAGTTAGAAATTCTATCCGTGAGGCTGACGTTGTTTTTATCGGCACGGATACTAATAAATCAAGGATGACTTGCGAAAGTCTCTGTAACAGCAACAAAAAGGGGGGAATGTATTTGTCAGCTGGAATTGCTGTAGAAAACGGGAAGTCATTTTTTGAATGTAGCTGGAAACCCAAGACACCCGAAACAAAGAAAGAGAGAAAAGGATATGGTCCAAAGAATGCTTCATACATCTCAATTGTTACGGAAGCTACATCTGTTGCTTTTTCAATGTTGCTCCACCACCTGAAGAACCCAGAATCACGCGAATTCAAACACTATTACAAAGAGTATGATGCAGATTTTTATGGTCATAAAATTTCGACTGACCGATTCTGTCTGTCCCATCCAAGGCCATGTGTATAGTTCGTTATGGCAACCTGATCAGCATATTTATTCCAATAGGTTACAAATTGTTCTTGCTCGTGCTTATTGAACTCAATATCGATCATTCGTATCTCAATAAAGCAGTCTCTTTTCAATCTATCAGGCTCATTAATAAAAAGTATGACCATAAAAAAATCTACATCGGAAATTTTAATAAATAAATCTCCAACTACAATACACCTTGGTTTTAGAATTGTTGTAGATGTTGGTATCTTTACCGATTATTTTCCCTTTTTTCATGGCTACATAGTGTCCGTGTAGTAAAGCTACGCATTTATCGGTTTTCTTTTGGGTAAGACTATTGACCGTTTGCCCATCTGAGTCATCGTACTCAACCTTTAGCTTTAGATACCTTACGGCTATATTGAATTCTCTGTTTGTCACACCCTCGTATGGCCAGTTTCCAGCACAGCAGGTAAAGGCATCAATTATGTCATCTTCCGATATGCCAGGAACTGCAGCGTATAACGCCACCAATGCACAATCGTGTGGACCTTTCCCCAACTTTTTAGGTTCTTTACGAGCCTCTGAATCAAACCACCATACCCATAGATTACAAATAAAAGAGAATATACGTTTAATGAATTTCATTTGGCGATAATGCAAGATATTTCCTCAAACTTAAAAAGAAGATGGAATTCTTTCCCTTTTCCATCTTTCTCCTAAAGGAGGACTTTTTGATGCTTCTAACGCCCTCAATAATGATCACAGGCTGAACGCCGTAGCAGTCAAAGCCGCAAAACTCTTACCCGATGGTATTCATTGTTTGTCTTGGAAATAAACCGCTAAAGCCTTGGTGGCCCGGTAGCTTGACTACCGATAGGTGCGGCGAACGCCTTCTTCTTGTTAAACGGCACGTAACGGTAACCAACTACCCTGCATTTTTGCAGGATAGTTAACAAACCGAATTGAGGTATAATGGATCTAAAGACTCGTAATATGGAAGATTTAACTGATGCTCTTCTGGCATTAAGGAAGGAAAGGTTGTCTCTAGTGAATATGGTGCCTAGCTTTTCCATCACGCCGCGAGTTTCTGATAACGGATATGTTCGAGCATCACTAACCATCGCCCAAAATTGTCGACCGAACCCAGACAGGAAGTTCTTCAATCGGTTTCATGTCTGCCAACTTCTTGGTTATCTTGTTGGTAATACCCTGTCCCTCTGCCATACGCACCAAATTTCCAGCAATACCTTCAGCAACCTCACCTTTACGCCACACATTGAACACAATCTCATGGGGACATATGCCGACGCAAAGAAGGTAACGATACTGCTTGTCGAGCCTGACATGATTGAACTGGAAGGTTCCGTTTGCTCCTAACGAAGCTGTTTTGATTTCAAATCGGTTTCCCGCGATCTGCATATCTGTCGGACTTACCCGTGAACCATTACCAACCGCAATGCCAGATTCCGTCAAGTATCTTCGAATGAAGTCCTCGCCAATCTCTCCACGATTGGTGTTCCCAACAAGACGATAGCCTTCTAGCGGAGAATCTGTCCATATTGACTTCGGTGAATGGTCCTTGATGACCCTCACCATGAGTTCAATCGCGCTCACTGGGGAGGCTCCCACAAGGCACCGCGTTTCCCGACTTTCCAGAAGACCAGAAAGTAAGAGTGGTTTTTTCTTGCATGGACTTGCTGGATGGCTCTACTTACACCGGGGCGGTTGTTCCGAACGACAACGAACAAATCTTCGGCAATGAATCCCATCTCTTCGT
Organism: bacterium; assembly: GCA_965221205.1. GTDB lineage: Bacteria > SM23-31 > SM23-31 > SM23-31 > SM23-31 > CBDFMG01. Next base: position 1,888,975 of record OZ244870.1, on the reverse strand, counting down.
ATGCCTGCATAATCTCAACGTGCGTGAAGCGTTGCCGGTTGGAGCAAATCTCATCCTGACATTTCACGATAAGCGGGCCGCGTTCCCGCAGTACTCGATAAGCCTCGATTCCAGCATCACGGTAAAGATCCAGGACAGCTTCATGGTACTTGCTTTCAGTCTGATTACCCGATCCGTTGTTGCGATAGTGATCCTCGAACGGTTTGTGTGTTCGATGGGCCGTCCCACCCGGCGAGTGCATGTAGGGAGGATCGAGAACGACGCAATCAATTACCCCGTCTTCATAGGGGAGACTCCGGCAATCGACACCTTCCAGAATGTCCGTGGCAAGAACTTCGTAACGTTCCACTGGAACATTGCGCCAGAACACCCCTTTCCCATAGGTAACATCCGCCACAATGCTTCCGGGCTTCACGTACAAGTTCATGATGCGCGGGAAAACGTGTTCATTGCTCTCCACGAAAGCACTTAACACAAGCTCGTTCGTAGCAGCGCCGTTGCGCACAATGCGCTTGCCTGTACGTCGATAAGAAAGTATCTTGTCGGCAATGGCGTCCAATTCTGGCGGCGTTTCACTCATGCTGCCATCTCCTTGTAGGTAATACGATGTTTGAACGCCGAAACTACAAACGATTCAAGCCGAAGTAATGTGTCTCTCTCGACATTATCTTCGTTCAGGCGGAACGTACATTCGTTGACGTAGCGGCGAAGATGCTTGACGGAGACGTGATGCCACGTTTCCATAAATGCTCCGCTTGAACAGCGCCCACATGCTCTCCACACTATTTTTAATGACATTACCTGCCCCAACCTGCCCCAACCAACATACTCGCCCGATCCGTGCTTGACATGACTGTGAATGTATCAGGCGAGACCACGATACGCGCCATGTTCGTCTGTATGAATTTTTGATCCTGATTCGACTGTTTCAGCGATTTCTTGGTGTAGCGTCTTAGCACCCTTATTACTTAACTGTACGCGCCACGGAACGCCCGCCACGCTCGCGAAATCTTATCACAACCTGTTTGCCAACCGTTCCACGCCCAGCATTCAGCTTCTTCAAGACGTGCTTGTTTGATTCCTTACCACCTATGTACGTCTCGTCGATCTCGATAGTTTCACTCAGTTTGGCAAAATCAGGCCCACATGCTTCTCGAAGTCTTTGCAGCATAAACCACGCCGTCTTTTGAGTGACGCCGATCTCTTTGGACATCTGCAAGGATGAAACACCCTTTCTCGCGGTGACAACAAGATACATCGCATATACCCACTTGTGAAGCGGGACATGTGAACGCTCGAAAATCGTGCCGGTCCGAATCGTAAATTCCTCATCACAATCCCGGCAACGGTAACGTCCTATACGCTTGCCCCTTCGCGTTGTCACCCGTTCGTGTCCACCACACCCAGGACAAACCGGTTTCCCATTCCATCGACGACGCTCAAGATATTCTCTCGCGGAGTGGGCATCAGGGGAAATCCGCATTAACTCGAATATACTAAGCGTCTTGTTGGACATTGAAACCTCCTTGGCAACACCAAACTATAAGTATAATATACAAAATTCAATGAGTGGAGTCAAGTATATAATTTCTACAAAAAACTTTCCTGTATACGCATTTTTGCAGGAAGGTCTTCTATACGGAAAATAAAATTCTTTGGACTATTTTATCGGACTCGTATTGAGTCAATTTCAGTAATTACCGAGTCAGCCAGACTTGGAAAAAGATCAGGAAATAAAAGTGAATCGGAAATGGTAATGTATTTGACCTGGTCATACGGCTGAATAGTCGATTGTACAACCCATGAATCAGAATACAACCGTCTTATTTCCTGAAGATTATAAAATTCTGCTTCTTCACGATAAGTAAAATTACCAACACGGATCTTATAAAACGGCGGATCAAATATCTTGTAAATCGGCTTATCAAATATACTTGTAAGAGCACTTTCGTATACTTCTTCGGAACGAATAAAACTTGTTGAGGTAAATATCTGAATCCTGAAACCGGGAATGGATATGGTGCTGTCAACATCTGTGCTATCCAAAAAAAATGAATTCTTAAATACTGTTCCCGGAACAGTCAAATACGAATCAAAAGACGGAGTATCTATTACAAATCTATCCGGTAGTTTTTCTGGATCAAATTCTTCCTGATTGGCGCGGTCTTCCAGAAGCTGCTTTTCTGCCTGTTCTGCTTCACTAAGTGATATTATGCCTGAGCAATAAACAAAATGGAAAGCGATGAATGCAAATAAATATTTCATATTATAAAAACATCATAGATTAATCGGAAATTTAAAGATCTCTGTTTAAAACTGCAACTATAATTAGAAATATTATTCCACCCTATTGTCCCTTCTTTATCCCTTCTTAGTTCCTGAACTTTTTAACGAAAGGTATACCTAATTTGTTGCTGAATTCGCCAAAATTTAGAAAATGAATTATACCCGCGGCGACGTATTGTTGTATACGGACATTACTTTATATAAATTGGTATTATTAAGATGTGTAGTAAATACTGCAAAGGTATAAAATATATGATATGAAATAATTTTCTGAATCTGTAGTTGAATGTGTTACTTATTTAGTCCAACAGAAATAAAAAACCGTTTGTTTAGAAAATCTTGACCCGGCACTCCGGCAATTGTAAAATTTGAACCAGAACGAACCTCTAATTCCGATGCAATGAAAAGATTTCTATAAAGCTCGTAAGAAAGCTTGAAACGGAACCAATTTATTCTTTCAACATCTCCTTCAAGGAAATTAAGATAATCATTGCCTGTGCTCGGAAGCGGGGTGTCGATGCTTCCCCCTATAATTTGATCTTCGGTATTGATTCCATGACGTGAGTAAACATACTCTGCTGAGTAGAAAAACTTTCGTGAAATCTGCTGTTGTGCTGATAGATACAATTCGTCACTATTTGGTTGCAGTTGATGCCCTAATCCAGAGTTATAATGTTTATAGACATTTATTGGAAATCTATGAGTGTATACGAAAGGTTTAATTCTGGTGTATTCCAGACGGACAGCTGTGTTCGACAGACCGAGCGGGTCCTCCCATAAAGTGCCTGCAACATATCCAAATTTATTTCCCCACCATTTTGTTCCGAGCCGACTGATAAAAATATCATCCATGAGGAATTCGCCATACCACTTCCAGCCATCGAGAATATTAAGTGTTATATCCGCACCCATGAGTGCATTATCCTGATCTCCTAAAAAATGTTCTGCGGACCTGAGGAACATTATCGGATTGAGATAGGCAAATTCCATTTCTCTTTGCCCGTAAACCACGGATTCTTGAATACCGACTTTTACACCATCGAATACATTGACTTCAAGTCTATGTGCTACCAGATATTTTTTTGCGAATTTATTTTTTCTGCCCGAATCTTCATCAAATTCTTCTTCAATAATTCTTGGAAACTGCACAAGGCTTCCGAATAAATGCGAGTAACTAAATCGCCAGACCTTCGTTTTTAGTTTTACTAAATCGTAGGAGGTTGCATTATCTGACAATAGAAGCCCTCCTCTGAATCCCGGTCCCCACTTATTTAAATTTTTTCCAAATTCCAACTCGAAATGTGAGAACCGCGCTATAAGATAGGCAATTGTCTCGTCATGAAACTGGTGAGTTTTTCTATTGCTCACCCATCCTAATCCAAGTGCTGTAATGTCTCTGCCTTTTCTGTAAAATCTGCTTCCCCATTCTTTGGAATTACGGACATCAACAAAAAAACCAAGATTGTCACCAATTGCACCTCGTATCCGTACACCAGTAGTATAGCTGAATACTTTATCCAGAGAATCCAATGAATCTGAATCGGTAATATTATTGTCTTGATAGGCTATAATATCTCCAAAAAGTGAAAATTCTGCCCGATTTATAGCAAGTAGGTTTCTCCCGTTTTCATATCCTAATCCAAGTAACATTCCTCCTCGAATTGCACCAAGCAACCCGGGAACTGCCGGCTTTTCAATTTCAAAACAACTCGAATCAATTTCTTCTAATTCTTCCCGAAATTCCTGCTCATAAAACAGCAGAAGTTCAGAATCTACTTTTGATAGTATTATATCACTCTCACTGCGCTTTTGAATCTCATAAAGTAATTCTGCTACATTCGCACGTGAAAGAGGTTTCGTTCCTATGAGTTCGTTTTTAAGAACACCTTTTGCTTCATACCGCTCAACAAAACGGTAGACTCTATGATTAAGAGGAACATATACAGATTGTGCTTTAGGAGAAGAGTTTGCTATAATCAAAAACACGAAACTCAAAAATATCTTAGACGGAAATCCCATAAGAAGCCTTCACAATTATTAATCATTATCACCATTATTAGCACCATACTGCGCTACAAGAGAGTTTGCCTTTTGTAATGACTCAAAAGTTCCTGCGTCAGTCCACCACCCATCCAAAAAACTGTATTTAAGTTTATTTTGTTCAATATATATATTGTTGACATCAGTAATCTCGAGTTCACCACGGTGTGAAGGTTTCAATGTTCTAATGATGTCAAATATTTGCTTATCATAAAAATATATCCCAGTGACCGCATAATTAGACTGTGGATAATCCGGTTTTTCCTCTATTTTTACAATCCGTCCATCGTCAAATACAGGAACACCGAATCGCTTTGGATTATCAACTTCCTTCAACAAAATCATTGCACCTGACTCCTGTTCTTCAAATGCTTCTACAGCAGTAATAATATTTTTTTCAATTATATTGTCACCAAGGACAATACACAATTTTTCACTCCCGGAAAAATATTCAGCAAGCTTCAAGGCATCGGCGATCCCCCCTTCCCCCTTTTGGTAAGTGTAATTTAGGTGATCAAGATTAAAATCGGAACCGTTTCCAAGTAATCTTAAAAACTCTCCTGCATTATTGCCACCGGTAACAAGAAGAATATCCCGAATATTTGCTTTAACAAGACACTCAATCGGGTAATAGATCATAGGCTTATCGTACACAGGCAGCAAGTGCTTGTTTGTAATAGCAGTAAGCGGATGAAGTCTTTTTCCCAGACCTCCTGCTAATATAACACCTTTCATCGTATTACCCACAATTCCATTGTTTGAGGAGTTACTTTTTCATACAAATAGTTTATTTACGTATTAAAACAAAAAAAGGCAACATATATGCTGCCTTTTTCAAACTCAGGTCTCTACAATGATTCGAACATTCAAATGTAATCATTACTTTTCTTCTTTTACTTCTGCTCCTGCTTCGGCTGTTTGCGCATCAGCGGCCTCATCCATTTCTTTGGCTTCTTTATCCTTATTCTCTTTACGTTTCTGCCGCTCTTTCTCGCTTTCTTCTTTACGCTCCTTATACACTCCTTCAAAACCAACCAACTCTATGAGCGCCATTTCAGAAGAATCTGATCTGCGTCTTCCAATTTTCGTAACACGAGAATAACCGCCGGGTCTATCGGCAAATTTTGGAGCAACTTCATCAAATAATTCCTGAACTATATTTCTCTGGTGAATATGCTTTAGCACAGTCCGCCGGGAATGGAGATCGCCTCGTCGGGCTTTAGTTATTAACCGTTCAATAAAGCTACGTAGTGCTTTTGCTTTTGCGGCAGTTGTTTTAATTTTTTTGTATGATATTAGTGAAGAAGCAAGATTAGACATAAGTGTGCGTCTGTGGCTTGCCGTTCTTCCTAATTTAACCACTCTTTTTCTGTGTCTCATTTTTGATCCGCTCTTTATTCTTCAATTTCTTGGAGATACTTTTCAACATTCATGCCGAAATGGAGGCTCCGCCCTTCAAGGATCTTCGCCAATTCTGCTAATGATTTACGACCAAAATTACGAAATTTCAACATCTGATGTTCATCTTTCGAAACCAAATCGCCGATAGTTTTTATGTTTGCTGCTTTGAGGCAATTATGAGATCTGACTGATAACTCTAGTTCATCAACACTCATTTTTAAAAGTTTTCTAATTTGTAGAGCTTCTTCATCAATTTCCGTTTCTTCTTCTTCTTCAGGTTCAACATCAAAATTAATAAATAGTTGAATATGGTCCTTGAGTATTTTACCGGCATAGGTCAGGGCATCATCAGGAGTTATACTGCCGTCCGTTCCAATCTCCATAACAAGTTTTTCATAATCAATTCTCTGTCCGACTCGCGTTGGCTCTACATTATATTTTACAGATATAATCGGTGAAAAAATAGAATCAATTGGTATTGTTCCAATGGGCTGATCGATCCGTTTATTCTCTTCAGCAGTAACATACCCACGCCCACGGCCAATTCTGATTTCCATACCAAAATCGGCATCCTCATCCATAGTCGCAATCAGATGATCCGGATTAAGAATTTCAAAGTCGTTTGAGCCTTTTCCTATGTCCCGAGCATAAAAATTACCTTTTCCTTTAAAATCAAGATATACTTTTTCAGGGCGTTTATTTATCAATTTAATCTTGACTTCTTTCAAGTTCAGTATTATTTCCGATACATCATCACGTACACCAGGCATTGTCGAAAATTCATGCAGAACCGAATCTATTTTTATAACGGTTATAGCTGCCCCTGTTAAAGATGAAAGTAATACCCGCCGCAGCGCATTGCCGATCGTAGTACCAAATCCTCCCTCAAGCGGTTGAATGACAAATCTTCCAAAAGTAGCCGTATAAGAAGATTCTTCAAGTTCAATTGCATCAGGCATTGTTAAAGTGGTGGCGTTCATTTCCACACTCCTAAAATTTTCGATTTTGGAAATTATCTAGAATACAATTCTACTACAAGCTGTTCTTGAACATTGAGCGGAATTTCTGTTCTCTCAGGAACTTCCTGAAATGTTCCTGTTAAATTCGCTTTATCAAGGTCTAACCATGAATATGGTTTCGAATCTTTGATCTGTCTGATTGAATTATGAATCACCTCTAATTTTCGACTTTTTGACCGAACCTTGATTTGTTCTCCAGGTGATACTAAATATGATGGAATATCAACGATGTGATCTTCCACGACAAAGTGACGATGGCGTACCAATTGACGTGCTGCTTTCCGCGATGGCGCAAATCCAAGCCGATAAACAACATTGTCGAGTCTTCGCTCGAGCAGTTGGACAAGGTTATCACCCGTGACACCTTTTTCTCTTTCAGCTTCCTTGAACAATCCTTTGAATTGACGTTCAAGTAATCCATAAGTTTGTCTAATTTTTTGCTTTTCTCTCAGCTGAATACCATAATCTGATATTTTAAATCTTCTTCTCTTGCCATGCTGCCCGGGAGGATAACCACGTTTTTCAAATGCGCATTTACTTGATGTGCAACGTGTTCCTTTCAGAAAGAGTTTTTCACCTTCCCGTCTGCATATTTTACAAACTGCATCTGTGTAACGAGCCATGTATGCTCCAACTCCTTTTTTCGATTATTTGTATTTCTTAAACACGTCGCTTTTTCGGTGGACGACATCCGTTGTGTGGTATTGGGGTTACATCTTTAATCGCTGTAATTTCAAGGCCAACCGCCTGCAATGCACGAATAGCAGCTTCACGACCGGCGCCGGGCCCTTTAACAAGAACTTCGACTTTCCGCAATCCAAGGCCTATTGCTACTTTACCACACGATTGTGCAGCCAACTGTGCTGCAAAAGGGGTGTTTTTTCTTGAACCTTTAAAACCAACCGTCCCCGCAGATGCCCAGGAAATCACATTTCCATACACATCTGTCAATGATATAACCGTATTATTAAATGTCGATTTTATATGTGCAATACCGTTTGCTTCGACTTTTTCTTTCTTTTTTGTCCCGCGCTTTTTGGGTTCAGCCACAGAAACCTCCTACTTTAATCAGATATGTTTTTTTACCGCACTCTTGCGTTTTGCTCCAACGGTCTTTTTCTTACCTTTTCGCGTACGGGCGTTCGTGGATGTTCTTTGTCCATGCAGAGGTAAGCCGCGTCGATGACGGAGACCACGATAGCAACCGATATCAATAAGCCGTTTAATATTCATTGTTACTTCCGTTCGCAACGTACCTTCAACTTTTAAGTTGTTCTGAATATGGGAACGGATTGCAGCGACTTCCTGCTCACTTAAGTCCTGAATCTTTGTATTTTCATCAACATTACAAGCATTCAGTATCTCCTTGGCAGTTGAAAAACCGATCCCAAAAATATAGGTCAGGCCAATAACTACGCGCTTTTCTTTGGGTAAATCTACTTCGGCAATACGTGCCAATCAAACCTCCTGAATTTCACATTTACTAAACAATTAGATATCTGATATTTTCTAGCATTAATTGCGTTTTTATCCCTGCCGTTGTTTGTGGCGTTTATTTTTACAGATTATTCGCACAACACCTCTGCGCTTGATAACTCTACAATTATCGCACATTTTTTTTACGGACGATCGTACCTTCATACAACTGCTCCATCTCCATTAAAATTATTTATAGCGATATACTATTCTGCCCCGTGACAGGTCATATGGCGACATTTCAACAGCCACTTTATCTCCGGGTAGTATCTTTATAAAATGCATTCTCATTTTTCCGGAAACATGGGCTAAAATAATGTGACCATTTTCAAGCTTCACACGAAAAGAAGCATTCGGAAGTGTCTCAGTGATAACACCATCTACTTTTATTGCTTCTTGTTTTGCCAAAAATTATCTCCCCTCAGTTAGGATTTCGGGACCATTCGATGTTATTGCAACCGTATGCTCAAAATGTGCAGACGGTTTTCTATCCAATGTAATAACGGCCCATCCATCCGGTAAAAAAGAGATATCACATCCCCCTACATTGACCATTGGTTCGATAGCAAAAATCATCCCCGATTGAATCTGTGGTTGAGCTGTTCTTCTCTGGTCAACAAAATTCGGTATTTCGGGTTCCTCATGGAGTGATGATCCGATACCATGTCCAACGAGCTCACGAACAACAGAGTATCCTTCCGATTCCACCCGTTCCTGAATTGCACTGGAGATGTCCGATATTTGATTCCCCTCAATCGCCTGTTCTATACCTATTTGTAAGGATTCTTCTGTTATTTTCATCAGCTTAGATTTTTCATCAGAGATGCTACCAATTGCAAAAGTTCGTGCTGCATCAGCATAGTACCCTTTGAACTCCACTCCAATATCGACACTAACCAGTTCACCTTCTTGAATCTCTCTCCCATTCGGAATTCCATGCACAACAACTTCATCAATCGATATACAAGTGCTTCCGGGAAATCCTCTGTAACCTTTAAATGCCGGCTTTGCACCCGATTTGGTTATAAACTTTTCTACTGTTTTGTCAATATCTGTCGTTTTCATTCCAGCTTCTATGACATCATCAACAACATGAAATGAATCTACAAGAATTTTCGCAGCTGATCTCATTTTGGCTAATTCTTCCGGAGAACGGCGATAAATCATTGTGTCACCTCATCTAGTAGTAATACAATTGATTTAAAAACTTCATCTGGATTGTTTAATCCGTCAACCGTTTTCACAAGATTTTTACTGCTATAATGTCCGATAAGAGGCTCTGTTTCGTTTTTATACACTGATAACCGGTTTTTGATTGTGCTTTCTTTATCGTCATCACGTTGATAAATCTCTCCCCCGCACACCGTACATTTCATACTTATCGGTCGAGGATTGGTTTCAACATTATAATCTTTTCCACAATTTCTGCACAGTCGTCTATTGATCAATCTGCTGACGATTTCCTCTTCCGGAACACTAATATTCATGACTGCATCTAACGGCTTGCCAATATCATCTAATAACGAATCCAACGCTTCTGCCTGTGGAAGTGATCTGGGAAATCCATCGAGAATGAATCCATTTATACAATCGCTTTCTTGTCGCCGTTTGTTCATAAGACCAATAATAATTGAATCAGGGACTAACTCCCCTTTTTCCATATATGATTTTGCCTGATTACCAAGTTCCGTTCCATCTCTCAGAGCAGCTCTTAAAATATCGCCGGTCGAGAGTTGAGGAATTTCATATTTCTGAGCAATTCGAATTCCCTGTGTACCTTTACCAACACCGGGCGCTCCCAGCAAAACAAGTCTCATTAAAACCGTCTCCCGCGTAGCCGGCCGGTTTTCATAAAGCCATCATAGTGACGCATCAATAAATGAGATTCAATCTGCTGAAGCGTATCAAGTGCGACTCCAACAACGATTAAAAGTCCCGTTCCGCCGAACATTAATGCAAAGCCAAAATCAACATTGAATATCTTGTTAATGAAATAAGGAAATATAGTAATGACGCCCAGAAATACTGCTCCGGGCAGCGTAATTTTCGTTAATATATTATCGAGAAATTCAGAGGTTTTTTTCCCTGGTCTTACTCCAGGAATAAAACCACCGTGTTTTTTCATATTGTCTGCCACATCAATAGGATTGAATGCTATTGCAGTATAGAAATAGGTGAAAAATACAATTAACACAAATTGGAATATCCAGTAGACTTCATGATCAAATGCGAAATAGCGTGAAAAACTCTGCATTATTGAACTATCGGGGAAAAAGGATGCAACTGTTTGTGGAATAAATGTAATCGACTGAGCAAAAATAATCGGCATAACACCGGCAGTATTTACACGCAATGGTATATGAGTAGATTGTCCACCGTACATTTTTCTTCCGATAACACGCTTGGCATATTGAACAGGGATCTTTCTTGTCCCCTGTGTTAACAATATTACAAATGCAATTGTCCAAAACATTATCACAAGGAGAAATATCTCGATAAGAAGCTGCCTGTTTCCTTGAATGAGTTGAAAAGCTTCTCGGATAAAGCTATCCGGATAACGGGCGATAATACCAATCATAATAATAAGAGAAATTCCGTTACCTATACCCCGTTCGGTAATCTGCTCACCAAGCCACATTATAAATATTGTTCCGCATGTCAGTGTGATAACTGTCAATAGATAAAAACTAAATCCTGTATCGGGCGAAACAATAAGGCTACCGCTCCTTGTGGCACTCAAATTCTTTAATAATACGCTGGTACCCCACGCTTGTCCCGCAGCGATTAATACAGTTCCATACCGTGTCAGCTGGGTAATCTTTTTTCTACCCTCTTCACCTTCTTTTTGCAGCTTCTGAAAATAAGGCACAACGGCTCCGAGAAGCTGAATAATGATAGATGCACTAATATACGGCATAATCCCGAGTGCAAATACAGTTGCTTTTTGAAAAGCGCCACCGACAAACATATCATATAGGCCAAACAGCGTGTTTGACGATGAAATTTCATTGAACCATTCACCTAATGCATCTGCATTGATTCCAGGAACTGGTACATGGCCGCCGATTCTGTATACAACAAGAATCGCCAAGGTAAAAATAATTCTGTTACGAAGTTCCGGAATTTTGAATATGCTCTGGATCTTCTGTATCATAGGATAGTAACCATTCCGCCTGCATTATTGATTTTTTCAACCGCCGATTTGCTAGCTGAATGGACTGAAATATCTGCTTTGAAATCGATTTCACCCTTACCGAGAATTTTAACCGGAATAGTGGTTTTTTTAATCAATCCTGCACCAGCAAGATCCGCAATTTCTATTTTTTTCTTATCTTTCAAACGGCTTAAATTACCAACGTTTATAATCTGCACTTCCTTTTTGAATATATTGGCAAAACCGAATTTCGGAACCCGGCGTTGCAATGGCATCTGACCGCCTTCAAACCAAGCAGGAATCGATGCTCCTGAACGGGATTTTTGTCCTTTATGTCCTTTTCCAGCAGTACCGCCGGTCCCAGAGCCTCGACCCCGTCCTATTCTCTTCTTATCTTTTTTTGATCCCGGAATTGGGGATAATGTATTCAGCTTTAAAGATCCCATACTAATCCTCAAGAATTTTCACAAGATGCGTAACTTTCTGCACCATACCGCGTACCTGCGGCGTATCTTTGTGTTCAATTATTTGATGTAACTTCCGAAACCCAAGCGCTTCAAGTGTCAACTTTTGTCGTTTACTGTAACCGATTGCGCTTTTAAACTGCTGTAATTGCAGTGTTCCAGCTGCTGAATTCTTTTTTCGTGGCATAACCTTATTTAAATTCTTAGTTGTACACCTTATTAATCGGGATTCCCTTTTTGCGTGCTACTGAGTATGCATCTATCAGGCTTTTGAGCGCGTCTACAGTAGCTTTTACAACATTATGCGGATTTGCAGTACCGAGTGATTTTGTCAAAACATTTTGGATACCTGCAAGTTCCATGACTGCACGGACAGGCCCACCAGCGATAATTCCAGTACCAGCAGAAGCAGGTTTGAGAAAAACACGGGCAGTACCATATTTACCAATAATTTCATGAGTTATCGTTGAGTTGATTATTTGTACTTTAAATAATGTTTTTCTTGCATTTTCGACACCTTTCGTAATGGCATCTGTTACTTCATTTGCTTTGCCGAGTCCAATACCAACAACTCCATCGCCGTTCCCAACAACAACTATTGCGTTAAAACTGAAACGTCTACCACCTTTTACAACTTTCGCGACCCGGTTGATATGAATAACTTTTTCTTTCAGTTCAATTTCGGCCGGATTCTTAATGTCCAAGAGTTTACTCCTTTATTAAAAAGGTCTAGAACTGCAGACCGCCTTCACGGGCACCTTCTGCAAGCATCTTTACCCTACCGCGATACTGGCAACCGTTCCGGTCAAATACCACGGTTTTGATTTTCAGATTTTTACCTGCACTGGCTATATCGAGGCCGATTTGTTTACTAATTCCCAACTTACCCGACGTCGATTTTTTTAATTGTGCATATGAACCTGCGACACTTGCAATAGTAGTAAGTGTTTTTTGATTTACGTCGTCAATGAGTTGTGCTGATATATTGTTATTTGCACGGACAACAAGAAGTCGGGGACATTTTGGCGTACCCCTGATCTTTTTCTTGAGACGACGTTTCAATCGCGCCTGCTTTTCTAACTTTTTCTTTTCCTTCAAATTCATAAAATTCAAACTCGCTTCTTTAATGTTACTGAGCAGTTTTTCCAACCCTCCGCTTGACTTCTTCACCCACATACCGTATACCCTTTCCTTTATACGGCTCCGGCGGTCGAAACGCTCTAATCTTTGCAGCAATTTCTCCAACAAGTTGTTTGTCAAATCCTTTAATAGTAATTTGCGTACGAGACGGAACTTCCAGTGTTATCGGCTCCGGCGGTTTGAACAAAATCGTGTGGGAATACCCCAGATTAAGAATGAGGTTTTTTCCTTTCAACTCTGCTGTATAACCGACGCCCTGTATTTCAAGATCGATTTGATACCCTTTTGAAACTCCAATAACCATATTGTTGAATAATGCGCGGAAGAGCCCATGAAACGACCGGTGTCTTTTTGTTTCACCAGTTCGTTGGACAACAATATTCGACTCTTTTTGTTGAACCGAAATTTCAGGAGGAATCAATTGCATCAATTCACCTTTATGTCCGGTTACGACACTTAAGTTGTCTTCAATTTTAAACGTTACGCCTTTCGGTAGAGCAATCGGCAAATTACCAACTCGTGACACACTATACTCCTTATCGAAATATTACCACACATAAAGCAGCACTTCACCGCCAACATGACGGCGTTTTGCTTCTTTATTCGTAATTACACCTATAGGTGTCGTTAAAACAGCTGTACCCAGATTGTTCAAGACTCGCGGAATATTATTCGTACCGACATACTTCCGAAGTCCTGGACGAGATACTCTTTTCAAACCTGCAATGACAGGTTCGCCTTGATCATATTTCAAGTAGACTCTAATCATGCCCTGCTGGCCGTCATCAATAACGATATAGTCACGAATGTAATATTCGTCAAGCAGAACTTTTGAAATACATTTTTTCAGATTTGATGCCGGAATATCGACATGTTTCTTTTTTGCTTTTAGAGCATTTCGAATACGTGTCAGATAATCTGCGACCGGATCAGTAACAGTCATACCAATTCTCCTAATAACTCGTTTGGAATATTACCAGCTTGCTTTAACAATTCCGGGAATATCTCCCTGAAGTGCAAGCTGACGAAAACAAATCCTACAAATCCCAAATTTCCGCATATACGCCCGAGGCCGGCCGCATCGATTACAGCGATTATATGCACGAACTTTGAATTTCGGTTCTTTTTGAGATTTAACAATTAATGATTTTTTAGCCACTTTATTTCAACTCTTCGTTTTATTATTCGACCTGAATTACGCTATTGCAGCAGCTTCTGCTTGATCGGCAAAGGGCATTCCCAATTGTTTGAGCAGATAATGAGCTTCCTCATCACCATTTGCCGTTGTGACAATACTTATATCCATTCCATGAATTGATTCAACATTATCGTAATTTATTTCCGGGAATATGATCTGTTCTTTTACTCCGAGACTGTAGTTTCCAAAACCGTCAAACGATTTATTTGATAAACCTCTAAAATCCCTGATACGCGGAATTGCTATAGAGATTAACCGGTCAAGGAACTCATACATTCGTTCTTCACGCAATGTCACTTTACAGCCGATTTTATTTCCTTGACGCAATTTAAAATTTGATACCGACCGTTTTGCCGAGGTTGTAACTGGTTTTTGACCGGAAATGATTTGAAGATCTTCTATAGCCGAATCGAGCAATTTATTGTTTTGAAGCGCAAGTCCCATTCCCACATTGATCGTTATTTTTATAAGTTTCGGCACCTGATTAACATTGGAGTAATCAAGCTGCTTCATCATTGCCGTAACAATCTCATTCCGGTACTTGGCCATAAGCCGCGGCAAATATTCTTTTTCTTTCTGACCTTTGGAAACTTTAGTTTTCTTCGGTTTCTCTTCCTGCTTAGAAGTATCCTTTTTTTCTGTTGTCTTTTTTGCCGTGGTTTTCTTACTCTTATTGTCCTTTTTGCTCTTTACAGAGGTCGATTCTTTTTTCGGCTTATCGGCAGTCTTTTTCCCGGCCTCTTTTACAGCAGAGGATTTTGCAGGTTTCGACTTAGCTTTTGTCTTTTTCTCTTCAGCCTTGGTTTTCGAATCCGGAACTGCTGTAATATTTATTTTTTCTTTATCTGCCATTACCTAACTCTCATAATACGATTATTATTTTTCAGCTGTTGCCAACATTTCCGAGCAGCTACGGCACACACGCATACTTTTTCCATCTTCCAGGAGTTTATGCTTGACCCGAATAACTTTGTTACATTTCGGACAAACTATCATCGCGTTGGAAATGTGTATAGTTCCCTCTTTTTCGATGATACCACCCTGAGGATTTTTTTGAGATGGCTTCGAGTGTCGTTTTATAAGATTCACACCCTCAACGATTATCCGTTGTGCCTTAGGAAACGTTTTCAACACACGTCCCTGTTTTCCACGTTCGTTTCCGGCAATTATCAATACCGTATCATTTTTCACTACATTCATTATTAGACTCTGCTTAATTCTTGCTATAAAACTTCCGGTGCCAACGACACAATTTTCATATACTGTTTTTCACGCAGTTCACGAGCAACCGGACCGAAAATACGGGTGCCAATAGGTTCGTTACTTTCGTCAATCAACACAACTGCGTTATCATCAAACCGGATGTACGAACCATCTCTTCTTCGGAGCTCTTTTTTGGTACGGACAATGACAGCTAGAGAAATTGTCCCCTTTTTCATTGTTGCACCGGGAATTGCGTTTTTGACCGTTACTTTAATAATATCTCCGATCCGGCCATATTTTTTCCTGGTTCCACCAAGTATCCGAAAGCAAAGTACTTGTTTGGCACCGGTATTGTCAGCAACAGCTAATCGTGTTTCTTCTTGAATCATGATACAACCTATTTTACCTTTTCCAAAATCTCAATCACTAACCAACGCTTTGACTTGCTGAGCGGACGGGTTTCTCTCACTTTTACAAAATCACCAACATTGCACTCGTTATTATCATCATGTGCATGCAGCTTTTTCGTTTTTTTTATATACTTCCTATAAACAGGGTGTTTTATCTTGCGTTCAACGGTAATACCGACCGTTTTTTCCATTGTATTACTGACCACAAATCCTGTTCGAGTTTTTCGTTGGTTCCGCTTTTCCATTGAATAATTACCTTAATTTACCTATTTTTTTGCATCAATTTTATCATTACTCACCTGAACTTTCGATGCCCGAATGTTCATATCGAATTCATTGAGAACAGTCTTAAGCCGGGCTATATCTTTTCGTATATACCGCAGCTTCACTGGATTATCAAGCTCATGAGTTGCCTGCTGAAACCGCATATTTGAATGTGCTTTGAACAATTCTTCAAGCTCATGCTCAACCTCAACTCTGGTCATATTTTTAATCTCTAGCATTTTCATGATCAGGATTGCTCCTCCATAACAAATTTTGATTTCACAGGAAGCTTATGAGCCGCCAAACGAATTGCTTCCTTGGCCGCATCAACCGATACACCTTCAAGTTCAAACATTATTCGTCCCGGTTTCACAACAGCAACCCAATATTCGGGAGAACCTTTTCCTTTTCCCATCCGGGTTTCTGCTGGTTTAGCCGTTATCGGTTTATGAGGAAATATTCTGATCCAAACTTTCCCACCACGTTTTACATAACGTGTTATGGCAATACGGGCCGCTTCAATCTGACGGCTTGTAATCCACCCAGCTTCGAGTGCTTTCAGACCATACTGGCCAAAGTTTATTTCGTTACCTCGTTGGGCCTTGCCTTTGCTGACGCCACGCTGTTGTTTACGGTATTTTGATCTTTTTGGTGCTAACATTACGTTTTTCCTTCAATATGAACGGCTCTTATTGCCCAGCTTGTCCAATAACTTCACCAAGACATATCCATACCTTGACACCTATGCAACCATATGTCGTATAACTTGTTCTCTGAGCATAATCAATATCCGCACGCAGTGTATGAAGTGGAATACGACCTTCTTTGTACTGCTCTACACGCGCCATTTCTGCACCACCCAACCTGCCTGCACATCGTATTCTGATACCCTCTGCACCCATACGCATTGTTGCAATAATTGCCTTTTTCATGGCTCGTCTGAACGATATTTTTGCTTCAAGCTGACGCGCAATGTTGTCGGCGACAAGGACTGCATCCCGTTCAGGTCGTTTAATTTCTTCAATGTTGAGCTGAATGTCTTTTTTTGTTATTTTTTTCAATTCTTCTTTAAGCTTGTCGACTTCTGCTCCCTTCCGGCCGATAACTATTCCCGGACGTGCTGTTTTGATATTGAGTGTTACTTTTTTCGGCGTACGCTCTATATCGATCCGGGATACTCCTGCACGCTGCAACCGGTTCTGAATATAACGGCGGAGCATAATATCTTCCTGGAGCTTGTCTGCAAATGATTTTTCATCAAACCAATTTGAGTTCCAGCTTTTTATTATTCCTAACCTTAATCCGATAGGATGTGTTTTCTGACCCAAATTTTCCTCCTAGTACTTTACGCTTCTTCACTGACTACAAGAGTCACATGGCTATACCGTTTCCGGATTCTTTTGGCTCTCCCCATAGGTCCTGCACGAAACCGTTTTACCATGGGTCCGCCATCCACAAATGCTTTCGAAACGATCACATTTGTATAGTCGACTTTCTGAGAACCTTCCAAATGACCAAGGTTTGCAACCGCTGACTGAAGCGTTTTTTCAATTATTCGCGCCGCTTTTTTCGGCATAAAGTGGAGAAAATCTATTGCTTCATTGACATTTTTGCCCCGTAACAGATCTATGACACGCCGTAATTTACGAGGTGATGATCTCACATATTTTGCTCGTGCACTTGCTTCCATACCACTATCGCTTTTATACCTTTAGAGTTTATCACTTCAATGCCGATGATCGGTTCAGAACTTTTCCGCCGTGACCTCTGTAGGTCCGGGTTGGAGCAAATTCTCCCAGTTTGTGACCAACCATATTTTCTGTTACATATACGGGTAAAAATTTGTTGCCGTTATGAACTGCAATAGTAACCCCGACAAATTCAGGGGGAATAGTCGTACTTCGTGACCATGTTTTAATTACTCGCTTTTGATTTTGATTCTGCACATCTAAAACTTTTTTCAAAAGCTTTTGATCGATGTTCGGACCTTTTTTCAAGGATCGTGCCATTCGTCATACTCTCCGGTTACTTACGTCTTTTGATTATCAAAGGATTTGCGTTGGCTTTTTTTGAACGGGTCTTATACCCTTTAGTCGGTTTACCCCACGGGGTACAAGGATGACGTCCACCCGAAGATTTTCCTTCACCACCACCCATCGGATGGTCAACTGGATTCTTCGCTACACCGCGAACATGAGGCCTCCGGCCAAGCCACCGGTTTCTTCCTGCTTTTCCAATCGATGCATTTTCATGATCAAGGTTACCGATCTGCCCTATCGTTGCATAGCAGGTCTGGAGAATTTTTCTCATCTCTCCTGAAGGCATTTTTACAATTACGTACTTATCTTCTTTTGCAACCAACTGTACAGCAGAACCGGCACTGCGCGCAATTTGACCGCCTTTTTGCGGACGAAGCTCAACATTATGGATAAATGTACCGAGCGGGATTTTTTCCATAGGGAGAGCATTTCCAGCTTTGATTTCGCTCTCAGGCCCTGAGTACACGATATCGTCCACACTCAAACCGGCAGGATTCAGTATATACCGCTTTTCGCCGTCTACATAGTGCACCAAAGAAATAAATGCGCTCCGGTTGGGATCATACTCTATCGAATGAATTTTTCCAGGAATACCGATTTTATCACGTTTAAAATCCAAAATCCTGTATTTACGTTTGTGTCCTCCACCTTTGTACCGGACAGTTGTTCTACCGTTATTCGTTCTTCCACCCGAATTTGAAAGCCCTTTGGTAAGTGACTTCTTAGGTTTATCAACGGTAAAATCTCTTACAATATCAGTTTTAAACCGCTGACCGGGAGTAGATGGATTATACTGTTTTAACGCCATGAATATTATGCCCCTTCAAACAGTGTAATTTTGTTTCCTTCTGCCAATGTGACCAATGCTTTTTTCCAGTCACTTTTTTTACCGGAAAATCTGCCTAGCCGCTTCACTTTCCCCTGCACATTGACCGTACGAACAGACGTTACACTTACTTCGAATTTCTTTTCAATAGCTTTTTTAATTTCAACTTTATTTGCGCGGCGGTCAACTATAAAACCATACTGATTATGCGCATCTGTTAAACCTGTCATTTTTTCTGTAATGAGCGGCCTTATTATGACTTCATGCAATTCCATTTAAAACACCTCATTTATACGTTCCAAGGCGACCTCTTGTATTACCAGCCGGGCCTGCTTCACAATATCATATGTGCAGAGCTGGTCGGCCGGTACCAAAGAAAGATTTTTTACATTTCGACATGACTGCCATAAATCAGACGAATATTCTTTAATGACGAGCAATGTTTTGCTGTTGTTTGCAATATTCAACGCCTGAAGCAGATTAGACACAAACCGGGTTTCAGGCTTTTCAAGATTAAAATTCTCAATAAGAATAATTGCATCACTCAGAGCCTTATTTGACAAAGCTGCACGTCTGGCTATACGCCGTTCTTTTTTATTCATACCTACAGAATAGGTGTGAGGACTTGGGCCGAATGCCTTTCCACCTCCGCGCCAGATATTTGATTTCAAAGTTCCGGCTCGTGCTCTTCCTGTTCCCTTCTGACGCCACGGCTTACGATTACTACCGCTCACGAGCGAACGGTTACGAGCCATACTTGTACCTTGACGCTGCGCTGCCAGATACGATAATACTGCCTGATGAATAAGATGGTCTTTTTCTTTAACACCGAAAACTTTATCGCTCAACGCAACGGTGTTTTTTGACTGACTGCCATTTAAATTGTATACCGGTAATTCCATTCCGTTTTACCTTTTTCGCACTTCGACAAGAGTGTTACGGCTTCCGGGTACTGAACCTTTGACCAGAAGCAGATGATTATCTTTGTCTATATCAATTATTTCAAGATTTCTCACTGTCACACGTGTATGCCCCATTCTGCCTGGCATTTTCTTTCCTTTAAATACTCGTGAAGGGTTGGACGATTGCCCGATTGAACCGGGAGCCCTATGACGATCGGACTGTCCGTGAGTTTTTGGCCCGCCACTAAATTTATACCGCTTTACCACGCCGGCAAAACCACGCCCTTTCGACAGAGCCGATACATCAATCAACTCACCTTTTAAAAATGATTCAACAGTAAGAGGGTCACCTGCTTTGAATTGATCAGCGTCATCAGTTCTAAATTCAGCCAATTTGGCAACTGGCATAACACTAGATTTCTTTAAATGACCGAGTTGCGGCTTATTGAGGTGCTGCTCTTTTGTTCCACGGAATCCTATCTGGATCCCCGTGTAACCGTCGCTTTTTTCTGTCTTCACCTGTGTAACATAATTTGGCTTAACATCAAGAACGGTTACCGGCACCTGATTCCGCTGGTCATCAAAAATAGTTTTCATGTACAGTTTATATCCAATTAATTTCATGTCACACCTTAATCTCAATATCTACTCCAGCGGGCAACTCCAACTTCATAAGTGCGTCAACTGTCTTTGTCGACGTATGATGAATATCTATCAAACGCTTATGAATTCTGGTTTCAAACTGTTCTCTAGATTTTTTATCAACATGAGGTGACCGTAATACTGTATATACTGTCCGTTTCGTGGGCAGTGGAATGGGTCCTGATATCATCGCTCCCGTTGATTTCGCCGTTTTAACGATCTTATCCGATGACTTATCGATCAACATGTGATCGTATGCTTTCAATTTTATTCTTATTTTTTGTCGACGGTCCAAAGAACTACTCCTTTTTCAATTTAATTTATTCAATAACTTCGGTAACGACACCGGCTCCAACTGTTCTTCCGCCTTCACGGATTGCAAACCGGAGCTCTTTCTCCATCGCGATCGGTGTAATCAATTCGATATCCATTGTTACATCATCACCCGGCATAACCATCTCTACACCTTCAGGAAGCTCTGCAACACCTGTCACATCTGTCGTCCGAAAATAAAACTGAGGACGATATCCCTTGAAAAATGGTGTATGGCGCCCACCTTCTTCTTTTGTCAATATATAAACCTGGCCCTTAAATTTCGTATGAGGAGTGATACTACCCGGCTTTGATGCAACCATGCCCCGTTCCAACGACTCCTTTTCTACACCACGAAGAAGAAGACCTATATTATCACCCGCTTCCCCACGGTCTAAAAGCTTACGGAACATCTCAACTCCAGTAACTACCGTCTTACGCTTCGCACCAAGACCGACTATCTCGACCTCATCCCCAACATTTACAACACCACGCTCAACACGGCCAGTACCAACCGTTCCACGGCCAGTTATACTAAAAACATCCTCTACCGGCATTAAAAATGGCTTGTCTATGTCTCGCTTAGGCATCGGAATATACGCATCAACAGCTTTCATCAATTCAAATATACTCGCACATTTATCACTATCAACATCGCCTTCTGTCATTGCATTCATCGCACCCAATGCGCTACCCTGAATAATCGGTATGTCATCTCCGGGAAAATCGTACTGACTCAATAACTCACGAAGCTCAAGCTCTACCAGTTCCAACAACTCAGGATCATCTACCTGATCAACCTTGTTCAAATAAACAACAATAAATGGAACTCCCACTTGACGGGACAATAAAATGTGCTCGCGTGTCTGAGGCATCGGACCATCAGCTGCAGATACCACAAGTATCGCTCCGTCCATCTGCGCTGCCCCAGTAATCATGTTCTTTACATAATCAGCATGACCAGGACAGTCTACGTGCGCATAATGACGATTCTCAGTCTCATACTCAACATGAGCCGTCGCTATCGTTATCCCACGCTCACGTTCCTCAGGTGCATTGTCTATCGAATCAAACGTCCGTACCTGAGCAAAACCCTTCTGCCCAAGTATCATCGTTATTGCCGCTGTCAACGTTGTCTTGCCATGATCAACATGACCTATCGTCCCTATATTGACATGGGGCTTCGTACGCTCAAACTTCTCCTTCGACATAGCTCTTACTCCCTCTTTGAATTATCCAGTGGTTACTTCACCGGAAATCTTGTATAATAATTTTTCTTCCAATGATTTCGGAACTTGAGAATAATGACGAAACCCTAATGAAAACACCGCTCTTCCCTGAGTTACTGATCGCAATGATGTAGAATATCCAAATATTTCACTCAATGGAACTTTTGCATGAACATGTTTTGCATTATTTTTATCAGCAACATCTTCAATTTTTCCTCGACGCGATGTGATATCGTTAATTACATCACCTAAATAGTTCTCAGGAACAGCTACATCAAGCTTCATTATCGGCTCAAGTAATACACATCCTGCTTTTTTTGTACCCTCCCGAAATGCCATAGATCCGGCAACACGGAATGCTATTTCAGAAGAGTCAACATCGTGATACGAACCATCCAGCAATGTCACTTTTACATCAATCATTGGGTAACCGGCAAGTATCCCATTCTTCATAGTTTCTTCAATTCCCCGTTTCACCGATATTATAAATTCTTTTGGAATCGCCCCACCAAATATCTTATCAACAAATTCAAATCCACCCCCCGGAGGCAACGGTTCAAGCTTTATAACAACATGGCCATACTGTCCTCTACCGCCACTCTGTTTAATAAATTTCGCTTCTGATTCCGTCTCACTAATAATCGTCTCTTTATAAGCAACTTCCGGTTCGCCTATGTTCGCTTCCACTTTAAATTCACGGAGAAGTCTATCGACAATTATTTCAAGATGAAGCTCACCCATTCCCGCAATGATTGTCTGTCCCGTTTCCTCATTTATATGAACCTTGAACGATGGGTCTTCCTCAGACAATTTCCCAAGAGACAGACTGAGTTTTTCTTCATCGGCTTTCGTTTTTGGCTCAATTGCAATATTGATTACAGGATTAGGGAAATGCATCTGCTCTAAAATAATAGGATGACCTTCATTACAGAGGGTATCGCCCGTTTTTGTATTTTTCAACCCAACTGCAGCAACGATATCTCCCATTTTCGCTTCTTCTACATCTTCCCGCTTATTTGCAAACATCCGGAGAATACGCCCGAGGCGTTCCCCCTTTCCTGAAATTGGATTAAATACATTTTGCCCTTTTTTAACAGTACCTGAATACACCCTGAAATAGGTTAAACGGCCAACATAAGGATCAGACATAATTTTGAATGCCAAAGCAGTAAAATCATCTTCCAAAGACATAGTCCGTGAAATTGATTCATCCGTTTTCGGATGAATCCCAGTCAATTCGGTTTTATCGAGCGGAGACGGCAAATAAAAAAGAATTGCATCCAGCAAACGCTGAACTCCTTTATTTTTGAATGCAGACCCACAAAACACAGGCACTATTTCCGATTTTAATGTTGCAACCCGAACAGCTCTTCGCAATGTGTCAACCTTAATTTCTTTTTCTTCAAGGTATTCTTCCATGAGCCCATCATCATATTCGGAGAGGTTTTCAATCATATGCTTACGGGCCTCGAGCGCTTGATCCATCATATCATCGGGAATAACCATCTCTTCATACAATTTACCGAGACTGCCTTCATTATATATAATTGCTTTCATGGTGATCAAGTCGATCAATCCAGTAAAAAGCTCAGCAGCTCCAATTGGAATTTGCAAAGGTATCGGATGTGCACCGAGACGGGATTCAATTGATCCCATTGCCTTAAAAAAATCAGCACCAGTTCGGTCCATTTTGTTGATGAATACTATTCGTGGAACTCCGTACTGATCTGCCTGACGCCATACAGTTTCCGATTGCGGTTCAACACCAGCAACAGCATCGAGCAAAACAACAGCTCCATCAAGAACACGGAGTGATCTTTCGACCTCGACGGTAAAATCAACATGACCCGGAGTGTCAATAAGATTCAATAAGTGATCACGCCATTCTATCGTTGTTGCAGCAGACGTAATAGTAATTCCCCGTTCTTTTTCCTGGTCCATCCAGTCCATTGTTGCAAGACCGTCATGCACTTCACCCAAACGGTGAACCCTACCAGAGTAAAAGAGGAATCGCTCCGTCGTAGTCGTTTTACCTGCGTCAATATGCGCCATGATACCAATATTTCGCGTTCTTTCCATAGCGGTGAGCGAATCGTTTGCGTCGTTATTTTCTTTTATATTCTGAGACATTCTATCTATACTTATTTAAAAAGTTGTCGTATTTATTACCATCTAAAATGTGCAAACGACTTGTTTGCTTCTGCCATTTTGTGTGTATCTTCTTTCTTCTTAATCGCTGCACCACCATGATTTACAGCATCCATAAGTTCTGCCGCAAGCTGTTCACGCATCGATTTCCCTTTTCTCGCTTTTGCATATTGAACAATCCACCGAATTGCAAGTGCATTTCTACGATTCTCACGTACCTCAACCGGAACTTGATAGGTTGCACCACCGACTCTGCGTGATTTAACTTCCAATACAGGCTTCACTTCATTAACAGCCTTCTCAAACATTTCAAAACCGGGTTTGCCTGATTTTTCCTCGAGAATCTCAAGCGCATCATAGAATATTTGCTCAGCTATACTTTTTTTACCATTTCGCATAAGACCATTGATAAATCTACTCGCCAGTATGGAGTTATGTAAAGTATCCGGCGGTATATTGCTGCGTTGTGCTTTTCTTCGTCTTGACATAAGGCTGATATTTCCGACTAATTAAGGTAAAAGGTTAAATATGTTATTTGGGCCTCTTTGCGCCATACTTCGACCGACTCTGTCTCCTGTCTTGAACTCCAGAAGTATCAAGGGTGCCTCGCACTATATGATACCGCACACCTGGAAGGTCTTTTACACGACCGCCGCGAATAAGCACAATTGAGTGCTCTTGCAAATTGTGGCCTTCACCAGGAATATAGGCGGTAACTTCAATACCGTTCGAAAGCCGTACACGGGCAACTTTTCTCAAAGCCGAGTTCGGCTTTTTCGGTGTTGAAGTATAAACTCTGGTGCAAACACCGCGCTTTTGTGGTGAACCCCCTAATGCTGGCGCAGATGTCTTTTTTGTTATCTGCTTCCGACCGTTTCGTACAAGCTGGTTTACTGTCGGCACACAAACCTCTCTTTTCTAAAAAGTATGTTAATTATTTACCACTATCAAGGACCTCAACGCCTTCTTTTGCTTCTTCCATCTCAACAGCTTCTTCAGCTTTTTCAGTTTCTTCTTTTACAACATCAGATTCGATTGATATACTTTTCCATTCTTTTATACCGGTACCAGCAGGTATAAGATGTCCCATTATAACATTTTCTTTAAGGCCTCTGAGATTATCAACTTTACCTTGAATCGCAGCTTCAGTCAACACACGTGTTGTTTCCTGAAATGATGCAGAAGAAATAAAACTCTCCGTACTTAAAGATGCCTGCGTAATACCCAACAGCTGTGCTACAAAAGTTGCCGGGCTGGCTTTTCTGAATTTTATTTTTGTTTTTTTCTGTTTTTCTAACCGCTCATTCAATCTGTCAAGCTCAAAAAGCTCAACCATTTCATCTATTTCAAGTTTCGAATCTCCAGGTTTTTCAACTACACCAAAGTCCGATATTTTCTCATTTGCAGCAATGAATTTCGATTTGTCAAGGAGGTCACCTTCGAGATAGTTGGTATCACCCGGATCTTCAATCTTAACCCTCTGAAGCATTTGCCGCACTATAACCTCAATGTGCTTATCATTTATCCGCACACCCTGCAATCGGTACACTTCTTGAATTTCATTGACAAGATATTCCTGAACTGCACTGGCACTTTTAATTCGGAGAATATCGTGCGGTGTTATAGAACCTTCTGATAGTCGCTCACCCGCTTCAACGGTATCGTTATCATGAACAAGCACATGCTTACCATAAGGAATCAAATATGATTTTTTCGCAGATTCACCTTCAACAATTATTTCCCTAACACCACGTTTGATAGAGCCGAATTTAGCAACACCATCTATTTCTGATACTACCGCCGGCTCTTTCGGTTTTCTCGCTTCAAATAATTCAGCAACACGTGGCAGACCACCAGTAATATCTTTCGATTTCAACAGGCTTCTAGGAATTTTTACGAGAATATCACCGGATTTAACCTGATCGCCATCATTCACTATTAAGCGGGCATTCGTGGGGACAATATAATTAGCCAGTTTATCGCCATTTTCATCTTTTATTGTAATAGAAGGATTGAGCTTAGTGGCGATAAAGTCTCTAGTTATCTTGTTGCGGAATTCAATGATTATTCGCTGGCGCATTCCGGTATGTTCATCAAGCTCTTCTTTAACTGTAATGTCATTTTTAATATCGGAAAATGATGTAACACCATCAAATTCTGAAACAATAACCTCTGAATACGGGTCCCATCTAAATACTAGCTGATTTTTCTCAACGGTATCGCCCGGGAACACCAAGAGTGTTGCGCCATATGGAATATTGTATTTTGCCACAACACGGTTGTTTTCGTCAATAATATCTATTCTGCCGTTTCTACCCAAAGCAATGGCGATTTTTTGATCAGGAGTCATTTCTCGTTTGGCAAAGCGTAAATTGTCGGAGAAGACTATTATACCTGCATATTTTGCCTTTACTTCAGACTGCGAGGCACCGACCTGAGCAGTACCACCAATATGGAACGTTCTCAATGTCAGCTGCGTACCTGGCTCACCAATACTCTGAGCACCCATCACCCCAACCGCTTCACCTATATTGACAAGACGACAGGTTGCCATATTTCTACCATAGCACAGCCTGCAGACGCCATAACTCGATTCACAGGTCAACACGGATCTGATTTTAACGGTTTCAATTATCGTATCAGCAATTTTCTTCGCAACTTCCTCATCAATCATCTCATTTGCACCAATAAGAAGCTCATTCGTACGGGGAGAGACATAAACATCATCAACGGTCACTCGTCCAAGGATACGCTCCGCAAGCGGCTCAATAACTTCTTCGCCTTCCTTCAATGCTGAGATTTCAATACCAAGAATAGTACCGCAATCGTCTTCAGAAATAATAACATCCTGAGCAACATCAACCAGTCGGCGTGTAAGATATCCCGCATCAGCAGTTTTTAATGCCGTATCTGCCAAACCTTTTCGGGCACCGTGCGTCGAAATAAAGTACTCGAGCACAGAAAGCCCTTCTCTAAAGTTAGCAGTTATCGGAGATTCAATAATTTCACCGGTTTGACCCGTCATACTCTTTTGCGGCTTCGCCATCAATCCACGCATACCTGCAAGCTGCCTGATCTGTTCACGGCTTCCTCGCGCACCGGAATCGGCCATTATATATACAGGATTGAATCCGTTTTGGGATGTACTTAAACCATCAAACATAGCACGAGACACATCGGCTGTTGTATGGGTCCAGATATCAATAATTTTATTATACCTTTCACCATCCGTAATAATTCCACGCTCATACCGCTTCTGAATCTTCGCAACCTCTTTGGCAGCATCTTTTATCATTACTTCTTTTATTTCAGGAATAATAACATCGTCAATACCGATCGATATACCGCCTTTCATAGCGTAATAAAAACCAAACTCTTTCAACCTGTCCAAAAATTCAGCGGTCACCATGTTGCCGAGCTGTCGAAATGACTGATAGACAATCTCTTCCACACCTCTTTTCGTCAACATTTCATTTACGTAGGGCAGACCTTCGGGAACAATTTGATTAAACAACACACGGCCAGTTGTTGTTTTAATAAGATTGCCGTCAATTCTGACATTGATTTCTGCATGAAGGCCGAGCTTATCACTATTGAGAGCAATAATAACTTCTTTTTGATTTGCAAAGTTCATTCCTTCGCCCTTGTCACCCTTGCGGATTTTTGTCAGATAATAACATCCAAGAACAATATCTTGACTCGGCACAGCTATAGGACGCCCATTTGCGGGAGATAGAATATTATGACTTGACAACATGAGCATTCTTGTCTCAATTTGTGCTTCATAGGACAACGGCACATGGACCGCCATCTGGTCACCATCAAAATCAGCATTGAATGCAGCACAAACAAGAGGATGAACACGAATTGCCTTGCCTTCAATCAATACCGGCTGAAATGCCTGGATACCCAGCCTGTGCAGTGTCGGTGCGCGGTTAAGCATCACCGGATGGTCTTTGATAATTAATTCAAGGATATCCCAAATTTCTTTACCCTTTTTATCAACCATCTTTTTTGCACTCTTTACCGTTTTCACAAGACCGCGCTCTACGAGCTTTCTTATAATAAATGGCTTAAACAATTCAACAGCCATGTCTTTCGGCAAACCGCATTGGTGCAGGTTCAATTCAGGCCCGACAACAATCACAGAACGACCAGAATAATCAACTCGCTTTCCGAGCAAATTTTGACGAAATCGCCCCTGTTTCCCCTTCAGCATATCACTCAGGGATTTTAACGGCCTGTTGCCATCACTGCGAACCGCCGTTGCTTTTCTTCCATTATCAAATAGAGAGTCAACCGCTTCCTGCAACATCCTCTTTTCATTTCGGAGGATAACTTCAGGTGCGCGAATTTCCATAAGATTTTTCAGCCTGCTATTTCTTATAATAACCCGGCGGTAAAGATCATTCAAATCACTCGTCGCAAATCTACCACCTTCCAGTGGTACCAGCGGTCGAAGCTCTGGTGGAATTACCGGTATAACATCCAAAACCATCCAGTCAGGCTTATTAATATTTTCAGTACCCTCAATCTTAAACGGCTCAATCACTTTGAGTCGCTTAAGGATATCGGTTTTTCTCTGGACGGATGTTTCAATCTTAAGCTGAGCACGGAGTTTCTTCGACAAAACATTTAAATCAATACGTTTCAACATCTCTTTGATGGCTTCACCACCAATTTTTGCAATAAATTTATCCTCATCCTCTTTCATGGCTTTTGTTTTTTCCTCAGGAAATTCAGTGATAATCCTGAAATATTCTTCTTCAGAGATGAGGCTCCGAGGTTTCAATCCTGTACTACCAGGGGCAATAACTACATATGACTCATAATAAATAATTCGCTCGAGATCTTTAACGGACATTCCGAGAATATATCCGGTTTTACTGGGCAGAGAACGAAAATACCAGATATGAACAACAGGAGTAGCAAGCTGAATATGACCCATTCGCTCCCTGCGAACGCTTTTCATTGTAATTTCAACACCACAACGGTCACAGATAATCCCTTTATAACGGATACGCTTATATTTACCACAATGACATTCCCAATCACGAACCGGACCAAAGATTTTCTCACAAAATAAACCGTCTTTTTCCGGTTTAAATGATCGATAATTAATGGTTTCCGGTTTTGTCACTTCCCCAAATGACTGTGCAAGAATAGTATCCGGCGATGACAAGTTTATCGAAATCTTCGTAAAAGATTTTGAAATTCCGCCAACTAACCCTGCTTTTGATTGTATTGCCACGTTTTCACTCCCCCCTGTTTTACACTACCTTGACATCGAGGCATAAACCTTGGAGTTCCCGCATAAGAACATTAAACGATTCGGGAATTCCAGCTTCAGGAAGATTTTCTCCCTTAACAATTGCCTCATATATTCTCGATCTGCCGTTAACATCATCAGATTTAATAGTAAGAATTTCTTTGAGAGTATGCGCTGCTCCATACGCTTCAAGCGCCCACACTTCCATCTCGCCAAACCGCTGCCCACCAAATTGCGCCTTACCCCCGAGAGGTTGCTGAGTGATTAGCGAGTACGGCCCAATAGACCGCGCATGAATCTTATCTTCCACCAAATGGGACAACTTCATAATATAAATATATCCGACCATCACTTTTTGATCGTATTTTTCACCCGTCATCCCATCAAATAAATCTGTTTTGCAATAATCAGGCAAATTCGCTTCTTTAAGATATGCGTCCACATCCCCCGCACTCGCTCCGTCAAATACTGGAGTCGCGAAACGGCATCCAAGTAATTTCCCCACCATTCCAAGCATGGCTTCATAAATCTGTCCAAGATTCATACGTGAAGGCACACCCAGCGGATTAAGAATTATATCGATAGGCGTTCCATCTTCAAGAAACGGCATATCTTCAAATGGGACGATCTTAGCAACAACACCCTTATTGCCGTGCCGGCCTGCCATCTTATCGCCAACCTGCAGTTTCCGCTTTTTCGCAATATACACTTTTGCAAGTTGAACAATACCGGGAGGAAGCTCATCACCAACTACAATTTTATATTTTTGCTTTTTGAAATCTTCCTCGAAATCGTATACTTTTTGAGTATATTTTCTCAGAAGCATTCCGATGGCTTTATTGACCTTTTTATCGGTAGTCCATTCACTCGACAGATTAATATCTTCAAATTCAAGTTTATTCAGCTTTGCTTCTGTCAATTCAGTTCCCGATTTAAACGCAGCTTTCCCAGTACTGATTTTATTCATGGATTTAACAGTCAAACCGGATAATATAGCGGTCAACTTTTCATCCCTTAACTCAGTAGCGGCTTGAATATCTTTCTTCATTTTCCGCTCTAACAAGTCGATTTTTTTCTTATCTTCTTTTTTTGCATCGGCATCTTTGTTCTTACGGGAAAACAATTTCGTATCGACAACAATCCCGTGCATTCCGGGAGGAGCCTTGAGAGATGCATCTTTCACATCTCCGGCTTTGTCTCCGAATATTGCCTTCAACAATTTCTCTTCCGGTGTTGGATCAGTTTCACCCTTTGGCGTAATTTTTCCGACAATAATATCGCCGGCATTCACTTCTGCACCAATATGAATGATGCCATCTTCATCAAGATTTCGTGTCGCTTCTTCACTAACATTGGGTATTTCTCTCGTCAGCTCTTCTTCACCGCGCTTGGTATCGCGCACCTGAAGCTCAAATTCCTCAATATGAATAGAAGTATAAATATCTTCACTAACAACCCGCTCACTAAGGATAATAGCATCCTCAAAATTATAACCACGCCACGGCATAAAGGAAACTAAAACATTTCTCCCGAGCGCCAATTCGCCATTTTCAGTCGCACAACCGTCAGCAAGAGTCGAACCGGGCTCAACTTTATCACCAACATGCACAATCGGTTTTTGATTAACACAAGTATCCTGATTTGTTCTGAAAAATTTTGTCAATGGATACGATTCACATCCCTCATCATCAAAACCGAGTGAAACTCCACCAAACGTTTCATTTCTTTTGCCATTTTTCTTGATCACCACTTCTGTAGCACTCACTTTCGCCACCACACCAGCGCTTTTTGATGTTACCAGCGAGCGCGAATCGAGAGCAACCTTCCCTTCCATCCCGGTTCCCACAATTGGGGCTTCTGGTTTCAATAGCGGGACAGATTGCCGCTGCATGTTAGACCCCATGAGCGCTCTGTTAGCATCATCATGCTCAAGAAAAGGAATCAATGCCGCAGCAGCACTGACAATCTGATTTGGCGACACATCCATATAATCAACCTGATCAGGAAGAAGAACAGGAAAGTCTCCTTTTAACCTGCATTTAACGATATCCCTGACAAACTTGCCCTTATTGTCAAGCGGCGCATTCGCTTGTGCTATTGTATGGAGATCTTCATCATCAGCAGTCAAATACTGCACCTCACTTGACACTTTGCCACTTTCAACTTTTCGATATGGTGTTTCGAGAAAACCAAAATCGTTGACACGCGCATGAATACAGATTGAAGAAATGAGACCAATATTTGGACCTTCCGGTGTTTCAATTGGACAAAGCCTTCCATAGTGTGTATAATGCACATCTCGAACCTCAAATCCAGCACGTTCACGCGTCAATCCGCCCGGACCAAGTGCACTTAACCTGCGCTTATGCGTCAATTCCGCAAGCGGATTTGTCTGATCCATAAACTGGGACAACTGGCTCGTCCCAAAGAAAGTATTTATTAAAGAAGATATCGTTCTCGCATTAACAAGATCCTGCGGTGTTAACGTCTCCGTATTACGGAGATTCATTCGCTCTTTTATGTTTCTGGCCATACGGGCCAACCCAACACTGAACTGAGCAGCCAACTGCTCACCAACCGTCTTGATACGGCGGTTACCAAGATGATCAATATCATCTGTGGACTTCTTACCACTTTTCAGATCAAGGAGATACTTTATGATCGTGATAATATCTTTTTTATCGAGAACTGTGACTTCTTCGGAAATTTTCAATCCAAGCTTCTTATTGATTCTATGGCGGCCCACAATACCAAGATCATATTTCTTCGGATTAAAAAACAATCTGTCGATAAGATTCTTAGCAGTTTCGAGATCGGGAGCTTCACCGGAGCGCATTTGCCGGTAAATAGTTTCAAGGGCTTCAGCTTCTGAACTTGATACATCTTTTCTGAGAGTATTTGAAATCACTTCCGCATACATACTACTTGCATGCTTTAAAAAAGTAACAGACGGCACTTTTGCCTTTCTGAGTACTGCAGCAATTTCTTTAGAAAATTCAGAATATTGCTCAGCATATATTTCGCCAGATTTTTTATCGACGATATCCTCAGCAATTTCTTTACCGTAATACTTATCTAAACGTCCTTTGGATATTTCAACTTTGTTTATCAATCCAAAAAGTTCGAACAACTCAGCGTCGCTCGAAAAACCCAATGCTCTCAAAAGAGTCGTGACTGGGAATTTTTTGCGCCGGTCAATATAAACATACATAACATTATTAATGTCGGTAACAAACTCAACCCATGAACCTCGAAATGGTATTATTCTTCCGGAATAAATCTTTGTTCCATTCGGATGAATAGATTCGTCAAAAAACACACCGGGCGAACGATGCAATTGACTTACAACAACCCGCTCAGCTCCATTGATGATAAATGTGCCTTTTCCCGTCATGAACGGCAGATTCCCCAAGTAGACATCCTGCTCTATTGTCTGTTTAAATGCACCCGACTCGTCATCCGCCTCTTTCGCTGACAACCGAAGCTTTGCCTTAAGTGGAACAGAAAATGAAACACCACGCTCCTGACACTCAACAACAGAATATTTTGGTTGTTCTGCATAGTATTCTATAAACTCAAGGAGATAATTTTCACGTGAATCAATAATAGGAAAGATATTACGAAATACCGCTTCCAGACCGGAGTTACTCCTCTGTGCTGGCAATACATCATGCTGCAAAAAATCCCGAAATGAATCTAATTGAATGCCCAAAAGGTCCGGCATATCAATAATCGACGAAATTTTTGAAAAATTAATACGTTCGCCATTTCCATTTTTGTTCACAGATACTCCCTGTTTATTCAAGGCATCCCCTAAACGGTTATCTAAAATTGAGAGAATCCAAACTGCAGGCAATTCTCTTTTGATTACTCAGATATTTTACAACTGACAGCAAAATAGGCTATTTCACTTCAACCGTTCCGCCAACTTCTTCAATCTGAGCCTTCACCTTTTCGGCTTCATCTTTCGCAATTGCTTCTTTCACTGTTCCCGGAACTCCATCAACAAGGTCTTTTGCTTCTTTAAGACCCAATCCCGTAATCGCGCGGACAACCTTAATGACCTGAATTTTTTTCTCACCAAACCCAGTCAGTATTACATCAAATTCTGTCTTTTCTTCGGTAGCTCCCACATCAACCCCTCCAGGAGCACCTGCAGCAGGAGCAACCGCGGCCACCATTGGAGCAGCCGCCGAAACACCGAATTCTTCTTCAAGGTCCTTTACCAAATCTGCGAGCTCTACAACGGTAAGTTTCTTGATTGACTTTTTAATATCGGCAATCGCACTCACTGGTTTTCTCCTCTCTTATTAATTTTGTATTATTTGCCGTAAAAAACGACATTTAATCAATTTTTAATTCTTCAATTTTAGTGAGTTAAAATATGTATACCATTAATCAGATTGCTCCCGAGACTCACTTTCATCATCAGCCGTCGCTGCATCACCACCATCCACTCCCTGCTCTTCACCACTTTCTACTTCTTCAACAGTTTCCGGCTCAGCAGCATTCGCAGCCTCATCAACAGTGCTGTTCTCTTCATTTTCGCTACCATTCGCAGCAACCACGTCAGCAACACCACTTTGCTCTTTACCAGATTCCTTCGACCCAGACTCGGGCGTATTCGCCTCAGCCTGAGATACCGGGCTTCCATCCTCTTTTTCAGTTTTATCCCTGACCGCAGCGAGCACTCCTACAAGATTCCGTATCAAGCCGGACAACACGCCGACCAATCCGGTAATCGGAGAATTGAGTGAGCCAAGCATCTTTGCCAAAAGCTCATCACGTGAGGGTAACGCTACAATCTTCGCAACATCATCCTTGTCAAAAACCACACCTTCAACAACACCAGCTTTTATGGAAAGAAGGTCTGTTTCCTTGTGGAATTTATCGATGATTTTCGCGGGGACTACCGAATCCTCAAAACTATACGCAAGAGCAGTTGGACCGTTGAGATGTTGCAACAAATCACCAAATGAGCCGCCCTCTAACGACCTTTGTGCAAGAGTGTTTTTAACAACGCGGTATTCAACATTGCTTTCCCTAAATCTCGTCCTGAGATCATTTGTCTTCTCAACATTAACACCGGTATAATCGGTAAGATAAACACCCTTCGCCTCAGCAAAAACTTTGTGAAGCTCTTCAACAACTTTTTCTTTATCTTTTTTCAGCATTGATAGTACCACAAATTTATATTTCTTGAATTATCGATTGATGATCAAGCTTAACAGCAGGACCCATCGTCGAAGATATGGTAACCTTCTTAACATATTGACCCTTGGTTGCCACCGGTTTTAGCTTCTGGACAGCATGCAAAAAGGATTTTATGTTTTCTTTTATTTTATCATTTCCGAATGAGATCTTACCAAGCCCAGCATGAAGGATACCGGCTTTGTCAACCCGAAAATCTATCTTACCTGCCTTAATATCTTGCACTGTCTGCCCCACTTCCATGGTAACTGTACCACTTTTCGGAGTCGGCATCAAACCACGGGGACCAAGAATCTTTCCTAACTTCCCAACCACAGACATAACATCCGGTGTAGCCACAACCACATCTACATCCGCCCAACCATCTTCGATTTTTTTAACATAACCATCAAGTCCCACATGATCCGCCCCAGCATCCTGTGCTTCTTTTTCTTTACTCCCCTGAGTCAGAACAAGAACACGCTTTGTCTTACCTGTACCAAATGGCAGACTCACTATACCACGGATATTTTGATCAGCATGCCGTGGATCAACACCAAGATTCATGCAAATTTCTATCGACTCATCGAACTTTGCCGTTGCCGAATCTTTCAACTTAGCAACACCATCTTCTAGTGAATACACAGAATTCTGGTCAATTTTGCCATGAGCTTCTTTAAAACGTTTTGATTTTTTCATCGTTATCTTAAATTCAGGCTATTGAACATCGACACCCATACTGCGGGCAGTACCCTCAATAATTTTCATGGCGCCTTCTATATCTTTTGCATTTAAATCGACGAGCTTTGCTTTTGCAATTTCTTCCAATTGCGCTCGTGAAATCATTCCAACCTTGTCTTTGTTCGGATCACTTGATCCCTTTTCGAGTTTCAACGCTTTCTTTATCAACTCGGACGCGGGCGGAGTTTTTGTTATAAATGTAAAACTGCGATCAGCATATACTGTGATTACGACAGGAATTATATATCCGGCCTTGTCCTGCGTTTTTGCATTGAACGCTTTACAAAATTCCATTATATTGACACCCCTCTGGCCAAGCGCCGGACCAACCGGAGGTGATGGATTTGCCTGTCCTGCAGAAATTTGAAGCTTGATTATACTACCAATTTTTTTCGCCATACCTATTTTTCCTGTTCTACCTGGAGAAAATCCAATTCAACCGGAGTCGGCCGCCCAAATATCGAAACCATAACTTTCACTTTATTTTTTTCCGGATTAATATCTTCTATAAAACCGGAAAAATCATTAAACGGACCATCGACAACCTTAACAGAGTCACCAACATTGAATGGGGTAGAAACAGCAACAACATCTTCTTTTTCCACGGTTCTGCCGAGGATACGCTCAATTTCACCTGGATGAATGACCTGAGGCGCATTTTGCGTTCCAAGAAAATTAATTACACCGGGTGTATTCAATACGAGGTGCTGTGTATCTTTGTCGAATAACATTTCTGCAAGAACATATCCGGGGAAAAAGTTTTTCGTCTTTACAACCTTTTTCCCATCTTTCATTTCAATTATATTCTCCTGAGGGACCAGAATCTGCAAAACACGGTCTTCAAGCTTCGACCGCACCACTTCATTCATTATATACAACTGGACCTTTTGCTCCTGACCGGAATATACATGCAGAGCATACCATTTTGTTTCTGGTTTATCCATCAGTTATTGTAATATATATCGCATTATAGTTGTTAAACCTCGGTCAACTACAAAAATAAAAAGGGCAAACATCAATGAAACAACAATGACAACAACGGTCGATCCTCTCAGCTCAGGAAACGTCGGCCAGCTTACTTTTTGCATTTCCTGCCAGACGTCATCAAAAAAAGAATTAATTTTATTCAGCATATCAGTACCATACAAGTCAAAGAACAGTAGCAGGCCTGGAGGGATTCGAACCCCCAACACCCGGATTTGGAGTCCGGTGCTCTACCAATTGGAGCTACAGACCTGGCTAATAGATTTTATTTTATCGAGTTTCTTTATGAACAGTATGCGAATGACAATTTTTGCAGTACTTTTTATATTCAACTCTGTCGGGATGAAGACGTTTGTTTTTTGTCATCGAATAGTTTCGATGACTACAAATCGTACATTCTAACGTAATTATTTCCCTTTTTTTCTTATCAGCCACAGGTCACGCTCACTAACTATATGCCTACACCGACACTTTAATGAAACAACCTATCTAATTTCTTTTCTGCACTACCAAAACGGCAAATGTTTACTATTCAATAACTTCGGTAACGACACCGGCTCCAACTGTTCTTCCGCCTTCACGGATTGCAAACCGGAGCTCTTTCTCCATCGCGATCGGTGTAATCAATTCGATATCCATTGTTACATCATCACCCGGCATAACCATCTCTACACCTTCAGGAAGCTCTGCAACACCTGTCACATCTGTCGTCCGAAAATAAAACTGAGGACGATATCCCTTGAAAAATGGTGTATGGCGCCCACCTTCTTCTTTTGTCAATATATAAACCTGGCCCTTAAATTTCGTATGAGGAGTGATACTACCCGGCTTTGATGCAACCATGCCCCGTTCCAACGACTCCTTTTCTACACCACGAAGAAGAAGACCTATATTATCACCCGCTTCCCCACGGTCTAAAAGCTTACGGAACATCTCAACTCCAGTAACTACCGTCTTACGCTTCGCACCAAGACCGACTATCTCGACCTCATCCCCAACATTTACAACACCACGCTCAACACGGCCAGTACCAACCGTTCCACGGCCAGTTATACTAAAAACATCCTCTACCGGCATTAAAAATGGCTTGTCTATGTCTCGCTTAGGCATCGGAATATACGCATCAACAGCTTTCATCAATTCAAATATACTCGCACATTTATCACTATCAACATCGCCTTCTGTCATTGCATTCATCGCACCCAATGCGCTACCCTGAATAATCGGTATGTCATCTCCGGGAAAATCGTACTGACTCAATAACTCACGAAGCTCAAGCTCTACCAGTTCCAACAACTCAGGATCATCTACCTGATCAACCTTGTTCAAATAAACAACAATAAATGGAACTCCCACTTGACGGGACAATAAAATGTGCTCGCGTGTCTGAGGCATCGGACCATCAGCTGCAGATACCACAAGTATCGCTCCGTCCATCTGCGCTGCCCCAGTAATCATGTTCTTTACATAATCAGCATGACCAGGACAGTCTACGTGCGCATAATGACGATTCTCAGTCTCATACTCAACATGAGCCGTCGCTATCGTTATCCCACGCTCACGTTCCTCAGGTGCATTGTCTATCGAATCAAACGTCCGTACCTGAGCAAAACCCTTCTGCCCAAGTATCATCGTTATTGCCGCTGTCAACGTTGTCTTGCCATGATCAACATGACCTATCGTCCCTATATTGACATGGGGCTTCGTACGCTCAAACTTCTCCTTCGACATAGCTCTTACTCCCTCTTTGAGAGGGTTCTTTCTTAAATCAGTGATCAGAATTTCCGAGCCTACGACCGGGATTGAACCGGTGACCTCATCCTTACCAAGGATGTGCTCTACCGACTGAGCTACGTAGGCACTAAGATTGTTTATGATTTGCCTTCCAATAATTCCCGGAAGATGTAGAGCGGGAAACGGGACTCGAACCCGCAACCCTCAGCTTGGAAGGCTGATGCTCTAGCCAAATTGAGCTATTCCCGCATAACTCCGGTTATCTGGAATTACGTGGAGAGGGGAGGATTCGAACCTCCGAAGGCTTCGCCGACAGATTTACAGTCTGTTCCCGTTGACCGCTTGGGTACCTCTCCCAAAAATTTCATCTCTATTTTACAACTGCAGTCCTGTACGGCACAAGCTCACAAATCACTACTTTTCTGTTATTTAAAAAAGTAGAGCTGGCAGAGGGACTTGAACCCACGACCTGCTGATTACAAATCAGCTGCTCTACCAACTGAGCTATGCCAGCATAATAAAATCAAGGTCAAAAAATAAGCGATTTTTACGATAAACACGCAAATTTAATATTTTTATTTCAAAGTGTCAATGTTTTTCTCAAACATTTTCAATCTATTTCCCCTTCCATCACCATTTTGTGCCGTCTTTTTTATCTTCTACGACAACACCGACAATCGACATGGGTAAGGCAAGCAATCGAGAAGCTTCTGGCGAGATACGGTTGGAGCACAAGGGTCTGGCCATCGCAGATTGACATCGACCCGTTGTACTTCAGGCGGGCGCATCCTTTTCTAAAGCACGATAATTGACTTTATCGTGTCTTTTAGGAAGCCCTCCAACTGCCGGATACGGTCCAATAAAACCGTCACGTTGTGGCCCGGAGAACTTACGGATCATAGGGGAGTTCTGGAGTTGGTGACCCGGCGGTTGGAGCTGTTCCAGGAGATGGCCAACAACTAGAGTCAACTTCAAATCAGGGAGTTTGGCAGAATCAACTGTGGGGACGAGATGGCTGAAGGGCGCCACCTAATGGCACCATCCGTGTTCCCTTTACCACTGCGCAACTCTGCGTGGTTCAGGGTGTAGATGGCGGCAGTTCGACAACCGTCGGCGTCGGAGCCGGCCTGTTCCTGCATCTAGTGCCATAATGATGCGGGTTCCCCGCCGCTGGTGGATCTAGCACAGCGATACATAGCCATACTCACCTTGAGCCAATTCGAAATCGAAAGAGATTAATGCGAACCACGTACCTGATGATCGATATGGAGAATATCGCATTTTACCTCAAACCGCTTTCTTTCGCCTTCCAGCGGCAAGAAGCTTGCCTGAATGGACGGCGGAATCGGGATGAAAATGCGATTCTTCATGACGATGGTACAGGAGACAATCGATCCGCTCACGTAGTGAGTGTCCGCCGCCTGATCACCACCCGAAACAGGTCACCGTCCTGATCGTCCTCGAACTCGATTGCTGAATATGCCTTCAACGCCCGCAGGATTCCAGTTCCGAGGCCGCGATACGGGAGAACTGCCGTCGTATACGAGGTGAGGTTCGGGTTGCGAATGCTCGAGTTACCGCTTCGAATGTTCGCGACCGTCAGATTATTCGGTAGATGGCCTGGGCTGATGATCTCAACCCGTTCATCAAACATGAAGATGCGAATGGGTGCTGACACGAAGTAGTCCCGGTGAATCAGGGCATTGGTGAGAAGCTCTTCAAGCACGATCTTGGGAATCTCCACCTCCCCGGTAGTATTGACACCCTTGCCATTCTGCTGCCTGCGGAGATTACGTAGCACGAAGCTTAAAGACTCTTCAAACTGTGTCTGGATGCGCCCGAAGATATCCGCACTGTCCATGTAGGTCGTGGCGTGAATGTCGTTACCGGGATAACACACTAACTTAACATGAAACACCGGGAGGAACGCGCGCGGATCTTTCGTAAAAAGCAGGACGGCAGTCACAGTCAACAGATCGTTGCTCAAAAGCCGCATATTTGAAAGCACTTTGCCGAGCGAGAGATCTTGATCCTCCAGCTCTTGCTCGAAGCGGATCTTGAAGAACCAACGAAAGTACTCGAGATCGATGTCGGCGATGGATGTACCGGGAACGGGAATGTCATCACCGTGAACGAGCTGCGCTTTTTGAAACATCCGTTGCATCTCTTCACGCGCCGTCACCTTACGCTTGTCGCTGCCGCTCTTAACCCAAATTGCTCCATTCTCCATTGTTGTCCATGTACGGCTTACTGAGTCCGTCAGTGACCGTGACAACGGTAACGACGCCTGTGGAGGCGGGCACATTTTCGGTCAGCGGATTGTTCGGAGGACGCACCGAATTCGAGGCGGCGTTGGCAATGAGTTGATTCAACCGGCTTACGCCCACCCCGTGTCGTGCGCGCGAATTGTTCCGTCGTTGGCAACACCAATGAAGATCTGCCCACCGCCAGAATTGGCTAAGGCGACGATCTCGGCCGCCAACGCGGTTGCATTAGTAACGTCCTCCTTGAACTGATGTCGGCTGTCTTCTCCACATGCGACGATTTCTAGGAGTTCTGTCGTTTCCATATCTGGTAAATCTCCTTTCGTCGCTGGAATGCCTCACTTCCCCCCTCCATGATGCTGACGATCGCCTCCTGAAGCGCAGGCCTGTCGATGCTTCCGACCTTTGTCTTGATCGCGTCGTCGCCGTAAGCGCACGCAATTATCTGTTCGGCATCACCCAAGACAGGAATGTTCGGGTTGTGCGTGGCAAAGACAAACTGTGTTTTTGGCTTGAGCTTTCGGACCAGCTTGATCACGTCCTCATAGATTGTCTGGTTATCGAGATCGTCCTCTGGCTGGTCGATGATTACCACGTCGTTGTCCCGCTGGCTCAGCACAAACAGGATCAACGCCGATGCACGCTGACCCAGCGAGTGGCTCTTTAGCTGCTTCCCATGGTACTTGATGGTGTACTTGTTCGGCACCTGCCACGTCAACAACGCGCTCAGATTCTGCTGGAAATACCTGTCAAATATCGCGGCTGAGCCTCCAACGATTTCCTTCGCTTTGTCGAGTTTCCGATAAAGGCCCGCTCCGTCCGCGAAAGCCTCGACCAATTCGTAGAGCGTGTTTTCGCGGAGCCTGCTTCCTCGGAAGAGGTCCTTCATGTACTCGAGGAATGCCTCTTTGTCGCCCTTATAGTCGATCTCGATCCGCAGTGCCGTTTCCTGCTTATTGATCAGCTTGAATTCCTGGTGCCAGTGATCGTTCAGCACCGTCAGTGCGGACAACAATTGCGTCCTCAGCACAAGGTGCTGTTCTTTCTCTTTGGCGATCGCCACGAGAAACTGTGTTGCATTCTCGATCGTCTTGCGGAGCTTTAGGAACTCGTCTGGATCGATGGCCGTGACGCCACTCGATTTCAATTCCTCCGAGAGCTTCCGTGCAATTGCGGCAAACTCTTCCTTCAACGCATGTTTTAGCTCATCGAACTCCTTGACCTTACCTCTCATTTCAATCGATGCCATCTTCGCTAGTACGGCTACCTTGCCGATTTCCGTGAATCCGTCGGCGATACGGTCAAAGATCCCGAACACTTCTCTAAAAAACGCCGCATTCTGTTTCGACTCATATTTACGGCGACTAGCAAAATCGTCGGCGTACCGGGCGATGAACTCATCGAGTTCCCGAATGTAGCCAGTGATGAAATCGCTCAGATTCTTTATGGTCCGACCGTCTCGCTCGAAATCCACCTGCTTCTGAAGTTTCTCCTCCACGCCGTGCGCCTTGAAGATCTTTAGCCGAAACTCCGCATCCTGCTTCTTCACCTCATATTCCTTCTGCTTTTCGCCAACATCCGAGAGCTTTTGCAGTCGGCTGGTTATCTCGACCACCACCTGACGCTGTTCGGCAATCGCATGACGAACATCAACAAGTTTCTCTTCCACGAGCTTCTCAACCAGGTCGTTCTCAAAGCCCTGCCTAGTGTTCGAGAGATCCTTCTGTCCAAAGTAGATCGGTTGGTGAAGTACCGTCTCCCGAATGTTGATACCAGGCTGTAACTTGCCGCCCACGTAGACATCCGGCTGCTCGCCAACAATACGGCGGACCTCGTACTCATACCCATGCCGGTCGATCGCAGTCAACGTAACTTTACCGCCGCTGTCCAGCGCATTCTTGATTGAGCCTTCTTTGTAGTCGCGGTCGGCCGCGTTCTTACCGAAGGCAATGTCCAGCACATATCGAAGGGCTTCAAGAATAGTCGATTTCCCGCTTCCCCGGATGCCGATTAAGGTGTTCAGTTCTGGTGACAAGTCAATGATCCGGCCATCAAGCTTGTCGCCTTCGAACGCAACCCTCTTTACATACGAGTGTTCTTGCTTCGGTACCTCTGCGGCAACTCGGTTCGCTTTGTCGAGAAGCGCGAATTTCACCGATTCAAAAGTGAACGCGCCGATCTTAAGATAGACAGGCTTTCCCTTGCCGATATCTTCAATCGATTTGCAGTCGCAGCCTTCTAGTTCAGCGGGGTACCAGTCCCGTAGCCAGTTCTTCACCTGTAGTCGCTTGTCGTGGGTAGTGACCTTTTGGAAGCCAAGGCATCGCTTGCAGAACAGGTTTGATTTCCCCAATTCCTCAAGCCGCCCCCCTGAAAGACCTCCCCAGAGGCCATTGTCGGCTTCCACATGAGCGCAGATCAGGAAGTAATCTCGGTCGAACCTATCGAGTTCACAAATGGTTTCGTTTAGACCGTGGTTGGACCGGCCATTCTCGGTCTCAAAGTTTGCCTGCCCCGCGAATGTCACGTTTAGAAAGGCTTTGACGTGGTCCGCATTCTCTCTGTTGGAGATCCAGTCATCGCTGAAGACAACAAGCACATGAATGCCGTTTGAGCCGTCTTTGACAGACAATTCCAGGCCGGGCAGAAGAAAGATATCTTCTTTCTTAGCCGCCTTTGTCAAGAGTTTGAACTCGTCCCGGTCAAACTTGTTGTGGTTGGTGATGACGGCGACACTAATCCCTGCCGATTTAAGGGCCGCCACGTAGTCTGATGAGAAAGAAGCGGCGTTTCCGGAGTATGAGAACTCCTTGTCCGCTAACGAGTGCATGTGGAAATCAGCACGAACCCATGTAGATCCGTGCTGAAACACTGCGAGGATATGCTCGGGTTTGCTCATGGCGTCAGCCGTGAAATCGTTGTTGCGTTCATCTTTATATTTCAAACACCTTCAGCACCTCGTCGCCGTAGTGGTTGATGACCTTCACAGCGAACTTGCCCGTTTCGGGCTTGTCGAACGCCCGGCTCACCGTGCTGTAGAGACGGCTCCAAGCGGCTTCGTCGATCTCCGCCCGGGGAGCGTCCGTTTGAGATTGTCATATGGTTCTTCGGCCCCCGTGAAGTAGGCGTGGCGTACGAAGAAGCTCTCGCCGTTGTAATTGGTATCGATGAACCAGCAGGCGATGTCGTCGGTGGAGGCGCTGCGAATCTGGCCGGTGGTCGGGTCGTATACATC
This sequence comes from bacterium, assembly GCA_965221205.1. Classification (GTDB taxonomy): domain Bacteria; phylum SM23-31; class SM23-31; order SM23-31; family SM23-31; genus CBDFMG01. The sequence continues at coordinate 1,845,405 of OZ244870.1, read as the reverse complement.
TACTCCCTTGATCTCGACCATGATCTGCCCGTTCTTCCGTTTCTTGATCTCCACGTCCGACTCGCCGAAGACCATGAACAGGTTTCCCGCTCCGGTCTTCTTGAGTAGTTCGTCGCCCATCACCAGGTCAGGGTTCATCTTGGCGGGAAGCACGGTCAGGTTGCCGTAGCGTTTCACCTCTTCGGCCACATGCGGGTCGAAGGCGAAGCCGCATACAACAAGCATGTCAAAGCCTACGCCCTGCACCGCTTCCTTGGCGGCTTCCTTCACTTGTTGCGGACCGACGGTGCTGTGCTCGGGGCCGATGGAGACAGCCACACGGCGGATTTTGCCTTCAGCGTCGGTGTAGTCGCCCGCCGCGTGCAGCCACGCTCCGGCGTACGGATCGAGGCGGTCGAATCTGAGCCGTTCGCTCTTGCGGGTGTTCTGCACGCCCGCCTTCTTCAGGTTTTCCAGGATCATGGTGGCGAAGTCCTGCTGCTTGCGACCTTCCTGCTCTGTCACTGTGCCGTCCTGATTCTCGTCGGACGTGGAGAGCACGCGGTGCGGCGAGAGACTTTCCACCGAGAATGGCCCGCATACCCGCACGCGCTTGTTGTCCTCGTAGGGTTGGTCGAAGAGATATTCGTGGTCGGCTTTGGCAGCGATGGAAGCATCGATCTGCTCGCGCGTCATGCCTTCCTTGATGTCCGGGTTGTTGGCGATCAATTTGAGCATAATGTGCGGCACGCGCTTGTAGACGAAGCCCTTGCGGATGTCACCGCCGGTCTTGTGTTCGGGCGGTATCTTGCCGGTCAGTTCGGCTTCCTTCTTAATACCTTCGGGTGAGTCGGCCAGCAGGTAGTACGGGTACTTGGCGGCCATCATACGGGTGCGCGCCAGCGCGAGGGCGACGCGGCTGGTGTCGCAGGTGATCCAACGACGTCCCCACTGCTCGGCGACATAGGCGGTCGTGCCGCTGCCGCAGGTCGGGTCAAGCACCAAATCGCCTGGATCGGTGGTCATCAACATACAGCGGGCGATTATCTTGATATTCGTTTGAACCACATAGACTTTTGGTTCGCCAAACCCAGCAGCAGTATCACTCCAGCTGTTCTCAAGCTGGATTAGGGGAAAGTCGGTATGGAATTGTCGAAAGTAAGGGTTTTTCGCCCCAAGGTAAATATACGATGAGCGTTGACCAAAGCTTCCATGCCATCTGGGTGCGTTCTCCAACTCTTGCCGCTTAGTGGCTTATATGTTGTTCCTTGAAACTCGAAATTGTACGTACAGGACGGTGTGTAACCTGACGATGTAAGAACCGATCTCTTGAATACTTTTTCACGATTTTGAGCAGACAAACCCATTACTTCATTTTTGGACAGTTTCTGGAACTTCCCATCCCCTGTGTCCAGGTAACAAAACTCCGGTTCATCTTCGATGGGCCGCTCTACAAATAGAGGCCGAATTTTCATCGCCGATTTGTTTTTTGCATACCAAATGATGTAGTCGTAGATGTTCGCTAATCCTTTCTGACCGAGCGGGCTCATACTCCGATAATTGATTTGCGAGACGAAATTATCTTCCCCAAACACCTCGTCCATCAATGATCTCACCCGATGTACGTTCTCATCACCAATCTGCACAAAGACGCTGCCTGTCTCGGTGAGTAAATCGCGGGCCACGACCAGCCGGTCGCGAAGGTAGGCCAGATAGGAGTGGATTCCCAGCTTCCAGGTATCGCGGAAGGCGCGCACCTGTTCGGGCTGGCGGGTGGCGTCCTGTGCCTTGCCGTCTTTCACGTCGCGCTTGCGGGTGCTCACCTGCCAGTTGGAGCCGAACTTGATGCCGTAGGGCGGGTCGAGGTAGATGGTCTGCACCTTGCCCTTGAGCCCTTCCTTCTCGGCCAGTGAGGTCATCACGAGCAGCGAATCGCCGAGGATCATCCGGTTGGACCAGTTCTGATCGTGGTGGTAAAAGTCGATCTTCTGCGCGAAGTCTGCCGGGCCGCCGTTGAAATCGGCGAAGAGGTTCGGCTGGTCGTCGCCGGGCTGATCGGTGCGAGGCAGCGCGTCAATGATGGCCCGCGGGTGAATTTTCTCCTGGATGTAGACCGGGACCACGGGAACGGCGAGGTCTTCGCGGTCCTGCTCGTCCTTGCCCTTCCAGACCAGCTGCGGATCGAGCGAGGGATCGCGCGGATAGAGCATCGTCCTGGGCGCCAGTTCTTCATCGGCCACAAAGTCGCGCAGCTCCTCTGTGGGAATGTTGGCGCGCTTGTCCTTGTGGCGGATGGATTCGACGTTCTTTCGAGTGTTCTTTTTCTTAGCCATGTGCGACTTCCTTTGTTGGCTCTACGTGCAGCTGTTTCAGAAAGCCGCGGATGAGATTCTGTGCGTCCCAAGGGTCGGCGACTTCGATAAACGTCCAGCGACCAAAACCGCCGTGATTGTTGATAGCTGGGACCCACAACGCGCGCGCCGTGGCGACCTTGGCGGCCTTGTCTTGCTTCTTCTCTCCGGTCACTTCGACGATCAGGTTCAAGAGGTTACTCGGCCCTTTGCCGTCGTCGATGCAGGCGATGAAGTCGGGGATGTAGTTCTTCTCCTCGCCGTTTAGCGTGTAGGGGATGGTGAAACCGAGGTTGTGGTTCTTGACGTAGCGGACGACCTCGGGCATGGTTTCGAGAGCTTCGGCCATCTTCTGCTCCCACGAGTCGGTATCGGCAACGACATGGGAGATGTGACACTTGTCGTCGCGGGTCGCGAAGACCGGCCGCGTCGTATCGAAATCCACGTAGCGGGTGGAGCCGATGGTGTCATACGGGCGCGCAGGATGGGCTTGAGCGCGGCCGTGGCGTCCGTCGAGGCTACGATGGTCCTGTAAATGCAGTCCGTTGCGTCGTGCGCGAACTCGATCAGCAGCAGCAGTTGCGGGAAGGTGTTGTCCTTGAGCGTGACGCATTCATTGAGCCAGCGTTTCGCAATGCCGAGCAGTTGCGGGAAGAGCCAAGGCTTGTCGTTGGCGTCGTCGTCGCGGAAGTATTTTTCCAGTGTGAACTTGGCGAGAAGGAAGGCGACTTCGTTGGGCCGGCGGCGTTTGAGATCGTCGAGGGTGTGGATGCTGGATTCGCCGACGATGGGCGCGTTCTCGGTCTTGGTGGGGATGTCGGCTGTGGAAAGCGTGAGCTTTGATTCGTCGGTGAAGGTTGCGGTCAGCCGTTCACCTACCACGTCATAGCGGTAGCCGAGCAATCGGGGAAAGGTGATCTCGCAGGCAGAACGACTTTCCATGGCGCGGACGCGGGTGGGCAGCGGGCCGGGTTTGGGATCTGTGGCTGCGCCGCTGCACGGGATGAAAGAAAACGGCACACCATAAACTTCGGCGTATTCGGGGTTGAAATGTCCCTTCTCGTTTTCGGCATAATTCATGCGGCGCAGGCCGCGACCGACCACCTGCTCGCAGAGAAGTTGCGTGCCGAAGGCGCGCACGCCCAGCACATGAGTAACGGTGTTGGCATCCCAGCCCTCGGTGAGCATCGAGACGCTGACCACACATTTGATGTGTTCGCCGAGTTTGCCGGCCTTCCCAATGGTGTTCATGACCTCACGGAGCAGGTCTTCGTCAGTCAGATTCTCCGCATCGCGGCTGGGGAAGCGTGCTCGGTATTCAGCCTTGAATTCCTCGATTTCTCGGACGGCGATCTTCTTGAATTCGGCGCTCATCGATTCGCCGGATTCGAGCTGCGTGCTGTCCACCAGAACGGTATTCGGGCGTTGTAGCCAGCCACCATTGCCGTCGTCGTTGCAGAAGATGGGCAGTTGTCCTGCCTGGACGATGGTCTCTTCGCCGATCTGCTTTTCCCATCCGGCGATAAAGTCGAAGACCAGCTTAGAGACGCTGGTGTTATTGCAGACGACGATGAACACCGGCGGCGTGATACCTCGTGCGCGTGCTTCGGTATTTTGCTCCCACAGGCGGTAATGCTTCTCGTAGTTGCCGTAGAGACTGAGCAGCGCACCTTGCAGTTCGACGGGGAGATTCGGTTCGCCCCCCACCTTATCGGTTTTGCGGCCCTTTCTGGGTAGATGCTCGCGGATGCGGAGCCACAAGTCGCGGTATGTGGGCTGCGCGCCTGTCATTGAGTCGTCAGCCACCGGCACACGGGGCACTTTGACGATGCCGGCCTCGATGGCGTCAATCAGCGAAAAATCCGAGACTACCCACGGGAAAAGTGTGCCTTCGGGATAGCCTGAACCGCGCAGAAAAAACGGCGTGGCCGAAAGATCGTAAATGGCCTTCACTCCGATCTTGGCCTTCACCGCCTCGAGACCGGAAATCCAGACGCGAGCCTCTTGGTCGCGTTGCTTGGCTTCAACGCGATCATCTCCGGTGAGCTTTTCATCCTTGCTGTCGGGTTTGCGGCGGTAGCAGTGATGGGCTTCGTCGTTAAGGGCGATGATGTTCTTCTTGGTTCTCAACTCGCGGCAGACGCGGCGCACCATCTGGTCGGGAGTTTCGGTGAACGGGCTCGGCTTCCTATCGGCGAGAATCGACTTCGTGATCTTTCCGGCGGCAACTCTCTCGCGCAGTTGGAAGGCGTGGTAGTTGGTGATGAGGATTTTGGCTTGTCCGAGATAGTCCTGCAGTTGGGCCGGTACAATGTCGCGCTGGCGGTAGTAGTTGTCCGGGTCGTTCGGCAACAGCACGCACAGCCGGTCGCGGATGGTAATGCCGGGCGTGATGATCAGGAAGGTGTCGGAGAAGCGGGCGTCCTGCGGGTTGGCGCGCTTGTTGAGCGTGTACCAGGCGATGAGCATAGCCATGACTACGGTCTTGCCGGACCCGGTTGCCATCTTGAACGCCGTACGCAGTAATCCGGGGTTCGATGTGTCGTTCCCCTCGCGTATCGCGTTCTCTATCCATGTATCGCCGTACTTCTTTGCCACCTCGGCAATGTAGATGGCGGTTTCAAGTGCTTCGTTCTGACAGAAGAATAGTTTCTTCTCGCGGTTGGGATCGGTCCAGTAGGCAATCAAACGTGCAGTAGTCGGCGTCACACCAACGTAGCCGCCCTTGCGCCACAGTGCAACGCGGCGGCGGCGTTGACAAGCTTGTTCTCTTCGATGCGGTCTTGTGTCCACTCCGTGTCGAACTGAAGTTGTTTGGACCCCTTCTTCTTTGGCTTTGCGATGGGGACAAAGTACGAACTGGTCCGGCGGCCGTCGACGATCTCGTCAGTGATGCCCTCGTCGCTAAACCTGAAATGGCGCGGCGGCTCGTCGAAAGGCGAGTTGATAATTGGGTTCTCGATAACAACTTGGCTCATACTGGAACGTCCTGGATCGCGTAAAGCTCTCCCCAAAAAAACATCTTTAAATATTTATACCAACAGTCCTGTACGGCACAAGCTCACAAATCACTACTTTTCTGTTATTTAAAAAAGTAGAGCTGGCAGAGGGATCTGAACCAACGACCTGCTGATTACAAATCAGCTGCTCTACCAACTGAGCTATGCCAGCATAACCTAAAATCAAGGTCAAAAAATAAGCGATTTTTATGATAAACGCGCTGATCTAATACTTTTATTTCAAAGTGTCAATGTTTTTCTCAAGCATTTTCAATCTTTATTCCCTTTCCACCACCATTTCGTTCCCTCTTTCATATCTTCCACAGCAACACCCATTTCAAGCAACATATCTCTGATACGATCGGCCTCTTCCCAATTCCGTTCTGCACGGCTAATATTTCGCTGTTCTACCAACTCATTTATTTTATTATTTATATCATCTACATCAACAATACCAAGACGCCGCAATGTTTCTGCAGTTTCATTTTCTGATAGTTCTCTTCCCAAAGAACGCATAATTCCAAAAATACCATTCAATTCATTGAGTAAATTTACCCCCAACCGCACAAATTTGATGTCTTCATCAGAAACATCCCTCTGGTGTTCTAAAATATATGAAATTTTATCAACCAACTCAAACATAGCTGCTAATGCCTGAGGTATGTTGAAATCGTCATTCATAGTTTTTAATACACTCTGCATGCAATTGTTGACATCATCACAGTTTTGAATGTCAATTTCTTCATCAGAATCAATCTTTGTCTTAATATATATGAACTCATCTGCTTTTTGCATTATCAAGTAAATTCTCTCGACTGCAGATTCTGCATTTTTGAGAAACTGCTCTTCAAACGCAATCGGCTTCCTGTAATGACTTTGGAGAAAAAACAGACGTATCGCCTCTTTTGAAAACTTTTTGGTCAACTCATGCACAAGTACAACATTGCCTTCAGATTTTGCCATCTTCTTATTTTTCAGATTGACAAATTCGTTGTGCATCCAATATTTTGCAAACTCTGCATTTTCACCGCACCGTGCTTGAGCAATCTCGTTTTCATGGTGTGGAAAAATGAGGTCTATCCCCCCCGCATGAATATCGAAGGCATCACCAAGCTCATTTAAAGACATTGCAACACATTCCGTGTGCCAACCCGGTCTGCCATCACTCCATGGGCTCGGCCATTTCGGTTCTCCTGGTTTTGCTGATTTCCATAGAGAAAAGTCATGTGAGTCCTTTTTCAGCCTTTGAATTGCATCATCAACACGTTCACCAACTTCCATATGGTGTAAATCTTTTCCTGAAAGTGAGCCATACTGGGCATCCTTTGTAGCATCAAAGAAGACATTTCCTGCGACTTCATAAGCAAATCCCTTATCGATTAGCTTCTGTATAAGGTCGACCATTTCTCCGATATATTCCGACGCTTTTGGACTTGCATCAGGCAGCATCACGCCGAGAGCATCACAATCTTTCTGAAAATTTTCAATATATTGCTGTGCTACAGCATCGATCGTTGTCCCGGCTTCAACTGCGCGCGCAATAATTTTGTCATCTACATCGGTAATGTTCTGGACAAATTTCACCGAGTAACCGCGATACATTAAATATCTCCGGACAACATCAAAAAAAATAAGTGGCCGGGCGTTACCAATATGGATATAGCTATATACCGTCGGTCCGCATATATATAAGCTCACCTCATTTTGCCTGACCGGCTCGAACTTTTCTTTTTTACGGTTGAAAGAATTATAAAGAAATATGTCTTTGGAAACATTATCAGCCATAATATGATATCTATAATTGGATTACTATTAACTCTGTTAGTTTTATAAAAAATTTATTGAACAACAGCGGATATCAACCGCTTACACTGTTCAAGGCCAAAGATTTCAAGAACTTTCGGGAGTTCAGGTCCATGAATTTTTCCGGTGAGCGCAATCCGGACAGGCATCCAGAGATCTTTTCCTTTTATACCTGTCTCTTGCTGTATTGACTTCATAACGCTCTGAAAACTACCAACCGTTAACTCTTCAAGCTCCTGCAATGACTTTAAAAGTTCAGCATACACCTGTTGTGAAGATTCCCTTTGAATAAGCTCAATTCCCTCATCCTCATTAATTGTGATGTCATCCTTAAAAAACAGTGAAGCATACGAAGGAAATTCCTTCAATGTTTCCACATTATCTTTGACAGCTTCAATAATTCTAGAACGCCTTTTTACATCGGGTTCAACCATACCAGCTTCTTCAAGATATGGCGTCGCCTTCTCAAGCCGTTCTTCGGGAGTTAAAGATCTGATATACATTCCATTGAGCCAGTTCAATTTTACCTGATCAAACGATGCGGGCGAACGGGACATCCGCTCAAAACTGAATTCGCTCACCAGCCTGTCGAGCGAAAGAATTTCATCTCCGGTTTCGGATGACCAACTCAAAAGGCTCAGAAAATTGATTAATGTCTGCGGGAGATAACCCTCGCTTTTAAACTCTTCTACCGATGTGTGGCCATGTCGCTTTGAAAGTCTGACTCCATCCATACCCGTGATCATCGGAATATGTGCAAACTTTGGCAATTCATAACCGAATGCATTATAGAGCATGATCTGTTTCGGGGTATTCGGGACATGGTCATTGCCGCGGATAATGTGTGTCATTTTCATTACATGATCGTCAACCACCGCAGCAAAATTGTAGGGTGAGGTACCATCATCACGCTGAATCACAAAATCGGTAAGTGTTGCCATGTTAAACGTAATGTCGCCCTGAACAAGATCGTTCAAAACGAGAGAACCTTCCGGAACGCGAAACCGAATAACAGGATACCTTCCATCGTCTTGCAACCGACTCTTTTCACTATCTGTTAAATTTCTACACGCACCGCTGTATCCGGGGGGGCGCTTTTCCGCAAGATCCTGCTGTCGTTGTATTGCAAGTTCTTCCTTTGAGCAGTAGCAGTGATACGCACTCTCCTGCTCAAGCAGAATATTCACATGGCTTGTGTACAATGCGAGACGTTCGGACTGTCTATAGGGCCCGTAGTCACCCCCCTTTACCGTACCTTCGTCCTCTTCAAGACCGAGCCATTTTAATTGTTCATGAATTCCTAACTCCGAGTCTTGTGTTGAACGCTCAACATCGGTATCCTCAATTCTTACTACAAAGGTGCCACCAAAATGTCTCGCACAAAGCCAATTTAATATAGCAGTCCGGGCATTTCCCACATGGAGACGTCCTGTAGGACTCGGCGCAAATCGAACACGAACAGTATCACTCACAAAAAACCTCTATCATCGAATCTTGACTCATAGTTACTGGACTCTTCTTCTCCAGATGTATTTCCGAAACACTAAAAACAGCAGAAGAATTCCGACTGCTGTAAACACAATTATATTATACTGTTTGATATACTCTATAATTAAATGCCAGTTATCCCCAATTGTATATCCTGCATACATCAGGCATACATCAGGATAAAATTCCACAAAGCACAGCTTATGAGAGCAAACACAAGCACTATTCTCAATCGCAGGACTGCAATTCCAGCAAACAGAGAAATCACCGAACGAGTTCCGGAGAGAAATCTGTTCGCCGCTATGACAGCATAGCCGTACCGTTCAAACCAGATTTCAACACGTTTGAAATCGTCCGATGCAAACAGCTTCCATCTCTCTGTTTCCACTACTGACCGTCCAAAGACTCTCCCGAGCCAGTAGAGTGACATAAATCCAGCCAGACTTCCGATTGTCGTAACAGTAAATGCTGGTGCAAAATCTATAACCCCGGTACCAACCAGATAAGTTCCGAAAACAACTATTGTGTCACCGGGAATTGGCGGTATAATGTTTTCAGCATAAGCACTAAGACACAATAGTGTGTAAACCCAAATTGCATCAACCTGCTTCAGATATTCAAACAACCCCTCCATTTTACGTCACCTGCTCGTGTTCTCATGCTTTGCAATCAGAACCACCACATCAGCAGTAACACCCTCACCCGATCCTTCGTATCCTAATCCCTCTGATGTTGTGGCTTTGATGGAAATCGCAGCAATGTCAAGGTGCAAAACCCTTGAAATGTTTTCCCGCATCAGGGGAATGTATTCTGCAATTTTCGGCTTCTGGAGTGTCACAACACAATCGATATTCTGAATATTCCAGTACTGTGCAGCAATAAGATTGTACGCCTCTTTTAAAAGCACCACACTTGAAACATCTTTAAACTCCATATCGGTATCGGGGAAATGTGTCCCGATATCCCCAAATGCAGCCGCTCCGAGAAGCGCATCTATAACAGCATGAGTCAAAACATCAGCATCGGAATGACCGATAAGCCCCTTTTCGAATGGAATCGTGGCCCCTCCTAGTATGAACGGTTGCCCTTCAACGAATTTATGAACATCTTTTCCGAATCCAACACGGATCATTTCGGGTATTGTCCTCGTGCTTTAAGAATTTCTTCAACTGCTTTCAAGTCATGCCGATAGGTTACTTTTATGTTGGTCATATCCCCCTGAACAACACGTACAGTACCGACATAATTACGGTATAGGAATGCGTCATCACTTGCAGACACATTATCCTTTTGAGCACTGTTATGCGCCTGAATAATTTCATCAATTTTGAAGATCTGAGGCGTCTGAGCCTGCCAGAGTGTCGATCTCTCGACATAATCAGACACAACACCCTCATTCCCAATAAAAGTGCTGTTAACTGCTGGCGTTGCAGTTACTATTGCTCCATGCACAGATGCTTCCTTACACGCACAATCAATAAGCTCATGCGTTACCGCAGGACGGATGCCATCATGAATAGCAACAAGCTTCACATCATCTTTAAGAGATTGCAGTCCATTAAAAACCGACTCCTGACGGGATGCTCCCCCTACTACAAACCGAAACAATTTGGCAAATTCATATCCATCGAACATGCAGTCACGAATCTCAGTAATATCATCTTTATCTGCAACAATCACAATATTGTCCCTAAATACAGACTTTGAAAATGCCCATGCTGACCACACAAGAATTGGGTGGCCGCATAGTATGACAAACTGTTTCTTAGTTTGATTGTGGAACCGTATTCCTCTCCCAGCTGCTACAATAATTGCTGCACAATCGCTTTTTTGAATATGAGGCATGTATTTGCGGGTAGATAAATTTGAAGGAACACATCACGCCAATTACGTTATAATCATGGCATCACCGTAACTGTAAAACCTGTACTTTTCTTTTATAGCTTTCCGATACGCTTTAAATATCAAATCTCGCGATGAAAATGCAGAAACTAGCATTAACAATGTCGAGCAGGGAAGATGGAAATTTGTAATCAACCGATCAACAATTTTAAATTCATACGGCGGGAAAATAAACTTATCAGTCCATCCTGAATAAGGTTTAACAAAATGGTCTGACGTCACCGCAGATTCCAATGAACGGACAGAGGTCGTGCCAACACATACGACTGATTTTCCATTCCGCTTTGTTTCATTAATTTCTTCTGCAGATTCTTCGCTAATTTCAAAAAACTCCGAATCCATACGGTGGCGTGTCAAGTCTTCTACCTGCACAGGCCTGAATGAACCGAGACCGACATGAAGTACGATCGGGACAATCTTCACCCTTTTTGCCTTGATTAACTCCAGAAGTTCATTTGTAAAATGTAGTCCGGCTGTCGGAGCCGCGACTGCCCCACGGGATTTTGCATAGACCGTCTGATACTGGTCTTTATCATTCGGTTCGGAATTGCGGGTTATATAAGGAGGTAGCGGTGCCTGTCCAATTTTTTCAATAACATCAAAAAAGTCACCGGGATAATCAAATCGGACAACACGTCCACCAGAAACCGTATTATCAAGGACATCACATGTAATGCTCTCGTTAACAATTAGTCTGTTTCCGATCCGTACTTTTCGTGCAGGCTTTACTAATACCTCCCAGAGATTGTTTTCGAGTTCGCGCAAAAGAAATATTTCGACTTCTGCTTCAGTCTTTTCTTTTATGCCAATTAGACGTGCTGAAAACACTTTGGTCTCATTAATTACGAGACAATCGCCATCATTCAAAAAATCGATAATATTTTTGAACTCATTGTGTTCAAATTTTCCATCCTGCCGGTTCAAAACCATCAATCGAGAACTATCACGAGGTACTTTTGGATATTGAGCTATTAACTCTTCTGGAATTGTATATTTGAAATTAGAAAGTTTCATGTACTACTCTCCTGTGATTCACTCAAGAATCATTTAGTGTAACATCAGCTGTCCACATTATTATTGTCATAGAATTGTCATAGACGCACTCGAAAATAACAATTTAATTGTATTGAATGCTTTAATTTTGAAACATTTTAAACTGCCCTTTTACATGTTTAATCTGCAAATGATTGTATGCTACTGATGACGCAACTCTTCCAGATTTACTCCGTTTGATGAACCCTTCCTTTAGCAAATAAGGTTCAACCAGCTCTTCAAGTGTATTCGATTCTTCATTGAGAGTTGCTGCTATCGCGTCAATACCTACCGGCCCGCCCTGAAAACTCTCTATGATGACACGGAGATATTTTCTATCAAGCACATCAAGTCCCATTTCATCGATACCTTCCAACTCTATAGCTTTGATGGTAATATCATGGCGGATTGTTCCGTCACCTTTTACCTGGCAGTAATCTCTGACTCTGCGCAATATTCTGTTTGCTATCCGGGGAGTACCGCGGGATCGTTTTGCAATTTCATGCAGAGCTTTTTCATCGATATCCGTCTCAAGCTTTTCTGCAGAACTTTGCACAATTTCTTTTATATCATCGATTGGATAAAAATCGACATGGTAGTGGAGCCCGAATCTATTCCGCAGTGGTGCAGACAACAACCCCGCACGGGTTGTAGCACCAATCAGCGTAAATTTTTGCAGCGGAATATTTATTGTTTTCGCAAAAGCGCCCTTATCTACTACAAAGTCAACCTTAAAATCCTCCATTGCAGGATAGATGAACTCTTCTACGGCAGTGCCGAGACGGTGAATCTCATCAATAAAAAGCACATCTCCCTGCTTCAAGCCTGTCAATATTCCAACAAGATCCCCGGGACGCGTCAATGACGGACCAGAGGTCGAAGTTAGTTTGGTCTTCATTTCATGAGCTATGATATGAGCAAGTGTTGTCTTCCCTAAACCGGGAGGCCCATGAAGCAACACATGTTCAAGCTGGTCTTCACGCTGCTTAGCCGCTTCAATTGATATCTTTAGCTTGTCGACCGTTACGGTCTGACCGACAAAGTCCTGAAGCCGTGTCGGTCGCAGGGCGTAATTATTTGTATCTTCACCCTTGGCAAGCTGTTGGCTGTTAATCAGTCGCTCCCTGCTCACTTATTCTCCATTGAAGCGCGCTGCTTAAATATTACCTGAAGAAGTGACTCGGATGAATCAATTGATTCATCAAGCGACAGTGCTTTATCAACTAAATTTTCAGCTTCTACACGTCGATACCCAAGCTGTCTGATCAATACTTCGAGTGTTTCAACTTCGAACTCGGTTAATTTTCCTGAACCGAATGTCGCACTCCTCTCATGGACTGCCGCTGAATACTTTGTCACTTTTCCCTTTAATTCTGCCAAAATCTTATCACCCATGCGGCAACCGATACCGGGAAGTTTTTTTAAAAAAGCAACATCGCCGGACTCAATTGCATAAGCAATTTCGGAAATAGAGTTTGTCATCGACTGTAACGCTTTGCGCTCTCCTAAACCTTTAACAGTGGTAAAAATATCAAAAAACTCCCTATCAGTCTCAGCAAGGAAACCAATTAGCTTAGGAAAAAGATTTCCGACTCCAACTCCCCCTTCAATATAATACTTTGTATATAAAAGAATTGAATCTCCAACAGCATGTGTATTGGAAATCTGATCAATTTGGATCGGAGGCATACTTACCGCATAATATATCCCGGAGTTTTCAACAATCAGCTCCATTCCCGCAATACGGTCAATTGTACCTGTGATTTTTGAAATCATAGCGTGCAGCCAAATATTAGTTTCACTGATGTTTCTTGTGTCTCACAACTTTCAGACTCAATTAATAGTGCTTGTTTAACCAAGCGTTAGGAGCGGTTTATTACATTTGTATGACACAGTGCTACCGCAAGTGCATCAGCAACATCCGGCGGCTTTGGAGGCTCATCTAACTCAAGCAAACTTTTGATCATTAACTGCATTTGTTCTTTAGACGCGTGGCCGTTTCCAGTAAGAGATTTCTTTATTCTATTTGCGCCGTACGATACAACATCAATGTTTCTGCGGCCTGCTGCAAGAAGAAGCGTTCCCCGTGCATGACCCATAATGATTGCCGTTCGCGGATGATTATAGTGCGAATACAACTCCTCAATAACAACAACATCGGGATTTACATCCTTTAAAAGCTCAGCAATGTTATCAAATAAAACTGTGAGACGTTGCGGTAGTTGGTCGGTTTTTTTTGTGCAAATCACTCCAGCTTCAACAAGCTCAAGACCCGAATCACTTATGCTGATACAGCCATACCCGGTTATACCCAAACCCGGATCAATTCCGAGGATGCGCATGCTTTTTCGCTCCTCTTACAGTATCTAATTGCGCTTGACTGGGATCAATATCAAAATTTGAATACACATTTTGAACATCTTCAAGATCTTCTAACACTTCCATCAGCTTCAATACAGTCTCGGCACTTTTTCCTTCAACTTTTACAAGATTTTGAGGAATCATTGTCACTTCAGCATTTGCAATTGGAACATTTGCCGACTCCAACGATTCATGGACCGATTCAAATGATGCTTGAGTTGTTAAAACTTCAAACGTACCTTCATTCTCTACAATATCATCAGCTCCAGCTTCTAATACTATTTCCATCAGGTTGTCTTCATCACCACTATATTCTTCGATGATTATCTGACCTTTTTTCTCAAACATATAGGCAACAGCACCCGACTCTGCAAGACTTCCACTATATTTGCTTAAAGCATGCCTAATCTCGGAAACACAACGGTTTTTATTGTCGGTTAAAACATCGATAAAAATAGCCACGCCACCCGGTCCATATCCTTCATATGAACCCTCGTCATATGTTACACCTGGAAGTTTACCCGTACCCTTTTTTATCGCCCGATCAATATTGGTAACCGGCATATTAAGCGATTTTGCCGATATAATTGCCTGCCGCAAACGAGGATTAGCATTTTCATCACTACCCCCGGTCCGGGCTGCGGTTGAAATCTCTTTAATAAGCTTAGTAAAGACTTTACCCCGTTTATCATCCATTCGAGATTTTTTGTGCTTTATACTCGACCACTTAGAATGTCCCGACATAGACGTAAACTCCTGCAAATAAGCTTTAACACACTCGTAATTTTATAAAATAGTGCTGAAATAGCTACTGCAATTCAAACCTTGAAATTTAATACATGAATTGCCATTTTCCAAAGAAAAAAACTCTTAATAAATTAGAATGAAATATGATTAAATATTGAATCGGAGGATTACTATTGCATTACCCTGAGTTAAGCAATAGCCTTTAAGATGAGAAAGTGTAAAAATATAATGTGCGTGTAAATCTTATATTACTCAATACGTTCAACCTTATTTCTTCCGCTGTGTTTCGCTTTATACACTCCGGTATCGGCCTTCTCAACGAGATCGCTTGCTTTTTTCATTGTGCTTTTATCAAAGCTCGTAACACCTGCGCTGATTGTAATTTTCCCTATCTCTATCTTTTTGGAGATTTGCGTCTCTTCAACTGTTTTTCGAACTCTCTCTGCAACCATTGCGGCATCCGATAGAGACGTATTCGGCAGGATAACTGCAAACCCCCTCACCACCATATCGGGCAGCATAATCACCCTGTCTAATCGCATCTTTCAAAATCACACCTTTTTTTTCAAGAACCCTATCACCAACTTGATGCCCATAAGTACCATTGATTTTCTTAAAAAAATCAATATCAAGCATAATACAGCTCAAATTCAGGTCGTGCCGATATGTATTCGAGAACTCTTTTGAGATCAAATCGAAGAAAAATCTGTGGTTATATAATTTTGTCAGACCATCAGTATTGACTTGTTCAGCAAGCAGTTTTTTTGCTTTTTTCAGTTCATTTGTAAGTTTTTCCGCACGTTTTTTCTCGAGCATGAGTTCGCGCGTTAATTGCTCATAGTCTAAATTGATCCGGGACAGTTCAATATTAGCATTTTGCAGTATCTGTGTATAGTCTTGAGGAGCATCTATTGCTATATCAAAATCCTTGGCAATGTCCTTTACCTCATGTGAAACATGCTCCATAATTTCATCCACTTCATCATCAGCAATTTCCAATAATGACTTGAATTCAGACTTCAATTTCGTCAGGTGCGGTCCTTTTTGCTCGTCAAAAAGGACGTGAGATGCAATATCCGAAAGATAAACAATGTTGGTTAATAGCTTCAAATTTCCATTGTTATCGGGCAGTTCCTCCGGGATATGGTGGTAGAGAATCGATTTACTCAACAATGCCGGCATCTTCCATTGAGAAAACAACTCATATCCCAATTTTGCATGGTCTATGCCAAATTAAGGAATGCTCTTTTTCACACAGATTTTCACCCATTTGATAATGTCTGTTGAGTATCTTACCGTACCGATCAGGGTAAAATCTTGCCAGGAGCAGACCGCCTATATTTTGTGTAAGTCCGGCTATAAACGCCTCTTCATCTATATGTAGGCCAACTTTCTGGCAGTCAGCTTGCAAGCAACGCCCGCCGCAAATGAACGCTGCCAAAAATAAGGGTCGGCAGGTCTTCGCCATCGTGAATTTTCTGAAGAATATTTAAATTTTGATCTTCATCCGCTTCATCAGTCTCAGCTGATTGGGCAACAGCGGGAATGGTTATTTCCAAACGATTGCCCTTATGTACTGCGAGAGAACCTGTTTCCAATTGAAAATATCGTTCGGCAAATAAATAGTCGATCGTCTGGAAAGACAATTAAAAATCAGAAGCAAGTCGTTTCGGGCTAATTCGCATTAAAACATTTGAATTTTCGTAGGCAACATCGATAACCATATGAATTACAGCAGGTTCACGATAAAAAGAATCAATACACCACAGCATCCATTTTCGAAACAGAGACTTGTTGAGGTGCACAAATGGCTTGTCTTGAGGCGATTTTGTTTCTATGACCGTTTTATTCTGTTCAGATTTATTTTGCAATTCTGTACAGAGCTCCAACAAAGCATCATGAACATTGATTCGTTCGCGCATTAGAGAAAATTCATCCCGTTCCAGCAATTGCAACTGAAGTAGATGATCAATTTTATGCTCTATGAGTCCAATACTTTGTAAGTGAAATTCGATGAGCGGTGGGGAATTCGATGCCTGTTTTGCAACGGCATTCAACGCATTTTTACCATTCAGGCGGATAGTATTCAGCAGTTTTGAAAACTGACCGGATAGCTCCTTGCCGAAATCGTTCTTTGCTGAAGTTGATTTGGAGTGTTAACAACTCATCTAGTGATGAGCCTCAAAGTGTTGAGTAGATTTAACTTTGCTGTATAGGGAGAAACATCAATATATTCTTATTCAATGGCTCGATTAAATATATACAGATTAGTCAATAAGATTCAGCCTACATAAATTTCTTCACATTGCTGACAATATCTCCGTTTTCAGGAAACTGTCCGGTAGCTTTTTTGGAATAGAGTAACGTTCCATTCGCCATTACCTCAAATCTTCCGCCGCCGGATTTTATGTATTCGACTGTTATTCCGAGTTTTTTTTCAAGTTCTGCTCCCAAACTGGAAGCTTGCGGCCAATAGTTTCATTGAACACAGTATTCAATAGAAACTTTCATTTCATTACTCCCGATAATTCAATGTCCACGTGTCCCATTAGCGTGGTAAAGTAAGAAAATTTAATCTCAAAATCAAGGTATCTTTTCGATGCCATGAACAGCGGGGGTATACATGCTTGGTGGAATACTGGTGGGGAGTACAAGAATGGAAGATATTCTTGTACTCATGCAGAAACAGCTATTTATCCAACGATCAAAATAAGCTCAATAATTTTTTTTATCTGATTAATTTGTGTACCGAAAATAATATTACTCCAAACCTGATTCTCCTACGGCTGCTTGTAAGTTCGACTCCGCAATTAAAGCATTATATTGTAGCTCCAGCAAACTGTAGCGGGCAGTTGTTAAAGCAACCTGTGCGTCAATAGTTTCATACAGTGTTCCGGAACCTACACGATACCGCTCATTCGCAAGCCTGAGATCTTCTTCGGCAGCAGCAACCATGCTCACATTGATTTCTATTTTTTTCTGAAAGGCGGTAAGTTGCTCAAATAAATTGGTGACATTGGATTTGGTAGTCCGCACCGTCGATTCCAGAGTTTCTTCATTGATCATGAAAGTATTTTCAGCCTGTCTGATATTAGCTCGTGTCTGAAATCCGTCAAATAGGTTATAGCTTAAATTAATACCCCCTCTAACAGAAAAATTGCTTGATAGATCAGTGTACAGGAGTTCTAATTCGGAATTAAATCGACTATAACTGATATTGTAGCTGAGGCTTGGATACCGGTTCGCTTTTGCTATTGTTATGCCGAGATCCGAGTTGACAAGGAGTTCCTCCTGCTGTTTAATATCGGGACTGTTTCTGAGCGCCTTTTCTACAAGTTCAGTTTCAGAAAATAAATAATTAGCGATAAGTGGGAAATTAGTGTCTATATTGAGTGGTACATTACTATCTCTGCCCATTGCAAGATTGAGGTTTTTCTTGGCCTGATTTATCAGAAGATCGTGATCAATAAGTGCTATTTTTTGTTGATCAACATTGACCTGAGACCTGAAAATATCTATTTGAGCAACAGTGCCGATTTTGTATTTTGCTACAGATTGGCTTAACTGCTCTTCAGCCCGGCTGACCGACTCTACCCGTACTTCACGCTGCTCCAGCACTTTTGCCAGATCATAAAACTTCGCCTTGACATCCGCAATCAATGTCATCCTTGTCGCTACTATCTTTAACTGCGAAGACCGTACGTTCGATTCAGCCTGTTGAATATTCCGCCACATTCTGCCCTGGTCCCATATCGTCTGGTTCAGGCTGAGTCCAAAGCTATAAGACGTCACAGTATTAGACGGTGAAGTCTGGACAGTTTTACCATATATTATCTCACCTGTTTGTTCATTTTGGCCTATTGGACCGTAACCAACATCTATAGAAGGACCTCTATGCGACCTGTTGGGACCGCCGCTGAGACTGATACTGGGCAGAATATTATTGTATGATGCGAGCTTTTGTGCTTCTGTTGTATTGAGTTCATGAGTAGCGTTGAGAATCTGAGAATTGTTATCAAATGCAATATTGATGCATTCTTGCAGGGATAAAATTTGTTGAGCATCTGCACTTCCCGCTAACAGAAACAAAACAAAAAAACCTTGAAAAAAACGCTTCATCACTCCTCCTGTAAATCTGATTCGAACTAGAATTATGTAGAAATTTACAACTGTAATCATAAATGAATTATAATGCAGAGTCCTAATACATTGCACTAACAATACAATTTTACGGTTTGAATATTCACTGTGTAATCCCGTTAACAATAGCACTAACTTCACTTTCCTGCTCACGGTACTGCAATTGATATAATTTGAAGTAAAGTCCTTTTTGTTCGAGAAGTTCGCTGTGGGAGCCCTCTTCACGAATTTTCCCTTTATGAATGACAATAATCCGATCGACATGCTTAATTGTTGATAAACGGTGAGCAACAATAATTGATGTTCTGTTTTGCATAAGCCTGTTAAGCGCTTGCTGAATCAGCAGCTCTGTTTCGGTGTCGATATTTGATGTTGCTTCATCAAGAACTAATATTTTCGGATTATATATGAGTGCCCGGGCAAATGATATAAGCTGTTTTTGACCGGTTGAAAAATTACTTCCCCTCTCTCGGACTTCTTCGTCATATCCATTTTCAAGTTTGGTAATAAACTGATGAGCATAGACATCCGTTGCTGCATTAATGAGCTCTTCATCAGTGAATTCGAGATTGCCAAGGGTTATATTTTCACGTACCGTACCGGAAAATAGAAAAACATCCTGCAAAACAACCCCTATGTTACGCCGGAGCGAATGTTTTGTCACTTTCTCTATATTCAATCCATCAACAATTATCTCTCCCTGTTGAATGGAATATAATCTGCTTAGAAGATTGATGATCGTCGATTTTCCTGCTCCGGTCGCGCCAACAATCGCTACCTTTTCGCCCTGTTTCACTGAAAACGATACATCTCGCAATACCCAATCTTCCTCCTTGTAAGCAAACCACACATTTCTAAACTTGATCTCACCTTTTACGTCAGAAAATTCGACCGCATTTTCATCTTCGGAGATTTCATCAACCGTATCAAGCAGCTTAAAAACCCGCTCAGAAGATGCCATAGCAGACTGCAATACATTATATTTTTCACTCAAATCCTGGATCGGCCGGTAAAACCGCTGCGCAGCAAAGATGAATGCAACAAGCTGTCCATAAGTAAGATCATTTGAAAGGATGAATACCCCGCCATACCATATAATCAGGGCAATAGCAACAGCGCTCAACACTTCTACGGTTGGGAAAAAGATCGAGAAATACAAAATTGTCTTCATGTAGGCTTTCAGATGATCTTCGTTGATCCGTTCAAACTGCCGGTAATTTTTATCTTCCCGGTTGCAAAGTTGAACAATTTTCATTCCTGTAATATTTTCCTGCAAGAACGAATTTATCTTTGCAATGAAGACTCTGATATTTCTGAAACTTTCACGTACTTTCTTTTTGAAAATAAACGCTGTTATAAAAAGCAGCGGCATGACTGATAACGTTATGAGAGCCAGTCTGACATCGTAGTAGAGCATGAGCGATACAAGTCCCACAAGCAGTAGTAAATCTCCAAGAATAGTCACAACACCAGATGTAAACATTTCATTCAGCGCATCTATGTCACTTGTCAAGCGGGTAACGAGCCGGCCAATCGGGTTTTTATTAAAAAATGATAATTGCATACCCTGCAAATGGCTGAATATCTGTTTTCTCATATTGTACATTATATATTGGCCGGTCATCTGCATGATATAGAAATGGAGATATTCAAAGAAAAAGTTAATCGCTGAGAGTGCAAGGAAAATGATAGTAATAAAGGTCAATCCTGACATATTACCCGACATAAAATAATGATCGATTGCATACTGTGTTATCAGCGGTTGTGTCAGAGCAAAAAGTGAAGTAGCCAGCAAAAACAGAGCTGCAAGGATTACTTTTCTCTTATACGGTTTCAGATAAGCCAGGAGACGGCGTATTAACCGGCCATCATAGGCTTTGTTCAAACGTTCTTCTTCTGTATAGCTGTGTTCGTGTGTTGTCATAGTTTACAATACTAATTTATACATTCTTGATAACTTTCTTTATAATATGAGAACGTAGTATAACAAACTGCGATGTAATTATCCACGCAAAACAGCACTCTATAGCTCTTTCTCTATTTAATTAAGGTAATTAGGTCAAAAGCGGACTAACGTGAATTTTGATTAAAGGATGGTATTGATTTTGGTTTCTGTAATTGTATCTCCATTCTATTTTCTTGCGGTATACCAGGTAATGATTTTTGCTAACACCATGGTACTGTATGTGTTATGATCGACCGTACGCTGTTTACCAAAAAACTGCAGCGATGTATACGAACGGAACGGAGCAGTGGAGAAGACGCTCCCTTGCTCAGCGGTGTCCCTGATCTCGTTCATCAAGCGGCAGTCACATCGTAGTAAATAGCTTCCCGTGACGTTCCACCATGCCGAAAACCTTTATTGTACCGGTACTGCCGCGACCGCTGGTTTCCGTACGTTTCCCACCAAAGCAGCGTGCATCACATTCTATCTCGCCGGAAAGTCTTCTCACTTTCTGAAATCATAAATCTCCTGTCGATAAAGCATCTATGTGCCTCGCACCGTCGTGGAGCCAAAACCAAAACCCCTGACAGCTTTATTGGCAGGTATCTCCAAAGAAACATAATGCAGCAGTAGGAATGATCGTCCTTGAACCGCTTCGGGCTCTCTTTACAAAAACATCCATTACCTGTAAAACGATTAGCACGCAAATGGTACAGACGCTCCCCAGAACAAAAGGGACATGATGTACCAACAATTAATCTAGTGACTTTTTCTTCCATCCTAAGTATACTGTAACACGTGACCCGAAAATAACCTAAGTACCTTGAAAAATATTGCTTGACTATGATGCATTCTCTGATTAATTCTACTAATGTGAATTTTATAAATTTTGACTATTTTTTCATATTCTTAGATAATTGAAGGAATTGCATAATATAATATGGTAGAGTTATTAAATTATAAGGAAGCTAGTCAATTTGCGTCAGCATATTTGAACAAAAATGTAACTGTATCAAATATCTTTTACCTAGTTCAATATGGACGGATTCCCAATATAGATCATAATGGAAGTCCAATGGTGAATAAAGCGGATTTGATAATATACTATGATTCCAATAATATTTCTCAAGAAGAAAAATGGAAAAATAAATTAGGAAATGACTTAAACTGGAAATTGTCATTTTCAGATTGTAAAGAGGTAGAAACCACAAAACATGTACACCGACTACATCCATATAAGGGCAAGTTTATTCCTCAGTTAGTAGAATACTTCTTAGATGATAAAACAGATGAATTTAAAAACAGAGTGTTTTTCCTCCCCAATGATATTGTATTAGATCCTTTTTGTGGAAGTGGTACAACATTAGTCCAAGCTAACGAGTTGGGTATTCATGCTGTTGGTGTTGATGTATCAGTATTTAACACGCTAATTAGCAATGTTAAAATTGATCGATATAATTTTCAAGACATTTTAGAAGAATCGAGAAAAATCACGCGTAATCTTATTACATTTCAACATGACAAAAATAATGTTGAATTCGAGCAAGAATTACTTGAAGAATTAAAAATTTTCAACAAACTCCATTTTCCCTCTCCTGAATATAAACATAAAGTCCGGAAAAAAATCATTAATGAAAAACAATACGGATTAGGAAAGGAAAAAGAATTTATCAAAATTTATCAAAATTTAATTGATGAATATAAAATAACGTTACTTCAAAATAGTGATAATTCTTTTCTGGATAAATGGTTTTTACAAGTAATTAGAGATGAAATTAATTTTATGTTTGATCAAATTAAATCGATTTCAAACCCATCTACAAAAAAAATCTTAAGCATTGCTCTAAGTCGTACTATTAGATCCTGTAGAGCAACAACACATGCGGACTTAGCCACATTAGTTGAACCTGTAATCAATACATATTATTGCAAGAAACATGGTAAAATATGTAAACCTCTCTTTACTATACGAAATTGGTGGAATAGATACTATAAGGATACTAGTAAAAGACTGTCAACATTTCAAAAATTAAGAACTGATACTATGCAAGTCTGCCTCACTGGAGATAGTAGAAATATTAATTTTTTTTCTGCACTTGACAAAAAAAACCCTGAGCTATGCAAACTTCTAAAAAAACAAAAATTCAAAGGTATATTCTCATCACCTCCTTATGTTGGTTTAATCGATTATCATGAACAACACGCTTATTCATATGATCTTTTTGGATTTGAGAGAAATGATAATTTTGAAATAGGAAGATTATATCATGGTCAAGGAAAAGAAGCTAGGGAGTCATATATAAGGGGAATTGCAGAGGTTCTCGTAAAATCAAAAATATACTTACAAGAGAATTACGACATATTTCTTGTTGCTAATGACAAACATGGACTTTACCCTAAAATTGCTGATATAGCAGGTATGAAAATAGTTAATCAATATAAAAGACCAGTATTAAACAGGGCAGAAAAAGATAGGGCAGTATATTCTGAAATAATTTTTCATTTAAAGGAATTATAGTATTTATGGAACCTGCATATAATAATGTTAATAAATCTAGTGCTCATCTCAATACGCTTCATTCCGTTTTCATAAAATCAGAGTCTTATAACTTACCATATGAGCAAATGGATTTTGGCTTATATAACGAAAATCTTGAGGGAATGCTTATTTCATTTGGTAATATAAAATTGTTTGATCAATTATACAATCAAGAAGAGAGAAAAATGGTTTTATCAGATATAATTGAATATATTTTACTAGGCAGAGGATTTTATTCAATTGGCACATCTAAAAACAATCCCTATAGAAAGCAAAATTTTATACGAGGTATTCTTCATTTTGTAAATCTATTAATGTGTTATGAATCAATTACCATAAATATAAATAGAAGCAATACATATTTAGATTCTTTAGCTGATGGTCTTCCATCGATAGAAAATGAACCTCTGTTTAAGGAATTAAGAGAATTTGAAAGTATACTAGGTGTACCTGATTCGACGGCTTCCGTGCAGTTATCAAAATATTTTGATAACTTATTGCCAAAAACAGCAGGTGGGTTGTGGCATGAATTATTAGCGTATATTTTTCTTTTAAGAAATGATTTGGGATTTATAATACCTCTTTTATTGCATCAAAAAATATATGGCTTAAATGATCATTTAGTCCCTCCTGATTTTTTACTTATAACTTATGATAAAAGAATTTATGGAATTGAAGTTGGAATGAAAAAGGAAATTTAATCTGGATCATTCTCCTTAAAAACTGCTATTCCAACCGCCACAATTGATACGATCAATTCAAGAAACTCTGATAGATGTCCTGCTTGTAGAAAATCGTTGGAAATGCACTAAAGAATGTAAAAGTTTCATGTGTTAAAGAATGCACATATTTTTCAAGATCACAAATTATCAATGGTGAGTGCAAATATACTAAATACGCACGATCAAGAGCTAGCACTCTTGCACATTCTCATCATGAATTTTCTGATGGAAAATATTATCATTACCAATGTGTTCTTGAAGGTTTAAATAAAACAATGCGTGAAAATGTTATAATAGCAGAGGATAGTGTTGCACTTAAAACACATTATCCATATTACACTGGTTTAGAAGAATTAATGTGAGAAAAATGGGTGTATCAAAGAATCAAGAATTTAAAATCAAAGAACTTATTTCCAAAAAAATTGAGACTAAACTTCATTCATATGGTAGAGAAACTACTTCAATGCCATTTCTAGCTCGCTTAATTCAAGACAATGAAAAAATCGCTGCTTATTCTTTTATTCATTCTCTTGCAACAACATTGGGAATGTCAATATACGAGGATGTTTCAGTAATATTAGCTTCCGAAAACTCTGAAGAGTGTTTTAGAAATTATGGTGTCGGTGGAGTTATATCAAAAAAACAAAAATCTGCAGTAAATAAAATTGTCTCCGAATTACGTAATGGCTCAAGAAAAGCAAATATATCCGATGAAATAAATGAGATTTTAAAAATTTCAGCAAAAGATGGGGAATATCAAAAGTCAGGGAACATTGCCGACTTTTATATGAAGAGAAATAATAAAGAATACTATTTTGAAATAAAAACCGTAAAACCTAACATTGATGTTTTTGAAAAAAGTAAAACAAAATTACTTGAATGGGTTGCCCGCAAACGCGAAGAAATAAATGTTTATCTTGCATTTCCCTATAATCCTTATTATCCCAAACCATATTCAAGATTTACTGAAGTTGGAATGATGGACTCTCCGAACGATTTTTTAGTTGGTGATCAATATTGGGACTTTTTAGGTGGTAAAAATACCTTCCCGGAATTATTAAATACTTTTGATGAAGTGGGCAAAGAATTCAAGGATAAACTGCATCTAAAATTTAAGAAAATTGCTAAAGAAAAACTTGAATCATTTTAGCCTCCCCAAAATATCTACCTCATACATTCATAAAGAAAGTTTTTCACCTACTGTATGCTATCCCCTAAAACTCAATTTATTAGGCATTTTCTGCGACGACGGCGAAGCGGGCTATGACTACAAAGGATGATAAATAGCAAATTTCAATTCTACTAAATTTGCTTTTCTTCAGATCGGAAGTTACTTTTGACATTCTGTCATAGCCAAATGATTCGAGTTCCGGAGAGCTGACCCACCCCTGTTCCAACATCTCTGCCAACGCTGCTTTAGGAAGGTTGTCCAAGTGCGGCAAAAGTTTTCTGTAAGCATTCCTATCAATAATCAAATCAGATTTCCTGAACGATTTTTATGTAGCTGCATATCTATCTTATATTTCGCTGTATTTACAACACACTTTTCGCAAAGATGAAAGATATAATATTAAAACGCGACCTGTGGGACGTCTTCTGCACCGGCGGCGGCTTCGAACCGAGTCTTGGTTTCAAAACCGAACATCTCAGCAATGAGGACAGTCGGAAAACTGCGCAACCGTGAATTGTATCCACCGATTGATTCGTTGTAACGGCGGCGCTCGACAGCAATTCTGTTCTCGGTACCGGCAAGTTCATCCTGCAGCCTGATAAAATTTTGATTCGATTTCAAGTCGGGATATCGCTCGACAACAACCATCAGCCTGCCGAGTGCCGAGGTAAGCTGGTTGTTCGCTTCCATCTGCTCAGGGGGAGTCTGTGCCTGTCCCACTCTTGAACGTGCTTCTGTTACGCCGATAAGTACGTCCTGCTCCTGCTGTGCAAATCCTTTGACCGTTTCGACCAGATTGGGAATGAGATCGAACCGTCGCTGGAGCACCGTTTCGACCTGTGACCAGGCTGTCTGCGTACCCTCATCGAGCACGACAAGGATGTTATAGGTATTTTTCAGGGAAGAAGCAGACCAAATACCGACAACCACGATAAAGACCAGTATTCCAATAATTACTTTCTTTGCTGACATTGTATAACTCCTTAATGATTGACAACTCAAAACATTATTAATGCACCTACAGCGCATCGGTCTGAAGTGCAAGCGACCGGATCTGTGTTATATACTGCCGCAGCAGTTCATCCGATTCTGCTTTTTTCGGTTTTTCCTGTCCTGTCCGTATGTGGAAGAGCCGTTCGAGCAGACTGACATCAAGTTCGAACAACTGTGCGACTTTCTTTATATTTTCCAATGGATCGGCTGACAATTGTTCATTCTTTACGGTAAGAATCGCGGGAAACAGCGAAAGGAATGCACCGAGAGAATCGTGGATCAGCACCGACGCTGCTTTCGGATTGCCAGCCCCCTGAAAATACGCCTGTCTGAGGTTCAGCAGTTTCCCTTTCATCTCCCGTTCAAGCTGGAGCCGGAGATCGTTCCTGCCGATTTCGATGTCTTGGAAAATATCTCTACCGAAAATCACCTTATAATAACTCGAAATATTCAGAAACTCTATCGGAAACGAGTCAAGCGAACTTTTGATGTAGTCTTCTGTCAGGAACAGCGGGATCGAAATGTTCCGTTTCTTCCATTTTTTGACGAGTGGCTGCGCGGAATGGAACCGCTCAATGCCCTCATCGGTTAGAACGATCAGAAAATTGATGTCCGACTTTTTCGGAACATATTTACCGCGTGCTGCAGACCCGTAGAGGATCGCAGAAACAAGATCGTCGCTAAAAAGACCGTTAAAATTGTTTTTGAATTCCTCAAAAATTTCGTCCGGTTTTCCCGGTATCTTCGCCATGAATGTACCCTCTCAAAAAGTATCGTATAAAAAAATCATCCTCTAACAGCAAATGGAAACGTCAATAGCTCCCACCTGCTCCACCACCACCACTGAGCCCGCCACCAAAACCACCTCCGAATCCACCTCCGAAACCACCGCCAAAACCACCTCCGCCCCAACTGCGCCCGCCGCCCATCATGCTGCCCATGAGCAGTAATGGAAGCATTCCACCACGGCGCCGTCGTCGTCCGAAGATCATAAATAATATAAACAATAACAGGGGAACTATGCTTCGTATCCGGCTTCTTCCTGATTGATCGCTGCGGGACAGTCCCGACCGTGCCGGCATGCCCGTGAGTGTGACACCTGCATCTTCCGCTATGATACTTACAACAGCGGCAAAACCCTGTCCGAGACCGTTATCGAAATCGTTTTTACTGAGATACGGAACCATGTACCGGTCGCGGATTTCGCCCGCAAGACCGTCGGGGATGATACCCTCAAGTCCATAGCCGACTTCAATCCTGATCCGCCGGATATCTACCACATCGAGAATCAGAACGCCCTTGTCAACGCCCTTTTGGCCGATGCCCCATGCTTCAAATAGCCTGTTGGCATAATCGGTTTCATCTTCACCGTCAATGGTTTCCATCGTGACAACCACAACCGCTGCACCTGTTTTCTGCTCCAGCTCAATTGCGATTTGCTCCATACTCTGCACCACACCGGGCGACAGAACACCGACAAAATCATTGATCAGCCCGCGGTACTCAGGAAACTGTTGAAAAGATTCGGCAGGACCAGCAGCCGTCATTACGACATTACACACTAATAGTAGTAATACGCAATATCTTATTATTACATTCATAATTTCTCTTCAATTGAGAATTGAGCCGGAATCAGATCACAACGGCATTACCTATTTGTCTGTATAATCTGCACAATTATTATATATAGTAAAATAATAAGTTTGCATGACATTTCATAATGCTTTCATAGATTTAATGATTGTTAAGAGTTCATGCAGAATCCCTCATATGTGAAACTGGCATAGACATGACCCCCGACATACACAAAGAGGACTTACTTAGTCAAACGTAAGTCCTCATATAAAACTGCCACAACATGCCCAAGTGTAATGTGCTTGGAGCAAAAGTGTGGTGTATAGTTAGTTGACAAACTCTTCGAGTGTCTCGATACTGGGTGTTACCATGATTGTTGCAACGGTCTCTTCACAGAACTGATACATTGCCGGGAATTTTTCCTGCATATCGGCAGCATTCCTAATTGTCCATTCGGACGTTTCTCGGGGACCATACGGCTCCTGAAAGTTCCATGCAGTAGAGATAATCCAATATCCGAACTCCTGTAGCGCAACGCGAACTCTGGTTTCCTCATCTTCAATATCGTCATACGATCCGTAATCGTAAAATCCCTTCTCACCTGCCTCCAGCATCATCTGGTAGAACTGTGAATCCTTTGTGACACCCCACCGTTCCGGATAGGAGAAATGCAAGCCCGTATCGTTCACATAGTGAAGAATATGCTCAACAACTTCCATCACCTGCCCGGGTACATCCTTCATGATTATATCGCACACACTATTCCGGTTTTTTGTGACATCAAATGCCGCCTCATCTTCCGGAGACATATCGAAGTTTTCTCCGAGGAAGATAGGAATCACAGCATTGCGTTCGTACATATTTCCGATCAGATCCCCCTGCATTGCAGAGCCCATGCTATCATTTCACAGTCAGCTTTTTGGTAAAGGGTTTGTATTCATCTGTTGAAATGATGTCGGTTTCCATGTACAAATCATCGGGCACACTGCCAATCGGAGACTTCAGGATTGCGCCTCAAAAAAGACCGGATTTATCAGGATCGGCACTGTCAGATTCCATTTCCATTTCTCCTTCATCAGGATCGGCACTGTCAGATTCCATTTCCATTTCTCCTTCATCAGAATCGGCACTGTCAGATTCCATTTCCATTTCTCCTTCATCAGAATCGGCACTGTCAGATTCCATTTCCCCTGAGCTGCATGCTCCCAAGACTAAGACACATGATAAGATTGTGCAAAAAACTTTGTTAAATGTCATGCTAAATTCTCCCGTGTTATATTCAACAATTCTATGGCTTTTTTGTCATATTATTTGATGGCAGGATATAGTTTGGGTAATTACCCTAAGTTAGCTAATATAAGAATCATACTATGATACTGTCAAGGAGTAATTAATTTTTCTGTGTTTTATAGCGAGACAAAGACACTGCAATATAACACAATAAGAATAAAATTGATACAAGTGATGTTGTAGTTTACGCTCCTAATTCAATTTCATATTGTAGTTATGTTATATAACTTGTACTCATATATCAATTAAGACTGGTAGAATATATATTATCCTGTTCACTGATAGAAGTCAGCTCTGCTGTGGGCAGTTATGCAATATAGAAATAATCAGTATCTCAGATATTACAGCGGATACTTTTATACCCCATTTTGCAACAATATTCATAAATACCTCCCCGTTATTCCCATCTCAGATAAAACACAGATCTACTCGATATCAAAACTTTCACAAATGCGTCTCTTTATTATTATTTATTTCACGATAACTCATGCAAGAATGCTCTGCTTTTTCAACGACAAAGATTCTTTTTAAAGTTAATACTCTGAAAAGATCATGAAATTCAAAAAATATTACACTAAAAATAAAATGTATTTTTCCCGTATTCAACAAAGATGAGAAACTGACTAATATTGTGCATGCTTTACTAACGTTTACGAAGATTAATGGGGTAAATTATAGAGGCCGGTTTTTACCGTGAATCGAAGAATACAGCACGTATTGACCGGATGCAATTATGAAAAGTTTTCAGCGGGTTTATCGATAAAAAGTTTGGCGAATTGAATAAAGCGGTAGGCGTCGGCAAAATTACTGACAATTCCGAATGAGGCACGGACGACACCAGTACTTTTACCGTCAATGCAGAGCCGAAAATCGTCAAAGGTTAAGTCCTGCGGTTGGCTGAAACAGGCAATCAATTCTGGTTTGGATATTCCTAGTGCTACTTCTCTGCCACCGGGATTGCAAAAACACCCCGTTCGCAGAGAGATCGTTGCTTCACTTGACTGCTTCTCTATGATGAGGTGGTCTATACACTTTCCTTCAGGATCATAGAAATTCATAGTAACCGTACCACCCCGCATGTTTGTGGACGTTGGTCCATAGAGTCATACCAGCGGTTTACCATTGGAGTGATGCGACTCCTGTGGTGTCTGTAGCAGCCATCCAGTCAGACAGGTGACTCTTGTGTGAATTGTGTCGATACCGATCTCATCGATAAGCTTCAGACCTTGTTCTACGGCTGGTATCGAGAGATAATTTAAGGTGCCGTCTTTCAAACGCTGCTTCACCTTCGGCCGTGCTATAAGACAGCCGATTCCGGTCTGGTAACCGCAAATTTTGTAAAACGAGACGGGCACAAAATCGGCTTTCCACCGGTTCAGACCCAACCGGTTTGTCGCCGCAAATGCGGCTGCATCGAGCACAACATCTCAGTCCTGTGCTTGCGCTTTTTCTATCCAATCAAGTTGATGCTGAACACCGGAAAAATTAGACTGTGCGGGATAGGCGAAGAGATTATTCCCATTCGGAATCGCCGTTTTAAGAAAATCATCAAATGTCGATTCTTCAACACGCATTTCAGGCAGCGTCAGAGGTACGTAATCGACAGGAGCATCGTGCGCACGGGCATATTCGCGAATATCGTTGACTGAATTATGATTGTCGAATGTGAGAAGAAATTTTCCGTTTTTCTCGAAAGGATATGATTCGCCGACATGTTTCAACGCACCACGTGTATTCTTAGTAAAAATTGCACTGTATTCATCCGGCGAGACATTGAAGAATCTGAGAATATACTCTCGCACCTGTTCCACATTCTGTGTCATTGCCACGGAGGCAGGATTGAGCGAATGGGGATTCCCGAAAATGTTGTTCCGAAGCATCGCACTGTGTTCTTCGATTTGCCGGTTGGCATAGAGACCTCCTCCTGTATAATCGAGGTATAACTGTAGTCTCAAAATCATTAAAATTATTCATTTGATTCATGTAAGAGCAGTGTCGGATACATACATTATTCAGTAATGTACTAATCAGACAATCGTGAACACAATACTAATTATGTTATCGGTCTTGCTTCCGGTTCAACACAGTGTGCATATTGTTACCAGTACGATTCGACAATGAGATCTTGATGCACGCGGAACTGTTTTTCTACAGCTATATGTTTGATGTGCTCAATCATGGCAGGATTGCCACACAACATGATCGTGGCGTTTTCAGGTGTGAGTGATTTCCCTAATAATGTTTCAATTTTTGTATCTTCAGTTTTTCCATTTTTCACGGCATGTTCCACTTCTTCCATAGACAACCTGCCTGATGTGCCGTCTCTATTCACGAAATACTCCTCGACATAGTGGCTTTCACATTCCTGACATGGCTCTCTCGAAATTGTCCGTACGTAATGGACATTACGATCCTTATAGCTTGTCAGTTCTTTTCTATATGCAAGGTCGGAGTGTTTCGACACACCGTGAATAATAAAATAGCGCCTGTCAGTTGATTTGGAGTGCGCAGCCCGTAATATGCTGATAAATGGCGCTATTCCGGTACTGGTTGCCACCATGATGACATCCCGTATGTCTTCAGGCAGCAGAAATCTCCCTTTCGGTCTCGAAAGAAATACATACTCCTGCTCGGACTGCGGTTCAAACAGTTCTGTCGTCAACACTCCCCACTCATCGAGCCGCCTGCCGTCCCGCTGTACCCAGGTTACG
The DNA here is from genome assembly GCA_965221205.1 of bacterium. Classification (GTDB taxonomy): domain Bacteria; phylum SM23-31; class SM23-31; order SM23-31; family SM23-31; genus CBDFMG01. The sequence continues at coordinate 1,813,657 of OZ244870.1, read as the reverse complement.
ATCAGTTCAATTACTTCTTCATCCGGAGAGGAAGCAATAGAATATGGCCGGAGCACCATACCAATCCCTTCCTTTTCCCGCACTCCCGGTCCGGTGAGGCCTTGTCTTCGTACTCCGAGTGTCACATATTGCCCGGGTAAAAAATCAAAATGTTTTTCGGGTTTGAATTTGAAAATACCAAGATAGGGCGTCAGCATCTCTTGTGAAGTCAATTCTGCATGAATCAGGTCCATATATGCATTTCCTCAATTTGATTACACATACCATCCAGTAACAGAACATTAATAACAGCATAAAAATTCCTGATTGTGTTGCACACAATACCTATCAGGAACATACCAAACCACACTATGCACCCTAAAAACTAAATCAGTATTATCACATCGTGATATGTTTGATGCTGAAAAATTAAGAATCAGAAATATTAAATTCGAAATTACCGTCCCGGTTCGAATCGAACACAATGCGTTCTCCGTCATTCGAGCACGAAAGTGAAGAGCTTGCAGTTGTGCTGGAGGAAACTTCCCGTTCGTTTTAGCCGGAAATATCAACCGCCACGATAACTGCAGTATCGTGGCGATACGAATGATAGGATACATATGAACCATCAAACGACCATGAATGATTTTCATTCTGATAGGGGCTGCCAACTACTTTTATCTGGTTTGATCCATCAGTATCCATGATAAAAATATCATAATTCCCATTACGCTCCGAATGAAAGACCACCTTTGAGGTTAGATTATACATTTCCGTTATTTGATTAGGGACCCGGCACGTACGTGAATTTGTTGACATCTTTTAACGGGTGGTGAAAATTCACCTTTCAGAATGACCAGCCGACATTCAGAGAGAAAAAAATTCATTATCCTCCGGATTGACTGTATCTTCAAATATACCTGCAAAGGTCACACTTGGCGCTATCTCAAGTGCACCTGCAGAAATAGCAGAATAGGCCGTTAATACAACATGACTTCATCCTCTTTCCACACCGAATTGACCATTATTATATCCTGAAACTGCGCTGGTGCCGAGCGAATATCCACCTGCCTCAAGAGTCATGCTTTTTTGAAAACCAGCGTTTGCTTGCACCACCCGTTTGATAATGCCAGATTATTTCATTCCTGAAGCTCCTATGCCCAAACACCGAATCCATCAGCATTTTCAAATAATGAGACGCCGTTGGATCACAGTGCAAATAAATACTTCCTGTATCATTCAAAAGATGTTTCATCTCCAACAACCGCACGGCCATCATGATCAGATACGATTTCATACCCTTACCATGCGCCATGCCTGCCGAATCGATGATCGAGGACAAAGCCGGGTGCTTGTCAGCGATCTCACCGTGCCATGCGAGGTCAAGGTCATCAAGCGTCCACGTATCTTTAAAGGCAACTCCAGCGGCTTCGCTCCCGATAGGGGGCGGAATACGTCTTGTTGGCGCTAAACGGCGGATCCAGATAGATCAAGTCAACCGTGTCGGAATTCATACCCCACATGATATCGAGGCTGTCCCCGGTCCACATGGTCCGGTTTTTCCCGTTGGGTGTCATCGTCTTTCCCAATCTTTTCGGTTTTTCAAATAATGCCGCGCGCGTTTTTATACTTTTTATACTTTTTATTCCTGCATTCTGTTTATTCTGACAAGTGTCAAACAAACCGAACCCTCTCATACAGGGGCGATTTGTGAGTCGGGAAAGGGGCCTTGACCTTCTGTAACTCCTGCTGTAACTCCTGAGAATCTCGCTGCGGAAGTTTTGGACGGTGCGGTGGCCGAGGTTTCTCGGAACGCTTTCACCGGGCCGTCCAGACCGGAGAAGGCTTCCCCGATGGGAACCAAGCTGTCTCGTTTACAGAAGGGCGCTCTGGAGAGTTCAGCCAGCCCGCCGCGCCGCGCGAGATTCATGACACCTGTGAGAACGTGCCCCCCTTTGGCGCTGGACGGCCTCAAGAATCAAGAGACCAATTGGGACAGCAGTTCAATTTGCTGAACTAACCATTTGAATCTAACGTTCCGTCTATAATAAAAATAATATTTTTCCTCAAAAAGTTCAACTATTTTGATGATCTTCTCTGCGCGCTTTCGCTCCGAGTCGCGTGACGCGTTGTCTGACTCCTCGACAGCAACTAGATCCCGATACCGCTGTAGTAGCAGTGTGGTGATCGATTCCCCCGCACTCGCATAGGATTCCGGGGGCGTCAGTTCCCAAGCCGCCGCAATGATTACGGCTTCAAACCAGTGACCCTCGTTCTCACACTGCAGAGTTTTTGCCCCGGTGCTATTGAAAACCGCGTCAACGACATCGAGATCCGAGACCTCGCCGCCGACGAACCGATGATAAAGTTCCTGGTCGATCGTCCGGAGGATCAACGCTACAGCGGCAATTACCGCGGGTAACCACTGCAATCTATTGTCCAACATCGCGAACACAAATCCCAGACGATGGATTGCCTGCTGAATCTGTCGGAGACTGAGGTCATATGCACAAAAGAAGCCCTTGAGCAAGTTTCGAAAAAGATCGCCTCCCTGTTGATCGAAGTTGCAGTACTTCTTAATCTGTACAGCATTGAGCATTTCACCTATAAACGCTATCCGGTCAGGATCAGGGAGTCGGAAGTCCAGGTCAAAGAACCGACGCAGATATCCCACGGCGTCAAAACCGCTCCCATACAAGGCTTTGATCGAATGCGCGAGTTCAGAGCGATTGACAGCCAGCACGAATACAATGCGGTCCACGGCGAACACGTGCTTGGCGACCTCAAGAAGCTCGACAGCATAAGAAGGGCGGCATCTGTCCAACTCATCGATCACCACGATCAGAGGTCGATTCCCGCTGGATTGTGACAACGTATCCGCCATGTCTTGCAGGGCCTTCCTGAATTCCTCGACCGACTTCTTCGTTTCCTGATAGGACGCGAGGGCTTGCCCCGCTTCCTTTTCAAAGAGTTGGTTGAAATCCAGGATGCCCGCGGTTGCGTGTCGAATCATACCAGGAACGGCTCGTCGAAGAATCTTGCTCGCCATTTCCTTCATTTTGGTGATCTCCGTTGCCAGCAGTGCGTCCTTGTCGTCCTCGTATTCGTGAAGACCCTCCGTCAGTTCGGTGGAGAGAGCGACGAGGGGGTCCCCGGAGAAGTCGGTCTCCCACGCATTGAATTTAACGACGGGAAACTTTTCGTTGCGCAGGTACTGTGCCCAGATATTGAGGAACGTGGTCTTGCCCTTTCCCCACTCGGCATCGACCGCCAAGACACACGGACCTTCGAGAGAACGCACGATGTTGGTGAGACTCTCCACCGGTTTCTTCCGCGCGAGCAGGTCGTGCTTGAAAGGATCGTCCGCGGGTACGTCGATTTCGCGTGGTTGGATGCGAATTCCCATGTTACCTCCGTTACGAGTCCGTGAGCAGGAAGCGCAGCCGCTCGGTGCTCCAAAGTTTTTTAATTGCGTGTGTAGATGGCAACGGATTAAGTATATAATATCTATACACTAAACACTAAAAACAAGGAAAAATTCAACTTCCGATTCCTTGGAATTTCCTGTACATTTAGGTTTGCTTCGTTTAGGTTTGCTTCGTTAGGTTTGCTTCGTGCCCGTAACATTGTTTCCCTGTTTCCCTCGAAAAAATCCCCTGAGGCTTTCCTCGGAAACACACCACTTTTGTCCCCTGAGCTTTCCTTGCTTAATATATTGTCTGAGAGTAATAGTGGTAACCCCCAATTGCTTGTTAATCTCTTTGAGGGTAAGGATTTTTATATCCTCTTTTTTGTAGACATGGTCTTCTCACCTCTTCTTAATCGATATAGGTTTTACTTTTTTCCCTTTGAGACATAATCCAACAGCCTCGTCCATAACCTCTTTGATATCTCTCCGGTCCCAGCAGGCCAGCGCTTTCACCTTCTCAATATAGTCTGCCCTGGCTCTATAGGCGAATCTCGTCCACCCTGCCGGAAGGCCTTTTTGTGAGCTGGTCTGGTTTTCTGTCTTCCCGACACTCGGAGGACAATCGATTAGTACATAGTCGTAGTCTGGATGGAAGGTTGTCGTGCGTTCCGGAGTTTAAGAAGTTTTCCGGTTGCCTGTACTAAGTCTGTTCGAGCTTTTATAAGTCCGGGCGTTGTGGGAATCACATGGATCCCATCGGCACGGTTATTTCAGACTGAATGGAATCACAATCTTGCTCGATAATAACAGGAATAAAGAAAGAGATAAAATATGTTCCTGAAATTGACCGGAAAAACAGCCGGACAGCCGGGCAGGTGGATCGGTTAACGCTCGAGCAGCGAGGTATGTTTGAAGAACGAATTCAAAACCGCATTACTGGTATTTGTATTGTGAGAAGGATAACAACCTGAAGCAAGCGATTTTACTCCTATAGGGGCGTTTAAATCCAAGTTTGGGCGGTTTACATTTGAATTAATGATCCCCCTCCGGCAGGATAGGAGTATCCTTTTTGCATTAGACATATCAGAAGGATCCGACATTAGCCTGGGGCTTGCAATGGGAATGTCGCAAGCATCATTGGGAAGAAGATCTGGTCAGCGGCCAATGGGTGGCGGCGGTGGACGTCCCGGAGTTCGAGGAGGCAGATCCCTGCGGAGGTATGGGAGGCCGTATGCCCGGCAGCGGAATAGGAAGATCAGGCGGCGGCCGACAGGTGATGCAACATCATGAGTTGTTGAATAGAACACGAATTTACTTCACAACACAAAAGCACTCACGATTTAGCGTGAATGCTTTTTATTTGTTTCAATGAGTTTTTCACGCACAGGTAATATTCTGACTGCAACGAAAGACAGCATTCTAATCTGCTATCATTACATCCGGGCACTTTTTCATAAAAAATCTGTTTGTTATTATGATTTCTTGAAAGTCACCACTATTATAAGTCAATTCACCTCGGATACTATTTGAATAAAATGTCCGGTGGATGGTATTATATGTTCTGAGCAATAAATTGTAATCAGATAGCGTTATAAATGTAGACTGATTTTCCATTTTTTAACTCTTTTGCCTTGACAATTCAAGATTATCGTCTAAATTCTTGTGAGCATTATCACATACCAACCAATACGTATCTATAAATCATATTAAAGGATTCCGTTATGAAACGCATGTATTTTATTTTCAGCTTTTTCATGCTTTGTACGTTTTTGTTTAACCTTCCTACCTCTGCTTCAGCGCAGGAAGATGAAGTCCGTGCAAGCCTTGCTGCTAGTGTGAGCCAACGTATCGGGGTTGATACCGATATTACTATCGAATACAGCAGGCCGGGCGTTAAAGGAAGGAAAATCTGGGGGGACCTTGTTCCATACGGTCTAGAAGAAGGCAACCAGTATTCGAATGGAAATCCATTTCCGTGGCGTGCAGGAGCAAATGAAAATACAACAATCGAATTCACCAGTGATATTATGATTGAGGGAAAACGGTTACCAAAAGGTAAATACGGTATTCATATGATTCCTGCACAGGGCGACTGGACTATTATATTCAGCAAGAAAAACGCCGAATGGGGCAGTTACAGTTATGATCAGAAAAATGACGCGCTCAGAGTCACGGTGACCGCAGAACAGGCTCCGCACCAGGAATGGCTTGTCTTCAGGTTTGAGGACCTGGATGGGAATTCTGCAACTGCATACGTCCATTGGGAAAAGCTTAAAATTCCGTTTTCAATCAGATTGAGTAATTAGTACGTGCTTAATTAGCCTTGCACAATTATACTGTTTTGAATGGTCGTTTCTCAGGTTATCGCATAGATAATTTATCAGGAGTCTCGAAAGCTATGTACAGGTCCTTTAAATCTGCTCTTACACTTGCACTGCTCCTTGTTGTGCTCCTGCAAAGTAACATAAATGCTCAGCAGGAAACGAATTTTGATCCGGGTGAATTGCATATTGCGCTGCAAAAACTCAACGTGCTTGGTAGTGTTCTGATGATCGCCGCACACCCGGATGACGAGAATACAGCCGCTCTTGCCCATTTTGCCAAATCCGGAAAATACCGGACCGCGTATCTTGCTATGACGCGTGGAGACGGCGGACAAAACCTGATTGGCTCCGAAAAAGGGGCTGAGATAGGTATCATCCGCACACAAGAGTTGCTGGAAGCACGAAAAATTGACGGTGCCGAACAGTTCTTTACCAGTGCAATTGACTTCGGCTATTCAAAAACTCCGGATGAAACCTTTGAATTCTGGGGTAAAGAGACAATTCTCTCGGATGTAGTCTGGGTTATCCGTAAATTCCAGCCGGATGTCATTGTAACCCGCTTTCCGCCCGGAAGGTCTGCGGGGCACGGTCACCATACTGCCACAGGGACTCTTGCTATAGAAGCTTTCAAGGCTGCTGCCGACCCATTACAATTCCCCGAGCAGCTTCGGCATATTCAGCCATGGCAGGCAAAAAGAATCGTATGGAACAGTTGGCGGATGAGTCAGGATGAACTCAAAAGTGCTGCAAAAATTAATATCGGGGAATATGAACCGCTCCTCGGAAAATCGTTCTCGGAAATTGCCGCTGAAAGCCGTTCCATGCACAAGAGTCAGGGATTCGGTTCTACTGCCGACCGGGGAAACGAATATGAGTTTTTTAATCTTATCGATGGCGAGCCATTTTCATCCAATATATTTGATGAGATCGATATCTCGTGGAACAGAATCCCCGGCGGGAAATCTGTTGGCGCTATAATCGAGAACACCCTTAATTCGTTCGATCCACGCAATCCCGCATTATCGACACCATATCTCATTGAAGCATATAATAAACTCAACGCGTTGGAAAAGATTAATTGGACCGAGACAAAACAAAAAGAGTTACTACGAGCCATTCGAACAAGTGCCGGTCTCTGGATTGAAGCTATTGCGGATAGTTACGCAGGAGCACCGGGGAGTCGCATTCCAGTCCGCACGACACTCATTAACAGGTCAAATCATCCTTTTGAACTTGAGAAAATTGAATTTTCGGGGATTTATTCAGAATCAAATCTGAATATGACGTTGAGCAACAACGATCCGGTATCATTAGACAAAACACTCCATATTCCCAATACATATCCAACATCCCAGCCATACTGGCTGCACGAGGAGCAGGGTAAGGGCACGTTCACCATTGCAGATCAGAATCTGATCGGAATTGCAGAAAACCCGGCGGCTATTCAAGCATTTGTTACTGTTAGCAGTAACGATATCCGTTTACAATTCACGGTACCACTCCTGTATCGTTGGGAAGACAGTGTTGCCGGTGAATTGTACCGCCCTTTTGAAGTAAGACCATTGATCACAGCTAATTTTGAAGATAAGGTAACCGTTTTTACGAACAATCAGCCAAAAGAAATTGCAGTCAGCCTCAAAGGACATTCGCCAGACATTTCCGGTATAATTAGTCTAAAAGGGCCGAATAATTGGAAAATAAATCCCGCTTCAATCTCTTTTTCACTTTCTCAAACATTTGACGAAGAATTAGTAACATTCACCGTGACACCACCTCCCGATTCGGATGAAGCAGTTTTCACAACCGAAGTCGAAGTGAACGGTGAACACTATACACAATCCCTTGTTGAGATTTCTTATCCGCATATAACCCATCAAATTCTGTTTCCAGAGAACAATATTAAAATGGTCAACCTCGACATTACGAAACATGACGATACGATTGGTTACATTATGGGCGCCGGAGATGAGGTGCCGGATGGACTGCGGAATCTGGGATATGATGTTGTACTTATGAACGACGACATGCTGGAAAATGGAGATTTATCACAGTTTGATGCGATCATTACCGGTGTCCGGGCGTACAACACTCGGAAACGGCTGCAGTTTGCTCAGCCGCGGCTTATCGATTACGTGAAAAATGGCGGAACGTTTATTGTACAATACAATGTAGCATCTGATCTGAGCACAAAACAAATTGGACCCTACCCATTCACGATCGGACGTGACCGGGTGAGTGTCGAAACAGCACCGGTATCATTTCTTAAACCGGGCCATCAACTTCTGAATTATCCGAACAAGATCACGAATAGAGATTTTGAAGGATGGGTTCAAGAGCGAGGGCTCTATTTTGCGACACAGTGGGACAATAAATATGAAACAATTTTTTCGAGCCACGACCCGAACGAATCGAACAAAGAGGGCAGCCTCATTTTCACACGTTATGGAAAAGGTGTTTTTATCTATACCGGGATATCGTGGTTCAGAGAACTTCCGGCAGGTGTTCCCGGAGCATACCGGCTCTTTGCAAATTTAATTTCAGCAGGGAAATACAGTGGCAACTGATAGTACAAAGCACACCGAAACAAATGGGGAAAAACCACCCATTCTTTCGTCATGGAGGAAACTATATTCACTTGTTCTCCTCAATCTGGCGGCCCTAATAATACTCTTTTATCTATTTACTCAGACATTTAAATAGTGAATTGTGTCTTACATCCAACACATGATGAAGTTCAACATAGCTCTAAAGCGGTCGTATAGATGAGTATAACTGATTGGATCGTGCTGAGTTCATTCCTGACATTTGTTGTTGTTTACGGAATTTGGAAAACTCGTGGGAAAAAAAATATTAAAGAATTCCTGCTGGCGAATAGATCCACACCCTGGTATACAGTAACGCTATCGATTATGGCCACGCAGGCAAGCGCTATTACATTCCTCTCAACACCCGGCCAGGCATTTGTAGACGGTATGCGGTTTGTTCAGTTCTATTTAGGCCTTCCGATTGCGATGGTCATCCTCTCCGTCACTGCCGTTCCTCTGTTCCATAAGTTGAATGTTTTTACTGCATATGAATATCTTGAACGGCGGTTCGACCTCAAGAACCGTGCGCTCGGTAGCATTCTGTTTTTAACACAGCGTGGCTTGGCGGCAGGATTTACGATATTTGCCCCGGCATTGATTTTGTCTGTACTTCTCGGGTGGAATTTAAGTCTCACAATATTCATCATCGGGATTCTTGTAATCCTTTATACAACCGTCGGCGGCACCGATGCAGTCAACAAGACACATTTACTTCAAATGACGATTATTTTTGTTGGTATGTTTGCTGCATGTTTCATGATATTCCGCCTCCTTCCGTCCGACATTTCATTTTTTGACGCTGCTCATGTAGCTGGAAAAATGGGGAAACTCAATGCGATTACGTTTGATTTTGACTGGAGGAATAGGTACAATTTCTGGTCGGGCATCATCGGCGGCACGTTTCTCGCTCTCTCCTACTTTGGAACAGACCAGTCACAAGTGCAGCGGTATCTCTCGGGCAGCTCAATTGCACAGAGCCGGATGGGACTTCTCGTCAACGGACTCGTGAAAGTTCCCATGCAGTTTGCAATATTATTTATCGGGGCAATGGTGTTCGTATTTTATCAATTTGCCGTTCCTCCTCTCTTTTTCAACTCAGTTGAGACCGATACTGTTAAATCGAGTTCCTATTCAGCTGAATACCGGATGTTGGAAAGTGAATACAAACAGATTCACACCGAAAAGCAACAACAAATCCGGGATATGTTAGCTGCCGTTGATTCTGGCAGTGAATCTGAAGTAGAATCTGCTGTCAATGAGATCACTTCATCGCGGAATGCAGAACTAAGTATCAGAAACGAAGCAACACAGCTTATATCGGAAGCTAACCCCGAAGCAGATACCAATGATACGAATTATGTGTTTTTGACCTTTGTTATCAACTTCCTGCCGGTGGGACTCATCGGACTTGTACTCGCTGCAATTTTATCGGCATCAATGTCTTCAACATCTGCGGAACTTAACGCTCTGGCATCGACAACGGTCATAGATATTTATAAAAGGATGATCAAAAAAGATGCATCTGATCGTCACTATCTCATAGCATCGAAACTCACTACGATTTTTTGGGGGATTTATGCTATTAGTTTTGCACTGTTTGCCAATCGTCTCGGTTCATTGATCGAAGCCGTTAACATACTCGGCTCTCTTTTTTACGGTACAATTCTCGGAATATTTCTTGTGGCGTTCTACTTTAAATCGATTGGCGGTACCGCAACCTTCATTGCGGCAATCATTGCAGAATTGGTAGTTTTGGCCTGTTTTTTCTTCACCGAGATCCCCTACCTCTGGTACAACATGATAGGCTGTGTAATGCTCATTATCCTTGCACTGCTTTTGCATCCAATCATTTCTGGGAAAAATTCATAAGTAACTCCCCGAGTCCCGAGTCATTATTGGATTTGACATGCTATTTGGATTTATTATAGATTTATTATAATAGAATTTACTCACGCGATAAGATTTCGAAAATGCTTGATTGAGGAACAGAAAACACTTGTAAAAATCGTATATATACCTTAATACTGTGGTTTTATATACATTATATTGAAAATTGATATTGGAAATATATACTAAATGAAGAACCTCCATTATGTCTAATCGACAAGTTCTATTTGCAATCTTTTCATGGTCCTTATTGCTTGGCTTCTTTTGGTTCTCTACAGCACCGGTGCAAGCGCAGGCGCAGGGAGTCTGCGACCGCACCGGGCAAGTGCGCGACGCGATTGTGGCGGCCGCTTCGGTCAGTGCTTGCGGCGATGTGACGGCAGACCATCTGGCCGCGATTGAGGATCTTGACCTAACGGACAAGGGCATCTCAGTCCTGAAAGCCGACGATTTCTCAGGGCTCACCAGCCTGAAGGGCCTGAGCTTGTTGGGGAACCTGTTGCGTACGGTACCGGTGGGGGTGTTCGCCGGCCTCGACAACTTAGAGGTGCTGGATTTGGAGTACAACCAGTTGGATACGTTGCCGGCACGGGTGTTCGCTGGCCTCAACCTGATATTTCTGGGTCTGGAGGGGAATGACTTGGCTGCACTTCCGGCGGGGGTGTTCGCCGGTCTCACCAACCTCATCAGTCTGGATCTGAGCGAAAACGAGTTGGTTACGTTGCCGGCGGGAGTGTTCGCTGGGCTCACCCGCTTGTCGCGCTTGCGGCTGCATATGAATCCAAGCGCGGACTTCACGTTCACCATGATTCCGGAACAGGTCTCCGCGAACAAAGTGGTGGTCAAGGTTGCCGAGGGCGCGCCCTTCGCCATGACCACCACGATCAGGGTGGCGGGAGGGACCCTGCCGGCCGGCGTGTCTTCGGTCACGGTCCCGGCAGGCCACACGACAAGCGAGGAGATCACGGTGACCTCCTCCGGGGAGGGCGCGACGGTCACCTTGGGCATGGCGCCATAGGTGCCGACGACCGTGTCTGAGGGTAGTGGTGGTGCCCTGCGACTAGTCGGCATTGCGACCGCGGTGGGCAGCCCGGTGACGCTCACCCCCAACAACGAGCCGGCGATCATCTCGGTGGCGTTCAGCAACAGCCCGGCGGCGGGCCAGAACGGCTTCTTCAAGGCGGACGACCAAGTCGAGGTCACGGTGACCTGGAACATGGCGGTGACGGTGAGCGGGGTCCCGACGATCCGCCTGCTGGTGGGCGCCCTGAGCGACGCCGCCACCGACGCGGCGTACGCGAGTGGCAGCGGCACGACGGCGCTGGTGTTTCGCTACCAGGTGGCGAGCGGCCACGAGGACGCCGAGGGGCTGAGTATTCCGGCGGGGAGCCTGGCGCTCAACGGCGGCACGATCGTGAAGCAGGGCGAGACGACGCAGGCGGGGCTCACGCATACGGGGGCCGCCACCGACGCGGCGCACAAGGTGGACGGCGTGGCGCCGACCATCCTAAGTGTCGCCATAAATAGCGCTCGAAATAACGCTGGCGAAATTGTCCATACGCACGTGCCGGATAGCCCGAGTGCGCCCATTGAGTTTCTCCTGTTGTTGACCGAGAAGGTGAAGGTGTCGGGGACACCGTACATCGAGTTCATTTTGGGGAACGACAAGAAAGAGGCCGTGTACACGGGCAAAATGCCGGATGTTCTGGCTTACGGCGAGAGCCCTCAGTTCGTGTACACGGTCGTCGACGGGGACCTGGACATGGACGGCGTGAGCACCGAAGCCCACTCCGTGCGGCTCAACGGCGGCAGCATTCGGGATTCAACCGGCAACGACGCCGTACTCGACTACCCCTACGCCGGGAAATGGAAGGGCCACAAGGTCGACGGCGTCAAGCCGATCCTCCGGGAGTGGACGGTGAATGGCGCCCGAAGAGTGGTGCTGACCTACGACGAGACGCTCAACGAGGACTCGACGCCGCAAAGAGACGCCTTCACGGTGATGGTCGCGGGAGCGGAGCGCACGGTGTCGCAGGTGCACGTGAGCGGGATGACAGTGACGCTGACGCTGGCTTCGGCAGCGGCGAGCGGCGAGACGGTCACGGTGGCCTATACGGTGCCGGCAGCCCATCCGATCCGGGACGCGGTGGGCAACGACGCCCTCTCCTTCAGCAGAAGCACGAGCCCGCCGACTAACAACGTCCCAACCTTCACTGATGGAACCAGCATCACGCGCAGCGTGGCCGAGAACACGGCCTCGGGCCAGAACATCGGCACCGCCATCGCCGCGACGGACACGGACACTGACGACACGCTGACCTACAGTCTGGACGGGACGAACGCAGCGTCCTTCGACATCGTCTCGACCAGCGGCCAGCTCCAGACCAACGCCGCGCTGAACTTCGAGACGAAATCTTCCTACTCGGTGACGGTCACGGTCTCCGACGGCAGCGGCGGCACGGACAGCATCAACGTGACCATCGAGGTCACGGACGTCAACGATGCGCCGGTCATCACAACAGTATCGCTTGCCGATGCGACCGAAGGCGTTGCGTATGACGACACAGTGAAAGCGACCGATCCGGACGCAGACGATATTATTACCTTTGCAAAAGTTTCGGGCCCCGACTGGATGACGGTCGGTGAGAACGGTGCTGTCGGAGGGACTCCCGGTGTTTCCGATGTCAGGTCTGATATTGCCGTTTCGATCAGTGCAGAAAATACAGATGGGGCGGCTGACACACTCACTACATCGATTGCGGTCATCGCAAAAGATGTGGTTGTCATGGCCGATCCCGATATACAGAACGATATACCTATCCCGGCGGATAGATCGAGCATATCACTGGATTTTTCGAATAGTGTTTCACTGTCGATTGCCTTTACAGGCGGCGAAGTCGCAGATCAGATCATTTCGGTCAAGCAGGTCTCGACTTCGAAAATTTCGACTGAATTTCCAACGGTGCCTGCGTTCACAAATGCCGTGCATTATATTGACATAAACCTCGACGTGCACAATAGTGAAGCAGAGTTAACGTTTGGATATAATGAGGAAACAGTGACAGGATTGAGCCTTAGTGAAGACAGTCTTGTCGTGAGCGTATACGATTCACTCGATGCACGTGGATTTATCTGGCATGTGCTTCCAAGCACCGTCGATACGGATAATAACACAATAACGGTGACGACCGGTCACTTTGCTCTTTGGGCAATTGCGAGCAATACTGAAGAGCTGATTACCAGTGTTGATAGTATTGAAGATGAAGAGTTACCTATTCCAGATAATTTCATTTTGGAACAGAACTATCCTAATCCATTTAATCCGACAACGACAATCCAATTCAATCTGCCGCGTCCTGTACACGTCTCTTTGAAGATATATAACGCTCTCGGTCAGGAAGTGAGACATCTCATTGATACGACCATGCCCGCTGGTGAGAATTCAATTATATGGGATGGGAAGAACAATACTGGGCAGTTAGTGTCATCAGGTCTTTACGTTATGAAGCTTCAAGCGGGAACGTTTACCGATATAAAACGGATGACGTTTATTAAATAATTAACTGTCTTGTGTTTTCATACTAAAGCTCCTTGTCATCTAAACGAGTTTAAGAGTCCCGCATTTACGGGACTCTTTGTTATGTGAAATTTCAAAACCGAATATATCAATCTCCTTGCCGAAATGACGCAATATATGTATCTTGCTCACCACCGGTATATAATTCCCATTACTTTGATAATGATCTAAATTCTTTTAAGAATACTATGGTTTAGAACCATTGATTACAGCAGAACGTTCTGCAAATTCTAGTCAATAATCCTCTCAATCACTTTAGCAAAAAGAAGCGTTACCGCTTCTAAGTACTCAAAATCTATTGTACCATAGACGTCGCTTGGTTCGTGGTAATATGGTGTCGTATCATCGTTCACATATTCCTCGGTAATACCGACAGCGTTAAATCCCACACTGCGGAATGATGAATGATCCGTAGAAGATGTATCGGTAATGTGAATAGGAATATCTAAACCTTCAGAGCGCGCAACATCCCGGTAGAGATCTACAATACCGTCGTATGGCAACTCCAGTTCTATTCCTCTATCGCCATCACTATCCCAACCCACCTGGTCAGCAGTATGGACAGAGTGAATAGTCTTACCTTCTTCAACTAATTTTTCCGCAAAGTGCCTGCTGCCGACAAGTCCCCGCTCTTCTTCATCAAAAAATACAACAATGACATGCTTCGTACGGATGTTCAACTCTGCGATATATCGTACTGCGTTGAATATCAGAACCGTTCCCGATGCATTATCATTTGCTCCCGGACTCTCCTCTACAGAATCGAAATGCGCCCCAAGAACAACGTATTCGCTACTTGTAATGGTCGCTGGTATCGTCCCATAAATATTTTCTCCCTTATCAGAGTACCGGTGTCTCTCCGGTTTCAAGTCCAATATTTGAAGCATTGAAAAAAGATAATCCCTGACTTCCTCTCTGTTGCTTTCTTCAAATCTATCGACAAGTTTCATCCCTTCTCTGATTTCCGAGTTCCCGGTTAATACCGCCATTATTTTCCGTTGATCAGGAATGATAGCAATCCTATTTATCAGTTCCGAACCGGAACCGCATGACAAAAACACACAAAAACAGAGCACAAGCGGCAGTATTTTAATCAATTGTGAATGACACGATAAAGACAAGGTTGTAAACATATTCTGAACCCTTCATTTGATTCGTCATAACAGAAAGTATTTTCGGCATTAGTGTACATAATATTCTTTTTTTTCAATAGTGTTTACTATTTTTATGTACTTGATAGCGATTCTTGCGATTGAGTGAAATAGAGACATATGTGCATATTAAAGTGAAAGTAAGCAATTTTAAAATTATCAAAATACTCTTCTTCATCAAACAAAAATGTAACGATATTCCTAATATTTTCAGAAACCCTATAAGCAGGTAATCATGAAATATCAAAGATAAATTGGCACAAGAGCAAAAATAAAACCAAAATTTATAATACTTACTTCCCGTATAATTGCATTCGTGACTTCTTGCAGCACAGGCCCGGACGTGCCACAGAAAGTTTCCGAAATCAGGCAAGTTGCAAAGCAGGTATATATGAATGAAAAAGGATACTGGGAAGCTGAAATAAGCGATTCAATCGTAATGGCCTATATACCGAATGGAATTATCCAGTCACTGTCGGGCAATTCAGAATTTTTGCCGAGGAAACCGGGTATGTAAGCGATTCCCGATACTGTCCCGCCGAATCAGCATCCTGTCCTCTTGCGAGGAATAGAAACTTATAACGGCAAACCAATTTTTTCAGTCGATGTATAACAGTGGTTTCAGCAGGCACGTTTATTAGAATTCTTTGTGTTTCAGAATGTTCGGGATATTACAAAATATTAGGTAATTAGGTCAAAAGCGGACTAACGTGAATTTTGATTAAAGGAATGGTATAGATTTCGGTTTCTGTAATTGTATCTCCATTCCATTTTCTTGCGGTACACTGGGCAATGATTTTTGCTGACACCATGGTACTGTAAGCGTCTTTCTTGTGCACATGACCAGAACCACTCAAGGCCATTACTATGACGACGTCCCGTGATGCACTATGTGTTATGATCGACCGTACGCTGTTTACCAAAAAACTTCAGCGATGTATACGAACGGAACGGAGCAGTGGAGAAGACGCTCCCTTGCTCAGCGGTGTCCCTGATCTCGTTCATCAAGCGGCAGTCACATCGTAGTAAATAGCCTCCCGTGACGTCCCACAGTGCCGAAAACCTTTATTGTACCGGCACTCCCGCGACCGCTGGTTCCCGTACGTTTCCCACCAAAGCAACTTGCATAACATTTTATCTTGCCGGAAAGTCTTCTCACTTCCTGAAATCATAAATCTCCTGTCGATAAAGCATCTATGTGCCTCGCACCGTCGTGAAGCAAAAACCAAGACCCCTGGCAGCTTTATTGGCAGGTATCTCCAAAGAAACATAATGCAGTAGAGCAAGATCGTCCTTGAACCGCTTCGGGCTCTCTTTACAAGAACATCCGAGTACCTGTAAAACGATTATCACGCAAACGGTACAGACGATCCCCAGAACGAAAGAAACATGATGTACAAACAATAAATATAGTGACTTTCTCTTCCATTCCAAATATACTGTAACACGTGACCCGAAAATAACCTACGTACCTAATATTATTATTATCTCCCATTCATCATGTGCATACTGACTTCCATAAAAAATCCGTTTTCACCAAATTAAAATGGAACGACTATGATGGGATAATTGTATTTATGTTTGATTCTGTTGCCTTTCCCTGATACCACCATAGGCAGACTGATACTGATATTGTATGAAAAAAAATTCGGCAAACCCCTTTTTTGCACCACCAACAACAATATTGGTAAATTCATCGACAATATCGTTCAGTTCATTATCCTCTTCACATTGATCTGCACCAGTCATAGATTTGAATATTTTCAAATATCGTACTCTTGGGAAAACTCAGTGCAACTGAACCAGCAATATTATTTTCAGCAAAACCGATTAATCCTGTTATATCACCGCTTGTATCACGACCCTCTTTGACAAATGGTTTTTCCCTTTCTACCGAAACACCTGCCATAGTTGTCATTGTTGCATTAACAGATTTTACAAATGGATTAATAAAATCTATCTTCATACAATCCTCTCAATTAGAAATTCAAAGGTTAACCTTCTAATGTTGCTTTAACCTTTTTCAAAAAAGTATCTTTATCAAAAGGTTTCACTACATAGTTATTTACGCCATTTTTCAAAGCCTCGACGACGTCGCTTTTTGCTCCTTCTGTTGTTATTATAATGATTAGCATGGTAAGAATACAACAGGCTTTTCTTGATCTCTTTCACAAAGGTGAGGCCATCCATTTCCGACATATTCCAGTCAGTCAATACCAACTCTATTCCCTCCATGTTACTCATACCTTCAAGACCATTTCAAGCTTCAACAATATCGTCAAAACTGGAATCTTTCAAGCTGTTGATAATAATTCTTCTCATAGTAACAGAATCATCAACGATAAGAACTTTCATAATACTATCTCCTTAATTGTAGTGATTATTCAACTTCATATGTAAATCTTTTCATTCAAATCAATTATTAGTTGCTGTTACGACTGCTTTTAACAGTTCATTTAATTTGAACGGTTTCTGCACATATTCACTGAGCCCATCACTCAAAATGTTATCCGATTTTATATTCTGGTTGAAACCGCTCATAAGAATCGTTTTAATTTCATGATTAAATTTTTTCATATGAACAAATTTTTCACGATCTACCATTTCGGTCATTATTATATCGAGAAGGACATGATAGATTTTATTTGAATCTCTTTTATATAATTCAACACCTTGAGAACCATTTTCAGCAAAAGATAACTGAATATCCGAGGATTCCAGCATGAATTTTGTTTTCTTCATAATTTCTTAAGTAATCGAAAATTGTCCCCGACTTTTGGCTTAATTTTTCCAAATCGGAATAGCCGAGAATACCTCAATTTCCTTATGAAGTATCGAGATCGAACAATTCTTTATTTTCTGGTTCGCTTTCAAGCCGTATAAGATCCTGCTCAAGTGTGTCAATCAAGTCCTGCAACTCTTTAAAAACTGGTTGGCCATTTTATCAGTCACAAAAGATTGTTCTTTGGCATTTTTTGCTGAGGAGGATTCCTGCCTAGGATTTTCACTCCGGACAGGTTCCGGTTGAAGAGCTGGAGCGGATTCAAGCTTTTTCCTCCCGTGAGCTGGACACATGTCTGAGAGTTTCTTGCCAAGCTCTGCTGCAGCATCTTAATAACCATCGGTTTTCATTAATATAGACCATTACAGTACATATAAAATCGCACGCTCCAATCAGCAGGTCAATATTGTCTCTTCTAGGTTTTATTGTGCCTTTTCTAAATAAATCGAGAAGCATCTCTGCTTTATGTGTAATGCTTTGTAAATTGTTGAGTTCTAAAAATCAAGTGGAGCTTTTAAGTGTATAAAACATTGACACTGCATCTAAATTCAATGAGGACAGCCAAAAAATTTGTTGCATTTCTTTGAAGGATATTTATCTTCGATTGTATATACCTGTAAATAGAAATGCAACCACCCACCACTAATCCAATCATAAAGAGTGAATAAATATGGTAGAGACAATCCAATTTAATCTCAATAGGAAACCTGTCAGCATGACAACCGATACGAGCAGGCGTCTTTTGTGGGTACTCCGTACTGATTTGGAACTGACTGGTACCAAATTCGGCTGCGGCATCAATTACTGTGGCGCATGTACCGTACTTGTTGATAACGAACCTGTTCGGTCGTGTCAGTATCCTTTACAATATGTGAAGGACAAAAATGTTCTCACAATCGAGGGACTGGCAAAGAATGGGAAACTGCATCCAATTCAGGAAGCGTTCATTGAGCATAACGCTATGCAGTGCGGGTTCTGTACCTCTGGCCAGATCATGCAGGCATACAGTCTTCTGCAGGTCAATGCCAGCCCGACTCGGGAAGAGATTATCGATGCTATGGAAAATAACCTGTGTCGGTGCGGGGCACATGTCCGCATGATTAAAGCAATCGGTGGCGGAATCGTGATTTTCTGCGTTCTCGGCGACTCTTCCATATTACTGAGCCAGCGGCAGCAGAGAAGTTATCCGACCGATTTCAACGCCTACCTCCGAATTGGAGAGGACGGCTTAATAACCTGTTTCACAGGGAAGATTGAGATGGGACAGGGTGCAATGACATCGCTTGCCCAGACTGCAGCTGAAGAACTGGATGTTTTACTCGATTCTATAAAAATGGTGATGGGAGACACCGACCTCTGTCCGTGGGACATGGGGACATTCGGGTCTCTGACTACACGGTTTTTCGGTCCTGTTTTCAAAGCGATAGCTGCCGAAGCTCGAACTGTACTGACATATCTGGCATCCGAACACCTCAGTGTTCCAGCCGACAAACTCGACATTGAAAATGGCGTGGTGTATGAAAAGGGAAATAAAAACAACCGTGTTTCATATGCGGAACTTGCTCAGGGCAAGAAAATTGCAAAAAAACTCGATGAAAAAGCAGTCGAAAAAGCGATACATGAATTCAGAATAATCGGCCAGCACACATCTCGGATCGATGCGTATGAAAAAGTGACCGGTGAAGCGAAATATGCTGGAGATATCCGGTATCCCGGCATGCTGTATGCCCGACTCCTCCGTCCGCCGGCACAACGTGCAACTCTCGAACATGTGGACACATCTGCCGCCGAGAAGATGGACGGTGTCATTGTCGTCAATGAGGATGATATCGTAGCAGTATTGCACACCGACCCCGAAATAGCCGAAAATGCACTCTATGCAATCAAATCCGAATTTAACATTCCCGATGAACTGGTCGATGACATATCGATTTTCGACCACCTCCTTAGTAAATCCCCGCGCGGAGAAGAAATCGATAATCAAGGATCGGTTGAGTCAGGTAAAAAAGAGTCTGATGAACTGTTCGAGAGCACTTTTACAGGAGGTTATGTAGCTCATGCTCCTATGGAGACACACACTGCAGTTGCACATTTTGAAAGCGGCAAGCTTGAGATCTGGATATCGTCACAGACTCCGTTTGGTGATAAAGAACGGATAGCACGCGAACTCAATATAAAGCCGGAAAATGTCCGTGTCAGGACACCGTATGTTGGCGGAGGATTCGGCGGCAAATCCGGCGGCAGACAATCGGTAGAAGCGGCAAAACTTGCACGAATAACCGGGAAACCGGTACAGGTTTTCTGGACACGGGAAGAAGAATTCTTTTATGACAATTTCCGGCCTGCCAGCATCGTGAAAATTAAATCTGGCATCGATAAGAATGGAACCATGAGTCTATGGGATTACCATGTTTACTATGCCGGGCCGCGGGGTTCGGATCAATTCTACGATGTTCCGAATAATCGCCAAACGGTTTATGCCGGATGGATGGACTCGCCGGATGGTTCTCATCTGTACAACACCGGACCGTGGAGAGCTCCTGGTGGAAATACGAATACCTTTGCACGAGAAGCGCAAATCGATATTATGGCAGCAAAAGCGGATATCGATCCCCTTGAGTTTCGCCTGAAAAACACATCGGATAAACGGGCTATCGGTGTCCTGAAAGCCGCGGCGGATAAATTTGGCTGGACACCGGCAAAAACACCGAGTGGGCGCGGTTACGGCATCGCCTGCGGAATCGATGCTGGAACCTATGTTGCATCGATAGCTGAAATCAGCGTCGATGAATTGAACGGAACAACTAAAGTTGAACGGGTTGTGTGTGCGCAGGATATGGGGCTTGTCATCAATCCCGAAGGCGCGATTCTCCAGATGGAAGGCTGCATAGCGATGGGACTTGGTTATTCCCTGACAGAGGAGATGTTTTTCAACGGCGGTGAATTGACAAATACCAATTTTGATTCTTACGACATTCCCCGCTATTCGTGGGTTCCGAAAATAGAGACGGTTCTTGTCGATTCCAATGAAAAGGTGCCTCACGGCGGCGGTGAACCGGCAATTGTAACCATGAGCGCTATAATCGGCAATGCACTCTTCGACGCAACCGGAGCACGGCTCTACCAGCACCCCTTTACACCGGAGCGGGTGAAGGAAGCACTAGCGCAGGTGTAATAGGTAGCATTATAATCTAATTTATAAATATTGTTAATAATTGAATGCGCGTCATTGGGGCGCACATTATTTTTGTAAAATCTTTCTGTCTATTGCTATTGCATAATAGCTCAATTGTATGATCTTTTTCATACAATTTCCATATGTAAGGTAGGATAAGTATTAGTTGGATCAATAAATTTTACTAAATCGACGCTTAATTTAATTGATCGAATTTGCCATTCTAAACTTTTTTCGGATCACAACCTGAAATTTATTCATGCTGCTTATCATTTTTGATGTTACAACTTAGAGCTTACAACGCTATTCTACTCCCCGCAATGACAATAATGTTACTGAATGTAATGTCATTCCCGCATATTCGGAAGGATATCTTTCCATTTTCTAGCTACAAATATGGAAATACGAGGACATAATAGCAAATGAATTTTGTTTATTTCATTGTTATTTAAGGATAATAAATTGCATGGACTATTTTTCATCACCCCAGAGTTCTTCAAGGCGGTTGTCACGCCCGCATCCGTACCGATATAGTTTATACCGTATCGGATTTTTCTTATAATAATCCTGATGGTATTCTTCGGCAGGATAAAACGTAGTGGCTTGTGCGATTTCGGTATGAATTGTTTTGAATCGTCTGGAGTTCTCAAGAACATTTTTAGATTGCTCAGCGAGACTTTTCTGCTCTTCATTGAGATAATATATCCCCGAACGGTACTGTGTCCCCTTATCACAAAACTGCCTATCTTTCACGGTCGGATCGATATTGCGCCAGAAAATTTCGAGCAGTTCGGCATACCCGATTTTTTCGGGATCGTATTCTATCTCAACTGCCTCCGTATGGCCGGTAATACCTGCAGAAACTCCTTCATAGGTGGGATTTTCCTTGTGGCCGCCAGTATAACCGGATGTTGTCGATAGAACTCCGTCCAATTTGTCATACGGAGGTTCCATGCACCAGAAACATCCACCTGCGAAAATTGCTTTTTCAGTCGCAATTGGATTCGTTTTATCTGTTATCCCATGAGCGTTGCTCGTAATAACGAGTAGAATTACGGTGCACAAGAGAAAAAATCCAATATTATTATATATGATTTGTATCATGTTTTTCATTCCTCTAAAAAACGTATGTATACGCTATACAATCGAGAAAACAAACAGCATATAACACAACTAAATTGTTACATTTTCTTAAAATGCGCCTCCACTATATACGATTTCGAGTTATGCGTAGTTCCTCATTAATTTTTCTGCCGCTTTATTTCAGTCGTAACACTTCTCCTTCCACGGCTGCATCGAGAAGGTCAGCAACGGCCTGTTTCGTAACCGTACCGTAATAGAATTCACCCGCGGAAAGCACTTCGGCATGAACAGCATTATAAATATCAAGATATGAATTTATGCCATTGGCAAATTATAACACTTCCAAATCATCAGACCATGTAATTTGCCTCCACCTCGCACTCTTCCCCGTCTTTGAAAGTATTCTTCAATAGTCCCGTTGATAGCAGGGATTTTTGAACTCATCTTTTTGTCAAAGGTGGATAGTTTTATTGCAGGGACCCTTTTGTCATCTGAAACAAGAACATACAATATCATCCAATGATGCAATCAGATCATCTTCCCGATTTTCTAAATCACTGATTCGTTTTTGTATATACAAAATACTGCCTGGAGAATTGGCGAACACCAAAACAGATTCTACCGCTTTTGTTTCTCTTATAATAGCCTGAGCAATTAAATTTTTCGCTTCTCCATAGTTTTGTATTAGATTATCTTTAGAAGATTTTTGTATGTGGTTTAATGCTGTATTCAGATCTTTTGCAATTCTTATTAATGCTCGTGAATATACTTCTGATGTAATTGCAGGCACATCCTCATTTCCCGAATTTGCTATATATAGTGATTTGCAGCAACAATAAAGGCATTTCTTTTGAGCTGAGTCTGGTCTATATTATCTAGATTATCAGCAGTTGAATGTATGTAAGTATCTGGCCAGTTAATTAATCCAACTCCCGGTACTCCGACTACAGCCTCGATAAACACCAAATGGTCGAAACTGTCAAAATAAGGTACGATCATCGCATTATATCGTTCTCGTGTACCGAGATGTGAATAAATTGGTTTTGAAAAAGGCTGTGGGGTTCCGGCATCACCTGCCGCAAGAAAAGCGCTGTTGGTCATTATTACATATTCTGTAATACTTTCAATGACATCGCTTAAATAACTCGGAATTGAATGTGGCGTCCGGATAATATGCTGAACGCGAGAACCCATACTCTGTTTTGCTCCAACGATATCCTGATTGATATTGATAAGCATAGAATTTTTTTCTTCCGGGCTTATTTCATTTGCCCAGTAAAACGTAATATCCCTTTTCGGACGTGGTATTCTGCCCTCTTTGATGAGCCGATTCATTGTTCTGCCAATCTCAACCATATTTGCACTTCCAATGGAATTGTCATTTGCGGATGGCCTTTCTTCCTGCAGATGAGACGTCAGTACGATATCCTGATTATGAATCTCGGTTCCTTTGATTTCACCCCACACATATCCTTGTTCCGGATTTTCTTTAAATTCTGTTTCAATATCTACCTTAAGCATGACCGACTCATTTTCATTTCCCGATTGTTTAATGAGATTCTTGAGTATAGTACCGGTACGAGGCAAGATCATAAATGCCTATCCGGATGGTTCTCCTGCTGAATTTTCGACAGGCACTCTGCTGTAAGCCACTTGATCGGGGAAATCATGCATTGCGTTCGGCCGCTGTTTGAGTAGGATACGATGCCTGAAGCACCTCTCTGCCATACAGCGGCCTGCATAATGGCAGAAGGAGCAGAAGAAGTGAGCACAGCTTTTCCAGTTACGTCAATTCCTTCAAAATCTTCATCCGATGTACCCTGACCGATATCCACGAGTTCTACTGTTTCGTGAGCAGAATGCGTGTTATTCGGGACTGAAACTGCAATTTCGGCATAACACTGCCAAGTTTTATCTCTTTCGGCTCAATGACCAAGAGTTCACCTGAATGAGCATCCCAATTAGTACCATCAAATTTCTGTTTAATTATTTGTACATTCTCAAGACCGTATTCCCGAGCCCAGTCATGCACCATTTGTGCAACAGTCCACAATCCGCTCGAACCGCTTGGCCGGTGATAATGAGACATCCACCTGATATGTTCAATACTTCTTTCTCCTGACAGCTCATTATTGAGATCAATCGATAATGTTTCTGGTATAAAGGGAGTTCCTTGCGCCGAAGAGACATTGAGATAGAGAATATCTATGATTGCTTTTAATGCAAATGATAACAAAATCGCTCGCTTAAACATAGGAACCTCGAATTGTATGTTATTATAGTAAGATTATTAAGAAATAAAGCAACCAGACTATGAGACAAAAAAAATTATATGGATGTGTTGTAAAAAGGAATTAACAAATTGTTCTTGAAAAGTAAGCGATTATGATCACATTATATATTATCATCATAAGATATTTTTACTGTATTGATATTAAACACTCAGAAAATCTCTAATATAATGGCTTTTTTTAGAAGTAATATCTGACTCGTGCATATGCATTGTTATTATCTTCAAATTGACCGAAGAGTGTGTAATTTTTTGTGCCGCTGAATAAATTTGCACCGGTCGCAAAACTGATTGTGTCCGAGTATTTAAATGAGACGGTTGGCCTAACGTGCCAATCTTCATCAGACGGACTGTAAAAGATAAAGAGTGACAAGGTCACATTTTCATAATAGACCAGCTGCGTCAATCGTGTCGTCACAAGATACCGCATTTCATCCAGCATCGGAGAACCTAAAGGAAGTGTGCTTGTCTAAGCGCTATAATCAGTGTATGTTTCATTATAATACTGTAAACTTGTTGTAAAGTCAGTCCAGAGCTGCCGTTCAAGTCCGAGCAGAAATTTATGCTGGCTATTCGGAATAAATGGGTCGGTACCTTTACGGCCATCCCGTGAATCGTAGAATCAGTATTCAGCAGAAACAACACCCGAGAGTAGCGCGGTCCCCGAATACTTGCACCATATATCGAAAGATCGGGATTGTAGAGCGAATTCTGTGCCAAATCTATTCCCATTGGCGCACTGTAAAATCCTCTGTACGTATATCCAGCGACCTGAAAACTGCCCATATACTTATACAATCTAATGGCAATTTCCGTGTTATGGAACTGTTTTCCGGGATTACGGACAGAAGTTTGTGATCCAGAACCTGTTATTGACCAGAACAGAGGATTAAACGAGCTTAACCGTTCTCCGCTCGGTAGCAGATCGGACTGAAACGCTGAAGACGCTATGGAATCGACATTCACACCAGGTAAGTACAATCCTAACTTGATTGCACCACTCGGAGATGTTTGAGATATTGATCTTCCCTGCCAACAAAGAAGAATATAAAATCCTCTGGAAATACGTCATTCATAAAAAGAAGATCCTCTGTTCCCCATGTCAGTACCTGCCGCCCGACTTTCGCATCAATAGTACTGCCAAGCGAAAACTGCGTATAAGCTTCGCGGATTGTTGTCTGAGTTTCATCACCTGACGCATTATCAGCTAGGAAATCGACTGCACCAAAAAAGCTGCCATTATCGGATGTGTGCTTTAGCTGCAACTGGAGACGTGTTTCATTCAGTGTATAATCCTTGTCAGGAAAAAGCGTATTGTCGGATATCCTGTTCCCAAAAGCTCCTTCTGCAAATCCATTGACCGTCAGACCCTGGGCAAAAACATTGCTCGACACCAGCAGCCCTCCATAAACAAGTATCAATAGTGTCAATCTTTTCATCTTCAACTCTGCTGTAATATTTGGTATTATAGTTATCAATTGTCCGTTTTAATCTAAAGCTCTTACAACCCTTACCATGCTATTTAATATACTTTGAAGGAGGTCTCCTCAAGTACCGCTCGGTAAACACTTCTTCTTCTATACCGGTATACCGGCATTCAGAAGGATATTGGAAAATGAAACGATCGTCCGGTGATTTTTCTTGAGGTTCTCCATTAATCTTTTTGAAACGATAGGGTACCCATCAACTTCACTGATTGCATCCGCAGTACAACGCTTTACAATAGCATCCTTTGAATCGTAGTACTCTTCTCTGAGTGGTAGAAACGTCCGTTTATCGATATACGACTCTTTATAGCTGAAATCCGCACTTTTTTCGTCTATCGGAACACTTTTGATAATATAGATATCCGTTTCATCGAAAATGTCTTCGCGCAGAAGTGTGTGTATATCTTCAGTCCAGTGCCGTCCTGACACATCTTCGTACGAAAAATCGGACCCAACAAAGCTCGAGCTTTTATCTTTTGCAGCAATCCGTTTTACCAGATCGAGCGCAGGAATATACTCTTCTACCCGGATTTACCACATTCCGCATGATCAGATTTTCTCCCTGCGTCATCTGAATCCAGATATGGGTATGATCATACTCAGAGGTCACAAATTTGAACAGATCTTCCGGGTCACCACCGGCAACCTCATAGAGAAAGTGGCATTGTCCGATCTCATCTGGAGTCTGTGGGAGTGAATTGTCACCTTTGAGCTCAAAAGCGATTTTACTGAGAATATCAACAATCGATGATACGGCACCAACTTGAGGCTGATTTGCAATGAGTTGCTGGACATCAGCCATATAATTCACTACCCCCGGATTCTTGAATGCCTCATTGTCGCTTGTGAAGACCAGATTCGACATGTAAGTACCGACCAGATGTTCGTTCATCAGAACATCTGCTTGACGGAGAGGGTGGTCCGCCTTAAACCAATTCACAAGATTATCATTAACGACAATTTTACTGATCCCAATAAATGATATAACAAGCAGCACTATGATACCTATATAATAAGCTTGACATATTTCAGCGACATATTCTGAATTTTTTTCAATACCTTGTCAATCACCGTTTTTCTGTGTTTTCCGGCTGTTCCGAAATTATGAAAGGTCTTTTTCGGCAGAAGTACGGTATAGGCCGGTAACAAAGTCATCGATAACAGCCAGGCAGTGAGAATACCGAATCCTACAAAGAAGCCGAATACCTGAACAGGCGGAATTGGAGTAAACATCAGCGAAAAAAATCCGGCACCAGATGTCAGTGAAGTAAAAAGCATGGGTGAAAAAAGATCATTTATTGCAAGAATAATAGTCTCGCGTATCGATTGCGAACCAGAATGTTTTTCAAAAATATCACTCGATATGTGAATGCTGTCCAAAACCGCTATGGACAGTGAATCCCAATCCGATTAACAGACCCATCGTCCGGATGATTGAAACCATAGCAAGAATCATTGGCACAATAATGAGTTTAATTCTCTTGAAAAAAAGCAGCATCAGGAGCACAATAACCAGCTCCGAAAGCGGTGTGGCAATCCCCATCTACTTAAACATTTCGAATCCGAAAGTATCTTCCGCTACCGGCAGTCCAGCAAGATAATAGTGTTCATTTTCAAGGTGACTATCTGCAATTGCTTCGATCTGTTTCGAGATCGTGTAGCTCATGCTTTTCTCTACGATTGGCACGTAAATCCCGAACAGCATTCCACCCAGTGAAGCAAGCTTGTTCTTGAAAATGGGATTCGCATCGAGCAGCCTCTTCATTCCCATTTTCAACCAGTTCAGCAAGAGGATAAACACGGATTATATTCTCTTCGGAAGCGATATCATCGACTTCACCAATCGCCATAATGTCCTCGTAGAGAACTCCTTCGATGTTTTTTATTTCTTTGGTAACAGCAAGTATTCTCTCAACAGTCTGTACATTGAATATACCCGCTTCATTATAGATACCGAGCACAATCATATCATGCGGATCAAATGTTTCCTTCATTGCTTCGTGATCGAGCCGCGCTTGTTTCATCATGGTTCAGCATATTTTCCGGATCGGTGTCAATTGTTATACTTGGAAACTGGATCAGATTCAATCCAACAAAAACAGATGCGCTAAACCCGAAAAGGCTACACCAAGTATTGAAAAATTATTGGAGATTGGTATATTGAGGACCCGTGCTGAATGTGCAGGAATAGGAAAACGAGACAATTGTCCTATGTTGTTGATGCTGTGAGATTATTCGAATTGCACAGATAGATAAAAAGGGAGCTTTTGAGCTGTTATCTATTCCGGTTTATAGTTTTGAATCTGTTCCACATCAAGTGCATACATTCCTCTTCCGTGCGTGGCGATTACCATAATATTTTCTCTCGGATGGACTATCAAATCGTGCACGTAGGTTGTCGGCAGATTATTGGATAGATTATGCCACGAATCGCCCCGGTCACGTGAAACATACACGCCGAGATCAGTACCAGTATAGAGGATATTTTCATGATGCGGGTCTTCACGAATCACATTGACCGGACCGCTCGGAATTCCTCTTGATAAATCCTCCCACTTTTTTCCATAATTATCCGATTTCCAGAGATATGGAGTAAAATCGTCATCTCGCTTACCGTTCTGTGCCATATAAACTGTTCCCTCGCGAAAAGCGGAAGAAACAATACGCGATACAGACTTTTTGTAAGGTAGTCCCTTCATGATTTCTGACCACGACTTACCGCCATCATCAGTAACATGCACTTTTCCGTCATCGGTTCCTGTATAAATCAATCCATATTTTAAAGGCGATTCCGATATCGATAGAATAGTTTGATACCTGATATCACCCAATTCATCCGGATCATTGTAGGTCAAATCGGGACTGATCCGTTCAAATGTCAGTCCCCGGTATTGAGATCGGTAGAGATACTGCATTCCGTGGTAGATCACATCGGGGTGATGAGGAGAAATGGTAAACGGCGCTACCCACTGCCCTCGCAGCGGCTGTTCCCCTGCCTCAGTTCGTGGAAAAATCTGTTCTGTTTTCGGCCGGTTATTTTCATCACGCTGTCCATAGTCGGTCCGCTGAATTCTTCCATAAAATCCTGCTGAATAGACAATATCAGGATTTATCGGATTCACGGCATGACTACTTCCTTCACCGCCGGGAGCACGCTCATAAGGAACTGGATCGATACTGCCGTTTTCACCTTTCAGATCAATAATCCCGCGGTAACTTCCGTGGTCCTGAACGGAACCGTATACGTGAAATGGATCATCCATGTCATAGGCAATATTAAAAAACTGTACAACAGGCAAATTGTCATAAAACGTTTTCCATGTTTGGCCGCTATCATAGGAAATTGCTATACCACCGTCGTTTCCATTCACTAAATAATCAGAATTATCAGGATCGATCCAAAGTGCATGGTGATCTCCATGCATTCCCTCCAACGGCTTGAAAGTTTTGCCGCCGTCATAGGAAACATTTAAATCGATTCCCATAACATAGACGGTATTTTCATCATTCGGATCAACGCGTATCTGACCGAAAACCCAGCCATAAGTGGACGAAATATCTTCCATATACTCGCTCGACTCACTTACCTGTCGCCAGTTTTGACCCTTATTGTCAGAACGGTATATTGTTGCGCCTTTGATAATACGATTCGGTGTACCGTAACCGTCTTCCCGTTCTGTAGGAATTTTATGCTCCGCCGTTTCGTAATTATCGACAAATGCATACAATACATCGGGATTTGATTGTGACACATCAATGCCGATTCTTCCCCTGATCTCAGCATGAGGAAGACCGGAGTTGATTTCAGACCAGTTCAAGCCGCCGTCAATTGTCTTGTAAAGTCCGCTTCCCGAGTAATTCGGTTCATTGCGGGGATCATTCCACTTTTTACGGATTCGCTGCCAAAACGCAGCATATAAAGTGTTGCTGTCAACAGGATCAATTACAAGATCGATTGCTCCCGTTTTATCATCGATGTATAGAATCTTTTCCCATGTTTCTCCGCCATCGGATGTTTTGTACACTCCCCTTTCTTCATTGTTTGTCCATTCATGTCCTGAAGCTGCGACATAAATGATATAGGGATTGTCTGGATGGATTACAATCCGGGCAATCGTATGCGTTCCCGCAAGTCCCATGAAATCCCACGTGGAACCTCTGTCAGTCGATTTCATGAGACCAGCCCCTGCCATGGAACTTCTGAAAATGTTTGCCTCTCCGAGGCCAACCCATATAATATCCCCATCAGATGGAGCTACTGCAACATCACCTATGGATGTAGAAGGACCATGTTCGAACACCGGCTCCCAGGTTGTTCCCTCGTTCTCTGTTTTCCACAGGCCGCCGGACGCTGCTGCAGCAAATATAGTATACGTTCTTCCGCGCGGCGTCATCACTGCAACATCTGTGACTCGACCGCTAATATTCGTAGGGCCTATGAATTGCCATTCGAGATTTTTAAAAGGAGATGTTGCCTTTTTTGATACATGCTCCTGATACCACTGCAAGCGTAGATCAGAAGAGGTCGGTCCTACCCTTTTTTGTGCTGAAGATTCTGAATATTTCAGAAACAAAGCAGAAATCATTATCAAAAACAAAATGCCCAAACGGTGACGCTGATACTTTTGCATTGCGTACTCCCTTTTCATTGAGGTGAAAATCAGTGGATAATGGAATTCAGAATTGCTTCGATACGTGAGGGTTTCATGCAATCAATAATTTTGAATAAAAGTACCCCTTTGGAAGTTTAAACGCAAGAATATATATTTGTATATTGTTATAGAGAAGAAAGCTCTAACTATCGTTATCATACCTATTTTTCGGGAATTATAAATCTGGAGTTTACCCACATTTTTTGGTGATTAAATTATTACTGACAGTAATGTCCATCAAACTCTCCTCTATATCGTCTATATCGTCCAAATTCTATTTATAGCATCAATCTCTTCATCATACAAAATATGTATAATTTAAGCTTATATATTACCATAGTATAGATAATTTGTCGATTTATGGAACTTGTTCAATACTGGAACTATACAATATACTATCCGTATTTTTAATTCTTTCTTCGTACAGAGACCCCTCAGTCATCTACATTTTAATCTGCTTTAAAATCAAACATTTACATTAGCAAAACAAATCTATAATAAAGGAGTTCCCGCAACCGGACAAGTCACAGGGAAACCCAACCGAGAGATCCCCTGATTCTTGACAGCACCATCACTCTCAAGGCATATTTTATTTTAACAAATTGATTGGTTCTTGTCAACATAATTTTCATAACCTCCTTAGAGAGGTTAAAATGAGAATCAATAACCCTAATAATTTTAAAGAGACTATTAAAGCTATGCAAACAAATCTGAATCCTAATTTTGAAACGGATGTCCGAAAACGTTGACATTCGAACAGTTCGTAACAAGTGAAATCACCTCAAAGAGCAAGAAAAATTGCAAGAGGCACATCACAGACGCAAAAAGGAGATCGGAAAGCTGCCATGGAAAATTTCCATGATATTTCTGATTACAAATGGTAAATTCGTTGGAATGAAAAAACAGGCATTCCATATTCATTGCTTGGTTCTAAAATTACAAAATTTCAAGGTACTCCGAAGCAAATTGCACGTGCATTTTTAAATGATGAAAAACTAATATTCGGTATTAAAAACGTCCAAAATGAATTGGAAATTATCAATGAAAATTATACTGAAAAAGGGGGAACAAGACTTACTTTTACACAAAAGTATAATAATGTTCCTATTCTTGAAAGTGGTTATTTAGTTGCTGTAGATTAATGATGGTGTTATCTATTATATGACCGGTGATTATTTTCCGGATATCAAGGTCAATACGAATCCGTCTATATCCTCTTTGCAGGCATTTTTAGTTATACAATCCGATCTCGTTGGTAAAAAAAATAATAAAATATAGATGAACCTGTTCTCAAAATTAAGGTTTTGGATAAGGAATCGGGAAACGTATCATATAAATTAGAATATGCTACAAAAGCGTATATAACAGACGCTCCGACTACGTGGTATTTGATTGATGCTCAAAATGGGAATATATTTTCCAAGAAAAGTTTAGCAACAGGCATTTCTGGTTCCGGAGAAATTTATCAAACAAATCCTCTGAATGGTAGTCCTGTTACGAAAACATTACAAAGATTAAGAGATCGTCCACCGTATGTTTTATTTGGAGATAATGTGCGCGTGATTAATGGTACTGGTGGGAGTGAGGCTTTTGAGTCAGTTCCTGAATTTGATTATGAACCAACAAATACACATTTTGATGAAGTAATGGCATATTATCATGGTGATGAATTTGCCGCATGGTTAATTGGATTAGGAATGCCGTCAAATAAAGTACCGCAAATAAACATTGTAGTTCATCATCAAACGCTTTATGGACAAGCCCAATTATATGGATCTAATACTATAACTTTTAAAGACAGTGGTGTTTATAAGATTGAAGGTGTTATCAAATGCGTATAAAAATGCAAAAGGTGGAGTAAGCTCGACCAAAATTGGGACGTATGCTTTTATGTTTATACCTGACCAAATAAGAGATTTGGATAATACTTTTACCATGGATGATTACATAGATGCAGATACAGAAATTTATGAAAATAGTAGGATACTTTCCGGTGCCTTGTGGGATTATAGAAGCGATGTTGATGTCACTGCATCCGATGCTGATGAAGATGTACTGGAATCTTTAAATAATTTGGATTCTTCCCCTACATTTGTAGATGAACTAGAAGGTTTAATCACAGCAGCGCTTACTAATGGTCATAGTGCAAATACAAATGATATTATAGATGCATTTGATGCACATGGAATTAATTATCCTCAATTAAATGTTCATATATATGCGCCGCCGCGTATTTACGATCCAGATTATTATACATATGAAGCACATGTCCACGATGGAATTCCACCTTATACATATACCTGGGATGATGGAGGAGGCAGAGCCTCTGAAGCAACATACTTTATAGACAACGCAGATGTGACAGTAGGCGTAACCGTTAGAGATGCGTTATTTACTGGTGTGTATGCATTTAAGGAAGTGGAGTATTTAGCAGGAAAAATTTCTGCCGATAGCCATCTGCCCAGTTCGTATGGTTTGGAGCAGAATTTTCCAAATCCATTTAATCTTACGACCGAGATCAAATATCAACTGCCCGAGGCAGCGCATGTGAAGCTTGTCATATACAATAGTCTTGGACAAGAAGTTGCTCAACTTGTCGACACCCGGCAGACGATTGGATTATACTCAGTTACCTGGGATGCCAGTAAGTATTCAAGCGGTACCTATATTTATAAGCTTGAAGCAGGTGATTTCATTCAAACAAAGCGAATGGTCTTAATAAAGTAATGTGTAAAAACAATGCTATAAGCATAGAGGCGGCATATGCAGGTATTGATGTATCCCGCCCCTCCTTTGTATAATTTGCAGTAAAATTCGGTATGGGAATTTTATACTGAATAAAAATCATAGTGCATGGTATATCATGGTATATAATGTAGTATCTATCCCGGAAACAGTCACATACACTTTTGTGCAGTGCAAATTATTGCACTATTTTTCATAATAATATTGAAGGATAAATTGAAAACTATTGTTTATTTACTAGTTATAATGCTGCAATAATCCTGATATCTATTGGAATAGTTTTTGCCCTAATATAATTAACTCCCTGTAATGGTACGTACGGTGGAATGTATCTAATATACTTTTGTAATTAGGGATCAACTGAGATGAAACGTTTTAATATATGGTTTATGCTTGCCTGTCTTGGCTTATTTTCAGTATTTATTTTTTGTAGTAAAATTTTCCCGACTGAACCTCAGAAAATAATTCCGATTAATCCAAAAATTGCATTTTATTTAGGTAGAGCTTATAGTAATGGAATCTATGTGATGAATACCGATGGCACGAACGTAACTCCCTTACCAAATAATGGATATGATAGCTATGCTCCTGCATGGTCTCCCGATGGTTCAAAGATCGCATATATTGGAAGAGGGGTAAATCTATTTGATACAGTATTTAACTTAAATATTATGAACAGTGACGGTTCACAACAGTGATTGATCACCGACTTCTCACATATCGACGTAAACTATTTTATTGATAGTAAACTATCATGGTCAAATGATGGCTTGCAAATCATATTTGCTCTGACTATGATGCCTAATTCAATTTTGTTACGGAGCAATAATAATGAATCCATGGAAGATTTCATTAGTCATAAAACGATTTATTCTATCTACATTGAGGGTTCATACATGACAAAATTAGTGGATATTGGTCTTTCTCATGAATTTTATGAGTTGTCACCCAACGGTAAGAGAGTGTTATTTACTGCAGATGGTGACTATGGGCGCGATATTTTTGTGATGGATGTTGATGGCACTAATTTGAAAAATTTAACCGATAACATAGTATATGGTGATAATCATCCATCATGGTCATTCGATGGATCAAAAATAGCATTCTTATCGAGAATTGATGGAAATGGTATCTATATAATGGATGAAGATGGTAAAAATCGTATAAAAGTTGTCAGTGTTAATGAAGAGTCAAATCTTTCTTACCCTTCATGGTCACCGGATGGTTCAAAGATTGTGTTTATATTAAAAAGAGGTGGAGACTACTCAATAAATAGTGTGAATGCTGACGGTTCCAATCAGACTCTATTATATTTCGGAGAAATATGGCAAATTGATACCCCGGTATGGACTCCGCAATTATTCAACTAAACAAAATGAGCAGTAATTATTCAAAGTAAGAGTGAGAAGCACAAAATGTTCTGTCGACCTATAGATACGTGTAACAGAGGTCAGCGTGGCTATAAGATCAATTCGAATCTTAATTTGTATTATCTTGCTATTTGGTATTTTTCTCTCTTCCTTGCTTTACGCCCACACATCACGAATCTCCCTTAGTTTAAGTAGAGTTTCTTTACGCCCAAGACAAAAAGTTCTCTATTAGCATATATGGAGGCAATTTGCGGCTTAACAGCTTCAAATAAGCAGTCATTTGGTAGAAGAAATGTAAGATTTATTAATGAGCATTAAAATTGGGTGTAGTTTTTTAATTATATTCAGTTGCAATCACTCAACTGAATCTGGAACTTCGCATGAATTCTCGAAAATGGAAATCCATTATTCTAAAACTATTGGGGTTTCAGGAAGCACTTCTCAGCTTGATATATTTGGCGACGGAACAGTTCAAAAATTCTCTGATATCGATGATTCCTTAACAAGTTCGCGTGGTGTTTTGACTACTACTCAACAGGATTCCCTCATTCAATTGTTCAGCAATTTTTCTCAGTATGATCCAGAATATTTCGCTAGTGTTGCTGATGGAGATGATCATATAATAGTCTATATATATGAAGGAAAAACCGAAACTGTTAGAGTGTATTCTCCAAGTGAAGCTAATATTCCTGAATCTTTGCAGAATATTATTACGTATTTAGGTGACCTGTAGGGGTTCAGAACAAGATTGACATTGCAAGATATACCTATAATTTTCATTGAATCTTGACTTTACAAGTTCCTGAGCTTCATATAACAGTTCAATACCGACCCATTGGCGATCTAAATTCTCTGCTGCCATACAAGCCCCGTGCCACGCGAGATCCACATGGTTCGGTTGTGCGCCAGTTCGGTGTCATCGTCTTTCCCAATCTTTTCGGTTTCAAATAGTTCCTCGCGCGCGTTTTTTTAACGGTAAGAAAGTGTTATTTACTGCAGATGATAACTATCGGGCGGATATTCAAAGGATTGAATGTTTTATTACAAATATACTACTGTGAAAAACCAAACGAAAACATTTGAAAAAAATGTTAGTGGAAAAGAATTGACAAAATAAGGTTCTTTAGTAAAATTTATATCTCTTTCAAGTAGATTTTTTGGACTGAGAGAGGCAAAAGATACTTTTGCTCTTTGGATGTTACCTTCCGCAGCATCTTCCTAGATAATACTGGGTATTACAAATTAAATATGGATAAATTCCAGAACTATAAATTCAATCTTATACTGCAAAATGTCTATATCAAATTCTGTATTGAGCAATTTTTCATATTACAGTACATTCATGATGGTTTGAGCTTGACATTAACCATCTTTAACAATATGTTTAGTCGTATGAGTTCCCCCTCAATGAATCTAAGTGTCTCAACCTTGCAACATACTATGAAGAGAATACTCTTTATTATTGTGTTGTGTGCGGTAACCACTTCATGTTCTAGAGTATCCCAAAGTGGGTCGTCGATTCGAATTCATCAAAACGTAATTCTCCGGGATGAAATTCTTCGAGGACAGACTATGAACGTTTATAACCTCATTAGGACATTTCGGCCCCAATGGATGGGGAGCGGAAGGTTGAGCAGACAGAATACACCTATTTTTTACATTGACGGCACGAAGGTTTTGTATTATGACAGCATTTATCAAATGCCTTCTCGGAATGTATTTATGATTGAATACATCAGCCAATTTGATCCTTCGGTAATTGGTGTTGACAGCCGCTACGGTGCGATTTTAATTACTCTCTTTAAACAGTAATTCATATTTATTTTGTTTCATTGCTAACCATTATATCAACCCCAAGAATTAACATAAGGCATTCCGCAGAATTCTATAATAATCATTATTTCTCCACATTGTTCTCTTCAATTCAGTGTAAGAATAAACTTTATACCAACATACAATATGGGCTTACATGAACAAATTACACTGAAAAGAGACTTGTTAGTATGGATATTAATTTGTATACTTATGCCAATTTTACACAAGGGAGCGCATGCGTGGCTGGTGCCGGTCACGGTCTTCAAAACCGATGGGTTCTGTTATGCAGAACCGGTGGGTTCGATTCCCACACGCTCCCGCTAACCTTCTGTAGTATAAAAACTTACAAGCATTAATGAACCTCGAATAATGAAGTCTCAAAAATCGCCTATTTTCAAAAGTATGCCAAATTCTTGCCATGTTTCCTCAACCATGCTCTATAAATACACTAACGCATATATGACTAATCCGTTAATTTTATCTTGTTGATTGACTGTTGTAAATCCTTCACTGTGTAGTGAATATATCTTAATGTTGTATTGATGTCACTATGGCCTAAAATACGTTGAATCTCAACAGTTTCAACTCCGGCTTTAGATAAGAGACTTGCACAAGTATGACGTAAATTGTGTTCGGTAACTCCTTCAATATCTGCGTTCTTTAATGCGGTTTTAAATGCCGTCCCGAAATCGGACTTCCTCATCTTTTTGTTAGGTGCCGGGAACACAAATTCGCTTTTTGGTGCAATCTTTTTCCATTCTTTGAGTATTGGTTTTAATTCATCATTGATACCTATCACACGTTCCTTGTTACCCTTCGTGGAAATGTTACGATTTCTTCTTATCCTTATAATGTCATTTTCGAAATCAACATCATCCCACATTAGCCCGATCATCTCACCTTGTCGCATTCCGGTACATATATAGGTCGCCAAAATGGGTTTGGTTTCCGGTGTTGATTCTATGAATCTTGTGCATTCTTCTATTGATAAATGCCGGATTCCCGACGATGTTTTATTTTCCTTAAATTTCGCAATATCTCTCGTGGGATTTTTGTCTATATATCCTTTTTTGACGGCAAAACTACAGAAAGCTGATAAATGATCATGCCATCTATATTATTGTGGATTTCTTCAAGGTTTTGCCTGTTATTTTTTCCAAATTGAAAAGGAACATTTTAAAATCATTGGCAGTGATAGTTTTTAGCAATTTATTTCTCAATTCTCTTTTTATGTAAGGAGTTCTATAAATAACATTATTCCAGTGGCTTTTCTTTTTGTAAGTGACTTCCTCGAATAAATATTCATTGCCGGTGCAACATAGCCGTCGGAGTTTAACCTCTGTTCCCAGTCAAATCTTCTTTTTTCTGCTGTTCTCCCATCCTTAGTTTTTAAGCTGATTCATTGATCACCATTCAATTGGAATCGAATCCGGTAAATACCGCTTCTTTGCTTTTCAAGTGCAACAGAAATATGATATGACATTAAGCTGTGACTCCTTCATTTTGCAACATCCATTTGTCAATCTCATTTCTGTGGAAATAAATCCATTTGCCCCTTCTATGTCCTGGCAGTCCGCTATTGTGATGCCAATGCTTAACAGTGTCTTTATTGGTATTGAAATACTCAGCAACACCTTTATAGCCTTTAATCCATGGACTTGACATTTGACATATCCTCTTCTTACACTGGTACTTCAAACTCACGGATTTTTAACATTAGTTCATTTTTTGCGTTTCGTGCACGTACCGGATTATTATTCTTTTTGGAGACTTTTAATTCCAGCCATAGGCGTTCAACATCCAATTCATCTATTGGTTCGGGTGGATCAAAGTCACCCTTATTTAATTTGTGGTGGAGCTCTATAAGAAACTCTATGAATTGCTTAAACTGTGGTAACAATACAATTGCTGCTACAGGAAATCCTCTGATTAACCAGTCTCTTAATGTGTTTTCCGGAACCTTCATTCGCCTCGCTATTTCCGCAATACTCATAGAATATGATTCGGGTATATTTTGTACCCATGACTGAACCAAGTCTTTTAATGAACCGTATCTGTGAATGTATTCAATATTTATATCGATTTTTTCACTCATATTTACCTTATTTTTCAAATCCACGAATTCGTGGATTCTGTAAAAATTCCACGAACCGAAACACGTTGACAAAAAAAATTAGAATAAATATCTTACTAAGCATTGACTTCTTGTTTGATTGATTCTTTCATTTCTGGAATAACATCCGGATGTTCATCAAAATACTTCTCGACAATAAAATCGATCTCATCAATATTATAACTGCGCTTATCGAGTTTTCTTAAAACTCCTATCTGTCGATGAGTTTTATTGCGAATCCGAATTTGAACACCAATATCATTTTGTTCTTTACTCATGCTACATTTCCTTGTATATTACATGCAATCACGTTGTCGGCATCTTGTCTTGTTGGTAATATACATCAATAATGTTGTAAATTTTTATTAAATTAAGTATTTACTCATGGAAAATAAATCATTTGATTTAAAAAATATCATTGGAAAAGGCATAATTTTCCGTAGAAAAATCAAAGGATATACCCCGTCGAAGCTTGCTGAAATAGTGGGTGTAAAGCAACAAGGCCAACAAACGACATTCCTCATACCTAAAGACCCCGGCTGGTGGGATAATTTGCACCCTGTAAAATTAAGGCCCATTCCAGTTTTAAATGATATTCCAGCCGGAGAACCGGCCGATTTCACCGATCAAGAGTTCATTGTCGGGCATTCAGATCGTTACATATCGTCAAATGTTAGGAATCTTAGCGCGTACGCTCTTGTCGTTCGTGGTGATTCGATGAAACCCCTACTTAAAGACGGAACAGATGTTACCGTAAGTCCTAATTCAGAAGTTACCAATAATAGTATTGTTGTTTTCAGGATAAAAGAGAACAGCGATGCTGGAATTAAGAGATTTAAACAAATTGGCAATTCAGTTCATCTAATTCCTGAAAATGAAAGTTATGAAATATGCGTCCATGATATAAGCGAATTTGTATTTATTCATCGCGTTGTCAAATATTCAGGAGATTTGTAAAAGGAGGACATCGAATAATGAAAACTAAAACATTAATTCTTGTTATATCTCTTATCCTTGTATTAACAACATTATCGTTCAGTTTTCAAATAACTGGAGAACAACGATACCAAGAATTGTCCGATCTAATGGATAGAATTGATAGAATTCAAGAAAAAGAATACCAGATAATCCAAGCAGAATGGAAAATCGCTATTGGTGATGGTTTAGAAGACATGAATGGTCTAATTAAATTCGATAAACGGACAGGTGAAACATGGATGTTTTGGATGGTCATAAAAGATAGTAAGCCCACTTTAGAATGGCTCCCAATCGAACAGGCAGAACCCGAGGACAAATAAATCATTAAAGACTATTATTGATGAAATGCTTTTATATTATTTAGCCGCAAATCCGGATTAAACGATTTTAGGTAAGTAATGTAGGAATTTCTGGTTTTTATTATTACAGTTTTAGTGTCTTTAAATATTACTAAACTTATAAAGAACTGGTCATTTATAGCATCTTCATTATGGCTTGGAAAACCCTTTATTTGGTGCTTTTTCGCAGGGGCTTTTGCAATTCTTTTTGTCTATTTAGCTACACTAAATAATATTATGTTCAATATCATGAGTTTAGTAATAATTTCATTCCCATGGATAGGTGGTACAAGGAAAATAGCAGATGAAGTTTGTAGTGTTAAAGAAAGAAGAGCGTATAGTATTGGAATCGCGATATATGTTGTTGTTGCAATAATAGCCTATATTTATTTTTTTGCTGAAATTTTACCAAATGAATTCTTTTATAAGCAGACGTAATAGACGAATTCGCAAATGATTTCCTCAAAGCGAATCCTAAAAATTAACAGCGGATTTTTTATTCATCGCGTGGTGAAATATTCAGTGGACTTATAATAATATTTAGAAATATTTGAAAAAGGAAGATGAATGAAGAACATACGATTTGGATGCTTGATGTATTCTGTATTGATTTTTATAATATATTGCAAGGCCAATAACAATACTTCAAGCTGGACACCCAAGAATGATCTTGAGAGAATAATGGAGTCCAAGGTTGAACAATATTGGCTAGGTATAAAAAATAAAGATGTTGAAATAATTCTGAATCTTGTAACTGATGAACCATTTGATTCAAGCTACATATATTCTGATGAGTGGAAGCGGCCTCCTCAAAAATATTATACAATAACAGAAACAGATAGGACGCTCGAAAGAGCTAAACTACTAAACGAAGAGCGAAAAAGACGCGAGCTCTTAGAGAATCCTCTGATTAAGTTGGATATACCGAATGACCCGCCGGTAAAGAAAAAAAGTTTAATTCCTGTAAGAGAACCTACTCTAAGAGAGCAGGTGACGCCGGAAATAATTGAAAGAATGAATGCTATTGTAGAAAGAAGGAAATTAGAAGAATTAGACGAGTCATATAAGAGTTCTCCATTTTACATTGATATGACTCCACCATTTGACAGTTTGCGTCAAGATACTCTGCTTAAAGAATACCGTCTTTTAGAATACAAATCAAGATTAGACATGTATTTATTGAAAATGCAATACTCTAAAGAATATCGGGAAATATTCAGTAAATATCGTGATGATATTGAAATATTAGATGCTTTTATTGATAGTGTAAAAGAAAATTTTGATGATGTGATAGTGTTTATGTCATATACAGCTAAAAGACCCGATTTTGATATGATCAAAAAAAATAGTTTGATTCAAAGATATGTTAAGCGTGATGGGCAGCTATATCTGGACTTAAATTATATCGAATGAGTATATTTTCCACATAACCCGCGCTATAAAGCGAATCCTAAAAATTAACGAAGGGAAAATCCCATGAAAAGATTAACTTTCATTGCCACATTATTATTCTTTGTTTTTTCCTCATCTTCATTCGCACAGACAGAATACCCTCATAAAGTCACGAAAGTAATTGACAGTGATACAATTGAACTTGAAAACGGTGAAAGAGTACGTTATATAGGTATTGACACACCCGAAACTGTTCATCCGACTCAATCAAGTTGGATACGCCTTTGAAGCCAATAGAAAGCTCGTAGAGGGTAAATCTGTCAGGCTTGAATACGATACTCAAGAGCGTGACCGGTACGGAAGATTATTGGCCTATATCTTTGTTCCTGCAGAACATGGTGATATTTTCGTTAATGTGTGGCTTGTACAAAACGGCTATACTCAGGTTTCTACATATCCTCCGAATGTGAAATATGTTGAAGTGTTTCAGCATTTACAGAGCGAAGCGCGTAGGAACAATTACTTACGCTATATTACCCGTGTTGCAGATGCTTTAGGTGTACAACCAAATCATGACAAATCATGGTGATAATTTGGTAACAAATTCACTCCGGTATTAATGGAATATAGAATTTTCTATCGAATATTTTCAAATCACTGATAAATTGAGGCATGTCTTTTATAATAGAGGAGTTAAAAATGAGAACCACGCTATCTCAATGCTTATGTATATCGTGTGTATGCATCGTATCGTCTTTAGTATTGTTTAATTGTTCGCAATATCTCCCCGACCAATCAGATATTAAAAATCTACCCAGATCAGATTTTATAATTACTGAAGAACATAATCAAGACAGATTCGGAAACGATATTCCGCCGGTTATCTCTGTTCCGTCCGGTTCTATAATTGAGGCATATACTGTAAAACATAAAGCAGAACGTCAAATTGTTGATACGGACCCTGATGCAGGATTAAAAGGCGATGAATATTTTCCATTTTGGTTTACCGGACCTGTTTATGTTGAAAATGCACACCCCGGTGATGTCTTAGCAGTTACAATTCTTGAGATCGAAGTAACTGACTATGGTTGGATTGCACTATTCCCTGGATTTGGTCTTTTGGCGGATGATTTTACGGAACCGATCGTCAAAACATTTCCTATTACCCAAAACTCTCTGGTTGCACAATTTTCCGAAAATATATCAGTACCACTCAATCCATTTTTAGGTGTTATGGCTGTTGCTCCAGACACTGATACGCTTAAATCGGCTATTGAACCTCGGGAATTCGGCGGCAATATGGACAATCCATACCTCACTGTGGGTACAACCGTTTATTTCCCTGTTTTTGTTGAAGGAGGTTTATTTTCGGTCGGTGATGCTCATGCGGCACAAGGATTGGGTGAGGTGAGTGGCACTGCTCTTGAAACTGCGGTAAGGGTAAAGTATAAAATTGAATTACGTGATGATTTTCGCCAAATTAAAGAACCGCAATATGAGACTGATGATTTTTACGCCGTCGGGGCATATGGAACAACACTTGAACATGCGGTAACAAAAGCAACCCGTTTTATGATCGATTATCTCGTCACTGTTCATGGACTCAGTTCAGAGGAAGCATATATGCTCTGTTCAATTGCCGGAGACCTTAATATTACTGAAGTGGTTGACAAACCGCATATGTATGTCACCATGCATATTTCCAAAGACACGCTTGGAATATAATTTTTAAATAGCGTAAACAACACGGTAATTGTTATAACTATATGTGGAATGAGAAATGGAAAACAAATCAACAGTATTAAGTGATGCCTATGTTAAAAAACAGGCTGACTTTTACTTGGATACCGCTTGTGTTGGTAGTGTTATTTTATATTATTATAGGTAATTAGGTCAAAAGCGGACGAACGTGAATTTTGATTAAAGGATGGAATAAATTTTGGTTTCTGTAATAGTATCTCCATTCCATTTCCTTCCGGTATACCAGGCAATGATTTTTGCTGACACCATGGTACTGTAAGCGTCTTTCTTGTGCATATGACCAGAACCCCTCAAGGCCGTTACTATGACGACGTCCCGTGATCCACTCTGTGTTATGATCGACCGTACGCTGGTTACCAAAAAACTTCAGCGATGTATACGAACGGAACGTAGCAGTGGAGAAGACGCTCCCTTTCGCAACGGTGTCCCTGATCTCGTTCATCAAGCGGCAGTCACAAGCTTCCCGTGACGTTCCACCATGCCGAAAACCTTTATTGTACCGGCATTGCCGCGACCGCTGGTTCCTGTACGTTTTCCACCAAAGCAGCTTGCAGCACATTCTATCTCGTCTCGCCGGAAAGTCTTCTCACTTCCTGAAATCATACATCTCCTGTCGACAAAGCATCTATTTGCCTCGCACCGTCGTGGCGCCAAAACCAAGACCCCTGGCAGCTTTATTGGCAGGTATCTTCAAAGAAACATAATGCAGTAGAGCAAGATCGCGTCCTTGAATCGCTTCGGGCTCTCTTTACAAGAACATCGAGTACCTGTAAAACGATTATCACGCAAACGGTACAGACGATCCCCAGAACAAACGGGACATGATGTACCAACAATCAATTCTAGTGACTTTTTCTTCTATCCTAAGTATACTGTAACACGTGATCCGAAAATAACCTAAGTATCTTATTATATATACTGAACTGAGCGTTTCAGCATGCTTGGATTTGGAGTGGAAGCAATTTTTGATATATTTCTGTTTGCTGTCATAATGTTGTCTGTTGCATATTTTCGTATTGAAGCAATGAAAGAAAACCGGAAAATTTACAATATTCTTAAAAAATTGCGGAAAAATCACAAACATGATTATTCACATTACTTCTATCATCTCGTTGTAGAGCACTTCTGACCAGATCAAATGATTTTTTTCTGTTTGCGAAACAAATGTATACATAAAAACCCGACTATAATGTATTAAATTGAAGTCGGGTTATTTATTCTAATTTATAGATCAAATGTGCTAAGCAATGCACACATTAATCACGTGCTTTTGACTCGTCCCAGTCGGGACCATGCACTACATCATCTTGCGATGTGACAGGATCTTTTCCGTCGTAGTCAAAATTATAATTCAAATCGATATAGTGCTGTGTATCATGTTTGCCGTTTGATTCGTCGTAACTCGGGCCTTCTTCTTCTGGGAAGATAGCGTCGACCGGACATTCCGG
Source organism: bacterium (assembly GCA_965221205.1). Lineage (GTDB taxonomy): Bacteria > SM23-31 > SM23-31 > SM23-31 > SM23-31 > CBDFMG01. The sequence goes on along the minus strand of OZ244870.1, from coordinate 1,769,316 downwards.
CTTACATGCATCACAATCGATACATTCATCAGGATTAATATAGAGCATGTTCTCATCCTGATAAAAACAATCTACCGGACACACTTCTACACAATCTCCATATTTACAGTTAAAACAAGGTTCTCCAACTATGTAGGTCATTGTTCAATCCTCAGTTAAAGTTGTAATCTTAATTAATTACAGAAATAAATCTAAGAAATCGAAAAAAAATATACAAGAAAAAAAGTAAGAAAAAGTAAATTAGTGGATACTTTGTATAAAATCAATACCAAAATGTGCCCAGTTGCTCAGTGTATTCCAAAATACTCCAAACAGTACTGTCGGAATGAGTAGGGCAGTAATAAGAACAGTGTGCAACGTAGGAACAGAAACCGCCGAATCGTAGCCGTCTTCTGTATTTGTAAAATACATTGCTTTGGCAATGCGAAAGTAGTAGAATAGCGACACGGCAGAATTTAAAACACCGACAACAGCCAGCCAGTACAGTTTATTCTTAATTACTGCACCGAATATTAACAATTTTCCGATAAAACCCGCAGTCGGGGGAATTCCGGTTAAGGAGATGAGGAATATAATAAATGCAAATGCAATATAGGGTGAGCGTGAACCAAGCCCACGGTAATGGTCGATCTGCTCACTTTTGATTCTGAGCGCAACACCGTCTATGACGATAAATGCTCCAAAATTCATAAAGAGATAGACAATGCTGTAGAACAGTACCGCACTGAGCCCCTCACTATCGAACATAGTGAAACCCATAAGTATATACCCGGCATGTGCGATACTTGAATATGCGAGCAAACGCTTCAGGTTTGTTTGCTGAAGTGCTGCGAGGTTACCTACTGTCATCGTAACTGCAGAAAGAGCGGCAAGTATCAGAGGAAGTTCTAATGTACCAACAGACTCCCACCGGAATGTTTCTCCTCCCGTCTGCACAGATACACCGGTAAAGACAAAACGAGCCAATAGCGCAATTCCAGCCACTTTCGGACCGACCGAGAAAAATGTTGTTATCGGTGTCGGGGCACCTTCATAGACATCGGGACACCAAAAATGAAACGGTACAATAGTAATTTTATATCCGATTCCCGCTATTACAAAGAGAACCGACATCAAAAGCAGCACATCGTTTACGGTATTTGCGGCAAGGTAATCCCGAATTGCGTAGATTGTACCCTCACCTGTGATACCGTAGAGAAAGGAAAACCCGTAGAGCATCACGCCGGTTGAGACTGCTCCGTAGAGCATGAATTTAAGAGACGCCTCACTTGATCGGATCTCATTTTTTCTAAAACCTGCAAGCACATAGGATGATATACCCACAATCTCGAGCGAAATTGCTATCATAACGATATGTGTCGATGTAGCCATGAAACACATACCGATGGTTGTTGCAAGTATCAGGGCATAATACTCACCTGATTTCTTAAAAGTTGCGAATGAGAGTATAACGATGATTGCGGATGAAAATGTGAAAAATATTTTAAAAAATACTCCCATCGGATCGACAACCATCATACCGGAAAACAGCGACCTTCCCTGTTCTTCAAGAAGCGGAAAGGAGAGAATTGTTGCTAAGAGAAGACCCCCAAGGCTCAAAAACGGAATAACGAGCCGCTTGCCTATACCCGGAATTATCTCTGCAAGCAACACAACCAGAATCGAGACTGTCAGCGCTATTTCAGGATACAAATACCTGAGATCTGCAACAATTGTTTCCCACGAAATCATAGACCTACCACACTATGGATGAACTAAAATAATCAAAAAGTTTAGTGATGTTCTCATCAGGTCCAAGACTGGCATTGGATAGACACCGACAAACAAAATGATAACCATTAGCGGAGCCAGTGTAAAAATTTCCATGCCGGTTATCTCCGGTAGCGTTTTATATTTATCATCCATTTTCCCTAGGAAAATCCTCTGGAGGGTCCACAGCAAATAACCGGCCGTAAGGATGACTCCGCTGACTGCAAAAGCAGTAATGTATTTATAAACACTGAAAGCTCCTATGAATACCATAGCTTCACCGATGAAACCGCTCAAACCCGGAAGTCCGAGACTTGCAAAGAAGGCGAAACTGGTAATCCCCGTAAAAATCGGCATTTGTGAACCAATACCGCCGAAACCGTTAATGTCCCTGTGATGAGCCCTGTCGTAAATTACACCAACCAGGAGAAAGAGCATTGCCGTGATTGTACCATGGTTAAACATCTGCAGAACAGCGCCGTTGATACCGGCTTCGGTAAAAACAGCCATTCCGAGCAAAACATACCCCATATGGCTGATACTCGAATAGGCTACCAGTTTCTTCAAATCTGTCTGCGCCATAGCGGTAAACGCACCGTAGAGTATATTTATCAATCCTAGCACAGCAAGGCCGTAGGCAAAATATTGTGCGGCGAGCGGAAACATCGGATAACTGATCCGGAGGATACCATAGGTTCCCAGCTTCAGCAGTACACCTGCAAGGATAACACTAATTGCTGTCGGCGCTTCGACGTGAGCATCGGGAAGCCATGTATGGAACGGGAAAACCGGAACCTTGATGGCAAAACCGATAAAGAGTGCAATGTATGCCCAGTACTGAAATGTTCTTGAATAGGTGCCGCTGTTCTGAATGAGTGTCAACATATTGAATGTATGCGGATCATTCGCAAAATAGAGCGCGAGCATCGCGAGGAGCATCAATAAACTTCCGAAAAAAGTGTAAAGGAAAAATTTTATCGCTGCATATTCACGCCGAGGACCTCCCCAGATACCGATCAGAAAATACATCGGCAGCAGCATCACTTCCCAGAAGACATAAAATAAAAAGAAATCGAGTGCCGCGAACGATCCGATCATTCCTGTTTCAAGAAGAAGGAAAAGTCCGAAATACCCTTTTTGCGAGCGATCGATATTCCATGAAGCAAATATACATATAAAGCAAAGAAACGCTGTCAAGAGTATCATCGGAAAACTGAGGCCGTCGACACCCATAAAATATTCTATATTAAGTGCATCAATCCACTGGTAATGTTCGACAAACTGGAAGCTTCCTTCACTGTTGATCCCCGGCATTGTGGTATTGAATTGGAGCAGCATTAGAATTGTCAACAATAATGTGACTCCTGTCGCTAAAACCGCTAACTGTTTTATGAGCATCACTTTCTCTTTTGGCACAAGAGCAATGAGCCCGGCTCCGATTAGGGGTATAAACGTTATGAGCGTTAAATACTTCATTAATCTCTCCTCAAAAAGGACGGTGATTCCTTAAAACATTGTGATCCAAAAATGCAGTGTACTGTGTAAGTGAACATTACATAATCCGAAACATTATAATAATCATCATTCCGATCAGCAGTCCGACAATATACTGCTGTATTCTCCCTGTCTGAAACTGTCGTACAATCAGGCCGAACAATTGTGTAATTAATGCAACAGCATTTACCAACCCATCAATTACAATTGTGTCGAACTTTCCGTAGAACCAGGAAACCAGCACAATTATACGTGCTGATCCATTCACAATCCCATCGATAATCGTTATATCAAACCACTTACATATGTTGCTCCAAAGCAGAACACCTTTAACAAAAGTAGCGTTATATATCTCATCAATATACCATTTATTCAACATACCGTTGTACAGCCTCGGGTACATTGCTCCCCACACTTCTGCAGAAATCTGCTTCGTGAAATAGGTCCTGTATGCGACAATAATACCGAGTGCTGCAAAAACCAGGGACAAAGCAAGTGCATAGGCGTGTGATGAATCATGTCCGCTTCCATGAGCTTCCACACTTGCCTGGGCTTGTCCACTACTTGATTCCATTGCCATAACAGCTCCCTGCTCAGGCGGCTGCACAAGGTGGTAAAACCACCCTCCATCGGGTGAAACCGGACTGTAGCTATAAAATGCAAAAACACAGAGGAACGACAGGACAACGAGCGGAATGGTCATTGACCGGCTCGATTCATGTACATGATCCCACGCCTTTGGCAGAGCAAATTCGCCAAAAAATGTTTTGAAGACCAAACGGAACATATAAAATGCAGTCATACCTGCCGCAAGAAATCCAAACACCGGCAGAAGAAAATGGCTGGGATGTTGAACCGCAAAACTCAGCGATCCTGCCAAAATTGCATCTTTACTTAAAAAACCTGATGTGAACGGTACACCGGAAAGTGCGACTGTCCCCGCAAGAAATGTCCAGAAAGTTATTGGCATTTTCCGCCTGAGTCCACCCATGATCGAAATGTCGTTCGGGTTGCCTTCCAGTTTTGCCCCATGCAAAGCGTGTTCCATTGCGTGAATCACACTTCCGGAACCGAGGAAGAGCAATGCCTTAAAAAAGGCATGCGTCATCAGATGAAACAAACCTGCTGCGTATGAACCGGTACCGAGTGCGAGGATCATATACCCGAGCTGGCTGACTGTCGAATAAGCCAGAACACGTTTGATATCATTTTGTGCAATAGCTATCGTTGCTGCAAAGATCGCCGTAAATCCGCCGATGTAGGCAATGACGATCATCGAATCGGAAGTCAGCATAAAGAATATCCGGACAACCAGGTAGACGCCGGCAGCTACCATGGTAGCAGCATGAATCAACGCGCTGACCGGTGTAGGACCCTCCATAGCATCCGGCAGCCAAACGTGCAACGGAAACTGAGCAGATTTTCCGACCGCTCCCATAAAAATCAAAATTCCTGCAACCGTTAGTGTCATCCCCCCAAAACTGCCGGAAGCGACAGCATTCCGAATTCCTTCAAATGAAAATGATCCAACCGAGAAAAACACAATCAGTATTCCGACAAACATACCGAAATCGCCGACACGGTTGGTTATAAAAGCCTTTTTTCCAGCATTCGCAGCCGAATCTTTTTCAAACCAGAATCCGATAAGTAAATACGAACAGAGTCCCACAAGCTCCCAGCTCATATAAATGCCAAGCAGATTATCGAACAGCACCAGACCGAGCATGGAAAATGCAAACAACGAAAGATAAGCAAAATAGCGGGAATAGCGCGGATCACCGTGCATATAGCCGGTTGAGTAAAGAAATACAAGTGAACTGACCAGTGTGACAACAACAAGCATCACTGCCGTTACATTATCGAGAGCGAACCCGAGCGGGAAATTCTGACTGCCAAGCTGAATCCAGTCAAAATGATACTCCACTCTGAAATTCGGATCATACGCAGTAAGAACAGTATAGAATATCCACAGAGCAAGGCCCAGATTAACAAACATTGATCCGACAACCACCCAGTCCCCCTGTCTCGGAAGCCGTTTCCCTATGAAAATCTGGATTGTGAACGCCGCAAGAGGCAGTAACCAGATAATAATCGCTGCAGCTAGTAATTCCATGTGTTCTCTTAAGAGTTTAGTACAAAACCATCACTATCAATTACATTACTTCAGAAGACTATGTGCTTCATCAACATTGATCGTCTGATGCGTCCGGTAAATATTTAAGACTATTGCAAGTGCAACTGCCGCTTCGGCAACCGCAATCACAAATACAAATAACGCTATTAACACACCATGAATACCGGGGTCTTTGAAAAATGCAAATGCAACAAAATTGACGTTCGCAGCATTCAAGATAAGCTCAACACCCATTAAAATACCTATAGCATTCCGCTTTGTAAGAATAGCCAGAAGGCCGCTCGCAAAGAGCAGCGCGCCGATTATCAGAAACGTCTCAAGTTGAATCATTTCTCCTCCGATCGAACGATGTACAGTGCGCCGACTAACGCGGCAAGAAGCAAAATTGACGCAACTTCAAACGGAAGAATATATACGGTCATTAACTGGTTTCCGATCAGTTCACTTTGTGGTGCATAGGCTCCCTGATCTGTAAATCCCGGTCCGAACCATGAAGTATTTGAAATAACCGACAGAAGGAGAATCAAAAATCCGGTGACAGCTATAGAACCCAAGACACGCTGAGATGTTTTCGTCGAAACAGTCACAGACGATATTTTTGCCGTAAGGAGAATACCAAATAAGAGCAGAATCAAGATACCACCGACATAAATAATGAGTTGAACGGCAGCGAGAAAATCGGCACTTAGAAATATATAGAGGCTGCCGACACCAAAAAAGGACAGCATCAGGGAAAACGCTGCGTATGTTATCCGCTTTGAAAATACAACCAGAAAGGCAGATCCTACTGTAACCACAGCAAATAGCAAAAACAGTACATCCTTGGCGCTCATACATCCCCTTCAACAGGCTGATCTTACGATCCACCTTCTTCTTTTGCTTTCGCAGCCGCCAGCTTTTTTTTCTCTTTTTCCATAGCCCTGATGTGGTCTTTTTCTTTTAGTTCGGCAACTTTTATCGGATCGACATTTGCAAATTCAAATACTAAATTATCTCTATTGTTTGTTGAATATTCGTATTCATCGGTCATAATCAGGCACTCTGTCGGGCACGGATACGTACACAATCCGCAGAAACAGCATTTAGCCATATCGATGTCAAACCGCGTAACCCAGAGTCTTTTTTTCTGGCCGTCGGAAGTCACTCCAAGATCGTCTTCCGGAAACGTTTTGATTGTATCCATTGTGATGCAGTCGACAGGGCATACCCGTACGCACTGATCACATCCGATACAATCGTCAACTTTGTTGAGCAAAAGATTCCGGGAGCGTTTGGGGATACTCAGTTTTTGCCGAGGATACTGCACCGTGACCGATCTTTCGAAGAGATGCCTGAACGTCAGGCTCATTCCGATCAAGACAGATTTAACGGCAAGATATATATTGTTAAAATATGTTTGCATAATTTAATTTCGTTAAATTTGCTCTAACAATTTGGATTATCCCTGCATAACTTGCCAGAAACCAACTCCTGCAATACAGACCAATGTAAACGGTACAAAAACTTTCCAACACACATACATCAATTGGTCTACCCGAAGACGCGGCAGTGTCCAGCGAATCCATATCTGTACAAACACCAGAAATGATGTTTTACCTAAAAACCAAACAATTCCCGGGATCACGGCAAGCGCCTCAAACGGAGGCTGCCAGCCACCGAGGAAAAGAACCGTACCGACAGCAGAAACCGCAAGCAAATTGCCATATTCAGCAAGGAAGAAAAACGACCACCGCATACCGGAATACTCGGTCATAAATCCAGCAACCAATTCCGACTCCGCTTCAGGAAGATCGAATGGTGTTCTGTTTATTTCAGCAACTGATGCTGAAAAATAGATAATAAACGCAATGAAATTAAACGGAAAACTATTGAAAATGATCCAGTTCCAGAATCCACCGGACTGTGCATGAACGATTCCCTGCATGCTCAGCGTCCCCGATACCATTACCGCACACACAATAGCAAGTCCGGCCGGAATTTCATAGCTCACAATCTGTGCCGCTGAGCGCATTGCTCCGAAGAGAGACCATTTATTGTTCGACGCCCATCCGGCCATAATAATTCCCGGCACAACAACTGTCGAGATTGCCACAACGTATAAAATCCCAATGTTGATATCGCTGACAAAAATTGTTTCGCTAAAGGGGAAAACCACAAATACGGCAAGAGCAGTCATAAAAACAATAAACGGAGCAATGATAAACAATTTTCGGTCGGCATCACGTGGAATAATATCTTCTTTCAACAAGAGTTTCACTGCATCTGCAATCGTCTGTAAAACACCGTGCCAGCCGGTTTCCATCGGCCCTAACCGGTCCTGAATATGGGCAGCAATTTTCCGCTCTGAGTAGATTGTTATCAGGGCAAATATTGCTATAACATGAAAAAAGATCAATGCGGCAATAATCGATGCAATGGCAATCTTACCTGCTTCGGGAAAAGCATCAAAGATAGAAATACTGTTGATAAGTTTATTAAAGATTCCTTGAAACTCGTTTTGCATCGTTAAATCACTCTCCGGCAATTCTCTTCATTCTTCTCTGACTATCCGCCAAACGTTATCGATCTACACACCCAAGCACAATATCAATACTTGAAATAATAACAATGAGGTCGGCAAGCATATACCCTCGTGATATTTCATCTAGTACACTCAAATTGCTGAAACATGGTGATCTCCCCTTTAACCGTGCAGGCCCTTTTCCTCCTTCACTGATCAGGTAATAACCCAGTTCGCCACGCGGAGCTTCCGTTCGGACATAGAGCCTACCTTTCGGAACTCGGACAACCTTGCCGATCTTTTTATGCATAATCGGACCGTCAGGAATCAATTGAAGCGCCTGCCGGATTATTTTGACACTTTCGATCATCTCGTAAATACGTACCATATATCGGTCCCAGCAGTCACCGACAGTACCCATTTCGCCATTTCCAACAATGACTTCATAATCGAATTTGTCATATACTGAATAAGGATCGTCACGTCTCAGGTCCCAATCTACACCGGACGCCCGGAGTGTCGGCCCGGATGTCCCGTAATTGATAGCAACATCGGCAGTCATGACACCGACATTCGCCGTCCGTTCGATAAATATTTTGTTGTATGAAAGTAACGGATTGTATTCCTCTATAACCTTCTTCTCAAAATAATCAAGAAATTCCATGCACTCTTTTGCAAAACCATCATAGAGATCGTGCGAAACACCGCCAATCCACATGTAGTTGTAAAGGAGACGCGCACCGCACAACTTCTCAAACATATCGAGAATCATTTCCCGTTCACGGAAAGCCCACAGAAACGGAGTAAATGCACCCGCATCCATTCCATAAGTTCCGAATGAAAGAAGATGGCTCGCAATTCGTTGAAGCTCGGATACAATCACCCGGAGGTACTGGACACGTTCCGGCACTTCGATTTCAATCAATTTTTCTGCAGCAAGGACATACGAAAAATTCTGACCCATTGAGGCAACATAATCAATTCTGTCAGTATAGGGTATGACTCCTTTCCACGATTCGTTTTCTGCATGCTTTTCAAAACAACGGTGAAGATATCCAATATGCGGTGTGACTTTTTTGATAACCTCGCCATCCGTCACACATTCGCACCTGAGCACACCATGTGTACTCGGATGCTGTGGACCCATCTGCAGAACCATGTCGTCCGTATCAAAACCTGTTTTGGGGGATTGACCCGGCTCTATATAAATATCTTCCGTTTTGATTTCAGCCATTTCGAACAATTCTCAATTCTGCCTTTGCAATTATTCAGACTGCGAATCTTCATCTTCCGGATATGGGACAGGCATGCCATTATACATTTCCGGTGTAACATAATCTTTTCTAAGTGGATAGCCTTCCCAGTCATCGGGACAGAGAATTCTTCTCATATCGGGATGTCCGATAAACACAACACCGAGAAGATCGAACGCTTCCCGCTCATGCCAGTCTGCTGTCCGCCATATTCCCGAAACGGTCGAGACATCGGGTTTGCTCTTTGGCACTGTCACCATAAGGGTGACTTTGTGTTTATGCTGAAGCGAACTTATGTGATAAACAACCTGCAAGTTCTCCTCATCTAAGTCGACACCGCTAAGACACATAAGTAATTTACAGTCCAAATCGGGATCATCTTTCAGAAAAGTACACACATCAGCTATCGCTCCTGGTTCGACAGCAATTACAGGCTCGACCACTTCAAGATCCGCTTCAATAATTTTGCCGCCAAATTTATCCTGAAGTTTTTTTGTGATTTCTTCAGCGTTCATAGATCATAATCTTTAATTATAAGAAACTCGTTAATAAATAAATTTTTCTGTTTTGATTATATTCGTATGCTTGATAATTTAATTGTTCCACAAAACAGTTCACACTGTTGCTTTTTCTTTCTTCTTCGCCAGCACCTGATCTTTTTTGATCTTTTCCCTCAACTCAAGCAAACCGTCGATGAGTGCTTCCGGTCTCGGGGGGCAACCGGGGACATAGACGTCGACAGGAATGATTTTGTCAACACCTTTCAGAACATGATATCCATGGTCCCAGTAGGGACCGCCGCAGGTTGCACAGCTTCCCATCGAAATAACATACTTCGGTTCCGGCATCTGTTCATATAATCGTTTAATACGTGTTGCCATTTTAAGCGTGACAGTACCTGCGATAATCATCACATCCGACTGTCTCGGACTTGCTCTGAACATGATGCCGAACCGGTCAAGGTCAAACCTCGACGCTCCGGTTGCCATCATTTCTATTGCACAACATGCCAGTCCAAACGTCATGGGCCACAGCGAAGAGAGCCGTGCCCAGTTAAACAATTTATCGACAGATGTTATCAGTATATTGTTTCCAAACTTGCCTTCTAAAATTCCCATTTTTGTACCTTAATTCAGAATATGATCAGTTCAAATTAATCGTTGGGTTTTACCAATACATCATCGGTGCTGTTAACATGTGACTTCATCACCTCTTCACCGCTATCGGCAAAATATGATTTCACCCATTCAAGGTCTCCCTTGGCCCAGACATAAGCAAATCCTATAACCAGTATCGCAAGAAAAACCATCATCTCAACAAAGGCAAACATGCCGAGTTTCTTGTAGACAATTGCCCAGGGAAACAGAAATACTACTTCCACGTCAAAAATGATAAATATAAGTGCAATTATATAAAAACGGTTGTTAAATCTGACCCAGGCGTGACCGACAGGGTCTTCACCACATTCGTAGGTTAAATATTTCTCGTCGGAACTTTTTCGGGGATGAATCAACCTCGAGGCAATAATGGCAACGCCTACCATGAAAATGCCGACTAAGAGGAAGATAAGGACATTAAGATATTCAAGTAGCATCGGCTCTCTACAGCTATTCAATGAATCACTTTAATCAGTTCAGTTCTTAACCCATCAGGGGGCAAATGAGGCAAATAAAGTGACTTTTTTTAGTCAATTGCCATGGACGAAAATGTATTCATTTATTTGTATTATGTCAAGTAAAATATCCTGTGATATATTCAAATAAAAACGTTATATTTCCTTTTTCAACAATCACTAAAAACAGTACAGTCCACAAAAACCTCGCAATACCTTAAAGTGGAATACATAAATTATGATACCTATAAATAGATTGCACTCCTGTGACCGCAGCATTATGGGTTGGATGGAACGCTATGGATCCGAATTTCTCAGATACTCACTCGGAATTATATTCATTTGGTTCGGGATTTTGAAATCGTTCGGTGTTAGTCTCGCTCAATTACTTGTTGAACGGACAGTGTATTTGTTTCTGCCTGATATATTCGTTCAGGTTCTCGGATGATGGGAAGTAGCTATCGGTGCCGGGCTGTTATTTCGCCCTTTGATCAGGGGGAGAACTCTTTCTTCAACTGCCGGGGACCTTTCTGCCTCTATTACTGCTCCCTGACGTCCATTTTGCCGATTTTCCGTTTGTTCTCACCCTTGAAGGACAATACATTATCAAAAATCTTATACTACTCAGTGCTGGAATTGCCGCTGGCGGGACCGTGAGAAAAAAGAATTGATTCAATAATAGATACTATTGTTTGCAACAATTTACCTGCAAAATCCGTCTTACATTATTCGGAGAGTTAAATGAGTGAGGAACTACACGACATTACAGGGTCAGCAGCCGTTGAATCTCTTATAGAATATCAAAGCTGCTCTGTCGTGAGCAGAACGATCATAAAGAAAAGTACCGGGACGGTCACTCTTTTTGCGTTTGATGCCGGAGAAGGATTATCGGAACACACAACGAATTTTGAAGCACTCATTACTGTCGTCGACGGTTCAACCGAGATCACTATATCGGGTGCAAAGCATACCGTGTCGAAGGGTGAACTTATTATTCTCCCTGCAAATAAACCGCACGCACTCCATGCTCCTGAGCGATTCAAAATGATGCTGACCATCATAAAAGATTGACGAAATTCACCCGCGGTCTCGAAGCATTTTTTCGGAGAAGAGCCGACATTACTTTTGCGTGAGGAAAAAAAGGGTAAATTTATTAAGATTACTTTACTATTCAATATGGATAATTTGAAAACCTGCTAATCTGAGTGGAAAAGATATGACAAATATCAGGAGTTATGCAGCAAAGAAAGCTGGTGGACAGCTCGAACAGTATGATTATGATCCTGGACAGCTTGGAGGATGGGAAATCGACGTGGATGTATCGCACTGCGGTATTTGCCACAGTGACGTCCATCTGATCGACAATGACTGGGATATCAGCACTTATCCCTTCGTGCCGGGACATGAGATTGTCGGAACGGTTGCCATGAAAGGGAAACATGTCGATGTTCTCAAACGGGGAGATCGGATTGGGATAGGCTGGCAGTCGGGTGCATGCTTTTCGTGCGATTACTGTTTGACCGGACGGGAGAATCTCTGCACCCATCAGAAAGCGACATGTGTCGACCAGTATGGCGGATTTGCAGACCGAATACGCGTTGACAGCCGGTTTGCATTTAAGATTCCCGAATCGCTTGATTCAGTAACAACTGCTCCCCTGCTCTGCGGTGGGATAACTGTCTATTCTCCACTCCGATTGTATGGGGTTATACCCCCCATGCGTGTCGGCGTTATCGGCATCGGCGGGCTCGGGCACATGGCGCTCCAGTTCGCACGAGCGTTCGGATGTGAAGTAACGGCGTTTTCGTCACATTCCGACAAAAAGGCTGAAGCAAAACAATTCGGGGCACATAAATTTGTATCGAGTACTGATTTCAAAGCGCTTAACAAAGTGAAAAACTCGCTTGATTTTATCATCACGACGGTCTTTGTTGATCTCGATTGGGAAAAATATCTGCGCATTCTGAAACCAGGTGGAAAATTGTGTGTTGTCGGCAGCCCTCCCCAGCCAATTCCTGCGGTTGGTCATCAACTTATTGTGTTCGAGCAGGGAGTTGTTGGGTCGAACACCGGTGGGCGGTACATGATCCGCGAAATGCTCGACTTCGCTGCCCGGCACAACATCAAAGCCCGGACAGAACCAATGCCGATGTCAGATGCGAATAAAGGAATCAACAGGGTGCGAGATAACGACGCACGGTATCGAGTAGTGTTGCAGAGATGAACCACAAAAACAATTTGGATTTTCCAAAAAACTATCTTATATTAAACGACAGAAAAAGCAGACAGTAAGAGCCGAGAGTGCTATGGAGGCACTCTCACAATGGTGAGCAATGATTCAACTCTGGTTTGGAACCCTTTGTTGAAGCGTTTTCACTGGTCAACATTGCTGCTCTTACTGTCGGGTGTATCATTTTTATGTTTTATAATTTTCTCGATCTTTTTTTTCAAGAATTCAGTTGCAGCCGTAAAATCATCCAGATCATTTATTATTGATTCAAATTTGAAATCTCGTCCAACATACGATAATCTTCCAACATACTCGGTACTGAAATCCTCCACAATCTTCTCAGATATTGTCGATGAGTGATTATTTTTTGCATTTGTCACTTCCGCAGTTTTTTCAGTACCATTCAGACCAGGTGTAGCCAACTTCGTTTCTATAGTGTTATCATCTTCTAAATTATTGCTTGGGAAATGCAAATAATCATCAGAAGTTATTGCTCCTATTTCCGAAGCGCCCTTAACAAAATATTTTGCAACTCGTGAAGCGATGTATGGATGAACATTGTATTCTTTAATGAGCATCTTGTCAAGAATATTTATTGGTAATTGTTTGCCCTCAAACCTTTTTATAATTTCACTAAACATCGGCGGATTAAGAAACATTCTTCGCTTAACCTCGAGTTTTTCTTCGTCACTATATGCGAGCTCATAATCTTTATAAGTGTCAGTAATAGATAGTTTATCCCCATTTCTAAGAATCATCCCAAATTTAATTGCACCTCTAATAACCATGTTAAAACTGCCACTGATAGTCCCTTGCTTCATTTTGCTTCCCATAGCTTTAGCACATAGTTCAATTGTACATGAACCACCCAACTTGCTTACAGTACCAGCAAGTGCTTCACTTTTTTTTAACGAAGCAGAAGGAAAATCTGTTTTCTTTGCCACTACAGCCTCCAATATAGTTACTGATATTATTCTAGTTTAAAAGTTATTCTGTCAACTAGTAAGTTCTATTTTTATTATATCTATATACCTAATTCTAAATTTCAATATAAGCTATTATCTCACTGATATCTAGGGTTTTATCCGAATAATATAGTTTTAAATCTATATAGTTGCTGATATTATTCTAGTTTAAAAGTTATTCTGTCAACTAGTAAGTTCTATTTTTATTATATCTATATACCTAATTCTAAATTTCAATATAAGCTATTATCTCACTGATATCTAGGGTTTTATCCGAATAATATAGTTTTAAATCTATATAGTTACTGATATTATTCTAGTTTAAAAGTTATTCTGTCAACTAGTAAGTTCTATTTTTATTATATCTATATACCTAATTCTAAATTTCAATATAAGCTATTATCTCCTGAATGTCAAGAGTTTTATTTAGAATTAAAGGAATATAAATAGAGCTTTTTTGTTGAGTAATTATTACCCGCCGATCTGGTACATTTCGATCTTTTTGGAGGAGGACTGCTGAGGGGTACTGCGGGAGCGGAATTCAGAGTAGCGGTCGTCTCTCTTTTTCCATACATTTGTAATTATTGCAATCATGTCATCATCGGTCGCGCCGGAACGGAGCGGTCCGCGTAAATCGGTTCCGTCTGTGCCGAAGAGGCATGTAAAAAGCCTGCCATCAGTGGCAAGCCTGATGCGTGTACAGCCACCGCAGAAAGGTTTCGTGACAGACGCAATGACACCGATCTCTCCCCGACCATCTTTGAAACGGTATCTGTTCGCAACTTCACCACTATAGTTCGGATCAACAGGTTCGAGCGGAAATTTACTGTTGATGAGTGCGATTATCTCTTCGGCAGGCACAACATGATCGAGGTTCCAGCCGTTCAGGTTTCCGACATCCATATATTCGATGAACCGGACGATGTGGCCTGTGCCCCGAAAATGGCAGACTAAATCGAGCAGTGTGTGGTCGTTGATTCCCCGTTGAACAACAGCATTGATTTTGATCTGGGTAAATCCAGCTGCTTCGGCCGCTTTAATCCCGCTGAGGACACGTTCAACACTGTATTCCCTGCCATTCATTTCTTTGAATACCTTGTCATCGAGCGAATCGAGGCTGACTGAAATCCTTGAGAGGCCGGACTGTTTAAGCGGCACTGCAAATTTTGGTAGAAGATAGCCGTTCGTTGTGAGTGCCAGATCATCGACATAATCGAATTCCGCAAGGAGCCCGACAAGGTCTGCGATGTCTTCACGCATGAGCGGTTCACCGCCGGTCAGGCGGATTTTCCGCACACCGAATCTCGTGAAAATCTTCGTAACTTTGGCTATTTCTTCAAAGGTAAGGAGGTCTTGTCTCGGGAGAAACGTGTATTTTTCTCCATAGATATCGGCCGGCATGCAGTAGGGACAACGAAAGTTGCACCGGTCAGTCACTGAAATGCGGAGGTCATGAATTGCCCTGCCGCATGTATCAAGTATACTCATTCAATTTCAATCTCAAATGTAGTATAAATCAATTATGCGCTATTTAATACACAGCCGGTGACGAGAAATCCAGTTCCATTAAATTGTAACCAGGACATGTAATTGTGTGCAATATCACAGACCGGAAATAATATTCCGGTATTCATCCTCAGGAAAGGCACTGAGTGTTTCTGTCCTGATATAACCGAGCGAACCGATCCTGAGAAGCACCTGTGCAATCGCTTTGTCATCCGGCGCTTCGCAGACTGCGACACCGTCGTATCTGCCAATTGAGAGGTAGAAATCCTTGATTGATACACCGGTGCCACTGAACGCCTTTTTTGCCGCATCGAGTCTATCGGGTGAACTTTTGATATTCTCGATCCCCTTATCGGAGTAATTATACATCACAATATACGTAGCCATACGATACTCCCTTCACTACATTTTTATGCCTGTACTCTTTTATTGAAAGAGCTGTTTCAGAAGTTTTTTGCGATTTTTGGTAAAAAATTCTTCAATCCGAAGAGCAAGCTGTTCCGGTGTGAGACCGACAGATTCGAGCAGTATTTTACGCGCCCCGTGGACAACAAATTTTTCAGGTATGCCAATCTTTAAAATACTGCCTTTGAACTGCTTTAAGCCGGCACAATAACTTGCAACCTGTTCACCAAGGCCCCCGCGTAGAACATTTTCTTCCACGGTCACAATTACATCATACTGCGCAGCATTTTTTTCGAGAAATTCGATATCGATCGGCTTTATATACCGGGCATTTACAATCGTCGGCTTTATTCTCCGTATATGGAGTAAATCAGCAGTCTTCTGCGAAGCGTCAACCATGGTACCCGAAGCAATGATAAGTAAGTCACTTCCTTCGTCGAGCTGTTCCCACGAGCTGACAGGCACTGTTTTAAACGGTTCGTCCCAGTCAATTGCGGGAACATTGTCACGAGGATACCGGACTGCAAACGGACCATTGGTATAGTTTACTGCCGTGTAGAGAAGATGGCGCAGTTCCGTGCCGTCTTTTGGTGCAGCGATTACCATACCGGGTATAACACCGAGATAGCCGATGTCTAAATTTCCGTGGTGCGTTGGACCGTCTTCGCCCACAAGGCCTGCCCGGTCAAGCGCAAACGTCACCGGAAGACGCTGAATACTCACATCGTGAATGATATGATCGTATGCTCGTTGAAGGAACGTCGAATATATTGCCGCAACCGGTTTCATTCCTTCTGTTGCAAGGCCGCCTGCAAAGGTAACTCCATGCCCTTCGGCAATACCGACATCAAAAAACCGGTCAGGAAAAACATCGGCAAATTCAACAAGTCCGGTCCCTTCTTTCATAGCGGCAGTGATAACACACACTTTTTTATCCTGCTTTGCAAGATCAATCATTGTTCTGCCAAATACGTTTGTATACGCGACAGCAGCATCAGAAGAAGCTCCTGGTTTTTTCGGCGCCTTTACACCGTGATACTTAATCGGGTCTTTTTCCGCATAGTCGCATCCTTTACCTTTTTGCGTCAGAAAATGGACAATCTGCGGTCCGGTCAGATCTCGAATGTTTGACAGCACATTGACTACTTCCTTCAGGTTATGACCGTCAATCGGACCATAATATTTGAACCCGAGATCCTCGAACAACATACCGGGAATCACTAGAGTTTTGAGACTCTCTTCAAATTTATGTGCAAGAAGCCGGATAGTTTCTGATTTTGGCATTCTCCCGGTCAGGTCCCAAATCTTTGACCTGATTGATTGATAAACCGGATTAGTTACCATATTGACAAGATAGCGGGATATTGCGCCGACATTTTTTGAAATCGACATAGTATTGTCGTTCAGCACAACTGTGATGTCAGTCCCTGCAGCACCGGCATTGTTCAACCCTTCGTACGCCAACCCACCGGTCATTCCTCCATCGCCGATTACAGCAACAACTCTGAATTTCTTCTCAAGCAGATCTCTGGCCTTGGCAATACCAAGCGCAGAAGAAATTGAGGTACTTGCATGCCCGGCACCAAACACATCATAGGGACTTTCATCCCGCGACAGAAATCCACTGATTCCTTCATACTGGCGGATATTTTTCAGGGCATCTTTTCTGCCGGTAAGAATTTTATGGACATACCCCTGATGACCGACATCCCAGATAATTTTATCTTCCGGTGCATTAAATATGTGATGAAGTGCAATCGTAATCTCGGTCACACCGAGGCTCGATGCAAAGTGGCCGCCTATAGTTGGAATAGTGTTTATAATATATTGACGGACTTCTTCAGCAAGCTCGCACAACTCTTTAACACTTAAGATTTTAAGATCGCCGGGAAAATCGATTTTTGATAAATGAGACATATATATCACTTTAATCTAATTATTCTGTGGAGCGGAATTCAGCGATGCTCAGTGTATCGAGAGAGTAACGTATGAATTAATATATTAAGGACATTATGGAATAGCAATATAATTTAATTTCACTGGTATTCGATTTCGATCCATTTATTGTAATAAAAATCGCTTGTTTTGTCGTTATTCAGGTGCTTTAATACTTCGTAAAACCACAGGTCAAACTGCGCTTCATGCTCATCATGTCTTGGAAAAGGATTTCTGTCAGCACCTGTTAGCGCCCGGCCAATTCGTTCCAGCATACCAAGAGCAAGTTCCGGTATACCAATATATTGTACTCCTTCCAGTTGCATCATTTTGCTCAAAACATGATTCAGTGTCGAGCCGCCCGGAATGAAACCAAGTGCACGGGTCCGCATTACCGGGAGGAAAAAATCTATGACCAGCCTGTCGGTATTGTATGCATCTGAGGTTGCCTTCTGGAGAACAATCTTCGGTAAATGGAGACTTGTCGAATAAGGTCCATTTCTACCGTACTCTACGGATGAAGGATCACGGCTCACAAAATCTATGCTGCCCCGCCAATCTGCAAATGCTGTTGCAGCTATATTGATACCATTCTGTTCGAGAACATCGATAAACCGAACCGCCATATCTCCCATGATAAATTGTGTCGTTTTAATTCTTTTCTCATTGAGCGGCTGAAGCTCCCATTGAAAAAGTCCTTCTTCATCTACATCTTTTACAAATACCGGAGGACTCCCGGGAAGCAACCCGGAACTGGCTGCTGCTACCGTGTTGATATAAACAACATTTTGTGCACCTGCTTCCCTAAGAGTGCTAACTATTTTGCTAAGGTTGTCACCTTCAAGTGCAAGACCGTCATTGATCCAACTAAATCTGCTGCCAAAACCGGCTTTCTCTGCTCGTTCGTCCATTAATCTGCCGGTATGGTATCCGACCGACCGGCTTAAATCCCGTGCAATCACTGTTAGGCTACCACTGTCCTGTAATAAATTGAGGACTGCACTCGCAAGTGCTCCACCCAATCCTTGGCCGGTTGCACCGGCTAACACAAAATGTGCTTCTCCGACCCAGTTTAGATCGTACCTGTTGTTATCGAGTAAACTTTTTTGATTAGACCAAATGGAATCGAGCAGTTCTTCCGCGTCTTTGGGAAATCGTTCAATATCTTCCTGTGTCGGTCTTGGAATTGCTGGCGCACCTTGTTTTATCCTCAGACCGGGTGCAGGTTTAGTATACGGGCTTGGACTATTGACCGACATTGTGTTCATCTACCGTAGTAAAAAATTTCTTGCTATTCTTCCTTGTCACTCTCATTATTGATTTCTCCGTCATCTTCTCATTCTTCCGCATCTAATTCATCTTCACTTAAATATCCCCATGTATCTCTCATACTTTTACAATACTCTTCAATTGTGTCTACAGATTCATCAGGAATAGAAAACTTCCCGAGATCAGCCTCCCGCTCAGGATCACCATGAAAATCTGACCCGCCGCTTGTAAGAAGAGATAGCTCATTTGCAATTTTTGCTAACTTTTTTTGTTTATCCGGTGAATGTTTTGGATGGACGATTTCCAGACCATCCAAGCCCGCTTCGACAAGACGGCGCACAGTATCATCGGAACAACTGATACCTGGATGAGCAACGAATGCCGCTCCTCCTATTGAGTGGATCAGTTCGATGATTTCCGATGCAGTTATCTTATATTTTTCTACATAAATGGGACCGCCTCCCCCTAAATATTTCTCGAATGCCTCATTCCGGGAACTAACATGACCGCTGGAAATAAGTGCATCGGCAATATGCGGTCTGCCGATCGGCCTGTTCCGCGCAATAGAAACAACATCATCAAGCGTAATATGAATCCCAATTTTTTCCAGATTCGCAACCATTTCCTGTGCGCGTTGATGGCGGCGCCGTTGAAACAAATACAAATAATCGAGAAACCGTTTGTTGTGGTGCTGGATAAAATAACCGAGAAAATGGATATCCAGTCCTTTAAACTCTCCACTTAATTCAACACCGGGAACAATTCGTAAGCTATACATCTGTGCTCGTCGATTCAAGGTATCAACGGCAGCAACACTATCATGGTCAGTAACCGCTATTGTCGACATGCCATGCTCCCACATCTTGTCAAAAAGCTCAATTGGTGACAGCAGTCCATCGGAAATATTGGTATGTAAATGGAGATCAGCTTTTTTTGATTGCTTTATCATTCAACACATTTCTTCTTCAACAATGGTTAGTTTACTTGTATTGCGATTACGTGAAGCAGCTTATTTCCAGTCTTTGAGCACTTGTGCACACAACCTTGCTCCGACCCCGGTCGGTCCCTTTGGAAGATACGATTTTTCTTTCACGTCCCATGCAGTTCCAGCGATATCGAGATGGACCCATGGCGTTTTTCCGACAAACTTTTTCAAAAATGCCGCTCCGTATATTGTTCCACCACCCGGTCCGTTACTGTTCCTTATATCAGCTGTATCGCTTTTTATGTGCTCATCAAACTCAGGAAATATTGGAAGCTCCCAGACTTTTTCACCTGTTTTTTCACCTGCATCACTCACCTTTTTCAAAAGCGGCGCATTGTTGCCGAGCATTCCGGTTGCATAATGGCTCAGCGCAATGACAACAGCCCCCGTCAGGGTCGCCAAATCGATGAGTGCGTCGGGTTTATAAGCGTCGACTGCATAGGCAAGTGCGTCGCACAGTACCAGCCTCCCTTCGGCATCGGTATTAATAACCTCTACAGTCAGCCCTGAATATGCAGTAATTATATCTCCCGGCTTAATAGCATTTCCACCAGGCATGTTTTCGGCCGAAGTTATTATACCGACAACGTTAACCGGTGGTTTCAATCGGTGAATATGTTTCATGAGACCTAATACAGCAGCGGCTCCGCACATATCGTACTTCATTTCTTCCATTTTTCTTGATGGCTTCAGAGAAGTTCCCCCTGTATCAAATGTAATACCTTTGCCCACAATTGCCACTGTTTCGGCGTTTTTCAGGTTGCATTTGTATTCAAGAAGGATGAGACGCGGTTCTTTGACACTCCCCTGCGCCACACTAAGGAGCGCATTCATCTTGAGCTCCTTTAGTTTCTTCTCACCAAACACTGTGCATTTCAATCCATTCTCTTTTGCAAACTGTTTTGCTTCGTCCGCAAGATATTCAGGAGTAACAACGTTGCCAGGGTTTGACGCAAGGTCACGCGCGAAAATTGTACTCTCGGAAAATACCCTGCCTACCTCGATTCCAGTGCGAAGCTCTTCAATTTCCTTTTTTGAAATATCGAAAAGCTGCATGGAATCAACATGCGTAATCTTCTTCACATTTTCGGTTTTGAATTTTGTGAATTGGTAGACACTGAGCATTGTGCCTTCTACGGCGGCATGGGCTACCTCTTGTTTTGATACTTTGGGAGAATCTATTCCTGCGATACAATTAATAAACCGTTTTATCTTTTTACCTTTAGCGATTTTTGCCGCGGTACCGAAAGTCTGCCTTGCCTTCTCGACACCAAAGTCCCGCTTTTTACCGAGACCGATCAACACTACTCTTTTGACAGGGGATTTGGCAGGGGAATATAACACAAGTGTTTCGTTCAATTCACCCTTGAAATCATGCAGTTTAAAAACTTCCTGCAGCCGCTTTCCTGTCACTTTATCAAGTTCTTTAAGCCAGCCATCTACTGATTTGACCTCCTGAAACAAATATACTGCAAGCAGTTCAGTCCGAAGATTTTCGATCTTACCTGTTTTAACCAATATATCCATAAGAAAACTCTCTGAAGTGTAGCTTAATATTATTAATTAACACTATTTGCTTTTTTGAAATTCGTAAACCTGAGCAATATTCCGCCGCATACCCTCCCATTTACTCCGTTTTATCGGACTGTCTTTAAAGCATTCTCTGAAAGAATCCTCGTTTAGCTGCTCAATCTTTTCGAGAACAGGAAATCTCGTGTTCTCACGTTCAATAAACTCCGGATTATTGGTCGGTTCTGCGTTTTTGTTCCAGGGACACACTTCCTGGCAGATATCGCAGCCAAAAATCCAGTTCCGGTTTTGACCTTGCCATTCTTGAGGATATTCACCCTTGTATTCAATAGTCCTGTACGATATACACTGTTTACTGTCGACTACACAATCATCAAGAATTGCATTTGTGGGACACGAATCAATACAGAGTGTGCATGTTCCGCAGTGGTCGGAGGCTGGATCATCATACTCTAAGGTTGCAGTCGTGAGAATCTCTCCGATAAAAAAGTAAGAGCCAATATCCTTCGCCAACACATTTGAGTGTTTCCCGATCCATCCGATCCCGGCTTTCTGCGCCCAGATCTTGTCTGCGACGGGTGCATCATCTACAGCATGGATACTCTGAGCATCCGGATCAAGTTCATTGAGATAGCCTTGCAATGATCCGAGCATCTCTTTTAACACAAAATGGTAATCGCGTCCTACTGCATACCGGGAAATCTGACCTGAATTATCAGGGCGTGGCGGATCATCGGAATAGTAGTTGACTGCTCCGACAATGATACTCTGAACACCCGGAAGATATTGCTCGGGATTACACCGCTTTTCCGCAGTCCTCTCCATCCAGTGCATCGTTGCCTGATAACCGTTGTTCAACCACCGTTCGAGAAAGGCACTATCAAGTCTTTGGGACCGGGCAATACCAATTTTATCAAAACCGAGGTCATATGCTCTTGATTTTATTTTTTCAGTTAATTCTGCTGTTTTCATCCTCATAAAAAACGAAGCATTATGTGCTTCGCTCTCTTTGAAACAACCTCAATTTATTCTTGAAAACACGAGTTGATTCGCACTGCTGTAAGTAAGGAAAATTAATATAAATTGCAAGTGATTTGATTGAGTCAAATGAGGAATCCAATACAACTGATTAAAACAAAGGTATGTAATCTAATAGTATATAAAAAACCCCTGAATAGCTTTATTCATCAGGGGTTTATTTATACTTGTCTCATTCAGCCGGGCATACTGCCAGTATAACTGAAATCATCACACAAACTTCTTAAGGCCTAAAATACAGAGCGGGATGTCAAAGATGTTTATCCAATTCTCAGCCAAACGGCGTGTATAATAAGGATACCAGTGTGTTCCAAGGGGAACGGTCAAGCACACCCGGTATCCTTCGGCAACAGTCTTTTTTAAGACTTCTTCTGTAGTGACACCGTACACTCTCTGAAACTCAAACTGATGACTCTCACGACCGTATTTCACAGCAAGCTCTTTTGCAAGATTGATCAATTTCAAATCGTGTGTTGCAATTGAAGGATATGCACCGTCTTTCATGAGCATATTCAGACCTGCTTCATAGTTCTTGTTGATATCGTCTTTAACCTGGTATGCGACGTCGGGGGATTCAGAATAAGCACCTTTTGTCCAGCGAATTCGAAATTGGTTTTCATTTATATATTCGAGGTCTTTTAATGTTCTTTTTAGATTAGCCTGAAAAACCATGGCGAAGTTTGTATAACCCAGATCGTAGAAATGTCTATGAATGTCAATAGTACCCTGAATCATATATGCAAATTCCATATCGATCCTGGTAAAAATTCTGTACTCTTTTGTTTTTTTCAATATTCTTTCTGTGTTTTTCTTGCATAATTCCCGGTCTATATCATATCCAAATTGAGTCAATTTTATAGAAATATGCGATTTTAATTTCTCCCGATGAATATTCTCAATCAAATCCATCCATTTTTCCATGACCGGTTCAATATCTTCAGCTTTTTCAAGGCTTTCACCAAGGAGAGTCGTTGTTGCATAGACCCCTATAGAATTTAGATGCTTAATTGCTCTGATCGCATCATCAACCGTCGGGCCGCAAACCCATCGTTTGGCAAAACCGACAGAATAACCGTACTTTTGTGCAATCTCTTTAAGTGTATTATTTTCTGCACACCATTTCAGAAAAGAGCGCCACCTTTGCTTTATCCAAGAACGCATAACAACCTCCGATTAAATTAGATTATCTTATATTTCCTCTAATGTCTGATAAATGAGTAATAAAACTTGTAAGTGTAATAAATCTACTCGTTAAAGTCCATTATATTTTTATTTTTTATATTTATATGCTTTATTAAGCACTATATACGGCTTATTAATCCGTATGAAGGTTATAGATATGACATCCTGCCGGATAATCAGGAAAGTGCTGCCAAAAACCGATTGCTTCTCCTTTCCTGGCCAATCGTTGTTGCAGGCCCGTGTCCACAGTATGTATTCAGCGAATCATCAAGTGTCAGCAGTTTTGTCTCTATTGAATGGAGAAGTACATCATAGTCACCACCGGGCAGATCTGTCCGGCCGATCGATCCAGCAAACAAGGTGTCTCCGACAATAATATGTTCTTCCGCAAGAAAACAAACCCCACCCGGCGAATGACCCGGAGTATGAAGCACTTTAAGGCTAATATCTCCAATTGCAACAATATCACCTTCGTTTAAATAATCGTCCACTTTTGGTATTCCCTGTGTTGGAATACCATACTCGGCAGACAAAACAGGAAGAGATTCAAGCAGCCACTCGTCAGATTCATGTAAATAAAAAGGGAGTTCCAGCCGCTCTTGCAGTTCTTTCACACCGGCTAAATGGTCGACATGACCGTGGGTATTGATGATTTTTTCCGGTTCCAAATTCCGTTCATCCAGAGCATGCACTATTGTATTGATGTCTCCACCGGGATCGATTATAGCTGCTTTCCGTGTTTGTTCGGAAGCAACGATGTAACAATTCATCACAAACGGGCCGATGACAAATGTTTCAATAATCATACCATTATATTCATTCAATAAATGTGGTTCAATGCAACTATCACTCAATTTGTAGGATTACCACTTCAATGCAACTGCCACTCCGTCTCTGATCGGTACAATAACTGAAATTACTTCTGAGGATGTATGGATCATTTCATTGAATTTCAGGATCGCGCGACTGTTATCATCGGGATTCTGCTCAAAAATCCTTCCACTCCACAACGCATTATCTGCAATGAAAAAACCGCCGGATCGGAGCTTCGGTAATGCAGCCTTAAAAGCTTCGGGATAGGTATGTTTATCGAGATCATTATAAATAATATCGAATGGGCCTTCCGCTTTTTTCAGCGATTCAATTGCATCACCCTTCATATAGGTTATCCTGCCCTTTGCTCCGAGCCGTTCAAAATATTCGTATCCTTTCGCAATATTCTCATCTGAAAAATCAGTGCAGATAATTTCCCCTTCATTTTCAGGAAACGCTTTCAGAAACCACGCTGCAGAATATCCATATCCTGAACCGAGTTCAAACACTCTCCTGGCATTGATACTCTTTGCAAGCAGCAAAAGAAGTTTGCCGACTTCCGGTTCGACATAGGGAAAATTTTTGCTCTCTCCAAATTCTTCCATCTCGACCAAAATTGAGTCTTCAACTTTTGTTAATTTTTTCAAATAGTCTGTAACCGATGCATCCAATAGTGCCATCATATCCTCTCTGTCTGTGCATAAAAAATTGCTTTCACTATGCTGCCGAATCGTCACCAACTAATTGGCGCATAATTTTGATATTCTTTTTATAAAACTCTTCACCACCGGGAGTTTCGAGGAGCATCGGTTTCCCGATGTGGCGCTCATCATTAAGGAGTAGTTCAAATGCTTTTAAGCCAATACACCCATCCCCAAGATTATCATGACGGTCGACGCGAGTACCAAGCTCTTTCTTCGAATCGTTAACATGAAAACCATATACTTTGTCCAATCCTAATACATCGTCAACTATCTGCATCGTCTCTTGGTACGACTCAGCATCTCTCATGTCATAACCTGCGGCAAATATGTGAGCTGTGTCGATACAAATACCGACAACATCCTGATTTTTGACAAGCCCGATAATATCCATCAAATGTTCAAACTTGTAGCCGATGCTTGAACCCTGTCCGGCTGTTGCCTCGAGCAGAAGCATCACAGAAGAATCCGGACATTTTTCCATGCAGACATTCATTGATTCGGCAATCATTTTCACACCCCATTCCTCACCTTTTCCTAGATGTGCTCCCGGATGAAAGTTGAGGTAGTCCGCCTTTAAAACATGCGCGCGCTTAATCTCATCAATAAACGCTTCCCTCGATTTGTCGAGAATTTCCGAATTTGACGCACAAAGATTGATCAGATACGAATCGTGGATCATCACCGGACCAATACCAGATCGGGATTTTTCCTGATGATATCGTTCGATTTCTTCATCGTCAAACGGTTTCGGCTTCCACTGCTTCTGATTTTTTGAAAAAATCTGTATTGCATCACAGCCGATATCCTCAGCACGCTCGAACGCTTTGCTGACACCGCCAGCTACTGATACGTGACACCCAAATCTATAATTGTTTTTTGTCATTTGTTTTCCCAGAATCAAAATAGAAAGCATTAATGTTAGAGAAATAGGGTCAAAAAGTCAAGCCGAAACTCAAGGCAATTCGAAAGAGCGTTTGGAAAAATTATTGGAATTTTGTATCTTTAATCTTAACACTAGTTATATGCTTTTTTGAAATGAATTTCCGGAGGAATTTGATGACGATCAATCGAAGATCAGCTACCCTTGCGATTCATGGTAATAAAGATCTGCGCGGGAAAAGTGAACCAGTATCACAACCGATGTACCACACATCGACCTATACTTTTCCCCATTCCGATGCTGTCGAAGGGTACATGAAACGGGGAGAACGGAAACATTATATCTATCAGCGGTACGGGAATCCTTCTCAGGATATTCTCGAACAGAGAATGGCGCTCCTCGAAGGTGCCGAAGATTCCTTATTTCTATCTTCGGGAATGGCAGCTATAACAACCGCTGTGCTCACATCTCTTAAAGATGGCGGCGAAGTTCTCGCACCATCTGCATTGTATGGTACGACAGTACGATTTTTAAAAGAAGAATTACCGCGCTGGGGATCTTCAATACGGTTTGTAACGTCTGATAACTTATATAATCTCGAAGAGATTGTCTTACCGGAGACAAAGCTTGTTTTTTTTGAAACACCGACAAATCCCAATTTACATCTTATCGATATTGCACGTGTTGCGAATCAGGCACATGATCTCGGCATAGCGGTCATGATCGACAATACATTTGCTTCACCGATCAATCAGCGGCCGCTGCAGTTAGGAGCTGATGTGATAGTGCATAGTGCTACAAAATACCTTGGCGGCCACAGCGACGTGCTTGCCGGCGCGATCGCTGGGAAAAAAGAGTTCATTCAACAGTGCCGTGACAGGAGCAGGTTATACGGACCGGTTATCGATCCTTTCAATGTTTTTCTTCTGCTTCGAAGTATGGGAACGCTCGAGGTACGAGTCCAGCGGAGCAATGAAAACGCAATGAAACTCGCTTTATTCCTCCAATCATACCCGGATGTAAAAACAGTCCACTATCCCGGTCTACCGGACAATCCCTATCATGAAATTGCCAGCAGGCAGATGCTGGGTTTTGGAGGCATGGTCACATTCGAAGTAATTGGCGGGCAAGAAGAGGCCATGTGCGTTGTTGACAATCTGGAAATTGGATTAAACGCAACCAGCCTTGGGGGTATTGAAACTCTCGTCAGCATTCCTGTCATAACATCGCAATCAATGATGACCGATGAAGAACGTGAAAAGGCACAGGTAACACCGTCAATGATCCGGGTTTCAGTCGGACTTGAAGATATCGAGGATGTGAAGGAAGACTTCGAAAATGCACTAAAAATGATATAAGATTCCTGTTGACAATAGCTATTAATATTGCTATTTTTTGGACTTCAAAAATTGAGCATTCCTCGGTAGCTCAATTGGCAGAGCGGGTGGCTGTTAACCACTAGGTTGTAGGTTCGAGTCCTACCCGAGGAGCAAAAAGGTCGGAACAATTTAATCCGACCTTTTTTATTATGGAGAATAATATTTACTATGTTTATATACTATACAGCAAGAGGTTTGATTTTTATTATATCGGCCAGACCTATAACATAGATGCCAGAATTAATCGACATAATGGAGGTAAAGTCAGATCAACAAAACGCTTTATCCCAAGGAAATTGGAATATACTGAGAATTTCTATACAAGAAGTGACGCGATGAAACGTGAGAAATTGCTTGAGAACCAAAGAAATTAGGAGTTTTATAGAAAACTGGTCAACAGCTTAAATAGCAAAGTCCCGAGTACTCGGGATAGGTTCGCGTCCTACCCGAAGAGTTACTAACATTTTATATCAATAATCTTTCCTTTATAAAATCAGCACTATACCATAGCTTCTACTATAAAATTTTCCCGCAACCACACCGGCTTTTACTCCACATTGTATTATGTAAATATTTTGACTCGGCTCACAGCATTAACCAACTCCAGGATTTCTTTCTATCTCCAAATCGGTCTTGCCAAATTTTTTCGATTCTTCAACTTTTCTATTAATTCGTTGAATACCGTCCTTGCAGACAGATAAAGTTTGAATTGTTATCTTGATTTAATCAATCCGATTTATAGATTACAAGATTATATTTTATATTTTTAAAATATGTTATAAATATTATTATATGCGACAGAGCTTACAGATTCACGGGAACTGATTCCCGACCGCAAAGGAGCACGAAACTCTATGATACATCAGGAGGCGCTTGCTAATACAGGTAATTCGGGAATTTACATTGATTTTCACTCAATGGGTAATAATGACTACGGAACTTTATTCTGGTAAATGTTGTGGAAATAAAGATGAAAAAGTTACCGGCAGTACTGGAAGTGTTGCTTTTTTAATATACAGATATGGAGGTTTTGATGAGACTCATTTTAACACTGATTACAATACTCATTTCGTTCAATGCAACTGCTCAGGAATATCAGACACATTTTCCATCAGATGAATTCAGGGTACGCAGGGAAAAGATATTTGATATTATTGGAAAAAATGCCGTTGCAATTGTTCAGGGTGCCCCTGATCCAGGGGGATATATCTATCCTCGACAGACAAATGAGTTTTACTACCTGTGTGGTGTTGAAAACTCATATTCATATATCCTGTTAGATGGGAGAACAAAGAAAGTAACACTATATATTTCCGATGAAACAAACCGCGGCTGGGAAAGAGTTCTTTCGCTCGAATATCCCGAGAAGATAAAGGAAATGACCGGTGTGGATGACGTAATGAATATTGATGAGCTAAGAAGTATCAGTGCACAGATTATTTATACACCGTTCAGTCCGGCAGAGGGACAAGGACAGAGCCGTGGAGAGTTAAATGCGGCGAATAGCAGAATTCTGGAGGAATTCTGGGATGGACGTGTGTCCCGTGAAGCACATTTTATATCGCTACTTTCGACCCGTAATTCCACAGCGGAGATCCGTAATCTGACTCCGATTCTCGATGATCTGCGAAGCATAAAAAGTTCACGGGAGATCGAAGTATTGCGCCGTGCAGGGCAACTCGCCGCGTTGGGATTAATCGAGGCTATGCGGAGTACAAAGCCAGGAGTTTATGAATACCAACTTGACGCTGTAGCACGGTATATATACCAGGTAAACGGCGCCAGACTTGAAGGATACCGGTCGATTACCGCTGCAGGAGTGAGTAATATCAGTGATCCACATTATTATTATAATTCCTCAAAATTGATTGACGGCGATCTCGTGCTAATGGACTATTCACCCGATTACGGATACTATACGAGTGATATAGGAAGAATGTGGCCTGTAAATGGAAAATTCAATGATCAGCAGCGCGAGCTTTGTCAGATTATTCTTGATTATCATAAAACAATACTGAGTCGAATCAGGCCGGGTGTTACCGCTGATCAGATTATGGAAGAAGCAAAAGAGTTAATGGAACCCATCTTTGAAAGGACGAATTTCTCCAAGCCAATTTACGAACAGACGGCCCGGCACCTGGTTGAGACCGGGGGAGGTGTATTCTCTCATACAGTCGGAATGGCAGTGCATGATGTTGGCGATTATCGCTCCGGTCCGCTGAAAGTCGGGCAGGTATTTTCTGTTGATCCGATATTGCGTGTTCGTGAAGAAGGATTGTATATGAGAATAGAAGATACCATTGTTGTGACAGAGGATGGCAACGAAAATTTAACGCGGTTTGCCCCTTCAGAACTTGATGAAATTGAGAAAATGACACAGGAAAGCGGGATAATTCAATTTCGACCTGCAACGCCTCGAGCATATAAATAGGGCCGACCACATGAAATGTCTTAATGGTTACGCAGTCAAGATCTGGCATTTGAGCGCTGCCCGGATTTGTAAGCATGATAACGCAAAAAAACAAGATAGAGATTTAAGAGAATTTTCAACGGTTTAACCTCAATTTCATCGTTTGTTGTAAGAAATTAAATTCCCCCTCTAATCTAATTTCCGTACCATTTAGCTTTAATATTTCAAATCCTCGAGTTATAACCAACAGGGGAGTCGAATTTATTCAACCGCCAAATGAGGGAATTATCTTGATTCATTAAGACTAAAGATACGTAAGGGGAGGAGTTGCATTATAGTGTTATTTGAATAGTTTGTTTCGGGATTGCCTGTAAGATTTGATTCAGCACAAACCGGATGCTGTAAATGAGTGCTGCCTCCAAAATCTACCAGGCTGATTCGTAAGTATCAGCCTTTTTTGTTTGCAATAGAAATGATGAACCGTCTTGCTGATCTCAAACTTCAAGGTTCGTAAATCGTACAATCCGGGGAGTAAAAAACACTTGTAAAAGCCGCATGTATATCTTAACATTTATACCATAAGCTATAATACATACAAAACAAGTTCATCACTTCTTAAAAGATGTGATATTTCAACTATATCCTCATTAATCTTTTTGAAAAAATTTATATGGGGAATATTAATGTAGTCACGGAAGGAGAACGTCATGAAATTTCGAGAAATCCTAACTTTAATTGCTGTGCTGTTAACCATACCGGTTGCCAATGCACAGGTTCAGGAAGTGGACGATTTGAATGAATGGAATAATCAGATTCGTCGGGAAAAATTTGACCTCGTTCTGCCCCAGACCATGAAAAAGAACAATGTCGACATGTGGATTCATGTGATGAGAGAAGCAATTAATGATCGCTTTGGCGCAGAAGGTCTGGGCAGTACCTCCGGTGTTTTCGTCTTCACGGATCGTGGCGGTGACAGGATCGAACGTGCGGTTCTCGGTCGTCGCTGGGGAACTACACAGCGTCAAAGAGGAGAGGTAAAGACGTTGGTTGAGAGAAGTGGAGCCTACGACATAATCTACGACCCGGTTTTTGTGGCGGAACCGGTGTCAAGCCCAATGACGGAATATGATTACCGATTTAAGGGCCTCAAAGAATTTGTCGAAGCACGTGATCCAAAACGCATAGCAGTAAATTACAGGGAAAATCTGGGAACGTGGGCAACTGCCTCCTCTATCACAACAAACGACGGCATTTCGCTTACAGACTACCTCTTATTGAAGAGAGAACTTGGTGATAACTACGCCAAAAGGCTGGTCTCGTCTGAATATGTTATGATGGATTACCAGATAACTCCGGTGCCAAGCGAAATCGAACTGCTCAAGAAAATGCGTCAGGACGAACTTGAACGTGTGAAGAAAGCTTTTGCCGAAGTCGTACCGGGAGTAACAAAAGCTCGCGGGGAAGGAGTAACTGCCTTTCGCCGGATGAGCACAGGACTGTCACAAAGGGGAAGGAGTGCAGGCTGGGAAAACAGTGTGGTCCAGGGAGGTGATATCCTTGCAGCACCTAGCCAGGGAATGTTCGCTTATGTACTTCGGAAAGGAGAAACAGAACCGCCTCCGGAAATCAAAAAACTCTGGGCAGAATATCTGAAAATCGACAAGATATTGGCGGAAACCATCAAGGCGGGACTAACTCCTCGTGAAATAATTAAAGACTACACGCGGAAATTTAAGGAGGCAGGAATTATTATTAGGAATAACATGATCCATATGGTTCAGCCAAAGAACAATTTCCCCGTTTTTTCAGCAGGTTATGATCCTGCAAAAACCCAGCTTGCTATCGACTGCCATGGCAAGGGAAAAGGAGCCCAGGAGAGGAAGCACGATATTTATTTAGGCCCCAGAATTGGTTCTCTCGGTCCGGATTGGACTTTTGACATACCACTTTCACCCAATCACCACTTTGTTTTAGAATATTTTTTCTATATGCCGTCACCCACATCCAACAATCGCGAAGACCAATATTTATTATTTTGGAATCATGAGCAGGCAATTGCAACAGAGAGTGGAGTCGAGTATTTATCTCCACCGCAAAAAGAGCTGATTCTCATTAAATAAAAGTTCGCAATTCGTACAGCCCGAGCATATAAATTACGTTCAATGAGTCTTTGGAATTGCACTGTATTTACTCGTTAAGTAGACATGGCCATCACGAAATGACGGCCATGTCTACTATTCATCCATTATCTAACATCCACGCATTGTGCACGCATTGTGCCCAAGATCATTCTTCCCACCCCATCTCCTTGAAGAACTCATCCCGGGTTGGGAATAAAAATGAGATGATATCATACAGTTCGGAGTCTAATGTTTTAAAGTTCCCAGGCGTGAGAGGTAAACCGTGGAAAGAACGCCGTCCAAAGCCACCGAAATGAATTTGAAGGCCAAGAATGAGATATTCATGACTGAAAGAGTCGGCTGGCAAACCATCCTGCGGACGGTAAAAACCCTTTTCCATAGCTTTTATCACTGCTGCATCAAGCCGTTGCTGGACACCCGGATAAGCTTCCATGATGCCGCCGCTGTGAATCAGATGGGCGATCTCCTCAACAGACTCATCGCGGCGCAGGTTTGCCGGTCCACCAAGCCGAAAATAGTCGGGGATGATCCCTTCTCCGGTGAGGCCTTTAGGCTTTATTCCCAGGTTCCGGCTGTGCATATAAAAACCGATCGAAGTGTTACGCTCCTCGAAGTCTTTGAACATAGTCATGGTAGCATTACTTTTTTTAAGGTACTCGGTGATCTTTCCCGATCCTCTTCTGTCCTTGGATAGCAGAGCATCGGCAACCTTCACTGCATACTCGAATTTTTCTGGATCCAAGGTTTTTGTTGCAAACAAGCTCATACTTAATGCTTCTCTACGCTGTGTAAAAATGTCAAGAGCATTTTCACGTTTAGGCGTCTCCGGGAGCGCGATGATGATAAGAACTTGCTCCATGAACCCGTCGCTGTTCGTCGCGCGAACCTCTGCGTAATAGTGAGCCGGATTTTCGGGGGGCTGTGCCTTCAGACTCAACTCGCCGGTGTCGGCATCGATCTCGACGATTTTCGTTGCGTCAAGCTGACCTTCCTTCAGATAACGTCTACGGTCGCCTCCGGGTATCGGCGGTACCAAGCTCCAGGTGGTCTTCTTCTCATTCGGGAATACGAGTTCAATCTTTCCGACAACCTCGCCAATTTTTGTCGTCCTGGTCACCAGAAAGCGGTCGAATTCGTCGGTGACGATAGGCTTCTGCGCATAGCTTGCGTCGCCGAACGGGGTCGTGAACAGAAACAAAAGTACGAAAAGTATTACTCTGGAAAAGATATGTTCTTCACGCATTGTATGCCTCCTTTGGCATAAAAATTAATGACTTAACAAACGGCTGAAATCATTGTATATAATGAGGCAATATGTACAAAAATGTAGCAAGAAATCCATCTATTAACAAACAGAAATATATTTATCACTCGGACAGTTGAACAGCAACAAAAAATCCAAACCCGGTTCTTAATATCTGTTGCACAACAATAAACATAAATGTTGGCAAATCGTACAACTCGGCTGTAAATAGCTCCGAAGGAAATCATTCCGGGCTATTTTGTAGTATCATCCGTATTTTGTAAACAAAAACCAAATTGTAGATTGGTCTGATTCTTTTTGAACTGCATTAAATTCAGTGGATTACTACAATTTCCTCATTCGGTGGCTGGAGCCATTCAATCCCCCGGCTCGATACTATTTGCGGATTTGAAATATTAATGGAAATTGGATTGCCGGGCCTCTCAGGAAGATTCGTATGAACCATATATTCGTATGCAAAAATGTGATTTTCCTGGATCACCAGATGGTCCCGGTCTCGCCGAAATGGTGCCATAGAAGGTCCGATTGTTACTAATGAACCGCCATTATTGCCCTGAACATGGAGATCAACGGAAAAACCGGACTTGTCGGTATTTGCAAGCGCTCTTCGAACAATTTTATCGTCTTCTGAGCCGATATCAGTAAACGGTGTATAGATATATCCTGCACCCTCCATGGCTTTGACTATTGCTTCCAAGGATTCCCCCGCAGTCATTCCGACTCTAACATGTGGCCGCATAATCCATTGACCCGCTATCGCCTTATCGTAAGCATATTGTAAACTTTCGGGAACACGTGTTTCTCCTTCTCTACATATATAAACATGAAATTTTGTGTCGATTCCGAAGTCCATATATTCGAGTCCATTATTATAGGCGAAAAAATCACCGGGCTTTAACACGTATTGGGAAGAATTTGTCTCCGATTCATCTGAAACAGCTGAGTAGAGTACACCACCACCGTTTGCCCGAGTACTATATCCTGTTAAACCCCGTTTATATGCCTCTTCACGAGCCATCCAACCAACATCTTCGATCGTTGTCATACCCGGTTTGATGCGAGATACAACGTGTGCCATAATCTGGCGATTCATCTCTAATGCATTCGTCTGCGCAGTAACTTCTCTGAGAATTCTTCTTGAACGGAAATCTGTTATAAGTCTTTCTGCTGAGACAATTCTCTGAGAATATTTCGGTCCTAGAATTTTTTCTAATTTCAGATATTGTGTATACGAAATCCCGTCTGCGACTGCAAGCCAATCAGAAAAGTTGACAGCAATCGTTTGAGGATCGCGTTCGGTAACAAATTCTGTTATTTCATCGTAGACCGAAAAATCCACATTGCCATAATCATATCCGGAAATAGCTCTTGCAACGTCAATAGAACCTCGAACGTCAATATTTTCAACAGCACCGCTTCCGCCGAATACTCCTCCAAACATGGCACGTTCAATTCTGTCTCCCCGATCGGTAAAAATCAAATAACCATCCATTGATCCAAATTCATACTCAAGCGGATCAGGATCTCCCTCACGAGTGACATGAATCCACATATCTACATTATTATCACGCATGGCTTCCGGTAAAATCAGGTCAAGTTTTTCATTGCGAATCAAGCGAAGTACTTCCCCACCGGTCTTTGACGTATGCACACCCGGTTGAGCATTGGCAAAAGGTACTGTGAACATTATAGAAATTAATAATATTATAATTCGAGTTATCATAGCTTTCTTCTCATATTAATAATCAGGATACTTTTTGTTCACAATCTTCTTCTGTGAATGATACATTTCATCGGGTAAACTTCCAAGTTTAAAATTCAGGTGACAAAGGAAGGAATACACGGTCTTCGGCTCATTTTTTATTCAATATTTACGTATAACATAAGAATATCTGAAAAGGTATTGGGTCACTGGTTGATGTATATACCACACAGATTTGGCAATACGATCATTCTCGTAGAATCTTCAATAAGGTCACACATGTCTGCTCTTTCGAATAGTGTGCACATCTTTCACTCGTCTGATAAATTCCTCTATTCCAAACAATGCTATAACTGCAGAGGAAGATCGTCCAGCTTTTTGAAACGTACACACGATTTTCCAGCATCATATTTCTTACCTGTTGCACAATATGGTTTTTCTGTGAAGCGAGTGCCGCGTACATGAGCAGCTTCCCATTGTAAGTATCGGGATATGTTTCCAGCGGCACTTGGTATGTGATCAGACTCCAATTCATCGCTTCTCGACGGTCAGCAGGTAGCTCGGACAAATATTGTTCAACTGTAGTTGCGCTTGATTACATACGTTATGATTCCTTTTTCATGATTGAATCAAATCACCTGAGATAAATACATGAAAAACAGTAATTTATTCAATTCTCAGGCTATGAAACATCACAATTGATTTTGTAAATCGCATGTTCAATGAAGATTTCAGACTATTCTACTTCGCCCGCTTTTCCAGAGTTTTCCCAGTCTCTTAGGGTAGCCCTCTTTTTTTGATTTTCCATGATGATTTGCCATTTCCCATTTTCCCGGACAGAAAGACTTTCAAAATAGGTATAATTTGTACGCCTTATACCATTTTTGTCGACCGCGCTATATGAATATATCCCGGTCTCGAACGCTGTATTGCTGCTGTAAATTCTTTTATCGAATCGAAATTTCAAATATGTAGTTTTTGGGGCATCTTTTTGTTTTTCAAAGTCAATTTTTACATTTTCAAGCCACTGCTTTCCGGTCATACTTTGATTATTCATTTCCATGACCACAACTGCTGAGGGGTGGTAACAGGCAGCATGAGTTTCGTAATCTGATTCTAAAACGGATTTTATGATAGGTTTCCAAAGCTCTTTGTTAATTTGGGCGCGGATATCAATTTCCTGATTAGTAGAATCGTAAACTGTCTTATTTAGTAGATTGGTACTCTCAGCGACACCATTCAATGGTATTACTAAAATTAGCAACAGTATACACATTGAATTTTTCATGCTTTTTGCTCCTTGATGAGAATTTGTGTGCCCAGTCTCGACTTTTAGCTCTTTGCCGCTAACCTGTCAGGTAGTAAAATACGTATATCTCTTTGGTCTTGTATTTAACCATTCGTGCAATAAGGGATTAATCTCATTCTTCCTTTTTAATTTCATCAGATGGAACAAGTTCATGAATCTTTTTTAAGTCTACACTGATTACTCCATTTTTAAATTCATGAAACATATCGGCAAATTTATAATCCCATTTAACCTCATCATACCGGTATGAAGAATGTGTGTGTACTGTCTGTGAAAAAGTGTCGTCAATTGCTGTTATTTGTATCATAAACTCTGCTTCCGAGTTTCGCAAATCTGTCTCGGTTAAACCGTAGATCGTGCTTTCTTTATCAATTTGGGTACACGATCGTCCAGTGAAGCGGGAGAAATACAATTTTATCCAATTGAAGATCAAGAAGGTAATACCGTCTTGTTTTCTTTTTTCCAGATTTTTCAACAAGAGAAAACAAGAGCTTTGAACTCACTTCAATGAGCTGGTTTTTGCGTCCATTGGCAATTCTGAAGATGTAAGTGGCGATCGTTCTTCCGGTCGATCTCCGAGATCGTGACGATCCTGCCGCCAGCTTCGATTAGCCTGATCCAAGAGGATGTAATTCTTGCCGCTTCCGATTCAAGCCTAGCAAGTTCTCGTTCCAGGAACTCCGGTTCTACTGCTGTGCCTTGAAGAAACGGAGCTTCGTAGAAGCCGCTTTCCCTTCCGAGCGTCTCCGGGCGTCCACAGAACACCAGATCGGTTGACTTGTCGTACGCCCAAACGTGGCCTACCGGATCCGCAAATCGATCCAAATAGAACCTCGAGACATAGTGATGCTGCTTCTGGTTTGCCATCGTGAAGATCGGACATTCAACGCTACCATTCTGTCATGTGGACGCGCTGCGCTTCCCCGTACTCATCGTCGCCGGGTTCGGTGCCTCTCCGGTCTGGAACGCGTCGGGCCAGCCACCGTGGGCCTCGATGACCTCGTCGATCTCGACCATGATGCGGATGGTCTCGTTCAGGGCGACGACGATCTTCTGGTAGTGGGCGACGTGATCGTCCGAGAGCGTGCGGCCCTTCCGGTCCTTGAGCCACTTGTGGCAGACCTGGTAGCCTCCGATGTGGAAGTTCCATACCTCTTCGGGGACACCGTTGAAACCGTACGTCTGCGCCTTGTCGAGCCAGACAGTCTCGTCGGAGTAGGAGACTTTCTCAACCTCGTTATTTACTGGTCCGGTTAGATTAGTGATGGGCTTGTCTAACGTGCTAGATTCCAGCAAGTGCAGGGCAACGAGTTCTCGCCCGCGGTGACTAATATCTTGGAAAAGGTCCCGGCTAGCAGGCCCGGGGATGCGCGGGAAGTCAATCCTGAGCATTGGCTTGAATCGTCGGCGGTATTCAGGAGAGTTGAGGACCGCGTAGATGTACCCCAGCACACATTCGGGGCCAAAGCTTTCCTCCCGGCCACTGCGCTGATCGGAGACAAACGTCAAACTAGTGGACTGTTCAAGTAGAAGCACAAAGGCCGGATCGAGGTTCGGTCGTCGGCCTCTTTTTCCGGGGACCCATGGATTTAACATCCGTTGATCCGCCTTGCCTACGCCGGGGTAGAGATAGATTGGAAAGACGAACCCGTTGTTTGAAGTCTTAGGCGACATGCAGATGACTTCAGCGATGTTCCGAGTCACCTGAGCGTGCCTAAAGACTTCACCTTTCGTCATACGGGAGGTAATCAGCGCGAGATTCTGCCCTGCCAGCATGTGCGGCATGGCTTCCGTGCGTGGCCAGTCAACCATCCACGGTACGTAGTAAATCTGCCGCGCATCGAAGGGTCGGTAGTAAATCGTCGTACACCGCCTGTCCCATTCAGCGTCGCTCTGGATCCTTCGCCGTGCTTCGGAGAGTTTCCATCCACGAGAGTCACCTAGCAGATACTTCTTTGAGCCCTTACCGGAGAAGTACTTGCGTCGGATGATGTCATCGGGTACTGATCCGTCCCGCAAGACGGCCATCCGCTCAAGTAGTGGGGCGCGCTCGAAGTCGATGACGAAATGATCGCGAGCGGTCACGATACCCGTGACACTTACAGGCATCACCTCGTTTATCCGTTTCCATTTGTAGTAGTCACCTACTTCGCTGCTGTCGAACGGCGTGAATAGGTAGAACGGTTCTGTTGCGTTGAGTTCCTTCCACGCTGTTGAGCCTGCGGTTTCCGCGAGCAGGCGCGCATACTTGGTCTGCCGGTCCCCGTAGGCATCGACGTGCCGAACTGGACAGAGATCGATCACAGCGTCGGGGTCTACCAGCTTGGCGAACAGACCGATTGCAACGCCCTGCTGTATGTCGAAGACGTTTACATCCCTACCTCCATCTGGTGCTACTTCCCTCTTCTTTAGGTTCCCATGCAAATCGAGGACATCGATGCGGTCGAAGGCTCGCATCAGGCAGAAGCGCATCCCGCGAAACGTGGGGTTGTCGAGGTAACCGTGGTTGCTGATGTAGCCGTGGACGCCGACACCAGTGCCATCGAGCAACCATTGAGACAGCCTCATGAACTTGACGTAGTCGTCCTGTAACCAGACCTTGCGCTCACCGAGCGGCTCGCCGTCAACGTGGTAGTAGCTCGCGGTCGCGGTACCATCGGGCAGCCGGCCCTTGAGGAGGCCGTCGATCCACGGGCCGATGTTCGAAGAAAGGCCTGAATAAGGTGGATTTCCGATCACCACCGTGAACCGCCGCTTCCGCTTGATCTCGTTCACCGCCTCGGCCTCATGCGCCAGCGCCGGCAGGAAGTCCAGCGTCATCTGCGTGATGCTCGCTGGTTCCAGCGCGTTCGTCAAGAAGATCCGTGCCCGCTCGCCGCTGCCGAAGCGGTAGCCGGTCTCGTAGAGCTTGAGACCGATCTTGAGGTGCGCGATAGTGTACGGGGCCATTAGAAGTTCGTAGCCGTGCAGGCGCGGGAGCAGGTGCCTGGGCACATACTCGTTCCAGAGCGCTTCCATTTCGCTGTCACGGCAACCCTGCGCTCGCCACTTCTTGAGGAGCGTGCCGTGGATCACGTCGATGGCCTCGACCAGGAAAGTGCCGGTACCTGTGGCAGGGTCGAGGATCTGGACGAAATCCTGGTCGGGTGAGACACCGTCGGGGATCTTTAGGTTCTTGCAGCGCTGCACCATCTCCCCCCAGGTGGTGATATCCGCGAGGCCATCAGCGAGTCCGAACTCCGTGCGCAGCAATTCGTCCACCGACCGGACGATGTAGGAGACCACCGGACGCGGTGTGTAGAAAACACCGCGCTGCATGCGCTTCTCGGCGTCGTACTCCTTCAGGAACAATTCGTAGAAGTGAGTGACCGGGTCTTCCCGCGGGTTCCGGTCGCCGAAATCGCGGATGACAGCTTCCATGTTTGCGTTGTCGAGTAGTTCCACGACCTCGGAAACACCCAGTTCGTCGAAATCGATCCCCTCGCCGGTAGCCTTGGCGCGGCGCCCGCCGACCTGGAGAAAGGTCTCCATCAGGTCACGGAGGAATGGGTTCGTACGCATGTGGCCGGCGAAGTCATCGGCCGTCTTTTTGCGGGGATCGGCGATGCGCGCGGACAGCAGGCCGTAGGCGATGGTCTGGGCATACATATCGGCAAAGGCGTCAGCATCCAGGTCATGCACGAGCGCTTCCTGAAATGCCTTCATGAGCTTAGTGATACGCCCGTTCTGGGTTTCGATGGCGAGTGAGGTTTGGATGCGGTCACGGATCGCACGGGCCAACCCGGCTAGGCGCATAGAGAGGTCACGTGAGGTGGTGACGACCTCCCGGTGGCGAAGCGTGAATGCGGAGCGCCACTGCTCGCGCCACGCGTCAGCGTTGTCTTCGTCGTCCGGCCACGCTAGATGTTCGGTCAGTTCCCTGGTAACGGCGTCAAGATGCAGCGCCGTATCGCGGTTGTCCCAGCCAAGCACTTTGAGGGTGGGCAGGTCACGGCCATCGTTGGGCGTTGCAAAGTGTGCGAAGCTGATTTGGCGTGTGTCTCCCTCACCGTAATTGGAGACGAAGAGGAGGTCTTCCGCCGCCCACGCTTGTCGCTCGGAACTGTTGGCCGAGGCGCGTTTTTTGACCACCACCTGACCCAGGATGCGGCGCAATGCCACGACGGGGAGTTGCTTGGGCTCGAACTTGACAAAGAAGATGCCCCAAGGCTGGTTCGACGCGAGAGGGCGCAGGCGCTTGATTTCTTGAATCTTGGCCGTGTTTCTTACGTCGATGCCGAGTTCCTCCGCAGTGTACTCAAAGGTCATTTCGTCAAAGTCGTCACCCTCGATCGGCCACGCCATCTCGTCGCGCAGATAGGCGATCAACTGATCGAAGCGCTTGATATTCGCGAGTGCGGCGCGGTGGTTGGTCGGCATTGGGTCAGACCTCGTTCACTTCCATCCAGCACTTGAGCGACGGCTTCACACCCACGGACGCGTCAATTCGCTTGAGATA
Source organism: bacterium (assembly GCA_965221205.1). Taxonomy (GTDB): domain Bacteria; phylum SM23-31; class SM23-31; order SM23-31; family SM23-31; genus CBDFMG01. The sequence continues at coordinate 1,728,429 of OZ244870.1, read as the reverse complement.
AGTGTTCTTGATGTGCCTCTCGATCTTCGCGCGGATTTCGATGAGCGTCTTCTCCTCCGTAATGCACTTGCGAGGCGTCTTGGGCTTGGAGCGGATGCTCGCGACGATCTCGCCCGGCTCTTCGAGGATCACGTCTCGGGCGAGGTCGTAGAGGTACCAGCGCGTGAACCCCGCGTCCTCAGTAAATTTGCCCGCTTCCTTGTCGAGGGCCGGAAGCGCATAGCAGAAGAAAACTCCGCGTATGCCTTTGGCCACCCGTTTCCGACCGCTGAAAGTAGCACCGGGCAAGCGTTTGAGGCGCGACTCCAGCTCGGGATCGGTCTGCAGCAAGGCCTGGTATTCGAGGTGCATGTCTTCGACCGCCGTGCGCGTGCCCTCGTAGGCGTGGTTGAACTCTCTGAGAGCGTTGAAGTCGTCTTCGGGCGCCAGGAGTTTTCTGCCTTCGATCCCGAGCGTCTTCGAGATTAATAGAATTTTCTGCGTCACCCTCGTGTAGAGCGTGAGGATTGCGTTCAACTCATCGGGGGGCAGGAAGTTCCAGAAGCTCACCTTGCCGCGGGAGGCTGCGACTTTCGGGTGTTCGGCGACGAGCCGCTTCTCGACCTCCGGGTTCATGCGCCGGTCAACACGCCCGATGCGCTGCATCAGCCGCACCGGGTTCCAGTGAATGTCGTAGTTGATCATCCGCGAGGCGTCCTGGAGGTTCAGGCCTTCTGAGAGGAGATCGGTGGAGATGAGGACGCGGATCTCTTTGCGGCCGGCATCCGCAAGCGCAGCCGAGGAACTGCCATTGTAGAAGGGTGAGAAACGCTGGATCACCTCGGCCCGGTTGCTTTTGGAGGCGCTGTCCATTTGAGTCACGCCTTCGATGCCGGCATCGTCGAGTTGGCGTTTCACGTAACGCGCTGTGTGAGCGAATTCTGTGAAAATGAGGACTTTCTGGCCCGCAAGCTCCTTGGACTTGAGCAGGCGGATGAGCTTCTGGAGTTTGTCGTCGTGCCTGGGCTCGAACTTCCGGGTCTCATTGAGAAACTGCACGATCTGATCGAGGTCCAGGAAGGTCTCGGAGATCATCTCCTCAACTTCATACTCCTCGCGATCGAGTCGCTCGACCGCGTCGAGCATTTCCACAGGCACGATGTCATCGTCCTCGGATTCGTCGTCATCCTCGCCCGATAGGTCGAGCTGGCGTCGAGTCGCGCAGCCGAGAAACTCTGTGTTTTGCGTCTTCCACCGCTCTAGCCGCCGCTTCTCGCCATCGGTTATGCTGTGGACTTCGACGAAAGCTAGCAGCTTCTTCAGGAGGCGGACGCAGGAGAGTTCAAAGGACGCGACGGAACTCTCGAAGCGCTTGAGGAAATTTGTGCGGATCAGGCCCACAACTTGCTGCTGCCGGTTCTGTTCAAAGGAGTCAATGTCTTCTGGGCCTTTGTACCAGTGGAGCGGGTAGTACATGGGAAGCGTGAATAGAGGGTTATCCCGCGTGAAAGCCTTCTCGAACAGTTCCAGAAGCCGCCCATACGTCTTGCGGATGGAATAGGCGGCCACCTGCGGGGCCTTGCGTTCGGGGAACGCCGCCGCTTCGCCGGTCTCACGGATCTGGCTCTCACGTGCGTAGGAGCGGCTGCGCTGAACCACAAGATGGCGAAAGATCGCGTCACCGGCGAGGATTTCCTGGGCCTCGCTCATCTGCTCGGCGGCATCGGTCACAGTGTGACCCACGCGCTGGTGAAAGACCTTCTCCATCTGATTAACATGGGCGCGCAGGTTGTTGACGCCCAGCGTCCGGGCAAAATAGGCCTCGTCCCGGCGTGTGAACAACTCGGCCATGTGGCGGAAGTCGCTCAGCCGGTTGTTGATTGGTGTTGCAGTAAGCATAAACAGGGTCTTGGGACGCACCGCGTTCACCGCGTTGTCGAGCAAATCGTACAGGCGGTAGTAGCGGGACGGCTCCTTGCCGTTATCGCTGCCTCGCGTGCCCGGGTTCCGGAAGTGGTGCGCTTCGTCGATGATCACGACGTCGGCCAACTCGGCAATGCGCCGGAACCGCTCTGGAAATTCGCCTTTCCTGTGCAGATCGGTGTGACTGAAGACGGCCAAGTTGCTGAAGTCAGCGCCGCCACCGACGCCGCCGATGTGGGGCAACCAATCCCGCAGGTGGGGTTCCCAAACACCCTCTTTCGCAGCCTTGGGGGCGAACAGCACGACCCGCCTACCTTCGTGGAGAACCAGACGCTCTATGAGCATCAGGCCGACGAAGGTCTTGCCAAGGCCCACGCCATCGCAGAGGAATGCACCACCATGCTGACGGACAATCTTCATGAGAGCCCAATACGCTTCCTGTTGGTAGCGGTCGAGTTGGTGAAACATCTTCGACCTCGTCTCATCCCACTCGGTGGCGGTCAGTTCGTGGCCTCGGAAGAACTCCTGCAGCGCTTTCGCATACACCTCGAAGGGCGAGTAAATGCGTGTATGCCGCTCGACAGTGTCAATCATCTCCTCGGTTACGTCCTTGGCTTGGTTCCAATGTGCCTCAAACCAATCCTGAAGCTGGGCCACTTCGCGCGCGCTTTGGATCTGCACGTTGAGTTCAATGTTCTCCGTGAGTCCTGGTTTCGTGAAGTTGCTGGACCCCACCAATGCCTGCGAACCAACGACTTCGAGCTTGGCATGGGTGATGTAGGTCTTTGCGTGAAACTTGCCCTTGTCGTAGATCCGGCATTCGATCTTACCGCTGCGTAGCCCTTCGAGAACGGCTGGCACGCCGTGCAAGAAGGGATTATCTTGCTTGTCAGACTCGATGCTCCGATCAAGGGCTTCTGCTGCCTGGGTGCGTACGGAGTCGAGGAGTGCTTTGCGTGTGCGGCGAGTTGTTTCGGCACCCATAAGCACGCGGATCTTCTCAAGATTTTGCCATTTCCCGTCCAGGGCGAGCAACGCGCCGATCTCGAAGAATCCGGTCGCAACGTCGAAAGCTCGAGTGATGTCGGCCCACTCTTCGAGGTAACGCAGCCCGGTCCAGCCGGTGACGCTGTTGTCGACGATGAAGAGACCTCGGCCTTTGGAGTCAGCGTTCATTCAGTCCTCTCGGCTGGAGCGCAAACGTGCCCTTTTGAGGTAGGTTCTGCCTTGAAACGCGAAACTTGGGTCGCTGAGAGTGGACGTCGCACGGCCGCTGGATCGATTCCAGCCCGCATGGCTGCTATAACACCGGCAGCCTCCCAATAGTTACGGACTCGGTGAAATTGTCCCGATCTCCATGGAAGCTCCGAAAGATTATTTCGCATCAGATTCGAGTTCTCCGACACGGCAATAACAGGAATGTTCTGCTCAAGAGCGGCAATTGTCGGAAGCCCTAAACAACCGTACGGAAGCACAAGACAGGACACATCAGCTGCTGTAAAGATACCGGACTGGTTCATCGCATTCTCATCCGTAACGATTCTTGGACTCCGCAGGAGACCCTTTAGCGTACATTGCAGGAATGTTGCCGAAACAGCTTCGGCTGCCATGCGGGGATCAACGATTCCAGGATCCATATTCGCAATTTCTCTAGATTCAAACATCGGAGAGTGCGCGGTCGGAACGTTATACAAGCTGGACAGGGTGTGAGTCAACATTGCCTCCACTCCCCCCCAGGGGTTCACCATCGCACCAGCCGCATCAAAATATCCTTGGTGATAGACGTCTGGCACATCGATGACGGATGAGATTGCCACGGCATCGTACGATCCGTTCCGCTCATCAAGGAGTTCGCATAAGCCTTCAATCCGTTCGACCTGACCAGCCGCTCTTCCAGATGGAGAATATTCGGTCTTCACTCGTAATGGCGGATCGAGGCATACGACTTCTGAACACGACAATCCGTATGCTGCTCTCGCACTGTTAACAGCATTTACAGCCGCATTGACGAAGATCTCATCTTTGTGATCGTCAATGACTACCAAGACGCGATTTGACCGCACTCGTTCCAAGCCAACGGTACCCATCAGAAGGCGTGTTAGGACACTACCCTCGACATAGAGTGCATTCGAAGGCATCTCATTAAGATCGGAAGCGTTCACCACGTTCGGATGCAAAACAAGCGTGTCAGAGATCTCGCCTAGCATCCGCGCCACCGGCCCCGCATCCCCAGCATGGCCGCCAATTTCAGCACCGATTCCCGTTGGCACTATGAACACAACATTCCACTTCTCTGAGCGCTGAGTTGCTCGTTGCCTGAATTCAAAAATCGACGCAATAGGGATTCTCTTACGCAGCACTTTACGCTTGACGACGGCAAGTTCGCATTGATAACTGTGAAGTGAGCTGGAACTCACAACGAACCGAACGGGAACCTCGTCCGCTAAAGACTCCAAACATGCCCGTTCCAGATGAGCAACCAGTCCGACCGCTTCGTCAGGCACAAACACACTACACTGTCGCTCAATAACGTCCGCCATATGCTCCTTTCCTTTAGCGGCGAACTACCACGTTTGCTGTCCAGTCGGTCGAGCCAAACCATTTGGCGGTGAACTGAGCAGCTTCATCCGTATCGAATTCTTTGCAGGAAAAAACATTGATGTAGGCGGCCTTCATCAAGTCAAGAGTGTGAATTACGATAGTACTCGTAAGAATGAATTGAACCGCGCTCGTCCCTTTCGTTTTGGGATTTCTCTGCCGCTCATTCTCAGGCACGCCAACGTCATCCCAGAAATGTAGATCACAACTCTCCATGTCGATCAAATCGCAAAGCTCTCTACAGAATGTCGTGATGTCACGTCGAGTGAATCGCGCAGCATTACATTCATGAAGGTCCAGAATCAATTCGAGGCCATAGTAGATCGACGCATCCGTTTCGCTCATCCAATCCCTCGCAGCCTATGCAATGGTGGGGATGCACAGTCCGTATTCGACGTCGAGTCTCAATCTTCGGGTGAATTCTCTCGCCAAACCTGCAAATACTCCACCCTGGGAAATAAGATTATTGAACTGCAGCAGTGCCGCCTGTCGCCCGTCTTGATCGTTCGCCCCCAGCAAGGCTACGTACGTGCTCACAAGGGTCAAGAAGTGGGCTCGGCGAAGCCTATGAAAAAAGGCCTGATCCAACCCAATCACTGAAATCGTCTCTTTTCCCTGGAGACTGCCGGCGCGCGGGAATATTTGACCAGAAAGGCTGCCATCTTCGAGATTCACGCGGTAGTCAAGGTGAGCTTCGGGATTTATCTTCTTTGATGATGGGTCAATTAGTGCTGGGACCTCCTTACTACATTTCTTGACATAGATGAGCTTGACCTCGTTTGGGTTGTCAGTAAGCATTACTGGAAATTGATCAGCTTTCTTGCCGTTGCATTGAGAGCACGCTAACAGCAAGTTAGGCCAGTGGTTGCGCTGAGCATTAAATACTGACTTCGGTGCAAAATGTTCGACCGCCTTCGCGTGACCTTTTTCAGGAATCTTTTGTTCGCAATAGCAACACTTCCTAGCCTGCATCCTCCACAGTTCACTAACCACTTCGGAATGGCGATATTTGTCGCTATCTGCGGCGGCATTTTTCAGTATGGGCGGACAACGAGATCGCTTTATCTGGATCAACTTCATTGCTCCCTAGAGTGCCGTTCTGTTAGTTTATCAAGTCGTTTTATCAACTCTTTTTCTGCCTCGATTTCGGCGATGCGTTCGATAGGCGAAGTTCCAGTGAGGAACGCGTGTTTCAGTTTATTTTTGATTTCTTGAAATAACTGTTCCTCCTCCGGAGTGCGGTCCTTTGCATCACCAAGGGAAGAGACTTTGCGCAACATTTTCTCCGTGGAGGGATCAACTTCGATCTGGTATTTGAAGGCACGGGAAGCGAGCACTTGATCCATCCTCCAACCTTGCATGAACTCGTGTTCAGTAGCCTTCACGCCCTCCGCTCCATAAGGTTCAAGTACATATAATCCGTCAGTATGTGGCCCAATGCTGGATGCGACGAGAGGCGAGTGCGTGCTAGCAATGAACTGAACATTAGGAAAGAGCTTTCGGAGATCGTCTATTGCTGTCCGCTGCCATCGGGCGTGCAGGTGTTGCTCAATTTCATCAATCAACACGATTCCGCAAATCCCCTCAGTACTTTTTCGCGTAGGATCAAAGGCTAAAGCCCACCCAATTAGATCGGTCAGCCACAAGAACGAGGATCTGTAACCATCAGCGAGGTCCCTTAAGGGCATTTTCTCACCCCATGGGCCGGAAACTCGGATTCCTTCGCTCGTAAGCTTGATCTCCTCAATCCCCATAGCTGTTTGCAAGACTTGACAGATCTGACGCTCCATCAGCCGGTTATCGGAAGTGTGCGCAATGAGCCGCAGAATGACCAGTTCAGGATTCTGAAGTCCTTCGCTGTAGTTAAACATGTTGTAAACAGCGTCGATCGCGGAATAAGAGGAAATATCTCCCGTTCCTGTCACCCCTCGACCAGCGCCGTACCCAGAAACAAATAAGGTCTCCCAAGGGAACCCGGTGTCCGGAGGGTTGGTATCCTGCCGCACCCTGTCGGCGAAGATCCCTCGCCCTTTTATGTCACGGTGCACTTCGGTCGTGATACGAAACTCCTTGCCGGACTCGTTTGGATCGTGCAACGAAATCACAATAGTCGCCTTGGTTTCCCCTCGCCGGATGTACCCTTCGTCCGATTCCTTAAGTAAACCGGCTGCGCTTGCCTCATCACACAGACCCATAGCGATACTTCGAAGAAGTGTCGATTTGCCTGTCGCGTTATCACCCAAAATGAGGTTCCAACCCGCTGGTTCGATGCCTGGACCGCCAAGTGCAATATCTAGCGTGTCAAAGCATCGGACGTTGTACAGTTGTACGCGTGACAAGTACAGCATTAAATTTAGATCTCGCTATCTGCCATTCCAGGCAATGATTTTGGCATATACTGCATACGATTGCTGCGGCATTTCCTGGATCATAAGCGATTTAGACTCGCTTATCGGATTCCCCACTTTCCACCCACTTTCTGTTTTGAAAAGTCAATTCTGTTGGGTGCGTACGGAGGAGAGGAGCGCCTTGCGCGTGCGGTGAGTTGTTTCGGCACCCATCAGCACGCGGATCTTTTCTATGCCTTGCCATTTCCCATCCAGGGCGAGCAGCGCGCCGATCTCGAAAAATCCCGTTGCAACATCAAAGGCCCGAGTGATGTCGGCCCACTCTTCGAGGTAACGTTGCCCGGTCCAGCCGGTGACGCTGTTGTCAACGATGAAGAGACTGCGTCCTGTGAAGTCAGCGTTCATTTGCTCTTATCCGCAAATCGGAGACACGTGAACCAAATTCCGACTCTAAAGGTTCATTATCTTTCTTGTTAAATTTCAAATTGAGCATAAATTTAGTATTGTATAATAAAGAGCATAAACAACACAATTGCAACAAAAAAACTTCATGAAATCAAAATGCAGAGATTTATATTCGAATTTATGACTTGAAAACTGAAAAACAACTCCGCACAAGTATATTCTCCGAAGTAGGATCATTACTTCGCGCAATACACGTATATGCTTCACAAACATTTAAGCCCTGAAGATATTAATTCAGGGCTTAAATGGTATTAATATATTAAATGGATCAACTATTACAGTAACCAATGCTTAATGTATCAATAATATCCGTTCGTTTGGCGGATGGAGAAACTCTATTCCCCTGCTGGAAATAACATGATTACCTTCAATATTGATAACAATCGGCCGTCCCGGTCGTTCCGGAAGATTCGTACAGATCACGTATTCCAATGAAAAAAGATGATTCTCTTGAATCATCAAATGGTCGCGGTCTGACCGGAAAACTGCCATAGAGGGTCCAACGGTAACAAGGCTGCCGCCATTATTTCCCTGACTATGAAGGTCAATGGAGAAACTTGACTTATCAGTATTAGCAAGTTTCTCCTGAACATTCATATAGTTTTCCGGAGATTCATCGGTAAACGGTGTGTAAATATAGTCTGCTTCTTTCAGGGCCGAGATGAGAATCTGCAAGGTTTCTCCGGCAGTCCTTCCAATTTTCACATTTTCCCGAATGATCTTCTGAGCAGCTATCGCTTGATCGTAGGCATGCTGTAAACTTGCGGGAACACGTGTTTCACCTTCCCTCATAATATAGGCATTACGTTTATAATCTGTTCCAAAGTATTCCAGATATCTCACACCGTTATCATACGAAAGAAAATCACCGCGCTGCAGTACATAATCAGGAGATCGAGTCTCGGATTCATCTGAAACTGCTGAATAGATAACCCCGGGCATTCCTGCCCCACTACTAAATCCTCTCGCTACACCCCGTTTATAAAACTCCTCCTTAACCCACCAGCCTACATCCTGCCGGGTCGTTACACCAGGTGTGATGACTTCATTTGAAAGAGAACGTTCAAGAATCTGACGATGTACTTCCAATGCGTTGGTCATGAGCGACACTTCTCTTAAAATCCTTCTCGATCTGAAATCGGTAATGAGGTATTCCGCAGATACAATTCTCGAAGAATATTTAGGCCCTAATATCTTTTCCAATCTAACATATTGCGAGTGTGAAATCCCATCTGCTATAGCAAGCCAATCTGATGTATTCACTGCAATGGTTTTCGGATCACGTTCTTCAACAAATTCTGTAATCTCATCCCAGACTCCTGGATCGAGCTTATTACTATAACCATTAAATGCTCGAGCGACTTCTCGAGAACCGCGTATGTCAATATTTTCAACAGTTCCTTCTCTACCAAAAACCGCCCGTTCTATCCTGTCTCCCATATCTGTAAAAATCAGATAACCAGAGGTTGATCCAAATTCAGGAAACAAAGGATCTTGATCTCCCTGACGGGTGACATGGATCCACATATCCACATTATTGTCGCGCATGGCTCCCGGCAGAATGAGGTCAAGTTTTTCATTCCGAATCAGACGGAGAACTTCTGATCCGGTTTTTGCCGTATGTACACCCGGTTGTGCATAGACAAGCAACTCTGTGGATAGCATTGACAAAATGATCATGACTACTATAAGCATCCCTTTGGTAAAGATACCGTCCTTACGCATGGCGCACCTCCATTGGTTAAATTTGCGTTAATAATGGTTCTATTTAAGGAGTGATATTAATTTGCATGTTGATAGGATCAATAATGTAATGTAGCGACAAAATTACTTTATAACAAATAAATAATAATCATTGATTGTGCGCTACACATAAAAATGTAAATCGAAAAATTATTTTTGCTCACCAGACCGATTTAATATGTGCATTTGGCGTGTAAAAACTCGCAAGAACTGCTATTAATGTATTTTTGTAAATATTCTGGATTTACTAATAAAATAACAGTATGTTTCAGATTGAGAAATTGTGGAGCATAAATTCGGTGACAGTACTATGTTATAAGATCAAATGGACCAAATTTACAAACGTATTCCTGCAGCTCAAATACCCTGGAATTTTGAAACACTTCCTGATATTTTGAACACGTTTGTACAATCGTATATCACAATACCGGGAAAAATAATTGAGTTAGGATGCGGAGCCGGGAATTATGTAATTGCACTTGTGAAAAAGGGTTATAATGTAACAGGTGTGGATTTTTCTCACACTCCTATAGAATTAGCAAATAACACTGCATCCCAACAGGACGTTCGATGTAATTTTATTACAGCTGATGTGCTCAGTGGTTTAGATGCTATACATGAAACATTCGATTTTGTGTATGGCTGGAAGCTGTTGCATCATATTTTCCCTGATGCCAGAGAGAAATATGTATCCAGTGTTGATTTACTTCTAAATCCCGGAAGCCGCTATCTCTCGGTCTGTTTTAGTGAGGAAAGTACTCAATTTGGCGGCAGTGGGAAATTTAGAAAAACTCCTCTTGAAACGGAACCCTGCTTTTCATCAGAAAATGAAATCTGGTCACTATTAACACCGTTTTTTAACATTATTGAGTTAAAAACAGTAGATATTCAAGGAAAATTTGGCAATCATAAAGCGATTTATGTAGCATTGTTTAAAAAATGTTGAATGATTTTCTCAACTTTGGAGGATTTCACATGGGCCTAAAAAAGATTTCACATTTTATTACTGTCTGCAATTATGATTATTCTCATTACCGGATGCGTTCCCGGTGACGGTTCGTGCTCACCCGATGATCCTGCCGGATTTTTTTCCGGTATTTGGCACGAATGGATGGCCCCTTTTCATTAGTGTGGGGTTTTTTCATTCATAATATCCGTATCTATGAGTATTTCAATACCGGTTGGTGGTACGATTTTTTAGATTTTACATTGCTATTGTCGGGGGTTTTAAAAGCATATTGATCGCATTATCGTTACTCATCCGATGACACCGGCGTTGGGATGACCAGGGAACAACAGGTTGAAGTAAAAGAAAGAGACTGGTGCAGCAATTATACTCATTTGTACAATTTTTTTTTGAAATTAATAGCATATCTATCTGGAGATATACCATGAATAAGATGCATTTTTTAGTGTGGTTATCCTTTACATTATCAGTTTGCTTATCAGCAAATCCCGCGAAGTCCCAGACTCTAAACTGGAATGAAACCAGTACGCTGTTGAACGAAGCAATCGACGTGCATGTTCATAATATGCCGGACAGCGGTCCACGGGCTATTGATTCGTTCGAATCGGCACGCATAGCACAACGGTATGGTATGCGGGCGCTACTGTTTAAGAACCACTTTACTCATACCGCTTCGGTTGCCTATCTTGTCAATCAGACCGTTCCAGGTATCGAGGTTTATGGAGGTATAGTTCTGAACAATACCGCTGGCGGGATTAATCCTCGATCGGTGGAACACATGGCACTGACGACTGGCCAGTTTGGACGCGTTGTTTGGATGCCGACATGGGATTCTGAGCACTATTCAAAAACACTGAGACCAAATTCCAATGTTGTGCCAATTAGCAGCAAGGGTGAACTCCTGCCCGAAGTAGTGGATGTTTTTGAAATAATGGCCCGTTTTAATTTAGCTCTTGCAACAGGGCATTCGAGTCCAGAAGAGTCGCTTCTCCTTATCAAGAAAGCAAAGTCGATGGGCATTGAACGCATTATCGTAACACATCCAATGTCACCTGCCGTGGGAATGACAATGGAGCAGCAGATTGAGGCTGCACGTCTCGGAGCGTATGTGGAATACTGTTTTAATCCTTTGATGCCCGCAGACACAGGAATTGCTAAACCGGATGGAGGCCTTCCGATCGAGATGATCGTTTCACATATTCGTTCTGTGGGAACAGAAAACGCAATTATTTCAACCGATTTGGGGCAGGAGATGAATCCTCTTCATACCGATGGGATGATCTATTTTATTCACCTGCTCAAAGAACAAGGATTTACTCAGGAAGAGATCGGCCAAATGTGCAAGACCAATCCGGCACATTTTCTCGGATTGCAATGAAAATAACAATTTCCGGTTATTGGTGCTTTTTTGTCAATAAAATCTGTAAGCATCACCTTGTCCAGCGACAGATCTGCCACCAGCTTCTTCAGCCTGCTGTTCTCTTCCTCCAACTGCCGCAACCGCCGGATCTCGGTCGTCCCCATCCCAGCGAACCGCTTCTTCCAGGTGTAGATCGTTTGCTCGCTCACACCCAGCTTCCGGGCCATCTCACCGGCTTTAGATCCGTTGTCCAACTCCCGCACGACCATCGCTATCTGGGCGTCGGTGTATCGCTTCCTCGGCATCGTTCCTCCTCGGTCTCTGGAGGCATCCTATCGCCGATTTTTTCAATTTTGAAATGGATCTGTTTTCCGGGGAAACGTCAAATTTATCTCTGCCGTCGAGGTTGTGAGGGAAGTGGAAAATTCGGAGAATTTTCCAAGGCCGCACAGCGACCGGCTTTCCCACAGCTAGTCCCTCCCGCCAGGCGCAAATGCTCCGGTCCGGATTGATATACCCCAATGCACTGTGGGGACGAACCCGGTTGTAGTGGATCCGCCAAGCCTCTATGCTGCGCCGCTCGTCGATCGGATGATTCAGTATATCGTATTTCGTGCGGTGCAGGTCCTGGCCGATGATCTGCTCGGCGAATGGATACATGCGGGCCGAGGTCTTGCTTGAACTGACAGCCTCGATGGTGAGCATACCAGACGGTGCGGCGGCACCCAGAAGAGTCATTGACACCGGCTTTCTCATCGGCTCGATTGCCTTCCCGCAGGGACTGATTCAGACGGGAGCGACCCCAAAAAGGGGGGCAGGGTATGCCACAAACCCCCCTTTGCATTTGTGGCAAGAAAGATCGGCACGGCCATCGTGCACGGCAGGCACAAAAAACCGTCTATCTCGGCAACGCTTCCGGGAGTTCCATTGCTGCGGTTCATAGGTCCGATTCCAGCACCCTCAAGCGGCTCGAAACCCACCTCTCGTAGCCGTCAATTGTGGCATCCCTCAAGCAGTTCGACCGGGGAAGTCCTTTCAATTTCACCAGTCGATCTGAGCACCCCTACACAGCGCCGTACTTCGATATGATCCCTGTGTCCACGGTGACAATCCCGTTCTCGATGGTTGACCGGCTCCCCATAAAACGGTCCACTTCGAGAGTGAGTTTTCCGGTAAAAAGACCCAGGAGGACTCACCATGAAGCGGAAGCGATTCAGCGAAGAACAGATTATTGCGATTCTGAAGGAATCCGAGGCAGGAGCCAAGAACCAGGACCTCCGCCGGAAAACATGAGATTACGCAGCAGACGTTCTACCGGTGGCGGTCGAAGTACGCTCCGGTACTGGCATGATCCTGTGGATTCTCATAGGAAATGCGCCTCCGAGAGCCGCGAGCTCTGCCAGGTGTTGCCGCGGTGCATCAGCCCCCGGCGAGCCTGCTTCTTCAAGGCGATGCTTCGCTTCAGGGCGGCCTGCAGGCCTCCGAACTCGTCGGGAATCCGGACGGCGCCTTCCAGGATAGCTTGCTCGATGCGGGTGATTTCCTGGCTGGCCTCCGCAATTGACTCGCGTGGGGGTATTAGCTGCCGGATGATTCGGCCCGCGTCGGCGAAGCGGTACTTGAAGTGCCAGGCTTTGCTACCGCGCGGAGCGATCTCCAGATACAGGCCGCGGCTGTCATAGAGTTTGCGGGGCTTGTCGCGGGGACGAGCTTGGCGGATGGCGGCATCGGAGAGGGGCATAGGGCAATACCTCAATAAAGTTAAAATATGCCCTCATATAATGCCCCACAAATGTTGCGGCTGTCAAGGGAATATCGCGGACGACGTTAGACCTTTATTCCATGTAAGTGATTTAAATAAAAATACTAATTATCCATAAGCGGACATCACTGGATATAAATCAATACTTGCTCCCGTCCTTTCCAAATCTACTGTAAATAGCAGATTCTAATGGATCAGATGTTTATAGGCTTCTAAAGGTGCCACCAGAGTTGCCCCAAACCTGTGACCCTATCCGCGCACCGAGGCCAGCGCGTTCTGACTTGCCACCGAGAAGAACTTCGACACGCCATTCCAGGTTGACCTTCTTTGAACGTCAGGTTCGCTGCAAGGATGCCGGAGGGATCCCTACGTGTCTGTTTGATTACAGCATCACCCCTTGCCCTTGCCCACGCGGCCACCGGGCCCGCCGGCAGGGGATGTCGCTGCTTTCCGGCAAAAACGCTACCTGATCGTGCTCGGGCACGCTCAGAAGGCCTTGAGGCTGGCTGTTCCCTTCATCCTCTAGCCCCCAACGTTAACAAACTCGGCTTGAAGCGGATCGGTTTCCATTCTGGCTTCTGCCAGTTCTTCGCTCCCTTTGAGTTCAAGGCCGCAAATATCACACCGAAACTCTGTAGGTGTGTACTCCACGATCGTGTGGTACTCGAATGGCTCGACCACAATCGGGTTATCATGCATTCGTTTGCATGCCAGTTCGCCTTGATAGCAACATGCCGGGCATTGTTCTAGCTTGATTGTGCGTGCTGGAACTATTATTTCGTAGGGATATTTCTTCCAGGGAATACTGGCAGTGTACAGTTTTGGTTTAGGGGATTCTGCTTCTCTCCGTTGTTCTAGCTGCTGAAGAGATTGTAGTTTAATTGACCCCTCCGGGTATCGGGCCTTAAATTGTTGTTGACTGGATTGGATCTTGGCCACGACCGAGTGCCGAAGAGCCGTCATCCGTTTGTGTATTACATCTTCCACCATCTTGGCCTCATCGGCATCAATCCAGTCACTTAGATCCTGTAGTTTGAGCAACACTTTGCAGGCCGACCAATACTTCGGCATCCAATCATCAAGCTTCATTATGACGTACGGAGTTTCCCCCGAATGAAGTTGAGCACTGCGCCTCTCTGTGATATCCACACAGAAGTCGTAGTCAAACGTTGGAGTTTTTGGAGGGAGGTTCCGGATTCTTGTGTAGGCCGTCTTGGCGTTTATGGTTCTGTGATTCTTTTGACTCAATTTGACAGGGATGCCACAAGCAGCGAACAGTGATTCATCATGTCGCGGATCCGCTACTAGAGCGGGATTAATCTTGGCGAGTACGGCCTTTGCCAAGATCTCCAGAGCAAAAGCGGCCCACAGCTGACATTCGTCCAACTGGCCGGTTTCCCTGGCCGCAATACTCTTAGCGATGAACTGTCTTGATTTGTTGAAGAGAGAGTCGTAATCGAACGTCAGCATAATCTGGCTGGGTTTCCCCCCAATTTAGGCCCAATGCAAAAGTGAGGATTTAATCAATTTGACCTTCCCCCGAAATTAGGACCACTGCGAACTTGAAAAAACGGGCTCCTGGACCCCCGTCGTTTCGGTCTGGCGGGCCTCAGATGAGTGTCCCGCATTGTTGAGAGTTCCATCGTCATCGTGGTTGATCGTGGTTGTGGGAAAGTGGAAAATGGGAAAGTGGAAAACTCGTAGAGTTTTCCAAGGTCGTCCCTCGACCGGCTTTTCCACAGCCCCTCGCGCGATCCGATTGTCTTCGGAGTTCATCCGGGGAGTTCATCCGGTGTCATGTTGTCGATTCCGCTGTGCGGGCGGATCGTGTTGTAGTCGGTGCGCCAGTCGTCAAGCTCGGATTGGACCGCAGAGAGCGAGAAGGACAGATTTGTGTTCAGGCACTCGTCGCGCAGTCGTCCGTTGAAACTCTCGATGTAGGCGTTCTCAACTGGTTTGCCAGGTCGGATGAAGTCCATTCGGACCTGGTTCCGATACGCCCATGCGTCCAGTTCTTTCGATGTGAACTCCGATCCGTTGTCCACGGTGATCGCCTCGGGCCGCCGGCGTCCGATTCTTAGCTCGTCCAGTGTGTCCACCACCCGATCCGCCTTGAGAGAAAACCCTGCCGTGAGGGCCATGCACTCCCGGCTGAATTGATCGACAATGGTCAATACGCGATACCTCTTGCCTCCAACCAGTCGATCGGCAACGAAATTCATACTCCATCGCTGGTCTGGTTGTGTCGCCATCGGTAGCGGGACCCGAACCGCTGTCGCATGCTTCTTGCGTCGTTTGATACGCACCTGCAGCCCCTCTTCCAGATACAGCCGGTAGATGCGTTTTCGGTTTACGTTCCAGCCTTCCCGCCGCAACAGCAGATGCAGTCTCGGGCAGCCATACCGTGGTCGCACTGCCGCCAGTTCCTTGAGACGGCTTCGTAACTCGAGCTGCGGATCCCGGCGGTTTTGGCATCGATTCACACTACGGTGAATGCCCATCAGCCCGCACCCCCGACGTTCGCTGATCGGGTACTGCTCTCGCAAATACTCAACCACCCGCCGGCGGCGCGCGGGCTTCAGAACTTTTTTGACAGCACATCCTGATACATTTCATCGACTCTAAATATCGTCTTCCCAACCCATTTCTTTGAAGAACTCTTCACGAGTCGGGAAAAGAAAAGAGAGTATGTCAAACAATTCGGGATCGATTATTTTCAAATTTTCGGGCGTCAGCGGTATACCATTAAACGATCGGTGACCACGAACTCCATAAAAAATATCGAGACCGAATGTAAGATACTCGTGACTGTATGAGTTTGCCGGCAAACCATCTTGCGGCTGGTAAAATCCCCGTTCGATTGCAGCCTGTGTTGCAAATTCGAGCCGTTCCTGAACTCCCGGATAGGCTCTCATAATACCACCGCTGTGAATCAGATGAGTTATCTCCTCAACTGAAGCGTCACGACGCAGACCTCTCGGACCACCAAGCCGTAAATAGTCGGGAATAATTTCTTCATCTTCAAGGTCCTGCGTCCGTATGCCAAGACTTCTTCTATGCATGTAAAAACCGATTGAGGTATTACGCTCTTCAAAAGTATAGAACAACGTCATGAGTGCATTTCGCTGCTTCACATATTCAGTAATTTTCCCCGAACCTCGTCTGTCATTCAACAGCAGAGCACTGGCAACATTTGCAGCATAATTCACTTTTGCCGGATCGACACGCTCTGTAGCATAAAAGCTGAGCCCGCCGCCTTCTTTTCGCTGTGTAAAAATATCGAGGGCATTTTCTTGTTTCGGTGTCTCTTCGAGGGCTATAATAATGAGGACTTGCTCCATAAATCCATCATCATTCGTAGCACGGACTTCTGCATAGTGGTGAGTCGTCTGATACGATTCCGGGTGTGCAATGAGGCGTAGTTCGCCCGTGTCGGAATCGATATCAACGATTTTCGTCGCGTCAAGCTGTCCTTCCTTCAGGTAATTTCTCCGGTCGCCTCCGGGTACCGGCGGCACCAGACTCCAGGTAGTTTTGAGTTCATTAGGAAAAACAAGTTCGATTTCGCCGATAATTTCGCCTATTTTCGTTTCCTTAGTCACCAGAACACGGTCATATTCATCTGTTACAATAGGCTTTTCCGCATATCCGCTGCTGATCAAGGGAGATGCAACCAAAAAAAGTGCTGCATAAAGTAATGTTGCGGTACTGAAAATACCTTTACACATAATATTCCTCCAAGTGTGATTTGTGCTTTATTATTAATGGAATATAGTATACAATATAGTGCTAACAATTATTCAAAAATTTTAAATATTTTCAACATCAAAAACAATAGGTACAAATTTATTGTATAAGTACTTTAGGGCTCTACACAATGAGCTCGGCAGATAGAAAAACACAAAAGGCCCTGAAGCAACTTCTTCAGGGCCTTTTAATAACAAGCTAATAATCTGAGATTTTTGTTCTATAATAACGATCGGGGACACCACGATATTTTAGTCACACATCATATAAAAATCACGCTAAGTAAGAATCCAGATTTCACAACAATTATGCAATTTCTACAAGATTAATACGGATGGTTTGCATCAAGAAAAACACTCGCGTCCGTCATATTCAACAACGAGAACAGCCACCTCCTCACCTGAATCCGTAGACATTGAATATCGCTGTCCTTTTTCCGGATTGGAGTCGGGCGGCAAAGATGCACGCTCAATTTCAACGATTTTCTCTTCAACATAATGACCATAGGCATCATCAGCGAGAATTTTTGTGTTTACAGAATCTCCTGGCTTCATTAGTTATACCTTAGTGTCTTAGGCAAATAAAAAACCCGGTACATTGTACCGGAGTACCGGGTTTTTTAAAATTATATTGCTTTGACGTTGACGGCTTTTAACCCTTTATCACCTTTTTCAACATCAAATTCAACGCGGTCGCCTTCTTCTAAAGATCCATACTGGCTCGATACTATGTCACTACCGTGAACAAAAACATCATCACCACTGTCACGCTGAATAAATCCATAATTTTTTGTGGAATTAAACCACTTTACTTTACCCTCTTCCATGCTAATTACCTTTCTGCAGGAATTGATATGTTTACAATATGAGCAGTTTTAGCATTCTGTTCATATAGAAGCAGAATAAACCTCGCGGTCCTAAGACACCCACATATAATGAGCTGTTACCACTCCTCGCGAAAGTGTAATAACATGCAATCTGCTCATACCGTATTAATTGTTAATTTTCAATGTACAACTAATTAACGACAAATCCTAAAGATTTTAAACAATTGTTCTCATTGAGCTTTCCTGTTATTTCGGAATAAAAATCTTTACAGTCTCTGTATTGTTTACTGCATTTAAAGAACACAACAAAAGAATAATGTTATGTTGAAATTTATACATTATTTAAGTACACTTAATCATCTTATTTTTACAATTCCAAAATCACCATCATTTAGAACTGGAACATGACACATGGATACTATTGATTTAACAACACAAAATTTAAGAGATATGATACAGTCACAGTTACACGATACTATTAAGCACTACCGAGACTCAAATAAGCTTAGAGTTTCAAATTATGAGCGCCCTTTCGGGCAGCCGACAGATGACGAATCCTGGACTTTTAGGCTTTTTTGCTAAATTTGTAAAAGCGGAGAAACAGTGGCTAGATGATTTTAAAAAACATATTACTGAATGGGCTAACAACAACCCCTGATCTGAGGTGACGATTCAACAAAGGATTTCATTCTTATGATAAGTTCTCCTGATGAGAGTGAAATATGGTACCCAAATCAGAAAAAACCGGATTGGATTCGTTCCTCACCTTCGTACCTACTACTCAGAAGAAAAAAACCAATGGCGTCCTGCTCGCCGAATCGGCGTTGAAAGAATATGAAAAACAGATAATCCACTGTTTAAATCGCAATGGCTGGAGTGTGAACAGTACACGAATATCAAATGATGATAGTATTTTCATATTGGCGAGCAGAGATGACTCTGATCATCTCTTCACTCAACCATTATGGGAGGCAAAAAGAATCGATTCGGAAAACCGTGTGTCTTCAAGCATTGTCCACGAATTATCAGCCTCACGAGAAGAATCTAATGGACAGAACACAGCTGTCGTATGTAAGATGATATAATCGACATCCGTAAGTGGATCAACGGGAAGCTGTATCAAAAAACAGTATAACCCTAAGTCGAATAGAACTTTTTGCCATTACTTTTATCTTTAAAATCAAAATAACATATAAGTAACAACTGTATAGAACTGTATGATTGTTTGACGAGGAATATATGTTACTTTATTACATGTCATTCAGCAATCGGATTACCTAAATATGTTAAACCCTCTTCTGTAAATGCTACAATCTGACCCAATGTTAAATCAACATCGTCATCGCCCCAATCCTCGACAGATACTTGGGTAGGTTTTGGATCAAAAGAATAAAGTGTATTATAATGAAGTGAATGACTATTCGACACAATCGATGTTGGATAATAATCTGATGTCGATGTTAATCCGGCAACATAGGTTTTGTGAGAGAACATATATCCTCCCTCAAGATATTTCCGTATAAACATAGGAGTAGGGTGAAATACCATTGTTGTTGTAATAATCCCTTTTTCTAATGGTATCTTTTGAGTTGCATAGACAATCTCAATCCCTGTTCTTTGTTATTGAAATTCCTTAGTAAAATCAGCATGTGATCTATTCACTTTACGCAACGCTTCTTTTAAATTACCAGGAACATCTTGCTCATCCTCTTTTTAATACATACGAAAATGCTTTTGTGTCCGTCACCAAGCCTAGCAGCATTATGTCTTTATCACAACCAATTATATCTCCTCTTCGTATAACTAAATCGACACCATTGCCAGTTCTACCATTGAAGAATTTCTCGGAAGAGGTCTCATACTTTTCGATATCGGCAGGTTTTCTCTGAACTTGTATTGTTGGATGATTTTCGTGTTCAATATTGAGGTCAAGCATCCTGTATCTGAACCACCAGTTCAAGTCGTTTGTTGTAGTGACATCGGGAATTACCGTTTTATTCGAAAAACCCTCAGGCTACTATATCGTTAGCTACTCCCTGCACAAATTTGTATGCCAGAATCTGTTCAAGGCCATTGTTTCAAGCCATCGCATGCTTAGAGTTTTGGAATCAACAGTACGTACCGAATATTTTCTGCCAAGAGCCGTTATCAATTCCTCATTGTCAAATTGACTGATTGCTATAGTATCCGGATTACATTCATTCACTAAAGTTGTAATATGTTCATAATCTCGCTGTTCTAAATAATCAACCTTGTTACTCTTGTCGTGATACATCATGTAACGGGGTGTCCATTGAGAACCGGGCGGCTCATGAATTCCAGGCAACGTCATACCTTCGTAATTTGCCGGAAAGGACCTTCATTATTATAATAAAGCTCAGCCTCGTTGTTGCGAATAATCCACATGTCCACTTTCTGTTCTCGCATTATAGCAGGTAAAACATGCTCTTTTTTCCATCTCCACCACCGCTCCATTATTTCTACCCGCTCCTGCATCGGTGGAATATTCTGGATAAATCCCCCCCAGATTGTGGGAAGGCTTTTGTGCAAAAGATACATCATAAAGAACGATCATTAGTGTGATACATACCACCGTAATTGTTTTTGAATTATTCATTTGTATTTCTCCATTTTAAGCATAATGCCATTACGTATATCATAAAATTCATAACTCTTTCAACATATGAACTAAAATTAGTTACGGTATTATATTCAGAAAATGCAATAAATTTTTTAGCTAAATTAATAAAATAAATGAGATTGACATTTGCTGTTAAGGGATGTAGATTTAATCTTCTGGTATCAATTCATTATACTAGAGAAACACCCTTCGCATAAAATAAACTGTCATCACGAATCGTGCTTGCATTAGGGGAGAAATAATCATGATACGCAAACGAATTGTCCTTGTAGCTCTTCTTTTGGTTTTGCTTATTCAAATATCATCCGGCCAGGAAATAAATTCCCGGTCACGTTGGGAAATTTTGAATACAATACGCAATGAGAAAATTGATATTATTTTGCCGAAGGTCATGCGGGAAAATAATATTGATATGTGGATTCACGCTATCAAGCAGTGGAAACCCGATCCGCTTGGCGTCGACCTCGGAGTGACAAATGGTTATTTTACGGGGTATATCATATTTACCGATACCGGAAACGACCGGATTGAACGGGCAGTCCTCGGTACAAGCGATGAACTACTCGAAAAAACAGGTGCCTACGATATTTACCAAAGAGAGAATACATTGCAAGAATTTGTTGCTGAACGCAATCCGGTACGAATTGGCATCAACATGTCAAACCATATCGGCGTAGCAGATGGTCTTTCACATACCGGCTATCTCAAACTTATTGAAACATTAGGTAGCAGGTTTACAGATCGGATTGTACCGGCGGATAAACTTATTGCCGATTTCCGTTCATTACGGGTATCAAGCGAGATAAGAGTTTTTACACAGGCCGCAGATTTTACCAGGAGATTGCTCGAACGCGCACTGTCAAATGAGGTTATCACAGCGGGAGTTACCACACGGGAAGACGTAGCATGGTGGATTCAGGACCAGCTGCTGACCAACGGTATGGATTCTGCGTTTGGTCTCAGTATGCCCGGACTGATCCATTCCTATACGTCCTCACCTGAAGAGTACAGGAAATTGGAATATATCTTACAGAGAGGCGATCTGCTCCAATTTGATCTGGGGGTGAGTTATTTGAATTACGGCACCGATGCAAAGCGGCATGCCTATATTCTCCGTGAGAGCGAAACCGATGCTCCACAGGAATTCAAAGCTGCCTTTGAAGAATCGCTCGAAATACGCAACCTTATCCGTAAGCATCTGAAACCGGGAAAAACTGGCGCTGAGCTTCTCGAATACCTTTACCGTAAAGTCGAGGAAGCCGGCTATGTGCGGCAGAAAATCGAAGATAATGTACAGGATACAGAACTCATCGAGGTGAATATCGGTATGCATGCAGTTGGGAATCTGGGACACGACGTCGGACCGTCAATCTGGATCGACCAGCCGTGGCGCTTCAATCATATTCACAGGCCGACAAATCTATTTTCATTTGAGATTTTCACCTATCCTACAATCAAGGAATGGGGCGGGAAGAAAGCAAGGATTGGTATCGAGGACGATGCATATTTTTCCGAATCAGGTGTTGAGTGGCTCTACCCTGTCAATAGCGGCATTCTACTGATTAAATAAACTAATTAAGATGGTACTAAAGTATCAAAAAGGCTGACTCTGAATGAATCAGCCTTTTTTGTTGCAAAGAATTCTGAATAAAAAAATAATCGGACTATTAATTCGATTGTACAATTTTGAGAACTTCCTGAACGTTCCGTTTAAAAGTACCTTCCGGCACAAATTTCTTATCGAAAAAAGCAGATCCTATAGTAAATCCCCATGCACCCGACGTCTTTACTTCCGAAATTCTATCAAAAGAATCAATACTGCCTGCTGAGACAACACGTAGGTTCGTCGATTTCACAACTTTTGCAAGCAGCTTTTTGGCATCACCGGAATATCGGCAGGTCAGCAGGTCAAGTCCATCAACACCTTTTGCCTCCAGTTCCTGGGCCTGATCCACAATCTCTTCAATACTGCCGTCAAGATTGCTCGGATGCCCAGAAATGTTGCCGACAAAGGGGACATATTTCACCGGAGTATCTTTCAGATAGTGATGAATGGAATCATAATAAACTGTACCCATGAGCACATGAACACCATAATCAACAGCGAGTTTTGCTGCCCTGAGACCGTCATCCTCGCTTAAGCTGACAACTTCCAGTTTAATGGTCTTGCCTGCTTGTTTCATTGTATTGATGAGAGAGTACATACTGTCGGAAGGGAGTCCCACATCCTTAAATCCCCAATACTTGATGGGAATGTCCTGCAAGGAAGTAAAAAGCTGTTCGGCATCCTGAATTGTTTCATCATTATACGTCAACATCACAATTAAATCGGGTTTCATATATCAATTCTCTTGTTGTTCATATGTGACATATTTATTTGCATTTTAATTTTCTCAAGAATTTAACTATAATAATGCAGACTATTAATTGTCTGTAACATATTTTATTCCCGGCAATAAATCAAGATTTAAATATAGAGAATTTATTTCGCGGGGAGCGTATCGCTAAATCTTAGTACTCTGTTTACCCACATTTCCAAATCACTATCATCTTCGAATCCTTCTTCCGCCACGTAAATCAACCCTTTCATAGGTTTCCCGGTAAAATCCATTTTGCGCGCATGTGGCAGCCCTAACGCCTCTTCGTACTGCTCCGGCCCGACACGAAGCATGAGCTCCGACCTGACAATTCCGCAGCACATATTTCCTCTGACCATGAATGCCAATCCACCGAATATCTTTTTCTCAGCGATGTCATATACCTCCTGCATAGCTTCACGCACACGCTGTGCAACACCTTCATCGTAAGCCATATATTTTTCCTTACTAATAAATTTTTTAAACTTTTCGCTACTTTATTGCATACATTTCTGCCGCAAGGACATAGGGGCTTTTCGTACAGGCGTTGCGTTTTAATTTGAGGATGGATGCACTTTGGAATCCGGCATTTTGAAATTCCTCTAAAAAGGCACCGCCTTTCTTAGCTCCGGCAATTCACCGAAACCAATCGGTTTCACTTTCGGTTATACTCTGCGGCAAGTCCTCTTGAATTATAAGCTCTGCGGCGAAAATTTTTCCGTTCGTTCGCAAAACGCGGTTGAGCTCGAAAAATATGCGCTCTCTAAAAAGATTTAGATTAAATAATCCATTTACGAGCGCTATGTCAATTAATCCGTCTCGCACCGGTAAATTTTCCGCATCACCCTGCAAAAATTTAACGGCAGGACTAATATGATTCACCAATTGTCCGCTGAGCTCGTCCGACTATCTCCGAACTGAAATCAATTCCAATAACAGAACCACTTAATCCAACTTTTTGAGCGGCTATATAGCTGTCAAGTCCGGCTCCGCATCCGACATCGAGAACATGGTCACCCTCGGCAATGTCTGCAAAAACCGCAACATTCGAAACACCGGTGAGTGATTTTGCAGCTTCAGGAACACCATTCGGAACAGCACGGGTATACCCCAGCTCTTTTGCAAATTTTTGCCCAACAGGAAACGGATACGTGCTCGATGGAGTTTCGGCGACATTCGAATAAACTGTTCGAACGTTGCAGCGTAACTGTTCACTATTTTTCATTTTTGTAGCGGAATTGATAGAATATTATGTAATGCTACGGACATATATGCACTTCTACAATATAAATGTTTGAAATGATGAGGATGTTTCATCGGATCGTGATTGACGATTCTCTGTCTTTATCGGCAGTATTGAGATCCGGTTGAGATCACAAAATTATTGCTTTAACAAGAGACAATCAGGCATCATGGTTTGATTCTTCCAGATGGTGGAAATTGTTCCAAAGTCCGATAAGACCGAGAAGAGCTATATTAGGAAGAAGACATGGAGCAAACAAAGGGGTCCCATAGACAAAATTATTCCATACATGTTTTTTGCAATAGTACATTCGGCAAACCTTCCGGTGTACCTTTCTCTATTTCAGGTATATTCCATTTAGAGTTGAGAATCGTATAATGACGATTATGTTTTGCTTTTTTGAGAATACCTGTTGCTTTTCACCGGAAACTGTATTTAATTTAAATAAAAGTGCTGTTTAGAGTTAAATTGTATAGGAAACACCTTGGAGGCAGTATATGTCGAAATATGTTGACTCGACTGAACAACTTGTTGTGGAAATTTTTGTGCGCGATATCAAGTTGTCAAAGGATTTTTATACGACAATAGGATTTAAACTCATCAGAGATGATGATACATTTGTTGAGTTGGCATGGGAAGACCATAAGCTTTTTCTTGTTGGTGGTAAAAACTTGCCACCTCCTCTCAACTATTCAACGGCAAACCTCCGAATAATGGTTCAGCGTGTTGATGAGTACTGGAATCTTATCCAGGGAATGGGTGTACCAATCAAAAGTTCTATTGGAGACCGTTCTTACGGAATCAGAGATTTTTCATTTGTCGACCCTGATGGTTTTGGTATCCGATTCGGTACTTGGATTTAATGTGCTGACGCCAGACACATAATAAAACTGAGGAAAAATCAAAACGTATACTATATAGCTATAGTTAATCAATAATTGTTTACCAGATGTTGTACAGGAAATTATGACACAAGAAGAAAAAGATGAAATAAAAAAACTCATTCTCGAAGAGATAGAATCGATTCAGAAAACCATTGTTGAACTGGAAGAACTGACAAAACCTGATCCGCAACAGGATGCGAATGACTGGTTCACGTCCAAAGAGAGTACTATTAGCAAAGATATAAATGAAAAAGCATTAGTGAAAAACAGGATTAAGTTTACCCAACTACATCAGACACTTATCCGTATCGACAGTCCGCAATTCGGCATTTGTATACAGTGTAAACAACCGATTCCGTTCGTCCGCATCGAGGCAATGCCTGAAACCGAACGGTGCGTTCAGTGTGCAAGCCTATAAGCTGTTAAAAATTCTTTGTATGCTCTTCAATTCAGGATTCAACCGGTGAAGCAATAACATTGTTTTCCGAGAACTATAAAAATATCTGAACTGCCAGCATACTACAAAATCCAATAACAAATGCCCATGCTACTTCAGTGGGATTTCTTTTTATGAGTGCATGGGGTATTATTTAAAGATAACAAGGTAGATCATTGCTCCCGCTGCAAAGCCGAGGAAAGGAATCAGAAGCGGTTTAAAGAGCCACACCAGCATACTTGCAGGAATTGCGGCAATCGGCTGCGGAAGACTTGTCAAAAACGCTATAAAAAAACATTTTCGGACGCTTGTACCATTGCTCCGAAATGGTATCGAGACTGCCAGTCCTTCGGGTACATTATGGATTGCTATGGCAATGGCGATATAATGGCCAAAATTACTGATACTGTCAAGACAAGCGCCGAAGCATAGCCGACACCGACCGCAACACCTTCGGGGATACTGTGGAACGACATTGCAATAAAGAGAAGTATCTCTGTTCTGGTACCGATTTTTTTAATGAATCTACGCTCTAACTTGTCTTCAGTTAAATATTTTTCAATTAGCCAGATAAAGAGTGAACCAAGCAGGATACCGGTGATAATAAGAAATACAGCCTTTGATCGCGATTGACTAAGGCCGAACGTCACAGCAGGAATTATCAAATTATAGACTGATGCAGAAATCATCAACCCTCCTACAAACGCAAAACCCAAACCAATATTTTTATCGAAATCAATTTTCTTTATAGAAAGCGGTAGTGCACCGAAACCGCAGGCGATACTCGCCAGAATTCCGGCAATTGTGGTTTGCAGTAAAATTGAAGATTCCATACGTATGATACCCAAAATAGATTTACTATTTATAAATAAGTAACTTCTGCAATAAAGCACAAGCAGTATTAATTCATATTCCTTTTAATTAGAGTATTCGGCGGTCTATTAAATATAAATCGTGTAATGCATTTACTTGCAATCACTCTATTTTATGTATATCTTGTAAGGTACATAAAAATGCCATTACTACAGATTAAATAAGGGGGGGTTTGGCCCTGACGATCAACAATGAGGTGCTACTGCTGCTTGCTGTGGTGCCTCTTGCAGTATATTGAGTGATAAGAATTTAAAAACAATAGACTTCATATACATTTCGCATCCAACATTTCAAAGCACTTTTCTACTAAACATTATTTATTACCCATATAATCGAGCATCAGGTTCATGGAAATTCTACTAATTTTTTGAGGCGATCATGTTTTACAGACCATTGGGATCATCTGGAATTGAAGCATCCGTAATCGGATTAGGAGCATGGGCCATGGGGGGATGGCAGTGGGGCGGCACCGATGAAGAACAATCGATAAATGCTATCCATACCGCACTCGATGAAGGTATCAATTTCATCGACACAGCCCCGGTGTATGCTTTTGGCTATTCAGAAGAAATTGTTGGAAAAGCAATAAAAGATAGACGTGACAAAGTAGTGCTTGCGACCAAATGCGGCCTTGTATGGGATAAGAAAAAAGGAAAACACCATTTTAATTCTGATAAAAATCAGATAAGGGAAGATGCAACCGAAATAGCAGTGTACCGGTATAATGCGGCAAAATCAATTCGGCAGGAAATTCAAGAGAGTTTAAAAAGGCTTCAGGTAGACTACGTTGACCTTTATCAAACCCACTGGCCGGATCCAACGACACCGATCACAGAGACAATGGGTGAACTGCTTAAACTCAAAGAAGAGGGAAAAATCCGGGCAATCGGTGTAAGTAATGCGACTGCGGGCGATATGGAAGAATATTTAAAATACGGGGTTATCGATACCGATCAGGAGTGTTACAGCATGATAGAATCCGATGCTGAAAAGGAAAACCTCCCCTTCTGCGGCAAGCATACTATAGCATTTCTTGCATATTCACCGCTTGGAAAGGGAATCCTTTCCGGAAAAATCGGGCCGGACTATACATTTAAAAAGGGCGACCTCCGTACTACACATCCTCATTACACACCGACACACCGGGAAATGGTGCTGAAAATGATTGAGCGTCTGCAACCGATTGCAGATGATATCGGTATAACTATGGCTCAGCTCTGTATCGCATGGACAATTAATCAGCATTGTTGCACGCATGCACTAGTCGGTGTCAGATCAACGAAACAGGCGATAGAAAATGCTTTTATAGGCGAGATTGTACTCAATGACGAGGTTCTTGATATTATAGCACGTGCAAAAAAACAATATGAAAATAGATTTGCAAAAGCAACAGCCATGTCTGTTGCATAATATAAACTGTGGATTAATTTTTAAACATTTTCTCCGACAGAAGTTGACAAAAAACAATGCCGGACAATGATCAGAATGGTGAAAAAGCCGGTTCAGTGTCAATAAAGTTATTGTTGGTGAGTCTCATCTGATTGGAACCGTCAGCATTCATGATGTAAATTTCTGTGGGACCATCCCTAGCGGAATCAAAAACAATTTTCGATCCATCATAAGCCCATTTAGGATGCCTATTGTCGCTTTTGATACTATTTGTCAAATTAGTACTATTTGAGCCATCCACATTCATCGTATATATATCGAAGTTCCCCTCCCGGTTTGAAGAATATAGTATCTTAGTTCCGTCAGGTGAATATAATCCATAAATCTCATCTGACGTGAGCATGGTTATGTTTTTTAAACCGGAACCATCTTGGGAACTGATCATGTATAGCTCCATATTTCCCTCACCCCCAGGTCCGGAATTCGAATCGAATATAATGTTATTACCGTCGGTTGACCATGATGGATAGCCATCATCCCCAGATAAATTATAGGTTAATCTGGTCTGATCGGAACCATCGCTATTCATGGCATAAATCTGTCCTGTCCCATCTTCTCGATTGGAATCGAACGCTAATCTTTCACCATTGGGAGACCATGCCGGAAAACCGTCTAAGTACTCATTATGGGTCAAACGTGTTTGATGCAAACCATCTGCATCCATTACATAAATTTCTCTGTTTCCGTCTCGATACGAAACAAACGCAATTTTTGTACCGTCCGGTGACCACCGGGGTGCACCTTCACGGGCAGCACTGTCGGTCAGAGGTTTTTTATTAGACCCGTCTAAATCCATACTATAAATTGTGCCGTTCCCAATCTCATCAGCATCGGCAACATAAATAATCTTTGATTGTACGTGTGCCATATCAGGCGTGTTGTGAGGACATGTTATTCCATACATGGCTGCTGAAACGATACATATCCATCGAACCATTATTTTATTACCCCAATTTATAAATTTTCGATTTGTTTATTTTAAATATGGTGACCACGAAGGGAATGCACCATCTGCGATTTTGGTAAGACCAGTACCGTCAATCTTGACCATAAATAATTCAGGATCCACCCCTTCACTTGCGGTGGTAAATACAATCTGTGTTCCGTCGGGTGACCACGATGAAAACGCATCACCGATTGTAACATCGTTCGTAATCTGTACCCGGTTTGTACCGTCCATGTTCACAATCCAGATATCTTTATCTCCTTCGATACCTGATGCATAGGCAATTTTCATTCCGTCGGGAGATACTGACGGCCATTCGTCAAGATTTGAATTATCGGTAAGCCGGATTGAACCTGAGCCATCGCCATTCATTGCATATATTTCAGGATTCCCGTCTCTTCCCGATTCAAAAGCGATTTTAGATACAGATGAAGACCATGTCGAATAAGCATCGTTATCCGAACCTGTTGGAAGAAGTGTCCGACCGGTACCGTCAATTCTTAATGTAATCAATCCCCTGCCTTTTTCTGTTTGTCCAGTATAGCAAATCGTTTGATTATCATTCGTCCAAGCCCCATCATTGACACCCATGGAGTTAGGGATTTTTTTATTATTCGAACCATCAGGATTTATTATGAAAGCTTCCCACCCCTCATCTTCTCTTCCGGAATAGAGAATTTTTGTTCCATCCGGCGACCATACCGGTTGACGTATAGTATAAGAAGCTTGAAATAATGGCATCTGATTTGAACCGTCGGGATCCATGATATAAATATCTGTACCTGCTTCTCCTTGAACAGTAAATATTATTTTAGATACCGGTTGCTGTGTCTCGGTATCTGGCATACCGCCACAGCCTATTATGAATGGAATAAGTGCAAATCCAAAGCATAGAAGAGTGCTTAATCCACTACGAAACACCTTGTTGATTCTCAACATACATTCTTCCTCTACCATAGTATGAGTTAACTAAAAAATAATAGATAATTTTTACAGTTCGTTGTTCGGTTATCGAATGGCAGACATCCACACTGGAAATCAGTCTGAACTTTCAGACATCGTTATTCGTTTTTTATCGGTACCATCCCTGTTTATGCTGTAGATGTCCCAATTTCCATCGAGAACCAATTCAAATATTATATTTGCACCATCAGGTGACCAGCCGAGAAATCCGAATGCCTTCCCGGTGACGAGCATCGGTTTCCAATCAGAGCCGTCATTGTTCATTACATAGATTTCACTGTTTCCGTCGCGGCCAGATTCGAAGACAATGTTGAATTCGTTTGAAAAACCAGAATAATTCTCATCTATTCCCAAACACGATTGCAAACAAGAATATACTTAGTTTATAGAGTTGTTTGTTCATGATTCAAAGGCGCAAATACAGTATTTATTCAGCATGATTTAAAATGGCGACCACGACGGCTGCGTATCACTGGCCTGATTATTCGTGAGCCGTTCAGGATTACTGCCATCAATTTTCATTATATAAAGCTCATAATTTCCGCCCCGGTCAGACATAAACGCTAACAAGGAACCATCAGGCGACCATGAAACATATCCGTCATCAGCATTATTGTCGGTTAATCGAGTATGAGTCTGTTCATCAACACTCACAGAAAACAGCTCGTAATTACCGTCATGATTGAAATCTGTATCATAAATAATAGTCCGGCCTTCCCGTGACCATTTGGGATAGCCATCATTATATATGTTGTTCGTCAACTGTTGTACATGAGAACCGCCAAGATTCATGACAGTAATTTCACCGTTCCCGTCTCTCATCGATTCAAACAGAATAAGCGTACCATCCGGAGACCATACCGGAAATCCAGTGTTCACACCTAATGAAGTCAATTGTGTTTGAACGGACGGAACCCCATCAGCATTCACGACATATACTCCAAGCTGCCGCTCTGGTCGGATTTGAAGGCAATTTTTGAATACGAATCGTGGTCATTATGGGGGTATTCTACTGCCGCATGATCCGCATGTCAGAATTATCAATATAGCACAAACCACAACCTGTATTTGCTTCATATTTTATGATTTGGGAAGGAATCGGAATTATTTGATACAACATTACTAGTATACAAAAATCAGGAGATTAAAAAAAGAAAAATCTGAAAATGAAGTTTTTACCATGCCAAATAGCATCAATCATTGCTTATAATCAAATATAATATTTAATCATAAACGTCTAAAAATCATTATCCATAAATTCACCCAAAGTACATTTACTTATGTTGTGAATTGTGAAATTGTAAATATTTGGAACTGACACTAATACTCCTATGTTGTAACTTTGCATATTGCAAAACATGTTCTAAACAAACGAGCTAAATGAAGCAACATTGCCATTTCCTTCATTATTCGCACCTGACCTGATAGATCATCTTCTGTTGATTCCAGAGTCGAAAGACGTTTATTAGCTAATACGCATAATTGCTAAACCAAATTCTTGTATGTTTATTAGTAAATAATAATTCGGTCATACAAATTCATTAACTAACAATGACGGAGACACTATGTCAGATTCTTCAGGTATGAGAACTGTTAATTGGCAACGGGCAATTATAGCTGGTGTCGTAGCAACGATCATCATTACGATAACGATGTGGATATCGGGAACAAATATAATCAGTGGTCTCGGTATGATGATCCTTGGTGCGGGCAGCGGTCAAGCTGCTCAGTATATTTTGTTGGTGCTATAATGCATTTTGCAGTCGGAGTCTTTTACGATGTTGTATTCGCAACTCTTTTGACACCGGTAAGTAACTGGAGTAAAATTACTCAGGGAGCGATTTTCGGATTGGCAATTACTGCGTTAGCACTTGCATTTATGCCGATTATTGTTTCTCCAATGTCTGGCGGTGGTGGAAGCGCATACGCTACATTTACACGTTTAGTACATCACGTTATATTTGGTGTGTCTCTTGCACTTTTATATAAAGGCAATGATGGATCAGTATTGAATACGAAAGAGGATGAAAATGCTATGCATCCAATTTTGAAAAATGCAGCAATGTTTTTATTTGTTGTCGTAGCAATAACGGTTACTGCTTTTGTTATGGAAAAACTCGATTCGGTCGATCCCCAAGGAGGTGTAGTAAAATGGGGAGATGGAATTGCAAGCAAAAATGAGGTAACAAATAAACAATTTTTGCAAAATTTGTGGACGAGACCGGTTATGTCACGCAAGCCGAAAAAGATAGAGGTAGCTGGATATATCGCGGAGGTGAACGAGACTGGATATACGAGAACGATGCCGACTGGAGACATCCTCTCGGTTCACATTCATCAATCAAAAATGCAATGGACCATCCTGTTGTTCTTGTTTCCTAGTATGACGCATTTACTTATGCACAATAGGCAGATAAACGGCTTCCATCCGAAGTCGAGTGAGCAATACCTGATGGTTCCCGGTTGATAATAACAGGTGAAGATAAGAATGATGTACAAAAAATGAATGCCCACAAAAGCGATGTTCAATATGTGGCTGGGGCTCTACACCCGTCTACAGGAATACATGATGGTTCTCATGTCAATCATGTTGCCAATGCATTAGCTGGTAATGCAAATGTCTGGCAGGGACAATGGTCGCAGCATAACGATATGAAGGATGGATTTTTCTATACCGATCCGGCAAGTACTTTCGAACCTAATCATCTTGGCATTTATGATATGATAGGCAATGTATGAAAATGGACTGCCAATCTTTATTCTGCCTTACATGTCAAACCGCAAAAATCCGCTGTAAAGCCCGATCTTTAAAGAACTGATGCGTACCGTGTTGCCCGGGGAGGGTTCTATGTTTGTTCTCCAAACTACTGTAGTGCATATCGTCCGGGATTTCGTGGAAAAAGCCCAGCTACTCATACATTCAATAATGTCGGATTCAGGTGTGTTCAAGACGTTTCTAGCGGAGTAAATTAAAATCTACTATAGTTTATATTGCTTTATAACACGTGTTGGTCAATAAAAGCCCTGGGTAAAACGAAGAAAATCCCGGGGATTTTTATATGCTGCAATTGAGAAAACAATGAGTTATACTATTTCAAGCAGATCTCAGAATGCAAATTGTTACAGCTCAGCAAGTTTTGCCGTAAAGTGGCGGAGAGCTGGTGCTTCGTGGATCAACTTCAGACCGCGGATGGCATCTCGCTCATTATATATCTGAATAATCGTATTGGCAACGTAATCGATATGCTGACTGGTGTAAACTCTTCTTGGAATCGCCATTCTAACGAGATCGAGCACGGGAAAAATATCTTCTCTTGTCTCAGGATCCTTTTTTCCAAACACTAGTGTTCCAATTTCTGAACACCGGATACCGCCCTTCCGATATAACATTGTCACAAGCGCCTGACCGGGAAATTGAGACTGAGGAATATGCGGTAAAAATTTCAAGGTGTTGAGATATACAGCATGTCCACCAACCGGTTTCAGTATCGGCACTCCCGCATCCACTATTTTCTCGCCGAGATAGCGTGTCTGTCCGATTCTGAAACTCAGATAATCTACATCCATTATTTCCCGAAGACCGCAGGATACCGCTTCAAGGTCTCGTCCGGCAAGTCCCCCATACGTAGGAAATCCCTCGATAAGAATGAGCAGATTTGTTATTTTTTCTGCAAGAACATTGTCATTTAGACAGAGAAAACCGCCGATGTTAGCAAGTCCGTCTTTTTTGGCGCTCATCGTGCAACCGTCTCCGTACGAGAACAATTCCTGAGCTATTTCTTTAATCGATTTATGAGCATACCCTTCTTCTCTTTCTTTTATAAAAAAGCAATTCTCAGCAAAACGGCATGCATCGAATATCAGAGAAAGAGAATATTTATCACACAGGGACCGAACCGCTTTGATGTTCTCCATTGAAACCGGCTGACCGCCTCCGGAATTGTTGGTGATGGTAATCATGACAAACGGTATTCTTTCAACACCAAATTTAATTATGATATTTTCCAATTTCTCCAGATCAACATTTCCTTTAAACGGATAATCCGAATCTGGGTCGAGCCCCTCATCGATAACAAGATCAAGGGCCAGACCTTTGTTATGCTCTATGTTAGCACGGGTTGTATCGAAATGTGAATTGTTCGGGACAACCGAATCGGCATTGAGCGTACTGGTAAACAGCAAGTTTTCCGCTCCTCTACCCTGATGTGTTGGAATAACATTTCTATAACCGAAAATAGATTTTATCGTATCCTGAAAATGGAAATAATTCCGGCTACCGGCATACGATTCATCACCTTTCATCATTCCTGCCCACTGGGAATCACTCATCGCCGATGTGCCACTGTCTGTCAGCAAATCGATAAATATCTTGTCCGCGCTTATGTTGAATACATTAAAGTGAGCATCTTTTATTATCTGCTCCCGTTCTTCGGATGTGGTTATACCGATCGGCTCAATAACTTTTATTTTAAATGGTTCTACGGGGAATTGCATCGTAATGTCTCTCTGGAAATTATTGTAAATTTTCTGATTAAACTGCTGCTTCACAGCACACAAGAGCAACCCTTCTCTATAGAACACATATGAACGATATTCAAATGAGTTGGGGAAACGGTCCTGTTTGTGTTACGAACAAGAATAATAAAAAGTGAGAAGCAGTATATAAATGTGCTATACATGAGGTTTCACATGTGCCTGTATCAGGCAACTTAAAATTAGTAAGTTGTGGGAGGAGCGCGGTCAATTCCTCTGACTGCAACCCAGGTTGGTTTCAGATATTTTTTAATGCGTTCCGCATTCCAAGTTATTTTAAGTCTTTGAAGTGTCATTGTACAATTAAATTACGTAATGGTACACTTACCAAAGGTAAATAGTGTTTTCCATCACTTCTTTCTCTTTTTAGTTTGTTTTTTGGGGACTGTCTTACTTTTCGTTTTACTACCCATATAGAAATATAAAAATTAGTCGGTTAATTGCCAACAGATATCTTTGACAAGCTCTATGTCCGTCATCAATCCTTGAGTTCTCACCTCGCCCACAAGCAGGTGGCTTCCCAAAATCTTTAAACATTGACTGAAATAAGGACCAATATCATTTTTCACATACTCCACGAGCACATCAGCTTGCACAATCTCAATATTCTTAAGCGCTATCGAACAAGATACTGGGTGCAAGGATGTGGTAAAGCCGTGCTGGATAACACCAGCATTTGCTTCTAGAAAGCCTGCGATATTATCCGACAGTAAGGTCGCTGCAATCGGCACGTAAGCAGAAGATAACCCTTCTCGCAAGCGTAATAATATCCAGATTGATATTATAATGCTCTGCTGCAAACCAATAGCCGGACCGGCCAAACCCTGTCACCACCTCATCAAGAATAAGAAGCACATCGTATTTCTTACAAATGCGCTGGACTTCAGGCCAATATGTCTCAGGTAGAATAATAGCACCGAGGGCGTTTTGAACGGGCTCCACAATAAAGGTTGCTACATTATCTAGCCTGTCTCCAAAATATGGTCTTCAACAGATCTGGCAGCCAGCAAACCAAACTCTTTGGGACTTAAATCACCGCCAAGCCGGTACCAGAAAAGCATCATGGCATCGCGTATATCCTTGCCTACTTCTATACCAAAAGGCCCCTGTATCGCTTTATTACCAGTCAAAGCAGCCGTCACAATTGAGCTTCCATGCTAGCTGTTATCACGCGCAACAATAACTCTCTTGTCTCGTTTCCCTTTAAGTTGCCAATACATGTTGGCCCCCTTAATCGCTGCTTCATTGGCTTCAGAACCAGAGTTCGAAAGGAAAACCTTATTAAAGTTTGATGGAGCCAGAGAGGCTATCTTGCCAGTGAGTGCCGCTGCCGATGGATTGGAGACAGCTGCAAAACTGCGGCAATAACTCAATTGCCAGTAGACGGCATGATCTGCCATAGCCTCGTTGCCATACCCTATGTTGACACAAGCCAAACCCCCGCCATCATATCGAGCAAGCGTATTCCCTGGCCCTGCCTGCTTACGTATGTGCCCTCGGCATTATCGATCAAAAAGGGGCCTGTCTTAGTGTATTGGGGTCTGTGAAAAGGTGCACATGGTGTGTGCATTTTTTTCTCACCGGTTGGAGTGCGGCAAGATGTCGGCTGAAAGTCTGTTTCTGGGTGCATTTTACGACAAGACCGACAATTCGCAAATTATCCGGCTATTTCATTTGCGCATTTATTGTGCCCCCATTATTGTTTTTGGCTACAGATACACTTCTCTTAGCCCAAGTTTGTAGAGCTTCCTTCCTGGGCATTATTGACACTAGCTGCTGATTGAGAAGCTCATCGGAAAGAAATCTATCATATTGACCCATAGATTTGTTTTGAACCATCTGAACAACATTGTTGAAATCAGGTATGTTTCCACAGGCTAATTTGCTAATGATTGAATGGGCTTTATTGACCGATATAGATTTAATTTCTATCGCATAATCTTCGTTTTCCACTTTGTAACCATGATACTGAAAAATCATCAAGAGAGCGTCAATCATTGAGCTACCTTCCCATGGAAATAGAATTACGCTATCTCCTTGTTCTATTATAGGTGTATTGGGAAAGTCATATCTTTCACAGTTTCTACGGCTTTCATTTAGTAAGGACCGAGCTTGTGTATCTAAATATGGATATTCAACATCAGAGCAATAAATTTCTCTCATTTTCTGGTCAATAATTCGATGCCGAGATGGGCCATTTCCATCAAATTTAGGAGGCCGTCCACCTTTGTCAGAAATAACCTCTATGACTTTATCTATTTCACGTACCTCTTGTATTTTCCATCGTCTGCCTGAGAAAATAATAATCATCCCCTTAGATGTTACCCCTGTAAGAGGCAATGTGCCAAGGTTTTTGCCTTTACATAAAACCCGATACTCTTCTTGGGTTTCAAAAACAGCATAGAAGCTATAATGGCTTGTCAGGTGTTCGCCAGTTTTACCAAGTAGAATTGTTCCATCAGGGGCTTGCTCTATTAAATTCGAATTAGGCCGAGACATTACCCGAAGAATAACTTTGAATGTTTCAACTGAAATGTTGCCAAAAGGGATAGTTTGGCACAACGTACTGTATAAGCTCTTCGCATTTGTTCCACCACGCTCAACAATGAGTGCTAGAATTTGATGCACAAAGGTGGACAGATGTAATCTATCGGTCGACGGAGGCTCACAAGCTCCCTCCAACAATAATTCGACTTCAGCGATAGCCTGTACAAGGCGTGACCTTAAAAAATCTAGCATGTGAGACTTTCCGGTTAATTCATACTCATAATTATAGGCGCGTAAAATTGCTGCGGTGCCTTCACGCCGACCTGAGCGCCCCAGTCGCTGACGTAACACAGACACTGAACCTCCACATCCAATTTGAACGACGGCCTCAACATCGCCAATATCAATCCCTAATTCCAATGTAGATGTGCATACTGCCGTTGTGGGTAAACTGCTTTTTTTTAGGCGTCGTTCTAATGACTCCCGATCAGACTTAGAAATATTTGCGTGGTGGACGAAAAACTCATTCGGAAGATTATTTTCAGAGCATAAATCTCTCAGCGTCGCTCCGTATGTTTCTACCTTTCCTTTGCTTCCCGCAAAGACAAGGTTGTACTTTCCTCTAATTTTTTGAAATACATGTTCAGCGATTTGCATTTCAACAGATGATGGTTGTTCTTCGTCTCCTTTTTTGGGGAGTTCTTGAACATAGCTTCTCAATTGTAATCTTAAATTAGTTTCTTCTAAGGTTGGTTTAATTGCTGCAGTAGTACCGACAGAACCTTTACGTAGATATTCAACAGCCATTTCAAGATCTCCAAGTGTGGCAGACAAACCAACTCGGTCAATTTTTCTCCCGGTTAAAATCTCTATTCTATTCAATATTGAGCGTAATTGAACACCACGTTCTGTTCCCATAAATGCGTGAAGTTCATCAATTACAATTGCTTGAGTTTTTCCAAAAAAGCGAGAAACACTAAGCCCTTTTCTCATGAGTAGAGATTCCAAAGATTCTGGTGTAATGAGCAAAACGCCACAAGGGTTTCTAAGAGATGTTTGCTTGATGTTTGCTGCTACGTCTCCATGCCATTTTGTAGCAGGTAAATTCAAATCTTCGCATAAGCTTTTCAAGCGATCATATCGGTCGTTAATCAGAGCCTTGAGCGGGCTAATGTATAAAACATCAAAACTACCTTTATTACCCGCTTGAAATACACGAGATAGCAAGGGCAAAAAAGCAGCCTCTGTTTTTCCGCCAGCGGTTGCTGCTGAAATAATAGCATCGCCACCGGATAGTAAATGAGGGATAGCCTTCGCTTGAACGTCTCGAAGTGAAGACCAACCCTGTTTCCATACCCATTTCTTTACGGGCTCACAAAGCGTATCAAATGCTGATGCGTTAGAGGAGGAAGCTTGCAAGTTCATCTTCCTCCTCACTGTCTAACCCTCTGGAGGTGAAACCTATGTCTTCTTCTACGGTAACTTGTTCAATCAAATCAGACCACTTCTTGTCTGGATGTTGTTCTAAAAGAGAAAGCAGGTCGACAAAGGCTTTTATCGAAGTACGAGGCGTCTGGAAGTACGCGCTACCAATACG
The DNA here is from genome assembly GCA_965221205.1 of bacterium. GTDB lineage: Bacteria > SM23-31 > SM23-31 > SM23-31 > SM23-31 > CBDFMG01. The sequence goes on along the minus strand of OZ244870.1, from coordinate 1,690,302 downwards.
ATTTGCACGAATGTTCCATGAAGGCTTTGATTGCTTCATCAGGGATCATGTACTTATCGGTGTCGCCACCGGCAAAAATATGCCGGATGTTATGCAGCAAAACGTATAGCTCTTCTTGAGTAAGGTTTTGCAAGCGAATGACTGGCCCAGAGAGGTCTCTTAATTCTGAATTAGCAAATGAGTTTTCTGCCAACCTCGATTGAAGGGCTTCATAGCTATATAGTCCTCGCCTCGTATCCATTAAAAATTCTGGCGTACCACCTAAAACAAAACCGATATTCTCAGCGCGTCCCTGAAGTACGCCATTGAAGATACGGAGTATCTGTTCATAATTATTGTTACGAGCTTGAGAACTATTGAGTTTGTATAAGTTAACCATTTCATCCAGCACGATAAATAATCCCTGATATCCTGCAATTTTTGCGAATTGAGAATAAAGCTTCAGGTAATCGTACACGCTTGCATCGTTAATGATAGAGTGAACGCTAACCTCTTTACGGGCATCTGTCTTCGTAGTGTATTCTGCTCTTAGTCATCGTAATGCTCGAGATTTTTGCTCATCATTATTGTTTGTGGCACCTAAAAAATATTCAATGACAACTTTGGTAAAGTCATACCCTGCCACTAGGCCTTCCAATGGCGCTAACTTGTGCTTTATTAAGCTTTGCTCGCTAACACCCCTTGCATCAGCGTCTTTCATTGCCTGAGAAACAAACCCTTCAACAACATTTGTTAGTGCACCGCCGTCTGTTTTCGTGCGTGTACTTAATAAGACGTACGAGATTTAAGAAAAAGGTTTTACCTGAACCGTATTCGCCAATTATCAATCTGATAGCAGAGCCACCCTCAGCAATCAGGTCAATATCTTTATTAAGCTGAACTAGCTCTTCAGAACGTCCCACTTGAATGTGGTGCAAGCCTGTGCGAGGAACTACCCCTGCTTTCAATGCTTGAATGACAGTTGCTTTTTCTTTTGGTTTTATGCGCTTCTTAATATCACTCATGTTTTGACCCTTCATCTAACAAATTTTTATAAATAGTTATTGGATCACTATTTTCGATAATCACGTCGTCAAACTTCTCAAATGACCATTCATTAATAGTTTCCATAGCACCGTCCGGCATGAGATTTAAACTACTGGTTAGTTGTTCATATTCAACTCTTGGCCATTCAAGTTTTTCGGTAAGTTCCATCAACAACTGCGCATGTTGCCCATCTAGGCCTATAAATACGTTATTGGTTTCTGGCTCGGCATCGCAAGGTTCGATCACCTCCTCAGCATCTGGTTCCTGGAAGATACTCTCAAGCAATGAAGAGGCCTTAGCTGTATCTTGAAGTGTTGCTGAGACTTTTGTCATATCAAGCGAAACACCAGTCCGCTTCAATTCATTGCTTCTTTGTTTGATATATCTTTCGTATTCCGGAATTTGAGATTCTCTAAATGGCTGATCATGACTAAGATTAAACGCTTTTAAAATATCTCTCGGCTCTTCCTGATTGGAGATACCTTCAACTGGTGCAGTCTTTTCGCTCTTTTGGCGAAATGTTTTTTGTGAACCAGCAGTGGACATTGAATGAAGGCCTGAGTAGAGTTCCTGTCTGTCTAAGCCGAATGTTTCGCACATTACTTCGAGAATATGAACTTCTTCAGGGCCAATATGGCCATCTGATGCAGCTACAGAAATGGCAATATTTACGAGAGTACATTGATCTTCGATTGAGGCTGATTTGAGTTTACGTTTTATTGCTGAGAAATCTTGTTTTTGTACAGCCAACCATGAAATGAAGTGAATCAACCGTTCATGTTCCTGTTTGCTGACATGTTTGGCGTTTTCTGCACGTTTCACTAAATGCAGCATTTCAACGCTGGAAAAGGTGTTATCAGCGTGGGCAATATATGAACCTATAGTTAGCTCAAGGACAGCAAGCAGGTAACTGGGGCCTGGCTCATCTATTTCTATGAAGCTAGCATTTAAAGGAATTACCTTGCCTTTAAAGTCTTCTTTGATTGTACCAATCAATTCGTATGGAGATGGGAAAAGTGCCCATCCCATTGATGCTAGCATATTGAAAGCTTCTTTATGGGCTGTTTTTGTGCTGGATTTCGAGTTGGTCTGGGTGATCATCTCAGTCAATTCCCACATGGAAATGACACCTTGTGCTTCTTCATGTTTTTCAGAAACCCAAGCGTTGAGTTCCTGGATAGCTTCGCCGCCAAAATCTGCAACCAGATCTGCTGGCAATAATGCTGCAGCTTTAAATGAACCCTTATCATCAGGATTACGTCCTAGATATCTGCTGAGCTTATCAAGCTCATACATCACTTCATCAGCAATTTTTTGAACCTTAGTAATAGGAGATTTTAAGCTCGAAATATCCGGTATATCACCGATCAGATTTGACAGGTCGGCAGTAAACGTGCCACTCGATGCTATATATGGAGAAAGTGAGAGTTTCCGCTTAGGCACTCTGATTAAATGGCCTGAAGGAAAAGCTTTTTTCATTTTCTGAAGCATCAACGCCAGAAATTCATTCTCCAACCGCATTGCAGGCGTTCTGAGTCTCTTTTCTGGATGGTGTAAATACCAAATCAATAAATCTTCGGAAGAGATAGAATTATGCTCCTTTAACTTTTCGCCAATGTAAACGCATATATGAACAGGAATTTTCCAATGGTTTTCCGGGATTTGTAAAATTGGCTTATCAGTCAAGAGAATTTTGAGAACAGATAAAGATTCAGACAAATATGACTTAATAGAGTGGTTGTCGCTATAAAGGTTTAGTAGGCGTTTAATTTCTCTCACAATGTCAGGCGCGTCTTTCATAGACTGGTCTAGAAACAATCTTCGCTCAAGCCCATAGAAATAGAGAAATACATATCCAATGTTTATATTAGGGATCTCAGCCCCATTCGCTAACCATTCCGGATAAGCTCTACGATGTTTTGCTGAGATTTCTTCATACGCAGGCCAATACGGCATATGTTCGTTATCTATACCAAAACTATTTTTAGCAACTTTTAGTATAGGATTAATTAGGCAATTATCGTTTTCGTGATAGCCTTTTTGAGCTACTAAGCTTTGGCCAACATATATCAATCCGTTATTGATTATGATTCCAGAGACTGACACACTTTTACCTTGAGGTAACCAGCACTTATCGCTTTCTTTCTTACTATAATTTTTCCGTTTTTTCGGAGGAATATAATGTAAACGTTGGAAATGATTAGACGTATCATAAGTGTTGTAGCTATTACCTGAAGCTACATTAATTTTAACTTCAAAAAGGTCGTTTTTATCCTCTGTACTTTTATGTGTACGATTCTTTATGGGGTGTTGTCTATGTGATTGAGAAACCCGCTTTTGAGTACGTTTACTACTATTGCCTAATTTAGAAAAAAGAAACCAAACGACAACACCTAGAAAAATCAAAATCCACAAAATAACATGCCTCAGATGATTAAATCAGATGATTAAATTATTAAAATAGGAAACATCGTGCGAAAAAAATACCAGAAATACGAGCAGTAAATCACTTTTGTCTGTCCATACAGCTGATTTTTCACACATATAGTGTGTATCGAAAAATGATTATAACAAAATACATGAATAGCTCATTCCGTAAATTATGCCTTTATTTTTGTATAATTTTTTTTACATTTTGTTTTATTGATTTCTATCAAGTAAATTATACAAATTAAAAAGTAGATTTTGTAAATATCTAAGCAGGTTGAGGTTGTAATGATTATCGTAATGAAAGCAGGAGCTCATGAGGAAGAAGTTGAGCACGTACGTGAACAGATTCGAAAAATGGGATATGTTGACCACCCAATATTTGGAAAAGAACGTGTAGTAATCGGTGCCATCGGTGATGAACGTGGTAAAACACGTCTTCAGATTCTTGAATCGTATCCCGGTGTTGAATCGGTTGTTCCAATCCTGAAACCGTATAAACTCGTTGGCAAAGAGCTCCAGTCTGACAAGACTATTGTTGAAGTTGGCGATTTGAAAATCGGTACCGACCAATTTGTGGTTATGGCAGGACCATGTTCCGTTGAGTATCGCGAACAAATTCTTGAATGTGCAGACATTGCTAAAAAACATGGCGCACAAATGCTGCGGGGCGGCGCATTCAAACCGAGAACTTCGCCATATAGCTTCCAAGGTCTTGAAGAAGAGGGTCTGAAACTTCTGGCTGAAGCTCGTGACAGAACCGGCCTCTGCATTATTACGGAAGTTATTACAATAAACGACATCGATCTCATTAGCAAATATGTTGATGTTCTCCAGGTTGGTGCACGAAACATGATGAATTTCGCCCTTTTAAAAGAAGTCGGCAGGGCTAAAAAACCGGTTATGCTTAAAAGGGGAATGATGTCTACAATGGAAGAACTGCTCCTATCGGCCGAATATATCATTTCAAACGGTAATAAAGATGTCATATTATGTGAACGTGGCATTCGGACATTTGAGAATGCAACGCGAAATACACTCGATCTCTCAGCAGTGCCGTGGCTGAAACAGAATTCTCATCTACCCGTTATAGTCGACCCGACGCACGGAACAGGAGTCCGAAGCCTTATTACACCCATGGCGAAGGCTGCTATTGCCGCCGGAGCTGACGGTCTTATGGTAGAAATACACCCGAAACCGGAAGAGGCATATTCAGATGGGCCTCAGGCATTAATTGAAGGTCAATTCTCGGCATTAATGAATGATGTCAAACGGTATATTCCTTTGGAAAACAGGCATTTATGATGCAAAAACCCGATGCCCTTGATAACAAGAACAGGCATATACCGCACGGATTTCGCGAAATCACCCAATTTTATCTCATTGACAGCAATACGGCTTCTGGAAAATTTTTGCATCAATCGAATCAATTGTTGTCATTTTTTTTATTGTAGAGCATTGCGCACGGCTCTATGGCGCCAGAAACAGAGTAAAACATCTGTTTAATATATTCAACCTTATCGATTTTATCGCTATTCTGCCGACGCCGATATTGTTAACACCTTTTATTGGTCCGGGACATATCGGAATGGTCAGATTGCTTCGAATGTTTCGTGTATTTCGTGTTCTCAGATTCTTACGGTTCTTTGAGACAAATTCATTTTTTTCGGCCATATTTCTCAGGATATGCTGAAAATTTTGCGTCTTGGGATGACGGTATTTATGATTTTCTTTGTCTCTTCAGGGCTTTTTTATTTAGTGGAATCTCCTCAGAATGAGACGGTGCAGAATTTTGGTGATGCATTTTATTTTACAGTTGTGGCGCTGACTACGGTGGGATTCGGAGATGTTATTCCCATTTCGGGTGCGGGAAAAGCTGTTACTGTTCTATGTATTATATCAGGAATCACCCTCATTCCGTGGCAGGTTAGGGAGTTAGTGCGCGGCTGGATCCATATTTCTCATAAAAATCAGGTTACCTGCAAACATTGTGGTCTTATGTATCATGAATACGACAACCATTGATTGTCTCATTCTCTGCAATCGATCCGTTTAAAATAATCAGATCTCTTTCAATTTCTTATACGAACCGAGAACATTTAAGTAATTTGTAATTTCTTTCAGATGATTTAATGCATTTCTACACCGTTCATTTTCGCTGTTATCATCAATGTCAAGATAGAAGAAATATTCCCATGGTTTCCCATGCAGGGGTCTCGATTCAATCTTTGACAGGCCTATGTCCCGTAACGCGAAAACGCTGAGACATTTGAACAATACACCGGGAATATTTTCTGTTGAAAATACGATGCTTGTCTTATTGGCATCTTTGGGGATTGATTTTTCTTTTTGCAACACAAGAAACCGTGTAAAATTCTCTTCAATATCTTCTATACCTTCTTTGAGGATATCCATTTTATAAAAATTGGCGGCATAACTGCTCGCAATTGCTGCGGCATCCTCCCAACCTTTTTCTTTGATAAGCTGTACACTTCCGGCAGTATCATATGTGGAAATTTGCTCAATTTTCGGGTACTTTGTGAGGAATTTTTCGCACTGGAAAAGTCCCTGCGGATGTGAATAAACTCGTCGGATATCTTTTATTTTTGTACCATGATGTGCGATTAGACTGTGCCTGATTCGAACCTGCGTTTCACCGACAACCCAGACCTTATGCTTCAAAAGAAGATCGTAGTTCCGGTAAATCGGACCAGTTAGTGAGTTTTCGATCGGCAGCACACCAGCTGTCACTTCTTTTTTAATAATTCTCTCGAACACTTCATCGAATGAGTGGCAGGGTAGAGTCTTAATCGATTTCCCGAAAAAACTCCGGGATGCTGCTTCACTATAAGCACCTCTGTTGCCCTGGAATCCAATTATTCTTTTTGTTCGCTTAGCTGTCATGATTTTGTTACCTCACTAATATCATGCGACTTCAAACCTAAAACTTATCTGCTACTATTATCTGAACATTCTGATGAGTTCTGTTCGTAAAAAATTGAAACTGTATCGAAAATTGGTTTTAAAAATAGTATTTTCATTTCAGAGAATCAAGCGAATAGTTCAGCCTTCAATGCAGTGTCATCGATTATCTGCATTTTCTGAAATATAAAACAGCATCACTGTAAAAAAAATGCTGTCCACTGTTACACTTGAGATAATGCAGCCTGTACAACAGAGGGAAATATCTCTTCGACATCTCCTTCAATTCTGAGACTCACGACTGTTTTCCCGTTGTGGTCTGTTTTACCTCGATTGATAATTACATACGGGACACCCCGGTGAGCAGCAAGCAGTGTCAAAGATGCAGTTGGATGAACACAAAGTGATGTTCCGCCAAGGGCTATTACTAGATCGGCATCCTGTGCAGTAGCCACCGCTCCTTGTACATCGTGGTTACGCAGCCCCTGACCTAAACTGATTGTGGCTGGCTTCAAGAATCCTCCACGTTCGTATTCCGGTGGAAAACCTGTTTTTTGAAGCTTTTAAAATGTGGTTCAGGTTCGCTTTTTTGAAGACATGTTTGGCATTCGACTCTGTTGTTATTCCCATGCAATTCAATGAGCCGGTCTTCTGTCGTTCCGGCTTGTGCATGCAATCCATCGATATTTTGCGTCACTACCGCAAGAACACGACCGGTGTCATCAAGATCGGCTATTGATTTATATACTTTATTCGGCTTTGCTTTTTTAAATTTTTCCCTAGTTTCAAGCTTATATTGCCAGTGTCGAATACGAGACTCTTCAGATGACAAAAACTCCTGATAATAAACAGGTTTAAAGTTTTTTCACACGCCATTCGGTCCGCGGAAGTCCGATATTCCGCTGCCGGTAGATATCGCGGCAGCCGTAAATATAAACACATTTTGAGCACCGGAAAGATATTTAACAAGCTTTTTATCAACCATTGACGTCATAATATTTCACTATTGTTGCTTGACACATTATTTTATCAAAAACTCTTTAATATAATGAACACAGCTGTACGAATCAACAATTCTATTCATTATTATGCTGTTTCAATCCTGAGCATATTCGAATCCCGTTTTTTATAAAACGGAATTCCTGCGGTGAATACAAGATTATCACCTTTCTTGATTGTTTTATCTTTTAAGAGCATCTCGATAATATCCTGTACTGCATACCCCATTTTATCCGAAAATTCTTCAGTCAAATATCCTCTGACGTCCCACATCAACGCTGTTTTAAGATATGCCGCTTTGTTCGGCGATATTGCGTATATCGGGGCATTAGGCCGGAAACGCGCAATCATTTCGGCTGTTGATCCTGACTGAGTCAGGCAAATAATTGCGATAGCATTCACCATTTCTGCAGCATGACATGCAGAATATCCTATTGCGATCGATGTAGGGTAGACGACTCCTTGATTATACCGCCCGATATTCCATTTCTCATAATTCTCTCTTTCTATTAGCGCAACTATTCTCACCATAGTTTCCAGAGATTCTACAGGATACATACCACTGCTGTTTCGCCAGATAACATGACTGCATCAGTTCCGTCAAGTACTGCATTTGCAACATCCGCAGCCTCTGTTCGGGTCGGACGAGGATGGTGTATTATAGATTCGAGCATTTGCGCTGCAGTAATCACCGGAACACCAGCTGCGTTACATAAAGAGATAATTTTTTGGATCTGAGGAATCTTTTCTGTATTCATTTCTACTCCAAGATCACCTCGAGCAATCATAACACAGTCTGTCTCTTTGAATGATTGCATCGATATTGTCAACAGCCTGAGGTTTTTCAATTTTCGCAATGACCTGGGTCGATTTTCCGTGCGCTGCGATTTCATTTTTTACGACTGCAATATCTTCGGCTTTCTGTACGAATGAGATCGCGATAAAATCGACATCCATGTCTAGACCAAATTTTAAATCTTCTTTATCTTTATGGTGTTAATGGCTCAACAGAAAGAATCGAATTTGGCAGGTTTAAGCCTTTATGGTCACTAATTATTCCACCATAAATGACTTTACACCGAACATCTTCACCACTGATATCTTCTACTCCGGAAACATTTCGGACTGTGAGCATAAAATCTGCCCCGTTCAGGAGTTCTACTTCACCATTTTTAAAAGTCTGAATTCTAATTTTTAGTTCCTGAAGGTCTTGGAGAATAGCTATCGAAAGCCCGATTTCTTCTGAAACTTTCCTGACAAATTCGCATTTTTGTTTGTGCTCTTCATAAGACCCGTGAGAAAAATTAAGTCGCGCAACATCCATACCTGCATACCTGAATCAGCGAGTGCACGGATTTGCTTGTATATCCCTGATTTGGGACCAAGAGTGCAGACTATTTTAATGCGTCGATGTCGTTCTTGCATGGTGTACTGAATAGTAATATAGTTTATATGTATATACTAATAGTGAGTTAGCGGTCGTATTTAAACTCATGAAACTTCATTGCCACGAATATTGTTCTGGTAATACATCTGAAATGGAATAGTGATTTAATACGAGATCACATCTTTTATATATTCTAAAAGAAATTATTTTGTATTTAAACAATAAAGATTATATATTTTCCCTTGTGAAACAGTCAATAGCTGATTAATATTCTCTTAATCACCTTTTCACATTTGGCATTCTTTCTTGATTTCCTTTATTATTCCAACTTACTATTCCTCTGCAATTCAGGATTCCACTTGAACAATTTGAAAGGGAAGATTTATAAAATGAAGGCATCCGATCTTTTCATAAGAGCCCTTGAAAACGAGGGAGTAGAATATATATTTGGTGTGCCAGGTGAAGAAAATCTTGACATGCTTGAATCTCTACGTGAGTCAAAGATTAAACTTATTTTAACTCGTCACGAGCAAGGGGCAGGATTTATGGCGGCGACATACGGACGGCTTACCGGAAAAGCGGGTGTCTGTTTAGCAACGCTTGGGCCCGGAGCATCTAATTTTGTTACCCCAGCAGCTTATGCCCAGCTCGGCGCAATGCCGATGATGATGATAACTGGTCAAAAACCGATAAAATCGAGCAAACAGGGGCAATTTCAGATTGTCGACATAGTACAGATGATGACTCCGATAACGAAATATTCGAAATCGATTGTCAGCGGGAACAATATTCCTTCTCGAGTACGGGAGGCATTTCGAATTGCTCAGGAAGAGCGCCCCGGCGCAGTACATCTGGAACTTCCCGAAGATATTGCCGCAGAAGAAACCGATGAACCTCTTTACACACCGAGTAAAGCCCGGCGACCAGCCGCTGAAATTAAGGCTATTAATCTTGCTGTTGATTTAATAGAGAAGGCAAAAAAACCACTCCTGCTCATCGGTGCAGCCGCGAATAGAAAATTGACATCAAAAATGCTGTTAAAATTTGTTAAAAAAACCAATATGCCGTTTTTCGATACTCAAATGGGAAAAGGCGTTATTGACGAGCGGCATCCATTGCACCTCGGTAATGCAGCCCTGTCTTCAAAAGACTATCTCCATGAGGCAATTGAAGATTCCGACCTGATCATCAACGTTGGCCATGATGTCGTGGAAAAACCGCCCTTTTTCATGAATCATGACGGATTCAAGGTAATCCATATCAATTTTTCGACAGCATCGATTGATCCGGTCTACTTTCCACAAGTTGAGGTTGTCGGAGACATCGCCAACAGCATTTGGCAAATTTCAGAAAAAATAAATCCACAGGTGCACTGGGATTTTTCATATTATCTGCGTATTAAAGAAGGAAACGACCATCGGCTTAACTATGGCAGTGACGATGACCGGTATCCAATATTTCCAAGTCGGCTTGTTGTGGATGTCCGGAAAGTGATGCCTGATAATGGCATTATCGCACTCGACAATGGTGTCTACAAAATCTGGTTTGCCTTAAATTACCGTGCATATGAACCGAATACTGTTCTGTTAGACAATGCTCTTGCCTCTATGGGTGCAGGACTTCCATCTGCTATTGCTGCGAAAATTGTCTATCCGAACAGAAAAGTGATGGCTATCTGCGGTGACGGAGGATTTATGATGAATTCTCAAGAAATAGAAACTGCTGTTCGGCTTGACCTTCATATTGTCGTCCTGATTCTTGTCGATAAAGCCTATGGTATGATTAAGTGGAAACAGGGTAATATGGGATTTCAGGATTTCGGCCTCGATTTTAACAATCCAGATTTCATAAAATACGCAGACAGTTATGGAGCTATTGGGCATGATGTCGGTAAGGCTGAAAATTTTGCTCCTCTTCTGGATGAGTGCCTCAATTCGAACGGTGTTCATATTGTCCAATGTAACGTTGATTATTCTGAAAACAAACGACTCATAGGATGATAAATAATATGTGGAAATGCATCATTCAAACATTTTTCAATATTCCTGAACATAACTTAAGATTTTTTTATCCGATTGAAACTAAAAGGAGTTTAGATGTCTGAACATTATCCGTTACTTGTACCGGGAGCATCTTCTGAGGATACACCACTTAAAGTGTATGCTCCCTACAACAATGAACTTATCGCAACGGTTCAGACTGCAGACAAAGCAGTTGTGGAAAAAACTTTACAGACTGCGTACAGCCTTTACCGAAACCGGGATGCGTGGATATCTCCTCATGAACGGATACAAATCCTCAAAAAAACCGGTAAGATAATGTCGGAGCGGGCAGAAGAGCTTGCAGTTGAAGCTTCACGAGAAGGCGGAAAACCGCTTATCGACTCCCGGGCCGAAGTTGCACGAGCAACTGATGGAATCGATATTTGTATCGAAACACTCAGGATGCAGCGGGGTGAAGAAATCCCGATGAATTTAAATCCGGCATCCGCAAACAGAATGGCTCTAACCCGGCTGGAGCCGATCGGTGTTGTTGTTGCCGCAAGTGCTTTCAATCATCCGCTGAATCTCATTGTTCATCAGGTCGCTCCTGCAATTACAACCGGATGCCCGGTAATTGTGAAACCGGCAGAAGCAACACCAATTTCATGTTATTTATTTGTAAAAATTCTCAGAGAAGCAGGACTACCAGCAGAATGGTGTCAGGCATTGTCGGTTAGCAATCTTGATGTTGCAACTGCTCTCATCACAGATGAGCGGGTTGCATTTTTCACTTTTATCGGCAGCGCCCGTATCGGTTGGATGCTCCGATCAAAACTTGCTCCCGGAACACGGTATGCACTTGAACACGGTGGCGCAGCACCGGTTATCGTTGCGGCAGATGCCGATCTTGACGAAACAATTCCACCATTGAGTAAGGGGGGGTTTTACCATGCGGGTCAGGTGTGTGTTTCCGTGCAGCGGGTTTATGCACATGAGTCAATTGCTCGGGATGTTACCGATCGGCTTGCTGAAAGTGCACGAAAACAGAGAATCGGCGATCCGACAAAAGAAGACACCGATGTCGGTCCATTGATTCGTCAAGGTGAGGTTGAACGTGTTAAAGAGTGGGTCGATGAAGCAGTCAAAGGGGGCGCTGAACTAGTCGCCGGAGGGAAAGCTTTATCCGAATCCTGTTATGAATGCACTGTTCTTCTCAATCCTCCAGTCGATGCAAAAGTAAGTAATTCAGAAATTTTTGGACCGGTTATCTGTGTCTATTCTTATTCCGATTTGGATGCTGCAATTGCTCAGGCAAATTCACTCCCGGTTGCGTTTCAGGCAGCTGTGTTTACCAAAGATATCAACACTGCTCTCCGAGTTACACAACGGCTCGATGCAGCAACCGTTATGGTAAATGACCATACGGCTTTCCGTGTCGATTGGATGCCATTTGCAGGTTTAAAACTCTCCGGAGAAGGTATCGGAGGTATACCGTATACCATAAAAGATATGCAGATTGAAAAACTTTTGGTTGTCAAATCAAAAGAACTATAAGTAGTTTCATCTTCGTTAATACTATACTACAGATTGATGAAAGGTGATCGTTATGACACATCTTTTTGTAAGACATAGAGCAGAGAGCTTCTCAAAATGGAAAACTTTTTTTGATAAGCATGAATCAATACGGAGAAAAAGCGGATTCGGAAATTATCAGTTGTATCAAACGACTGATAATCCAAACGAAGTTCTCATTCTCTTTGAAAACAAAGATGCAATAAATGCAAAAACGTTTATTGTATCGGACGATCTTCGCGATGAAATGAAAAATGCCGGTGTGGTTGAATCACCCGATTTTTTCACTCTGATAGCAGTATAATTTTAGCGTTAGTCGAACTTAATTTCTCCTCAAATTCGTGTGAAATTTCTGTATGTATTTTTTATAATTGCTACTCTTGCTTTCTCAGGGTTGACAGCACTCCTCTATTTCTTTCAGTCGCGGTTAATCTTTTTTCCTGTATACAATTATGCTTCAGCACCCGATCGTCTGGGCATTGAGTTCGAAGATGTAATGTTTCGCACTGACGACGGATTAAACCTTACCGGATGGTATATCCCCGGAAATAATGCAGACAATGTCCTCCTATTCTGTCACGGCAATGCTGGTAATATTTCCCACCGAATTGACTATATACGCATATTTCATGAACTTGGATTGAACATGTTTATCTTCGATTACCGCGGTTATGGGAAAAGCGAAGGAAAACCTGACGAAGAAGGAACATACCGTGACGTTCTCGGTGCGTGGAATTTCCTCGTCAATGAAAAAGATTTTACGCAGGAATCAATATTGCTTTACGGCCGTTCTTTAGGAGGGGCCATAGCCGCATGGCTTGCACAAGATCACACACCACTAACACTTATCCTAGATTCTTCATTTACGTCTATAACAGCACTCGGTTCAGAACTATACCCATTTCTACCAATACGTTTATTGTCACGTTTTAATTACACGACGCAGCTATATCTGGAAAAAGTCTCCAGTCCTGTCTTAGTCATTCACAGCAGGCAGGATGAAATCGTCCCATTTGAGCATAGCATCAGTTTATTCGAAAACGCCTCTCAGCCCAAAGAATTTCTCGAAATCTCCGGTTCACATAACGAGGGATTCCTTGAATCCTGGAGTACATACGAGTCAGGGCTTCGTGATTACATCAGTAAAATAACTCTGCAGCAATTACCACCAGATAAACGGTGACAATTGCCGCATAACACTGGCATGTCTTTTTTGACCAGTTATACGACAATTATTTATCATGTATCCAGAAGAAAAGTCGTTATCGATTAATGTCACGATGGGTATATACTGAATATTATTGCGGCTCTTAGTATGCAAATTGCGTATAACCTCGTATGTTTGATGCTTTTGGAATAACTACTTCACAGTTATTAATCTACGCGATGTTATACTTTAGGACTTGGCAATTATATTTTTACATAGTATATTATATCAAAAATATTGATAAATTTATAAGGGCAAAGCCAATGAATAGTATAAATATTATTGAAAAGTTTGTCAATAATGATGATGCATGTACAGAGTATCTATGTAGGCTACGTTGGAATAAAACCCCCCAATGCCCGTATTGCGGAAGTACAAAAACAGGCATAAGAAAAAAAGAAGTCCGAAGGCGTATGCGGTTGAGATGTCATTCCTGCAATAAGGCATTTTCACCAACTGTTAATACAATAATGCACGGAACAAGACTCCCTTTGTGGAAATGGTTCGTAGCTATATCATTACTTGCAGAAGCAAAGAAGTCTATTTCTAGCAGACAGCTTGCCAGGCATCTTGGAATAACAGTCAAATCTGCCTATAACCTTTCACAGCGTATACGGAAAGGACTACTAGATATGAGTTCACCGGTACTTAAGGGTATCGTGGAGATAGATGAAACGTATATCGGTGGAAAACCAAAATACACTAAGCATGAAAAAGTTCATAAACGCGGGCAGGGAACGGATAAAACGATGGTTTAGGTAGTCCAAAAAGGGAATTACAAATAGAAATATGTTAACAACATGATTATGAACAATACAAACAGCGTTGAAGGTTACTGGTTAAGCGAGCATGGTATGGAACCCATCATCAATACTCACTTCAATACATGCCACTCTACATAGCAGAGGCTCAATTCAAGTATAACACTCGCAATGACCGTCAGGGTAAGATTTTTCACGATATGCCTGGGGCAGTATCATCTGCTGTCGAGTAAACTTAGAAATATCTTACATCATTCAAAATATGATTACAAGAATATCAGAAATTAATGAGTTCCTACGGGAAATAAGAGATTTATTGGGGAAAATAAGTGAAAAAGATTAAATATGAGTTTAGTACTAGCTTGCTTTCAAGTCCTAAAGTATAACATTGCCTGAATCTATAATTTAATCAAAAGGATAAACCATGAAAAACCGTTGCTCCTGGTGCGGAGATAATGAGTTGTACATAAATTACCACGACAATGAATGGGGCGTCCCTGTTCATAATGACCGGATACTGTTCGAGTTCCTGCTCCTTGAGGGGATGCAGGCCGGCCTGAGTTGGCTAACCATTTTGAAAAAACGGGATAACTTCCGAAAAGCTTTTGATGGTTTCGATCCTGCAATAATCGCACGGTACAACACCGCAAAAACCGATGACCTTCTTACCGACGCCGGAATAATCAGAAACAAACTGAAAATTGCCGCGGCAGTGCAGAACGCACAATCGTTCCTGCAAATCAGAGAAGAATTCGGCTCATTCGACAGGTATATCTGGCAATTTGTTGATGGTAAACCAGTTCAGAATATATGGAAAACAGTGAGTGAAATACCAGCAAGTACGAAAGAATCCGACGAAATGAGTAAAGATTTAAAGCTGAGGGGATTCAAATTTGTCGGTACAGTTATCTGTTACGCTCACATGCAGGCAACCGGTATGGTCAACGATCATGTCGTCGACTGTTTCAGATATGATGAAATTAAGAATTGGTGGTTACCAGCATGATTATACATGAAGATTCCTACAAGGGATTCGGAATTTCAGCAATAGTACACAAATCCCGGTTACGGAAAATTGCTAAAATTATCGTCGGCTTTTCTATCCCAGACAAAGGGAAACTGGCAGATTTCGGATGCTCAAACGGTTATTTGCTTGAAATATTATTAGAATCAATTCCGCAGATTAGCGACTTGGAGCTCTTTGGATTTGACCATTCAAAAGATCTTCTTGAGGCTGCCCGATCGAAAAATATACATAATGTTTCATTTGAACATATTGACCTTAATAATCAATCTCAAGACACAAATAATTCATTTGATATTGTAACATGTTTTGAAACGCTGGAACATGTCGGGAATACAGCTAATGCTCTCGACACTCTCATTGGATCATGCAAAAGCGGCGGCACTATACTTTTATCGTTACCCAATGAGGTCGGATTTCAGGGATTGCTCAAATATGTGGGCAGAAA
Source organism: bacterium (assembly GCA_965221205.1). GTDB lineage: Bacteria > SM23-31 > SM23-31 > SM23-31 > SM23-31 > CBDFMG01. Next base: position 1,674,547 of record OZ244870.1, on the reverse strand, counting down.
AGTATTACGAAAAAATGCCTATGGAGACTTTTTTCAAAATCATAGCGAACTGAATTATTTTTGGCGTCTGATCACCAATAAACCAATTACTATATTCAGAACACCGGAGTCAGACGGCTGGGGATCGCATCTTGGTTTTGACTGGAAAATAATTGTGGAACATATTAAGGCAAACAGCACGTGTGAAATATTAAAAAAGCATAACTCCTTTCTCGGATTTAATTATATATTTATTATCAAAAAATACTAAATACCATAAGTACAATACCAATTTATATCAATTTGATTTGCTTGCACCAACTGTTTCAAGTAGCAAACAACGTTGCGACTGCGTCTGCCGTTCGTTCCATTTCTTCCATGGTGTTGTAAATATGGGGACATAACCTCAGACCGGGACGGCCACCGCCATGGACTGCACACCCTACGTTATGCTCCTCATACATCCGCTTCCGTATGCCAGCCACTTGATCTCCCGGTAACCTAAACTTCACAATAGGCGCATTGACCGATTCCATATCCGGCGCATAGAAGACTATTTCAGGTACCCGTTTTTTCAACTCATTACGGAGTGACCCGGCAAGAGCATATACTCGTTTTTCAATACGCTCAATATCGATCGTTGCAAGCATATTTACTGCAGTTTCAAATGCTGCAAATTTCGCATCATCTTTGTGCCCATATGTCTCAAATTTACGTGCGGTTCCTCCTTCGGCAGCGTCTTCCCACCCTAATCCCACAACTGACGGCCAGAGGCTTGAGATCTGTTCTTTTTTTACGTAGAGAAGCCCCGCCTCGCGCGGCCCGGTAAGCCATTTCTGTGAACTGCTTGTATAAAAATCACACTCCATGTCATGGAGATTAGTGGCAACACACCCTGCTGATTGCGCGCCATCAACAAGAGAAAGTACATTATTTTGTTGTGCCAGTGCACACAATTCTTTCGCAGGAACCCGGATACCCGTATCACTCGATATATCGGTTATTGCGAGTACTCTTGTTCTGCTCGAGAGTGCATCCTTAAACGGTTTTATCAATTCTTCCGGAGATTGCGGATTCGGTGGTGTGGTAACCCGCTTTACTGTAAACCCATGCCTATCTGAACGAACATCCCAAGCAACATTATTCGTTGGGTGATTCTGCTCCCAAATAACAACTTCATCACCTCTTCCCAGCGTCAAACCGGTTATTATAACATTGTTGGATTCACTCGTATTTCTTGTAACAGCTATCTCGTCATGATCTGCCCCAAGAAAGGCGGCAAGAGCCTCTCGTGCTTTTTCACGATAAATCTCAACTGTCCCCCTGTTTTCATGAGAAGTGTCCTCATTAATTGATCGGACAAATTGAAATTGTCTTTCCATCACAGATATTGGTGAAGGTGTCATGTTTCCTGCATTGATAATAATAAAATTATCTTTTATGGGGTATTGAGATTTAACAGACCTCCAAAACTGTTCATCACCGGACGATCCCGCACTGAGTCTTGCTACTGATTCCTGTAGCGACATGTTTGAACCGGAAGACTCTCCACATTGAATATAGGGAGCACTCAATAAAAATACTGCACCGCCAACACCCCGTTTTAAAAAGGAACGACGGTTTGATCTTGGATTTTTCGCAATATTCTGATCTGATGCTTTATTGCTTTGAATGGATTTATGCATGGGACACCTCATATTTGTGAAACGGAATGTCTCTCCCATTGGGTGTAGTATTTGTGAGATTCTTTAAAATGGAATGGGTGGTGTCGGAATATACTATAAATACTTTCCGGGTACAACAGTTATTTATTAAGGACCAATACACGCTTTAGACAATGAAATTATTATATAAGCAATGAGGATTTTCCTCTTTGCTTATTATTTTTTTCAGTGTTGGCCACATTATGCCGACGGTCTGTTTCTCAGTGATATAATATCGTAAGACAATTTATCCACTGCTCCCCCGATATACTGAATATTGTATCAATATTGTGACCGATGGAGATGTATTATCAAAGCGATCTCTTACTTATTATACAATTTGCACTTCTACATTGTGTCTCTTTTTAAAGAGAATTGCTCATTGCTACTATTCATCATTAATTGATTTGTGTTAACTACTATAATCGACCAAATATTTGAACATTAATTTTGCATTTTTGGCAAAAATTATTATACTGTACACTTTATGATAAAGCATGTGCCACTTCCTCTCTTAGACTCGGTTATAATACAGCAAGAATCCTTTTTCCTGCTTTTTGAGTCAAGTCTTGTCGATGAAGAGAATTACAAAAGTTATATCTTCACTAATCCGGTGGATATAATTCGGATCGATGATATTAATGATGTTCCGGCGGCATATGACCAGATTGATGATTATGCGCAAGAACACTACATTGCCGGATTTTTCACATATGAATCGGGATACATTTTTGAAAAATCAATATTTTTGAATTCAGATGGTTTGACGCCATCTGCAGACAAATCAACTATACGAGCACCATATGTTTATCTCGGAGTGTTTAACACAGTAATCGAATTCGATCATCACACAGGAAATTGGTCATCTCCGGAAGCAAAAAAATTCGAGTTATCCACAAAAGGGAATTCTTCCAGGTCAAATTCTACGTATACTATTGAGAATTTAAAACCAAATGTTGATAAGCATGAGTATAAAAAAGCTATCGAAAAAATTCTGCATTATATTGGGGAAGGTGACACGTATCAGGTAAATTATACGTTTAAATATAATTTTTCATTCTCAGGATGTCAGTACACTTTATATGAAGAGTTGAAGAGTACGCAAAATGTATCATACAGCTCTTTTCTCCATTTTGGCGATTTATCAGTGCTATCTTTATCTCCAGAACTTTTCTTTCGAAGAGATGGAGACAGTATTATTGCAAAACCAATGAAGGGTACGATAAAACGCGGCAAATCAATTCAAGAAGACGTAGAAAAGGTACATAACCTTGAAAACAGTGTAAAAGATTATGCCGAAAACACTATGATTGTCGATCTCATTCGCAATGACGTTGGCCGGATTGCACAATGGAATTCAGTTAAGGTACCCAAACTTCACACGATTGAAAAATTTCAGACGCTTTTTCAGATGACTTCGACCGTTACAGCACAGCTGCCAGACAATATTTCCTATCATCAGATATTCGAAAGCTTATTTCCATGCGGCTCGATTACCGGTGCACCTAAAATACGAACGATGCAAATTATCCAAGAGCTTGAAAAGGAATCGAGAACTATTTATTGTGGTACAATTGGGATTATTTTTCCAGACAAAAAGGCAGTTTTCAATGTGCCGATACGAACAATTGTGATTCAGGATGATAAAGGCGAAATGGGCATCGGGAGCGGAATTGTTGCTGAATCCAAGCCTGATAATGAATTGAATGAGTGTCACGTAAAGTCACGGTTTCTAACACGGCGTTTTCAAGCTTTTAAGCTGCTTGAAACGCTTCTGTGGGATAATGGCTATTTTTTTTTGGATGAGCACCTGAACCGGATTGAAGAATCGGCCAAATATTTTGACTATTACATATCCCGCAAAAATATTCAAAAACAGCTCCGCCGGCTCGAAAATTCTTTCAAAACCGGAAAGCGTTATAAAGTACGGGTGCTTCTGGACCGGGCCGGAAAAGTACATCGTGAGTATGATGTTCTCAAAACTGTTCCGGAACGACCATCTAATACTGCAATGAACAAAATAACGATTTCAGAAATCAGAACAAACAGGGACGATATTTTCCTCTATCATAAAACCGATAACAGGTCTCTCTACAACGAAGAATACCGCCATTATTCAGGACAGGGATTCTGCGAAGTTGTCTTTATGAATGAGCAGGGAGAAATCACCGAAGGGGCTGTAACCAATGTATTTGTATTAAAAGATGGCATATACAGGACACCCCCTGTAACATCGGGTTTATTACCGGGGATCTACCGTACTCATTTCATGAATACAAATGAGGTCACGGAAGAAGTCCTTTATGAACATGACCTCTTTGAAACAGACGGTTTGTTTATTTGTAATTCTGTACGGGGAATGCATGAAGTAACTCTACCATAATAATCAATAACTCCCGCAGGAATGTTCCTCACCATTATTTGTGACATAATGACGCAGTTCATTCACAGAGAGACATGAGTGCACAGGAGCAATAAACACGAAATCTCCTATAGCTGTATTGTGAAAAGTTGCTTCATCAACTTCGACAATACCATGTTCCTGATATATCTTTGACACCGTAGAAGAATCGACAACATCACCGAGTCCTCCACCCTCCCAGCTGATCAGTCTCCCGAAATAGAGGGAATTGTCATCTCTTTTAATAAAATCTTTCGATAAATGGACAGCTCCACCGTAGGTTACCAATTCCTTCCCTGTTTCCTGTTTTGCAACAACCGGGCAGGCCACGGCAAGGGACAGTTCGGCTCCAGTACAGGACCCGATCTCACGTTGAGAAAGGTCATAAAAGATAAAATTTCCAGGCCGCATCTCGTCAACATCACTATAGTCTTCGATAATACTGCAGCACGGTGTATCGCCTGAGGAAATTTCAAGATTGTGATAGCCATTTTCAGACAGCATGGCACGAACTGTGTTCATTCGATCAACCGCCTCTTTATATATCCGTTTCAAACCATCGCGTGACCGTTCATCATACGAATGACCAGCATGTGTCAATACTCCATGCAATTGACACAATTTGGCAGCACGCAGATGGTGCGCAACATCGATAATCGTTTCCGATTCGTTCCAGTCTATCCCCGCTTTATGGTGCCCGATATCGATATTGATCCACGCTTTGACATTGTTTTTCAACCCATCACTCAAACAGTCTGCAACCTCAACCGATTCGACGAGGACATTCAGGATGATCTTATCAGCAAGTTCATCAATACGTCCAATCTGATGGATATTCACCGGAAATGCGATTGTAATATCATTCCACCCGTACTCTGCAAAATAGAACGCCATATCGACTGATGAGACGGTAATTTGGGAAACTCCGAATTCTCTGAACCATTCTCCGATTGTAGCCGATTGGTGAGTCTTGAAATGAGGCCTGAGCCTGACACCGCTTTTTTGTGCTTTGTCAGCTATTTTTTTTATGTTTTTAAATGCTTTTTGCTTATCGACTATGAGTGTCGGTTTTTCAATATGAAAGGGTAAATCCTGCAGAGGAACACTGTTCATTACTACTCCTGTATAAGCTTTAAGAATAATAAATCTGAATAGTTGTCAATCTATTGTAAGAATTTCGAATTTTATCCGCAATCTGTTTTTAGCCAAAATTAGGTCGAACATCAGTATCAGGCTCAATAATCAGTGAAGATAACAACATTTCGAACGATAACAATAATATGAGTAACGTGAAAAAAATTTGAATTATTAAAAAAAATATTACCTTTATTAATTATTGTATCTGCAATATCTATACTACGTCACTATAGGGGAGACATTAAAGATGTTTGGAAAACTGTATAAGAGTATCACAATTGCTGTATTTGCATTGATGATTTCAGTCCTGCCATTTGTTCAGGCTTCGGCACAGGACGGAGATCTCGACCTAGAACAGACACTTCAGCAGTTGTCGGACGTTGCGGCAAGAAATTATGTAAGGCCGGTTTCCGATGCGATGGGTGTCAACCTAAACGGCGGATGGTTTCACCGTGTACCCCAAGCAAAGATTTTGGGATTCGACCTCGGATTCAGTGTTGTAGCCATGGGAACATTTCTGGATGATGAAGCCAAGACATTTTCTGAATCAGCACCATGGCATTTTACCCGCGATCAAGCAGAAGATTTGGTGTCAAATCTCAACCCTGCAGTTCAGGATGCTGTTATTGATGAAATCCTGAGTAATGACTTTACGGTAACAATTGCAGGTCCAACTGCTATAGGGACCGATGATGATAATGTATCGGTTACTTTTAGTGGCGCTGCGGTTTTGGGTGAAACTATTCCTTCAGAAATATTTGAGTTGGAAGACATTAAGGGCCTCGCTCGAGATCTCGATATTATTCCTCTCGGAGCACCGCAGCTTTCGATCGGTACTGTTCTGGGGACAATGGCAACATTCCGCTGGCTTCCTGAAATCGAAATTGATAAGGATATCGGCTCTGTCAAGTATTTCGGATTCGGTATTCAGCATAATTTTCAGTCCTGGATTGCAACACCGCTCCCGGTTGAAGTTTCACTCGGCTATTTTACCCAGAAATTCGAGATTGGCGATATTATCGATATCACGACAAATTCCTTTGGTCTGACTTTGAGTAAACACATTGGCGACCTTTTTTTTAATCTTGTGCCGTATGCAGGGTATATGTTCGAGAGTTCCGAAACGGATGTCCGTTATGATTTTGATGTTGATACTCCAACGGGAACCGAAACACAAAATATAGCATTTACACTTGATGGTATTAACGAAAACCGTACTACGATCGGACTCAGCCTCCAGTTGGTGATCCTGAACATCAATGCAGACTATAATTTCGGCGAAAGGAATTCAGTTACCGCAGGTCTCATGATAGCTTTTTAAATCGAAATTATTTTGTATTAAAAAGACCAGTTTGCTTATGTGCCGGTCTTTTTTATATATTTTAAAATTTTTGAAACTTCTGCATTCCGTATGTAGTACATCCGTTAAAAAATTAAATCCTTTAATTTTTTTGATGGTTTTCAATCAGTATGTTGGTTTATGTCCTAAATTTTATGAATCGTTTTGAAAACCCATCATTTTTTTATTGCTTGATGTAATGAGAGCGAGGAGGTTTTATCCATAGTGTGTACGTTAATATAAAGCCGCTGGTTGCATAGCAAACACCCCATCTAATAGGCTTTGTTGACCACATATCGATTGCAATATAACGCTTAAAATGGGTGGGATAATGAAAGCCAGAAAAATGCTTCCTGCATTTGTGTTTGGTTTTATGGAAATGTGGTTGTTTCCGTAATTTGACACATTCTAATAGCAGGATCCATAATAGAAGAATCCCCTACATCAGGTATTGCCCAGATATTAAATATTCATGATCCAATGCTTACTAGTTTAGTAAGCGTTTATAGCATTTTGGTCATGTTTATGGCAGTACTTCACCCAAAATATTCCGGGATCAGATCTGTTATCAAAGAAGGCTAGTCTTCGGAATAAGTATTGGTACAGTATGGAATATTCCGATCTCTGTTATTCATTATGGTGTCTATGTAAGCGATTTCATCACCCTGCCTTATTTTAGCCAATAGACACAATGTGGCGCATGTTTTAAGAAGGGCTTGGCGGGGCATCATTACCGGATTAATTTTTAGGGGCTCTGAAGTCGAATCTGATGAAAAACTCCAGAGATAAATTTTAACCGAGATTTTTCATTTCCGTTACGTCAGGCACACCAAAATAAGGATTTAATACATAAATTTAAGTACCATTTTTACAAATGGAGTCAGCTTGCCTGAAAAGTGTTTCAGAATAGCACTTTTGTTGATTCTGCCTGCTGTCGGATATGGGTAAGTTTTGTTAAAAATATTTTTTACGTTCAGTCCGCTGCTCATCGCTAAAGAAAGTTCCTGTGACAGTTCCCCCGCATGTTCGGCAACCATCGAACCACCCACGATTTTATTCTTCGCTATATAGAGGATAACAAGTCCCTCCGTCGCATCGTCGACAATAGCCCGGTCGTCATCCTTGAGATCGATAACAATTTTCTTATGGTCGACACCGCGCCGCTTCAGTTCATCTTCATTCAGACCGAATGTGGCTATTTCTGGTGAAGTATACGTAACCCACGACAGATTATCGTTATTGAGCTTTTTCTTGAGTGGTGAAAAAAAGTTGTTTAGAATTACTCCTGCATGAAGTTCGGCAGCATGAGTGAACTGATACGATCCGGCAACATCGCCGCATACATAAATATTTTTGTTTGTTGTCCGTAGATATTCATCAGCTCTTATCTTTCCATTATCAACAGCAATCCCGGCTTTTTCAAGCTGCAAGTTTTCGATATTTAATACACGACCGATACTGATTAATACTGTATCAAAATCCATTGACTGTTCTTTGTCATCGACGGTTATTTTCAAATTATCGGAAGAGGTAAATTCCTGCAGCCGCGCATTGAAATAAAACTGAATTCCTTCTTTCTCAAGCCTGTTCTTTAAAACTTCGGCAATTTCCGGAGCTTCTTTCGGGAGGAATTTCGAGGAGCGTTCGATGATACTCACTTCAGAGCCGAGACGTCTGAACGCCTGACTCAATTCCATACCAATCGGCCCACCACCAATGGTAACGAGTCGTTTCGGGAAGTAGTCGATGTCAAAAATATTTTCGTTTGTAAAATATTGAACTTTCTCAATGCCGGGAAGATCAAGAGAACGAGGACGCGATCCGGTGGCAATGACAATTTTCTTCCCCTCATAGACTGTGTCTCTAACTTTCACAGAATTTTTACCGGCGAATTCTGCAGCACCGAGTACGACATCCATACCTTTTTTTCTGAAATAATCGGCATTTTCGTGTGTTCTGATTATCTCCTTTTTATCGTCGACATACCTCGTGACTTTTGTGATGTCAATTTCTCCGGATACAGTCAACCCGAATTTTTGCACTTCCTGTGCCTCCCGCGCCATCCTCGATATATGAATTAGCGCTTTGCTCGGTACACAACCGAAATTCAGACAATCACCACCTATGCTTCTGTCAGATTTATCGATGAGCAGTGTTTTAAAGCCCGATGTGTTCATAAATCCAGCAACATTCAGACCGCCGGAACCGGCTCCGATGGCGATGATATCATACATATTCTTCTCCAAATTAAATTATTGAGAAATCTTTTCATTCTTCGTTTTCTTGAATTTTTTATAGGAATACGGGACAAACATAAGCAGAATAAAAGCTGCAAGTGCTACAAAAAATTTTGCAGACAACGGGTTTTCAAGACTTGACCCAAGATACGTTGTGAAAAATCCGCCCGGCAGCATTCCGAGGAATGACGCGGCAATATAATCTCTTAATTTTACTTTGCTCAATCCGCATCCGAAATTAACAACATCAAACGGCGGAATGCCAATAAGACGCATGGGCAGTACAACAAGAAATCCTTTTTCAGCAACCTTTTCGCTGAATTTTTCAAGCGTACCCGACCGCATGCCGGGAATCATTTGTAAGAATTCTCCGCCGAAATAGCGAGCAAACAAAAAGGACGCGGTTGCCCCCAGCGTTGCTCCGGTAACATTGAGCAACCATCCCCAAAACGGCCCGAATGCCAGTCCACTTGTGAGTGAAACGACAAAAACCGGCATGAAGAGCAAAACACTGCGGAGTGTGTAAATCGTTAAAAAAACGATTGGTGCATAAATTCCGAATCCGAGGATGAAATTTTTGACATTTGTTGGCGTAAAATGGGAGAGGTCAAGTGGTGTAAAATAGAATGCCGATATGACGCCACCGATGATAAGAGCAAGTACCGCCAGTTTGCGTATTTTGCCTTTTCCGTCCATTTGTTCACTCATAATCAAGACCTTTGGATTAAATTGTTAAATTTTTATCTGTTTTCTATCATTCACACTATGTGAGAATTGATGTTTTTTATGAGAATCAACCTGATTCTTTTCAAAATAATTCAGTGTATTGAGCATGTTGGCAGCATTGCCGTCACAACTATCCCCGACGAATCGCTTAAGATCATCATACGTGTCGATATCGTATTTCAATTCAAGGGTACGGGACTGTAGCCTAAGAGAGTGCAGAATCCGTTTTGTCTGTGAAAACACCTGCTCGCTGCTCCAGGAAATATTGCTGAACAACTCGGGAATCATTCTCGACAATCCGATCAAATAATATCCACCGTCCTCTGTCGGCCCTACTACTGCGTCATTTGTATCGAGTTCCCTAAAAGCATTACCAATTTCTTGTTCCGACAGAATGAGACAATCAGCGCCGATTGCTGCAACATTTTTATAACCCGCATTGAACTGTTCATCGAATGCACTTGTAAGCCGCTCCGACAAATCTCCTTCATGCTGCACTTTAAGGGTCAGCCGGCTGATAAGCCACTCCTGAAAAGCCTCTTGTTTTGCTTCCGGAGTAAAATATACAATAGCGTCGAAATCACTCGAATCACAGACTGAATCACAAATATCCTCGACCATTGCTCTATATAATCCTGCCGCATGTTCATATGAGATATCCGGATATAAGCGTGTTTTGACTTGTTTCGGTTCGGGATATTTTGCAAAAATCAGGAGTGCATTCGGTGGTGTCATAAAATTTTTCCGATCAGTGTACGCTGTGTATCTGAAAGATTATTGATTTTACTGCTTGTTCCATTCGTTGAGCGACCAATCGTAGTCAAAGTATTTTATTTTCAGTTTAAGTGTATGTATAGAGTCAAGTTTTTCGGGAATACCCTGCAAATAAAACGTGATAAATTCAACAAAGCCTCGTTCTTTCCTGCCATAATTCTGTACCCAACCATCCGGGTTCTGTGTAGTAAAGTCTTCCTTGTACCAGTCAAATATAGACGATACTGTCACTTCACCGCGCTGTGGATTGACCGAAACATAGATATCATCCGTTATAAAATCTCTGGTGACCGCATCAAGCTGATCGTCAAGGGTATCAGGAAAGAATGCTCTATCCAGCAACCGGGGACATCCGATTGACGCGCAGACAATTGCAAAATGTATACGAGGATCCTGAAACTCTTTGCGAAGAATCTCGTGCTCAATATTGTTCAGGGTCAGTTCACGCCCCATAACCTTGATATGGACTGTGTCCCAGACTTTTTTGATCTGCCGTATCGAATTTTGAGGAAACCGCACTCGTGCGGGTAGTCCGCCATACTGAATCGGATAGTTATCGACTATTGCATAGAGCGTTATTGCATTGTATGCGTTGATCCAGAATGCTAATTTTTCATTTTCCCCCCATGTCTCAAATTTATCTGGTTCGACATTCATGAGTAATTCCAGATAATCGAGAAGTAGTACTGAATCTTTGCCTTTTATAGATTGATAATCTACGAGACCATCATTGACATTGTTGTGCAGAAGTTCGTCAAATAATGAATGGTCAAAATCGGCTGCAGTCACGTTAACTGCTGAATATAGTAAAAGTATAATAATAAACAGATATGTTTTTTTGGTGCCTTCCACAACAAAACCTTTACTTGCTGTAATAAATTTTCCGGAGAAATTCGAGAGACAATCCCAATTTATAGGCCATTTTTATTGCATGATTTCTGAAAAATGTTCTCATCGGACCTTGGATGAGCAGTCGCCTGTCGGATGAATAGATGATTTCTTTAACAATGACTGTCTTTCCCTGTTTTTTAAGCCGGTTATTGAATTCAACATCTTCAAGAAAAGAGATATTGGCAAATCCGCCCAATTTATTGAACATATTGGCTCTGACAAATATTCCCATATCACCGAAAAGGTTTCTTCGGATTAGGTTTTTAATATGAGCGCAAAAAGTTACCAGTCCGTAATACCACTTTTCGCCCAGCAATCCCCACCGGAATCCACCGCCTATTATAGATTCATCTCTCAGAGTGTCCCGGAGCAATTGTTCTGCATTGTGAGGAAGGATGCAATCCGCATGGAGAAACCACAAAATTGAACCGGAGGCTGCTGCTGCTCCGGCATTCATTTGCAATGCTCTTCCACGAGGGGCCTGTATGAGATTTATTTTATCCTTTATTCGCTCCACCGTACTATCTGTACTGCCGCCATCAACAACAATAATTTCAACATTTTCCATCATTTGCTGTAAATCATCAATAAGATTGACAATTACTTCGGCTTCATTCAGCGTCGGAATCACAATTGATATCAGATCATCCATATTGTCTTCTCTTCAATGCTGCTCATATAACATTGCGTAACGAATGCAAGTTCCTCTTTTTAACTTCGAATGAATTATCTTGTTGGAAACAAATATCTTAGTAGTTTAGGAATGTTTCCTGTCGCAGTGTAAATCAAATTGAGGGAAAAATCAACTTAATTTTTTTTATTTTCAAGTTCTTCGGTCAGGAGAGAAAGTTTAATGAGAAGGTTTTCCAGACGTTCGAAATATTCTTGCTCCGACATGTCTTGTTTTGCGCTTTTCAGTTCAGAAATGTTGAATTCAATCTGCTCCTGCTGCTCCATTATTTCCAACAGTTCAGTATCGAATTTCTCCGATACTGTATTGGAAAGAACATCACGCCTCCGTTTCAGATACGTTCCCGACGCCAGATTTCCTTCTGCATTGCTTTCGAGTTCTGAATACCGGAATGAACGACGGTCTCCGGTATCCTCGAGTTGAGAGTGTTCAGTGGCAAGATGGTTTTTATCTTCAAAAAACCGGACTGTTTTTTCGGATGCAAACTTAAACACTTCCAGTACCGAGAGGTCACCGTTTTTGTCGATGTCTGAGGCAGGCGACCCGAGCGCCTCGACAAAAAATTCCGGAAACACGGTTTCGGTTTTCTGTGTGCCGCTTTTTGTTGCGGTTATAATAATCCGGTTATAATAATCCGGTTTTTTTCACTGAGTGTCTGTATAAAAGGAAAACTCGCCTGTGTCGTAGTGATAAACACGATACGATCTGCCGCTAATTTGTCAATAAGTCCCGCAAAATCCGCATCTGTCAGATCTTTTCCGGGAATATTGAATTTTCCGTGTTTTCCATCGAAACTCCCATGACCGAACAGAATAACAAAAACCACCGCATCCGTAGAAATGTCTTCAGCAAGCAGAGTGAATTCTTCACGAATAAATTCTGCATGGGACATACTGATGAATTGCCGATCGGTCTCTGTAATTGATTCCGTTAACATTAAAACATGCAATTCGGAAAATCCAAAATTTTCAATAAGTGCTTTCCGGGTGTCGATAAAGTATTTTTTATACTTTGCAGAGTATTCCTCACTCCACCCCGAACCGCCAATCAAAATGGCATATCTGTCGGATGCCTTTTGTGCAAAACACGTACTCACAGCGAACACAGTTACCATTAGTACACTGGCATAAAATTTGATGAATTGTTTCATTTTGGTTTGATACATCTTTTTTAAGACACCTACGGTAAACCTTTTCGTCTTCTGTAAAACCACTCGAATGCCAATATGATAATTGCCAGAATAAAAAGGAGCGGCATATCCCAAATATATTCGGTTCTGAAAACAGACGTACTCGTTTTTCTGATAATCAGGTTGCCGGGAATTTGCGTGAAATCAGACGGTTCACGGTTCATAGTAGACTCCGTCGTTTGCCTCCACAAGATTCCGGAGAAACTGTTTCTTTAATGCTGCATTGAAAAATTCCAATTTCGAATCTCTGCTGAGAAAACTTATTGACTGTTTACCAAGCTGGGTATCATTTTTTTTGGCGGTAACATGTACCTCATATACGCCAGGATCTTCAGGTATGTATGATGCGCTGTAACCACCTGTTGATGAGAGATCGGGATGGAAGGTAACTGAATGGACTGTACCGAACGGATCGGTAACTGTTCCTCAATATCAGCAAATTCAACCGCTTCGAACGCGTCATCAAATGCATTGATTCTGATCGTCAAATCGTCATTTGGTGCAGAGACATTGTTATCGAGACTGACATTAACCCGGTTCGGAGTCGAAGATACCAGCTATTGTACTAACTGGCGCCAGAACCGCTCATGGGACATGTCATCGGCATTGCGCTGCAACTGCCATCGCCATGCTAATGTCGCCGCCTGCCCTTTTCCATACCGTTGAATTACCAGCAGAGGCTCGGTTGACTCACCATCTTTCTTTTTTTCTGCGAGCGTGACTGCTCTTGGTTTGACGCCTCCGTAAAGATTTATGTGGGTAAGTTTATTCATTTCATTCCAGAGTGCTCTATTGTTACCGATATCCTGCACAAGTTTCAAAATCGGATGGTCATAACCGGACCTTGTCGGTACAAAATTGAATCCTGCATTATCATCAGTTTCACCGGTTCCGGAATAATCCGGCATGATAATCTGTTTCCGGGAAGGATCAAGAACAACAGGGAGGATATTTGCGATAGGTGTGTTCCAGTAATCCCCTTCAGAAAATGAGTTTTTGACACCCAGCATTAAAAATCCACCACCTCGGTCTCTGACAAATCGTTCAACCATTTCAAGCTGATCAATCGTAAAATATGAAGCCTCTATATCGCCGAAAATAAGCGCTTCGTATTGGAATAATTCCTCCTGACTGACCGGGAAACCGCCCTGCAGTTCATTCGCATGCTTAATACCCTCTGATATCTGCAGTACCTCCTGCAATCGCAACATCGAGAAGTTCATCTCTCCACCCAAGCTCAAGCGCAAGCTTTGTAAGGGCAACACGGGAGCAGCTTTCTGCAACGAGTTTTGCCTGTTTTTCTGAATAACATCGTATGCACCGGCTGCTGAAATGGTTGCTAAATCGCGCATGTTACTCCTATAGTCACTTAGAATCATAATAAATCCTGCCAGTAAAATTGTTATTGCTCTTCCCATAATCGTAACGCACCTATCTATCGATATTGACAAGATATGTTCGCCACTGTAAAGATGCACGATGTTTCGATTCGTTTGTGCTGATCATGTCAAATACCCTCAACTGAGTTGTCACCGATCTGATATCAGATAAGATGTTGTCGGACTTCCCTCTGCATTAAAATAGGAAAATGATACCGATGCTTTACCCATGGATTCCTCATTACCGGCATTGGGGTCGAATCGGCACATTATAAATGAGAGAGTATCACCATAAATTCCTAATACGGATTGCACAAAATAGCTTAGCGTATCAGGTGTACCGTTATTATCGATATCTCCAAGAAACATGAATTGGGTCGAATCGGCGGCAAGAACCGTATCAATTGAATTGGGGACAGCAATACCTGCAGTCCGGATATCGGCATTAATTATATCTGCAACGTTGAGAATTCGGTCGTGTGTCGCCACCGGCCGGACTAACTCGCTCTGAGCATCCATTGTACCATACACGAGCGTCATCATCGAAAATATCAGCAGACTTTCGATACCCCCCCAGGTTCCTGCTATTTCCAAGAGCGTATTTATGCTATTTCATTGTCTCAAAGGCTAAAAATGTGGATGAGTTTTTATTGTGTCTTCGAGAAAAGGAGACGTTACGTTAACCACCATCCGCTTATATAGAGTCTAGATTGGATGAGAAAAACGTTCATATTGTTCGTATCTACGTAGGCAATAACGGCTACGACATTGTAGGTCATGAATTCAGCGCTTATGGAATCGGAATAATTCTCAAAATCGTCAAACATCGGATACTGTTCACCGATTTCAGCTCCCAAATTTGCCGGTTCTGTCACAATATCGGTACCGAGTGATTCCGCCCCAGTAATCGTTACTTCGTCACATACGAGACCGTTTTGCATCCTCAATATATCCGAGCGCGATCGCCGTTGCACCGTTCATAATTTGTGACTCCATGACAGTACCACTCGTTTCCATAATATCATGATTCGTAAACACAGAAAGAATTGAGAATATGAGCACAGCACCGATGATCAAAAATGTTTCTCCCGTATTCATTGTGTTTCTCCTTTTTAGTTATCTTCGGCAGTTGCAAAGGCAACCTCTGCACAGGTTATCTTGCCTGCTTTTATATATTCTCTGCGGGATGCTCTGAGTACCAGCATTCCATTATTAAGAGAGCAATTGTTTTAATTGCCTCTTCATCGATCGATTCTGACATTGCAAGTATTTTCCGTCTTATTTCCGGTGTAAACAGGAGCACTTCATGAATAGCCATTCTGCCATGATATCCGTTATGGCACGATGAACAGCCAACTGGAGTGTAAAAAACAATGTCCGATAGTTCTTCATCCGTGAATCCGAGCTCACGAGCAACTATTGGATTAATCTTAAGCTGGCGTGCGCCCTCAACCAAATAGTCTACCGGCTCTTCGACAGTAAGTACATTAATTTCAGGACTCATAACTGCATTGGGAGCAGCCATCAGTGTGGCGCTTTTTCTGCTACCCGTCGGTCCGGTCAGAATCACCATTCCCTGCGGTTTTTCTATAGCTTTTTTAAAATCGCTTAGAGCATGCTTTAACAGACCAAGCTCTTTTAAATCTAAAATTACATTTTTATCACCGAGAACCCGAACAACAATACTTTCGAGTTTTCGTTCATAGTCTGAACTGATAACAGGGAGAATCGAAACCCGGAATCGGATTTTTCTACCGTAGATTGTTCGCTTAAAAAATCCGTCCTGCGCACTGCCTCTCTCAAACCGGGTTACATATTTTTTTAAGCGATCTTTCAATACGGCAGCAATCACCTCTGCTTTTGTTTCGGTCTGTGATTCCAGAGTATCCGCTTGCCGTCAATCCTGAAATAGATTTCAATGTGCGTACCCGTTTTCTGTATAAAGTGGATGTCACGTGCACCCTGGTTCACTGCATCAACGAAGCTTTCTTCGATCAGATTGGTTAATTTGCTTCTGTTGATTTCGGCATCGAGCTTAATTTTATCTATTTCAACGGGAGTTTTGTTGAATCGAATATCATGGGACGGGGAAGACAGCTGCTTGCATCTTCGGCAGGAACAATTGCGGCAATGGAGTACCCACTAGATGGTTTTACCAATTTCCTTAACGATCAAGGCAGATGGATTTTAGATGCTCTTCCGGATGCTGAAAAACCTAAACGCAGTATTATAAAGATTAGATTTTTTTAATGGTTTTCTTATCTATATTGAGATACTCATTCACGACACATAGTGTTTGGTGAGCACATTTCAGTATGAGGAAACAGCATAAGCATTCAAGTGTAATCAATATTGTACATTGCAGAATGCCTTATAAATATATTGAAGAGATCAATCATCTGGAAAGATTGATTGTAAAAAAATCTTTTAAAGCGTCTAAAACATATTTAGAGCAATTAGACACGTCAATCAAGGGCTATGTGTTTGTAGAATATTTGGCGCTGTTATATAGAGGCAATGGGTGGTTAGCTGCAATACAGGAAGGTAAAGGCGATGCGGGAGGAGATTTATTATTGTTCCATCCGGAAGCACCGGATACCGTTGCCTTTGTAGTGCAAGCAAAGAATTGGATGCATCCTTTGACGTATGACGACACAAAAATTGAACTGCTCAAATTTGAAGAACAGGGGAAGAGCAAATACACCTGTTCATTGTATAAGCTGGTTGCTGTTAATGGTTTCGTGAAAGGAGCGCGTGCCTTATCCAGATTTAATCTTCAGTTGTCTTCCTGGCACTCCATTGAGCAAGACTTACTACGCAGTTACAATAAAAATGGTCATACTGAGCCCCGATTGGAATTGTATCCACATAATGAACGCAGCTATAAAAATGTGGTAAAGTTATTTAAAAAGAACCGGAAAGTGTGCCTTATCCAGGCAACGGGCACGGGTAAAAGTTATGTCATTGCACAACTCATTGCGGATACTATGAAAACACAATCAATCATTGTTGCCCCGTCACATTATATCTTAAATCAATTGAGGGGAAAATTTCGATCTGTTTTATCGAAGTGCACATTAATGACATATGCGAAAGTATCACGGTATTCATCACAAGCATTCCATGACAAACAGTATGATCTTATCGTGTTGGACGAATTCCATCGTCCAGGCTCAAAAGTGTAGGGTAAAGGAGTTGAGAGATTACTGAAAATAAACAAAAATTCAAAGGTGTTTGGAACAAGCGCGACACCGATTAGATATCTTGATCACAGCAGAGACATGTCATCAGAGTTATTTGAGGGTAACATAGCTGAGCATATAAGTCTCATTACTGCTATTGTGCGAGGCATAGTAAAAGCGCCCGTTTATGTTTCAGCGCTCTAGACACTGGATGAAGAGTATACCACTCTAAAACAAAAAATTTCTGAGAACAATCTGGATAGCGCTGATAAAGAAGAAAAACTTGAAGCAATTAAGAATGCTGCTATTAATTGGGAAAACACGAAAGGAATTCCCCATATACTCACAAAGTACCTTAAAAGCAATGTTCATAAACTCATAGTATTCTGCCGGGATACAAATCATTTAAATGAAATGGAACTTGAAGTTCAAAAATGGTTTTTAAGGGCATTTCGGGATAGGAAAAGGAGAACGTATCGTGTCTTGAGTTCAGACAATGAAAATGACACATGTATCCATTTACTGTTCTGTATTGATATGTTAAATGAGGGGCTGCATGTTCCGGATGCGGCAGGAGTGATCCTTGTAAGACCGACTGAATCTCCAAGAGTGTTTTATCAGCAGATAGGACGCTGCATTCAGGCTGGCAGCGGAAACACACCCATTATATTTGACTTTGTTAATAATTTCCGAAATATTTCTGCAAATAATTTTATTGAGGATATAAAGACAGAAGTTGACGAAGAAAACGAGATTAGAAAAACCATGATTTACCTGCAAGAGTTTGTGACGTACACATCTACGATGAAACCAAAGAAATCATTGAGCTTTTTGAAACAATTGAAGTAACGCTGCAATCATGGAGAGTGAATTATAATCATTTACAGGAATACCGGAAAATACATCCCGACAGATGGCCTCAAGCCAGTGAAGAATATCCCGTTGATAATAACTTGGGTTTGTGGTGTAGTACACAACGTAAAGCTTATACGAAGCAGAAATTATCTCAAGAGCGGATACGACTGCTTGAAGCTCTGGGGTTTATGTGGAGCCGAACTTTATTGAGTGAAGTGTAAAGGGGGAATGGTATGATTAATGAAGATGAATTTTTAAAAAAGTGTCCTGTTTCCGAAGAGGACTTTCGTAAAACAAAACTAAAGGTAGGATTCATTAGAATCAATATATGATGATTATAAAAAATTTAGATTAAGGTTGGATACGACTGGAATAGACGCACGTGACAGGTTACATAATGAAAGTAACGTTCATTCTTTGAAGATGAGAATAAAAGAACCTGAACACTCGATAGAGAAAAATATAAGAAAGAGGATTGATAAACCGGGAAAAGTTATAGACGTAAGCAATTATAAGAAAGAGAATTATGTCGAGAACAGCAGCCGTCATCAGCGGCAGCTCAATGTCACACCGGAGAAAAAGTTCGGCGGTTTTAGGGAAGATGTACGTACTATAAAAAATTATGGCAAGTGACAGAAAGAACAGTACAACTAACGGCATGACAAGCGCCTGACGGAGATTTTTTTGGAATTCTTCATTTCGCTCCATAAATCGTGCTGTACATGCATATACTTCTTCCATTATTGCCACTCGTTGATGCAACGCCCAACATATAAGCAGGGAATTTTCCAAATGTTCTCTCATGTTTTCCGAATACCTCTTTGCCGTCATTCCCGTCTTTCAAGTCTTTACCGATTTCTCGCAGTGTCTGTTTCAGGGTTTTGTTGACCGTATCGGTGCTTAGCAACGGGAAAATTTCATCGTATGGGAGTTTTTCTCTCACCATATCCGCGCAAATCCGGATGAAAATACAATGTCCTTTGCAGGAGGCCGGAGATTGAAAAAATTGATTTTTCTATGAATACTCAAAATCCGGGGAGCCTGCCGGCTGCTGCTATATCAACTACGATGACGCCCAAAACTATAAGTAATGACTGCTGCTGATCCATGATGTTACCTCCTAAACAAATCTAAGATTGACGGTACTTTCTTAGCGGGCAACACACGTGCCAAAATCTATATATCATTAATAAACAATAGCTTAAGATGAGTAAGCGCTAATCGCACCTAAATGATACTTACCACAATTGTGGTTGTAACCATTGATGTAACCGGTGTAACGATAATACACTATATATCATTAATAGATTAATATTATATAATGATTGGAGAGAAGAAGAGATTTTTAGCTGGAAAACAGCGCAGCTGCTTGCTACGTATCAGAAGTGAAAATGGTTGAATAAAAGAGCACGTTATCGTATATTGATATTTTTGTTCAAGAGTACCAATATAAAAGAATTGTAAGGATTATGCAAAGATTATCGATTAATCTGTCTTGGAGAGAACGGTTTTTCTGAACGTCAACGAGAAATTTTATGGAATTGAAACGGATTTTCTTTGGGGTAAGATGTAGGATTGATGCCGATAAGCTCAAGATTGCCGGATTCTTTTCGAACCCGCGTATCGGTTTTTTCAATAATCTGGTTGCCAAATTGACGGACAAATGCCAGACTCCTCAGTGAGTTTATTCCTCTACCCACAGCCGCCATAATGGTTCCTATACACCAACCCATTGTGGGTATACTACAATACTCCCAGTATGTCAAGAAAAAATAGATATCGAGGCTGAAATCATATGGATTTTGCAACAAAAGATCATCTTCGACAGTACAGACTATGGAAAGGGCTACTCCATCCCGACCGTTTAGGCTACTCGATCCATACGGCAGTATCTCATTTCTTAGCACTGCCCGCTACAGATATCCACAGTGCATATCTTGCACTCTTGAATAGGGTACATTTTTTCTCGACCGATTCGTTTGAGGAATATTTGTATGTTGCACAACAGGCAGGACGACTCCGCGGGATGAGAAAACAGCTCTTTATCATTCCGAGGGAGAATCATGAACTGATTTATTCCGGAACTTATCAACAGCGTGAATATCTTATTAAGAAGAATCTGAAAAACCTATCTGTTACTGAGGAAGCCATTTCATCAATATCAGCAATTGTCTTACATAAAATCGGAATGCAAGAAAAAACCAGAGCACAACTCAAAAAGATTTTTTCCAAGCAGGAGCTAAAATCAATTACTTTAGATAAACCTCGCTCTCAGCTGACAACTTCTATATTTGATCAGGCGCTGGGTGTTCTGCTTGACAGATGGCAGATAACTCCTGGACATGAGACTTGGAATAGTCAAGGCAACTATTTTCGTTTGTGCACATCACGACCGGAGGTCAAAGATGACCCGTCTTTTTTTGATGTTGCAGAGCGAAATCTTGTAGAACAGTACATCAGATGCTACGGCCCTGTTCTTGAGAGTGATATTGCCTGGTGGTGCGGACTAACTTTTGGTAGAGTACGGAAAATTCTGGCAGAACCTGTAAAAAGTATAAAAAGGATCTCGTTACTTGAAAAAGAGTACTGGATTTGGGAAGAAGAAAGCAAATCATTTTTTGATGAGATTCCCACAAACACCGGTTGTTATTTGCTCGGGTTCAGCGATCCGCTCCTGAACGGGTACGAGTCTCATACAGAATTCATTGATGAGTCCTTCAGTAAGCAGATTTGCTCTCCTGCCGGCATTGTTAAGCCAACTGTTCTGGTTGACGGAGAGATGGTGGGATTATGGACCAGCCATGAAACAAAAGAATCACTCAATCTAAAAATAGAACTTTTTAAAAATATTAATCACAAACAAGAAGATAAACTTTGCATCGTCATTGCAAAAACAGGTGATTTTCTTGCAGGTGATTCTAAAATAAGTAACGTTGAACTATCATACTTGTAATGTAGCATTGATAATGAAATCCATGTGGACATTACATCCATTTCACCTCATTGTAGGACACCTACAGTGACACACAAACGCAAATTGAAAAACAGACCGGATGAACTGCATCCTCTGATAACCGTGATCGAAAAAATGACAATGATTTAAAGCAGTACGGCAGTAATCTTTAGAAAATATACGCATTGCTTCGGGAACAGATACTTCACAAGAAAGACTTTGTAAAGCAAAAAGGTCTGCTTCAGAGAGATGCATTCACACAATTGATCGACGATTTGTTAAATATTGACGATTTCATGCTCCCACTTGAAACAAGAATCGAACTCTGGTATATAGTATTTGAATTGCTTCCCTATACATATCCTGAAAATGACCGTGACTTTGCATTCAATATCTATCCCCGCTACGAACTTGCATGTATTGTCGGAACCGGGTATGTTCTCATCGGCTATTCCAATAAGCAGAAGAAAAAATGTCATAATTAAAGCCGTGAAAGGGCAGCGTTCAACACCCGAGATGAAAAAAACTTTTTCAGGAGATAGTTTCATCCGATTACCGGGAAGAGTTCATTCAACGGACAAAAGCGTTTCCTGAAGAAACGAGAACCATTCGCAGTATCGCTCCAAAAAGTGAAAACCGGTTGTCACAGCAGATCGAAGAGGATTTCAATTTCGGATTTAGTTGGATCGGTTTTCATGTACGGTTGGATTGAAAATGAAGCGAGTTTCCCTTATATTTTCTTTCATAAATTAACACATTCTATACAAATTCTTAATAGAGAAATAACTTGACAATCGGGTCAAAAAAATATACCTTCAATACCACTATTTTGGCTATATTTTATTCACTATTTTGAGCATTCAGAGGAGGTTTTTTACATGACTATCAGCGAAAAGATTCATAGTAATGTAGCGGTACTTACGGTGAGCGGAAATCTCATGGGCGGCAAAGAAACGCATGAAATCACTGAGAAAGTCAAAAGCCTTCTGAATGACGAGGTTAAAAAAATTGTTTTTGATCTCGGTAAAGTTAAATGGATGAATAGCACCGGCCTTGGATCTCTCATTGAATCACGGCGTCTTATTACCGAGCAGGATGGCATTTTGAAAATCTCCAATGTAACCGAAAAAATTAAAAGTCTTCTGATCATTTCGCAAATACTGAACTTGTTTGAGACCTATGAAACAGCCGATAGGGCTCTCGCGAGTTTTCAGTCAATTTCATAACCAATTTTTTCGGCGGAACCCCGCCACCTCATCACAATGTTTATTCTATAAAGGCATGTTTATTCTATAAAGGCATGTTTATTCTACTTTTCAAGAGAATAGGATTATTACTATAACAATATTTATTATTGCATTGTTCTTACTTCACCGCTTATTTATTATGTAATCTTTTCACTATTATTGTTGCACAACACGGGGAGTATAAGCGTGAGTCAAAATGAAAATCCTATACATATCACTGCTATATTGGGAAGTGTCCGTCCCAATAATTTAACAGAAAGAGCCCTGAACATTGTCATCAATGAATTAGAATCACATGGCAATATATCGACAACTCTCGTTAATCCCCGCATCATGAATCTTCCACTACCAGGATTACAGGAAAATGATGATGTCCGTAAGCTAAAAGAATCGGTAATCAACACAACAGGGATCATCTTAGCTACACCTGAATATCACGGTGGTTTCAGCAGTGTCATAAAATTGGTTATTGAAAATCTTGGATTTCCGTCACTGTTGGCTGGTAAACCGGTTGCACTTTTGGGTGTTGCGGCAGGACAAATTGGGGCGATTAAATCTCTTGAACAGCTCCGGAGTGTATGCTCTCATGTCGGAGCGATTGTGCTTCCAGGACCTGTTTCGATAGCAAACATCAACAAAGTTTTTGATAATAGCGGAAACATCATTGATGAAACGATCGACAGGCAGATCCGCAGTCTCGCCAAAAGCCTTGTCGATTATATTAATGACAATATCTGCCCGAGACATACTCTTGAAGATATGGTCAGAAACAGGTCGGAAGTATAAGCGGCAACGTTAAACTTTTCATTGCATCCTCTCCATTCTGAACAGATTTTCATGATCACTTGAAAAATCGTTTCACATTCTAATTCACTATCCAAACAATATGGTCAATCCACTCCCGCATCCGGGGCTGGATTGACCATATTGTTTGGAGGGATGCTTTTTTTGAAAACTACTTGTGAATAAGAGAACGAATATCAACCTTAATTGAATTTTTAGTTTTTTAACTACTTTAAGGATTGGTGATTCGCAACTCGATTTCGTGAACAGATGCCCGCTGCGGCAAGGTCAATGCATGGAGCACTGTCCGGGCACAGTCATCGGGTGAGAGAATTGAATCTTTGTCTTTGAGATGATCACCACGTGTGTGGAACCTTGTTGCTACTGAACCCGGACAAATCAAAATTACTCTGATATTATGTTTTCTGACATCGAACATGAGTGACCGGGCAAAACCATTCATGGCAAATTTACTTGCACAATACGCAGCCCCTCCCTCAAATGCCTGTTTCCCGGCAATTGACGAAATATTAACAATTGTTCCTGAATTCTTTTTAATCATGTGTGGTAACGCATACTTCGTAGCGAGAAATGTCCCCCTAAGATTCGTGTTGATAACACTGTCCCATTCATCAACCGTAAATTCATGGACCGGTTTGAAAATACCGATCCCTGCATTGTTAACTAAATAATCGATTCCACCATATTCGGATACTGTTTTTTTGATGCAGACTTTGACTATTTCTTCATCTGCAACATCTCCGGGGTATGCCAAAATTCTACCGGAAAGTTCCCCTGCTTCACTGGTAAGGTTTTTAAGATCTGACTCAGTCCGGGAAAGACCGGTAACATTGACACCTTCACGCAGCAGCATAAGCGTCACTGCACGGCCAATCCCCTTACCCGCTCCGGTGACAACAGCAGTTTTGTCCGTCATGTGAGCCATATTTATTAAATGGTTTAATTCAATTAATTGAAGATGTAAAAAGAATATTGAGGTTTTTATTGTTCCATTGCTTTTAAACGTTCAACGACATCATCGATAATCCAGTCGGGTGTGCTCGCACCTGCCGTAACACCGACTGACTTGGTATTTTCGAACCACTCTCCCTGCAACTCATTACCGCTTTCAACCTGATAGGATCTCGGATTCATTGACTTTGAAATTTCCGCCAGCCGTTTTGTATTTGCACTTGTAAACGATCCAACAATGATCATCACATCGTTTTCTTTCGGCATAGTGCGTATTTCTGCCTGATACAATTTGGTTGGTTTGCAAATCGTGTCGTAGTATCTCATCTCCCGGCCGAGTGTCATGAGCTTTTGCACGATTTTCCGAGCATTTTCAATATTCTGTGTCGACTGGACAACAACACCGATTTTCTTGACACGGCTCGGGATTTTTTCTTCCACTTCATCAGGACTTGAAATGATTATCGGATTCTTAACCTGTCCGGCGATTCCTATTACTTCATCATGCGGATGATCTCCGATAATGACCACTTTATAGCCGTCCTTTTCGAGATTTCGGGCATGTTCATGAATCTCGAAAACAAGCGGACAGGTGGCATCTACAATATTATACCCTTTCTTTCTTGCCTCGTCATACACTTCCGGAACAGTTCCATGCGCACGGAGAAGCAAGGTGCCGGGGTTTTTTTCGGGAAGCGTTTCAGTCACCTTCACCCCAGCTTTATCTATCTTTTCCACAACATGCTCATTGTGAACGATGTCGCCAAGCATGAGGACATTGTCACTTTTTTCAGATTCTTCCAGCGCTTTGTCAACCGCCATTCTGACACCAAAACAAAAACCAGAATTTTTTGCAACATTTATTTTTTTCATGATATATTTTCTTTGAAGAACCGGTAAATAATTTTAGGAATTTGAGATTAAATATAATCCAGCTTAAAAGCAAGCCAAATCTGTGAATTCCCTTGTTTCGCATTATTTTATTCCTAAATTGAACACAGAACTACTCCGCACACTATCCCGGATGAAATCTGGTAACGACTGCCGTTATAGAAACAATCTCCTTATGAGAGTTCTTTGTTATATAATCCGAAAAATCAGCCTAGTTGTAGGTGGTATTGCGATTGGTCTGGGGATAGTTTTCTTCACCATATACCCGGCAAATGCTCAGCCCCAGTTAAACGGTTATTTCGAAAACAGATTCTTTATCACCATTGCGGAAAATGATGTTGCATTTTCCCATCTGAAAAACTCTCTGAATTTTGGCGATTACAATAGAGCACGGATTATTATGCGGCACGATGTGTCGGCAAACAGTTCTTTGACCGTCGCTGTAGACTATTTCACCTATCACGGTTTTTTACAACAGCAGGTACGCCAGCCCGGTACAGGAACAGATTTTACCTCGACTTCGGATGATCAGCAGTTTGTTGTAGACAGAGCATATCTCCGACTCTATTTTCGTAACGCAGACGTAACCATTGGAAAGCAACGCATATCGTGGGGGCGATCGTTCATCTGGAGTCCTTTCGATGTATTCAACAGAGTCAATTTTTTTGAGCCGCAGGAAGAAAAACTCGGTGTTAATGCATTCCGGATTTCTATTCCCTTTGGTCCAACAAGCAGCCTCGAAGGGGTGTTTGTACCGGAAAATAAATTTGACACTTCATCAGGTGGAACGCGGTTACTGTGGAACTGGCACGGAATGGAAATGGCAGCATCAGCAATACATTTTGCAACACCTCGACTTCGCCAGAACATATACGGCGTCGAATGGAGAGGTGACGCTGGTGTAGGTTATTGGTTTGAAGGGGCACTCTATAATGAAAATCCGGCTATGTTAAATCTGGTAGTGCCGGACAAATATTACCGATGGGTTATTGGAACAGATTACTCTTTCAACATAAAAAACGGACTTTTATTAACCGCTGAATACAGCCATAACGAGAGCGGTGAACCGGAACAAAATCGTTACAATTATAATCGTATCTTTACTGGAACCCGACCGCTTCTCGCACGTGACTATCTGTATGGTTCTGCCAGTTTGAACTTTAGCGATCTGTTATCGGTATCTGCGACAGTACTGGCCAATTTAAATGCTTCCGGATATTATTTTATGCCGTCGCTCCAATATCAGCTTTTTCCCGATACGGATTTGAGAGTCGGCACTTTTATTCCTGTTGCCGATACTAGCTCGGAATTCAATCCATCTGATGCGGTTGATCCGTTTGGAACATTCGGAAATTCGATGGTGTATGCATGGTTCAAAGTTTATTATTAAATTGAATTACTTTATCTACGTGTTGACATTTTTCGATAATAGGTATATGTAAGCAACAAGGGACAGGCGAGCCTCTCCCTTGAGAATCGCTTGCATAATTGTCGGGACTTTTGTACTGTTTCGTGTCAAAACATACGGAGGTGCCGATGACAAGCGACACTCACATGTACAGTGACAGACTGCACATAATCAAGTATTATCTAAATCATCGTATCAGCGTGACTTTATTATGCCGGCGGTTTAACCGTTCGCGAACGTGGTTTTATAAATGGCTCAACAGATACAAGCAGTACGGTCCGGATGGGCTTCACACTATCGTTCGTCGTTCTCCGGCACAGCCGAACCAGACGCCATTGGACATTGAAATGCAGATACTTGCTTTCATAGAGGTCTTCCCCTCGTACGGTCAGGTACGTAGTGCAAATGAGATGAAACGTCTTGGCGTAGCCGCAGGCTCTTCAGCAATCTATAACGTACTGAGGAGACACAGGATAAATACCCGTAAGCTCCGTCTGGAATATATCAGGATCAAGCATGGACTGGTCAAGACTGCAACCGATCTTGAACGTGCACGGAATACAGCAAAAACACGATCACTCACAACAGACTACCCTGGTCATATCGTCGGTATGGACGTTTTCTACGTCGGTACACTCAAAGGCGTTGGTCGCATATTCCAGGTAACTGCAATCTATGCCTGCTCTTCGTATGGTTGGGCAAAGCTTTATACCGATAAATCAGCGCTCTCTGCCTGTGACTTTATGATGCATGTGTTTAATCACTCTCAGAATATTCCATTAGAGACTGTGCTCACCGATAACGGTCTTGAGTTCACGACACATCATCCTTCCAAAAACCACAGCTTTGAGCGGTTGCTTTCCGAACTGGACATCAAACACCGGCTTACGAAGGTGCGGCATCCGTGGACCAATGGAGCATGCGAGCGGCTGAATCAGACCATACTCGAAGAATTCTACCAGATCACAGGACTCGAATCTACCAAACAATCGATCAACTCAACGATGACTTACTGAAATACTTGAAAATATACAATTATCAAAGAACGCAGCAAAGAAAAAAACAAACGGTAAAGTACCGGCTGAACTCTATCTCTTGCATAAAAAATCAACCTGGACTGTAAACACCTTCACAAAACAGTACAATTTAATATATCAATTGTGAGATTTTTCCACTGGGCACCGTACAATTCGGAGATTCGATCGAAATAACATAAATGGTACAATAAATATGAATTTAAATTGAATTTTAGAAAAAGTTGTAGAAACATTTAAAGAGTATTAATTTAAAACAATATTAACCCATTCAGGTTGAATAAAGTAAAATAGCTCAGGACTAACAATGGACGTTGTACGACTTGAAAATGTCGATAAGATTTACCGAACCGGAAAAACAGAACACAAAGCGCTGCATAATGTCAACATAAGTATTTCAGCTGGAGAGTTAGTCTCAATAGCGGGACCATCCGGTTCAGGAAAAACTACACTGCTGAATTTGATCGGTTGTCTCGATCAACCGACATCCGGTGAGGTGTTGCTTGACGGCGTACCGGTAAAGGATCTTGCTCATAATCAGCGCGCCGATTTGCGGAATGCAAAAATCGGTTTTATTTTTCAGACATTTAACCTCATTCCGGTTTTGACTGCATACGAAAACGTTGAGTTTCCGCTTTTGATCGGGCGCAAAATAAGCATTCTGAAGCGGCAACAGATGACTACCGAAATGCTGACCGATGTTGGACTGCACGACCTAATGCATCGAAGACCAGCTGATATGAGTGGCGGACAGCAGCAGCGTGTTGCGGTCGCGCGGGCACTTATAAAAAAACCGAAGCTCATTCTTGCCGATGAACCGACTGCGAATCTTGACTCACAAACAGGGAAAGCAATTCTCGAGATGATGTTTGAGCTCAATAAGAAACATAATATCAGTTTTGTATTTTCCACGCACGACAGGATGGTTTTGGATTTTGCTTCTCGGCTTATCCTTTTACACGACGGCAGAATCGATGAAGATAAAAGCAACCACAGATTACTATGATCATAAAACTCGCATTCAGGAATATATTCCGAAATTTCAGGCGGTCGCTGCTCTCGTTTTTGACGATCTCAATCGGAATCAGCTTCTCCATACTACTCGTTGGATTTTCAATCGGAATGGAGCAGCAGTCTGTCCGTCTATCGATCGACACACGGACAAGCCATGTTAAAATTTACGGGAAGGGATACATCAAAGATGAAATGACTCTTCCGCTCGATTACGTAATATCCGATTATAATGTTGTTCTCGATGATATCGAAAAAACTCATGAAGTGGTCAGTGCTTCGGAGCGGATAATATTTTCGGCTACCCTGACCGATGGAATCGATGAGCTCAGAATAATCGGCGCCGGTGTCGATCCCGGCCGGGAAGATAGTGCATTCGGATTATCAGATTATATCACAGACGGAATATATCTCCAAAACGGTGCGGAACACATGCTACTCAGTAATATAATTGCCGATCTCTTCAACGTCACGACGGGCGATTATCTTACCCTTATAGCACGCACAAAATACGACGCAATAACTGCATTAGACATGGAAATTGCCGGAATATATCACAGTGCGAATCCCGAAGTTGATAACAATTATATCTTTATTCCTTTGGAAACAACACAAATGCTTCTGGAAATGGATAATGAAGTAACGGAAATCGCCTTATTCGGAAATTCAATGGACGAAGCACTCATCCTGCCCGAAATTATCAGCAATTACATTGAAGCTGATGTATTCGATGTTGTTACTTGGGAATATATGGCTCGTGACCTCCTCCGGGCCTATGCCATGCGGGCAAACTCACGCATTATCATGTACTGCATACTCTTTATTGTGGCATTTGCCAGTATTATGAATACCATGCTCATGTCGGTATATGAACGGTTCCGTGAAATTGGCACCCTAATGGCACTCGGATTCCGTCGAAGAAAAATAACAGCATTGTTTGTGTGTGAAGGGCTGTTTCTCGGTGTGTTCGGAAGTACAATTGGTTGCCTGCTGGGAGGCGGATATACCTATTACCTAAAAATACATGGGATCGATTTCAGTAAATTCGGGGATTCAGGCTTTGGCGATCTCCCAATCGGTTCTGTAATTCATACGGACATAACGATGAATGTTCTTATTTTCTTTTTCATTATCGGTATCTGTGTTGCATTCATTTCTGCACTATATCCGTCTATCAAGGGAGCACGCATGGAACCATCCCATGCATTATGCTCAGTGTGAGGCTGCATTCGGATAAACAGACAAATGACTGTTGGCTAAAATATTATAACTATGTCGAAGTATTTGTTAAAATTTGCGTTACGAAATGTTTTCCGCAATAAACGGAGAACTGTACTGACTGCCGTTGTTATCATGATATCGGTCGGTTCATTTCTCTTTATGTTCAGCTATATCAAAGGAGTCAGGGACAGCATTGTCGAGGATTCCGTTAAACTAACCGGACACATTTCTGTCCAGCATCCGGAGTACAGTGTGAAAGAGCGGATGCTTTCACTCTCTGTTCCGGTACACAATTACGCTGCGATCCGGGATACTCTGCAATCAATGGAATCAGTAACTGCTGCGGCTGGTAGAATCAAATTTGGGGGTCTCATTGACTTCCGGGAAAAGAATGAACCGGGTGTCGGATATGCAATCGACTCTGCTATCGAAGAGGGTATAATCGACATTTCGGAATCTTTGGTAAGCGGAACCGGATTTTCCGAAGGAGATGATAGAAAAAATGAATTGTTGATTGGTTCTGAACTTGCTCTATCACTCGACATACAGCCCGGTGATACGGTAACGGTCGTTTCCCGTACTGCATACAATTCTCTTACAGCAGTTAACCTTGTAGTCACAGGAATAGTAGATATGTTGAGCGGCGCTATGAACAAGCTCTTTTATATGCATCTCGAAACCGCTCAATATTTCCTCGATATGGACGATAGTGTCTCTGAGATTGCTGTTTTTCTCCAAGAAAACAGTGATGAAGAGTTGGTGAAAAACTTTATCGAATCTACTGTGGATATATCTGGTACGTATCGGGTCACGACCTGGCTCGATAAAGGTATATTGAGAGATTATCTGCCCATGCTCGACACGGCTAATGCCTTTATAATATTAATTTTTGGTCTGATCGCTGCATTGGGGATCATTAACACCATGCTTATGGCGGTATTTGAACGCACACGTGAAATCGGTGTATTTTCCGCATTCGGAATGAAACGTCGGGATATTCTGGCTGTATTTTTATTCGAAGCGCTGTCTATCGGCTGTGTTGGAGGATTTGCCGGCGTTGTTCTCGGCGGATACTGGGCTATATTTTTAGAAATAAACGGATTATCCCTTGGAACTATTTCAGAAAGCTTTTCAATACCAGTCCGTACTGTAATCTACAGCGATTTTCGTATCATTCATGGAGTGAGTGCATTTGCACTCGGTTTAGCAATGTCTGTATTAGCGGCTTTTTTGCCTGCTGTCAAAGCCGCACGTATGGAGCCGACAGATGCGCTACGAACACATTAAATATCATCAAACTTATGACCTATGCTTTTAATTATAGGCTTTATCGCATATTTTTCATCGGTTTTATCGCGCTTGCGCCGTCAACTGTGGCGGCGCAGAATACTCTAACTGCAGATGAAATTCTTGACAAAATTGACAAAAACATGGTTTCTTCTACTGTCTACTATTCCGCACAGATGATTATACATCAACGGGACAGGATCAATGCCAAAGAGATGCGTGTCTGGAGCGAGGGTAAAAAAAACGCATTTGTTGAGTTTCTTTCTCCTGCCCGGGACAAAGGGACGAAATACCTTCGCCTCAATGAAAGCCTGTGGATGTTTTTACCCAGCATTGAGAAAACCATCAAAATTTCGGGACATTTACTCAGACAAAGCATGATGGGGAGCGATTTTTCATATGAGGATTCACTCGATAGGATCAGACTGCAGGAAGATTATACCGCTACTATTATCGGAGAAGAACTCCTGAACAATCGTCTTTGCTATGTGCTCGATCTGATCGCTGCAAAAAAAGAAGTAACCTATTACCGTAGAAAAATGTGGATTGATAAAGAGCAATTTATTGGCCTAAAAACTGAACTGTACGCTCACACCAGAAAACTGCTGAAAGTGATGACTGCAAATACTATTGAACGTGTTCAAAACCGGTATTATCCTGTCCATGTTGAAATGAGAGATCAGCTCCGAAAGAATACTTATACAGAATTTATTATCACGGAAATCGAGTTTGATGTCGATATTCCTGGATCCATTTTTTCTCTTCGGAATCTTGAACGCAGGTAGGGGACAAATACTGACACGGTTATGGCAGGTTAGTTCTGTTCCTGATCACCGGGGAGGCTGTCGAGAACAGGCTGAAGTAGAACTTCAGGAACATATCCCATCACAATAAAATTCGTGCCGTTATCCCGTTTAATCAGCACAGTACCTTCGGGGACAAACATTTGCCGTTGTGGTCTCGATCTTCTGGGGGCTCTTTTGACCAATTCCCGCAGCTGGCGCGGCGGCTCACCGCTTACTTGAAACAGTGAAAACATAATGAGCCCATCGGTGTAAACCTGATGATACATATCGGCGCGGGCCAGACCGATGAGCCTGATTTTATCAAGCACGAATCCCGGCGGCAGTGTTTCAGGTATGATAATGTTTTCCCGGTGATTTTCTGGCAGCTGATTAAGAGTATTGAATTCTCTTGAGACTGGCCGCGCTGCTCTTTGTTCTATTCTACTTTGTTGACGAACTTCCCTTTGTTCGACTTCCTCATCGAATAGCAGACCTATCTCTTCATCGGATTCGACAATCCTAAATTCGGTAAATAACTCTCTATACACCGGTTCGTCCGGTATCTCGGGATGGTAAATTTCCCGTTTCAAGATAATGCCGGTCTCTTCGTCTACCCAAATTCTGTTTCCCGGCCGGAATTCATAATCAGGATCGATAAAAATGATAACTGCAACTCTGCCTGCTACTGAGTCTTCCGATTCTCTTATTATTGTATAATTGTTGCGGAGGACTTCAAAATGAATAGGATTGTTGAGAAGATTACCTGCCGCGGGCATTCTCCGCTGCATCCCCCTGTCGTAATTTTGAAGCATTCTTCTCTGCCCGATCGACATACGGTATTTCATCTCTCCCTGTATCCGTTCACGAATCTTCCCTATTCTTTCTTCTATTTCCGGATCCAGCAGAATCCGCTCCTGAACACGGTTGTAAACGGGATTGAAATAAATTTCTTTTTCAAAATGGTGTTGTGTATTGTTTATCCTTCGCTCGATGTTGATTCTACCCCAGTAACTGATTGTATTGTGTGCTTCAATCACTCTGTCAAACAACTCAATGATAGCTTCATCATCCGGATTGTGTTCCTGAGCAGTAACCGACTCAGATAGCATGACACCTATAAGTATTCCGGTAAACAATGCTCCTTTTACTATATTAAAATTCATGATCATCTTAATAGAATTGTTGTACTATTGACGTTAATCATTAATTCTGCTGCTGATCTTGTTTCTGCAATGAACCATCATCCCAGTTTTCAGGAATGAAATCTTCCACTGAGTACAGCGATGTCGGATCAAAAATATGACCTGCCATAACCATGTCATATTCTTCCCAAATCATATCAAGTGTTGCTGCATATGTTTTATCAGTAAGCACTCCATTGTCGAATTCTGACAGATAATTGCTTGTCAACAGCATGCCAACATACACGATTGCTGCAGCTGCCGGGACCAGAACAACTTGAAGCCAGCGGCGAGGCAATCCGATTCTTCTTCTGTTGCCCTGAGCATCCGCACTGTTTATAACAGTTTCCAAATAATCATCCCAGAACGATTCATCATGGCCGGATGCTCGAAGAGTATCGAGCAGTGCATGATAACCTGTCTCTTCTTTGAGCGAACGAGCACAGTTCCGGCATTCTCCGGTATACAATTTTACTTCACTCGGGATACAATTCCCCTCATCCGGCTTACTACCGGAGAGCCATGCTTGAAATTGGTTACAGTCCATAGTTATATCTCATTTATATAATGTTTTAACTGCTCTTTTAATTCTTTCCGTGCATAGTGGAGCCGGGACCTGACCGTTCCGACTGCAACGCCTATAATTTCCGCTGCTTCTTTCTGAGGGAATCCTTCCAGATCACATAATATAACAACTTTTTTGTGCTTTAACGGCAATTTTCCCACTGCTTCTCTGACCACACTCTGTCTGTCAGACACTTCATCGAAACTCTCCTGTTCATTTGGGAACTCCTCATTGGAATTTTCTACTCCGGAAAAATATGAGGAGAAGGGTACAAACGAGAGCACTTTTTTTCTTCGTGTAGAGTTTATACTGTGGTTCAGTACAATACGGTAAAACCACGGGGAAAATTTACTTCCTTCTTTGAATTTGCTGATCGAGGTGTAAATCTTCAAAAATGCATCTTGTGAAAGGTCACGAGCAACATCAATATCTCCAACAACCTGATAAGCAATCGCATAGCTTGCACGCATATACCGTTTAACGAGCTCAGCGTATGCTGCCTCAGAACCTTTTTTGACCAGCGCCACAAGAGATTCATCAGAGTTATCCGTTAAACGGGCGGAGACTGCTTTTGATTCAGTTTCAAGGTTACGTTCTTGCTCCAAGTGTCTGCCAGAACTTTTGAGTTTTACTGCTTGCTGACCGATTGAACATTCCATACTATTTAAGACATTACGAAATTCAGATTAAATGCAATAAATAATTATTTTATGTAATTAATTTAAAGAGAATTCTTTCATAAGATCATTATTCATTTGCTCAATATCTTCATCTTCTTCTATCTGTTTTTCATGATCGTCCTCGATTACATCAAAGTCATGATGATCGTCCTTTCCCGGATGAAATCCCATACCTCCCATGAAATTAAGAGCAGAGGAGACATGCCGATGACGGCGGCCCATCATGAAATAGCGCCTGTTAAATCCCCGGTCGGGTAGATTTTCCAACTGCTCCTGGGTCAAAACCTTTTTCAAATTGTTCTTGAGAGCAATTCCACCCATCTTTATGTCAATTTGGGATGAAGAAATTTTCTCCAGTTGACTTCGTATCCTGGATTCAGATGCAGAGTCATCATCAATAAGATCTCGGAGTTCTATCTGTGCCACGTGCACATCAGCACGTATTTGAATGGCCTTTTTCTGCCAGTCCTGACGAATATTTTTTATTTGTTCGATTTGTTCTTCGGTTAATGACTCTCTGAACATTCGCATTTTTTCCCTTGCTGACTGAACGTTGCTCCGGTTGTTTTGGGCAAATGCAGATGTCGTTATTAGCATAATTCCGGCAAGAGTTGCGATTACAAAACGTTTCATGATAACCTCCGTCAAATATAAAAATATTGAAATCTTTTCAATTAGATAATGAGCACGTGCTTTCTTTATAGCTCCATATATACATACAGTTAGGAATGTGTATACGTTCATTTCAAAGCTAAAAAAATTTTGTATTGAATAATACGTGGTTAAATGTTTACATTTTGAATATTCTGAAGTAGTATTAATGTGATGATTTTTTTCCATATTTAAATAGAAATGTGGAATTCAACATGACAATAATTAAGCACTATCTTCATCAAATATAAAATTTAAACAATTGAACTATGATCAAAACTGATTTTGCACTTATAAACGGGACTATTTGGACCGGCGATAAGGCAACTCCAATGATTGAAGCATTCGCAGCATACCGGGGGACCATTATTGCCACCGGTTCAACTGAAAATATCTGGCAGCTCTGTAGCAGCGACACCGATGTGTATGACGCTGAAAAACGGTTTGTTGCACCTGGCTTCATTGACGGTCATGCACATTTTGTTCTTGGGGGACTTTCGCTGCTCCAAGCAAAAATATCACATTTGAGCAGCAGAGATGAATTTGAGAATACTATCCGGGATTATGAAAAGAATTTACCTACGGAACATTGGTTGACCGGGACCGGCTGGGACAATACGATCTGGCAGAATAATAGTCTTCCCGATCGGGCACAGCTCGACCGGGCTGCTCCAGGCCGGCCTGTTTATCTTGTCCGGCAGGACATGCATATGGCAGTTGTAAACAGCCGAGCCTTGGAGCTTGCCGGGATAGACAGCATGACTCCTGATCCCGATGGTGGTAGAATTGATAGGGACCCCGTTACAGGAGAATGTACCGGAATCCTCCGCGATGCGGCTATGCTATTGGTGTTTGACATCCTGCCTCAACAAGACGCGGAAACATACAGAACAGCTATTGAGACGGCGTGTCAAGAGTGCCGTAAAAA
Organism: bacterium; assembly: GCA_965221205.1. Taxonomy (GTDB): domain Bacteria; phylum SM23-31; class SM23-31; order SM23-31; family SM23-31; genus CBDFMG01. The sequence continues at coordinate 1,638,467 of OZ244870.1, read as the reverse complement.
TGGTATTACGGGGTTACATGATATTACCCTTCCCGTTCATATCCCCCATCTTCAAAATTCAGCTGAACAGGACTGGTTTACCCTTCGAATGATACTCCATCCACCATTGAAGCAGTGGAAAGAAGTTATAAAAAATTATGCTTCCTTATATTCTAATAATAGCCTATTACGGATTGGCGGATTTAAGGCATTCTCCGACGGTTCACTCGGGTCGAGTACTGCTCTCTTTCTGGACCCCTATTCTGATAATCCTTCAAGCTGTGGTATTCCGCATGAGGAGATGCTTCCCGCTCCAGATGACGATCTGAGCAGAGGTGCACTCTACCGCGATGCAAAAATAGCCGATTCGGAGGGGTATAATTTGTTCATCCACGCAATTGGCGACCGTGCTAACCGCACGGTTCTTGATGTATTTGAGCACATTACTCAGGATAATAAAAAACGGGACCGTAGGTGGCGGATTGAGCATGCACAACATATCCATCCAGATGATTTTCAGCGGTTTAGAGATTTAGATGTAATAGCTTCGGTACAGCCGTACCACTGCATCGACGATGCGCGTTTTTGTGAGCATCGTATCGGGACGGAACGCTGCAAAAACAGTTTTGCTTTCAAATCTTTATTAGACTATGGAGTTCGTCTGGTGTTCGGATCGGATTGGACGGTTGCTCCGCTCAACCCCCTGCTCGGTATTGATGCAGCTGTAAACCGTATTCCGCTCGGTGAACGTCACTCTTGGTACCCGGAGCAACAGATTACTCTTGAAGAAGCATTAAAAGCTTACACCGTTAATCCGGTTTATTCTGCTTATAACGAGAATACCCAAGGCTCGATTTCTCCCGGAAAAACTGCAGACTGTGTCGTGCTTTCCGAAAATCTGTTTGCTATTCCCCCGGAACACATCAAAAATGTCCGTGTAATATCCACAATTTTCAATAGCAAAATCGTGTACAGTAGTAAAGATTAAATAGTAACAAGAAATGAATTAAAAACGGAAAATCACTTTGAGTGTAGGGTAGAGAAGCAGTAAAATCAAGAGTAGGATAATGGGAAGTTTATAGGAGATACGAGACTGTGGAAATTCATAGCGGCAATATGGACAGGCGCTTTTGTCTTTATCAACCTCAAGAGCGCATGACGGACATTCTTTCATTGGGGATTAGTATGTAATATATAATGTAATTATCAAACAGAAACTGCGACAACATCCTTTCTAAAATAACCTAAGGACACTGCACAATGACAGAAGCTTAATGAGTTAATACAATAAAACTGTTCCTCTTTTCAAAACACAGGATGATATCTATTTACAGCACCCAACATCACTGCTGGTCATTAACATTTGTCACACTGTCAGTATTGCCGTAGCGGCCGACGACGATAAAATCGTCATCCTTCCATTCCTCCTGTGGAAATGCTTCATCGAGACTCCCGTCTCCTTTTCGGTAGACGAGCCGTTCAATTCCCGAATTAATAATCATCCGAAGGCAGATTACACAGGGAAATGCGTCAACGAAACTGCTATCGTGATTTTCACCGACAAGATACAATGTACCACCAATCATCTCCCGGCGTGCAGCCTGAATCATTGCATTCTGTTCGGCATGTACCGAGCGGCATAATTCATAATTTCTTCCGTGAGCTATATTATGTCGTTTCCGCCAGCAGAAGCCGTGTTCGATTGAAGATTTGACTTTTCGCGGAGCACCGTTGTAGCCGGTTGCAACTATTTCATCTTTATTGACAATTACCGCACCGAAATGACGTCTGAGGCAGGTCGACCGATCAAAGGTGTTTTCGGCAATTTTAATGTAATATTCATCTTTACTTACTCTGTCCATCAGATAAGCCTTTCAAATATCTGAAATGGTGTTCCACTTTTCTATGTAGTTCTTTAATGGTACCATTATTAAGAAACTCTGTTTCAAACCCCCAATCGTCGAGATCAATTTCACTTGCATGGTTTGGATCGCGGTCATCGGCAACATAGTCGACACGATCAATTTTCCATACAGCACCTCCCATTTCCTTAATCATTCCCGCTTCATTTTTGAATCGGGTATCTGGTATCAGAAAATCTTCATCGGGATATTTTTCTATTTCTGAACGGACTTTGTCTACCCAGTAATCCCAAGCTATTTGTTTCCGTCGGAATTCAGTTCCCCAGAATTGAAGAAGACCTGCATCTTTATCTTGCATTCCACCATAATAATAGTCTGCATCAAAAAGCAAACCAGGTTTTTGCTCACCTTTTTCTTTGATCCATTGTATGATGTTTTCATTCGGATGGTCGAATCGAAAAAAATCTTCGCTGTTCGTTTTACAATACAATTCTGCCGTAGAATCTTTATAAAAAATCGTCACATTTCTGCACTCTTCATAGAGAGCATCGGCAAAATGGATAATCCTGCAATGAAACAATTTATTCAGATGTTCAGCGGCAGTATCTTTCCCCTGTCGAGCCTTATGCCCTATTCCAATTATCAATCGTTTTTTAGTCATCGTTTCTTGTTGCGTTAGAACTTCTGAGCCAACATCATGATGATCTGCCATTGGCACCCAATTCCATTAAGAACGATTTAAATTTATCGAGTGAATTAAACGATTGTGTGACGGTAATTTCAGGATCCCAAAATGGGCTCAAACCAAAATCTTTCGGGTAGTATAAAAAGACATCTTTCCCATGGGTGAATGCAAACATGATTTCTTGATTAACACCCGGTGAGTTTTTTTCTACCGGATAGTAAACAGCAACAAGATTACTCTGGGAGATTAATTTGAAATCCCTCCAGACTGTAGCAGCGTTAAGCTGTTTTTGAACCTTACTTTGAAGGGTATTCAAATCTCCGAGATCTTTAATCGAAAGCGGATTAAAAACAATGAAATGTTTCCGAAGTGCAGCTGCGATTACCTTTGCTTCATCTAAAAGTTCCGGCTGTTCTTCCTGAATTGCTGTTATCGGGAAACTCATGTAGATTTTTTTCCGTTCCGGATTCAAGATCATATTACCGAGACTCAGAATATTTTCACAGGTCGGTATTAGATAAAAGTCTTTATTCTGAAAAATTGCAAGAGTTTCGGTAATGAACATTTCTTCATCACGCCATGTGATTATCTCTTCAAGACTCAACCTGTTTGACCATTGCGAATCCTGCTTCAGGTTTTCATAAATAGTCTGAGCATCATCAACAAAATTAACATAGATATCGGGATTTATCTTGTTAAGATAGTGGACATCAAATCCCGATCTAAGAAATTTATTCCACCTGAAACAGGCATGAGTTGCAATGAGCACATGTGTTTCCGGATCAGCCTTGAGAAGGCCGTCGATTTCATTACAGATTCGCTCAAATGCAATTGCACGGAGCGCATCGAGATTATGCAGGTCGAGGACTTTTTCTTTTGTAACTTTCTGCCCAAGATCAGCTCCTGCCTGCGATAGGTAGTGCCACGTATCAAAAATCGCTACTTTCCGGCCATGCTTTTCAAGAAAGGGTTTTAGCTCTTCAATAATGGTGAGCTTTTGCATTCCGCTAATACCGGTACAGAAGATCTTCATAATAATAACCTGTTTAGATAATACAAAATTGGATAATTTCTATTTTAAAGAAAATTATGGAGAAATTTCAAAAAATCGCACTATGTCACGCACTACTGTAAAAAATCAGTTATGCTCCCAAGGCTTAAAGATAACATTGTTATCTCGCAAATCGAACAGTGAGGGAAATCCCGTTGCCGCAAGGAGTTCTTCGAGTTCATGATTCATATTTTTGACATAATTTTCGACCCGCTGGGCTTTGTCTTCTATAACGAGGCCACGCTGTAAGGAACGATCATGAGTCGTAATACCGACCGGACAGACCCCCTGATTGCACCGGAGAGCCTGTATACATCCGAGTGCAAGCATAAATCCACGTGCGGTATACACTGCATCTACTCCATATGAAAATGCGTTGATCTGCCTGGCGGGATTTACCAGCTTTCCCGATGCAACCAACTTAAACCGGTGTCGTACTCCTTCATCCTTAAGAATTTTCTTCACAAAATCGAGTGCACGAAAGAGAGGTATGCCAACATAATCCATAAAACTCCGAGGTGCGGCTCCCGTGCCACCTTCTGCACCATCGATAACTATGTAATCCGGAAACCTGTCCTGCCGTTTCATCTCTTGTATAAATTCACCAAATTGTTCGATATTGCCGAGGCACAATTTGATACCTACCGGAAGTTGGGAAACATCCTGCACGTTTGAGAAAAACCGAACGGTACTTTCAGCATCTTTACATTCCACATGGCACGGTGGTGATAACACATCTTCACCAACCGGAACTCCCCGAAGTTCAGCAATTTCCGGAGTAACCTTATCTCCGGGAAGCAGCCCACCTTTTCCGGGTTTTGCTCCTTGAGAAAGTTTCAACTCAACCATTTTAATACAATCATGAGCAACTATCTCTCTCAACTTCTCTTTATTAAGGGAGCCGTCATCATTCCGTACGCCAAATTTAGCTGTACCCATTTGAAAGATTATATCGGGGCCTTCCATTAAATGGTATTTTGGAAATCCGCCTTCACCGGTATTCATGGGGATACCCGCCCGTTTTGCTCCCCGTGCAAGTGCCCGTACCGCATGCTCTCCGAGCGCACCAAAACTCATAGCACTGATCATAGACGGCTTTGTTATCGTGTAACTATTTTCGATACCTCGTTCCTGCCCGAATGTGAGCGAATACTGCTGAAGTTGATCATTATGCAACGGATAAAGCGAATTCCGGATCATTCCATATCTGAGTTCTTCGAGTGTACCATACGATGCAGTCGACTCCCGGTTTTTGGCATACCGGTAAACCTCCGCGCGCGCTCTTCTTGAGAAAGGCTTTTCTTCCGTGTCACTCGCCATCCAGTATTGCCTGAGTTCCGGACCAACACTTTCCATAAGGTAGCGCATTGCTCCGAACACACCGAAATTTCTTAGGATAGCATGCCCTTTTTGTACAAATCTATAGTGAATTTCCAATAAAAGAAGGAGACCAAAAACACCAGTGCCGATGAAAAACCATGGATTGAAGATTAATCCCAACACTGTAAAAATGATTGAGCCGACTACGATAGAACGCGAAAAAAGGTGTGCAATGCTCATTAAATCGACCGACGAACCATCCGTTCGGATACTCATAAAGGTATCTCCCTATATTTCGAAATATTCTTAAGAAAATTAATTAATTGTATATTCAAAACAGCGTGAGTTTGATCGAATTTGAACCTTATAAGAGAATAAGAGAATTCTCACATTCTTGCCGGAGGATCAGAATACTGAATGGCTAAGTGCCGTATATCAAATAAATCTACACTTGAAGTAGTAGGAATATACATTTTTTTCTGCTGAATTCAAATATTTTATCAGACGCAATGCATCACTGTTTATCTAAGCTCCAATGATTTGAATGATGATCTCTAATGTTTGATCCCGCTGTATTGTTACATCTAACTTGTTAATATTAATCATAAATAACTCTGACAGTCAAGACTTCCAAACCCGGAAAAGTTATTTTTCTCTATGACCTATATTGTTATTTTTTCTAATTTTAGTGTCCATCAAAATCGTCCGATTCACCTAAAAAAACCTTGACTATAAAAGACAACTTATGTATTTTTTTGCACTTTCGCTATTGCAAATTAGCATATCCGTAACCTGGAATTTCTATAAAAGGGAAATAACTTGGTTGGGGATACATATAGTTTTGTGATCTGCATCTATTAGTTGATATGAGGAGGATTATGTTATGAAATATGCTGAACGGATGAGCAGACTCGGAACTGAGACAGCTTTTCTAGTTATAGCAAGAGCGAAGGCGCTGGAAGCTCAGGGACACGATATTATACACCTCGAGGCAGGTGAACCCGATTTTGATACCCCTGAGTTCATTCGAACCGCCGGCAAGAAAGCGATCGACGACGGATGGACAAAATACACTCCTGCAAACGGATCGCTCGATTTCAGAAGGACGGTAGCAGAGGAAGTTTCCCGCACACGAGGAATCGACATTGACCCCGAGGGTGTTGTCATTACACCAGGGGCAAAGCCTATCATGTTTTATACAATCCTTGCCCTTGTCGATCACGGTGATGAGGTGATATGTCCGAATCCCGGTTTTCCGATTTATGAGTCAATGGTCAATTTCGCGGGTGGCAAACCTGTCCCCCTTCCGCTGCTAGAGTCGAAAGAATTTGCATTTGATATCAACGATTTAAAGCAGCTAGTATCCGACAAAACCAAAATGATCATCATCAACAGCCCCCATAATCCCACGGGGGGAATGCTTTCGAAAACTGACTTTGAAGGGATTGCAGAACTTGCCCGAAAACATGATTGCTGGATTCTTACTGATGAAATCTATATCAATATTGTATATGAGGAAGAGTTTGCTAGTATTACTAACTGCGAAGGAATGGCAGAGCGAACAATTATACTTGACGGATTTTCCAAAACCTATTCTATGACAGGATGGCGCCTTGGATTCGGAGTAATGCCGGTTGACCTCGCAAAAGAAATTACTAAACTTCAGATTAATAGCAATTCGTGCACAGCAGGTTTTTCACAGCAAGCAGGAATAGCTGCTCTGGTCGGTCCGCAGGAAGAGTCGGAAAAGATGATTGAGGAATTCAAGAAACGTCGGGACTTTTTTGTCGATGGCTTGAATTCGATAACGGGAGTTCGCTGTTTGAAACCGAAGGGAGCATTTTATGTGTTTCCTAATATAGAAGGAACAGGAAAATCGGCAGACGAGCTATCACGAGTGCTCTTAGAAGAAGTGGGCGTTGCAGGTATTTCCGGCTTGGCATTTGGAAAATATGGAAAAGGGTACCTCCGCTTTTCTTTTGTGAATTCGATCGAGAACATCGAAAAAGCCCTTGAGCGAATTCAACAAACTGTTGCACGGTTTTAGTGTTGAACAGATTAAATTTCAATACCTAAGTGCTCCTAAAACGGAACTGACGACTGATTATTACAACAAAATTTTGAGGAAAACTGTGACAGATTCACTTAAACAGACAGCATTAAATGACGCTCATACTGGATTAGGTGCAAAGATGGTGGAATTCGCCGGATTTTCTATGCCGATTGTTTACTCAAGTATCATCGATGAACATAAGGCTGTTCGAAATTCTGTGGGACTTTTTGATGTATCACACATGGGCGAATTCAGACTTCGGGGAGATCTCGCTCTAGAGTTACTCCAGAATGTTACGATTAACGATGTTTCCGCTCTCGAATTGGGACAGGCGCAGTATTCGGCAATGTGTTATCCCGATGGTGGAATCATTGATGATGTTCTTGTTTATAAATTTGACGACCACTATATGATGGTCGTCAATGCTGCAAATGCAGAGAAAGATTTTGCCTGGATAACGGACCACATGATTGGTGGTGTCGATTTTACGAACATGAGTGACGACATTACACTCGTTGCCGTCCAAGGACCTGCATCCCGTGACCTGCTTCAGACACTCACACCTGTGGATCTTTCAGCAATTAAATACTACCGGGCTGTTCATGGAGCTGTTGCTGATAGAGAGATGATAATTTCCAGGACAGGGTATACGGGCGAACTTGGATTCGAACTTTATATGGATACCAGTTCATCACTCCATGTGTGGAATACAATTATGGATGCTGGGCAGAACTATGACATTCAACCTGCAGGGCTTGGGGCTCGCGACACACTCAGGCTTGAAAAAATGATGTGCCTCTATGGCAACGATATTACAAAAGATACCAATCCAATCGAGGCAGGTCTCGGTTGGATAACGAAACTTGACAAAGGTGATTTTATCGGACGTGATGTGCTTGCTGCCGTTAAAGAACAAGGCCCGAAGCGGAGGCTGCGGGGTTTTGAATTGACCGGCAAAGGTGTACCGCGTCATGGTTATACCATTGTGAAAAACGGAAATGAGATCGGTAAAGTGACAAGCGGTTCATTTTCTCCTTTGCTTTCCAAAGGGATAGGCATAGGTTATGTGCAGAAAGAGTTCACCGATATTGGGGCTGAAATTGAAATATCAATCCGGGGAAAAAGTATCTCTGCGACTATTATCAAGCCTCCATTTGTCTAATATGTGTACGTATTGTGCATGAAAATACATGTTTTCATAACACCTGCAGAGATTGACGATAACTATACGGTACGACGCCGCTCAACACACCATCAGAAAATGATCCGGTGATTGTTATCGATGTTCTCAGGTCGAGCAGCACCATTTTGAACGCACTGGCAAACGGGTGCCGGGAGATAATTCTTGTTGAATTTGTCGAACGGGCGCTTTCGCTCCACACAGCTCTTTTTGACACAGGCCTGATGTTGTATGGAGAACGTGACGGCATGAAAATCAACGGTTTTGACCTCGAAAACTCTCCTCTGGAATACACCCGTGACAATGTGAGAGATAAGTCTTTAATTTTTGCCGGCACAAATGGAAGCGTCGCGCTGGTTAAGCTGCAAAAATGTAAAACCGTTTATATTTGCGGATTTCAAAATATGGAAACTGTAGTGGAGTCAGTTGCCGGATCATCTGAATTCGGAACACTTGACATCATATGTTCCGGTCATAAAAATCAGTTTGCTCTTGAAGATATTGTCTGTGCTGGAAAACTGATTGAACGGATACATGCGTGATACTTGGACAACGTCGCATTGTCAGACTCGGCACGTTCCGCACACCAGTTGTATAAACATAATTCCGAATCCCTGAAGGATATGATTCGAGAAGTAGATCATGGGCGAGAATTAGTTGATATTGGTATGGAACACGATCTCGATATATGCATAGAATTAGATATTATACCACTACTTCCGGTTTATGCAGATGGGGAAATTGGATCGATTTGAGCTTGAATTAGTGTAATAGTTAGTTATCCGTGGTAAAATCTGCCGCACATAATTCGGTCAAAGCTTCTGCAACGGCATTCTGTTTTCGAGTGCAATTTATTGTGTTTACGCTGTTAGCGGTGGCAGTTTGAGGGGTCTCATGAAACGACAACAATCCAGACGAAAACGAATAATAACCAGCATAGTTTTAATTACGATTTCGCTTCTCTTGAGTTTGAGTATTCTTTCGTATTCAATTACCGATTTTGAACCTTCCCTGCGCGACATTCAGTCAATTGATAATTTGATGGGTATAGGCGGTGCCATCGCATCGTATTATTTGATAAAATTCACCTTCGGTTACGCTGTATTAATACCCTGCCTAATACTTTTATTATGGGGTTGGCAGACTATTCGCCAGAAACCGTTTCCGTGGTTCAAGCGCCTCTCATTTTATTCCATAGCAACCATGATGCTCATTTCACTCGGATTAGCGCTGATAAGTGAATTTTCGATTGAAGGAAGTCCAGTAAGTTATGAATATTCCGGGCTTATCGGAGGATATTTTGCAGCCCATCTTAATATATATCTCGGTAAAACCGGCACCATAATTGTCTTTTGTGCACTTGTTTTCATCGTATTTGTACTCTGGTCCCATTTTCCTGTGTGGACTGCGCTCGCAAATATCGAGAGACTTTTGAAACGAATCTGGAACTGGTGGAAATTCCCTTTTATTGCTGTAAAAAAAGCCGCTGCGCTTTTCGAATCAAATAAACTCAAGAGAAAAACAGAGTTTACACGGAAACTAAAAGAATCGAAGTCGATTGAGACTGATATTCCGCTCATACCGAAACGGGAACAGCCGATAAAGGAAAGGCTTGAAAAACAGGATGTGTTCCGTAATGTTGAGGAAACTCCGGAACTTTCCGGTAGCGATTCGCTTCCTTTTGCCATTTCATCACGAAAGAATTCCAAGTCTACTCTTTCGGGTACCGACCAGGAGGAATTCAGGGCTTCGGGACCCTACTCCTTTCCCGGGCTTGATCTGCTTGCTGAACCTCCTGCACTGGTAACAAAAGACTCAAAAGAGGACATTCTCCGGCAAGCAGAGTTATTAGAAAGTACCTTACTCGATTTTGGAGTACAGGTAAAAGTCACCGAAGTCCATCCGGGACCAGTTATAACTTTGTATGAGTTGAGACCAGAAGTCGGCGTCAAGATCAATAAGATTCTCGCTCTTGAAAACGATATCGCTCTTGCTTTAAAAGCGAGGGGAATTCGAATGATCGCTCCAATTCCCGGCAAAGATACGGTCGGGATAGAGATTCCGAATCAACATCAGGAAATTGTCTTATTGAAGAGTCTTGTATCCGATCGGGGATTTCAGACAAGTCCTTCAAAGTTGACTGTCGCGTTAGGCCGGACTGTTTCCGGAGAAGCCTACTTTGCAGATTTAGCTAAAATGCCGCATCTTCTCATAGCAGGATCAACCGGCTCTGGAAAAAGCGTCGGAATTAACACTATTATAACAAGTATTCTCTATAAATCGGGACCGACAGATGTACAGTTTATCATGATCGATCCGAAAATGCTCGAGCTCACGATATTTAAAAAACTTGCCAAGCACCACCTGCTGACCGCCGATTTTATCGATGAAAAAGTTATTACCAAGACGCATAATGCAGTAGCAATTTTAAAAAGTTGCGTCAATGAAATGGAAAAAAGGTATGAGACCTTGGCAAAAGTTGGTGTCCGAAATATTGAAGGATATAATGAGAAGAAAAATAAACCGGTTGATCCCAACACAGAAGAACATCTACCGGATAAACTTGAATATATTGTCATTATAATCGATGAACTTGCTGATCTTATGATGACCGCCTCAAAGGAAATAGAAGAGCCGATTACGCGCCTTGCACAAATGGCGCGTGCAGTTGGGATTCATCTGGTGTTAGCAACACAGCGCCCATCTGTCGATGTTATTACCGGCGTTATAAAAGCGAATTTTCCAGCACGAATAGCGTTTCAGGTAGCAACTAAAATCGATTCGAGAACAATTCTCGATATGAACGGTGCCGAAGAATTGCTCGGGAGTGGGGATATGCTGTATTTGCCACCGGGGGCAGCAAAACCGATAAGGATGCAAAATGCATTTGTATCCCAGAAAGAAATCGAAGCAATTGTGGATGCAATAGCAAATGAATCGAAATTCAGAAAAACAACCGAGCTTTCACAAGAACCGGAACGGGATTCCCGGAGAGACGGTAGTTCTTCATCAGGAGGCCGTGACTCACTATTTACCGAAGCCGCTCGTCTGGTTGTCACGCATCAACAAGGTTCCATTTCGCTCCTACAACGGCGGCTCAAAGTCGGTTATGCCCGGGCAGCACGGCTCATTGATGAACTCGAGGATGCAGGTGTTGTGGGTACATATGATGGGAGCAAAGCTCGGCAAGTTCTATTAGACGAGAATGAAATTGATCAATTTCTGTAAAGTGAATAAATTGTATTGAGAACCGTATAGCAAGTATACAGGATCAACTAATGAAGGGATTAAAAGTGATACTCTGGGGCGGTGCCGGATTTTTCTGCTCCATTTTCTTACCGTTGTTCTGCCGTGGCGTTCAATTAGTTGGTTCTTTGCATTATATAATACAGGCATTTCCGGATATCCGGAACTTATAAAATATGGAAGCCGAATAATATTTGCCGTGTTTGGGTACATTAAGGATATTTTTTGTCATGGTAGCACGTGGTCCGTTGAAATATTTATCTTTGGTATCACTTGCAGGATTCAGCTCATTGTTATACGGACTTTTCTGTCTGGTCTGGGGTTTTTATTACAGATTTTCTTGATGGTACTGGCTGATGGATGTTACTCTGTTTACAACATATGGACTGCTTCTATTTTATTTTAAATCAAAAATGTTGAAAACTTAATGATGAACAAAAGACTAATTTCTATTTTTGTAATGAGTCCACTTGTAATTTCATTGTACGTATATGCAACTCCCGTACATGCACAGAGGAGCGCTCAAAACGCAATAAAAATTCTCCAAAAAAAGTATGATGAGCTCAATGATTTTTCTGCTGATTTGCTTCATGTCCGGGAATTTTTATTTTCCAGTGAAAAAGACACCTCCAGTCAGAAAATATCACTCCTGAAAGAAAACTATTTTAAAATAGAAACATCCGATATGATTTTTGTGACGGACGGAATCACCGTGAAAGATTACAGCCTCTATGAAAAACGAGTGACCATCGACATCGTCGACAATAGATCGTCTGATTCTTTTCTACCCAAGGATTTTCTTTTTGAGTTTCCGGAGCGGTATAACCTAGTCGATTACCGAGAATCGTCGTATCAGGGTAAACCGATATATATACTTGCATTGGAACCAAAAAATCCTGATGAAGAACTGATGCAGTACCTTGAAGTGCAGATTGATCCGGCCGACTCGCTTGTCAAATATGTGAAGTATACCGATTTTAATGAAAACGAAAATATATATATTCTGGATAATTACCATGTTGACACCGGTTTAGCCCCTGAGCAATTTGATATACACCTACCGGATGATACCGACATCAGAATAATTGATCTACGATCAAAAAAATAAAGGATTCAATGTAAAAAGTTTCGGCATTCCGGCCGAATCATATTGAAAATATTTTATGAAAACAAAACTTGCTGTTGGAATCGCTATCAGTATGGCGTTTCTCGTCTGGACGTTTTGGGATGTCGATTTTGAAGGATTCCGGTCCGCATTTGCTTCGGCCCGCTATTCTTATTTTGTACTTGCGCTTTTCTTTTCAATAGCCCAATACCTTATCAGAGCTTACCGGTGGAAATATCTTCTATTTCTCCAGAAAGATATCCCGTACTATTCCGTATTGTCAGCACTCTTTATCGGGTTTTTTGCAAATAGTGTCTTACCTTTCCGTGCAGGGGAATTTCTCAGGGCATATGTTATCGGGAAAAATGAAAATATTTCAAAGAGTTCAGTGTTGGCAACTGTCCTCGTTGAGCGTACTATTGACGTACTCTCGTTACTATTCATAGCAGTCGTTGCACTTCTGTTTTTCCCTATTCCTGAAGGTCCCCATTTTGATATGATAAAATATTTCGGAGTCATTCTGTTTACTGTTGAAATTGGTGTCATTGCTTTTTGCTTTTTGCTTCTCATCAAGAGGGATTTGACTCTTAAATATGTTGAAAAAGTATTAGCATTATTTCCCGGACCACTGCACGAAAAAGGAATAAAGGTTGTCCAATCTTTCCTAGACGGCTTGGAAATTCTCCGTTCAACCCGCAATTTTATCAAAATAATTGTTCCGACAATCGGAGTATGGATAATTGCTATAATGCAGTTTTATGCAGTTCTCGAAGCATTTGATCTTCAATACAGAATTTCAATGTTGTTTATCATAGCTATCGTTGATTCTGTGCTGGTAAGCTTTGCACTCACAATTCCATCCGCACCCGGCTTTATAGGAACTTTTCATGCCGCCGCCAAGGAAGGACTGGTTATATTTTCAATAGGTCCCGCTATTGCATCAGGATTTGCGGTATTGATTCACGCAACCGCATTTTTGCCGGCAATTGTTGCAGGATTTTATTTTTTCCTCAGGGAAAACATTAAACTCTCTAAAGCTTAAAGCGAATTTAATCATGAAGAATCCGGCAACGGAACATAATCAGTACAGACAGAGTAAATCTATTCAAATTATCCGGCAAAACAAAATCTTACTATGGCTAAGACACAACTGCGCATTAAAAGACTTTGGAAGGCGTTTGCTCTTTTACTAGAATGTTTTGGCATTATGTTACTTTTGGATAGTATGGGCCTCTATTCATCCGGCGATTATTCAACTTTAGTGTAGTTAAAACTTCTCATTGGTATTTTCTTGATAGGGTATGCGGTATGTAGTTTGGATAATGAGTGCCTATGTACTGTCTGGGGCAGTTATTTTTCAGGGTGCGATTATCGGACTTTATGACCGTGCACTTTTTGAAATAACACTCTTTTTTATTCTGATGGGTTACTTTTTCAACCTACAGAATCCCCATTCAAAGAAACTATTTCTTCATGAAACCAATGCACCTGAAAACCTTGACAATCAGCACACCAGCAAAAATAAACTTTGGTTTAAGCATAGGGCCGAAACGTAAAGACGGTTATCATCCGATTTCAACTCTATTTATTCCAATTACACTTTATGACACTATTGAACTTACGGTAACTAGTGAACCTGGCATCACCTTGAGCTGTTTCCACCCTGATGTACCCAACAACTCGTCGAATCTGTGCTGGAAAGCGGCAAAATTACTCCTTGATCAATCTGAACAATTGAGCGGTATACATATTATTCTTGGGAAAAAAATTCCTGTCGGAGCAGGACTGGGTGGCGGCAGTTCCGACGCAGCAGCAGTCATTAAAGGATTATCGCAATTAATACCGGGACAATTTACCCAGTATCAACTCACTGAGCTCGCGGTAAAACTCGGAGCAGACATACCGTTCTTTCTCAAAAATACTCCCTGTTCGGCAACCGGTATAGGTGAAATACTTGCACCGATGATGTTTCCGTGGAAATGTAAAATACTACTAGTGATACCCCCGTTTCCGATTTCTACTGCGGATGCGTATAATGCGTTAGACAGAGGTCGCACTGATCAATTGTCTCTTATTGATTATGCACAGGAATTACGCTCCCTACAAAACCTCAACGATGCTCAGAACACGTTTTGCAATGATTTTGAGACCATACTTTGCTCTCATTACCCCGAACTCAGCATTATTAAAAATTCTCTGCTGGAACTGGACGCTAATTATGCAGCTCTGACCGGGAGTGGATCGGCCATCTATGGTATGTTTACTAAAGCTCATGCGGCACAAGAAGCTGCAAAAAAACTCAGCACATCATACAGGACAGAATTAGTCTCGCCTCTCGTATAATTTATACAGGAAGGAGAAGTTATTTGCTTATTGTTTTGAATCAAGATTTAAGGCTGGCAATTGCTTAGTAGAACGGTCCAAATATTTTCTTGAAATAGGAGAAATTCGTGACAACGATAGTGCGAATATCGGGTTTTTGAATGAATCCCTCCTGTTCCAACTCTCCCAGTGTTCTGTTCAGCGTTTCCCGCGTCAGACCAACATAATTAGCCATTTCCTGTTGTTTGGGGATTGTTGATATTTCCACTGTATCACGCATCATAGTTCCCTGATCCTGTGCCCACCGAAGCAATGCAGATGCAACTCTGCTGCGTGCATTAATGCTATCATCTTTACCTTCCACAATTTTAATTTCTTCTGGAGTGAGATCATAAAATTTGTAAACGAACTGGTCTATCTCACCTTCCAACATCTTGACTTTTTTCTGTTTTTGTAGATTCTCATGATAGTCGATCGATTGAGTGTGATAGAGAATAAGATCAACTAATTCTACTATTGATTTTTCTTGGATTGGGTTTGGATTGATAATACGAAGTGTGACCTGCCCCAATTGTTTGGGCCACTTTTTAAGTTAGTCAATTCATCGATATATTCATTGTTGTATTATCCATTGGCCTTGAGACCGAATCCGGTGGTATAACGGCCTCGCGGGGGCGGGTGGCCGGTATCTGAGGGCACTATGCGGTCTCTTATGATTATACTCATTTCGCCAGCGTTCCACAAGCACTTTTGCTTCGTGTAAGGTATCGAAGATTTCCCGGTTGAGCACTTCATCACGCAGTTTGCCATTGAACGACTCAATATACCCGTTCTCCCATGGACTGCCTGGTTCAATATACAATGTTTTTACTCCCAGGCGCATGAGCCATGTCCGGACCGCTTGAGCAGTGAACTCTGTGCCATTATCACTTCTCAGGTGAACCGGAACTCCTCGCTGCACGAACAGTGTTGCAAGATGTTCTATGACGTCATTGTGAGTCAGCCTCCTGCCTACCACAATTGCCTGACACTCCCGACTGTATTCATCTAATATTGTTAACAAACGATAGCTCCTTCCCTCTCGGGTTCGTGCTTGCATGAAGTCATAACTCCAGACATGATCCCGGTACGCAGGTCGCAGCCGAATACACGAACCGTCATTGAGCCATAACCGTTTGCGCTTCGGTTGCCTCCGGGGAACTTTTAATCCTTCTCGACGCCACAAACGCTCCACTCTCTTATGATTGACCTTGAAGCCTTCTGGCTGTAACAGTGCGGTAATTCGTCGATAACCATACCGACCATACTGCGTGGCCAACTCGACCATACGTTGCACGAACACCGGTTCATCCGCAGGAGAAATCGGGCGATATTGATGAGTGCTGCGCGGTACTCCCAACACACTACAGGCCCGGCGCTGCGAGATCTCGAGAGTCGTGCAAAGATGCTGCACCACCTCCCGTCGCTTCGCCGGGCTCAGAAGTTTTTTGCATCAACCGCCAGAGTCTCATTGAGGATTTGAATATCCAACTCTTTCTCGGCAACCAGGCGTTTCAGGCGAATATTCTCTCTCTCTAACGCTTTCAATCGTTTCGCCTGATTCACCCGAAGACCACCATACTCCTTTCGCCAACGATAATAGGTCTGCTCTGTAACCTCAATCTGGCGAGCAGCTTGTTGAACCGACTGACCTTGAGCGAGCAGTACTTCTGCCTCTCGAAGCTTGTGGATAATTTGTTCTGATGTGTGAATTCTACGTGCCATTGATCTTGCTCCTTTCTTTTCAATCTAATCCCTGTACTAATATACTATCTGGATCAACTTTTGGGGGCAAGGTCACCATATAAGATATCTTCATCGAAATCTAAAGCTTTATGAAATCTATTTTGCTTCATAATTAAAGTTCTACCTTTACTAATAAATTCCGGGTGATTTTGTTGTCGAATAACGTCATTAATTTTACTAAAATCAGTAAAAAAACTTTTGTGAAGATTTAATGGTGAAAATGATAAAGCAAGTAATCCTTTTTCTCTTATTCCGGGTATTAAGTCATTTATATTGGTAATACATTTTTCTATTCTTTTTTCTATTAATTTTTCTGTAATCCCAATTTCTTTATACTTATTTTGAATTTCTTTTTCATCAAGAGGAATTGAAGAGAAATTATAACGCTTATAATATCGATAATCTCTTCTACAGATAACCATATGAACACAATTAAAGCTTTTAAAGACTTCTATAATTATAACTGATTTTTTTTCTTGAGGTTCTTGAGGAATTGATATAATCTTAATGAAAAAATCAGGTCTTGGCAGAATACAACTTATTATTTGATTTTCAATTTTTTCTTTTAATCCTGGTTCAGTTTGAATTCCAACAATAGCATTATCTTCTATTGGTTTAGGTTTATCTGATTCGTCTGTTTCTACACCATATATTAGGATTCCACCCTCAGTATTTGCAAAAGAACTAACATCTTTAGCTAATTCCTTGGTATTTGTTAATTCCATTTTATAATCTAAGTTAATACTTTCGCTTATTCTTTGACTAATGAACAGAACAATATCATCATATGTTAAATCATCGATACTTTTAGATCCAAAAAACATTATCACCTCCTGAACCTGATATATCCAGGTTTCTGTAACAGCTTATGATCTTTCCAGAAATAAGCGGTATCTTCTATGAACTCCACGACTAACGGGTCTTTGAATACCTCATGATCTTCTTCAAACACGTGTACCATTTGTAAGTATAGGATTGCTTTATCTCTGGCTTCGAATCGATCATCTTCCAGAACTCCCCATATATTATTGAATAGCTGGATATAGAGATTGATTGCTTTTACCTAGCAGTCCGGAGGCTGTGGAAAGAAGCTTGAGTTTCCTATTATTTTTGCGAGACCTGGCATGGGGGTTTCTATTTATAATATTAACCAAAATATTTTGATTTAAGCGTTTCTGCAATAGCCTTTGCTAAAATATTTTCAACCATTTCCTGCGATTTTTCACCAGCTTTTGATAATATTCTTTTAAATTTTGGAACTGCGAATTCAGATTCAGAAGTATCAGTTGTAAGATTAGGTGCAATATCTCTCAAATCTTTTTTAAATACATCATCTAAATCAGTCTCATCTATCGCTTTATTTAATAATTCAATATTCTTAGCAGTCCATGGAAAAGGATTGCCGCAATGCATACAATAAGATGGAGCATTCTCTTTGGAACCAATAACGAATACTCCTTCAACATGGTAATATCCTTGAATTTCTGTTTGACATTTGGGACAACATGTTATAGATTTTTCACCGCATTTATCACAAAAATTTTTATTAAACTCTGGAGAGCTTTTCACCCTATCATTAATTACATGACCATTTAAACATATTTGTGCTACATCATACCAATCCACATTTTCTCCAAGTATTTATTAATTTATTCTTATTTATCTGAGATTCTATCCATTCAGCAACTTCAATTAAATTACTTTGAATTTCATCAATCATATGACTATGATTTTCTCTGGCTATTTCTTCGCTTGAACTTCGCTCTTATCATCTAAATTCCATATCCAGGAATTATTTGTTCTTGCCTGTTTATGGGATTCCAAAAAATCATTGAAATATTTTATATTGGTTTGATTTTTCTTCAGCAGACCGGGGCAGTCCATTCAGGGATGAATAAAATCCTGAGTCTCATCATCAAGGTTATGATATAAGGATCCGTGTGATGATTTTTTAACCGATAGAATGATACACACTTATTACGTTTCAATTCTAATGTAGAAAATATTCATGTACTGCACAAGATATTAATTCACTAGCATTTAGCTATCGGACTAATACCGATATTTTGAATTCTGCATTCAAACTAATCATTTAAAAAGGAAGTTTATTAAGATCGACATTCCCGCCCGATATTATTACTGCAACCCGTTTGCCTGCAACAGGAATTGTTCCGTTCAATAACGGAGCAATAGCCACGGCAGATGATGGTTCAATAATTATTTTCATTCGTTCCCACACTATCCGCATTGTCTCGATTATTTCTTTTTCAGTCACCAAAACTATTTCTTCAACATATTCTTGCATAATCGAAAATGTTTTGTCACTAAGCATGGCACGCAATCCATCGGCAATAGTTTCGGAATGATCAAGAGGAATGATTTTTCCCTCTTGAAGAGACCGATAAGCGTCATCAGCCAATTTTGGTTCACAGCCGATCACCTTTGTTGTTGGACTGAGGTATCGTGTACCTAATGCGTTGCCCGATATTAGGCCGCCCCCGCTTACCGGTACAAACAGGTAGTCGATGTCGGAAAGGTCTTCAAAAATTTCCTTTGCAATTGTCCCCTGCCCGGCTATTATCCGGTAATCGTCATAAGGGTGAATAAGGTAGGTGTCGGTTTCTGCGATCAGTTTATCTCCCGTTTCTTCTCGAGATTTGTGAGTGGGTTCGCTTAAAGTTATGATCCCTCCATACTCCTTCACCGCGGCTATTTTTACACTCGACGAATTAGACGGCATGATAATATAGGCAGGAATGCCCCTCTTTCGTGCCGCAATTGAAACCGCCTGTGCATGATTCCCTGAAGAGTGGGTTAAGATTCCGTTTTTTGCTTCCTCATCATTAAGGGAAAATATTGCATTACCGGCACCGCGTAATTTAAATGACCCCCCTTTTTGAAAATTTTCGCACTTAAAATAGATTTCCGCACCACTCATTGTATTTAAAGCTGTATTGGTCAATATCGGTGTGCGGTGTATGTGCGGTTTAATCCGTTCATGTGCCTGCCGAATTGTTTCAAGGTCAGGAGTTGAGTACATGTTAATTTTCTCTTGTTGTTACAGAAATCATTTAAGCTCTATTGATCATCTTTTCATCTCAGAGATTTCCGCATCCACCGAATTCTTCAGAGATATGGCAGACAGAAAGTATGTGCCAGTGTACTGAAAATGGAACATCTCGGATGGAGAGGAGTTATTCTTAGAACCTATATAACAATATTACACCTCAATCACTTTCCCGAGATTGATTGAGCGGGCTTTATTTTGTGCCCAAATAGAAATAGTAATATCCTGTACGGCCATTCCTGTAAGATCACAAACGGTAATTTCCTCATCTGTTTCTCTACCGAGAAACTTTCCCGCACAAGCTCTCCAAGTTCCGCATTCACATCATTTCCGCTGACAATACCTCCTTACCTCCTTCGATCGCATGATGAAGTTCCCCCTAACATCTTCGATTGCACTAACCTGTCAACAAATATTTTATCTGCCTTACTAAAAACGTCTGCATCGAGTTCCTGTTTTTTGGGACCGTCCGATCTCATTGCAGTAACATGCAGATCGGGATGGAGGTCATCTTGGAAAATTACTGGTTCCTTTGCAGGAGTTGCTGTCACAACAATATCTGATTCGGCCGTAACTGCCGCTGTTGACGATAAAGCTTTGACATCGACATCCGGAAATTCATGCTGCAGTTCTTTAGTGGATTGCTCTAAAAAACCGGAATTCACATCCCATACCCTCAGTTTTGTAAATGGTTTCACTTCCATGAGGAACTTCATCTGCATTTTGCCTTGTGTACCGGCATTAATTACCCCTGCTGTGGTAATAGACTTTTGCGCACAATGTTTCGCCGTAATTGCTCCTGCTGCGGCAGTCCGGACAGTTGTGAGAAGTCCCTGATTAAAAAATTGATTTGCGAGTGTGCCTGTTTCCACATCATAAAGAAGTATTATTCCAAAAAGTGACGGTAATCCTTTTGCCGCATTATTGTAAAAACCGCCGGCAATTTTTACACAGTAATTTTTGTGGCCGTGAATATGCTCGGCCTTAATATGCACCTCACCGTGGTCTTCAACACTGAGATTAGCTATCGGCGCAAGAGTAACGTTTCCGGAACTGTAGTCTGCAAATGCCTTTTCGATAACGGAAATGATTTCTGGAATATCGATAAGCTGCATGATAATTTCTCCAATCCAACCATCTTTTACAAACCGAAAGACAGCAATGTCAATCCAATTCCACACCCGTACAACAAATTAAAAACTTTGATCTTGATACTGTCATTCACAGAAAAACCGAGAAGTGGAAGCAGGCCGTACCCGTCCTGAACAATTGAGTTCGTGATAATGACAGAAAATGGAATAATGCCTTCAGCAAATAATGTAACTAATATAATATTTGGCCCGGATAGAGGCACAACTCCGATAAGACCAGCATTGAAGGCGTTCTGTAAAAGAGAAATGATTATAAGGCTGCCTAAAATCCATATAAAGATTTTCAGGACATGCTTTTTAAATACATGTCTCCAGATGTGGTCTGTAAAAAAGTGTTTCCCGTGTATCGACTGAGCATCAAATCCGTTATGGAGTTTGATCAGACATTTTTCACTGACAGTAATCCCAAATAACCGGATAATTTTATCGGCGAGTAAACCGCCAATAATTTCTGCTACAAAAAGGAGTCCGAATAATGAGAAAACAAAAGAAAAAGATAGAGAGTTTTCTGGCTGAATAGCGAGCGACAACAAATAAAATGCTTCGTCTCCGATTGTTGCTACTATGGTAGCAACAATACTGCCAAATCCGACGACCCCTGCCATATAGAATGGGTCCATTATAAGTGTACCAGCACATACATCCAGGCAGCAACCCCATAAATGACGAGACAATGTATCTTAAAGAACTTTCTTCGCTGAAATATTTTCTGATGAATTGGGAAAATTTCAGTTCAAGAAGTTCAACTGCAATCATCATAAAGAATATCAGAAAAGTAATCTGCAACGTTTCAGTAAGAATCTCAACAAGGTTTATCTTCGTACCATTTCATCAATAATTCTGTCTACAGCATCCCACATGGCGAATTCATTAGAATTATTTGAAGTGAGCTCACTTCTTGTATATATATTAGAAAATTTAACTCACACGACCTGAACAACTATTTTATCAAACATATTACCAAAATAAACTGTAACAAGGCGGTTTTACCCACGGATAAGGTCTTCTTCGGATATGAGAACATAATTGCCGGAGCGGTCATGGTCGGCGAAAATGAAAATCTTTCTGATTTTATAAAATGTCCAGATAATCTGGGGAATACTCCTTTCAGTTATCCTGAACGTATTGCTTGCTGAAGTATCTTCACCACGGTCTGGCCGGCCGTACATACAGTATATCCTTCCCCTGTCGGACTTCCATCCCTGAGTACCCCGATAGCTAAAGTTCTCGTTTGCATAATCGACACGCTTAAAGTATTCTTCTGCTAACTCATTCCGCTCTGTATTTGGAGTTGGATCACGTTTCTGCCAGAATAAGCCAAAGAATTCCTTTTTTTCCTCAGGTGTCATACTAGCAATCGAAGTATTATTGTCTTCGGAAAGAATCCAAGACATCTGTTCAAGTGCCTCCTCTGCATTATAGAAGGCTTTTGGAGGATTGACCCAATTAATCCTCATTCTGTGATTTATTTCGTTTTTCTTTCCATTCGGATGCCGTGCCTCACCTTTGAAAATATATGACCCGCTCGGGAACGATTTTCCGGTAAAATTCAAGATTATTTCACGAACTGGCCCGGTGAGAAATGTGACTATGTTTGTTTCGCTTTGAAGCACATCGGAAGCATTCCGGAAATCGGAAATCTGCCAAGCAAATTCGACAGATTGGGAATCCATACTGAAAATCTGTACATATAACGAAAATCCTTCATTGTAATCGATGTCAACGGTGTTATTCATCAAGAATAACTGGTCCAGCAGTGAATCGCTTTGCTGAATCAAGCCTTTGGCAAACACAAGATCGCTCAAACCAACATCATTTGTCCGGTAGGAGCGGATTATTTTTGAATCCTCTTTCTGATTCGTCGTATTGAGATCGGTATCGGTCATCTGCACCATAAATTTATAAGTTCCCGGCTTCAGAATAAAATCGACATACTCGAGAACATATTGTGCTTTACTGATCGTTTCATCAAATGAATTGTATTTTATCTCCTGTGTCCAGAAACGTGATCCAGCCATATCGTCATTACTGTCAAAAACATCGATTGATATTTCATAACGTGCAAAAAATGTATCATCTGCTTTCAAAAAGCGAAGAGCATCATTTCGCACAAATATGAGCACCCGGGCAGTTCCCATATTTGTTGAATCCGAAGATAAATTCAATACTGTAACATCAAATTGATCCTGAATCTGTACAGATTCATCGCCTTGAGCTGCAACGGGTCCGGGGATAAAAAGCAGAAACAGCACACAACATAATGTATTTAACATAAAGGTGCTTTTGTATTGAATATAAACCATCAGTAATAGATTGTTTTCCAAGAAGGCAAGGATAAAATTAGGTAGAATCTCTAAAAAATATAAACAAAAATCCTAAAATATCATAAGAAAAAAATTTATTGCTTGAAGAAATGATGATGGTTACATTGAATCTAATTAGAAATGTAATTAATTGTCAACCATAAAACATACTGAAAATATGTTAAAGTTCCGCTTTGAGAATCCTGTACCTATTTTCCGGTTGCACTTCGTATGAAGTACGATACATATTTCGGATGTATTGATATCGGCGGCACAAAAGTGCGTTTAGGACTGGTTAGCCGCGGCGGTCAGGTAATAACTCGAAGAATATTCCTGACACCGGAAGAGAGAAAATGGGAACTTGTCCTCAAGGAGGTCACCGGTAGGTTTACCGTAATGCTGGATGAGTTTGGTGCGTCATTCGATTCAATTTGTGGTGTTGGTGTCGGCTGTCCCGGAACATTCGACAGCAGAAGGGAATGCATTAGCTTTGCACCAAATCTGCAATGGAGAAATGTACCGATAAAACGCTATTTTAATTCAAAATTTCCAGTACCTGTTTGGTTTGAGAACGACACTAATTTGTCAACTTTAGGGGTGTCTACTTTCGGTGAAGGTACTTCCTCCAATATCCTAATTGGAATTTTTATCGGTACCGGAATCGGAGGTGGACTGATCTTAGATAATGAATTATTTACCGGTGCTACCGGCGGAGCGGGAGAAATCGGCCATATGGTTGTTCAAGAAAACGGACCACTTTGTTACTGCGGCAGCAAAGGATGCATTGAAGCAATTGCGAGTACTCGTGCGCTTTATGAAAGAGTGTCTGCCGTAATTTCACGGGGTCATGAAGATTCAGGTTTCCGAGCATTTATCAAAAATGATAATAAAAGTTCCGCACTAAAAGACATTTATATGTCAGGTGACCCCGAAGCGGTACGGATTATTGATGATGCATTTACTGTTCTCGGTAGCGGGCTTGTCTCATTGATTAACGTGATCAATCCGGACATGATAGTTTTTGGTGGTGGTCTGGCGGAAACTCTCGGTGATATTATTGTTGAGCGGACATCCGAGGTTGTTTGTGCTCAGGCTATGCCGGGAACATTCGAAGAGGTCTCTATTCTCTGCACAAAGCTGGGTGAAGATGCGCCGATTCTCGGTGCTGCTGCACTCGTTTCAACCAACCTTGAAAATTGATTGAATTGCCTAGCTTTAAGGATCGATCTGCATCTTTTTCAAATTGAACGGTATATACATAAAGATACTACTATCATGTTCAAACACCCATATAGTAGTTAGAATAGAACTGAAATAAATCTGTTTAATTTTAGAGCACAGATAATAAAATTTTATGAATTTTTTGCATAATAAAAATACATGTCTATATCTCGTCTTAGGACTGGTGAGTCTCTTTTATTATCAAATAACTCCTGTAGTAGCTCAGCAGACAATAAAATCGATCATGCGTACCAATCCCGCCCGTGAGGGATATGTCAGGGGTATTCCCGGAATAGGCAGCTACAGTGGTGATACATTTGTACCACTTGAACAATTGGCTTCTCTTTTCGATATTTCGCTACGGAAGGATGAGCAAATGAAAAAAGTAATGCTGACCGTCGAAGGTGTCAACGTTACTGTTGCTGTAGGCAATCCTTTTGTTTATGTCGGTAATCAACTTTTTCAAATGCCTCTTGAGGTGAGGGAATTCCGCTCTGAAATCTTTGTACCTGTTCGTGAATTTATAACCCTTCTCGACCGGCAGTTACCAGGATCGTATACCTATAGCCCGGATTTACGGCTTCTTGAAATTGGATACAGTGATGTTATAAATATTACCGACTTATATGTTGAAGAAAAAGCAAACGGTTCTCTTGTCCATATCGGAACGAGAAAGCAATTCAACGAAAACCTGAATTATTGGTTCGATGAGAACAAGCACAACTTAACGGTCGAATTTTATACCGGAAAACTCGACACCCTAGTCATGACCGATACGGAAACCAGGGGACTTGTACTGCGTAATACTGCTGTGCAGCATCCTGAAATTGCCTCCATCACCTTCAGACTGTCGAGATATGTCGATGACATCAATGTTACGCAAAATCCTCAGAATAACGAAGTATTAATCAGCCTATTAAGAAGAGCTTCCGACATATCAATTGATGACTACACTGCTGAACTCGATGAATTTGTCAATACAAATATTGAAAATATTGTTGCAAAAGAACGTGAAGCTTGGAGTGTTAATACTATTGTTATCGATCCGGGACATGGTGGCAAGGATCCGGGGACAATAAATGATAGCGGCCTCTACGAAAAGGATATCGTTCTCGATATTGCACGATTTCTCGGTAATCTGATACGAAAAAGTAATCTTGTTGAGAATATTGTCTATACGAGAACATCAGATGAGTTTGTTTCGCTCAAGAAACGATCGGAAATTGCAAACAATTCCAGCGGAAAATTGTTTATCAGCATTCATATAAACGCAAATAAAAGCAAATCTGTTCATGGTTTTGAGACTTATTTCCTGCATCCCGAGAAGAATCAGGATGCACTTGACGTTCTTGAAGTTGTACAGCGGGAAAACAACGTCATCGATCTTTATGAAAGCAGTGATCCCAACCATGCATTCACTGAAGAAGAAATGATGATCCTATCAATGACCCAAAATGCATTTGCAAAAGAAAGTGAACAGCTTGCAACGTTTATTTCAAATGGCATCGGAAGGAAAGTAAATTGGACCAACAAGGGTGTAAAGCAGGCCGGATTCGTTGTTCTCTGGGGAGTCTCGATGCCGAATGTCCTGGTCGAGGCCGGATTCATCACAAATGATCAGAACCGACGCGACCTCCAATCACTGACGGTGAAGCACCGCATCGCTGAAGGTATTTTTGAAGGAATTCGCAGATTCATCAAAGAAATGCGGAGCGAAGATTAGTGCTTCACATTCATTAGGATTATACCAAATCAATCTTACTATGATTTGAAAACTCAACGCTTCTCTATTACATCAACAGCGGAACAATTTTACTTCATTAATCCTTCTTGTACATTTTTATTTTGTCAGCCTTTAATGTCACAGGAGACTCATTATGAATCGTATTGCAACCACTGTTTTTTTCACCGTTCTTCTTTTTACGGCGACCTCGATCATTGACAGCAACTTTGGAAGTGAGAGTTTTGCTCAGACAAGGACAGAGACAGAGAATGATGCGATAGATTCCGATCACCTGTCCGAATTGATGGAGTGGCGTAATATAGGGCCGGCGCGGGGCGGCAGAGTGCTTGGTGTTACAGGGTCGGTAACGAATGAAAACCTCTATTTCATGGGTACTACTGGCGGCGGTGTGTGGAAGACAACCGATGCCGGAAAAACGTGGAAATCGATTGGAAAATCAATAAAAGTCGGATCGATCGGGGATATAGATATTGCTCAATCCGATTCAAACATTGTCTATGTCGGAACTGGAGAAGGATGCATTAGAGGAAATGTCAGTCACGGCGACGGTGTATATAAATCGGTTGATAGTGGTACTACCTGGGAACATATCGGACTGTCTGAAAGCCGCCATATTGGGAGATTGATGATTCACCCTGAAAATCCGGATATAGTTTTTGTTGCTGCATTGGGACATGTTTATGCTCCATCTGACGGCGACCGCGGTGAACACGGTCTCTTTAAAACAACCGACGGTGGCAAAACGTGGAGAAATGTCCTGCCCGGTACAAATAATCGGACCGGCGCAATCGACATCGACATCAATTTCAGTAACCCGGATATCATGTTTGCATCACTCTATGAAACGTTCAGAAATTCATACACGATGTCTTCGGGCGGGCTAGGTTCCGGACTTTATAAGACTGTTGACGGCGGTGAAACCTGGACAAAAGTGACCGGCGGCGGATTCCCCGGCGGCCTGCTCGGCAAAATCGGCATATCGATTTCGCAGTCCGAACCCGACCGCATTTATGCAATGGTCGAATCGGAAGTCGGCGGTATGTACCGGTCCGATGACGGCGGTGAAACCTGGTTATTAACCAATAATGATCGGGATAAACGGCAGCGTGCCTGGTATTATACGCATGTAACGGCCGATCCTCTCAACAAAGATATAGTCTATGTTCTAAACACAAGAATTCTGAAATCGGAAGACGGCGGTGAGACATTTACGATGCACAGGCCGCCTCATGGTGATGTACATGCACTCTGGATCGATCCGAATGACAGCAACAGGATGATCAACGGCAACGATGGTGGTGCAAATGTTTCTACTGACGGGGGCAAGACATGGACTGGTCAACAGTATCCAACCGCTCAGTTTTATCATGTATTAACCGATGACGATTATCCTTATAACGTTTATGGCGCTCAGCAGGATAACAGCACAATCAAGATTTCGAGCGCAAGTACCCTCAGTGATTTTAACTGGCACTCTGTCGGCGGTGGTGAAAGCGGTCATATTGCCCCACATCCATTGGATTCCGACATCGTGTTTGCAGGTAGTTACGGCGGTCTGATTACACGTTATGACCATAAAACCAAAACAACTCGAAATATTCACCCTTGGCCGGATAATCCTATGGGATGGGGCGCAGCAGATCTCAAATACCGGATTCAATGGACGGCGCCAATCCATGTATCGAAACACGATCCGACAAAACTATATCATGCCGGTAATGTGCTGTTCATGTCAACCGATGAAGGTGAAAGCTGGAACATTATCAGCCCTGATTTGACACGGAATAACAAGGGCAAACAGGGACCATCCGGTGGACCGATCACACACGACAACACAAGTGTCGAATATTACAATACTATTTTTGCTCTTTCTGAATCGCCGATGCGAGAAGGGGTAATCTGGGTAGGGACCGATGACGGGCTTGTGCAACTTACCCTCAATGGAGGAGAAACATGGACTGAAATAACGCCGTCCCAAATGCCAGAATGGAGTCTGATTTCGAGCGTTGAAGCCTCGGCCTTCGACATCGGAACCGCCTATATCGCCGTTGACAGGCATGAACTTGATGATTATGAGATATACGCGTATAAGACAACCGATTTCGGGGAAACGTGGACTGAAATTAATAACGGATTCCGGGGAAACGATTTTCTCAGGGTCATCAGAGAAGATCCCAATAAATATGGCGTGCTCTATGCGGGAACCGAATCTGGCATTTATTATTCAATTGACAGTGGTGCAAACTGGACGAGTCTTCAACTAAATCTTTCTGTTGTCCCGGTGCACGATCTTTCTGTGAAACGGAACGACCTAGTTGCGGGGACACATGGGCGATCATTCTGGGTTCTTGACGATCTCACGGTAATTCATCAGCTCAAAGATAATGACGTGCAAAACGGAATCCTTTTGAAACCTGATGATACTATCCGCTGGGCTGGACGAGGAGAAAACAATCTTACGTTTCACTATTATCTTGATTCGAAACCTCGTGATGCTATCTCGCTTGAAATTCTTGAAGAAGACGGAGACATTATAAGAACAATAGAAAGCGATCAGGACGGAGTAAGTCTTCCCGATTCTCTCGGCTGGAACAGTTTTGAATGGGACCTGCGGTATGCAGATGCCGATACAGTGCCCGAACATCCGATGTGGGCAGCAACAACACGGGGGCCAGTAGCAGTCCCAGGACAATACATGGCTCGTCTGAACACTCGGAGAACGAATGAAGAGGTTACATTCAAAATTTCAATTGACCCGAGAATGGACTCAACACCCCAGCAGCTTCAGCGGCAGTTTGATCTTCTAATACAGATACGCGACAAAGTCACACTCGCACATAGCTCCGTTAATCAGCTGCGTGGTATCATTGAAGCACTGAATGAAATGAAAGAAAAGGCCGACAGCCGAAGTCTCAGGAATAGAATTGATAATATTTTTAATACATTAAGCGGGATCGAGGTAAACATACTGCAAGTCAAATCTAAAAGTGGACAGGATCCGTTGAACTTTCCAATAAAGGCCAATAACAAACTTGCTGCCCTGACAAATACTGTTTCAGCTTCGTACTACGCTCCTACAAAACAATCGTACGAAGTTTTTCACATTCTGGCTGCTGAACTTGACAGGTATATTGAGCAATACACTGCTGTTATATCGGACGATATTCCGGAGCTTAACAAATGTGCACAACGAGAAAATGTTGCGCCGATCAACATCGATGCGCTGGAGAAATAATTGAATGACTTTATGAAATTATTATATTGGTACACGTGGTACTATTTTCTTAACCGGAGGATATATGAACAAATCAGTATATAGATTACTTTTATGTGCACTGCCGATATTACTTCTTACATTTTCATTAACCGCACATGCACAGGTCTTTAATCCGTTCAGCGGACGGCCGGGTATGCAGCTTGATCGGCTTACACTGCCCGATGGGTTTCAGATTGACATCTATGCCGAGAGTGTCCGCGGTGCACGTTCCATGGCATTGAGTCCTAACGGTGTGCTCTATGTCGGCTCCCGCCGGGACAGACTCTACGCTATTGTCGACAGAGATAAAGATTTTAAAGCTGATGAAGTGATTACTATTGCCGATGGACTAACCAGCCCAAACGGAGTTGAATTTATTGAGGGCA
Source organism: bacterium (assembly GCA_965221205.1). Taxonomy (GTDB): domain Bacteria; phylum SM23-31; class SM23-31; order SM23-31; family SM23-31; genus CBDFMG01. Next base: position 1,608,751 of record OZ244870.1, on the reverse strand, counting down.
ATCTTTATGTCGCGGAGCGGCACCGTATCATTCGATATGATAATATTGAAAGCAGATTGGACGATCCCCCTACTCCCGTTGTTCTGAATCAGGAGTTTCCTAACCACCGGCACCACGGCTGGAAATACCTCAGACTCGGCCCCGATAATAAACTCTATTTTAACAACGGCGCCCCATGCAATGTCTGCGAACCGGAAGATCTTTTTGCCTCAATTTTAAGAATGGATAGAGACGGAAGCAATCTGGAAGTATTTGTTCACGGTGTACGGCAGTCGGTTGGAATGGACTGGGATCCCCGTACCGACGATCTCTGGTTTACCGATAATGGAAGAGATGAACTCGGTGACGAAATTCCACCAGAAGAACTGAACCATGCGCCAAACCAAGGACTTCATTTCGGATTCCCTTATTTTTTTGGGAAGGACATCGTTGACCCCGAATTCGGACATAAACGGGACATAAGTGAGTTTCAGCCGACAAAGGTGGAAATCCCCGCACATTCCGCAGCTATCGGCATGCGGTTCTACACAGGAGATATGTTCCCGGAAAAATACAGGAACGGTATCTTCATTGCAGAGCACGGATCATGGAATAGAAGTCTTGCAGTTGATTATAACGGTTACAGAGTTTCATTTGCTGCAATTGAAAATAATAATGTGGTAAATTATGAGCCGTTCGTTGAAGGCTGGCTGCTCAATGATGGTCGGAAACGATTCGGGCGACCGGTCGATGTTCGGGTAATGCCCGACGGTTCACTGCTTGTTTCTGATGATTTTGCGGGTGTTATTTACCGTATTTCATATAATCCTTAAATGAGATTTTTATTTTATTGTATCAAACAATGATTGAGTACTATTATATAAATGATGGGCTGCAACAGCCTGTTCTTTTTTTATATTGAATGGCTTGCACAATACATTATCGGTTCTACTTCTGAGAAGATTTCGCATTAAGAAATGAAGTGATATCAGAGTGACGTAATATTCTCCGTTCGGTAACAACCCGAATTTCTTCTGAGAAGGGTATTGCTTCAAAATATCTGTTTTTAATTCTTATATGATCTAATTTCGCTGAAAGAATTTCACCGGGTGGCTGTTCATCAACAGTAAGTGGGTAAAATTTCTGAGCAAAAATCTTGTCGGTCGTGGCAACAACATAGACCAGAATATTCTGCTTCAATGCAAGATCGACGAGAAGTGCTGATCCGATTTTATTAGTGAACTGTGTCTCACTGATCCAGTCAGCACCAAGAATGAGACACTGTGCAACTGCGAGGTAATGGTACAAGTGCACATCGATCACCAGCGTAACCGGTACCTTTTTGCGTGCCAGTGCTTTTGCAAATCGGATTCCTTCTTTGTTTGGACGTGCTTCAGAAAGTATTACCGAAAACGGTATGTTCAGATTTCGTGCTGTAAGGAAAAGCTTTTCTACAGAACTGCTTCTACTGTAGGTCACGATTTTCATATTGGGGTTAATAATGCCGGATGCTTTCTCTCCAAGACAGGTTAGATTTCGTCGAACTTTTCTGTCTTCACGGGTGATGATTTTCAAAAGCTGTTCTCGAATTGCTTCTGTTTCATAATTTTTGAAATCCAATTGTTCGATAGCTCTACAAGTCCGTTGATATGTAGTTCGTAATGAAGCCATAAACGGTTGTGCATCGATTATATCTTTCCATAAAGTATGGTAGTCACGGATCAGAATTGCTCTATCCTGTGTATCTGATTTTTTGAGATATGCGGCTGCTGTTCTGAGACTTCCCGAGGTCAGTTCGGTAGCACCCGAAAAGTGGTCATGTGCGATGTGACTCGGAGTTTTGTACTTCATATCTGTCTATTGTACCCGATGCCCGTAATGCATAAGTTTACATCTCAAATTAATAATACAATTGAATAGAGCTCCACTTTTCCTTTGTCGATAGGAAAGATAATCGTTATTTTTAACATGTTATTAAAAATAAATAATAACTTTCTCCGATTATTAATGTGTACTGCTTAGTCAAGGTGTTTACAGTCCAGGTTGATTTTTTATGCAAGAGATAGAGTTCAGCCGGTACTTTACCGTTTGTTTTTTTCTTTGCTGCGTTCTTTGATAATTGTATATTTTCAAGTATTTCAGTAAGTCATCGTTGAGTTGATCGATTGTTTGGTAGATTCGAGTCCTGTGATCTGGTAGAATTCTTCGAGTATGGTCTGATTCAGCCGCTCGCATGCTCCATTGGTCCACGGATGCCGCACCTTCGTAAGCCGGTGTTTGATGTCCAGTTCGGAAAGCAACCGCTCAAAGCTGTGGTTTTTGGAAGGATGATGTGTCGTGAACTCAAGACCGTTATCGGTGAGCACAGTCTCTAATGGAATATTCTGAGAGTGATTAAACACATGCATCATAAAGTCACAGGCAGAGAGCGCTGATTTATCGGTATAAAGCTTTGCCCAACCATACGAAGAGCAGGCATAGATTGCAGTTACCTGGAATATGCGACCAACGCCTTTGAGTGTACCGACGTAGAAAACGTCCATACCGACGATATGACCAGGGTAGTCTGTTGTGAGTGATCGTGTTTTTGCTGTATTCCGTGCACGTTCAAGATCGGTTGCAGTCTTGACCAGTCCATGCTTGATCCTGATATATTCCAGACGGAGCTTACGGGTATTTATCCTGTGTCTCCTCAGTACGTTATAGATTGCTGAAGAGCCTGCGGCTACGCCAAGACGTTTCATCTCATTTGCACTACGTACCTGACCGTACGAGGGGAAGACCTCTATGAAAGCAAGTATCTGCATTTCAATGTCCAATGGCGTCTGGTTCGGCTGTGCCGGAGAACGACGAACGATAGTGTGAAGCCCATCCGGACCGTACTGCTTGTATCTGTTGAGCCATTTATAAAACCACGTTCGCGAACGGTTAAACCGCCGGCATAATAAAGTCACGCTGATACGATGATTTAGATAATACTTGATTATGTGCAGTCTGTCACTGTACATGTGAGTGTCGCTTGTCATCGGCACCTCCGTATGTTTTGACACGAAACAGTACAAAAGTCCCGACAATTATGCAAGCGATTCTCAAGGGAGAGGCTCGCCTGTCCCTTGTTGCTTACATATACCTATTATCGAAAAATGTCAACACGTAGATAAAGTAATTCAATTAATGTATGACATATCGTAGCAATATGCAAGACAACTGGGATATTAATTCTGATGAATGGTCAATGTATTTTCATATTCCTTATTGTGAGCATCGTTGCAATTATTGTGATTTTTTCACGACAGCATCTTCAGACACAGGAGTAATCAAAAACTATCTTTCTTATCTATCTCGGGAATTGGATATTTTTTTGAAGTTTTCTGTCGGACAGGATATAACTGTAAAATCGATCTATTTTGGAGGTGGTACTCCCTCATATGTTCCCACCGAGGCTATTACCGGAATTGTCAATCAAATTACTTCCTCGTGCAGTATTGCCGATTCTACTGAAATCACCGTAGAGATGAATCCGAAATCTGCTCTCCGTGAAAAGCTGGAAATATACAAAAAATCCGGGATCAACCGCATTTCACTTGGTGTCCAGTCACTTCAATCCGGGGAACTTTCTTCACTCGAAAGAATTCACAGCACCAATGAGTGTTTTGAAACGGTAAGAGCAGCTCGTGAAACCGGATTTAACAATATCAGTATCGATGTCATGTTCGGCATTCCCGGCCAGACAATGAATTCCTGGATGGATACACTTGAGGGTGTTCTTGAAATGGAGCCGGAACATATTTCATTCTACGCGTTGATGTTAGAACGGGATACAAAAATGACGAAATTGGTTGATCAGGGAAAGATCATTTTACCCGAAGATGAAGTTACCACAGAGAAATATCGCGCAGCTATTAAAAAATTAAACTCATACAGCTATGAACATTATGAAGTTTCTAACTGTGCTCTTCCCGGTTATCAATCTCAACACAACTCTCGGTACTGGAGCGGCCATTCGTACAAAGGATTTGGTATGTCTGCCCATTCATTCCATCACCCCGAACGGTCATGGAACACCTGCAATTATAAAGTCTATTTCGACAGTATAAATAACTGTGTACTTCCGACATCCGGCTCTGAACAATTAACCGAATTGCAGCAAATGAATGAAGAAATCATGCTCAGGCTGCGAATGAAGGAAGGACTTAACCGAACTAAATTTCAAAAACGCTTCGGTACTCAAAACACAGACACACTTTTTTACGCCATCGAGCACCTCATAGATGATGCCTCTCTTGCCCGGTTTATGAGGTTGAATTCCCATTCCATAAGCCTTACAACTGAAGGACTCTTTGTCTCCGATTCAATTATTTCGCACCTTCTTTTTCCCGAAAAAAGTATAAAAGTTGCAAAAAATGTCCCCTGATTCGAAAATATTTATACTTTTTTTACTCCCAACATCTATCAACAAAGACAACACAACTTGTAGTACCACAACAATTTACAGAAACTACATGAAGTGCTAGTTAATGTTATCAATCTAACTTTTATTCCACTAAAAACATTACCCTCCTCAGGTCATTTCTAATTATTTAAAAATATACTGCTTTTTTTCTTGACAATCAAAAAAAAATAGGCTATTATGGCACAAGTTTTGGTTTGAAATGGGTTAAAGTGGGTTAAAAAGGATCTTTTGTAATGACTGATAACACATATGAATGCGACCATTCTGAACTGGAATATATTGGTGAACAAGAGCTTTTAGGCGGTAAATCCATTTCCTTATGCAACTGTTTGAAATGTCGTTCAACGATTTCGTTGCGAAATGCAAATGGGGACCAACATTCTGTAATAAATTTGCCATCTTAATTTGCATAGTAAACGGATTCATTTCAAGTAAATTACTTTATTAACATAATAAAAATCAGACAATGTCTTCATTCAAGGGCCAATTTCACTACACGTTAGACACCAAGGGGCGCCTGAATATTCCTGCGAAGTTTCGCAGATCATTGACTCCTGAGGCGAGCGAAACATTTGTGACCATACGTGGATTTGATTCTTGTCTTTTTCTCTATCCTCTAGATGAATGGAATAAGTTTGAAGAGAAACTCCGGCAGCTAACAACAAACAAAAAGAACAGTCTTTTCATTCGAATGATTACATCGAATGCTTCCGAGGATAGGTGTGATAAACAGGGACGAATTATTATTCCTTCTGAATTATTGAAAGTTGCTCAAATCGAACGTGACGTTTTGATTCTCGGTGTTCTTGACAGGATCGAAGTTTGGAATCCACAGATATACCAAGAAACACTCGATGCATCCGGTGAGAATTACGAAGACATGGCTGAAAATATTATTTTTGATTAAGCGTGATTATCACGGATTTTGATTTCCGAATAATCACGAAAGTTTTACGGCCCTGTAACAGATGTTTTTATAAGCGAAAATCTTTCTTTGCCATTTTCTCGAGACCAGTGTTGATGTAGTGGTTCTGATGTTTTCACTACGAATTTTTCCTGCGAAAGCACAGTACCTGTTGTTGCCAGATTGATATTGTCGGCCCGCATCTTTGTACACGGGCCGACAGCATCACATCAACCACTTTAGTGTAATACGGCATATTGATTTACGGTATCTATGAACTCCGAGGCAATTGGGCATATACCAGTACTGGTGAACGAAACGATGGCATTGCTTATAACCGACAAGAACGGTATTTACTTTGATGGAACACTCGGTGACGGGGGATATTCGCGGATTCTGCTGGAAAAGCTCAGCAGCAGTGGCCGTGTTATCGCAACCGATTGGGATGACTGCTCGGTTCGGTTTGCCGGCCAGTGGAAAAACGAATATGGGGATCGACTGGATGTGCATCGCGCCAACTTTTCAGACATGCCCCGAATATTAGAGAGTGCTGCAATTTCTGCAGTGCAGGGAATAGTGCTCGATCTCGGTTTGTCTTCGCGCCAGCTCGACGCTCCCGAAAGAGGTTTCAGCTACCGTTTTGACGGCCCACTCACAATGAATATGGATAGTAATGCCGGAAATACAGCATTCGATTTCATCAATACTGCGTCGCGGGATGAATTGAAGAAGATTTTTTTGAAGTTCGGAGAAGAGCGACGCTCGGGCGCGCTTGCTACAATTATAACACGTGAGCGAGAAAAAAAAGCTATTTCGACCACGTTTGAGCTTGTTGGGATTATGCAAAAATACTGGCAACCTCGATATTTTACAAAATCTGCATCCCGGATTTTTCAGGCATTACGCATAGCAGTCAACCATGAGTTGGAAAGTCTCGAAATGTTTTTGGAGTTCTGCTGGAAATTTCTTGTTCAAGGCGGCAGGATTGGGGTTGTTAGTTATCACTCACTTGAAGATAGAATTGTGAAACAGGCTTTCCGACAGCATGAAAATCTATGCATTTGTCCGAGAGATTTTCCTGAATGCCGGTGCGGAAAAGTTGCTGATGCGAAAGTTCTTACTAAAAGGCCTATATACCCTTCTGAGGAAGAAATAACATGCAATTCAAGAGCAAGAAGCGCAAAACTACGGGTTGCGGAAAAAATATAATGGTTACCTATTGTGGCATATATTAAACAAAACATTCGGACTACCAAGCCAAGAACCAAAGGGCAGCGGGCACGGTCTCAAGCAAGGCCTGTTCAGAAACAAACCCGGGAAGCTCTACCCCTGAATCCTCCTGTTTCAATATTGAAGGTATTGTTCCCTTTGGTCGGTATATGCAGCGCATTTATCCTGCTGATCTGGCTACAAATTCAGATAGATGAAACATTCAAAGTGATTACAGATATAGAGCAGAGCATCAAAGACCAGATAAGTAAAAATCAATACGCCGCTCAGAAATTGGATAGAGCGTCGTCCTATGAGTTTATTTATCAAAGTGCACAAACCAGGTTCGGAATGGATCTTCCAAAAGGATCTAAGGTGTTTTTGTATGTTCCTGATGAAATTCTGTCATTAAAAGGTCAACAATAAATTACAATAAGAGATATATGTTTACTGGTTTCCGACTAAAATTATTTGGAATATTTGTTGTGACTGTATGGTGTATGTTGGCATGCCGTCTCTTCTATATTCAGATCTACCACGGCAACACTTTTGACAGTCTCAGCAAAAACCAGCATTTCCGCGAAGAAATCCTGCAGCCTCTGCGGGGATCTATACTTGACAGATACGGAAAAATACTTTCAACCGATCTTGCATATTACCAATTTGCCGCAGAACCACCGCGCGTAAAAAATTCCCGACACGTGGCGTCGGTCTTTGCTTCCGCCCTCGGTAAACCGCAGTCACAGTACCTAGAGAAGCTGAATCAAAACAGAAAATTTGTCTACCTCGACAGAAAAGTATCTGCACAAAAAGCTGATATAATCCTTAATGAAAATCTGCGCGGTGTTTATTACACGGCGGAATATAAACGGTTTTATCCAGATGGGGAAATAACCGGTCCGATCATTGGCTTTACTAATGTTGACAATCTCGGTATAGAAGGTTTGGAGTATAAATTTAATTCGGTACTTGCAGGAACATCCGGCAAAGAGATTGTCACTACAGATGCTCTCGGAAATCTTAAAAAGGACTTTAACCACCCCGTCCAGAATGCGATTAATGGGAATTCAATAATAACAACGCTTGACCTTGATTGTCAAACGATAGCGTATGAAGAGTTAACAAATGCACTCAATGTGCACAATGCAATATCCGGTACAGTTATTCTTATGGATCCAAATACCGGTGAAGTATTGGCAATGGTCACTCTCCCTTCTTTCGACAGCAACAATCCGGCAGAAGCTCCGGTACATCTGAGAAAAAATCGGAGTATTAATGATACTTTCGAGCCCGGATCAATTTTCAAGCTTGTGACAGCGGCCGCTGCATTTGAGCATGGTGCCGTGAAATTCGAAGATATGATTTATTGTGAAGACGGTAAATATAAGATTGGAAACAGAACTCTTCATGATTCGAAACCGCACGGCCTCATGAGCGCGAATGAAGTCTTCGAGTATTCAAGTAATATCGGAGTATACAAGATTGCGGAAAAAATCGGCAACGATCAACTTTACCGTTATGCTCGTAGGTTTGGTTTCGGTACGAAAACAGGGATAGAATTAAATGGTGAATCTACTGGAATAGTGAGAACAACGGATAAGTGGTCTAATCACTCCCTTGCGTCATTCGCAATCGGTCAGGAAATAACGGTTAATGCTCTCCAAATACTCAATGCATTTGCAGCAGTAGCCAATGGTGGGACGCTGATGAAGCCGCATGTAGTCAAGGTTATTGTCGATGAGGCCGGAACAATCGTTCGTAAATATAAACCGCAAAAAATCAGACGGGTTGTTTCGAGCAGTACTGCACAGAAATTAACGGAAATTTTTGAAGGTGTCGTTGATCATGGAACTGGTGTCCGAGCACAAATGCCAGGGGGGCTGCTTGCAGGTAAAACAGGAACAGCACAGAAAGCTGATCCTGATACGAGAGCATATTCAAACACAGATTATGTTGCCTCATTTGTCGGTTATTACCCTTCCCGTAATCCTAAAATTGTTGGCATTGCGCTCCTTGATTCTCCGGAAGGTGGACATATTGGTGGAATAGTTGCCGCACCAATGTTGAAAAACATTTTTATGCGTATTATGCACAATCCGAGAAGTAGCCTGTTTGCTTCATTCACACAGCTTACCGAGAGTGATGAGACATCCCTTTCCCTCTGGGACCGATTTAAAGATTTTTGGGAAACGCCCGAGACAGCATTAGCAGGAAGCATTTTTGATGACGAACCTTTGCACGTTGCTTTCAATTCTCTTCCATCTGCTTCAGAATTTGATTCTGATGAATCGGTTTATGTACCGGTTGACAAAAAGATTACTCCACCTACTCCAAATAACCCGATTGAGTTAACAATACCCGATGTGCGCGGTCTGTCTATTCGGGAGGCAGTAACACTCCTGACACAGAGCGGCCTTGATTTTGAAATTAATGGTTCTGGAGTTGTAACAAAGCAATCACCGCAGCCCGGTAAACAGTTGTTGCGCGGATCTGTCGTCTATTTATCAGGCAAAACCGATGAATATTAATGTATAGATTTGCTGATTACTTGTTGAAAGATTCATTGAAGATTATCTGTGTTATTTGTGGAATAAGCGGCTTTTGAACCATAATTGTTACGTATGAAACGTCTATCTGATTTACTGAGCGGGGTTGATATTATTCAGCAATCCGGAGATAGTACTGTTCAAATACGAGGAATTCAGTACGATTCCCGAGAAGTGTCCCCAGGTGATCTGTTCGTAGCCATCAAGGGGGGAACCTATGATGGTCACGAATATATTGATGCAGCAATCCGGCGAAGGGCGAGTGCTGTTGTCGGTAACATTCCTCCTCCCGACGACAGAATACCCTATGTACAGGTCGGAAACACCCGTAAAGCTTTAGCCGAAATAGCGACAGCATTTTACGGACATCCCGGACGTTCACTTTCTCTGATCGGCATTACAGGAACAAATGGCAAGACCTCTACCGCATTTCTTATTGAAAGCATCCTGAAACAACATGGACTGCGGACAGGTTTGCTCGGTACTGTTATGTATAGAATCGGAGATGAAGATCGGACCGCGGATTGGACAACGCCGGAGTCAACAACACTACAGCAATTACTTGCTGTCATGCTCAAGGCTACCATCGAAACTGTTGTGATGGAGCTGTCTTCACATGCGCTCGATCAATACAGGGCTGAAGGGCTGGCATTCAGGTTGGCTGTTTTTACCAATCTGACTCAAGATCATCTGGACTACCACCGGTCTATGGCAGACTACGCCGCCGCAAAGCAGCGATTGTTTGCACAGGTCGATGCCGTTAAGGGCGAAAATATAATTAACGGTGACGACACCCGAAGCAGAGAGATGGTTCTAGCGAATCATAGACCGGTCTTTACTTATTCTGCCACTGCAGGGAAGGCAGATGTCTTCCCCGTTAGTGCGGAATATTCGAGCAGGGGAAGCATACTGGTACTTCGAACACCGGATGGAGATATAGTGCTCAACACTCCCCTGCCCGGCAAACACAATGTTGATAATATCATGGCTGCTGTGTCTGCAGGAATATGCCTGAATATCTCTCTTGAGCAAATTCAAAACGGAATCGAAGCTGTTTCAACCATTCCTGGACGACTTGAACACATTGACGAAGGCCAGCCGTTCAGTGTTCTGGTCGATTATGCTCATACTCCCGATGCAATGGAAAACGTGATCACATCATTGAAACAAGTAACCTCCGGCAATCTCATTGTATTGTTCGGCTGCGGCGGAGACCGTGACAAAGAGAAGCGGCCAATGATGGGATCAATTGCCGATACCTACGCAGACGCAGCTATTCTGACAACCGATAATCCCCGAACTGAGGATCCTGAACAGATCATACAAGACACATTGCAGGGTGTTACGAACCGAGATAAGATGATGATAGTCCCCGACAGAAGTGATGCAATACAAACAGCGTTAGACCGAGCAAGTGATGATGACTGCGTTATGATACTCGGTAAGGGCCATGAGCAGTACCAGTTGATAGGAAAAGAGAAGCTCCCCTTTGACGACAGGCAGATTGCTCGGGAGTTTTTACATAAAAAATACAATTAATTATTTAATCGATTGAAATTCAAAATCAGACACTGGGAACAAGGCACTTCTAATAATGGGCAGTTTGACGCTCCAAGATTTTTCTCTCCTCAGCGATGTACATGTTTTCATACCGTATGACTCGGAGCAAAAGAATCTGACCGGTGTTTCGATAGACTCCCGCACGGTGTGTGACGGGAATGTGTTCTTTGCCATTCAGGGGGAACGGTTTGACGGACATGACTTTTTGACCGACATCGCTGCGAAAGGCGTATCCGCTGTTGTAGTACATAGTGACTGGGAATCTCCGTCAGACAAACTGTGGGAATTTGTTGCAATTATTCGTGTAGCAGACACAACAAAAGCGCTCGGTGAATATGCCGCAAATTATCGCAATAAGTTTGATATTCCTGTTGTCGGTATCACCGGAACCAACGGAAAAACCACAACAAAGGAAATGGTGGCCTTGGTTTTGTCACAGCAGATGGAAACAGTAAAGACACAAGGAAACTTTAACAATCAATTTGGTCTACCATTAACATTATTTCAGATTTCCGAAACGACCGAGGCCGCGGTAGTTGAATTAGGTGCAAGCTTTCCCGGTGAGATAGCAATGCTGAGTAAAATTGCACAACCGACACATGGAATTATCACCAATATCGGCAAAGGTCATATGGAATTTTTCAAGTCGATTGACGAAGTGACACGGACAAAAACAGCACTGATCGAAGCACTTCCTGCCAACGGAACCGGGATTTTGAATGGAGATGATGAATCGCTGAAGCCGATATACAAAGAACTGAATACGGTAGTAATATTCGGATTCGGGAAAAATGCCGATTTCCGGGGTGAATCGGCAAAAATGGATGCACGTGGCTGCTTTTCGTTTATTGTGAACGGATCGTATCGGGTGTCACTCAATGTTCCGGGACGCAACAATATGTATAACGCACTGGCGGCGCTGGCGGCAGGAATGGTTTTGAATATTGATGAAACATTGATTGTTGAAGGAATTCAAGCATATAAAAGCTTCACACAACGGACTGAAGTAACCGAATGGAGCGGCGTAACGATTATTAATGACTCGTATAATGCTAATCCTGATTCAATGGAAGCTGCTCTTGAGCTGCTTACTGAGTATCCTGGTGCAACCGGGTGCAGGCGATTTGCTGTCTTAGGCGATATGCTGGAGCTTGGCGCTATGAGCAGAACAGAGCATGAGTTGATAGGGCATTCTGCCGTAAAGTATGGAGTTGACACAATTATTACTGTTGGGAATGAAGCGCAATATATTGTTAATGCTGCACAAAGCGACGGCCACAAGGATTCCGTTCATTGTAGTAATCACCATGACGCAGCAGACTCATTATCCCGTGAGTTGCAAGCAGGAGATATACTGCTCATTAAAGGCTCCCGAGGCAGTAGAATGGAAATGGTGCTTGAAAATCTTTTTGAATACACTCTTTCCTGACATTTTATCAGATTATAAAGAGTGTTAAAAGTCTTCGTAAAACAATATTGGTTATTTCATAGAAGATAATGTGGATAGTACAGAAATCACGGTTCAGAATAAAAAGTTTGCAGTGCTCGGGGGGGGACGCAGCGGATCAGCAGCAGCTAGGCTGCTTCTGAAACACGGCGCTTATGTTCTTTTGAGTGACAGTACAATTTCGTCAGATTTAAAGAATACATGTGATGCAATAGCTCAACAAAATTCGGAAAGATTTGAATTTGAATTAGCGCACCATTCTGATAAAATTTTCGAGTATTCTGACGCATGTATTGTCAGTCCAGGTATCAGACTCAATGTTCCGATAATTGCTCAGACACGGGAGCGCGACATTCCAGTTTATGGGGAGTTAGAGCTCGCATCACGTTTTTGCACGAACCCTCTCATTGCCGTTACCGGAACTAACGGAAAATCGACCGTTGTCATGATGCTCGATTCGATATTCGATTCGGCTGAAAAACCAAGACGTGTTGCAGGCAACATCGGCAACACATTTGCTGATGAAGTTGATGATCTTGAACTGGATGAAACAGTGATTTTGGAGGTTTCAAGTTTTCAATTGGAAACGATAGAGACGTTTCATCCGAATACAGCAGTAATTTTAAACATATCACCAGACCATGTATACCGGCATAATACTATGGAAGACTATATCAGCAGTAAGCTTCGCATCGGAGAGAATCAGACTGAAGAGGATGTATTGATCTTCAATCATAACGATCCTTATCTGCAAAAGATTACCGCTTCGGGAAGAGCGACACGGTGGTTGTTTGATAATGAACATGCCGTTGACCGGGGAGCAGGCGTCAGAAACGACACCTTGTATCTCTACGACAGCGGCAAGGAAAAAGAGATTTTACCGATTCGGGAGCTGCCTGTTGCAGGTCCGCATAATGTTGCGAACGCACTTGCCGCTGCTGCCGCCGCCGGGTTTTCGGAGATCAATGTAGAACACATTCGAAATGGATTGAAGAATTTCAAAGGGCTGGAACATCGGCTTGAAGATGCCGGGACCATAAACGGAATAACTTTTATCAACGACTCAAAGGCGACAAACATCGATGCTTTAATGGTTGCTCTCAGATCATTCAGAAAACCCGTAACACTCATTGCAGGAGGTACAGATAAAGGGAGTGACTTATCGATTGCAAACGGTCTTATAGAGGACAAGGTAAAAAATCTGATTCTTATTGGTGAAGCAGCAAGCAGAATGGAAAGCGTCTGGAGTGATCTGGTTGATACATTAACCAAGTTGAAAAGTTTGCATGATGCAATTTCGAACGCATTTGTGAATGCTGACGAGGGTGATGTTATTCTTCTTTCCCCAGGTTGTGCGAGCTTCGATATGTTTTCCAGCTTTGAAGAACGGGGTAAAGTCTTTAAACATATTGTGAAATTATTACAAAAAAAGTAGTAATATCTTTTGATGTAAATTTGATGTAAATAAGAGTTATGGACAAAAAAAATTCAACAGACTACACTCTTCTTATCACCATACTTGTTCTAGTAGGAATTGGGATTGTTATGGTGTATAGTGCAAGCTTTGCTGTTGCATCTTCTAAATTCGACGATGCTCATTTCTTCTTGAAACGCCATTTATTGCGTGTCTGTTTTGGCATAATAATTATGCTTTTCTTATCAATAATCAATTATCAAGTGTTCTCAAAGTACGCAATATTTGGATTATATGTTTCGTTTGGCCTCTTATTCTATATGGTTTTCATTCAATCTGGTACGGTTAAAAGTATCAACAGATGGATTGAGATTGGATCATTCTCGTTTCAACCGTCGGAATTTGCGAAATACGCTCTAATCCTCTATCTCGCAGACACTCTTACAAGAAAGCGTGAAAAACTCTGGCGTTTTGTCGATGGATATCTCCCGTTATTTTTAATTGTTTTGGGAATTGTGTTTTTGATTTTTCTTGAACCGGACTTTTCAAGTGCGGTGTTTTTGACGGCAATTGCATTTATGCTATTTTACATCGGCAAAATAAGAATAAAACACCTCGCTATGACTGGATTGGCTTCCATTCCTGTTGCATACGGTGCAGTATTGAATTCACCGTACCGTATGCAGCGGCTTATGGGATTCCTCAATCCCCAGTCCGATTTATTAGGCAGTAACTATCAGATTAATCAATCACTTATAAGTCTCGGGAGTGGCGGCGTTTTCGGTGTAGGAATCGGCAACAGCAAAGAGAAACTGCTTTACCTTCCAGAGCCGTTTACCGATTTTATATTTTCGATAATCGGCGAAGAATTCGGTTTCATCGGTACTTTTATTGTTTTGACACTATTTCTGATATTTTTCTGGCGCGGTATCGTTATTGCCAAACGTGCGCATGACCCGTTTGGTTCACTCCTGGCAATAGGTATAACCATCAGCATTGTTCTTGCAGCCTTTACCAATGTCGGTGTCGTGAGTGGGCTGCTTCCGACAACCGGTCTGCCTATACCGTTCATCAGTTACGGCGGGACATCGCTGCTATGCTCGCTGGGCGCGTGCGGCATCTTGCTAAACATAGCGAAACAGAAATGTCTGAAACAGTTAAATAGGAAATCTAAACGACAAAGATATGCAACACAGTATACAAAAACTGTGTAACATTCTTGAAACATTGAGAACTGTTGTAATTCAAGTATGCGATTTGGTAAAATTAAACATCTCCATTTTGTGGGAATTGGTGGTGCGGGCATGAATGGACTTGCGGAGATTATGGTAAATCTTGGACTCCATGTGAGCGGCTCGGACATGGTCGAAAGCGCTGTTACTCGCCATCTCAAAGATCTCGGGGTGGATATCGTTTATGATCATCGTGCTGAAAACATTTCTGATCCGGACGTTGTGATTTATTCTGCCGCCATACCGAAAAATAATCCTGAAATTGTAGAAGCTAATAAGCGGAGTATTCCTGTCATCAGTAGAGCAATTATGCTTGCAGAGCTGATGCGCCTGAAATATGGGATCTGTATTGCAGGCACGCACGGAAAGACAACAACAACCTCAATGGTCGGCCAGGTATTGACTGGCGGGGGACTTGATCCAACAATCGTGGTCGGAGGTAAAGTTAAGAGCCTACAATCACATGTCCGCGTCGGTACAGGAGACTACATCGTAACCGAGGCTGATGAGTTCAACCGCTCATTTCTAACATTGAGTCCGACTATCGCGGTTATTACGACACTGGAACGAGAACACCTTGATTCGTATGATGAGCTAGAATCATTGCAGGATGCTTTTTATGAATTTGCGTCAAAAGTTCCTTTTTACGGCAGTATTATCGCCTGTCTCGATGATAAAGCTGTCCGTGACATTCTACCGAAACTCGAACGGCGAATCATTACTTATGGTGATCATCCTGATGCTGATTATAAGCCGGAAGATGTCCAGTTTGAGCAATTCAAATCGTTATTTATGGTTCGTAGAAAAGGCGAATCGCTCGGCTACTTTACAATTCCCCAGCCGGGACTCCATAATATAAAAAACGCTATTGCGTCTATTGCAGTCGGGCTGGAACTGGATGTTCCATTGGAAAAAATCCGGATTGCATTACATGAGTTTAGCGGGATTTTCCGGAGATTTGAGTTGAAAGACGAAATAGACGATGTGATGATCATTGATGATTATGCACACCATCCAACAGAGATCAAAGCATGTCTCAGCGGTGCACGAAGCGGCTGGAAGGACAGAAAAATCACCGCAATCTTTCAACCCCATCTTTACAGCAGGACACGGGATTTTTATCAAGAGTTTGGAGAGAGTTTCAGCGACGCAGATTCAGTCATTATTTCGAGTATTTATCCGGCACGTGAGAAACCAATCGAGGGTGTAACGGGAGAACTTATAGCACAATGGGCCCATTCTCACGGACATAAAGACGCACGTTATATTCCGGAAAAGGCTGATATTATTAATGATGCCGCCGAGAATGCAAAGCCGAGTGATATTATCATTACGCTCGGCGCCGGAGATGTGTGGGACATCAGTGAGCGGATAATTCTCAGATTAAAGAAGAAACATCTATAATGCAGGAAACAGTAATCATTGGATAGAAAATCAGATGAAAAAAAGAAACGGAAAGAAAACGAGGCTTAAAAAACTTCTCAGAAGGTTGAAACAAACAGGTTATTTGGCAACGGTCGGTATTGCTCTTTATTTCCTCGTAATTGGTGTGAATTATTGGATACACCACTCAGGAACATTTCAATTGAGCCAGATTGAGGTGAGCGGGACATGGTTTATGTCTCAAGAGGAGTTGTCTGCACTGATTCCGGTTGAACCGGATGGTACGATTCTAGATTTGGACATTGAATCGATAAAAACAAAATTGGAAGAACAGCCATTTGTTAGAACTGCTTCCATCGGGAGAAAATTTCCCGGAATTTTAAAACTGAATATTGATGAGCGTGTCCCCGTTGCTATGATTGTTTTACAGAAGATCTTTTTTATTGATGAAGAGGGATATTTACTGCCGAAGCGACTGCGGAATTCGAATTCTGCAGATTTTCCGATCATTTCCGGCATTCAACTGCCGCCGCAAAAGCCGGGGACACTCATCTCTGATGATAGAATTTCTAAAGTGATTTCATTCATAAATCTGGTACAAACATATTATCCGGCAATTTCTGCACATATTTCAGAAATTCTCTATAGGAGTGGCGGAAATTTGTCGCTGATATTATCCGGTAGCCTTATCCGTGTCAATTGCGGATCGGAAGATTATCGTTTTAAATTAGCGAAACTTGAATACTTTCTGAAATATTGTGAAGAACAGAGAATTACCGAACGGCTGCGCACTATAAATCTGAATTACGAAAATCAAATTATCATTAAAGAGGCTGATTGATCAGCAGAAATCTTTAACTGCATTTACGAAATGTAAGGAGTTTTACATGTCAGACAAAGATATCATTGTTGGGCTTGATATCGGGACGACAAAAATCGGTGTTGTCGTTGCTGAAAAAGGTCAATTTAATGAAATAAAAATTCTCGGTGTGGGAACAAGCCCCTCGGACGGTCTCCGAAGAGGGGTGGTGATCAATATCGATAAAACAGTCCGATCTATCGAGAAAGCAGTTGAGGAAGCTGAACTGATGGCGGGTGTTGATATAAATTCCGTCTATGCGGGTATTGCCGGAGATCATATTCGGAGTCTGAATTCTAAAGGAATTGTTGCCGTATCTCATGACAATAATGAGATTAATCAGGCCGATATCGAACGAGGTATTGAAGCGGCAAAAGCGATCTCCCTCCCTCTTGATCGTGAGATCATCCATATTCTTCCGCAGGAGTATATAGTTGATGAACAAGACGGAATTCTGGATCCAATCGGCATGTCTGGCGTCAGACTTGAGGTTGAAACACACATCGTAACAGGTGCAGTGACATCAGCTCAAAATATTTACAAAAGCGTTGAACGTGCAGGGTTACATGTTCAGGATATTGTTCTTGAACCGCTTGCATCAAGCTTTGCGGTTCTCGGTGATGATGAGCGTGATTTGGGCGTTGGACTTCTTGATATTGGTGGCGGTACTACTGATATTGCTCTCGTTTTCGGCGGTAGTATCAGGCACACATCCGTAATTGGTCTCGGTGGGAAAAATGTTACTAATGATATTGCTATCGGTCTCCGCACTCCCCCTGAGCAAGCTGAAAATATTAAACTCGAACACGGCTGCTGTTATATCAATAACATTACTGAAGAGGAGTATATCACCGTACCAGGTGTCGGGGGACGTGAACCGAGAAAAGTGTCAAAATCGATATTAACCTCCATTATTCAGCCGAGAATGGAAGAGCTTTTCTCGCTTGCGCTCCGGGAAATCAAAAAATCAGACTATCTCGATCTCCTGACGTCGGGCATTGTCGTTACCGGTGGCTGCAGCCTGATTTCGGGTGCTGTAGAGCTTGCGGAATCGATTTTTGATATGCCGGTTCGAATGGGTATACCTGAAAACATATCAGGGCTCGTCGATCCTGCACGAAGTCCAATCTATGCAACCGGAGTCGGTCTTGTGATCTATGGTGATCACGACCGGTCTTCAAGCGAATATTTTATGGTTGATGACTCAAAATTATACGACAAAATTCACGGCAGAATGAAGCAGTGGTTTGCCGAATTCTTCTAATATAGAAATGATAACGATTAGCAAATTTCAGAGAAAATAGAAATTTAAAAATTATGAAAAATATCGCACATAAACCGTATTCAACCAGAAGGAGGGTGACATGACTTTTGAGTTTGACGAATCATTGTCCGAAGGCGCTATCATGAAGGTCATCGGTGTCGGTGGAGCCGGTGGAAATGCATTAAACGGCATGATTCAGGAACGTCTGCGTGGTGTCGATTTTATAGCCGTTAACACCGACGCCCAGGCACTAGATGCAAATAATGCCCAATTAAAAATGCAAATCGGCGGTGGAATCACCAAAGGCCTTGGTGCGGGTGCTAATCCCGAAGTCGGCCGGAAGGCAATGGAAGAGGACAAAGCTGAACTTGCAGCAATTCTCGTCGACACCGATATGGTTTTTATTACAGCAGGAATGGGTGGTGGAACCGGGACCGGTGCTGCATCGATAATCGCCGCAGAAGCAAAAGCAGCTGGTGCATTGACAGTCGGTATCGTAACAAAACCGTTCCACTTTGAAGGCAAGTGCAGGATGAGCCGTGCTGATGAAGGTATCGAGCAGATCAAGGATAAAGTCGATACTCTGATTGTCATTCCGAATCAGAGGCTTCTTTCAATCGTTGATAAAGACACATCACTTGCATCGGCATTCAAGATGGCAGACGATGTTCTGTATCAGGCCACGAAAGGAATTTCCGATCTCATCACTGTACCGGGTCTTGTGAATCTTGATTTTGCCGATGTTAGGACTGTGATGATGGGTATGGGTGATGCAATAATGGGTACCGGCGCGGCAGACGGCGACAACAGAGCTATTGAAGCGGCAACAAAAGCGATTTCCAGTCCGCTCCTTGAAGAAATTTCTATCGAAGGTGCCGAAGGTGTTCTTGTCAATGTTTGCGGTGGAAAAGATATGACATTGTTCGAAGTGAACGATGCCACATCGGTAATTTTCGATGCAACCGGCAAGGAAGCAAATATTATTTTCGGTGCGGTTATCGATGAAGACCTTCATGATGAAATGCGTGTCACCGTTATCGCCACGGGCTTCAACGGCGTACCGAAAAAACCTAAACAGATCAATAACCGCTTTATCGAATTGACAAAGCCGGAAGTTTCAGTGCGTGAACGTGACCGTCCGACATTTGAACGAATCAAAGATGACATAGAACACGAGAGTGAACCGGAGATTCACATTAATGAATCGACACCGCTTGCTCCTGAAGACCTTGACATTCCTGCTTTCTTACGGAAACAAATGGATTAAATTTCTTCCCTCCTTCTTTCGCTTAAGGGTGGTTCTGATATTAATCAGAACCACCCTTTTTCATTATATTATCTATTGTAGGAATTAATTCTTGCTCAATACTATACCTTCTGCTATAAACGCATTAATATTATTGACTTCTAAATAGATTTTATTAATATATTATTTTATATTATGGTACTTAGGTTATTTTCGGACCAAGTGTTACATTATACTCTGTTCTGAAATTTCTTTTGTAAACCTTTCATGCAATTATAGTTCAAATTATTTTCCCTGCGCTTCGTTGAACCGTTTTTCGATGATTTCTCTCACATGCTTGGAAAGTTTGCTGCGGTCAGTGAATTCGTAGTCAGCAGTTGGAACCGGTTTATCGATAACAACATGGATGTTGCCTGGATTGAGAATTAGTGAATTCTTCGGCAGAACCGAACGGCTACCGATGATAATAACCGGAACAATAGGCCGTTTCGACCTGATTCCCAAAACAAACGCACCTTTTTTGAATGCATGGATTTTTCCATCGGGCGACCTCGTGCCCTCCGGGTAGACGAGCGGCGAAATGTTTTCATGTTTGAGTCGTTCAACTGCATGATCAAGACTTCCTATCGCCTTTTCCCTGTTCTCTCTGTCGATCCGGATATGGCCTGCTATCCACATTGACCATCCAAAAATTGGAATACGAAACAACTCTTTTTTCGCAAGCATCCTGAGCCGGGCGGGTATTACAGTAACACAAGCAGGAATATCCATATGTGACTGGTGATTCGCCACAAAGATGTATTTCTCTTCCAGTGACAGATTTTCAAGCCCTTCCACAGTTACCTTGATCCGGGATGTCCATAAAATAAATTTAACCCACACCCGCGTGGCAAAATCGATATATCCCCTCCTCCCAAAAAACGGAAAGAGTATGTACACAAAGAGCGAACCAAGGAAAGTGTAGAGTGCTATACAAACAGCCAAGAAACCGGAGCGGATTATTTTGAGAAGATTGGTCATAAATTTTCAACTTTTTGGATTATTGCCATAACAAAACTACCATTTTGAAATTAAAATAAAAAGACATTTGAAAAAAGATTGAGATTTCTCCACTTCATCTCGATTTTAATTTCATATTGAGATTTCGGTCGAAATGACATTCTGTAATGTTTTTCAAAGAATAAATCCTTGCCGTCATTGTGAGGAGCGAAGCGACGTGGCAATTTTTCCATGACAATTATGTAAATTCTAATCACGCGGTAAAGACAATACGATTATTAACGAGTACCAAGGTTATTTATCTTATAAATTATGTTGCGTAATCATTAATCTAAAAATATGTAATAATATATAAACACTAATCCATCTTGTCGAGGCGTTTGATCATTTCCAGAACGATAGTGTAGTTCTGTGTCATAGCTGCGGACTCGACTTCCTTTAATGCGTCATTCTTCGAATGTATCATGGTGAACACTTTCGGAGTGCCAGCCGGCTGAAATTCTTCCGATCCATTCAAAGCGAGCCAGAACTGATATGCTTGCTCTGCAGTTGATATCCCTAACGAAATATTTTCAATACCCGCATGTTGAAAGCTTATATCGTCGCTCCCACCATATTCGGGAAAAACGAGAAATTCAAAATCATTTTCCACACATATCGTTTTTGCTAATCTATATAATCTGTTTATTCCTGTGGAAGCAGATGGCCCGATGAGTGTTGTGTTGCCATACGCATTGACATCAAGGTTGATCATCGATTCGATCGGATCGCCCTTATGTTGTTCAATAAACTGAGCTGAACCGACAAGCCCAGCTTCTTCCTGATCGAAAAACACAATTCTGATCCTGTGATTTAGCTCTTCGTTCGAGAGAGCTTCAATAATCCGTGTCAAAATTATTGCGGAGCAGCCGTTATCGACAAGACCGCTGCCAACATCTACTTTGTCGTAGTGGGCACCGATGACAAAATCAGATTCTCCGGAACCCAGCGTTACAACAATGTTGTTTCCATTAATGACACGGTTGTTACGTTCACTTTTCGCTGAAAACGGCTCAATAGAATATTCGATTCCCTTTTCGGTCAAGATGTCCTGAAGAATATCCTGTCTTTCTCTGTTGGATTTTCCTTCTAAACGGGCTGCGTCTTCCAATAATCCCGGAAGCGAAGCCAACTGCCATCCGGCAGCACGATCCGGAGTAACTGCGAATATAACAATAAGTGAAGTAAAAATAAGAACCCGGACAGCATTCAAGCATCTATAATTAATTGGAGCACCTCAGTTACTGGTTGGACAACACTATTTGATCAAGACAACAAATACAAAATATAAAAATTAATACAGTATGTTCAAACAGATTAATTATTATAGTTATGATTGAGTAACTCTGTTCAATATATGTAAAATCAAAATAACATTTTTTAATGCATATTTATTATTATTAATGCGGTTTTGAATGATCGAATTCAATGACTTTTGCACTTCGTTCTTTAATCAGAACCAATATATAAACAATGTTAGTTACACATTCAATAATTTATGCAGATAAAAAACACTAAAGCTATTAAGAAGACTGCAGTAAACAAAGAAAAATTGGGTGTTTTTTGTATTGATATTATTGAAGGAGTAGTTGCGCACAAACAATTAATTAGTCTTAATAAAACTGAAATTCATCAACCATTATTAGAAGGTAAAACCATCGAAAAATATGGACTTAATAAAATAAACAAGTATATAATATGGAATAAGTAACGATATTCATAGACCTCGATCTGATTATCTATGGGAAGCTGATAAGAAAATTATTATTCAACATATAAGCGGTGGCACTATTCCCCTAACTGCAACTATTGATACAAATAGGTTAAAAACTTTTGCTTCTATTAATAACTTATTACTTCGAGATGAATACAGCAAATATTACGAATACATATCCGCGCTATTAAATTCAAAAATCATTAATTGGTACTATGCTAGTAGTTTCTCAAATAATTCGGAATTAACAGTAAATATCTCAAAAACATTCCTGCAAGAACTCCCTGTTAAATTCCCACTGGATGCTATAAAAAAAGAATTGACAATCTAGTAAATCAGATACTTCAGCGAAAAAAATACAGTCTTGATGCTGATACAATTAATTTAGAAGACCAAATAGACAATCTTTAATTTCCAACATATATGAATTAAATGATGAAGATATTGGAATAATTGAAACTACCTTTAAGTGATACAATATTTTGTGAGGTATTATCATGTCTTCAAAAAAAATGTATTGATATAATTGATATAATTAAATATAATAGTGCCCCAATGAGTATAGACGATATTACTCTAATCCTAACTAAAAATAATGAGTTTATAAGAATTGGAAAGTATAAAAGTGGAACTTATCATTTAAGGTAATAAAACTGTAGATATGAACCATACATTTCAAGACTGTATTTTTTGCAGTAATCCTCTTCCAGCAGAATGCACCGGTCAGGGAGAACATATTATTCCAAGCAATATATGCGGTTTCTGGAAATCGCATGATATCTGCGGTGAATGTAAACAACACTTTGGAAATAAAATAGATAACTCCGGGATAGAGAATCCACATTTATTAGAAGCAATGTATACTCTTAACCTGTCTAAGGCTGGTACTTATTATGATAATTTAAAATATCAAGGATACGATACTGAAACTGGTGAAAAAGTAGAAATGACAAGGAAAAAAGGAGGATTTAAAGCGAAAGTTATTGAAGAAGGCGAAGATTTCATTCAACATGCTGAGGGAGATATAGAATTTGTTGGTTTTGATTGGCTGAAAAAAAATTTAAAAGACCAAATGCCTGAAAGACTGATTGAAAAAGAAATTGAAGACTTGAAAGAGCAATATGATAATTGTAAACCGGGGGATGTTGTACGTTCAGAGACTTTGGGTTACTCAGCCAGAAAAGGCCAAGTAAAGGAAGTTGAAGTTGACGAAACAAAAATCCCTTCAATAACTCCCCTGATTGCCAAGATTGTTGTTTGTTACCTCAAATACTTCATTTACTCTCAATTAGAAAATATTGATATTTATCAATCTCTTATAGATCATTCTCGAAACAATCAACCGCTGAAAGATGATACAATTAACCGGCTTACTGTCCGAGATGATAAGGTGTTTGATAAATGGCATAGGATAAGAATGTTCCCGGAACCAGGTTTATTATTGATAGACACAACACTTTTTGCAAATATTACCTGGCGTACAGTTCTCCCTTGTTCAATTGATGAATCTTTCTGGAATGATGGAGATGGCATCCTTGAAGTACTATTCTTTATTATAGACTTCCGGGAAGTTCCATATATTAGAATGCTTGAAAAATACAAAGATGATGATAAGGTATATCGCCTGCTATGATAAATGAAAAAGTATTCCCAGAAACAAATTTCTAATTATTTAAAAAAGTCATGAAGAAAATCAGCAATTCCAGGGCAAATCTTCTGGAAATGATAGATAAAATAATATCCGAGGTTAATAATAAGAAACTTTATAGTATAAATACAGATGATTTTCTATACCCTCACGTTTACTCTGATGCTGTAAATAAGATAATACAACATTTATATGATGGCGATTTTATATTGACAGATTTCAACTGGGTTGAATCGCAAGATGAAGCCGCAAAATATTTTGATGGAAGGCTTTCTATTGAAAATGCCAATACAGAATTATGCTGCCAGTTGTTAACAACAATCATAAGAAAAGAAAGATTCTGCAGTGGTATTCTTGCAGGATCTTTAAATAATGGTCATTTTATTGGCTTACTTAAGCAGCTAATCAAATCACAGAAAGAGTAAACATAAATAATTTTAAAAAGGTAATGCAAAACATCAAGAGTGAAATAATTAAATGTGATAAATGCCTCGGTTTAGGTGTGGATTACAAATCTGAACGCAGAGATAATCTTAAATATGCCTATAATTACAAACCGAAAGAAGTAGAATCTCCGCCATACGTTAGTAATGAAAGCTCTCCACAGTACATCTTCAAATTCCAAGAATATATGTCTTTAAAAATTTATAGATAGAGGTCACTTTCCAATTGATGCTGCCAAATGCCCGGCAGATAAAGATAATTCCCATTTAAAACCACAAATCATGAATAACTGTTCTGAATCCAGATAAAGTTCTTAATAATCAAAGCGAATACGTACGATCATGTATCTTCAATTATCAAGCAGATTGGATTTGCAGATAGAGTTTTGAATAAGAACTTTATACCATTTTCTGGTTCAGGACAACAAAGACGATTCAGAGAAGCAATTACCAAACATATTAATCATGATTTCCTGGAAACCCCTAAATCAAAAGCTGTTAACAAAACTCAGGAGAATCCCGATGGAATTCCTTTGCATCTAGCGGTATTACCTTCATACAGGATATAATGCAAGTTATATAATTGGCTCCAAAGACGGTAAAATTCGAAGTGGAATATCAAAAATTGACCGTATTCTTTATATGAATGATCTTAAAATCAGACCCGTATCTGTTATAAGGATGTCTTACTTAGAAAACGATAAATACAAAATCTAGAAATCTAGCTGATTTAATATTAGTAGTTTGGAAAATCTAACTATTATAGAAAATGAGGCATTATCATGTCTTCAAAAAAGATGAATAAAACCGCAAAATATAAAAATGCTTTAGGTGAAATAAGGCAAGAATATGCAACAGTAAAAGATCAAGACAGTGATTTTAAAAACATTACAGATCCAAGAGATGCAGTTTTTGCTCGTTATCAACCAATTTTCTCACTGGATAAAGTAAACAATATTACTGAAGATGAATTTCTGTCATTTTTGCTCTTTAAAAATAACCACCATTGGACTGGTTTAAGTAGAAATGGTCCTAAGATATGTTCTGATATGGATAATTTGAAATCTGAACTTAAAAAATTATTAAGTGAAAATCTATCCATTACAGAACGGCTCAATGAAGTACACAAGAACGTATTTGCTATGGGTAGGGCAACAATTACTGCCATTCTTTCAATTGCTTTTCCAGATAAATATGGAGTTTGGAATTCGACATCTGAAGGAGCATTAAAGAGATTAGATATATGGCCAAAATTCGACCACGGTGAAACTTTTGGAGAGCGATACATAAAAGTTAATGGCGTACTCTTAAATTTGAGAGATGATCTTAAATTAGATTTATGGACTCTTGATGCAGTGTTTTATTTTATCAACAAGCAGGATGATGGGCTCGTAGATGGGCTTATCACAGACACAGATACAGATACAAAATTTGGTCTTGAAAGACATCTTCATGATTTTCTCAAATACAACTGGAATAACACTGAGCTTGGGCAAGAATGGAATATCTATAGTGAACCTGGAGATCAAGAAGCAGGATATGAATACCCGTGTGCTGCTGGTAGCATAGATATTCTTGCCAAACATAAATCTGATAATCGATGGCTCGTGGTTGAATTAAAACGCGGTCGAACCGACGCTAATACGGTCGGTCAAATTTTAAAATATATTGGATGGGTAAGGCAAGAATTAGCAAAATCAAATGATAGAGTTGAAGGGATAATCATTGCCAGGGAGGTTGATGAGGGATTAAAATATGCACTTTCTGAGATGGAAAATATTAAGACCCTATTGTATGAAATAAAGTTTACATTAAAAGCTCTCTGAACCGTTCTTCATGACAAAAGAAGTCGGCAGAAATACCGGGGGCTCGGATTAAGTTTGAGTTATGGTATTATTAAAGAGCATAATGGTGAAATTTTTCTTGATTCCTCATACACTGAGGGAACAAAATTTACTCTTCTTTTTCCCATTTTTGCAGGCGAAGACACGCACGAGCAGAAAACAGCGGTGAAAAACTTACTCTCCTCTACGACAAGAGTCCTTATTATAGACGATGAAAGTGATATTATTGAGTTTCAGAAAGATGTTCTTAAGATTTACACGTGTATCACGGAAGTAGCCTACGACAGTGAACAAACTCTGAATAAGATCAAAAAAAATTTCTATGATATAATTCTGAGCAATATAAAAATGCCCGACAAACTGGATGGAAGGGGATACTGCCAGCAAGGAGACGCACGAGTTTTTGGAAAATATCGATAATTTCTGCTTAGAAAACCCGTTTCTTATCAACGATTTTATCGATAATATTGAATCGTTGTCTGAATGAGCAGAAAGCTCAAAAACAGGAAGACTAATTCATTCCACACTCGATTGAAATGGAATGGCATTTTTGAGCAGGTTTAGATTCTGATTATCACTCCTGCATTTCTTGTATATTCAACCGTTTATTTAAATTCTTGCTCATTTATATATTTCTTTCTATCTTTTGATTTATTAAAATACATTAGAAACCCTCATGCTAAAACGTATCTTTGAATTAAAGATGGGACCTGACAGGTTCTTGATCGGTGACTTCAGAATACCCGAAATCCCGGAAAGAAAACCGTTAGTTTTATTTTGTCATGGATTTAAAGGGTTCAAGGACTGGGGCGGCTGGCAATATGCAATGGACAAAATGTGTTCGAATGGTTTTTTTGTCATTTCATTTAATTTTTCTTACAACGGTATCGGTACTGACCTTCAAAATTTTTCTGAACTTCCTAAATTTGCACAGAATACTATCGGATACGAACTTGAAGATATTGATTTTCTTATAAACGCAATTAAAACCGGCAGCGAATTTGAGGAAATAGCCTGGAAACCACCGATTGGTCTCATCGGACACAGTCGCGGCGGCGGTACTGCTATTCTTCTTGCAAGTCAGAACACACATGTCAATTGTCTTGCAACATGGGCAAGTGTTTCGAGCTTTGACTCATACCTTGATTATCGAATCGAATGGAGAAAACAGGGATTTATCGAGTTTGATAATGTTCGGACTAATCAGAAAATGCGCATGAATGTTGAATTTCTTAATGATCTTGAGCGTAATGTACTTGAACGAAATATATTGAAATCCGAAGCCCGGCATGGAATTCCTCACCTTATTATTCACGGTTATAAAGATGACACGGTACCATATGAAGCTGCTCAGGAAATATTTGACGCCTCGAGCAAATCTATCACGCGCCTTGAAATATTGCCAGGCGGGAGCCATACATTTGGTACTGCTCACCCCTTTTCCGGGACAAATCCTATATTCGATTCGGTCATCAACAAGACGATTGAATGGTTTAGAATGTATCTTGTTGAGTAATGGGGGTCCTCTTTGAAATCTATCTTTCAAAGAACAGTCACTACTCTGCATACTACTGAATAAATTATGTTGAATCACATCATATCCGGTACCGGTGTCGATATCGAATCGGTTGATCGATTTCGGGCTAAACCTTACGATTCCAATACAGGTTTTTACCACAAACTTTTTACCGACAATGAAATCGAGTACTGTTTACGGTATAAAGATCCCTCTCCCTATTTTACTGCCCGCTTTTGTGCGAAGGAGTCGCTCAGGAAAGCGGTGTCGAAAACAATTCATATTGATTGGCACGATGTTGAAATCCGAAACGACGAAAATGGGAAACCTTATTTTTCATTCTCCAAAACAGCTTCAGGTGGCAATGCATACTTTTCTTCTCAGCAATTCCATCTCTCTCTTTCCCATGAAAAAAATCTGGCCATTGCATTTGTTGTGACAGAACATATTTAGTCATATACAATTTTTATCCATGCAACCAACTCCTAAATATTTAATAAAATTTAGGTACTTAGGTTATTTTCGGACCACGTGTTGCATTATACTTGGAATGGGAGAAAAAGCCACTATATTGATTGTTCCTACATCATGTCCATTTTGTTCTGGGGATCGTTTGTACCGTTTGCGTGATAATCGTTTTACAGGTACTCGATGTTCTTGTAAAGAGAGCCCGAAGCGGTTCAAGGACGGATCTTGCTTCTACTGCGTTATGTTTCTTAGAGATACCTGCCAATAAAGCTGCCAGTGGTCTTGGTTTTGGCTCCACGACGGTGCGAGGCAAATAGATGCTTTATCGACAGGAGATTTATAATTTTTTGTGTCAGGAAGTGAGAAGACTTTCCGGCGAGATAGAATGTGATGCACGCTGCTTTGGTGGGAAACGTACGGGAACCAGCGGTCGCGGCAATGCCGGTACAATAAAGGTTTTCGGCATGGTGGAACATCACAGGAAGCTTGTGACTGCCGCTTGATGAACGAGATCAGGGACACCGCTGCGAAAGGGAGCACCTTCTCCACTGCTACGTTCCGTTCGTATACATCGCTGAAGTTTTTTGGTAACCAGCGTACGGTCGATCATAACACAGAGTGCATCACGGGACGTCGTCATAGTAACGGCCTTGAGGGGGTTCTGATCATGTGCACAAAGTAAAGACGCTTACAGTACCATGGTGTCAGCAAAAATCATTGCCTGGTATACCACAAGGAAATGGAATGGAGATACAATTACAGAAACCAAAATCTATACCATTATTTAATCAAAATTCACTCTAGTCCGCTTTTGACTTAATTATCTAAATTTTTTATCCTAAACAACGGAATTTCCACTCTCGGGCCGAAACTAAAATATTATCATAATCAAATTTGCCGACTAATACTTGACTTTTTAGTATACTTTTATTATATTTACGGCGGACATACTTAATGAGTATAAAATTCATTCAATACAGAGGGGTCAAAATATGAGATTTACATCTCAGGAAGAGTACGGTTTACGCTGCATGCTCCAATTAACGAAACAGGAGAACAGCGGCCCCCTAACAATTGATGAGATAGCAAAAAATGAAGCGCTATCGACACATTATGTCGGGAAACTTATGCGGATATTGCTCAAAGGCGGGCTGATAGAAAGCACCCGAGGCCAAAAAGGTGGTTATAAACTTTCACGGCTTGCAGTTCAGATTAGTGTACTGGATGTATTATATGTGCTTGATGGACCATTTTTTGAGGTTGACCACTGCGGTATGAAATTCACTGGCATTGACTCTATTTGTGTAAATTCAACGGAGTGTTCGATCAGAGCGCTCTGGAGTTCTGTGAATGATGCTGTTACTCAGATTCTTGGAAATACAATGCTCAAAGACCTGATTGTTGATGAAAAGACAGCATTCGAGAGGTTCAGGTACAATGCAAAAGTAAATAATCCTAATACTGTGCGATTGATATAAAATTAATCGTTCAATTCTCATTTGATCCTATGGAAATAATTTGTTGAATCCAGGTATTGATGAGAGCAATATGTACCAATGTATACAAAATAGTAGATTTTACTACAAAAATCATGCATCAAATTATATTATTCAATTGTCGAGATGTCGAGATACTGTAACTCGAAAAACTTAAACTTGTACTTATTAAATTGAAAATAATAAGTAAGAAAGGAATGAATTATGCCGTATGATCCGCAATTTGTTCAGCCAATGCGCGACGAAATGACCGTGAACGGTTTCCGGGAACTCCTCACCGTTGAAGAGGTTGATACCGTATTATCAACAAAAGAAGATTCTGTGCTTCTTGTTGTGAATTCTGTATGCGGTTGCGCTGCCGGTCAGGCAAGACCGGGCGTATTTCTTTCTCTCTTAGAGAGCGAACATAAACCTGGTATGCTTGCGACTGTTTTTGCCGGACAGGACCTTGAAGCGACCGAAAAGGCACGCAGTTATATACATGGTTATCCTCATTCATCGCCTTCAATCGCCCTCTTTAAGAATGGTGAACTTGCGTTTATGATTGAGCGCCAGCATATAGAGTCGAAGAGCGCCGAGATGATAGCTGTTTTGCTGAAAGAAGCGTTCAATGAGTTTCTAACTGAAAGTGATATTCGTGAGGAGAAAACAGATGTCGGTTAAGAATGAACCACTATTTCGATTTGAAAATGTCTATGTGAGTGTGGAAGATAATGAGATTGTGAAAGGTGTAAGCCTTACCATCCAAGCTGGTGAAAAACATGCTATCATGGGTCCGAATGGTTCCGGAAAGAGCAGTCTAGCAAATGCACTTATGGGACATCCAAGTTATGAAATAACCGAAGGAAATATTTATATTCGAGGAGAAAAGATTACTGATCTTGAACCGAATGAGCGTGCTCAGTTGGGACTATTTCTCGGTATGCAATATCCTGTAGCAATTCCCGGTGTAACGGTAGCAAATTTTTTAAGGACTGCTTTGAAAGCGATGACGAACGGCACTGAACGAGTTAAAGGATTCAGAAAAGAGCTTAAGGAAAAATTCAAATTTCTCGGTATAGATGAATCATTTGCAACACGGTATATCAATGATGGATTTTCCGGCGGTGAAAAAAAACGCCTTGAAATTTTACAGCTCTCTATCCTGCAGCCAGTTGTTGCTTTACTCGATGAAACAGATTCGGGTCTCGATATCGATGCTCTTCAAATCGTCGCTGAAGGAATCAATAAATTTTGTGACGACAATGTTGCAGTAATGCTGGTTACTCATTATCAGCGGATGCTCAATTTTGTCAAACCCGATTCCATCCACGTTTTCATGGATGGAAAAATCGTCAAAACCGGTGGACCTGAGTTGGCGCTCGAGCTTGAGGAAAAAGGATATGACTGGCTGGAAAAAGAGCCTGAAACCACTTCGGAGGCATTAGTATGAGTGAGAAATCAGCAATATTCGATCAAATGTACAAAACTGCCGAGCTAATGGATGAGGCAGATATTGCAAAAGTCAAAAAGATAGAAAACGAGATAACGCAGGACTATCAGCACGGCTGGGTCACCGATATTGAACAAGAACTAATCCCACCCGGTCTTAACGAAGATATTGTTGCGCTGATTTCAAAAAAGAAAAACGAACCGGGATGGATGCTCGAGTGGAGGCTCGCAGCATACCGCCATTGGCTCACTATGGAGGAGCCAACGTGGAGCGATGTCACCTATGATCCGATTGATTATCAGGCAATCTCTTACTTTGCTGCACCAAAAAAGTTGCCAGAACTGAACAGTCTTGATGAAGTCGATCCAGAGCTGCTGAAAACATATGAGCGGCTCGGTATTCCTGTCATTGAGCAGAAGAGACTTGCCGGCGTTAAAATTTCCGATGAAGACCTGAAACTTATGTCCGGAGTAGCAACTGATATGGTTTTTGATTCCGTTTCCATTGCCACAACGTTTCAGAAAGACCTTGAACGGCTCGGTGTTATTTTCTGCTCATTTAACGAGGCTGTCCACAACCATCCGAAGCTGGTAAAACAATACGTTGGATCCGTTGTACCCTATAACGACAATTATTTTGCCGCTCTCAATTCTGCAGTTTTTTCAGATGGTTCGTTCTGTTATATCCCTAAAGGAATTAAATGTCCAATGGACTTGTCTACTTATTTCAGAATCAATGCGACCAATACGGGACAATTTGAGCGAACCCTGATCATTGCGGAAGAGGGTAGTATTGTCAGTTATCTCGAAGGCTGTTCGGCACCGATGCGTGACGAAAATCAGCTTCATGCGGCAGTTGTCGAGCTGGTTGCTCACAACAACGCGGAGATTAAGTATTCGACTATCCAGAACTGGTATCCTGGTAACAAAGAAGGAATAGGCGGGATTTATAATTTTGTGACAAAGCGTGGTTTGTGCAAAGGAAAAAACTCGAAAATTTCCTGGACACAGGTTGAAACCGGTTCTGCAATTACTTGGAAATACCCTGGTTGTATCCTTAAAGGTGATAACTCTATTGGTGAATTCTATTCAGTAGCTGTGGCAAACAACTATCAGCAGGCTGATACCGGCACCAAAATGATCCACATTGGCAAAAACACTACGAGCAGAATAGTTTCGAAAGGTATTTCCGCTGGACACGGTAAAAATACGTACCGTGGTATGGTTCGGATTATGCCCAACGCAGAAAATGCGAAGAATTTTTCGCAGTGTGATTCGATGATGATCGGTAGTGAATGTGTCGCGAATACCTTCCCTACAATCGATGTCAGGAATTCGACATCGACTATGGAGCATGAAGCGTATACCGGAAAAGTTGGTGAGGAACAGCTTTTCTACCTCATGTCGCGTGGTATCCCCGAAGAAGAAGCGGTTGCCTTAATTGTAACCGGGTTTTGTGTGGATATCATTAAAAAACTCCCGCTTGAATTCAGCGTTGAAGCGGTCAGATTGATTGAAGCGTGTGCCGCATTTCCGGACTCACTTGGATAATACAGATATTAAATATCAGGAAGAATGACATTTTTCAGTTTAATAAGGAGCATGAATGAGCAGTAATAATCAAGGCCATAAAGAACCGGCTGTGTTGAGCGCACAGCAGCCTGACTGGCTGAAATCCATACGGAAAGAAGCATGGGATAGATACAATGATATGCCGATGCCCGACAGAGTTCCGCATTTGTGGCGGTACACCGATCCAGCTCTCTTTGAGTATTCAGAGAAGGAATACAAAAAAAACGGCTCTACTTCCACTGCTATCCCGGAGATAATGCAAAAACAACTTGATAATAACGCAGTAAGCGGCATTGTGTTGAATAATGAAGGAAACGGAATTAGTGTAAAGCTTTCACCGGAACTCATTAAAGCAGGAGTCACTGCGGGTGATTTGAATTTGATCGTACAGGACAATTCTAAACTTACAGAATCCCGATTGAGCTGCCTTGTAGGACCTGATTTTGGAAAATATGAAGCACTCAACACTGCTGTCTGGGATAACGGGATTTATATCTATGTACCAAAGAATGTTATCTTTGATAAACCGATCCATCTGAATACGGTAATGCCGTCAGACGGAAATTTTGTATCGAGACTGTTCGTCATTATTGATGATGGTGCGAGTGCCGCTATCATTGATGAATATACTTGTGGTCCAACTGCTTCAAACGGTGTTTACAGCAATGTTGTAGCAGAGGCTTTTACCGGAACCAATGCCCGGTTGCAATATATTACCGTGCAGAATTTAAATACCGGGTCTCATATGTACTATACGCACCGATCGCGCAACGAACGTGATGCGCATACCTTTACCGGTATTGCCGCTTTTGGCGGGCATATAACAAAAGCAAACTACGGCACAGCACTAGAAGGAAGAGGCAGTGAGAGTCAGCTTGAGGGATTTCTGCTCGGTGAAAAGCGCCAGCATTTCGATCATCACACCGTCCATGTTCATAATGCTGCAAATACGTTGAGTAATCTGAATTTTAAAGTCGTACTCAAAGACCGTTCACGTTCTGCTTACACCGGTAAGATTACAATTGATCACGAAGCACCGTACAGTGAAGCGTACCAGGAAAACAGAAACCTTCTCCTTTCATCGAAATGCCGTGTCGAATCAATACCCGAGTTGGAAATTAATCAGGATGAAGTGCGCTGCTCTCACGGTGCAGCTATGGGTCCTCCTGACAGCGATCAGCTGTTCTATTTGAGAAGCCGGGGAATTCCTGAACATGAAGCAATTCAATTGATTGTCGAAGGTTTTATGGATGATGCTTTACAACGTGTTCCGGAAATTTTGCGTGGCCACCTTGCGGACTACATAAATAACAGACTTATGGGAGGCTGGACATTTGAGTGACACAATCGTAAATGTAGCTAACACTGCCGATATTA
The DNA here is from genome assembly GCA_965221205.1 of bacterium. Taxonomy (GTDB): domain Bacteria; phylum SM23-31; class SM23-31; order SM23-31; family SM23-31; genus CBDFMG01. The sequence goes on along the minus strand of OZ244870.1, from coordinate 1,574,708 downwards.
ATGAAGGTGAAGTCCGGTCGTTCCGAGTTGATGAAATAGATGTCGCGGTTTGCAATGTTGGCGGTTCCTTTTATGCTATTGAAAATGTGTGTACGCATGATAACGGTCCGCTCGGTGAAGGCAGCCTGAAAGGGTGTGAAATCGAGTGTCCGAGGCATGGTGCCCGGTTCGATGTTACGAACGGTGCCGTAACCAGGCAGCCGGCATACGGCCCGGTTCCAACGTTTCCGGTGACAGTAGACAACGGTGAAATTTATATCGATATCAGCAATTATTAAACGGGAAAAATTATGACTATTCCCGCATTTCCCAATACAATTTCCGGCACTAAAACCACAGTATCTAAACCGGTCACCAAGAACGCCGCTGTTCTCGATGTGGAAGCAATCCGGAAAGACTTTCCCATTCTGAGCAGAACAATCAAAGGAAATCTAATTGTCTATCTTGACAGTGCCGCCACAACACAAAAGCCGGCATCAGTTATTAATGCATTGTCATTCTTTTACCGGACGTCAAACGCAAATATTCACCGGGGTGTCCACACACTTTCCGAGGAATCGTCATCTGCGTATGAAGCACTCAGAGCAAAAACAGCGAAGTTTATCGGCGGTGTTGATGAACGGGGCATCGTATTCACAAAAAACACAACCGATTCACTCAATCTTATCGCCCAATCGTGGGGAAAAACGAATATCAAAAAAGGCGATGAAATCATTTTGACCGAGATGGAACACCACAGCAACATTGTTCCCTGGATACTGCTTGCCCGTGAAACCGGAGCAGTCCTGAAATATGTTGAGGTGGATGGTGAAGGCTATCTTGACATGGACAGTTACTATAGAATTTTATCAAACAAAACAAAGCTGGTGTCAGTCACCATTATATCCAATGTTCTTGGGACAATCAATCCTGTTGCGGAAATAATAGAATCTGCACACGAGTGCGGCGCCGTGACTGTTCTGGACGGTGCACAGGGTGTCCCCCACATGAAAATCGATACCCCCGCATTGGACTGCGATTTTCTCGCATTTTCCGCCCATAAGATGCTCGGACCTACAGGAATCGGTGTTCTTTGTGCAAAGCCGGAAATCCTTGAAAGGATGGAACCAACTGTTGGAGGCGGCGGTATGATAGAGGAAGTGACACTCCAAAATGCAACCTGGGCGGATATACCGTGGAGGTTCGAAGCAGGAACTCCAAACTATGCAGATGTCATTGCATTTTCCGCTGCAATTGATTACCTTGAAAATATCGGTCTCGATGCTATTCGGACACACGAAGAAGTATTGACCGAATATGCACTTGAACAGTTGGAAACGATACCGAAACTGCAGTTATTTGGTCCTAGAAATGTGAAAGACAGAGCGGGTGTTCTTACATTTTACGATGAATTAATCCATCCCCATGATCTTAGTACTATTCTCGATTCATATGGTATTGCAATCAGAGCGGGTCATCACTGTGCTCAACCCCTTATGAATAAATACAACGTTCCTGCAACTGCCCGGGCGAGTTTTTATATTTATAACGATGAAGAAGATGTGGATGCGCTGATAACCGGACTGAGAAAAGCGCGGGAGTTTTTTAAATATGAGTATTGACGGACTTGATGAATTGTACCAGGATACAATTCTTGACCACTATAAGAATCCTCGAGGTAACCACACTGTCGACCGGATCGATTCTGAGAAAAACGGGTATAACCCAATCTGCGGTGACAAAGTCCGCATACAAGTCCATTTCGATAATAACAGTATAGAAGATATATCTGTCGAATCGTGCGGCTGTGCTATCAGTGTTGCATCAGGATCGATGTTAGCTGAACTTCTGCCCGGAAAAAATCTCGAAGAAGTCCAGAAGATTGCCGAATCATTTCTGGATATGATGCGTGGCAAGGAGATTCCGGAGGACATTGATTTCGGCGACCTTGATGTCCTTGAAGGTGTTTCAAAATACCACTCACGTGTGAAATGTGCACTTTTAGCTTGGGTTACACTTCAAAACTTGATCAAGTCGTGGCAGTCACAAAATATTTCAGCAGTACACTCTACCACAGAATGAAGAAAGTCGCAGAAAATGCTTATAAATGAAGACATAGTTTTTGAAGCCTTAAAAGTCGTCGTTGATCCTGAAATCGGTCTTGGTATCGTTGAACTCGGCCTCGTCTATGGAGCAGATATCGAAGATGATGGGAAAAAGGTATCCGTAAGAATGACATTGACATCACCGATGTGTCCGTACGGCCCGATGATTATTCAGCATGTCGATGAGACAATTAAAATACTCCCCGGAGTAGAAGAAACCGACGTACAGGTTATCTGGGAACCGCAGTGGGATCCCCGCACAATGGCCTCCGATGAGGTAAAAGACAAACTGGGAATCTGGTAAATTCATATATTCATTATTATGTATAGATCGATGTAACCAGGATGGTCTCATTGTGCTATGAGGCCGCAACTATTAATGTTTATTTTACTATGGAGTTAACTCGTGAATCCAGAAACTATACTTGATGCTCTTCGGATCGTTCAGGATCCAGACTTGCGCACCGATATTGTAACGCTCGGCTTTGTCAAAGACCTTACTGTAAACGAGGGTCATGTCTCTTTCTCTATCGAATTGACTACGCCTGCATGTCCGGTCAAAGACCAGCTCAAGAATGAAGCTTATAATGCGGTTTCGGCACTTCCCAATATTGAAAAAGTCGATATCAATATGACATCGAATGTCCGAGGGACACCGCAAGCACCAAATCAGCAAATTCTTACTGGTGTAAAAAACATAATCCCGATTGCCAGTGGCAAGGGTGGTGTCGGAAAATCGACCGTAAGCGCAAATATAGCAGCAGCGCTCAGCGTATCCGGGTCTAAAGTTGGTCTGCTCGATGCGGACATTTATGGACCTAGTATTCCACAGCTTATGGGAGTTACTGAGCAGCCGCAAGTAACCGACAACATAATCTTGCCGCTTGAAAGTCACGATATTAAGGTCATGTCGATGGGATTTTTTACTCAGTCTGACCAAGCAGTTGTATGGCGCGGCCCGATGCTCGCAAAAATGATGGAACAGTTTCTCACTAATGTCGAATGGGGAGAACTCGATTATCTCATAATAGACCTGCCACCGGGAACAGGTGATATTCAGCTGAGTCTGTGTCAGATGATTCCGCTTACCGGTTCTGCCATTGTATCGACTCCGCAGGATGTTGCTCTGAATGTTGCCCGGAAGGCGATTCTCATGTTTAACCAGCTCAATACTCCAGTGCTCGGTATCATCGAAAACATGAGTTCGTTCATCTGTTCTCACTGCGCAACGGAAGAAAAAATCTTCGGTGAAGGCGGCGGCGAAAAGGCCAGTAAAGAGTTCGGCATTCCCTTTCTTGGCAAGATCCCATTGACGACCCCTATTCGTGCAACATCAGACAAAGGAAAACCAATCGTGCTAAAAAAACCTGATTCTGTTGAAGCGAAAACCTTTATATCAGCAGCGAAAAACCTTGCTGCTCAGGTGAGTATCCGCAATCTTGCTGAAAAAGACCAGGAAGTCAAAGTTACCTTTTAGATATAAGACTTATGGAAACGACCTCTCCTTCTCTCACTCCCGATGAGATCGGCCGTGCGAATGAGTGGGATGTGAAGATCAAATGGAAAGACGACCACGAAAGTATTTATATTGCCCGTGAGCTCCGGCTTGCATGCCCGTGTGCTGGTTGCTTAGAAGAGATGACCGGCAGACCACTCATCAGACCTGAACTCATTCCAAATGACGTCCAACCGCTCAAAATCAGCCTTGTCGGAAGATATGCAATTAAGATTAACTGGAGTGACGGCCACGACACCGGCTTCTATACCTTTGAGCATCTCCGCAAAATGGGATAAAGAACATCTCATTCAAATTGTTTATCTTTATAAAATTGCCAGGTCAGTTCATTTTCAATTTAGTCAGTTGACAACTTACTCATTATTCTTCAAAAACAAAGCATCGAATGACCATGTTCTCCTACCTGTAAGGAGCAGATAAAGGTAACCTAACAGTATTGCAAAGTCGGATCGGGCATCATATACTGTTTGCTAATATATGGTTCGCTGACCTTTACCATTACCGCAACGTATTAATTTCATCATCGAAACCGGTAATTTTCCATCTGATAAGTGACCACGGTATCGATCCTGCGGCATAAACCCAGTCTATAAAATCTTTCGAAACGAATTCATCTCCGAGTTGATTGGCCCTGTCTCTGAAAAGTTTCATAAACTGGACCTTACCAATGACCATGAGCAAATGATGACCAACTCTGCGCAGAGTCGTATCCAATTCTTGCCACAAATGGAGACTACCGTCGAGCAATTCTCCATGCGGTGCATTTCCAACACAGAATTTCATTGCATCCACTAAGCTCCAGTCTCCACTGTGCATATAGATATCCGAGAGTGCACGGACTGTACGGAAAGCGGCTTGCTCATAAGTGATTTCTCTACTATGAGCATTACGCCCATCAAGAATACCTGCATGCATAAACAATTCTTCAAAAGCGAAGGCAAGTCCTTCACCTCATGCAGTAAGATATCTTATAAGGGCGCCCACCTCCTCGGATCGGTCCTTTATCGCGCCCGTATCTGAGTCCATCAAAATGGTTGCCGACCATCTCGTGAGATTCCTCCATTACCGGTTCTCTGTGTGAAAAATTAAAGAAGTAATCATGCTTCTCTGGCCACGGTTTATCAAATCCATGCCATAGCCAATTTTCCAAATAGCGCTGGGGTGTAAGGTAATCATCGACGGTAAAGATTTCCTCATCAGAGATAAGCCTTTTGTTATAATATGATCCGATGAAATTTCTAATTGTTCTTCTGATAATTTGAAAAAATATTGCATCAACCTATTAAAAGATATAACGACATCGTCAGATCCAATTAATGACAGATTAAATGAAATTTTTCTATATTTTAGTGACAGTATTTTTGACGTCGCAAATTTGTCTTTGTTTTTATTTTTTGGATCCGATGACCAAGCTGCATTGTTCATCAGGATAACAATAAAAAGTTCCAAAATTTTATTGTAAGTTTCAATTCGATCATCACGAAGTTGTTTCTCCATCTTTAATTTACGTTCTATGGATTGTTGATACTTCCATCCTATCGCACCGAAAATTAGAACCAGTATCGGAGTCGAAATTGTTCCAACCGCAAATAGATAATCAATCCAATTTTTTTCTTCCATGATCTTTACCTCCGCAACCCACCTGAAGAAACGCTCAAGCTTGTTGCTAGTGGATCGAATCTAACACTTGGTACCCACGTTTGTGTCGGTAAGGAAACGGTTTATGGCGGCGTTGCGGTTTCCGACGAGCACCTTCAGACGGCGATGGTCGGCGGAGCTCAAGGTGAGGGTGATTCCCCCGGGCGTATTAGACAGACTCGCACCTCGCACACTGTCAGCCTGCTGGGAATCCCCTCGGGATTCAAATGTCAGATTTTATCCACTAGCAGTATAGCTCCAACCCGTTGCGCGGTGTCGGTGAAGTGCTTGGGGAACTTCCTCGGGCCTAAGCGGGCGACCTAATACGTCGCATTCGCTGTACGACAGCCATTTCTTGAGCACCTGATAGCTGCCGAGCTTGTAGGTCCAGACGGCGGCCGGGATGTTGCGCCCGTCCGTCGTTGCGGGCACGGCGATGGTCGCAATCTCGAGCCGCAATGCGTCTTGTGTAACGCCCGGCCGGGGTGTTTCAGGATGATCGAGCAGGGCCAGCGAGTTTGTGGCCGTGCGCCCTCGCGGTAGGTGGGATCGTGCAGTGGCTAAGGATATGGTGGAACAGAAAAGATTAGCGCGGCGCGCGCTATTGCCATCGTTTCTGATAACGTCATCGCAAAGCCATGCGGGGAATCAATTCGCGCCGCGCACAACCACATACTCCCGTCGAACACATGCGATCTGTAGTCGGCGCTTTTCGTCGAGCAGCTTCGTCTCTGCTTCCCAGTAGAGCCAGCGATTGTCGAAAGGCCGGTAGGCAGGACAACAGGCTCGATGCCGTCGTATAGCGCGCCTGGATCCGCCTCGGACGATTCCAGTAGTTCCGCGTGTTTGGCCTGCCCCCAGAGATGACGAAAACCGTTCTTCCCGGCCGGGTGGGGCATGGTCGGGTTTGCACACCAAGGTCGTGATGGCGGTTCCAACCTGGATGCGGAACCGCGTCGAACGCTTCAAGGTATCGCTCGCGCATCCCCGTGAACGACAGTCCGTCGAGCCAGGAGAAGTTGGAGATGAAACAGGCCACGCCCCGGCCCGTCTTCTCGGCGATGCGCCGTTCCGCCATGCGGAAGAAGGCGGACATAGAGATCGTTCAACCCCCCTGGCTTTCGGAGCGGCGCACCCGCTTCGTCGTCCGGTAGGCACCCGAAAGCTCGTGTTCCTCGTCCACCGCCATGCCGGCGAAATCGTTATAGGGCGGATTGCTAAGGTTACGAGGACCGGCTTCACCCGCTCCGCGCCGATCGCGTTCTTCCTCAAGCTGGGAGAAGGGCAGCGGCTTGGTCGTTCTCGGTTCCCATCCGGTCAGCGCATTGGTGAGAAAGACGCCGGCGCTCTCATTTCCGTCGTCGTCCAGTGGCTCGTAGAAATAGAGCACCGCGTCGCCCTCGTTGAATCGAGCGAAGAAAGCAGGCCGGTCCATCCGGTCAATTGCCGCCGACCTCCGAGATAAGCACCATGGCGCGGAAGTAGAACCTGTCCGATCCGTTTCCCTGGAGTTGGTCGACCATGATTTGGTGATCCTGATCTGTGCAGTCATGGCGGGCTTCCCTGCATCTATGCTGCGCACTGGTCGGGCGACGACAACAGCGGAACACGGACGAGCACGAGTGATGAGATTCACGATGCCCATGCCGCACGGCTGAAGGCCCTGGACCGGCGGTAGAGTTCATTTTTCTGAGCCTCGTTTTTTGATGCGCGCCACGATCCAGCGCGGGACGGCTTGAGTTCATCGCTACTTCACCCAACAGGGGCCCGGCGAAACGGCTACCTCAAAACGCGTAGCGCAAGGATACCCGAAGTCCATGACTTGACAGGTTGGCCCTCGTTCCAGCGAGATCAATTTCCAACGGGGCGCGGCTTCCGTCGCGCCAAACGATCCGGCCCCTAGCCGTGCCGGTTTCGACGGCACCGGAGTCTGTGTAACGCCAAGCGATATCGAGCGTCAGGTTCTCCGCCACTGATGCCGCGATCCCTGCCGTCAGCATCCAGGCGAGATTGACCCGCTGTCCGCTGGGAATGATGGTCGTCGTCCGCGGGAACTCCATCAGCGTTTCATCGATATTGATACGGGACAGGCCGACGCCACCCCCGATGAAGGGGCTGAAAGGACCGAGCCGGTGCAGGCCGAGTTCGGGGAGGTCCAGGTAAGCGGCAAGCATACCGGACAGGGAGGACAGATTTGCCGAGACCTCCTGTCTGCCCGCTGTTTGCACAAAATTGGCGCGGCCATCGAAGGAAAAGTTCGGACGGTGCTCAATGACGGCTTCGAGCCGCAGGGCTGGCACCGCGACATAGCCGATCCCGAGTTCGAAACCGACCATCGTTCCGAAATCACCGAGCGAAGCCAGGGGCGCGGCGCCGTCAATACCCTTCCCGCAGCCATAGAGGGCGGCCGGTGAGGTGCTCGAACAGTCATTATCTTGAAACCGCGTTTCTTCCGACAAGTCAAGAGCAAGCCCGGCCCGGAAATAGAGATCGCCCGAGGACGCGGACTGCGAAGACACCGACATAGCCGGGGCAAGAACAAACTTCAGAGGACGTGCCAGCGCGCGGTCTGCGAGGATGCCGGACTCGGTGCGCTGCGGATTCATGACCTCCGGCACACCGTCATGTCCGGTGAGAACCTGCCTCCGGAGAAAATTCATTATATGTTCTAAGGCATCATCAACGCTTGCCTTGTATTCCGACTGTGACTGGGCAGGTTTGATTGCCGGAACATTGCGATTCCTATTTTCTTCAAACCTCTGAAACGTTATTACACGGTTATCTTCCAACTCTACAATAGTACGAACATCTTCCCAAGTGTACGGTAATAAATAGACGTTTTTGAGTAACCAATTGTAGTTTTCCTTTCCAACACCGCCTCTGGCAGTCATCTTATCCTTGTTAGTCTCGATCCAGTCGATATAATCGTTCACTGCCACCAGAGTTTCCTCTAATTCAGAAACGAGTTCGGGATGATGATCAGGCAATCCGCTTAAAAGGGATTCAAAGGATGTTTTCGAATATTCTAAGGATAAAACAGTAAGAGTTTCCAAATCGGCAGAAATTTCTGAAAAGTTATTGAGGTTCACTTTTGCTTGCTCAACAATTACTGGAATAGTCTTAAGTCTTCTGCTTAAATTGCCATATGCTCCGTCCTTAAGTGGTAAATTTTGGGAAGTCGGCCATCTTACTCTCCGTGATGGTCCCAAGTCTGCATAAAATCCGGGATCAATTGACCAGGGACGCTGAACCCGGTGCTGAAATTCATAACCATTCATTTCTGCACGAACAAGGTGATAATCCGACTGTTTTGAAATTGGCCAACCACTTGGGTCAATCGCCGCTAACCGATTTTGAAAAGTTTTCAGTTTATGAAACTTATTTTCCATAGTAACTGCTGAGTAGTCAGGAACACCGTCTGTTACTTCCGGCTGCCGGAATTCACAAAATTCATTGAAAAGGCTCACAAGACCGCTGTAATTATTTGAATCCATCCCACCAATTTCATTGGTTGCCGGACTGCAATAGATAAATAAGGAAATATTAATAAGGACAAATACGATAGAATCATACCTTCGTCTAAACTGCATACAACTCTCCTTAAAGTCCACGGTTATGTGTGATAGTATCATAAGCTATTGATAACCCAGTTTAACTTAGCAATTGAAAAGTGCTTATATTCGTTCCCCTCTTATTTAATCATTATTGTGAAGTGTGGGATGCACTTGATTGTTTGGCACATTTTGAACAGATGTTAGGAAAGATTAATAAGAGGGGATTCCCTATAGTTGTATGACCCCTGTACTGAAACTTCGGTATAGAGATTATGGCAAATAGATATTTACATATGGGAGCAGATGAGGACATTGTTTTTATTGATGATACACTTTCATACACACCTGATGGTGCATCGATTGGGTCATTCCGTACAGACCTTAGACCTCCCTGATTCTTCATTTTAAAGCAACATTTTTTATTTTATAAAGTGTTATTATCTGATTTTCTTCTTGAGTAAGGCATCTACGGACCACGCCCCACCTCCGACAATGAACAGATAGAAGGAGCCCAGTAACATTGCAAAATCGGTTCGGGCGTCATGTGCCATTTGCCAAAAACCGCTTTCGAACAGTATAGGTATTTTTGTAGAAACGATAGCGACTAGCATTATTATTATTAAAGGTACAGAGGTTTTCCTGGTACACAAGCCAATCAGGATCAAAATACCGCATAGTATTTCAAATGAACCGACGAACGGACCTGTAAATTCCGGATATGGAATACCGATCCTGATGAAGCGTCCTACTCCCCGTATTTCAGGATAGAGAAATTTCTGAATCCCTTCCGATAGAAAAACTGATCCCACCATAAGACGGATTAATATTCCGGATGATAGTATTCTTTCTTCCCAATTTTTCTTATCTGTTATCATAATATGATCATCAAAATTAATAAAAGTTTAGTATTCTTACAATTTCATGGATTGCAATATTTTCACTTATGATCAAGATTTTTTTGTGATAAACAAGAAGATGTTATTAAAATTTTTCTATAAACGTCCCAAACGCACTGCCATCCGTTTACTGCCCCAGTCCTCTTTACCTTGAGGACTGAAATGGCCGGCTATTTCCTCATCGCATGAAGCACAATGGTTGTTTGTGAGGTTGTAGGCACCGAGTTCATACCAGTCACGTTCTATCAACAGATTACTACAAATCGGACAGTAGGTGCTGCTCCCCCCTTTATCATGAACGTTCCCGGTATATACATACCGGATACCTTTCGAAACTGCTATATCACGTGCCCGTGTTAATGTTTCCGGCGGTGTCGGTGGACGGTCTCGCAACTTAAAATCGGGATGGAATGCAGTAAAATGGAGCGGAACATCGATACCAAGCGCCCCGGAAATCCACTCGGCGAGTTCATTCAATTCAGCATCGCTGTCGCTTGCTCCGGGTATAAGAAGTGTTGTAATTTCAAACCATACATCGGTCTCATGTTTCAGGTATTTGAGAGTCTCAAGAATAGGCTCGAATTCTGCAAGGCAGAGTTTTTTGTAAAATTCACTCGTGAATGCCTTTAAGTCAACATTTGCGGCATCCATGTTATCAAAAAATTCAGACCGCGCTTCTTCCGTAATATATCCAGCTGTCACAGCAACGGTTTTAATTCCGAGTTCTCTGCATGCCTGTGCGATATCGATGGCGTATTCGGCAAATATTACCGGATCATTATAGGTGAATGCAACTGATTTGCATCCAAGGTGCTGTGCAGATTGAGCGATTTTTTCCGGAGAAGCACTGTCTGCAAGAGTATCGATTTCTTTCGATTTGCTAATATCCCAGTTCTGGCAAAACTTGCACCCAAGGTTACATCCAGCTGTGCCGAATGAGAGTATACTTGATCCGGGGTAAAAATGGTTGAGCGGTTTTTTTTCGACTGGATCGACACAAAATCCGCTGCTTCTTCCATACGTTGTTAGAACCATGTTATCATTGTGGTTCATTCGAACGAAGCAAAAACCGCGCTGGCCGTTGTGAATTCTGCAATACCGGGGACAGAGGTCACATTGTACGCGTCCGTCGTCGAGAGGGTGCCAGTACCGGCCGGGAAAATAGGCTGATTCGGGTGTAGACATGGTTGGATAAAATATAAAAATTTAAGAATTTTCGTGTATTCAAGAAAAAAATTTCTTATATATAGAACTGACCGTCGGTATAGATTGTTTCTTTAAATGAGTTTAAAGTTTACGGGCTTTAAAGAAAAGTAACCGAATGTGGTTATAAAGTCAAGAACGTATATTCTTGGCAGTTTTCAAAATGATATGCCAAATTAAAACAATCAGTGACAGGAACATTGTATGAAGTTTTTCACCGAAACTAATGTAAAGATTGCGGTGCAGAAGAAAACGTGCAGATGTGTCAGTTCTGTCGTAAGATGATTTGTAATACGTGTCTAAAACGCCTTGCATACCGAGAAGAAACACCGCAGTGGTTTATAGACAAGAAAGTAAAAGATTATACAGAGTTTCGAAACTTATACCACGAATACTGCAAAATTATTAAGAAAAAGGGTGGCCATATCCACTGCCGCGATAATTTTTTACAGGAAACCTGGATAGTTATTTCGAAACAGGTGAAACAGCTTGAACATGACCGAAACCAGAAAGCAAGCTCCATTATTCTTAAATAACTTTACAGAGTGTTGTATTCATACTCTGTTTTTCCTGCTCTATATTGTGTCATCTCCAATACACTACCACTTGATTTTCCTGCGCAGATTAACCTTGAAATTAATTGTCTAAATTCGTAACGTGTGCGTTTATAATTACTGTCATGAAATATAATTCAAATGTGGAGTTCAGAATGAAGTGTGAAAATATCCTTATACTAATAATTGCAATAACGGTATTCAGCGGTTGTTCATCTTCAGACACACCGCCAGAAATACAGAATCAGGTGTCCATCCCTCAGATTCAGCAGGCACCTGCAGAACATTTGATGTTTACCGTACCTGAAGAATGGACACCGGAACAGCCTGCAAGTGGCATGCGCTTTGCACAATACAGTCTACCAGGTATTGACGGTATGGCATCTGCAGAGTTGGCAGTCTTTTCCGGTATCGGCGGAACAACTGAAGAAAACATTCAGAGATGGTATACCCAGTTTGCCCAGCCCAATGGGGGCAGTGTCGGAGAAAATGCTGAAATCGAAAATATGACAGTCAATGACATTCCGGTTACTGTCATTTATTTCACCGGAACATTTTTAAAATCAAGAGCGCCAATGATGATGAGCGGTCCTGTTGATGAACTTCACGGATATGCCTTGCTTGCAGCAATAGCAGAAACACCATCTGGTGCATGGCATTTCAAGGCCACTGGACCGGAGAAGACTATCAACGCTTGGCGTGGCGATTTCAATGAATTTGTCCAATCCTTCTACTACATGCAGTAATATGTTTCAGTATTGATATTTAGCTTTCTTAGCTGTTGAATTGTTTTTAACATACGAAAAAGGGACACTAGTAAAGGGACACTAGTAAGTGTCCCTTTTTTATCACTACAATTTTTTAAGTTCATGAAAATCAAAACTCTCCTCATTCCCTACTTCACTTTTCCAGTGTTGGATATTCTATTCCGAGCTGCTCAAGATAGGAATCATACCGTGACGGATCATAATAGAATTCTTTCTGCATTGGACGATACAGATTCATCTTCTCTTCATTGAGATCAATTGCCGGCATATCGGATTTACTGATGAGTGGAATGTAGGTTCCCGCTTCAGCCTGGATTGTATTGAAGTAGTCCCACGCCTCTTCTACCAACTCTTCTTTTAAGAGAAAATCAAGCAGCGTCATCGCAACCACTTTTGCTCCGGCTGTTGCCCCTTTATGGGCAATCGGCGTTGCCATGGTAACCGCATTTGACCAGTGATGTCCCGGCAGTCCAGAAACATTTGATGGAAACCGAAGTGTGACAGTCGGAACATTCCATGACACATCACCAATATCATCCGATCCTCCACTTTGAGGTTTTTCTATCGGTTCAGGGAGTGGTTCAATCTCTGTTTTCAGTCCTTCCGGCTCTTCTGCACCCATTACTTTCTGGACAGCTTTTGCGAGTGCCTGATCGTCATCACTCCAATTCGGGAGACCGACCTCCTCAATATTTTCATACATTGTTTCAGCAATCGTTTTATTAAAGTGGCGCGGCCATGCGGTCCCGAGAATGCGCGATTCGACTTCTGTATTGGTCATCATCGTAGCAGCTTGCGCCATTGTATTGCCGATTTCAAAATTTTTCTTAATATTTTCATATTCAATTTCACGGAAGTAGTACCAAACCGATGCTTCTGAGGGAACGACATTCGGCTGCGAACCTCCATTGGTGATAACATAATGGGACCGTTGTAACGGTCTTAAATGCTCACGTCGGAAATTCCAGCCGCTGTTCATAAGTTCCACCGCATCGAGTGCACTTCTTCCTCTCCAGGGGGCACCTGCACCGTGCGCTGTCTGACCGGAAAAGGTATACTCAACCGACACAAGTCCAGTCCCTGTTCCGGGACCGTATTGCACGCTCATGTTATTACTTACATGGGTAAAAATAGTGAGATCAACACCTTCGAAATATCCCGCCCTAACAAAATAAGCTTTTGTTCCTACAAGCTCCTCAGCTACTCCTGGCCATAAGATTAGTGTGCCCGACATATTCTCACGTTCCATAATTTCTTTCACAACAAGTGCAGCCGTCACATTGACAGCCTGTCCTGCATTATGCCCTTCACCGTGACCCGGCGCACCTTCTATCAGAGGAGATTGGTACGCTACGCCCGGTTTCTGCGATGTTTCCGGAAGCCCGTCGAAATCACTGCCTATCGAGATTACCGGTTTTCCCGATCCCCAACGCGCAAACCACGCTGTCGGTATTCCTGCGGCATTTGTTTCGATCTCAAATCCATTATTGCTAAGAATTTCTGTGATATAACGCGATGTTTCGAATTCCTGAAACCCCAGTTCACTGAAGCTGAATATCATATCGACCATTTGCTGTGTGAATACCCTTTTATCCTCAACTGCATTAGCAGCTTCTCCTTTCAGTTTGTTCAAATTCTGAGCAAACACCGGAACACTCATGGTAGCTAAACAAAGAGCTAAAAATAGAATATGTATGCTTCTGCTCATAACAGTTCCTCCCGTATAAATTATGTATGATTTGATAGTTGTAATAGTTGTATATAGAAATTATAATGATTTTCTTACTTATGGAAAAAAGGATATTGAACACACGTAACCTCTGCTCTACAAACTGCTGATCTATGCTGTGTTGTTGAATTGGTACAATGAAGAATGAGCAATATAGAGAATGATTTGATTATCTCAAAATAATTTTTTGTGCATTTCGGGAAAATACAAGCAGCAATGCAATGACTAAAGTCATGTGAAAGCAAAGAAGATATTGGTGCGATGGTGCGATGTTATTTAATATAATCCAGTTTTTTCAGATCATAGTAAGTTTGATAATAGCCGGCGCTGTTGTTTTCCAGAAATGTGTGAATCCATTGGAGACGTGTCTTCTGATCATAGCCGCCACCGTCATGTGTCCATCTGATAAATACAGACTGATCCGTAATCAGCAGCTGTTTTATATTGGCCAGCCAGTCATACCATTTAAAAGAATTTTGCAATAAATACTGCTCTACATTAGACGTATAGAACGACCTAACCGTAAGAAAATGCTCTCTCAGGAATTCTGATATTTTGTGGAGAGTCCAGCTTCCGGCAAAATCACCGGTGACCGGAATGATTCTGTGCTTTTTATTGAGATCTCTCAGAAACTTGTAATCATCGTTACTATTAAAGGGATTTTGTTGTATCCCGTCTTCAGATCTCATACGCAGTATTTGACCCAATGTCGGATACCATGACCTTTTTGAACCAGTGTAAGTTATATTTATGTTGTATTGATAGAAGTTTTCCAGGACTTTTCTGAGAGCGTTTTTATCCCTCTCTGTCAGAGTAAAACCATACGTATTTGATAATCGACTTTCAATTTTAGACCGTGTTGTTGTAAGCATCTGTCGGTCGGATTGTGCCGCAGAAAAAACTCTATGATCAACTCGATATTATCATCTTTATTAAGATCAGAGGATGAGTCACGCGGTTTTGAAAAGAGTAGTGACAGGAATTCAGCACGGGTATCCGCCAGTTCGAAGAGCACCTTATAGACAAGGTGCTGCATAGTGTTTTGATGTCTGATATCGACAATAAACGCTAATTGGGGTTTTATTGCAGATATATACACGAAGTTCTGATTGGGTCCGACGCCGGGATAAACGCCTCCATTCACTAAATTCTTCTTGATTGACGGCAGCACATTGAGATAGGTCAGCTCATTCGATATCCAATTGTCACTCGGAAAATATCCGCCGAATTCTGAAAATGTTGTCACAATTTTTGAAAATTCCTTGTCAGATATGTCAGGAAGGGTCTGAGCAGTTACAGGGAAAATATAAGATACGGCAACCAGCCAGAATATAAAAACGAATCGCACAAACATTGATACGGTATGGTGGAATTTATTCATTGATTGAGTCATAGCGATTATACTCCTTACATGTAGTTCTCAACTTACCGATTGAGTCATTGTTTTATTTTTGGTGCAGCCTCCTTTTTACTCCTCTTTATTATAACAATTGAACTGAATTAAACTATTCAGAAGCATTATAAATTTTTATGATTCCAGATCTGTTCTGAATTTTGGGGTTTTGGGTGGTGTTTCACCCATCAAGGAAGCAACAATACGATCGACATGAATGTGGCAGTTCTCTATAAAGAGCCGGTAGGATTTCTGTGTTCCAGCAGCGGCTGTTCCCGCTACGTAGAGGCCAGGCACCGAAGTTTCCATTGTTCTCCTGTTAAATTTAGGGACATCCCACGTGTTTTTCAGTTTTGCACCTGCCTTTCTGAACAAGTGCATGTCAGCTTTATAACCGGTAAGCAGCAATACAAAGTCCGCCTCAATCGTTTTTGATCTGCCATTCTTGAGATTCTTGAGTGTTACTGTCTCATCATGTATCTCGACCGGTACCGTTTCTTTATGGAGTGTTATTTTCTTTTGCCTGATGAGACTTTCCAGCTCTGGCAGTAACCAGTATTTGACATGTTTCTGATTGAATTCTCTACCACGATAGCTTAAAGAAACTGAAGCACCACAGTGATAACACCGAAGTGCAGCTTCAACTGCAGAGTTCTTCCCGCCAACGACAAGTATGCGTTGTTTAAAATATGTGTGCGGATCGTCAAAAAAATGGGAGACATGCGATAGATTTTCACCGGGAATGTTGAGCAGCTTCGGTTCGTGCATGTCCCCGATAACAAGCACCACTTTTTTTGCTCTATAACGATACTTTTTCTTTTTACGCGTTGTTTTGAGGAGAAAACTATTGTCATTGTTTTTCTCTATAAAATCCACCGATTCATAAGTCTGTACTGTCAGACTGAACTGCTGCACTACCGATCGCAAATATGCAAGATACTCCTCCTTTGTACATTTGGACTGGTCAACCTTGGGGATCGGTATTCCCGGAATGGCTATCCTGTCTGCAGAACTGAAAAAACGCATAAAGCGCGGAAACCAGCTAATTGTCTGAGCAATTTGCCCTTTATCGAATTGGATATAGTCAATTTCGTTTAGTTTGAAAGTACGCGCAAGTTCAATTCCGATCGGTCCTGCACCAACAATCGCAACATCGGTTGATGTCGGTCTCATTATCACTTCTCCTCATTAAAACAGCAATCGTTTAACCGGCTGATTCAAAATGAGATTAAAATATATTGCATTAATGTTTATTTGTACTGATTTGTCAAGGTGTTAACACTTAAGCTGATTCTTTATATGACAGGTAGAATTCAGCAGGTGCTCTACTCTAGGTGTGTTTTCCTTGATGCGTTCTTTGATAATTGTATGTTCTCAAGTATTTCTGCAAGTCATCGTTAAATTGATCGATTGTTAGGTAGATACAAGCTATATATTTGTTTATATTACGAGGGGATCGGCTAAACTAATCTTTTCTTTTTTCAGCATATACATATTCTGCAAAGCCAAGAATATCCCAATAGGCACCTGCATATCCATGTTTGTAATAAACTCGGTCTACAATATAATAAAGAGGTGCCAACATTATTCTGATTTTATCTCTCCTAAGGCCGCCTTTAATAATTTTGAAATTATTTGCAAGCAGCAAATTTGCTACTTCCCTGACCGAAGGTAAAAATATATGCGTATCATCGTCACAAAAATTTAAAGTGCCCGGCTTGCTTGGGAAACTTAATGATCTTACAGATGGAAATTCAATATAGTATTTTCCTCCCTTCTTTAATTTTGGTATCAACTTTTCCAATACTTCGTAACTATTAGTAATATGTTCTATTACATGTGTAATATTTACGATATCAAAATAATCATCGGGTATTTCACTAATATCATCCTTCATAAGATTTAAATGATAAAACTTTTCCATTGCATCAAGGTCTTTTGGTTGAATATGGTCCTTTTTTATATCCAATCCGTAGTATTTGCATTTTGGAAATATTATTTTCGTTGTATGAGGAGAATCGCTTCCGCATCCTATATCCAAATAATTAATTTCTTTACCTTTATACTCTTTGTAGATTTTTTTATATTTAAACGGTAAAACTAACTTACTAAAATATGTCAATTTACTCCGCACGAAATTCTCCTTAATAAAATAATAATCATATGTACTGCTTTGTTAAGGTGTTAACAGTTTATACTAATTTTTTATGTGATAGGTAGAGTTCAACTGGTACTCTACCGGGATTATTAATGACTTTTTGAAAATAACGCTAAACGGAGAATAATTCTCCCAATCCATTTTATCTGGTTAATAATGGTTATGATTACATAGATCACAATAATTGAATCAATACCAATTTTTAAGAATTGACCGTACAATATTGCAGATATAAAAACAAGCAAATTCGCCCACATCAGAAATAGTGTTACTTTTTCATTTATCAGAAACAAAAATTTAGAACTGGTCGGGGATGTTCCTGCATGTTCTCCACCAAGAATAGCCTTTTCCTCCATTATTGCTAAATTATTGGCAAAAGACCCATACAAATTTATAAACAACAATATCCAGATATATGAATTACCAGTACGAAGAAATATTCCCAATGCAACAAAAAAACCAAACAAAGAAAAATGTGAGAAAAATAGCGTGTCAAACACCTTTTCCATCCACATACCTAACTTGCTCACGGATTGCCTTTTTCTGGCAATATGGCCATCCGAAAAGTCAAGAGTCAGCACAATCAGGCATCCGAGTCCACCCCAAAAATACGTAGTAGCTGTAGCTTTATAAAACAAATAATAAATTGGTAAAAAAGAATATTTCTTATTACGGTAAGCTGATTTGCAGTTAAAGGTGTGATTAAAAGAATATCGCCAATAGCATTTCCAACGATTCTAAATATTAATCTTTCATCCTGTAGATCACGAGCAATTAATTTTGGGAATTTCATAATATTATTAACAGATAGTCTCCACTGTTTATTGTTTAAGGAAAGTACGGGGAGCTCAATAAAAAAATGTGCGATATAACATCACACTATTTACTAAAATCCCTCAAATCACTCTTTGTAAGAGATTGACATCGATATTATTGAGTTATAGGTTCAATTTAACAAGTGAGCCTTCTATATACAAACGAAAAACGGTTTATTGGAACATCAACAAATCATCGATTATCTCTGTATTCACGTTTATCTGATTAAATACATACAATTTATTGACACCTTTTCTCTTTTTATTCTTAATATATTTTCTATTTAGCTGTGTGATATAATAATTGATTGATTCGATGAAGCAATTCAGCTTATTATAGTAATAAACAGACGCTGCGAAAAATATTCGCATTTGATAATGTATTCTTAGCTGGTCATTCAATATTCTAGTTATACCACATCAATTTCTGACTTTGCAGGCTTACCTGTAAAGTGTGCAAATTCTTTGTATCTTGATTTTTACGCAATTAACAACACGAATGAACTGCTGACAACGGTTCATTCATTTAGTATCATGGTCACCGTAGTAACGATCAACCAATTATTTAATTACATCTATTACATCGATAATTCTGTTGCAAAAATTGAGCAATTATGGTATGTTAGATCATAGAGCTAAAACCTCGTTTTTGTATTTCTGTAAATTTTACGATGATCTCTATTTTTAATAATACAAAGGTTTTAGCTCTTTTTAATTATATTTTTACCGGACACCTGTAATGTCGAATGTGAAAAAAATTGCCGGAAATGCTGGTATTCTTCTTGCCGGGGGCGTGACAAACCGAATTTTTGATGTTTTCAGTATCATACTATTGACCGAATATCTCGATATCGGGCAATTCGGGTATTACCGGACTATTTTTGCATACTTTGCTCTCTGGGCAACAGCGATCGATTTGGGGGTGCAGGAAATTTTGATCCGAGAGGGCGCCAGAGACAGAGAAAATGCTCTTGCGATAATGTATAATGGCTATGCTATTGGCATCTTACTCACATTAATAGTCATAAGCGCATCATATTTCACCCTTGAACTTCTCGTTAACTACCCGCGCGAAGTAAAAGACCTGTTCTGGTACGGTGTTTTATCTGTCATCGTCTCATCACGGTTCAAATCATTTCGCAAATTGTTTGAATCGCTCTTTGTAATTGACTACAAGTTTATCTATCCCGTTGTGTTCAATATTCTTGACCGCGTACTTTTTGTTGTCTGTCTGCTTCTGTTTATCCGTACGTCTCATTCTCTTACTCATGCGGTCTTTATTACAATATCGGCCGACTTCATAGGCTTTCTTCTTCTAATGCTGGCTCACATAATACGATATAAAATGCCGCGTTTTAGATTTAATAGAAAAAGATGGAAAGTTCTCATTTCACAATCTATACCGCTACTTTTTTCATCGATTCTCAATACTCTCAATTTAAAAATAGGCTTGTTGATAACAACTATTTACCTGTTGGGTTCCGAAGTCGGGATTTACGGATTCGCACTGCTTCTTGCGGAATCGTTAAGTTTTATTCCCAGTG
This sequence comes from bacterium, assembly GCA_965221205.1. Lineage (GTDB taxonomy): Bacteria > SM23-31 > SM23-31 > SM23-31 > SM23-31 > CBDFMG01. The sequence continues at coordinate 1,554,857 of OZ244870.1, read as the reverse complement.
TTATTGCGCAGTCTGCATATCCAATATTATCACAAAAATATCTGAAAAGCTCCGAAGTCTATATTGATGTCTACCGGCTTCTTGTAAAGTATCTCCTTATCGTTATCATTCCCTTGGTTATATTCCTCACCATTGAAATTCAAGAGATCATTACTCTTTTTGTGCACATTTTTCTCAAGGAACAATATATACACGCTGTAGCACCGGCACAAATATTATTAATATCACAAATATTCTATTATGGATTTGTCGGCTATAGCACGGGTTTGGTTACAAGTAACAAGCAATTCTACAGTATGGTTCTATTCGGTATCGCTGCAGTCTGCAACGTTGCACTGAGCCTTACCCTGATTCCAAAATTTGGCGTCATGGGTGCTGCCTATTCAGTAACTGTTTCCTCATCAATCTTTTTGATCTCGGGATTATTTTTTCAGCAGATACGTACTCTAACTCTTGTACAATATCCTTTACTCGCAAAATTGATCCCGCCTGCTGTATTAACCTGGATTATCTTATATTTTATGAACACCAAATTCTGGCTCACTATGATAGTCTGCTTCCCATTGTTTATAGGACTCTTATTCTTGTTTCGAGGAGTTAATGCCGAAGACATAAGAATTCTGTACGAAGTACGACCTACCAGAGTTGTCAGGTGGGTTGCGAAAAAGATAGAGAAATCGCCAGATTCTCGAAAAAAACCGAGAAGCACATAAAAATAAAAAATCCTGCTAAACCGTTAATGATACGATTGATTTATTCTATATAATTCCAATAACACTGGTTCTTGTTACTTTCAACGGAAACTGTTTGAGGGTTAGATTGATATCTACAAAGTTTACAAACACAGTCGCTTATATCACAAAACTTTTATTTAATAATCTCCAATTCAAATTCAATCGCTTTGGCAGGAAAAATGAATGCAAAAAACTTTTCATATATGCGTGTCATTTTATTCGCAAACAGTCCGAGTCCAAACCACTCCTGAGGCCGTACCCCCCCCCCATTCGGTAACCGGCCAAAAAATTATTTTAAATAATTTCTTGACAAATCGTCGATCACTATAGAAACCATACGGATGATCGTCATGACAGATATAGTCAAACGTTCCGCTAGTAAATGATCGTTTATGAGTCGGGTCGGTAAACGCAGCCAAGCTGCTAAAAAATTGCCCGCGAATATACACAATAGCATTTGATTTGCCAATTCGATGCAGTTCATCCATAGCAGTAAACAGATCATCAACATGCTCCAGCACATTGTTGCAAACAATCCTGCTGAATGTATTATCCTCAAATTGATAGGGGAAACTTGTTTAAATCATGGATGACATCAGCATCGGTACTCTCGTTAAAATCTATTCCGATAACTTTCTCTCCCTCTACTTCCACCTTATCCTTACCACATCCAACGTCTAATATCATAACGCTCTCCAAAATTATAATTCGAGTCAGCAAAACTATTCAAATAATTTTCTGTAAATCTCATATGTCTCCAGGGCGGTTTTTCTCCAAGAAAACTTTTCTGCCTGTACTAATCCTTTACGGATCATTGACGATCGAAGATCCGTATCCGTCACCACGCGGTACATAGCATTTGTCAGCGCTTCAATGTCTGTAACATCTACTAACACTCCTGCATCACCCGCAACTTCCGGAATCGAAGATGAGTTCGAGCCAATTACAGGCGTTCCGCAACTCATCGCTTCAAGGACGGGCAATCCAAACCCCTCAAATATTGAGGGAGATACAAAAAGCGATGCAGCACTATATAAGGGTGCGATGTCATTGTTGTCAACAAAACCTAAAAATTTCACTTTTTCTGGGTCCAATGACGCCGCAAGACATCTCAAAGTTTGAGAAAACTTTGCTCTGCCTGCCAATACAAGATCATAGAAATCTTTTACGTCGTCCGGGAGATTGGAGATTATGGTACGCGCGAAGGAGACCATCCAGATTTTTTCTGACACAGATATCACCTAAATACAGGATGTACTCTCTTTCCAGTTTGAATTTATTTCTGACGTTATCGACAACTGTCTTATCGCCAACCGGTCGAAAATAATCCTCTACCCCAAGATAGATCACCGTAATTTTTTCTTCAGGATACCTGAGAAATTTAATAATATCTTTTTTTGAACTCTCGGAATCAGTAATGACATGATCTACTTTCTGAAGTGCTCGCTTAACGAACTTAGTGTGAGTTTTATCATAAATCCCCTTATAGCCCGTTTGTTTTAATGGAGAGATAGGATGCCAGAGATCATGAATCGTCATAACGACCTTGTTTCGCTTAAAAAAGTGTGGCGAAGGGTACGGTAGATGAACGATACTATCCTGGTTATTGACAACGTGCCTGCGAAACTGCGACATTTCCCAATATGTTTTTCGTAAGTCTTTATGCAGCAAATATTTTTTAAACGGGATTACTGTAATATCACAATTTGATTTATTATGTATTAATTGGGCATCTATCGGTTGATTAGAGACCAGGTTATAGTGATTTTTCGGAAACATTTTTTGCAATTCATGGAATAAATTGACACAATATCGTCCAATTCCGGTTTTGGGCAAATTGAAGAATCTGGCGTTAATGATAATTTTCATCTGATATATCCTCTATCGATTCTCGGTATGAGTTTGACATGGATTTTGTAGAATTATGGATGCAATTTAACAAATGAGCGTTTTGTTTACAAACAAAAACTGTTTACCAGGGTATCATCATTTGCCTCGCTATTCACGTTTTCTGAATAAAGCATACAACTCTATGACATATCTTCTTTGTATCTTCATTATAATATTATATTGATCAAATAATTTACAGCCTTTTTGCTGTATTACCAACTGGTTTTGTCTTACTCTTGTCGATGTATTCGCATGTTTTTCATAACGGTTAACGGAGAAAATCATATATGTTTCAATGAAAATTTAAGGTGTCATACATGTAAAATTATCAACATCAAAGAATCACCGTCAGTTTTGATGACATAATACTTTTGACTGATTATTTTTTTAATAAATTAATATGCAGCTCACTCACGGTTGCATACCTCACTGATAATCCTTGAATATGGGATTGTTTTTCGTTAGACTTGTTGATTATTTTTGATTAAAGTTGGAAATGAGAAATTTGAATCATTGAATTAAAGAAGTCGATTGGAAAACTATCTCCAATAAAGGATTTTAACCTGAGGTAATAATACATGGCACTAACAGAGTCGTATTAAATTCATGAATTGTCAGCAATTGCACAAAAAAGCCTTTTATTATTGAAGTGACCGAATATGAAAACTGAAAAATTTTGGAAGATTAGATCTGTTCAATATGACGAAATAGAATGGGTAAAAGATCAAAGCTACCTTGACATATTGACAAAATTGATGCGTTTGAAAAAAAATGACTTTGTATTGGATGTAGGAACAGGTACGGGAGTTGTTGCGCATCAATTCTCTACTAAAGTAAAAGAAATAATTGGAATGGATATATCCAGTGATATGATGAATCTGGGTAATTGGAAAGGTAATCAATATTTTTTTCAATGGGATATCAGGGAACCAATATTTAAGAATGATGTTTTTGATAAAATTGTTGCACGAATGGTGTTCCATCATATTACAGAGAGGACTCAGGATGCAGTAAACGAATGTCATCGAATTATAAAAAAGGACGGAATTTTTGGAATAGCGGAAGGTGTGCCGCCCACTGAGCGGACAAAATCGCTCTATATGGAAATATTCAAACACAAAGAAGAACGCCTTACATTTTTTGAAACAGATTTGATTAATTATCTGAAAAAAGCAGGATTTAAGGATCTGAAAGTTAATATTTACGAACAAGACAATATGAGTATCAAGGACTGGCTTAAGAAAAGCGGTCTTCCCTCAAAAAAACAGGAGCTAATTTTTGATTTACATATAAATGCCCCGGATTATTTTAAAGAAGATTATAATATGATCGAAAAGGATGACGATTGTTATGTTACGTTTAAAAGTGCAATCGTTACTGGTATTAAATAGTCAAAATAATAATATTAATTTTTGAGTATACTCTTTTATATGATTTCACTCCGTATTATTCCAAAAGATTGTACCTCTTAAATATTTTTTTTGAATCGTAATATAAATAAGAGCAAAACAGATGATAGAAAATGAAATAATCGTTATCATTATGCTAAGATCAACAATTTTTGCTCTATAGGCAAATCGAATTGTATGTTTTCCAACATCAAAAAAAACACCCTTAAACAGGTAATTCGCTCTAAATAATTCCACCTTTTCGCCATTAATATAGCACTCCCAAGCAGGATGGTAATTTTCGCTAAAAATCAGAAAACCGGGAGTATCTGCGGTAACTGATAGTTCTACATTGCCCATGTTTGATTCATATTTCATAATATCTATTTTGTAATTCTCTAACGTTGTGTTTTCAGCATTGGAAAAATCAATATATCCCGGAATATTTTTTTCAATAGCTGCCGTAGTATTTAAATCAATGTGTCCGCTGAGAATTTTTTGAAGTAAATTGTTTTCATCTCTCTCAATTGCAAAATTATTTCTTATATAAAACCAAGGAAGAGCAGTGCTATTCTTATAGACAAATAAATTACCTTCCCCATAAGCTTTATTCAGGATTGGAACATTGATTTCCTGTGGAGAAACCAAATATTTTGCATTAACAAGTTTTGCAAAGTTGAGTAGGTTGTTATTATTTAAATTAGACAATATGGTATCATACCGTCTATCTGCAAAATCATTAAATCCGGATACTAATATAAGATCATTATATTTGAATCTACTTTGCAATGGCTGATGCAGCGGTAACACACGATAGAGTGATTCGTCTGATTCTTTAATATACTCATAAGCAGGTACTTTCCTTTCCGATGGCGGCACGACAGAAGAAACCGGTTCCGTTTTTAAAAACTTCTTATCAATTCTCCAAAAATCCGCAATAAAAATTATTGATAGTATTAAAGGTAAGTATAAAGGGTTTATTTTAGTTTTTGATATCAAATAAATGAGCACTCCAACTATCAGAAAAATAAATGATGAAATGAGAAATCCCGTCGATAGATAAGGAAGGTTGTTTGTATAAATCTGCAATTTATTTCCAGCAAGATCCTGATAAAATAATGCTCGCCACGGATCAAGTACTATTGATGAATTAATAAATAAAACAAATAATAGACCTGCCACACCTATGATAATAATAGTGATTTTCTTAGAAATGTCTTTATAGTTTTTATTTACGATATTTTGCAAAACAATTGCGGAAAGTATATAAGCAGAAAATGCTGACACGAAAATCATAAATGATGGAGCACGGAATGATTTCATCCCGGGAACTATATGAAACATAATGTTAAAAACTGGTGTTGCCGATCCTAGGGCAAAAAGTATTCCAAACATGAATATTATATAGAAAAACCTTACGGTTTTAATTCGTCGAAAATAAAAGGCGGATAACACTGCGAGGAAAAATACTATCCCGCCAAAATAGTCTGCATTTAATTTAAATACATTTTTCCCCCAATAATACCTCCCAGCTTCCGTATCAAAATGCACAAACTCGGGTACCAGTAGTGATGCGATTTCTTCAGCATGTAGTGACCATGAAGTTGCAAATTCTTGCGTGACTCCTTCACCTTGCGCTCCAGCACGTTTTGAATCAGTTGTTGTGTGTAAATATTGCGGCACGAAACCACGTGCTCCGAAACCTAATCCCACAATAACTGCCAATGTAAAAAATGTAGCATTTAACAGAGGAGCGCGGAACTGTTTGGTATCAATAAAATCAGATATTATTCTGTAAATAAAGTAAAAACCAATTATTAGAAATGAGTAGTGAACATATTGAAGGTGGGCGAAATATATATCAATACCCATAAAAAATGCTAACCAAACAAAATGTTTGAGTTTGCCGGTATCAAGTCCTTTTTTCAAAAAGTAAAATAGAATAGGTAAAATTGCGATTACACCCATTTTCGAAAAATGGCCTGCGTATGTAAACGACATGGAATGAGGAGACAATTGGTACCCTACTGACAGGGCAGTTGCAAGTGCTTTGTCAAATTCAAACTCTCTCAGTAAAACATACATACATATACCGGAAAGAGTAATCAGAAAAACAAAAAACAAATAATGGACCTGATAATCATAAAAAAATGGGATAAAAATATCTGTAAACAGAGACCTGACAACTTCTATTAAACCGATAGAGAATGGCATTCCTCCAAGCGCAGAGTTCCACACATCTTGTTGACGAAAAGGATTTATGAATTCATTAAATGATTTGCCATCTCTACCGAATCCTAGAATACCACCATCAGTTGTAAAAATGGTTTTCTCAGAAAACAGGTCAGGTGCAATATAAAAAAATGCTAAAATAAAAAAAATTAAGTAAGGATAATAACTCTTAATGAGTTTTTCATTTATGGTTATCCCAGAAGAAGGTTGCCGATTCTTTTTTTGAGAGTCTTTGGATTTGAAATTCTTTTTTTTCATTTCAACCTAGACATGATGTCTATTGGTCAATTAAGAAGCAGGATTATACTAAATAAAATTGTTTAATTATTTTGTGACTCAGATATTTATAATACGTTATCAAAATATATGATGCGAAAAACCTTTTACTCTTTTTACTGGATTTATGGTCCACTCAAACGGCTGATATACTCAGGTCCAATACGATCAATCGTTATTATCTTGCCATTATGTGAGGTTATCGCAAAACATGAAGACGAAATGATGCATCATGTAATGGAGAGATCGAATGTGCTGTAAACTTCTCGATGGTCAGCACAAGATCCATATCGGCCGCAGCACGAAGAGCTAAATTCTGGTTTATGATTTCGGATTCGCCAAAAATAAAAAATATCGAATAGACAGTGCTGAATTTACTACAAAAAAGGTTACTTCATCAAGCCCTTGAGCAAAATTATTTGCTTTTTCTAACTATCAAATCAGCAATGAGTCCAAACACAAATAAAATCATTGTAAATATGAAGAGTAGTAATGTCTTATAATATATTCCTTGAGAAAAAATAACATCATATGTCAATGAGGATAATGTCACGATAAAAAAGGCAAAACATATTGGCAAAAATACTTTTAAAGGATTAAAATATATAATTGTCCTGATAATTAATAATAAGAAGTTAATTGCGTCTTTACTTTTAATCTTCGATTTTCCTGTTCTTTTGTTATAATCTATCGGAATATAGTTAACATTGTGATTATCACAAAGAAAGGCTAATGTAATCGTTGTCGTAAACGAAAAGCCTGATGGCAATAAATGTAAGTATTTATTCACTAATTCTTTCTTAAATATTCTCAAACCAGAATTCAAGTCTGGAATTTTTGTTCCTGTGAGGATGTTTGCAAGTTTATTTAAAAACCACTTAGCCGGTTTTCGAATAAATGGGATATGAACATTTTCGCCGGTTCTAGCTCCAACAACCATATCATAATTATCACAATAACTAAAAAGCTCAGGAATTTTATGGTTTGGATACGTACCATCAGCATCAGTAATTGCGATAGAATTATATATTGATTTTTTTATCCCTGATTTTAATGATGCTCCGTATCCTTTGTTTAACTGATGTTCAACCTTAATAATGTCAAATTTTTCAAGTTTCTCACTGGTTGCATCAGTTGATCCATCATTTACAACAATAATTTCGTATACAACATCAGCATGAGACATCACTTTTTTAATATTATCAATTGTTATCGAAATCGATTCTTCCTCATTATACACAGGAATAATAATCGACAAACCATTCTCGCTATTCTTAATCATTTTTTCATCCATAAATATTGCTGTTCGAGACCAGCTTCAATTGAAAATTCAGGAACGTAGCCTAAAGCTTTTTTTGCCAAAGCAATATCTGAGTACGTATGTCTTACATCTCCATGTTGTGCATCGGAATAAATTACCTCATTTTTTTTAGTATTGCAAATTTGTTTCAATAATTCTATGACATCATTTATTGTTACAGTGTGATTAGTTCCAATATTAAAAACTCTTTCATCTCCTTCATATAACACGGCAGCAATCGTTGCATTTACAATATCTTGAACATAAGTAAAATCTCTTTTCTGCGAACCATCACCGTAAATGTAAATTGGTTTATTACGCATAAAAGCTTTAATAAATTTATTAAAAGCCATATCCGGTCTTTGACGAGGACCGTAGACAGTAAAATATCTCAAACAGACAATTGGAATATTAAAAGTTGATGCATACGTATTACAAATATTTTCAGCTGCAAGCTTTGTAACCCCGTATGGTGAAATTGGCAGCTTTGAGGCTGATTCTAAAATTGGCAGCTTTGTTTGGTTTCCGTATATAGAGGATGAAGAGGCAAAAACAAATTTTTGCACATCTGACTTTTTTACTAACTCTAAAAGATTTTGAGTTGCAAGAAGATTATTTTTCAGATAGTCTTTGAACTTAATTCCCCAACTAGTTCTCACTCCAGGTAAAGCTGCAAGATGAAATATAAAATTCACATTTTTGAGGAGTTCCTCATTTTTAAGTTCTGTTATATCTTGCATTGAAAAAGAAAAATTCTTATTGCATTTTATATCTTGAATATTCTTTTTCTTTAAATTTTTTGAGTAATTATTAGTAAAGTTATCTATTCCAATAACGGAATATCCTCTGTTTACTAATGCTTGTGATAAATGGAAGCCTATAAAACCAGCAGCTCCTGTTACGAGTACTTTTTTCATATAATTCACCAACAATCAGATAAATATCAGTGTTCACTTTAATAAACAACACTAATAACATTTATTCACGTATTCATATTGTAAGATTCTGAATTATTGTATCCTCTTATTAGAAATAAAAGATTTTCGTTTAGTAAACCGCTTTTTGAAAATTATTATCGAACCTCACCACATTATTCTTATACAATAAATGAAATTTGAATTAAACAATAAGGTAATTAAATCATTTATTAGTGCGTTATATTCCAGCAAATCGTATATACTGCAATCATAAGGGTACCAAACACTACTAACGTAATAAGTTTTACTAAAACCGGAACGGATGGTTCTTTGATCAAATGAACTATCCATAAATCAAACCAGTCAAATCCAGCTAAGCTTTTCCAAAAAATAATTCCTGTTCTGAATTGTAGAAATTCTTGACTAATAGTATCAAAATTGATTTCTGAGTATTCGTCATCATATACAATTACCGGATATTTAAGCGATTCACCAGTAATTGTCCTATTGATGCCTGAAAACAGTAGATAATACCCACCAATAATTGGGGAATTATGAGGCATATCTATTCGAGTATAATATCCGTATTGATTCTCTTGTAAGCTAAATCTTTCAAATGCTGAATAATTCATTATGATTGAAGGAAGCTGTATTAACACTCCTGAGAAAAAAAGAAAACACAAAAGTTTGTTACTTTTCAATTTGAAGTTATTTTCTTTTTGATCAAATAAGAAAATTACTGGAATAATCATGATTGGAATAACTGGAATAAAATATCGTGCTCCCCATGCGCCATAACTTGCCCAATGCGATGAGAAGGAAAAAAATATCAAATATGGAATTAAAGTTGTGACATAGAAATAGAAAGTTTTTTTATTTAAAATGTACATCTTTTTTAATGCAATAAATGATAGTAGTATTATTGGATTAAAAATTAAAACACCCTTGCCTGGACTTAATAAAATTTTATATAATGAAATAACTCCATAAATAAATTGAGGCACTAGTTCTGTAGAGATTGTTCCCTCACTCCCTCTTACACTATATCCGGTTTGAAATATATTATCAAACCGGATATAATTAAATATAAAAAAAATACATACCGGAACAAAGAATCCTAAACTAAAATTTAGTAACCTTCTGACAATATAATTGAAATTCTTATCATGAGAGATTACAAGCAATAACAAAACTAATATTCCTGGGTACACAAGGAGTGTATAAATTTTCGTAAGCAATAAAAATCCGGTAAAAAATCCTGCAAAAATCAACAAGCTTGTTTTTTTAACCTTATCATATTGTAATAGATAATAGAAGCACAATAAGATAGATAAAGCTGCTAAAGGCTCTCCAAATCCCGACTTAACAGCATAGGTAAAAAAAATTGTGCTGAATGAAAGGCACAATGTAAGAAAAAGCGCTCCTTTATTATTAAGAGACAATACTTTTAAAACCATAAAAAATATACAACTGATCAAAGCAACTAAAATAACATTTTGGAGAGAAAAAAAATAAACGAGTACATAATCATGAGGTAAAAATGGGAAAATTGAGATTATGATCAATCCTAATCCATAAAAGGTTGCTCCTATTAGTATTTGTGCAAGCCCAAATTTACTATATACAAGACCTTGTTGTAGAGATAGTCTTTCAATTTCCGTGGCTATAACTTCAAACGGACCAGACAATGCTCCTGCTTTAATCTCGTTAACAGAATCACTCAAATCAAAATTTCCATCTTTGAAAATACTTTCCACACTAAAATAATTCCAAAGTGCATCTCCTCCTATATGCCCTGAAAAGAAAATCCAATTGACAGAAAGAACAATCAAAAAAATCAGCAACGTCATATTATTTTTTAATGTCATATTTACCTAATAGATTTATTATGCCACCAATCAAACCTTCAATTACGAGCATTATAAATATAAGTAAGGAAAAGCTAAATGCTTGGTTTGCAGTAGCACCAATTTTTGTAAAGAAGAATATATTACCCGACTCCCTAACACCGATTCCATTTATAGAGATCGGGAGTAAAGAAATCATTGCAATTATTGGAGAAAATATAAGAAAATAGCGCCAGGGAACATTCATATTTATCATATGAGCAATAGCATAAAAGCTGGTATAGTAAAATAACTGCACCAGCATGGATACACCGAATGAGAGAAATAGTACACTCTTAAATTGTTTAAACGAAACAATTGATAAATAAAAACGTTTTATCTTATCTCCAATCCCATGAAATTTAAAATGCTCGAGAAATGAGCAAATTTTTATGACAATGCTTTCATGAATACATAGATACATAAAAATAAAAAACGCAATCGGAGTTATGAGAAGGACATAAATGGTATATCCAAGGAAATATAATTCTCTCATTACAAGTGCTACTATAATAAAAACCAATAAAAAGTTTGATGCGACTCCGACTATTCTATCAAATAAAACTGCAGAATAAGATGGTATTTTATCTTGTTCTTTCTTTGACAAAATATACGCTTTAATAATATCCCCACCGTATTGTGATGGAAGAAACTGATTATAAAATTTACCGACAAAATAGAGTTTTATTAATCCCCAAATACTACCATCTACGTTTTGCATTTTTAGGATATATTGTAACCTGAGATTTATCAATACTACTGATACTAATCGAAGAAAAATATACGGTGAGATAAAAATTAGATTAAGATTTTTTATCGTGTTAACGACACTATTAACATCAACACTCGGTTGAACAAGAATAAATACAATAATAATTATACTGAACAGAATTCGCAGTATTGTACCATACTGTTGCAGTGCTAGTTTGATTTTTAACATATAGTTTCAACAAATCCTTTTTGAGGGCACAATATAACAATTTTTTATGGATACTAATGAAAAATGTTCTGGCTTAAAACAAAAATAAAAAAAGACCTGTTGAGATCGTCCTGAATCATTGCATTACTATTCTATCGGTTATATTCTGCTTGCATTTCACTTTTTGAATTGATACACTTCATTTCTCATTCAATTTTCTGCCAATCAATCTTACTCAATACTCAATAAATGTACCCAGAGGTATAATGTTCTTATCAAACCACATTTATTCACAAATGACCGCTATTTCTCTTTTTATTTTTGTTATTACTATCGGTGCCGCCTGTTCATCCGACTTGTGGCAGAATTTTACACAGCGTTGATAACTCATTAACTCGTCAAGAGCACAAAAGAGTTACAAAATTTTCGCTGAACACAACCATTTAATCATATGTATTTCATGAAAGAGTTACGTATGCGGATGTATAACACTCTCATTTTTCGACTGTATTTGACGTTATTTGTCTCTTTCGTGTCAGGAATATCAACGGATGTTTTCAGTCAGGATCGCATAAGCGATATAATTGGCACACTTCATTACCGTTCAATCGGTCCGACACGACAAGGCGGCCGGGTTGTCGATTTCGCCGTTCCGATGCAGCAGCCTTATACGTACTATGTAGCAGCAGCAAACGGAGGGCTATGGAAAACTGTTAATAACGGGACTACTTTTACTCCACTGTTCGATCATCAAAACGTATTTGCCATAGGTGATATTGCTGTGGCTCCGAGTGATCCGAATATTGTGTGGATCGGTACCGGAGAAGCGAACAACAGCACCACCGATCCGTACGCCACATATTGGGGTGATGGTGTCTATAAGTCGACAGACGGGGGAGCATCGTGGCGAAATATAGGACTGAAAGATACACATCAGATTGGCCGCATAATCGTTCATCCCCAAGAACCGGACATTGTCTATGTTGCGGCACTCGGCTACCTTTACAGTGAAAATGAAGAGCGCGGAGTTTTCAAATCTACTAATGGTGGCAGGTCGTGGAAAAAATCGTTGAGTGTTGAGTATGAGGGACGACACATTAGCGTTGTCGACCTTGTGATGGACCCGTCCGATCCCGACATCCTCTATGCATCAAGTTATGATAGAATTGCAAAGCCTTGGATGTTTTATGAAGGTGGTTCCGGGAGTGGCATCTACAAATCCACCGATGGCGGAGAATCGTGGTCGAAGCTTACCACAGGTTTGCCGAGTGAACGAGTCGGACGAATCGGATTAGCAATTGCCAGAACAAATCCTCAAATTCTCTACGCTTATGTTTTGGAAGACAGAAACTCCGATGAGCGGTATGAAAATCGAATTTACCGGAGCGATAATGGAGGCCGGCAGTGGATTCAAATGACCAATGAACCGGTAACCGGTGGGTCATATTTCGGGCAGATCAGAGTCAATCCGGCCGATGAAAATCACGTCTATGTTTTGAGTTTCGGATCGATTCAGTCACGTGACGGCGGTAAAACCTGGAGCCGTGGTTTTAAATATGGCGGTGACAATCATGCACTCTGGATTAATCCAGAGGATCCTCGGCATATTCTGCTTGGCTATGATTATGGCTTCGCACAATCGTTCGATAACGGACTCAATTGGTACCATCCGGATGAACTGCCACTTGCCCAGCTCTATGAGATCGGCGTCGATATGGACTATCCATATAATGTCTATGGCGGCACCCAGGATTTTGGCACATGGAAGGGGCCGAATACGAAAAAAGGACGGTTTCCAATCAGATTTGAAGACTGGGAACACATGCTTGGCGGTGACGGCTACTATTCTCAAGTAGATCCATCCAACAACCGGTGGCTCTATGCCGAATCTCAGAACGGCGGGCTTTCGAAAGTCGACATGAAAACCGGAACACGAAAAAGTATACAATACCGGAGTAATTCTAACCTCAGATACAATTTCAGTGCACCTGTACTCATTTCCCCACATAACAGTAATGTCATTTACCATGCGGCAAATATGGTGCTCCGCTCATCATTCAGAGGTGAAAACTGGGAAGAGATCAGCCCCGATCTGACAACCAACAATCCGGAACTCAATGAGGTTGGTCCCCTCGCTTACTGTACAATTACAACACTTGACGAGTCTCCAGTACGGCAGGGGGTAATCTGGGTCGGCACCGATGACGGAAATGTGCAGGTTACGCAAGGCGGCAGTACAACGTGGACTAAAGTGAATGATACTATCACGGGAAATCCCGGTTACTGGGTCAGCAGAATTATTGCCTCGCACCACAACGCAGGAACAGCATATGTTTCCTACACCGGACGGAGAAGGGACGACTTCAGACCGTTTGTGTATAAGACAACCGATTTCGGCCGGTCATGGAAATCAATTTCCAGTAATCTTCCGGTTGATGAGCCGGTGAATGTCATCCGTGAAGACCATAAGAATCCGAATCTCTTATTCGTCGGGACTGAAAAAGCTGTACATGTGTCCATCAATGGCGGTGACCGCTGGATAAGAATGCAGAACAATATGCCGACAGCCGGCGTGCAAGACATCGTTATCCATCCGCGTGAAAACGATCTGGTGGTCGGTACCCACGGCAGGGGATTTTACATTGCCGACATTTCTCCCCTGCAGGAACTGAAACCAGAAGTCCTTGCGCACGATGTGTATCTCTTTGATATCGAACCAAAAATTCAATGGGTCATGCCAAGCCAAAAAGCAGTCAGCGCTCAGAATTTTGAAGGTGAAAATAAGCCGTACGGAGTTGTAGTGAATTATTATTTGAAAGAGCCTGTCCGTGATGGAGTCACCATCTCTATTTATCAGGGACTGACATTGCTCAATGAACTCGCAGGACCCGGTGATGCCGGATTGAACAATGTCGAGTGGGGAATGATGAAGCGGAAACGGACAGATGAAGAAATTGCACAGTACGACAGGCGACTTGCGCGCGGCGGTGGCAACGAGTTTTTTGATTATTACGATACAGTCGATTTCTTTGGTGATGCCGATGATGAAGTCGACAAATTCGGCCGTTCGCTTCGTACCCGAGTTCATCGTATTCCGGGCATACGTGAGCGTGAATATATACTTAACCGGGTACAACCAGGCGAATACACTATTGTTCTATCAGCAGGTAGTACGGAACTCTCGAAGCAGTCACTAATACTAAAGGACCACTGGTACGACAAATAATACACTATTGAGCTAAATAAGATTATGTACTAAAATAATGATCTTGTAGCCAGATCGTACGCCAGGAGAATAACATTGTTGATATTGTATGTCTTTTAATATGGCACAAGACATTTGCGACCGTGATTAGTAATTAACTATCTATTAGATTGGTGATAAAGAGGAATAATGAGTATAAACCGAATATGCACTATGTGTTTATTAGTATTAACTCTTGTATTCATTACATCATGCGGAACGCAAACCGGACAGCCGCAAGCAGAAACCAGTTTTGACTGGTCTGCTGCCGATATCGAGCAGATGACACAGAAGCATATTGATGCAGTCAAAGATAAAGCGATTCGGATGTATGAAAACGACCAAGAATTTTGGGAAGCAGAATTTTCAGATAACCATGTCTTGATCTATGTTCCTGGAAGTGCAATCACGATGGGCTCAGAGGATGGTCTCGAGAATGAACGGCCACTCAGGGAGATTTTCCTTGATGGATACTGGATGGCGAAGTATCCGGTGACAGTCGCACAGTTCAGGCAGTTTGTTGAAGAAACGAGCTATGTGACCGATGCTGAAAACGGAGAAGGATCATGGCTCTTTTGGGAGGGGCGTTGGATTATCCGCAAAGATGGCAACTGGAAGAACAACTATTTTGAGCAGGAAGATGACCATCCAGTGGTTAGTGTGAGCTGGAATGATGCTATGGCGTTCTGCTTGTGGTTGTCGGAGCGGATCGGTGTCAATTTCACCATTCCCACAGCGGCGCAGTGGGAAAAGGGAGCACGCGGTACAGACCGGCGGAAATGGCCTTGGGGTAATGAAATTCCCGACGGTACACGGGCAAATTATGCAGATATCAACTATTGGAATAAGTATGGCGATGCACGTAGCCCCGATAAGACCGTTGACGACGGCTACACCGTGACGTCTCCGGTCGGAAGTTATCCGGCAGGTACTTCTCCTTACGGGCTGTTGGATATGGCGGGAAATGTGTGGGAATGGAATTACGATGTTTATGATAGAGAATACTACAAAACCATGCCCGACAGAAATCCTACAGGACCTCCAGGTGACAGCAGTTATGGTCAGGACCGTGAAAACAGGGGCGGCGGCAGCTGGACAGACCGTTCGGGACATTTGACCCCGGAAGGAGGTCATAATCTCCGGTCTGCAGCACGGACGGGTGATGAGCAAAACAGCAGCGATGACCACCTTGGTTTCCGGATCGCAATCGATTTTATAGATCGGTAAAATATTTCAATTATAAGGCTTCTCTTTTATTCTAAATATAAAGTACTTTATTCAGATATTTTGGTTGATATGACACACAATGAATGATGTAAGATAATGTAAAAATGTTACCGTAATGAAAAAGATGATCTTGATTTTTGTCTTTTGTGTTGCGCTTTTCCCGGCACAAGTATTCCCACAAATGCCCGATCTGGCAGGTGTAACGATTAACACCTACCCGGTAAACGGCCAGGTCTATATGCTTGAGGCATCCGGTGATGTTGCCGGTAATATTGCTGTGTCCGCCGGACAGGATGGTATTCTTATGGTGGATTCTCAGTTTGAACCCTTGTCCGACCTCATCAAGGAGTCTCTCAGCGACATCCAGAATGGTGGTGTTGATTACATAATCAACACCCATTACCACGATGACCACACACACGGCAATCTGAAGTTTGGAAAAACAGGAACGGTCATAGGTCACACAAACACACGGGAACTACAGGCAGATAGAGCTGAGTTCGGCCGTCCCGTTATCACATTTGAAGACTCGCTCTCCATCTATTTCAACGGCGAAAAAATTAAACTGATCCATTTTCCCAGTTCCCATACCGGTACCGATGTTGTTGTCTTTTTTTCCGGTTCAAATGTTGTCCATATGGGAGATCTATTGAATTCCGGAATATGGAGTTTTCCGATTGTAGATATCGGTTCCGGCGGTAGCATAAATGGACTAATTAAGACAATTGGAACCCTTGTTGAAATAATTCCTGAAGATGCTCTAATTATTCCCGGCCATTACGAATTAACCAATCTTGACGGATTGAAAAAAACACACACCATGCTTCTTGAAACCGTAGGTATTGTCAGAGCAAAGATGAACGCCGGAATAAGCCTTGAGCAAATCCAGCAGGAAGGATTCCCCAAGAGATATGACGACTGGGGGACAGCCTATACCGATGCAAATGGGTGGATTGAAAATATTTATCGGGGACTTGAAAGCAGGTAGCGATATATTAATTTTTTTATTATCAAGGTGTGATGCTAAACCTACTTTAAAACTCTGTGAAATTCGATGCCTTAGTGAGCCATAATGCTACTATTGAGGAAATGAGGCCATTCTATGAGAGCAATTTTAGTCACTACCAACTTCTTTATGCTAATATTCATGAGCATGATCTCTTGTTCTACCGTACCAAATGAAACGATGAATGCTGATCTGCCCGATTTTAATTTTTATACACCCCCGTCAGAAAAATCACCCTACCCTCTTATAAAAACAGTACCGGTTAAGAATGTTATACTGATGATCGGTGACGGAATGTCGCTTACGCAAATCACAGCGACCCGGACCATTGTTCTCGGCGCAGACGGGAAACTCCATATCGAGCGGATGCCGGTGACCGGATTCATTAATCATTATGAAGCAGATGAATTCGTGAGCGGTTCCGCGGCAACTGCTACTTCCCTTGCCACGGGATATAAAACAAACGGCGGCAAGATTGGTATGCTCCCTAGTGGATTCCCGGCTTATACAATACTCGAAGCAGCACGAGATAAAGGGCTCTCGACTGGACTTGTCGCGACAACAACGATTACGCATGCTACTCCGGCATCGTTTGGCGCACATGTTGCCAGCAGGGATATGGAAAAAGAGATTGCAGTTCATTTTATTGAGAACGGTGTCGATGTTATCCTCGGTGGTGGCAAGCCGATGTTCAAGGTTCAAAACAGCACTATGCCAGACGGCAGAACAGACGGCAGAGACCTTGTTCAGGAAGCGTTGAATTTGGGATATGAATATGTGGAATCAAAAGATGAGCTTGCTTCAGCAACTGGAGACCGGATTCTCGGCCTCTTTAGTGATGGGATAATGCTCAATTCCTATCCTGAGCCGACCATTGCAGACATGACTGTAAAAGCGCTCGAAGTGTTGAACAGAAACGATGAAGGATTTTTTCTTATGGTCGAAGGAAGCCAGATAGACTGGGGAGCACATGATAACGACCTTGCCTATACTATCCGTGAGCAGCTTCATTTCGATCTGGCAATAAAACAAGCAGTCGATTTTGCACACAGTGACGGAGAAACGCTGGTTGTTATTACAGCAGACCACGAGACCGGTGGTATGGCAATTGTCGAAGGAACACATGATGAATCCGGTCTGCCGATAACGATTGATTGGGCAAATGGTGGACATACAGGTGTTCCGGTTCCGGTATTTGCGTACGGACCTCATGCAGAAGAGTTTATGGGATGGTATGACAATACCGATATTCCAAAAAAAATAGCAAACATTTTGCATATTGATGATTTTCCCCGTATTATAAGTTTAGACCAGTAATTCTCCGGTCCGTAATTCCATATCGAATTTGAATTCCTTAGATATTCGTATGTATTTATACAATGCAGAAAACATTTTATTGTTAATGAGGCTAAAAATGAAAAATCTTTCATTTGCTTTACTCATCGCACTATGTTTAGGACTCGCCGCCTGCAGCTCACAAAATTCGGGAGATACTGCCAATTCAGAAAGATCCGACAGTCAGGAATCGTCAGGAACAGCAGAGTTTACTAAACAAGTCGATGTATTTGGCATCCATATTTATGCAACCGAGAAGACTGCAGATGAGAAGGTGCTCCATGCAGCCAATATCACAGCAGAATATCTGGACAATGACGAAGACGGAGTTGTTGATAATCCAAAGTTGTTAGAAGCTCTGGTAAGCAGAAATACTGCTATCATCATGGCATTGGATGAAGATGAATTGTCATCGATACCAAGAAACTCCCGTCCACGAGGACAGCCTTTATTTGACCGGGAAACACACCCGAACGGCCCAGCTGAAGGCAGATTTGATTATTCAATCGAAGAAATTCTCCATCCGATAACAGGGCGTGGTTATGCAGATGCTTATCCTGATGTTTTCGGAACTACTAATGGAACAGAGTTGTCAAAAGCAATGGATCTGGCACGGGGCGGGTATTTTGAAGAAGTTCCTGAGCAATATCCCGAAGGAGCATGGTATACCTATTACGACGAAACGTGCAGCTATGGATGTATGATGACAGAATATATGTATTGGTCGTTAAGTTCCATACTTGGTGCACAAGACCTTCCCGGACGGTTAGATCAGATTGGTGATGAGTGGCCATTAAATACAAGAGAAAAAGTGGCAGCACAGGATCCATCGATATACGCGCTTCTCACCGATCCCCAGTACCATTTTCCAACCGTATTACCGGATGGAACCTATAAAGTTGCAACGTTTACGATTGAAGAATATCCTTAAACCGAGCGGTTGAAAATTTTGATAAATGAGCGGAGACACCATGAAAAAAACGCGTATGATTCTTTTGGGTACTGTGCTTTTAACACTATTTTCCTGTTCCGACCCTCAAACCAGATCGGATACGGCAGTTGTTACTTATACAACCGCAGAAGTAAGCCAGGAAATTAGCGACGAAATTGAAGCCATAGCAGAAAGTCCGGACGTTCAGAAGGCTTTCCGGATTATCGAGGAACTTGAACCGCAAACACGCAATGATCTTATCGTTTTGACCGAAATTCCTGCACCGCCGTTTATGGAGGAAAAACGGGGAATTCAGTATGCCGCAATGCTGCGGGACGCAGGTGCTGATGCCGTGACCATAGACCGGGTTGGAAACGTCATTGCCCTTAGACAAGGTACGACAGGCGCCAGAACTGTTGCGCTCGATGGACACCTCGATACTGTCTTTCCCGAGAGGACTGACGTAACGGTTACAGTACGGGATGATACCCTCTTTGCACCGGGAATCGGTGACGACACAAGAGGTCTTGCAGTCGTTCTTGCTGTTCTGAAGGTACTGGAAATGACAGATATCGAGACCCGTGACGATGTTCTGTTCATCGGGACTGTCGGTGAAGAAGGACTTGGCGATCTGCGCGGTGTCAAACAGCTTTTCAGTGATGCAGGACCTAGTATTGATTCGTGGATATCAGTTGACGGTGGCGGGATTGACAGAATTTCAAACGGCGGACTCGGATCACACCGATACCGGGTGACTTTCAGCGGACCCGGCGGACATTCATGGGGAGCATTCGGGCTTGGAAACCCGCACCATGCGCTCGGAAGAGCAATTACGTATTTTGTCGACGACGCTGACCAATACACTGCTTCAGGACCAAAAACTACCTACAGTATTGGTAGAATTGGCGGCGGCACATCAATTAATGCCATCCCGTTTGAATCATGGATGGAAGTCGATATGCGTTCTATAGTGCCCGAACGGGTCGACGAGATCGATACTATTTTTCAACAGGCTATTCAGCGTGCGCTCAATGATCAGAATGCTTTAAATCGACACGGCCCGCAGCTTTCTGTCGATGTCGATATGGTCGGTAACCGACCATCCGGAATGACTGACCCAGATAATTCACTTGTTCAGCGCGCAGCCGCAGCAACGTTATATTTCGGATATGAACCTTCGATTGGCATCGGTTCTACAAACGCAAATACACCTATGGCAGCAGGTATCCCCGCTATCTCAATCGGACGGGGTGGTGTCGGCAGGGGCGGCCATTCACTCGGAGAATGGTGGCTCAATAAAGACGGCCATATTGCAATTCAGTATGTGCTGACTATTCTCCTTGCAGAAGCAGGTATTGCAGAATAATGCAAAATTCTCCATTTCGTTCCAATTGGACTAATAATGAATTAGCTGATTGGTCATTAAAACTAAATAGTCTTCAATAGAAAGTATATAATATATGGCACTAAAGGTTGGCATAGTCGGCTGGGGAGATATTGCTCTCGTTCATGCAAAGCATATCAGATCCGCTGGTGCAGAGGTAAGCGCGGTCGTATCAAGAAAAAACAAACTTGAGATCGACACTCCCGTATATCAATCAATCGATGATATGCTCCCCCATGTCGATGCTGTTTCAGTGGCAGTCCCAAATTTTTTGCATGCTTCTACTTGTCTCAAAGCCGTCCGTGCGGGAAAAGCAGTCATGGTAGAGAAGCCAATTTGTATATCGCATGAAGAATTGGATGATCTTGAAAGAACTGTTTCACTGCAAAAATTGACGGTACATGTCGGGTACCGGCTCAGATGGAACCCGACTGTTATGAAACTCAAGGAACGTATCAAGGGGATTCGCAAGATCAGTTGTATGTATAACCTGCCAATGCAAGACCTCGATGAAAATAAAGGATGGACCACTCGTTCCAGTGAGAGCGGCGGCGGATTTTTTACACTCGGTGTCCACTCTCTCGATCTGGCACGGTGGCTTACGGGTGCACGAGGCGAAGTATTGACCGGCATTACGGCTCAGGCCGAAGGTATTGAGCAGCATTGCGATTTTCCGTTGCATGTCCGACTGTCCGGGACGCTGCCATCAGGAATTGAAATAACTGCAGGGACCGACCTTCGAAGCGAAACACACAACAGTTTCGATATTACAATCGAAGCAGAAGAAGGAAGCTACCCGGACAATATACTCCCACCTCCCAATCCCGAAGAAGAGACGATTGAATATGAAACACTTTTTCGTAATTTCATCCAGGCAGCAGAGCAGAACATCTGGGACAAAGATGAATGGAATGAAATTGCACAGACCCATCGTGAACTGCTCACTGCACGAGAAATCGCAAGTGGTGTGTGATTTGAAATGTTTGCTCTTTGCAATGTTTATTTTTTTATTATATTTTAAAATTTAAGATGTCTGTTGCGCATTGCTCGATCGATTTTCTCTTGCATTTAACCTTTCACCTCCTAAATTGTAGCATCGATTCATACTGTCTATTCGAAACACCACCATTATACATTTATAATTATCTCATATTATATACTACCTCTTGTTGGCTACGACATGAAAGGTCTCATCATGAAGAATACCAACCATAATAGTGCAAAAGATACCGACACTAATCGCATAACAATCAACCGCAGAAAGTTTGTCGAATGGTGTTCAGTCCTCGGTCTTGGTTCCACCCTGTTCCCGGGAGCTCTTGCACATGCTGCCCAGGATGCCCAATCGATTACAACGGAAATGGTGCGATCTGCGGCCCGTATTGCCGGAATTAAATTTCCACAGGAGTATTATGAACGGTTTGCGAGGATGTTAAGTAGTGAAAATGGAATGATGTCAAATTATAAAGCAATGCAGGAATTAGACATAAAAAACAGCGAGATGCCTGCAATCGATTTTAAACCCGTACCTGCCTGGATGAATATTCCCCGTGGAGAAGGATCATTTCAGCGAAGTAGTGTTTCAGTGTCGATGCCCGATTCGGATGAAGAGATTGCTTTTTTACCGGTTACACATTTATCCCGTCTCATCGAATCCCGACAAATCACTTCAACCGATCTGACAAAACTTTATTTATCGCGATTAAAAAAGTATGATCCTGCCCTTTTTTGTGTGGTGAGCCTCACCGAAGATTTAGCACTGCAACAAGCAAAGAAAGCCGACGCGGAAATTGCAACGGGTGTATACAAAGGGCCGCTACACGGTATCCCTTACGGTATCAAAGACCTTTTCTCCGTTAAGGGTTACCGGACAACCTGGGGTGCATCCCCTTATAAAGACCGTTTTTTTGATGTCAATGCGTCAGTATTTGAGATACTTTCTGAAGCTGGCGCTGTTTTGGTTGCAAAACTTTCTACAGGAGCACTTGCGTCGGGTGCCGATTGGTTTCGAGGCACAACCAGAAATCCATGGAATCCGAAACTGAATGCATACGGTTCCTCGGCAGGTCCTGCTTCGGCAACTTCTGGCGGACTTGTCGGTTTTGCCGTTGGGACTGAAACAGCCGGATCGATCACCTCGCCCGCATCGGCGTGTGGTCTGTCAGGTATGCGTCCGACCTATGGTAGAATCAGCAGGTATGGGTGTATGGCTCTGAGCTGGACACTCGATAAAGTCGGACCATTGTGCAGATCAGCCGAAGACTGTGCGATTGTATTTAATACAATCTCCGGCCCGGATGGAAAAGATAATACTGTTTATGATGTTCCGTTTAATTGGGATGGATCGATAGACCTGGCCGGGCTCAGAATCGGGTATTGGCCGAACATTGTTGAACAGGAAGACCCTGTCGAAGAAGACCATGAAGTAACAGGCAGAAGACTTGAACTCTCCCGTCATTATGAAGGAGAAGCTGTCAAAATATTCCGCTCCCTCGGTGCAGAAGTCGTTCCCTTTGAGATGCCGGAAATGCAGGCCGATTTATTTGGCATTCTTTTTAATGTTGAAAGTGCGGCAGCACTCGACGAATTAACACGGAGCGGCAATCTCGATATAATGTCAGACCAACCTGAATCGAGCGGGTATCCGTCATCTCTCCGATTCGGCCGTCTGATTCCTGCCGTCGAGTACCTCCAGGCAAACCGGATCAGATCGCGCATGATCGAAGAGTTCAATACAGCATTGAAGGACTTCAACCTCATAATAGGCAGCAGTGTTTATCTGACAAACATCACCGGCCATCCGGAGATTAGTGTTCCACACGGATTTTATGATGAGGGAATGCCAGGTACACTGCGTCTGACAGGAACACTCTTCGGAGACGACGTAATGTTGAAAGTCGCTCATGCGTTTCAGTCGAAAACTGGTCATCACCGCCGCCATCCGAGTATGGCATAAATGTATAATGTTGCACGTGAGTATTTAGTGTCATTTCAACCGGAATCCCATTGATGAACCAGGTACCTTTCGACAAAGTATGAAGCGGATTGCCCTAAGAATCATGATAAACAACCATAGTGTTACCCGTATTAAAGTATTTGAGTAAATTATTGAATTTAACCTTTTTTAAAATGTATAATTTTATTACCACTCGATAAGTCAACTATAATATCCTTATCACAAGGAATTCACACAAAACATATAGATAATTCGCTAAAAATTCGGCAAGTGATTTGGTAAAGTTTCAGAGACGAGATGGTTTGCGCCAGATATCATTCTAACCATTATTATTCTTTCTTGCCACGATTAGGAATTAACATGGACCTAAAATCAGATTATAAAGTGTGCACTTTTAGTCTAATATTTATTACTAGCAGTCTAACAACAATAGTAATCAAATCATATAAAAATATCCAATTATAAAAAGATTATACCGCTTACTGAGGAGGAGTCACATGCGTTCCCTTCTTTACTCAATGATATTAGTAGTGTTTATTTCATTTCCTGTTTCCGCGCAAGAAATCAATGAATTTTTTCATGAAACTCTCATAGATATTGATTTCGATTTCAGCCGCTGGCCATATCCGTTGTACGAGGAAAATGCCAAGCGTTTGTATGAGCTTGCAGACGACTATCCTGAGATTGCAACACTGCACGTGATGGGAACAACACAGGAAGGACGAGATATGCTCCTTATGGAAATCACCAATAAGGCAACCGGACCTGACGAAGATAAGCCGGGGCTCTATTTTGACGGGAACATGCATGCCGGTGAAGTAAATGGCCGTCCGACGATGATGTATTTTATTGAGCGGACGCTTGCCCGTTACGGTAAGGACGAGAAAATTACACGTCTTGTCGATACCCGTGTGTTTTATGTCAATCCCATGTTCGACGCTGACGGCGGCGAGAGAGTTCTTACCCGCCATCCCTCCTGGCCGGAACATAAACCCGAACAGCACAATGGGCAGGATCTTGACGGTGATGGCTATATTACTCAGATGCGGAAAAAAGACCCGAACGGGAGATCGTATGAGAGTAAGAGGGATCCACGGTTGATGCTCGAAATCAGAAGAAGAGATGGGGGACGAATGAATTATCTTCCGACTACATATTCCGATACTCTCTTCTTCAATTGGGAAGAACCCGATATCGGTTGGAAACGGATTCCCGGTGATCCGGAACTTTTCGACGATCCTATGGTCCAACATGAAGACCGGTATGCTGTCTATACCGAGGGGCAGAGTTTTGAACGGGAAGTGAGTGTCGATCTTGCACCGCAGAATTTTAATCGGGGATGGTCAGCTGAGTGGGATCCTTCATTACGTTCATCAGGACCATTTCCCTTTTACATACCCGAACTTCGCGCCGCAGTAAAATTTATGACAGACCATAAAAACATCTATTTTTATTACAATATTCACGCTGATAATCAGGCTAAAAATTACATTGTCCGACCGCCAATGGACCACCCGTATGAGTTCATGCCGCCGGAGGATAATGAATTTTATGTACGTCTCGGACAGGATTGGTCGGTCATCAGCAATGGCGATTTGTTTGAAAGTGATTGGGCAAGCCAGGAAGTAAAAGTTGGCTACTATGGCAAATCGAATCACGGATTCAGTATCGATTGGCAGTATATGCACAACGGAATTCACGGTTTGACACCCGAGTTTAACGGTGCCGGCCGCGATTACGACGGCGACAGTTATGTTACCGAATTTGAGATTATCCGATGGAGCGATGAGGAAAAAGGGGGGCAATACTATGTCGATTGGAAGTCGTATAATCATCCACTGCTCGGTGAGGTTGAAATCGGGGGTGTCCGTGCTCTTCCGGTTGCAGTTGATGAGAGGCTCAAGACAGAATGCGAGAAACATTTTAAGTTGATGATGCACATCTCTGAGCTTGCTCCAGTGATTAAAGTGCTCGATGTATCATCCGAGCGTCTCAGAAGGAATGAGTATAAAATCACTGCCACCGTCCAGAACGAGGGGTGGCTCTCGACCTATGTGACACGGAACGCATTGAAAATTCGACGCGACTTTCCTATTCTTGCCGGGATTAGTGTTGAAGGCGGCGAAGTGATTGAGGGTGATCCGCTCCAGAATATTGGCCATATTCTCGGCAAGATCGCCTATATATGGCGCTGGGGCCAGGGATATGACGAATCGACAAAAACGGTGGAATGGACGGTTAAAAAAACAGGTTCAGAGCTGCTTACTGTCTCAGTCGAAGCACGTGCCCATAAAGCTGGTCGTGATATACAGCGCATTGTAATTGAAAATGAATAATAAATTGGTTTAAAAAGTTATTGTATTCTATTTAGAATATCAGCCTTAATGTAAGGAGGGCTATTCATGAGATTTTACATTTTTCTTTTTGCTGCGATTGTTCTCTCAATTACAGAGGCCGAGGCACAGCGAATTGAACTTCAGGACACACAACTCTCAAAGGAGCAATTCGACTCCCGCCGGTGGCCTTACCCGCTGCATGCGGAAGAATTAGAACGGATGGAGACTCTTGCCCTGCGTTATCCAAAATTAGTCAGACTGCACAACATCGGTGAAAGCACGGGCGGTTATGATCTCTGGTTAATTGAGGTAACCAATCAGGAAACCGGACCAGGCGAATCGAAACCGGCAATGTGGATGGATTCAAACCTCCATCCTGATGAACTACCCGGACGGCGATACCTCCGGTATTTCTATGAGAGATTACTGGCAAGCTACAGAAAGGACCCGGAAGTGACACGGCTCGTCGATACGCGGACGTATTACATACTTCCAATTCTCAATCCCGATGCGGGTGAGTGGTTTTTGACACGACAGCCTTCCTGGCCCGGTCATGAACCGGAGCGGCATATAGGAAAAGACCTTGATGGTGACGGGTATATTACACGGATGCGTGTCAAAGACGTTTCAGCAAATAACGGTTACCGCACTTATATCGAGGGGCAGGATATCAATGTTGAAGTCCGTGGCACATATTCCCGATACCGGAAAGCTTCGGGAGATCGTGAACCAACCGATTTTAACAGGAATTGGTCAGCAGGATGGCGTCCGGAAGAACCGGGTGGTGGTCCTTATCCATTTTCACTGCCCGAGGTATATGCTGTAGCAAAGTTTATTGCAGAACATAAAAATATTTTCTTTCACTATACGATTCATACCGGGGGAGGCATCAAGAACTATCAGGTTCGTCCACCCTTCAACTATCCGTATCAGACTATGCATCATGAGGACAACGATTTTTATGTCCGTGTCGGGGCAATCTGGTCAATGCTGAATGAAGGCGGTCTTATGGAGAATAATTTCTACAGTTATGTTTTTACCGCCGGACGGACCGATGAAGAAGGAAAACAAATGGGATACACAGCCACTATGGCAGGATTTGCCGGTGATTGGGCATACAGCCATATGGGTATTCACAGCCTTACACCCGAATGTTCTGGCGTCGGTATTGATTATAATGGCGACGGTTTTATCACCGGTCAGGAGGTGATGCGGTGGAATGAAGAAGAAGAAGGGGGAAGATTTTTTGCTGAGTGGAAACCATATAACCATCCTGAACTCGGTGAAATCGAAATCGGCGGTGATCGTGATATGCCGCAGGCATACGGACGCAAACTCGACAGGGATGCAGATATTCAGTACAAATTACTGCTGAATATCGCCAATCTTGCGCCCGAGATTTCGATAGTCGATATGCAATCAAAGCAGTTGTCACGCCGTGAGTACAAAATAACTGCAACTGTGAAAAATGATGGCTGGTTGGCAACCTATGTAACTCGTCAAGCAATTGCGAATAGAAAGGATTTTCCGGTTATTGTTGATCTTGACATAACGGGAGGTGAAATTGTTGATGGTGTCAGCAGAACCAATATCGGGCATCTACTGGGGAAATGGAGTGATATCCGGAATTGGGATGAAGGTAAAGATGTTCCGTCGCAGACTGTGGAATGGACAGTCCGCTTAATAGAGTCGGGACCACTGCAAATTACGGTCAATACCTGGGCACATAAAGGCGGATCTGACAGTAAATCAATAACTATCGAATAAACATTTTACATTTATTACCATTTTTGAGTGAGGAGGATTCTCCATGAGTTTTGTTTTGATTATCGCGCTCTTTCTCCAGTTTACAGCTCTGGAAGTATCGGCGCAATACCTCAAAAATAAACCCGTTGACGGTTTCACATTTGACTATGGAAGATGGCCTTATCCGCTCAATGAAGAGGTCAGCGCGCGGTTGAATGAATTGGCAGACAAATATCCGGACATCGCACGGGTTCATAACCTCGGGAAAACCCGCAGGGGTAAAAACCTCTGGGTCATGGAAATTACCAACATTAAGACCGGCCCCGGCACAACGAAACCGGGACTCTGGATGGACGGCAATATCCATGCTGGTGAGTTAACGGGGCGGCAGTATCTGCACTATTTCATCGAGCGGATGCTCTATAGCTATGGTAATGATGAAAATGTTACCCGGCTCATCGACACACGCACGTTTTATGTTATGCCGGTGTTTGATGCAGACGGTGGTGATATGCTGCTGTCACTGCATCCTGCCTGGCCGGGACATAATCCGAGCGACATCCCTGGGAAAGACCTCAATGGAGACGGCTACATCACGCAGATGCGGGTGAAGGATGATTCCGGCGGAGACGGTTACCGTTATTATCTCGAAAGTCCGGAGGTTGAGACTGGCTTCTCCTCATATTTCCCGCCGTTTCTGAATAGAAGGACGCGTAACCGTGTAACAGGAGAACGAGAGGGTGCGGATTTTAACCGGAACTGGTCTGCCGGATGGCGCCCCCAGGAACCTGGTGCCGGACCCCGTCCGTTTTCACTTCCCGAGGTTGCTGCTGTTGCGGATTTTATCGAAGAATTTAATAATATCTATTTCACCTATACTATCCACTCCGGTGGGGGTTCACGGAGTTACATGGTACGGCCGCCGATGAATGAACCGTACGAGACAATGCCACCTGAGGACAATCACTTTTATGTCCGTTCGGGCGCTGTTTGGTCGTATCTGAGCGACGGCGGCATTATGGAGAACAATTACTACAGCTTTCTGTTCAATACGAGCGAGATAAATCCGGAGACGAAAGAACAGTACGGATACCGGGATACAATGTACGGATTTATGGACGATTGGGCCTATATGCAAGTAGGAATTCATAGTATCACACCCGAGGTAAACGGCTCAGCACCTGATTACAATAACGACGGATGGATCAGAGAAGATGAAATTGACAAATGGCACTGGGAAGAAAAAGACGGTCAGTATTTTTCTCCATGGACCCCATATGACCATCCGGTTCT
Organism: bacterium; assembly: GCA_965221205.1. Lineage (GTDB taxonomy): Bacteria > SM23-31 > SM23-31 > SM23-31 > SM23-31 > CBDFMG01. The sequence continues at coordinate 1,525,857 of OZ244870.1, read as the reverse complement.
CGGTGATGTTGAGATCGGGGGTGAGCGGGGCATTCCTCCGGCAGTTGACGGTACGCTTAAAATGCATAGTGAACAACAGTTCGATTATCTCCTCTATTTTGCCGACCTTTCTCCCCTGCTCCGCATTGCAGATGTAAGTGTTGAAAAACTTTCACGCCGAGAATACCGCATCACCGCCTATGTCCGCAACGACGGATGGCTCTCAACCTATGTTACCCAACGCGCAATTGAAATCGGGCGTGATCTCCCGGCAGTAGCCGAAATTGAGATAAACGGCGGTGAGTTGGTTGATGATGAATCACTCAAGCAGATCGGCCATATTAAAGGCATACTCGCCTATATCCGATCATGGGGCGGGGGTGATGACCAATCGACAGAATCGGTTTCGTGGATAGTCCGTGTAAGCGGTTCCGGGCCTATCGAGGTGACTGTCAAAGCGTGGGCACCAAAAGCCGGACGTGATATACAGACGCTCACGATCGACCAATAAGCAGAGTACTATTATACTTCTAAATATCTGGAGGAATGTAACCTGCCCCAATTGTTTGGGCCACTTTTTAAGTTAGTCAATTCATCGATATATTCATTGTTGTATTATCCATTGGCCTTGAGACCGAATCCGGTGGTATAACGGCCTCGGGGGCGGGTGGCCGGTATCTGAGGGCACTATGCGGTCTCTTATGATTATACTCATTTCGCCAGCGTTCCACAAGCACTTTTGCTTCGTGTAAGGTATCGAAGATTTCCCGGTTGAGCACTTCATCACGCAGTTTGCCATTGAACGACTCAATATACCCGTTCTCCCATGGACTGCCTGGTTCAATATACAATGTTTTTACTCCCAGGCGCATGAGCCATGTCCGGACCGCTTGAGCAGTGAACTCTGTGCCATTATCACTTCTCAGGTGAACCGGAACTCCTCGCTGCACGAACAGTGTTGCAAGATGTTCTATGACGTCATTGTGAGTCAGCCTCCTGCCTACCACAATTGCCTGACACTCCCGACTGTATTCATCTAATATTGTTAACAAACGATAGCTCCTTCCCTCTCGGGTTCGTGCTTGCATGAAGTCATAACTCCAGACATGATCCCGGTACGCAGGTCGCAGCCGAATACACGAACCGTCATTGAGCCATAACCGTTTGCGCTTCGGTTGCCTCCGGGGAACTTTTAATCCTTCTCGACGCCACAAACGCTCCACTCTCTTATGATTGACCTTGAAGCCTTCTGGCTGTAACAGTGCGGTAATTCGTCGATAACCATACCGACCATACTGCGTGGCCAACTCGACCATACGTTGCACGAACACCGGTTCATCCGCAGGAGAAATCGGGCGATATTGATGAGTGCTGCGCGGTACTCCCAACACACTACAGGCCCGGCGCTGCGAGATCTCGAGAGTCGTGCAAAGATGCTGCACCACCTCCCGTCGCTTCGCCGGGCTCAGAAGTTTTTTGCATCAACCGCCAGAGTCTCATTGAGGATTTGAATATCCAACTCTTTCTCGGCAACCAGGCGTTTCAGGCGAATATTCTCTCTCTCTAACGCTTTCAATCGTTTCGCCTGATTCACCCGAAGACCACCATACTCCTTTCGCCAACGATAATAGGTCTGCTCTGTAACCTCAATCTGGCGAGCAGCTTGTTGAACCGACTGACCTTGAGCGAGCAGTACTTCTGCCTCTCGAAGCTTGTGGATAATTTGTTCTGATGTGTGAATTCTACGTGCCATTGATCTTGCTCCTTTCTTTTCAATCTAATCCCTGTACTAACATACTATCTGGATCAACTTTTGGGGGCAAGGTCAAATTATAATTGAAAATAGAACCGCTCTTTCTAAGATCTGATACTAATCCGTGCTATTATACATGTTTTTATCTTATACTGTTTATACACCTTAAACTTCGTCATCAAAATATTACTAAAGTATTCATTGTTTAACAACATTGGTTATACAGAAATATGAGTAACACTGTTACTAAAATACCACAAGATAAACTGGAATTATACAGTAAGTTAGTTGATACAAATCCGGATGTAGAAATGAAGGGCACTAAACTAAAATATACTTCTTTGAATGGGAATATGTTTACGTATCTTTCAGAAGCGAGTTCTTTAGGAATCAGACTTGCTGAAAATGAAAGAGAAGCATTTCTCAAACAATATAATACTACTTTGTACGAGTCGCATGGGGCTGTAATGAAAGAATATGTAACCGTTCCAGACATATTACCGCAGAATACAAATGAATTAAAGAAATTTTTTAATTTAAGCTATAAGTATGCTAAAACATTAAAACCCAAACCGACTAAAAAGAGATATTAAGCATTTAACTCTTAAAGGTTTGGGGTAATCATGTGCTGATTCTCGTTTCCTATAGTCTTTAGGTATCGTACGTATAAGCATATGCCCTCTTTTAAGGGAGTATTTTTATTTTTGATCAACCGAAAGTATCTTAGGCTCCTTTCCATAAATACACTTTTGCAGTTTCTTCCCCTGCTTTTCATCTTCTATTAATTCTACTAAATACATTCCTCTCTTGACCGATTCACAGACTTCATGTTCAATTTTTTTCAATAAAATACTTGACATTACCTCAAAGGTTGCGTTGCCATGATTAAGCCAATACTGATACCATTTCATATTGAATCGAGTTCCGATACAGCGATATACAGACAGGTGGTCGACCAGGTTACCCGCTTTGTGGTGAGCGGAAAACTGAAGCCGGGAACCGAACCCCTTCTGTGCGGCAGGTTTCCGGGCAGCTTGGTGTAAACCAGATGACCATTTCAAAGGCGTACAGCATACTTGAGTCAGGGGATGTTCTGGAGTGCTTTCGCGATATAGGCATGATCGTCGTCGCTACTACTATTGTTACCATGAAGGTAGATAAAGACCGTATTGAGTTGTTGAAGCTGGCATTGAAAGAAGCAGCGAAACGAGGAAAACAGCTCGCGCTGCCTCATGATCTCATACTTGACACGTTCCGGAAAATTATGGAGGAAAAATAAATGGAACACAATGTATTAAACTTTAAAGACATAAAAAAAAGTTTTGGCAAGAACACGGTGCTCAAATCGGTCGATCTCGACTTCAATGCGCCCAAATAACCGTAGTTACAGCAGGCTGAAATTTTTCTCCTAGCAATGAAAATGGCGGCATGATAAAGAGGATAGGCTCCTATCAGCCGCCATTTCATAACGTACACATTGTGCCCCGAACAACAATACTCCCACATTCACCTCCTTGTTTCATGCTATAAAAATTTCAAAATAACACCCCCAATTTTGTCCTTTATTTTGTAAAAATAATTTTATAAATTTTTTGGTTATATTTTAATTACATTTAAATGACTCAACCTTAAGAGGAAACGTATGAGTTTTTCTGGTATATATCCTGTTGTTCCGACTCCGTTCGATGAAGACGGTAACTTAGATGTCGAAAGCATCAAAAAACTGATTCCGCTTCTTATTGAATGTGGCGTCGACGGTATTACGATTCTCGGAGTGATGGGTGAAGGACATAAATTAACCGATGACGGCAAAGCACTTGTTATCGACACCTACCGGTCAAACATGCCGAAGACTATAGATCTTATCGTTGGCGTTCGCGCTGCCGGGACAGATGCTGCTATTCATGCCGCACGAAGAGCAGAAGGTTACGGTGCAGACGGATTGCTTGTCGGTCCTCCTTTTGTACAGCACGACGATGTCATTTATTCTTACTATAAGTTGATTGCACAGTCTGTCGAAATTCCAATGATTATTCATGATTATCCCGCACAGACCGGCATTCTCATGTCGTCAGAGCTGATTACCCGGATATTTAAAGATAATGATAATATTCCCTACATCAAATTAGAAGACCCGCCCACCGGCGCGAAAATGGATGCGCTCAAACATATGACTGACGATAAAATACAGGTGTTCGGTGCACTGGGCGGAATGTATGCTTTTGAAGAACTCGACCGTGGAGCTGTCGGTATTATGACCGGATTTGCGTATCCTGAATTTCTGGTAAAGCTTTACAATTTGTTCGAGAAAGGAAAAATAGATGAAGCGGCACATCTGTTTTATGACATTCTTCCTTTGATTGCATTTGAATTTCAACCAAAGATCGGTATTTCGCTCCGGAAACATATTTTTGTTCAGCGAGGTGTGTTCAAGACAGCGAAAGTTCGGCACCCCGGCCCTGAGGCAAATGAAAAAACGATCGAACATCTTCACCGTATTCAGGATCATCTCAGAGCAAAAGGTTATGATATGTAATTGTTCCTACATACATAGTAAGTAAAAAGGCTGCCTGATTTTTAGATTAATGTGTACTGCTTTATCAAGGTGATTGCGCAATTACAGTAGAGAGATTGCCACGCCGCTTCGCTCATCGCAATGACATGGTTCGGAAGTTATCCGGCTTCTTTTACGGTTTGATTGCACGGTATGTTGGAGAAGTTGGGAGGGATTGAGTTGCCATAAGGGATAACAGGTGCTTGTGCGGATTCGCCCTGTACTTCCAACGCTTTGTCAAATGTTTCCTGTACCAAATCGAAAGTTTTCACAAAAATATTATCTTTAATTTCGTCCGACAGGCTCAATACGAGATAGATTTCTGTGTTTTTGAAAATATGCGCCAGCCGCGACGCTTTGTGACGACCTAATAAAAAATTGTTGCAGTGGATTTTTGCAACTTCACCAATGAACGACTGCAATTTGCATCACAATTACTGCGGTCGCAATGTGCAAAATTGAACTTAAAAAAAACGAATAATGGTCTTGTCAAAGGCACATTCGGTGTTAAATCATACACGAACCGATTTTTCTTGAATTTTATTGTTAGATTGCGCATATTGTAGGTCGTTAAATTTCAAACAGATCGTTATCACCTTTCCCCAAGTGCACGTAAATGATGAGAGTTTATTTTTAATGATCTCTCTAAATTCACATAAATTCACTGTGATTGCGGGCAAGATTTTATAACGATTGAGATCGATTCGGTGACAGAAGAAGAGTGTGATCTTCCTGAGCGGCAAACCCGCCTCTATCGCGGCTCTCAAATCAAGCAGTACTTCTGATTCGTGAAAATGCCGTGAGTTTTTTTGATCTGATATCGGACGTGTCACTTTTAAGTGCGTTAGAATTCCTGGCAATGTTTGTCCGGATTTTCTAAGGCTGTGCTCATTTTGAAAATTTGAAGTGTACACGAATCAAATATAGAAAGAGGAGTTAAACTATGGATTTAGGTATTCAAGGCCGAGTAGCGCTTGTCGGCGCTTCCGGAGGTGGTCTGGGTCTTGCCACAGCAGTACGCCTGGCACAGGAAGGGTGTGATATTGCTCTCTGTGATTTGAAAGAAGATAAATTAGAAGAAGCATTGATAGCAGTTAAAGCAGCCAATGGTGACATCCGCGTTTTTTCGTATATTGTTGATCTGACAAAAGCGAAATCGATAGAAAATCTGCTGAATTCAGTCCACAATGATCTCGGTACTGTCAGTATTCTGATTACCAACTCAGGAGGTCCGCCTCCAGGAACATTTGATGCTGCGGACGATGCAAAATGGGAGTTTGCCTATCAGCTTACCTTTATGAGTGCAGTCAGACTCATCAGAGGCGTTCTTCCCGGTATGAAAGAGCAGAAATGGGGGCGTATTATTAATTTTACTTCACGTGCACTCAAAGAGCCTATTGGCAACCTCATGATTTCAAATGCTGTCCGACTCGCCGTTGCCGGTATGGCAAAAACACTTGCGAGTGAGATCGGTGGACTTGGAATCACCGTAAACAACCTGGGACCGGGACCGACAAGCACCGACCGTGCAGTCGAGCTTGCCGCAGCACGTGCAGCAAAAAAAGGTATTAGCGTAGAAGAAGAACTGGAGAATACAGCACGGAATATTCCACGCGGCAGACTCGCATCTGCTGAGGAACAGGCTGCATCCGCTGCGTTTCTTGCATCCGATCTGGCAGGACACATTAATGGTGTTCTACTTTTGGTTGATGGCGGCGAAACAAAAGCGCTCTAAACTCGAATCTATTTATAGGGTTTATACATAAATTAAGATAAAAATCAACTATTACATTTGTAAAGCTTAAACATGGAGTAGCGTTATGAGATACAATGTAGAACGTCCCGCAAACGAGCCGATTCTCGAGTATAAACCGGGAAGCGCGGAGCGTGCAAGCATTAAAGTAAAGCTCGATAAATTGCTGAAAAAGGAAGTTGAAATCCCTCTTATTATCGGCGGCAAAGAGTACCGCACCGGTAATACCGTAGATTGTAGATGTCCGCACGACCATCAACGTGTCATTGGTAAATATCACCTTGCCGATAAAAAACATGTTCAGATGGCTATCAATGCCGCATTGGCAGCTCGTAAAGAGTGGGCAGCACAGTCATGGGAAACACGAGTTGCTGTTTTCTGGAAAATGGCCGACCTGCTTGCCGGACCATATAAAGACTTAATCAACGCAGCAACTATGCTCGATCAATCGAAAAACATTTTCCAGGCTGAAATCGATGCAACGTGTGAACTGATCGACTTCTGGCGTTTTAACATCTACTATTACACAAAGATTCTTGAAGATCAGCCACTGAACGGTCCCGGTGTCTGGAATAGACTTCAGTACCGCGGACTCGAAGGTTTTGTGCTGGCAGTAACACCATTTAACTTTACTGCTATCGGTGGAAACCTTCCTACACTTCCGGCTATACCGGGTGGTGTTTCACTGTGGAAACCGGCATCAAACTCTGTATATGCTGGTCACTTCCTGATGAAATTGTTCAAAGAAGCCGGTCTGCCGGATGGTGTTGTAAACTACATACCGGGCCCGGGTAGAGAAGTCGGTCCTGTTGTTATGAACGATCCTAACTTATCCGGCATTCACTTTACTGGTTCAACCGAAGTGTTTCAGAGTATGTGGCATCAAATCGGAACCAACATTCATCAGTATCATAATTATCCGAGAATCGTCGGTGAAACCGGTGGTAAAAATTTCATTTTCGCACATTCCACAGCCAACAGAAAAGCAGTAACCGCGGCAATTATTCGTGGTTCATTTGAGTATCAGGGACAGAAATGTTCCGCAGCATCGCGCGCTTACATTTCGAAATCCGTCTGGAGCGACATCAAAGACGATCTGCTCCATGAAATTTCGACAATTAAGATGGGTGATGTACTCGATTTCGGTAATTTCATGAATGCCGTAATCGACAAAGAAGCATTCAAAACAATCAAAGAATATATCGAATACGCAAAAGCATCCAGTGATGCCGAAGTCATCTGCGGCGGCGGATGTGACGACTCAAAAGGTTATTTTATCGAACCGACAGTAATCGTTGCAAAAGATCCGAAATTCAAAACAATGGTTGAAGAAATCTTCGGACCGGTCATGACAGTTTATGTATATGATGACAACAAGTTCGAAGAGATACTGGAACTCTGCGATCAAACATCTGCCTATGCTTTGACTGGAACAATAATTGCTCAGGACCGCTATGCAATTGAAACTGCACAGAAAGCACTTGTCCATGCAGCTGGTAACTTCTACATCAATGATAAATGTACCGGTGCTGTGGTAGGCCAGCAGCCTTTTGGCGGCAGTAGAGCATCAGGAACGAACGATAAAGCCGGAACACGGCCGAATCTCATGCGGTGGATATCGACCAGAACCATTAAGGAAACATTTGTTCCTCCGATTGATTACCGTTATCCTTTTCTTGATGAAAAATAAGAGAAAACTCTTCCTCTAAATGGCCGCTTGCTGTGCAGGCGGCCATTTTTTTATTCAGATCTGAGTTCAATCAAACTTTGGGAAGATTCAGAGGTTCATTCGTTCATCATTCTATCAGAATTCCGCTCCACATAGATTGGACTTGTCCACGCCATCTGCCCATCTTCCTGTGTCATTCGAATATAGATAGGATTGTCACCTTCATGCAATTCTGTGAGTGGGAATGAGAACAAAAGTTCACGTGAATCCGGTTCATCAGGAAGCCGGTAAGCCTCAATTCTTTTCTGCAAACCGCCATATTCCCATACTATGGGCTCCAGACCAATGGAATTAATCAAGCACGACACATTACCTTGAAGTGTTTCAATTTCGAGTGTTCCTGTATTAATATTATCCAAAGTAATTATCATTCCGGCTTCATTGCCTGTGGTAAATGATTCCCATTCAAGCTGATTTTCTGAGATTACTTTAAGCGGTTTGTTAACATTCCAGAAATTGACGGGTGTGACACCATTAATAGTATTACTTTGTACACGAAGTTTGCCATCCCAGTAAACTGCCCGACCCTGACGGCCATCTCCACGATCTTCAATCCCACCCCATATTATCTTTACTCTATTTCCAAGATCTTCTTCTTGAAAAGGCCGAACAGTCGAAATAACCTCCGGACCATTCCTAATCTCTACACTTTCGATAGATGAGGTTCCGGTAACACTTACATACAGACGCGGCGTGCCTGTGTCAGCGGAAATCACATCACCCATCATAGCACTGTTTCCCTCTTCTGTCACAACTTTAACGTCAATTAAGGCTCGAATTCCAGTCGTTGCGTACATATGCCGGGCTTTCACGGCATCATAAATTGTGCTACGATCCAGATTCGGAGCAAATACGCAAGTAAGACCTCCAATTGCCCCGCCATCTGTATCTTTATTTGCACTTGGATACTCTGCACCGGGGCGTACTCTGTGCCCGTCTCCATTCGCAACAACACCAATACGATGACCCAACCGAAGCGCGTCCTCAACTATCCATTCGAATGTTCCCCATCCCGAATGAACTTCTACTGCCAGCTCCAGACTGGGATCGTGGATTGAGGGAATAGTACTGTGACAATGTTCAAATACAAAAGCCTGCGGGTTTTCCTCATTCTTCAGATACTCATATAACTCGGGAGCGGTAGACGCTTTTTGGTAGAGGGAGTTATTCTCCGGAAGAATCGGAAAATCAGTCCGACTATGGAAAATCCCACCACTTTGAGAAGTGTAGTAAACATTCCTATGGCCACCCATGGACTCGTATGCACTCCATTCATAGCCAGGAAATGTCAGGAATTTTCCCGGTTCATAGAATTTGTCTGCAACATCATTAATCTCCTGCCAGAAAGGATAGGTTAAAAATTTATCATTTGACTGATGTGCCGAAATATCTAATAATCCATAGTCCCGTGCAAACGTATAGTAATCTTCAAGATTGTTGACATCATTCTCCTCCGACTGACCATGAAAATCAGCCCAGTACGGGTTGAATTCCGCAGGCTCAGTCAAAACTTTTATAGGATTACTTCTTGCGGAGAGGTCCGTGTTCGTATCTTTTGCCACAATGGTCTGCACTCCAGCTTTTGAAAAACCGGAATGAACCATCTTCACGGGCTTGTCTGTGGGATTTCCCCACTCATCCTCCAGCCTGAGATGGTAGGTAAATTCTTCGTTAACCTCAATTTGTGACGGCGCAATGCAAACTGCTCTCACAGGTTTGCCTGGTGCAATGTGTAGTGTTGGTGATTCGGGAAGCTCATTAATTTCATATGGAGCAACAGGATCCACAGGGATTCTCACTCTGAATGTCTTGAACTCAAACGTTTTTTCGACGAAGGTCTGCATCTGCCAGCCAGGTGATTTCCCTGAAGTATCGCCAAAAACAACAACAATTTTTTCTCCTCTGTCTAAAAAACCATCTTTGACTTGTAAATACAATGATTGCCCGAATGGAGATGGAGGATATCCAGTATTTTCCCAACGAGGTTCAATTAGAACATCCCCCGTTGAGTACACAGTACAATAATTAGACATAGTGGGCTGCTCAAATTGGGGTGCGCCGAAATCGCCTATGCTCCTGAATGAAATTTTTATAAAGTCCGATTCATCTATCTGGTGCCCGGCTATGAAGGTATATGTTATGGTTGCAAAGGAACCTGCTACAACAGAACCGGTCGACTGAATAGTGGCTTTACCGAGATCGAGAGGATGCCGGATTTTTTCCTGGGCTAATAATGGTGTTGAGAATATTAAAAAGTACAGTAGAGTAGCTGCAAAACCGCAAATCCTGAATATCATCGCTTTCTCCTCTATAACTGATTTTTCGAATAGGGCAAACATACTATAGCAAAGTAGTCCGTCTTTTTAAAATTCGCAAACAAAAACGGCTTAATACACATTAATGACAAAAGATTATAGTGACCCAGTGCTTGTTGTGCCACTAACTAACAAGTAAATTGTGCACATTTCCATCAAATGCTCTTAGTACCCGGTTTAGTCACGCTTATTCAACAGAATTCTTTAGCAAGAGATTTCTCCAATGGGTCGATGATATCCTGCTTCTCAAAAGGAGAGACAGGATCTCACAAAACATAATTCTCTGGAACACCTACAAACCAGGCAGCAATTCTTAAATGGATTACAATCAGGCTGATTTAGTTGGGTGCCAACAACAATATTACCAGAAAATCGAACGCTCATTGCAAAATAAACCTATTTACTGCACCAATAAATCAGGCTTACGATCCAACCATTTTACCACATCCTATATTTATAAATATAGAGATTTTCCTTGACTTTGCAGTAAAGCTTTAGTAATTATACACCGTATAAAAAGAGTAAAAACATACTGCCGACTTTGGGCGGATTCGCGATTTGCCTGAAGCTCACCGATATAAATTCAACACATTATTTTTATCTTTGTGTATTGATTTTTTAGTATACATTAAATAGACGCTGATGGAGCACTTGACTGGGCTCCTTTCCTTTTTGTAAAATAGCCACTAGTGTGGTGTAACTAAAATATTTGAAGAATTTCATTGAGCGGAGTATCAGGGTGATAAATCATCAGAGTGAAAAGTTTATGTTGAGAAATTTCCGTATTATAGCAGTAATGATTATTGGTGCCGTGGCTTTCTTTGCCATCGCTGCTTAAAAACCGGGTACATTTTTAAAATTTGCGTTTGATACTAATACTGCCGAAAAGGCTTTGTTTTCCTTGCGTTGTTCCTTTTCTGGAACAAATTTGTACGCTTCAGCAGTTATAATTTCAGTTATTACTGGCATTGTAGGATGTTTAATAAACTATGCAAAACATTTTAACTAACACTAATGCTATTTTCCGTAACATCCGAACAGAGATATAATTACATTTTTTGTCTTCCCTGTTTTTTACAAAAAACATGTAATATATGATGTGTTTAAAGTTTGCTAAAAATGATAATATTCTTCTTGAAATTAACTTAGTTATGAGTCCAAACATTTTATTAAGGCAATGGCACACTTTGCCAATAGAGTAAAACACTTTTCTCAGCAGAATGGGTTGGTAATGGCATAAAATTTGCCAAGATCTGGTTATGCGAAAGATATCATTGAACTTGCGAACCTCAGTTCTGCACTGCCTTTAGACTAAATTTTGTTCAAATATTCCAAACTTCATCTAATAAAAATGTTGTATAAATAAGAATTTTAACAATTGTTGTTATTTCTTTGTAATGTAGGTTTATAATTGAAGGAGTAAACTTTTTCGGACACTTTCTGTAATTAACTAACATAATAATAAGAGGTCATTGCAATGGCAAAGATAGTGAATTGCTGGAACGAATGGGATCCGTTGAAACGCGTGATTGTCGGTAGACCCGAAGGAACAAACGTTCCCGCACCAGAGCCAGCATGGTGGTATGATCTACCTCGCGGTGGTTTTCCATTAGGTTCACATGGACCGTTCCCACAGGAAATGGTTGATGCTGCCAACGAGCAAATGAACTATTTCGTACAGCAAATCGAGAAGCGCGGTGCTGTTGTCGAGCGGATCGATATTCATCCGTTTATGCTCAACAAACCATTTTCATCTCCAACAGGCTGGACTCAGTTGAATGCCCATGGCGTTAACAACGTTCGCGACGTCACCATGATTCACGGTAACTACATTGTCGAGGCCACAACTGTCCGTCGCTCCCGCGTGTTTGAGCGTTTTAACCTGCGCTCGATCTTCGAGCGTTATTTTAAAGAGGACCCGGAAGTTGTACATTTTGCTGCTCCGCCGCCGATGTTGAATGATGACTCCTATGTCAGGAACTACTATTACGACTATGAGAATACCTGGACTGATGAAGACAAGAAAAACCGTCTTCACAACTGGGAATTTCAGTTGACAGAAAAAGAACCGCTGTGGGATGCCGCCGACGCAATGCGTTTTGGTAAAGACATCTTCCATCAGGGTTCTTGTGTAACGAACAGAGCCGGTTTTGATTGGCTGAAACGTATGTTTGCCTCACTCGGTCTCCGTTATCACCATATTCTGTTCGACACTCCGGATGACAAAGATAAGCCAGATAATTTTCATCCATGGCATATCGATGTTAACTTTGTTCCTCTCCGTCCAGGCCTGTGTATGATCAACCCGGATTGGAAACCACGTACTCAGGAAGTATTTGAGCTGTTCAAGAAAAACGATTGGGAATTAATTGAAGCTGCCAGACCTACCCACGTACATAAGAACGATGTCTATCTGACCGGTCTGTACGAAGGTAAATCCTGGATCTCCATGAACACCTTCTCAATCGATCCTAAGACAGTCTGTGTCGAAGCACACGAAACTGCATACTGCGAGCAACTTGATAAGCTCGGTTTTGAAGTAGTCGCAATTCCTTATGAAAAAGTGATTCCGTTTGGCGGCGCACTGCATTGTACAACGTTGGATGTCTATCGCGAAGGTGGATGCGAAGACTATTTCCCGAATCAGGTCGATGGCTATTAATAGATTTCTATTGTAACCCTCTGGTTCGATGAGGATTTAAAATCTGACCGGTTATACGGGCCGCTCCTTTGTGAGCCGGCCCGTTTGCCGGGACCAGATACAATGAATGGTATTGGATATTAGAAATGAAATTGCAATACCATTTTTACTTTGAACAACTTTGGCAACTAACTGTTGAAGTGTTTTTTGTTATATAGGTCTATTATGGAAAAACAATTATTAGATAAAAATGGCATTGATACTATTGTAGCACGAATATCCGATGAAATTTTAGAAAAGAATCTCGATCCTTCTTCTCTTTTTATCGTTGGTATTAAAAAAAGAGGCGATATTTTAGCGAACAGAATTGCTGAAAGAATTGAGTCGGCTAACGGTACAAAAATTCAGACCGAAGCAATTGACATCACTTTTTACCGTGATGATATTAAACTGAAGGCGTATAAGTATGTTGTAATGGATGAAATCCAATTCGATGTTACCGAAAAGAATGTGATACTTGTTGATGATGTTATCTATACTGGAAGATCGATTCGGGCAGCTATCGATGTACTTATCGATACCGGAAGGCCAAAATCTCTTCAACTTGCCGTGCTGGTTGACAGAGGCGGCAGAGAACTCCCTATTCAGCCCGATTATTGCGGCGAAAAAGCTGAAGTTTCAGCAGACGGAGAAGTAAACGTCAGTTTTAATGAACTTGACGGTGATGATAAAGTCTTAATTTCTTGAGAGAGAGAAAATGGGGGAAAAAGTTATCGTAATTGCATTAGGTGGTAACGCCATCTTGCAGGCCGGTCAACGTGGCACCTACGAAGAACAATATGAAAATGTAAAGTTAGCTGCAACTGAGATTGTGAAAATCTATAACAACAGCTATCGTATTGCTCTGACTCATGGAAATGGTCCACAGGTTGGTAATCTTTATATTCAAAATAGTTTAGCGAGTGAAGCTGTACCCCCTATGCCGCTTGACGTTCTGTCAGCTGAGTCGCAGGGACTGATCGGCTATTTTATGCAGCAGGCTATGCAGAACATTTTGGCCGGAAAAAATGATACTACTCCGGTCATGACAGTGGTTACTCAGGTTGAAGTTGCTCCCGATGATCCTGCATTCAACAGTTGGACAAAACCGGTGGGACCGTTTCATACTAAGAGAGAAGCTGAACTGCTCATGGATAAAGCTTCGATTCAGATGAAAGAAGACAGCAAGAAACGGTGGAGAAAAGTCGTTCCTTCCCCGTTTCCAATCAGCATTGTTGAGAAAGAAGCGATCAAGGCTAATATTGAAGATGAAATAATAGTCATTGTTTCGGGCGGCGGCGGTATTCCTGTGAAGCGTGAAGGAAATCAACTCGTCGGTATTGAAGCAGTTATCGATAAAGATTCGTCTGCATGTCGTCTTGGTCTTGATATTAATGCCGATATTTTGATGGTTCTGACCGATGTCGAACAGGTTGCGCTGAATTTCAATACTCCGGACGAAAAGTGGATCGATACAATGACTGTAGAAGAAGCTAATCAATATGTTATTGAAGGACATTTTAAAGAAGGCAGTATGAAACCCAAAGTAGAAGCTGCCATCAGATTTGTAGAGAATGGTGGAGAAAGAAGTATTATCAGTTCGTTGTACTCTGCAAGTGCCGCAGTTCAAGGCAAAGCCGGAACCACAATAATACGGTAATTGTTGATTACGAACGCTCTGAGTTTCTCTTCCTTTTCTCATATTCATCCTGAGCCCTTCACACCTAAAAAAATAGTACGACTTATAACACTAATTCAAAAGTTTAATATGAGTAATATGTATAGAAAAATTCAAAAACTGTATTTGATTAAGCTTCATATTCATCATGTGCATATGAAAGCATGGTGTTTTTTTATAATTAAAAACCCTGTGCTATAGTTGCGTCTTTTAGAATTACCTAAAATGAAGATTATAAGCACAAAAGTAAATAACAAGGAGATGTGACCATGAAGAAAGTCATTATTATGGGTGCCGCTGGGCGTGATTTCCATAACTTCAACACGAATTTCCGCGACAACTCGGATTACAAAGTAGTTGCCTTTACCGCAACTCAGATTCCAGACATTGAAGGTAGAATTTATCCTACAGAGCTGGCTGGTAGTTTATATCCGGACGGTATTCCTATCTATAATGAATCAGAACTCGATTCATTGATTCGTGAGTATAGTGTTGATGAAGTTGTGTTCTCATACAGCGACGTTTCATACAATTATGTCATGAACAAATCATCCATCGTCAACAATGCAGGCGCTGCATTTAAGACAATGGGATTATCTCAGACATGGGTAGAGTCTTCCAAACCAGTTGTTGCAGTATGTGCAGTCCGTACTGGTTGTGGTAAGAGCCAGACAACACGTCGTGTTGCCGATATTCTTATCGCCCGTGGTAAAAAGGTTGTGGCTGTCCGCCATCCGATGCCTTATGGCGATCTGACCAAACAGCGTGTTCAGAGATATGAAACAACTAATGATCTCATCAAACATAACTGTACCGTGGAAGAGCGCGAAGAGTATGAATCGCATCTCGCCCGCGGTATTGTTGTTTATGCCGGTATTGATTATGAAGCAATTCTACGCGAAGCGGAAAAAGAAGCTGACGTAATTCTCTGGGACGGCGGAAACAACGATTTCGCATTTTTCAAACCGGACATCTATATCACCATTCTCGATCCTCACAGGCCGGGACACGAAACCAGCTATTATCCGGGCGAAGTTAATCTCCGTGCAGCAAATGTACTGATTGTTAACAAAGTTGACTCTGCTGAGCAGAAAAACATCGATGCGGTTGTCGCAGTTGCTAAAGAAATCAATCCTGATGCAACACTGATTCTTGCCGAATCACCACTGGCAGTGGAAAATCATGAACTGATTAAGGGTAAAGAAGTACTCGTTGTCGAAGATGGCCCGACTTTGACGCACGGTGGAATGAAATATGGTGCCGGTGTAGTTGCAGCACAGCGTCTTGGCGCAGCGAAGATCATTGACCCGCGTCCATATACCGTCAGAACAATTACCGATACGTTTACGAAATATCCTGATATCGGTGAGCTGCTTCCGGCAATGGGATACAGCGCAGACCAGGTAAAAGATATGGAAGAATCGATTAACAACACACCATGCGAAGCAGTCGTTATCGGTACACCAATCGACCTGAGAAAAATCTGTAATATTAAACAACCGTCCACACGGGTAACGTATGAGCTGAAAGAGATCGGCGATACGACTCTTGAGGATGTTTTGAACAAAATATCGTAAGTTACGAGCCCTGGTATGAAGCAAGACAAGTTGGAAGGTATTATTTTCGACGTTGATGGCGTACTTGAATTTCAGGGAACTGTTTATCCCGGTGCTGTTGAACTTCTCTACGCTCTTCGTAAGAAGGGAATATGTATCAGGGTGGTAACGAACAGTACATTAAAGAGCAGGAAACAGTGTACTGAGAAACTGCAAAGGAGGGGGTTTCATTTTCACGAGAGTGAAATAATAACCGCCTCCTTTGCAACTGCTCAATATCTCAAATCCTTACATCCGCAATCATGCTGGGTGTTGCTGAAAGGTGCAGGTCTTGAAGAATTTAATGACTTCACCCACGATTCCGACAATCCCGAATATCTTATTCTGGGTGACCTCCGCGAAGACTTCAATTTCCACACGATTAATAAAGCTCTGCAATGTCTGTTGAACAGTTCGAAGTTCATCGTGATGATTTCCGAAACGGTTGACAACAGTATGGGCCGTTTGGAACTCACCGTCGGAGCATACGGAAAAATGCTCGAAGATGCAGCACAGATACAGGCAACCTATATCGGCAAACCAAGCAACTATATTTTTGATATGGCATTGAACACAATGGATGTTGACCGCAAGAATGTTGTGATGGTTGGCGATAAAATCGCAACCGATATTCTTGGAGCACAGAATGCAGGAATTAAATCTGCATTAATTAAAACAGGAGAATTCAAGGATTCCGATCTTAATTGTGGTATTAAGCCGGATTATATTTTTGACTCGGTAAAGGAACTCATCCAATTATTCTAAGAACGAAACTTTATCTCGATTTCGTTTTGTAAATGCCGTTATTGTCAATATGTTATGAGTAAATCATTAATGAAAGTGAGAGAACAATGGCATATAATTTGAGAAATAGAAATTTCCTGAAGCTTTTGGATTTTTCTCCGAAGGAAATAAAATTTTTGCTTGATCTTTCTTGCGATTTGAAAAAAGCCAAGTATGCTGGTACTGAGCAGCCGAAGCTGACAGGTAAAAATATTGGCCTGATATTTGAAAAGGCTTCGACCAGAACACGGTGCGCGTTTGAGGTTGCCGCATTCGATCAAGGTGCGCTGGTAACCTATCTGGGACCGTCCGGTTCACAAATTGGCAAAAAAGAATCGATGAAAGATACTGCCAGAGTACTTGGCAGAATGTATGAAGGTATTGAATATCGTGGTTTTGGGCAGGAAATTGTCGAAGAGCTTGGTGCCTATGCCGGTGTTCCTGTCTGGAACGGCTTGACCACTGAATATCATCCAACGCAAGTCTTGGCAGATTTTCTGACCATGATGGAACATTCCGACAAACCACTGCCTGAAATCAAATTTGCCTATATCGGCGACGCCCGTAATAATATGGGTAATTCTCTTCTTGTCGGCGCTGCCAAGATGGGCATGGACTTCCGCTCTGTTGCACCGAAGAGTGTTCAGCCCGAAGATAAGTTGGTTAACGAAGCAAGAGCAATCGCGAAAGATACCGGCGCTCAACTGTTAGTGACTGATAATGTCAAAGTTGGTCTCAAAGACTGTGACTTCCTCTACACCGATGTATGGGTATCGATGGGTGAAGCCAAAGAAGTCTGGAAACAGAGAATCGAGCTTCTCAAACCGTATCAGGTTAACAAAGCAGCAATGGATATGACCGGTAATCCTCAGGTAAAATTCATGCATTGTCTGCCTGCATTTCACAACCGTGAAACAAGCATTGGTGAAGATGTTTACCAGAAATTCGGTATTGAGTCCATGGAAGTATCCGAAGAGGTTTTTGAATCGGAAGCATCAATCGTTTTCGATGAAGCTGAAAACAGAATCCATACCATCAAAGCAGTCATGGTTGCAACGCTGGGTGACTGATTAATTGAACATATCTAAATCACAATAAATATGAAGGGTTGTTCTTAAGTTTGGACAGCCCTTTTTTATTTCCAACATCACAACATATGCATACTTCCATTAAAAAAATAAATCATTATTACGATTGCAAGAAAAAAACAAACCTTACTTTTTAACCATATAATATATAAGCTCATCGTAATCAGAGATGCGATATCTTATTCGGTTATGCGTTTTGATATTTTTCTTTTTTGATCTTTCTATATAATAACAATAAATTTCTTCTTCAGTATACCACAAATTGCATAGTACCAGTATTTTTTTACTGTAGTTTCTCTATTAATTTTATATATAGTGAATCATTACACGATTAAAAAACTGAACACTGGCACTGTTTTTGCGATGATCTTCGTTAGAAAAATCACCAAACAAAAGAGAGATGTATAATGTCTGCTATGGGAATTTGTCTTATCATCTTTATCGCAACATTTACTGTACTTGAATTAGCCACGGTATATCTGGTAAAGGGCAGTGGTATGTCATAGCAGGTAAGAGTCTGCCGTTTTTTCTTGTTGACTCGATGCTTAAATCCACCGATGCCAACATCATGATCGGTAACTCATCATTCACCTATGTCGGAGAATTCTGGGCCGGATTTATTCTGCCGGGTGGTCTGGCTGCTTGTCTCATGACCATCGGTCTGTTCTTCGCAAAACCACTCAACCGCATGAATATGCTGACCTTGCCGGACTTCTACTCACGACGCTATAATGGATTTACTGAAGTCCTGGTTTCACTCATGATGGCATTCAGCTTTACAATACTGGTTGCAGGAAACTTTGCTGGTGGTGCTTGGATTATTAACATTGTTTTTGGAATCGACTACATCACTGCCCTTATTTTGGTGGCTGTTCTTGTTTCGGCGTAACCTGTGCGGGCGGACTCTTTGCCTGTACGGCAACCGACATTGTGCAAATCTATCCGTCCATAATCGGATTTGTGGGGGCGTTTTTGTATCTGCTTTTCGCAAACGGATGAGATTTCTTTGCCAGTTCACTTCCTGCAAATTTTCTAGATTTAAGCGGTTTGACCGATCCGGCAAACGATGCCTATATCAACTGGGCAGGTTTCTTAGCGCTTGCTATCGGTGATATTGTCGCACTTGATTTTATGGAAAGAGTGTTTGCCGCTAAAACCCCGGAAGTAGCACAGCAGGGCTGTTTCTACGGTGCAGGACTTACCATCATTACCGGTCTCTGCTGTTAGTTTATTGGTTTGATGGGTCTGCAGCTCTATCCTGGTATTGAAGATTCCAGAATGGTACTCCCAAATATCGCAATGGAACAAGTACCCTTTATTTTCGGTCTGTTTATTATGGGCAGTATTATCGCTGCGGGCGCATCCACCGCTGACGGCAGCATCTTAGGTGTACCAACCGTATTTGGAAGAAATATTTTTCCAGAAACACATCCTGAGAAGAATGGAAGCAAATAAAGTAGCAGAACAGGCACAGAATCAAGAAACAAAGACATCGGATAAGCATCTCCTTGTCATCAGCCGGCTTATGGCAATTCCGGTTGTAGCACTCTCAATTTACATAGCGTACGTGAAACCCGAACTGGGAATTCTGCTTATTCTTGCGTTTGATGTTGTGTTTGCGGGATGTATTGTTCCACTGGTTGGCGGTGCTCGGTCTTTACTGGCAGAAATCGAACTCAGCCGGTGCGATATCTGCGGTTATTGTCGGTTCTGTATTGAGACTCGTCCTCTTCTATACCATACCTGAGGAATTCGCTGGTCTTGACACTGTGATTCCGCCGGTTGTTTCTCTTGTTGTGTTCGTCGTAGTATGTCTTTTGACGCAGAAACAATCTGTACCGAAACACGATGCAATTTCGAAAGTACCGACAGACGAAGAAGTACTGGTCGACCTGTACTAAGGCATTGGTTTACAACTAAACATTTGGTACTTAGGTTATTTTCGAATCAAGTGTTACAGTATACTTAGGATGGAAGAAAAAGTCACTAGATTGATTGTTGGTACATCATGTCCTTTTTGTTCTGGGGATCGTCTGCACCGTTTGCGTGATAATCCGTTTTACATGTACTCGATGTTCTTGTAAAGAGAGCCCTAAGCGATTCAAGGACGATCTTCCTACTACTGCATTATGTTTCTTTGGAGATACCTGCCAATAAAGCTGCCAGGGGTCTTGGTTTTGGCTCCACGACGGTGCGAGGAAACTAGATGCTTTATCGACAGAAGATTTATAATTTTTTGTGTCAGGAATTGAGAAGACTTTCCGGCGAGATAGAATGTGATGCAAGCTGCTTTGGTGAGAAACGTACGGGAACCAGCGGTCGTAGCAGTGCCGGTACAATAAAGGTTTTCGGCATGGTGGAACATCACGGGAAGCTATTTACTTCGATATGACTGCCGCTTGATGAACGAGATCAGGGACACCGCTGAGCAAGGGAGCGTCTTCTCCACTGCTCCGTTCCGTTCGTATACATCGCTGAAGTTTTTTGGTAAACAGCGTACGGTCGATCATAACACATAGTGCATCACGGGACGTCGTCATAGTAACGGCCTTGAGGGGTTGGTTATTTGCACAAGAAAGACGCTTACAGCGCCATGGTGTTAGCAAAAATCATTGCCTGGTATACCGAATGACCTTGCCCCCCCAAAAGTTGAGCCAGATAGTATATTAGTATAGTGAATATTTTTGAAAGAAAGGAGCAAGGTCAATGGCACGTAGGGATTACACATCAGAACAGATTATCCACAAGCTTCGAGAGGCAGCAGTGCTGCTGGCTCAAGATCAGTCGGTTCAACAAGCTACTCGCCAGATTGAGGTTACAGAGCAGACCACATCCTCAAAGAGACGCTGGCGGTTGATGCAAAAAACTTCTGAGCCTGGCGAAGCGACGGGAGGTAGTGCAGCATCTTTGCACGACTCTTGAGATCTCGCAGCGCCGGGCCTGTAGTGTGTTGGGAGTACAGCGCAGTACCCATCAGTATTGTCCGAGTTCTCCTTCTGATGAGCCGGTATGAGTGCAACGTATGGTTGAGTTGGCTATGCAGTATGGTCGGTATGGTTACCGACGAATTACCGCGCTGTTACAGCAGGGAGGCTTCAAAGTCAATTCCGGTCTTCCTGCCGGAATCATGTCTGGAGTTACGACTTCATGCAAGCACGAACCCGAAAGGGAAGGAGTTATCGTTTGTTAACAATTCTGGATGAACATAGTCGGGAGTGTCTGGCGATTGTGCTGGGACGCAGGTTGACACATGCAGATGTCCTGGAGTGTTTGTCCGCCGGGGAGTTCCGATCCACCTGAGGAGTGATAATGGCACAGAGTTCACTGCTCACGCAGTCCGGACATGGCTTACGCGCCTGGGGGTAAAAACTTTGTATATTGAACCGGGATGTCCATGGAAGAATGGGTATATTGAGTCGTTCAATGGCAAACTGCGTGATGAAGTGCTCAATCGGGAAATCTTCGATACCTTACACGAAGCAAAAGTGCTTGTGGAACGCTGGCGAAATGAGTATAATTATAGAAGACTGCATAGTGCCCTCGGATACCGGCAACCCGCCCCCGAGGCCGTTATACCACCGGATTCGGTCTCAAGACCAATAGGATAATACAACAATGAATATATCGATGAATTGACTAACTTAAAAAATGGCCCAAACATTAGGGGCAGGTCACTGCCCTTGAGGGGTTCTGGTCAATTGCACAAGAAAGACGCTTACAGTACCATGATGTTAGCAAAAGTCATTGCCTGGTATACCGCAAGAAAATGGAATGGAGATACAATTACAGAAACCAAAATCTATTCCATCCTTTAATCAAAATTCACGTTAGTCCGCTTTTGACCTAATTTCCAAACATTTTACTCCCACCACTATTCCCACCATAAAACACATATTTTAAGTGGTTTCATTGAATCAAGTTGATCAATCTTATTTGGATGATACTTAGGTGACATTTCACGACGTACCATTTCTTTTTGGGAAACATGCATCACTTTTATAATCTCTCGATAAAATTTCTGAAAAAAGTAGACTGTATTATCTAACATGTAATCGTACAGCCCGAGGATAGGAAATGCTTGTAAAAGCGGAATGTATCTCTTAGTTTTTAACCCAGTCACCCCACCAAGTTCTGACGACGTACAATGTATCGGTTCAGAATCTTCAGGACGGAAATAGACAAAATACTTAGAGACAGTTTTGCTTTAGTTAGAGTTTGAGGATTAGCAGAGTTGATCAGAGATTATCGTGCGAAAGCATCGTTAGATTTTTATAATGTGGTAAGGCGGGACGTAGCTTGCCATCGATTATTATCTGGCTCAAATCAAAAACCGAACAGGAAGGGATCCGGTCCGCTCGTGAAGCTGTTGACATCTTTTAAAAGATAGTGATTAATTACTTTTCAGAATGACCAGCCGGCATTCAGAGAAAAGAAAATTTCATTATCCGGATTGACTGTGTCTTCAAATAAACCAACAAAGGTCACACTTGGTGAGATATCAACCACACCTGCCGGAATAGCTGCATAGACCGATAACTCAATATGACTTAACCCACTATTCGCACTGAATTGACCATTATTATATCCTAAAACTGCGCTTGCACCGATCGAGCCTTCGCCAGCTTCGACGGACTGGTCGATACCGAACGTTGCATACCAATCATCACCAAGATTAAAATCACGATACAGAGTCAGGGTTGGCGCAAGGTAGGGGACTCCCGGCGTAAACGCCACATATACTTCCTGTGTAGTGTGGTCATCGAATTCAAAATCATCCTGATTCGGGAACGTATAATAAATAAGACCAAGAGAAAGGCCGGCACCGTTAACGAAAGAGGCCGAATAATCCAAAGTAAAATCCAATTCGTCAGCTGCACTGCTTATATCCCGGTCCGACAGACCTGCAGAATACCACACATTGGCCGAAAAGCCGGAATCACCGAACCCAAAATCGAGGGACGGTTGAATAGCAGGACCGTCAACTAAATTATAACCCCTCCAAATATATTTCGTGACGAATGCTGCCGATCCAGAAACCTGTGCTTTAGCCGGAAGGCTAGTCAAAAGAAGTATAATAATTATAAGAGCAATATTCATGAGAACAATCTGAAAAGTGCACCTCAATTTAGAAGATAATGAACGTGACATACTCTTCCTCCTGAGAGAAAACCAAGGTAAGCGGTGAACATATAACGTAATTTTATGCAGAATTACTTAAAATCACGTCGATTAATTATATAAATTATTTCTTTCATTTGACCGGCCATCATAGAAACAAGCCGGGTCTTATCTTATTCGTATGCGATTTCACCATCAAGTGCATCATCCCACTGGAGTTTTTCTGAGGAATCTCTTTAGCGAATTTAAAAAAAACAAACCATCGCTAAGGTATAATAGGAGTACTTTTGAATATGCAAAATCCTACCTTTCTATGTAGGTCCGGTCGTAAATATAGAATTGTATAAATTAAATTGCAAGAAATAATTTATATAATTATTATTGTACATCTTCAGAACATGTCGGATTTTTCAGTTTTATAACTAAATAGATGCATTTTATTTTACAGATGTTTTTTCTTACCATGATATAAAACTTTGATTAGTCACCCGGGTATAGCGCTTTACTAATATCAATACAGATACTAAAGTATTTAGGGGTTCAATTACCCAATTGCATATAGTGTCTGAATTATATATTCTGGTATGGCTTGGCTAGGGATTCAGTGTTCCTGCAGGTGAAACCAGCATCGATTTTTCAGCAGACGCCGGATGGGGTAAGGAAGATCATGCAGCACTATATTATGTTGGCTATACCGAAAGCGAGCTGTGGCCGATTTTAATTGCAGCGTAAGTGTTCCCATCGCAGCAGGTGACTATGCAACCATTATTCCGAGTGTCATGTTCTCGACGTTTCTGAACGGCGATCTAAAAGATTATATTAGTGATACACCTAGTTTCTCCGATGCGACTAACACTACATTTGGTGTGACGTTATCATTAGCATATTAATGGTACATCACTACACTACCGTATATTCTTTTTAAAAAAAGAGCTCAGAAAATACCTGAGCTCTTTTTTATGGCAGAACAGTATTCCGACATTGTGGCAATACATCAATCTCCCGAATTCTCTTGCATTTCAGACAAATATTTTTATCATACAGCACATTCAGGATACTCATTATGACTGACCAGAACAGTATTAATCAGCAGTATGATGTGAACCGTGTCCCCCGCTTTGCTAATGTTGCAACATTTATGAGATGCCGAACAGCTGAAACACCGAACAATCTCGACATCGCAATGGCCGGGATTCCTTACGATTTCGGCTCATCGTTCAGAAGCGGTGCACGGCACGGTCCGGCACAGATACGGGAAATGTCCCGCCTTATCCGTCAGGTCCACTCTGTTACGAAAATCGAGCCTTTTGTCTTATGCAGGATTGCCGACATTGGCGACACGCCCGTCAATCCGCTCGATATCGACGAGAGCCTTACACTCATTGTCGACTTCTTTGACCGGGTTGTGGCGGCAGGAGCAAAGCCGCTTGCCGTCGGCGGTGATCACACTATTTCACTTCCCGTGCTGCGTGCCTGCGCAAAATCCGGTCCTGTCGGCCTGATCCAGATCGATGCCCATTCCGATACACTCGATGAAATGCTCGGGAAGAAGTTTGCGAACGGAACCCCGTTCAGGCGAGCAATCGAAGAAGGCCTTGTGGACCCGAAACGGACGATTCAAATCGGAATCCGCGGGACGCTTTTTAAAGCAGATGAGCTTGACTGGGCACATGAAATAGGAATCACAATCATTACAATTGACGATTTTTATGAACTTGGCATTCCACACGTCATAAAAACTGCGCAGGATCTTGTTGGTCAGGAACTGGTGTATCTCACTTTTGATATAGATAGCATCGATCCTGCCTATGCTCCTGGAACCGGCGGCGTTGAGCCTGGCGGTATGTCTGTTCGTGAAGCACAGGTGCTTCTCCGGGGTTTGTACGGTTTAAATCTGATTGGTGCGGATGTGAATGAGGTTTCTCCTCCGCTCGATCCTACAGGAATGACGGCACTCGTCGCTGCAAATATCATGTTCGAGGAATTGTGTCTGCTTACCGACACAGTAAATCGTCAGAAAAACGGATAGTTGCGGATCAGCCGGAATATTATCACGGTTTTCAAGTATATTATAGGAAAATCAATTGCTACTGTATTAAGCAGCTGTTCACTTCCCTTAAAAAAGCTCATTTTATTATTTTATCATTGAATTACTCAATTAATTCTTATACATTATTGACCTTGCATAACATGTAAAGATAAGGCTTTACGCCTTTGCCAATTCTGTTGTATAATGTTTACCGACGCCATATCTTCCCGGTCTCGGTGATATATTTCCTATATTGAGGTGAAACAAATGAAATACCGGCTTATACTTTCATGTACCGTATTAGCATTTTTAATCAATGGCTGCGGTCAGGGAAGCGGATCTTCCGATTCAGGCGAAAAGATAATCCTGAAAATGTCACATAATGGAAATGAGCGCCACCCATTTCATGATGGTTTTCTGAAATTTAAAGAAGTGCTTGAAGCCGAGACAAACGATGCAGTTGAAGTCCAGATTTTTCCGAACGCCCAAATTGCATCCGATGAAGAGGTGGGTATGATGGTTAAGCTTGGTACCATTGCAGGCGGTGCCGCAAGTGCAGGCGGCGGTTTAGCACCCTACGTCCCAGAAGTCGATCTGTTTAATCTTCCTTTTATTTTTAGGGATCTCGACCATTTCTACAGTGTGCTTGACGGCCCCATTGGCCAGCGGGTAACGAGAAAAATTGAAGAAAATCTCGATTGTATTGTGTTAGGCTACTGGTTTTCCGGTGTCCGGAACGCATGGAATTCTTCTAAACCGATTTTGACCCCGGACGATTTCTCCGGAATGAAGATTCGGGTTATGTCAAGTCCTGTTTATGTCGAAACCTTCGATGCACTCGGAGCACAGGCAACACCGATGTCATACGGCGAGCTGTTTTCGGGCTTGCAGCAGGGCGTTGTTGATGGAGCAGAGACAGATCACATTGATCTATTGATTGACGGTTTACATGAAGTTACCAAATATGTATCTCTGACGAATCATTTTTATCTTGCAGTCGGTCTGATTTTCAGTAAACGAATCTATGACAGTCTTCCAGCCCATATTCAGACCGCAGTCTTCAAGGCTGGAGCAGAATCTGTTATGGCGCAACGGGTGGCTATTAAGTCTCAAA
The DNA here is from genome assembly GCA_965221205.1 of bacterium. Taxonomy (GTDB): domain Bacteria; phylum SM23-31; class SM23-31; order SM23-31; family SM23-31; genus CBDFMG01. The sequence goes on along the minus strand of OZ244870.1, from coordinate 1,499,689 downwards.
CCGAAGAATCGCTTGCAGAGCTGAAAAGGTTAGGAAAACTGGAATTTTATGAGGTTGACAGATCGCTTTTTCGGGAGAAGGTTCAAGATGTGTACACAAATAATGCGCAAAAAGTCGGCGGAATGGAAATTATTCAGCAGGTAATAACCCAATAATCCGATTGCGAATAAACGTGCAGTGCAGTCTGTTTGTATTTAGCAGCATTCAAAAGTACAACACCTAATAAAGGGGATAGTAAAATCGTGGAAAATGTTCCCGTACTCCGTAATGTCAAAACTATCTATAAACATCCATTCGAGTTTATTCTCTGTTTATTGATTGTGTCTCTTGTTAGCGTAACATTTGCACAGGTTGTATCACGCTACGTGCTCCAAACATCACTTGCCTGGTCTGAAGAGCTTGCACGGTTTCTCCTCTTGTGGCTCGGTTCGCTTACTGCAGCCTACGCGTTTAAGACAAAAGCTCATTTTGCACTGCGGTTTGTTGTGGCCCGATTTTCAGAACGGTTACAAAAAGTAACGTATACCGCCGTTGTTGTCATTTTGACCGTTTTTTTAGGTGTTTTTATTTATCAGGCATTTCAATACATACTTAGCGTACGGAACCAGATTGCACCCGGCACGCAAATGTCTATGTCTATACCCTATTCCTCCGCATTAGTCGGCGGTATATTAATGCTCTATTATGTTATCAGAAACTGGTGGACAGAGTTATTCAGCCCTTCTGCTGCAGAACCTGAGCAAGAATAAATTCATAACTAAACTACGAATTGTATACGAGGTATAATCGAATATGGGTGTAATTGTAGGAATCACGTTTGTTCTGGCACTAATAATGTCTGTACCTGTTGCAATGTCACTCGGCGTTGCAGCGTTTGTAGGCATTCTTTATATATCTCCAGACCTTCTTATAATTTTGCCACAAAAATTCCTCACATCGCTTGATTCATTTTCACTGCTTGCTATACCGCTCTTTATCCTTGCGGGATCACTCATGACATATGGAGGAATAGCGCGCCGAATCATTGATTTATGTCTGGCTTTTGTCGGACGAATACCGGGAGGACTTGGATTTGTTGTGGTCATTGCAACATTTTTCTTCGGTGCGATCTGCGGTTCTTCAAGTGCGAAAACGGCCGCAATCGGATCGGTCATGCTGCCGGAAATGGTGAGAAAAAAGTACCCGGCGGATTATGCAACCGCACTTTTTGCCGCTGCGGGCGGTGGGTCAACACTTGTTCCTCCATCAATCGATCTAATTATTATCGGCGTTGTTGCAGGTATTTCCGTTACCGGCCTCTTCGCCGCCGGAATACTGCCAACCATTGTCAATGCTATTGCGTTATTGATCCTGGTCTATTTTTCAGCGCAAAAGCTGAATCTTCCAGTAGCGCCAAAATTGTCATGGGCAGAGAAAAAGGTTTTAATCAAAAACGGTATTCTCCCATTGATGATGATTTTTATCGTCCTCGGAGGAATTTACGGTGGTATTTTTACTCCAACAGAAGCTTCCGCAGTAGCCGTTGTGTACGGTTTTCTCCTCTCATTTTTTGTTTATAAAGAACTATCATTAAAAGAGTTACAAAAATCGCTTTTGAGTACTGCGTCATTGACAGGTGTTGTGATGGTGGTACTCGCTATGGCTGGTATGTTCTCTTTTGTTCTCACATTCGAGAGGATACCCCATGAATTAGCAAATCTGATATCGACTTATGCTGATAACAAAATTGTGTTTTTGATGATGGTGAATGTGGTGTTTCTTGTTATTGGTATGGTTATGGATGCATTACCGGCAATTATCATATTAATGCCTATCATGATAAAGGTCGCCGGTCCGCTCAATATTGATCCAATTCACTTGGGCATACTTATTGAGGCAAATGTCGGACTCGGTATGATCACTCCTCCTGTCGGAGTCTGCCTTTATGTAGCATGTGGTATTAGTAAGATACCGATTGAAAACGTTATTAAACCGTCAATCCCCTTCATGATATTTCTACTTATTTCATTGATGGTTATAACATATGTCCCGGAAATCTCACTCTTTTTTCCGAGGTTTCTTGGATTAATCCATTAGAGGCAGAATTTTCCCACACTTTATAATATAGATAGAGTATCTGAAAGTATATTCAAGATTCTTCTGCTGAACATACAAGTAAAATTATGGAATTATTTTAAATCATTATTGTAGGTAGTATGGGTGTAATATGCATTGTAACTCAATATATGTATATTTGCATATAAATATAGATTGTAGCGACAACAAGAACTATGGAGTTATAAATGGAATATAGAGTTTTGGGACGTACCGGTGTGAATGTATCACCTCTTTGCTTCGGTACCGACAACTTTGCAGACCCGAGTCCTGAAGATGAATGTGTAAAGATGCTGGATATGGCTCTTGATGCAGGAATTAACATGCTCGATACCGGAGATGTGTATGCTGATGGTGAAGGTGAAAAGATTATTGGCAGATATTTAAAAAAGACAAACCGCCGGCATAAGGTCCTCATAGGAACCAAAGTTGATCACGGTCAGCGAAGACCGGGATTCACTCTTGATGACCACGAAGTTCTCACTGAGGTCAATACGACCGGTCACAGCAGATTGAACCTGATTAGAGCTGTTGAGGGATCTTTGAAACGTCTTCAGACAGATTATATAGATTTATACCAACTTCACCGCCACTCTATCGACATGCCAATGGATGAGATTCTCAGCACACTTGACTCTTTAGTTCAATCCGGAAAAATCCGATATGTCGGGTGCTCGACTCATCCCGCATGGGCGGTAATGGAAGCGATTATGTTTGCCGAACTCAAGGGCTATCCTCGATTTGCATCTGAACAGCCCCCGTATAATCTTCTTGACCGGAGAATTGAAAACGAGCTGATTCCTATTTGTCAGCTATATGGAGTCGGGCTTATTACCTGGGCACCTATGGGGATGGGTGTGTTAGCTGGCCGCTATACCGATGCAAATAAATTTCCTAAAGAATCTCGGGCAAGTCTCCGCGGCGGTTTCTATGCCGACCGTGTTACTGAGAGGGGTATTGAAGTAGGAATAGAGTTTGCGAAACTCGCCAAGCGTATCGGCATTACATCTGCACAGCTTTCAATATTGTGGTGTAAAGACCAGCCGGGTGTTACTGCACCGCTCATTGGACCGCGAACTGCTGAGCAACTTGTAAGTCTGCTGCCGATTCTCAATATGAAACTTGATGATGAGACTCGTAAAAAATGTGACGAACTTGTCCCTCCTGGTTCTGCAGTTGCAAATTTTCACAATACTGCAGGCTGGATGAAGGGAAAGATTATTTAATCTCCTGTAAAGTTAGTATTGGCTCAACACACATTTTATTGTATCTTCTTTTAATGCTCTCTTTTTCCTGCAAGGTACTTTAGAAAGAATGTTTGCAGAGACCGTTTCTTTTCTCTGCCGCCGCGTTAATTTATCTCCTGATATTCTTATAGATGTTTTTCAATATAAGTACTAAAGATATCGGAATATTCCGGTGCGCTATCAATTCATGATAATGCCCCGGATTCACGTGCTGTAATTCTCTGTCTATTGCAATTTTCACATGAGTGAAAGTTGCGTGTAAAAAAAGAATGTTGAAAAAGACTCCTTTATTATGTATATTTTTTTATAGAATGTGATTCCGCGGAATCCCCGGCGGACTCGCAATCACATGTTTAAGGCATGTTTTTGAGGGGAATTCCTCACTACCCCCAACCAAAAACACACCACCACCCAAATTAATTATTACAGAATTGTTGATATATTTTTAGGAAGGATATGCGTAATGAAGATTACTGAATTAGAAGCGATTCCTTACGGCATTCCGGTTGTGAGTTTTGCCGACTCATATACAAGAATGTTTAATTCAAATGCTGTATTGGTTAAGATTTATACTGACGAAGGTCATGTCGGTGTTGGAGAAGCGTGCGCATGGGAACCTGAATTTTATGGTGAATCGTTTGAATCAATTTATGTTACTTTAAAAAACTATGCAGCCCCGGTAATCATCGGCGAAAATCCTTTCGATATAGGCTACATTCTTCAAAAAATAGATCGTGCACTTGCTCGTATTACAAATGTCAAAGAGGGAATCGACCTTGCACTCTATGATCTCGTCGGCAAAATCCTGAAAGTTCCTGTCCACACTCTGCTTGGCGGTGCCTATCGGAGTGAAGTCCTCGTCGGTTCCGAAATTGGTGTCGATACACCTGAAGTGATGGCAAAGGATGGGCTGGAAGTTCTGAATCAGGGAATTAATGTTATTAAGATTAAAGGGTCAGACAATCATGCACTTGATGTGATCAGAATTCATGCAGTTAGAGAAGCAGTCGGCCCCGATGTTCAAATTCGAATCGATCCAAACGCTGCCTGGGATACAATCGGAACAATAAAAACAATGCGCGAGGTTGAAGATTGTAAGTTGCAACTTCTGGAACAGCCGATCCCTGCATGGGATTTAAAAGGCATGTCACACATCAGAGATAATATTTCGATTCCGTTGATGGCAGATGAAAGTATCTGGACTCCAGCAGATGTTATTAAATTGCATGATTACGGTGCTGCAGATCTCGTCAATGCTAAAATTGCAAAAACATGCGGCCTATACCTTGGAAGTAAAGTCGTTGCTGCTGCTGAAGCTGTCGGCATGCCGGTCATAGCTGGTACGGAGCTAGAACCGGGTATTTCCGCTGTTGCCAAGGTTCACTTTGCTGCATCGATGCGCGACCATCCGATCGCCAGTGAATTCACCGAGTTGACTCAGGTTGACGGTACCATAGTTACACCTGCATTAAAAGTCGAAAACGGCTACCTGAAAGTGCCACAGGGACCGGGTTTCGGAGTTGACATCGACGAAGACAAGCTCAAAGAGTACAGAAAAGAAATTAAATTCTGATACGCTCCTGTAGTTACTGCTACAGGTACTCACTCTTGATATTTATAACAATCACCCCGGAGGCATTTGAAAAAGGTAAAAGGATTACGTTGGCATCTCGCATCTCTTTTGATGTTTGATACGATCAATAATTATCTAGATCGTATGACTCTTGCAGTCGCCATCATAGCCATAAGTCAAAGTTTTGAAATTACCAATAGCCAGTACGCCCAGATAAGCAGTTATTTTTTATTGGCATATGCTCTTATGTATGTCGTTGGTGGCCGCTTGATGGACAAACTGGGTACATACTGGGGTTTCCTTATCATCAATATTTTTTGGGGGCTGGCCGTCCTCTCTCACGGTATTGCCAATAGCTTTATCGGGCTTGCCTTTTCCCGTTTTTTCCTCGGTATCGGTGAAGGAGGAGGTTTTCCCGCTGCATGTAAAGCTGTCTCGGAATGGTTTCCCGCAAAAGAACGATCCACTGCGTTCGGGATTTTCAATGCGGGCTCCAGCATCGGTTCCGTTATTGCCGTTCCTCTCTTCACGACCATCATCTTCTACCTCAATTGGCGATGGGTATTCTTCGTCAGTGGTTCAATCGGTTTTTTTTGGGTTGCTTTCTGGGCATATTTTTACCGGATTCCGAAAGACAGACCCCGCTGGGGACACCGTCTGCCGAGAGACAATGTATCTATTACCGACGATGAACTGGAATACATTGAGTCCGCTCATGAAGTAGAAGCCCATGAAGAGGGCGACTATGCATCGAAACAGGTTGGCTGGCTCAAACTGTTTGCCGATAAAGAGATGTGGGGCATGATCATTGCAAAATTTCTGACTGATGCAATGTGGTATTTCTACATTTTCTGGACACCGAAATATTTGGCCGATGCACGAAATTTCGACATTAAAGATATTGGAACTTACGGATGGATACCTTTTGCCTGCGCAGCATTCGGGAGTATTTTCGGCGGGAGTCTTTCAAGCTGGCTGATCAAGAGAGGCATGACTATCAATGCGTCCAGAAAGACTGCTTTTTTTGTTGCTGCGTTATTCCTTCCGACATCTGCACTCATTACGTATGTTTCAAACTTCTGGGCGATATTCTTTATTAGTATGGGATATCTGGGGCATCAGTTTTGGACGGTCATCCATCAAACACTACCTGCCGATCTTTATCCGAAGCATAAAGTCGCTTCGGTTGCGGGTATTATCGGAAGTGCCGGTGCATTCGGCGGCTTTGTCATGCAGTTCGTAGCTGACTGGTTAATGACAGCATTCGGCGGTTACAGTGCTGTTTTTACCACATTAAGCGTTATGCACCCTCTTTCTTTTCTTGTCGTTATTATCATGATCCCGAAGATTAAACGGCTCGATTCTCAATCAGCAGCCGCTTCCGCATAAATTCAAAAACTTATCAGCATGGTAATACATTAAGCAGAAGGCAAATTTCCATCTGCTTATTAATCATATCTATTAGACATCCTTCGGAAATCTGTTATTTCTGCAAACCAGAAGAGAGCCACATATTTTTTAACACTCAGATTGCATTTGCGGGGCGTTCAGCAAGGCGGCGGGTATAATAGGAAACCAGTCAGGGCCGAGGCCCGTATGGAATCGTTGTGCGAAGCTTATAACCTTCCTGCAGGCGCAGATCGTGAAAGTCGTGTCTGATACCGTAACTTTACTGAAACTCAAAATCTTCCTTTGATCTACCGTACCGTTCCGCCGCAATTTTGGCTTCTTCAATCATCTGCTCATTATGGGTCGCGATCCCCGGATATATCCCCTCTTTCATGATGAGATCAAGACATTTGGCATAATTGGCATCAACGTGACTTTTCTTCTAGAATGCCACATTTTCAGATTCATAATAGGCACTTTGCACAAGATGTATCCGTCCCCCTTTTTTGCTCACATACTGGATATATTTCTCTGTTCGGTACAAGTAAGCTTGCAGAACAATACCGATATCGTCATATCCATTTGTAAAAAATCCCTCCCAGATGTCGAGTGTAGTCTGTACAACACCAGAAAATTCTATATCCATTCTGATGAAAATATTATATTTTTTTGCTTTCTCCATAATCGCCACCATGTGTTCTAAACAGCGACCCCAGCTGATATCAAAGCAAAGCTTGGTAAGTTTGACCGAAACATGGGATTCCCAGGACGCTGCTCCACTATTATGAATTTTATCAAGAAGATCACAGTTTCTATCATGTGCTTCTGCACACAATACCGGATCATTGACACTTTCTCCAAGGTAGGTTGTCGTACAACCAATTCCTCGTTCATTAAAACTTTTTATCTCGGCCATCGCCTCATCGAGTGATTCATCTGCAACAAATTGCCGGGCAAACGATGTCGGAGCTTTCATCCCCTGTTTTTGAACAGGGCCGGAAATCGTCTTATTCTCGGACAAAAACAACTTGAAAAAACGCCCTACATGTCGCATCATATATTACACTACACTTTGGATTTCAAATTAACAGAATAGAATTTCATAAGAAGATGTTTTTTATAGAAAAAGTAGTAATTGTATTTTACAAAATAAATCCAAATATTTCTGATTACTTCAAAAAGAGTCCTAACCGATTCCACAGTAAAGCAGTTGACTTTTTTCTGTTTTTCATCTATATTCAATGCTTCAGCATATGAGCGGTTTTATACAAACTCTCACCTTGTTTTTTAGCAAACAAGACACTTCCACTTCGGTCACTTCGGTTATTTCGTACTAGCGCTCTGCAAGGATAGAGTAAATGAATTCTTATAATGTAATTATGGTAACCGGGGGCGCACGTGGTCTCGGAGCTGCTGTTGTGAAAAAATATATCGGCAAAGGTTGGAAAGTCGTTGTCAATTACCTGTCAGATTCTTCTCTGGAAAAAATTCAACGTGAAGTCGAAGAGATTCACGGGTCATCCCAGGTAGTATTTTTCAAAGCTGATGTAAGTAAGAGGGAACAGGTTAAAGCGATGTTTGATACCGCTGTTGAGCATTTCGGAACGGTGGATGTTCTGCTCAATTGTGCCGGAAAAAATCAAGACGCGCCTTTTATCGAGCTCAATGACGAAATGTGGGATACTGTGATAAATGTTCACCTCCGCGGTACTTTTTTGTGCTGTCAGGAATATGCCCTCCACAACACCGACAAACCGGGGACCATTATCAATATTGGCGCTGTGTGTGGAATGCAAGGCAGGGAAAAAGGCTCAAATTTCTGTAGCGCAAAAGCGGGTGTCATTGCACTTACCAAATGTCTTGCACTTGAACTTGCTCCGCGTATTCATGTCAATTGTCTGATACCAGGATCGTTTCAGACTGAGGAGGTGGTCGAACGGTACAATCTTGACACACAAGAAGGCATTGAAAAAGTGTTGAAACATATTCCTCTCGGCAAGCTAGGAAACCTGGACGATTTTACCAGAATTGTGTGCACCATGATCGAATCGGAATATATTACCGGCCAGACTATCATTATCGACGGAGGTCAGATTCTAACACGGGATTAGATGATATCTTTCCTAACAAAATAAATGATTATCACATATACTTAGTTTTTGAACAAAAAGGTTTTGCAGTGATAGGTTTAATATCATTACTGCTATTTAATATAATGTTTACCTATATATAATAAGAGAGATAATGCACGAATATTATTCTTATGATAAATTTATCAAGTCAGTGTATGATTATAAAAAGACTATTATTAAAAATATGTCTATAGAAAATGAAGTAAAAAAGATTCCAACTGAAGAATTAATTAAATGTAGAAATTATATAACTGGAGATATTAAAATTGAAGAGAAAGTTAAATACTCAAATGCACACGACAATATGGAAAAATTATAAGATATAGTAACTTACATAGTCTACTTTGGTCAGTTAATCAAGAAATATCTGAAAGGGGATAAATATGAAAGAGATAATAGAAGTTAGGAGAATAGCATGCAGTGATTTATATGATATCTTAGATAAGTTAAAAGATTATATGTTAGTGTACAAAATAAAAGAAATATAAGAAGTATAGGAAAAGGTAATGTATGATTGACCGGAAACTGCTTTATTTGTCACGGCAGGATGTTGAAACAATCAATCTGCCGATGAGTGACATCATCGACGCGTTAGAAAAAATGTTTAAAGAAAAAGGTGAAGGCAAAACTGATATGCCGCCAAAAACAGCTATTCATACACTACCCGATACATTTATTAATCCGATGCCAGCATTTATCCCGAGTCTCCAATCGGCAGGTATGAAATGGGTGTCAACGTACCCGCCGAATATAAAAAAAGGACTCCCGATCATTTCCGGTTTGCTGATTCTGAATGATCCTGAAACAGGCATTCCAATCTCCGTTATGGACTGTACCTGGATTACCGGAAAACGGACAGGCGCTGCCTCTGCTGTTGCTGGAAAATACCTTGCCCGCAAGGAGAGTTCAACGGTCGGCATTGTTGCGTGCGGCGTTCAGGGGCGCGGAAACCTTGAGGCCATCTCATGCTTATTTGATATTAACAAAGTATATGCATATGATAAATTCCCTGAAGCATCTGAACGATTTGCAAAAGAGATGAGTACACAGCTTGAACTTGAGATTGAACCGGTAACAGAACTCACAAAAGCTGTCAAGGGATTGGATATTGTCGTGACCAGTGGGCCGATTTTCAAAAACCCGCAACCAGAAGTCGACGCCGGATGGCTTGCAGAGGGTTCGTTTGCGAGTCCTGTCGATTACGATTCGTACTGGACACCGGAAGCGCTCAGAGAAATCGACAAACTTGCAACAGATGACAAGGGACAGATGGACTATTATCGAGGAGACGGCCGCTTTGAAAACACGCCGAATCCCTATGCCGATCTTGGAGAGATTGTCACCGGCTTGAAACCCGGTAGAGAAACAGGCAGGGAACGTACCATGAGTATGAATCTTGGTATTGCCCTCGACGATATGGCAACTGCAATTCTGATTTATCAAAAAGCAATTGAGCTGGGTATCGGGACTGAACTGCCTTTGTAACATATGCTATATGAATTAACCAAAAGCACTGCTTTAAACATTAAAAATCCCCTAAATGTACTTTTCTAAACACAGCAGGGGAACGATATATGTGTTTGTTGATGCATGAAATTGCGGAAACAATAAAAATTCATTATAGCTTTTATTGTACTTAATTAAACTGACTGTAGGATTATCTGTTTGGAAAAAGAAAAGTATCTTGTAATTTATAACGTTATCCTAATAGTGTTGCGAGGATGGAAGTAACGGAGGTTAAGAATGACCAAGCACTTAAGTACACGATCTGTTCATGCCGGTGAAAATAGAGCATTTAAATCACTTACAACCCCCATTGTTCAGTCGTCAACTTATTATTTTGAAAATATTGAAGATGTCGATGCATTTATTGAAGGAAAACGGCACCATTACGAATATGGACGATATGACAATCCAACTCGCCGGGCAGCTGAGGAAAAACTTGCTGATCTGGAAAATGCCGAGTCGTGCCTACTTTTTGACAGCGGAATGGCTGCGGTGACTACTGCTCTTATGACATTTCTCGAAAGCGGCGACCACATGGTTATGACAGATGACGTGTATCGGCAGACAATGAATTTTGCTGAGCTGATTCTGCCGCGATACGGTATTGATGTGTCGATTGTTCCGGTACGAAACTACGATGCTATGGAGAAAGCTATAAGTGGTGATACCCGTATTATTTTTAACGAATCTCCCACGAATCCGTATTTGAATGTTATGGATCTTGACAAAATCCGTGATCTCGGCCACAAATACAACGTTATAACGATGATTGACAGTACTTTTGCAACGCCGTACAATCAGCAGCCGCTCACGTTTGGCATCGATCTCGCCATCCACAGCGCAACCAAATATCTCGGTGGCCATAACGATCTGCTCATCGGAGCGGTATTGGGTAAAGAAAAACATATTGCACGGGTCCGAGAGTTTCAGCGGGTTCTCGGTGGGATTCCCGATCCATTTGCCTGTTATTTACTACTACGCGGCCTCAAGACCGGTGCCGTGCGAATGAAACATACGAATGAAAGCACAAAAAAAATTGCGGAATTTCTCGATGGCCATCCGAAAATCAGAAAAGTGTATTACCCGGGTCTTATCCATCATCAGGATCATGAAGTCGCGAAAGCACAAATGAAGGGATACGGGGGTATTGTTACAATAGAGCTGGACGGTGGTCTTGAAGAAACAATGCGGTTTGTAAATTCATTAAAAATGTGTCTTTTGGCTCCCAGTCTCGGCAGCCCTGAAACGCTTGTAACGCACCCGGCGAGCATGTCATTCTACACATTTACCCGCGAAGAACGGATTGAGCAGGGCATTCTCGATGAACTTGTGAGAATTGCAGTTGGCTTGGAAGACCCGGAAGACATCATCGAGGATATTGAGAACGCATTAAAGAAAATGTAACCAAAATCTGTATCCAGAATACAAAGGGAATTTCTTTTGAATCTGTTTCATACATAAGATATAAACTAAGGTGGCGTCTGTAATGCGCAGTCCCATCTTTTTTTACGTTTCTTTGTCATCAACTACGAGGTAGCCATGAATGTTCTCTCTTTACAAAAAACCGGATTCGTTTTTTATCGTTTGTATCATGAGTTTTATATTGAGCTGTTCAGAAGGTAGCAATGATCTTCCTGTCAATCTCTGGAAGGATTCGACCGCAGAAACAATCGGTATTACACAATACTGGACTAATAGAGTCGATATAGCTGATCTGAATGGCGACGGTCTGCCCGATATTCTATGTGCTATTGGTGGCACAAACAATGCACCACTGGACCCGGAGCTGAGCCGTGTGTATTTTAACCTGGGAGCAGAAAACGGGTTTCAGGATGTGAGCGAATTAGTGTTCGGTGATAAACGGTGGATATCACGGGTTATTAAAGCGCGGGATATTAACAGCGACGGACATGCGGATATTGTTGTCGGAACGGCATTTTCGAACCAGAGCAGGCTTTACCTTGGGGACGGGACAGGTAATTTCAACGATGTTACCACGACGCATCTTCCTCAGATAAACAGAAGTGTTTCCGATCTGGAATTCGGCGATATCGATGAGGACGGAGACATCGATATAGTGATGTCCGATTGGGGGCTGGGTGATCCTGCCCAGAATGACGGCGGCAGACCGATGCTATGGCTGAACGACGGGAACGGCCGATTTACAGATGTGACAGAGGTGCGGATTCCTGATGTACGGGCTAAATTTGCATGGGAATGTGAGTTAGTTGATGTTGATAATGATTACGACCTCGATTTTCTTGTGACCGCCCGGTTTAATGAGAGCAGCTTTCTCTTTGAAAACGACGGAAATGGAATGTTTACCGATGTGTCGCAGAAACAACTTCCCCAGTATCCCGACAATTACGATTTTGAGGCGATAGACATGAATGGTGACGATTTCCTCGATTTAGTAACCATCAATGACGGTGAAAAAATTGAGAGCATCGGTTCATCTAGCCGCAGGCAGCACATCTTTTTCAACGACGGAACAGGAAAGTTCATTGATGTATCATCGACGCACTGGCCCGATGCGGAAAATCCTGCACACGACGATAACGTTGCTGCTTACCTCGATTATGATTCGGACGGCGATGCCGACGTGATGATTGCGTCACTAACCGGACCTGACCGGCTCCTTGTAAATGACGGTAAAGGACATTTGAGGATGGCGCAGGATGTGCTGTATGGAGGTAGACCTACAGAGGGTACGCTCCATCTTACCGTTGCCGATTTGAACCGTGATGGAAAAATCGATGTGATTCAGGCACAGGGTGAAACGGTGGACAAAATCGAGGAAGGAGCGTTTGAAGACAAAGTGTATCTCGGCACGAATATTCCGGTCGATACTGCTCCGCCAGTTATATCGCTTGTAGAAGAGTTTGAAAATATAAATACCGGTGACTCACTTAGAATCCGTGCTCGGATACATGACAACAAAAGCCCCACCCTACCATTTGAATGGCAGTCGGCAGTGCTTCAATGGACACGTGATAATGAGACACACAATATCCCAATGGAATGGTACGGTGAATACCTCTGGCGTGCTGAGATAATCCCTGTCTCATCAGGTACACTTACGTACCGCATCTGCGCAACCGATGCCAATGGGAATGAAACGTGTTCTGATATGATAAACGTCCAATAAATACTAATTTTTCAAATGCAAAAAGCAGAACGTTTATTTTATATCTTCATATTCCCATTTGAGGCGGGCAATGCGGTATCCCGTGAGGCCTGGCTTGACTGAAGCTATGTAGTACTGCGTGCCATCCTTAATAATCCATCCTGCTTCGGCATCGAATGTCGTAACAAGATAATCGTCGTTACCTATTCCGAAGTCAAGCGGATTTTCGGAGCAGTATACCGATGTAAGGTAATCACCCTCACCATCTGGAGGTGAATGAGTACGGAACAGGTAATATGCACGCTCCTGCGGATGGTAGAGGACGTACGGAACTTCTGCGTCCGACCACCCCTCTCCGTTACTGCCGCCGAACGAGACAATTTGAGAATCGCTCCATGTTTTAAGGTCGGTTGACGTTCTACAGTAAATTGCACCTTTTTGTCCTGGATTAGCTGTGTAATAGATATAATAGGTGTTGCCAATAACCGTGATCATCGCATCCCGTGTATTATTTCCCAATCCTTCGTTGAACATACCCGATTTTCCATCACGATTGAGCTGCCGTGCGAATGTTTTTCCGTCTCTGCTCCGGGCAAGACAGATACTCTCCCAGTCACCATACACCATGAGATATTCGTTTCCGATTTTCGTAGCATGAGGTGTCTGAATGCCGCCGGGAGTTTCGCCGAAATTGGGGTCTGCAATCATTGCGATCTCCATCGGTTTCCAGTCAGTATCGGTTATTTTATCTCCCTGCCACCGATAGAACAGCCGGGTGTTGCCGCCGACATTTGTTTTGCGGATGCACCCCCAGAGTTGGAACGTCCCATCTGCCGCCTGCCAGATACCGTATGCGGTTGGTTCCTGCTCACTACTATTGTATTGACCGAGATCTGGATTACCCGCAATCGACCACCATTTTCCATCGACTTTTGGTACTAAGATTTTTCCCATAGGTTTATCCTGTGCATATATGTGTGTGATTGTCAGCATGAAAACTATCATTATTGTAAAAAACCGAGTATGAAGACTAATCATGTCCTATTCCTCCGAGTTATTAAAGGTATTTTCGTTATTCAAGCATCTCCTTGCGAGCAAGATAGGGAGGAACACCCCCAAGCAGGAGCAGCTTGGTATGAAACTGTTTTATATCGTATTGGTCACCAGTCATTGTCATATAGTCATCCCTGAGCTTCATCACCTCAAGTTTGCCGATATAGTAAGCGGCATCGTGTACCGGTGATGTTGTGACTTGCCTGGTTTCCACATGTGCCTGACCGACAGTGAGTCCGATACTCATAAAAAACTTGTGCGCATCATCGTACGACATTCCTCGTGTATGCATCTTGGGGTCGATGAGAATTCGCGCAATTCGCCACATACGGTGTCCAAGATGTGAGAGATACATCCGTTTATCACCTTCAAAATAACCGAGGTCGGACATGACCTCCTCGCCGTAGACACCCCATCCTTCGGAAAAGGCCGCACGGATCGATGTAAAAGGAGCATTACCGGCAAGAAGTCGTGCTGGCCTCATGTTTTTCTTCTGCATAAAATCTTCAAAAAAGTGACCGGGATAAACCTCATGGGGAATATGCTGTGCTATGTACCAGCTCCGGTTCCAGTCACGCATGAAGATGCTTTTCCGTTCCATTGTTTCATAATGGTCGATATAGGGGATTGCAAAGTAGCCAATATATGTATTCCCATGTGTGAACGTAATTGGCCCGATTCCTGACTGACCCTGTGCAATGGTGTTGTAGTGTGCTTCTTTTGCATACCGGTATTCCGGCTCAAGACCGGAAGGAACATCCACAAGCTGTTCAAGGACGATTTTTTTCGCCCTGTCTTTTTCATTTTTCAAATCGTCGAACAAATCCCAGGGGGCAACATGATCAAACCAGTTTTCCCGTAAAAGTTTGTCCCATGTTTTTGTTGGGTCGATCTCCCGTGCTGTTTCCTCAAGGAGTCTGATATTATTCTCAACTTCCTGCTCACCGATTGCAATCAACTCGTCGACAGTATAGTCCATGAAATAGTTTTTAAGTAACCTGTTAAACACTTCCTCACCGACAACATAGCTTCCCCGTGAGCGCGGTCTGAGGTCTGTCGCGAGAAACTGTCGGTAATCTTCCAGTGCTGCGCGGTATTTTTCGGCAGCAGCTGTCATTCTTGCTTTAAGGTCTTCATTCGGTGCCCGTTCGATTATGCTAGGAAGTGAAGTGTTGAGATACAGCAACACATAATCACAATCCTGTATAGAACTTTCTGTCCATATCAGCGGAGGATTATTGAGATTTTCCTTGCCCCGTTCAAAAAGATCAAGATCGTTTTCAAGACCAGCAATCATCTCTTCGAACCGCTCTTCCCAGGGACGTTCAAGATCAAGAGATGGAACGAAAAATGCATTAAACGGGATGTACATTGTGGGGGATACCTCCCAGCGTCGGAGGTCTTCGATCATAAGGATACTGTTGTCGAGCTGTGCGTGAAAGTAGTCATAATCGATCTGCCCAGACACATCGAGCGCATCATAGTCGATTGACGATTCCAGCTCAACTATAAACGCCCTTGAGCGTTCTGCCCACGCTTGATATGAAGCACGAGTCATACCCGATAAAACTGCGCTTTCTTCATCGGATTGCTGATAATAGCGGGTGACCAAGTCTGCAATTTGCGGATCACCTTCACTTTTAAATTCGTAATCAATTTCAGGCGCCGATAAGGTACAGTTAAAGAATAAACCAAAGAACAAAACCACAGATATTTTTATACCGCCAGTATTCATTTCAATTCTCCGGATTTTTCATAAATCGTTTAGTATTATTTCGGTATTGCTCATTTATAGGGATGCCAGTCATCTTCATAAAAATAGCGTGTTAAAATATTATAGACAACCGGGTCATATTGCTTGAGTTCTTCTCTGTTCTTTGCTTTCGGATCACCAGTCGGCACTGTCCCGTAAAAAAAGAGTTCTGCCGAAATAGCAAGATATTCTCCGTTTATTCTTCGTATGTGCTGTTCTGTCAGGTAAGATTCTAATTCTGACTGCCGTGAAGGATCGGTCAATGGGACCCGGTCGGTACCTGATATGCTTTCATCGTAGAACGCCTCTGAGTCGAATGCGCCGGTCTTCACCGCATTGATGTATGCACTTTCAATCTCTTTTTGAATATTTACGCCATCTTCCACAAATGGCATTCCCATTCGCTGCATCGAGTGGAGAAACTCTTCAACAATGAGATATCTGCCCATGAATCTGCCGTGGTAGAACCGCGGCTGCACTTCACCATATTCAGTTAGATAATAGATTCCTTCCTCTTCGATAAGCGTAGAAGGGAACGAAGGTCTGGAGCCACCTCCTTCTGTGCCGAACCTGAATTCGGGATGGTTCCAACTCTCTTCCAGGACCGCTCTAACCACAATTCTTTCCTTGTTAGCAACCATTGCATCCCGCACATCGGGACGCTTACTCAACATTTTCAGTATGGTGCTCCGAATCTTGAGCATCGCCCTATCGTCCACTTTGTGAGATGCTATAATTGGAATTCCCTTAGTATAGTCTTCATTGTAGGCATTGAGATACTTTTTGTAGAACGGATGGACTCCCCTAGGTGGAGAAACAACGTTCGGTCCCGAATCCAAGAGCGATACTGGCAGCATCGGGCTGCGGAAAAGTTCATCGTCGAACCACTGACTCCATTCCTGCAAGTCATTAACTGTCTCATCCACTTTTTCCTGCGAAATCAGCCCTGCTTCAGCCATTTCTATCGATTCATTGACAAATCCTTGTAAGGAATTGAGGCTGTAACCTCTCCCGGAGGAAAAATTGTTGATGCTTTCCTGGGCACTTCGTGCGGCATCGAGGAGTGCCGAATAATCGGCACCTCCATCGCATGCAACAAAGAGAAGAAGCGAGCTGTACATCACACTTCTTCTCATGATTGAAAAAATAGTAATATTATTCATTTTTCTCCTCAAAAACTGTTTTATTATACTTGTCACCAGGCTGGTATTCCAATAACTTAGTTATTACCCCGCCCAATTGTAACAATTTTTCGTCTCTGCCAGTTTTAGCTCTCCACGTTTTAATAGTAACAACAACCGGTCGGGAGCACGAAATCGATACCTATTCTTTTCCGATAGCCATTTATAGTATTTCTGTGCATCATACTAACTTACGCTGATAACAGGGTGATCGTCACCTATATTTGCTTCCCAGTACCCTTATTTATTGACTGATAGTGCAGCCGCTTTCGATTGGATGTCATTAACATGGTTCGGCATATCGTTATTCATTTGACAGCCTGAGAACCATATCATAGTGCAAAGTGTGATAAGTATTCGTATCACTGTTATGACAAACTCACATTATAATATTTAATGAATAATAAACCATTGTGTCTGGCGGCCATCAAGAAAGTAAGCTCCCTTATCCTCGGTAAAAGCACCTTCCTCTTCCAGAGAGATTTCAACCTCCATGCCATCCCATTCCGGTATGGCTGTAACCGTTTCAAGTTCAATCGACCAAACTGTGTTATAATGAAGCGGGTATTCTGCTTTGGGCAGCGGATTGTACTGAGCATAGTCGCTGTCAGCCCCCATAATAGTACCGCCGCTGTGTTGATGATATCCGATAGGATGGGTGTAGACCATCGGTTTCAGCCCTTCGCGCCGGGCACGGTCAAGTGTTCTGAAGGTAATATCATTACCCGAACGGCCTTCAACAAATTCACTCATAAAGATATCTTGAAGCCGGTTTGAATTCTGGAGTGCTTGCTTCAATCCCTGTGGAACATCGGTTTCGCCTTCTCTGAGAACATAGGCGTGCTGCTGATTGTCTGTGTTGAGACCGAGATATTCGCTGCCGATATCGCTGTGAATAATATCCCCTCTACTGATCACTACATCGCCGGACATTTTGGAATCGGCATCATATTCAAGCGGAACAGACGGACTTCCATACCGTTTTCTGTCTGAGGGGCTTCTCTGCAGTTCAACGGTGAATCCATAGCCTTTAATACCTATATCGTTAAATCGTTGGGCGATAAACCATCGGACACCTTCTGTCGTTGTGACACCAGGAATGATCACTTTGTTTGAGAATGCTTCCGAAATCACATCATGCGTAACACCCGCGACATGGCGATACACACTTAATTCCCGATCAGTTTTCGTTTCAAGCCATTCGTTGCTAAGATTTTCGGCCGACACAAGCCTGTCCTCATCATCACCGAGAGCACTGACAAGCTTGTCATAGAGGCCTTTTGTCAATCCATCGCCGGTATTCCACAAATCCGACGTATTGATCCCTATTTTTTTCGGGTCGAGTTCATTCACAAGCTCTTTCACCTGCCCGATGCCGCCGCCATACCGGCGGACACCTTCACCAGTTCCGGTATTATAAATAATCATCGATCTGCCGAGAAACAATCTGTCTCCGAGCGTCACAGCTACAGGGTCTTTATTATTTTCCTGGGACAAAATAAGCCACATATCGATTCCGTGTTTGTTCATCAGCTCGGGCAGGAGATTCTCAACTCTCCATTCGACCACTTCATTCATATACTGTTCCCGCTCACGCAGCGGAAGTATATTGCTGATATCGTTAACATCTCCAAATCCAACATCCTGTGCAAGTACACTACTTGTGGTTGTTGCAATCAACAATCCGGATATAACAAAAAATTGCATTAGCCGTTTCATGTAATCACCTCCTGTCTCATTACTATTATGAATAATAATTTTCCAGTATCATGCTTAGATATCAGCAACATTGTGCCGTACCAAATTCAATTTATTTTATCAGATACCATTCTGTCTGGCGACCGTTGACATACTGAAAACCGTCATCAGTGAAAGCAACAACTTCACCTAATCCGAGTTCGATTATCTGATTTCCCCATTCGGGAATAGTCACCATTGTATAGGGTTCCATGGCATAGACAGTATTGGGGTAGAGTATATGGCGGCCATTCCAGTTTTCACCCCTGCCTCCATCCGAATTGATTGACATACCCGCTCCGGACAATGTTCGTGCAAGAAACGGAAATCCGTGATAGAGAGGCATGTTATAATAGAGCACCGGGTGCATGATTACGCGAGTGTTAATACCTTCTTTTTCTGCATTTGACTGTGCCGCACCATACATCTCATCACCGGATTTTCCTGCTGTAATTTCAGCAATCATAATATCGTGGACGCGGTTACACAGTTTCATTGCCTGTTTGAGGCCTTCAGGTGCGTCTGTTTCACCTTTTTTTAGAACGTAGCCTGCCTGATGCACATCGGCACCAAATCCGAGATAGAGCGGTTCAATATCGAATCGAATTATGTCACCACGCCGTATAATTATTTCTAGGCCGTCCTCCTGCATTTCGGAACCAAAAAGTTTTGCGGGATCATCATAGTTCGGTATTTCAAGCTGACTTCTATAGTGGGTAATACTTGGCGGATTGTTGAGACTTATGCCATGATCAAGAAGCGTATGAATGAGCCACCATTTCACATCTTCAGATGTTGTCACATCGGGAGTAATTACTCTGTTTGAAAGAGCCTGGCCAATCACATCATGTGTTACACCGACAGAATGGCGGTATGCGCTGAGTTGTTGATTAAGTTGTGATTCAACCCAGCGGACACCAAGGAAATAGGATGATACCAGTTTTGAACCATATTTTTTACCGAGTGCAGCTCGATACTCTTCTATATTTTCGGTAAATATGCCGATTTGTTTTGGATTCCACTCAGATACTAACTCGTTGAGATGTATCATGTCCCGCACTTCACTAAATTCAACTTCTTCTGATTCGCTTTTTTTGTAATAAAGAATAATTGAAGGAACCGTTACCGGTGTTTGTTCAGTTACAGGCACACCGATGTCATTCAACGGTAAAAGAGAGTAGAACAATTGGCCTTCGGAGCGGCGGACTATCCACATTTCTATATCTTGCTCATTCATAACTGCAGGCAGGACAGTAGCAATTTTTTGCTGACGCCAGTGTGACATGAGCTCAACACGCTTGCGGAACGGCATTACAGAATCTATATCTTGAACCGATTGAACTCCGGTATCTTGTGATGAAGAATTTGTTGGAAATAAAACAACTATACTATAAAAAAACAGGACGGTTTTTATGGAAATCTTCATATTGATCTCTCCATAATGTCATTCTCATTGTTTTCCAGTCACAATATTCATCGTTCAAAAGTGTGAAGTGTGAAGGGTTATGTTTGGAATATTTATTTTATCAGATAAAAATCTGTTTGTCTTCTCGAAAGGCATATTACACCGTCAGTCGTGAACAAAATGTCCTGTTCAAATGCTATCCTGCTAAAGTACTACACTTTTTCATTGTACATCAGAAAAACGCATTACATAGTTCTTTACTTTTTTACCTAATGCCACCTGCGGTTATTTTCCATCTGCTGCTCACTCCGAGGAATCATCTCAGCACGCACAGCCGCTACATAAGTCCAGCTTGCGAGGATTACCGACGCCTGCATCATATCTTCGGGTACCAACCGGTCATATACATCCATATTTGTGTGAAACGCCGTAGTGGGAAATTCTAAATCATCCTGGATAAATTGAAATCCTGGAAGTCCTGCAAGAACAAAAGCCATATGATCAGTCCCACTCGTATTGCCAGGAAGCAAGATAAGTCATTCCGACATCATGGAACGGCTTCATCCACGCTTCAAAGATCGAACGAACAAGGTCATTCCCCTGCAGGTAGATACCCCTGTGCCGTACCAATCCATATTGAGGTAGACCGATAACTTATCATGTTCAGGTTTACGGCTTTCATGGTCGAGACCTCCAAACGTGTCACGAACATACGCCCGTGCACCGAGGAGTCCGGCTTCTTCAGAGCCCCAAAGTGCAGCGCCGGGCGGATGGTACGGCGTGGTTGCGTGCCGGTCTCTTTGAGGATCCGCATCGCTTCCATAACTGCTGCTGCATCGGAAGCATTTTATCGGTTGCTCCGGTCCTGGACGATTTAGCGTCGTAATGTCCTCCGATCATGACGCCTTCATCACAAAGATCAGTCGGGGGAGCGGTTTCCGGTCTCCTTTACCGATGGGTCTACCGCTGCCAACACTCACAACACCCTTATCAAAATGGCCGTTTCTTCCGCGGGCTCCCGGTTCAATGAGTGCAGCAACTCCTTCCGCCTCAAAGAAAAGTTCGACTTCTCCCTGAGAAAGTGGTCTTGTCTTCATCATCCGATTCGCGCTGCCGTCTCCAACCGCCTTCAATACCACCGACTTTCAATTCGGCCATACTCTCAAGATCTTCTTCGGACAACCGGACAGCAAGCGGATTGAATTGCAGTTCAAGTTCCCTTTTTGGGGCTGTCAAAACAATTTTACCCCCGAGCTTTCCCCGGAATTTATTGAGGTCGGCGTCTAAGTAGAGCTCATGGATATTCACATAGATAACATTACTCGCCGCTTTGCCGTCTCTACTCCGAGACCATGCAACCGGATAGGCAATGATCGGTTGATATTCCGGCTTATGCATATGGACTGAGGTGTATTTATTCTCCCAACCGAGTCCAACTTCACCATACGCCTGAATTTCCACGTCGATTCCATAGCTTTCAAACCGTTCATTCGCCCACTCTGCAGAACAGTATATATTCTTTGAGATAGCTGAGATTGTTTCATCGTGTTTTTCTTGCTAAGCGAATGTAAATCTTGAGTATCTTCTTATTTATGCCATCTCCGGTTGTTTTTCATCTGCCGCTCACTTCTTGGGATCATCTCATCGCGCATTGCAGCAAAATATGCCCAGCTTGCAAGAATGACCGAAGCCTGCATCAGGTCTTCTTCTACTAAGCGGTCATACACGTCCATATTGGTGTGCCAATTCGTGGTAAAGAACTCGAGGTCATCCTGTATAAACTGGAATCCCGGCAGACCAGCCTGGATAAAATCAAGATGGTCGGATCCGCCGGTATTTCCAGGGACCAGATAGGCCATACCAACGTCGTGGAACGGTTTCATCCATTCTTCAAAAATCGGACGAACAAGATCATTCCCCTGTAAGAATACACCACGGAATCTTCCGTACCAGTCCATGTTGAAATAGACCGACAATTTATCGTGTTCGGGAAGCCTGTTTGCAATGTCTGGGCCGCCGAAATTCTGCTCAACATATGCACTCGATCCATGGTGACCGATTTCTTCAGAACCCCAGAGGGCCGCACGGATGGTACGGCGCGGCTGTGCTCCAGTTTCTTTGAGAATTCGCATTGCTTCCATGACAGCCGCTGCTCCTGAAGCGTTGTCAGTTGCACCGGTTCCTGCCGGTTTTGCATCGTAGTGACCGCCGATCATGACAAATTCATCTCGGAGGTCAGTTCCCTGTATCTCTGCAATGACATTATAGTCATTGAGGTCTTCTTCCTCGTAATAGTTGTCAATCTCAACTTCCATTTCGACATCGATATTTTTCTCGAGTACTCGGATCACTCTGTTGTAATGTTCAGCCGACATAAAAAGCTCAGGAATCGGTCTTGGCGCATCTAACGGCAGCGGACGGCCGCCGGGAACGAATACGACACCTTTGTCGAAAGGTCCTGTACCTTCTCTCCCCGGCGACACAAGGACAGCTGCACCTTCCAATTCAAAAAATTCGTTGAGTTTGTTGCGTAAAAACGGCTCTTTTACTGAGCCCTGTTGTAGCCGCCGATATTCATCCTGAGAGATCGAAACGGTGTTTTCTTCCGGCACAACATGCAATTTTGCCATACCTTCAAGTTCTTCTTCTGACAGACGGACAGCAAGGGGACTGAATTGCAGTTTGAGTTTCCGTTTCGGCATAGTGAAAACAATTTTATTGCGGAGTTTTCCGCGATATTGATCGAGGTCTCTCTCTGAATAAATCCCCTGTGTATTTATGTAAACGACATTGCTGATTACTTTGCCATTCGTACTGCGTGTCCACGGCAGCGGATAGGCAATAACCGGCTGATATTCCGGTTTATGCATATGGACCGATGTGTATCTGTTTTCCCAGCCGGTCCCTAACTGGCCGTATGCCTGCATCTCGGCAGAAATGCCGTATTCTCTGAATTTGTCGGTCGCCCACTGTGCAGAACGGTTGTAGCTCGGGGAGTTAGACAACCGGGGACCGTAGACATCGGTCATATAACTCGCAATGTCCATCACCTGCGATCTGTTGAAACCTTCATCTCTGAACTTGTCGGCCATCTCATAATCGATCTCTTCCTGAGCGCGGGCCAGCGAAACAGAAACAAGCACTGTCAGTGTCAGCATCATAATCGCTTTTAATGCTTCCATAGTACAATACTCCTTATACATGGTTAGTGTGTTGAAAAATTATAATAAAATTTGAGGCAACTTGTATTGATTTGTAATAGCTAAAATTTTGTGCGAGTAGAAGCTGTAATGTGACAATAATATTTGATTTAATCAAGGGAAATCAAGCTGATTATGGACTATACTAGCGTAAACCAAGTGCCACCATATAGATTCAATAAAATCAAAACAGGATTTCTATATAATTCTGTTTATAGTGCATTAAGTAATAATAAAAGTTGTCACATTTCCTGCAAAAGCTTTAGCAATCATCTTATTCCAGCAGCTTCTCCATTTCGTCAGACAGGCCGGTGAGTTCCCAGCGTGTGAGGGCTATTGGAATCATGCCTGCACCGAAAAAGCCATCCATGAAGTCTTTTAGGATAAAATCATCTCCGAGCTGGCTGCCACGGTCTGCAATGATGTTCAGCAATTGAATTTTGCCAAGCACCATCCCCATATGCCATCCTGGATACCGGAGCGTTGTCTCCATTTCATACCACACTTCAAATCCATCCGGCTGCATCCAGTTATAAGGCGTTGCTTCGTAACAGTATTCGAACGATTCCGCTAGATCGAATTCATTGCTGTGGAGTTTCAAGTCTGCTATAGCTCGAACAGACCGGAACGCCATCATGATGTAGTTAATTTCACGCCCCTGTGGATATTTGTCCAATAATCCAGAATGCATGAAAATCTCTTCGAGTGCATATGAAACCCCTTCTGCTCGAGTTTGAGTGCAGCGAGTGCGCGGTTATACTCATGTTCCATGATGGTCATAAGTTCATCCCATGTATAGGGCACAAGCTGTACATTCTTCATCCACCAGTTGTAGTTTTCTTTGCCGAGACCAGCCGGTTCGGTCATTGAACTCTGGTTTTCTTCAAGCCAAGTGCCGTATTCCTCGATTGCTGCAACAGCACGTTCAGCATCGGGAACAAACCCTGGATGGTGTTGTGTGACTCCATTGACAATATTTTGGTAGATTCCGATATCGTTTTCGAGAAAGTGGATAGCAAATGCTGCAAGATCACCCGATGCCTCGGATAGATTCGCTTTTGCTTGTTCAAAAATCACAGGTACTGCTTTGAGCTTCATGGTGAAATCCGGCAGCTCAGCCTCACTGACCGGAAAATCGGAAGTTCGGAGTGCTCCGTACCGGGTCGGACCAGCACCGCCTTGCGATTGGAGATAAAAGGCTGGGTCGCGTGACCACGGTTTCCGGACTCTGTGATCGAATTCGAATCCGTTCATTTCTGCCCGAACAATATGGTAATCGACTTGCTGTGAAACCGGCCATGTACTGATATTGATTGTATTCAGACGCTTCCTGAACGACACCAGTCCTGAGAATTGCTCACGCATAGCTGCGGGTGTGTAATCTGGTGCTCCGTTCACGACATTCGGAATCAGATATTCACGGAATTCGCGTGAAAGAATCAGTAAACCTTCGTAATCAGATGTTGCCTGTACTGCGCCTGAATCGGAACTTGGTGCCGAACATGAAAATGCAAAAAGCAAGCACATTGAAAAAACGGTGATGATTCGAATCATGGTTCTCCTCCTCCTGTCGTAGAGAAACGTCGAAGAAAATTTATATTTCATCTATCGTGTATCATAAAATTACCACTCTTGTCCATGACATCGAGTAGTCCATCTTCTTTCATAATTTTTTCGATATCTTCAATCGTTTTCGGAATAAAACTTGACATATTCTCGATACCTGTTTCGGTTATGAGAATGACATCTTCGACACTCAAGAAAATCTGCTCTTCGGGTACTGTCCGATCCGGTTCAACCGTGAACATCATCCCCGGCTCCAACGGCCCTACACTGTACCCGACGTCATGAGCAGCCATTCCGAGCCAGTGCCCAAGCCGTGCATTCGGACTCTGGGCATTTTTGCGATATTCGTCTACCCATCGTTCTGCGGCTTTTACGTAGAGCGGATTGGAAAACGAAGTGGTTTCGAGCAATTTTTCCATCGATTCGACTGCTTCAAGCATAATAGTCTGTGCTGTAACACCAGGACGGATCCGTTCAAGAATACTCGAATGAAAATCGAGGTAAAACTGGTAGTATTCTCCCTGTGCCTGAGAGAAATTGCCATTCACCGGCCACATACGGGTAACGTCACTGACGTAATAACCAATATCTGGTGCCATAGTCCATGAGGAGCAGTTCACCATCCTCAAGGCGAGATTTTTTTGCATTATAATGCGGAACATAGGCATTAATACCGGCTGAAACAAGTGAATAGTAGGCGTCACCTTGTGCTCCATTGCGGTAAAACACGAGTTTGGCAAGTGCATCGAGTTCATATTCATAGAGACCGGGGCGCGTCGAGCGCATCGCTTCCATCAGTGCAAGACCCGATATGCGCGTGGATTTTCGAATCATCTCGATCTCACGAGGACTTTTGATGAGCCGGAGCCGGTCTGTAATTGGTGAAAGATCATTAAGTATGAATTGCGGAAACCGATCACGCACCAAGTTCACGAAATGTGCCTTTCGTGACGGCCTACCATCCCAGGCGTCACTCGCAATATCACCGAATGCGCGGATTATTATATCTCTGCTTCCTGCATAATTCCCTGCTGGCGCATACTGCATGTACGCAGTGACGGGATTTGGACGGCGGGCATAATTTGTCAGATGGACTGCAAGCTGGTCGGTACCTGCAACATTCTCGATGCCGGTCGTTTTCCGCACGAAACCGGGATTACTCGCAGACAGCATTGTCCCTTCCCACGCCATTCTGTCTTCATCCGCATGTGCAAGATAAAGTGTGGCTCTCCTTCTGGTTCCATCAAGCAGCATATAGGCGTGCGGGCTTTCAACACCCGAGAGATAATAAAACGTGTTATCCTGCCGGAAGGTTATATATCCAAGAGGATTCGCCGCACCCTGCAATAGCGCTATGGCATTCTCTCCGATTGCATCATACACCTTTTCACGCCGTTCTTTAAATTCTTCAAGCGGAAAATCCTGTTGAAATACCGGATAGTTTTTTTGGGCAAAAACCGATGTATTGATGAATAAGGTGATACTAAATGTTACAAGGATTTTCAAAATCTTCATATTTGCTTACTCCATTTACCACATATTCACAGGTTCTGAATAGCTATAAATTTTACACATTTAATTTTAAGTATTATGTAAATACAGTGTGTTCTTGATTTGGTAAAAAAAGATTTTTAAAAATGAGGAAAATTGTGTATTATTGATTGATTCGGTGCGAATGTTGATAAAGATTTTAGTTATATATTCGTATAAAATCAAATATTACTCTTTAAAGCACCACACCACTCATGCTCTAAGTACAAATCTACACAACTAATATTCAAAATTTTTGGGAAATCAATCGAATTTTTAAGGAGGAGGATAGTTTCATGTATCGTATTGCGACTTATGTATTTTTATTCCTAATTCTCGCTATTTTCAGCTTTCCCGTGCTTGCACAGGAAACCATTTATTGGGACGTTGTACAGGATATCCGTGACGAAGGAATTCGAAATTCGCAGGTGATGAACATCGCCAGTTACATGACCGACGTATACGGTCCGAGACTCGCCAATTCTACGTCATACAAAGCGTCAGCCGAATGGGCTAAAAAGCGGTTTGAATCAGATGGATTATCGAACGCCATAGTGGAACCATACGGTGAATTCGGTGTAAGCTGGAATGTCGAATTTATATCTGTCCACATGCTCAGTCCGCAGTACATGCCGGTTATTGCTTATCCGAATACCTGGTCTCGGGGGACAAATGGTGAAATCAGAGGAAAAGCTGTCTATATCAACGCCGAGGGGATTGCATCAGCATCCGAACTGTCACAATACAAGGGAAAACTGCGCAATGCTATTGTGTTTATTGAACCGATTCAGACGCTATCACCGGCATGGGATCCGCTTGCAGTTCGGTATAGTAAGAAAGAACTGGAAAATCTCTCGCGGACAGACATAACTGCACAGATGCCGCGTGAGTTCGAACAAGATAGAGTGTCAGGAGTATTGCCGAAGAGTGAGGTAATCGATTTTATCTTTTACGAAGGCGCCGCGGCCGTAGCAGCGCCGGATGGCCGTGAAAATTACGGTACTGTCCTCGTGAATGAAGTTCCCGGCAGAGCATGGGAAAACCTCGATACGATTCATCCCCCCTATCTCGTATTAGCTGCCGAACATTATAACAGAATTGTCCGCATTCTCGATAAAGGAATCGAGGTTGAATTACTGGCGGATGTCAGGATATCTATCACTGAAGACCGGATGGATCATAATGTTCTTGCTGAGCTCCCTGGCAGAGATCTCGCTGATGAAATCGTTATGGTGGGTGGTCATCTCGATGCGAATTCTGCGGGACAGGGTGCCACTGACAATGCTTCCGGGGCAGTAGTTGTGATGGAGGCGATGCGTATACTGAAAGCAATTGGTGTTACGCCACGCAGGACAATCAGAGCGGCACTCTGGGGAGGTGAAGAATATGGCCTCCTGGGTTCAGAAAAATATGTCGAAGCTAATTTCGGAGGTGTCGGGAATATACCGGTAAAACCAGACCATAAAAAATTGGCAGTATATATCAATAGAGATGGCGGTGGCGGCAGAATTCGTGGTATTCATATGCAGGGTAATGATCAATTGCGTGCAATTCTCTCCGACTGGTTGAGTCCACTTCGCGATCTCGGTGCTTCCCACTTGACATCGCAGATTTCGGAAAATTCGGACCATGCTTCGTATAACGACGCGGGACTTATCGGGCTTTCTTTTGTGCAGGATCCGATTGAGCGGCGTTCATACCATACCAATATGGATACGTATGACCGGTTTATACCGGAAGACCTTGTGCAGTCGTCGGTAGTTATGGCAATTCTTGCATATCACGCAGCAATGCGCGATGAAATGCTTCCGAGAAAGTAGGGGTAATAAAAGTCTTGTACATTATCACTATAGAGTGATAAAAATAATCCGGATAATAACTACAGCTAAATATTATTTTCAGGAGGAAATCATGGCTATTCAATCCGGTCAACGCAACGATTTCCAAGCACGATTTTGCGGACTTTTTTTGCCTGTGTTTTTTATCATATTGTTAAGTTTTTCAGAAGTGTCGGCACAAGACAACAACTATTCCGGCATGATATTTTCCATTTCGTTCAGCGAGTCGGTGAGCGATGAACCGATCTCAGGCAGGATCATCCTGCTGCTATCGCGGACGGAGGAATTTGATACCGACGGCTATTTTAATGGCACACCGATGTTCGGGATTAATATCGACGATCTTGTACCGGGAACAGAAGTGATGATCGACGAATCGGCAAAGGGCGACCCGCTCAGAAGCATTCGTGATATTCCTGCTGGTGAATATTTTGTAAAAGCTTATTTGAATATCTACACAACCTTTCGTCGGTCGGATGGCCACACCGTCAAACTTCACATGGATCAAGGCGAGGGACAGCAGTGGCGCATCTCACCAGGGAATCTTTTCAGCGAAACCAAGAAAATTCACTTTGATTCGAACGATTCAGGCTCAATCGATATCGTTATGGACCAGAAAATTCCTCCGATTCCACCACCACAGGATACCGAATGGGTCAAAAACATAACAGTCAAAAGCGAAATGGTATCCGAGTTTTGGGGACGTGATATGTATATCGGCGCCCGTGTCCTGCTTCCGAAAGGATTTTATGAACATCCAGAGGCGCGATACCCCATTGTTTACTGGCACGGCCATTTTTCAACCGGAAATCCCGGTGGATTCCAACCGCCTGAACATGGTAAAGAGGGTAATGGATTTTATAAAGCTTGGACGTCCGATGATTTTCCACGGATGTTCCTTGTAACATTTCAGCATGCCAATCCTTATTATGACGACTCATACGCAATCAACTCCGAGAATGTCGGACCTTATGGTGATGCGTTTATTGAAGAGGTCATTCCCGAAGTTGAAAGACAGTTCCGTGCAATCGGAAAGCCCTATTCCCGTATCCTGACCGGCGGTTCGACGGGCGGCTGGGAATCACTTGCACAGCTCGTCTGGTATCCTGATTTTTACGGCAGTACGTGGACTTTCTATCCCGATCAGGTCGATTTCCACTATTACCAACTTGTAAATCTGTATGAACCGAAAAATGCCTACTATATCGAGCGAGAATGGTCGAAAATTCCCATACCCGGCAGCAGACAGACGGATGGAATGCCGAGACATATGATGACCGAGGAAAATTTTAAAGAAGAAGTAACAGGCGACCGGTACCGTTCTGGCGGCCAGTGGGCAATCTGGAATGCGGTGTTTGGGCCGGTTGATGATGACGGTTATCCAAAACCGATATGGGACCCATGGACCGGCAAAGTCAACCCCGAAACCGCACAATGGGCAATCGATCACTACGATATTACCAATTATCTGCGGAAAAACTGGGAGACTGTTGGCCCGAAGCTTGTCGGAAAGATCAATATTTTCTGCGGCCGCATGGATAACTGGTGGATCGAGCAGGCGGTCTATTTGCTCGAGGATTTTCTCAAAACGACCGAGAATCCCCATTTTACAGGCAGGTTTGAGTATGGCGTCAAAGGGCTGCACGGCTGGGACCCGTGGCGTGAAAAAGGAGACTACGGCGGCATGTATCGGGATATTGCTGCACATATAATGCGGACTGCCCCTCCGGGTGAAAATACCGCACAGTGGAACTACTAAATACGATGAGGGATTTTATGAAATTTTCTAAACCCGCTGCAATAAAAAATAGTATTCTTACACTTTTTATATTAATACTTATTTCAGGTGTCCAGTGCACGATAAAAAAGATTGAAAACAGTGGCAATGCGACGCAGTTTGCTATATCGTTTGACAGTTCCATACGTGAAGAATCGACCTCCGGCAGAGTCCTTTTGCTGCTCTCAACCACTGAAGAGTTCAGAACGCGTGAAATGAACGGAGATTTTACACCAATCTTCGGCATAAATGTGGACGATCTGGCACCGGGAGCAGACGCAATCATCGATGGCACAGTGAAGGGGTATCCGGTCCGGTATTTAAAGGATCTACCGGCAGGTGAATACTACGTTCAGGCATATCTAAATGTTTACACAACCTTTGAACGCTCCGACGGTCACACGGTGAAGTTGCACATGGACCAGGGTGAAGGACAGAACTGGCGCCGTTCACCGGGAAATTTATTCAGCACACCGAAAAAAATATATTACGATCCGAACCGGGGCAGTTCGATATCGATCGTCATGGATCAGGTGATTCCACCGATTCATGAGTTTCAGGAAACCGAGTGGGTGAAATATGTGAAGATCAAAAGCGATCTTCTGACCGAATTTTGGGGACATCCCATGTACATCAATGCGAGAGTTCTCATACCCAAAGGTTTTGACGACCATCCCGAAGCCCTGTATCCTCTTATCAGTCAGGTTGGTCATTTTCCCCGCGGCAATCCGGGCGGTTTCGAACCGGAACCAGGTAACCCGCTTTATGATGCATGGATCAGTGACGATTTTCCACGTTTTCTGATGGTTACCTATGAACATCCGACACCGTATTATGACGATTCATACGGCGTCAATTCGGAGAACAATGGGCCGTATGGCGATGCGTTCACACAGGAAGTGATCCCTTATCTGGAACAGGAATTTCGGGGAATCGGCAAACCCTATTCTCGTCTTTTGACCGGAGGTTCTACCGGCGGGTGGATATCACTCGCAATGCAAGTCTGGAATCCCGATTTCTTCGGAGGTACCTGGACATTTTACCCCGATCAGGTCGATTTCAGATATTATCAGCAGGCAAATCTGTATGAAGACGATAACGCCTATTATACGATACACGAGTGGAATATGGTTCACAAACCTCTGATGAGAGGAAAGGACGGGGAAATTTTACTTACAATGGAGCAGTTCAATCTTGCAGAAACGGTTATCGGTGACCGGTACCGTTCGGGCGGCCAGATGGCAATTTTCAACGCAGTGTTCGCACCCGTCTATGATGATGGCTATCCAAAACCGCTCTGGGATCCATGGACGGGAGAAATTGACCGTGAGACTGCCGAATGGGCAAAGGAACATTTCGACATTCGGCACTATCTCGAAACAAACTGGTCTGATGTCGGACCCAAACTCGTCGGAAAGATCAATATTTTCTGCGGCCGCATGGACAATTTTTATCTGAATGAGGCGGTCTATTTACTCGAAGAGTTCTTCGAATCGACAACAAAACCCCATTATGCCGGGCGGTTTGAGTACGGAAACCGTGGCGAACACGGCTGGAATCCCTGGCGGGAACGCGACGGTCATAACGTTAACATGTATCGTGAAATGACCGAGCATATTGTAAAGAATACACCTCGGAGTGACGATTCGAATCTGTGGAACTATCGATAATTCAGATTCACATAGTAATATTACAATTACGATGAGTAGTAAATGAATACGGAGGTTTTTATGAAGTACTACAATTGCACTCTTGTGTATGCTTTCCTGAGTTTTTTCCTTGCAGCCCCTGCCGGGGCACAGGAAACGGTCTATTGGGATGTTGCACAGCAAATTCGCAATGAAGGATTCAATAATTCCCATATCATGGAGGATGTGAGTTATATGACCGATGTGTTCGGACCGAGACTGGCAAAGTCCCCGTCATATCTGGAGTCGGTCGAATGGCTGAAGGAGAAGTTAGAAGAGTACGGGCTGAAAAACGTTGTACTGGATCCATATGAGCTGGGTGTTGGTTGGAGGAATGACTACACATCGGTACACATGATGACACCACAGTATATGCCGATCATTGCTTATCCGGAGTCGTGGTCTTCTCCAACAAACGGGAAAATTCGAGGTCCGGTTGTCTATATTAACTTTCAGGATATCAAATCGTTATCTGATCTTGCACAGTACCGGGGCGAACTCAAAAATGCAATTATTTTCAGCAACCCGGAACAGAAGATGAAATTGGGTTGGGAGCCCGAGGCTATTGTATACACAGATGAGCAGCTCGACAGAATGGCCGAGACTCCTATTATTCCGCCGCCGCCGGTCCGGCGGAGAGATTCCGATTCGCTTCCCTGGCGTCAGATCGTCAATTTTCTAATGGACGAGAGTATTGCGGCTATCGTCAAGACAGACAATTTTCACGATGACGGAACCGTGCGGGTAACACGTCTCCCCGGCACACCGTGGGCACCTGACGCTCCGCCTAATCCGACATCGTTTGTCATGGCTGCCGAGCACTATAACCGGATCATGCGCGTGATGGAGAAAGGAATACCGGTTGAGATGGAAGTAGAGCTTCGAGTCACCTTGACTGATGACGATTACAACGATTACAATGTTCTTGCCGATATACCTGGTACAGACCCTGAGCTGAAGAATCAGATGGTCATGCTGGGCGCGCATTACGATGCCCACTCAGCGTCAACCGGGACCGAAGACAATGCGACCGGCGCTGCCCATGCACTTGAAGCAGCACGTATCCTCAGTGCAATCGGTGTACAGCCGCGCAGGACAATCCGGTTTGCTTTCTGGGGCGGAGAAGAGATTGGGCATCTCGGATCACGTGCCTATGTAAAGAAATATCTCGGTGATAGAGATACACAGGAGTATCTACCCGGTCACGAGAAGTTTTCTGCCTATTTTAACCTTGATTACGGCACCGGACTGATACGGGGAATTTACATTATGAACAATTTGTTAGCAAAACCGATTATTTCAGAATGGATCAAACCGTTTCACGATATCGGGTTGAAACATGTTGTTTTGATTGCCGGCAGCGACATTGGCAGCGACCATCAACAGTTTCAGGCGGTTGGCCTGCCCATTTATCCATTTCTGCAGGACCCGGTCGAGAACGACACTCGTACATGGCACACCAACATGGACACCTTCGACAGGATTGTTCCGGAGTACCTGATGCAGGGCGCGGTTGTTTCGGCAGCTATGGCGTATCAAGCCGCAATGCGGGATGAAATGATGCCCCGTATTCCGGTTGAATAGCGCTCAATCTTAGCACGTCTAATTTTTGAATACATGAAAAAGGGGACATGGTTGATTACCGTGTCCCTTTTTCAATACAATTACTTTAGAACTTCTATTGTCTACGGGTCGTAGGGCGACCAGTCGATAGTCGGAAAGTAACGGGTTATGATTTCGTAGAGCTGGGGATTTTTCTCTGCGAGTTCTTCGCGCGTTTTGAGTTTCCACTCTGAGTTTTCGTGCAGAACACCGTAAAAGAGATCGAGCGCCACAGCGAAATATTCACCGTCACGAAGTTCGGAGATAACTTTGTTAAGTTCAGCCCTCATTGATGGATTAGAAAGCGGCGGGCCATCAAGGTATTGCGGCGGAACATAGATGTCATTGCTCACTGCATAGACAAATGCGTCATTGATCTCTTTTATAATGTCATGGTCGGGATCGATAAACGGCAGTCCGCTCCTATGGATCGAATGTCCGAATTCCTCAACTGCGACATGTCTGTTAAGCCGTTTAAAACCTTCATGGATTTCTCCGGTTTCATCACGCCATGCGACTCCTTCTTCCTCGATGTACGTAGTTGGACGTCCGGGACGTGCACCGCCAGGCCCAATTTCGCCGGGATGATCTCTGTTTTGTTCATCATCTGCACGGAGTGCTACACGGATGTTATTCATCACCATTGCCTCACGAATAGTCGGTGTTTTTCCCAGAAGCACTTCCATCGATTCCTTTACTTTGTACAGAGCGGCGTCTGGAACCAGATCAGATGCAATAATAGGAATACCGAGCGTGTAATCGTCTTCATAGACATTGAGATATTTCTTGTAAAAATTGTGTACACCGGGCGGCGGCGGCACAATTGCATCGCCCGATTCAATGAGCGGAATCGGAGGAATATGTTCTGTTGACGGGGTGAAAAAATACTGCCATTCGATAAGATCGAGTACTAGCTGAGAGACTTCCTCAAGCGGCGCAGATTGATCGGCAGCCAACTCATTTGCACGATCAACCAGACGTTGAAACGAGGTCGAACCGTTTTCTCCATGGTCCAGTTTGTCAAGGATCGCCTGAGAATTCTTTACCGTCCATGCGAGATGATAATAATTGTAGGGTGCCGGAGCGCTCGACACGCTGCACCCCGCCAATATCACAACCGCACACATGAACACTCTCAATATTTTACTAAAAGCAGGTGGTTCCATAAATCCTCCTATTTGTTTACACACATAAATCCTATTTCTCCAAGCAGTTGTATCCGCTCATGAGATAGCTTCTTCTTACTGTATTTTACACGTTGGCGAGAACACCATTTTCCCAGGTTATTACCAATCGGATATTCTTCACTGGCTTGAGGCCACGTGTCGGGATATGTTTTCCGGTATTCTTGCAGATAGTTATACTGCTTCTGCCATGCTGATTCCAGCGGGTCCCACATAAATCCTATGGCTTCAAACAGTTGTATCCGCTCATGAGATAGTTCATGCCTCGTATAAGCGGCTCGTTGGCGAGAACACCATTTTCCCAGGTTATTACCAATCGGATATTCTTCTTTCTGAGCCGGCCATCTGTCGGGATATGTTTTCCGGTATTCTTTCAAATAGTTATATTGTTCCTGCCATGCAGTTTCCAGCGGGTCCCACATAAATCCTATGGCTTCAAACAGTTGTATCCGCTCATGAGATAATTCATGCCTCGTATAAGCGGCTCGTTGGTGAGAACACCATTTTCCCAAGTTATTACCAACAGGATATTCTTCTTTCTTAGCCGGCCATCTGTCAGGATATGTTTTCCGGTATTCTTGCAGATAGTTATACTGCTTCTGCCATGCTGATTCCAGCGGGTCCCACATAAATCCTATGGCTTCAAACAGTTGTATCCGCTCATGAGATAATTCATGCCTCGTATAAGCGGCTCGTTGGTGAGAACACCATTTTCCCAGGTTATTACCAATCGGATATTCTTCACTGGCTTGAGGCCGTCTGTCAGGATATGTTTTCCGGTATTCTTGCAGGTAGTTATATTGTTCCTGCCATGCAGTTTCCAGCGGATCCCACATAAATCCCAGAGCTTCAAGGAGTTGTATTCGATCAGGAGACAATTCCTGCTTAGTATAAGCTTTACGTTGTTCGCTACACCACGAACCCAGGTTATTATCAACAGGATATTCTTCTTTCTGAGCCGGCCACGTGTCGGGATGTATTGTCCGGTATTCTTGTACGTAGTTATACTGTTCCTGCCATGCTGATTCAAATGGATCCCACATAAATCCTATTTCTCCAAGCAGGTGTATCCGCTCAGGAGATAATTCCTGCTTAGTGTATTTTACACGTTGTGTATTACACCACGAACCCATGTTATTATCAACGGGATATTCTTCACTGGCTTGAGGCCACGTGTCGGGATGTATTTTCCGGTATTCTTTCACGTAGTGATATTGTTTCTGCCATGCAGCTTCCAGCGGATCCCACATAAATCCCAGAGCTTCAAGGAGTTGTATTCGATCAGGAGACAATTCCTGCTTAGTATAAGCTTTACGTTGTTCGCTACACCACGAACCCAGGTTATATTATCAACGGGATATTCTTCACTGGCTTGAGGCCACGTGTCGGGATATATTTTCCGGTATTCTTGCAGATAGTTATACTGCTTCTGCCATGCTGATTCAAATAGATCCCACATAAACCCTATGTCTTCAAGGAGTTGTATTCGCTCATGAGATAATTTCTGCTGAGTATAAGCTGTTCGTTGGTGAGAACACCACGAACCCAGGTTATTACCAACGGGATATTCTTCTCTCAGAGCCGGCCATGTGTCGGGATATGTTTTCCGGTATTCCTGTAAATGATTATAATTCACTCTCCATGATTGCAGTGTTACTTCAATTGTTTCAAAAAGCTCAATGATTTCTTTGGTTTCATCGTAGATGTGTACGTCACAAACTCTTGCAGGTAAATCATGGTTTTTCTAATCTCGTTTTCTTCGTCAACTTCTGTCTTTATATCCTCAATAAAATTATTTGCAGAAATATTTCGGAAATTATTAACAAAGTCAAATATAATGGGTGTGTTTCCGCTGCCAGCCTGAATGCAGCGTCCTATCTGCTGATAAAACACTCTTGGAGATTCAGTCGGTCTTACAAGGATCACTCCTGCCGCATCCGGAACATGCAGCCCCTCATTTAACATATCAATACAGAACAGTAAATGGATACATGTGTCATTTTCATTGTCTGAACTCAAGACACGATACGTTCTCCTTTTCCTATCCCGAAATGCCCTTAAAAACCATTTTTGAACTTCAAGTTCCATTTCATTTAAATGATTTGTATCCCGGCAGAATACTATGAGTTTATGAACATTGCTTTTAAGGTACTTTGTGAGTATATGGGGAATTCCTTTCGTGTTTTCCCAATTAATAGCAGCATTCTTAATTGCTTCAAGTTTTTCTTCTTTATCAGCGCTATCCAGATTGTTCTCAGAAATTTTTTGTTTTAGAGTGGTATACTCTTCATCCAGTGTCTAGAGCGCTGAAACATAAACGGGCGCTTTTACTATGCCTCGCACAATAGCAGTAATGAGACTTATATGCTCAGCTATGTTACCCTCAAATAACTCTGATGACATGTCTCTGCTGTGATCAAGATATCTAATCGGTGTCGCGCTTGTTCCAAACACCTTTGAATTTTTGTTTATTTTCAGTAATCTCTCAACTCCTTTACCCTACACTTTTGAGCCTGGACGATGGAATTCGTCCAACACGATAAGATCATACTGTTTGTCATGGAATGCTTGTGATGAATACCGTGATACTTTCGCATATGTCATTAATGTGCACTTCGATAAAACAGATCGAAATTTTCCCCTCAATTGATTTAAGATATAATGTGACGGGGCAACAATGATTGATTGTGTTTTCATAGTATCCGCAATGAGTTGTGCAATGACATAACTTTTACCCGTGCCCGTTGCCTGGATAAGGCACACTTTCCGGTTCTTTTTAAATAATTTTACCACATTTTTATAGCTGCGCTCATTATGTGGATACAATTCCAATCGGGGCTCAGTATGACCATCTTTATTGTAACTGCGTAGTAAGTCTTGCTCAATGGAGTGCCAGGAAGACAACTGAAGATTAAATCTGGATAAGGCACGCGCTCCTTTCACGAAACCATTAACAGCAACCAGCTTATACAATGAACAGGTGTATTTGTTCTTCCCCTGTTCTTCAAATTTGAGCAGTTCAATTTTTGTGTCGTCATACGTCAAAGGATGCATCCAATTCTTTGCTTGCACTACAAAGGCAACGGTATCCGGTGCTTCCGGATGGAACAATAATAAATCTCCTCCCGCATCGCCTTTGCCTTCCTGTATTGCAGCTAACCACCCATTACCTCTATATAACAGCGCCAAATATTCTACAAACACATAGCCCTTGATTGTCGTGTCTAATTGCTCTAAATATGTTTTAGACGCTTTAAAAGATTTTTTTACAATCAATCTTTCCAGATGATTGATCTCTTCAATATATTTATAATTCATTCTGCTCTGCAATGTACAATATTGATTACACTTGAATGCTTATGCTGTTTCCTCATACTGAAATGTGCTCGCCAAACACTATGTGTCGTGAATGAGCAGCATAATATATATAATTGTCTGAATTATAGCAATTTTTATACTATATGTGGTAGGCAACCTTGACATTATTTCCTCATTTCCTCCGGCTTCACAATGTTGTTTTGAATTCTAAAATTTTAACGTTCACAGGCCTGAGCAAACTGATCACGTCTATTTAAGAAATCTTCTGAATTTTTTGGGCTACGGACCAGCTCGAGATAGCGTTATATTCGCATTTGATGCGCCCGACAGATGAAGAGCAGACGGTATACACGTTCTATATTTAAGCTGATCGAATTCCTCATGAGCCGGACATTTCTTTCAGGAACATGTTGAGAATCTGGTCATTTCTTTCCCAGAGGCCGTCTATTACTATCCCTATTGTTACCTGTAAATCGTATTGTTGTTCAGTTTGAGCATAAATGTCGGCATTCGATACAATCAACATTATACAGCTTAATAGATATAGTGAACGTATCATCTATTTCCTCCGCATAGTAACTTATTGATACTGGTATTAATTATTACAAACTTCTGTAAGAGATTACTTGGAAATGTGTTGATATAAGATGCTCATTAAATGTGAAACCCGCAGAATAATTCGGATGTCTGTAGTAGAAACTTTATAGAAACATTTATCCTTTACAAGTATTCTCTGCTCACAAGGCTGCACGATTTACAATTAACCCGATCAATGGATCAGTAAAATTTTTTCATTTGGCGGATGAAGAAATTCAACTCCCCGGCTGGATACAATGTGATTACCTTCTATATTAATGATAATCGGAAAACCGGGTCTTTCAGGAAGGTTCGTACTTACAAGATATTCTAAGGAAAAAATATGATTCTCTTGAATCATCAAATGATCACGGTCTGACCGAAAAGGTCCCATTGAGGGTCCGACCGTCACCAGGCTGCCGCCATGATGACCTTGGCTATGAAGATCGACAGCTGCCCCTGATTTATTAGTATTTGCGAGTGTTTTTTGTGTCAACTGGTAATCCTCTAATCCCATATCATTAGTAGATATATAAATATAGTCTGCTTTTTCAAGGGCTAAGATTATTGCTCTCAAAGTTTCCCCCGATGTTCTGCCGATTTTTATTTGTTTCCGAATAATATCGCGAGCTGCTATTGCACGATCAAAAGCATGCTGCAAACTCTTAGGAACACTTTTTTCCCCTTCCATCATAATATAGGCATTACGTTTGTAATCTGTTGAAAAGTAGTCAAGATATCGTACACCAGTATCAAACGAAAGAAAATCACCGCGTTGTAAGACATATTGAGGTGAATCGGTCTCTGATTGATCGGAAACTGCAGAATAGAGAACTCCTGGACTGCCAACCCTGGAACTGAATCCACTTGTTAAACCCCGCATAAAAAATTGCTCCTTTACCCACCAGCCAACATCTTCTAATGTTGTTACACCCGGTGTAATAACCTCACTCGATAAAGCACGTTCTAGAATCTGACGATGTGTTTCAAGTGCATTGGTCATAAGAGCCACTTCCCTCAGTGTCCTTCTTACTCTGAAATCGGTGACCACACTCTCTGCTGAAACAATTCGTGCAGAGTATTTTTGCCCTAATATTTTTTCCAGTTTTACATATTGAGAATGTGAAATTCCGTCCGCAATAGCGAGCCAATCGGATGTATTGACCGCGATAGTCTGCGGATCGCGTTCGGCAACAAAATCTCTCAATTCATCATAAACTGAGAAGTCTTGCGTTCGAAAATCATACCCTGAGATAGCACGTACGATGTTACGAGAACCTCGTACGTCAATTTTTTCAACAGCTCCTGCCGTACCAAACACAGCCCGCTCGATCCTGTCACCCAAGTCGGTAAAAATCAGATATCCCGACGTCGATCCGAAATTCTCAGTCAATGGATCAGGATCTCCATTACGTGTGACGTGAATCCACATGTCCACATTATTGTCACGCATGACACCCGGAAGGATAAGATCAAGTTTTTCATTCCGTATCAGCCGGAGAACTTCAGAACCGGTTTTGCCGTATGTACACCAGGTTGTGCATTGGCAACTGGTACGGTGAACATTACAGAAATTGATAATACCAGAACTCGAAACATCATAATTTCCTCTCCTTTTATTTAAAAGGTAAGATCAACCATGTTAATTCCTCACATGCTTCAAAACATACAGTTAATTATCCACGCTCAATTAAGATGATTTAATCTATACTATTCAATACGTTATGTGTAATATTTCACTATAAGAATTACTTTATAATGTGCCGGACGTTGTTTTGAAGGGCCTGTCAAGATATCCCAGGCCATTTTCGGTAAAAAGGGCTATAAATAATAAGGTATGCTTTGTGAATTTACAAGTGTTTTCTGTTCATCAGGCTATACGACTTGCAAGTCTTTAATAATAAGCATAAATCTGTCTCAAATATTTTGAACACATACAGAATAGAATACTTGAAATGTAAGAAACGATGATATGTTGATTTTTAATAGTCATTTTCCTTTTGCAAATGACAGAATTATATGTTAGTATTCTATCATAAATTTAAAAAATCCATGTCAAACTCTTACAGAAAATTGATATTGGTAATGTCGGTATAATGATTCAACATTTTTTCTGGAGGATTAT
Organism: bacterium; assembly: GCA_965221205.1. Classification (GTDB taxonomy): domain Bacteria; phylum SM23-31; class SM23-31; order SM23-31; family SM23-31; genus CBDFMG01. The sequence goes on along the minus strand of OZ244870.1, from coordinate 1,459,088 downwards.
CATGCGTATGACGAAAATCATAATCATGGTCTCTATTCTTGCCCTGTTCGGGAGGGCAACTGCTCAAGAGCGGATGGATATTTACAAAAAAGAAGCCCTCGCGTGGATCGAAGACAACAAAGAAGATCTTAATGAAGCTGCACAAAAGATATGGGAATTTGCCGAAATTGCCCTGCTCGAATACAAGTCTTCCGAATATCTTACCGACATGATTGAGCGACACGGTTTTAAAATAGAACGCAGTGTTGCAGACATGCCGACTGCATTTGTGGCATCGTACGGTTCGGGAAAACCGGTAATCGGCATTTTAGGAGAATATGACGCCCTTCCGGGGCTTTCGCAGAGGGCTTTTACACCGCATAAGGACCCACTTGAAATAGGAAAACCGGGTCATGGCTGTGGTCACAATTTATTCAGCGTTGCGAGCATGGCGGCTGCGATTGCCATGAAACAAGTCATGGAGACGCATAATCTTCAGGGTACCGTGAGGTTTTACGGCTGCCCGGCCGAAGAAGTTTTAGTAGGAAAAGTATATATGGCCAAAGCGGGGGTATTCGATGACCTCGACATCTGTTTTGACTGGCATCCTGAAACGAAAAACGAGGTGCCCCTCTTTACGACCAATGCTCTCAACAATTTTGAAGTTACGTTTTACGGAAAAACTGCGCATGCTGCCGGAGATCCTTGGGCAGGCAGGAGTGCACTCGATGCGGTTGAACTCATGAACGTCGGCGTCAATTTCTTGCGTGAACATGTAAGACCGACCGTCCGCATCCATTATGTGATACCCGACGCCGGGTTGGCACCGAATATCGTTCCTGACCATGCGAAGGTCTGGTATTATGTCCGCGGTAAAGACCGACAGGAAGTTGAAGAAGTGTATTCGCGTGTACTCGATATTGCGGAAGGTGCCGCAAAGATGAGCAATACGGAGCATGAAAATTATCTTACCACTGGAGTGTACAACATGTTAGTGAACCGCGAAGTCGCACGAGTTTTACAACGGAATCTAAAATTTGTCGGTGTACCGCCATTCAGCGAAGAGGAACAGATGTTTGCACGTCAGATTCAGAAAAACCTTGAAGCGGAAGAACTCGGCATGCACGCGGAAATCAATCCTCTGGAAGAGCCAGAAGGCTTCATAAGTGCACTTTCGACCGACGTAGCGGATGTAAGCTGGATTGTCCCAACCGCTTCGTTAAACCTGGCCGGCCATCCACTGGAAACGCCCGGACACCATTGGGCGTTTGTGACATGCTCCGGTTCGTCTTTTGGTCACAAAGTAATGAGGACCGCCGCAAAAACTATTGCCGCAGCCGGCATTGAAACGCTCCTTGACCATTCTATCATCGAACGCGCACAGGAGGAATTCAAAGAGAAAACAGAAGGATTCGCATATAAGAGCGCCATTCCGCAGGACCAGAAACCTCGCTTGCCGGTGGAAAATAATGAATAAGTCAATGAGTGAATCACATTGACTTATTCATTATCTCTATTAAAACATCGTCATCAATTGGTCTCGGATTTGTTTTGATGCCTGCAGTTGACATTTTGACATTATCTAAAACTTCCTGAAATTGACTCTCTGTCAATCCTCTGTCCGAAAGCTTTATTCTTACATCGAGTTTTTCAAGCATATCTCTAAAAAATGTTGCCGTCGACGCCGCTACTTTATTGCTAGATTTTCCATTTGCTTGTGGAATAAGTACCGATGCGACCTGACAATACGTATCTTTCGCATATTCAAGATTACTTTCAATAGTTGCCGCTAAAACTGCGGCAATTGTTTCGCTGTGTCTCAATCCCAAAACCATACCAAGTGGCTGTGAAAGCATATGAGCACTTCCTACACCGGTCTGAATAGCAACACCTGCCATGCAGCTTGCAATGGCCATATTATATCGCGCCTCAATATCAGTACCATTCCTGTAAGCACGAACTATATTTTTACCTATTAATTCAATAGCTTTAATATCGAGTGCTCGTGTATAATGGTTAGAATTCGTTGAAACAATATTTTCCAGGGCATGTGAGAAAGCGTCTATTCCTGTAAGAGCAGTAAATTCGGGAGATAGTGAAACCATCAATTCCGGATCAAGAAGCGCAACATCCGGAACAAGATAAGAATGTTTTATGCTCTTTTTGATGTTCTCTTCTTTATTCGTAACCACCGAAACCCAATTACTTTCTGCACCGGTTCCCGCAGTCGTCGGGACGGCGATCAGTTGTAACCCCGGTTTGGTGATAGGTTTATCATCCATCTGGTATTCACGAACTGAACCAGGATTTTTTATTAATATTGAAACAGCTTTTGCCGCATCAATGCTACTTCCACCTCCAATAGATACAATTACGTCGCATTGTTCATCACGGCATATATCTACAGCTTCATCAATATCCTGTATTGTCGGCTCATAATTTATTTTATCGAAAATGGTGACTTTGTGTTTTTTATCTTCAAGACTTGACATGATTGAATCATACACACCCGGCATTTTCAACTTATTTAATCTTCCCATTATAAATACTTTTTTGTTTGTTCCGCCAATTTTATCCGGTAACATCTTTATGCTTCCCGGATAACATATCAATTCTCTCGGATGAGGCAAATCAATATTTATTGTCATAATACCTCTGTTTAAATTGTAAATTAATAATAATGTTAGTTTAATATATTTTTTAGTTTTATTTCAACATTTATTGACTAATATCTCACAATTTTTCTTGACCACAATTTTGTATAAAACTGATGTATATATCAGACAATCAATTTAGATAAAAATCATTTGAAGTAAAGCTCCCAAAGGCTTTTCTGCCCTTCATTTTTTGTGAGATTAACAAATTTTCCATCTTTTATTACCATCTTAAGTTTTCTGAGATTCGATATATTATCAAGGGGATTGTCCTCAACGACAATCAGATCGGCTAGTTTTCCTTCTTCGATAGTGCCCAGATCATCGAGCATTCCAATCATTTCCGCAGAATTTTTAGTCGCATTTATTAATACCTGCATCTCGGAAAGTCCTGAAAACACTTGCTGTTCAATCTCAAGCAATCCCTGTTCCCCAACCGGATTCGAATCTCCGCCAGTGATGACTTTCACTCCAGCCTCAACAGCTTTCAATAGTATTTCCCGCTGAAGCATGGCAGCTTCCGGTGATCGTTCGTCCGCATAAGCTACTTTTATCCTGCCATCGATCATCGCTTGATCTTCTTTAAAGCCCAGTTCAGCAATTTTATGCTCGCGCTCAGCTATGAATTCAGCACTCAAATTACATACAATAGTTGGATCATAAAAGGTGCCTTTTTCTGCCATGAGCTGTAGTGTTTCGTCTGTTAGGCCGTAACCGTGTTCGATACAATCAATACCTGCTTCCACGGCTATCCGCGCTCCCTTTTCAGAAGCATGTGCAGTAACAGGGACTCCAAAACTGTGTGCAGTTTCAATAGCTGATTGAATCTCATCACGGCTCAATACATTTGCCTGAATTTTTATTATTTTTGCACCGTTCCTAATATTTTGCCGCACCATCTTTCTTATTTCAAGAGGTCCGTCCACTTGAATATCACCTGGCCATGATAAAACTGATGCGTCTCCATGTGTCGAGGCAATATGATATCCTGATGGAATAATACGTGGACCGACAAACACACCTGAATCAAACGCTTTTTTCCAGGCGACATCGGCATAGTCACGCTCCGCTACCATTCTAAGTGATGTAAAACCTTTTTTAAGTGCGTCCATAGCCATCCTGCCGGCTCGAATAGCAGCAGGGAGCAATGCTTCCGTTCCTATAACATTATGGATATCGGGGTGGAGGTCCGTCAAATGTGTATGATTATTCCACAAACCTGGCAGTACATATGCTCCATCCAGATCGAGTACTCTGACATCATTGGCCTGATCAGAACCACGATACCTTCTATTCGACATTTCAGTGATTCTATTGCCTGTGATCACGATGGTCATATCTTCCATAATTGGATTTCCGGTACAATCGATCACATTACAATTCGTGAGTATGGTTCTGATTTCACCTGTGTTCTGAGAATAAACCTGCCCCGGAAATAAGAACATTACAACAAAGATAGAAAAGTATGATTTCATAAATATTTTCATAAGCAATACCTCAATAATAAAAATGGAATGTGGTTAATGAAATAAATAAAAATGGCGGTAAGAAAATAGTGTTTAAGATTGGAATACAAAATAGTAGGAATAAATATTGAGGAAAACAATTATTTTCCTCAATAATACGGATTTTCCGGACAATTACGGACAATTACGGATAGTATTAAAAACCATATCTCCAGATTCAAAGAATATAAAGAGCTTGATATTGTTTTAATTTGTTATTATGATTGTTCTAAAAAGATTTAGAATAATAATAATTTCCGGAGTGATTATTCTCATTTCATTTAATGCGGTGGTTAGAGGCAATGTACAATATTCTTATACACAAGGTTGTGATCGTATTTATTTTACTATTCTCAATACTCCCTGCACCAGCGCAGGAGACCGGTCCGGTAGCCTGGTGGAGTTTTGACGAAAATTCGGGTGAAACCGTATTTGACAAAGCAAGCAAAATCGAAGATTCTCTTCGGGGTAACTATAAGCATGTCGGGGGTGTGACCGGCAATTCAATACAGTTTGACGGGTATACAACCCATGTTGTCAGAGAAGTTGATCATGTCCCGATGTTTGAAGGTTCTTTCACCATTGAAGCCTGGATAGCCCCGCAGACATACCCCTGGAACTGGACGGCTGTCGTGTCTCATGAAGTTGACCATCGCGGGGGTTATTTTTTTGGTATCAATGCTTTGGGTCAGGTCGGCTTTCATGTGGCGGTCAATGATGATTGGCGTAAATGTGTCTCCGATGCAAAGATCCCGTTGTTACGGTGGACACATATTGCGGGCACCTTTGAACAAGGCAAAGGATTGACTGTTTATATCAACGGGGAAGCAGCAGGAACTCAATTTTTCCAAGGTTCAATGTCGCCGGTTGGTGAAGCGGTCTATACACCTGAAGGCAAACTGCTCCCACAGCCGAAAAACACATTGAAACTCTTCATTGGTAAAAGCCACCAAAAGATGTACCCTTTGTTCACCAACAGAGAACCATCCCGAAAATCGTTATCCAACATGGTCATTGACGGTCGTATCGACGAAGTGAAGCTTTATAATAGGGCATTGAGTCCTGATGAGGTAAATAAATCGTTTAGGCTTATCACACTGAAAGAACCACAGCCTTTGTCATGGCGGTCATTCCCCTCAGTTTCTGAGAACAAAAATGAATTTGGTGCATACTATACAAAACTTGAATACAGTAATACCTGGGATGAGCTATGGAGAGCGGGTGACTATGCAGATGTCGTTGTTACATTTGATGATTCGCCGGTTAAGGTAGTCTTCTGGAGAGGAGTAAACTATGGTGCCAGTTATGTCACTGAGAACGGACTGTGGATGGGTGATCAAAGTATTGAATTGTGGAGCGGCAGGTCGGGCTGGGGCAGTTCTGAACACATGGCGGACAAACAAAATAGGTATTCACACGTAAGAATCATTGAAAACAACGATGCCAGGATTGTTGTTCACTGGCGTTATGCGATAACGAATATACTGTATCAGATTACCGGCGAGAATCCTGAGACTGGCTGGGGTTCGTGGGCAGACGAGTATTTTACTATTTATCCCGACCGTGTTGTTGTCCGTAAACAGGTGTTATGGGCGGATGAGAACATTCATCAGTGGCAGGAGACAATATTCTTTAATCAGCCCGGTACAAAACCAGAAGACAATGTCGAGATCGGAGCATTAACCCTTGCGAATATGGATGGTGAGACTCATACCTATTCATGGGAAAATGGGCCTCCTGCTCCCTATGACAAACCTGCAAACGCCAATATCCAGATGACGAACCTGAAGGCAAATTATAAACCGTATATTATATTTGAATCGGGAAGTGAAATACTGGCTTTCCCATGGGGAATACGTGACGAGTGGTCCCATTTTCCATGGTGGAACCATTGGCCGACCGGTCTATTGCCGAACGATGGAAGAGATGCTACAAATGTCGATCGCCCTTCTCACTCCGCGCTGGCAGAAGGACATCCTCTTGTTGTAAAAGGTGAGGGCGATTCATACCTGTCTGTTTCTCTTTACGGTCTTACCGAACAAAAAGCCGGAGAACTGGCACTTTTGGCACGCTCGTGGATCAAACCGGCAGAATTGTTACTCAAAAGCGCAGAGTATCTAGATGGCGGATATGATAAGTATCAACGCGCTTACGTATTATCTTGTATCAATACTGATAGTCCAAATGACCTGATTATTGAACTCACAGGAAGCAGAAACCAGCCAATTATCAATCCTTCGTTTGTCATCAAAAACTGGGGAAATGCTGGTGCAGCTTTGATGTTGAATGGGTCAAGGATTGAGCGTGAAAAAGACTTTCGATTTGGTCACCGGCAGACTTCCGAAGGTATAGATCTGATCGTCTGGATTAAAAAGGAAGCGAGAAGTTCCTTAACATTTACCCTTTCACCGGTTACGCGATAAAAATCGATCAGTGAACTAAACTCTCTCTTTTTATCAAGAAAGTGCAATATGTCAGATTCAGGAATTGCAATTCCCACCATCGATTTGATAATCATAATCGTCTACCTTATCGGAATATTGGCTATCGGTATCATAGCAAGCCATAAACGGCAAACAACGAGTAATGAATATTTCCTGGCGGGCAGATCTCTGGGTTGGATAATGGTCGGTGCGGCATTGTTTGCCACAAACATTTCAACTATCCACCTGGTCGGTCTGGCTTCCGACGGATATAGGATTGGGCTTGTAATAGGAAATTTTGAATGGATGGCCGCGTTTTGTTTGATTATTTTGGGGCTGATCTTTGCACCGTTTTATTTCAGAAGCAAGATCACTACTCTGCCGGAATACCTCGAGAAACGGTACAGTCCCGGTTCAAGAACAGCCCTTGCTTTCATATCAGTATTGTCTGCGATGTTAATCCATATAGGTATCAGCCTGTATGCTGGCGCAAAAGTTTTCGAGTATTTTTTCAACATTGATGTGATTTATTCGATTGTAATCATATCGGTCATAACTGCAATCTATACTGTTCTTGGTGGACTGAAGGCAGTGGTGGTAACCGAAACAGTCCAGACTTTTGTACTCTTGCTGGGTGCTGTGGCGGTAACCATCGCTGCGATATTTGCTCTGCCGGAGCACGGCATTGAATCGCTGCAACAATTCCAGGAAGCGATCAAGCCTCGCCAAATGAGCATGATTCATCCCATCCACAATGAACAGGGTATCTTGAATGAGTTTTCCTGGCTCTCGGTATTGCTGGGGTATCCGATATTGGGCATCTGGTATTGGTGTACTGATCAAACCATTGTACAGAGAGTATTGGGTGCCAAAAGTCAGTTCCACGCCCAGAGCGGTCCTATTTTTGCCGGCTTTCTGAAAATTCTCCCCGTTTTCATCATGGTCTTCCCGGGTGTAATAGGATATGTTCTCTTTAAGGACATTATCGGCACGGACAACAACAGCACATTGCCGGTGCTGATTGAGCAGCTCCTGCCTTCCGGCTTGAAAGGTATAGTTGCGGCTGGTTTACTTGCTGCACTAATGAGTACGATAGCCGGAGCTCTTAACAGTTCTGCTACTCTGGTTGCAGTGGATATTGTCAAACGCATCCGCCCTTCTACGAATGATCAAACCCAGGTTTTCATTGGCCGCATCAGTGCTGTTGTGGTTATGATCCTGGCGATGTTATGGTCGACCCAGGGTGGCAGGTTCGAAAGTATCTTCGTTGCTATAAACAAGATACCTATGATTTTTGCGCCGGCAATTACCTGTGTTTTTATCTGGGGTGTCTTTTGGTCTCGTGGCACAAAGGAAGCTGCCCTGATAACTCTTATCTCCGGTTTAATAGTAGGCAGTATATACTTTGTGATAGATCTGCCTTTCAAACCGCTGGTCGGTGATTTGCGAATCGTAACCGACTTGTGGGGTATTCCGTTTATGCAGGTAGGGTGGTGGTTATTCTGCTTCTGCAGCGTGGTTTACGTGTCTGTTAGCTTGCTGACGCCAAAACCGGCGGCGGAACAAATCGAAAATCTTTGCTGGGAACATCCTCTGAAAGCAGTAACCAACAATAAACTGACCGGCATAATGGATCTGCGGTCAATTTCTGTTTTTCTGTTTGTAGTCATAATTATATTATACTACTTATTTCGTTAGCGCATAAGGTCGTCGAGACGGATAAAATGGTCAAAGAAGGTGCTGCTATTTTGAGGATAGTCGCTATACTCTGTCAACAATATAGCTGATTTGGCAACTTAATCTCTAACCTCTATTCAAGGAAACAAAAATGCGGCAGGCTATAATGAAAGAACCGGGTACAATAGAGTTTCAGGAAGTTCCTGAGCCTGTCTTAGATCAGGGTGAAATATTATTGCGGATCAAGCGGATCGGTGTCTGTGGTTCGGATGTTCATGTAAATCACGGCCAGCACCCATTTACATCTTACCCTGTGGTACAAGGTCATGAGTTTTCCGGTGTTGTTGAAAATGTCGGTACGGGTGTTACAAATGTTAAACCTGGAATGAATGCTACTGCAAGACCACAGATAGTGTGCGGCAAATGTCCCCCATGTTTACGAGGTGACTACAACATTTGTGATACATTGAAAGTACAGGGATTTCAAGCCCCAGGATGTGCACAGGAATTATTCATAATAAAACAGGAAAACATGGTACCTTTACCTGATTCAATAACATTTGAACAAGGTGCTCTCGTAGAGCCAACATCCGTAGCAGTACATTCAACGCAAAGGGCAGGAGATATAACAGGGAAAAACATTGTCGTTTTAGGAGCAGGTCCCATTGGAAATCTGGTAGCACAGGTGGCAAAATGCCGGGGTGCAAAAAAAATATTAATAACAGATTTGAGCGATTTCCGCCTTGACATTGCCAGGAAATGTGGAATTGCTGAAACATCCAACGCAAATAAAGAATCACTCATTGATGCATCTACCCGCGTTTTTGGAGATGAGGGCTTTGAGGTGGCTTTCGAAGCGGTTGGTGTTGAAGCAACTATGGATGCCGGAGTAGATGCCATTAATAAAGGGGGTATCTTCATTGTTCTTGGTGTTTTTGGCAAAAAACCGAGAATTGATATGTCTATTGTTGGAGATCGAGAACTGAATATTATCGGAACTTTAATGTATAAACACGATGATTATCTGAAAGCAGTTGAACTACTTGCTAAAGGTGAAGTGATTACAGAACCGCTGGTTACCAGACATTTTCCTTTTGAACAATACATGGCAGCGTACGATTTTATCGACGAACAAGGTGATAAAAGTCTAAAAATCATGATAGACTTATAATAGAAAATTTAAGAATCAACATGAAAAATTTTAATTTTGGTCAACCGACAGAAATCAGATTTGGTTGGGGTCGTGTAGATGATGTTGGTGAGGTAGTATCACAATTTGGAAAACGGTGTCTGATTGTAACCGGCCAAGTTTTTCAAAATGTTTCGCCAGCTTTCAATAAAATTGTCTCCTCTCTTGGTAAGGCTGGTGTTGATTTTGCACATTTTAGCGGAGTTATACCCAATCCGACAACCGACTGTGTTTCTGATGGTGCTGATATAGCTAAGAAACATAAAGCAAACGTAATTCTCGGAGTTGGCGGTGGTTCGAGTTTGGATACTGCCAAAGCCATTGCTGTTGAAGCCACACATGATGGTACCTGTTGGGACTACCTTTGGTTTAGAGAAAAGCAGCCAACCAGAAAGACTCTACCGGTTATAGCGATTAACACCACTTCGGGAACCGGTTCTCATGTAACACAAGTTTCCGTTGTGACTAATCCATCAGAGAAATGTAAATCTGCTCTTTATAATAATAATATTTTTCCAAAAGTCGGAATTGTTGACCCGGAATTAACGGTAACAGTACCTGCGAGAATGACAGCGATTACAGGTTTTGATGTTTTTACTCATGCATTTGAGTCATATATTCATAGCAATGCATCACTTTATACGGATATGGTGGCGAAAGAAGCTATTTGGCTCGTGATGCATAATTTAGAAAAATGTGTTTTAGACGGCTCGAATAAAGAAGCACGCGATGTAATGGCTTGGGCAGACACTCTTGCCGGACTTTGTATTGCCAACGCTGGTGTTACATTACCTCATGGTATTTCTATGGCAATAGGTGGTCTTTATCCTCATGTGGCACACGCTGAAGCACTTGCAGCGGTGTATCCTTCATTTACTCGCTATACATTCAAGTCAGCAATTAAGCAATTTGCAACACTAGGTAGAATTGTAAAGAAGGAATTGAATAATGAATCTGATGAGACAGCAGCCAATGAGTCCTGTAAAGAACTCGATACGTTTCTTAAGAACATCGGATTGTGGATTAATCTTAAAGAGTTGAAGATTCCTAAAATTGAATTGGCAGACTTGGCACATGCTTCGCAAGTTTTGCCTGATTACAAAAATAATCCGCGTGTCGCTACGTACGATGAAATGTTGGACTTACTCAATCAGTGTTATGAGAGATAGTAGTTACTGTCTTTTTACTTTTAACTCAAAATATTCAACTTAGTATGACTATGTACAATTTATTATAAAAAGACTTATAAAAACTAAATATTAAAAGGAGGCAATTATGAGTGCTCTATTATCAAAATTAGTATTTCGCAGTGTTTTGTTTTGCATTTTCTTGCTTTATGTAGCGGCAACATCTGTACTAGCCCAGGTACCTGATTATCCGGATCAGAATCTGGGGTCGGGCCAAATGATCGAGATCCGTCCTGACTGGAATCCGTCTATGGATAACAGGATGGAATGGTGGCACGATGCCCGTTACGGAATGTTTATCCATTGGGGGCCCGATGCCCTGCCGAGAACTCCAGAGGATAGAGGATGGAGAAACTATGACGAATTACTACAACGGGGTCTGGTGTTGAATCCGGTGGATTTCGATGCTGAAGAATGGGTCGATATTGCGCGGAATGCTGGAATGAAATACATCGTGTATATCACCAAGCACCATAATGGCTTCAGTATGTACGACTCCAAATATACCGAATACGATATAACGGATTTTACTCCTTTCGGCCGGGACCCGCTGAAAGAACTGGCGGATGCTTGTCTGAAAGCAGGTATACGGCTGGGTATCTATTATTCTGTTACCGATATGCATCATCCCGAATTTCCCGCGAAGTGGTACCGAAACCAGCACTACTATCCGAAACCTGATGCTGACCTTGAAAAATACATCGTATATATGAAAAATCAGATCCGTGAACTGTTCACCGATTACGGACAGATAGACATATTCTTTTCTGATGACGGCGGTGCATTTATGACCGAAGGTGACGGTCCGTTGGAATTCTATGTTGAAGAACATCCAAAACTGATTCACGCTTATGAAATCATGGATATGATACGTTCAATCCAGCCCGATGTAATTTTTAATGACCGGTTTGCACATGGAACGATGGATTATTTGACTCCCGAAGGGTATTACCCGAAACTGGGTGATATTTCGACTTTTCATAATTTCGAGGTAAATACCACAATGAATGGCTCCTGGATGTACCGCGAAGACAGACCTGACTTTATGAGCGCAGAAGATGTGGTTCAAAATCTCGCCCACATAGCCAGTATGGGCGGAAATTACTTGCTGAACGTCGGACCAACACCCGAAGGTATAATTCCCGAGGAGTCGGTTGATGCCCTCCTTGGAGGAGGAGATTGGCTTAAAAAATACGGTGAAAGTATCTATAGGACAAAGGGCACTCAGTGGGGGCAGCCCGAGTGGGGAAGAATCACCCATAAGATCCTTCCGGACGGTACAACGCGACTGTTCCTGCATGTATTCGACTGGCCTGATGATGGAAGGTTGGTGTTAGACACTGTGCGACGCCGTCCAATACAAGCCTATGCTCTAAGAAGCATCCCTCGGAAAAATTTCAAAGTTGCAATAGAAGGTAACGCTTACATAGTTGTTACTCTGGACGGACGGGCGTGGGATCCTATGAATTCTGTTGTAGTACTTGATGTTGACAAGGCAAGATAACAGATGATATTAAAGTTGCATAGTAAAACCCTATACATCCTTATGACCAGAAAGGAATAAATATGCATCTGATAAAAGCTACATGTATACTGTTTCTGATAGTAATAGTCCTTATTTCGGGTATTATGTGTTCTCAGAACACGAGCACTAATGAAATATCAGATGATACGGGAGAATTTCAAGCGATAGAGAGTGTGAAACGAGTTGGAATGATCATTGGCATCAAGCCAGATATGCTAGAAGAATACAAAAAATTGCATGCCGATTCTAATCCGGGAGTAAGAGATCTTTTGACACAATATAATATGAGAAATTTCTCCATTTTTCTTCAACAGATTGAAGGGAAATGGTACGAATTTGGATATTATGAATACACAGGGGATGATTTTGAAAGTGATATGGAAAAACTGGCATTAGAGCCCAGAAATATAGAATGGTTAAAGGTTTGCGATCCGATGCAGATTTCCCTTCCTGGATCGAATGGGTGGATTGAGATGGAACAAGTTTATTTTAATGAGTAATATATAATTGTTTCTCTGACTGAAAAAAATAATACTGCTATTAATTACTATCCAACTTGTCCTGACGATGTGCTGTCCCCCTCTCGATGCGGTTGATGTTGAGCGACAACGAAGAACTGTCATATTTGTCTCTCACTTCTTAGTAAAATACAACTCCCAAAAACTGGCCTGTCCTTCATTCTTTTCCAAGTTAACGGGCAGACCGTCTTTGAAGACCATTTTGAGTGTTCTAATGTTCGAAATGTGTTTGAGAGGATTGTCCTCAACGACGATCAGATCGGCTAGTTTTCCTTCTTCGATAGTTCCAAGGTCATCAAGTACATCAACCATATCAGCGCAGTTTCGCGTGGCGGCGATGAGCGCCTGCATTTCTGTTAATCCGGAAAACACAAGCTGCTCTATTTCCAGCAGACCGATCTCTCCAAGCGGGTTGGTATCGCTTCCAGTAATGATCTTTACTCCAGCTTTGACAGCTTTCATAAGGATTTCCCGCTGTTTCACAGCGTTCCTATGGGGTCTGAGGTCGGCATTCGAAACAGCGATCCTCCCTTCGATAATTACCGGGTCTTCGTTGAGTCCGATGTCGGCAATGTGCGATTCACGGTCAACAATATATTCGGTACTGAGATAACATGCCATTGTCGGGTCGAAAAAGGTTCCTTTTTCAGCCATCAGATTGATTGTTTCATCGGTCAAAGGGGTACCGTGTTCGATACAATCAATACCTGCTTCCACGGCTATCCGCGCCATAGGATCATCAATGTCTGCTGTTACCCGTAATCCGGCTTTATGTGCTATTCGTATCGCTTCGACAATTTCATCTTTCTCCATACTATTTGATGAAAGCTTGATAAAATCAACACCTCTTTTTATATTTTCCCTTATTGCCTTTCTCATTTCATACGGGCCGTCAATAAATACTGCCGCAGGCCATTCAGCTTCCCACGCATTACCTTCCGTAGCTGTAAGTATTTTCCCCGAAGCGAAAATGCGAGGTCCGACAAACACACCGGCGTTAAAAGCGTCTCTCCAGGCGACATCTATATAATCACGTTCGCCGGTCATTCGTAAAGAAGTGAAACCTCTTTTGAGAGCGTCCATTGCGTTTCTTCCAGAACGAATTGCCGCCGGAAGCACTGGTTCAGTTCCCAAAATATTATTAACATCGGGGTGTAAATCGGACAAATGGGAATGCATGTTCCAGAACCCGGGAAGCACATAGCTGCCGTTAAGGTCGAGGATACGAGTGTAGGGATCCTCACCGCCAGTGTACTCGCCTTCGCTGATTTCAGTGATTCTATTGCCTGTGATCACGATGGTCATATCTTCCATAATTGGATTTCCGGTACAATCGATCACATTACAATTCGTGAGTATGGTTCTGATTTCACCTGTGTTCTGAGAATAAACCTGCCCCGGAAATAAGAACATTACAACAAAGATAGAAAAGTATGATTTCATAAATATTTTCATAAGCAATACCTCAATAATAAAAATGGAATGTGGTTAATGAAATAAATAAAAATGGCGGTAAGAAAATAGTGTTTAAGATTGGAATACAAAATAGTAGGAATAAATATTGAGGAAAACAATTATTTTCCTCAATAATACGGATTTTCCGGACAATTACGGACAATTACGGATAGTATTAAAAACCATATCTCCAGATTCAAAGAATATAAAGAGCTTGATATTGTTTTAATTTGTTATTATGATTGTTCTAAAAAGATTTAGAATAATAATAATTTCCGGAGTGATTATTCTCATTTCATTTAATGCGGTGGTTAGAGGCAATGTACAATATTCTTATACACAAGGTTGTGATCGTATTTATTTTACTATTCTCAATACTCCCTGCACCAGCGCAGGAGACCGGTCCGGTAGCCTGGTGGAGTTTTGACGAAAATTCGGGTGAAACCGTATTTGACAAAGCAAGCAAAATCGAAGATTCTCTTCGGGGTAACTATAAGCATGTCGGGGGTGTGACCGGCAATTCAATACAGTTTGACGGGTATACAACCCATGTTGTCAGAGAAGTTGATCATGTCCCGATGTTTGAAGGTTCTTTCACCATTGAAGCCTGGATAGCCCCGCAGACATACCCCTGGAACTGGACGGCTGTCGTGTCTCATGAAGTTGACCATCGCGGGGGTTATTTTTTTGGTATCAATGCTTTGGGTCAGGTCGGCTTTCATGTGGCGGTCAATGATGATTGGCGTAAATGTGTCTCCGATGCAAAGATCCCGTTGTTACGGTGGACACATATTGCGGGCACCTTTGAACAAGGCAAAGGATTGACTGTTTATATCAACGGGGAAGCAGCAGGAACTCAATTTTTCCAAGGTTCAATGTCGCCGGTTGGTGAAGCGGTCTATACACCTGAAGGCAAACTGCTCCCACAGCCGAAAAACACATTGAAACTCTTCATTGGTAAAAGCCACCAAAAGATGTACCCTTTGTTCACCAACAGAGAACCATCCCGAAAATCGTTATCCAACATGGTCATTGACGGTCGTATCGACGAAGTGAAGCTTTATAATAGGGCATTGAGTCCTGATGAGGTAAATAAATCGTTTAGGCTTATCACACTGAAAGAACCACAGCCTTTGTCATGGCGGTCATTCCCCTCAGTTTCTGAGAACAAAAATGAATTTGGTGCATACTATACAAAACTTGAATACAGTAATACCTGGGATGAGCTATGGAGAGCGGGTGACTATGCAGATGTCGTTGTTACATTTGATGATTCGCCGGTTAAGGTAGTCTTCTGGAGAGGAGTAAACTATGGTGCCAGTTATGTCACTGAGAACGGACTGTGGATGGGTGATCAAAGTATTGAATTGTGGAGCGGCAGGTCGGGCTGGGGCAGTTCTGAACACATGGCGGACAAACAAAATAGGTATTCACACGTAAGAATCATTGAAAACAACGATGCCAGGATTGTTGTTCACTGGCGTTATGCGATAACGAATATACTGTATCAGATTACCGGCGAGAATCCTGAGACTGGCTGGGGTTCGTGGGCAGACGAGTATTTTACTATTTATCCCGACCGTGTTGTTGTCCGTAAACAGGTGTTATGGGCGGATGAGAACATTCATCAGTGGCAGGAGACAATATTCTTTAATCAGCCCGGTACAAAACCAGAAGACAATGTCGAGATCGGAGCATTAACCCTTGCGAATATGGATGGTGAGACTCATACCTATTCATGGGAAAATGGGCCTCCTGCTCCCTATGACAAACCTGCAAACGCCAATATCCAGATGACGAACCTGAAGGCAAATTATAAACCGTATATTATATTTGAACCCGGCGGCGAAATCATTGAATATCCATGGGGTGTTCGGAAGGAATGGTCGAATTTTCACTGGAGAAACCATTGGCCTGTTAGTCGGATACCAAATGACTCTCGTAGTGTCACGAGCATCGATCGTCCATCTCACACCGCGCTGGCAGAAGGCCGTCCTCTTGTTGTAAAAGGTGAGGGCGATTCATACCTGTCTGTTTCTCTTTACGGTCTTACCGAACAAAAAGCCGGAGAACTGGCACTTTTGGCACGCTCGTGGATCAAACCGGCAGAATTAACACTTGGCAGTTTCGGATTCAATAATATTGGCTATGATAAATACCAGCGCGCCTATGTACTTTCCACTCCCGAAAATGGAGGCCCTTCAGAGTTAAATTTAGAACTTGCTGGAAGTGAAGAGCATCCTGTTATCAATCCTTCGTTTGTCATCAAAAACTGGGGAAATGCCGATGTAGATTTGTTCATGAATGGAGAGCCGGTTGATAAAGGTAAAGGCTTCCGTGTCGGCCACCAACAAACATCACAAGACAGAGACTTGATTGTCTGGATAAATAAGATTACATATAAATCTTTGAAACTTATCTTGGTACCGATAAAATGATATTGTGTAGTTAAAACCTGCTAATATTAATGAGATAAAGTAAAGAATGAAAAAGTTGATCAAAATATTCGTCATAGAATATTGCATAATTATTACCGGAATATGTGCAAACGCAGGTGTTCTTTCGACATTTCCATTTCAAACTGACGATATTGATAGAAGCAACATCCTCTGGTACCAACAACCTGCAGGGATATGGACGGAAGCTCTCCCTGTTGGGAATGGTCGTCTTGGTGGAATGATATACGGCTCTGTTCAAACAGAGCATATTCAACTTAATGAAGACACTTTTTGGTCGGGTGACTATGTAGACAGGAATAATCCGAAATCTTTAGAAAATCTTCCTAAGATCCGAAGTCTGCTATTTGAGGGGAAGCATAAGGATGCTTTTGAGCTGGCAGACAGCTCTATGATAGGTATACCGAGGCAGCTTCACTCCTACCAACCTTTAGGTGACCTTTATATCCAGTTTCACGGACATCATAGTTTCACCGAATATCATAGAGAACTTGATCTCAACCGGGCAATTGTAAAAATAAGGTATAAAATTGATGGTGTTACATTTACCCGTGAGATTTTTTCATCGGCAGTTGATCAAGTCATTGTTATTCGCCTTACCAGTGATGAGCCCGGAAAAATATCTTTTGATGCATCACTAACGAGCCCTCAACCGGATACTGAAACACAATCAGTAGAAAACAATGTGTTGCGGTTATTTGGCCAGCAAGGAAAACGTCTGGCTCTCCAGCCTGAGAATGCAATATGGGATGGAAAAGGGATGAAATTTGAGGGTCGATTACATATAACAACAGAAGATGGTTCCAAATATTCATCTAAAAATCAGATTCATGTACGAAATGCCAATACGGTCACCTTGATATTCGCTGCAGCAACAAGTTTTAAAAACAGAAATGATATTAAGGGTGACCCTCAGGCATTAACAAAAAAATATATTGATGATGTCAAGGAAAAATCTTCTGAAAATTTACAAGAGGATCATGTATCAGATTATCAGAACCTGTTTCATCGTGTGACAATCAATTTGGGTGAAACTGCAAAGATAGAACAGCCAACTGATAATCGCATTAAATCTGCTCTTGAAGAGGACGATCCACAACTGGTTGCATTACTGTTTCAATTCGGTAGGTATCTGCTAATTTCCTCCTCACGCCCTAGAACATTGCCAGCAAATTTACAAGGAATTTGGAATGATCAACTATATCCTGAATGGGGTAGTAAGTGGACATTAAATATTAATGCGGAAATGAATTACTGGCCCATTGAGGTTACAAATTTAAAGGAATGCCATCTGCCATTGTTTGATTTAATTAATGTTATCAGGGAAACAGGTCGTCGTACAGCGAAAATCATGTATGGTTCGAGAGGTTTTGTAGCACACCACAATACCGATATCTGGGGGAATGCCGCTCCGGTAGATGCAGCGCAATGGGGGCTATGGCCTATGGGAGGAGCGTGGCTTAGTCTTCATCTGTGGGAACATTATGCCTTCGGAATGGACAAAAATTTTCTTGCCCAGAAAGCATATCCCGTCATGAAAGAAGCGGCAGAATTTCTACTTGATAATCTTGTGGAAGATCCTCATGGAAATTTAGTAACGGGTCCCTCAATGTCACCTGAAAACTCATATTTTCTCCCTGATAGAGAATTCGGAAGAATAAGCATGGCACCTTCAATGGATATTCAAATTACAAATGAGTTGTTCAAAAAATGTATTGAAGCAAGTAATCTTTTAAATGTTGACATTGATTTTCGTGATGAACTCATTTTCGCATTGAAGCGCTTACCTGGTGTGAAAATCGGAAAATATGGTCAGTTGCAAGAATGGATGGAAGATTATGAAGAGCCAGATCCTAATCAACTGCACATTTCCCACCTGTTCGCATTATTTCCGGGAACTCAGATTTCGCCGGAATTGACTCCCGATTTAGCTGAAGCAGCTAAAATATCATTAGACCGCAGAGGTGACATGGCACGTATGGCATGGGGCATGGCCTGGAGAGCTGCCTGCTGGTCTCGGTTGCAAAATGGCGACCGTGCATTATCGATCTTTAAGAAAATGCTTGCTTCAAATGTTAATCCGAATCTCTTTACTGAGCTTAATCCTTTTCAAATAGACGGAAATCTCGGCTCTACAGCGGCTATTGCTGAAATGTTATTACAAAGTCAGAATGGTATTATCAGAATGCTGCCAGCGTTGCCAAAAGAGTGGTCTGAAGGCTCTATTACAGGTCTCAGGGCACGAGGCGGATTTGAAGTGGACTTCTCTTGGAAATACGGGAATCTTACTTCGGCTACGATAATCTCCAATACAGGTAATACATGCAAAATTAGTGTAAAAGGGGAAGTCGAAGTGAAATCTGATAACCAGGCTGTACCGATAAGAAAATCAGGCAATGCAACCATTGAGTTTGAAACTCAACTCGGAAAACAATACCTGCTTACGGTGAACAGAAGATGATCTAATCTTAAAATATTAATACTTTTTTTGTCCAACTTTTAAGAGGATAGAATGAAAAAGTCCCCATTTGCAAAATCGATGCTATCCGTGGTTATTCTCTTTTTTATTATTGGTTTTGGCTGTAGTTCAAATGATGGTAAAATAATCCTGAAAGCCGCTCATGTTACAGCGATCGATCATCCTTTTCAACTTGGTTTGCTAAAATTTAAGAATATCGTTGAAACTGAGACAGATAATGAGATACAAGTTAACATATATCCAAGCACTCAACTTGGAAATGAACGGGACATAATTGAGGGATTACAAATTGGAACTATTCAAATAGCACCCACATCAAATGCGCCCCTGAGCTCCTGGGTGCCAGAATTAATGGTTTTTGATTTTCCGTATATATTCCGAGATAATGAACATGCAGCGAAAGTATTGGATGGATCTGTCGGACGAGAAATTGCATCAAAGACTGAGGATTTTGGTATAAAGATACTCGCATTCTGGTCAGCAGGAACAAGAAGTGTTTTCACAAAAACGCCGGTTAATACTCTTGCCGATTTAACAGGATTGAAGATACGTGTAATGGAAAATCCTATCCATATTGAAACGTTCAACGCCTTTGGTGCACAGGCAACGCCAATGGCCTCGGGTGAAGTTTTCTCTGCGCTTCAGCAGGGTGTTATAGACGGAGCAGAAAACGATCCGAACTCATTTTACACATTTGGATTCTGGCAGTTAACAAAGTTCTACACTTTAACACAACATTTTTACAATCCAGCACCATTTATGGTGAGTAAACTGTTTTTTGATGGTTTATCCGATGAGCACAAAATCATCATTCAAAATGCTGCTGTGACTGCACGGGATTACCAGCGCGAGATCGTGAAAAATATGACTAATGATTCTTTAATGAAACTTGAGGATGAAGGAGTTATAATTAACCACCCTTCTCTGGACTCATTTAAAATGAAATCTGAAGAAGTCTATGCTGATTTCAAGGAGATTATTGATAGCTCATTTATTGAAAAAATAAGAAATATTAACTAATTTTATTAATTTGCAGTATATAGTTTTTTACTCACAAAAAGTCAGAAATTACTAATATCAAGAAAAATATGTTCATCCAACAATTATGTGGGTAGTCTATTGTTCAGAAAAATCGATAAAACTATAGAATACTTTATTTTTTCCCTTCTTTCGTTAATGAGTATCGTGATTTTCCTACAGGTATTGTTCAGGTATGTCATAAAATATTCGCTTCCCTGGTCAGAAGAGCTAGCGCGATACCTGTTTGTTTGGCTTTCTCTCATGGGTGCGGCGGCAGGGGTAAAGAAAAATGCACACTTCGGTGTGGATATGGTGGTCAAAAAATTGAAACCGAGGTCTCAACACATTCTCAAAATAGTGGGTAGTTGGTTCATACTTTGTTTCCTTGGTGTGGTATTGTTTGAAGGTTTCCAATTGACAATAAGAAATTGGACTCAGTATTCTCCCGCTATGAGAATACCAATGAGTTTTCCATATGCTGCAATACCATTTTCATCATTTATTATGAGCATGTATGTTATTAAGGAAATTATATCATCACTCAAAAAAGAATAAGAGTTTTTGGTTGATCCGGTATTAATAATATGGAAATTATTCTAGTACTCAGTCTTCTGTTTTTCTTTACCATTAACGTTCCCATAGCATTTTCGATCGGGCTTACATCACTTATTGCACTGCTTTTTGCCGGCGATATCCCATTAACATTGTTAGCCCAGCGCATGTTTGTCGCATGCGATTCATTTCCGTTAATGGCACTTCCCTTCTTCATGCTTGCAGGTTCCTTAATGGAACATGGTGGTATATCGTCACAATTGATCAAATTTGCAGATAATGTTATCGGGCACATTAGCGGTGGCATTGGAATGGTATGTATACTGGCTGCGATGCTCTTCGCAAGCATGAGTGGTGCAGCAGCAGCGGCCACAGCTGCAATCGGTGCGGTATTGATACCAGCAATGATAAAGAACTCATATGACAAACCTGTTGCAACATCGGTACAGGCAGCAGCCGGTTCTATAGGAGTTATAATTCCACCAAGTATTCCGATGATTATTTTCGGTGTTGTCGGCTCGGCTTCAATCGGCGATTTATTTTTGGGAGGTATTATTCCGGGGATTATTGTCGGTTTTGCTCTTATGTTCGTAATGTATTTTATTGCTAAAAAAAACAATTACCCTGTACGACAAAAACAGAGCCTGAAATCAATTGCCCTTTCGTTCAAGGATTCAATCATTGCATTTATGATGCCCGTGATTATTTTAGGTGGAATATTCGGAGGGATCGTTACACCAACCGAAGCTGCAATACTAGCCGTGTTTTATGGTTTTATTCTTGGATTTTTTGTCTATAAAAAGCTAAAACTAAGAGACCTATCTGCAATCTTTCTTGATACTGCCGTTAAAACATCTTTGTCCATGCTACTCATAGCAACCTCGTTCAGTTTTGCATGGATAATAGCAAGTGAGCAAATTCCCCAAAAAGTTGTCGAACTACTTCTCATAGTTTCGCAAAACCAAACTATATTACTGATATTTATATGCTTTTTTTTGCTTGCAATTGGGACATTTCTTGATCCTACTCCAGCATTGATAATACTTGTACCGATATTACTGCCCGCTGTTGTCCAAGTTGGAGTTAATCCAATTCATTTCGGTGTTTTAATGGTGTTTGTTCTTGCTATAGGGCTTGCAACTCCACCGGTCGGTGTCACCTTATTTATTGCATGTTCGATTTCCGGCGAAACAATACATAGTGTTTCCAAGACCGTTTTGCCTTTTGTGGGTATTATGTTTGTAATAGCTCTATTACTTGCTCTTTTTCCGGACCTTGTACTCTTTTTACCGGAATTTTTCGCTCGGTGAAATAACAACTTTTCTTCGAAAAGATAATATTATCGTTTACGATTTTGCGTTCGAGCAATGTTTTATGTTATTTTTTCCAGGGTGGAATTTCGGGGAGAAGCTTTTCAAAATCAGCGATTAATCTTGATTCATGTTTTATTGTATAATTTCCTTTGAAAAATGTGTCACTCACTTCATCAAAAAACAATTTCCATGATATTGCTTCCCGCCCTGGATTAATTGGATAAAAGAACACGTCATTCAATTTTGCTGCATTTTTATCACCAGGTGCATCCCCGATCATTAAAACTTTATTTTTATCATATTTTCCATTCAAGGCTAAATGTATATGCTCTTTTTTGCTTCCCATTTCTTGACCAGCGATGACCTTTGCGTATTCAGCAATAGCATGTTCTTCCCATTCACGTTTCAACGCGTCATAAGGAGTTGCCGAACATACGATAATATCCGCCCATTGACTGATTTTCTTCAGACTTTCACGGACATAAGGAAATGGGGGAATTCCCTGGACAATATCTTCTATTGATGAGTTTACAGATTCGCTCCACTTTAAAGCATTTTCTAATACTTGATCATTTGATTTATCTACTTCGGCTTTTAAACTAAGATTACTCAGTTTAGTTTCTTTATTAATCCACTCGATCAAAGAAAGAGTGGAGGGAATTTCAGCATTTCGATTTTTAACATCCTGCCAATCAAGAAGTAATTCAAAGACTTTAACCAACGCTGGAAAACGGTTCGTTCCCCGCCATTTTGAGTACAGATTCACAAATTCAGCGGCCGCACGCGCATATTTCGAAACCGGTTGAAGATTCCAAAATTTTATTATATTTGGAATAAAACATTCTTTATGTTTTATTCCCATTGAATCAAAAGCACATCCATCCGAATCTATTGCAACTAAAAAATCATGTTCAGGTTTTAGTTCTTTCAATCCAGCCTGAGGATCAGACATCGCCAATAATCTCCATAATACTATTCAGTGTATATCAATGTCGATAAGCTTGAGGTATGTATTGAGGCAGTTTTTGATCAGCAAATATTTTCTCGAAACGTGTGAATCGCTGTACTCCATTTATTAAGGGTATGCTCACCCAATCTTCACCGATTAAGGGGAGTGCATATTTGATGAAATCATCCGTTACGTCGATTCTGTTCGAAGCGATCCAGTGTTCGGGAAATTTCCGTTCTGAATTTGCTACAGTTTCTAATAATACTCTATCATATTCAACATCATAAATAAATCCGTTTTTGCGGAGAATAGTTGACATAAATCCTGTACCGTGATTAACTGCAATCACGACTGCATTCTGACCAATTTTATATGACTCGTCAAGATCGATCGTTGAAGCATAAATCATAGCATTACGCTGGTCAGTTCCTGAAATTTGCCCTCGGGCAGAACCGTGGGCATTTATTCCAACCGTGTTGAGATGATTTACAAGCAGCTGTTGAGCGGATATTGCACTTGAACCATATTGTGTATGTCCAAAGGAATCTTTTACTTTCTTAATACTTCCAACATCAAATCCTTCGCTAATAACAACAATGACTCTCCCGTTCTTATTGAGTCCATCGTTTATAGTATCAGTGGCTTCATCAATGCTTAAACTGGATTCCGGCATATAAATCTGGAGTGGTAGTTCTCTATTACAGTCGGCAAGTCGAGCAGAGGCCGGAATGAATCCAATTTTTCTCCCCATTACTTGAATCACCATAACAGGATCAGAAGGACTGGATCCAAGATTTTCTTCATTCACATTTTGTATATAATAAGCCCAATACCGCGCAATACTGCCGTAGCCTGGGGTATGATCTATCAATTTAAATTGGGAATCACCAAGATCATTGTCAATCGTTTTTGCCACACCTACTACTGTTACATCAAGGCCCTGATCGTGTGCAAGTTGTGCAACTTTATGAGCAGTATCCATAGAATCATTCCCACCAATATAGAAAAAATATCCGATGTTGTGAGTCTTAAACACTTCAATGATTCGATTAAAATCTTCCTTCTGATTATTCTTTAATTTATATCGACATGTACCGATAGATCCAGAAGCAGGAGTTGTTCTAAGTAATTGAATTTCTTCATTACTTTGAGCAGAAATATTAATCAGTTCTTCTTTGAGAATCCCTTCGATACCATGATAACCGCCATAAATTTTACTGAATTTGTTCGGAAACATTTTGCAGGTTTCGATAATTCCCCGGAGTGTATTATTTATAACAGTTGTTGGACCACCCGATTGGGCTATAATGACATTTTTATTCGACATCTTTTTTGAACACTCTTTATGCAGGATAATAAATTAATGCTTCAATTTATGAATGGGTCTTCTTTTAGCCGATATAATATTTCTCCTGCTTTAGAAACAAATAAAACTCCATCATCTTCACGGTTTTTCCATTCATCAATATGAATTGAATTCGGATCACGATATCCGAGATTTATTTTTTTACATAATTGTTCAGGAATTTTTGAAGCCAGTACCACATTAATCCGAGATTTTTCTATGCCGTTATCATAAGAACCAATTCCTTTTACATGAGTTGAATGAGCTTTTAATGCTCCCGGGATATTGTTGAATTTTGTTGAATTTTTTATAAAATAATCCATGGCATGATAGCCAATGTTTTCCAGTATTTTCCCATGAGTTACGGAGACTTCTGTTATATGCGGAGCGTACATTATCAATTCCCCACCGTCCGATACTACCGATTCAAGCTTGTATATACACTTTCCGCCTGTCCACAAGTCCTTATACATCGCGGGAGCACATGTCAGTACCTTGTTAAATGAATGATTTTTGTAAATTATATGTATTTCTTTTGAAAGATCTGCTGCAGCTGAATAAGCCTCTTCCGGTATACCAATAAAAAGACCCGCAAGACCTTCTTCTTTTACAACAAGACTCATGCAAACCCGCTCCATGGGTAATAAAGAAGCTGCTTTATCCACTATCTGTCGAACAGAATTGTCTTTTATGCCACTAATGTATGGATTTGAAATGAGCGCTCCAAGCCAGTGAAACATATGTATTGTCTTCTCTCCGGCAATTCCAGGAAACAGATATTTATTTCCACCTGAAAAACCTACCACTTCATGAGGGAACGTAGGGCCTATAATTAAAAGTACATCATACCCAAAAACAAGCTTATTGATCGTTATATCCACATTTTGGCGCATTAATCCATGTGAGATTTCTTCAACCTCACATTCATCGATTGTTCCAATATATTGCAACTGGTCAAGATTTTTCCACTCATGATTGTAAAACTTGACATCAGCATAAAGAGACTGCCTTTCTTTCCGGGTGATACCTACTCTTTCATATATCATTTTTTCACTCAGAGCGGGATGAGTACCGAGAGCGATAAGAAAATCAAGTGACTTTACTCGGTTTTTCAACAGATTGAAGACTATTCTAAACATAGTGTCGATGGGTGCTGTCCGAGTATTATCGGGAATAATTGCAAGAACACGTTTATTATTAAGATTCTTTTTAGAGAAAGCCTCTTTACATAGTTCTAAAATTATTTTTTCGGAAAGCAAATCGTCCCGTGAACCTGTCCCAATAATCATGAGGTTTCCTGCAAGAAATTAATTAAAATATTTGTTTTATACAAATTATTTTAAGAACAATTATATAAGACTGGTCTAATCTTTCAACCAATCTGTATGAAAAAACTGATTTCGCGGTCTATCTACACGTTCATATTTGTGTGCACCAAAATAGTCTCTTTGGGCCTGGAGTAAATTTGCTGGTAATCGACTGCTTCGATAACTGTCGTAATAGGATAATGCGCTGCTGAATGCTGGAACCGGTACCCCTAAATTAATTGCTTGAACAACAACGTCTCTCCAAGCATTTTGATACGATTCCATAACCGATTTGAAATAGGTATCCAATAGTAAATTTGGAATATTCGGATTACTATCATACACATCTATGATTCTATCCAGAAATTGAGCTTGGATTATGCATCCTCCACGCCAGATCATTGCTAAATTTCCAACATTTATATTCCAGTTATACTCTTTCGAAGCAGCCCGTATTAACTGAAAACCCTGTGCATAAGAGCATATTTTTGACGCGTAAAGGGTTTTTTTGATTTTTTCAATAAATTCCTTTTTATTTCCCTTAAATTTATTCGACGGGCCCTGTAATTCTCTAGCAGCAACTACTCGTTCTTCTTTAGCTGCGCTCAATGTTCTTGCAAATACAGCTTCTGCGATTGTCTGTGCGGGAATTCCCAAATCAAGTGCAGTCTGGCTCGTCCATTTTCCAGTTCCTTTTTGACCGGCAGTATCAAGAATTATATTTATCATAGGTTTCCCTGTTCCTGGATCTTTTTTTGCCATAATTCTGCTGGTAATTTCAATCAAATAGCTTTTCAACTCACCTTCATTCCAATCTGCAAATATATCCTTCATTTCTTCAGAAGTTAACTTCAGGAATTTATCCATAAGAAAATATGCTTCGCAAATCATCTGCATATCGCTGTATTCAATGCCGTTGTGAACCATTTTGACAAAATGTCCGGCTCCACCGCTACCAATCCAGTCGCAGCATGGCGTTCCGTTATCCATTTTTGCGGATATTGCTTGAAAAATAGGTTTAACTATCGGCCATGCATCAGGATTTCCCCCCGGCATTATTGATGGGCCGTACAGTGCACCTTTTTCACCTCCACTGACTCCGGCTCCTATATAAAGAATTTTATCCTTTTTTAATTCTTCATTTCTCAGATTTGTATCTTTAAAAAAAGAATTACCACTATCGATTATAACATCACCACGAGATAAATGCGGTTTGAGATCACCTATTACAGAATTGACAGGGTTTCCTGCTGGCACCTGTATCATTATAATACGTGGTTTTTCAAGATTTTTGAGTAATTCTCCTATCGACTGTGTTACAATTATGTCTTTCCCTTCAAAAACTTTGAGAGCAGTATTTTCTTTGTTTATATATTTATCGAATCCAACAACCGAGAATCCATTTCTTTCGATATTCATGGTAAGATTTCGCCCCATGACACCTAATCCAATCATTCCAAAGTTTTGCTCACTCATATCGGTCTCCAAATTGGCAAATTCAGCATTTCCAGTATTTAAACAAATTAAGTATTCAGGTTAAAAATGGGCCATCGTGTATCGTGTAATATAACTCCAGTAGCTTTTCACTGTTATAGTATTCAATACAATTTTGTTCGAGCACAGCAAAATGTTATTTCCATTACGATTAAAAATGTTTCTATAGGTTGTTCGTCATCAAAACCTTCAAATACTTTGAATTAAATATTATAAAAACCTTTGGCAAGAACAAGAGTTATTTCTGATTCTAAACTGTTCTTATTCAGTCATATACCACCTACATAGACAGTTCTTCAACTACCAAAACAAAAAAACTTTTCAAATTTTATTTTCCATTAAGAAGATTTATAACGAATAGACAAGTTGGTTGAAGAGTCAAAAAATTGAGCAAAGCCGAAATGGAATTCGATTGGTTGTACGGGTGATACTGAGTTGTAAAATGTTTAGTTTTGCATTCGCTGGATATTCTCTCAACAGCTCTGCTAATCCAAACACTATAGCAAAATCAAACTGTCTCTTAACTTTAGACTCCTAAATGTCCAACAGATTCTGAACCGACACAGTCATATTCAATTTTCCTGCACATAACGACCTAAGTTCAGTTGCGGGGAGGGGGGTCTTGGCGTCCGACCAACCAAACCTATCGCAACTCAGAAACATTATTAAAAACCACAGCTCCACGTCGTCAACTGCAACGCTCTGTTAGGTTTTGTTATTATGTTCCACAGTTATTACTACATTTCCCTTTTTGTGCCCTTTGTCGACATACCTGTGAGCCTCGGCAGTCTGTTCCAACGCGGATAGCGTTTATCTATGACCGGTTTTATCTTTCCCACCTCAATATGCTCTTTGAGGAAGAGTAGATATTTAGTCTTTTCGCTTGCTAGCCTCAAACCTGTAGCCGCAATCATTGCCTTTTTGCTGCCGATCTTTGAAGTCCATAACACTTGAAGAATAATTGGCAGCAAAAAGACAGTTGAAAGATAAACCCCCTCTTTGCTTTAGCGAGCTTTTACAGCGTGAATATGAACTCTTGCCTACTGAATCAAAAATAATATCATAGGTCTGGCCGGTTTTGGTAAAATCCCCTTGAATGTAATCAATTACCTTATCGGCTCCCAGAGATTTCACCAATTCTAAATTCGTGGTACTGCATACCTCTGTAACTTCCGCCCCAAAGTACTTGCCAAGCTGTACCGAGAAAGTACCTATACTTCCAGGGGCACCATTGATGCGGATTCTTAATAGGTCATATTGGCCGGTTTTATCACCAGTACTCCTTCTCCTGGCAGACATATGTACGCGGTATAAGCACCAAAACTGGTACCGATACATCCAGAAATCTAGTCACCTTCTCTAAATCGCTTTACATCTTTGCCTACTGCTTCAATTTCCCCAGCTAGCTCTTCTCCTAGTATAGTAATTTTTGGGTCTTATGAGACCAGTGTAAAGTCTTGCAGCAAATTGGTCACCCTTTCTCGAAAGGCGCACTCCTTTGACGTTACTGTTGTCGCATACGCCCTTATCAATACTTCATTGTCCTTGGGAGTAGGTTTTTCTACTTCTTTGAGCTGAAGAACATCAGATGGTCCATATCTTGTGTATACTATTGCTTTCATAAGTTTTCTCCAGATTTACTTTGATCAGGTTATTTATGGACCTGTTGATACACAAGTATTCGTTCTTAAAACTAATCTGTGATTGCCTGCTGTTACTTTCATCTGCCGGATAATTCAATAATTGAACCCGGATCCAGAAATGGTGCTCCGTATTCATTTAATTTCCTGTTGACCGCGGGGATCTCCACTGTTATTATCCGGTTCAGATTGTCAAGAATCGAATCAAGTTTCATTTCTAAAGATCCAATTTGTTCCAACCGTCTCGAAGTCGGAGCCGCAGTATATCCGTTAATATTTTCTTCAAGATTTCCGATCAATCTCAAGATAGATCGTTCACTGATCCTCTGCCCTTCTCCTCTCAGTTGAGTGTTGAGATTCTGAAGATTATCCGATAGCGACCGGATCTCATCAGACACCGAACCGAGAACCTGCAACGATTTCTCTGATTCGGATATCTCAGTCACCTGTTTTTGAAGATCATGAATTTTTCTCTCTGCTGACGATGAAAGGACTTCCATCCTGTGAATCCTTAATGCTGCCGAACGCTGTGCCTGCAAATCGGTCATCGTAACCGATATCCGAGGATCGAGTTTTACTCTGACCGCTACTGTTTCCTTCATTCCCTTCACCGATAATTCGATCGTATAATCACCAGGAAGAACGAAGGGTGCCCGGCTACGGCCATCGTCATCGAGACTTTCCGAGCGTAAATCCCATGCGATTCTGTTGAAACCTTTCACTTTCGAACCCTTCAGTGTACGGACTGAACTTGTATCGTAATAGATGTTGATTAAAACTTCATCATCGGTATCGAGGTGAGTATTTAAATAGTAGGTGATAAGCGCTCCAAATTCGGGATTTTCACCGGTGAAAATTTTAAATCCGGGATTAGCTTTACCGTTATAAAATTGAAATCGTTCTGCATCACGGACAGGAAAAAGATACATTTCTCTTGCCAGAACATCCTCAGTGAGCAATTCAAGTGAAGTGATGTCATCGAGAATGTAGATACTCCTTCCATGAGTTCCGAAGATCAGGTCATTCTCACGGGGGTGAATTGCAATATCGTCAACCGGAACGACCGGGATATTTTTGAACCTTGTCCATGAGATTCCCCGGTTGATTGAAAAATATGCTTCACGCTCCGTTCCGATGAACAACAGATCAGGATTCCTGTGGTGTTCTCTTATTACATTAACGGTACCACCCTCAGGCAAGCCGCTGTTTATCGAACGCCAAGTGCGCCCGAAATTGTCCGTAACATAGACATAGGGCTTAAAATCGTTGTTCCGATGACCGTCAAACGTTACATAGACACGCGATTCGTCAAAATAGGACGCAGCGATTCTGCTGACGTATGTATCATCAGGTAAACCGGGAAATTTTTCGGTCATATCTGTCCATGTCGCGCCGTCATCACGGGTGAGTTGTACATTCCCGTCATCGGTACCTATCCAAAGCACACCCTGCGTCACTGGTGATTCAGCGATCGTTATGATATTTCCGTATGAAGTAGTTCCGTCATTGAGCGAAAGGCTATTCTCGTTGGGAAGCATTCCCATGAACGGCAGTTCTTTCCTGTTCTTTTGTTTAGTGAGATCTTTACTTCTCGTCCAGTTGATTCCTTTATCTCCTGATCTGAACAGTCTATTACCGCCAAAGTAAATTATATCAGAATTGTGTGACGACACCACTATCGGAGAATTCCAGTTGAACCTGTACGACTCTTCACCGTCACCGGGTTCGGGATAAATGAATTTACTTTCTTTAGTATTAAGATTGAAGAACATCAATTCACCGTTCTGGCTCTCGAGATAGAGCAGTTCCTGATCGGTGAGTTCAATCTGCGTGTAAAAACCGTCACCTCCCCCGACAGTGAACCAATCGTCATTGGTTATACCAATACGGTTTTTCGTTGCTGATGGTCCCTGCCAGCTTCCGTTGTCCTGCAATCCCCCGTATACATTATACGGTTCTCGCATATCGTACCCGATCTCATAAAACTGTGCCAGCGGCAGCGTATTGATGAAGTCCCATGTCAGGCCTCTGTCATATGAAAAATAAATACCGCCATCCGATCCAATAATCATGTGATCCGAATTTGCCGGATTGATCCAGAGTGCCTGATGGTCTCCATGTATCCTCGAGACAACATCGGTAACAAATATCTTGCCTCCATCCACCGATGTAAACATCTGTGCACCGAGCATCCATATCCTCTGATCGTTATTCGGATCTATCCTGATAGTGCTATAATACATCGGTCGTGGATTGGTATCGCTCATTTTGACCCACGATTCGCCTTTGTCTTCGGATCTAAAAACGCCACCATTTTTGTTCTCATATGTGGTATACACTACATTCGGATCCTTTAGGTAAATATCGATGCCTATCCTGCCGGTATCTCCGTCCGGAAGTCCATTGGTCAATTGCTTCCATGTCGATCCACCGTCTACTGATTTATATAGACCACTTCCGGATCCACCGCCGATAAATCCCCATCCTCTTCTTCTCCGCTGATACATTGCCGCGTAGATGATCTTATTGTTCGACGGATCCATCATAACGTCGATACAGCCGGTATCTTTATCGGTATACAGTACCTTATCCCAGGTATCACCCCCATCGAGCGTTCTGTATAGCCCCCGGTCTTCGTTCGGTCCCCAAAGGTGCCCGGCAGCAGCAATAAAAACGACATCCGGATCAGTATGATTAATAGCTATCCCGCCGATATGATGTGTATCTTCCAGACCGGTATGTTTCCAGGTAGTTCCCCCGTCATAACTTTTCATCACACCACTACCCCAAGATGAACTTTGCCGGTTATTCGCTTCACCAGTTCCTACCCAGAGTATTTCCGGATTGGATGGCGCTATGGAGACAGCACCGATAGAACTCGTTTTCTGATCGTCGAATATCGGCCGCCAGGTCACTCCGTTATTGACTGTTTTCCATAGACCTCCGGCAGCGGTCCCAACATATATGGTATAGGGATCGCTCTCCACAACCGCTATGTCATCGATCCTTCCCCCCATGATGGCGGGACCGATATTTCGAAAATGAAGATTATTTGCAGTCGATTCAAGAAGTTCAGAAACATTTTGCGCCGGAAGATCGCCCGGCTGCGCTATAGTGAAAAGCACTATGAAATACGCCACAAAAACAAGCTCATTTAATTGCATTCTTTTCATAATCATTTCTCCTTATACATAGTATGATTGCTATACAGTTCTAACATTAATCGCCTCCAGTAAATACTGTTTTTCATTATACGATTCATACTTTTGAATGCTCTGGGTACGCTATAAATTTTCAACTATCTTTATTTATATCCTGCGATGCTCGTTAAATCAGGACATCAACTGTAAGAAAAAGATTCATTTTTTTAAATGATTTTTGAATCATTTAAACACCAAGAAGTTGTTCCAGCGGGCAATTACATTGAAATATCGACTTCTATTCGAGAATTCAGGAACCAGTATGAAGTGATGTTACGAACACTGCACGAAAATTTGCAGTCGTCTCATAAATTGAATCTTTGTGTAACCGAGTATCTACATCTGACATTCCTCATATCAATTATCAAAAAGAGAATAAATTGGGTTAGTGTTGAAATATGACATTATTTGTGATGTCATACACATAGACAATTATTTGTATAGATATTCATGGAGTAAATGCATAAACAGTATCAGTTTGTCTTTAAGTTCCTTGATCAGATTCGGAAACCTCTCCAGAGTTTTCGATATGGCATCGATGTCGGACTTCTACCTGCCTGAACTGCAAGATTAGTTTGTAGAAAATCATTAATGTACACCACGTTTGAACAAAGTGCTAAAGAAAAATGTTCCTTAAAATATATAGATTTTCCAGAAGAAAAACACATTATTCCTGATCATACCGCGGATGTATTCGGCATACCTTTTGTCTTTAAGTTCCTTGATGTTCCTTGATCGGATTCGGAAACCTCTCCAGAGTTTTCGACATGGCATCAATGTCGGACCTCTACCTGCCTGAGCTGCAAGTTTCTTTCCCCATTGCGTTAATTGGAAATATCTATATTCTATGCCAAGCTTTTCTATATCGATAGCAAATTCTTCGATTTTATTTTTAGTCAATGTATCTTTTAATTCTTCCCATTTCGGTTGAAATTCAGTTTCAAGAGATCTTAATAGAGGAGCCCCAGACCAAAGCTGAATGTTCTCTTTTGCAATAATGACGTCCATTTCGACATCTTCCATGATCTTCCACCAGTCAAGCTGCTGTGTTGTAGCAAGCAGTTGCGGCTTATACTGATTGCTGGCGGCAGTGGCGTATGATTTCCAATGTGTCAACCGCTGCTTCCAGTGCTCGAACTGCCTGTCGCTGCTGTGTGATCATTGGTAATACGAAAAAGTGCCAGTTCCACGGCTCCACGGATTTTGTCGGCATAATATTGCCCAAGGTGGAACATCGATTCGATATCTGTAAAGGTCTGCTCAAGTTCTTTGGAATTATTCTTGTCTTCCTGAGGGTAGAAACACCTGCAAGCGCCTGCTCGGCGAAACGGATCCAGATTCAAGGCAACTTGGAGTGGAGTCACACCAGAGATGTCTGTACCGGAGGTAATGGATTCCACATATTGCCTGAATGTCAGACTGCCAAACTGGTTCGGAAGAATGCTGTCATCACTCCGCCTATAATCGATGAATCGATTGACGCTGTGAAATTTATTATGCATATCGAGACTAGCTTCCGGGGACCATTGTCTATCATTCCCGAACCAATAGAAACGGTTGAGCTGTGGAATGATCTCGGATGAAGTCTTCCAGGTATCGTACAGCAGCGATGCATCGACACCGGGGAATTGATCAACCAGTTTGTCTTCGAAAAAGGTGCGGCCCAGGGTGAGATCGTAAGCAAGACGACCCAATAGCATGAAATTGTACCAGTGTTTCCGAATTTCAAATTGGCGGAACTGCTCGGAATCGAGACTAATAAATTCCCGTGCCCACACATATCCGTCCGACCCCATGTAAAACCCGGCCATTACATCGTGGGGTAGATTGTCCAGAAATTTCCTCACATGTTCGGGATTACCCCAGCAATGGACGAAAATATCGTCGTTCCGAAGATTTATCCAGAACTTTATTTGGTACTGTTCAACGTCGTCGCGATACCCTTGATCGAAGAATTGTGGATTAGTGGTTGTATAGATCCGGGCGCGCGAATATTTAAAACTCGTCTCAAGCACATCCGTGTATTCTTCGAAAGCCGTGTCAATATTCGCTAAAGTGCAATCGAGTTGGCGGAAAATGAAACGCACATGCCGGTCGGGCTGAACGGCCTTGGCATCCATAACCCCCAAAACCGTACGTCTTCCAAATCCAGTTCTCATTGCTATACTCCCCCGTCAGTCTCCGGTCCATGTTCTCGCCGGTCGACACACCGATCCCTTTGAGGAGAGGATACGTCAGGAGCAACTCTTTAACACTCTCCCGCAGGTATGCCACGGTTTTTTGATTATCTTGCCGATTATCAATCCCGTATTTATCAAGTGCGTTCCACATAAAGATATTCCAGGAAAAAAATAAATATCAATGCCTCGGTCGGCGGCATACTGCATGACACGCTGCCAGAAAGCGATTTTTTCATCAATGGTTATGCTCTTGACCACACGCGACTGGCGGGATCCATAATGTCATAGTCGCTGCAGGCAGTGTTGGTCCAGTGCGAATGGGTTTCGTTATCAATCGGGAAATCGAGGACGCTCACGTCATCATAGGCTACATCAGGATAGTTCTCCAACTTCACAAGTGTGGGATAGAGATTGGTCGACCAGAGAGTCAAAAAGTTATACCGGTGTCGAGCCATGTCGTCCAGGAATTCCCGCCAGAAATCGAAATTCCACATTTCCACAATATTCTTTTGAGCGGCATCGCCAGTATCGTCATAACTCGGTACCCGGGTATCGAAGAGCATATTGAATTTGAGACCTTTTTTGAGAATAAACGGTTTGCCTTCGCGTTGCGGAATGTCGGATAGATCCGTGCCAAGCTGAAGCATCTCCTCAAGTTCCACGCCTCCGTACATCGTACTCACCGCATCGCCACCAGTTACACGAAGAACATCCGACTGCTCGTAACGGATCCGGTAATGTTGAGGCTGCAAAAACCGCGAATCGGTAGTCAGCGCGATTCTTGTGTCAGCACTATCCATTAGGATGGAATATCCCGGGTGTTCAAGTGTTCTACCGATCTCTCTCCGGCTGCGAAGGATAACTGCGGTGATGTGGTATCATATTCTAATGACACACTGGTTCCAGCTCCTCTCTGGGCAAAAACATTTATCACAAAAATTGAGAGCAATACGGGAATAAAAAGAATTCTGAACGCAACAAATATTTTGCTATTTATGCACATAAACACTCCTCCTCCAAAGTTTTCTTTGAAGTGTTATTATTATTTGATTTATCTGATATTCCCCATATTAAACTTCTGAAAGAGAATAATTGGGAGTGTGCAAGAAATATGATGTATGTCGTCAGAACAAGTCGGACACTATAAGTTGAAATTAAAGGATTCATTTAGCTTTTCAAAGAATTTTCTGTTCTCCAGACTGTACGATTTGCGAATTTATTTAATGAGAATAAGCTCCTTTTGTGGCGGATATAAATACTCGACTCCACGTTCGGTGGCAATTGCCTGCTCATGGTCACAAAATAATAAATATTGGTCTTCGTGTTCGTTGAATGACATGTCGACTGGCTATAATAGCAGATGGAGTTCTTAAAACTTTTTCGTTCAGCAGATTTTTCAGTCAGAATAAAAAAAGTTTACGACAAAAACCAAATAAACGACAATCTGCGGTCAAGCTGCTAGTTTTTTGTATTCGAGACCAATATTCTCCAGCGAATTTAGCAAGAGAAATAATTTTTGTAGATTGCTTGAATATTCGTTATATTAATCAATTGGACTCATTGTTTCAAATCTAAAGAGCAGCAAGTGTAAATCCGATAGTTAAACATCATGATTTTAGTATACTCTTTGCGGAAATGATCATTGATAGTTAAAGAAGAGAGGGCCAGCATCGTGAAAGTGAAAGATAAAGTGATTTTCATTACCGGAGGCGCAGGATTTATTGGCACCGCACTCTGCGAGCGGTTTCACAAAGATAATAAGGTCATACTATATGACAACAGACACCGGAACGCATTACAATATTTTGACTGTAAAGACCATGAGAATGTGACTGTTATCGAAGGTGATATTCTTGATGTGGAACATTTGAAGAAATCAATTAAGAATGTTGACATTGTTATCCACGCCGCAGCAATAGCTGGTGTTTCTTCTTATTACAAGATGCCACTTAAGACCATGGAAGTTAATATGATCGGTACCTTTAATCTACTCAGTATTCTTAAAGAGATCGATCTTGAGTTGTTAATATATTTCTCCACAAGTGAGATTTATGGTCCACATATCTTTCGAGCATCTGAACATGGAGAAACCATCCAAGGTGATATAAAAGATGCTCGATGGACGTATTCTATCAGTAAACTTGCGGCTGAGAAGCTCTGTTATTGCTTCTTTCTTGAGAAAAAAATTCCAATGGTTGCAATGCGGCCATTCAATATTTATGGGCCCGGTCAGGTTGGAGAGGGCGCAATCCAGATATTTACCAACAATGCGCTTGCAAATGAAAATGTTGTAATAACGGGAGACGGTGTCCAGATCAGATCTTGGTGTTATATCGATGATTTTGTAGATGCTGTTGAAAGTAGTATTTGTTCCGTTAAAATTACAGGTAACTCATTCAATATCGGTAATCCACAGGCAACGGTTACTATTTTTGAATTGGCTAAGAAAATTATTAATTATCTCGAATCCGATTCAGAGATTGAATTTAATGACCATATGGGTATCGATGTTCAACTTCGTGTACCTGATATATCAAAAGCTCAACAGATGCTCGAATATAGTCCCAAAGTTGCACTTGAAGAAGGACTTAAAAAGACTATCGATTGGTATAAAAACATATTATAGTAATTAATGACTTTTCGGACTTTTCTTGAACATTCCTATCACAAAGCCATATTTCGACGGAACAGAGGCGGAGTCCGTCAAAAATATTATTAACAGCGGATGGTTAGCTCAAGGAAACGAGACAAAAAAATTTGAAGATCGTTTAACTGCTTATACGGGAGTTAATCATGCGGTTGCAGTATCTTCGGGTACAACTGCTTTACATCTTGCTTTAACGGTTCATGGTATTGTGCCTGGAGATGAGGTAGTATTACCATCTTTTTCATTTATTGCAACTGCTAATGCCATTGTTCATACTGGTGCACGACCTGTATTTGTTGATATCGATCCATCTACATACAACATCGATCCTCAACATATTGAAAACGCAATTACACCTGCAACAAAAGCAATAATGCCGGTTCATCAGGTCGGTATGCCTGCCGATATAGATGCGATTTCAGTGATTGCAAAAAAGCATGGACTAATAGTTATTGAAGACGCTGCGTGTGCCCTCGGTGCTAAGTATAAAGGGAAGCAAATAGGGAACTCGGAGCATTTATGCTGTTTCAGTTTTCATCCGCGAAAAATAATTACAACAGGCGAGGGTGGCGCAGTGCTGACGAATGATGAAAAAATGTATAAAACATTAATACTTCTCCGAAACCATGGTATGTCTGTTCAACCGCAAGAGCGCCACACATCCGAAACAATTCTGTTTGAGGATTATGTGAAAAGAGGTTATAACTACAGGATAACCGATATGCAGTCTGCCATAGGCGTTCAACAGATGGATAAACTTGATGAAATAATCAGAAAACGTTGTGAATTAGCAGAACGGTATGATGCTGCGCTGAAAGGTTCAAAAATTTTCATCATACCGCAGGTGCCGCATAATTGCGATCCAAATTATCAATCGTATTTGGTGCGGGTAAAAAACGATTCCACACTGAGCAGAAATGAGATACTTTTATGTCTTAACAACAAAGGAATTAACGCAAAGCGAGGAATCCAGTCTATTCATAAAGAACTCGCATATTGTGAAGAATACCGAGATTTAAATCTACCTGAAACAGAAAAAGCGACAATACAGACAATTGCACTGCCACTTTATCCCGGTTTGACTACTGAAGAACAAGATTATGTGATTGCCGTTTTAAGATCTTTATAACGAAAGTGAACAATATTTAAATGAAGAAGATAACTATATTAGGTGCGGGCCTTGCGGGGCTGGGTGCAGGAATTAAACTTGCTGGAAAAGAAACAGATCTTACAATTATTGAGAAACAGAATTATATCGGAGGATTGGCAGCTTCATTTCGCTTTAATGACTGTTTTTTTGATTTTGGTCCACACACTTTTCATGCAAGAAGCAAAGAGTTTCTTGATTTCTTTATGGAAGTTATGGATGGTGATATCAATGAATTAACAAAAAATGTGATGATTACTTTTCAAAATAAAAAGTTATCCTATCCGATCAAGCCAATAAATTTACTTGCAAATCTAAACATATCCACGATTTTATCTGCTCTACTTAGCTACACACAAAATCTAATTATAAAGGACAATTCACTAATAGTAGGCAGTTTAGAAGAATTTTATATTTCGCTTTATGGTCGAAAATTGTATGAACTATTTTTTGAGAAATATACTCAAAAAGTATGGGGTATACATCCAAAGGATTTAAGCAATGCTTTTTTAAAACACAGAATTCCCAATAGAACTTTGATCCAGTTAGCTGTCAATTCGATTATTGATTTATTCGGTAGAGAAAAAAACAAATTGACAAAGGACAATTATGTAACATCCCAATATTACCCTATTCAAGGGTCAGGAACTTTTCCAATGAGGATAGATAAATTAATTACAAAAAATTACGGAACAACTTTGCTTAATCACTCTGTAAAGAAAATTATTATCAATAAAAACAAAGTTAAAGAAGTTATTGTTGATATTAATGGATCTGAAATCAGCATGTCATCCGACATATGTATCTCAACAATTCCTGTCACTACGTTGCTAAATTCTATAGAACCTCATCCACCTGAAAACATTTTAAAGGCAGTGAATAGTTTAAGATATCGTGCGATTTTAATTGCCTGCATTGTTGTAAATACCAATTCAATCTTAGGGGCTGAATACATGTATTTTCACCAACAGATTTTCAATAGAGTAGGACAGATGAATTATTTTTCTCAAGAATCAGCTCCTAAAGGGAAATGCGCCCTTACGGCAGAGATAACCTGTTTTCCAGAGGATGAAATATGGTCATTAACTGATGAGGAAATTATAGAAAAAGTATTGACAGGTTTAGAAAATGAAGGCTACGATATTAAGAGAGTCTATAGTAGTGGTATTGTTTTGCGAACAAAATTTGGTTATCCAATTCCGACAATTGACTATGAAGAACAACTTATAAACATTTATCAGTACCTCAACAAAATAGAAAATCTTTATTCTGGTGGTAGACAGGCACTTTTTACATATATTCAAATGTTTCAAGCACTTGAAATGGGTTTTACCATAGCCGATTATATTTCTTCAGGTAAACCAAAACCAGAATTGGATAAACCGTTAAGTGAGGAGTCACCTTTGTTTGTATAACAAAATATATCCTCAAGGAAAATGTTACAGATTCTCATAATAAGAGTGAATATTATTAACTATAACTGAACAAACAAATTTATTTGGAAAAACATGAAAAATAATACTATAATACTTGGAGTATGCAACGCCCAGGTAAGCGGTGCTTCTATAATTATCGATAGCGAGATTGTTTCAAGTGTAAATGAAGAGCGTTTTACCAGAGTCAAAAACGATCGGTCATTTCCAAGAAAATCAATAGAATATTGCTTGGAAAACAGTTCGCTTAAGCCGGAGGACATAGATTTTGTTGCTTGTGGAGCCTGGAAAGGTATCGATGAGAAATTCTTGCCCCAGTGCATGGATGATGTCCTAAAAGCGATATTGAATGATTCAACTGCGGAAAAACTCCTCAGTGACCGTACAAGAGTTGCTGTCGAGCGTGACCATAGATTTAAGAAGGAATTAATTGAACAAGTTGTCAAAATTGGTTTTCCAGAGGAAAAAATCAGCTTTTATGACCACCATCTTTCTCATGCCTTTACAGCTTTTTACCCCTCTCCGTTTGAGGATGCGTTAGTTTTAACAATCGATCAACGCGGAGATTTTAAAAGTGCTACGGTTTGTTCAGCATCTCGTAAAGATGGCATTGAATTATTGGATTCCGTGAGCATGTATAATAGTTTAGGAAGTTTATATGCCTATATTACAAATTACTTGGGATTTACACCAAATAAGCATGAAGGTAAGGTAACTGGACTTGCCGCATACGGAGACCATACGAAGTGTGTTGATATCATTACATCTATGATTGATTACAAAGAAGGTAAAATAATCGCTAATATAGGGGAAAAATTTTCGCCCTTTCCTACAAATAAACTCCCAAACATTGAAAAGGAGTTGGATAAATTCAGTAAAGAAGATATCTCAGCAGCAGTACAGTATGTAACGGAAGATATTACTCTTAAATACCTATCAAAATTCATAGCCGAAACCGGACTCCGAAATATTTGTGTTGCTGGTGGCTTGTTTGGAAATGTAAAGTTAAATCAAAAAATCTATGAATTGGAAGATGTGGATAATATATATGTATTTCCTCAAATGGGTGATGGAGGTAATGCTTTAGGAGGTGCATTAATAAAACTTTACGAAAACGGTGGGAGTATAAAATATCCTTTAAAGCATGTTTATTTAGGTCCAAAATATTCAAAATCAGAAATAAGTGAAGTTCTGAATAGGTACAATACAGAATTGAACATTACATCCTTGAATGATTATACTCTTAAACTGGTGGCAAAAGATATTTCAGATGGTAAATATGTCGGAATTTTCAAGGGAAGAATGGAATACGGTCCCAGAGCTCTTGGAGCTAGAAGTATTATCGTTAGGGCGACAGATAAAGATATTACAAAAATATTAAATAAAAGATTAAATCGAACTGAATTCATGCCATTCGCTCCGATTACCCTTGAAGAATATGCTCATGAATATTACGTCGGATGGAAAAAGGAGCACTTAGCAAGTTATTTTATGACTCTGTGTTATGTTTGCACAGAGAGGGCGAACAAGGAAACTCCCGGTATAGTTCACGTGGACAATACTGCAAGACCGCAAATTGTCAATAGTGATTTCAATCGGCTCTATTACGATTTGTTACTGGAATATTATAATTTGACAGGTATTCCGACATTAATAAATACTAGTTTTAATAATCATGAAGAACCTATTGTATGCTCTCCTGAAGATGCTATAAAAAGTCTTTTAATTCAAAATGCAGATTACATCCTGTTTGAGGATTTTATCGTTTCAAAAAAATGATATAATATTATATTTTACAGAGCACAGGAAGCAGATGTGGAGATGTTGGTGACCCACTTGCTATAACCAGTGTACTTTTTTGAAATTTTTCGAACACAAATAACAGCTTATCTAAATTTTTTGATTTCCACATTTAATTCTCAAAATTTTTTGCGATTCTAAGTTATATTCTTATTTGTGTACTTATAATCGAGCCGTCTTTTTAGATCGCAAATAACAGGTACTTTCGACAATTGAGGTAATCTTTTTCTCGTGAATATTGTCAGCAGTTTTCATATTCACTTCTACCCTATACTTGATCAAAAATGATAAGACCAGCTTTATCATGAGATTCATTATTGGTTTCTCGCCATTCAGAATCGTTAATAGTTTGATACAACTTATGTCTATTTAATGGACGCCGCTTTTTTTATCTCTTGACAAGTTTCTTAGAAAATTAATGGCAAAGGACATCTTAATATCTTTGCTAATATATTGTATTCAAATATTGATCAGTTATTATATAGACTACAGGTATAAAATAAGCATAATTTTCTATATATTAACTTTTAAATCAAAATAAAAGCATGGTTAAGTAAAGGTCATTCGTTACGAATTTGATCGTAAGTGCTGTTATCGTTGTAACAATAGTTACACTTTATCGGTTCAGAATATTCAAGGTAATAATAGTTACAATACGAAGCGACAGTAATGTCATTTGAGTGAAGTAATGTAATAGTAAACCAAAAGGAGTTATCAAACAAATTGTTACTGATTAATGCCTGAATCTGCACACTCGAACAACCTGGGCTAATAAAGAGTAAGAGTCCAAAGACGAATCCTGAATCAACTGTGTGCAAAATCAAATGTAGAATCCGCAAGAAAAACTCTTTTCATCTTGTCTTATTATCATTTATTATTTGAATAATTTTCTAATGAAAAGACATTTCAACAGAATTCATATAGGACTTTTTCATTTGACTATTCCTGAATTTTTTTTGATATTTAACTCAATTTCTTTTCAAAACTAAAACAAGGAACCTGATGATAAAGATTGAGAGTTGTAAGCATTTTGTCGTTTGTGCTGCTATATATTTTTTACTTGCAATAATTCTAACGTATCCTCTAATAGTATCTTTCGCATCGAGTATCTCTTATAGCAATGGTGATCCTGTCGGCAATGCTTCAATCCTTTACTGGAATTACCATAATATTTTTCTTGAACCGGGCAATAACATTTTTGATATCAATATTTTTTACCCTCAGACTCAGAGCGCGCTCAATGATATCCTGGTTGGTCATCAGATTTTTTTTGCACCAGTATTTTATTTTACCGGTAATCCGATTCTTGCAACAAATGTACTAATATTATTTTCATACTTCCTATCAGCACTGTTCATGTTTCTCTTTGCTTTTCATATATCTAAAAATTACTCCATAAGCTTCATTGCAGGTTTGTTTTACGGCTTTTCTCCATTAAAAGAAGCTTTTACTTTCCACATACATATGATCTACTGGATCCCACTCTTTTTTTTATTTTTCGATAAATTTCTGAAAGAAAAGAAAGCAAAATTTTTCATATTTGCAGCGATTGTATACTGTCTGCAGATGCTTTCGAGTTGGTATATCGGTTATATGCTCTCTCTAGCAATTTTATGTTATACTGTAATATGCTTTTTGAAAGAAAGAAAAACCATTGATCTTAAAAAGATGGCTTTTAAAGCTGTTCCCGGTATAGCGTTGATCCTGATAGTCGTCGGCACGTTTGCTTATTATTATAACACAATTACATCTCAAGGTGGAATGAAAAAATCGCTTGGCGAAAACCTTCAATATTCCGCCAGTCTTGATGATTATTTCCGTGCTCCAGACAATAATATGCTAATGGGTGGTTTCCAGTCAGAAAAACCGTTCTTTGGTGAACTACCTCTGGAACGCAGAGTCTTTGAGATGGCACTTCCCTTATTGGGGGAACAAGCAAGAAATCTGGGAGCAGACAAGTTACCCGGTGACACCATTAAAGAAAAGCTTCCATTTGAGCGCTTTTCCTCCATTATTAATAGTACAGGAGGGAACCCTCTCTATCTTGGATTTGTCCTTATAACATGTATGATCTTGGGTATTTTTTATTTTTCTGAATCAATGAATCCAGGTATTGCTGTGTACAAAAAACCATTTCTTTGGATATTGATTGTATTCTTAATACTTTCCTTTGGACCATTCTTAACGTTATTTGGGCATTTTCTCTATCTTCCTCTGCCATACTTATTGATGTATTACATTTTACCCGCCTTTGATGTTATGCGTGTACCTGCACGTTTTGGGATCATAGTGCTATTTGCAGCATCAATATTGAGTATCGGAGGTATTTACTATTTGTTCGACCGGTTTAAAGTGCACCCTATAAAGAAATGGATTACACCTATCATTGTCTGTCTGGTTATTATGGAATATTTGGCGTTTCCCTTCCCGATGCATCTGATTCAAACGGGCGATAATGTGCCCGAGGTGTATCATTGGTTAAAGGACCAAGAGATAAATGGAGGTGTTGCTGAAGTTCCAGCAAGAAAGGGAGATGGAACCAAGTATGATCCGGTTTACGGAGAGCGGCGGCATGAATTTACGCAGCGAGAGGTAAAATATTTTTACTATACCACTTATCACAATAAGCCCATCATCAATGGGTATTCAACTTTTTTTCCTGAAACTTATAGAGAGATAACTTCATGTATTAATACTATTCTTGATCCTGCTAGTCAGGAAACACTCAAATCATATAATGTGAATATATTTATTGTTCATTTGGATTTGCTTGACGAAACAGATATGCCAAATTGGACTCCTGAGAGCATAGAACAGGCGGGGTTAAAAGTAATAAAAGATTTTGGGAATGAAGTTATTTTGGGCTGGATATAAGTAATTTATTTGCTGATCATTCTCAAATTAGATATGATACTCATGTCGAATTAAAAAATCTGTGCATTGTTTACTATATCCTGCTTTAATATCCTATCTAAATTATCCATCATTTCAAAAAATGGCATTAAGTAATCATCCTCATTGGATGAAATGGTACGTCGTGAAATACTCACACCAGTGTCATACAAA
This sequence comes from bacterium, assembly GCA_965221205.1. Taxonomy (GTDB): domain Bacteria; phylum SM23-31; class SM23-31; order SM23-31; family SM23-31; genus CBDFMG01. The sequence continues at coordinate 1,414,948 of OZ244870.1, read as the reverse complement.
TTAAGATTGATCAATAGGATTCAATGAAACTACTTAAAATATGTACTTTATGGTGGGAATAAAATATTGGACACAAACAAGGACTTACAATTCAACATTATAGGTCCTTTTTTATTATAGTGCCGGAGGAGGGACTCGAACCCTCACGGGATTGCTCCCACTGGATTTTGAGTCCAGCGCGTCTACCAATTTCACCACCCCGGCATTACCGCTTTCACATCTCAAAGATACACAAAAATGAAATAACATGCAACCCGGATTATAGTCATTTTTTACTTGATTAATTTTTGCCGGATGCATCCTCGTCAAATATGCGCCGGAAGGTTGAGGTGCTGAGTATAGGCCTTTGCCGCCGCCTGCGACAACCACAACGAATTGCCGGCTATCGACTTTATAAACTGATGGTGTGGCTATTGCCGCGTAAGGTAGTATGGTTTCCCAACTACCCGTTAGTGATGGTGCATAAATTATTTTTGAAGGGTTGTGTTTTCAAAATTTATCTCTTATATTCTCATAAATTAATCTATCTTCAGCCTCATTTCTCCAACTAAAGTCACTAAGACATAATTTGATGAGCAATTGGTTGTTTGTGGTTTGATATGGTCAGTATTTTAGATTAATCTTTATAATTCTAATGATATCTAATGATCCAAGTACTTCCTGATACTCGATGCAATAACAGGCACAACACAGTTGCCTGTCCATAAAAGAAGTATCATGGGATTTCGTGGCACAAAATTATCAATATCAAAATGTTGTCAAAGTTCAGGTCTGTTTTTTAATTTACAACATATTGAGTCACGTTAGCCAATGTTCAAGCAATAAATTTTTCTGATAATTTCTATCATACACTTAAAGGAGGAAATTTTAGTGAATAAATTGTCCTCATTACTATTTGCGATTTTATTTTGCTGCTCTATCCTTGTTACATGCGGTCAATCCGATCCGTTCAAGATACTGGCCCGCATCTCAATCCGGATTGTCGACGAAAGCGGTAATACAACCCCGGCTCGCGCATGGATCGATGTTGACAGCCAGCGTTTTTTCCAACCAATAGCGCCGCAGACGGCGACGGTCTACGCCGAAGATCAAAGCTTTAGCTGCGATGGCGTTTTCACAATGGAGGTGCCGGCCGGAAATGCGGTGGTGCATGTTGAAAAAGGGAAAGAATACACTCCGGTAGACCTTGCATTCACCCTGAAAGCCGGCGAAACGATCGAGAATACCATTCAGCTGAAGCGCTGGATCGATTTGCCGTCCGAAGGCTGGTATTCAGCCGATCTGCACGTGCATCTGGGACAGAACAATCCTCACATCCTTCAACAACTGGCGCTGGCCGACGACGTGCATCTCGTGCCGGCATTCACCTACTGGCTGCGAGGACGGGAGGAATCGTGGCACGCAACGTGGCCGGATGAAACCTACACAGCGCCGATCGTCATCGACGACCGCCACCTCATCACGCGAAACAACATCGAAATCGAACGCATCGATCGCAACGCCGCACCCGGCTGGACTATCGGCGCGACATTTCTGTTCAACCTGGACAGCCCCATCACCACCAAGCAATTCGGGGAGCATTTTCCCACTGACGCCGCGCTTTGCCGAACCGCGCGAACCCAGTCACCGGGCGTTGTATTCGACAGCGACAAACCATCATGGGCAGAGACCGTCATCGGTGCGGCGCTGGGGGTGCTCAACACCATTCAAGTCTGCCACAACCACTACCATCGCAGGTCAACCTTGGTGGGTGGCTGGGGCATGATCGGACCGCTGTCGGCGGGTGAGTCCAATGCTGCTGTCGGCGACGGTTTGTTCCATCGCACGAACAATCTGTATTACCGCTTCTTGAATTGCGGCTTTCGCCTAGGCGTCTCCGGCGGCTCGGCCATCGGCGTGATGCCGGTACCGACCGGCCATAACCGCGTCTATGCCAGAATTAACGGACCGTTGACGGCAGAGAAAATGTGGGACTCGATCAAGGCCGGACGTTCCTTCGTCACCACGGGGCCCATGCTGACCCTGGATGCTGACAGCCAGGGCCCGGGAACAATGATCTCCAGAACGTCATCGGACACCAGCCCCATTCAATTCATTGCAACCCTGCGTTCGATTGAAGCGTTGGAATCGCTCCAACTCGTTCACAACGGTCGCGTCGTTGCCTCGCTGAGCCTGCTCGATCAAAAACCTGCACCGATCTTACGACAGACGCTAACCTACGAACTGTATCCGAAAAGAAGCGGCTGGATTGCCGCCCGCGCGCTCTATCGGGCCCCGGACGGCTTACTCCGCCAAGCACACACCAGCCCGGTTTATCTATCGGTAGATGAAAAGCCGACAGCGTTTGCCCAAGATGCAACCTACATGCTACGCTGGACTCAAATACTGGCCGATATCGCCCGTTCTCAACCGGATCGCTTTCCATCCACCGCCGCTCAACAGGAGGTACTGGCGAACTACGAAGTAGCGCGCACCAGATACGAACAGATCATCTTGGATGCACAACGCCACTGGGGCGACCAGCCGATCCCCTCCAAAAATTAGGCCGTGTTGATATTTAGCCACTATGATCGATACGCCTCGCTCGCCTCTTACCGCGGGGAGTAACCTAACGTTCGCCGCATAACCAGTGAATCAACGCCGAACCCAAAGTGCACCGTTCAGGCAGGATAGACATTGCTCCGCAGGTCCTTTTCAGTTAGCTTTGAGGGAGTAGGCCCGCATACTTTGGGCCGGTTATGCGCAAGCCGTTATGCTGAGGCTGGAAGATCAAAAGCTGGGATTTGGATATCTTCCTTTTTATCCTTGAAAAAAGTTCTAACATCGTCCCACCCGGGGAGCAGAAAATACTTATAAAGCAAAATGCATCTCTTAATTTCTATAAGCGATTTTTACTCACATCTTTCCGTAAATTACCTTTCCAGATAACTCTCCACCTGCCTAATACATAGACAACAATTCAAACTTTAATTACCTGCAAGGACGATATTCTTCGAATGGGATAGGAATTAGGTTTGAGGCGAGATTTTAATAAAGTGAGAACTCTCCAGGTGGAAAGTTTACTTTACACATAAGCAAAATCTATATATTTCATAAATTTTTCGGATATTTTAGCGAGGGATTATAAATGTGAAATATGGTTCTGGGAATGAAATGGTACGTCGGGCAATGGTCACATCAAAATCATCCTATAAATAGACCAAATTAATTTAATGAAGCCACTCAAAACATGTGCTTTATGGTGGGAATAGCGGTGGGAGTAAAATCTTCAGACATTTATAGGACTCATAAACAATCCTTGTAAGTCCTTGTTTTTACTACAGTGCCGAGGGAGGAACTCGAACCCTCACGGACCGAAGCCTACTGGATTTTGAGTCCAGCGCGTCTACCAATTTCACCACCCCGGCATTACCGCTTTCACATCTCAAAGATACACAAAAATGAAATAACATACAACCTGGATTATAGTCATTTTTTACTTAATTAATTTTGGCCGGATGCATCCTCGTCAAATATGCGCGGGAAAATGATAAAATCATCGTGTATCTTTTTTATCGGCGTATCACCTAACGCTTCGAGTGAATCACGCAGTTCCCAAAGGTGCTCAACACCGAGTTGCAGCGCATGTTCATTCGGTTCATAGGTTCCGCTATAATCCTGGTCTGGTGTTGTGGTCATCTCAATATGGGTGCCGAGTATATACGATATCGGATGCTCATTGGCAAACGAAGCCAGTTTGTTGATACTCTGTTTGAATGACATCCAGTCCGGAATAAAAAGCGTTCCCGGATAGACCGAATCACCAGTCAGCAGAAAGTGTGTCCATGGATCGTATATCGTAATACTGTCTTCCGTGTGGCCGGGGATTGGAATAACGGTCAAACTCCGGTTTCCGAGATCATAAAAAACTGTTTTATTAGGCCAATCGGTAATACCGAAAAACTTCTCGACATTTTCTGGGCCTGTACCGACAACAATTGTATTTTCATCAGCTCTAAACTCAGGATCGGCGTAGAAATGGTCGAAGTGGCCATGATAATGTGCCACTGTCAACGGCGGTATTGCTCTTCCCTGTTCCGCACTCCATTCAGCAAATATATCCTCCACAACTTTTTTCAATCCGTTGTTGCCTCCACCTGAATCCAGCTCAGCACCGGTATCGAAAAGGATTGCTCTTTCCTCACCAAACAGCAAATAGCTGAATGGTGCATGGCGAGAATCGCATTTGTTCTGACGGAGTATATAGGTGTTTGCCGCATATCGGTGCACTTGAAACTGTGGACCGGTATTCCCGGAACACGGATCGGAACCATGAATCCATTTCACATCGAGCGATCCCGTTTCGACTGGAACGGCTGCGTGTTCACTTTCCGATATTGTGCCACCGTTGCAAGCAACTATCACGAAGAAAACGCTTAGCACTGCTGAAAAAAGTAATGTGAATCGAAAACAGTTTCTCATATTCCCTGCCATTATCACAACTTCTTATATAGAATAAATTGATCTCTAAAGCGACAATTTTCCAACAGACTTTTCTACAGCCTCTACCAGATTGCCAGTCCGGATTAGACCGATGACAGATTGAATATTTTTACCGATTATTCGGTCTTGTTTCAGCATTTTCACTTTTGACCGAATCACATTATACGCCGCTTGTGTTCCTTTTCCCGGCTTGTACTCGCTGTGGAAATCGACAGCCTGAGCGGCGCATAACAGTTCAACTGCAATAATCCGCTCAGCGTTTTCGATAATTTTCCAAGCTTTACGTGCGCTCCACATGCCATTTGAGTTATAATCCTCTTTATCTGCAGACACCGGAACAGAATCGATACTGCCGGGCGCTGCAAGCCCCCTGTTTTCGAACGAAATCGATGTGGCGAGATAGTGCACCATCATATAAATTGTGTTATATATGTAAGCCTCTTCCGAACTCATTGATATCATGTTAAATTTCTTAGAGAACTCCTTGTCCTTATCAATTCTCATGACCTGTTTAAAATAAACAGAATTTCGGCCAGCAATTCTTTCAATAATTTGCATGTTGGAGATTGTGTCTGATGCAGCTGATTCATACTCACTGATGACAGATTTGAGTTGTTCCTTAAACGTGTCGGTATGGATTTGTCCTTATTTTAATGAAAGGATTTAAGCGACTTTAAGTCGTGCCATTAGATATTCCATTGGGCGGTCGCCTTTTGTACGATTACAATGACCACAGAGTAGTTGAAGGTTTTCACGCTCACTACCTCCACCTTGTGAACGGGGAACTATATGATCTATTTCAAGATGCTGTATTTCAAACTGGGTATTGCAGCCGCAACACGTGCCGTTTTGTTTTCCGTATAGATAAAACCTGTCTTCCTTTGTCGGAACTTTCTTATAGAGCACATCGTTTCTTGTCGGTCTATCCGTTCTGAAAATAGGCTTTCCCCTGAACAAGTCTGGAGGAACTTCCTTCTTAAGCCGCTCTATCACCAAGTCGTATGCTTTTTTTGAAACGTCAATTCCAATCCACTGCCTTTCAAGTTTTTCAGCAGCAATACAGGTTGTTGCACAACCACAAAACGGATCTAGCACTATGTCGCCCGGGTTTGAACTGGCTTTTATTATCCGCGCTAACAGGGCAAGTGGTTTTTGCGTAGGATAACCGGTGCGTTCTTTGGAATGAGACTGCACAGCGTTTATATCGTCCCATGAGTTAGAAGGAACCTGACCCTGTGCGGCTTTGAGGTAACGTTTGAGGCTCGGTACTCTCCGTCCCGTTCTGGATTGGTGAATCATCCCAACGTTATCAAGTGCGTCCAGTCGTTCCTGTGGCCTCCCGATAGATCTGTATCCCGGTATAATGTTTTCCTCGATCCACGTGGCGTAATTGCCTGTCAACGGAACGGACCACTGCCTTCCCACATCACCAGGATTAATGCCTCTCCACGGGTTGCCACTTTCCCCTACCGACGTCCCTGCCCTGTTAAATCGATAGCCGCATAGCGTCCTACGGAATCTTCGTAACGATAGAATTTTTGGACATACTCGTTATTCAAAGGAACCCGAACGGAACCGGTGTTTATGTCCGAATTTCCGTAAAACAGAATTACATCCCGAACATTTCCAAACGTTCGACTGTCATTGTGCGAAAAAGTGCGTTTCCATGAAATTTCGGACCTGAACTGCGCATGTCCGAAAATTGTATCCAACAACAATTTTAGATAATGCGAAACGGTCGGGTCGCAATGTAGATACAGACTTCCGGTATCCTTCAACACTCGTTTCATCTCGATAAGCCTTACCCCCATATAAATCAGATAATATTTTGCTGACCTGCTTCCGATATCTCCAACGGCATTGAGGTATTTGTATAACTCGGGAAAGCGATCATTTATCTGATTATGCCACTCGTCCTTAACTTCGTCTGGCGACCATATATCCCTGAAATCAGCCCCTTCTGCGGTTGTGCCAATAGGAGCAAATGGAAATTACGTCCTTTATTAAACGGAGGGTCACGGAGGGTCTAAGTAAATCAGGTCTATGGAATTGCTGTTAATGCCCCGCAGAACCGGCAAATTATCGCGGCAGAAAATCGTTCTTGAATGAAGATTTAATTTTTCGAGGGGGGGGGTAGGTCTTTTCTGCATATCTCTTAAACTTTCTATTCATTGTGTTAGCTCCTTAATCCGGTTGCGGAGTCACGTGTCCAACCTGCGTCGGGACAGCAGCGAATCGGTGATCTCGAGATCGCCCAGCACATCGCCAACCACAAGATGAGATCTTCCTCGATGAGGTGGAATGCATCCTCCATCTGACGAACCTCCGTCATGTCCGCACGCGCAGGATGAAGCGTTCCTGGTCTTCAATCAGTTCAGGCGTTGTATTGTTGTGCTTCTGCATCCCTGCGATGATCTTTAGCGGAATTCCCACCCCATGTGCTCCAGATAACCGTAGTCCCGCATGACATCCTTCAGGAGCTGATTTCGGGCAGATCGTGTCCCTGCGCGCATCCGTTCCGGCGTGTAATACCGTTTGAAAGCCGTCCAGGTGAAACGATTTCCAGCCGATTGCTGTACACGGCCAGTTCGATATCCGTGCTGGAGAGAAGGTAGTCGCGATGGATGAGCGCGTTGACAACTGCCTCTCGGATCACCTCTTGAGGATAGGCAGGCTTTTCGACTCTTCTCCCGTTTTCGAGGACAGCCGTCACCGGGGTATTCCGGAGCACAAACCCTAGTGCCTGTTCAACCAGGCCGTTTTCCACGATAGCGCCATTTGCGGAGATCAAGGTGGTCATCGGGCCACGGAGCGCCATGCGTTCGCGCGCCGCATAGTCTTTTCCCGTTCCGGGGAAAGCTGCAGCGTCAATGCCGGCCTGGGGAAGAAAACGGTTTGGTGTCGTGCCAAACAAGAGCATCCCGCTAACGGTGACACCATCCTCCGTCATGATCTCCGTGTTTACAAGAAGGGATATCCAGGCCGCTTCATCCGCGTCAGTGGGCACGTCCTGTTGACGAATACGGACAAAATAATCCCGAAGTCGTCGCCGGTCCAAGTCGTCAACAGTCGATCCTGAGACCGGCAGCAATTCAGCGCGGACCGTTCCCCGTTGCTGGAAAAGCCGCCCCAGCTCTTCCGGAGTCGCTTCCCTGCTCTGCGTTCCTACCCTGATGTGATACTTTCTGCTGTTGCTGTGCCAGAGGCTGTGAACGTCGTAGCCGCGTGTCACACGGACAATTGCCACGTTCTTTCCCGGCTCGACGTTGCGAACAATCTCAAAGAAGGGGATGATGGCCGGTCTGATCTTGTCCCGGCATGTGGTTATTACCCATTCTTCGAGGTTATCTCTGGTGATGCCCGATATGCTTCCGTCATCCTCCACGCCAAGAAGCACCATCCCGCCCCCAAGGTTCGAGAAGGCGACCAGCTCTTTTGCAAGATCGTAGTTTTGCAGTGTGTCTCGCTTAAACTCGACCCCGGAGTTTTCTCCGTTGCTAATGGTCTCCAGTAGTTCGGTGAGCATTGGCATAATTCAGAACCCGTACTTGGAACGCCGCATCTCGAAGGCATCCTTGCCCCCTTCGAGGATCTCTTCCACCAGCTCGCGGACCGGTCTGGAGTCAATTGAACCCATATGCTTGGTAGCTATTCTGGCATGTCCTTCCCCAACCTCTCCCGACGCCAGGCCCAAGATCAACTCCGCATCGCCGAGGACTGGAATGTTCGCGTTGTGGGTCGAAAAGACGAATTGCCGACGGCGTTTCTCCTGCCGCATAATCGGCACCACGCCCTCGGTAATGAACCGATTGTCGAGGTCGTCTTCCGGCTGATCGACAACAAGCGGGGCTTCAGACTCCAACAGCAGAAGGAGCAACACAGCCGTTGCCTTCTGGCCGGTCGATAGCGTTTCCAACGTCTGCCACGAGGACGGCTCGCCGTCCGGTGCTGTGTTCAATTCGATCTTTGTCGTCGCCGGCCGGAAGGTCCAACTCCTCAATTCTCATGAACAGGGCCGGGCCTGCTTGCGTAATTCGCTCGGCCGAACCTGTCGGCAAGAAGTATTTCTTCATCAGCGCCTCTTTCCCTTCACGGCAGCACTGCGCCAAGTCCGGCAGCGAAAGTTGGTCCAGCGAACGCAGCCGCTCCAGAGCGGCGCTCAGGTTTCCCCCGACCTTGCGTAAGAGCCGCTCGAGCGGCATCACGATTTCCCGCCATGGTAACTTCCACCTGAACCCGATCCCCGAGCTTGCGAGAAACTTTCTTCGCCGCACTTCGAAACTCACGATGCTCGCTTGCCTTGGTGTCCTCCCATTCGACAAGCAGCTTGCGGCGGTGCTTCTCGTGACTGGCTAAGTAACGCTTCAGGTCCTCTTTCTTTTCCCGCAACGGTCGAAGCTCTTCAAGCTGCTTTCGCAGACGGATGAACTCGGCTCCGTCGATCTTCGATTTCTGAAGCTCCCGCAGGAGCTTCTCATAGGTGTCTTCGATGACTTCCCGTTTCTTCTCCCATCGGGCTTTCGTTCCGGCAACAGCGCTGTCCGCTTCCGCTAACGCTTTGGCGAGCTGATCGGCGGATCGCCTTGAGCTTCGAGCTCAGCATCCACAGAATCGATCCGACCCTCTCCAAGATAGCCGCATTCGGGAGTCCCTCCAAAGCCTTTGGGGAGACGAAGGCGGCATCAAAGGGAAGCATCTCGACCAATTCCCTGTGGAGCGTGCGGACAGGATCAAGTCGTTCGCCGACACTCACGAATACGCGCTCTTCCCGAATGACGAGGCTCCTCTCTTTCAGACGTTCTTCAAGCCCGGCTTCCTGGAAACGCTTTTGTGTCTCTTCCAGAGCCGGAAGGGCCGCAAGTCGCTCGTCGAGAGCTTTCATCTCGCGGAGCACCTCCATGATACGGCTTCGCGAGTGTTCGAGCTCGAGCTTGAGCTTCAACTTTCGCCCCGACAGTGTTGGATCGCTGTCAACAAACCGCTCCAGCAGCAGTGTCAGCTTTTCCCGGCTTTTGGTGAGTTCCGATATCTCGTGTTGTCCGAAGACCTCCGCACCCGGCATCACGTCCTTCGGCGAGAGCGTCAGAACTGCCCCGGTTTCGTCCTTCACGATCGGCGGATTCGGGACCGATCGCTCGATAGTATAGTACCGCTCGGAAGGCTTATGCGATCGCACCAGCAAGGAGGCTTTGGTTCCGGAGCGAAGCACATGCCGGATAACACCTTCATGGGCCTTGCGAGCCTCTTCTCCGAGCGGATCCAGCCCAAGCGCATAGCGCATGCTCTCGATCATTGTCGATTTACCTGTTCCTCTCCCGCCGACCAGGACATTCAGATTGCCGTTGAAGTGAACGGATGTATCGCTGAGGAACCCACCTTCCCACGTCACCGCCAGAAACTCCGCGTGCGGTTCCGGTTGCGGATCGCTCTTGAGATGGATCCGCGATTCAGGGTCAAGGAAGGCCTGCCGCAAGCCTTCGACGGAGATGCTCGACATCTTGACGAAACAGAATGCTCCTTCCTTTTTCAGGTCCTCGGGGCTGTTCACATTCGAGGCGTTTATCACGGCCACAGGACGGTTGCGCCTGTGTGCCGCGTCCTTGTTCTCAAGAATAGGCCGGATGTTTTCCGGCGCATCCGCAATCGGACCGGTAAGGGCGCAGGCTAGTAGGTCCGGTGACTTCCACGCATTGGCGCGAGGCTGCCCATTGAGCTTTTTCAAAAGCCCTCCCTCGGCCGCGACATGTGCTGCCACGCAGACCGAACCCCACTTTTTCACCTGGACGAGCAGTTCAGTAGAATCGAACCTTCCCGTCGGCGAGGCCGCTTTCGTATCATAAACTTCGCAGTCGCCAATGAACCGTTCGAGTATATCGTCCTTGTCGGGATCGAACAGGCACAGAAAATGCACGCCGTCCTTGGTGACGGCCTCGAAGCCGCTGAAGGCGAACAGCCCGGCATCGCGGGCCGCCTTGACCAGAGGCCCTTCGATTCATCGAACCGGTAGTGATCCGTAACACCGATAACCTTGATTTCCGCCTCCTGGCACGCGTCAATGATCGCCGCGTTATACTCCGCCTCACTTTGGAACGACGTTTGCTTTTTGTACCGGATCAAATAGGCGAAAGGGTTTACCTGCAAGGCGCAGCGGTAGAAGTGCGCGCCGCTGGGAAGCTCTTGCGCCTTCTTCATTAAGTAATCTGAAATCATTGTCCCCGTCATGTTTGTCCCTAAAGCTCCGAGAGCGCTTCGATATATTCAGGTGTCACCGCACTTGGCCTTTGAAGCTCCGGGGTGCTATCGCTTTTGCACGATCACGATTCCGCAGTGTTGAGCGGTTTTTGATGAGACCTCCCGCAGCTCACGGGCGATCTTCGCCGCCTCATCCACCCCAGCGCGAAAGGTCAACGATCCGCCGGTCATCACAACAGTATCGTTTGCTGATTCGACCGAAGGCGTGGCGTAAAAGTTCCTAACTATTCACCAGGCTTTGGGAGGGTCCCCCAACGAAAATATAAAATTTCTATACAACAACCAACAATTATTTTATATTTCAGGGAGATTCTTTAACGCGGATTTGAGAGCTGTCTTTGAGAGCATCTTGTCTGACACTGGATACTAAATTACTACACGGGGGTTTTCTCAAGCTATGGATTTTTCTTTTTGTTGCGTAATGCCCAGGTTGCAGCCAAGCTGGCAACTGGACAGGCTTTTCTTGGAATTGACAACCATGACAATCGCCATAAACCATTTATTCCCATTGTGCTGAGCGTAAACACTATTTACTGTGTAAATAGTTAAAACGTCTCTCTGTTTTTGGTTCAATACAACCTCTATGTCCACAATGGAGAAGATGAAGACACAGACGACATATAAATTCCTGAAGGTCTTTACATAAATTGAGAATATTTCACTCCGGAACATCCTATATTTATAGAAATTCCGATCTCGGTATCTATCAACTTTATTCACAATTTTAAAGTGCCCTATCGGGTCGCTTTAAAATTAGTGGAGTGTTCCATTCCCGCTTTTTAACTTAATTTTGCTCAAATACCGTTTCCGGCTCGGCTTCTCATAATACATTTTCCGTTGAGCAGATTGAATTATTCCCGCTTTCTTACACTCTGTCTGAAACCTACGTACTGCTTTATCAAACGATTCGTTTTCTCGTATGACAACAGTGAGCATGGCCTTTCCCATAATATCTCCAATAATTAAATTAGATTGTTCTCGTATCGTGCTCTTTCTATTGATAATCACGTTATCCGTGAGAAAGTTCCAGAAAATACTGCAGCATACTATATTTTTGAATGAAGAAAGCACGTTGTTTGTGTATACCGGACGGAACTGATATTACAGTGGCAGAGTATGTAGGTGTTGTACATACTGATACTTAAGAATTTCCGAGATAAAACGTCAGATAAGTATAATGTTAACAGGTATATAAAAAAGGAAAACCGAACGGATTGCTCCGTTCGGCTTACGGTGAGTTTATTATGGCAATAAGCGACTCAGTATTATTATCGGCAATCGCTTATCAAACTTAATTTTTTGCTATTTTTTTTAATCATCTTCATTTCCCGATACTCCCCGGTAAGAAGATACAAACCATTCTTCAGGATCGAGCGTCTCCGATCCTTTCCATATCTGGAAGTGTAAGGTATTGAGTGATGAAGAAATATCTCCTCCAAATTTTCCGATCAACTGCTGTGGGGTAACAATATCGCCAGGATGAACAACAATATCGGATAACCGCGCATAAACTGTGTAATATCCTTCGGTGTGTTGAACAAACACAGTCTGTCCAAACCAGGGCAGCCACTTAATCTGTGCAATCCTTCCATCATAAACAGCTCTGACTCTTGTATCGGATTCAGACACAATTTCTATTCCGTGATTGACTGTCTGAGTTTTCTTCATTGAATTTTTTTCTATTCCTGCATGTGATACTATCGTTCCTTCGGCAGGATATTGTAATTTTCCTTTTGTCCACGAAAATGGTTCTCCAGAAATTGTTTCTGAAAAAACAACATTACTCCTGTCATTTTCAACAATCGCCGTCATCGTAGCAATGATATCCTGTTCTGCTTTTTGGCGTCCAGCTAACACTTCCCGCATACTGTTGTTATCGGCCTGCAGAGTCGAGAGAAGTTGTTGACGCTCGGATAGTTTTTTCTGTAATATGCGCTCTTCTGCTAACACTTCCCGCACAAGCCGAGATTGCTCATTTATGTCACTGGAAAGCCTGTCCGAAACCGATTTCGTTTTATCAGTTTTCATGCTGATGTCCACAAGAATCCGTCTGTCACGCTCAGCAAGAATTGTGTAATATTTAAGCAGTGAAGGGAGATTCTGAAATGAATCTGCCGAAAGAAAATTCAACTTGGAACGGGAGCGAGAATATTTATACATATTGACAGCACGTTTCCGGAATACATGCCGAACAAGCTGAAGATCATTTGACAACGTATTCAGAATAGACGAGTTTGACTGCATTTGTGATGTAAGTGTATTTTCTCTGTTCTCCAACTCACGCTTTAGATTTTCACGGAGTGAAATTTCGTACTCAAGTTCTTGAAGACTTTCAAGAAGAGATTTTTCCTGAGTCGTGTTTGTGGCCAACCGCTGCTTGAAAGATTCAATTTCCGAACGGATTCGTGCAAGTTCCCCTGTACTGCTGACTTGTCGGGCAGAAAGATGTGCCGGGAAAATAAGAAACAGCACTAAGAGTATGACGTAAAAGAGTCTCATGAATATCCGTTCAATAAATCGAGAATAGACTTAAATATGGTCTGTAAAATCTAAAAAATCAACACAAAAGTTTTCTATAACTCCTCAGCACTATGCATAATGGAGCGGCCGCACTCCTGCAATTCAAATAATGGCAAAACATATGCCACAGATTACCACAAAACTTTACAAGAAAAATTGCTTGATTTCAGAAGGCTCCATGTCTATATTTAACTGTACGTTATGTCCGATCATTGAATCAATTTATTGTTTGTATACGAATGCGTTATTCTATTCAAAAGCGATACCCGGAAATCTTTGCAGATGAAGCTGTGCGTTCTCATCCTGTTTTTTGCGGAATTCAGAAGTTCCTTCTTCACATATATCGAACCATACTTTGAGGAACACTCCTTTGACACAGGTACGGTATTTACCTGTTCCGGACCTGTTGACACTCGATTCAGTATCATTAAAAAAGGATCTGTGGAAGTGAAAGAGACACTCAGGGACAGCCTTGGAAAACAGATTGTTTTGCTTGAGTCTGGGCAATCGTTTGGTGAGGCTAATCTCGTTGATCCGGAATTTTCATCACTGACGTGTACCGTTGCCGCACCAAGTCAGATTCTTATCTTAACATATGATAATTTCCGAAAAATGACCGGCAGAAATGTGCGCACCACCAATAAATATTATCTCAATTTAACTAATATAATTTCTGAGCGGCTTGTGGAGTTAAACAGAGAGTTTATCTCCTTATATTATTCGACATTATCTCAAAGCGAACTGGAAATATAATTGTTATACACATAAACGTACTGCACATTTATGGAAGATTCACGCTTTCTTCAGGAAGAAACATTTAACGAGACTTCTGCCTCCTGGCTGCGCTCTCTTTTGATAATACTACTTATCGGTTTTCTTGTCGCGCTTTCCGGATTTGTCCTCTGGGTAGTTCTAACACCACTGAAGGGAATTATTCTACTATTTATTATGTCGATCGTAGAATCGGGTTCGTTTGAAGCACTTCCGATTATTATACTACTTTTTGTAATCATTCAGATAATTGATGTGACTTTAATTCAGCCGACTGTCGTCGCAAAAAGTGTTGATCTGCATCCTTTAATCATTATATTTACTGTGTTTGCCGGCGGTACATTTCTCGGTGTAATTTGGAATGTTGTTTGCCGTGTTGCTTGCAGGAATTACAAAAGTTATCATCATTGAAATTGCATGGTGCTACCAGAATTACCGTTTTCGATGAAAGTGAATGCATTACATGGTATGTCCCTATTGATCAAGTATAAATGAAGCACGTATGAATAACAGAAAGCAGAATTCTCCTATAAATTCCGATAATCAGAACAGCAAACAGGATAACGGCTATTCTATACTGCCAAATTTTCAGCGGTTCAGGCAAAAAAACGATATTTTCTGCAGGGCCTTCTGGGATAATTCGATCCGGTCAAAAAAGACTGAAATCTTTTTTGAAACGTACCGGAAACAGGTACAGGGCTTTAAGCGGGCAGTTGGATTTGGACAGAAAGATTATGCATTGCGCAACGCCTCTTGGCATGTTACCGACATTTTTGCAGAATTAAAATCTGATGAGGACAGGCGTGAAGGATATCACGACGAGTATTCGGTACATCAGAGCGCACCAGATTCGAAGATTCCTGTTGATGATCCTGTAGTAATGAGCAATGAGATTAAGCAGGTCGGTAAGATGTTCGGTGCCGATCTTGTGGGCATTACCGCTTATGATGAGAATTGGGTATATTCACATAAGTACAGCCAAAGAACCAAGCAGGAAAAGGAGACCGACTTACCGGATGGTTTTTCGCATGTAATTGTTATAGCTACCGAGATGGATTATGAACTTGTGAAAACAAATCCATCTGCATTAAGCGGTTCGGCAACAGGTTTAGGCTATGCGATGGATACTGTAATTCTGCTTGGTCTAGCACAATATATACAAAATCTGGGTTACCGTGCGTTAGCAAGTCTTAACGATACGGCTCTTACAATTCCGTATGCAATTCAGGCTGGTCTCGGAGAGTACGGTCGGCACAGTCTTCTTATCACAAAAGAATTCGGCCCACGTGTGCGCCTCGGAAAGGTTTTCACCGATCTGCCTCTGGTTAATGATAAACCTGTCAAGTTCGGTGTCAAAGAGTTCTGCGATATCTGTCGGCGCTGTACCGATGCCTGTCCACCGAAAGCAATCACCAATGAAACTCCGGCCGATGAACCAATCAATAAATCGAACTTTGTCGGCTTAAAAAAATGGACAACAGATGCGGAAAAATGTTTTGGATTCTGGGCGAATCAAAATAGCGACTGTTCAATATGTATCCGCGTCTGTCCCTATAATAAAAAGTATCCCGGTTGGTTGCAGAAAATATTTATTCGTCTGGCCGGATCCCCACTTCGCAGACTCATTTTAAAGCTCGATATTACACTCGGATATGGAGCTCGAAAAACATCGCAATGGTGGTGGAACAATGCACAGATCAAACAACAAATTTAATACAACGGATTTGAGATGAAACTGAACGAACTGACATATTTTCTCGACGATTATTTATCAGTAAATGAGATCGACGACACTGCTCTGAACGGGCTGCAGGTTGAAGGAAATGAAGAAGTGAACACGATTGCACTTGCAACAGATGCTTGTGCAGAAACATTTATGAAAGCTGCATCATTGCGTGCAGATTTGTTGCTTGCACATCACGGCATATATTGGGGAAAGGTCTACCCGCTCCGGGGAATTCATGCTGAACGGATTAAATTACTTTTTGATAACAGAATATCGTTGTACGCAGTACATCTTCCACTCGATCTGCATCCTGAAGTCGGAAATAATGTTGAGTTGATCCGTCTGCTTGGATACGATGTTTCGGAACCCTTCGGCATTTATCACGGTATTCCAATCGGCTATGTCGGTAGGAGAAGAGATCCTGTTGGAATACAATCTATTATAGATAAACTGAACAGTGAGCTTTTCATTGATCCGCTTGTATATCGCTTCGGAAACGACCAGATACGTCACATAGGCGTCATATCCGGTCGGGGAACATCGGTCCTTGAGCAGGTGACAGGTACGGATATCGACCTTTTCATTACAGGAGAAGCAGACCATACAAGTTATCACCTTGCGAAAGAGTTACAGGTTAATCTAATTTTCTCCGGCCATTATGCAACCGAAACACTCGGAGTCCGCTGTCTCGGCAGTCTCCTTGAAAAGCGTTTCGGATTGAAAACGGTATTTATCGATGTGCCAACAGGGATGTAATATGAAAAACATAACTATTGCTTTGACAGCAGGAGATTATAACGGTGTCGGACCGGAAATTCTTATAAAATCACTTTCCGATCCAGAACTGCGATCATCTTATACATATCAGGTAATCGGATTCGAAAACATTTTCAGTTTTGCATTCGACCGCTTTTCATCGGATGAACAAAAAAAGTTCAAGTCAGGATACAAGGCCGCACTGGAAAATCTCAGGACTCCTTCAACAATTTTTCAAATTGATACTGACGATTTTACTCCGGGACGATCTACTGTCACATCTGGCGGGAATGCTTATGATTGTCTGAAAGAAGCGGTAGACTGCTGGAAAGCGGGGTCCTGTCAGGGAGTAGTAACCGGGCCTATAATGAAAAAGACATTCTTTTCCCTCTACACCAATTTCAACGGACAGACAGAATGGATCGCCGAAACAGTGGGAAGTGAGCAGGTACTCATGATTATGGCGTATAATAACCTGAGAGTAGGGCTAGTTACCACACATATTCCGCTGAAATCAGTCGCAGAATCGCTGACTACCGAACTCATTGTTGAAAAAGGGATGCTATTTTACAAATCTCTTGTGTCAGATTTTGGAATCCTCAATCCTCGTATCGCTCTTTGCAGCCTCAATCCCCATGCCAGTGAAGGAGGCAACTTTGGTAATGAGGAAAAAACTATGCTGGAACCCGCTATAAAAGAGCTTCGGGGTATACCGGCGGAGTGGTCGGGACCACATCCGTCCGACACGTTGTTTATTGAGTCAAATATGAATAACTATGACGGAATTCTTGCGCTCTATCATGACCAGGGACTCATTCCGTTTAAAATGTATTGTGGATTTTCGGGAGTCAATGTATCTGCAGGACTTCCCATAGTTCGGACTTCTCCCGATCATGGTGTCGCGCTCAATATTGCAGGGAAAGGGAAAGCTGATCATATCGGTTACATGGAGGCTATTAGACTTGCAGCAGCAATCGTACACCGGCGCTCCTCAACAAACTGATCCTTATTCGGTACTTGCAGAACTTTACGACCATCTCATGGTCCATGTTGATTATAAAGCATGGGCAGATTATGTTTTATTGCTTTGCCATATTCATAACCATATTCCCAAAAAAATTCTCGAGCTGGCCTGCGGAACCGGTAATATAACCTTCGAACTGGTTCAGTCGGGCTTGTCGGTTACAGCAGCAGACCGCTCGCCAGAAATGCTAAAGCAGGCACAAAAAAAATTATTCCGAAAACAAGTGTCGGGGAACAGGTGCCGTTTCATCCGTTCAGACATGACTCACCCTCCGGTTTATTCGGGATTCAATACAATTCTGTGCATATACGACAGCATAAACTATCTTACATCATTACAAGATATTCAAAAAACTGTTCAATTGATTGTATCGAAGCTGTGTTCCGGTGGCGTGTTTATTTTTGATATGTGCACCGAATACAATTCGGTCCGTAACTTTAACA
Source organism: bacterium (assembly GCA_965221205.1). Lineage (GTDB taxonomy): Bacteria > SM23-31 > SM23-31 > SM23-31 > SM23-31 > CBDFMG01. The sequence goes on along the minus strand of OZ244870.1, from coordinate 1,396,974 downwards.
ACAATTCGGCATCGGATTCTTACAACTCTTATTCCTATATCCGGAACAGCCGTTACATTCAGGGAAAGCGAAAACAATTAACAGAGTTTACCATAACTTCAACTATTAACGGATCGGTCTGGAACGAATGTCACGAGCAGTATATTTATCCCATACAGGATATCCGGAACATACTGGAAGAAATCTTGCCTGGCCAAGTCCGAATGTTTAAGGATTATACCTTTGATCCTGCTGAAGAGCGATGCGAACGGGTACATATATTCATTAAAAAACCGTAGAATTTTACTATGCTCAATCTCCATAACGCTTCCATCAACTTTGGGCAATCCCCAGGATTGAAAAAGATAAATCTTTCTGTGTCAAGGGGCGATTATCTCTATATCATAGGACCAACCGGTGCGGGAAAAACGACTTTGCTCCGTTCAATGTATTTTGATGTTCCTCTCAAGGAGGGTCACATTACTTTTGAGCATTTGAATTCACTGTCTCTGAAACCGCATCACATAGCATCCGTGAGAAGGCGCATGGGGATAGTCTTCCAGGATTTCAAACTCCTGTCAGACAGAAACGTGTTTGAAAATATCACCTTTGCATTGAGAGCAACCGGATTGCCATCACGCAATGCTAAACGCAAGACAATTAAAGCACTTACGAGCGTTGGCATGCTCACTAAGCGTAATTCAGAAATTGGGGAACTCTCCGGAGGAGAACTTCAAAGAGTCAGTATTGCACGGGCTATTTCGAATGATCCTCTGGTTATTTTTGCAGATGAACCGACGGGTAACCTTGACCCTGAAACAGCTTGTGAAATATTCATGCTTTTGCAGACATTGAACCGCCGCGGGATAGCTATTGTTGTTGCAACACACAATTATAAACTCATTGAGTCGTTCCCCGGTAAAGTGATCGCCCTTGACTTGGGTACATTGGTAAAGAAAACGTAATTATGTTTTTACTTTTTGAAGGTATACGGAATCTCTTCCGCACAAAACTAGCTTCGCTTATTGTCACCGGAATGATTGCTCTTTCGCTTCTGATTAGTGGTCTGTTTTTTGCCATCACGCTAAAACTTATGGAGTCGTCAGATTTCTTTGATTCCGCTGCCGAAATCGAAGTATTTCTTAATGAATCGTTACAGACGAGTGAAATCGAATCGCTGCAGCAAGAACTTCGCACCTATCCCGGTGTAAGATCGGTACATTTTATATCCAAAGACTCCGCTGCTGTATTGTTTGCTGAAGAGATTGGTGAAAATATTTATTCTTTGCTGGGAGAAAACCCACTCCCTTCTTCATTCCGGATAGGTCTCGAACCTGATTTGCTAAGCCGTGATTCGATCGATTCACTGACTGAATTTGTGTCAAATCTGAGTGGAGTGGATGATGTTGTAGCATATAGCGATTTTATATTTGATATTTTCCGCTACAGGACATCGATTTGGATTCTCCACAGCATTACGGGAATTGTGCTGATTTTTTTTACGCTACTATTAGTCGCAAACACAACCAAGCTCTCTATTTACTCAAGAAAGAATTCGATTGAAGTCATGAAACTTGTCGGAGCAACTAATCGTTTTATAAAAGGACCGTTTGTAGTTGAGGGATTTTTGCAGGGGTTTCTGGGGGGATTGATTTGCATCGGAATTGCAGTTGGATTGAGCCATTTAGCAAATTACTTTCTTGATCTGAGTTTTCAATTTCCTCAAAGAATAGTGGTGTCAGTTATCGGCGGAGGTTGTCTATTGGGAATCAGTGGAAGTTATAACGCAGTTCGGAAGTATCTTAGCAGGCTCTGATTTCACTTGATTCATTTTTAATTATTCTTTATATTTTTTGAATTCATTTTTTGCAAAAGTATTCAACAAACGGATTAACGTTTCACATATATCGATCATGTTAGAATCGTTTTCAATACGTCATAAAGTAGTACTCCAATCGGTGATTCAAAGCTATATTCGTACTGCACGGCCAGTCAGTTCGCGGACAATTGCAAAACATTTTGGACTAAAGCTCAGTCCTGCAACTATTCGCAGCGTCATGGCTGATCTTGAAGATGCAGGATATCTAACACATCCCCACACATCTGCAGGCAGAATTCCTACTTCTATGGGATATCGATTGTATGTAAACAACATTATGCAGGTAGAAAAACTCCCAAGCAATCTCAAGAAAAAAATCCGGGAAATTATAAAAACTATCGATAAAAACAGCGAATATCTTCTGACTAAAGCATCGGAAATTTTAAGCATGGTTTCAAATCAGCTTGGCGTTGTCATCGGCCCAAATTTCGAAGATGCGATTTTTGAGAAGATTTCGCTGGTAGAAGTTGCACATGATAAGTTGTTAATTGTTTTGTCACTTCGAACCGGTATTGTTAAAAGTGTTGTCGTTGAGATACCTTCAGTCATTAAAAGCGCTGAACTGACAATACGGGAGACGATCGGACGCAGACTGCACGATGTAAATCTCGGAAATTCGGAAATTATCAGATTATTTATAGAATCCGCGGATATCTTTTTTCAATTTGACCGACACAAAATTTTTGTCGGTGGGACGAAAAACATAGTTGAGCAACCTGAATTTCATCAGCAGGATAAAATGCCTGGTGTGTCGATTAGTATCGGTGAAATTGACAATCCCGATCTGAGTAAAACATTTTCAATCATTTCCACTCCATATTCTTTCAGTAGCCATATGGGCACGCTCGGAATAATCGGTCCTTCAAGAATGTGGTATCCAAAAATTGTGCCCCTTGTCAATTACACTGCCGAAGTTATTAATCAGTCATTTAATTAATAGTATAGCTTGTATTTTGCAAGCATTGTGAATTAATGGAAAAACAAAATAATACTATGCGTAAGGACAATATAAAAAATATGGAAGATACAGCTCCGGAAACATCTGAGATGCAGGATGAAAACAAGACGAGTAATGTTTCTAAAAAACAGAAAAAGAGTAAGAAAACCGACATTAAGAAGCTGCAATCCGAAGTAGAGCGGTTACAAAAAGAGAATAATGACCTCAAAGATCAACTCCTCAGAAAACTTGCAGAATTTGATAATTATACAAAACGAATTGAGCGAGAATACGGCGAATTAATATCTCAGGCTAATGGATCGATGATTCACAAATTGCTTCCGGTTATTGACGATTTTGAACGGGCACTGAACCAGCAAATTGATGACAATGGTAAAGAAGATTTCCGTAGAGGAGTTGAATTAATTTTTGCGAAGTTTTTCAAAATTTTGGAGGATTCCGGACTTAAAATCATGGATTCAGACGGGAAAGAGTTTAATCCTGAAATACATGATGCAATGATTCAACTCGAAAATAAAGAAGTGCCTTCGAGCCATATTGTTGAAACGTTCGAAAAGGGGTACTCTCTCAATGAAAAAATAATCCGTCATGCAAAAGTGAGTGTAAGTAAGTAGTAAGACCGTTATGACTAAAAGAGACTACTATGAAGTACTTGGTATCGGAAGAGATACCGGTACAGACGATATGAAAAAAGCATATCGAAAATTAGCTATGAAATTCCATCCTGACCGGAATCCAGGCAGCACTGAAGCTGAAGATAAGTTCAAGGAAGCAGCTGAGGCTTATGATGTTCTTTCCGATTCTGAAAAGCGGCAGCGGTATGACCAGTTTGGCCATGAGGGAGTACGGAGTACCGGGTATCGGGGGTATTCAAATGTTGAAGATATATTCCGTAATTTCGGCGATTTTTTCAATGATTTTGGCGGGTTTGGCGATATTTTCGATGGGTTCGGAGGTGGCAGGAAATCTGGTGGCCGGCGATCACATACGTATCAAGGACAAGATCTTCAGGTTAAGCTTGGCCTTACACTTGAAGAAATTCAAACCGGTATAACGAAAAAAGTAAAGATCAAAAAACTTGTCTCCTGTGAGACATGCGGCGGCACCGGTGCAAAAGATGGAAACTCCAAAACAAGTTGCCAGACATGCGGTGGCAATGGCGAAATCCGGCAGGTACAGCGGACAGCTTTCGGACAATTCGTGAATATCACAGCGTGCGGCGCCTGTAACGGTGAAGGTACCATTATTAAAGACAGATGTCCGACATGTAACGGTCAAGGTGTTGTGCGGAAAGAGAAAACTATACAAGTCACGATACCGGTAGGCGTCAGCTCCGGAAATTATATAACACTTCGCGGACAGGGCGATGCCGGAAAATACAACGGTGTTGCTGGCGATCTGATCGTTGTTATCGAAGAAAAAGAACACGACTATTTTGAGCGTCATGGCGATGATATCCTCCTGAAGCTGCGGGTAAGTTTTACCCAGGCTGTGATGGGTGATAAAATTGATGTTCCGACCTTAAACGGTCGTGCAAAACTCACAATTCCCCCTGGTATCCAGTCGGGAAAAATTCTGCGCATGCGGAGCAAGGGGCTTCCCCACTTGAACAGCAGGTCTGTGGGAGACCAGCTTGTCCTTGTTCTCGTATATACTCCTATTACTCTATCGAAACGGGAAAAAGAGTTGTTTGCCGAACTTGCGCAATCAGAAAACTCCCTCCCTCGAGATAAAAATGGAATCTTTAGGAAAATTAGAGACTACATTAATTAAAAATTTCAGTTTTAACCCCCGTGAGCGAATTGTTATACTCATCCTCTTTGCGGCAATCCTCACTGGTGCAGTATTGAACTTCTACTCTTCTCATTCCATACCGGAAAACTCTGCAGTTATATTTGATTATTCGCATGAAGACAGCCTATTTATCTTGCGAAGTACCACACATCTTGAACAGACGCCAGAAACCGAAAAGATCATACCAACGGTCAACACTATCACAAAAGAAGAGCTTGTTAGGTTACCGGGGATCGGCAATGTGCTTGCTCAAAGAATTCTTGATTTTCGCGTGCAGAATGGCCCGTTGAACAATTTTGAGGCGCTCCTCTCCGTTTCCGGAATCGGCCGGAAAAAACTAGAGGTTATACAACAATATATTGATGGATTGAACAAATAGAACATACACTCTCAACTGTGCGAATTCCTGCTTGACTTTTATGTATTAAGTAACTAAATTGTCAATTTCTAACCAGTACAACTATTATTGTAATCACACCGAATTTACACAGTGTTTTCGGTTGAAGTGAGGGGATTTTTCTCTCAGCTTCAACCGCTATTATAACGGTTTTATACGAAAACATACTCAGACAGAAATTGAAAACAGAAGATTGCGCTGATACATTTCAATATTAAGAGTTCTCTGGAAAAACACTGTTACAACCGGTAAAATCCGGTTTGCATTCGTATGACGAGACGCTTACTATTTCGCGCTGATTATATAATGGAGGAGTAATGGCTTATCCTAAGGCTAAAGGAACTATTTTTCTAAAAATAATTATTGGATTACTTATTATTGTACTCGCTTATTCTATCTATAAGCCCGGAAAGATTTGGGAAGAAGAGTTATATGAACAGGATTCATGCCGATTCCATATTGCAATGATTATTGAAGCACAGAATCAGTTTTTCCGAATTAACGATGTCTATGCCGACAGCTTGGAACAGCTAACGCAGTTTGCTCTTGAAAATGAACGATATAGTGTCGAAGTCGATTCTATGATTAATTTAAATAGCAGTCAGGACTTTGCAAACCGTGTAAAAGTCAATTCACCGACTTACGAATACCATCAGATGGACCTTTCACTCAGTTCCTTGCTAACCTGCCCTGCCGCAGATGAGCCCTATATAATTACTCCTTTAGAGGATGAAGAACAACGTGAAGATGCTCCGAAAGGTTTCACCGTCTCCTGCCCGACTGAGCCCAAAGCACAAACGCTATACATAGTCTTTACAAGAAATACCAACAATCATGGGTGGATAAACCAGAGAAATGAAACATCCTGGTAATTATTCATGGCGAAGATAAGTAAGAACCACAAACTCGGATTGAGTTTTGGATCTGAAGATCCCTATCTGATCGAAACAGAAGAGGCTGCTAAGAATTTCAAAGTTACTGAACTGCTTGATGTATCAAGCGACCTTTCGTTCAGCATTGATATGTTTACCCAGGATTCTGGTGCTGAAATGATTGGCTCAGAGCTCAAAAAGATAATCAGCCTTAATGACATCAGCACAAAAAAACTCGCCCTTTCAGTAGATCTCGAAATTGGAAATATTGTTAAAATACCCTTTAGCAAGGAGTTGTCAGATAAAGAATTAACTGATCATCTTGCTTGGGAACTACAACAATACATCGATGATGATATAGAAAATTATACTTTCGATTCGTATAAGCTTATCAAATCTCCTTCTGTAAAATATCCCGAATTAGTGCTTGTCGGAACACGAAAAAAAGTGGTCTCGTTTTTTCAGGAAATGAGCGGACATGCCGGATTGGATTTAGAGCTTATCAATGTTGATGTTCTTTCGGCAGTAAATGCATTCGAAGCAAACTACAAATTTCATCCTCGTGAAAAAATTGCTCTCGTTGAAATCGGAGAGCGGAAACTTGTATTCTCTCTTTTAGAGGGAAATTTTTTCATAGGTCATCATCACTTATTCCTTGACAATTCTGTTCAAAGTGATTTTATTAATTTGGTCCAAGAGCTTATTTCACTTACTTTGCAGACGCTGTTCAGTAATTATGAGCTTAGTACCGATAAGAATGACTTTGACCATGTTTATTTGTACCGAACAAACACAAAACACGATATTGCACCTATAATTGAATCCGCTGATCGGACATACACCCTCTTCAATCCATTTGAAAAAGTCAGACTCGATCCAAAGCTTCATGATCAGATAGACTATTCGGCGGATAATTCACAGTATGTAGAGGCGCTTGGATTGACCGTACATTAAGCGCATGACAGCACATACATTTTTATGATATGATAGATATAAATCTCTTAAGGGGAAAACAAAAAACAAAGCCTGAAGGTCTGTCGATTCTGAGTCAGCTCAGCCGGAAAAAAGTCGGGATATATGGCGGAAGCGCAGTTTTACTTCTGGGCCTGTTTTTGATTTTTGGCGATACAATTGTCGGAATGATGTATACCTCTCCTGCTCCCGCAGTTGATACGCAACAGGCACGTCTCGACAGCTTAAAAAGGGTGCTTGCAGAACGGCAGTTAGCCACCCAGCAGGAACAACCGGTTATCCAGGAACCAGAACCTGTACAGGAACCGGAGCCGGAAACAGTAGTACTCCCCTGGGATTATGGATTAAGTATAACGCACATCGAAGCGTTTACCACCCTAATACATGCTCTTCCGCAAACAACTGACTATAATGTAATTGTCATCAGCAGAAATGGAATTGTTGCCGAATTAATAGAAATAGATGCGGATGTTTTGGTTGAGCTTCAGTCTACGATATCCAATGCATTACCGGATTATACGTTTGATTTCAGACCGACGGAGTCGACCCTGCAAATCTGGGGGAACAGAAAAAACGATATGAACATGACAGATGTTTCCCCATCGCCTGACTATTCAACACCTGATGCTAATCTTTCCGTTCTAAATGCTATATCTCAAGAGAGTAATGTAACCATCAGCGAACGCGGCAATACAGTACCTACCGTCCGTAATAATATATCACTCCTGCCGATATGGATCAAGCTTCAGGGCACTGAAACAAATATCCTACATTATCTGGGTTCTATTCTGGAGAAACGGTTAAACCTTAATATTACAAAGATTTCGAGTTCTGGTTTGCACAGAATCCTAAACGGAGAGTCTTCGGTTTTGAATTTCCAATTTGAGATACTAATGTGATGAAGTAATGAGAGTGCAAGCAGGACAATTTAAGGGAATTCACGTTTCAGGAAAAACTCGGTACCCCATCCGACCAACAACTGACAAAACTCGTGAGTGGATATTTCAATTCCTTGAACCATATATAAATGGAGCACATTTTCTTGATCTATTTGCAGGTACCGGCGTGATGGGAATTGAAGCTGTTAGCAGAGGATCCCAATTCGCAGTTCTGGTTGACACGAATACAGGTCAGCTCATAAGAAACAATCTACGTCCCCTCGGCTGCGATCAGTCATTTCGGATGGTAAGAGAAGATGCTCTGAAATTTCTTCGCCGCAGACATCCAAAAAAATACAGGTTTCAAATTATTCATGCTGATCCACCGTATGATTACGGCGAACATGATTCACTGATGCGTGCAATTGCTAATAGTATAGTGCTGGATGATAACGGTGTTTTCATCCTTGAGTCGGGAATACATAGTGTAGTTGCAACCGATGAGGTATCTTTAGCAACACTGCGGGAAAAACATTTTGGAGATACGCGCATCACAATTTTTGAAAGAAGGGACTTGTGACAACAGCAATTTATCCCGGATCTTTTGATCCGATTACTTACGGCCATCTTGATATTATTGAGCGTGCAGCGGACATATTCAGCAAGGTAATAGTCGCTGTAGCTGAAAATATTACGAAAACACCTTTTTTTTCGGTTGATGAACGGATCAAACATATAAGTGATATAACAAAGCAATTTAATCATGTTGAAGTTGACGCATTTTCCGGTCTTCTTGTTGACTATGCGGAGCAAAAACGTGCACAGACAATCATTCGGGGGCTGCGTGCCGTAACAGATTTTGAATATGAAATGCAGATGGCACTTATGAACAGGCGGCTAAAAGATGAAATCGTTACTGTTTTTCTTATGCCGAATGAAAAGTACACCTATCTGAACTCGACAATTGTTCGTGAAATTGCCAGATTCGGAGGAGATGTATCTAATTTTGTCTCTCCCTTAGTGGAAGGGCTCCTTAAAGAAAAATTCAGCGCTATGTAATTGATATTCTTGAATGAAAGGTTGACAGTATTATGGAGTTATCGAATCGAGTTAAGACTATGAAAGGTTCGGTTACAATGCAGATCACTGCTCTTGCCGAATCAATGAAGCGAGATGGTAAAAATGTTATTGTTCTTGCTGCAGGACAACCCGATTTCCCGACACCGGATTTCATTAAAGATGCGGGCAAGGAAGCCATTGATACAAATCAAACACGATATACTGCCGCTGACGGAACGATCGAACTTAAAAATGCAATCGATCAAAAATTTAAACGGGATAACAACCTTGACTATTCTATGGATGAGATTATTGTCAGTTCAGGAGGGAAACATGTAATATTCAATGCTGTTCTTGCACTCCTGAATCCCGGCGACGAAGCAATCATACCCACACCATACTGGGTGTCGTATCCCTCTATGGTCGAACTTGCAGACGGTGTGCCGGTTTATCTCGATACCACACTGGACGATTTATTCTTGATTAATCCGGAAACTCTTAAAAGGGCTATCACTGAAAAGACAAAGCTGCTTTTTCTAAATTCACCATCGAATCCAACCGGGACAATGTATAGCAAGGAACTGCTGATTGAAATTGGAAAAATCTGTCTGAATAACGGTGTTACGATCTTGTCCGATGAGTTGTATGAATACCTTACCTATGACGGTGAAGCCGCACATGCAATTGCATCGCTCGACCCTGCATTCAGAGATATTACCATTACAATCAACGGATTATCGAAGGCGTTTGCCATGACCGGATGGCGGATCGGCTATGCAGGTGGACCGAAAGAGATAATCAGAGCGATGGCACGATACCAGAGCCATTCCACGTCAAATGCATCAAGTATTTCACAGTACGCGGGTGTCACTGCTCTTTCAAAAACGAAAGAAGAGTTGAGCGATATTTTTGAAGTCTTCGCAGAACGGCGTGATATGGCGTTTAACAGAATTTCGAAAATGCCCAATATCGAAACATTCAATCCGAAAGGTGCATTTTATATTTTCCCGAAAGTTTCCCAATATTACGGAACGAAGTACAAAGATTTCGAGATTACCGATTCACTCTCATTCTGCTCTTTTATGCTCGAAGAGATGCTCATTTCACCCGTTCCAGGTGTGGCATTCGGAAACGACGATCATGTACGTATTTCGTATGCTCTTGGAACCGAAGAACTGAAAGTTGGACTTGACCGTTTTGAGGAAGGTCTTAAAAAACTTTCCTAAGCACAATTAACGTGCTAAAATTACACAAAAAAGTGCCGGAGTTACCATTTCCGGTACTTTTTTTAACTTTATTTATACTAGTTCAACAGGCAGAGCAATAGTAAATTCACTCCCCTTCCCTACAGTGCTCCCAACATGGGTCGAACCATTATGTTTCCGAATTATATTGTACACACTGAAAGCCCCGGACCGGTTCCGACCCAGACACTTTTTTGTGTAAAATCCGGATCGAAAATTTTTGGTATTGTATCCTGCGGAATACCTTTGCCACTGTCGGATATTCGGATGAATACAGATACATTTTCAGTCCACATTGTAATGGTAATCAGTCCTTCATTGTCAATAGTCTGTATTGCACTTTTGAGGAGATTCATAAAAATCTGATTCAACTGGTTCGGGTAGCAAGTGATGGGTGGCAATGTACCGAATTCATAATAGATTTCAATTTTGTTTTTTAATCCGTGCTGCAAAAGAGTGACCGTATTCTCAATTCCTTCATGGAGATCAACTTTTTGCACATCAGCTTCATCAAGTCTGGTAAAACTTTTCGGACTTTTGACAATTTTCGCAATCCGCTTATCTGCAATCACTGTCACTTTGTTATTTTCTTCAAGTATGTTCAGAGATTGTTGAATCTTTTCTTGTTCGCCACTCGCTTTCTTCAACAATGGTTTTAGTTTGGCAACTGCACGAACAGAAACATCTATTGGGGAATCACTATATCTGAAATACCAGCCGGTAAACGATTCTAAAGTTGATTCTGTATCGGCTTATTCACATTTGCTGTACTCTGAGCAGCAGCGTCAGCAAAAAAGCACATATAATCGTTATTGCAGTATAGTGCAACAGCCTTTTTCTGCAACCTTTTAAGGGAATGTACATACGAACCTCGAATAGTTAATATAATAGATAGGTTAGTATTCTGAGAGGGTGCTTTACCTGAATCCAATTTTCAATGTAATGCAAGGATATTTCTGTAAACGATATATATGAATCGTACTATCAATCGATGAAAAGAATTGAATAGTACGTTTACATTATGTCTGTAATATGGTTGTGAAGCTGCCGTAGCACGTTATCGATACTTTTACCATCCGTTGGAATAGCAACATCCGCATTGTTATATCCCTTTTGACGTATTACAAGCAGTTGTTCTATGAGATGAAGGGCTTCGCTTTCGCTGAGCAGTGAGCCATCGGATTTTTGGAGCAGCGGACGTATATTGGATTTTTTGACCCTATCCCAGATGCTGTTGGGCTTTGTAGAAAGATAAATAAGCAATCCGCTTTGCTTTACAGTATCTACATTCTCAGGATCAATCAGTGTTCCCCCGCCAAGCGAAATAACACAATTACTTTTATCAACACACTCTAATAGCACCTGTTTTTCAAGCGCCCTGAAAAGCGATTCACCTTCTTGCTGGAAAATCTCGGGAATCGACTTTCCGGCAGATTGTTCGATAATCGCATCAATATCAAAAAAATCAAATCCTAAATCCTTTGCCAGCGGTGGGCCGATAGTCGATTTTCCTGATCCCATAAATCCGGTCAGGAATATAATTTTGCTTTTATTTGTCAATTCTCTCTTCCTTAAGCATTACTCGTAAACATCCACATTAAAATTGATAAGTTGCAATATCGGGCTAAACTGGCCTGTTTTCAATGTATAAAAACAATTAAATAAATCAAATTAAAATAGAAGACAAAAAAAGTATATCTTTTCATGAAACCTATTATTTTCTTGAATCTGTAAAATAATTCTTGCAATTAAAAGAAATTTTGTTTTATTTAAGATTGTCTTCCTCTTTACAAATCCTTTGTTGTTGAACAAAGTTTGGGCGAGGATAACCATCCTAATAAATTACTCAACACATTTGATAGTATGAAAACGGGCTAATTCTCCGTTTCGATCTATTATTATATACTTCAATGCTCACACATATGTGAGTATAGTACACATTAAAGATAACTCAACCTTGATTGGATTGTTATGGGGAGAAAACCATTGTTGTTTGGTGAATATTTGCGCAAGAAGGGCCTAATATCCGAAAAAGATATTCTGGTTGCTCGTCATGTGCAGCAGGAAACGAATAAACAAATCGGAGAATTAGCAATAAAACAGAAAATGTTGACGGCTCAAAAGGTACAGAGAATTCTCCAGCAGCAAGAAAATACGAACAAAAAATTTGGTGAAATTGCTATTGATTTAAATGTTCTCACACGGAAACAGGTGAAGGATTTGGTCCTATACCAGAAGGATTTTAACATTCACATAGGCGAAATTTTTAAATACGAAGGTGAACTTGGCAATGTCGATCTTATCAGAGAAATTGAAGAATTTGCTTCCCACAAAGAACCAAAAGAGTCTGACAATTCCTAAACATTGCCTGTTCTAACTGCAAGATTTCTACATATCCTAGTAAATACAATTTGAATTATTACGATGTATTACGTCTCATAGTAATACTGTAAAATTAAGGATTGCTATTTTCAATCCAATTATGCATATGCTGCAGTTAAAACCATTACTTCCGATGCGCCGGCTTTTTTTAGTATTTTGCTACATTCATTCGCTGTGGCACCTGTGGTAAATAAATCATCGATAAGTATGACTCTCCTCCCTTTGAGGGAATTATTTTGTTTTTCTTTGATAATTCCACGGACATTCCTTTCCTTCTCACGGCTCTCTTTCATTGAGGCCTGTGGAGGAGAATATTTTATTCTTTCCAGACTTTCTTCAAGAGGTATTTCTGTAATCCGCGCAACAACCTCTGCAAGCAGCATGCTTTGATCGAAACCACGTTCACGTTTACGAGCAGGATGAAGAGGTACCGGAACGATCAGGTTTGCCAGCTGTAATCCAAGAATGTGATTTGCAGTATCCGCCATTTCTTCACCGATTCGGTCTGCTAGAAACAGATAATTATCAAATTTAAAATAATGAATGAGTCTTCGGACTTTGTCGTTATATGAAAACCGCCAGGATAGAAAAGAGAAGTATCTTTTACCTGAAATGTGTTTTTCTCCGGTTGTCACCGTATATTTGCTGTTGCGCAATAGCTTATCCCAGCATTTACCACATACTAAAATAGTAGCCATTTCCGCATAGTTATTACATACAAAACATACATCGGGATAGGTGTATTCAATGACCGCATTGCGGACACGATTCAATTTCTGTAAAATCGCTGATGTCATCAACATACTTGAGAATTTTTCCTCAATTAATAAATAAAAATATTTAAATTTCGTATAATATTTTCATTTTTACTTGAAATATACGAATGAAGCCGTACCTTATTGTTCAAAAGTACCCTTATGGCACACGATGAACATAAAATAATCGGCAACCATCCATTTTGACGCGTGATGTCCGCCGACGAATCCGCAAAACAGCCCTAACTAAGCTCCATGTTAATCTATATGGTGAACAAGGCGCCAAAAAAGATACCACCGCTTTTGAGATTCACCGGAAAACCCTCAAAAAACACGATGTGTTCATTGATCTGGATTGTTCTCAGCTTAGCCTTGAAGATGAACATGGGTCGGAAGAACAATTTCAGAATATCTTTAATAGTGCCTGGCAGGGAACACTCTTTCTAAAAAAAGCAGATCATCTTCCTGCTCCCCGACAGATACAGCTCTTTAATCTTCTCACGGTTACAAAACGGGTGTATGAATTTTCACCGCAGAAAAAACCACAGGGAGTCCGGATTATTGCTGAGAGCGATAATCGGAGATTGAGAGATTCTGCGATATTTAACCACCATCTGTTTTCTCTCATCAATCAATTTGAAATTGAAATAGCACCCATCCGTAAGAGAAAAAGCGATATACCACTTTTATTTGATTATTATTTGAGAAAAACCGTGGACAGTCTCAATCTTGACGATATTCCATCTGTCTCCGACGAGCTTTTTCAATCTATGATTGCCTATGACTGGTCCGGTAATACAACCGAACTCAGACGAACTCAGAAATGTGATTAAATCAATGCTTGAGATGTCTCCGCAGGATGAACTATCAACAGAAGTGTTTCCTTATATTGTTTCGAAAAATCCTCCTTCGGTCCTTGATGAACTCGATTATCACGCTGCATTGGCACAGGTTGACGAGTATTTTATCAGGAAAGTGTTAAAGGACTCGGGCAGCACAGAAGCTTCAAACGACCGAAGGTAACATCAGGCTTAAAATCAAAAAGTACTGCATAACGTGTGCATAGTAATATCTGCAATCATGATTATCTTCATTATGGTTATGTCTATCATTGAAAACACAAAAAAATGCCCCGGCTATGCTGCGGGACATTATTTTTTATTGATTACTTAGAACTATTGTACGCTTTTCAAGCAAAAAAACACTATACTCCAAAAAGCTCTGAGATCATCCCTTTTTTATGGAGGCCAAATGCCGATTTGAGCGCCTCCACTTTTTTCTCTTCTTTCTTAGTTTCGAGAATTTCTAGCAAGTGCAGCACGTTTTTTTGTACAGCTTCTTTCGGTAGTTTGAATTCCTTGACCAATTTTACGGCATCACGGTAATAACCACCCTTGAGTTTTACGCCGAATTGTTTGAATGCCGCTTTCTGAACTTCAGGTGTTTTCAGTTTGAACTCTTTTGCAATAAACAGGGCTTTTTCGTACTGTAATTTATTGCAAAATCCGTTAATATACTGCGTTAAAATCGGCATATAGTCATCTTTTTTGATTTTAAATGTGTGTCAGCAATGACTTTTGCTGCCTCATAATTTGATACACTCATTTTCTGCTTCAGGGACGCCAGACCAGCTTCAGCCACTTTGTCTTCAGGAAGAGAAAATTCTTTTATCAGAAGTGCTGCCCGCTTATAGTGGCCTTTTTTCATATCACTTATGAGAAGCATAAATACCGGCTTGAAAATATCCTTAAGTTGAAGATCATATTCTTTATTAATCTCGATCGCCGTATCCAATTTTTCTGCTTCCATGAGTCTAACGAAGACTTTCAAAATATGAGGAGAGGTCTGATTTGGTGAAAGTTCAAAACTCTTTTTAACGAGTGTCGCATTGGGAATATCACTTCTCTCAATACTCCTTATAAGAGCGCTAAATGCTGCTTTTACAACTTTTCCAACAGGTACTTCATATCTATTTCGCAGGTTGTCAGCATTTTCAACTTTGTTTTGATCTAGACACTCTTCAACCGCTTTGGAACCGGCCAAAACGACTGCTTCTTGCGACATATTGAACGATTTTGCAGTATGGGCAGCGGTTATAAAGTGGTTATTGGTCATCAATCTGTCATAGACTCTTTTCACTGGTAATTCAATATTTTTCTCATCGAGATTAAACTGCTTCATAAGCTGCTTTGCATCATCAAATTTGTCCTTACTGAGTAGAAATCCATCAGACCATCTTTCAGATCTTCCGGCAGAATATTAAAACTTTCAATAAAATTGAGCGCCTTATCAACCTTTCTTTCGACCACCATATTCTGGAACGCTTCCATGAAAACGGTAATCAACTGCGATGTATCGATATCATATTTTTCAAAGATGCGGCGGGCTTCATCATACTTCCCC
Source organism: bacterium (assembly GCA_965221205.1). Classification (GTDB taxonomy): domain Bacteria; phylum SM23-31; class SM23-31; order SM23-31; family SM23-31; genus CBDFMG01. The sequence goes on along the minus strand of OZ244870.1, from coordinate 1,381,402 downwards.
ATGACAAGCATATCCTAGAACACTTTTGCCGCTGAATCACCTATTTTTTCAGGAACTATATTGTTTTCTTTACCGAATGCAAATGCATTTCGATATTCTCCCCGCTCCATGAGATACGCATATTCACCTTCAGCTGCCTGCTGAGTTTTTGCTTCATCCAAGTTGTTTTTTTGAGCAATTTCAAGCGCTTTTTTGAAGTTGCTTGCCCCGATGGCTCGTTCAAAATCTTGTACAGCAGGATCACCACTTTGTGGTTCAGCTTTTTTACTTGTCATAGGAATTATTTTAACGTTACAGTGATAAGGAAAGTATGGAAGATTGAGTATGTAATATACTTAAATTATAGAACGAACGCAAGACATTTTCATTATAGGAGAACTCTACTCACAACTGTTTCTGCATTATTGACTTGTACAGAATTCGGACATAAATCGGGCACTTGTTTTGTGAAATACTAGTGTTCTTTATTCAAAGTTTCTGTTGAATTTTCAAGTTAATTTTGGTACATTTTCTCTTAGTGAACGATACTGTAATCCATTGAAACCTTAGTAGACTTGCTCAAATAGTTTGGATATATCTCATGGAATTTTTTGACAAACCTATACAAACGGTCGATATCGATCCAGCTGAACTTCCTAAGAAGGTAGCGATTATGCCGCTGCGGAGTACGGTTGTCTATCCGAGACAGGTTATACCACTCTCTGTCGGGCGTGAAAAATCGCTTAAGCTTGTTGAACATGCCCTCGATAACGATAAAATTATCGGACTTGTAACACAAATTGATGGAACGGTTGAAGAACCGCAGAAAAATGAAATTTTTAAATTTGGGACTACTGCACTCATTCTGAAGGTCTTAAAGTTCCCCGACCAGACGCAGCATATCGTTGTTCAGGGTCTTTACCGAATGAAAATTAACAGGATTGTATCAGTCGATCCCTATTTTGCCGGATCTATTAAAACGATTGAAGAGCAGAATTCAACCGATAACGATACGGTTCTCGCAATGATCTCAAATTTGAGAGGTATGTTTCAGAAGGCAGTCGATCTTGCTCCATATCTCTCTCCTGAACAGGGTTTGATCATAGCGAATACCGAAGAACCGGGGAGAGTTGCCGACATCATTTCATCGAGTCTGAATATTTCTACTCAGGAAAAGCAGGATATCCTCGAAACGATCAACCTTGAACACAGGCTTGAAAAAGTTACACGGCTTCTCGTTAAGGAAATAAATGTTCTTGAGCTTGGAAATAAGATCCAATCGAAGATTATGGGTGAAATCAATAAGAGCCAGAGAGAATATTTTCTCCATGAACAAATGAAAGCAATTCAAAAAGAACTCGGGGAAAGTGATGAACGCACGGTTGAAGTTCAGGAATTGACGGATAAAATTGATTCGTCGAAAATGACGGAGGAGGTTAAAGAAGTTGCTCTAAAAGAGATCAGCAGACTGTCAAAAATGCCTGCTTCATCTTCGGAATATACTGTTTCCCGTACCTATCTTGACTGGCTCACTGATATTCCTTGGGGAACATATACAAAAGACAGGTTAAATATCAGTAACGCCGAAAAAATTCTCAATGAAGACCATCATGGTCTCGATAAGATAAAAAAACGTATCATAGAATATCTCGCAGTCCAAAAACTGCGAAAAAGTAAAAAGGGGCCGATTTTCTGCTTTATCGGACCTCCGGGTGTTGGAAAAACATCGCTCGGAAAATCGATAGCACGTGCGCTCGGCCGGAAATTTGTCAGAATATCGCTCGGTGGAATTCACGACGAAGCAGAAATTCGCGGACACCGGAGGACGTATATCGGGGCGCTACCCGGAAAGATTATTCAGGGACTCAAAAAAGCAAGTGCCATCAATCCTATATTTATGCTCGATGAAATTGATAAAGTCGGCCAGGATTTCAGAGGTGATCCAGCAAGTGCCCTTCTCGAAGTGCTCGACCCGGAGCAGAACGATTCATTTATTGACCATTACTTGAATGTCCCGTGTGATTTATCACGTGTAATGTTTATAATGACTGCAAATTTGTCCGACCCAATTCCACCTGCTTTGAAGGACAGAATGGAAGTTCTTGATCTTCCGGGCTATACGGCTGAGCAAAAAGAACAAATCGCAATGCAGTTCCTTGTTCCGAAACAGATGCGAGAACACGGCCTAACCGAAAAACAGATAGAGCTAAAATCATCTGCTGTTGGTCAGATTGTCAGCGCATACACTCGTGAAGCAGGTGTTAGAAACCTCGAAAGAGAAATTGCATCGGTGTGCAGAGGGGTCGCAAAGCAAATTGTAGATAAATCGATCAAAAAAGCAGTGATCACAAAGAGAAATCTTAAACAATATCTCGGCCCCGATCGGTTCTTCTACGATGTAGCTGAACGAACAATGAAAACGGGTGTTGCAACAGGTCTTGCATGGACACCTGCCGGTGGTGATATTCTTTTTATCGAGGCAACTCAGATGCAGGGTAAAGGTATTTTAACACTCACTGGTAAGCTTGGAGACGTCATGAAAGAGTCTGCACAAGCTGCACTCAGTTATGTTAAATCGCAAGCACACCAGTGGAAATTAACAGGTTTCCCATTCGACAAGACCGATATCCATATCCATGTTCCGTCCGGGGCTATTCCTAAGGATGGACCGTCTGCCGGAATATCGATTCTTACCGCTCTTGTGTCGTTGATTACGGGTACCAAAGTGAGGAACGACATTGCACTCACCGGTGAGATTACCCTCCGCGGTTTAGTATTGCCCGTTGGGGGTATCAAGGAAAAAGTTCTCGCGGCAAACCGAGCGGGAATTATGCAGGTTATTTTACCGGAAAAAAACAGGAATGATCTTATAGAAATCCCCGCACAAATCAAACGGAAAATGACCTTTCATTTTGTGAAAGAGCTTGACGATGTATTGGGAATTGCTCTCCACAAACAGCCGAAATCACTCTTGAGCGGGCTGAAAGCAAAAAAATCCGATAAATAGGATTATGCAATATCTGTCAGAATTTTATTTGTAAATAATCAGGGGATGGTATACCATTTTATAAAATTGACATCCATCTCCTGTTGAATTTCTTCTGGTATAGTCAACGAATACTTAATCGACCCGTCGGAATGGCAAACTACGTTTTGATGACTATTTTGCTCAATCAGGTTCTAAATTATTCCCCTGTATTTAACATTCTTCCCGTGCGGAAGCTGCAGAAGAAAATCAATATCAGTTTGGGGAAGTGCTCTGCCATGTTCCATTGACATAATCTTGTAGTAGAAATTGAGAATTCTGCTGTTCAGCGGCGCTGCATAGAATCGCAGATCGGTATGTTCGTGAACCGGATATGCTATTCTGATTAACAAACAGTTTTTGATTTTCATACTTTTCGACGTCATAACAACTCTTATATATTTCCGGCTGGTGTAATATATGACATCCGGTAAATGTAACACTATTTGGACTCAGATTTTTTCCCGATTCTATAAGCTTCTCGTAATTCTCCATGCTATGATTCTCAAAACCATTGGTAATAACTATACTCTGCTTACCATTTTTCCCAATAAGACCGCTATAAAATCGAATATGATTGCCGAGTACATCGCCGCAATCCTCCATCCACTCAGCGATTTTTCGGCTTTTTTCATCGGGATAGACAACGATTCGGTGGCGCGATCTGCAACCAATTCTGGTTAATGAAAGTTGAATCTTCCGATTGTTTCCAGATTGCAGATCTTCAGGATTATTAATAATGTCTGCCAGAATAGATCCGCTTTTTCCAGCCGGTTTTTCTTTTTTAACTACATAAACAGTACATCTCCCGACATGAGGGCCCGTCCAGAAATCATTCTTAACGAAAAAAAGGTGCTGAAACGTTGTATTTGCAATAAGAAATGACCGGAGTTTAGAAAAATAACGCCCCATAAGCCAACTGTCGGGCACAATAAATCCGTGATACCCTCCTTCTACTGTCATCTTCAACGCTTGTTCAATAAAAAGGGAATATATTGATAACTTGTATTCGACCGTTTCGGGAAAACGTTTTCTGTATTGTCTGCTCAGTCGAAGAGGAATTCGTTTAACTCCACGTAATCCGAAACTCACCCATGGAGGGTTGCCAAATACAGCATCAAATTTCCAATTGTCCGGCAGTTCGCTAAGTAGACTATCCCCGGCAATAAAATGTTTTAATTCATCTGGTGCTAATCCTGCAGAGTGAGCAAAGTATACACGGGTTACTTTCACAGCTGTTTCATCTTTGTCGATTCCGTAGATACAGTTTTTGACTACAAACCGATACCATGTATCCCACAATTGTCCGCTTTTTTTATCGGATTGTTCTACAAACGCATTTGTGAGCTCCCATGCAGCCTGTCGTAAAAATGCTCCTGTGCCCATTGCCGGATCACAGACACGGATTCGCTTTAATTCATGAACTCTGCGATTGTCAACCAGCGGTGCGATCATTTCATGAACAATAAATGATGTTATTTCAGCAGGTGTGTAGTAAATTTCCTTCTTTCCGCCCTATTTGTCCGATTTTCAGAACAATAACCCTTTTACTACACTGCACGGAATACCTGATTAGTTTCCCATATAAATCGGGAATATTATCAATGTTTAAAGCTATCGTAGCATGTTGATTCCAGCATATCGGTGAGAATCGCTTTGTCTACTGCATTAACTGAACCATCTTGTGTACACAAAAATTGCTTTTCAAACTGATTAATTGTGTTCCGACATTGACCGAACAAGTAAGTAAGCAGTATGTCAGTACCCTTATTGAAGAGTTTATCAGCAGAAAGTGATTTATCCTTATCGGATTCAGCCAATGCTGTACAGATTTTCTGTAATAGAGTGAGAGAAGTTTCGAGAAGAGATGTATTCGTATGATTGACCGGTATAGAATCCATGGCGTATGGTGAAATTCAATTCTTCCGGTAAATATTGATTAAATCTTTTAAGAGCGCCGTTGACGTCCCGACAGGCCCTGCCCTACCTCCTGTTACGGTTATTTCCCCCATAGTATCTGTGGTAAAGGTAATCCCTTTTTCCGTTCCGTTGACAGTGTAAAGAGGATGGGTATTGTCTACAGTTGTCGGTTTTACAAATGCCCGGACAGAATCCCCTTTTTTTTCTACGACACCGAGCAGTTTGATTGACTGGCCATTTTGCTTTGTCTCTTGTACCAATTTAGGATCCAATCCGGTTATTCCTTCAATTTCCATTTCACTCAGCGAAACCGTACTATCCATAAGTTCGTTTGCAAGAATGATTATTTTACAGGCAGTGTCCCAGCCTTCAACATCGAGACGCGGGTCCGGTTCCGATATTCCCATTTCCCGTGCTTTTTTGAGTACTTCATGATATGACTGCCCTGTCTCAGCCATTTGAGTCAGGAGGAGATTAGCTGTTCCGGTCACAATCCCTTCAATTCGGGAGATTGTACTTCCGGCAAGACATGTGACCCCAACATCGGTTGTTGGCAACGCGGCCGCTGTTGCACCGCTGACCTTTATCTGAACTCCGGCATCATGTGCTGCACTTTTAAGTTCTTGCATGCCGAGGATAAGAGGCCCTTTGTTAGCAGATGCTATGTGCCACTTCTGTTGAATGCTTTGCTGAAAATGAGATAATCCCGGTTCCCCGGTTTTGATATTTGTCGGGGTAACTTCGAATACTATTCCCGGCTCGAACGACGAAACCGCATCATGCAATGTATAGCCGGCCTGACCGAAATTGGGGTGTGAATCAATCCGATTACCGTTTTGAACATATTTGGCGATTTTGCTCAATGGCAAGCCCTCAGTAGAAACCGCTGCTCCAGTGCTTGCAATGATTGCAGGACAGGCAAGTGAGATTCCATACTGCTTTTCGAGCAGTGCACTACGTTCCTCCAGAAGTTGCGCAAGCGCTTTCCCGACATAACCGAGTCCACATATCACACATGATACATTCATGAGATCTAATAATATTAAAAAAATTTCATTGAAAATATCTCTTTACCAAGCACATTTACTGCTGCGGTTCGGGAATAGTTATATCGACCGGGGTTACTTTTCCAAATTCCGATACCGGCTCATCGAATGATTCAGCATTCCCGACAAACAGAATCTGCACTATATCGGGATGCAGATATTTTTGCGCAACTCGCTGCACATCCCAGATAGTTACCTTTTCGACATTGTTCTTTATTTGAATAATAAAATCATCCGGATAATCAAAATATTTGTAGGTTAAAAGCCTATTGAGTACCTCGGACTTAGAGTCGAAATTAAAGACAAATCTGTTGAGAAATCCTTCCTTTGCCAGATTCAATTCTTCTTTCGTTACTGGTTCGTTTGTGAGGCGTTCAATTTCTTCAAGAATAATCTTGCCGGCCTTCACTGTTGTTTCTGTCTTCGTCTGACAAGCAGCACTAAACATTCCCGGATAGTCGTAGTTAGAACCAAGGCTTCCTCCAATCGAATAAGCTAATCCTTCCTGGGTTCTGACCCGCGAAAAAAGTCTGCTCGTGAATCCACCACCGAGAATTGTATTCATCACGGTGACGGCAAAATAGTCCGGATTATCACGGGTAATACCAATATGTCCGAGAATAATGTTCGTCTGGACAGCATCCTTTTTATCAATGAGATATACACCGAATCTGAATTCATATTCAACAGCTGGTTTATCGGGAAAATTGATATTTCCTCTTTCCCATGAGCCAAATACATTGTTCAGATATTCGACTATTTCTTCCGTTTCAAAGTCTCCGATAATTCCTACAATAGTGTTGTTCGGATGAAAATATTTTTGATGAAACTCTTGTAAATCATCACGGGAGATTACACCGATTGTATAATATTCTGTTGTGCGGGCAAAAGGACTGTCAGCACCATAAATAATTTTTTTGAACTCCCGCTGCGCAATAGCACTGATATTGTCGTTTCTTCTATTGATTGCGGTCATTGTCTGAATCTTTGCCAGTTCTAATTTGTCTTCGGGAAGTGCAGGTTTCATGAGCACATCCGCATACGTTTCGAGAACCTCCTGCAGATTCTCCTTCAAACTGAACAACGAAGCAGTAGCAGAGTTCAAGCCGATCGAAACTTCGACCGAGGCTCCTCTGTTTTCGAGAAATTCATCGAGTTCATCGCCCGATATCGACACTGTTCCTCCCATTCGCATTACCTGTCCGGTCAGAGAGGCAAGCCCTGTTTGGGCGGCAGGCTCGTAGAGTGATCCTGTCCTGATTAATGCGGTCATTGAAATAATCGGAAAATCGTGATCCTCGACGAGAAAAAGCTTCATGCCATTGTCGAGAGTCCGCTCAAATATTTCCGGCAGTGACACATCTCGCAGTTTTGGAAAGACCAGTTCTTTATGGCTTTTTTGTGCAAAAGACAGACTTGTGACACTAAAAATACACACCATTATAGAAACGGAAAACGCCTTGAGATTCCTGCTAACCATAATCACCTTTCACTATTGAATTTTTGTACAATACTATGCCGGGAAAGCGTGCAACGGCAGATACCGGTCTTTACTTTATCTGCAAAATAATCGATCAAATACACTTTGGTGGTGAAGAGCGCAGAATGGACAACATCATTGGGAATGTAATACCGGTCACCTTTTGTGTAGGTTTTCGTGAAACCATCAATCGTAAGCTGCATTTCTCCATCTAAGACTATTCTTATTCTCCATTGAGCACCGTGCTTATGAGGCGGGACTTCACCAACTGGCTCAATTTCCATAAAGACAAGCTGACTCTTATCACCCTGAAGCAATTTGCCTTGAACTCCATTGAACGCAATATCGACGTCAAAGAGGTCCATAATTTCCTGAGGATAAAATCGGCCTGAATGTTCCATGTACTGTTCCTGTATTTAGATTATCGAGTTGTAATCAGCTTAATTTCCACCACTGGTAATCAATTCACCAACAATTTTATTCGAGGTTATAAAGACATCCCGTGCAACACGCTGAATATCTTCGGCTGTTACACTGTTAATCTTATGCAATTCGTCAAAGAGATTTTGCCAATCTCCAGTCAATACATGAGCGGCTGTAAGTACCTGCGCAATACCTGTATTAGACCGGAGTCCGGAGATGAACGAGGCTTTTGCTCTCGTTTTTACCGCTTCCAATTCTTCATTAGAAACCAGTTCACGTTGAATACGGTCGATTTCCACCAAAATTGCTTCCTCACATTCCTGGTTACTATGGCCGGGTGTAGGCACGGCAAGGAACAGAAAAAGGTTCGGATATTTGAGTCCGGGCAATCCTGTTAATGCATAGGCAGTAGCTGCAATCCTCTTTTCTTTCACGAGTGAGGTATAAAGCCGTGAACTTTTGCCATTGCCGATAATATCGGAGATTGCATCGTACACCGCATCGTCGGGATGATTCACATCAGGCTTATGGTAGCCGAGCAGAATAACCGGCTGTGACGGATCTTCAATAGTTACTCTCCTCTCTCCATTCTGGACCGGTTCCTCAGGTACATAGAATGACGGTTTTTCTCCCGAAGGAATTCTCCCAAAGTAGATTTCTGCTAACTTTTTTATGCGGTTGGCATCGACATCACCGACAATTGCTACAAAAAGGTTTGATGGGGCGTAGTATTCTTTGAAATAGTCCTCTGCCTGATTTCTGTTAATCCGATTCAGGTCAGACATATGGCCGACAACCGGTTCACCATAAGGATGTGCTTTGTAAGCAACGGCAAAAAACTCTTCCACGAGCTTTCCGATAGGATTATTTTCAGTACGCAGACGCCTTTCCTCCTTGATGACATTCATTTCCTGATAAAACTCTCTGAGAACAAAATTTACGAAACGGTCCGATTCGAGCGAAAACCAGAGTTCAACTTTATTGGACGGAAGATTATAGTAATACTGTGTAGCATCCGCACCGGTGCCTGCATTAAGGCCGACACCACCGTTCTCTTCAATAATTTTTTCATACTCTCCTGAATTCACAAACTCATTTGAAGCATTTTGAGCCGCAATTAATTCCTGATAAAGCTGCTCAAGTCGTTCATCATCTCGCCGAGACCCTTTATCACGCTCTTCAAGAATTGTGGCAAACAGAGTCTCCTCATTTGCAATAGCCTGCTGTTCTGCTGCATAATCAGATGTTCCGATTGTCGTTGTCCCCTTAAATACCATATGTTCAAATATATGTGATATTCCGGTTATCCCTTTCACTTCGTTGACAGATCCGACATCGGCATAGGTCAAAAACGAGACGACGGGTGCATCATGACGCTCCATGACAATAAAAGTCATACCATTGTCGAGTGTAAAATCGGTGATCTGATTCCGAATATCTTGGAATTCCTGTGCAAATGCGGCAACTGTTACAAGAGCAGACAGTATACAACTGACTATGAAGTTTACCATTATGTTTTCCTTTGCAAATCGTTTCAGCAATTATGATAAAAGTCTATTTATATGTATCAGAATGAAATTCCGAGTGTATTACGAATTTCCAAATCGGTCTTTTTGACCTCAGACGGCGGGTTACCGTCATACCTGATACTCATCTGCAGTGTGGTGGAGAGCCGGCTTGTCAATGCAGTTTTCAGTTCAAATTCATTGAGAATTCTCAGATCGTCGAATCCGTCAATTCGGGGCTGCACATAGAGTGAGTTGACCAGTACCGCTCTTCCTGATGAGCGCCAATTCACAACACAATAATTACTCCAGCGGTGAGTCCAGGTAACCGATTTGTCAATTGAACCAGAAGCGACATCGATATGTTCCCGTTCCACCATGTATGATGAACCTAGGTATATGGTAGATTGCTCTTCTTCCCGGAGCACAAATCTACCTCCCGCTCCTACTAATGTTCTGCTAAACAGCCGGATAAATTCATTAAACTGGTGTTGCGTGTAGAATTCCCATATAACGGTGGTTGCAGCAGTTCTGTTATAACGAATATGAGTGAATCCCCGGTTGATAAATGGGTCAGATTCTTTTGTGGCGTACTGAATGTTCGTTACCAAAAATGTCCGGTTTTTTCCGCCCTGATATTCAAACCTGAGAGAGCTTCCGGTATCGACAACGTCAACATTACCCGTTTTTATTCGAAAATTGAGGTCAATATCCCCGGATAAACCTTGATCACTGCTCCCGCCTCTCATCTGTTCCGTGTTTACCTGTGCAAGACCGTGTGCCGTACTAAAAATACCAATACTGCATATACATACTAAAAACAGAATTAATCGATGGAGACACTGTGCTATTCGAATTCTAATCACCGGATGGTCATGTGTTATTATTGTATACATTCAATTGCTGGTGCACTCACTTATTGCGGAGGTATTTAATTCTATTGTTCGCCGTTGACCTGTTTCACATAAATATTTTTAGCGATATCGTAGTCGAGTGCCAAATCAGTTTCCCCAACCTGAAGGACAATCGACGGTTTTTTCTGGTGTAATTTAACTATAGTACCCGGTGTTATTCCAAACATCATGAGGCGGTCGAACCTGAAGTGAGTTTTAGGCGACATGAATGAAATTTTTCCGAAATCACCTATTTTCAAGTCTATGACAGGCCTGATTAGGGGACCAAGATTCCTTTTAAACGTGGCGCAGCATGTCCCACGCGGGATTGCCATTTCATGAGGGCATTGCAGCGGATGTCCGAGAAAAGTACAGATACTGTCTGTCACTTCTTCAGTTATGATGTGCTCCAAATTGCAAGCTGTTGTGCGAGCCATTTCATCATCAATTGACAGAATTTCACTGAATAACACTTCGGTGAGTCTGTGGCGGCGGACGATGTTTTCCGCGAGTTTTTCACCAAATTCAGATAATGTCAATTCCCCATTCTGATTGATCAGGCTGCCATCTTCGACAGCTTCTTTAATCAAATCATCCGAGACAGTTTCATTCTTAATTTGAAAATCCTGTACGGAACTTTTTTTGCTGTTTTCACGATTGACCCATACCTGCAGCAGCACATGCTCTATTACCGATTTGTGGGTATGTGTCTTGCTCTGTGCAAACGATTTGTCGTGTTCATGCATTATTGATTACCAATTTATTCTATACAAACATAATGTTGCGGCAGTAATTTGATTATTCATCCAATTGAACAATGTTTTCAAAACGTGCGGTAATATAGGTAATTTTCGAATCAGATACAAATATTTCAGATTTATCAATTGGCATGTGACATTTCAGGCGTGAATAGCACAAGATTATGAATCTTATGAATATCAAAATGTATTCCTATTTTTCCGCTTTCATTTTTTTTGTATTATGGTTACCTTTCTTCGTATAGAGAAGCGCGTCTGAACATAAGAACACATCCTCACAACTTGAGCAGCAGAATTGAATATCAAATTACGTAGTGTTATACATTGTAAACTGAAATCTTGTGGGCCGAAGTCGATCTAACATATGAGAATCCACAACAAAATAATATATCAGAAGTTATTTCAATTGTTGTTTATTCCTACTTTATTTTCCTTTCAATGCACCGTTGTTGATAAACCGGGTGATTCGATTGTTGTAGCGGCTGCTTCAAATCTCCAGTTTGCTTTAAAGGAAATCGGCGATGCGTTTCAGAATACTCACGGTACAATGGTAACGTTTGTGTTGGGTGCATCAGGCAGTCTTGCAGAACAGATCCGGCACGGCGCACCGTATGACCTGTATGTATCTGCAAATGAGACACTCTCTGATAATCTCTACACTGAAGGATTTTTCGAGGAGGAGCCTGTTGCATTTCTTGAAGGACAAATAGTTCTCGGAGTTTTAAAATCAAACTTGATTATTATCAATGACATCACAGACCTGAACAATGAGAATATTGAGCGGGTAGCTATCGCATCACCGGTGCATGCGCCCTTCGGTATTGCTGCACAGGAAGCTTTGCAGAAGGCCGGAATATGGTATGGTATTCAGTCCAAATTGATTTTCGCAGAGAATATACGTCAATGCATGCAATTTGTGAGTTCCGGTAACACCGATGTAGGAATCGTATCAGGACATCTTCCAGATGATTCTATAGTAAAATTCGTTCCGATCGATAGAAGTCTGTATAGTCCAATTTTTCAGACCGTTGCAATTGTAAAAAACAGCCAAAACACCGAACAAGCTCATCAGTTCAAACAATATATTCAATCTGAGATGTCAGATGACATCTTTAATCGCTTTAATTACACTCGTGTAACACACGATTAGACAGATATGAGCAAGACAACATGAACGAATTGTCTCTTTACCCCCTTTGGCTCTCATTAAAAGTTGCTTTCTTTGCGACTCTCTTTAATTTTTTTATCGGCACAGCAATTGCTTTTTGTCTGTCCAAGTATAATTTTCGCGGAAAAAATTTGCTTGATGCTGTCATCATGCAGCCGCTGATTATGCCGCCGACCGTACTCGGCTATTATTTATTGACAATTCTGGGGCGGCAAAGTTATCTTGGCAGATTCATTGAGGATCTTTTTGGTATAACTATTGTCTTTACATGGCAGGGAGCAGTCATAGCGGCAATGATAGCTTCGTTTCCGCTCTTTATTAAACCGGCACGCTCAGCAATTGAGTCGGTTAATGCACACATTGAAAATTCGGCTCGGGTTCTTGGTAAAAACGAGTGGCAGGTATTTTGGCATGTTACTCTGCCTATAGCTCGTAGAGGAGTCATAGCAGGTATTGCTTTGTCATTTGCCCGGTCACTCGGAGAATTCGGAACCACCCTCATGGTCGCCGGAAGCATTCCAGGTAAGACTCAGACAATTTCGATCGCAATTTACGACTCTGTACAGGCAGGAAATACAACGGAAGCAAACATATTAGTTGCAATTACTACAGTGCTGTCGATTTTCATTCTGTTTTTGGTGAATAAATCCGTGACTCAAAAATATTAATTGCGCATTTAAGCTTTAGAACAACTTCCGGACTAAAATAATTAATATCCATTTACAATAAATTTTAGCATGCTTGATTTTTCACTCCGAAAAAAATTCGATTCATTTTCACTAGATGCCTCTCTCAGTATTGAAAATGAAATTGCAGTTCTTCTCGCACCTTCAGGTGGAGGAAAATCTCTCACACTTAATTTAATCAGCGGTATTGTCAAACCCGATAGTGGGAAAATTACGCTTAACGAGTCAACACTGTATGACAGTAATAAAAATATTTCGCTCCCTATACGGAAGCGAGGAATCGGCTATATATTTCAGGATTATTCACTGTTTCCGAATAAAACTGTCCGCGATAATATTGAATTCGGAATGCCCAGTTCAAATAACCACGATGTTCAAATAAAGAAAATACTTGAAAAATTCGATCTCACCGATAAAGAGCACACGTTTCCCCACCATTTATCCGGAGGGCAGAAACAGCGTGTTGCTATTGCCCGCGCTCTCGCAGCAAAATCGCGGGTAATGTTGTTCGATGAACCGCTCTCTGCTATCGATGTGCCGCTTCGCGAGTCGCTTATCAGGTTTATCAGTGAGATTCCTCGTACATTTGAATTGCCGGTGTTGTATGTTACCCACAACTTTATCATAGCTGATAGTATTGCGAATAAAATTGCTGTTATGAATAATGGATCAATTGTTGAATTCGATGCAAAAGACCGTGTGCTCCAGAAACCGGAGTATTATTTCACGGCACAATTTCTTGGCATTAAGAATCTCTTCCCGTGTATCATGTCCGGTTCAAATGGAAAAACGGGAACCGTCAATCTCTTCGACCGGTTCGAAATTTCCATCAGTAATGTTACTGAATATGAGAGGAGTACACCGATTTGGCTGGGTATCCATTCTTCGGATGTCCGATTGCTCATAACTGATGAAGACCGACCAAATATGTTTCAGGTCTACGTCGAAAGTATGTACATCACCAATAGAATGTACAATGTTTCACTTCAAGTAATTGAAGACGGAAAACCTGTGGAAGGGTTTCGATTGTATATGGAGATTGAAGAGTTAACGTGTATAAAATACAAATTATCGCTTCATGATTCAGTCAAAGTATCACTTAAACCTGACAGATTATTTTTATGCCGGGAATAATTTCAATCTGAAATGTGTATTGTCCCTACTTAGCAAATATTAACCGAAAAATTCAAATATCAAATCGACCAGTCCGATCCGTATCCCGTACGACCGGCGAATTGACGCCACCATATTGTAGTCATTATCTGCAAGAAACTGCTCGTACGCTTTTTGGACAATTGCAAGCGTTACATTTTTATCAAGCTTATATTTATATTTTTGATATCAAGAGCTTTTTCATAACGCTCTGCGGCAAAATCAACCTGCCAAGCATTTGATGCAGCATCAGACACATACGATTTTTGGAGCTTAAACCGTTTTGCAAACTCTACTGCATTTAAATAATCCCTCTTTTTCATCAGCGACTTAAACGCCGACACAACCCGCGCTTTGCCGCCTTCTCCTGATAAATCGACTGAAATCTCCTCAAATACAGCAAACGCTTCATCGAAAGAATTACTTCTGTCAACCAGATTCAAGATTGAAGTTAAGACCGCATCATTGACGAGTGCCTTAGGAACTTTGTACTCTTATATAGCACTCATTGCAGGTTGTACCTGCTTTTTTTCGAGCGCTTTAACTACAAACAATGTGCCATGCTCCGCTTCAGTCTGCTTACTGTGTTCGATCGTGTACTGAGAGAAAAGACCGTAATCTTTTTTGAATGAAATAGCTAAATTTAAATCACCACTGCTTAAGAGTGATTTGTGATATTCTTCAGCAGTTTCCACAAGCTTCGCAAACAACTCATAGGGGATGGGAGCAACATAGAGATCAAATGAATCTCTGATAAACCGCGCAGATTTTACATCATTATTCTCGAGAGAAGCATTATGATTTTCTACGGCTAATTTGTAATACCGCTGTAGAAAATCCTTAAAATAGCTGTTATTAAATGGCTGAGTTTTTAGATTAATTCGTGTGGCAAATTCGCGCATAAGCTGCAGCTTTCCTTGTTCAAATGAGGGCTTGATGAAATCACCCGCAATCCCAACAATCAGATTTTCCGATTCTTTCTCAGTTATTTCTTCGAATACAGCATCAGTGAGCAGTTTAAATTCGTCAATCAGCTTCAATGCTTTATCAGGTTCATGATTTTTGAGAGATTCGATACATGCCTTGATTACTGCAGAGAGTGTTCTTGAAGCCGAGAGATTAAATGCTTTCCCGGGAATTGCTGCATTATAAAAATCTCCCTGATTGAGTGTCCGGTTAAATTCCGCTATAGTTATACCGAGCAATTCATCCGTTCGGAGATTATATTTTTCAAATATACCGAGTGCTTCATCGGCTTGTCCCTTTTGCAAATACATCTCATAGGCAGATGTTGCAGACCGGTGAATTTCGACTTCAGAGAGATTTTGAGCTTTTGCCCATTCAGCTACTTCGACAAACCGGTGATTCTTGTTTAACCTGTTCCATTCAGCCACTTTAAGGACCTGAATTTCCTCTTCAGAAAATTCGGAATTTTTCTGCTATCTGAAGTGCAACATGATACTCCTCTGTCTCTTTATACACTTCATATGCATCGCGCGAATGGATATGAACAACTTGATCGGGGATATTTTCTTCTACACGAAAAGTGAGGACATTTTCAATTTCGCCGTTGAGCAGTATTTCCCGAAACTGCTGTGCGGTTTCTTCGTTGAAATGTTCGTCAGAATGTGCTGGTATGTCCATGGTGGCCATAGAATTGTATTGTTATATACTCTCCTTACAGACACAACCTTAAATACACAGTTTAGTGTGAATCTCAAGAGAACGGTCAGCGCTCAGTTAGAAGTGATTTGTGCTATAAGGTCTTCCAAACCATCCATAGTCGGTTTCGCTTTCAACGGCTTATTAGCATAGGTCGAAGTGATTCCCTCCATGGAATTCGAATGATAAGAAATTATTGCTTCTGGATCTTTCAAGATATGTCCGGTAAATATCAGAACAACCGATTCATCGGAGCTAATCACATTTTCCTCACGGAGTCTTTTCAGACCGGCCAGTGAGGCACACGATGACGGTTCAGCACCGATACCTGTTCTTTCAATAAGAGCTTTGGCGTCCATAATTCTCTGATCGGAAACTTGCGTCATCACACCGTTTGTCAACCTCAGAGAACGGACAGCTCTGGTGTAATTAACGGGATTGCCGATCCGGATTGCCGTCGCAATAGTATCCGCCTGTACCGTTCGTTTTTCTTTGAAATCATCCTGATACGACAGAAAGAAGGGGTTTGCACCTTCGGCTTGGACACCGGCAAGCCTCGGTTTTTTCTTGATAAATCCGAGCTTATAAAAATCCTCAATAGCAAGACCAAAAGAGGAGAGATTTCCCAGATTGCCTGCGGGAAAAACAATCCAGTCAGGTGGAGACCAAGACCGCTGCTGGAAAATTTCCCATATTATTGTCTTTTGGCCTGCAGGTCTGAATGAGTTGACAGAATTCATGGGATAAAGTATTTCCTGCCGGGCACCTTCAAGAATCAGTTCCATGCAGTCATCAAAATCACCTTCAAGTTCAACAGTGACCGCGCCATAGGCCAATGCCTGTGCAAGTTTACTAACTGTTATCTTTGCTTCCGGAATCAAGACAATCGCTTTTAATCCTGCCATGGCAGCATATGCTGCCATCGAAGCACTCGTATTGCCTGTCGATGCACAGGCGAGGACCTTTTCGCTTTTATCATTTGCATGTGAGACGGCAACTGTCATACCCCGGTCTTTAAACGAGCCGGATGGATTATCGCCTTCATGTTTAATCTGGAGCGAATCGACACCGATTTCCGAGGCCACTTTCGGCACATCGTATAGTTTAGTGTTTCCTTCTAAAGTTGAGATAATGTGATCGTCCGAAATATCGGGCAGAACAAGTTCTTTATACCTCCATACACCGCTGCTTTTTCCGGGCAATGCTTCTTGAGCACGCCGGTCAAACTCCTCCAAAGACACTGTTTCAGGCAATTCATCAAGATTTACATTAAAATCGAGAAGTCCCCCGCATTGACACAAGTAGCTTGCCTTATCAATAGAATATTTTCTTTTACAATCTACGCAATCGAAAGAATATTTCATTATTTCACCTTAACGGACAACACTTAATCCTTCTTTAATTCCTTGCAATTTTTCAGAACTTTTTCAAATGCATTAACAATATCCTGCATATCATCTCTTGACCCGATTAAAAGGTTGTGCTTCAACCAGATTGCCTCATCATTACAGGCTTTTTCCGTTTCCGGCAGACTAATGTTCGTATAATCAGAAAATGTGCTGAGCTGCGCTCCCCGTGGTCCCAACTCTCCTGACTCAAAAACCGGCTGTTTATAAAGAGGAATTGTATAACCTGGATGTGCAGGAATTCCTTCAGCCTTAAGTGCATCAATAATACTCAATTTCGGGACATCCTCAAAATGTTCTTTGTTATATCTCATTAAGAAGAAATGGAAGGCATTTGATGAAGAATTTGCATCGATGGTTAATGGTGTAATCCCTTCAAATTTCCTCAGTTCTTTGTCAATAAATTCGGCATTTTCGTGTCGCTCGCACAGCATTGCAGGATAGCGTTCAAACTGTGCAGACAGTAGCGCTCCTTGCATTTCGCTTAATCTGAGATTCTGACCGATATAAAAGTGCTCGTAAGCCGGTTTGCCATTCAGTCTGCCGCAATTGCAGTAGCTTTCGCAAAATTCGGCGAATTTTTCATCATTCGTCAGCACAATACCGCCTTCTCCGGCAGTAATATTTTTTGAGGACTGAAAACTGAATGCAGATGCATCTCCATACGCCGCAGAGCGTTTTTCCTGCCACCCCGAACCCCAGGCCTGCGCTGCATCGGAAATCAGCACTAAATCGTGATGGTCACACACTTCTTGTAGTTTCGGCATATCGGCCATTCTTCCGCCAACATGTACCGGCAGAACAGCTTTAGTATTTGAAGTGATATGTTCTTCTACGGACTGAGTACTAAGATGAAAGGAATTTGACTCAATGTCTGCAAATATAGGAATAGCGCCAATTTGGATCACTGCTGAAGCAGTTGCAATAAAAGTGTACGCAGGAAGTATGACTTCATCTCCCGGACACACGCCAGCGGCCCAGAGAGCACCGACTATAGCCGATGTCCCGCTATTGAAGCAGATTCCGAATTCGGCATCATTGTACACTGCAAAATTTTTTGCAAATTGAGGAACGTATTCCCATTGCGGATATCCCCATTTGCCACTTTCGACAGCTTTTTTGACAGCTTCTATTTCGTGATTGTCCCAGACGGGCCATGAGCTGAAGGGCTTCGTTCTAACGGGTGCTCCGCCTTTGATCGCTAGTTCCATATTCTTGCCATTTACTGTTTAATCCGATTAAACTAGTGTGCACAAGTGTACAAATTTACAATAATAATAGTAACATATTTTGCCTCTCGGAAGGAGGTAATATAGCCCAAACAAAAAAGCTTCCGGAGGGGGGTTCCGAAAGCTTTCGGTCGGATGGACTTTAAAGACGGCTCTTCTTAGAAGGGCGAGTTTCTAATTAGCGCCGTTATCCGTGGTAAATAGGGTTTTAGAGATTTACATACATAAAGAAATAAAAAAATTCACGATTGTCAAGAAATATTTTACTTTTTAATCAGAATGAGTGATACTCTTTCGTTTACTATAGGCAACATATATTTTGATGTGCCTATTCAAATGATTGTGTTCAATATACACCTATATTCAAATCTTACTAATTTTCTTTCCTTACTGACTCTTATAATCTATGACCTATCTTTGAGTATCGGCAACAAATCCTTAAAATCATCTGTTCCTGCTTTTACGAGCAATTCGTAGAGTATCATCTCGGTTGTTACGATCAGTGCACCTGAATCGTGCAAACGGTTCAAGGCAATTTCCTTGTCATTATGTTTGAAGGAGCACACCGCATCCTGGACGACACCCACCATGTAACCTCTGTTCATGAGATCAAGTCCGGTTTGCATTACACAGATATGCGCTTCCATCCCGATTATGAGAATATTGTTTCTGTTTTCAATTGAAAGGGCATTCAGAAACCGTTCTTCTCCACAACAGCAAAACGTCATTTTGTCGATCGGTTCCACATTGCTTTGAAATTGTTCCAATTCGGGAATTGTTTTACCAAGTCCATCTGGATATTGCTCTGTAAAAATGAACGGTATCTGAAGTCTCTGGGCTGCTTTAAGAAGTTTTTCTGTATTTTTAATAACATTTTCCTGATCCGGCATCTGCCGTGCCAGCTTCTCCTGTATATCAACGATTACAAATAGTGCATCATTTCTTGTGATCTGAATTGCTTCTCCCATAGCCGGTACCTAATATTATGGTGATAATTTTCCTAATTGTGGCCGAGTCTCCGGATTCGAAAGACATCACTTTCTACTTGATCCAGTGATTTAAACATTTACATTTGCTATGATTCTACAAAGTTAATAAATAAAATCCAAGAAGAATTTTCTTTGGGCGTAATAGCTATTTTTTTGTACATTGATTGTCTAAACGTATTTTTCTTATGAAAATATATCGATCAAATATGCGCATAGCTTACGGGGGACTATATATAGCGTTCTGTTCTGTGGTGGGCTGTTAGTACCTGTCCCAAATATTGAACTCATCATGACCACAATTTTTACAGGAGGCTACATATTCGGACCAGCATTTGGAGGAGTAATCGGCACGGCAAGCAGATTTCTATTTTCGGCACTTAATCCTTGGGGATCGGGATTAGCATTTCCTCCGCTGATTATGGCTCAGTCATTCTACTTCGGAATTACAGGACTCGCAGGAGGTATTATGATACCTCATATTAGTAGTTTCAGAAAAAACAACATCCGGATTTTCTTGTATGGACTGAGTGGTGGTCTATTGACCGTGCTCTACCATCTGTTTGTATCATTTTTCACCACAGGTTATACCGGATTTACCATGAGTTAGATCGGTATATTCCTTGTAGGTGGTATGGTATTCGGAATCTGGCATATTGCTTTCAATATACTCTTTTTTGCGTTCCTCACACCAATATTTATTCGGATTGCACATCAGTTTATATTCGTTCAGGGATCTCATAAAGCGAAAAACAACATAACAAGTACTCACAAATAGAATAATCACTCATTTTATAAAAAGTATGATCGACACACATAGAAATCAATGAATTTCATGAATGTCTATTTAATTATATTAGATTTCGCATCGTAATACTTTATGTGGGTGCGTCCGTCGTGCTCTTATTCGCTCATCAACCTCTTTCCGCGCAGATAATAATTAGAGTAATCATGTTTAATCCATCTGGGACGGAGAACAAATGCTGGCTGATTTTTATATCATTTATCTCATTGCGAAGTTTTCTCAGGCCCGCCAAAACTTAGAACATTAAACACAGTAATGCTCGTTCGATAATTAAATATCAGTATCTTAGCTTACTTAAAACAATAGTTACAGATCGATTGAGCTTTCCGTTAAAGACCTTCAACAGTTTCCTGCCTGTC
The DNA here is from genome assembly GCA_965221205.1 of bacterium. Classification (GTDB taxonomy): domain Bacteria; phylum SM23-31; class SM23-31; order SM23-31; family SM23-31; genus CBDFMG01. Next base: position 1,360,920 of record OZ244870.1, on the reverse strand, counting down.
ACCTCTGATAAACCGTACAACATCGATTGCATCGAGAATTAATGAATGAGCATTAAGGAGAACAACGGCTCTCATCCACATGCCAAATGGAGAATCGATGGGAGCGGTGTCGAATTGCGTCCAAAAGAAGATTATTAAGGGAAGCCACAGTACATGACCAAATCCAAGAAGCCGTGAAAAACCTGAATGTGCGGTCAGAAAAACCCTCAGCCTTGTCAAAAAAAGAAAAGCGGTGCTACCATATTTGCACACATGAGCACAAATAGCATAGTTGTACGCCGAAAGGTAGTTTCAGGAGGCCTTTATTAAATTTTAGAAATGATTGCATCACTATTTTTGAGCCTTTATTAGAACAAAGACTCCCATCGATCCGAAAACAATATTACTGATCCAGGCAGCCATAACCGGTGACAAGGTCCCTTTATAGCCGAGAGCATGGGTGAATGTCATAATTGAATAGTAGAAAAAACAGATTAAGATGCAAATCCCGAAACCGACTGTTGCTCCTCCTCTCCATCGCTGTGTAGCAAGAGGCAATCCGAGTAGGACGACAATCAAGTTTGCAAATGGAAATGCGAATTTTTTGTAATAATCGACATACCAATGGTCGTAGGGACTCCCTATCTGTTTAAGTTTTTCTATGTACTGTGTTAATTCAATTGCATTCATTTCTTCGGGCTCTATACTGACTGAAACGATATCTTCTTCCGTGAAAGTGAAATCTGTAATCCGATATTCTTCAAACTCCTGTACAATTTCCTCACCGGTCGAAAAGTCCCGAATTACACCATCGAGTAACAGCCACTCTCCTTCTGCCGGAATCATTTCCTGAGCACTAAGCGTCAATAGTATCCGGTTTCCGTTCCGTTTTTGAATATTCACCACACGCCCTTTATGCCTAGGGCCATCGTAATGAGCAATCGATATAACCCGGTCATTGGTGTCCTGCATGATGACATTCTCTTTTCGCATGAGCACAGCTTTATTTTTCTTGATGTTGACATTGTATATATTTGATTTCTCACGCTCATAGGAAGTCACAATATTTTCACCGAACCAGTATGAAAAAAGTGATATTACGAAACCGAGCAGTATGACAGGCGCGACAATGCGGTACAAACTCACTCCAGCGGCTTTCAGTGCGGTCAATTCTCCGAATTTCACAAACTGTCCCATAGTAAAGAGCGATGCCATAAGAAGCGAAATCGGCATAATCATTATGAAGAAATTCGGTAGAGCATAATAAAAATAGAGCACAACATCGGTATATGCTGCATTTCTATCGATAAACGTGTCGACTTTTTCGACAAAATCAACTATCAAGACAATAATATAGAACGCACAAATTGTCAAAAATAGCGTTTTGAGAAACCGTTTCAGAATATATTTGTCGAGTATTTCGGCCATTATTATAAGTTTGACTTTGTGTTTTTATAACACATAAACAGTCATTGGAATTCCGTTATGTGTTCTCAAGCAGCTTTGTCTTTATTTTTCCAATTAAAAAATCTGAGTGGATTGAATTTGTTAAAATCTATAAAAGTTGTTTCACGAGCCATGCTAATAGTAAGCCATATCCCAACACTTCCTACGATAATATTCGCCCACCACATCGCTATCCAGGGTGCCAATAGTCTTCTATCCGAAAGCTGTTCCCCGGTTATTATGAGAGTCCAATAGATGAAAAAAAATATCAATCCGAGTCCCCCGCCCACACCAAGTCCGCCGTGCCGGGCTTTTACTCCCAAAGGAGCTCCGATTAAGACAAATACTATACATGCTGCCGGGAGTGAAAATTTCTTGTGAATTTCTACCATCAGCTTATTCTTATATTTCATTTCCGAATCGATAAACAGAATATCCGACCGAATGGTATTTGCCAATCCTGATTTACTATTAATTGCCTGAATCACCGGATTTTCAAGGCGTTTATTTATTTCGTATATCTCCCGTTCATTGGACGAAAAGTCCTCAAGAGTTAGATTGGAAAGAAAATCTCTTGTTTCCTGATCCGGGATATCGATATTAAATATCGGACCGCTAACCCGTGTCACAATGTCTCTCTTGTACTGTTCAATCCGCGGTGCACGCTCCTCTATATCTTGTTTGAGCTGCGCAATGTTCTTCTCACGGTCACCACGCATCTCTTTCCCCGATCTTTCCAACTCGGCCGACTCAACATCGATCCTCATCCGGTATTTATCCATTCTGGAACGCCGGTATTCCGATTGCATTTTACTATCGACTTCATGCATTTCAACCGTATATAAATCAAGAATCATTTGAGATTCTTCTTCACTGAAACCCAAGAGCGCTTTTTCAGCAACTATGGTCCGAAACACCTTGGGTGATGCATAATCCAATATTGTAACGCCATATACCCAGTTTGATGTGTTATCGATCTTTTTAAACTGCAGTCTTTGATCTTTAATGACATCCTGATTCGAAAATATCCCCTCTTTGAATGACAGGCTCGGTTTTTTCAAGTTAATATCTGAGAGTAATTGACGAGCTTTATGATTGAGTTCCGGTAAAATATCGTTGTTGAACCGGTGATTGCCGTATGCGAGTACGATGGTAAACATAAGCATGGGAATCATTGCCTGATGGAGACCATATCCACCTGCTTTCATAGCGGTGATTTCATTGTCTGCCGACATTTTCCCGAAAATCGTCAATGTCGCAACCAATACTGAAATCGGTATCGCTAGCCCCACTATCCATGCAAGATTTAGTGCGACAAGCTCTGCGATGACAAAAATCGAGACTTCTTTACTTAACAGATTCGGTATCTGTTTGATGAAATAATTGATTGTGAAGACAAATATGATAACAACCATTCCGTATAAGAAAGGGCTAAGAAAAGATCTGAGCATATAGCGTGATAAAATTGACATTATTTTAGGATTCGCAATTGAAATTATGACAATTTGTCGAAATCATAAGATTATTGATGTGATTTCTTCCAAATTAAACGTCGCAAACCAAAATCCAGTTCATTTACAAAATAGATAATTTGCGTTTATATCTGCCAAGATACAAATTTTTGTATTTGAATGTGATAAAAATTTACACTTCAGATTTTTAACCATCTCTTAATTTTTGAGAAACAAAAAAATTCCGGAAATACATATAAACTGTCTTCTGTATAAAAAATAACTTAATTGGTGAAACCTGGAATCCACAAACAAGCACAACTGACTATGATCTCTATCATGTATTTTCCTCGACTCGAACACGGGACGTACTGTCGGGTATAACGGAATAATACCTACTACTGAAGATGGTGGTGAAACATGGATCAGTCAGAACTGCAATACTAATATCGCACTTGTTAAGTGCATATTATACCAATAAATTCACAGAGTGGATCGTTGGGATAAATGGAACTATATTATACATAAGTGTTGAATAAGAAAGCGAATTCCAAACAGAATTCAAATTATTTCAAAATTATCCGAAACTTTTTAACCCGACCACTACAATAGAGTATTAAATTCCGCTTCCGTTAATGGTAACTCTGACCATTTATGACGTTCTCGGCCGGGAAGTGAAAACACTAATCAACGATCGACAATCTGCGGGAAATCATTCAATTCAATGGAATGGCACTAATAATACAGGATAACTAGTATCTTCAGGAAAGTATTTTTATTTATAAAGAACAGATACTGGCATTTTTTTACACACAAAAACTGCTCCTTATGAAATAAGATTAAAAATCATTGATGTATCCTTCCTGTACATTGGAAAGCGAGAGCAATTTTTTTATATTGTTCTCGCTTTTTTTTATACAGTTTTGAATGATAAATTATATAAAGCCTTTTCTTTTGAATATTCTGGATTCTTATTTGTTTAATTTATTCGAGCATAAAGAAATTGTACTTTCTTGATAAGAAAGAAACCTCTATATTAGGTATCATGTCTCTTATTATTACACAGTATGAAAACAAGTGAGGAATATTTCATGAAACAGTTAATCGTGCTCTTTGGGCTTGCTGGCGTGATGTTTGATGCATGCAGTCAGACTAATAATTCTGTGCCACTTGAATCTTTCACTATGAACGGTGAAAACATTACGATTGCCTCTGATGAATATAGTATTGCAAATGGGGTGATTTACTTTGCCGTACCTGCACTGGAAAGCTACTTCGGGCTCGAATTTAAGGACATTGTCCCGGGCAGACAGATCGGTATGTGCAGGGCGGACTTGTGCATTCCGTTCGAAATAGGCGATAATGATCCGAATAAGGCGTACGAAAGCAGCGGAACCTATTTTGTTCCTGTTCCCTATCTAATGCTCGCTCTGGGTGATGAAGCAGACTGGGATGCTGAAAATCGTGTTCTTAACGTTAACATCCTCACTGATAATGGAATGGTTAACTTCAAACCGGTCAGCAATAACTCTTTTGAAGTACCTGCTTATGACTTCAGCCTGAATGACTTAGATGGTTCAGCTGTTTCATTGTCTGATTATTTCGGTAAAAAAGTCGGTGTATTTGTTTGGGCTTCATGGTGAACATGCCGCGGCCAACTGCCCGGGTGGCAGAAGTTTTACGCAAATAATAGAGATAAAAACTTTGAATTTATATCTGTTGCTATGGATGTTCAAGGCGCGGATGTTGCTCGTCCTTATGTCGAAAAAGCCAATGCTGAGTACACAACCCTTGTTGACAGTGACAATATGCTAGGCAATCTATTCGGATTTAAAACGATTCCGCTGATTCTTCTTTTTGATGAATCCGGCAATCTGATTGAAGGTCCACGTCAGGCTGAGGTCGAAGATGACCGGCTCATCATAGAAATAGAAGATTGGATCGAGCGGGGTGAAAATTCGGTCCCCGGAAAGATAGCCGCAAACAGACGACCGCAGAAGATCGAGCCAGGATTTGCTTCCGACGAAGCACGGAACCATTTTCTGAAAGCTTCGGAATACATAAAAGCCAGTAACAATGTGAAAGCACTGCATGAATTGAATCTTGCATTTGAGCTCGATCCTGAAAACTGGCTCATCAGGAAACAGCGGTGGGCACTTGAAAATCCCGGTAAATTTTATGATGGAGAAATTGATACCAACTGGCAGAGAGAATTAATTCGAGCAAATAAATAAAATAACAAACGTAAAAAAGTGAACTAAATATTCTGCTGAAGAGACGCTCATTCTCACCCTTTTGGTTTCACTCGAAATAACATATAACTCATAAGTGCAATTCATGTTTATAACTGGTTTAGAAAATGGGTCTTTACACGTGAAGGACTAATCTTCACGTTTTACCGGTTGAATCGATTCGAATGACTGTACAATAACATCACGGTCAATCTGATTAATATCCCCGTCCATTCGGTAATAAATTCCATTTTTTCTGGCACTTATATAGAGATCCCCATGCTGTCGATCTATGCGCATTTCTCTGTCATCCCGCTCGGATTCCCGCTGAAATAGCGAATATGAAATTATCCCATCGGTATAATAATACTGAAAAACAGGCTCATCATCGTCCATATGGACAGCAATTTCCTTCAACACAAAACCGGGAGGATTAACCTTTGGTGCGATGAAAGACATATTCCACTCATTTTGCAGATCAGCTATGCTTTCATACTCTTTTCGTATGTGCCGTCCATGAACTTCACCAGTAAAATTCACCTCAAAAAGCTTCGGACCGACTGAAAAATTGAATACAACTTCTTTCCTCTCCAGGAAATACAATCTTTCATTATCAAGGTCATACTGTTCCATATTGAAAATAAATCCATTGGATTTATGTACCCAGACTTTGATCCAAGAGCGGTCTCTTTGCCGTGGACTTATTTTAACCACATCCACAGGAAAATCTTGGATTAACTCATCCGAAAGAAATGTGACCGAATAGTTGTTGAGAATCAGAGCAATATTTTCAATATTGAAGTACAAGCCTCGTGTCCTGCGAGGCCACGCTTCTATCTTGTCATTGTCAGTATATGTTTCGTAAAATACATTATCGACAAGAATATCTATTGCATTACTTTGGTCTTCGGGAATAAGCGTGTGCCACCGCCCCTTATCTCTGCCAATCCGAATAACTTCAAAACGGCTGACGTTATTTTTTCGTCGTCCCGACAATCGTTCAAATGTTGTAATTGCTGAGAATGAGAGTGTATCCGAGTGGGCAATTTTTTGGAGAAAGTTATGACCTCGTTCCGATTGCTTCTGAATGTTCTGACTTGCTGCCACTGTGTAAAAACTACACAATATACAAGCGGCAAATATAATCTCATTGAGCAACCTGAATAGATTTTTCTGAAAAATGATCATTATCGTAACACTAATGTTCCAATCCCATATGAATAGCAATATCGAATTACCGGCAAATCAGTTGTCAAGACTTGCCAGTGTTTTTGAAATTGTGCAATCGCCGAAAAGATCGGTATCCTGCGTCAATACATGTTCCTGAAGGTAAAAATCGAGTTCTTCTATCTGTTCTCCGGAAGTCTGAATAAATTCCATTGAGGGTGCAACCTCGTTTGGAATCGAGGAAATTATATATCCCATTAATATGATGGCACATGCCGTACCAAACAGGAACGCCCTCCGATAACCCGGCTCTAACGGAAGTATGTTCGGAATACTGTACCACCAACGGTGTTCTCTATTTTTACGGTACTGTATAATTGCATGCACAAGAGCTGAGCGGTTGGGTTTAATGGAAAAAAGACCGGTACGTTCTTGGAAAAACGCTTCAATGGCATCATTTTGTGCATATTTTTCCTGACAACATGAACAATCCGCAATGTGCTCTTCAATGCGTTTTTTTGTTTTCACCATTATAAAATCGGAATATCTGTTTTTTTGAGCATATTGACATTTCATTGTTAACCCCTTTCTCAACCGGTGTCATCCCACATTGCACATACTATAATCGAATGCAAAAATTATTCAAATATATTTTTCCAAATATTTTCGTAGTTTTCTTCTGCCGTAAAATATACGTGACATCACAGACCCTTGCGGACACTTTAATATGGCAGAAACCTTTTCCTGAGAGAATCCCTCGATATCGAAGAGGATAATTGCCGACCTCTGTTTTTCCGGCAGTTTTTGAAGCCCTTTCCATAACAGCTTACGCATCTCTTCATTGATGAAATCCTTTTCAGGATTTGAACTGGACGCCACTGTAAGTTCTAGCGGATTGACATCAGATTTCGGTATCCGCTCAAGAAACATTATCCGTTTTCTTTTTCGACGTTTAGAAAAATTAATGCTGCTATTAATAACAATTCTGAAAAGCCACGACGAAAACGGATATTTCAGATCAAATCGATGTAAATTTGTGTATGCTTTATAAAAAACTTCCTGAATTATATCATGTGTATCACTTGTGTTCCCGGTATATCCAAACGCAATCGAATATGCCTTATCCATATATAATTCAGTTAACCGGTCAAACGCACTCCTGTCGCCATTTTTTGCTTGCTCTATGAGCGACCGTTCATCATTAACCACAATATTCTCCGACAGGTGCAGTACAGCTCTACCTGCACATATTAGATACAATCACTGTATTCAATCATTCAAAAAAACTTTTATTACTATTATATGCAGTAGGATAATCGAATGTTCTATTTATGGAAATGATTACAAAATTGTAATCCATTGTAAGGGCTGTTGACGCAAGAGCACAACAGTTTCACCTATATAACGTGCTGAGCGAATTATTGTTGCGGTTCACTACGATTGTTTTGCGCTGCTATTTTATCCCAATGCTCCTGAGAGCTTTTATTGGTGGATTCGAGATAGATACTCCTGCTCGGAAAAGCAATACTCAGACCATTACTTTCGATGATTTTCATTATTCTGAGGTTGACATCCTGACGAACATTCAAATATTCTTGCCATTGTGTTGTAGTAGTAAAAAAGTAAAGGAAAATTTCGAGAGCACTGTTCCCAAAATCGGTGAAATACACAAAAATCATATCAGAATGAATATCCTTATGACTCTCAAGCATCATTTTTATATCACTGACACATGTTTCCATCTGGTCGCTTTTGGTACTGTACGTCACGCCAAGTTTATACGTAATTCGCCGCTTTTTCATTCGTGACCAATTTGTAATCGCGTCGTTTGCAAGAACAGAATTCGGAACAGTAACAAGAGCATTTGCGAATGTTCTAACCCGTGTTGAACGAAGATGTATATCTTCGACAACACCTTCAACAGCAGGCGATTCTATCCAGTCACCGACAGCAAATGGTCTGTCGAGTAGGATGGTTATGCTGCCGAAAACATTTGATACTGTTTCTTTTGCTGCAAGGGCGACTGCAAGACCTCCGAGACCAAGTCCGGCTAACAGTCCGGTGATATCATAACCCCACTCTCTTACAATCACCATGGTGCCGATTAATACTACGGCGATACGAAGAAACTTTCCGACAAAGTGAACCAGCTGATCGTCTGTACTCGTTTGAGTCCGATTTGCGAGTTCTTGGAGTATTCCTGATAATACTGTTGTGGCGCGAAATGCTGCCCAAAATATTGAAAACACAAAGAGTGATCTGACTACATGGACGGCTAAAGTGTTTGCTTCCTCGGGGAGCAGCATAAACTCCAATGCCGCCCATAAACCGAATACTGCGAGAAAAAAACGTGCGGGAGGTTCAATCGCTTCTAAAAGTTGGTCATCAAAGGAAGTTTTTGTACGGGATGCAAGTTTTCGGAATGACCCGATACAGATTTTCAGAACAACCTGACGGAGAGTATAAACGAATAAGAAGATTGCCAAAGCAGTGAGGAGTCGTCCGAAGTTTATATTCAAAACCGAATAAGATAAAAACGATTGAATCTGTTCTATTATATTCATTGAGTCCTCTTATATTCAATCCTAAAAAATATAGAAACAAAGGGCATAAAAAGTAACGATTTTTGATTTGAACTTCACATCACCAGCTAAATCAGGTGCGGGAACTCAATAAAATCCGCATCGTCGTGCCTCCATTGAGCCGGGTACTTTTCAGAAGCAGTTTACCGCCGTGGTAATCTTCAATAATCCTCTTGGCCAAGCTGAGTCCGAGACCCCATCCCCTCTTTTTCGTGCTGAAGCCAGGGTTGAATATCTGCTTCTGCTGCTGTTTTGTCATTCCTTTTCCAGAATCGATTATATCAATACAATACCAATTGTCCTCGCTGTGCATCGACAATGCAATAATGATTTCACCTTTTCCTTTTTCAAGTGCGTCTAATCCGTTTTTTATCAGATTTTCGATCGACCACTCAAAGAGGTCTTTATTAATAGTGCAAACGGCACTCTCCGGATATTTTTCATGTAGAATAACTGCCTCCCCTGATTGGGGGAGTCTTTTTCGGAAATATTCTGCTATTTCACCGAGAATCTTTATAATATCTCTGTCTGCTAATTCTGTGTTGGATCCGATTTGCGAAAAACGCTGTGCAACTTTAGTCAACCGGTTGACATCATTGTCCATTTCTGTAACTATTTCAGATAATCGGTCAGATTCGCGTGTCTCCTTGAGTATTTCAAGCCAGCCAATTAAGGATGATATGGGAGTACCGAGCTGATGCGCTGTCTCTTTTGCCATTCCAACCCAAGTGAACCGTTCTTCATTCCTGCGAATATTATTGAAACCTATGAAGCCAAGAAAGATAAACAGACCTACAATACCGAGTTCAATAGCAGGCAGCCAGTTCAGGAGCCGGATCATTTCAGAATTTCCGTAATGAATCAGGTTTAATACCGAACCGTTATATTCTATTGGGATCGGAGGATTTTCCTTGTCCATTGTTGAAACCATACGCCTGAGCTCTCTGACTGTTCCTTCCTGAAATGGAAACGAATAATCAGAAATACTGTCAATTTTATGAGCCTGCGGTTCGCCGTCAACGGTAGTCAAAATTACCGGAATACTTATCTGCTGAATAACTCTGTCGAGCAATACAGTATAATTTGCATCAATATCGCTTTCGGCAATTAGTGAATAGATATTTGCGGAAGTCCTGACTATATCCCGTTGGTCATCCCTTAGCTTTTTTACAATATACTGAGTATACGCTACCTGTGCACCGATAATGAGCAGTGCAATGATGAAGAGAAGCCCCTTAAATGTCCCTTTATTTGAATAAAACCAGCGTGAACCAAACATGATGTGTACCTGTTTATTTCTTTATTCAATGCCACAAATGAAAAACGGTGTACTCAATTTATCGTTATTTTTCAACATTCTTGAAACGGAGTTCAATTTCTTTTTTAACCGCTTCCACCGGCAATTGCGTGAGACAAAGATTTTCCTCGTGAATGCAGTTAACATTTCCGACACCGAGATTGTGAATTGACCAACAGGGACTGCAATCAATTCCCGTTCTTACAACGCTGTGGATATTACCGTACGGTGCGGTCCGCCCCGGATCGGTCGGTCCAAAAAGGGCAATCGTCTGTGTTCCAGCCGTAACCGCAACATGCATCAATCCAGAATCGTTGGTTATGAAAAGGTTGCAACGGCTTATCAGCGCCGTCGTCGTGAGAAAATCTAAATTCGTTATCACGTGTGTGTGTGTTTGTGCTTTTTCATGAATATCGTATCGAAGCTGCTCTTCTTCTTTTCCTCCAAACAGAAGAATATATGCACCATAAGTTTCGGCAAGCCAACGTGACAGTTCCGCAAACTTGTCACTCCCCCACCGTTTTAACACCATATTCCTCTCCATACTCGATCCAGGATGCATACCGATAACCAATGAAGCTGCACAATTATTTTCATCCAGATACTTCTCTGCTTCCTCATGGTTCTCTTGTAAAAGTGGAAGCGACACGTGATTTTCAGAAGCCTCCGGGCTATATCCCAAGGGTCCGAGCAGATTGCAATTCTGGTCAAAATCATGCAGTGTTTTGTCGACTGGAATTCTGATACTCTGCAAAAAGGATAACGAGCATATCTGTTTTGAGGAATATTGATGAGCGATTCGCCACTTCGCCCCCGACGCAAATGCAAGAAGATTATATTCAAGTCTGTTCGCAGGAAATGTTGTGATGCAGAGCTGAAACTTCTTTTTTCTTAATTCCTTCAGGAAAGATATCTTCTGTGATACTGACTGCACATTGTCAACATCAAGCACCAAAACCTCATCAATAGACCTATCGTGCTCATAGAGATGTTTAAATCCCTCTTTCAAGACAATCATCGTAATATGCGCATCTGGGAATAACCTCCTGAGACCCCGCAGGCCCCCGGAAAAGAGAAGAAGATTCCCGATGCCGAGCGCTCCAATCACAAGAATCTGCTTTATATGTTCAATTTCTCTTTCAGGTAGTCGGTTCATTTAATTTAGGTAAACTCTCATCCAATCGACAACGACTCAATCTTATTCTGTTTTGGTTAATTTCTCTGCTTTGCACACTTCTCGAATTGCATTTTGCACTTCTTGTACGGTTATGAAATCCATACCTCCTGATCTGTTCGTTGAACCTCTCCCCTGATTAAACGTATTTATTTTACTGAGAACACTGTTCGCTCTTCCATTCGGGTAGGGTCCCCAGTGATCAGGATTAGTCGGACCGAAGAGGGTAATAACCGGTGTTTTTACTGCAGAAGCGATATGCATCATTGCTGAATCGACAGACACAGCAAAGCTCGCCTTATCTGTAAGAACAGCCGCCTCTCTGATAGATAATTTGCCCGACACATCAATACCATTTTCATTCATTTTTGAGGTAATTTCATGAATCAACGTCCGTTCACCGTTCCCTCCTGTAAAAATAACGGTGAGTTTCAAAGATTGTGTTATCCAATCTGCAATACCGGCCCACCGGTCGGCAAACCAAAGTTTCTCGGAATAGCCGGCACCCGGTGAACAGACTACAAATCTGTCGGGTAATGGTGTTGATTTTTCGAGTGATTGCACATCTTTTTCATCGAGATAAAGTTCCAGTCCATTGTGCGTAATTAAACCAGAGAATTCCGGATGATGGGCGATGAAATCACAATAAAGGTCTGCAATATGAATATCCGTTCTGTAAGGAATGGTCTGTGAAAGTGCCCAGGATGATTTTGCAACATCAAATCCCCATGTTGTTGCTCCTCCGACCAGCCGAGTAACAACAGCTGATTTTGCAGCTTTTCTAAGATTGAAAACGATATCATATTTCTGAGACCTGAGTTTTCGGACTGTATTAAACAAAGAACTCCAAGAAGTTTGTTGTCCTCGTGCAAGCCACGGAAAATCACATTGAATTATTTCATCGCAATTTGGGTTGTTCCGCAGGACAGGCAAAGACCATGAGCCGCATAATACTGAGACGTGCCACTCCGGAAAAGAAGACTTAAGAACAGTTAGGAATGGTGTCGTTAAAATCATATCACCAATGTGATCTGGTCTGACAACAAGTATTCTCATCCGAAATCAATCTGTTTGTTACCATGGTTAAAATTATATCCATGTTATATCATTAGCGACTATAAAATTTAACTGTATAAATGTGTCTTCTTAGCGGCTGCCGTACTGCTCTTCGTAGTAGGTGAGATATCCTTTGGTTTCCACGTTCTCCAGCCAAGGTGCATTCTCTACATACCATGAAATCGCTGATACCAGACCTTCTTCAAATCCGATTTTCGGCTCCCATCCCAGCTGTGTTGTGAGCTTTGAAAAATCCGTTGCGTAGCGGAGATCATGCCCCTGTCTGTCGGTAACATACGTTATCAGCGAACGGGGCTTCGATAGCACATCAAGAATTTTATATGCAATATCTATATTCTGTTGTTCACATTCACCGCCGATATTATATACTTCGCCCTGTTTTCCCTTTTTCAGCACTGCAAAGAGAGCTGCACAATGGTCTTCGACGTGAATCCAATCCCGGATATTCACACCTCTTCCATAAATAGGCAGGGGAATATCTTCTTGAGCATTGAGAATCATAAGGGGTATGAATTTCTCCGGAAATTGGTACGGGCCATAATTGTTCGAACACCGAGTAATTATAACTGGAAGCTTATACGTCTTGTAATATGCTCTGGCAATATGGTCAGCGGCAGCTTTGCTCGCCGAATAAGGGTTGTTCGGAGCAATTTGAGTGTCTTCGGTAAACTTTTCCTCAGACCCGAGCGAACCATAAACCTCATCTGTTGAAATTTGTATAAAGAGTGAAATATTTGTATCAAGTGCAGCATCAAGCAGCGCTTTTGCACCAACGATATTTGTTGTAACGAACACATCCGAATCCAAAATTGAACGGTCGACATGTGATTCAGCCGCGAAATTAATGATAGCTTCAACATTACAATTCACGATTGTCTGCTTGATAAATTCTCCATCACAGATATCGCCCATATGGAAGGTGTACCGTTCCAAATATCTGCTTTCTACATCATGCAGGTTTTCGAGGTTCCCTGCATACGTCAGTTTGTCAACATTAATTATTTCGATTTCGGAGTCTCGGCTCAGTACATACCGGATAAAGTTACTGCCGATAAATCCTGCTCCGCCTGTTACCATCAATTTCATTATACACCTGTGATAATACTGTAAATGTCTGAATAAAATCTACTTATCCGTTTTTCCGTGACCAGTCGTATGGGATACTCGAATCGTGCGCATCAATTCTAAATTCATCCGGATCATCATAAACGTAATGTTCTGTCGGAATGTTAAGCATCATACTTTCTGTTTCACCGATGCATTTGAATCCATGAAAAACCCCTGCAGGGATCTGTACCAATATCGGATTATGCTCACCCAGAAAAAACTCATTTATGAGTCCGTGCGTTTTTGAATTCTCACGGTTATCATAGAGGACAACTTTTGTCATTCCTTTTAATCCGACAAAATGATCAGTCTGCTTTTTATGATAGTGCCACCCTTTTACAACACCGGGATATGCGGTTGTAATATACACCTGCCCAAATTTAACGAATATTTCATCATCATCTCTAAGCATCTCCATGAGGCGGCCTCGCTCATCGGAAATAACCTTGAGTTTTTTAACTCGGACACCATCGATCAAATCCACACTTCTATCTCCTTGCGTACATAAGGTGAGCAATCCCAACAGCAGTGTTGGAGACCCTGCATCGTTTCAAAATACAGAAAAAATGGTACTGATACAAAAGAATTCTCATATAGAATTTGGTCATTAGGTCAAAAACGGACTAACGTGAATTTTGATTAAAGGATGGTTTAGATTTTGGTTTCTGTAATTGTATCTCCATTCCATTTTCTTGCGGTATACCAGGCAATGATTTTTGCTGACACCATGGTACTGTAAGCGCCTTTCTTGTGCACATGACCAGAACCCCTCAAGGCCGTTACTATGACGACGTCCCGTGATGCACTATGTGTTATGATCGACCGTACGCTGTTTACCAAAAAACTTCAGCGATGTATACGAACGGAACGGAGCAGTGGAGAAGATGCTCCCTTGCTCAGCGGTGTCACTGATCTCGTTCATCAAGCGGCAGTCACATCGTAGTAAACAGCTTCCCGTGACGTTCCATCATGCCGAAAACCTTTATTGTACCGGCATTCACGCGACCGCTGATTCCCGTACGTTTCCCACCAAAGCAGCGTGCATCACATTCTATCCCGCCGGAAAGTCTTCTCAATTCCTGAAATCATAAATCTCCTGTCGATAAAGCATCTATGTGCCTCGCACTGTCGTGGAGCCAAAACCAAGACCCCTGGCAGCTTTATTGGCAGGTATCTCCAAAGAAACATAACGCAGTAGAGCAAGATCGTCCTTGAACCGCTTCGGGCTCTCTTTACAAGAAACATCCATTACATGTAAAGTAATTATCACGCAAACGGTACAGACGATCCCCGGAACAAAAGAAACATGATGTACCAACAATAAATCTAGTGACTTTTTCTTCCATTCCAGGTATACTGTAACACGTGATCCGAAAATAACCTAAGTACCTGGAATTTTATGGAACTACAGCAACGTTTCTTGAGAATTAATTAATTTCTGATACAATTTCTGTTATCTGATTTATAGACGGCATATCTTTATCCCATATATATTGAACGGTACCATTTCTCAAAAAAAATAACTTTGGTAATTTTCGAAAGTATTTCCGCATCATAGTATATTGAGCATGTCCAACCGGAAAGTCGGGGAGATTTTCCCAGAAAAATGTTATCGACTCCTCTTTTGTTCCTGCAAAAATTCCCACTACTCCGGGTAGCTGATCGATTTGACTAAAGGTATTGAGCATCGTAACATATTCCGGACATTTAGCACAATCAGTACTCAGAAGAATGACAAGAAACGACCCCTCTGAAAAGTTATGCGAGATATCCAAAACTTCGAGACTGCTTAGGTCTGATCCGATGCGTAGTTGTGTAGCAAGTGATTCAACCGGAAGATCTTTACCAAAAACTGTTATAATCAAGGAAGCTGCACAACCTGTTACAAAAACATATCTCTTCCATTGTGCTGTTTGTAATGGTGAGAGTTTGTGCTTCCACCAGCACAATGCCAGACCAGCAAGAATAAGTGCATCTTCAATAATCACCTGCAGGGGAGTCCTTTCCACAGCCAATCCAAAGCAACCGCACCCCTGCTCCATACCCTGTATCCACCCCCAGAACGTTACGATAATAAACAGTACCGTCAGACCCGCTAATGAAGATATAACAATCCGAGGAACTAAAAAGAGAATTAAACTGAGACCAAGTATAAGTTCAACTGTTATAACGGAATATGAAATCACCGGTGTAAATGATGAGGGTATAAAACCGTAGGATTCCAGAAAGAGTGAAAATGCTGATGGATCAAATGACTTAAAGAGTCCGGCAGAGACAAAAACCAGACCGATGACGTAAGGAGATAGTGTTCGAAGCAATGAAATGATATTCATACACAGTTATTTTTAGAACACAGCACACAAAACTTCACTTCTATTATTCAAAAGTTTGCAATAAAGAAACGAGACCGTTTTCAAATGAGACATTATTGTTGATTGTTCCCATTTCAATTCCGTCTTTTATGACGGTTATACCGGGAAGTTTCCGCACATTATACCGCTCCTGCAGTTCATCCTGAGAAATCTTATCGTCAACCCCAATAAATGAATAAGAAATAGTTGAATTTCCGCTTTTAGCAATGACTTTTATTATTTTAGGAATTCTATCTCTGCATGTTCCGCACCACGACCCAAACACAATCCTGACCGATATCGGTGTCGAATACTCTTTCAGATAAGTAATGGCTGCTTCATCAGGTTGGTATGTCTTGACGAGCTGCCGGAAAATAATCTTGTGATGCAATATTTCTTCAATTGTAGCTTCACCTATGATTTCGGGACGTGGAACAAGGTAGATCGTTTTATTCATAATCAGAGGAAGCCGTATATCAACACCAACACGTTCTGTCTGACCAAGATACATCCTGTCTTGATCTAAATCAAATTCTGCAGTATTAGTATTTTCATCGATATTGAGCAGAGAATTTCCGTACGTAAATACCGAATCGGTATTCGCATCAAGCATTAAAACATCGCCGGCCATTTCAGAATATATTAAAAACTTTTTATCCTGCGTATTCATGAATAATGTGCCCAATCGATCGACTTTCCATTCGACTAATATGCTTACTAGATCAAATTCACGCCAGGTTTGCGCCTGAGCAGAAGAAATGCATGGAGAAATAATCAGTAGCACGGGCAGTACCGCTCGTGTATACCACAGCACTATTCTGCTATAGAGAGTATGTTTTAAGATAGCCATAATAGTATAGTTATTCGTTGTTATTTTGTGTTATGTTACTGGTTTTCAGCCCATTGATCGGGCGGAATCTTTCTAATGATACGTGCGGGTACACCCATGACAAGTGTCTTCTCCGGTACATTCCTGGTTACTACCGAACCGGCACCAACGACTCCCTCTCTTTCGATTATAATACCGGGAAGTATAACAGCTCCAACACCGATCCTTCCGCCGTCTTTGACAATAATATCCTTTGTATTTCCCGAACCGTTCCTCTGTTCTACCCAAAAACGCATCATTCGATGATGCAACCATAGGAGCAAGAAAACAGTTATTGCCAAGTTCGGAGTATGCTGTAATATAACAGGCAGTCTCAAGTTTTGTCCGTTGTCCGATTACCGTATCATTTTCAATTGTGACTGACCTACCGACAATCGTCTCTTTGCCAATCGAAACTCGTTCTCGTACAGCCGCAGAATCAGCTATTAATACTGAATCAGCAATGGATGTCTGATTATATATGATTGCATGAGCACCGATTCTTACACCTGACCCGATACGCGCAGGATTATCGCTATCGGGTGAAAGACGCTGTACACTTCTTTTTCCGCGTATCGGAGGTTTTCCGACAACAGCATGGTCCTGAATGGAAACTTCATCACCAATGATGGTATTGGGATAAATTACGACATGATTCCCAATGGTGCATCTTTTACCAATCCGCACATCATTTTCCATGACGCAGTATTGACCAATTTGAGCATCAGATGGAATATATGCCGATTGTAATATTGAATTCTCAGACATATTTATAGTATCCCAAGTCTACTTGCTTCCGCCAGAAATGTAATAATTTTTCGAGCGTTTTTTCAATAGAAATTTCAGGTTTCCATCCGATTTCACGGACAATTTTGCTATTATCCCCGAGAAGATTCGGATTATCCGAAGGTCTCATCCGTTTAGAATCCTGTTTTATGGTAATAGACGTATGACTCATTTCAACTAATAGAGTAACCAATTCCTTGATCGCATAGGTTTTATTTGAACAAACATTATAAACGCTGCCGGGTTGTGCGGATTCCACAACCATTCGGTATGCCCTTACAATATCGCGGACATCGGTAAAATCTCGTCGGGCATCGAGATTCCCGACATGCAGCTCAGGTTTCTGATATCTTTTCTCAATTCGGGCTATCTGCCGGGCAAAATCAGGCAAGACAAATTGGATTGACTGACCTGGCCCGATATGATTAAATGAGCGAACCCGAATCACCGGTACGTTATTGTTTTTCCAGTACATGTATCCGAGGTAATCTGCTGCAGCTTTGCTCACACCATAAGGATTTAGTGGCGCAAATGGCGTATCTTCCGACATTGCACCGGATGAATATTCATAAAGATCCGCCGAGCTGACGATGAGAATATTCGGCATTTTCTCAAACGCTTTTGCCGCTATATCTAGAACATTCAATGTTCCGATCTGGTTAACCAGGAACGTTTCGTGCGGCTTTTCAAATGAAAGAGCCACAGAACTCTGTGCTGCAAGATGGTATATGGAGTCCGGTTTGAATAGCAATAGACTTTTTTTCAGCGCATCATAATCTGTGATATCAACAATAGCGTAATTCTTTAAATTACAGATATTCTCGCTCGTTGGATTTACATCCGATATACCATAAAGCTGTGCAGTATCACCGTAATGTCCCAATAGTTCCCGGATCAAATACGTTCCTGCAAATCCGTTGGCTCCTGTGATGACAATATTCATTGCTTATTCCTGATAGCTCCGCCAGTAATTTAGAATATCTTCTAATGTTTGTTCAAATGGGATTTCAGGTTTCCAGCCTGTTGCCTGCGTAAACTTAGATGCGTCTCCGAGTAGTACTTCAACATCAGACGGTCGCATACGGTCAGGATCCTGCTGAATTTCAATTTTAACTTTTGATCTCTCTATGAGCATGTTCAGCATATCGCGAATGTACCATGTAGTACCAGAACAGATGTTGTACACTTCACCCACTTCACATTGTTCAAGTGACAACCAGTATGCTCGTACGATATCGCGGACATCGGAAAAATCTCGGCGTGCATCGAGATTCCCGACATGGATTACCGGATTACAAAGCCCTTTTTCAATCTCAACAATTTGTTTTGCAAAATCAGAAACAACAAATACATGAGCACGACGTGGACCAGTATGATTGAATGTCCTGGTTCTGACTGCCTTTATTCCAAAACTGCAGAAATATTGATATCCAAGCATATCCTGACCGACTTTGCTGACAGCATAAGGGCTTAGAGGTCTAAGCGGATTAGTTTCTTTTATAGGAAGTTCATTTTCATAAACCATTCCATACTCTTCGCTCGAACAAGCAAGCTGAATCCATGGATTAATCTTTAATTTTCTGACGGCTTCAAATATATTTAACTGGCCGACAATATTCGTCGTGAGCGATTCAGTCGGTGCTTTCCAGGATGTTGGTACGAAACTTTGAGCGGCAAGGTGAAAAATTTTGTCTGGTCTCACCGCATCGATCAGGTCTCTGACAGAAAATGCATCACGAAGGTCGCATTCATGTAAGTCTATTTTATCGATAATATGCCTGATATTACGCATATCACTACGCCAGCGGTGTATGCCGATAACGGTACCGAGTTTCTCCTTCAAAACATAATCTGCAAGATGGCTGCCGGCAAATCCCGTAATACCGGTTATAAGAACTTTCATAGTAACTCTATAGTGAATTAATTGAGATTAAAAACAATATGAACATTAATGAAAACAGTCATACCAAAGTACAAACGCGACAAGGCACGTTATTTGTCGAGTATTATCTACTTTCATCTCGAAATGGTCTTTTAGTACCTTTTGGACCGGTTTAGCATTTAAGCAGGGTATTTTTGTAATATTGCTTTCAGATAAAACGTCTATAATATATGGTTTGAGTTCATGAAATATCCAGCTGGCACCGGGGACTACAAATCCTTTTTTCTTCATGCGAACAATCCTGTTCGGAAGCAGCCCCTGCATCGCCTTACGATAGATGTATTTTGTCTGCATTCCCCGGTTTTTCAGCGGAAACGGAATAGAATAGGCAAAATCAACTACCTCATTATGTAAAAAAGGAACTCTTCCTTCAAGCGAAACAGCCATGGAGGTTATATCCGATACCGGCAGCGTACATCCCTGATTAAAGATTCGCAGGTCAAGATACGTCAAAGTATCTTCGATGTTTTCTGACTGCATTTCACTGGCTATCGATTCTATTTCGTCCATGACAAAAGCACCATTTTGATTGACATAATAGTCCGACGAAATCAGAGAATTTCTCCTGTCAGGCGGAAACACCTCTTTCCAATAATGGTGAGCTTCAAAGACGGGCAAATCAATTCCATTCAGGAACCGTTTTGCTTTATAATCAAAACTGAGCCTTCGATGAGAAACCGGAAGGAAGTTGATCAAACGATTAATAAATCTATTGCGAACCGATTTCGGTATTTTGCGTGCAAGCCGTGCAAGGTTTGCTGCATTATATGTTGGATACCCTCCAAATATCTCGTCACCTCCGTCACCGCGCAATACGACGGTTACCGATTTTTTTGCTTCCTGTGATACAAGATAATTCGCAACACTACTCCAATCACCATTTGGTTCCCCCATATGTTTTAACAACTTTGGCAAAAATTCAGGAATATCTTTTGGGTACATAACTGTTGGATGGTGTTCCGTCTCATACATTTTTGCAACCGCATCTGCCTCTGGCAGTTCACTATACGAAGAATCCTCAAAACCAATTGAGAACGTTTTGATTTTTCCAGATAAATGCTGACGCATGAATGCCAGAATGGAAGTTGAATCGAGACCCCCGCTTAAAAACACACCAAGAGGAACCTCACTTTGCAGTTGCAGTTTCACAGATTCGCTCATTAAATCTCTGATCTTCTCAGTATAGTCTTCCTCGTTGTCATAGTGTGTATAACTGTTCTGCAGATTCCAATAACGTATTATATTTATGGTGCCGTTTTTGCATTCCAGATACGACGCGGAAGGAACTTTTTTCACATCATTGAATATTGTATGGGGTGCGTTAATATAATAATAGGCGAAATATAAATCTAATGCCTCAAGATTAATTTCCTTCGAAACATCAGGGTCTTTGAAAAGCAAATGGATTTCGGAGCCAAAAATCAGCCTTCCATTTATGATCGAGTAAGCAAGAGGTTTAATTCCAAACCGGTCGCGGACAAGGTAAAACGTTTTCCGCTCATTGTCCCAGAGTGCAATCGCAAACATGCCGTTGAGCATCGAAAAGCTGTCTGTCCCATATTCTTCATAGAGATGGACAATTACTTCGGTATCGCTTTTTGATCTGAAAATATGCCCTTTTCTTCTGAGTTCCTCCATCAAGGGAAGATAGTTATAGATTTCTCCATTATAGACGACCCAAACATCTTCCGTTTCATTACACATCGGCTGCTTACCGGTTGCTCTGTCGATGATGCTGAGCCGGCGCATCCCAATCGAGAGTGGCCCTTTTGTGTATACTCCTTCATCATCAGGGCCGCGATGTTCCATGGCATCCATCATTTTTCTGACAACAGTTTCCGAAGCAAGCTCATTACTGCGAAAATTATATATACCGCATATACCGCACATAATTCAATAGCGTGAATATCTCAATCGATTTAATTGTTTTTTTCTGACTCCTGACTGTCAAACAGAATAGCAAACAAAAGAAATTGCATCCCGGTAATTATAAACATGGCACACAGAATAGCACGGGGTCCGGTTACACCAATACCGGATATTTGAGAGAAAATCAGATATCCTCCGAATACGACCCCGAGCGGTAGTAATATCAATCCTAAGATATAGAAAAATATCAGCGGATGAAAATTCCGGAATACATATTGTACAATTAGTCTCCAGAAAAATCCTCTCAAAAGCATTGGTGAGACTTTTATAGCATATTTGAGTCCTTTTATCTGTGACTGGCGCTCTCCTTGAATGTATATCGCTTTCCGGGGAACATCCATTACCCGTAATCCATGAGCGCTGAGCCTGATCAGGAAATCCATGGGATAGCCGTAACTTTTCCATGCTTTATCCCAATTTATTGCATCAATGGCTTGCTTTGTAATAGCTGTATAGCCGTCAACAACGTCAAAAATCTTATAAAGACCGGATGCAATTTTGGTTAGCATTGAAATCATCGTATTGGCTACGAGCCGTAATCTCGGCATATCATCAAATGCATTACCATTCAACATAAACCGGTTACCTTTCGTGTAATCTGCTTTATTCTCGATGAGCGGCTTCAAAAAGGTTTCGATTTCATTAAGCGGCATTTGATAATCTCCACCAACGACAACCGTGATGTCATATCCCTGTTGACTCGAGGCTTTATACCCGGTAATTATGCCCTGACCCGGACCAGAATTTTTGTCATGCTGAATCAGCGTAATTCTGTCATCATGTTGCATTCTGTCTCTGACAGTATCTGCCATATTATCTGTACTTGCATCGTCAACAACAAATATCCGATCAATAATATCCGGCACATTCTCAAGAGTGGGTTTGATGAGCTTTGACTCATTATAAGCCGGAATTACAAGTGCTATTTGCTTATGTTGATACATGATTTTTACACGTTGTTTAAGGTCTATAATGACAAATAAGAATTATAATTGTATGTGAAAAAGTATTAATACAAATAAACGGTATCCTTATAGAACTGCTCTTGTTGTTCAGCAATTTCTTCCCACTGAAAATTTTTCGCCCATTTTTTCCCATTGCAACCTAATTCATTTCGAAGCTTTTTATTTTCCAGAAGTGTGTCAATCGCCACCGCTAATTCATCACTATTTTCAGATTCCACTAAAAAACCGGTTTTTTTATCAATGATTGCATCTTTTAATCCAGGAATATCTGTCCCGATAACCGGTTTGCCGCATGCGGCCGCTTCAATGGCAGATATACCCCACCCTTCAAACCGGGAAGGCATCACGAAAAAGAGAGAACGTTTAAAAAAGTCTCTCTTCTCTGTGTCAGATATTTTGCCAAGTAAAGTAACCCGATCTTTAAGCTTCAATGTATCTATAGTGGCAATTAAGCTTTTAATGTTTTTTTGTGGTCCAGAACCCGCAATTTTCAATGTGACAGTTGAATTCTTTATTTTTTTCAACGCATTAAGGAGAATATCAATACCTTTCATATATACGTCTAATCTGCCAATAAAACCAATATATTCGCCCGGTTCGGATTCTAAAGCAAACAGGGATTGGTCTACTCCGCTAAATATACATTCTATTCTTCGAATTTCATTCTTGCGCTTAATGTCTTCGGTTACACTTGGCGAACCAGTGATCACGTTGGAAGCAGTTTTTAAAAACAGCTTTTCAAATATAATGGACAAAAGACCTAATATCGGCTTTTTTTTTATCGCCTGTATTCCTAGACGGTGATGAAATATATTAACAATCGGCTTTTTTGTATAAAAATGGCAAAAGACTGGAGAAAAAGCAGAAAAATCGTTTACAATCAGATCGTATTCACGTATCCACATTTGAAAAGGAACTGCCAATGTATACGTGATGCGGCTCAATAAGTAGTGGGCACCATAACCAATTCGTATAAACTTGATATTATCCATCGATTCTGTACATGCGCCTGGGAAATTTCCGGTTATTGTTGTTACCGAATGCTTTTGAGCAAGTATTTTATTAATTTCCCTGGCCCGAACTGCTCCACCACCACCTAACCAAGGATTTTTGAAATCATCGTAGAGTATATGGAGAATTTTCAACTTTAATCTCGCCCATAAGATTACAACCAATTATTTGCACAAATTCTGATTTTGTATTACGTGATGATGAAAAAGCCTTCTCATGTGCTGCAGAACTCAAATCTTTAGGCAGCCTTCCTGATCGGAATATTGGTATTTATTGCCGCATTTGCAAGTACTGCTGAAATCAATTCTTTCACCACATTCGCACATATAACCCTGAATACGGGCCGGATTGCCAAACGTCAAAGCATACGCTGGAACATCATGGGTGACTACAGCTCCTGCACCGATAAATGCATGCGTGCCAATAGTTATTCCGCACACAACCGTAACATTCGCACCAATAGTCACGCCTTCTTTGATAATCGTCTCATCAAACTCATCAAGGGATCTTTTAAACCGGGAGCGGGGGTTTGAAACATTAGTCAGAACAACATTTGGCCCGAGAAAACAGTCATCTTCAATGGTAATTTTATCCCAGATAGATATGTTATTTTTTATTATCACATTGTTGCCAATGATAACATTGGATTCAATAAAGCATCCCTCTCCAATATTGCAGTTTTCTCCGATGCGTGCACCTTTTAAAACATGCGTAAATGCCCAGATTCGTGTACCATTTCCAATGGTATCAGATTCTACAATCGCTTTATCATGAACGAGATATGGGGTTTCCAATTGATGATCCGTAGAAAATGAAATATTTTACCAGTCTATATGTACTGCTGTGCCATTATTGCTCATTGAATATCCGGCATTTTCCAATATTTTAATCACATGTACACCATGCTCACCCGATGTGAGAGGGTTTTTTCCATTCCGTATACAATCGATAAAGTGTTTACACTCTTCTTTAAGCGGTTCAACAGAATCAAAACGAGGTACAACAACATCTCCCGCACGGATAAGGAGCTGAAATTCTCCATAATTTTCGAAATTTTTAAGCGCATTGTTACCATATTGCTTGTCAACGCCTTTGTCATATATTCTTATTTTTGCATCGTTCGAGACATCATCATAAACTATCATTTTTTTACTGCCAACAATTGTCATGCTTCGGACTTTATTCGGATCAATCCAACTCACATGAACATGAGCACATAGAGATTTTTGAAATTCCACAGTCATGAAAACAACATCTTCTATATCGTCTTGAATATATGAAAATCCACGGGCAGTGACACTTTCAGGCAGTTTGTTTTCGAGAAGATACAAAATAATCGATATATCATGTGGTGCAAAATTCCAGAGAGAATTTATATCTTGCCGAATTTTTCCAAGACTGAGTCTATGTGAGTAAATATAGTAAATATCTCCAAGCTCTCCGCTATCGATGTACCCTTTGATTTTCCTGACAGCTGAATTATAGAGAAATGTATGACCCACCATGAGAACACAGTTGTTACTCTTGGCAATATTTACAAGTTCTTGTCCCTCTTTTGAAGTAAGCGCAAGCGGTTTTTCGACCAGGACATGTTTCCCATGTTCAAGTGCGGTACGCGTCATATCATAATGCTGCACTGCCGGTGTTGTAACAACGACAGCATGAATATCGTCTCTTTTTAACCCTTCCCGATAATCATTATAGATGTGTGCATCCGGATAGGCTGCTTTGAACCGGTCTATATTCTTTTGCTCGACTTCACCAAGCGCGGAAATACTGACCTCAGACACACGTGATAAATTGCGCGTAAGATTCGGTCCCCAATATCCGTAACCAATCTGGAAAATATTAATATTTCCCCTCGTGTAAGTGTTTGAATCAGTCATAGTATTCTTTTATCAAATTTGAATCGTCTTTACTTCTCAGTTTTGTTATCATTTCTGCAAGAAGACCGAGCGAAAATACCTGAAATCCCACAAGAATCAGAAGAATGCCGAGAAAGAGAAGCGGCCTGTTTCCGATGCCTTCTCCATAAAAATATTTGAGAATTGTTAAATAAATATTAATGATAAATCCTGCTAAAAACAATAAAAGTCCCATACTGCCGAAAAGATGAAGCGGTCTGGTGGTAAATCTCGTTAAAAACATAATGGTCATTAGATCAAAAAAACCCGCAAAATAGCGCCATAATCCATATTTCGACTTTCCATATTTCCGCTTGTGATGCTGTACAGGCATTTCAGTAACACGGAATCCAAAAGCGTGCGCTAATGCAGGTATGAACCGATGCAGTTCGCCATAAATGGAAATTTTCTTTACAACAGTTCTGCGATATGCTTTTAATCCGCAGTTGTGATCATGAAGGTGTATACCAGTTGTCACGGAAGTCACAAAGTTAAATATTTTCGACGGCAGCCGTTTTGATGCGGGGTCCTTACGGTGCTTCTTCCAGCCTGACACAAGGTCATATCCTTCCAAAAGTTTTTCAAGCAGAGCCGGAATTTCCTTAGGATCATCCTGTAAATCGGAGTCGATAGTGATGACATAATCTCCGCGCGCGCTATCAAATCCAGTTGACAATGCTGAGGACTTACCGTAATTCATTTGAAATTTAATTACCCTGATTTCCGGATGTGACTCCTTTAATCTCATCAATGCATCAAATGAATCATCGGTTGAACCATCATCAATAAATATGACCTCAAAGCTTTTTCCAGAGCTTGTGAGTGTTTCTCTGAGAAGATTCGAAAGTTCGTACAGAGAATCCTTTTCATTGAACACGGGGACTACGACTGAAACTTCAACATGTTTTTCATCGTTTGTCATATTCTTAACCTGTCCCAATTATATCTGTGACATTTGAAAAATATTCTGCAGTCTTTTGCATTCCTGTTTGAAGAGTAACTTCTGGTGACCAGCGAATGATTTTACGGGCTTTCCGGCTTGACAGTACACTTCTGAACTGCTCACCATCTTTCATTGGTCCATGCTGCCTCAAATGCTTGCAGTCCAACAATGTTGTCAGTAAATCAAATACTTCATTAATAGTTGTTTCAATTCCTGTACCAATGTTGAGTACACCATGATAGCGCTGCCGCAGCACTTGGACATTTGCGGCAGCCACGTCATCAACATAAACAAAATCCCGTGTCTGCTCTCCGGTCCCATTAATTACACACTGTTCATTTCGCAGTATTTTATTTGCAAATATTGCAACCACTCCGGCCTCCGAGCAGTGATTCTGCCGTGGGCCATAAACATTTGCATACCGGAGAGGACAATATTTCATGGCAGATTTCCGCGAATAGTAATCAAGATATTTTTCGATCATCCATTTATGCAGCCCATAAGGGGAATCCGGATTAATTGGATGATTTTCATCAGCAGGATAGTATTCCTGTTCGCCATATATTGCTCCACCGCTCGATGCAAAAATAACATACTCAACCCCTGATTCAACAGCTCTTCGAAACAGCTCTGCAGAACCGGCAATGTCTCTTTTAATATCGTCAACAGGATTCTGAACAGACTTTCTCACATCAATTTGTGCAGCATGATGACACAGAACCTTTATTTTATGCTGCTTAAGGATTGAAAAAGCTTTCGGATCATCATAGGAGAAATTATGAAACAGGGCGTCTTCGGGAATATTCTGTTCCAATCCCGTAGAAAGATCATCGACAATATGCACTGTATACCCCATAGCACAATACTGCTCTGCAATGTGTGACCCGATAAATCCTGCACCGCCTGTAACTAAGATATTCATTATGAATGTGACAGCTTTCTGTCAAAAAAATCTATTGTATTCATTAACCCATCTTTGATTGCCACTTCCGGTTCCCATTGAAGAACCTTTTTTGCCCGGGTAATATCCGGCTGCCTGACTTTCGGATCATCAACAGGCAGCGGTTCAAATATGAGTTCGCTTTTACTCGATGTCAATTCACGTATTAATTCAGCCAGCTCTAAAATTGTCATCTCGTATGGGTTACCAAGATTAACAGGTTCATTTATTGAAGACTGTATGAGTTTAAAGAGTCCACGAACCATATCAGTAATAAAACAAAAACTTCGTGTATGCTTCCCCGAACCAAAAATAGTAATCGGCTCGTTTTGTAGAGCTTGATTTATAAATGTCGGAACAACTCTTCCATCATGTGTTCTCATACGAGGACCAAATGTATTGAATATCCGCGCAATTCGTGTATCAATATTGTGAACACGGTGGTATGCCATAGTTAATGCTTCCCCAAATCGCTTTGCTTCGTCATAAACTCCGCGCGGACCAATGGGATTTACATTACCGAGATATTCTTCAGTCTGAGGATTTTCCAAAGGATCACCATACACTTCAGATGTAGATGCCAGTAGAAATCTTGACTGTTTTTCCAGAGCAAGACCCAGTGTTTTATGTGTTCCCAGAGCACCAACCTTCAGGGTTTGGATAGGCAGCTCACCATAATCGACCGGACTTGCCGGAGACGCAAAGTGGAGAATTGCATCAATCTTACCCTCTAAATAAAGATACTCTGTCACATCATATTTGACAAACTGAAATGCTTTATTATCTATCAGATGCGCAATATTTTCAGTCGACCCGGTACTGAGATTGTCAAAACAGACAACTTCATGCCCTTCCCGGATAATTTTATCGGTTAATTGTGAACCAAGAAAACCGGCTCCTCCAGTAATTAGAATCCTCATAGGTAATCGTTGTTTCTCAATTCATTTTTCAAACGATTGCGATGGTATTGCTGTTCTTTTTGATGCACCGTTAAATATAAACTTTAAATTTGCAAAAAACATTGATCAAGTTAACAATTTCTCAATTTAAACATAAGCAACATAGCTTGAAATCAACTTCGAAATCATAACGTAACGTATTTATAATCAATAACTAAAATGCTGCACTTTACAAATATCAATCTACTAAGTCAATTGCATTATTTCCATTACCTGCCAAATCCGATATATGTAAAACCGTGTTTTTCAATCTCACCCCGTTCGTAAATATTCCTGCCATCAATGATTACCGGCTCATTCATCAAGGAGCGAACTTTTCCAAAATCAAGATCTCTGAACTCATTCCATTCTGTCACAATAATCAATGCATCGCACCCCTCAAGAACAGAATACGGATCGTGCCCAAAATGCAAATTGGGAAATTCCTGTTGTACATTTTCCTGCGCAACTGGATCGAATGCAGCAACATCTGCGCCGCTCTTGAGCAAGTTGGTAATTATGTCGAGTGAAGGGGCTTCACGGATGTCATCTGTCCTTGGCTTAAACGCCAATCCCCACAGCGCAATACGTTTATTACTCAGATCAGCATAAACACTTTTTAATTTCTCAACGGCAATAGAACGCTGCTGCATATTGATTTTTTCAACAGCAGTGAGTATGGAAAATTCCACTCCCTTTTCTTTTCCTGCCTGGATCAGCGCCTTTACATCCTTAGGAAAACAGCTCCCTCCATAGCCGATACCTGCTTGCAGAAACCGCGATCCGATCCTGTCATCCAGACCCATTCCGACTGCAACCTTTTTCACGTCTGCACCAACTTTTTCACAGAGACGGGCAATTTCATTAATAAACGATATTTTTGTTGCCAGAAAAGCATTTGAGGCATATTTGATAAGTTCTGCACTTTCAACGTCGGTAACCATGAGCGGTTTTCCAGTTCGGACATTTCCCCGGTATATTTTTTCCATCACTTTTTGGGCCCGCTCGCTATCCGTTCCAACAATAATACGATCAGGGCTGACAAAGTCTTGTATTGCCGAACCCTCTCTCAAAAATTCCGGATTTGACACCACATCTACGGTGTGATTTCCGGTCATTGTGTCATTGATAATTTCTTTTACTTTTCGTGCTGTACCGACAGGAACCGTACTTTTACCGACAACTATTTTATCATCATTACAAAATTTCCCTATAGTCCGGGCAACCGCCATCACATTCGTGACATCTACTTCATGGCTTTCACCGGCAGGGGTGCCAACAGCAATAAAAATCACTCCTGACTTCTCACAACCCTCTTTCATATCCGAGGTAAAATGGAGTCTACGCTCCTTCACATTAATTTCCAGTATGTCCTTTAGTCCTGGTTCATAAATAGGGATTATGCCCTTTTTCAAATCATCAATTTTCTTCCGGTCATTATCAACACATAGCACATCGTTACCCATATCGGCAAGACACGTTCCTGCAACCAATCCTACATACCCGGTTCCTACAACAGTAATTTTCACGGTATCACCTCAACACTGAATGTGTGGAATGTATAATTTCCATTACCTGTAAACCGCTCATCCGTTCAGGCGGAACATTAATAGTAAACTCATTTGATTGTATTCTTTTATTGATTTGAATAGTCCTGTACTGGAGAGCAATCCTGGCTTTTTCGCGGAAAAATGTAAACCGAATTCTCCGCGGAATAATAACTCCCTGCTGCTTTATATATCGGTTAAATGTCTTTTCGACTCTCATGTCAGATGTATGATCTGAGATGCTTACCCGCTGCAAAAGCTCGCGGTCTCCCGGGAATTCAAATTTAGTTTGAAATTGTGTATCGGTATGCCGAAACAGTGCCTCATTTTTTCCATTTTCAAGAAATGCTATTGGCTCAAGACTGTTGACATTCAGTACCGTGGTACCAGTAAAAAAACTCAAAAGCTCGTGCAGAAAATCACGACGATTAAATGTTGCTTCTGCAATACGTACTCCTGCTAATTCATACAGCAGACCGGGAGCATCAAGCGAATCCACATTACCATTGTATACAATTTTGTCTCTATGCAAATAGAGAAGATAGGTGTTTTTATCCATAAAAAATGATGCAACATCAATACCGAACGGTCCTTCTATGCGGATGTGGAGGGAATCGGGCATTTTGATCGTAATATGCGCCGTACCTTGCTCATTCGTATCCGTGGTCTGAATGAGCAGTATCCCTGTTCCCTTGAATGTCTGCAACTTTTCTATACTATCGTTGTAGGCAGTGATAATTTCTCGAGGATTGGTCCAGGTCTGTGCCGGAATCCTTGTCTGCATAAGTGAAGAACATGAACCGAAAATAATTGCCGATAGTATTACTAAAACACACCATTTCCAGCCCTGCAGCGAAGCACCGGGAAAAACCTTTGGATTAGAATATAAAAAAAGGGAAAAGCAAGCCATTCCCTTTTTTGAGTTGTGATAAACACAAGAAACAATTCTCTTTAATAAGCCTGGCATCTTATTGTATAACCAACGCCTTTGGAATCAATGTGATAAACTGCCGTATCAATAGTACTGTGTGTTCACAATTGCGGTTGAGCTGTATCGGACTATCAATAATAATAATAATGGTAATTATATACTTGACAATACAAACTTTATTCGGCTTAAAGCACTTATTTGCATTTACTCAAATAAGAAAAATAATCATCCCTTGTCATATTGGCAGAACGCATATTTGACTTAATAATATCTAATCCAACTTCGTTATACTTAGGAATGATTATCGGGCGAGGGAAACTTTCTTTTTCAAGAATTCTGTGATTGGATGAATCTCTTATGGGCTCAAATCCTGCTTTTTTAAATATACACTCAAGAACTCTCCAGTCAACAGGTGTTAGGCGTGGCATGCAACATTATCCTTGTTGACTTCAAACGGGATAGGAACATTTATGAAGTCGGTTGTATCCACAGGAATACCAGCTATTTCAGCTGATTTCTTTTTGCTCTTTAAAGGCTTAATTGGACTGAGACCGGAATCCTTCAAAACTTTATCCAGGACTCCCCGCTCAAGGCATGAAATAAAAAAAAGAGATAAGGCTTCGCTCAAATTGTCTTGTGCTTCTTTTTTTGATTTTCCCTGCGAAAAAACATCAAGAATTTTACAGCCCGAAATATACCACTCCCCCTCTTTTTTTATCTCCAAGGGTAATGTAAATTCCGCTATAACTTTCATGTGGAGTCCTTTTTGGTTGTATATGGTTAGGTGTCCTTTTTGGTTATATGTAGATGTAAAGAAGATGTATAGAAGATATTTTTAAATATGCAACATAAATATTCCACTATATCAAAATATATTTAAAAATAATTACCCAATAAAATTTATCGAACAGGATCAGACTTCTTAGAATCCTTTATATCTGGCTTTGGAGGACCCGTCAAGTCCTTAGGATTAACCCTGACAATCCTCCTCAACGCTTCATAAAAACCCATCCCCTTAGGGAATATTCGCTTGCTCACAAATGAACTCCTTTTGCTGGTTTGCATTAAAACCTCTCATAATTTCTAAAGTCTTATTCTCCGTCTTCACCTTCTCCCAGTTTTAGCAATTCTTCCCGCAGCACAACTCTCAATACCGAAAAAACCCCTTCTCTGCCGATGCCGAACGATGCCGAATTCATACACACCCTTAGCAACCCTTATACTCAGATTTTTGTCGAGTTTTCTCCGAACATAGATGTCGCAGAACTCGTCAATCTCAAAAGGCTGCTTGCCCTGAACCTCACCCAACAGCGCGGGAGCCAATTCAGCTGCCCATTCATGAACCTTCAACCGCTTTGCGATCCGCTCCCCAAAATCGGTCAGTCGAAGGGGGCTGCTCCCGGCAACAGAAGCAGGTGGGAGTCTCATAAAAATCTGCTTAATATCTTCCCTGATTTCTCGCATGAATTTCTGAAGGGTGGCTCGATCCTTTTCAGCCCCTTCCTTCAAGGCGTCTCGATCCTTATCAACGCTTGCCATCCAGTAGACAATTTTAAATACGAGCCCGAGAATGGTAAAAATTGCCGTGAATAAAAAAACGGTCACGGTGATGCTTAACCAGTCAACCATTTGTTCCTCTCTTCAAATAATGCTCTATCTACCTAATAATAAACAACTATAAGCCCTTCGTCAAGTATTTTCTTATTTCATTAAATAAAATATCTTGTCGAGAAACGCCCAAAACCCGATCAACAAATTCTACCTGCTATTGATGAGTAGGATTACTTAGAAAAAATATATTCAAAATAACTCTTTTTAATGTCCTCTTTGCACTTTTTAATACAGTTCTTGATTTGCTTCATTGTCAAATCCTGTAATTTTGCAACACATTCTAACCCCTTGTCTGTATGTGATTTTAGAACTTCTTCAAGCGTAAAAGAGTATAATTTATCGAATTTTAGCCACGTGTTTTTAATAAAAAAGTCTTCTCCCGCTCGAAGGAAAAACATCTTCCAATCTTCTTGGCAATGTTCTTTCAGTATTTTATCTTTTTGTTGTGAAGTGGATAGACAGAAAATATAATGATCTTTATTGGTAGGATTGTTAAGTAAGACTAAACATTTCTTCCCGACTTTACCGTCTTTGAAAGTAAATTCAGGGCAAAAAAATATTTCGCCGGCTTTAGCACCCATCAACCGAAAATTTTCTTCATCTCTTTAATATCTTCGATTCGTTCTTGCACTATATGCTTTGGCAGAGATTCCTTTGTGTCATCCAAAGCTAAAAAATAATCAATTTTTGCATATTTCCCGACATTATGATACGTAGTATACCAGGGTTGCTTTTTAAGATGAGACACCTCAACCATTTCTTTTGCATTTGCTTCTTTATAAACATAAGCCATTTTTTCTAATATTGACACCTCTCTTGGAGTAAAACAACCATCGTAAAATCTCTTCTTACCCTTTATTGTAAAAATATTCTTACCCTCCCACTGGTCTTGTTCAAGCTCTTCCTTTGTCGGAATATAAAAACACTCCGACAGGTCTTTTGGAGGGTTTTTAAACTCTTCAAACAATTGCTTTGGAACTGGCCCCATATCCCACGCAAAGTACTCCAAACCAGAAATAGATTTCCCCGTCTGTTTAAAATGTAAAAAGTCCGCAAAACTAAGCAATTTAAAAAGTTTGGTCTTGCCACAATATTTTGTTTTTTTCAGGAAAAATATCATCATGTTGATTAATTTTTCCCGACTGTCATCAATCATACTATCATTCTTTTTTTGGGATTAATATACTTATTATATATTGACGTGAAACTCCCCACTGAAAGAATTGAATCACCATATAAAACTGCACAGCGAGCTGTTCCGGTAGTTGAGCAAACTGATGTGTTCGATGATAAACATGAAGTATTCCGGGACCTGTCAGCAGTGTCATTCATACAAGATATCGCATAGTAAAATTGAGACATGATTACATAATGTAACAACTATTTACTTTCGAGTACCAAATTCTAGTTCTCTCTCTTTTCTTCTCGTATGAGCACCAACTACAAATACTCCAACCAGTGATCCCAAAGTCCCTAAAAAAATGTGTAGCTTGCAGGCATCATGTTCTTATATGCAAGGAATGTACCGCTGCTCATTCCAACAAGACCAATTATAAAAGCACAAACCAGACCCCTTCTACTGTTTTTAGCGTCTGATGTTATTACGATTTTTTCCATATCTCTATGATGAACGCTTTGTTTTTCAAAATTTTCAATCATGATTTTTCCAGCGCCTGGAACAATTTTATCATACCGTGCTAAATCTGATGCTTCCGGAAGGGGACCTGAGTAAAATCCGCTTTGTTGAATTTCTATTTGCTGACGGGCAAGCTGCTTCTTATGCTGGCGGGCAAGTTTATGAGTTTTCTTCTTCGACATTCAAAATATCCGCATGCTCTTTTTTGAATTTATTGATTGCAAGCAATAAATCATCTCCAACTGTTTCCCAATCAGAATGAATTGCTCTTGCATCAGCCTCTTTTTCATGAGTCGCCACATTATAAAAAAACAACGTGCCTCCTAAATCAAGAACGGAAGCAAAACCGGTAAAGAAGCCTGGTCTTGCAAATAAAAAACATGTATTATCCATGATTTTCCTTTAAAGTAGTCATGATAAGGGGGAAATAAGTGTACTCATTATTTATCATATTGTCAAGGTATATTCACCACACAAAGGTTACATATCTCAATAGCGACCACGTCCTTCCGAGGCATCATTATAACCCTTCTCGTACGCGCATCCGGCAACACCGTGTGCCTTCCCGGACCACGTGGCTTTCTGGTACGTTGTGCAGTTCTGGTCAATACCGATGTTCTTTATTGCAGATCATACTGGTATATGCCCCCTTTATGAGCCCGGGTCTTGAAATCCCGCCATAGTAAAAACGTGTACAAGGTTATTTCCCACGTGACTCTTTATCCATTTTTCAGCCCCCTTCCTATAGCAACCCCTCTCTAATAAAAGTATGGTCTTATAAGGATAGCACATTTGAATAGTGAGAATTGTACAGGGATATTTTTCATCCACTGACCCACCAGCTTGTTGCCACTTTGACGCAATCACGCACCATGTGCGATGTTTTTCTGGATGGTAAATAATGAAGTCGCAGTATATATTCGTTTCATAAAGGCTTTTACCAATATAAAACTGCTTTGCATAGATTGGTTCATCTCAATACAGAGCGGGCTTGCATTGTTTTTTATCTACATACAAAATAAATTTTGGTCTGTCAAGTATGTAATTACCAAAAATTATTAGACTGCTTACTGATTGCGTGCGTTGCTTAATTTTTCTTGTATTTCGAAGTTTTCCGAATCAAGTTCAAGCGCTTTATTCCAATATTCTTGAGCTTTCACTAAATCGCCAAGCTTTTCAAAAACATCACCTAAATGGTCAAGCACTTCAGAGCTTTCAGGATTACTGTCAACAGATCTCTGAATATAGTCGAGGGCCTTTGCATAATCTTCAAGCTTATAGTAAACCCAGCCGATAGTATCAAGAAAACTGCTGTTATCCGGCTCAACAGCAATGGCTTTCTTCGCCATTTCTAACGCTTTATTAAGGTCACCATCATGTTGAGACAATATATAGCTGTAATTGTTAAGCAGCGTTGCCTGCGCACTTTCATTTGATGAATTGACTGCAATCCCTGCCTCATACGTTGCTATTGCGCTGTTATACTCTCCTAATCTGTCGAAGACAAGCCCCTGAATAACGTAGAATGCCTTTTCATCCGGCCGCAATTCGAGTGCTTTTGCTATCGCTGTCGATGCCTCTCTAAAATTTTCCCGTTCCATTTCAGCCTGCGTCAAATAAAAAAGCACAATTTCGTTCAACGGATCCTCGTATAATGATTTTCTGAAATTTTCTACGGCATCATCATTTCGGCTTAAACCGGATTGAGCACGTCCAAGATAGTAGTAGATTAGAGCGTTACTCCCTGCTTTATGAACCACTGTATTCATGATTGATTCAATTTTTGAAAAGGGGATATCGGGAAATTGCTGAAGAAGCAGCTCACTTATGGACAATTTTACCGGGATTTCCATTGGATCATCGAAATCGGGAATATCATAGAGCTGTAATGCATTATCAACTTTTTCCGCCTCTACATACATTTCGGAGAGACGAAAGCGTGCTCTGAATGCCGACTCATTATTTCGAAGAACCGTCAAATATGCCTGTTCTGCAGCAGCCTGATCATTAAGCGCCTGATAGAGAACTCCGAGAATGATTCCAATATTTGGCGAGTCGGGATTATCCTGTAAATAGTCTTTAAAAAAATCAACTCCTTCTACTACCATGCTGTTGTTAATAAACATTTCAGCAATTTTTTCGCATGATTCCTGGAGCTGTCGAGTCCGATTGATAAGCATCACTGCCATATTCTGAGCGAAGTTGACTTTTTTCTGCTTAAGCAATACATCAACGAGTGTGACATAAAATTTGGGTTGATCATTACCCCGGCTGATAACCATGCTTAAAACATTTTCAAGACGCTCTAAGCGGGGCGGCCTGCTCTGGAGATAGATTTGAGTAACAACCTCAATTGTCCGGTCATGAAAAGGATTTTTTGCGAGATATCTCTCATAGACTGCCGCTCCCATGTGATAATCCTGGGCTTTAAAGATATAGAGATCTCCGAGAGATTTCAGTATTACGGAATTTGAACTATCTAACTGAACTGCCCGTATCATTTCTTTAATGGCTTCATCGGTATTACCCTGAATATCATAGAGCAATCCATTCCGAAAGTGTTCATACGCTCGTCGGTTGAAATCTTTACCGGTAACACTTTGCCCATGTGCCCCTTGCACAGCAAAAATAGAGACAAAAAATATAGTCAGCACTATTTTTGACACCATTCCAGCAACATCTATCCTGGCTCTATAATATTTAAGTCGGTTCACTATCATATTTTACAGTGCATAAAAGCGTAGATACTATATGTAATTTATGTGTGCTCTCAAATGGAGACGTCAATGACACACAGTCCAATTGAATTTCCCGGTTAAGAGGAATTTTAGCAGAAATAATGTAGTATATTTCATAGAGGTAATCAAGATAATCATCCTCAAACCGCTATGCATCAGCCGTATGGAATTATAGTCATACGTTAACCGGAAACGTTCGATCGTGCGCTCTCTAATACGCCGCCTCATTGTGCGTTCAGGGAATTGTTTCAGTAGTGCTCATCTTCTGGTTTATTGATACAACAGATCAGATCAAATGATTCCTCTCCAATATTCTTTAGTCCATGTAGTTCATTCGGCTCAACATATACGAAACTACCGGATTCTAACACCGTTTCTTTGCCTTCGGACAGTGCTGATCCTTTGCCTTTTACGATAAACATTTCATGAATGAGTGCATGGGAATGGAGAGGAATAATACCGCCCGGTTCGATTGAAATATACCGCATATAGAAATGGTCAACTCCCTCATTTTTTGCCAGAAGCCATTGAATATTTGCTCCCTGAGAGTTGTTGATCGTAAGTGCATCCTTATTAACATTGTGTACAGTATCGATATGCATTCATACCCCTGTTTTTATTCGGTGCAATAAATCTCTGAACTTTCAATCTCACTAACCGGTTGAAGAGGTTAGCCTGATGATGTCATTATAAAGAATTACCGCTATTAACACGAGCAATAAGGCCATTCCGATCTGCTGGATAACAATGCGTGCTTTGACAGGTAATTGCTTTCTGGACATTCCCTCCACCATGAGAATCAACAAATGGCCGCCATCGAGAACCGGTACCGGCAGAAGG
This sequence comes from bacterium, assembly GCA_965221205.1. Lineage (GTDB taxonomy): Bacteria > SM23-31 > SM23-31 > SM23-31 > SM23-31 > CBDFMG01. The sequence goes on along the minus strand of OZ244870.1, from coordinate 1,323,529 downwards.
TTCATAAATCCGAGATTCAGACTAAGAAACGCAACAAAAAAGATAAACTCTGCTGTACCTGTCCTTCTGAAATCGTCAGTCATTTTCGCAATCATGAGCGGACCGCCAAGCGCTTTGATTGACTCTTTTCCTGTGATGAGAGATTTTACCGTATTTGTTATTGCCAGTGTGAGTGTCGCAGTCTGACGCATTCCGAGGTCAATACTTTTCAAAAATCCCACATCCCGGTCGAAATAAAACCGTTCTATTCCCAGCCTTCCGATATCGGCCATTTGTTCCTGCCCTTCAGGCGATTCATACAGTGCAATTGCAGCCTGCTCTTCAATCAATATGCCATCTCGTTCAATCATGAGTGATACTGTTTCAAGCGGCTTTGCCTGTATGATTTCAGCCATTTCCATCCAGGATTCAATCGATTCACCATCAATTGCTACTATCTTATCTCCGGGAAGCAGTCCGATTTCTTCGGCGGGTGTTCCGGCAGTAACGTTTCCCACAACCGATTCTTCAGAATAATCACGTATTCCGATAAAATTAATATAGATGGAAAATAGTGCAAAAGCCAAAATCAAGTTCATGAGCGGACCGGCGAACAAGACGAACATCCTGATTGGAATCGGTTTCGACGTAAATTCCCACTGTTCACCTTTTATTCCGTCCGTATCAAGCGTTTCATCGACCATACCGGCCATTTTACAATAGCCGCCCAACGGTATCAGCTGCAGGCAGTAATCTGTTTCTCCAATCTTTTTACCAAATAGGCGTGGTGGAAATCCTATAGAGAATTTTTCGACACGAATACCGGACAGCTTGGCCGCGAGAAAATGACCCAATTCGTGAAAAAATACCAGTGCTCCCAATACGAGTATAACCCAGAATATCATTGAGAAAATATTTGAATCCATATTATGAAACCTTCTCTTTCGTTATTGTGCGTGCCCAACGGTCTGCTTCTAAATAATCTTCAAGTTCCGGATTGTCATTTATAGTGTGATGCTGCAATGCATCTTCTATCAGGTGTGCTATTGAAGAAAACTTTATTTTTCTCTCTAAAAACAAATGAACGGCCGCCTCATTTGCAGCATTCAAAACCGCCGGAGCGGTTCCTCCGGCTTCCATTGCCTGATATGTTAATGAAAGACAAGGAAATTTGGTGTGATCAGTACAATCAAATGTCAATTGCATACGTGAAAGATTGATCCGTTCACCGTTGATATGTTCACGCCTGTCAGGATAAAAAAGAGCAAATTGAATCGGCAGCTTCATATCTGGTTCCCCTAATTGAGCCTTAACAGATCCGTCAATAAACTCAACAAAAGAATGGACAATTGACTGAGGATGTATGACGACATCAATCCGGTCACGCTCAATGCCGTAGAGCCAGTGCGTTTCAATTACTTCAAATCCTTTATTGGCCAGTGTCGCAGAGTCTATTGTGATTTTATTTCCCATTACCCAATTTGGATGATTCAGTGCTTCTTCAACTGTAATTGCATCAAAGGTACCGGAATCCCTGTTCAAAAACGGCCCCCCTGAAGCAGTCAAGGTAATCTTTGCAACAGATTCCGGTTTTTCTCCCAGCAAACACTGCCAGATTGCACTGTGTTCGCTGTCTATTGGATAAATATTGACACCATACTTCGCGGCTTCAGACATAACAAGTTTGCCGGCAACAACAAGTGACTCCTTATTCGCAAGTGCAACGTGTTTTCCTGTTACAATGGCATCAAGTGTCGGTATTAGTCCGGCAGCGCCAACAATACTATTGACAACGAGGTCAGCATCTGCCTCACGCACCAGTGTTCTCAATCCTTCGCTGCCTGATAATACCCGCGCATTTTTTGTACATTCATCTAACGCAATAGAATGATAATTTTTATCGCTGATACAAATATAATCGGGACGAAATTTTTTGCACTGCTCCAGTAATAGATCACAATTTGAATGCGCTGATATACCAACTAATGCAACATCATCATGGTAATAATCAAGTATCTCAAGTGTGCTTTTCCCGATCGAACCTGTCGACCCAAGAAGTATTATTTTCCGTTTCATATCACATGAGCAGCAAACACTATCTGTTAAACAATTATTACTGCCTTTCTGTTCACTTTATCTGCGATTATTTTTAAAATAGTGATACAACAATACCAGGCGGAACTGTTTGAATAGCACCTGCGTTATAATCAATCACCATATGTGTACATGGAGCACGGTTAACCGATAACCCTGGTGTCTATTATTCCGTCGGGCTCCTGATCAACATCCATAAATATTTTGTTCACATTTATTCCAGCAAAAAGTTCAATCAATGAAAATGATTTTCCGGTGATTGCGCCGACGTTAAACCATCTTCAGAAACGTTATATTTCAGAATTCCTGTAAAATGTGAAGCTTTTTCTCTTGTTTTTTTCGCAAAATCGGAAAGAAAATAATCGAAATCCAATCAGCGTCTTAATCCCTGCCCACCAATGTTATGAGATTTCGCTGTACTGTATACGCCACTCCCCAACACGTGCCCGGTTACGAGTGCTCAATGTGAAAAGGTATCTGCATCATACGTATTGAGATCGAGATCCTGACCTCTCCTGTACGAAGAAAATAAAGTAACCATATAAAAACACTGATACTGAAAGTAGTACTCATCGGAAATATACGTTCTCAATATAGTGCATTACCTTTTTTGAGCAGTATATATAATGTGATCCCTTTCAAAGTCTGCCTGCCTTTTTTTAAAGTTGTTCGTATGTAATTCTTTTTTCCACTCACAGTGAAATTCATCTTCAAATCCATTAATAATATTATTTTCAAGACTATTTAATTTTTTGGCATTACTGGTTTTTATTTTTTTATTCACAAAACATTCAGGAATAAGAGTAGATGGAATTTCTGAACTGTCTTCTAATACATACGGTATGATATCCTGCTCATTCTTCAAAACTATTGAACCATGTTGAAGAATTGCATGTGCAGTACGGCGTTGTGCGCTTCCGACAATTTTTTTTCCATTACTTTTAATTTCAAAACGTGCAGTGCTTTCAAAACACGTTAATACATTATTTTCTTTTGAAGTAGTATTGGGTTTATTTCTCTCTATTGCTGCAGAGATACCATATCTTTGTAAGCCATTGACAAGAGCTTTGCTTACAATGTAATATAATTCATGAATACCAGCATTGAATAATGGTATATTTTTAGGTATAATTACGGAATATGTTAATTCACAACAATGCAATACTGCTCTTCCCCCCGTTGGTCTTCGTACAATATCTACACCATATGTTTCTAATAAATCTTTATTAATAATGTGAATATTTTGATTATATCCAATCGAAACTGCCGGGGGTAACCATGAATACAGTCTAAGAAGCGGATAAAGAGGCGGGTGTTGTATTAAATAGACATCCAGCGCCATATTATAAGCACCGCTTCTTCTTCCATCCTTGATAAGATTCCAGTTCATTACTTTTTAATATACTGATAATACTGAAGATTTGCTATTTCTAATACGTAATAATAATTTTATTCGAGAATGTAAAAGTAATGTATATGTTCCTTAATTTCAATTGTTTTAGACACTACTCCTTTTTATTCTAAAACAGCATGTCGTTACACGTAATCCATATACAGACACTATCTAATAATAACCAATTGCTTTTGGAATATCTGTTCTGTGTATGATAGTATGAAACAATGGTTTCCGGGTGATACTGTAACCTGTTATATTATAACGAATTAAAGATACAGTAAATTTTGAAGGCGCTGTAATTTTTGATATAAAACTTAAAACAGAACAATTATTTGAACACTTTAATATTTCCTTCGTTATCTATTGAAATATTGTTTTGTTTCAAAATATCATGGAACGACTCCAATACTGCCCAGACAGTTTCAAGGAACAATTTCATGGAAGAATTTAAAATATTAAAAAGTTCGTCATCGGTGTACTGGGGTTTGTCACCACCACCGAAACCAACTTGAAGACCTTGAGCCCTTTTTTTTATCCTTTCCCTCCAGTCATAAACGATTCCAGGACCAGCAATCATTGGCAGTTCATTATGCACCCAGTCATTGCGAATCTTACTGAGCCTTTTCCAATCGCGATCATGAGTCAGCTTTTCAACCGCTTCTGTAATCATATGATCTGTCTTTATAGTCTTCAAACGTTTACAAACTCTCAATAATCTACTTGAACTTTTTTCCTCAAGAGTAATCTCAAGAGCAAAAATTATTGCTTTTGCCAGATGTTCAGCAGCAGAATAAAATGGCATAATATTGAGAAAACCATACAGCTGCTGAAGGATTTTCTTTTTCAAGATACCACGCTCTATGAGTTAATATTTTGTGCATTGCATATCCCACTTCCCCAAGCATGACACCAACATCCTTGAAACAAACAGCAGCCATTGGGATTTCGCTTTCACGAGGAAAATTTATAGAAAGAAATATGGGATTAACATTAAGTTTTCTAATTCGGGATCGGAGATTTTCAATTTCAGGTAATTGTTTGCCTGTTTTATCGAGCGTTTCCGGATCTAATGCACCTCTTACCATAGAAAAATCCTTTCAAGTATATGATTCCCATAAAAAAAAGCCCTAATGAGTAACAATTAGGGCTTCCAAAAATAATTATAATAATTATATATGTATATTACCGTAGAAGTATTAATCTTTTCATATCGATAAATCCATTCATTTCAAGTTTATAAAAATAAATCCCGGAACTCATATTTGAAGCATCAAACGTTACTGTATGCTGACCCACAGGAAAAAACGTATCTGCAATAACAGCAACTTCCTGTCCTAATACATTATACACAACAATTTTTGCATTGCCGCCCGACACTGCCTCAAATGGTATCGTTGTTGTCGGATTGAACGGATTCGGGTAATTTTGCCCTAACGTATACGAATTTGGAATACCAGAAGTACCTGAAGAAACACCAGCATCTTCTATATCAGTCACAATATTTAAATATACAATATTAAAATCAGAAACAACATTTTCAGTACCATCACTGGAAACATATGACGCTTGTAACAGTGTAAATGTATCACGTCCACTAAAACTTGAACTTGTTTCTAATTTTATTCTTCCCAGGAATGCCCAATCATCGATTAAAACACCGGCAGTACCTAGTGGGACTGCTCCGGACATAGTATAATACGAGCCAGCTTCGGGTTTTTTTAAGCCATTAACAGAAAGGAAGCTTTGTGCTTGCGCTAAAGGATGGGTATCACCCGGTCTGGTTTCCACAAATCCAATAGGCTCTTTATATAATTCATCATTAAGGGAAATCCGTACTTCATAACCGATAAAATCACGCATCCCGTTTGCATATAAACTAATATAAATATCAGGACCAATAATCTCGAGAGAGTCTGCCAATCCCCCATTGAGATCACCAACACCGGCAGCATCGCTATCTTTAATTGTTAACAGGAATCTGGGAGTTTGTGCAAAAACACCTGCAGACAAGCACACCACTACGCTGAAAACGACCAAAAGTATAAAACATTTTTTCATTAATATTCTCCTTGCGTTGCCTCAACAGGCACGAGTCTGCAGGATGTCAGAATTTGACATCCTGCAAAACTCTCCTTGTGCGCTTCTTTATTATCTGGATTATTACGGTTACTTAAGCAGCGTCAATCTCTTGACAGACGTAAAGGTTCCAGCTTTAATTCTGTAAATATAAATACCCGACGCCACCGGAGAACCGAAAGCGTTTCTACCGTTCCATACAACTTTATGGAAACCTGCCTGAGTTTCTTCGTTAATAAGAGTCGTAACAACCTGACCAAGCACATTCACGATATCAATCCTGACAAGTTCGGTATGCGGCAGTGCATATTCGATTGTTGTTGTCGGGTTAAACGGATTCGGATAGTTATTTTTCAATTCAAATACCAACGGTACTGGAATAAGATCAAGCGCATCAAAACGTGCAAGATATGACACTATTCCGAAAGCATCAAGGATTTGAATATCAGCAATCTGAATACTATTGCTTGCGCCTTCACCAAGCAGCTTGAATTTCAATGTAGCTGCAATTCCATCACCTGAAACGGCAGTGTTTTCATTCAGTTCTTTCAAGACGCTGGCAATTGTTACGACGCCATCAGCCTTGTAATCGAGACTCAATTGTGATCCGCCGTTTTCTTCGAGGAATGTACCGCGCACAATTTCTATCAATTCAAACGTTTCCGAATCGTATACGACATCAAAACCATACCCGCCAAGAGCTTCTGCATCGTTCATTGAGATGATAAATTCCATTTGTGCAGTCTTGGAATCGTACACTGAATCGAAATTGAATAGATTGGAAATCTGACCGGCAGGAATACCACCTTTTTGGGCTACTGCTCCACCACCGGCAGGATTATCCTGAGCAAACAGTTGAGCAAATTGAATCAGATCAAGAACTCCAACTTTACCGTCATCATTAAAGTCGAACGCCGTCTCAACTTCCTCATCGTCACCGAAGAATGCTGCAAACAGCTGGAAATCATCAAGTTCAACTACACGATTTCCAACATAGTCTCCTGCATCCCTTGTATTATCAAGAGCAAAGGCTCTGTTCGCATTACTGAACAGGGAGACGATTCTTTCGCCGAATATTGTACTGGATTGGTCCACACGAGTAGCAGAAGCAGTAGAAATACTTGTTCTTGCAGCAGCAGCAGGAGTTACCGGGCTGGAGAAACCAGGAGGCAGATCGCCTTTAACAGCTCCAACCCAGTAGAATGAACTCGCGGAAGGACTGAATGCCTCTACTCTAACCCTGATGGTTGTTCCGGTTTCAGGAGTAACTGGCGTTGCGGGAAAAACTGCCCACAATGTTGCTGCGTCAAGACTATCTGTTGAACCGGCATAGATCTGATAGTAATCAATCGTAGCGTCAGGGAGAAAGCCAAGAGGGATGGTTAAAGCAGCAAAGAATTGACTGAAGAAATCATCCGTAAGTGCAGTTGAATCTTCGGGCCACGTCATAGAACTGTCTGATGCCTCCATCACGCTGCGAACACCCGCATGATTGGCTGATGCTGTCCATTCAAGTTTAATATATTCACCTGAATCATCGGGCCAATCTGATGCCTCCAACGTGTTGCCAACACCCGCTACAACAGTAGGTACAACAGGTATAATAACAGGTGGTTCTCCGTCGGTAATATCGAACATGTTGGTTGAACCTGTAGCAGAAACTCCTCTGACTGTAATAAACGCGCCTTTTTTCATTTCTTGTGGCGTTATGGTGTATGTCTGAGTTTCAATTGCTCGTGCAGTATTTGCCTTAACCGTTTTACTACTCGGAAAATAAGCTTCAAAGTTTGCGTCAAATTCAACATCCTGATTAGCACCACTGTAAACCGTAATCTGAATTGGGGAAAATACAAATGCTTCTGCAACACCCGTTACAAACAATTCATCGGCAGCCAAACGAGGAACCACCTTCCACGGAGAAGTGTCTACGCGGTCTGAAGCATCTGCACCGCCAGCCTGACCGGGACCCCCGAGACTGCCCCACCAGTTATCTTCAGCATGGATATAATTATCAGCGGTCATTGTTTCAGCACTAACATAATTGGTAACAGCTTTGTGGCCGATTGCGTCATCAGCAAAGAAGAAGTGGTTGTCCGTAACAGATACTAATTCACTGATAGTACCGTCAAAATCTGCAACCATTGCGGTGCTGTTTAAGAAGAATGCATAATCAGACCCGGTGAATTTGTTGCCTGTTACCGTAATATCGCCAAACAATCCGCCATCCGATGGAGAATTACCCATTCTGCCTACTTTAAGGCCATCGCTGCCAACAAAGGTGTTATCCAAAACTTCAACACCACCAACATTGCCGCCACCGACACTCAGAAAGACTGCAGGACTTGCATTCATAAATTCATTATTCATAACAGTGACATCGGATGTTGCTTTATCAGGCTGTTCGACATGAACCCCATGATAGCTGCCATCGCCTGCTGCGCTAAACGTGTTCAAGTCAACAGTAAGTCCCTGAACCGATGTGCTACCAAACAATGGGTGATAACCATACAAGATTGCCGATTGGCCGTCATTAACTATGAAATTATTGTTTCTAATCATCACGTTTGTCAAGACGTCTGATGAATCATCATGAATTGCAACAACAGGAAAAGGATTATCACTTGCAGCAGCGATACTCAATCCCTGCAAAACCGTATTATTACTCTTAATCTGGATAGCCGGCCCGAGTGGATTCGTAAACACAAGCATCGGCGCTTCTTCACTGACACCTGGGTTTTCGTCCCATGAGTCTCTTACAGCGCCAACGGCAAAGTCAAGCCTGTTACTTGCGCCAATCAGTCGAACACCATCAAGAACAAGTGAAGCAACTAAATTGTACGTTCCTGCTGCAATCCTCACTTCTCCACCTTTAGCAGCTCCTTTAATACCGTCCTGAATTGTCTTGAATGGTTTTACATATGAGCCGTCTCCAGCATCGTCAGCCCATCTGCTCACAAATACTGAACGAATATAGTTTACGAGATCAATCGGTTCGGACGTTCCCGTCACGGGAGTATTGAAATGAATAAAGCGAATAACGCCGCCAATCAGCTTCATATTAGCATCATCGGCAAAATCATTGTCAACGAAATGCACACTGGACGCCTCGTCGCCTCTCAAAACACCTGCAAGAATTTCAATTTCAGCCCCATCAGTAACTGCCGAAGAGACGCCGCCCGGCAATTGCAAGGTACCGCCATTAACTCTGTAGGCAGATTCCTCACCCATTTTAATCACCTGTGTTTCCTCGCTGTCTGAAATAATTCTCAATAACCCGCCATTTGCCTGAAGTTCACCTTCCAATACCATGACGGTGTCGGCCATGTCGGGAAGCATGATTTCAGCGTAACTATTGTCACCTGCTGTTCCCAGCATGCCAGTAATAGAGGGGGCATTTTCCCATCTCAACGTATCATCACCTGCCTGAACAACCGTTCCATTAACCGCCGGCGTATCACCTTCTATCACAAACAACTTTGCCGCAGCCGGCGAACTTATGGAAACACTTCCGCTGCCGCCAAACGTAAACGCACTATCGGTAAACGTTATCGACGAATCAACCATGAAATCAGCGCCATCAACCATTGCAACGATACTGTCGGTCCCCATAAGCATATAGCCCCATGGATCTGAATTACCTGTTAAGGTCAAATCGCCGCCAAGACGTACCATGCCGGAAACGGTTACTATGCTGGTAGAATCTTCCAGAACCACAGCATCTGCCGTGTTGCCAAAGGTACCTGTAACCTCGAGGTCGCCCACATTGATTATAGACGCATCCCCGCCAAACATCACGGTGGTAGCAGTGAGATTTTGCGTCAGATCGAGAACACCCGCCATTGTGGCGTTACCGATTTCAAGTTCTTTTTCAATTGTTGCGGGACCTGTATTATTGAACCGCACATACGCCGCTTTCAATGCGTCGGAACCAGACAGAACACCTAATGGGTCGATGCCTTCAATGAACAGTGTATCGGCATCGGCAACGGTCGTTTCACCATCGAGACGGAATGTTGCACTACCAAGGGTTATCATTATATTTGCAGAGGAGTTCAAGAGAGAACCAAGATGCGCGCTATCTGTCACGGTGATATTTGTTCCGTCCTGATTTCCAATTTTTGCCGTGCCAAGCATTCCGGCAGCTCCGTTAAACATAAGAACAGCATTACTCGAATCAAGCGAAACGGCGCTTGCCGAACCGTTGTCAAACTGACCGGCCACTATTGGCAGGTTATTGTCGCCCTCTCCGCCCATTATTGTCCACATGTATTTATTTGAAATTTCAGCGCCGGTATAGGTTACTTTTGTATCTTCCATAATGTTAATATTAACATTTCCACCGACCGTAATATCACCAGACTGAGTCATATCACCGGTCGATTGGTACGTACCAGCATCGGTGTCGTTTCCGAGTTCAATCGGTTTACTGACAGTAATTCCAGCTGTTGAACTATTCATAAACGTGCCGGCCACCAGCAATTTTCCTTCTCCCGCAAGCGTTCCTTTACCCGTCGAATCACTTATAACAAAAGAGTTGGCTGCTGCAAGTGTATTTTCATTGCTGATTGTCAGTCTATGATCCGTCAGAAAATCAACCTCAACACCATTGTCACCCAGGTCCAGCCATGTAACCGTTCCATTGCCGCCGCCGATTTGGATATCTGCGCTACTGTTCCCAATGACAACACTGTCAACCGTTCCACCACCTCTTGCAAACTTAAGCATTGACTCGTCGAGATTCAAAACAAGCGGGCCTCCCATCTCACCCTCGGGGAAATTGGCAAACGTTCCGCCTCCCCCTATAACAAAAGTACTTGCTCCAAGGTCAAAAGAATCGCCTCGATACGTTAGTGCTCTTCCAGAGGCAATATTGATTGATGGGCTGCTCCCTGACGCCACCGTAATATCGCCGGATAATGTTGCATCATTCGTCACAACAAGCGAAGAAGGAGGACCGTCGGCATTACCGATACTCAACCCTCCCGCGATATTCAATCCCGCGGAATTCAACGTCAAGACACCACTCGAGTCCGTCATCGTGACAGCATTATCCGCCCCCGGAGTAGAGTTCCGCAAGGTGCCACCTGTACCGCTTACCGTTATCATCGAACTCATTCCAAGTTCGAGACCGCCGTCTATGTCGAGCGTATCCGACATTTCGGAGAAAGCTATAGTAAAACTGTTCTCATCGGCATTTGTCAATGCATCAATTTCAGCGTTGGCATTAACGGTAATCGTTCCGCCGCCGTCTTCATGAAACGCAACTTCATCAATACTCACTTCCGCTGCACCTCCTCCGTCAATCCGGAGTTCGCTCTCCTCGCTAAGCTCAATACCAGGGCTGGTTGAAGTAACGGTAACAACTCCTTCTCCTTGGGTTGTTATGATCATCGCCTTGGCGCCGACTCTAACAGTGCCGAACCCAATTCCCGTAGCCGCATCGGTCGCATCAAGGTTAACGGTAAAATCAGTGGTAGGAGCAAGAATAATACGTTCGTCAGCAAAGCCTACCGTCTGACCCTTAACACTAATAACCGCCGAGGCTGCAACCGGCCGAAGTTCTATTCTATTCGGATCGGCCAATGAAGCGAACGGGGCTGCTGTTTCCAGTGAAAGGATACCTCTCAGGTTTATAACGCCGGTACTGTTTCCTATTACGCCAGGCGCCTCAAGAAAAAGTGAGTCTCCGGCAGACACAGCAAGGGCGCCTCCATTCAACATAAGCACCGCATCCGTTCCAAACCCAATATCCCCACCTGTTGAGGCAACACCGGTTAACTCGATTGCTCCTCCTGCCAATATAAGCGTTCCGCCTGAACTACCCAGAACCATGCCTCTTTTGAGCGTGATGTCATCAGTTGTCAACGTAGCAGCATCGACAGTCACCTCAATTACATCGACGCTCTCAAAATTTTGAGTGACGTCAGCAATTTCAGCAATTTGCAAGTCAGCTCCGAGGGATATTGTGCCGTCCAGCATGAGCATCACAGTACCTCCTGTGGCTGTCAACACAACCGGACCATTAGACGCTGATATAACCTTGCCTTCCGCACCAAACATTATTTCAGTATCAACAGTGGTAAGGGTATTCGTAATTGTGACTGTACTATCAAGCGCAATATTTGTCGTTATTTCAAGCATCTCAGCAGCATAACTAATTCCGCCTGCTCCTGTATCGGTGTTTCCACTCATCGAAAGCATGCCGCTTCCTGTTAATGTCTTAGCCGTAGTCGCATCTTCTTCTCCATCATCTGCGAAGTCACCTAAGTCGAGGGTTGCTGCTGTGCCAACGGTAAAATCATCGTCAGTGGTAACTGTTACGCCGTCAGCAATAGTAAGCACGCCACTTTCTGACCAGGTTACGGGAGCATTGATTGTAATATCAACTTGTGCGATAATTCCGCCTCTTTCTTCGAAGGTAAGTCCATTTTCGGCATCGAGTGTGCCTCCACCAAAGCCAACAAAGGCAATTCTATTATCAGCTCCATCAATTTTCTCCCCGCCATACGTCAGGGTTCCGATACTGTCAATAGCAAAGTTGACAGTGCCCCCCACACCGAGAACAGTAATGTTACCGCTGATTGTTACCGAGCCATCGACCATCAAATTTGTGGAACCCACCAGGTCAGCCCCTAGAGCCAGGCGACCGGAATTGTTCAGCGTGCCGCCGGTACCAGTCAACCGAATATCGCCGGACACGCCAATTTCACCTGTACCCAATGTAAACGAAGCAAAATCAATGCTGCCCATTGCGCCGCTTATATCTACATCACCGAAAGACAGACCGTTTTTTGTCAACACGATGCCAGCATTATTACCGACGTCGAGTGTCCCGTATGATCCAGTTACTGCATCAGCATCAAACGTTACTGTATGGCCAGCCGTAAGAACAATATTATCGCCAACAGCAGGCACGACACCGCCAGCCCATGTAGCGCCGGCACTCCAATCGCCTGTGGCAGCCGATGTTATTGTGCTCTGCGCATTTGCATCCGCTGTGAATCCGAAAAGTCCCGCTGTCGCAACGAGCAGTACAATCGCGAATATCTGAAAACCTCTACCCTTGGAATACATAGTTACTTCCTCCATATGTTAGGAATAAGTGAGAAACGTTTATTCTTTTTTTCATTAGTATATAAACACGCTCACGCCACCCGTCCCCTCGAACGGAAGCGTGCAAGCGTTCATGGTACTTATCCTGCAAAAATTGAGCCGCTTTGATGTCCACAAAAGCTACCTGTGTAGTAGTTCCCTCGGTATTTCTCAGTAACCAGTGCGGCGTTGTTACTGAATTTTGAGCTGCTGTAACACTGCCAAAAGAGAGTATGCTGCCAGCCGTCTTTACCTCTATATTAAACGTGGACTAATGGTACATTCGGTATTACAGATAGAGCCGGTTGCTGACGCACATAAAAAACAGAGTTAATGTAACGCCTTTGAAACACATTGTCAACTATTTTTTTCTTGATAACCAATGTCCGTGAAAAATGTGAAGTTCTTCTGTTCAGATGTGAGATAAATTATAGCAAATTTACTGTATGTCAAGCTGTATGTCAAGTAATATTTTCTTGATAACCAATGACCGTGAACAATGTGAAGTTCTTTTGTTCAGATGTGAGATAAATTATAACAAATTTACTGTATGTCAAGTAATATTTTTTATTTTTAAGCGATTGTGCTGTTTTTTTCCTGTATTACAGGCTTACAGGTGACGCATCCCGCATGTTGTCGTGTTCGCGGTTGCGTCCCGCCAATCAGGCACGGTTCCTGCTTTTCGTGTTGGCATATAATCCTGGGAACTTTTTTCGGCGGTTGGTCCTTCCAGGCACATCCTTCACCGGTCTCTGTGCAGCTTCCTGGTGAAACTGATCAAGATTGGCGCGAAGATGGTTCGCCATAGATCGGTATGTCGCCTTTCAGCTGGCGGAGGTCATGGTCAATCAGCGATTACGATTATTCGAAAAGATTCGCGCGCATCGGCCGATTGCGGGCAAGTTCGACGTAAATTAATGGAATCTGAAGACCGGTGATGCGTACGATATCGTCCGGCTGGGCTGCAATATCTGTAAATTGGCAGAATAGCGGTGTTCCGAGGGCTTTCTGAATGAATCCACGATAGGCTGCCGTGCAATACTCCTTGATTACATACTGTGTAAACTGTGTAATGGGTATATTTTCTTAATCATTAATAGATAAGTCAGTAAACTCCGATCATAATTTTGATATGGGAAATGTCGGTTAATATAGTACACTTTTGAATGAAATTAACTTTCGAGGAAAAGAGGAAAAATACCTGTGAATGAAATTTATTTAATATTCGGAATAGCATTGTTCGGAAGTGGGGGTGTGGCAGGTTATATAATTAAATTGGGTATAGAGAAAAAGAAAATGAAGATAGAATATAAACAGCGTTTAATAAAACGTTGGAGAGAATACATCGATTCTGATTTTGTTCAAATACAGGTTTAATAATACTGTGATGTATTCCGAAATGAGACCGCATCTGAGTGAGAGGACTCTGAATGCTATAGAAAAGGGGTGGCTTGTTGTCCCTGGAAGGGGTGGAAATATAGTAAAAAGTCTTGTTTTAGATGATAGTGCAAGATTAGAAAAAGAATGGGATTTAATTTAACCTTACAGATATTACTCAGATTGAAGATAACGTATGAATGGTGTTGCTGCAAAAAGAGGATTCCAATATCAAGATTATTGCACTATGTATTTCTTACTAAAAGAATATTGCGATAATTTGGATACGTTTAATGATATAATTGTGGAAAATGGAAAATTTGATTTTGAATTATATAGTAATAATCGTATTACACAATATCAAGTGAAAAGTTCACCAGAAATAACGGCAGAAGAGATAAATAAACATTTTCAAGAGTTTATTAAAAAATCAAGAAATAAGAAACTGGTTTTTATATTCCCATCACCCCTTCAGAGAAGTATAGCTCACCTTTTTCTTAAACTTAAAGGAGATCGGTCTGTCAAAAAATATAACAAACAAACGGAAAAATATGTAAATGCTGCATGCAAAGGTATTGATTGTAGAAATCTTGATATTTCTTATGAAATCCATCCTTTAGAAGCAATTAAGACTTTCTTAGACAAACTATCAAGAAAAATATTAGAAGATCACCTTGCACAAGAAGCAGATATATACAAAAGACAAGTTTCAACAACGTTAGTGGATACTTTTATTGAAAAGTTTAAAATACGTATTGAAGAATGCTCAACAAAAAATGAAGAAAAGGAAAGAACTATAAACAATAAGAATTTAAAAATTGAGATTGATAAGATTTTAAATGAATTAGGTTATCCAATAAAAGATAGTATACAATTCAACATACAATTAAATAAAACTATTAGAATTGAAGAGACTTTGAAAATGGTGGACGATTTTATTAAAAATACTATTAACAAATCAGCATCACCAGAAAAGAATAATCATGAGTAAATCAGGACAATCTAATTTTACAGGTATATCTGCCCAAAGTTGGGCAGCTTTGTCATTATTTTTGCAGTATTTGAAAGATCCTCATTTTTCATATATACATTTAGAATCATCGGAAGGGGAGGATTTTGATTTAGTTTTTAAGAATGGTAAGAAAATTATCTGCGAATCCAAGGCTTGGAATAGAAATATTACCTATTATAATTTAAAAAAAATATTGCACAATATAATTTCAAAAAAATCTATAAATACAGAGGATGAAATATTAATAGTATGTCCTAAGCTTAGTGATCGATTAAAAAGAGATATTGAAAAATTCAAATATTGGGAAGATCGTTTTGTTTCTGTATTTCGTAACCAGGGTTTCTCTCAGGAATCAATCGATATACTTGATAAAGTGGAATTTTGGGTTATTGAAGAAGAAACTAACAGAAAAATTGTTCAATCATTGTTTAGCGAATTACTAGGTATATGGTTACCAAAAAAAGAACTGAAATCTAAGGTGGATTCTTTGTTTGTAAATCAATTTGACAAGTCAAAAAAGGGAATTGAATTTTCTAAAGATGAAATAATAGTTGAAATAGAAGAAATAAAGAAAGAAGCGAAAAAAAGTAGCGGATATTTTGACAAAGAAAGATGTAAGATTGAAGAACAGTTTGATAATATTTCAGATGCATTAAAAAATAACATGTCACCTGTTTGGGCTTCAAGCCAATTACCGGCAATATCTGCACAACCAGATTTGTTGTTTTATATCCTTGGGAAGCTAAAAAACAAAAAAATAGATGACCTTCGTAAATGGAGCGATATTTGGCAAATACAAACGGCGCCTTTTTCCAGAAGTCTATTTGATATTTTTCGTGCGAATCTTCAAACTCAAAAGAATCGACGTTACATTTTAAAATTTTCGCAAGAGAAATGGTCAAGCTTAAAAAGGTTTTATCGTGATAATTTTATTGTTATTGAAGTAGTAAAAACAATAGACGAAATATTGAATCATGATGATGATTTGTTAGAGGAAATATTTTTATTAGCAAAAGAGTTATTGGAGAATAAAGATGGTCAGGATTTATACATTAAAGATACCAGTGACGATAGATGGGAAGTAAGAAATATTTGTGCTGTTATGCAAAAAGTGCATGGTAAAGCTGATAAAAAATTGAAATTGGAAATCACTGAATATATACTGGGTAATTTCAATGGTAATTTCAATTTGATAGAAGATAATACGGACGATTCACATTCGGATTTTGACAGTTTTTTTGATATCGTGTCTGATTGGTTTGAAAAAAATGTGCAAAATAATTTTGCGGAACTTGTTGAAGCTCTTTCAGAGCAGCATGAAAAACTCTATCAACAAATTGACAAAGATTTAAAGTTTCGAGGATACGATTTGTTTGGGGGTGCCACTGCATTCTTTGGAAGAAACTACAGGGTATCAGACAAAAGATTTGTAACTGGAATTTTATCAACAGGATTAAAAACTTATTACGATAAGCATAAAGCTGAAGGATGGAAATTTATAAAGGAAAATTGTATTATTTATGATCAAAAAATATCTAGTGAAAAACCGGACTTCCTTAACAGAGCAATACTTCCAATCATATTAAAACGTTTTTCAGATAAGAATAAGCACATTTCTGACGAAGCGTTTACAATACTTCACGAATTCATCGAATCAAAAAAGGGAATCCCACACAAATCAGATTTGATATTTCAATCGATGAGAGATGATAAGGATTTTCCGATTGAGAAAAAATGGAAATTATGTAAAACAACATTGCAAAAAAATACAATGCCATTAAATGTTTTTGTTGAGGATATCGTGACTGAAGTAGCACTAAATAATAATGATAATAGTGCGAAAGCAAAAAAAGCAATTGAAGATTGGATAAATATACCGGAGTATTTAAATAAAGATAGGATATTTATTAGATTATTTGAGACAATTAATAGTTACATGACTTCTGATTTTGATTTTGCATACAAATTATTTAAAGCATATTTATCATCCGATTCTTTTAAGAACAAAACTGATACAATAGACACTAATGAAGATGTAAAAATATTTTCGAGTTTCATGCGCAAAGATTTTGAAAAAACTTTGACCATTTGGAATAATATAGCCTATAAAGACTCATTAACGAAACAAGAACAATATTTTATATCGTACTGCCTTTCTGATTTTAATTCAAATGACATTGATGATAATGATACATTACTAATAAAAAAAATCCATAAAGAGATGGTTATTCCGATTTTGAACCATTTACACAACGATTTAAATCTAATATTAAAAAAATTTCCCTGCTCTCACTGCAGACAAGAGTTTGTAATGTTTGGTGAATTATTGGCTAAAATTGATCTCATTAATGATGCGTTAAACATTATCAATATCTTTGTTAAAGATCCAAATCCTTTTTTAACCGGGAATGATCCAGAAGAATCGCCATATCAAGACAATGAACATAATAAGATATTAAAAGGTGAAAAAACCATTGGGATCCAATCTGTTAGAGGGTGGTGTTGTTGGGTTTTAATGCATTGTTCGGTACCCAAGGGTCGAAAATACATTCCTAATATATTAGATCATGTTGAACGATTAACAAAAGACAAAAACTTGTATATTAAATATATGGTTTGTTTCCCTTTATCTCAACTGGCAAAATTGCGGCTGTCGGTTTTACCTGATAAACGGGATATTTTATTTTTCAATGATAATCCTTCTGTAGCTTTGGCGATGGCAAAACAGGTGGAGAGTTTGGCATTCAATCTTTTAGATTATCTGGCAAAAGAATCAGATAATGTTCAAAATGCGATGATGGAAAATGTTATAAACATATTTTCTAATATGAGAGAATTAAATGAATCAGATTCATGGAAATTGCTTAGCACATTATCGAACCTGACACCGGATGCAATTTCTAAAGCGGCATTTTTATTCATTTATTATGCTGAATTTCGAAAAACCGATTTTGATAAATTGAGGTTTTCTTTCCCTGGACTTTTTAATGATCTTGCATCGAGTCACTATAATGAGAGAAGATTCAAAAAATTAATTCTGGATGTTATTAATAAACTTGATCCTGAAAAAAGAAAACCTTTTGCGTGGCAATTTTATGAGATAATCAAAGAAATAAAATCTGACAGTGATGAAAATAAACGACTCTTTGCAATATCACTTAAATATTTAGATTGTCTTTCAAAAGATTATAACGAAAATTTATTTCATCTTATATATATAGCAATCCTTCATAATTTCAAATTGGATATCGAAAGTGAAAAATCGCTAAATCTTTTTAAGAAGTGCTTGGCAATAGAGAAAGAATTTTATCCTGAACCCTTAACCGAGGAAAATAAATCAGAAATGTATTGGTGGCCGGCATACGAAAATGATGATATTCTTGAATATATTTTCAAGAAATTTGGGGAAATGGAATTCTTAAATTGTTTTACATTACTTTTGACTTTCCCAAAAGAGTTGAACATTAATGTATGCAAATCCGTAAGGTTACTTGAAAAGATTGATCAACAAAACAAAAAAGCTCAAAGAATTGTTGATCAGCTATTTGAACGCGATCCAGGTCGCTATAACAATCTTCGATTAAGTTGGAATGAAAACAATCTTAATTAAATGAATTTCTATTTCTTTTCTTCAAAGTGAACCTGGACTAGTCAAAAGATATGATTTGATTCCTCCGGAGTGCCAAAATATTTAACAACCTTTATAACTTACGATCTGTGATGACTTACAGTATCACAACTTCTATCTTGAAATTTGTGGATTGAGGATTCAAGTCCAGTAAAACCAACAATTTTCTTTTAAATACCACAATTTAAATCTACTTTAAAGGTTTGCAAATCGTACTATCCGTGAATTAGAAAATACTTGTAATTACACGATGCATACCTTACCATTTATATTGTTATTCCCAATACATTCTAACCATGTTTATTTCATCTTACAAATAAGCCTCATATTTTCAGCACAAACTTAAATTTATTCTCTTTCAGAAGGTTTGATACGGGAAATATCCGTATATATCTATTTTCATATGATACAACACCTGTATCTAATGCATCAGCATCTCCTATATCAGATACAGCTTCATTTAAATCTAATAGTCTTACAACGTGATTATCATGAGTAGGCTCCTGTTCTATGTACCCTTGTAAGTCAGTACGAAACGAGCCAACTCCTAGACTATCAGAGTAAGTCTCAGTATCATCCACTGTAACTAAATCTTCACTAGCACCAACATGTAAATATTTTATAGCCATATTATTATAACTAACCTGCATTTTTGCAGGGTAGTAATTATACCAATCTAAAATCTCTGGTCCTGAAATCCTTAGAATCCCACCAAAACTAGAGACATCAGCATTTAAGCCACCTCTAGTACAGTACTCTTTAATACTTTCATTTATCCTTCTATATCATAAAAGGGAAAGCTTCTCTTGATTCTATTATTATAATTTTCGAAATGTTCATCGAAAAATCCTCTGCGCTTCGGAAAAATTGTAATAATAGGCACAATTTCGGATGTAAATCTAAATATTTATATGTACTGCATTGTCAATATATTTACGGTTCAGGCTGATTTTTCATGTATGAGATAGAGTTCAGCCGGTACTTTACCGGTTCGCTGTCTGCCATGTGTTGATGGTGTTGCGTGATGACAACCGGTTTGCATTAAGTTGATTTGCGGGCCTGCGGATTGACGGTGATGATGCAATGAGCGTTTGTGTGTTGGATGCGTCCGATTGCCGCCGGACAATCAACCGGCTGAATTCCTGCGTCTGGGAACAGGAAAGCCGGTCAGCAAGGAGATTCCGCCGCGCTTCATCGACCGAACCGAACGGCTGACCGGATAGTCGGTTTGTGCCGCTCAAAGCTTTTTGCGCTAAGCTGTTTCGCGACTGTGTTACATTCTGAGCCGATGACGGTTGCTGAAGAGAGCTTATTGCTGCCATGATTTTCGCATGTTACAATGAAGTACTGTGTTATTTGGAGGTTGCGACCACGATTATTCGAGATTCCCCGCAATGACCTGAAAACATATAGATTCTGAAATAAATTCAGAATTATTATGTAGTCAAATAGAATAGTCAGATAGTCCAACAAATTCTGCCTTTTTTAAAGATTACCTTCGAAAAAGCACAAATTGATTTAATATAATAAGCGCTATCGAGAAACTTTTTCAGAGATTGCTCAATTTCAATCAATTAATTGAATTACTTTATCTACGTGTTGACACTTTTCGATAATAGGTATATGTAAGCAACAAGGGACAGGCGAGCCTATCCCTTGAGAATCGCTTGCATAATTGTCGGCACTTTTGTACTGTTTCGTGTCAAAACATACGGAGGTGCCGATGACAAGCGACACTCACATGTACAGTGACAGACTGCACATAATCAAGTATTATCTAAATCATCGTATCAGCGTGACTTTATTATGCCGGCGGTTTAACCGTTCGCGAACGTGGTTTTATACATGGCTCAACAGATACAAGCAGTACGGTCCGGATGGGCTTCACACTATCGTTCGTCGTTCTCCGGCACAGCCGAACCAGACGCCATTGGACATTGAAATGCAGATACTTGCTTTCCCCTCGTACGGTCAGGTACGTAGTGCAAATGAGATGAAACGTCTTGGCGCAGCCGCAGGCTCTTCAGCAATCTATAACGTACTGAGGAGACACAGGATAAATACCCGTAAACTCCGTCTGGAATATATCAGGATCAAGCATGGACTGGTCAAGACTGCAACCGATCTTGAACGTGCACGGGATACAGCAAAAACACGACCACTCACAACTCGTCGGTATGGACGTTTTCTACGTCGGTACACTCAAAGGCGTTGGTCGCATATTCCAGGTAACTGCAATCGATACCTACTCTTCGTATGGTTGGGCAAAGCTTTATACCGATAAATCAGCGCTCTCTGCCTGTGACTTTATGATGCATGTGTTTAATCACTCTCAGAATATTCCATTAGAGACTGTGCTCACCGATAACGGTCTTGAGTTCACAACACGTCATCCTTCCAAAAACCACAGCTTTGAGCGGTTGCTTTCCGAACTGGACATCAAACACCGGCTTATGAAGGTGCGGCATCCGTAGACCAATGGAGCATGCGAGCGGCTGAATCAGACCATACTCGAAGAATTCTACCAGATCACAGGACTCGAATCTACCAAACAATCGATCAACTCAACGATGACTTACTGAAATACTTGAAAATATACAATTATCAAAGAACGCAGCAAAGAAAAAAACAAACGGTAAAGTACCGGCTGAACTCTATCTCTTGCATAAAAAATCAGCCTGGACTGTAAACACCTTGACTAAGCAGTACACTTTATTTATAG
Organism: bacterium; assembly: GCA_965221205.1. Classification (GTDB taxonomy): domain Bacteria; phylum SM23-31; class SM23-31; order SM23-31; family SM23-31; genus CBDFMG01. The sequence continues at coordinate 1,302,153 of OZ244870.1, read as the reverse complement.
TAGAGATACCATATGCATCCTGGGAGTATTTTTTATGGCAATACAAGGCAATACAACCTGTAAGAACGTAATGAAAGGACAAATCCATGACCGACACGTTTAAGGAACAACTCAAGGCTGTCATCAGTGAGTATGAATCAGCTCGTTCTCAATCAAAGCACGGTGACGCATTAGAAACACTCTCCCCAACTCAAATTACGGATTTGCAAATGCGATGTATTACAGCAATTGAAAGAGCTGCTGGCCGAAATTCTACTTGCTATGAAGAGGTCATGAAAATTAGTAGGGAAAAGACTAACCCATATTATCAAGTAGCTCTCCAAATCGGTGTTGCGAAGGGGCTGCTCTCCGACATTGAGAATGGCTATCTACAATCTTTTGAAGAAATCATACATGGAGACCTCTTTGCCGATTACTTGGAAATGGCTGTCCATCTCGTAGAAACCGGATGCAAAGATCCAGCCGCTGTGGCAGCAGGGAACTCCCTTGAAGTTCACCTGAGGCAATTATGCAAAAAGCATGACGTGGCAGCTGAATCGGACGGTAAGATGAAGAAGACTCAAACGTTGAACCAAGACCTTGCACAAGCAGGCGCATACACGAAGTTTTATCAAAAGAGCATAACCGCCTGGCTCGATATACGCAACAACGCAGCCCACGGGAAGTATGATAAATACGATAAACCTCAGGTAAAAGATCTCATTTCGTTTGTACGCGGCTTCATCGAAAAATATCCTGCGTAAATTGATAGTTATCAAGGGGCGCTTCAATCGAGATAAAGAACCGTATGGGAAGTATGCCATCACCGGAAATAATCATTTATAGTATAGATAACATGAGCATCCTGGGAGTATTGTTTATGGCAACACAACCTGTAAGTAACGAATGATAAGGACAAATCCATGACCGACACGTTTAAGAAACAACTCAAATCTGTCATCAGTGCGTATGAAGATGACATATCAGACTTCTCCTCCACTCAAATTACGGAACTGCATACGCGATGTGTTGCAGCAATTGAAAGATTCTTTTCTTTACTAAAACGTGGAATAGTAGGAATTTATCATTTTGTCGGCGAAAAACATATTGGAGTATATATTTAAAAGAGGTTACTTTTCGTTATAACTCAAAGAAAGAAACAGAAGAAAATACATTTAATTTGCTTTTGACAAACCGTGGTGGTAAATTAGTATATGAAAATTTAGTCGGCTAATAAAGTGGTGTTGGGAAGAATATTGCTGAGATAAACGATTATCACAAACCTTTTTGAACGTCAGAGTTCATCTAATCTTCACAGCAAAACGGGTGATACCGCCTTTTTGAAATCATTGAGATAAGAGAACAAAATTTTTGGGTTAATCTTACAATTGCAGTAAAGGAGAATATCATGAAGATCAAATGTACACTATTGATCCTTATGCTTGTCCTGATTGGTTGTGTTTCAGTCAACAAGACGTTATTAAATCCGAGCCCCACGGATGAACTTTTTATGCAAAGTGAAGTTCAAGTGTATTTTGCATCAGACGAAATTCCCGAAAACACGCGAGTGGCGTTTTTAGCGGGAAAAGGCAATGTAAGTTTTACAGACGAAAGCGATTTAATAGAAAGATTTAGGCAAGAGGCAGGAAAATTAGGAGCAAACGCAATTGTTCTTGAATATATAGAGGATCCAAGCTCACTGGACGTGACTCCTGACCGAAAGGCTCGGGCGATGGCAATTTACGTTCCTTCACTTGACGATAAAAAGAAATAGATGCTCAATCTAACCAATTCATTCAATTAAGAATGTAAATGTGTGTTTAAAAGTTCTGTATTTTGAACAGGAGAGCCCACAAATTGTTACCTCGAATAATAATTGAGCAGCATTTCAGAAAATCTCTCTCCCCAATATAGTTCAGCCCCGTTTTTAAATATTTGTTTGGTTAATTCATTCTTTGAGCTGCACATAATTTAAATCCAATCTAAAGGAATAAAATTATAACTGGGGCAGCATAATTATCGATACAGAGGTGCCGGCGCCGACAGAGGTTGTTTGTTCGTCGAGGACGATGAGGCAGTTTGCGCTGCTCATCGACTTGAGCATACCCGATCCCTGTCCGGTGAGGGGTGTAACATGGAGCGAACCGTTGTTGATTGTGCAGGCGCCTCTCACATAGTGCGTTAATCCTTCCGGTTTTTTATAAGGCGCATTAAGTATTGCTTCCGCCATCTCCGGTACAAACGAGCTGAAACCCATCATTTTTTTGAGAGCACGCGAGACGTACACATAAAAGGATATAATCACAGATGCGGGATTCCCCGGAAGACCGAATACCGGAATTCCGTTTAGCGTGCCGAAGAGGAGAGGTTTTCCCGGTTTTTGTGCAACGCTCCAGAAATGGCGCTCCATACCGAGACTGGTCAGCACCTCTTTCAGGAAGTCGTACTTTCCGACCGATACTGCTCCGCAGGTAATGAGCATGTCTGCATCGTCCGCCCGGAGAAGCGCGTCTCTCAATGTTTCCGGAGAATCGGCGCCGATTCCGAGATTGTATACTTCCGCTCCATACTGTTCAAGAAGGCCGAAGACAGAATAGGTGTTGGAGTTTCTGATTTTTCCGGGAGTTAACGGTTCACCGGGCTCGATCAATTCATCCCCGGTTACGAGAAATGCAACCAGGGGTTTCCGAATGACCGGGACTTTTGCAGCACCCAGCGAGGCGAGAATTCCCATACCGGCAGGATTGATCCGGTTTCCCTGCCGCAGTACTGTTTCTCCTCGGCGTATATCTTCACCGGCAGGACGGATATTGGTACCCGGTGCGGCAGATACATGTATCTTTATGGAATCGCTGCTGTCGTCGGGAAGAGCGGTATCCTCGATGCGGACAACTGCATCGGCTCCTTCCGGGACAAGCCCCCCTGTCATAATCCGAAGCGTCGTACCATGTTCAAGCTGAATTGTTGACGGTCTGCCCGCCGGAATCTCTCCCATTACGTTGAGATGCACGGGATTGTTCTGCTTCGCTCCGGTTATGTCTTCTGACCGAACTGCGTAACCGTCCATTGCTGAATTGTTGAATGACGGAATATCGTCGTGCGCAACTATGTTGTCAGACAGCACATATCCGAGTGAATCTACGAGATCAATTTCGGCTGCGGGTAAAACAGAACAGTGTCGGTCGATACAAACGACTGCTTCGTTTACTGAGATCATGTACATTCCATTTTACGTGCGGTGAAGTAGTCCGGAATACTATGAAGAAGAAATTTCCGTATCAGACCGTGTATAGGTTCCGCTCTTTCCGCCCGATTTACTGAGAAGACAAATATCGGTGATTGTAATCGATTTATCGAGTGACTTGCACATATCATACATTGTCAGGGCAGCAACCGATACAGCAGTCAGCGCTTCCATTTCGACACCTGTTTTACCGGAACAACGCACTGTGGCGGTGATAGTAAATGATGCGGAATTTTTATCGGGTTCGATTTCTATTTCGATCTGTTCTATCGGGAGCGGATGGCATAATGGAATGAGGTCCGATGTTTTTTTTGCAGCTTGCATCCCGGCAATCCGCACAACAGAGAGCACATCTCCCTTCGGTACGGAACCCTTGACCACCGACTCGAACGCATGTGTGCTCATTGTTACGCTGCTCCGGGCGGCTGCAATCCGGTTCGTGACCGGCTTTTGCCCCACATCTACCATGTGTGCATTACCGCGGGAATCGATATGTGACAGTTTTTCAGCCATTATCTTCCCTGTACAGGTTATGAGTATGCATATATTTTTCTACTTCTGCCGGGACCATATATCGTACTGATTTATTGTTGGCAATTCTCTGTCTGACATCACTTGCGGATACTTCGATCAGCGGTGTATTGACGACAACAGGATTGTTCAGGTTTTCAGGAATTGCATCAACGTGAAATGAAGGCCGTCGGGCAATGACAATTCGGCATAACGACGCGAGTTTTTCCGGATATTTCCACGCTGCAATCTGGCTGCAGTTATCACTGCCAATGATATAGAATATATTTTCTCTTGAAAGCGAGTACGTTTCATGAAACGATTGAACAGTATCTGCCGTATACGACATGATATCGGGATTTGATTCGATTTCAGAAACTTCGAATGACGGGTTATCCTGTACCGCACGCCGTACCATTTCCAACCGGTGTGCAATCGCAGCTATGGATGAATCGTCGGATCTGTGAGGCGGTACAGCCGTCGGAATAAAATAGATTGTGTCAAGAAAGAGTTCGCACCGTATCCATTCTGCAATGAGCACATGTCCGGAATGAACGGGATTGAAAGTTCCTCCGAACAGTCCAATCTTCACTCTTTTATCCTCGTTCTTTCATACTATACCCACTGAGGCAGCATTGGTGTCGGGTAAAGACATCGGTATATTCTGCACTATTACTCTTCCACTCCAAACTAATTAACTAATTGAGCATGGTCGTATCTGCTTCAGCGGATTCAGTTTTGATCAGTGTTAACTTTTCCCGTGCTTTTGCGATAAGGGAGTGACCGGGAAAATTGTCGATAAGCGCTTGCAGTGCTTCTCTTGCATCGCTGAACTTCTCTAAACCGATAAAGCACTCGGCTTTTTCAAAAAGAGCGTCCGGTATGATTGTGACATGACCGTACGTGTTGTAATCGGCCATCGCGTCATCAAGATAATAAATTGCAGAATTGTATTCCCGCATTCTTCTATAGAGCTGTGCCGATTTCAAATCTTTTTCCGCAAGTTTCTGATGAAGTTCGAAGAGCCGATCATTCGTCTGATTGAAAATTTCTTCATCCGTCTGCGATCTCGGATCAGTAAGAAAGGCTTCAAACGCAGCAATTGCCTTGAGCGTATAATCCTGATCATATTTCTGATTCGGAGAGAGCTCATAAAAACAGAGGGCGCTTTTGTATTTTGCATCGATGACCAGATCACTGCTCGGAAAATTTGAAATCATACGGTCATATTCACTCTGAGCAAGAATATAGTTTTTCTGGAAATAGTGAGCTTCCCCAAGCAGATAACGAGCACTGTCGGAATACTCTGCTACAACATTGAGACGTGTCAATTGCTCAAATACAATTTGAGAAGATCCGTAGTCTTCTTGATAAAAATAGTTTCTCCCCATTTCAAACATTTCACGGGGTGTGTTCGATTGGCTCAAATTAAAAACATTTTCAGCACATACCCAAAATAAGACCATTGATACCGGCAATAATAATAGTGTGATCTTTCTCATTCTCATGTTCAATCAAACTCTTTTATACGCTATTACCACCTGAAGCTGACGACGTGTTGAAAACAGCACGAATAAAATTAAGCCGACAGTCGACACGACAGATCCAATTTCTAATAATTCCTGAATTCGTCCCGATTTTGGAGAAAGCCTTACAGTAAACGGTAGTGCTGAGTCCTGAATAAAAGAGATGTCGTTTTCGGCGACACTATCAGTCATAGTTTTAGAGATTGTCTGTGCGGGCAGCACCTCTCCGGTAATTCTTTCAACACCATTGCAAAATATTTGTACTTCAATAATTCTTGAAAGTTTCTTATCGGACTGATCTTCTCTATTTTTTTATACGTTACAGCTGCTTTCCGGGCCTGGAGCGCCGCTGTATATGAAGGCTTTACAGAGTTCAGGTCATTTTCTTTACTCCGAACCAGACAGAAGAAAAAGCTGCCGGAATCCGGCTTTATTGTATTCCTGATAACGCTGCTCCGGAGTTATATCAGACGAGTTCATCAACGATACAGGAATATCGGCAGTCAGCTAATGACTCCACTTCGTCAAATACCTCAATACGGGCCGCCTCCATTAGAATAATGTTCGGCTCACCATAATAATCCTCATTTTCCTGTTGGATCCATGGCATACTGAAAGAGCAGCCGGTCATGAAGACACGCACTGTAACAAGAATTGGCATGCTGTTTTTAAATCAGATCTTCCAGAAACTAGAAGAAACTGTTTTTCTACTTGTTCTAAATTCATATTACCTTCTCATGTTGCTTCGTCCATAACACGTTCGGGGTTGAGTCCAGCATATACTACTTCTCCTCTTTCTTAGCTTCCGGTTTCGGAACTTCCTTCACAATCACGCCATCGACTATAAGCGGAGTTCCGTCCTCGTCCCAGGTCGAGAATATGTAACCCTCTCTTGCTCTCATTTCCATACCTTCTTTTGATCTTGGTATTTTCCCGTACTTATCCTTATTTTGGTGGCATCAATCCCTCCATCGATAAATGTAATAAGCTATTCATTACTTTAAAGATTCAGCATGATATTCAACTCTAACGGTAAAGCGTACGCACAACCATTCCTTCATGTGTAATGCTCTATCTGTTGATAGCAATCAAACTCGTTTGATGTGATAGCAAGCTTAAAGTGTTGTTTTATAAGGGCTTACGAGGATTACTCGTAATTTTGCTATCGCTTGCTACATGGTTTGCTATCATCATAACCTCTTATTATTATATATACATATACATATAAATATATAAATGATAGCAAGATTATATGCATATATACCCATATGGTTATGTATACATATATATAATTATGCAATTATATATATGTCTATAACTTTGCTATCTTGCTATAAAACTTCTTTTTTTGCACTTAACTAATTAGAAAACAATAACCTGCAGTGATAGCAAACGATGATAGCGAGCGCAAAAAGTTGCTATCAAATACCAATTTTTTACCCCTTAGGGGCATGTTTGATAGCAATATTTTTCATAAAAAAGTGATAGCGAGCCAAGTCAAAATTTCAACAAAAATTTGGAGATTCGTTACGAAATTTCAAACATTTAAATAATAATTCAATGTACTCCTTTTAAAATTTAAATCCAACTGTGAGCAAATGCCACCGATAATGTTTTTCGGGCCTGTTTTCGAAGACAATTGCATACGACAAGAGAGGTGTTGCATTATTCAGCTTATTTCCCGTTACCCTGAACCGGTTGAGATCGAGCAGCCCAACACCTGCTGAATACACATTGAAATCCTGAACCGTTTCGTCTTTTTCTCTGTAATAGCCTCCCCACATTGACACATGCGGTATCTGGTTATTTTCAAAGCCACAATGAAATTCCTGCGAAGCAAACCGGTCTGTTTTGTTATTTTCCGTAATATTTCGGCCATCGATCGTTACCGTCATATTTGACCAGGGGAAAAATGCGACGCCGATATTTATCGATTCATCTTCCAATCTGTCGAACTGCTTGCGAAAGGTTGCAGCATCTCCCGTTATAAGGTAATACATAATACCAACCTGATACCATTTGTTTGTTTTAATCAGTACTCCATAGCTGACACTTGCTCCACCGATCTCTTCACCGTTTTGTGTTGATTGCACTAAACTACCAGACATTCCTAACGATACTCTGCTTGAAGGATTGACATTCAAAACAGCGCTATGATATATATTATTCTCAAATTGATCCGTGTCAAAGAAAATATCCCTCTGCTTTCTTATAAATTGCTCCTCATTAAAAAGCAAACCAATATTAAACAAACCGGCGCTTATTGAAACAGATTTTATAAGATAGAGCAGACTGCCGAATACCCGCTTTGCTCCCCCATCTTCCAACAGCGTAAAGTTTTTAAATTGATCATAACTGGCCAAAGGGAGTATCGGATTAAAATGAATTGAAAATTTTGTTCCCAGACGGCCGTCGCGGACTTTGAATGCTGCAGGATTAAATGATAGTGCCGCAATATCGTCTTCGATTGCTGTAAACGCTCCACCCATTGCAATTGCTTTGCTTCTGCTGTTACCGAGGCTTGCATAAAAATCGTCCTGTGCCCATACGTCTGATGATAACCCTGTGAAACTGACAAGAAGAATGAAACTACATTGCAGTACTGTTCGATTCATTACGATTATACTGGCCTTATGTTGAATCTATGCATTTCTATTGAGAGTCACGTGTTTTTCTGAACAACCCTCCGGCGATAGCAATCCCGGACACAATTAATAAACTTTTGGAAAACCACTCGCCATATCGGACATAGGGTGGCGGTGTTGTATCGGCATCCCGGTAGTATACTTCGGACGTTAATGTGTCTTGCACATACACACCGCTTCTATCAGTAATCTTTCCATAAGGATCAACGAAAATTGATATTCCCGAATTGGAACAATGAGCAACGCCCATTCTGTTTTCTATGGCACGAAACACTGAGATCTGTGCATGTTGATACAGCGACGTTGTTTTACCAAACCAGTTATTGTTTGTTATAACCACAAGAAATTGCGCTCCTGTTGATGAAAATTTCTGAATAAACTCGGAAAAAATAGACTCATAGCAGATTGCAACCGAATAGAGAACGGAATGACCCCTGTTATTTGCCTGTTCTTCCGTATTCAATGTATCCTTAGTGGAGCCAGAGGCAACCTCAAAGAGTGTATACGATTCTCCCGGCGTAAAGTTCGCCTGCCCAAAATCGAGGTTCTTAAAAACCGGAAACCGGTCTTCATAGGGAAACCATTCCCCGAATGGCACAAGCCGAATTTTACCATACCATGTTTTTTGCAGCGATTCCCGGTCATACATCACCGCAGCGTTAAACGTTTTAACGGTTAGTTCCCCATTTTTCTCTATTCGTTCATACCCATAGCTCCCGGTTACAACAGAAGCTCTGGTTTGTAACACAATATTCTGCATCCAGTCATTATATTTTTGATGACCTGAAAATTCGAGGAATGCCAGCGCCGCTGTTTCCGACCAGACAATCAGGTCGGGATTATCAGCCGCCGCACTGATAGAGAGGGAATCATAGAGCGAAAACATCGGATCGCGCAATTGCACATCGGTTTTTTCAGCCATATCGATATTACCCTGAATAAGCGACACTTTCACGGTTTCATCATACCACGAACCGGAGTTCATGACAGTTGCACCGTATAGTACCGGAACAACGAGACACATCAGTAGAGATGCCGTATATAACATGCATTGTCTATCTTTAACGAAGTGAACAATTGCAGTACGAGTGAACAACCCGGCATCAATTGAACGGGCCCTGTGAAAGGCAAGAAATAAAAGTACATTCAACACGCATATCCAGAAAACCACTCCATGAACTCCCGTAGTATCCGCATATTGGAGCAGGACCGGATAATAGGTTTGTGAATGAGCAATAGACATCCAGGAAAATCCGAGCACACCGAGCGTTCTAATATATTCGATTGCTGTCCAGAGCACAGGGAAAAGCACATAAAACAGCATACCGTATTTTTTATAAATCCATCTGAAAAGCAGCAGGGAGACAGCGCTGTAAAGCGGCAGGTATACAAGAGCGAGTGAACCACCGAGGATAGTGCTGTTCATGAACCAGAACAGACCGGCTGCATGATATCCAAGACCCCACCAATATCCCTTCTTAAATGCCTGCCCGGCTGTACCGGACTGCGACCATTTTAGAAGAGGAAAAAGGCCGATATATATGATAAAACCCAGCGGTACCGGCGGAAAAGCCAGCCCCAATACGGCACCTGAAAATAACGGAATACGATAGTTCCGTACTGCTTCAGCACATGCTCTGATTATCATAGAAATACTAATTCAATTTCACTTATCTTAGCGTGATGAACAATAACCTGACCAGACCGGTTAATTGTCACTTCTATTAAAAAGTTCACTGTTCACACTATTCAGTAACGATTTTATTTCCTGGTCAATGTATCACTGTTCATCTACTCTGCACGTGAGAGACAGATTACATCATGCGTTCAATGCCAAATAGGTTTGTAAAATAAAAACAGCCGACAAAGAGTCGACCTTTGCTTTATTTTTACTTGGCTTCATATTCATAGCATGCATCGCCTTTTTGGCCTGTACTGATGTTAGCCGTTCATCTAAATAGTGGACAGAGATTCCTAACTCCTGTGTCAGCATTGCTCCAAATTCCTGGGCCTCTTTACCCATCTCTTCTATATCTCCTGAGAGATTTTTCGGTAGACCAAGCACGATACATTCTGCGCTTTCCTTGCGTACAAGTTCTCTAATCTGATTAACGGCATCCTTTGAGTTTTTTATATGAAGCGTCTCTCTCGGTTGAGCTGTTATCCGTAACAAATCGGATATTGCGACTCCTACTCTCTGTTTACCATAGTCGAGTGCTAAAATGCGCGGTTTTTCACTGGTGCTCATTGTACTTCCTAACACGTATACATACAACAAAGCCGTTAAAGTCTTCTCTCTAACGGCTCGAGTTAAAAGCAGTGCTACTCCTCGTCAAGCGGTTTCTTTAAGATTGTTTTGAGAATTTTTCCTGCCTTGAAATGTGTTTTTCTCCGGGCAGGAACGTAGATAGTTTTCCCGGTCCGGGGATTTCTGGCATTCGGCTTCGAATTTGTTTTTAGAACTTCGAACACTCCGAAATCTCTGATTTCAATCCGAATTTCAGGATTTGCATTTATCATGATATCCCGCAGAGCATTAAAAACACCGTCTACAACAAGTTCCATATCGGCTACTTTTTCATTCAAGAGTTGTGCAGTTCGTTTTGTAACATCTTTTTTCGTAACCGTATGCATTATATCTTCCCTTTTCGGAATGAATGAGTGGGATGAGAAGCGCAAAAAAACGCGGCAATATATTAATAATATTTCATTTATGCAACAGCCGATATATTAAAGATTTTTTACAAAGAAGCAAGTAAAAAGTACTTTATTTATTTGATAGTAAGTAATATTTTGCACTATTAAAGATGATATAGAATGTTTCTCGTGCCCGACGAAAAGTCAATTGAGCTCAATGATATAAATCGTGTTATTTTATCTGGTGACACGTTGAACATCTCTGACTTTCATAATCGCATCCACTACTGTTTCAAGCTCTTCAGTATCGTTAACTTCAATGGATAATTCACAGAGTGCAGAAAAGTCATGCGACTCGATAAATGCTTTATTCATGTTGATATCGAGCCGTGATATCACCATTATGACATCTCTTAGAAGATGCTTGCGGTCAGCAGCGCTGATTTTAATCAATGCGGAATAAAGTTGTGTCTGGTTACTATCCCAAACACTATATATCCATTGCTCATTTTTAGATAGTTCCTTAGGCAGCTTTGAGCAATCGAGTCTGTGTATGGTAACTCCTTTTCTCTTTCGTTGCACGCCAATTGTTTTGTCAAATGGTATCGGTGTGCAGCAGGGACACATTTCGATAACAAGTGGATAATCTCCGCCAATTGAAACTACGGTGTCACTACTTGTTTCCTCGAAATAGTGTGCCGACATATCTGATTTTTTGATTTTTTTGTCATCCTGATACAGATCGAGGCGTTTCAATACTTCCTGCGTTGAAACGTTTTGGCCTGCAACTGCCCTCAGCAGCGCATTCAGACTGTTATAACCAGTTTTTTTAATCAGATTTTCATCATTGAATATTTTATCCGGAGCTATTTTCAATGCGGTCAATTCGTCAGAAAGCACTTTTCTTCCGAACGCTAAAAATTGCGTCTTTTTATTCTCCCGCAGCCATTTATTAATATGTGCCCGTGCCCGTGATGTTACAACAAAAGATGTCCAATTCTCTTTAATGTTTTGTTTCGATACAGTGAGAATTTCTACTTCATCTCCGTCCTTTAGTACTGAGTAGAGCGGAACAACCCGTGAGTTAACTTTTGCGCCGATACAGTGCAGACCAATCTCGGTATGGACCGCAAAAGCAAAATCGACCGGCGTTGAATTTACTGGCAAGTTGATGAGTCTGCCTTTCGGTGTAAAGACAATTACTTCATCCTTAACAAGATCAAATTTAAATGAATGCATGAACTCGCTTGCATCCGTATCATCCGTGTTTCCATCCACAAACTGCTGCACCCACACAATAGTATCGTCTATGTCGCTCGCTGTCCATTTCGATTTATACTTCCAATGAGCGGCGATTCCCATTTCAGCTGTGTAATCCATATCAGATGTACGTATTTGCACTTCCACCCAGTCGCTACCTGGGATTTTAACCGTTGTGTGCAGTGAACGGTATCCGTTGCTTCTTGGAGTTGCAATATAATCCTTTATTCGGTCACTTGCAGGGGGGTAAAGTGAATGGATCGCATACATAATGAGATAGCAGTCCTGCTGCTGATCTGTGATAATTCTGAGCGCGAAGAGGTCATAGACATCATCAATGTGGATTCCCTGTTCGACCATTTTCTGGTATATACTGTAGTAACTTTTTGGTTGACCGACTATATTGAACGGCAGATTGAGAGATGTCAGTTTTTCTGAGATCGGTTTTTTCATTTTCTCAATCGGTTCTATTCTGTCGGCCCACTTTTGCGAAATCTTTTTTTCGACGTACGAGTATTTTCGAGGGTAGACATATTTAAACGACAGGTCTTCCAGTTGCCAGCCAAGCTTCGCCATACCAAAGCGATGGGCAAGCGGGGCATAAACATCGAGCGTTTCCTGTGCGATTTTTTTCCTGTTTTTAGCCGGCAGATAATGGAGTGTTTGCATATTATGCAGTCTGTCCGCAAATTTTATCATTATGACCCGGACATCTTTCGCCATCGCAAGAACAATTTTTCTGAAATTTTCCGCTTGTTTTATTTCGGTTTTTTCGAATTTCAGACCTCCGATTTTTGTCACACCGTCGACAAGGTGGGCTATATCTTTCCCAAATTCACTTTTTAATTCCGAGAGCGATACTCCTGTGTCTTCAACAGTATCGTGTAGTAAACTGGCAATAATTGTTGTGACATCCATTTTAAACTCAGCCAGAATCTCCGCAGCAGCGATACAATGGCTGAAATAAGGTTCTCCCGATCTTCGGAACTGGTCTTTGTGCGCTTTAAATCCATACCAAAATGCTTTTTCAAGCAATTGGCTGTTCCCATTCGGAATATAAGAGTCCAATGTATGGACTAATACGTCATATTTTTTTTGAAAGGTTTTCTTCATGTGTTCAATGGTAATGACATGTTTTTGTCAACACTTTTATTGTGCCGCTATGCAGCGGTTCACTTTATTCCCAGTACAATGGGAGCCGACCTCAACAGTTGCTTGTACTCAGAGTAGTTTAAGCGGATTACATTGCTCACTGCTTTCTTGTTGTTCAATTTTTTTATAACTCCTTGCAAATCGTCTACATGAGGAATTTCAACAACTAATATACAATAATCATAACCTGATTCGCGAAACAACTGATAGTTGAGTAAATTGATAGAGCGGTTTCCAAATATCGGTGTTATATTCTTTATGAAAGAGTCGCTTCTCGTTAAAGACACTTTCAGTCCGGCAGGAAAAAGTTTATCCGCCTCAAGTTCCCAATCCACAGTTATTTCACGCTCCGGTTCAAGATGTAACTGCCGGATGTTTTTACAGGTCATTCTGTGGACGGTTACCCCTTTTCCACGGGTTATATAACCCAGAATCGGATCACCGGGCAGCGGCATACAACATTTACCAAAATTGATCATCAGACTATCGACACCACCGACTTTCAATCCTTTTGAATGTTTTCGTTTCGAAGACACTTTCTCTTCGATGGTCGATTTGCCATTGCCGCTCTTCTGTCTGTTGTCAATAAGCTTTTGAAGTGCCGAGTGAACCGATACATTTCCAGACCCCACGGCATTGTACAAGTCATCAACAGTAACAAAATTGAGTGATTTGCACATCTTTGCCAGACTGTCATGTTTCTCAGATATTTTTTTCTTTCTGAACGTACGGGCAAGAATCTCTTCTCCCAGTTTGATACTGTGCAAACGCATCTGATCTCGGAACCATCGACGTATTTCGCTTTTTGCTTTTTGAGTATGCGCATAATTTGACCAATCGGAATTGACAACCGGTTTATGCGCAGTCATGACTTCAACACTGTCTCCATTTTGTAACTCGGTATTAAAAGACACGATGTGGCCGTTCACTTTTGCTCCAGAACATCGTATTCCAATGTCCTTATGGACTGCAAAAGCAAAATCAATCGGTGTCGATCCCCTCGGCAGCCGTTTAAGATCGCCTTTCGGAGTAAATACAAAGATTTCGCTTTTGATTTCATGAAATTGGTAAAATTTGCTAAATGCTTTTGAATCGATCCCATGCTCCGGGTCGGTCGCTTGTTCTCTGAACATCTGGAAAATCGCATCGGCAGTACTTTGAACATTCCCTTCTTTATAGTTCCAGTGCGCTGCAATACCCATTTCCGATGTCTTATGCATTTCTTCGGTACGTATTTGGAGTTCAAACTTCCGTTTTCCCGAATCTTCGAGCAGCACATGGAGAGACCGGTAACCGTTTGCTTTCGGCCGCTGGATATAGTCATCGAATTCTTCAAGAATTGGCTTGTAGAGCTGCTGGCCAACTGCAAGTACTTTATAACAGTCTGATACTGATTGCACAATTGCCCTTATTGCCAGAAGATCGTATATTTTCTGAAAAGGACGGCCGGTCAATGTCATTTTTCTGTAAACGCTCATGATGTTTTTTGTCCTGCTTGATAAGTCTGCTTTGATATCGTGCCGCTCAAGTTCATGACCGATTTGAGCAACTGCTTTTTCGAGATATTTATCCAATTGATCCCGTCTATCCGATACTTGCTCAGTTAACTCGTCATAAAGATCGGGATAGAGAATTTTAAATGCGATGTTTTCCATCGCAGTCTTAAATTTAAAAAAACCGAGCCGGTGTGCAAGTGGTGCATAAAAAGCTATGACCCGTTCTGCCTGGACAATCTGCTCTTTTTCAGGCAGGAGACTGTAATTAAGAATCCTGACATATCGGTTTGCGATCAGCATCATGATTACCCGGAAATCGTTTGCCGTGGAAAATACAAGCCTTATGTAGTTGTCTTCCGTTTCATTCTCTTTTGCCTGTCTTGCCAGGATGCTGACTCTACCATATTCTGAAACGAGGTTATATATTTCATCATCATAATTCTTTTTTATGGCTTTCATCAATTTGGGGAATTTATGCAGGTCGTGGAGCAATCCCGCAGCAATTGCAGCATTATCCAGATGCAGTTCATTGAGGATTGAAACAAACTGATCAATCTGCCCGGTTGTTAAGACAGTGTTATCATTACGGTGCAGTATCCGAACTGACTCCGAATAGGTGAGCACTGCATCGAACTGTTCCCTGTATTTGCCGGTCAGCGTCGCAGCATATGATGCAAATGATGTTGTGTTTTCATTTTCGATACAAACCACCATTGACTCGCTTATTTTATCTCGTCATCTCTACCCACAATGAATAAACTGATGTTAGTTCCTCTTGGGTCCAATGTACGGAACAAATCACCGAAAGACAATGGTAAGATACACACCTCCTCTGTGATTTATTCGAATCATACCCCATACTACTCCGGACAACTGCTCAATTTCAAGAATTTTCTGTTTTAGTCGATTTTATCACAGTAATTTTGTGACGCCCGTCACAGTATTCTTACAATAAATGTATTATATTGATAAAAACAAAAAAGTTCTTCGACAAAAACAGTACGTCCATTAATGTGTGAATATAATTTTAGACACTTCTGTATAAGCCTGCCTAAAACGAATGAAATGCGAATCGAAGTCTGACATATGTGGTTAATGCTATTTATCGAAGTAATAGAAAAGTGACCTTTATGGGGGTTACCATGAAACGTGTTACTTTGTTTTCGTGTATTTTACGTGTATTAAATTTTCCTGCGATTGTATTTTCCTCAGACAATTTCGATGCTTTAAACAGTTCCGCTTCATTTTCAGCAGTTACCGTAAATGCCGATTCTGATTCTGTTATAACACTTCAACATTTATATGCTCTCAATTCAGATACCGCAATACATACTCTCGACCTTTATTGGAGAAGAGACTCTTTATTAACTACCGATACGGCATTAGTTACCATAACCGGTTCATTCGATTCAACAAGAATGGATTCTCTATTTCTCAGTTCCGGAACATATTTTACCATATCAGAGCCAACAACTTTTCCATCCTTTTTTGTGGGTGATGATTCAACTAAAAAAATAAGTATTTCAATTTCCTTCGAACCAGATTTGGAGTAGTTTTACCGTGACACTTTGAATATTATAATGGATAACTATTCCTCAACCTTTAATGGTATAATTCAAGGATATGCAGGTAAATATGGTTACCAGTGGAATCTTGAAACTATTATGACATTCGCGAGATACGATAATGCTTCGGGTACTATTAACAATAAAATTTATGGAGCTGGTGGTCAAGGGGGGAGTGAAAAAAATGTTTTAGAAAAATTATAGTCCGGCATTAGATTCATGGATCTCAAAAAGTGATATGCCGGAACCGAGGGATAATGCTGCTGCTGTTGTATACAATGGTAAAATTTGGATTTTTTGGGGCGTCACAAGTCCATACCAGGAACTTTCTTCGGTAATTGTTTACGATCCTGATACCGATAGTTGGAATTCTGCTGCTCCTATGTTGTTGCCAATGTAACACTTGATCCGAAAATAACCTAATTACCTTATATTATTATTACTACATCTAACTTTTTGGGAATATTAGTATACGATGCTGCAGATTCGATCTTCGTACGGAACAATATATTCTTACAGAACAGTTTTTATGATAGCTATACAAGTATTCATGTTCAGGAGAACTCAAATGCTCTTATTACCTATAACACTTTCATCGGCGATAAAAGAAGAAGAGCAATATTCATCAGTACGACATCTGTAATAAAAAATAACATAATCATAAACTTCGATGAAGCTATCGTCAAATCTGACGCAGGTAGAGCTGTAATATCCCATAATAACATTTTTAACAATAATACAAATTTCAGCCTGTTAGAAGGTGAAACCTTTGCACTCATTCCCGGAACCGGGGAAATTTCATTGGATCAACTTTTCCGCGGGGAATTTGTTCCCGCATTGAATTCCCCTGTAATCGGCGCTGGAGAAAATGGAACCACTATCGGGGCAACACCCTCCATCCAGAGATCCAGAGGTATTCCTGAATATTCCTTGACAGATTATTTTCTAAATTTTAAAGGATCTCTTGAAGGCGAATCTTTTAGTGGTATTAATATCAACAAAACTGCCGAGCTCAGTTTTAGTGTTGGAAATCATAGAAATAGTCCATTGGTAATAACCGGAATAAATAATTTCCGTTCTGATGCATTCAATGTTATCGAACCTGGAAGTTTTCCTCAAACGATCTCGGTTGACGACAGCTTGAAATTTATTATCGAATTTTCACCAAATGAAGCAAGACACTCTAATCCCTTTGATAAGACACTTTCTGTTTTCACTGATGATGTGTCTGATGCAGTATTCAACGTGTTTCTGTTAGGAGTTTCACAGGTGAGAGCATGAACGGATAGCCTTACTATCTTAACCGACTCACTTGTTAATGCTGTTGAGGATGAACCGTATGCAGATACAGTCTTCGCAACCTCGCAGGATTCAATAGGAACAACCGTTCAGTTCTCACGTGTCGTAAGGTCCGCAATGGTTTTCCATCACAACACACGATTCTCTGGGCTTGCTTTCAGGGACACCTGCAAATGACGATGTTGGTCAAAACATTTTACTAAAAGTTGTTGCTTTCGATTCTGTTAATCAATTTAACGACAGCCTTATAACTACAATAAATGTCATCAACGTAAACGATGCGCCGGTTGTTTTGAAAACATCGCTCAAAGATGCCCTTATGAATACGTTCTATTTAGACACTATTTATGTTGAGGATGTCGATGCTTCCGATTCGGTCTTTACCGTTACTCTTCTAGAGGATCCGCAATGGCTGTCGTTGGATAGTCTTGGCATTTCAAGCGGGACACCGGCCTTTACCGATACCGGTTCGTCCCCAATATCGATATGTGTTGCCGATACAGACAGCCTTCCGGATACGCTCGACATATTTGTGAATGTGCTTCTTTTTTTCATACCTTTGCTTATACAACTCACACCGGTCAAAGTTATAGTATTGTAGTTGATACCGTCGATTTTAACGAACTCGATATCGGAGATGAGATAGCGGTCTTTGATAATGATATTGTTGTCGGCGCCACAATTTTTGACGGCTCGTTTCCTGTAGGATTGACAGCATGGAAAGACGATCCTCAGATAGCGCGGAGACTGACGGCTACAAAAAGGGCGGCCTAATGCTGTTCAAAGTGTACGACACTGCTGCTGACAATGAATTATGGACGGAACCATATTCGATCCTGGAGGGGGACGGAGAATTTGAAACCGGTGGTTTTGCACGGCTTTCACTCGCGTTGGAACTGAGAGGAGAACAGACTATCAGCTTTGTCTAGGGATGGAATCTGGTTTCAAGCCATCTGCTCCCTGATACACTTGATATTGAAAACATTACAAATGGTATCGATGATAATCTGGCAATCATGAAAAATGACAAAGGGCGATTCTATATTCCCGGTATATTTGATGGAATTAAAGAGTGGAATATAACAGATGGATATAAAATGTATTTGGACGAATCAGATGCACTCGAGATATCCGGAACTCTTATTGATCTCTCAACACAAATCCATCTACTGCCAAAATGGAATTATATTCCGGTTTATTACAGAGAATCTTCACCCGTTTCGTCTGCATATACATCACTTGATTCCAGACTTATTATTGTCCAGAATAATGGCGGTGAATTCTATATTCCTGCATCTTTTCGACAGTATCGGAGATTTAATTCCGGGACAGGGATACTCTATCTACCTGAACTCCTCACAAAAATTCACCTATAGTGAAACAGCAAAAATAGCTGCACCAAAAATCATTGCAGAAAACTGACAAACCCTGTTACACTTACGCAGTTCGTACCGGTGATACGTACAGCATCCTCATTAATGCAGCAATGCAACGGAAATCAATGGTGTTCCAATTGAATCCGGTGATGAAATCGGTATGTTTGATGTAACTGCTGACGGGGACACTATTAATGTCGGTGCACGGGTTTTTGAAGGCGATTTCCCACTTGATCTCTGGGCATGGATGGACGATTCTCAAACTGACATACAAGACGGCTATATTGAGGATAATGACATGCTTTTCAGAATCTTGGATAAAAGTGAAAGAATAGAGTATTTTGTTTCTGCGGAGTACCTGCAGGTGATGGTGACGGATTGTATACTCAAATATCAAATATTCAAACAATCTCAACGGTTATGCTCACATTTTCAAACGAAACATCACTTGCACTCGACTTTAAAGAGGGCGGAGTCGCAAACCGGACGTTATCGGTGAAACAGGTGGAAATAATTACGGAAGAGTTCCCAGATGTACCCGAATTTGAAAAGGTAGTATTCTATTATGATATTGAACTCGACGTCGAAGATTTTCAAGTAGATCTGAAATTCAGTTATACCGATGATATGATTACCGGACTCGGATTGAATGAAGACAGCCTCGCAGTAAATTATTACGACACCACTGAAGTCCGGTGGCAGATTGTAGTTGGAACGATCAATAAGAGCAATAATACAATCACCGTAAATACTGATCATTTTTCGCTGTGGGCACTTACAAGTTCATCAGACGAATTGATTACGAGTGTCGACTATGTAAATCATTTTGCGCCAACTCGATTTGAATTAAGACAAAATTATCCGAATCCATTTAATCCGACAACAACGATAACATTCTCTCAACCTTCAACATCATTGATTACACTCAAGATTTACAATGTTCTCGGAAGAGAGATTGCGACACTTGCAGATGAAACATTTTCCCAAGGCATCCACTATATTGAGTGGAACGGTCGAGATAGTAACGGTATACAGGTAGGATCAGGTGTCTACTTTTATGTATTACGATCTTCATCGGGATTCTTCGATTCGAAAAAGATGCTATTCATAAAGTAGACGGGCTAAGGTGAGGTGGTGTGGTGACCGGTACAAAAAAGTGATGAGGTTTATCTTCACCACTTTTTATGCATTTATATAGTTATTTCTTCTTCGTAAGCAATATTCTCAAATCTGGCAGTGTTTTTGAGGAAGGTAAGGTAAATGGTTCCCGTCGGTCCATTACGCTGCTTTCCAATAATAATTTCTGCAACGTTTTCGGTTGAACGTCCATTTTCATCAGACTCAATATCATAAACCTCAGGCCTATAGATGAAAATAACCACATCAGCATCTTGTTCAATAGCTCCTGATTCACGCAGGTCGAAGAGCATCGGTCTTCTCTTGCCGCCGCGCAATTCTGGCTGACGAGAGAGTTGAGAGAGAGCCATAACCGGGAGTTCAAGCTCTTTGGCAACAGCTTTTAATGACCGGGATATTTCAGCGATTTCCTGCTGCCTACTCTCTTTGCCGTACGACCCCTGCATAAGCTGTAGATAGTCAACAACTATCAGTCCCATATTATGTTCTATCTTTAAACGACGCGCTTTTGCCCGTAATTCAAACACACTCAGAGATGGTGTGTCGTCGATAAAGAGCGGAGCATCCGACAGCG
Source organism: bacterium (assembly GCA_965221205.1). Classification (GTDB taxonomy): domain Bacteria; phylum SM23-31; class SM23-31; order SM23-31; family SM23-31; genus CBDFMG01. The sequence goes on along the minus strand of OZ244870.1, from coordinate 1,281,753 downwards.
CTCCGGCGGCAGCGGCTAATTCCGGCCACTCTTTTTTCTGGAGCCTTCCCCGGCGAAGGTTGTTCGAATCGATTCGCGCTTCACAACTGAGCAGCCGCGAAGCGAGCTGAAATTTTGACATTTCGAGACTGAAAAACCCAACTGCAATTTTGTGTTCGACAGCAGCATATCGGGCAAGATTGAGACTGAATGCGGTTTTCCCCATTGATGGCCGGCCGGCAATAATAATTAAATCTGAATTCTGAAACCCGGCCGTTAATTCATCAAGTTTTGTAAATCCCGAGGATATACCGATAAGATGTCCGTCCCGATTATTGTTTTTATCGAGAATGTCCATTGTATTATGGAGGATCGGTCTGATATTTTCGAAACCGGTTTTCATACCGATTTCACCGATGCTCATGATCTTTCGCTCCGCTTCGTCAAGCAGTGATTGCGCATCTTCCCGACCTTCATATCCCGAATCCATGATATCGCGAGATATTTCGATCATACTCCGGAGCATAGCCTTTTCCAGAATGACCTTTGCGTAATATTCCACATTAGCAAATGTCATTTCTTGCTCCAGGCATTCGGTGAGATAATACCCCCCTCCTATATTATCATATTCACCATCTTTTTTTAGTTGCTCACCGACTGTTAACGCATCGATTGCATCATTCTTATTAAAGAGTGCACATATTGCACTAAATATCTTCTGGTGAGCCGTCTTATAAAATTGTTCCGGTTTCAGGAGTTCCATCACCTGAAAAACCGCATCCTTATACTGCATAACTGCCCCAAGAAGCGCTTTTTCAAAATCGTCTGCCTGCGGTGGTATCCGTTCTTTCAGTTCTGTTTTATCCATAAATACGTCACTAACTTCTTTTTCCAATAAGTTTATTGCACATTGATTATATTACATAGTGTTTGTTTTCTATTCAACATTATTCCGTTTATCCAAATAAAGCCGCTTTATCTCTTTCATGTCCTCCCAGGCTGGACGCTTGAAATTGGGATTTCGCAACAATGCTGCGGGATGATACGTGACCATGAGATCGGTTCCGTGGTAGTCATGAATCTTGCCACGCATTGCACCGAGTGTTTCGGTCGTTCTCAGCAATGTCTGGGCGGCAATCCTTCCCAACGCTACCATCAGGACCGGATTAATCAGTTTAATCTGGTGCAGTAGATACGGTTCACAGCAGGCAATTTCTCCCGACTGCGGATCACGATTTTGAGGTGGTCTGCATTTTAATATATTTGCAATATAGACATCCGAGCGTTCAAGATCAATTGCGCTTAATATTTTATCGAGTAGCTGCCCGGCACGACCGACAAACGGAATTCCTTTCTTATCTTCATCGGCTCCTGGCGCTTCTCCTATAAACATCAAATCAGCATGAGGATTTCCGCTTCCAAATACAAATCTATTCCGTGTTTCTCCAAGTGAGCACTGCATGCAGCCTGATATTGCATTATGAAACTCTTCAAGGTCGTCAATTGCGCGCCATGATTCATTCTTCCATGCATTCCCAGTTCCCACATCTGATATTAGCCACACATCATTATTCGTGCTTTCGGACGGGTCATCATATGTTGTTTTTCCGATTTCTTCTCCTCTCGACTGCCCCAGATATACTGTATCTCCGAATAATTCCTTTTGCTGCTGTAAATAGGTTTTAATCAGGTCTGTTCTGCTTACGGCAGATGGCATGGTATGCTCAAAATTACATGTTCACAAACAAGTATTGAGTTTGTTGATAGTAACCATATATCGCTCGAAATACAAGGACATTTCTCAGGTGTGTATAAAAAGTAAATTTGCGTGGAAAAGTGGAGAATTTTAAGTGGATAATAAGTGGATAAAATGTGGAGAAACGCAGGTATTTTCTGCATTTGAAACGGCAGTGTGAGAGCTTCTCAATTATCACTAAGATCGTTCATCACATTAGCAACAAATCGATACAAAACTTCGTCAAATGCCTCCACGTTTTCCATGTTGCCCATGTGACTAGCCGCTGGTATACTATTCAATTCCGGATGGGGGATTTTTTTGTGCCTAAAATCAGACATTGACGACGGAGTCAACGCATCGTTTTCTCCCACAATAATCGAGACAGGAAGAGAAAAAGATGGCAACGCCTGTGATGTGTCTGTCCGTGCTCCAAGTGCCATGAAGGTACCACATACGTCGAGTGGATCGTTGTGCAGTATCATATCGCGAAGCTGCTCTACTACCTTTTTGTTCTCACTGACGGTTTTTTTAGCAAGGATCAAATTTATGAAATTGTCGGCAAACTCTTTGATACCGCCGTTTTTGATTAACCGGATCACATTAGCCCGCTTGATCTTTGTTTCATTAGCATCAGCATAGCTCTGCGTATCGCACAGGACTAGTCCCATGAACCGTTCCGGATGACACTCAACAGCCCGGAGCGCAATGTAACCTCCCATCGATAAACTACAAAGAATTACTTTTTTTGCTTTAAGATGGTCAAGCAGTCCGATTAGATCGTCAACAAAAACTCCAGAGAGAATTGACCATCACCAACACTGCTATTACCGTGACCGCGGACATCGTACGCTACTGCCCGGACACCCTCAGGAAGCGTCTCCAATTGGGGATTCCACATAGTATGATTCAGTGGAAAGCCATGTATGAAAACAAGAGGGTACTTTGACGCTGAGTCAGCTTCTCGGTAATACATTGTGTTTCCGTCTATGGAAACCGGTCGGAAAGCGATTACAATCTTAACCGTGCGGCAATACGGTCAAAGATGCGGTCGGCAACATCCCGTTTTGACAGCAGCGGAAGGTGTTGAGCCTTTTTCCCTGTCTCAAGAAGCGTTACTCTATTGGTATCGACATCAAAACCGGCTCCGGGTTCAAACGGATTATTGACAATAATAAGATCAAGATTCTTTTCAGTCAGCTTTTTGCGTGAATTTGCAATTTCATTTTGTGTCTCGACCGAAAATCCAGCAACAAAGGTGTTCTTTTTGCGTTCTTTTATACTGCCAAGTATGTCTTCGGTAGTTTCGAGTTCCAGAGAGAGTACGTTTGCAGAACCCTTTTTAATTTTCTCTTTTGAACTTTTTTTTGGCCGATAATCCGCTACCGCGGCTGCCATGAGCAATACATCGTTGTTATTCAGCTCTCTTTTAACGGCTTTCGCCATTTCATGAGTGGTCGGTGCTTCGATAATGGATGCCTCGCCTGGAAACGGAACAGTACGAATTCCGGCTATGACAGTGACCGCAGCACCACGTTCTGCAGCGGCTTCGGCAAGTGCAGCTCCCATCTTTCCGCTCGAATGGTTACTGATATATCTGATCGGATCTATTGCTTCTTCGGTCCGCCCGGCAGTGATGAGGATTTTTTTCCCAGTCAGGTCGAGTTTAAGATTGAGCTTTTTAATAATTGCCTGCTCAATTGTCTCAAGTTCTGCCAGCCGGCCCATTCCGACCGAATCGCTGGCAAGACTTCCGAACTCTGGTGGAACGATTTCATGGCCTTGTTTGAGCAGTTTTTTGATATTGTCCTGCGTAACGCAGTTTTTCCACATCTCATCATGCATCGCGGGTGCAAAGAGTATCGAACCTTTATACGACACGATTATAGTCGAAAGAATATCATCTGCAATTCCATGTGCGGCTTTGGCAAAGATATTGGCTGTAGCGGGAGCAATCACAAAGCAATCCGCCCAGCGAGCAAGATCAATATGCTGAATTTTATCCGGTACTTCAGAATCAAAAACATCGTATGCTACCGGCTCTTCCGACAGGGTTGCCAGTGTGGTTTTTGTGACAAACTGCTCACCCGACCCGGTCAAAATTGTTTTTACTTCCCCACCCCTTGTCTTGATCGTCCGGACAAGATATGGAATTTTATACGCCGCGATTCCGCCGGTAATACCAATGAGAATTTTTTTATTTCGGAAAATCAAGTCATTATCAACGTTGCATTAAAATTGGTTGAGTACTCATTCACAATTCACACTTTTTGTGATTTACTGCTTCTGAAAATCAAAAATTAATCCGCATATTTCGTCTGCCGCCCTGTCGCTGTCATCATTAATGACAATATGATCATACTGTTTCGACATATCGAGCTCTTTCGGAATCCTGTTTAATCGCTGCTTTATCTGCTCCGGGCTGTCGGTGTGCCTGTCTACAAGACGCTGCTTCAATATATCAAAATCCGGAGCATTGAGAAAAATAAGAATCGCATCGGGAAAACGGCTTTTTATGGATAGTCCACCATGAACGTCAACATCGAATATGAATAGTCTCGGCTTTTTCAACGCGCGCTCAACAGGCTGCAGCAGTGTACCATAGTAATTTGTATGCACCTCTTCCCACTCAAGCATTTCATTATTCCGGATCATTTCCTGAAATGATTCACTACTAATGAAGTGGTAATCTATTCTTTCCCTTTCATGTTTTCTACGGGGCCGAGTTGTTACAGATAATGAAAATTGTGCTTTGGGGATTCTTGTCATGACTTTATCGCGGATCGTTGTTTTACCGGTTCCCGAAAATCCCGACAGCACAAGGAGTGTTGGCCGGATAATGGAATGGTCCGTTTCTCGGAATTCGTTGTGATCCCGTTTGCTCATTCGATATTTCTGACCTGTTCTTTAAACCGTTCAATCTCTTCTTTAATCTTAACCACTTCCTGAGCAATGTGTATATTATTACTCTTTGCACTAATCGTGTTTGTTTCGCGATTTATTTCCTGTAGAATAAACTCAAGGCGCCGACCGACCGAACTACTGTCGGAGAGCGAATCCTTAAACATTTTCAAATGGCTGTCGAGCCGTACACACTCTTCGGATATATCGAATTTATCGGCCATCACGGCAGCTTCCATCTCGAGCCGCTGCGGATCTATTTTCTCAACATTTTTTAACGTGGATTCAATCCGTTTCCGCAGTTTATCAAAATCCTCTTTGCGCCGTGACTTGAATACTCTCTTTATTCCTTGTAGTGACTGTGCAACAACCGTTAACCGCTCCCGAAAATCTTCACCGAGATTTTTTCCTTCCTCTCGTCTGTGTTTTATCAGTTCTTTCAAAGCATCTTGCACTGTCTTGAGAATGAGACTGTGCAGAAATTCAATCTGTTCACTGGAAATCTTGTGTTCAAAGAGATTCTCAATCGACAGAAGACTTTCCGTGTTGAATGAGACGGGGACATTAAATGTTGTTTCAAGTGTTTTGAAACTATCAATATATTTCTTGGCAAGGTTAAGATTCAGAGAGATATTCTCAATCGTTTCCGACACTCCATCCAATAAAATAAACACATCGACCTTACCGCGGGAGACATTTTTCCTGACACAGTTTCTGATATCTTCTTCGAGCGCACTGAAACGCCGGGGAATCTTTACACTGATTTCAAGATAGCGGTTATTAAGCGAGCGCATTTCTACCGACACCGAAAAACCGTTCTTCTTCCGTGCACTTCGACTGAAACCTGTCATACTTGTCAGCATAGTATGTGCCTTTCAATGGTTGTCAGAAGCTGTGATCGCCGGACTATTCAATGCCTGATCACTACAGCTTTGCAATGTACTAATACCTGTTCGTTTAGTCAATTGAATTCTGGAAAACACATGCGCAGAATAAGAGTGGATGTTACCGGCATAGTGGTAATAAAATAACAGTGAACTTATATCATTTTGGATATTATTGTGGGATTCTCTAATACAGTTTAGAGAAGCTTCTGTCAAATGATTTCAACGGAGCTGCTTGAAATCCAGCCGACGTTTCCATCTTCGAGCCGGATTTCTATCCAATCGCCAAGTGTGCGGGAAATTTTGACTTTCGTACCTTCATGAATAAGAAAGACTTCCATTCCGTTATCAGTCGGTGCTGAATAGGCGGTGATCTCCCCGGCCATGACAATGCCGTACGATCCCGGTGTGTCGATAAATATGTCGGAGAATAACACTGTAGAAATGAGTGCGATTAGCACTCCGGAAAATATCAGGCCTGTCCTGAGGATTATTCTCACTTGAGACTGCTGCAGAAAGAGGAGCAAGATCGCCTGACCGGCTGCAAAAAACCATGTTGTAAAAAACAGCATTTTCCATAGAGTTATTCCGAACATTCCCCGGAAGATGTTCCAGTACCGGACATAAAACACATCGGCAATCGGTGTAATTCTGTCAGTCAGCAAGAGAGAGGTTAATTCGAGGTTATGGAGTAAGTCTTCATTGTCCGGAAAATAGCTCCGTGCTTTTTCGTAATAAAGTACAGCTTTCCCCACATTCTGATTTTTATAATGCACGTTTCCCATATTGTAATAAAGTTCACCGCTCTCAAAACCTTGATCAAGAATTACTTGGTACCGATCCAGCGCAGCTTCGTAATCTCCTTCCTGATAGAATCCATTCCCATCCCTGAAAAGTGATTCTATGTCCTGTGCACCGGCAGAGGCACTCCAAATGAGTAATAGAAACAGGAGAAATGTTCTCAATGCACAATATTGCATACAGGTTCCAATCAAGAAATTACTTTAACAATTATTAGGCAACTTTTCTCATCCGTTCTTCTAAACTAAGTATTGCCAGTTTTGACCGGTCGTAAAGTTTTTCCATCTCTCTCTGCGAAGAGCCGGTCGTGCTGAATCTAAAAAAGTCACACTGTTTCAGGCATGCTATATACTCGGAAGTTAGATCAGTATCTATGTTTTTCTCGGTGAGCAGTGATTGCAACTCATCGGCGACAATACCGGCAGCAGAGATGTTTAATTTATCTGCTATATATTCCTGCAGTGCACGGGCAACTTCAGGATAAAACTGTTCCGGTTCATCTTTATGCAGGTGTGTATGAGCTTGTTTCAGCCGCTTATTGGCAACAGTGCTCGCCTGTCGACTCCGCTTATAACCGGTATCCTTTTGTAGTCTGTCAAGATGCCTGCTGTAGGTCAGTCCGACAAAAAACAGAATAATCGGGGAAAACAGTATCGTCATAAATGTCCAGGTCATGTATTCCCGCCGCCCCGTTTCGTACCATTGTGATACTGACTCTTTTATAAATCTGATATCCTGACCAACCAGCCTGATTTCTTCCCGCGTCAGGTTGCGCATTGATCCGCCGGCAATTGTTTCTCCCGGATCGACGGTCAGTGAAATTGGAGTAGTTGTTACAATTTCGTATGTTTCCAGTTCAGGATTAAAATAAACAAATGAAATTGTGTCAAGTTTATAGATACCCGCACGCCGGGGAATCAAGACATATTCGAATTTTTTTTCGCCGGAGATTTCATTTCCTTTCCGGGTAATATTCTCCGAAATTTTCGGATCGTATCGCTCAAAATCACCGGAAAGGTTGAGTTCCGGTTCGTTAATCAGTTTAATATTCCCTGTACCATTCACCGTAACTGTCATGGTAATTGAATCATGGACTTTTACTCGAGCGATATCGACATCCGCATTGATTGTATAATCACCGACAGCACCTGCGAAATATGAAGGGCGCCCTTCTACCGGAAGCGGCTTAACGGTGATATTGAGACGATTTGAACGAACAGAAATATCCCGCTGTGAACTACTAAATGGATTGTCAAAAATGTTTCTCGATCTATTCGGCAGTCTCACAACAAATTTCATCTCTTTCGGATCAAGTTCGAAATCCCCCGAATTTGTCGAAAAGAGTTCGACTTTTTGCAGAACAGCAGCGTTATATTGCTTGCCATTATAAAATTCCGGCACAGCGCGGGGAGATGTATCCATGGGATATTCTTCCGTCCAGAATCCTGCCGTATTCGGTGTGTTGATTGGTGAATATTCTCTGATGGTCACGCCCGGTCCAAAATAGACTTTGTATTCTACTGTGATTCCCTGGTTCTGATAAACTGTTTCTTTATCGACATCCGCGATAAGATGAATATCGACGGGCTGCTCCTGTTGGGTAGGATTTCTCGGTGTACGCAGTCCCGGCCGGACCTGCTGCTGCGGGGCGGCTCCGGTATTTTTTATTTCGACCGTGAGAGGCTCGCTGTAGTAATCCTGTCCTCCTATCCTGATTTTGATACGCGGGATTGTTGCAGTTCCTTCTTTAAGTGGGAGTATACCGTAAGAATAGGTAACAGATGAAGAAACCTGTCCGTTAATGATCGAAACACTCTGTGATGAACCACGCGAACCGGCAAATGAAAACCACTCTCCGAAAACAGGGAGTTCTGGCTGGGCACTCCGGTTCATTGCACTACCTGAAACTTCAATTGCCAGATCGGCAACTTGATTGACTACAGCGAAATTCTGCTTCAAGTATGACCGGACGGTCGTATTCTGCCCTGTCACGGTGTCATGAACCATGACAAAGAGACAGATCAACGCTATTGTTGTATAAAAACTGATTGACGTAAATTTTGTTTTCATTTATATAATTTATTTCTATTGATTCTTCATCAATTCGAGAGCATTCTGTGCTTTCACATCAAATTCGGTTACCGGTTCGGATGCAAGAACCATCCGGTATGCAGCAGCGGCTTTTTCGATATCCCGGTGAAAATAGAGCATATGTGAATAGATCGTTCCCCGAACGTAGAAGGCTTTGTCAGCATATGGGGTGTTCGAATGATTACTCACAATGTTCCATAGAATAGCTAATGCCTCTTCGAAACGGCCGTATGAAATGTACCTGTCCGTATCTGTGAAAGAGTTTGCCAATTCAAGTTCAAGCTGTTCTGTTGGCGAAAGATCTTCAAAATTCTTTGTTCGAAGCCGCTCAACATCCCTGAACACACTGCTCTGACTTCCGCATGAAGTGAAAAAAACACTTGCACTGAATACAGCAAAAAACATCAAACAAATTGCTGTACGGTTAACTGGTTGTTTCATGGAATTAAATTCTTTAAAGGGTTTTCCTCTATATTATCACTATTGGTTGCTTCTTCAGAAGCGGCTGTGTCTTTTATTGTACCGGCAAGTTTATCCATTTCTTTTTTCATCGTATCATTATATGATGTACTTGAACTCATTTTCTTGTAAAGACCATACAGGACTGTTGCGATAAGAAACAACTCACTCAATGGTATCTCATCAAACACAAATCCCCCTTATAGTTTAGCTCATACATTATTCAGATTTATCTGATAAATTCTGTACAATGCAACTTTTTACCAATCTTTGAGCACTTTAATATTGCCCTGTGGCTCCATTTTTCTTTGCTCCTGCAGATCTTTTTCATCGTTCAGCAGAGCATTCAGAATCTGTTCTGCCTCTTCCTGCGTCATTTCACGATCATCTGGTTGAGACTGCTGTTGTTGCTGCTGTTGCTCCTGCTCATCTTGATCCTGCTGCTGATCTTGCTGCTGTTGCTCCTGCTCATCTTGATCCTGCTGCTGATCTTGCTGCTGTTGCTCCTGCTCATCTTGATCCTGGTTCTGCTGCTGATTTTTCATCTGGTTCAGAGCAAATTCCAGATTAAATTTACTGTCATAATCATCAGGATTAATTTTGAGTGCTTTCTTATACTCCTCAATTGCTTCGGGCAATTTTCCCAGGCGAAACAGAGAATTCCCAATGTTGTAGTGAAGTTCATCAGCTTCCGGATTATCCGATGCAGCATCCTGATAAAGATTCATGGCTTCATTGAACTGTTCTGTCTTGTATTGTTCATCTGCAAGCTGAATTCTGGAAACATTATCCTCAGAATATTGTTTTGTTTCATAAAACTTGTTCTGCTGGTAATCCTGCACTGGCTGCGGAGCTTCCTGCGCTAAAAGGGGATGCACACGTAACACTGTCATTACAGATATAATGAATGTCGGGAGCAATTTTTTTATCATAATATTTATAAGGTTATGTTATACTGATTATACCAGTTATACCAGCATATACCTGTTTTTCTCCAATAATTATGCCGTATTTTAGAAAAACCGGCCCTTCCATTCGGATTTAATCCGTTTCCGTTCAGAGTAAACCGTTTCCCATATGAGAAGGATAATAAAGAGTCCTATAAAAAACTGAAATCTTTCTTCGAATTGGGTAACCTGCATCACTCCAAGCTCTTGTGCCTCTCCTGCTGCAATTTCTTCGTAGAGCGCATCGAGCTCCGATTCTTCCGGAGAGGTATGATAATAAACACCATTTGTAGTCAAGGCTATTTTCTCTAATGTCAATTCATCGAGTTTTGTGACGATCGTTCTGCCTTCACTGTCCTTTTTATATCCGGTTACCATTCCAGCTTCATTCGTTTCCGGAATCGGAACCCCTTCTGCCGATCCTATGCCGACTGAATAGATAACTACACCTGCCTGGGATGCCTCTTCGGCTGCTGTCTCTGCTTCACCTGTATGGTTTTCCCCATCTGTTATTAAAACGAGTACTTTGTGCTGTGGTTCATTCTGCTCAAAACTTTTTACTGCTTTCCGGATAGCATGGCTAATATTAGTACCTGGCATGGGAATCAGATCAGGATTGACTACGCTGAGTAGTAATTTTGCCGCGCTATAATCGAGCGTCAGAGGGCTCTGTACGAACGCCTCACCTGCAAACACGATCAAACCGATTCTGTCGCCCTGTAACCGGTCAATAAGACCAGACACTTCGTGCTTCGCCTTCTCCAACCTGGAAGGAGTCATGTCTTCGGCAAGCATGCTTTTCGAAACATCAATAGCAACAATTATATCCCGTCCTTCACGTTTCACTTCTTCCAAGCGGGTCCCGATTTGCGGCCGCACCAACGCACCAATCATGACGGTAGAGCATACCGTCAGGAGGCAAACTTTTACAACTTGTCTACGTCGGCTGGTATCTTCTGTTAATTTTTTCATCAGTTCGGACACACCGAACATCTCCAATACCTTCGTTTTTTTTCTGAAGGCAAGCACAAAAAACAGGATCAGAACCGGAACAAGCCAGAATAGTTGTAATGTATTTTCATTTACCAGTCGAATCATAACTGCTTTAACCTTCTGTTATGGTATCTTTCGAAACACTGTCTGAGACAAAACGATTTCCAGTACAAGTAGTGCAAACACCGGAATCGCAAACCATTCGAAAAGTTCTGTATACTGGGTATATTCGGTTACCTGAATTTCAGTTTTTTCCATCTCATCAATCTGATTAAATATCTCTTCCAGCTTTTTTTCATCAGTTGCTCGGAAATAGCTTCCACCTGTATTATTCGCAATCTGCTGCAGGATTTCTTCATCGATATCTGATTGTATTGGTATGAGGCGTTGTCCCCTGATCGGATCGTCCAATGGATACATAACCGTACCCTCTTTTCCCATTCCAATTGTGTAAATCTTGATATTCATCGTCTTTGCAATTTGAGATGCTGTAATCGGATCTAGTTCTCCCCGATTATTCCGTCCGTCGGTCAGGAGGATAACCACTTTACTCTCTGCATCGGAATTCCTCAGCCTGTTCACGGCGGTCGTGATTGCCATGCCGATTGCGGTACCGTCTTCAACCATCCCTATATGGATGCTTTCGAGAAACGAATGAACAATACCGTAATCGAGTGTCAGCGGGCATTGGGTATAACTTCTGCCTGCAAAAACAACCATCCCGAGTCGGTCATGCACTCTGCCGTTCACAAAGTCTGCGCTGACAATTTTTGCGGCTTCCAGCCTGTTTGAAGGCTGAAAGTCGACAGCTTTCATGCTGCTTGATACGTCAATTGCAAGTATGATATCGATACCTTCAGTAGTAATTTCTTCCTCCGTGAAAGGCGACTGCGGCCTGGCGAGCGCAATAACAGCAAAGGAGAGCATCATCATCCTCATACTGAACAGAAGATGTTTAAACCGCTGCTTCCATGAAGGTGCAAGTTTATTTACCACCGTCAGATCGGAGTAGGTCACAAATCCTCTCCGGCTGATCCTCTCTTTAATATATAGAAATATCAATATCGGAACTATAATCAGCAATATAAGGAAATACGGATCATCGAATATCATAATGTATAACACTATTGTTGAGATTGTTCCTCTGTTTCAGAGTTTGAGTCATCACCACCAATTTCATCCCCGGTAATAGACTCAGAGACACTTTCCGGCATATCTGTAAACGCTACAGCCGGTTTTGTGCTCTCTACTATATCGTAGGCTGTCTGCCAAGCTAGTGCATATGCTTCTCCTGCTGGCCGGTATTTTGCAAATTTTACAAGATCACATTCGCTCAGGAGTATATCTATTTTCTTGAATTCCTCTTCAGGAAAATATTCCTGAGCAAGACACTCTTTCGTTTCAGATGTCGTCATCATCAAGAACGGTTTTTTATACCGCCGCTGCATGTAGAGACGTTCAATATCAGAAAGTGTCGTGTAATATTCTTTCACTTTACCTTGTTTGAGCAGCGATGATTCTTTTAATTCATGTAAGGCAGCAATAGCTTCTTCATGCGGTGGAAGATGCGGTTTTCCCTCCCAAAAGAGCGGTTCCTCTTCCTGTTTTTTCTTTCGATATCGGCGGTAAATTAGATACGCTGTAATTAAGCCGATCATTATACCTGTCAATAAAAGGAGCAATATATTTTGTGCAATCAAAATTGGTTCTTTAATATCGAGTATATCCTGCGCATCGGCCGGTAAAATTGATTCAATGATAATCTGAACCGGATTGGTAACGATTGATCGATCTTCCCCGGTTCCAGCATGAAAAAGCACCTCGACCGGAGGAATGGTGAACATACCTGTATCATATGCAGCTACGGTATATATCGCTCGTTCTTCTATGATGTTCCCCAGAACCGGGTCTATTACATCAACTGGATCCGGTACTGCATAATCAATGAGTTCGAGTCCTCCGTATTCAATCCCGGGAGTAGGAACAGAAACCTGAATATCCATCGTGTGCCTGACCACAACTTCGAACGAAATGTATTGTCCCAGCGTTGCACGGTCAGGCTGCGCCCGGGAGTCCACTACAATGACACCTTCCTGAGCAAAAGAAACACCGATGAAAAAGAAGAACAGTGCTGTAATTTCCAGTATTGTGCAATATTTTTTATTAATCAACTTCATATGTTTAGCAGGATGAGTACCTAAATAAATTCCACATGTCATTTAATAATTGCATGATCAAGTGGATCTTCCTACACGCTTCACAAAGATTATACTATCATTCCAGAAATCTGTGAATCCCTACAGTGACATAGCATCGTCATAGTTTTAAAGTTCAATCAAAACCGTAAACTTCAACACTACTGTACGTTATCTAAGTAAATCTGGGCATCTTGTGCTTCGATCAATTGGTCGGTCAACTGCTCTTGTATCCCCTGAGATTTTTGATTCATCAAAATCTGACGAATAAAATCACGGGCTTCCTCAATTGTCGGTTTACTTTTTGAGCCGTCAGAATTTGTCTGCGTTAAAATGTCACCACTCGTCCTATAGTATTCCTCTATCTCGGAATTTTCAATTGTTACTTTATTATAAACTTCTGTTTGCAGCAGACTCTGGACAAGCAGATCTTTCATTCTGAGAAACTGGAGTTCCTTGAATTCCTGTGAATCGGCCAGACCCCTCCGTTTAGCAGAATTGAATAATACTTCATTTCTCAAATAATCACGCAGAAATACCAGTTTATGCTCCCGTGTGGGTGCATCACCTCGCTGTTCCGCAGGCAGAAGGTTGTAATAATAGTTGAAAATAGAATTAAACTCACCGGAAGCCAGCACTTTACCATCGACAACTGCAATCGTATCTCCCTGTTGAGAAATAAAGGGCGATTCTTCGTCAGCTGCGGCTTCCGATTCACGAACAATCTTCATTGCTTCAGCCGAGCGGCCAAGCCGCTCGAGACAGGCCACGATCCGGTCTTGTGCCACGCTGTTGAGTGTACTCTCCGGAAATAAATGCTGAATCTTCGAATAATAGGCAAGGGCATTTGAATAGTCATTCAACTGATCAAAAAGAATTTCACCGATTGTAAAATTAATTTCTGAACGGGTATCGAAATCGAGTTTATAACGTTCAAGTATGATCTGATATTCGGTCACAGCTTGCTCATAGAGCAGTTGATCTGCAAGGGCATCGGCAAGACTCCGCTGCCGCTCAAGGGGTATATCCGCACCGGGAACGGCTGGTGAACAACTATATAGCAGTGCTGTGCAGAATATAACTGGTAGCATTTTCATAGTTGACTCGTTTCTTCGTTTGTACTATAACTGTCTCAATTATTCATTATACTAATGAAACCGTTTTGCACGTTTCCGAAAGAAAGCAACAAGCGGTTTCACGTAAGACTCATTCGTAAACAAATTAATGAAATCTATATTCATAGATTTAAATAAGGATTCTCTCTTTTCCACTGCCAGTTCCGCCTGAACAGTAAACTGGTTCATCACGTCATTGTTCGACGTATCCAATAGAACTATCTGGTCTGTTTCGGCATCCCGAAGCTCAATAAGGCCGACATCAGGCATGTCATGTTCACGCGGATCATTGATTGTAATAGCCACTATATCATGTTTTTTATTTGCAATCCGCAAGGCGCTCTCATAGCTGCCGGATAGGAAGTCTGACACGAGAAACACTGTCGCCCGTTTCCGCATAACTTTATAGAGATATTCGAGCGGAACCGAGAGGTCGGTCTTTTCACCCTCGGGTTTAAAATAGAGCAACTCCCTGAGTAGCCGCAGCACATGAAACTTGCCCGTTTTGGGTGGAATATATTTTTCGATCCGATCGCTGAAAATGATCAGTCCGATTTTATCGTTATTTTTGATTGCGGAAAAAGCAAGAACCGCACACAATTCAACTGCAAGTTCTCCTTTCATCTGATTAAACGTCCCAAATTGCGATGAAGCGCTTACATCGACCATGAGCATTACGGTCAACTCCCGCTCTTCTTTAAACACCTTGATATAGGAATGTCCCGCACGAGCAGAAACATTCCAGTCGATCGACCGGATATCGTCTCCCGGTTGATATTCGCGGATATCATTAAAATCAAGACCCTGCCCTTTAAAGATCGAGTGGTATCTGCCACTGAAAACTTCGTTAACAAGTCCTCTCGTTTGAATTTCAATGTACTTAACTTTTTTGAGTATCTCTCGTGGAATCATCTGTTTTGTGTAATGCTGTTAGTACTAATTCGAATTATTATCAATCTAATTTCATGCCTCTTACGGGACTTCAATGTGGTCGAGTATTTTCTTAACAATATCTTCTCCAGTCATCTCTTCCGCTTCTGCTTCGTAAGTAACAACGACTCTATGCCGGAGTACATCCTGACCGATAGATCTGACATCTTCGGGCGTGACATATCCTCTGTGTTTGAGAAAAGCATATGCTTTTGCCGCAAGATGGAGATTAATTGAAGCACGCGGCGACGCACCATACTGGATCAGTTCCGTTAAATCATTAAGACCGTAGTCGGACGGATTTCTCGTTGCAAGGACAATATCAATTATGTAACGGTCGATTTTTTCGTCGACATATACATCTCGTACCACTTCTCTGGATTTGATAATATCCTTTGGTTCAATAACCGGCTTTACTTCATAGAATGAATCTCCCGTCATCCGTCGCATGATCTCCAACTCTTCTTCTTTGTTCGGATAATTCACTACAACTTTCAACATAAAACGGTCGACCTGAGCTTCGGGAAGCGGATATGTCCCCTCCTGCTCAATCGGGTTTTGTGTCGCCATAACCAGAAACGGCTTGTCAAGTTTGAAGGTCTCCTCGCCAATGGTAATCTGACGCTCTTGCATCGCTTCGAGTAACGCACTCTGGACTTTTGCCGGAGAGCGGTTCACCTCATCGATAAGAATCAGATTAGCAAACAAGGGGCCTTTCTTTGTCTGAAACGTCCCTTCCTGCTGATTGTAAATTAATGTTCCGATCAGGTCAGCGGGTAGCAGATCGGGAGTGAACTGGATCCGTTGAAATTTCGTCTGAATCGCTTTGGAAAGAGTATTTACTACAAGCGTCTTTGCCAATCCCGGAACACCTTCCAGCAGGACATGGCCGTCTGCCAAGAGCCCGATCAGGAGCCGTTCAACCATATAATTTTGACCGACAATTACTTTTGAAATTTCACTTTTTAACAGATCGATGAACTGCGATTCTTTTTCGATCTTTTCATTGATCGCTTGAATATCTGTGCTCATCTGTCTCCCATGGTTTAGCGTTCACAATACATTCGCAGTGTTCAGACTGCGACAGGTAATTTAGTATTAATACTCTCAATCATAATTAATGCATCCATGCAAAAAAATCTATTTCTGTTACTATTTTCTATTTTCAAAAGTTCCTTATTATAAAAAATGCCGAAAAACTTCATATTCGGCAAATTAATATTTATCACTTAATACTTATCACTTGTTGATATCAAACTCCGGTCGCCTTATTCCTTACCCCCTCGATTGCTCATAGCGGCATCCTGAATCTCAATTTTTTTCACGAGAATCGAATCCATTTCCTCAATTGCTTTCCCGAGATTCTCCAATTCAAATTCGACCGACACCGCAAGTTCGTGGTCGGGATATTCCTGTAGCATTTGCGAATAGTATGATCGTGCTTTATCAGTATCCTGGAGCTCGTTCGCATAGAGAAATCCGAGCATAAACAACGCTTTACTCCTGTTCTCACTCTCCGGGAAGTTTTCAACAATGCGTTCGTATGACCGTACAGCTTCAACCTGATTTTTCTCTTTTAATTCTTCCTGAGCTTTTGTAAATAGTTCTTCTTCGGTCAACGTTTTTGAACAGAAAAGCGAACCTAATGCTGCCAAAACCATCGTTCCGAATATCAGATAAAACCGCATAAAAACATCACCTCAAATTCTTTCAACTATACAATATAAAAATTCTCAATCTTAATATCAAATATTTTGTATCAAAACTTTAGCATTTTCCGACTTTTTAACCTGTCATACGGGTTGTACGGAAAAAGCAAGGGAACCATTTTGTATACCGATCAGAACATTGTTTCCGTTTTTGATCTCCCCGGATAAAACTTTTGTGGCCAAGGGATCGGCAATTTTCTTTTGGATCACCCGCTTGAGAGGCCGAGCACCGAAGGCCGGGTCATATCCGGCATCAGCAAGATAGTCACGGGCAGCGCTTGTCAGTTCAAGACGGAGCCCTGTCTGTTTGCTCAGTTGCTCCAATTTGCTGAACTGAATGTCGACGATTTGTCGCAGCTGCTCCCGGTGAAGCGCTTTGAATATGATGATTTCATCGATCCTGTTCAGAAATTCAGGACTGATCTGCTGCCGGAGCTGCTTCCAGAGTTCAGCATGAACTTCTTCATATAGTTGGTCCTCATTCTCATCTGTCATCTGAACTGTTTTTTCCATAATGTACGGTGCTCCGATGTTCGAAGTCATGATGATGATCGTATTTTTAAAATTGATGGTACGCCCTTTATTATCGGTCAATCTGCCATCATCGAGCACCTGCAAAAAGATGTTGAATACGTCGGTATGAGCTTTTTCAATCTCGTCGAGAAGAATTACAGAATAGGGATTCCTTCTGACCGCTTCTGTTAGCTGCCCACCTTCTTCGTATCCGACATAGCCCGGTGGCGCACCGATGAGCCGTGCGACTGAGTGACGCTCCATGTATTCAGACATGTCAATTCTGATGACAGCGCGTTCGTCGTCGAACAAATATTCTGCCAAAGCCCGTGCAATTTCGGTTTTGCCGACGCCCGTACTGCCGAGAAAAATGAATGTCCCGATCGGCCTGTCGGGTGCCTGCAGGCCAATACGTGAACGGCGTACTGCATTGGATACAGCCATCACCGCTTCGTCTTGACCGACAATGCGCGTATGAAGCCTTTCCTCCATGTGCATAAGCTTTTCCCGCTCGGATTCAACCATTTTCGAAACCGGTATGCCGGTCCAGCGGGAGACAATTTCAGCTATATCTTCTTCATCAACCTCTTCCTTCAGGAGCTTTCTCTCTTTCTGGATTTCCAACAGCTTTTCGTTTGCTTCGACAAGCTGCTTCTCAAGTTTTTTTATTGTGCCGTATTTCAATTCGGCTGCGCGTGCAAGATTCCCTTCACGCTCCGCATTCGATTCTTCATGTTTTGCGACTTCGATTGCTTCCTTCAGGCCACGGATCGTTTTAATAGTCTCTTTTTCGAGTCCCCAGTGTGCCCGGAGCCCAATTGATTGTTCAGACAGGTCTGCCAATTCTTTTTTGATGATGTCGAGACGGGTTTTTGCCGCATCGCTTTTATCCTTTTTTATCGCTTCACGTTCGATTTCAAACTGCTGGATTTTCCGTTCGATTTCATCGAGTTCCTCCGGTATGCTGTCGATTTCAATTCTGAGCTTCGATGCTGCTTCATCAATCAGATCAATTGCCTTGTCCGGTAAAAACCTTTCGGTTATATATCTGTCAGACAATACTACAGCCTGAATGAGTGCTCCATCCGTAATACGGACGCCGTGATGAACTTCGTACCGCTCTTTCAATCCTCTGAGTATCGAAACTGTATCTTCTATTCGAGGCTCCTGAATAGTTACCGGCTGAAACCGCCGTTCGAGCGCGGGGTCTTTTTCGATATATTTCTGATACTCTCCCCGTGTCGTTGCGCCGATACACTTCAATTCACCGCGCGCAAGAGCGGGTTTCAACATGTTCGACGCATCCATTGAACCCTCGGTAGCCCCCGCACCGACCAGCGTATGAATCTCATCGATGAAAAGGATCACCTCCCCATCCGATTCCTCTATTACTTTAAGAACAGCCTTGAGACGATCTTCGAATTCGCCCCGGAATTTTGATCCAGCAATCAGAGCACCGAGATCAAGCGCCATGATCCGTTTTGTCCGGAGCGTTTCGGGAACATCGCCCGCAACAATCCGGTGTGCAAGTCCGCCGGCAATTGCGGTCTTTCCGACACCGGGATCGCCGAGCAAGATCGGATTGTTTTTCGTGCGTCTACTCAGGACTTGAAGTATCCGGCGCATTTCATCATCCCTGCCGATAACAGGATCGAGTTTTCCTTTTCGGGCAAGTGCGTTCAGATCCTGCGCGTACTTCTCCAGCGGCAGGTATTTTTCTTCCGGATTTTGATCAGTAATCCGCTGCGAACCTCGTATCGATTGCAACGCTTGAATAATATTGTCCTTTTTGATGTCCTGACTGCTAAATATAGTCCTGGCAAACTCACTCTCGTCTGCAAGGGCCAGCAACAAATGCTCGGTAGAGATAAACTCGTCATTTAAATGCTCCGCTTCTTTCAGAGCATTATCCATAACTTGTGCCGAGCGATGTGAGAGATATATCTGTCCAACACCGGAACCGGAAACTTTCGGAATTTTACTGAGGAGTTCTTCCGCTTCCATTTTCGATACGTCCGGCTGCAGTCCAATTTTTTTCAAAATCGAAACAACGGTGCTCCGACCGTCATCCAGTAAACCGAGGAACAGATGTTCCGGTTCGATCTGCTGGTGTGTACGGTCAGATGCTAATCGCTTTGCAACGGCAAATGCCTTCTGGGTTTTAATTGTGCATTTTTCAATGTCCATTATTCATTTGATATGTATTGAATTTTAGCGCCACTTGAGATTTTCATGGCAGAGATTGTGAGCCTGTCCGGTTTAACAGGGGGCGTGGCAATCACTGCATTGAATGCTTCATGTTTCTACATGTAACGAACATTAATATCATATTTATTAAGTGGCCTAATCGTCAACAACTTCGAAGTCTGCATCTTTGATTTCTTTATTGTCTTTCTTGTCTTTCTTTTTCGATGTATTATCTGCGCCTGCTGCTTCATCATCACCCGCACCGGGAGGCGGCTGCTGTGCAGCAACATCCTGATACATTTTTTGTGACGCCTCATTCCAGACTTGTGTCAGCACTTCCATTGATGATTTCATTTCATCCAAATTATCGACCTTAATAGCCTCTTTTAGTCGATCGACTCCTGTTTCAAGTTTCTGCTTGGCTTCGTCATCGAGTTTGTCTTTCATTTCCTCGATTTGCTTTTCGGTCTGCCACATCATCTGCTCGGCTTGATTTTTCGTATCTACTTTTTCCCGCTGCTGCTTGTCTTCATCAGCATGGATTTTCGCATCTTCTTTCATTTTCTTGATTTCTTCATCAGTCAATCCGCTCGATGCTGTGATTGTAATTTTCTGCTCCTTTTCGGTCGCTTTATCCTTGGCAGAGACATTCAATATACCATTTGCATCAAGATCAAACGAGACTTCGATCTGCGGCGTGCCGCGCGGAGCAGGAGGAATACCGTCAAGATGGAACCGTCCGATAGTTTTGTTATGTACCGCCATCGCCCGTTCACCCTGTAGCACATGGACTTCAACCGTCATCTGGTTATCTGCAGCTGTCGAGAACACTTCCGCCTTTTTAACTGGAATTGTGGTGTTTGCTTCAATGAGTTTTGTCATAACACCGCCGAGTGTTTCAATACCGAGAGTCAACGGTGTTACATCGAGTAGCACAATTTCATCATCAATGTCTCCACCGAGAATTCCACCTTGAATTGCCGCTCCCATTGCAACGACTTCATCCGGATTAACACCCTTATGGCCTTCCTTACCGAATATTTCTTTTACGATTTCCTGAACTTTCGGAATTCGCGTCGAACCGCCGACGAGAACTACTTCATCGATGTCGGTTTTTGACATTCCAGCATCTTTAAGTGCAGTTTCACTCGGTGCAATAAGACGCTTGAATTCTTTATCACACAACTGTTCGAACTTTGAACGCGTCAGGGTCAGATTGAGATGTTTCGGACCACTGTCGGTTGCCGTGACAAACGGGAGGTTGATCTCTGTCTGTGTCGTTGTTGAGAGCTCCATTTTTGCCTTTTCGCCTGCCTCTTTAAGCCGCTGAAGCGCCATTGCATCGTTCCGGAGATCAATCCCTTCCTGCTTTTTGAATTCATCAGCAATCCAGTCAACAAGCCGCTGGTCGATGTCGTCGCCACCGAGATGGGTATCACCGTTGGTCGATTTCACTTCGAACACACCATCGGCAATTTCCAGAATCGAGATATCAAATGTTCCACCGCCAAAGTCGAACACGGCGATTTTTTCGTCTTTTTCTTTATCAAGGCCGTATGCCAACGATGCAGCAGTTGGCTCATTTACAATTCGTTTGGGATCAAGACCGGCAATGATGGCTGCCTCCTTTGTTGCCTGCCGTTGACTGTCATTGAAATAAGCAGGCACTGTAACAACTGCTTCTGTAACTTTCTGGCCAAGATAATCTTCTGCTGTCTGCTTCATTTTCTGTAACACCATAGCGGAAATTTCAGGTGGTGAATATTCATTGTTTTTTACTTTAACACGTGCAACGTTGTTTTTCCCCTTGACAACTTTATACGGCACTTCTTTCATTTCTTCAGAAACTTCGCCATGAACACGTCCCATAAAGCGTTTAACAGAATAGACCGTATTTTCAGGATTGGTAACCGCCTGCCGTTTTGCTGTCTGTCCGATAAGCCGCTCTTCGTTTTTCGTGAACGCAACAACGGATGGTGTGACCCGCCCTCCTTCGGAATTCGGAATGACAACAGGCTTACCGCCTTCAATGACTGCAACACAGCTGTTTGTGGTTCCCAGATCAATTCCAATTATTTTTCCCATTGTTTTAACTCCCTATCGTTTAAGATTCTTATAATGTTTCTATCAATTTTCGATTATAAAGGATTCCCGTTTTTTAACCGGGATGTATTTCATGCTTGTTAACTCTAGTTTATAGGCAATCTGTATACCAAACATTTAAACCACGCACAAATAAGCATTTTAGTCTTTTAATATCAATAACTTACGATTATTTTTAATTTCAGGTGATAAAGAAGGCTACCAATGCAATAACGCCATTATGTCTGCTTTTGTTGCCATTATGTCTGCTTTTGTGGCATATGGCAGAGAATATATCCGAATAATATCCGCTTGATTTTGCGCCTTTTATTAATTAATTTGCCAAAGAATTTCTTCTGATTCGGAATTCCGTTCACCAATATTCGCCGGTGATAAATTCATAACCCCTCACAGTTCTGATGCCTCGCAACACTACTGAATCTTCATATGACGCATACAGAACCCTCTTCAGTGGCACTCAGGGTGAAATTACCGTTAAGGGCTCGCGTTTTAAATCGTTTTGTGAACCTATCACTTCTCAAGCCGGTGCAGAGAAATTTCTTGAATCTCTTAGAACATCGTATCGTGATGCCACGCATCACTGTTTTGCCTATATTGTCCTGGACAGTGACGGAGAAACAATCCGGTCGAGTGACGATGGAGAGCCGTCCGGAACGGCTGGAAAACCGATCCTGACCTCGTTGCAGCGACACAATCTCACAAATATTGTCTGTGTCGTCATCCGGTATTACGGAGGTACTAATCTAGGAACAGGCTGCCTATCACGTGCATACGCCGATTCCGCAGAATCTGCTCTGTCAACAGGAAAGACAGTAGAACACTATGTGACTGTACAATACGGTCTTTCGTTTCCGTACGAAATGACCGGTGGTGTAGAGCAACTTCTTGGTAGCCTCAAAGCAAATATCGTCAACCGGATATTTGGCGAGGAGAGCGGACTCGTGTGTTCAGTCAGAAAGGTGCATGAAGAATGTTTGATTGAAGCATTTCGTGAAGCAACACGCGGTAAAGGGACACTGAAACACAGTGATTAAATAGCTCAGCAATTCATTTTTCGATAGTAAAAACAAGCGCGATAATACAAGTTAATTTCTGAATAATTTCAAACCAAAGAAGATCTCTGCTCCCGTTCTTGCACCGTGGCTTATTCAGTCAATGGCCCGGAACTGCAGGGTTGGTTACAAAACGTGCAAAAACACCCACCGTTCCATGATAGAAGTTGCTCTCGATGAGGACATTGGATTTGTCGGCGACACACTCGGTGGCTTCATTTTTCCCGAGTTTAATACCGGTGCAGATGCAATGTTTTCTACGGTTAAAATTCTTGAAACGTTAGCACGAATGAACGAACCATTATCGAAGCTTATTGATTCAATTCCGTTTCCGTCTATTGCCAGAGCCGATATTGCCTGTTCATGGGAGCAAAAAGGAAAAGTCATGAATGCACTCATGAAAGCAACAGACGGAATGAAGCGGGAGTTAATTCACGGCATCAAAATATACAGCGAAGACACTTGGACAGTTTTTCTTCCTGCGCGGGCCGCAGTGCTCTTCTCTGTCACCTCAGAAACACCCACTCAAAAAGCCACCGAAATCCTTGTCAAAACCTGGGCTAAAAAGATCAGATTATGGCGGGGTCGGAAAATTTAAAGATTTTCTTGTTCAGTACTATTTCAATTATTATTGAAAAAATCCATTTTTTTCTTGACTATTATTACAATTGTAGTTATAATGCTACAAATGTAATATTATTGTGATAATTTTATAACTGGAAAACACTATGTCTGATTTGAAAAAAGATTTATCAAAAGCAGAATGGTCACTCATGAAAATTTGCTGGAAAAAAGGGAAAGCCTCCGCACGTGAGATTTATAATGAATCACTTCATGATAAAAAACGGTCATACCAGACAATTTCCACATTGCTTGAGAGAATTGTTAAAAAGGGTTTTCTAACCAAAGAAAAATACGGTCCAATCTGGATATATAAACCAGCCCTGTCACAGACAAAAGCCCTGTCACACGAAATCAGCACATTTATTACAACTATCTTGGACGAATCAGTGGGGCCGCTTTTTGTCAATTTTGTAAAGAATAAAAAGCTCAGCAGTGAAGAAATTGAAGAAATCAAGCAGATTATCCGCGACAAAGAAAAGGAGAATTCTCATGATACTTCTTAAAGATTTGTCCGGCATATTGACTCCTTTTTTCTGGGAAATCAGTATTCAGATATCAATACTCTTTTTTGTAATCCTCATTATTTCACAATTCAGCAGACGTTCCTCTCCGCTCTTTCATTACTGGTTATGGTGCATTGGTCTGTTCCGGCTCTGTATCCCATTTACCATTTCTGTCTCCTCAAATGAGAATTCAGTATTTATAGACTATTCACTGATTGAACTCCCGGTTATTGATTCCACTTCACAAAGTTCAATTGCTTTTTCCTTCTCGCTGAATGAATATATTACATTACTATGGCTCAGTGTGGTAGGATTATTGTGTGCGGCCTATTTAGGAAAACTGCTATTGACCTATTTTGCTCTTTCGTCCTCTCCTCCTGTTAAACGGAGTGTGCTGACAAAACGTTTTGAACAGCTAAAAAATGAACTTGGACTTTCGAATTCAACAGAACTCAAATATCTTGATATGAGAAATGCTCAAAGCCCGGCAGCAGCAGGGCTGCTTCATCCCACAGTGTATCTTCCCAGACAGATAGCGGATACATGGCCGGTAAAAAAAGTTGAGCCGATTCTCATGCATGAACTCATCCACATCAAGCGCTCTGATTTAATAGTCAACTTTGTACAGATCATCATTCAGATTATCTTTTTCTTTCATCCGCTTGTCTGGATTATGAATAGGAAAATTCGACAATATCGGGAAGATATATGCGATAGTCTCGCTCAAACAGGATTACAATTGAGCAGAAAAGAGTATGCCGACTGCATCCTTCAGGTTAGTGAAGACATCACCAGGGAATCTCATCTAGGATTTGCGGGCATTGGTTTTTTTGAAAGAAAACATTCACTCACTAAAAGAATCCATACTATAATGAAGTGTGTAGGGAAGGAGAGTATTGCTATGACGTATTATACAAAAATTACAGTAGCTTTCGTGACAGGTTTGTGTATTTACTTTGCCTGTGAGCGTGAACAGGAAACCATGCTTTCTTCATCACAACAGCTTTCCGATAATGAATCAACTTCCGAGCAGTCTCTGATTGTTACTGAAACGATACCGGAACTTGAACTTCTTCCAATCGAGAATCAACTACGGATAATTGAAGGATCCAATACAAGAGGATCCAATACAATTTTATCGGCAATTGCCGATAGAATAGTGTACCCGCAGAAAGCTAAGGAAGAAGGTAAAGAAGGATTAGTACTAGTTCGAACATTAGTCGGTGAAGACGGGAGTGTTCTTGAAACAAAAATTGCACAATCATCGGGTTATTCTGAACTGGACAATGCCGCTATAGAAGCAATAAAAAGTGTCTCGTTTTCACCAGCAACACAGGATAGTGATCCGGTAAAATTCTGGACGTCTCTTCCAATACGATTTAAGTTGTAGAAACAATTTCAAAGAAACACTTTAAGAAAATTCAATCTCAACTTTTCCAGGAAAATGTACCGGTAGAGCCGAAAAGTGAAGCAAGGACGGTGACAGGCGGATGGATGAGGTAGGCTTTCAAAAATGCAGAATATGAAAAATGCATTTGGAAGAGTCGAGCACCTTTTCGAACTGAAAAATATTCTAACAACAATTTTACACCTGCAATCAGTCCGAATAAGAGTGTCCCCTGCCATGATATGAAGATCAGCAAAGGTGAAAACATAAACAGACAATAAAATAAAAAAACTACCACGGATGTGGTTTTGACGCGGAGCGGGTGATCAAAAAATTTCGACGCGTGGCGTACTCGCTGCTGTGCTATTTTCCGGGGTTTTGTATCGTCGAACGTGGGAACGGCGGCACGTTTATTCGCCGCATAGCGGAGTTTCCATTTTGATTTGTAATGAATGAGAAACATCAGAAGATCATCGTCACCTGAGAGAATATGTTTCACATTATCAAAACCTCCAACCTCTTGGAAAGCTTCTTTTCTGTAGGCGAGGTTCCGGCCCGCACAGGTCCACGGCATGTCAAGAGCAATCCCCCCGGCAGACGCTACCGCAAGTCCAATCGAGTCCATATTCATGAAATCGGCGACCAATTTTATGTACCACCGTTTGAAAAGTCTGAATTGTATATTGTTCTGATCATCAATTTGTTCATTACTTTGTGTGGGGTACACTGGCGAGAAACCTGCGACAAACCCGGTGTGACTGGTAAAGTGAGATATAAGTTCAGAGACCCACGTGGCAGGAGGCACGCAATCTGCATCTGTTGTACAGATTATTTCTCCCGATGTTGCTTCAACCCCTTTTGAGAGAGCGTACTTTTTTGGTGCGTAGTACTCAGGAACTGACTGAATGGTGAGATATTTGAGATTGGGGTTTTTTTCTGCGTATCGCTCTAAAATTTTTCCTGTTTTGTCTTCAGATCGGTCATTAACAATTATAATTTCCAGCTTTTCAGACGGGTAGTCCTGTGCCAATAGCGCCTCGATACAAGCAGGCAGTGATTGTTCTTCATTCCGTGCAGCAACAACGATTGAAACAGAATACTGTGTAGTGTTAGTGCCGGATGAGAGGCGGCGCAATCCGATCATCAAGGAGATGACAAATAAACTATATAATATGATGATAGTAAGTATTGAACAAACAAAGAAGAGGTGCATGGGGAAGACGGCTCATCATGTTAGTGATTTAATCCAGATGGGATTTGTAACGCAGAAGAGCGAACGTCCGGCATCGCCGGAAATCAGTTCACCACGGATATAATTGATTTTTCCCCTGGCTTCTATGTGAAACTCACCCTGATAGTTATACCGGTTTTTCGTCAGCTTAACAGAAAAAACTTGTTCCTCACATTCACGCCGGATTTCACCGAGATAAAGTTTTATATCGGTAATCGGACCGTATTCAGCGGAGGAAACTCCTCTGAATTTGACGGTAAAGGTTCGCCCCTCTATATTACCACCGACCAGCACCCGTTCTCCAATGTGGTTATGAACGCTAAAATCCATTAATGGACCGGTGGAAATGACCGATTTTCCCTCTTTCAGACTTTGTACGATTTTTTCCTTTGTAATCGGCGGCGTACAGAAAAGTCCCGTTCGTGCCCTGCCGAATTCCTGAAGGGATTTTGCATTCGATTTTCTGAACGGTGACTGCGGTTTGATCTGTTCTCCGAAATCGGCATAAGAATCACTGCCCGCTACAATAAATTTTCTCTCTCCCTTGAGCAGCAGTTCGACCCAGTGTTTGAGTCCCCGGCCGAGAAAATATTCGTTCATGCCATCATAGACCTGCATCCCCGTCAATCCTGCCAGAGTCAGATCAAGTTTACCCCACCGCCCTCTCCGGTAAAAGAGTTTTTCGTAGAAGGAAGTCTGCTTCATCGGATGGACTGCAAACGTAACCGCTGCGGATCCAACGCGCGACAGCAGCTCTTTTAAGTTTGATTCATGGGACTTTACAGGAGCTGTAGTTCCCTGTGATCCCCGAATGAACTCAGAATAATTTACAATTATGAGGTCAACATCTCTACCGCTGTGATTTTTGCATTTTATTTCTTCACCGGGTAGAATCACCACATCCTCATTCTTGCTATTAATAGAATTTACTTTTTCTTGAAATTTGTCCCATTTACCCGAACTGTCGCTGCGAGACGAACCGCCCCTATCTTCCAGAACATGTGAATGATCGGTAACAGCAAAGAATTGAAGTCCGAAGGCTTTGGCAACCTGAGTTGAAAACATCAGCGGAGCACTGATACTTTCAGATTTGCTTTCACTTAGACAGTGATAATGCATATCCCCAAAATAGTAATCTGCAAATTTCGGCAGCGAATCAACCGCACGGAATATTTTTAGTGTTTCACTGCTTGTTCCGCTATACGGATGTGAGCGGATTTTTTTATTTTTCCCGTCTCTGCTGATGGTGACAATCGTATCTAATTCAAACTTTCCCTGCATTGAGTCGTGGAGCGGCACACGAATCACTTTATGCCATTTTGAATCGTGGACATCGACCGGTGATCGAAGCACCGATGTGACACGGATGGTTTGCCCCTTCTGCATTATATTGACTTTGATCGACTCAATCGTGAATGATTTGTTTCTCTTCTCTTTCACCAGGCATATAAGTGGAATAGACATGCCCGGTTCTATCCGGTATGGAGCATCGACGACGACTTCAAATCCGGCGTTCATGATATTAACAGCAATATTTTTGAGTAGTGATACCATTGTCTATTCTGTTATACAAATTCAGATCTGAAACAATTAAATCGGATACTTATTCTGTCAGATACTTTTATACGATCTGTTTTTCCACTTTAATTTTAATGCAAAAGGTAAAGTAATTCCGAAAAATGTTGTATACAGAAAGTAGTACAATTCAAAGAGCGGGAAAATCCGCAGCACAGACAATTTCCGGACACGTTGTGCAAGTGTCCTTAAAAACAAGAAATCTACGCAAAGAGCGGCAACAATTGAAGAAAACAGAATCACACTATTACTCTTCAGACCGGCGGCACCTATCACTGCACAATGGAAAATAAATGCGACCATGAGCAGAACAACTCCCTTGCCTGCAAGTTTAATTCCGCCTGCGGCCCATCTGAGCCGCTGATTGATGAATGCTCTAAATGTGTGTGGAGGCCTGCTGTAAACAAGTGAAGATTCAGTAAGGGTAAATTCGGTTTTCCAACCGGCACGGGCAACTGCACGGAAAATAGCAAAATCTTCGGTGAAGGTAAAAGGAATGGCTTCATATCCGCCGGTAGCATCATAGGCCTTACGCCGCAGTGCCAGGTTGTTGCCAAAGCAACTCAGCGGAATACCCAAGGCGTTAGCGCCCGCACCAATTCCAAGCAAGTACATCCAATCTAATATCTGAATTCTGGTAAAACAAGAACTTTTTTCTGAAAATGGTTCTAACAGTGTCATCCCTCCGACAATTCCGACATCGTTGTGAAAGATAGAAAGTACACTTTTTATCCATTTTTCCGACACGACACAATCGGCATCTGTCTGAAAAACGATTTCCCCTGTTGCGTGTTGAAAGCCATGTGCAAGCGCTGCAATTTTTCCAAATCCGAGCTGTGAATCATCAGATAGTGAGAGAAGTGTACAGTTGTGGAAATCTCTGCTCAACGATTGAACAATCGGTGCAGTTTTGTCTTCGGAGTTGTCATCGACGACGATGATCTGTAGTTTTTCTGCAGGATAATTTTGGGCTGTAAGAGACCGAAAACACCGTTCGATGTTGGTTTCTTCGTTCCGCGCCGGAACAATAACCGTCACATTTGGTTCGTAGTTTACTCTGATATTCGGATTTTTCGACAGAGCAATGTTCAGAGCAACTCCAATCCCGCAATACAAAATTGTGGCGATAATAAGAAAAATATCAAACGGTATCATCGTTGATCAGTTTCTCAGGTTAGGTTCGTTATTTGAATGATCTTGTATGTCTTTCTGGAAGTAAGTCGAATGGAATTGTTCTGCTTGTAACGACTACACTACAACCACTCTTTTATCCCTTCAGTGCAATTACTACACATCGGAATCGCGCTCCGGTTTTTCAGGACTTGTTTGCGAAAATCCCTGCTCTGCTTGCTTCGCCACATGTCATTAAATGATTTTCCGTTCCATGTCCCGAACGCATATTCAGCATCCTTGTCGAAGCAGCACGACGCCAGGGTGCCGTCCCACGTAAACACCGCATTTGTCCAGATCCGCTTGCAAAAATTGGGTACGGAATTTTTCAACCGGATGGTTCCGTTATCATTGACATACCGTGTATAGCGGGGATTTGAAGGCAGGTATTCATTAACATCGGTATCGGCATAAATCTGACCCGTTTTGATCACCACCTTATCAACACCGAGTTCTTTTCCGAACCGCTTAACATCTTCAATTTGATCCTCGTTACTCTTGAATACAATAAACTGCAAGCATATTTTCGGGTGTTTCTTACCGGCATTATTTCTCTCTGCAATGAGCCGTTCGATCCCTTTGACTGCCGTATCGAAATTGCCGTTACGCCGGTAAAATTTATAGACTTCGGGCGATATGCCGTCAAGTCCGATCACAAGGGTATCGAGTTCAGCTTGTACAACAGCATCAACGGTGGCCTGGTCAAGGAAATGGCCGTTGGTGCTCGTCACAGTGTACAGTTTTTTCGACTTTGCATAGCTAATCATTTCGGGAAGCTGCTTGTGCAAGAAAGGTTCACCCTGAAAAAAGAGCTGGACTGTCGTTGCGGTGCTACCTAAATCATCGATGATTGAACGATAGAGATCCATATCGAGATATCCGGCAGGCCGTTTGAGAATCCCCATACCGGTCGGACACTGGGGGCATTTCAGATTGCAGATGCTCGTTGGTTCGATCGACAGAACAGGCGGATAACCTGCTATCCATAATTTCTTTGTATACTTCGACACATAGAACGATGTCAGCAGCTTGATGCTATTCCAGAGTCGCTTGAAGTTGAATACCTTTATTTGTCTGAAGTCGAATATATACATTGAATTTTTTAATTTACTAATTACGGTTGAGGTTTCTCGGCTTCACTCCAATTTTAATTATCAGAGTTCTGGTCGAAATGACGGAAAACTCAATATTGTAGATTAGAGTATCAGCAATGACAATCATACAAAAACAGTAATAACCCAAAATTATCTCAGCTCATTTTATAATTTTTTATTTCCCAATTGCTCCACATTTACCCCACAACCAATGCTGATTATTTCTCGCAAAGTTACATGAATTGTTTCTCTAAAACAACTGGAAAAGCCGGTTGACAATCGAAACTGTCAGCAAATTTCTTTGCTACTGTTATTATTCGATAATAACAAAATCGAGGTGGCGAAGATCGATATTTAC
The DNA here is from genome assembly GCA_965221205.1 of bacterium. GTDB lineage: Bacteria > SM23-31 > SM23-31 > SM23-31 > SM23-31 > CBDFMG01. The sequence continues at coordinate 1,251,217 of OZ244870.1, read as the reverse complement.
TTTAATAATCTGAATGGTTACCTTGTCACCAAGCTTGTACACAATCCCTTTGTGTTCACCTACAAGGCGGTAATTGTCTTCTTCATACCGGTAGAAATCGTCACCAATATCCCTGACATGGACAAGGCCCTCGACGAGAATTTCTTCAAGCTCAACAAAGAGACCGAACGCAGTAACACCACTAATAACACCGTGGTATACATCCCCCCGCTTATCCTGCATAAATTCGAGCTTCTTCAGTTTCACCACTTCCCGCTCTGCTTTGACTGCGCGAATTTCCATCTCGGTTGTGTGGCTGCACATATGCGAAAGTTTCCGTTTAAACTGCGTGATATCTTCTGTCCACAGCTTGTTTGTGTAGTGTTTAATCAGTCTGTGGAGAATCAGATCGGGATATCGCCTGATTGGAGACGTAAAGTGAGTATATGCCTGAAATCCGAGTCCAAAATGCCCCATATTGTGTGTCCGGTACTGCGCTTTCATCATGCTGCGGAGCGCTATTTCTTCAATAAATATTTTTTCAGGCTTATCGCTGAAATAATTCAGAATAGACTGAAACCAGAACGACGAACCCGGTGTTCCTTTGATTTTTGTACATCCGAGTGACCTGACAAGTGTATGAAACTCCCGAATGTTGTCCTGATCGGGTGTTTCATGCACTCTGTAAACATAGGGAAGACTCATCCGATAAGGTTGTTCAAGTTTTACTTTGTGCTGCGCTGTGATTTTGTTTGCAAGCAGCATGAATTCTTCTATCAAATTGTTTGAATCGTGAATCTGCTTTACATCAATTGCGTTCGGTATCCCGTTTTCATTGAGTTTAAAATCAACTTCCGGGGTATAAAAATCGAGTCCTCCTCTTTTGAACCGTTTTTCACGGAGTGTTTTAGCAAATAAATTCATCGTCTTGAGTGTTGCGCTCAGAGGGCTTTTGAGTTTGCCGTCTATAATATTTTGTGCCTCTTCATACGTGAGCCTGGCTGCGCTCCGGATAATACCCTCACAAATTTCATAGTCGATGACATCACCGTCAGGGGTACAGGTCATTCTGATGCAGAATACCGGACGGTCCTCATCCTGTCTGAGACTGCAAAAGTCCTCTGACAGCTTTTCAGGAAGCATTGGAATAACTTTGTTGATCAAATAGACACTCAAGCTCCGTTTGGCAGCCTCACGGTCCAGTGCAGACCCTTCATGAACATAAACCGAGACATCGGCAATATAGACACCAAGACGGTAGTTACCACCGGACAGAATGGTGAGCGATACGGCATCATCAAAATCTTTTGCACTTACCGGATCGATGGTGAAAATCTCCTCGTTCCGAAAGTCTTTCCTGTCATGTTCCAAGGCTTTGCCTTCAAGCCGCTTCAAGTCTTTTGCTTCCCTGAGTACCTTTGGAGGAAATTTGATCGAAATACCTGCGGTGACTGCAATGGAAAGAACATCAACACCCGTTTCACCCGGAAAACCGATTATCTCGGAAATTTCACCAACAGGATTTTCATATTCATTGTTCCATGCTGATATTTTGACAAGCACCCGGTGCCCTTCACGGGCTCTTTTTGTTTTACGAGGCGGAATAAAAATCTGCCGTTTGAGAAATTCGGAATCGGGAACAACAAAATCACCGCCGGGAGTTTTTTGAAATTCTCCGACAAATTCATGTCGTACACGTTTCAGTACCTGCAAAATACGTACTTCCGGACTTTTACTGGTTAATCGTGCCGAAATTTCGGCTTTGACTAAATCACCCGGTAGGGCAGTGCCGGAATATCCAGGAGGTATATAGAGGTCTTCATGGTCGACCCTGACGAATCCGGAACCGAATTTTCCCGACTCGAATGTGCTTGTCCGGATGTGAGACCGGACAACCGATAAGTACCGTTTCCCTTTATCCTTTCTGATTTCTTTGTTGTTGACAAGATGGTGTAATTCTCTTTTAACTGTTTGTTTATTCTTTTCATTTATTCGGAGAGCCGACATAATGTCCGGGAGACGATATGAAGTAGTAGCATGCTTCTGAAAAAAGCTGCGAAGTTTTTGTTCAAGATCTTTCATTATAATTTCTTTAGTCTTTCAATTTAATTCAAATGTAGTGTGTTCTATACTAGTTTTGTACCTGATTATTTTATCAGAAATATTACCGAATACCGGTTACAATACGATCATGTCCGGCATAATCCTGCGAAAGTTTTACAGTGTGAAAGCTTGAATTTTCTACGATTTCACTAACTGCTATGCCGGTATCGTATCCTATTTCGAATGCGAGCAATCCTCCCTGCTTTAGCCATGTCACCGCGAGACTGGTAATTGTCTCATAAAATATCAGATTGTTTCTGCCTGCAAAAAGCGCTTCATGGGGTTCATAATCGACTACATCTTTTTCGAGGCAATCGTGATCATTCTCATGAATATAGGGCGGATTAGAAACAACCACATCTATATCAGAAAAATCGGCGGTTTTCGCATCGAATATATTCTGTGCGACAAACGTTATTTTTTTGTCCACCCCATTTCGTGCAGCATTTTCCCGAGCAATCTTGAGCGCTTCCCGATTGACTTCTATAGCAGTGATATGTGCACCAGCCATATAGTGTGCGAGGCTGACGGCAATATTACCGGAACCGGTACCGATATCAAGTATTCGGACAGTTCCACCATTACCACGAGCAGAGCAGTACGACATTACCTTTTCAACAAGAAGTTCGGTCTCATGTCGTGGAATGAGCACATACTCATTGACCTGAAATGGAAGTGAAATAAACTCTGTATCACCCAGAATATACTGAATCGGTTCCCCGTTTTTCCGACGGTCACAGAGTTGGAGAAACTCTTTTTTCTTCTCATTGGGAACATTGTTCTCAAAATCGAGATAAAGATCCTTCCTTGTGACACAGAGTACATGTGCCAGTAATAACTCGCCCGACGTTTTAGGATTGCTGATGCCGTTCTCTTTTAAATAGTGTGCAGTTGTCGCGAGAAGTTCTCGTATGTTCATTGTGAGAGCATTGTGTGAATTTATTTATTATGTAGACTGGTTGTGAGAAATGTCTTTAAACGAATTTCTAATACGTGATCAATCAATTGACACTATTTCTGTCCGAATTTCCGGGAATGGAATGGTAATCCATATGAATACTTATCTCAAATGTTTTGTCTGTGTTGCCTTCTAATCGGTCTGATCGGCTATCTGCAATTTCTCGATCAATTCATTAAGATCACCCTGCAGGATAGCATCGAGTTTATAAAGAGTCAGGTTGATTCGGTGATCGGTTACCCGTTTTTCGGGAAAGTTATAGGTTCTGATTTTTGCACTCCGATCTCCCGTACTCACCTGCATTCGTCGTGCACCAGCCATTTTTTCCGCTTCTTCCTGCAATTTCTGATTGAGTAGGCGGGATTTGAGCACTTTTAGCGCTTTTGCTTTATTTTTGTGCTGAGATTTTTCATCCTGACAGGTCACAACCATACCACTCGGTATATGGGTAATACGAACTGCTGAATCTGTTGTATTCACGCTCTGGCCGCCCGGTCCGGTCGATCTGAACACATCAATCTGCAGGTCGTTCGGATCGATTTCTATTTCAACATCCCCTGCTTCGGGCAGTACGGCTACCGATGCTGCCGACGTGTGAATCCGACCCGATGCCTCAGTTGCCGGAACACGCTGTACACGGTGCACACCACCTTCGAATTTCAGTTCACCATACACATGGCTGCCTTTTACTAGAAAAATCATCTCTTTGAAACCGCCGACTTCGCTTGGACTGACCGATAAGTCTTCGGTTTTCCACTGCTGCCGCTCTATAAAACGGCTGTACATCTTGTAGAGATCGGCTGCAAACAACGCTGCTTCATCACCACCCGTCCCTGCACGAATTTCGACAATAGCATTTTTATTGTCATTCGGGTCCTTCGGAATAAGCAGCGTACGGAGCAACTCTTCAAGCTCTCCTTTTTGCTGTTGGAGCACTTCTATTTCTTCACGTGCCATTTCTTTCATTTCGGGATCGGACGACTCTTTGCTGAGCGTTTCAGCATTTTCGAGTTCCTCTACAACTTTCAAATATTTATTGTAGGCCTCGACGGTTGGGGAAATATCACTGTGCTCTTTACTAGCATTCCGGTACCGGTTCTGGTCAGAAAATATCTCCTGAGATGACAATTCTACTGTCAATTGCTCAAAGCGTTCTACAATTTCCTGAAGCTTTCCAAACACTGTTATACCTTTTTGTCATAATTGCAATTACAAATACTTCTGATTAATATATCATTTTATTGGTATGAATTCAAGACGCATTGTCAGAATCACTCAATGAACGTATCAAGCCAGTCTGCCGCCCCTTTCACATTTTTTCAATAATGTACTTCTCTCGAGTACCTTATCTTTGACAGAAAATAATCCGTAATAGAGCACTGTTTTCATATTCAAACTTAATCTGGTACCTAGCACTCCGTTCAGTTCAAATGAGAGTTTTTATACATGCACAAGATTCGGATAGATTATACGTTGATTATTACTCAATTTATCATTTCTATTAAGCGGCCGGATCAGACAAGAAAAGCGTCCCGAAATGGTTTGGAATTGGTATCCTTCTCTCAATTCAATTCGACAGGAAAGTAATAAGTTATCAATGTCATCAAGAAAATATGAAGACACGGAAACCTCATAACTATATAGTGCCGATTTTTGGAAATTATCTGCCAAGCGGAAAAATGGAAAATAATGCAAGAAGCAATCTGTTATTGGGAAGAAACGGTAAGTTCCTCGTCAAGGGCAGAAAGCCCGGAGGTGTCCGGTGGTCGTACCTGAGACCATCTGGCGTATAGTGTACTATGTTCTCAAGATTGAGCGATTCACTTATTGCGCTTCTGAGTGCAATAATACCGACTTCCAATTGGTCATCACTCGGTTCACGCGTTGTTACCTTCTGGAGCCAAAGTCCTGGTTGTATAAATATTTTTGCAATTTTATTATCTCTGAGCTTACCGGATAAGCGGATAAATTCATATGATATCCCCCAATAACCGGCACAAAAAGGAGCCGGATAAAACGGTCTGCATAGGTCTCAGGTTTGCCCAAAAACATGAACACAAAAATGCTAACAACAATTACGATTAGCAGAAAACTTGTACCGCAGCGCGGATGCAGTGTGGTAAATGGGGGCGCTCCGTCGATCGTTAAAGAACAATCATTTTCGAAGGCATAGATACTTTATATGTTCAGTTCCATGATATTGAAAAATTCTTCTTATTTCTTCCCACATCGAGATAGCCGCCAGATAGATGCCAAACATCAACAGCCTGAAGAGATCGTCTATCAGATTAAATCAGAATCCGGTTTCAAATCCGATCCATTGGGTAAAAACAAGTGAGAGCCAGAAAAAAAGGAATAAACCGAGAGAAAACCCTATGAGGAATGTAAATAATGTACTAAGTTTTGCTATAATTGGTGCCGTTCCTGAAGTGGGGATTTTTCCGAGTCGTTTTCATGCTCTACAGCTACATCTACAGACCATGAAAGGGCTTTTGTGCCATGAATGAGTGCTTCGATGAGCACAATTCCACCACGAACAAAAGGGAACCGGAGTAATTTTGATCGTTTTCCCCAAGGCAGGTTTTCTTCCCTTTTGATGGCAATTGTTCCATCGGGTTTACGAACAGCTACAGAAATGTACTTTTCCGACCGCATCATCACACCTTCGATAACGGCCTGTCCCACCATGTTGACATCTTTATTTGACATACAGTGCCCGTTTACCCGAGGTATCAGATAGGAAAACGTTCTTTAGAACATGATTTAATAAATAAACCGAGGATTTTATGATTTTTCCGCTGTTGCTTCTTGACCGGCAGCTTTACCATACTTTTTTAAATACTTTTCAACACGGCCAGCTGTATCAATCAACTTCTGCTTTTTTGTAAAGAATGGGTGGCACATCGAACAAATTTCTACTTTCAAGTTCCCCACTGTACTCCGAATTTGAAATGCATTGCCGCATGCACATGATACGGTACCCAGTTTATATTCCGGATGAATACCTTTTTTCACAATATTTTACTCCTTAAATCAGAACATTTTAATCAAAGCTTGGTAATTTACACTAATAATCACAAGATTCCAAGGAAAATGTGAGCTATTCATTCATCGAATCGAGGAATTTTACATTCGATTTTGTCAGCCCCATTTTTTCGAGAAGGAAATTCATTGATTCGATTTCCCCCATATCGGCAAGGAGTTTTCTCAACAACCAGACCCGTGCAAGCACACTTCCATCAAGCAGCAATTCTTCTTTTCGAGTACCCGACTTATTGATGTCGATCGATGGATATATTCTTCTGTCACTCAATCGCCTGTCCAGTGCAAGTTCCATGTTACCGGTACCCTTGAATTCTTCAAAGATAACTTCATCCATTCTACTTCCGGTGTCGATAAGTGCGGTAGCAATTATGGTCAAACTACCTCCTTCTTCCACATTTCTGGCCGCACCAAAAAACCGTTTCGGACGATGGAGTGCATTAGCATCGACACCACCCGAGAGAATCTTTCCACTGTGCGGGATAATCGAGTTGTGGGCACGTGCTAGCCTCGTAATCGAATCGAGCAATATTACGACATCCCGTTTGTGCTCTACAAGACGTTTCGCTTTTTCAAGAACCATATCGGCAACCTGAACGTGGCGTTCCGCCGGTTCGTCGAATGTTGAGCTAACCACTTCGGCATTTACCGACCGCTGCATATCTGTAACTTCTTCGGGGCGTTCATCTATCAGCAACACAATGGGGATTACTTCAGGTTGGTTTGTAGCAATACTATTGGCAATTTTTTGCAGGAGCATGGTTTTACCGGTCTTAGGCTGAGCTACAATGAGACCGCGCTGTCCTTTACCAATAGGTGTCAACAGATCCATTATTCGTGTCGAATAATCTTCCGGATCGTTTTCCAGCATCAATTTTTCATTTGGATAAAGCGGAGTGAGATTGTCGAAAAATATCTTATCTTTCGCTTCCTCAGGATTTTCAAAATTGACTGCTTCGACACGAAGCAGTGCAAAAAACCGCTCATTTTCTTTTGGAGGACGAATCTGCCCCGATACAGTATCACCTGTTTTCAGGTTGAATCGTTTAATCTGAGACGGCGATATATATATGTCATCAGGACCAGGAAGATAATTATAATTTGTCGACCGCAGAAATCCATATCCATCAGGAAGAATCTCCAAGACTCCTTCAGAAAACAGAAGACCATCTTTATTGGCTTGTGCCTCAAGAATTTTGAATATTAGCTCCTGTTTCCTCATTCCTGCAATAGATGAAATTTGGAGTTCTTTAGCTACGGATGCAAGCTGAGAAGTTTTCTTTTCCTTTAATTCAGCAATATCCAAGCTCTTTGGTTCAACCATTCAACACCTCACTTCTAAGGACTACCTTCGGATAATATTTTTAAATCTTAACAACCGAGAAATTCAGTTTCTCTTATTTCGCAATCTATTTATAAACTTATTGAAAACACAAGACAGCACCGATGCCTTTGCTTACTCTTCTTTGCACTTTGTATTCATTAAAGGTTGATCGATATAGATTTGCTATATTGAGGATCTATTGGGAAGGACATTTAGCTTTCATGTTAAAGATACATATATTAAACATTTTAGTCAAGCGATTTTATCGCTTTTTTAAATTTATCTATTGTATAATGACTGCCGGTACATACAATAACATCATCTTTGCTTGCAATGCTTTTTGCAAACCGCACTCCCGACCTGACTGTAGGGAAATACCTGAATGGAATATTTGTGTTTTCGAATAGTCCCCGCAATTGTTTTGCAGAGGCGCTTTTTTGTGTGGTTTCAATTCGGGCGGAGTTTGTGACAGGTACTCCGATACCCGTCTTACAGATCGGCAGAACCGGCGCTAAAACGTTCCGAAAGCTTTTATCCTCTTTTAACCCTACTACCAATATAACATCCCGACCCGGAAATAGATTCCGGAGATTCTCCGCCATTGCCTGAAATCCTGCTTCATTATGCGTCACATCAATAAGTAAAGCCGGATCATGCCCATACTGTGTAAACCGTTCATTCCAGACTACTGACTCCAACCCTTTTCGGATAGCATGATGAGCATTCTTAATTGTATAGTGTTCAATCACGTAAAGTGCGGCTAACGCTGTCCGGGCATTTTCGATCTGAAATAGTCCGGGTAGTGAGAGATTCAATTTAGGAAAAATTGTACCGGATAATTTAGCATGAAATGATGACCCCTGCGAAGTAGACTTAACATCGTGGATATCTACAACCACATCCGAATCAAAAAGCGTTGACTCTTTTTTTTTTGTTTCCTGTTGGATGATTTTCTGGCACTCATTCTGTTTTACTCCTGAAACAACCGGAACACCCTTTGTAATGATTCCGCATTTTTCGCGGGTAATTTCTCCGAGTGTCGTACCGAGATACTGTTCATGATCAAAACTGATGGTTGTGATTACCGAGCAGATTGGTGTCAATACATTGGTTGCATCAAATCTGCCGCCAAGCCCGACTTCAACTACCGCTCTTTCAACTTTTTTTCTGCTGAAATAGAGAAACGCGAGCGCTGTTGTACACTCAAAATAAGTGCACGGAATATCATCGAGGTGTTGTGCTAATTCTTCATAGAGACTCGCAAATTCACGTGGGGAGATAAGCCGGCTGTTAACGGCAAACCGCTCACGTACCGTAGTAATATGAGGTGATGTATAGAGACCGGTGGCATACCCTTGTGCATCAAAGACAGAGGCAATTATAGCCGCTGTTGATCCCTTTCCGTTAGTACCTGCAATATGTATGCTATCGAAGTTTTTTTCGGGATTTCCAAGCCTTGCCAGTAGATTTTTAATATTTTCAAGCCCGAGTTTCACTCCGAACATTTGGCGGGAGTTCAGGTGCCGGACAGTCTCACAGAAAGTCATACTCAACTCGAATGAATTTTTTTATTTATTTTACGCAAAGATACATGTGGACGACACATTTACAACTAACTATTCCGCCCCATATAACGGATAGTGTATAGTTCCGACATTTCTATTATGTTCCGGTAATCATAGATTCAAGTTGAGCAGCATATTCCTGAGACAACCGAATCTTCAAGATTGTAAAATTTCCTTTATAGGTTTGTTCAAGGACCTGGTACTTATCATAAATCCCCGCAATACGCTGCGAGTCTTGTATAGGTAGAGTAATTTCCTTAATAAAAAAATCTTTCATCACTACCTGTGACAAATCCTCTAGAATATTTTTCATACCGATGCCACGTGCTGCGGAGATGAAAAGAGCATCTGGATAGAATTTCCGAATATTCCGAATGATGGTGTCGTCTTTCACAAGATCAATCTTGTTAAATACGGTGATAACGGGCTTTGCATCAAGGTCCATTTCATGGAGTACACCAAGGACGGCTTCGATATGTTCTTCATAACGGGGATGATTAATGTCGACAATATTGAGGAGAATATCGGCGTCACCGACTACACTGAAGGTACTTTTAAACGAAGCTATAAGATTATGGGGGAGTTTTCGTATAAATCCGACAGTATCTGCCAGCAGGATAACCTGATGATTATCAATATCGAGCCTTCGAATTGTTGAATCGAGCGTGGCAAAAAGTCTGTCGGCAACCATGACTCCTTTGCTTTGTTCGGGAATCAGAGCATTAAACAGAGTCGATTTTCCTGCATTGGTATAGCCAACGAGCGTTGCCTTAAAAAACTCCAAACGTTTTTTGTTCCGGGCATCTCTTTGATTATCGATATTATGCAGTTCTTTTTTGAGCTGCTTAATCTTTCTTCTGACCAGCCTTCGGTCGATTTCGAGCTGAGTTTCTCCCATTCCGGCCATGACACCAATACTTCCCACCTGACGTTCAAGATGGAGCCACTGGCGTGTCAATCGCGGCAACAGATATTGTAGCTGAGCAAGTTCTACCTGAGTTTTAGCCTCACGCGTCCGGGCATTTTGTGCGAATATTTCAATAATCAAACCCGTACGGTCTATGACTTTTTTACCGGTAATCTTCCCAAGATTTTTCATCTGTACCGGAGATAAATCATCATCAAAAATAACAGAATCGACCCCAATGCTGTTAATGTCTTCTGCAATCTGCTTGGCTTTCCCTTTTCCGACAAAGAATGCAGGATCAAAATCCTTAAGATTCTGGATGTAATGTTTTCGGACTTCTGCCCCAGCTGACTCAGTGAGAAGTGCCAATTCTCTCAGCGATTCTTCAGTATCGGCCTGTGTCTGTCCGCGTCTGGATGTGCCGACAAGGGCAACACATTCTTTTTTCTGTTCTGTTTCGTAAATTGGAAACTACCTTACATCGTTCTACTAAGTATTATACACTTGGGATTTCATCAAGTTCTCCCCGTTTTCGTTCATGCTGAAGCAATGTTTCCATGAGCAACAATAGTAGAACCAATGCTATGACATAATGAGAAACTTCAAATCCTGACCGGGATTCTCGTATCTTTTCAGCAATATCTTCTTCTCCATCCCAAACTCTATAGGGTTTGCTACCAAAAAATTGTTCTATTTCAGATTCACTCAAAGGATTGGTAATCGACTCTTTCGGGGAAACATTGACAGCAAACTTCTGCAAGGTACTTTCTCCATTGAGAAGTGTATATATACCTTGTTCATTCGTGTCTGAAAAATTGACAGTGTAAGCTTCTGATGTCACCATAGGCTGTTCTTTAAATAATTCACCGATCGGTGATTTTATTACAATATCGTCCGGACTTTCCCTGAACATTAATGTAACCTGCTCACCTACTTCATTTGATTCAAGTTGTCCGGATTCGAGACGTGATACATAATTGACCAACCGGTACATCAATGGAGCAAACAGCCCCTGTACCGGAAAAGAATTCCAAGCTAAAGATGGAGCACTCGAAAAGAGAACGATTGTGCCGATTTCTACGTCCGTTTCAGCTATGAACGGACGATTATTTGACATCGACATTATACTACGTGTCCGGACAGGATCTGTTATGTTCAAGTCGATAGCTCTGTAAATAAACGGCAAATCAGGTTCCGGATTCTCTTCCTGAAACATGTTATTAAAAATGGGATGTGTATATTGAACCGACTCTATAGTGAAATAACTCGAACCGGTCAAGCTGCTCTGCAAAAATTCTCCGGAATATCCGGTCGCTGCGGGTAACGAGAAGGGTTCCGCCAAATATTCGTTGAATGAATCGAGATCGGTTTCCCGTCCGGGAAATATGATGACGCCTCCCCCACCGGCGCAGAAATTTTTGATTCTGTAGATATCGACATTGGTAAACCGCGACACACCATTCAATATGACACTATCGTAATCGCGAAACTCAACACTTGACATCTGTGACTCGGAAACTGACCGGAGTGATAATTCCTGCATGAGACCCGATGAATAGACCGATTCTAGAAAGTCCGGAATTGTGCCATTCCCGTTGACAAGAAGAACAGATACCGCAGGAGGAATATTAACCACAAAGTGTCTGCGGTTATCACTGGTCATCTTGTCTTCTTCAATCTCAATCATTCCATTAATTATTTCCGTGGATTCAGGTACGAATCGAAATTCACTTGTTACAATTTCATCTCCCGTAAATTTCACACTTTTCTGTGCGATCCTTTTGCCATTCAGGTAGAGGTTGATTAACCGGTCTACTTCAACGTCCGATCCACTGCTGAAACGGCCTGCTGTCATTCTGACACGCAATTCTTTGTTTTGTTCGACAATCTGTTCTTCAAATGCTATGTGTGTGATACCGAAGTTCTCTCGGACATCTTCTCCTACTCCGATAAATATTAGCTGTACCGGTGGTGTGCCAGCCATACTTTGTACTTGAGTATCTGGGTTACCCGATTCGGATTGAATAGGGACTCCGACAGGTACTGTTTTATTGCCGTCATGGTAAAAATTTGAGGCCTGCATATCCGACACCACAAAAATTTCTCGGATAAGATATGAGCTTTCCTGCAGCAAAGTTTTGCCTATAGCAACTGCGCGAGTCAGGTTCCCTTCTTTCTTTGCAATCCGGGCGTTTTCAATACGGTACTGCACCGATTCTTTCGAATAATCGGCTTGAATTTCGCTATGTATTTTGGAAACATTACTGGAAGTGACGGATTGTTCTACTGTACTTTCAAATGACTGCGGCAATGCGGGATTGTCTGTAGGAATATTCATAAAATCTGTTGAAAAAAGCAGATAAAGTTCATCCCCGTCCTTAAATGTATCAAGAACTTGGAGTGCATTGCTTCGTATTTGCTCGAATAATGGTTGATCATCCTGCACAAACGATGTACTCAGCGAATTGTCTACAACAATAACAGCGGCAATCTGTGCGGTTTCGGAATAACCGGAAAATAAGTCATCCACAACTGCAGGTCGGGCGAAAGCCGTGACCAGAAATGCAATTATCGCCATTCTGATAAGCAAAAGCAGGAGTTGCTTGAGCTTCAGCCGTTTAATTTTTTTGCTCTCAATGAGCCGAAGAAAATAAAGAGAACTGAATGGGACCCGTTCTTTCTTTCTGATATTGAGGAGGTGAATAAGGAACGGGAGGATAACTGAACATAAACCAAAAAGAATAAATGATTGTAAAAATGTCATGCGTCAAGACTTTTCAAACGGTCTATTACATCAATTGCTTTGTCAATATCACTCTGATCAATTTTCATCACAATTGCAGCATCCATTACGTTTCTAGCAGTGCTTATATCAAACGGTTTCGGCAAAAATATAGATCGCATCTTCTTGAATAAAATCGTGATCGTGCGCTTTTGGAACCGCACTCATGACAACAATGAGAGTCGGATGTTTATTAATTATATTGATAATGACATCGCTCCCAGTTGCTTCCGGCATTGCATAATAAGACTGTTGCTATTAAGGCAATTTTCAAAAATTTTGATTGCTTCCGAACCATTACTGGCATGAAGCACTTTTATCGCTTCATCGGTGAAAATCTTAATCAATATTTCTTCCATAAGAAGCCGAAACTGGTCATCATTATCAGCTACAAGAAACGTTCTTTTGTTCATGATTTATCCTCGAATAATCGAATCCATTGAATGACCTTGAAAACATATAGCTAAGAGTACGTTCTCAACTATATATTTAAGGCTCTTGACTAGTTTAGAGGTTTAGCGTTGATATTTTGTAATAATAGTTTATAGATGTTATTGTTTCTGTTATTAAATCTGGAATTCACATTCTTCAAGATGTAGATGAAACGTTGATTTGGAAATTCCATGAAATTTTTCTAATCGTCTTTTTGCAAAGGACCAGAAAGACTCGATACCATTAATGTGATTTTTCTCATTAGAGAATACATCGTTACCATGGTGAATGCGAAAATGTTTTTTATAACCCATATCGACCAGGCCGTAATATCCTCTCCAGGGATCGGAATGGATGATGCTCTCGGGATCGACTCTGCCTCGAATTATAGCTTGAAGCGTACGTTTAGCACAATCGGGAACAACTTCTGTATATATTGTACTGCCCCGTTGAAGAATTCCAAAAACCGGTGTTTTCCCACTTGCTCCTCGACCTCGTTTACCTTTAATTCGTTTAGCGCCAAAGTAAGATTCATCTACTTCAACAATACCTTTAAAGGGAGAATCACGATCGCACAACTCTACTATGCGTTCCCTAAAAAGACGGAGATACTTGTTGACCGTATTGCGATTTAACCTGGCTAATTTTGATATAGTCAGTGCATCTAAATCTAATGAAAAATACTCTAAAAGTAATCGAAATTTTCGCCCAGAAATGTGCGCGCGTTTTTTGTACCTGTAACTCATTGTCTTAACTATATTTAGAGTATATCAAATTTCTCTAAACTAGTCAGGACCCATTGTTTAATTATAATAATTTGTTAAGCCATTTACAACAGTTTTGTAACAGAATTTTACTGTCCCTTCTATCTCTAAGTACATCTGTTGTGCAGAGTTATTCATAATTTTTTACCGAGAACCCATTCTGAATTTTTCTGAAAACTCTTTTTGACATTGAGGAAAAAATTTATTTCATTTCTGAAACTTATTTTTTTACCTTATTGACTTAATTGACTTAGAAACAATCGAGGATAAGGCAATAACGGGACACTACAAGCAAGCATATCGCCTGCTGAATGATCACCTAAATATATATCGTTTGCCCGGAGTATCCCGGAGTATAGTAATGGTTCATAATCCACTCATATTGCATAGCAAAAAGAAAAATCAAACCGAAACCAATCAACCCAATGATATTTTACACTTTGAGATATTCAAGTCTCTTTCACCTCTTGGGGCGTCTATTATCGAGCGTAATGTATACAGAAGACGTTTCAGAGCGGGAGAACTCATTGTCAACAAAGGAGATGCGGCAATCGGACTCTATTTAGTACATTCTGGAGAGGTTAAAGTATATAATACTGTCAAGGGTAGGCAAATCGAACTTGCAAAAATGTCTGGGGGTTCATTTTTCGGTGAATTGACCCTTTTAAAAGCCAGGCAGCGAACAGCATCGGTAATCGCCACTGAACATACGGAAGTGTTCTCTCTATTCCGGCCCGATTTTTTGGATATCCTTAATAATTATCCCGCAATATGCACAAAATTTCTTCCTAATTTTTCCGAAAACATACTCAACAGAATCTGTCACATGTATGAGGAAATAAGAAAAATCCAATAGCATCCACATATAAGGAGGAGCAGCGAATAACACATTGTCGCATACACTCTTTGTTTAACCAGTTACTCAATTAAGGTCCCTATGTTCCTGAAAAATCATCGATATAAGGGTACACATTTTCAAGAATGAGCATCCTTTTTTCTGTTCACTTTACACATTGACGGATTGAAACGCTTTATGACATCTATTTTACTATCGCTTGTAGTCAGCTCGATTTCTGGATTGTATACATCTCTTTGGGGTGCATTTAAAGACTGTCCTTATGAAGAGTTCAAAAAGAAAACTTTCCCTCGCAGCATCTATTTTAATGTGGTGATCTTTCTCATGCTTTATACGTGTCCGGTCTTTTGGGGACGGATATCTTCGCTCAATTTCTTCCAGATTTTCTTCTTGACGATGGGTATGGAACGAGCCATAGCGGAATTCTATAAAGGTTTTTTCCGCACAGAAGATCAGGCAAAATATTTTGTTCCTTCGAGAATAACATTTTTCGGTTCCTATGTGACAAACGACCTTCTCAGAAAAAGTGTGGGAGTCTGCCTTATTCTTGGAACATTTTTGCTTATTCTCGTTGATACAACGATCACCACTGCACTGGAATTTTTTCTTGTTTCGTATGCTGCGGGAATGCTTGTTTCGATAGGTGGGGCATATAAAGATGCACCGTTCGAGGGTTTTAAAATTTTAAAATTTCAAAAATCCCCGGTCGTGCTCAGTCCTTTTTTCTTTCTGTTTTATCTGTTTGGTCCAACATCGCTCGGTATTCTCACGTGTATGAATTTTGGTCTGGAACGGTTTATTGTGGAATATTATAAAACGTATATCCAGAGAAACATGTCGGGCAAATTCAAGCCCGATCTTGAGAGAATTCAGAAACAATTAGACACTCGTGAAAAGTTTCATTATACAGCATTAATCATTATTTTCGGTCTTTGTATTCTTTTCTTTTATGAATTACAGACGGTATGATGCCATAATTATCGGTTCAGGATTCGGCGGTTCAGCGGCTGCCTATGCTCTGTCGAAAGCAGGGTTAAAGACGGTCTTGCTCGAAAAAGGCGGTTGGGCAAAACGCGACGATACCGACTGGAATCCCCGTGAAATCCTCATTGAGAGACGTTATAAAAGCGACTCACCGGTATTTGTCAATCAAAATTCCAATGCTTCACTGCGAAAGGTCTTTCTCAACGAAGTGGTCGGGGGAAATTCAGTTTTTTTCGGCGGTGCCGCAGTACGGTTTAGAGAGAAAGATTTCAATTCCTGGCCGGTATCATATGATGAATTCGAATCATTCTATACCGAGGCGGAACAAATCCTTGAAGTCTCCGGGGAAACCAGTGCCGATCCATTCGACCCTCCCCGGAACACCGACTATTTTCATAAAGGGATCCCCTTATCAAAACCGTCTCAGCGAATTTTCAATGCCGCAGAAATGCTCGGATTCCGTCCTTTCAAACTTCCACTCGCTATCAATTTTAATAATAACTCACGTAAAGTCTGTATTCAGTGTACGACTTGCGATGGTTATCCATGTAAGATTGAGGCTAAAAATGATGCTGCGACCACGCTCCTCGCTAAAGCTCAACAACACAATTGTGAAATTATTACAGGCGTTATTGTCGACCGGGTCTGCGAGAAAAGCGGGACTATTACCGGAATAGAATATATAGATAAAAAACACCAAAAGAGGCATTCGATATCTGGACGAATTGTTATAGTCAGCGCAGGTACGCTTCACAGCCCGGGAATTTTATTGCGGTCACGTTTGGAAAATTATCCAAATTCAAAGAAAATCGGCACCCACTTGATGCGTCATTGCAGCGCAATAGTAACTGGTGTATTTCCGTTTAAAACCAACCCGATGAACGAATTCCAGAAGCAGGTCGGCATCACACATTTTTACGAAGATTTCCGCGAAAAACTGAATACGTCTGTCGGTATGATACAGGACATCTACATGCCGACAGGTGAAATTGTAAAATATTATATACCGGCAGGTCTCAAAACAGCTTCCCTTTTAGCAGCAAGCAGCTGCCAAAACCTAATATGCATAGCTGAAGACGATCCCGTTTTCGATAACAAGGTAGTGTTGTCGGGTCAAAAAGATATGTATGGTATTGAAACCATAACTGTCAAACACCGTTTTACGGGAAACGATCTGATGCGGCGGAATTACTTAGTACATCACGCAAGGAAAATTCTCAGAAGATCAGGATCACTTATTACGTTAGTGCACGAAATTGATGAAAAAACACCCCCTACATTTTCACATGCTGTCGGTTCGGTGCGGTTCGGGAGCGATCCGCGTACAAGTGTCCTCGACAAAAACTGCACTTTTCACGGTATCAATAATTTGTTTGTTCTTGACGGAAGCTTTATGCAGACATCGGCAGGAGTGAATCCGAGTCTGACTATTACAGCAAACGCACTGCGTGTCTCCGACCATATCATCAGGACTATGAATGACTTCTCGTAAAAAAATCGTATGTATTGTAGGATGCGGAGCAATCGGTGCTCTCCATGCGAAGAATCTGTCACGCTCTGCAAATCTGATGTTCTACAGCCGGACTGCACAGAGTTCTGAACATTTTAACCGAAAATTCAGCGGTGTCGGTATTTTTACCAATTACGATGAGGTCATTACCTCTAGCAAGGTGGATGCTGTTGTGATCGCTTCACCACCGGAGTATCATAAGGACCAGACTATTGAGGCGCTTCAAGCAGAAAAGTACGTTCTTGTTGAGAAACCACTCTGTAATTCGGCACAGGAACTTGATGAGATTGAGGCCGCTGCACACGGCCAGCCTGAACGACTGATGGTCGCTGAGAACTACTATTATAAACCTTTGCTAACGGCAATAAAAAAGTTCATTCGGAACAATACAATCGGCCGAATTATCAATATTTTAATTCGGAAAGAATTCATGGCACCACCTTCAGGATGGAAAAAAGCGTATGGAGCTTTGCATGAAGGTGGAATTCATTTTGTCGCTTTGTTATCCGGAATACTTGAAGACTCACCAGAAACGATCGAAGCTGAATTTTCGAACATCAGTTCCTCATCTCCTGAAAAGAATTCTGTTCTTACTTTGCGGTATCAGAATGATGTTTCTGCTACTCTCCGTTACTCGTGGGAAACTCCGAGCCTGACAAAGGGGATTTTCCAGCACTCGACAATCGCTGGTACAGAAGGCAAAATTGTGTTTGAGAGTAACGGAATTTATATTCTAGTACGTGCTCACAGAAAACGGAAACTCACATTTCCATCCCTGAAAGATATCGGAGGACATCACGCTATGACACAGGATTTCATGCAGTGTCTGTACAATCCTGAACACACGCCCTACTCAAATTTCCCACGAGCAAAAAGAGATTTGTCTATTGTGTTTGATGCCTACAAGCAGGCAGGTTTGTAAGTTCTGGTAAGATTTCAACAGCAGATCACTTATTTTCAGGTTTCCGTTTCCGAAACAGCAGCGGATCAAATACATAGGACATTAAAATATATTGGTTTATCAGGTAGGCGACTCCTACATACACTGCCCCAATAATCAGATCTATAATATAGTGGTGGTTCAGATAGACAGTCGACCACCAAACGAGGATCGGATAAAGAATGAGGAGTTGTGGGTATTTTTTGAACTTAAACCAGGCAAAGAATGAGACCGCCATCGGATAGGCACCGTGCAATGATGGAATTGCTGCGAAAAGGTTTGAATTCATATTTCTCCATACGGTCGAGAATAACTTCATTTCGATCATATTGTCAATATTGATGAGTCCTCCCTCCATACCGAATATTTCACCAACGGGCTGCACAAATCCGTGCCGCAGCACATACCACGGCGGTGCTGCAGGATAGACAAAAAAAGTAGCGAGTGCCATAGCGTTTAAAACGGTCAACGTCCATACAAAACGGTAGTAAGTTCTCCGGTCATCGTAAGTGTGCCAAAGCAGCCAACCTAGAATAAGCGGACCATAAAAATGTGCGCTGTAGAAGTTAGCAGCAAGGAGATCGACAATCTGCTTCCAGAAATAGGGCTCATTTGCCTGCTGAAACTGCTGAAACCAGAATGCGGGAAGTGTGTCATTGAAAAAACTGCCGAACAGCAATATTTCGGTATCGTACACCTCCCGAATATTGATATACCCTTTCCAGCCATCGGCAACACCCCGCATCATATCGTAGGCAATCCAGAATCCGATATACGGGAGCCAATCGATGAGAAACCACTTTGCTTTATCACCGCCGAGCAAAAACGTAAGGAGGAGGAGCGTCAGGAATACATGATCAGGCCGCAGTATGATAAATATGTTTACAATAACGTAATATAATACTACACCTGCAAACAGATATAATTTCCACCGGTGCGAGCTTTCGGTACGTGTGCGAAAATTTTTCAAAAAATTCATGAACAAATAATAGTGTTAGTAGTTCCGTCAACAATCTTTCGATAAAAAGGCAAATTGTACGAAAATAATCCTACTTATTCAAGTGTTATTTTCCCTTCTTGCTCTAGGACAATAGGCTTGCATTTCTCCATGAAATGGCGTACATTTTTTGTTGCTGTTTCACCACTATCACCTTAACACAAGTGTGAATAATATGGATGCTCTGTTTTCAACATTGGGATTTGTTATAGCCGGACTGTATCTACTGGTTTCCATCATGTGTGGTGTATTATTCCGATCGGAGAAGGAAGACCTCAGGATTCCCGTGCGATCACTTGCTGTTGTGACTGCTACAATTCATTTGTTTTATATCGCACAAATGGTGTGGAGTGTCCCCAGGCTTCCGCTGGCATCGCCCTTAGAAGCGGTGACATTTACTGCTTTTGTTCTTACTGCAACATATGTATTTATCCATTACACATCCAAAGAGTCAGGAACAGGGCTCTTTCTCTACCCGGTTATATTCATTTTGCAAATTGTAGCAGCACTCTTTTTAGAGCCGGTTGAATCATTTAATCCAATTCTCGCCAGTCCCTATTTTGCACTGCACACGGTTCCGTCGATTCTGGGTTATGCAGCATTTCTGATTGCTATGAAATATGGAATGATGTATCTCCTGATGTATTCTCAAATAAAATCAAGAAAGATCGGGAATATTTTTCGAAAGATACCCGATCTGGATGGGCTAGATAAACTGAATACAAAAGCGGTTATTACCGGCTTTACGCTGCTGACAATCGGGGTGGTGAGCGGTTCTCTGTGGGCAGCAAGCGCATGGGAAGATCAGGATAGTTTCAATCCGAAGCTTATTGCCGGATTTGTGCCGTGGGTCCTTTATGGTTTGTCCATTCAACTCCGCTATTTAAGCGGATGGCAGGGAAAACGTGTTGCCTATATTTCTGTGTTCAGCGGCATATTACTTCTTCTGTTTTTTACGATATTATAATGATAAATCCAATCTGAATATGTTCGTATGAATAATCGGAGAATAGTGATTTCCTCACAATAGATAGCATGAAATTATTTGTAGTCGGGTTGAGTCATAATACCGCACCGATCTCAGTCCGTGACAAGGCGGCAATAAAGTCAGAGGATTTAATCGATACTTTGAATCGGCTCAAGAATAATCCTTATCTTCTTGAAAGCTGTATCGTTTCAACATGCAACAGGACAGAACTGTACGGAACACTTGCAGTATCACAGGAAAAACAGGTGAATCCTTATGAGCTGTTTTCATCACTCTACCACGAAAACGATACACCATTAAACGATTTTCTCTATTACTATACAAACGAAGAAGCAGTCAATCACCTATTTAAAGTTTCTTCCGGTCTCGATTCACTAGCACTCGGAGAACCGCAAGTATTTGGTCAGGTGAAGTCTGCTTATCAAGATGCTACAGCGAACAAGAATACCAATTCAATTCTGAACAGATTATTTACCCGAACATTTTCGGTCACAAAGCGGATACGGACAGAGACCAAAATAGGAGAAGGAAGTATCTCTGTATCATTCGCGGCAGTCGAGATGGCGCGAAAAATATTCGGCGATCTTTCGAATAAGAATCTGTTGGTTATCGGCACCGGAGAGACAGGTACTCTCACAGCGCGCCACTTCAAAGAACGGAGCATTGCAAAGCTGTATATCACCAACAGGACGTTTGAACGCGCTGAAAAACTTGCCGTGCAAATTCAAGGGACTGCTATCAGATTTAATGAGATCACGGGTACACTTTTCGATACCGACGTTGTTGTGACTTGTATTGGTGCAAAGGACTATACTATTGCTTCGGAACAGATTGAACAAGTGATGAAAGAAAGAAAAAACCGTCCACTTTTTTTCATTGACCTCGGCGCACCGCGTGATGTTGATCCTTCAGTTAATTCCATCTACAATGTGTTTCTATACGACATTGATGACTTGAAGGAAATCGTCGAATCAAATTTTGAGCAGCGGCAGCACGAAGTTCAGACTGCTCTGGCAATCATCGAACATGAGCATAAAGAATTTTTCGACTGGTACAGTACTATAGGAGTTCTACCGGTTATACAGAAGCTGCAGGAACGGTTTGAAGCTATCAGACATGATGAAGTTGCCAATAATGAATCGAAATTAACCGGAGCAGACAAAGAACAAATAGATCTTCTGACCAGAAGTATTATTAAAAAACTTCTTAAGGAGCCGATTTTGCGTCTAAAAGATTCGGCAAAATCGACACGTGGTTTTGAAGAAGCTGACATTCTCAAAAAAATATTTAACCTTGGTGATACTCCTCAAGACGACACAAAGCAATGAAAGATACGATACGAATAGGAACACGGAACAGTAAACTGGCCCGTTGGCAGACAGACTATGTGTCAGACCTCCTGAGAGCGATTAACTCGCCTTTATCGATCACTGTTGTGCCGATCAAAACAACTGGAGATGCCGATACATCGGTTCCGCTTGAAAAACTCGGCGCCACGGGAGTCTTCACAAAAGAAATTGAAAAAGCGCTCCTAGATAAGAAAATCGACATAGCAGTCCACAGTATGAAAGACCTTGAAACAGACCTGCCGAAAAGACTGACTATCGGCGCTGTTCCCGTCCGGGAAGATTTTCATGATGCTTTGATTGCGAAAAACGGAGAGTCACTCGACGACCTGTCGGAAGGAGCAAAAATTCTGACCGGGAGTCCGAGGAGAAAAGCACAGCTGCTCCATTACCGACCTGATTTTCGGATCGAAGATGTCCGCGGCAATGTCGAAACAAGGATAAAAAAACTTCATGATTCGGACGCCAATGCGTTGATTCTTGCAGTGGCCGGACTGAAACGACTCGGTCTTTCAAATCATATCTCATCACTCATTTCCGAAGAAATTCTTCTGCCCGCGATCGGACAGGGAACCCTTGCTGTTCAGGTGCGATCTAACGACAAAAATATAGTAAAATTGTGTTCCAAAATAAATAATACGACTCTTGCAGCCGTTACAGCAGCCGAGCGGAGTTATTTACGAGTACTTCAGGGAGGCTGTCAGGTCCCTGCGGGGTGTATCGGACAACTATCCGGTAATAAGCTGATATTAACTGGTGCAGTTGCCACACAGGACGGTTCGAAGCTTGTGAGACAATCATTTCAAGGTGATCCCGCTGAGCCGGAACGGGTTGGTGAACAGCTTGCTAAAACTATACTCGACGCAGGTGGCGATGCTATTTTAGAGTCGTTTCGGAGCAGCAGTACTGATGCAGGAATATAAATGACCCTTTCCGGAAAGCGGATTGTTGTTACCCAGCCGGCTTACCAGGCATTGCAGCAGATCGAACTATTCAAATCGCTTGGTGCCGAGGTTACTCATAAACCGATGATTGCTCTTCAACCGGCAAGGGATTACGCGGAATTTGATAAATACCTCCGTAAACCTGATGATTTTGACTGGATCATCTTTACGAGTGCTAATGGTGTCCAGGCTTTCGACTCAAGGTTGAAAATGCTTGGTATGCACACAGATCAATTTAAGACTGTCAGGTTCGGTACTATCGGAGCAGCAACAACAACGGCACTTTCAGAGGCTGGATTTGAGACCGACTTCGAGGCGGGAATAACAACAGCGGCTGGATTTCTGCACGAATTTACACAAAAAATTCAAGAGATTTCGGGGATGAAGTTTTTGCTTCCGATGGGGAACATTGCCCGCGATACATTGCCTGATGGTCTCAGCAAAAGAGGAGCAGAAATTACGCGGATTACAGTATACGAAACAACTTCAGTTGCCTACCCGGCTGATGAAATAACTGGGTTGTTCAGGAGCGGCAGAATCGATATGGTAACGTTTATGAGTTCATCTGCTGTAGATGCTATAATGCGTTTCATTACCGAGACAGAGCGAACAGCAGTAATTTCTAAAATGAATGTTGCAAGTATCGGTCCTGTGACAACAAAGACCCTTAGATCTTATAGAATTGATCCGGTTGTCGAATCACCGGTTCAGTCGGTATCCAGCCTGGTCAATGCAACAATAGAGCATTTTCAAAAAATATAATGGGGAAACTATGACATTTCCAATTACACGGCTGCGGCGCCTTCGCACGAGTGAAACCCTGCGGAGAATGGTACGCGAAACAAAATTGTCCGTTGACGATCTGATCTACCCGCTTTTTGTATGCTCGGGAAAAAAGGTCCAAGAAGAAATTCCGTCGATGCCGGGACAATTCAGGTTGTCGGTCGATGAACTAGTTGAGGAATGTAAAGCTGTCGAACAGCTTGGTATTCCGGCGGTGATCCTTTTTGGTATTCCAGAGCACAAAAATCCGCTCGGTAAAGAGGGATATGCAGATAACGGAATCGTACAGGAAGCACTCCGGGCAGTGAAAAAGGCGGTTTCGTCACTCGTACTGATTACCGATGTGTGTATGTGTGAGTATACAGACCACGGCCATTGCGGTAAAATTGTTGACGGTGAAGTTGACAATGACAAAACGCTTGAATTGCTCGGTAAAATAGCGTTGAGCCATGTACGTGCCGGGGCAGATATGGTAGCTCCATCCGATATGATGGACGGGCGAATCGGTTACATCCGTGATTTGCTCGACGTTAAAGAATTTTCCAACACCCCGATCATGGCGTATGCAGCGAAATATTCTTCGGCATTTTACGGCCCGTTCCGTGATGCAGCGGATTCGATCCCGCAATTCGGAGACCGGAAATCCTATCAGATTGCCCCCCCGAACGCAGAAGAAGCGCTCAGAGAAACTGCGCTCGATATCGATGAGGGCGCCGATATTGTCATGGTCAAGCCTGCTCTTCCCTATCTTGATATTATCAGCCGGGTCAAACGGGAATTCTTTATTCCTGTCGCAGCATATAATGTGAGCGGTGAATATTCGATGATCAAGGCAGCCGCAGCAAAGGGTTGGCTCGATGAAGACCGGGTCGTAATGGAATCATTAACCGGCATCAAACGCGCCGGTGCAGATCTCATCCTGACCTATTTTGCGAAAGATGCCGCAGCAATGCTGAAATAGTGAGTTACAAAAAATTCCGGAACTGAAACGTTCTGATACATTTTTTTCTTTATCTGTTACTGGGAATGTCCTAATATAATTTCTTCTATTTTTATCATTGCGAATACTGAACAATCATCAACAGAGTTAAAATTCCATTAATCGAGATCAGAACAATTACATTGATTATTGCACATTAATGGAATGATTAGGCCTCGGTAACTTTCGTTTGTCATTTAGAGTTTTCATATCTCAATAGATTTGCATCTCGAGAAATCTCAAACAGCTTATGTGCAAATACTCTTCAAAGTCGATAAAACCAGTCAAGCTTTTTTTCACGCACTGTTTAAGCGGAAATCAAATAATGTTTCCCTAAGCAAAGAAATAAAAAATGCTGCATATCCTATTGCTCTCGATCTTGAAAAAGGCAACCCGCTTTCAAAGGCTATCAAAAACTACCCTGAAATCTTTCCTGAATATTATATCAAAAATATATACGCTACTGAAATTACAGGCGTTCTGCAGGAGACACTCAACCGGTTATCGAAATATCTGAAAAGTGAAAAAACTCCGGTTGCAAATCAAAAATTCTCAAAGGTATCCGAAGATTGTTTTTTTCACTAATCGCATCCGGCAGTGTTTTTCTCGCTTTTTGGTAATTATTCTTACTGAGCAAATGATAATTACAGGTGTTGTGGTTTTTATATCAGCGATTTTACTATATGATCTGGCAAAATCATTTTTCACCAAAGGCGCCGGTAAGATGATCTGGGACACCAACCGACTGAAACTGTGGTATGTTGGCGGAATGCACAAAAAAATACTCAACAAACAATTTGCCGAATTGTTTATTCCCCTCTTCCAGTCAGGAATTCCGATTGCCGACGTGTTTCAGCTTATTGGCAATGCAGTGCAAAACAAAATCTATGCCGATAGAATTCGTGCCATCGGGATACGTGTTGAAAGAGGTGAAAAAGTATCCGAAGCTATCAGTGAAAATCCTTATTTTTCAGCAGAATTAACAACTCTTTTTAATGTTCAGGAAATTAGTGGTGAATTTGACAAAAATCTTGATTATTTTATAGAGAGGACTGAGCAGGAATATCAGCTCAGCCTAAAAACCGCTCTCTATGTTGCTCATTTTATTTATATGGTAGTTTTGGTTCAGCTAATTGAGTGGATGCGCAACACTTTTAATTGATTATGGTTGTTTCAGAATGACTACATTTATTTTCGTATAGGGAAGCATATTATGTATGAAAATTCATCAAGACTTTTTGCAGAAGCGAAAAAGTATATACCGGGCGGAGTGAATTCGCCAGTACGGGCATTCAAGTCGGTCAATATGGATCCGCTTTTTATCAGCCGTGCCGAGGGCTCGAATATTTATGATGCCGACGGAAACAAATACATTGATTATGTCGCCTCGTGGGGGCCACTCATTCTCGGTCATGCTCATCCGCATGTTGTGGAAGTTGTTTCCGAAGCGGCAAAAAATGGAACGAGCTACGGAGCTTCGACCGAAATGGAGATCGAACTTGCACGGCTTATCATCGACATATACCCGTCCATTGACAAAATCCGCATGGTCAATTCGGGTACCGAGGCAACCATGAGCGCGGTCCGGCTTGCGCGGGGGTTTACCGGGCGGGATAGGGTTATTAAATTCGACGGATGCTATCACGGACACAGCGACAGTTTTCTCATCAAGGCGGGTTCCGGTGCCCTGACACTCGGTATTCCCGGCAATCCGGGCATAACAAAAGGAACCGCATCCGACACACTAATCGCTCAGTTCAACCATATTGAATCGGTTCAAGAAATCGTTGCGGCAAATCCGGAACAGGTTGCGGCGATTATTATCGAGCCGATTGCCGGAAATACCGGAGTTATTCCTCCGGTAAATGGATTTCTCGAAGGGCTACGGATGATTTCCAATAAAGCTGGAATTGTCCTGATTTTTGACGAAGTGATAACCGGATTCAGAGTTGCACTCGGCGGAGCGCAGGAACTATACAGTATCAAACCCGATCTGACCTGCCTCGGCAAGATTATCGGCGGAGGACTGCCAGTAGGAGCATATGGCGGAAGGACAGATATTATGGACACCATTGCGCCGGACGGCCCGGTCTATCAGGCGGGAACACTCGCCGGAAATCCGCTTGCCATGGCGGCAGGACTGGCGACAGTAAAGACGCTTAAAGACGAAAATCCCTATCCACACTTCGAAAAATTAGCCGCACAGCTTGCTGATGGTGTTGCACAGGGTGCTGAAAAGCACGGCATCCTCATGCAGCAAAACCGGATCGGCGGGATGATGTGCCGGTTCTTTACCGGGACACCAGTGACCGATCTCGATTCGGCAATGAACTGTGATACCGAACGGTTCACACAATATTTCAAGGCGATGCTCGAAGAGGGTATCTATATGGCACCGTCACAGTTCGAAGCCGGATTTATCTCATCAGCACATACGGAAGACGATATTGACAAGACGATAGAAGCGCACGAAAAATCGCTTACATCTATCACGTAAAAAATAGATGCAAACTGATTAACACGTATGATACTATTGAAGTTACTATGGAAACGGCATTTCAAGAACTGAAACCTGAAGAACTCAAAGACAATTCGTTTAAACTGTTTGGCGGAAACTGGTTCCTGCTGACTGCGGGATCGATGGATTCGTTCAATACAATGACCAGAAGCTGGGGCGGATTCAGCGATCTATGGCGGACCTGTTATGTGCGTCCCGACTGGTATACGTATGAATTCATGGAAAAATCGGACTATTATACCCTTTTATTTTTCGAGCCGAAACATAGGGAGATGCTCAAGTATAGCGGAAAGATTTTGGGACGGGATGTGAATAAAGTCGAACAGGCAGGGATCACACCGGTTGCGGGACCGTCGAAAACAGTCTATTTTTCAGAAACACAGCTCGTGATTATATGTAGAAAATCTATACGCAGTACCGTGCCCGGTAAAACATTCTCTATCCGGCAATCCTCCCGGCAATCCTCAAAGAAATGTTTCTCTTCCCCGAACTTTCCATGCACCGAATGTATGTGGGTGAGGTTGTGACGTGTTTGGATAGGTAGTGAGTTATTTTTCAAGTTCTATATCTAAAATCATTTGCAATTATTAAATGCCGCAATAGACTCTAATGCATTAAAATTAGAGTCTATCTTTTTAATACCGCTTCATATCCGTATTCACCTTTTGCGCGTAGAGATCGATGCCGCCGGTCATGTTGCGAACATTAGGAAATCCGTTATTGCGGAGGATGCACATTGCCTGGAAACTACGGATACCGTGGTGGCAGTAGGTAACGATAAGTTTCGAGCTGTCGAGTTTTTCCATGTCGCATATGAAGTTGCTCATGGGGCAAAGAACAGCATCCTCAATCTTTACGAGGTCCCACTCCCGTTTCTCCCGGACATCGAGCAGAATGAATTCGGTGCCGTTGCCGAGAAGTTCTTTAACCTCTTCACAGGTTATTTCCACGGGCAGTCCCGACTCTGTCGCTTTTTCGAGGCTGCTGAGGAATTGCTGTGCTTCCCGCCGTGCACGGAGTTTATCGATCAATTTCAAGATGATACCTTTCGTCTATAAAGTACCTCTGCTTCGGGGGTTTTATTCAATTGTTTTAAATCTTAACGGAATCAGAGATTGTCGCGTCACTTTGTTCTTTGCAGTGACAAGTAAATAAATTTAGGTACTTAGGTTATTTTCGGATCAAGTGTTACAGTATACTTGAAATGGAAGAAAAAGTCACTAGATTTATTGTTGGTACATCATATCCCTTTTGTTCTGGGGATCGTCTATACCGTTTGCGTGATAATCGTTTTACATGTACTCGATGTTCTTGTAAAGAGAGCCCGAAGCGGTTCAAGGACGATCTTGCTCTACTGCATTATGTTTCTTTGGAGATACCTGCCAATAAAGCTGCCATGGATCTTGGTTTTGGCTCCACGACGGTGCGAGGCAAATAGATGCTTTATCGACAGAAGATTTATGATTTCAGGATTGAGAAGACTTTCCGGCGAGATAGAATGTGATGCACGCTGCTTTGGTGGGAAACGTACGGGAACCAAAGGTTTTCGGCATGGTGGAACGCCACGGGAAGCTATTTACTACGATGTGACTGCCGCTTGATGAACGAGATCAGGGACACCGCTGAGCAAGGGAGCGCCTTCTACACTGATACGTTCCGTTCGTATACATCGCTGAAGTTTTTTGGTAAACAGCGTACGGTCGATCATAACACATAGTGCATCACGGGACGTCGTCATAGTAACGGCCTTGAGGGGTTTTCTGGTCATGTGCACAAGAAAGACGCTTACAGTACCATGGTGTCAGCAAAAGTCATTGCCTGGTATACCGCAAGGAAATGGAAGGGAGATACAATTACAGAAACCGAAATCTATACCATTCCTTTAATCAAAATTCACGTTAGTCCGCTTTTGACCTAATTACCTAACTTAATTACAGCTATGCAATATTTATCTTTAAAAAGCATTGTGATTTTTAGATACTGAACTACTTTGTGATATGAGAAATGGTTTTGGCGGCGATGTTGAGGGCAGTTGCGAGTACGGCGCGCGCCTGTTCGCCTGTCACGAGCGGCTCGGTATCGTTTTTGACCGATTCGAAAAATGACCGGAGCTCGAGTTCGAGAGAGTCTCGTCCGTCATTGGCTATTTTTTTATAACCGACATTTTTATTGAAATCTTCGTGATTGATCGACATGACCGACAGCATGCCGTTTTCGTTGTCCTGAGAATCCGGGTCGTGCATCCGGAACACTTCTGCCTCACCGGTCAGAAAATCCATCGAGATGTAGCTGTCCTGCTGGAAGAGACGCATCTTGCGCATCTTCGTCTGCGAAATCCGACTTGCGGTCACGTTTGCCACCGCGCCGTCTTCAAACGTCAGCCGGGAATTAACAATATCAAAACTGTCCGGATTGGATGAAACTACGGCAACACCACTCGTATCAACTTGCCTGAGAGGAGATTTCATGAGGCTGAGAATGATGTCGAGATCATGGATCATGAGATCGAGGACGACCGACACGTCAAGTCCACGCGGATTGAACGAAGCAAGGCGGTGTGATTCAATGAACCGGGGATTGACGAGGTTCTTTTTTAGGTTTCTGAATGCCGCATTAAACCGCTCGATGTGGCCTACCTGGAGCTTAACATTGTTTTTCCCTGCTGCTTCAATTATTATATCCGCTTCTTCAAGATTAGGAGCTATCGGCTTTTCGACAAAGATATGGACACCCTGTTCGGCGGCAGCAACAGCAACTGCTGCGTGTGCGGATGTCGGCACAACGATACTCACCACATCTACTGCATCGAGAAGTAAATCAAGCGAATCAAATGCATGAACATTGTATGTTTGCGACTTTTCAGCCCGGATGTTTTCGTCATTATCCCAGAAACCGACAAACTCTGCTTCGGGAATACTCAACAGCTTCTTGAGATGCATCTCACCGAGATGCCCGACACCGACTATACCGACTTTGAGACCTTCCATTACCTGCCCTAACTCAATTGTAAAATTTAAATTTCACTGTTTTCAATCATCATTATAAGAAACCGTAAAATAAGACAGTCCGGTGACATAATCAAGCAGAATACATCTATCGTCTGTGCAAATTCAGCTCTTCTTATTATATTGCATTTGTGCCTTATTTTTTATATATTTAGTTTTTTTACCTTTAAGAAGACAATGGACATTGATGGACATTGATGATAATATTCGTGTTGTACAGGAGCGGATTGCAAACGCTGCTGCACGAAGCGGACGAAGCCCGGAAGATGTTACAGTTATTGCAGTTACGAAGACTCATCCTGCTGAAATCGTCGACAAAGCGATTAGTCTTGGCATTGAACATGTTGGAGAGAACCGGGTACAGGAAGCCCTTGCAAAACACAGCGAGGTGAAGCAGAAAGCCGTCTGGCACATGATCGGCCACCTCCAGCGTAATAAAGTCAAGCAGGTTTTAACTATTTTTGACATCATCCACTCTATTGACAGTGTGCGGCTGGCTGCCGAAATCGATAATCGGGCTGACCGCACCATCGATGTTTTTGCCGAAGTGAATATCGGCGGAGAAGAAGCGAAATCGGGTGTACATGCCGACGAGGTAATTCCGTTTCTGAAAGAGCTCAAGTCATTTGAAAACCTCCGGTGCCGGGGATTGATGGCGATTCCCCCCATACAGGCAGCAAGCGAAGATGCCCGTCCCTATTTCCGGGAGCTTGCAGGGATACAGAAGGATGTGAACCGGCAGAGTATTTTTGATTACTCACTTCATGACCTGTCGATGGGTATGACTGATGATTTCGAAATTGCTATTGAAGAGGGAGCGACGATAGTCCGCATCGGAAGAGCGATTTTCGGCGCAAGGAAGCAGAGAGAATCGGAACTTTGATTTCTTTTTTCCGGAAATTTCAAACAATTATTGTTCAATCATACGATATTGAACTATGTTAAAATTTACACCCCGTGATATACAGAATCAGGAATTCAAGAAGGTTATCCGTGGATACGATTCTGTTGAGGTCGACACGTTTCTCGAGATAATTGCCGATGAATTTGAGCTGCTTCTCCGGCAGAAAAAAGAACTTGACGACAAAGTCTTGAAGTACGAGACGGAACTAAAAAATTTCAAACAGGTTGAGGAGACGCTTCAGGAAACACTCATCGAAGCAAAACGGTCAACGGCAGAAACGCAAGAAGCGTCACGGAGGGAAGCCGATATTAAAATGCGTGAGGCAGAATTTTCCGCTCAACAGATCACCGAATCTGCCCGGCGGGAACTCAGAAAGCTTCAGGATGAAATCGCATTTTTGAAAACTCAGAAAGAATCGTTCGTTC
Organism: bacterium; assembly: GCA_965221205.1. GTDB lineage: Bacteria > SM23-31 > SM23-31 > SM23-31 > SM23-31 > CBDFMG01. The sequence goes on along the minus strand of OZ244870.1, from coordinate 1,220,182 downwards.
GGCGGTTGAAAGAGTGGGTTGCAGTGCTTGAGCTTGAAGAAGACGAAATTACGGAACTCAGCAATATGGAGCGGCGACGCAGGAAAGGAAATTTTTCTGAGGATTAGAGGATTATCCGTCTGGGCTTTCCGAAAGGCATGAATCGGAAAACGTACAGGAAACCGAAACTTCCGAGGAAAAATCAAAACCTAATCCCAAACCAGTAGATCAGAAATCTGTGGAACCAGTGCTTCCACCTCAGAAGAAACGTCCTCCTGTCGTTCAAATGCCCGAAAAAACAGTCGAAGAACCGACGAGAACTGCAGAAGAACCTGTGCGTCAGCGGGAAGAGCCAGCGAAACCGTCTCCTGATAAGGGTTCTGACCAAGGTGAAAGTATCGGCATAAAGAGTCAGCATGAAGAACAGGATGAATCACCGCCGTAAAAATTTCATAACGGTTTTAATCTGATCGACAAAATCATCGACGAGGATGATGACGATTCATCTGATCATGACGATTCGGACAACGATAACTGAGGAGCTAGTTCATGAGCAGTGTTCTCGACGCAATTAATAAGGCAGTTGAGACCATCCGGTCAAAAACCGATCTCGTGCCCGATGTTGCAATCATACTCGGAACGGGACTTGGCGGACTTGTCAAAAACATCTCTATAGAGACCGAAATTCCGTACGAGACAATACTGGGATTTCCGATTTCTACGGTAGAAAATCATGCCGGAAAGCTCATACTCGGTACACTCGGCAGGAAAAAAGCCGTGGTGATGCAGGGGCGGTTCCACATGTACGAGGGATACACGACACAGGAAATCGCGTTTCCTGTCCGTGTTTTGAAAGGTCTCGGAACCGATAAGCTCATTATTTCGAATGTCTCGGGAGGATTGAATCCTGACTTTTCGAAGGGCGATATCATGATTCTTAAGGACCATATCAATCTGCTCGGTGCAAATCCGCTCATCGGGAAAAATGAGAATGCACTCGGACCGCGGTTCCCTGATATGTCGCAACCGTATAACCGCGAGTTGATTGCACTCGCCGAGGATGTTGCTGCGCAGGAAAACATTTCGGTTAGGCAGGGTGTGTATGCGTCGATGACGGGACCGAGCCTCGAAACAGCCGCGGAATACCGGATGCTGCAAATTATCGGTGCCGATGCGATCGGCATGTCGACGGTTCCCGAGGTTATCGCAGGTGTACATCTCGGTTTGAAGATGCTTGCGCTGTCGGTCATTACCGATCTGTGCGATCCCGATGCACTTGAACCGGTAAATATTCAGGAAATAATCAAAATAGCCGGGACTGCCGAACCAAAATTGACTACTCTGATTAGGCGGGTGATTGAAAAACTTTGAATATGAAAAAAATATGGATTAACTAAGACTTTGTGATTCAGAATTTCCATTCTGTTCCGGTATCTCACCGGAATTTCGGTAAAAATGATTTTAGTTATTCCCTATAAGAACTATAATTCGCAATAATGTGTTGAAGCTGTAATATGTTTAAAAAATTACCATCAAATGTCCATTATCCCGACCTGGAAGCTAAAATTCTTGCCTTCTGGAAAGAGAACAAAATTTTCGAACGGTCCGTGCAAGAACGGCCGAAAGACAAACCGTTCATTTTTTACGAAGGGCCACCGACCGCAAACGGAGCTCCGGGGGTACATCATGTCATTTCCCGAGCGATCAAAGACCTGATCTGCAGATACAAGACGATGCAGGGATTTCGCGTTGAGCGAAAAGCCGGCTGGGATACACACGGCCTTCCGGTTGAAATTGAAGTCGAAAAGGCGTTGAATCTCGACTCGAAAGAAAAAATCATTGATTATGGCGTTGATAAATTCAACAAGCAATGCCGAGAATCGGTCTGGAAGTATAAGCAAGAATGGGACAACCTTACGGAGCGGATCGGATATTGGATCGATCTGGATGATCCCTATATCACGTATACCAATAATTATATTGAATCGGTCTGGTGGATTCTCGATAACCTTTTTAAGAGGGATCTGATTTATAAAGGGCACAAAATACTCCCGTATTGTCCGCGGTGCGGCACACCGCTCTCGAGCCATGAAGTCTCTCTCAGCTACCGTGATGTCACCGAGCCTTCGATTTACGCCAAGGCGAAGGTAAAGGGTGAGGATGACACCTATTTTCTGCTCTGGACGACAACACCGTGGACGCTCCTCTCGAATGTCGCACTGGCGGTCAATCCCTATTGCACCTATGTGTATTCAAAAATCGGTGATGACATCTTGATCCTTGTAGAAGACCGGAAAAATATCTTGCCGGACGGACACGAGATTATTAAGACCTCCAAGGGTTCCGACCTGCTTGACATGGAGTACGAACAGATTTTCCCATTCATGAAAGCGGATAAAAAGGCATTTTACGTTATCTCCGGTGAATTTGTGACGACCAAAGAAGGAACAGGTATTGTCCATATTGCTCCGGCATTTGGTGAGGACGATTACCAAGTGGGTCTAGAATGTGATCTCCCGATTTTTCAGCCGGTCGATGACAAGGGAAATTTTACCGAAGAGATTACACCGTATAAAGGACTATTTGTCAAGAATGCCGATCCAAAGATCATAGCCGATCTACAAGAGTCGGGAGCACTCTTGAAGAGTGTTGATTACAAGCATAGTTATCCCCACTGCTGGCGGTGTGACACACCGCTCTTGTATTACGCACGGCAGTCGTGGTTTATCAAGACAACCAAGTTCCGAGACCAACTTCTCGAGAACAATGAGAAAGTTTGGTGGGTACCGAAAGAAGTCGGTGAAAAACGGTTCCACCGGTGGCTGGAAAACAATATTGATTGGTCGCTTTCGCGTGACCGGTTCTGGGGGACGCCACTCAATATCTGGATCTGTTCAGACTGCGGTTCGATGAACTCTGTCGATTCTGTTGAAACTTTGAAAAGCCGAAGTCACAATCCGCTTGAAGAACCGCTCGATCTGCATAAACCGTACATCGATGATGTAACGATGGACTGTGAAAAATGCGGTGGGACCATGGGACGAACACCAGAAGTTATCGACGCATGGTTCGATTCTGGAAGCATGCCATTTGCACAGTGGCACTACCCGTTTGAGAATAAAGAAAAATTCGATCTCCACTATCCGTCTGATTTTGTCAGCGAAGCAATCGACCAGACGAGGGGCTGGTTTTATTCCCTTCTTGCAATTTCCGTGCTGCTAAATAACAAACCGGCTTATAAAAGCTGCCTGACTATGGACATGATTCTCGACACTGATGGCGTCAAAATGTCCAAAAGCAAAGGAAATGTGGTGCAACCGAACGATGTGCTGGAGTCGGAAGGGGCCGATGCCCTCAGGTGGTACCTTATCAGCAGTAGCCCTCCGTGGATTCCGACTCGGTTTGACCGTGAGGGAATTCAGGAAGTAATTAAAAAGTTCTTTGGAACTTTAGTTAACACCTATTCCTTTTTCGTAACATATGCAAACATCGACGAGTTTGTATATTCTGATGACTCGGTCATTCCAATGCAGGACCGTTCGGAGATCGACAGGTGGCTCCTTTCTTCACTTGCCCGGCTCGTTGAAACGTCTAACAGATTGATGGACAACTATGAAATCACAAAATCGGCGCGGGCAATTTCAGAATTTGTTATTGATGATCTTTCAAACTGGTATGTCCGGTTGAATCGGAGAAGGTTCTGGAAAAGTGATAAAGGCCCTGATAAGAATGCCGCGTATCAGACACTGTACGAAACACTGATTACTATCAGTAGTTTGATGGCTCCGATTGCCCCGTTTCTGTCAGAGGAAATTTACCGAAATTTAAAAGCATCCGACGAATCGCCTGATGTGAGTGTCCATCTCGAGCCTTACCCTTCAGTTAACGAATCAATATTCATCGGCAGAGATGACGATCTTGCAGATAGAATGGACCAGATCCGGAGAGTATGTATACTTGCCCGGTCGGTCAGAAGCAAATCGGGAATCAAGATACGACAGCCGCTGTCCGAATTAATAGTGATACCGAATGACAAACAGCAGCAAAAGCATATCAAGCAGGGAGAGAATTTGATACTCAGTGAATTAAATATTAAATCACTCTCGTTCTCGTCAGACGACTCAGGACTTATGAAAAAGGTAGCACGGCCCAACTTTAAAGCACTTGGCCCGAAACTCGGTAAAGATATTCAGGCGGCAAAAACAGTCCTTGCGGAGCTTCCGCAGGACGAGATTGAACGCTATGAAGGCGATAATGATATTACTATTAAGATAAACAGTGCTGAGTATACTATAGGGAACGATGATCTTGAAATTGTTACGGAACAGATACCGGAAATGGCAGTTGTTGAAGGGAATGGACTTACCATTGGCATTAATACCAATTTGACACCTGAACTGCTGCGAGAAGGATTTGCAAGAGAATTTGTCAACCGGGTCCAGAACATGAGGAAAGAAGCCAATTTCGAAGTTGTTGACAGGATACGTTTATTTCTCGATGCAGAAAATTCTATTCGTGAAATTGTTATGAAGGAAGAGTCTTACATTAGTGAAGAAACACTTACGACTGAAATTATAACATCGTTTCAACCGGGAGAATTTGAGCGGACTTTTACGTTTAAAACGGGAACCGCCCGTGTTGGAATTGAGCGGATAAAAAATTCATCCTAAGTTTCCGGCAATGCATGAAATAGTTATGATATTACAAAAAAATTGTTATTATACTCTAGAATTACCTTATTACTTGAGGATATGTAATGGTTAAGAAGAAATATAAGAAGTTCATAAAGCTCATAAATGAAGAGCGGGAAAAGCTCATTGATAAATTAAAATATTTACGTGAGTCGACAATGGATACGGCTGTGAAAGACGCTTCAGGTGACCATTCATCGTATTCATTCCACATGGCAGACCAGGGAACTGATGCACAGGAGCGCGAAAAAGCATTTCTGTTTGCATCGCGTGAGAGCCAATACCTTGAGCGGCTTGACCAAGCCCTTAAACGTATTGAAGACGACACCTTCGGAATTTGCACCAAATGCAACAATGAAATTGACGAAGAACGTCTTGAAGCGGTTCCTATTGCAACAATGTGCTTCGATTGTAAAACAAAACAGTAAGCTCTAATCCGCTATGAAATTACTTTTTATCTCTGCAATTATATTTCTGCTCGATCAGTATACAAAGTGGCTTGCCAAATCGAACCTGGCGCTCCGCGAGTCGATTGAGATTATCGGTGACATCTTTAAACTAACCCATATTCAGAATTCGGGCATGGCATTTGGTATTGCTATACCCAATAAATATATTTTTAATGCATTATCTCTCATTGCCGCATTTGCAATCCTCTACTATCTTATCAAATTTCGGAATGAAAAATTTTTACCCCGTTTTGCTTTGGCCGTGATATTTGGCGGTGCAACCGGCAATCTTCTTGATCGATTATTGTATGGAAGAGTTGTCGACTTCTTCGACGTTGATATTCCCGACATCCATATCACTCAATTTGACTTTCTTTTTATATCTACGCCTGAGATATATTTACCCCGCTGGCCGATTTTTAATATTGCGGACATTGCTGTGTCGACCGGTATGTTTCTTCTGATGTATACTATATTTGCAGGGCATCACGATATGTATCAGGAAAACAGTATAGAAGAGTCCGTTGCTGCTGAGAAATAGAAGCATTAACGGATACTTTTTTAGTTTTTTTCTAATCATCATTGGATTAATTAGTTGATACTGAGACTTATCTAATTTTGATTGTATAATCCGCTATGTCCCGCTTATTGAAAATCGAATTTCCTACAGACCGTCAGCCTGAAAGAATTGACCGTTTTGTTGCAAACTCTTTTCCGGACTATTCTCGCTCTCATATCAAGCAATTAATTACCATTAATTCTGTTCTTTGTAATAATGTTACGGTTAAACCAAGCCATATAGTTGCTCCGGGAGATATTGTTACAGTTACAATTCTCGAAGCAGTCCCTCTTGAAATCGTGCCTGAGAATATCCCTCTTGAAATTGTCTATCAGGATGATGATATTGCAGTAATACAAAAACCTGCAGGTCTCATTGTCCATCCTTCCGGCCCTATACGGTCAGGAACACTGGTAAATGCACTGCTGTATCATCTTGATAATTTGTCCGGAATTAACGGTGTCTCACGTCCGGGCATAGTTCACAGACTCGATAAGGACACGTCGGGTGTCATGGTCGTGGCTAAAAATAACCGCAGTCACCGGTCACTTGGAGATCAATTTGCCGAAAGAACAATCGAAAAACACTACACAGTACTTGTCTGGGGAGTGTTATCAAGTAATACCGGAGTAATTTCGAAGTTGATATCCCGCAGCAGATCAGACAGAAAGAAAATGGTATCTGGTGCTGAGGGCAAAGAGAGCGTAACACACTACACAGTTCGAGATGAGTTCGAGTATCTCACGCTGCTCGATGTTATGCCGAAAACGGGCAGAACTCATCAGATACGGTCGCATTTTGCCTCAGTCGGCAACCCAGTGTTCGGCGATTCGTTGTACCGAGGAAGAAACCGTCAATTGTCTCACTTGACATCGAATGAACGGTCAGTAGTACAGGAATTACTGAGCCAATTTCCAAGACAGGCACTTCATGCCGCAACATTATCATTTATGCACCCGACATCCAAAAAAATAATGCAGTTCGAAGCACCATTACCTGACGATATGGCAAAAATATTAGAAAAGTTGTCGACGTTTCGGAAAAATCAGGTGCAGTAGTAACCTGAGAAAAATTCGTAAATAAAACAGAATAAAAGAAAGGGTATTTGAAAAGATGATTAAAAATGATGCGTGGATTATTGAACAGACAAAAAGCCATGATATGATCAGTCCGTTTGCTCCGGAACAGGTCAGAAAAAATGTTGTTTCTTTCGGTGTGTCTTCGTATGGTTACGATGCTCGTATTACCAATGAATTTCTTCTACTACCGACTTCCATATCTGCTGAGGAATCCGGCATCATTATCGATCCAAAATCATTTGACAAAAATATTTTCACTGTGACAAAAGGTGATTCCTGTGTTCTGGCTCCACATTCTTATATGCTCGGTCGAACCGTAGAGTATTTCAAGATGCCGTCAAAGGTCTTGGGATTGTGTACCGGAAAATCTACGTACGCTCGGTGTGGTATCATTGCAAATATTACACCTCTTGAGTCGGAATGGGAAGGGTATATTACTATGTCTATTGTGAACTCGTCTCCGTATCCGGTCCGTATTTATGCAAATGAGGGAATTGCCCAAATATTGTTTATTGAGAATACCGAAGCACCTCAGGTGTCTTACAAAGATAAGGGCGGGAAATATCAATCTCAAAAGGGAATCACACTGCCTACAGTCGATTAGACGATACATCGAATTATTTAAAGTTTTTTATTTCGAATAGAGATATTTCTGTGTCAAAATCCTAACAAATTTTATGATTAGGCAATTCAACACGTAAAGTCGATCAGGGATAGTACTCGCACACATTATCACCTATTTACATCATATGATTAATAAGCAATAAGGTGGATAAAGATAAATTCTGTGATATTGTGCCGGATAATCTCTTTAGTATCCGCATCGGATTCTAAATAGATTTCTGTACCAATTTGTCGAAAGCGGCTTAATCTAGCCTTCTCATTATTTAATCTGTATGCTACAACACATTTATTCAATGTCGGTTCCATTATCTCTCCAATGACAACAAGCACATGCGCATGTACGTCACGCACTCCTGTTATTACAAATTCATCAGCATTTTTAAGAATGTAACGTGAATCTGTCAGTTCATGCGGCTCACCCGCAGGGATTGAATTGAATACGGGTATTGAGCGTTGCATATACGGAATAAGATCTTTAACCCAATCCGGCTGCTTTAAACCAAAATTTGTTCTATGCTGATAATATGGTGCTGCAGATTCTTTTACTTCATGTTGGTCAGTGTTTTCACTAAACTTCTCAATTATTGTTATAAGATCTTCCTCCTTCAGCTGACTCTGTGTGAAATATATATCTTGTAGGATGCAAAAGAGCATCAACAAAATTGATGTTTTCGTAAAATGGTGTATTAATACCCAATTTATTTGGCTAATTATTAAACTAATTGCATCTATATTATATTCATTAATTAGAAATGGCGGCACAGGGAGATCCCAAGTACCGGTCTAAACACACATTTGACAAGTCAATAGAGTGATTTCTATCACATTTTCATATTCACAATGATCTGTTTGAATCAATCATTTAACTTTTTCCCGATTTTGCTGATAACAAAGATACAAAAGATACAAAGGATGGTATGAATTATAACAGAAATCGAAATATGTGCGATCATTCAGTTGTAGAATACTTAGGAAGTCAGGAACATTCGAACGGAGATTCATTCCCGCTTTACAATTGTCTTAAATGCCATTCCACGATAACGCTTCATAAATCAGAGTTAGCCGGTTCTGCAACACAGCTTTCATCAAAAAAGCTTCTGCGGAAAGACTGCTATTACTCCGAATTATCCACTTCGAAATTTAATTAAATTCATTATTGCACTGTAGAAACGTTCGAGTGTTTCGAGTGTGACGCTGTATATTACACCGTTCCTGCACGTGGCGTGCATGATAGAGATTTGATTTATTGGGATGGAATAAAACCTCAGAAGATTAATTCAAAAACTTTGCAATCCTGTCGATAATCTGCTCATTATCAACTGATTTCAAGAGGAAATCCTGCGCTACCGCCAATATTTCTATCTCTTCGGCAATTTCAAACGCACCTGCTGTAAGAAACAAGACCGGAATTTTTTTGAATTTTGTATCTTTCTTAATAACGCGAATAAAATCGAGACCGTTCATTTTTGGCATCTGGACGTCCAGTACAATAATATCTGGAGTGTTTTTAACATAATCCAATGCTTCTTCGCCATTGCAAGCGGATTGGATTTCGTATCCTGCATGTTCAAGGCGAATGGTTAATCCCTGAAGAAAATCTTCTTCATCGTCGACGATGAGGATTTTGTGTGCCATGATCTGCTCCCTATGGAGATGAGTAAAAGAGGAATATTCCATTTTTTGAGATGCTTTGAATAGTACAAAAAATAATTCAGTAGTTCAAAGTAAAAATAAGGAATTATATACAAAAGTTACCAAGCCGCTGCGATATAATACTTTATAGGCTTGGTCTATTTTTTATTTTTCTGTTTACTGGAATCGGGAGGCGTAGCGTTATCGAAGATACGGCGTGCGACTTCTTCGGGGGTAGCGTCCAGCTTCAGAACACGTTTTGCTGGTCTGCCTCGGGAATAAAGTTTCTGATCTTTTCGTTTGCTCATAAGAGACCTCCTTAGCGGATTTACCGCGCATAAATGACTTGCTCATTGAGGACAGTTAACGCTTCCTGTTCCAATTTATAGGCTTCGGTTCTCTTTTGATTTGCTTCTAAAACCTTGTCGTTTATTGTTCCCTGTGTATTCTCATCCCGCAACAAGGGAACTACAATTTCCGCGACCTGCTTATCGTCAATTTCATCAACCACAGCCCCATAAGTATATCGAGTTATAAGAGGGTAGGCGTAATCGCTTGAAAGCCAAGCGTAGAGATAACCGGCAGTTTCATTGTTTGCCGGTACGACGCGGATGATATGTTGATTTGCGGTCCAACCATCCCAATGTTCAGGAACTACTGCTACTTTTCCAATCGTTCCGCTACATGTAATTATTATCATATTTTCACGAAGTGTTAATTGATTTTTTATTCGATCCCCATGCTGGCTTATTGAAAGGTACTTTTTGTTGCTTGGATCCAATTCATATATCTGTTTCCCTCCAAAAAACACAATCCCGCTGCCTTCTTCAACATAGATCCTTCTGAAGCGGCCGGGCAAAATGACCGACTGACTTATTCGACTGTCACCAACCGTGACGATCTCTCTTGCCGTTTTCTCTAAATGACGTATGATTGCTTGTACAATGGGAACATGATAGGAACCATCCAGACGATTACCCAACTCACTTAATGGAACGGAATAATTCAGCATGCCAGCTTTTTGATCTACCTGGTTGGCCTGTAACTTTTCAATATCAGGCAATTGTAAAGCCTCTTTCAACAAGGCTTGTGCTTCATCTATCAGTTCATTGGATTCATCCCTTAATTTGAAAGATTCTTCAATCAGATTGTGAATTGCTTGTTTGAAGATGGGTGGCGGATTGGGAATCGGAATGTGGTTCAAGTGTTGGGGTTCAATTTGACTAATTACAGCACCAAATATACTTGACTCTAAGAAAACCCTTCCTATTTTAGATTTCAAAAATGCATAAATGTAACCTGAATATTCTGTACAAGAAATTCTGATTGCATGTTCACTTATGAAATACTTTTTTAGGGTATTGTTTACAGAAGTTACGTTTCCAATCGTGCCTGATCTGGATAAAAGAATCCACCCTCTTTTGACAGAGAATGTACTGATCCCATCTTTTTTTAAAATAAACTTAACTGGCTTGGGATATACTGAGAGCATTTCGGCACTCCCCAAAAAACCAACAGCATCTTTGTTGCTTTGATTAATATAAATTCTCTTTGAACGAGAACCATAAAAGGTATCCTCAATAAATTCATCGCCCAAATGAACAACATCCCACTTGCATTGTTCTAAATCCTTCCTCGCCTGTCTGCCATCATTACTGTAAACGCTCGCCTCTAAGCGGTAGTCTTGTTCAACGACTTCTCGAACACCAACCGTTGTCCATTTAAGACCTGTGCTGAACTCCCGATCAGTATCAGAACTTTGGATTTCTTGGCCTTCTACTGTTCGTGTAGATAGAGAGGGTCTCGCTACCATACAATACCCTCCTGTTGTTTCCACTCGCTAAAAACAGGGGGGACTTCAGGGCTCTGGTCGTCGATGATACGGGTTTTGCTTTCGGGCTGATAGGTGATATCACCCTTTGATGTTCTGTCTATTACTAACACATTGGATTCTTCCGGCACCCAAAGTTCATTGCCCTTTTCATCCCGTTTAAACAGAGTGTTCCCCCGTTTGTCGTGGCCGACCTTCTCTACCATTGCCATAAAAATGTTGTACGGCCTGATTGTACCTGAAAGCTGTTCCGCTGTGGTTTCCTTCGTGTCTTTTTTTTGAACAATCAAGACCGACGTCTGCGTTCCGTTTCTAGGTTGAAAGGTGTCAACGTGCAAATCCACACTGGCAATGATTCTCGTTTTTTCAATCAACCACTGACGAATATACCCAAGTCCCGGATTTCCTAAAATGGAATCTGGCAGAACAATTGCCAGCCTTCCTCCGGGTTTGAGGAATTGCAAACAACGTTCGATAAATAATTGTTCTGGAGGCGCTGATGATTGATAATTAGAAGAAATTGTCCAGTTTGTTTGTCCACTTTTATCGTATTGCTCGTTACGCCAAATATAGCCGATCTCAAATTGTTCAAGAATATGGCTGCCTTTGCTGGGTATTTTGCTTCCGAATGGTGGATTAGTAACAATGACATCAAAAAATTCAATGGTGCCGGGGTTTTTGATGCTACCCGCTTCAATATTCAATGCTTCTGCCAACTGTTGCTTAAGCTCCAGATCCCATTCATGGGGCGGTAATAGAGAATCATTTCGATAGATATTGCCGCTGCCGTCGTTATTCATAACCATATTCATTTTTGTAGCTTTGACTAGATCAGGATTGATGTCAAATCCATAGAAATTTGCCGCTGCGATTTGTTTTATTTTATCTCTAACCGTATTTTTTTCATGATCTGTCCATTCACTTTCTGGTCTGCCAGAATCGTTTTCAACCTTAGTTTTTAACTGCTCAATCACATGGTTCATTGCCATGACTAGGAAGCCACCTGTACCACATGAAGTATCACAAATCTTTTCTTCTGGTTTTGGATTAACCATTTCAACTGCCATGCGCATGATATTTCTCGGCGTGAAAAATTCCCCTCTATCTCCTCTTAAATTTGCCCCTACCAGCTCTTCATACGCTTTCCCTTTTACATCGATATGGGTTTCCAGCAGACTATAGGGTTGGAGTTCTGAGACAATCCATGCAAGCGAACGGGGTTGCAATCCGATCTCGTCATTTGCTTCAAATATCTGTGGAAACTGCTTTTTAACTTTATCGAAAATTTTAGAAATTCGGTTTCTGACTGTTAATTGCCCGTCTGGATTAGAACGTTCCATTGATTTTGCGTAAAACTCAAGGGAACTTCCTACATTTTGCTCATCAAGTGTTTTACAGAAGATGAGTTTTAGCAACTCGAAAAATGCAGGCTGTTTTTGCATTCCATCAGTCACATAGATATGATTATGGCAGGTTTTGAAAACCATCAAAAGATTATCTTCATAGGCTTTTTTTAATTTATTACGATTTGGCCGGTCTACGTCTTCCAAAGATCCATCGGCGGGGGGAATATCGTTGCATTCCTGAAATTCGTATCTTCCCTCTATTTTTACTTTTCTCAATACTTCCTTGTACTTGCCATTTGTCCACATGCCCCATTCACAATTCGGGCAAGCACTCATGTAGGACTTGAGTTGCTCAATACCATCTTTCTTATTTTTCGGTTCGATTCTTTCACTCTTGCATTCCACAACCAGCCAGACATAATCTTGAGTACACTCAGGACTGTCTTTGGAGAAGATTACAATATCCGCACGAGGACGACGGGAACCCAATTTCAGACCAAATTCTATACTGATTTGTTCGCTCTTGTATTTATGCTCGTTGACCAATCTTTTTTCAATTGTCTGACGAACATATTCTTCCGGTGTGTCCTTTCGGAATTTACCGTCGATGTAGTCACAGATTTGACCATCTGGAACTTTTATGATTTTTCTTTCCGGTTTTGTAATCACTGTTTATCTCCTTCGATGAAATATCTCCGCTTCTCTATCCTTGGATTAGGCTGAACCCGGCCCCCATCTGATCCGGGTTTTTCAACCTATGAATCTATAAGGTCTTGGTAGCGTAGCCTTTTCCCAACCAGTCCCACAGATAATAGGCTCATCTGGTAGAAGGTGCCGTGATAGCCTCGCTTGAGCATCGACCAGAAGCTTTCCATGCCGTTGGTGTGAGCTTGGCCCTCCACCCATTAACCTACCGAGTGCTTTACCGATTCGCGGTTGGGAAGGCCCGCATAGGACGTATTTTCATCCGTGAACTTCTTAGTATCAGGATCGGTATGGGTATCGATAAAACCTTGAAGGGTCTCTTTGGTCGTGTTATCGACCACCTCAGCACGGACTTGTTTGGTTCCTCTATCCTTGATGCCGACCACCGCCTTTTTTCCTACCGTATCACGACCCGCATTGATCTTCTTGTGTTTATGTTTGTTTTTTTCAAGGCCGCCGATATAGGTCTTGTCCACTTCTACCGGGCAGGGAAGCTGGACACCCGTGTTAAGGGTAAACCCTTTGCGGATGCGCTGCATAAGGTGCCAAGCGGCCTTCTGAGTGATTCCTAGGTCGCGGTGTAGCTTCATACTGGAAACGCCTTTCAAGCTAGTAGTCGCCATATAGATAGCGATGACCCATTCCCGATAGCCAAGATTGCTGCCTTCCATGACCGTGCTCTTACGCACTGAAAAGAACGACCGACAGCTTTTGCAGCGATAGGGCATCGTTTTGTGAGACGAAACAGACGTGTGCTCTGAGTCGCAAGCAGGGCACCGGCGTACCCCATCCAGCCACCGCTGAGCCTCAAACCATGTTTTGGCCGCGTGCTCGTCGGGAAACATCTTAAACAACTCAATAACGCTGATCCCCTTATGGTGCGCCCGACCCGGACCTTTTTTACGTGTTTTACGTGCCATGATACAATCCCTCATGTTCAGGTGTCAAGTTATGGTAACTAAAATACCCATAAATGAACAGAATGTCAAGAGATTTTGGTAACTTTTGTATATAATTCCCAAAAAATACATCACAACCTTTAAAATGTACTGCGCAACTAATACGTTGATACAGATCACATTATGGATTCACTTATTTTGACTTCCTGGCGCTTAAAATCCGTTTGCTCCCTGATTTTTCGTTTATTGAATAGGCATACCGGATTTCTTCGAGTTTAAAGCCTGTTGCGATTATCATTGCTTTCATTGCAGTAAGCGGAGTATCTTTTCTGACGAATGTGCTCATTATCCGGCGAGTACGATTTCCCGATTTTTTAATTTTCAAATACCAATTCACAGTGTGGATATCTTGTGTAATATCATGATCTACTTTCGAATACGCTGTGACGATTGTTGCTCCGTCGGATAATACTCCTACCTTTCTAAAACGCAAACCAACACAATATGTCTCGTGATAAGGGAGAATCTCCATGACAAGCAGCCCATCGGCAACAAGAGCGTTAAATATTCCACTCAAACAGGATTGTTACTCTCCCTTTTTCAGGAGGTGATTAAACGAATTATAAGGAATGATCGCCAACTTAAAATGATTTTTAAACGGAATATTTTGTATTTCTGACCGAACGATGTGAATTCGTGCCTGGTCTTCCGGAAGGAGTTTCACAATACTCTGTTTGAAGAGCTCAAGTATTGTGCGGGATTTATCAAAACTAAACACAGTTTGGCCCTGTCGTGCCAACTGCACCGCCACCCTGCCATCTCCGCAAGCAACATCTAAGAGAGGCGAACCGGTCCCGAGCGGCAATCGAGGCATACATCGGAATATCATCATATTTTTTTGACGAATAGAGTGAACTGTAAAAATCTGCAGTATCACTGTAGAAGTTGTCAACTGTGCTTTTGATTCCTGTTAATTGATATAGGAATGGTATCGTAAATGAGGTGCATTTTGAAGAGAGTTTTTCAATCCAACTCATGTGAAGAAGCCAAACTATGATTTAAGAACCGGAAAACAACAAGTGCACACACTATACCGATAACATCGGCAGCAAAGTCGTAGAAACTTGCTGATCTTCCTGGAATATAGAGTTGATACATTTCGTCAACTCCGGCTATGAATAAAGAGATCCCCAGCGAAAGTAAGAGCGAACGAATTAATACACGGTCACTGCCGCTGTTATAAAGAGCACGGGTCAGCAGACCACATAAAATACCGTATTCAACAAAATGGACAATCTTGTCCAGATTATAGCGGACCGGGGAAAAATCCAGAGCGTGGAAGATTGTCGGAAAATTAAATATAAACAACAACCAGACTGTGACCGGGAGATAGAATTTAACGGAAGTATTCATAGGGTACGATAGATCAGCTTTCGGAATTAAGATATCTTCCAAACATGTCTTCAAATGCATAAGGAAGATAGTTTATAATATCGGTTGCCATCATGCTAATTTCGCCAAATTCGTCGGCAGCAAAGTCACCAGCAAGACCGTGAATGTATGCTCCTGTAATTGTTGCTTCAACTACATCCACCCCTTGCCCTATTATCGCTGCAATAACACCTGTCAAAACATCTCCGGACCCGGCGGTAGCCATGCCTGCATTTCCTGTCGGATTAATAAATATTTCGCCTTCCGGTGATGCAGTGATCGACGGAGCGCCTTTTAATAGTACAACCGACCGGAAATGACGGGCATACTTTCTGCAAAGTTCAATCCGTTCCGTGTCGAGGAGATTCGCGTCATTTGTCCGAATCAATCGTGAAAATTCTCCAACGTGGGGAGTGATGACGGTATCGGCTTCCCTTTTTTTCAGAATTCCCGGTTTTTTTGAAACGGCGTATAGAGCATCTGCATCGATTACTGCCGGAAGCTCGCATTGTTCAAGAATAGAGTGAACGAGTTTTATTGTCTGTTCATCTCGTCCGACACCAGGGCCAATTGCCAGTACATCTGCCCATACAAGAGCATCAAGAATTTTTTCTTCTGCATCTCTGCTTAATGCCCCACTCTCTGTTTCCGAGAGCGGAAGTGTCATTGTTTCGGTTACTTTTTGTTCTAAGACTGTGTTCAGACTTTTCGGTACCCCGAGGAGTGTCATTCCGGCTCCTGAGCGGAGCGCTGCGTTTGTCGACATTGCAGGGGCACCGGTCATTCCCGGAGAACCGCCGATAACCAGGATACGTCCGCAATCACCCTTGTGGAAGTATGGCATTCGCCGCGGCAGATGCGAAACTACATCGCTTTTTTCGATAAAAAATGTTTTGACTCTTTCAGGTGATATAGCACGTTCGGGAAACCCGATATCGGCAATGACTACTTCCCCTGCCACCATTGCTCCAGGATGCAGAAGCAATCCCCGTTTGAGGAGCCCCATCGTCACGGTTACGTCTGCACTCACACAAGTACCGATGAATGTACCGTTATCAGTATTTAATCCGGACGGAAGATCGACCGAGACAACCACCGCGCTCTGAGAATTGATTTTTCTGATAGCCGCACCAATTATACCGGTCACTTCTCCATGAACCCCTGTTCCAAGGAGTGCGTCGATGGTAATATCAAAATCTTCAGGAATCTCAATTAGCTGTGCAGGGGAGGTAATATGGCGGACAGGGATCCCCATTTTTTTCAAAGTGGTGTACTTTGATAACGGGTCACCTTTTAATTCACTCTGTTTAGCAAAAATGTATGCTGTTACGATACCACCAAGCCGTTTCATTTCCCGGGCAATAACTAGGCCGTCTCCTCCATTATTTCCCTTCCCGCAGAAAACAGAAACAGATTTCCCGGAGACAGGCCCAAAATCATCAAGACACGATTCAACGACTTCGAGTCCGGCACGCTCCATCAATGAATATCCGGGAATACCGATAGTATTGATTGCACGGGAATCAATGTTCCGCATTTCCTGTGCTGTCACTACCCACTTCATAATTACTCCATATTATCTACTACGTCTGCCGAATCTGACCAGAGTGGCTGAGGTAACTGTCATGTGAGACATAGAACTAAATACAAAACAAATGTATTATTAATGCCAAAAAATGTCAAGCCAATTCGGTTCTTCTTAGCATAATACAAAACTTGTGTATGAGTAAAGCATACAAAACTCGAAGCTGCTTATTGGATTATATTTGATAAAAGTGTTAATTATTGAAGGGCAGTTACGCAAGCACACCAACGGGTTTGGTCTGAGCGAGCCAGTTCTTTTTCAGATCTTTGAGATAGTCTCTCTGTTCGAATACAATCTTCTCAGTGGAACCACTTTTGAGGCGGATGATTGTGTCGGTAATCTTAAAAAAGTAATTGAGCACTTCGTGTTCGGGGTCATGAACAGTAAACGGCATACCGTAATTAGAAATGTTTCTGAGCGCTTCTTCTTCCGGGATATTACCAAGATGAGACAAATTCATTGAGAAAGTTTTTCCGATCCGATCTACAAGGTTTCCGGCTACTGTATCTGCCAACTCCTTGTCGCACTTATTGATTACAAGGCCGAACAGCGATGTCGTAAGAAGGTTGTCCAGGCGGGATGTAAACGAATCAAAGACACGAACATTATGTTCAATATCAGTGAGTGTTCGGTAAATTTTGCTCTTTCTTGAATAGGAGTATGAACTATTACTATGAAAAAGTATTTCATGAACTTTATTATGCAAAGCGGGCAGATCTTGTTTTAATTTTTCAATTGAAATTGAACCATTTCCGCTCACAGACATTCCAAGCTCTGTCTGAAAGGGTTTAACTGTGTTTTTGTAGAAATTTTTCAGTTTTTTCAAACCCGAGCGCTTCTTATCGATTCGGTGTATTTCGTCACGCAAGTCGTTGACAGTAAATCCGTTTCTGCTGCAGTTACGTAATTTTTCAGCAAGCGCAAGCGCAGCTTTTGAGCCTTTAAACTGCTGTTTCATAGGATAGTAGAGCAGGCTGAGAATGAGATTAAAGACTGCCTCAACGGATGCTCGGTCGGGATTAATAACAAACACTTTACTTTTGATACTACTAAGAAAATCGAGTGTGTCCTTATCAGAACCGCCGCTAAAATCGACAAGTTTTATATTCGCATCTGAATTGTGGAGCATGTAGAGGATTTCGTTTTTCTTCAGATAGTAAAGCGATTTCGATTTTCTAATTGGACAGGACGATACAAGCTTTAAATTTTCAAGAGGAATATGTTCTCTAAGGCAGTCCCACAAAAGCTCTTTCGGCTGCTGATAAAACACGTCTTCTATGTAGTATTCCGGATCGATACCAAGCAAAAGACGCTGGTCCGGTTTGCCGAAATCAAGATCGATCAGTTCAATATGTTGTGGATCAGCTTTTCTGTAGCTACCGATGTAACGGGTAATGAGGGAAAGTATAACAGCAATATTATTGACGACAAGCGTTTTCCCAGTTCCCCCTTTTGTCGATGCAAATGCTATGAGATCGATTTCTTGGTCGCTTTCCATACCTGAGAAGAAATCCTTGAATACTGCTTCCCGGTCGGAGGATCCCATTTTTTCGAGACTTTTTCCTTTGAAAAATTTCGCTCTGTCGTTATCAGTTTTTATATCGCTCCGTATGGATAAAAACTGGATTGCCCGTTCCCTGTCCACATCTTTTGCGAGCATAACAAGATCGACAACATCACCACACACATCGGGACACACCCAGCACCGGAACGTATTTTTGATCAAATTAAACGTCATTGTGGGTACGCCATTACTGTTGACATGCTTCTCTCTTTTTATACAATGAACGACATTTTTCCCTACCGGAATACCAAGTTCACGTGCGATTTCAAAGATGGGATTTGCTCTATTGAGCATATCGATATTATTATTAGAACGGTTATGTGAAAATTCGGAAAAAGGAGAGCTCATACCGACTCCACATTGGTGTATTGGGCGGATTGCAGGCTAGTTTGCTGGAGAATATAAAAAAAAAGTAAAGTCTTGTCAAGTATTATTTGTTATCATTAAAGATTTTCCGGCAATTGTCTAAACAAATAAGTTACTTTCTCTTTTTTCCGTATCCTCCTCCCCCCGGAGTCCGTATGGTAAAAGTGTCATTTTTTTCGACATATATTCCGAATTTTGAGGGTAACTTCATTTTTCTGCCGTTTCTGAGGATAAAATTCGCTCCTTGTTTACCGGGTGAGCCTCCCTGTAAGCCATAAGGACGGTACTTCCGCCTGTCCGAAAGCAGATTCAGACTCGCTTCAGTGAGAAATTCAATCGACTTTTCAATCCCATCACCACCCCGGAATTTGCCGCTACCACCTGAATTTTTCCGAAAGCAGTACGAGTGTAGCCTGATAGGCATTGTACTCTCGAGCATTTCTATCGGACTGTTGAGTGAATTGGTCATATGGGTGTGGATTCCGTTAATTCCGTTTTTTCCCGGACGGGCACCCATCCCGCAGGCTATTGTTTCATAATAGGTAAACGGTTTACCGGTTTCGTGGTGCGTTCCGCCAAAAGTGAGATTGTTCATTGTGCCACCCGATGCCGCCGGAATTGTGTCCGGTAGCGCTTCGGCAAGTGCGCCGAAGAGGATATCGACAATTCTCTGCGAGGTTTCGACATTGCCTGCCGCCACAGCTGCTGGACGCACAGCATTTACGAGCGTTCCTTCAGGTGCGATGATGGTAATCGGAACCATACAGCCGTGGTTGGATGGAATAGCATAATTGACAAGTGAGCGAAACACAAAAAAGACAGATGATACAGTAATTGCATAGACACAGTTTATCGGCCCGGATGCCTGCTGATCCGTCCCGGTAAAATCGATAATGGTGCTGCTTCCTTTTATGGTAACCGTCACTGCAATCGTATACGGCCTGTCGGTTATACCGTCATTTTCCATAGCGTCACTAAATGTATAGGTCCCGTCGGGAATATTATTAATCAATCCGCGAACCATCCGTTCGGAATACTTTTGCATTTCTTCCATATAGCGTAGCACTTCTGCTGCACCATTTTTCCTGACCATATCCAGCAGACGCATTTCTCCTACTTTTGCTGCCATATATTGCGCAAGGATGTCACCTTCCCGTTCGTGGGGTGTGCGGACATTGATCTTCAACATTTTCAAAAACATTTCGTTGAAGTGGCCATTCTCTTCCAGTTTTATCGGTGGAACGATGATACCTTCCTGATAAATTTCCCGTGAGAGCGGCATTGAACCAGCAGCCATGCCACCTACATCGGCATGATGTGCCCGGTTTGCGGTATAAAACATGGGTGTTTTCTCACTCGGCAGATAGACCGGGCGGACAACAGTAAAATCGGGAAGATGGTTGCCTCCGTCGAAAGGATCGTTGACGATTGCTGTATCGCCACGGTTGAGTTTTAGCTGCCGGATGACATGCTGAACCGACAGCGGCATTGCCCCGAGATGCGCCGGCATGTGGTCACCCTGAGCAACCATTTTACCTGTTCCGTCGAACACAGCACAGGAAAAATCGCGCCGCTCTTTAATGTTCGGTGAAAAGGCAGTCCGCTGGAGTGCAGCACCCATCTCCTCTGAAATTGAATGAAACCGGTTTTTGTAAATTTCAAGTTTAACCGGGTCAAAGCGGTTTGAGTCAAGATTAAGCCCCATATTCTTCTTCACCATTGTGAAATTCTATAATAATTTCATGTGATTGAGTTTTGTAAATCCAAATTCTTCTGAAACATGACTTGTTGAAATTGCGACGCAAATAGTCCAACACTTCTTCTTTCCAATAATCTCCTGGATGTAACGGATTTGTATCAATATATACTAATAACTCTATAGGATGGTCGGAGCAATACTTTTTTAAAGATTTTTTTTCTAATGTTTCAATTATATCAAATCCAACAAATCCTCCTGCATTACATTCAAATGTAGGTCCAGCAGGACAGTTACGTCGAATAGTTATAAATTTAACCGTCTTTCTTAATTTAAAGTCGGATATCTCTATTTCATCCTCATAATCTGACTTTAAACTTTGGAGAATATAAAATAATTGTTCTAATACGGATTCTCTCTGTTTAGTAGAGCAATTATCATTAAAATGAAAATACAAAAGAGCATTTTCGAATTTTTCTCTGAAAATCTTTTGTTCATTTGAAGGCATCTTTTTAAGATGATTCTTAAACATTTTATTAGTTCTTGAATAACGAACATTTCTATTTTTAAATTCATTATCTAGAATTTCTACTAGTTCAAATGCAACATATTGTGAATCTTTGAATTCATATAGGATATCGGGAGCAGGAGGATATCTCTTTTTAAATCTCTCTTCAAAACTATTTATAGAGCATTCTAAACCAGCATCTTCTATGAAGCTTTTAAAAACTTCTTTTTCTCTCTCATCTTGCTTGTTCACTTGCTTGTTCACTTGCTTGTCCTCTTTGTTATAATCCTAAATACAAATTAATGACTAAGAATCAGATTTCCATGGTCATCAACTCTTGTGGCAAAGTCCGGTGGAACATAGGTGGTTGTGCTGTATTCATGTATGACCGCAGGGCCTTTATATCGGATACCTGGATTGAGATCTTCGCGCATGTAAATTGTTGTATGTTCAAATATACCTTCGGTATAAACATCACGTCGAGCAGGTGCATTTTTTCTTCTGGTCTGCTTCGACCTGCCATTTTTTTGAAGTTTCGGGTGCCGCGTTTTTCCGACACAGCGAACACGAAGTGTAACAACTTCGACCGGCAGACTGGCGCTACTGTAACCATAGCGTTGATTGTGCATCGCATGAAATGATGTGATGTAGTTTTTTATGAAGGGGACGGTCAATTCGTACGACTGCCCTACATAACGGACATCGACCGACTGCTGTACCGATATTTTTTCTTCTGGAATATTCTCAGCAGTCATTTCTTTGTTGGCTTTGGCGATCAAAGTGTTAAAGACTTTCTCAAGTTTATTGAAAGTTCCTGTCTCGGCTGGCAACACGAATGTCTGTGAATAGTCTTTAATAAGATCGGAAAAGAGCATGCCGACCGCAGAATAAAGTCCCGGATTATTCGGAATGACGACGGTATTAATGTCGAGCGACCGGGCAAGATCGGCTGCGTGGAGCGATCCTGCTCCACCAAATGACACAAGGGCAAACTCAGCCGGATTATGACCCCGCTCGATAGAAATAACATGAAGCGCTTTTTCCATGTTCGAGTTTACAACTTTGATAATTCCCGCAGCGAGGTCGACCGGGTCCATTGTGTACTTTCTGGCTGTTTTCTTCATGATGCTGTCGAGGCGTTCAACATCGATAGGCATTCCGCCACCCAGAAAATAATCGCTGTGGAGCCTTCCGAGATAGAGATTGGCATCCGTTACCGTTATTGATGTGCCCATCCCATAACACACTGGACCAGGATTTGCCCCGGCGCTTTCCGGGCCAACTGCCAATGCGCCGCCTCTATCGAGTGCTGCAATCGAACCGCCCCCCGCACCCACTGTGTGGATATCGATCATCGGAACTTTAATTGGACATCCAGCAACCACCGCCCCGTTTGTTAAAGGGATTATACCGGGACAAAGAGTAACATCCATTGATGTCCCACCCATGTCAAAGGTGATGACATTTGTATACCCGGCTCGTTTTCCTGCTGCATACGCACCAACAACACCTCCTGCTGGACCAGACAATATCGTATGAACCGACTCTTTACGCGCTGTTCTTGCAGATATTACTCCACCGTTCGATTTCATTACCTGTATGGAAGATTGCGGAACTTCCTGCTGAAGCGACTGGAGATAGGTGTCCATTTTCGGTGAAACATAGGCATTAACTGCTGATGTGCTCAATCGTTCATATTCGCGGTATTCGGAGAGAATCTCGGATGACGGTGACACACGAAAGCCTTTTTTCCTCGCCAAACGGGTAGCGGCCATCTCATTTTTGCGGTTCGCATACGAATGGAGAAAACAAACAGTTATTGAATCTATTTTTTTAGACTCACAAATTTTCAGCACCTGCTCACAGGCGGCCTTATCCAACGGTGTATGGACTGTCCCGTCGAAGAGTGTCCGTTCATCGAGTTCAAACCGCCGGGAAGCAGGAATGAGTGGTTCCGGCCTGTCGGTATTCAGATCGTATAATCCCGGCCTATTCTGCCGCCCGATCTCTATGAGGTCTTTGAAACCTTTCGTGGTTATCAGAGCTATTCTGGCTCCTTTCCGTTCGAGAAGGGCGTTTGTAGCCACCGTGGAGCCGTGGATAATGGAAAGCTCAAACGAATTTTCCCGTTCGATCTTTCTAAGTCCGGTGATGATGGCGTTTCCAGGATTTTCCGGAGTCGATAACACCTTCAAGACATGAAATTTGTCCTTGTTAAAATAGACAAAATCGGTAAATGTTCCCCCGGTATCGATTCCGATTATAATTGGCTGTGGTTTTGACATTTATAACTGTAAAAGAGGAATGAAAACAATATTATTAGACAATGAAAACGTAAGTATAGAAATATAATTATGCAAAAGCAAAAAAAATGTAAATATAGAGATATAATTATGCAAAAACAAAAATATGGTTTGTGAGGATTGCCGGAATCTGGAATAAATTAAGGTCAAGATTTCTCCACTTTGTTCCAGCTACTAACCGGGACTCCGACCGTAATGACAGTTATTTATTCATTAAACTCTGGGAAATGTACAAATAAACATCAGGTCGTATATCTTTGAAGTGTTAGCGTGTTGTCATAAAACTGTGCATAGGTGAAATGTTCGATCCAGTCGCCGAGGTTGACAAGGCTTTTGCCGTTGCCGGTTTTGTGCTCGAGAGGCCGGTGAGTATGAGCTAGAATAACGTGATCCACACCATCTTTAAACATGGTCTCAGCAAAATCGATGTATTCCTTTTCATCTCCGAAATCTTTATTTTCGGTGTGTTTCCGGCTTGATCCCGAACACCATTTTGCAAACGGCACGCCAAGATCGGGATGGAGCCACCGGTAGAGGAAAATATTCAGCCTGTTACGGAATACCCTCTTGAGCAGCCGGTATCCACCGTCCGATTTTTTCAGCCCGTCACCATGAATGATGTAAAATGTCTTGTCTCCGATTGTTTCTCGAATCGGTTCCGGATGAAAAATGAGTCCGAGCTCTTTTTGAAAAAAATCGCCCACCCAAAAATCGTGATTTCCTGCAATGTAGTCTATCCTGACACCTTCTTTGGTCATCTCTTTCAAGCATGAGAGGATGCGGATGTAATCTCTGGGAATAACTGTTTTGTATTCAAACCAGAAATCGAAAAGGTCACCAACAATGAAAAGTCTGTCTCCACTTTCAAACGTTTTACGGAGAAAAGAAATGAGCTTCTGCTCTCTTTCCTGTTCATTTGTATCATGGTTCATCCCGAGATGAACATCGGAAATAAAGATTACTTTCTTTCGCTGCGACACAGAGGGATTCCTTTAGCGGCTCGTACAGTGCCAAAAAATATAGCGATTACCGCTACGAAATGCAATTAAAAACCCTGAAGCTATCTTGGAAGATATTGATTGATAAATATTGAAACTTTTTATACCTTTTTCACATTCAAGTGATAACGATTCTCATGTTTGCCGAATTGTATTCAGCACGGTTTTTAATATACTGATTCACTAACAACCACCTTATCGCCCCTATTAAAAAAGTGTAACACAAATGTATAGGTCGTTTACAATACTTCAAGTTGTGTTCGTTTTCAATATAAGTTTGTTTTGTCCAGTCAATGCAAAGGCAGGCCAAAATTTCTCAGAATATCCACGAGAAATTGTGCTCGCCTATAAAGGTGATACACTGGGGCCATTCCACTTCAAGAAAGTGGCACAACCCGCAATTGGAATTGCCCTGAGCGGAGGCGGTTTGCGTGGTTTTGCTCAGATCGGAATTCTTGAGGAACTGGAAAAAGCCGGAATCACTGTAGATTATATTGCGGGTTCGAGCATGGGTTCGATTGTCGGAGGACTCTATGCCACCGGATATTCCCCTGCTGAGATTGAGGAGTTTGCGCTCAGCACCGATTGGGCAAACATTTTCAGGAATACTCCGGAGCGGTCCACAATGTTCATAGGTCAGAAAGCTGATTTCAACCGGCATCTGATCGCATTACGATTTGACGGATTCAAACCATATATACCGCAAGCAATCAGCCAGGGACAGCAGTTGTTCAGTGCACTGCACTCACTTATTATGCGAGCAAATATCCTTCCTGTTGCTGACTTTGACGACTTGAGAATACCGCTGCGTATTATTGCGCTCGATAAGTATAATGGAACACAAAAAGTTTTCGAGGAAGGAAACCTCGCACTAACAATACTGAGCAGCATAGCCGCCCCGTTTCTCTTTTCAGAAGTAACGATCGACGGCCGTGCTTATGTTGACGGCGGCATCGTGAATAATATTCCGACAGATGTAGCCCAGTCAATGGGCAGCGACATTATTATAGCTGTAGATTGTACATCACCGCTTCTGACTGCAGAGCAGATGACATTCCCGTGGAAACAGATGGACCATTATTCAACCATTATGCAAAAAGACCGGAACGAACGGTCTTTGGAACATGCGGATATTGTTATTAAACCGGATTTGGGATCTGTCGACGGTTATGCCATCAATTCGATTCGAGAATTCATTGAGCTTGGCAGAGCAAAAACACGTCAGATGATGCCATCAATTCTGAACTCACTCGAAACAATGAATGAGAATGGAAAAACATCGGCGCGGTATACTGCCGAATCCGTCATAACCTCAGGTAACAAGCAAATCCCATCCGCTTTCATACGCAGTATTACTGATTCAGCTTTGAATAATACGACTTCGGATAAACAGATAGAACAGAATCTCAAAACTCTCCATGAAACAGGTTATTTCGAAGACGTAAAAGCTGTAATCACACGAACAGGAGACTCGCACAACGTCGCCTACTCAGTCGTGGAAAATCCAGCCATTACCTCTATACAGATATCCGGCAATACAGTTTTTTCTTCAGAAGAGATAATTCAGCTCTATACGATTGGCGAACATAATGTATTTAATACGAACAATGCGGTTATTTTCATAAACGAAATACTCAATCTCTACAATGAAAATGGTTATTCTATAGCTCAGATAAATGGATTTGAAATTGATCCCATTTCTCAAACACTTTCTGTTTTTATTGACGAAGGAGTCATTGACGGCATACAATTGATCGGCAACGACAAAACACAGCCGCATATCATACGGCGTGAGATGTTTCAGAAAAGCGGCACTATTTTCAATTACTTTTTAATTGAGCAGGGTATCGACAACATTTACGGTACAGGCCTTTTTCAGCGTGTATTCCCGACGATCACAAAAGAAAAGGACAGACTGATCCTCCAAATTAATATGGAGGAGCAAAAATCAGAAATTGTCCGATTTGGTGCACGGTATGACCGTGACCAGAAAACGAAAAGTTTTATAGAGTTATCCGACGATAACTTCGGTGGTCTCGGACTGAAATCACAACTCCACATCAGATATGGCCCTCGGGACCAGGCTTTCCAGTACCAATTTCGTATTGACAGAATATTCTTATCCTATTTGACTATGAATGGGGACGTTCATCACTCAATACATACTGATTTTTTGACAGACTACACACGAGATTTCATCCGGAGTGGCGAGTTCAAAGACACACGCCTTGGCGGGTCGCTTTCTTTAGGGCGGCAGCTCGGCAGACTCGGCACTGTATCTGCACGACTGAATATTGATGATATTGAAATTGAAGCGTTACCGTTTCTTTCACTTCCTGGCGAGATCCGAGATCCATTTTTCAATACTGTCAATGAGAAGATTCACCTCCGAACCCTGACATTTGAGTCACTCATTGACACACGCGATCGATTTCCATTTCCAAGAAGAGGAAATTTTCACAGAGTTTATTACGAAAATGCATCCTCTTTACTCGGGAATGAAGTATCCTATGTGAAATTTTATTCATCTTTTGGATATGTATTTACTTTACAAGAAAATCATACAATCAAATCGCGGATTGTTGCAGGATTCGCCGATGAAACACTCCCCTACTCGCAGCGGTTCCGCTGGGGCGGATCAGATATGTTTTTTGGAAACCGTTTCAACACATTACATGGAAAGACTATTTTAGCAGCAAACCTCGGTTACCGGTTGAAAGTGTCACTGAAGAATATCTTCGACACATACCTAACCGTACGGTGGGATATTGCGGATCTTTCAGAGAAGCCTGAGAAATTCTCATTTGCTGGTTTCAGAAATGCCTTCGGAACTGCTATATCATTTGATTTACCGGTTGGTCCTCTTGAAATTGGATATGGCAAAACCTTAAACTTTGGGGACAGGATACATTTTTCACTCGGCCATAATTTCTGACAGTTTTTCAACAGCGTTTTGGTCATTAGGTCAAAAGCGGACTAACGTGAATTTTGATTAAAGGATGGTATGGATTTTTGTTTCTATAATTGTGTCTCCATTCCATTTTCTTCGGGTATACCGGGCAATGATTTTTGCTAACACCATGGTACTGTAAGCGTCTTTCTTGTGCACATGACCAGAACCCCTCAAGGCCGTTACTATGACGACGTTCCGTGATGCACTATGTGTTATGATCGACCGTACGCTGTTTACCAAAAAACTTCAGCGATGTATACGAACGGAACGGAGTAGTGCAGAAGACGCTTCCTTGCTCAGCGGTGTCCCTGATCTCGTTCATCAAGCGGCAGTCACATCGTAGTAAATAGCTTCCCGTACGTTTCCCACCAAAGCAGCTTGCATCACATTTTATCTTGCCGGAAAGTCTTCTCACTTCCTGACACAAAAAATCATAAATCTCCTGTCGATAAAGCATCTAGTTGCCTCGCACCCCGTCTTGGAGCCAAAACCAAGACCCCTGGCAGCTTTATTGGCAGGTATCTTCAAAGAAACATAATGCAGTAGAGCAAGATCGTCCTTGAACCGCTTCGGGCTCTCTTTACAAGAACATCGAGTACCTGTAAAACGATTATCACGCAAACGGTACAAACGATCCTCAGAACAAAAGAGACATGATGTACCAACAATATGTACCAACAATCAATCTAGTGACTTTTTCTTCCATTCTAAGTATACTGTAACACGCTGTCCGAAAATAACCTAAGTATCGAAATCTTTAATGAAGCAGATTTTGACAATTATAGAGCTAATAGTTGATATTAATTTAATCTTCTAAAATAATATATTCCAATAAGATATAGGCGTTCGGAATGTTAGAGTTGCACATACCTGACATTTATACATGTAACTCAATTGTCACACAGTCGTTTATGTTCCAGTGCTACCAGGCGATTCCGGAATCCTCTCCATCGTTACTTGATCCGCCCCACATAGTTCCGTGTTCCCAGTCGAAATATATTGCGTTCAGCGGGCCGGAAGTTAGCCGTCTGAAGTCGAGCTGATATCCCATGTCCGTGAGATCACTCCGAACCCAAGGCGGAACAGAGTTATTTAAAGTTAGCCTACCGGGAGTTGCAACGTGATCATCGAAAGAACTGCGCATTTGATAGCTTGTAAAGTTGGCAGCTTCAACCGCTTGCTGAACGCTCATACCAAACTCTACAATATTGAGAAAAAACTGGAGAGAATTCTGGTCTTGGGTATCACCTCCTGCTACCGCAAAGGACACAAACGGTTTTCCGTCTTTGAGCGCCATGCTCGGCGTCAGAGTCGCGCGCGGTCGCTTACCAGGTTCAAGTAAATTATAGGGATTCTGCGATTCGTTAAGTACAAAACTCTGCATACGCTGACTCATTCCAATGCCCGTTCGTCCTGCCATGGTAACCGGTATCCAACCGCCGCTTGGTGTTAATGAGACAACCCATCCTTCAGCATCTGCGGATTGTATTGTGGTTGTTCCTGCTAAGAAACCTTCTTGCCAAGAACGCTCATATTCTGCACTGGAATTCGACGGAGCTTCTTCTGATTTCTTATTCCAATCTTCAAGTAAATGGAGATAAGGATTTTTCTCTCCCTGAAAAGGATAAGGATCGCCCGGCATAACATCAGGATCATTTCTTTTCCAGTTAATGAGGTTGGTTCTATCTTTTGCATATTCTTTTGAAAGGAGTCCCCGCATCGGTTCTACCGGTGGGTAATAAGGATCACCGTAATAAAAATCTCTGTCGCTGTATGCAAGGTTCATAGCTTGATATAGTGTATGAATATATCGTGAACTGTTGTAACTCATAGATTTAATATCGATATTTTCCAATATATTTAACGTTTGCAGAAGCACCGGGCTTTGTACCCATGAAGTAAGTTTATATACATCAATTCCTTTATAGTTCGTTGAAACCGGTTCTTCAAGATAGATTTTCCAGTTAGCTAAGTCCTCAATGGTATGTAAGCCTCCTTGTTCTTGAGAGCCCCTGACATACTCTTCGGCGATATCGCCTTTGTAAAATCGGTCATATGCAGAATAGATAGCCTCTTTTCTGCTTTTGCCCTTTGCTAATGCATCCTCTTCTGCATCGACAAGTTTTTGCAATGTTAAATAAAGTTCTGGCTGTCTGAAAATTTCGCCGGTTTGGGGTGTCTCAACTTCTTCTCCAGGACGTGTTATGAATATTTTTCGAGAATAAGGCCACTTATTTATACGCTCAATTTCCCGCTTAATAGAATTTGCAGTTCCTCTATCGATAGGATAGCCGTCAGCCAATTGCATTGAGGGTTCAAGAATATCCTTCAGGCTTAATTTTCCGAACTCTGCAAGCATAGTTAAAAGTCCACCAGGCGTTCCTGGTGTTACAGCAGCAAGCGGGCCGTAAGCCGGAGGGAAGGGCATGCCTTTATCTTTAAAAAATTCTGGTGTTGCTCCAGTCGGTGCAGCACCCAGAGCATTGACCCCAATGACCTTACCGGTGTTCGGATTATATATCAATGCCTGTGTCTCACCACCCCAGCTTAAAGCATCGAACAAAGTTGATGCTGCCCCGAGCATTGCACAGGCGGCATCTACAGCGTTACCACCTTTATAGTACATGGCAGCTCCAGCATTTACGGCAAGAGGCTTTCCGGTTATGGCGATCCAATGCTGACCATGCAGTGTGGGTTTCGCCGTTCTTTGGGCATATACATTTGCTCCAAGAATTGAAAGCAATAGGGGAATAATAAGAATCCTGATTCCTGAAAATATCTTGATATTTATATGCATAGGATTTCCTCCTACAAAATAATATATAATTTAATTAGAAATAAGTTTATGTTTCTCTGAAATATGTTTTCTATTTTCTTGGACTGTACAAATTTCAAGCTGCCCCCGATTCTACCAGAATACATTTCGAGTTACATTCCTCTCTAAGGAACGGGCACTCAGGCGAATAGTCACCGGTTTTTGCGTTCGCTTTGCCCATCGCTATCACTATCCAGAATATTTTGCAGTTCGGAAAGATACCCTGACAATGCCATATTCAGCTCATCAAAGCGCTGATATGCGTCTCGTCCCGGCTTCTGGTCGGCACGGTCCAACATCGAGAACAGATAGCTGAGCTGGTCGATGAGCATGGGTGTCTGGTATATTCCTTCCTTTGTCACAAGACAGTCCTGAATTCCGGCGAGTTTTTTATCCTGTTCCCGTACACGTTTCGCAGTTCCACCTCCTTTTCCGGCGGCTCCCGCAATTCCCTTACGTACTGTTCGTATCCGCTCTGCGGCTCTCCGGGCATTGCTGAGGGCATCACGCACCTGGAGGCTGAGTAACTCTTGAGCCACAAGGTCGGTTTGGGTTACGTGGTCCTCTTCTAAACGGGGATCTATCCGCACTTCAAATCGTTCCGTGCGACTCCAACTGCCGACGGTAAGTTTTACCTGATAAGTCCCAGGAACGACCATCGGTCCCCTCTGATCCGCACGACTCTCCTCGTGATTCCATGCACCATCATGCTTCAAATCCCAAATAAAGCGATGCATTCCGGCATCCTTTATAATTTCGTGTCCGACGATGCGTTCCGTTCCGGGTCTCCGCATGCCGGATTGGCCAGATAAATCGGGTTGTTGAGGCAGTCCAGCACTGGAAAACAAACGGATCGACTTACCGGTATTGTCAGAGATTTCGAGTGTAATTTCTCCAGACGGCTCCTCGTCAAGATAGTAATCAATCATTACCCCAACAGGGGGATATTCAGGATAAACCGCTGCCCCACTTTGCAGTGTGTACCGCATACGGTACGCAGTCCGTGGCGCATATAGATGGAAACGGGATGAGGCCATCCGGTCATTTACCTGGTGAAGAGGAGTCAAATTGTCGAGAATCCAGAATGACCGCCCCATCGTAGAGAGCACCAGATCTTCCCTGAATACTTTAATGTCGGTGACTGGGGTTGTCGGAAGATTCAACTGAAACGGCTCCCAATTAAGTCCATCATCAAACGAAAGGAACATCCCGAATTCTGTACCGGCATAGAGAAGTCCTTCCCGCCCTGGATCTTCACGGACGACTCGGGTAGGAGTATCGGCAGGAATTCCGTTACTCCCGCTCGTGAGCCGGGTCCACGATTTACCGTAATCATCAGTACGGTAAATGTATGGTTCCCAGTCTCCCAAGAGATATCGATAGACTGCAACATACGCTTTTGCGGCTCTATGGGGAGAGGGCTCAATCGATTGCACCCTTCCGCCCGGCAGGAGGTCTTTCGGTGTGACATTAGTCCATGTTTTCCCGCCGTCGCGGGTGACGTGGACGGGACCATCATTTGCTCCGACCCATATCAAACCTTTTTCAATTGGGGATTCTTGTATTGCATAAATTGTGCTGTAGAACTCTTCGCCGGTGATATCACGGGTGATTGGCGTACCCGATATGACCTGTTTTGAGGGATCGTTTGCTGTCAGATCCGGAGAGATAGTCTCCCATGTGACCCCTTCGTCAGTTGTCCGGTGCAGAAACTGTGAGGCATGGTAAACAACATTCGGATCGTGTGGCGAGACATGGATCGGCGAGACTCGTTGGAAACGGTATTTCAGGTCTCGAGGGTTATGTCCGTACATGTTTGCAGCGCCAACATAATAGTGTTGTTCCTGACCGGTGGCTTTATTATAACGTCCAAAACGTCCTTTACAATTCGCATAGACAATGTTGGGATTTCCCGGTTTTGGTATGGCAGGTCCGGTTTCGCAACCGCCGACCGACCGCCAGTATGCCGCTGGACTGGATGGTGTGGAATACGGTGGCAGGCTGGGTACCGTAATAGTGGAATTGTCTTGTTGACCGGCATACAGCCAATATGGGAACTGGTCGTCAACTGCAACCTGGTAAAGCTCTGCCGTCGGCTGGTTGTGCAGTGTCGACCACGTTGTACCGCTGTCCTGCGTTATATTCGCGCCACCGTCGTTTGATTGGATAAATATGTCTGGATTATCGGGGTTGATCCACATATCGTGGTTGTCGCCATGCGGCGTGGACCGACGTTCCCAGGTTTCCCCTCCATCAGCGGACTTAAAAAATCGTGTCGAATTTACATAGAGAACGTTTGCGTTTGTCGGGTCGGCATCAATATTCGTATAATAGAATGGACGGTCCAGTAGGTTTGCCTGGGTCGTGACCAGATGGAAACTCGCGCCACGGTCATCCGAGCGGTAGATTCCACCCTCGCCAATAGGCGCTTCGATGAGAACATAAACTCGATCAGGGTCCGCTTGCGAAACGGCGAGATCGCTCTTCCCTACAAGATCCAGGGGCAGCCCGTTCTTCAGTCTGGTCCAGGTGTCACCTCCATCCGTAGATTTGTATACGCCACCTTCACTCGCACCGCTAATGATGGTCCACGGTTTCCGCTCTGCCCGCCACATCGTGGCGTAAACTTCCTGAGAATTATCGGGGCTGAATTCAAAATCCACTGCTCCCGTTTTGTCGGAGATGAAAAGAACCTTCTCCCAGCTCTTACCGCCGTTTTTCGTGCGGTAGACACCGCGGTCCTGTGTAGGCCCAAATGCGTGTCCGATTGCCGCTACAAAGACTATATCGGAGTTTTCCGGATGGATTTCCACTGCACCTATCTGTCCGACATCACGTAGTCCTACAAAATTCCAGCTTTTTCCTCCATCCGTCGATTTGTATACACCACGACCGGTAATAACATTGCTGCGGATTGCATCCGAACCGGTGCCGACGTATATAATATCCATATTTGAGTCTGCTACTCGAATTGCGCCTATTGAGCCGGTTTCAAAATACCCGTCTGAAATGTTAACCCAGTTTCTGCCGTAGTCCGTTGTCTTCCAAACACCGCCGCCGGTACTCCCCATGTAAAACGTAGAGGGATGGGACCTGTGACCGGTAACGGCAGTTACCCGTCCTCCACGTGAAGGTCCAACGTTTCGGTACTTCATATCGTTATAAAGGCTTTGGTCATAAACCGTGTGGGAAGAGGTGTTATCCTGCTGGCCGAAGAGCACAGCGTCATGACTGCCAACAAGAATAAGCAATACAGCAACACTTACATTGAATAATCTTTTTTTCATTGGAAACCTCTTTGATTCTGATCAAAATACTTATTAAACCAGGCAAGTACATGGGCAACCTTAGTAATGAGCTGACTGGGCCGTTTTGCAATATTGTGTGATGCTCCCGGAATCTCGATCAGTGCTGTCTCTATTCTTCGAAGTTTTAGTGCATGATAGAGTTGTTTGGCTTCAGAGAGAGGTGTTCTCAAATCGGCGGTACCCACCATAACTAACGTTGGTGTGCTGACATTTCCTACAAGCGAAATGGGCGAGTATTTCATATATACCTCTGGATTCTCCCAGGGCGATCCGGGATAACGGTACTTGTGATAGGAGTAGTAGTTATCAGCCACCAATGTCTTGCTATACCAATTCATTACCGGTTTGGCAACAACTGCTGCCTTGAAACGCGAGGTTTTTCCAACGATCCAAGCAGTCAAGATGCCACCAGCGCTTCCACCTGTAACGAAAAGATTGTTCTCATCGATGTATCCTCTGGCAATCACTGCATCGACGCCTGATACGAGATCTTCGTAGTCTCCACCAGGATAATCGTGGTAAAGTAGGTTTCCAAACAATTCTCCATAGCCGGTACTTCCCCGTGGATTGGCATAAAACACCACATAACCAGCAGCAGCGTACAATTGAATCTCTGTTGAAAATCGATCACCGTAATTGGAAATCGGCCCACCATGAATCTCTAATATCAACGGATACTTCCGTTTTGGATCAAACCCGGGTGGTGTGACGATCCATCCTTGAATTTGACGTTGATCGTATGAGGATTCATACCATATCTCCTCAACCTTACCCAAATCACGGTATCCTAGTAAGTCTCGGTTGAGTTCTGTGACAAGTTCCACGTTTCTTTCTTTATGCAACACGGCAATGTCGGCAGGATAATCGGACCGCGTGTATGTGTAGGCGATCACTCCTCCGGATGAGATTGAAAAAGATCCACCCCCGTAAGGCCGACTTAATGATGTTCCGCCCAGGTTATCGGCCAATGTTTTTACTTTGCCATTGAGTGTTGTGTATCCGATTTTCGTATCGCCTTGATCTTCGTACTTAAAGTAGATACCATCACCCAAAGTATCCCATATCGGATCGGATATGCTTCGATCCAGACCGGAAGTTAAAAGATGCTTTTCACTTCCGTCTCGATTCATCACATAGAGTTTAGTAACTTGATACGTTTGAACGTTATCGTCAAAACCCAGGTAAGCAACTCGTTTACCATCTGGAGAGGAAGTGGGGCTGTGGTCTGGACCATTTCGGTCGGTCAACGCATGAATGGTTCCGTCCGCAAGTGATACAGCATAGACCTCCGAGTTGATGAATTCATATTCCCAGTCAGAATTTCGGTTGGCGGAAAAAATTAGTGATCTGCCATCCGGTGTCCACATCGGAGCGCCTCGATGATGGAATGAACCGGCTGTCACTTGTCGTGGAGTACCTCCTTCTGCAGGGAGCACGAATAAGTGATGGTAACCGGTTTCGAGGTAACCTACACCATCGGCCTCATGGCGTACCCGTGTAATGACACGTGGTGGATCAGCCCATTGAGCGCCTTTTGGTTTTTGAGGCGGCTTGACAAGTTCTGGTGGGGCTTTGGTAACAAGCATGGAAAACGCAACCCATTTGCCATCCGGCGACCAGGTAATGCCGAGTGGTGTCTCTGGTAACTGGGTGAGACGAGCAATTTGTCCCGAATCCATCCAGCGCATAAATATTTCAGCACCTTCATCACTACCGGCTACATAAATAACCCTATTTCCATCTGGCGACCAGCGCGGAGAAGATTCTCCATACTCACCAGACGTAAGCTTTCGATGTCCTGTTCCGTCCACATTTATAATCCACAGTTCGGACTGGCCGCGATCTTTCATGAGGTTCATGGAATTGCGCACATAAATAATCTGACTGCCACCGGGTGATATTTGCGGATCAGAAACGTACTCGAGCTGAAAAACGTCAAGTTCGGCAAAGTGACGATCATCCTTGGCTGAAGCTCTTGTAATCGACGCTATCATTAACAGGCTTGCAAGGACGCAGCATAGGTTTAAACGAATTGATTTTGGTCTCATTAGATGTCCTCCGTCAAAAGTTACGTTTGAATGTCTCAGTAAAAAGCGTTCCGGTTGCTCGCCTTTACTCGCCTTTAAAAGACAATGCGAGACGTAAACCAGTACTCTGGAGCGGTGTCCTAATAATTACTTATAAGGCAACTTTCTTAAAATTTCCTATAATTTCCCGGACTAAAATGTTCGCAATACTTCTCTGTTACTTTTATACCGGAATACCCAAAATACTTCGATATAGTCAGAAAGGTCAATTCCACTCATTATTAGATGTGAAGCGAAATTGTTTTTAGGTTATTCTGGTCTGACAATGCATACTTATTTAACTACATGCCACTCGACATTTGGTCTACGGATATTTTTGAACAGTAAATCTTTTAGCCATATAATCCCCATCGGGTAACACAGTCGGTAAATTATACAATGGATTTGTAATCAACGCATAAGCAGTAGGATCTCCGTTCTGCACTTTTTCTTTTATATTCAATCTCCATTCTCTTCCTGTTTGTTCGAAACGACCGGGGAAATCTTGTGAACCAAGTATAGACGTTGTAACCCAATAAAAATACTCACCAATTTGGCAGTCATAATTACATGTTTCATCATAAATAGGTGTACCAGGCATCTTCTGGATACTTTTCCGGAACTTTTTCAAAATACCCTCCTCTTGCAATGTCTACAGCTTTTGCAATTTCAGTCCCACTTCTTGCACCAAATACCAAGGAGTATGCACCTGCCCATCCATGGTCAGTAATCATATGCAGAACTTCTTCAAGTGCCTCATCATTAAATCAATTCACTCCATGTTGCGGATCAATATTATCAGCCCAGACCGATTTGCTGGGGCGTGGTATAAACTCCCTGTTGTTCATCCTGATTACCACTAATTCATCTGGATTCTTTGCTACCATAAGACTAACACCCACACTCACCACCACATCGACAATTTTCTTCTTATCCGGTATCCCGTCTTCGTTGTTGTCAAGATATTCGGCCGCACGTTTGCGGAGCGAAGCACTTTATCATCGGATGAAGCCGTGGTCGCAATAATCCGAACGCCAAATATTTCAACTTGTTTAGTAAATAGATTTGATGCTTTGCTGTTCAGGACTACAATTCACACATACTATTACTAAGAGTACAAGCCATACCAGTGATAGAAATTTCATAGCAACCTCTGCTTAATTAAGAGATAACTTCTTATTAACTTTTTGACTAGTCACCGCTAAATCTATTTATAACATTTTGAATCAAATAATACGGCATGCATTTTTACTTCTCGGGCTGTACAATTTGTAAACTCTCGTATATATCGTAAGAATTAGTGTTTAAGATTATTTTTTGGTAATGATAATAGTCGAGCTGATCGGACACACCTGCTGTCTCTTTACATTTCAGTGTTTACAGGCTTTCTCATCCACATAAAATGTGTGGAGAAAAACACGACGCACAATATGATGAGCAAGCTTTGCACAATTATTGAACGGTGCGCTCTGTGCAGGACGGCTTGAATTGCTTCAGCCTTAGAGTCTTCATACATAGCGTGCAATGTTTGGTCGTCGGGGAGGAATGATGACTCACTTTCCTTTGGAAGTGATTTGAGAACATCAATTTTATAAATTTCGAATGAAGCCAAGCTTTCGAACCCTCTTTCCGCATGAAGTGGGTCACCAAGGTTTATTATGTTATTCACAAGAGATGTCAAAGATGTGAGAAAGGTAACGACTGTGACTAAGCATACTGCATACCCATAAATCTGTTGAATCCTTGATCGCTTTTCCATGTTTTCCTCTTTTTTATCTGTACCTCGTTAAAACGTTGGATGCTCTCAGAATGTTTCGAGGACTTTGTGTTAAATAGTAAGGTATTTAACATACTTTCACAAGTGTTTTCTACTCTTCTTGCTGTATGATTTGCGAACCTTTAACGAATTAAAGGTTGTCTTCTCATAACATGCAACCGGGAAGATATTGGGCGAAATGAACATTAAAATTCCAGCCAATTAAATCTATCTTGCTAGTGAAAAACTATACTGCAAAACTGCTCAATGTTGAAGCCCAGGCAAAGGATATAATGTTTATCATCCCGGTCAGGGTTGATCATGGGTTTGTAAATATTCTCAGTAAACAGTGCTGCAGAAGTGAGCATTAATGAATCAGCAGATCATACACATAATCCACGTGAATAGTTTTGCCGGCGGCACACAGCGCCATGTTATTTGGTTGTGTTACCCAGCCTATAAGAGCATTGAGAGATATTATTATTACATAAAATGTTGTGATCTCGTCGAGAGCCACGATACCGAAAATCGACGGGTCATTGACAATCTCTCGTAATCCTTTAAGCCCTCCCACAGCATTTAAGGCAAAGGGTAAAATCAGAAAAGAGAGCAAAATTGTTACAATGCCTTGAATGAAATCTGTTACTATTGTGGCAAATAATCCTCCGGCAACACAGTAAATCACGAACAGAACTGTCATGGCAATTATTGCAATAGCAGGGCTGATTGTACCCCCCCGGAAACAGCAGTGATCATTGAACCTGATGCCCTGAGGATTATGCCAATCATGACAGCTAATTGCAGCATGCCAACAATGGCAAAAAGCATTTCTACACTTCTGCCATAACGATTTGAAAAATAATCTGCAATTGTCACCGCTCTCATACCCCTGAATAAGGGAGCCAGTAACCAATAGAAAGGTGTTGAAAACAGCCAAAGCCACTGATACCCAATTCCGGAGGCACCCGAATCATACGTCTTTGACGCTACCGTGACTGCTTGATCAGTGCTTGTTCCGATCAGGTACAAAAATATGATCAGCCAATCAATAATCATAATCCGATACCCACCTTATCAATCATTTAAAATTAAAATTGTTCCCTTGTCAGAAATTACGTATCGAGAATAAGCTGTGCCTTTTCAGTTAGTTTTCGCTTTCAACCAGGCTGCGGTGTTGTGAAAATCTGCCACCACGCTTCCGGGAGGAACCAGTTCATCGCATGCCGCTCGTGTTTCATTGTCCAGTTCCATGTTGAGAACGGGCGGTAAATGTTCAATCTGTTCAAGGGTGCGCGGTCCCATGAGAGTTGCTGTGGTCCCCGGTTGGTCTTACACCAGAGTATCGCCAGTTGTATGGGTGTAACGCCGGTTTTTTTAGCTATCTTTGCAAACTCGACTCCCACTTGAATTCCCGGTTCAGTAACACGATCTGCATAGAAACTGCCGCTATACCGGTCCGCAAGTACACCCTGTGCTGTTGGTGACCACGAAATGATGCCAAGTCCATTGATACAAAGCTTCTGACACATCGGGATAAGTTCATTTTCAATACGCCGGACGCCGGTCAAGTAAATTATATAGTGACTGCTCTGAGGCATATTGGGCATAGCCGCTCATCCTACTTACCATTACGGCTTCCATTACTGCCCAAGCTGGATGTGTCGAACAGCCGATATACCGTATCTTACCAGTACGGACAAGGTCATTTAAAGCACATAGAGTCTCCTCGAATGGAATATAATGGGCGTGGCGATGAGTCTCTGGTAGAGATCGATATAATCGGTTTGAAGACGTTTTAGAGAAGCTTCGCACGCTTTGATAATCTTGAGTCTGGAGTGATCGCGATTATGAGGGTCGTGTCCGGGGATTTATATTCCAGTCCTTTAAAGAGTTGGTCCGGAAGCACTTTTGTAGAAATAAGCATTCTCTGATGCAATCCTTCTTCTTTCAGAGCCCGTCCGATTATCCGTTCTCCTTCACCGTCGGCATAAACGTCGCCGGTGTCAAGAAGATTTATACCGTTATCTTCAGCCCGATAAATCATTTTTTTCGCTTCTTTCTCCGGTGTCGGTTCAGCAAAGTTGCCCGCACCAAAACATATTGGAGAGATATTCAATCCAGTTCGGCCCAATATTCTGTATTCCATTTCATATCTCATAGTATTTTAACAGATATTCCTCATAACAATTTCTCTCATAGATAATAAATCAGGTTAGTGTTGAAATATGACATTATTTATGAAGTGATGTATTTGGTCATATTGTATCGAATATTATGATGTAAATGTTAAGATATACATGTGGCTTTTATAAGTCTTTTTTGCTCCCCGGATTGTACGATTTGCGAACAATTAAGCTTGCTCTAAAACTCTTTAATAGCTTAATCGCCGCACTACCAGGGTAACGGCGCAATTCGGGGGAGTTTTTCATCGCGCATAGCAGCATGATACACAAAAGTTGCAAGAATGACCACATTCGCCATCAGATTTTCGGGAACAAGACGGTCATAGACATCCATATTCGAATGAACATTCATTTCCATATCCATCCTGTCCTGCAGAAAATAATACCCCGGCAGGCCAACCTCAGCATATGCTTCATGAGCCATTCCGGTATTGAAAAGATGCGTCATTCCCAGGTTTTTCAGGGGTTTCATCCATTCGGTAAATATTGACCTGATCACTTCGTTTTCCATGACGGATACACCTCGTATCTTACCACTACCATGATCGACATTGAAATATGCGGAAAGATTCTTATAATCCTTCTTGTATTCCTTTTTTTTCAAGTCGGCAAAGTTGTTACGGACATGACTCCGATTACCAAATGTACCCATTTCGTGTCCTCCCCAGAGTCCTATGCGGATGGTTCGACGGGGTTTGATACTCATTTTTTTGAAAATGCGCATTGTTTCCATGGAAACCACCACACCGGCGGCGTTATCCGTAGCGCCGGTTCCGGCATGATCTGCTTGAAGATGCCCACCCAATATTACAATTTCTTCTGCCAGGTCTGTGCCGGGTATCTCAGCGACAACATTGTAATCGTTTGAATTCCCTCTGACAAAATTTACCCTGAGCTCAACTTCCATCTCAACGGGAATGCTCTTTTCCAGTATGCGCAGTATCCTGTTATATTGTTCTGCTGCAATGACCAACTCCGTTGGATTAGGCGGGGAGTTTTCCTCCCACGGACTGGTTTCTAAAGTAAAGCCAACAACTCCGGCTTCGACGGTGCCGAAGTCTCTTCTCCCATCAGTGCGGACAATTGCCCGTGCACCTTCGTTTAATACAAATTCAATGATCTGCTTTCGGGAAAGTCTCTTTTTACCGAGTCTTTGTGCACGCCGCTCTTCAGCGGCCCGGGGGCCAATGGGAATCTTCGCCATCTCATCAAGCTGATCATCCGTAAATTTCGTTGCTAATGATTCATAATGTGGCGACAACTTCTGTATCGGTCTTGTGAAAATAATAGAATTTTGTAATTTTCCGCGGTATTGTTCCAAATCCAATTCAGAGGTGATGTCATCAAAATTAATGTAAACAACCTGCCCCCGTACTTTTCCATCCGTGCCGGCAGACCACGGTGCAGGATAGGCGATGATCGGCATATACTGGGGAGCCATCATGTGGACAGAAGTATATTTATTCTCCCAACCAATCCCAAACTCGTACGGCTCCAGACGTGCATTTGCGAGACCATATTCTTCTAATTTATTTTTTGCCCATTCTGCGGCTTCAAAATATGCAGGCGTTTTCACATGCCGGGGGCCAAATACGTCAGTGAGCCAGCTGGCGTTCTCCATTATCTGGGAATGTTCGAATGCTTCATCCATGATTTTATTCACAATATCCCAGTAGACCGGCTCTTGTGCAGATACAGAACATACTATTATAAGCAACAAATATAGACTTGCTATAAAATTATATGGAGTTTTCATTGTGTAATTCCTGATTGAGTTTACATCATCAGAACATGTTGGACACTTTCGGTTAAAAACTAAGGGATAGATTTGGTTTATCCAAATCTTATTTTCGCACCTCCTCCGAAAGGTAGTAATCCAGGTAACTCTCCTCCAATATAATATAGACAACGATTAAAACTTTATTTGCACATATAAGGAGGGTTTATTGCTATACAGCCTAACCCGTATGGAATTGAGGCTGTTTTTTAATCTTTCATTTTTAATTTGATGTTCCGACCGGACCTTCCACATCGAGCACAAGCACACTCGTGGATATGTCTGGAGCTTTTCCGGTAAGCTCTATTACTATTGAATTGCCTCTGCGGGAAGCATTAAAATTCCTTTGCGGAATAGTAGACATGGCATATGTCTGTACAGGACGGTTGCTTAAACCTTCAACAATCAGCTCATCACCCCACCGGTCATGTCAGGCTGTTTCCGACCAAATAAAAACATGAAGATACAAACAGGTATTTCCGTTGGGCAGGGTGAGCATCGTAATACGACCCCACTCCGGGTGGGGAACCGGACTTGCCTGAGTACCGAAGATAGATTCACCGTACGTGTGAATCCGTCTCCCGGCTCCTGTGAGGATGTGCGCATCAACCGGATCGATCTCTCCGTTAGTCATCTTCCCAGACAATTTCTTTCGGGATCTTCCAGTTTGTTTCATTCTTATTATGAAACCATATATTGTTGATTGTTATGCAGGTTTCGAAATTACCAAGCGCTTTGGCTTCTTCCGGCGAAGGGATGAACATTTCCGGTGTAAAATAGTCAACAGTACCGACACCCAGCCGGTTGTTAATCATGATGTCCGGCTGAATAGAGCGCATTATATCCATCGTTTCAATGTGACCTGCCCCTAATGTTTGGGCCACTTTTTAAGTTAGTCAATTCATCGATATATTCATTGTTGTATTATCCATTGGCCTTGAGACCGAATCCGGTGGTATAACGGCCTCGCGGGGGCGGGTGGCCGGTATCTGAGGGCACTATGCGGTCTCTTATGATTATACTCATTTCGCCAGCGTTCCACAAGCACTTTTGCTTCGTGTAAGGTATCGAAGATTTCCCGGTTGAGCACTTCATCACGCAGTTTGCCATTGAACGACTCAATATACCCGTTCTCCCATGGACTGCCTGGTTCAATATACAATGTTTTTACTCCCAGGCGCATGAGCCATGTCCGGACCGCTTGAGCAGTGAACTCTGTGCCATTATCACTTCTCAGGTGAACCGGAACTCCTCGCTGCACGAACAGTGTTGCAAGATGTTCTATGACGTCATTGTGAGTCAGCCTCCTGCCTACCACAATTGCCTGACACTCCCGACTGTATTCATCTAATATTGTTAACAAACGATAGCTCCTTCCCTCTCGGGTTCGTGCTTGCATGAAGTCATAACTCCAGACATGATCCCGGTACGCAGGTCGCAGCCGAATACACGAACCGTCATTGAGCCATAACCGTTTGCGCTTCGGTTGCCTCCGGGGAACTTTTAATCCTTCTCGACGCCACAAACGCTCCACTCTCTTATGATTGACCTTGAAGCCTTCTGGCTGTAACAGTGCGGTAATTCGTCGATAACCATACCGACCATACTGCGTGGCCAACTCGACCATACGTTGCACGAACACCGGTTCATCCGCAGGAGAAATCGGGCGATATTGATGAGTGCTGCGCGGTACTCCCAACACACTACAGGCCCGGCGCTGCGAGATCTCGAGAGTCGTGCAAAGATGCTGCACCACCTCCCGTCGCTTCGCCGGGCTCAGAAGTTTTTTGCATCAACCGCCAGAGTCTCATTGAGGATTTGAATATCCAACTCTTTCTCGGCAACCAGGCGTTTCAGGCGAATATTCTCTCTCTCTAACGCTTTCAATCGTTTCGCCTGATTCACCCGAAGACCACCATACTCCTTTCGCCAACGATAATAGGTCTGCTCTGTAACCTCAATCTGGCGAGCAGCTTGTTGAACCGACTGACCTTGAGCGAGCAGTACTTCTGCCTCTCGAAGCTTGTGGATAATTTGTTCTGATGTGTGAATTCTACGTGCCATTGATCTTGCTCCTTTCTTTTCAATCTAATCCCTGTACTAATATACTATCTGGATCAACTTTTGGGGGCAAGGTCAAAGATACCTCTTCGTAAGTGGTTCCTCTCGATATATCTATTAACTACTCACAAAAAAAGTATGAGTTCTTACCAACTGGCAAGAGATATGAAGGTTACTCAGAAGACTGCTTATTATATGCTTCAGAGGATACGGGAAGCCGTAAAAAATGAAAATTTCTCAGCTCCTATGAAAGGAATTGTTGAAATAGATGATACTTATATTGGAGGGAAGGAAAAGAACAAACATAGAAATAAGAAAACAGATAAAACTCAGGGCAGGAGTCTCAAGACAAAGGAGCCAGTAGTTGGCATGGTTGAAAGGGAAACTGGCAGGGTAAAAGCTGAACAAGTTGCCCACGTTGACAGAAGTACCGTTGAGCAGAAGTTACTGGAGCATGTCAATATCGGTTCACGGGTTATTTCTGATGAGTGGCATGCTTATAAGAAATTGAATAGGCTCTATGATCATGAAAGTATTAATCATAGCAAGAATGAGTATGCCCGGGGAGATGTTCATACAAACACCATTGAGGGGTTTTGGGCTATAATGAAGCGGTCTATTTATGGAATACATCATTTTGTAACCCCAAAGCACCTTCAGAGGTATATTAACGAGCAGACATTCAGATATAATAACAGAAGCAATCATTCCGCTATGTTTAACATGATTCTTTCACGGACCGGAGGGAAGAAATTGTCTTATAAAGAACTGACAAGGAACTTATAATTGTTTAGACTTGTATATATACAAATAAAGAGTATGAACAATTTCGGAATAAAACAAAGGGGCTCATTCAATGACAAAACGAATATTTTCTAAAGAAATGGGGTTTTTGGAAGCTTTAAACAGGATTATAAGGGTTAAATCCAAGGACTTACCGAAGCAGGTTGTAATAAAATCAAAGAAAAAGTAGCCGCCCTCTTGATACCACAATATGGGGACTGTCGGGAGTTCATCATAGGGAGGTAAAACATAGTGTTGAGCAATCGAGATGGAGATAAACTGAATGTCGGAAATGGATGTACGATAC
Organism: bacterium; assembly: GCA_965221205.1. Lineage (GTDB taxonomy): Bacteria > SM23-31 > SM23-31 > SM23-31 > SM23-31 > CBDFMG01. Next base: position 1,175,928 of record OZ244870.1, on the reverse strand, counting down.
AGAGTAGATAGAGCACTGGAATATAAGGGTTGGGTTCTTGACAGTAATTTGCCTAATCGAAACGTCTATTTTGAGAGTTCAATACCGGAGCCTCACGGAACGAATCTCGGGCTAAATCATTGAGCAAAGATAGACGTTCGGAAATCGCAAAAAAAGCGGCCAGTGCTCGATGGGGTCATGACCGGTAAGAAACTAGACAATACAACTTGTAAAAACCTATTCCCACTATGAGTATGGTAAAAGTAAGGGCCTTATATACTTGAAACACCCAAAGAATAAAGACTACGCGATTGTAGGCTTTGCACGCGCTAAACCCGATGAATTATTCTGAACGCAAAAAACTCTATCACTCCATCGAACAAGACAGACAAACCAAAGTGCTGTCGTTCATAACAAGTGACCGTCAAGGCAATGGAAACACACATTGCCCAGGATTGCATCGTTCCATTCGTCGACCTCCTCGAAAAGATAGGACCGACTCAGCGTATCTCCCTGATTCTTCACACTGACGGAGGACAAACTTTAGCGGCATGGCGATTAGTGAATCTTGTACGTATGTTTTGTGACGAGTTTGAGGTTATGATCCCGCTGAAAGCACTTAGTGCGGGTACGTTGATCTCTATCGGTGCAGATCGGGTAATCATGACAAAGCAAGCAGCTCTAGGCCCCATAGATCCGAGCGTAAACAACCCACTAAACCCACAAGCAACGATTGGCGGCCAATCCAAGCAAGTCCCGGTGAGTGTTGAAAATGTTCGTGGCTATTTAGACGCAGCCCGCGAGGAGCTAAAAATTCGAGGAGAGCAGGCACTTGCATCTGTTCTTCTGGACTTGACCAGCCATATTCACCCATTGGTTCTTGGCGAAATATTCAGGACACAAACACAAATCCGGTTCTTGGCTGAAAAGTTGTTACGACGACAAGTTGGCGATAGAAAAAAAGTCAAATCGATCATTGACTTCCTCTGCGCAGATTCGGGAAGTCACGACTATACGATCAACCGAAGAGAAGCTATGGATTTAGGACTCAGCATTGAAAAGCCATCTGACGCACTCTACGGGCTGTTAAGAAAAATTCATCTAAGCTACGCCGAAGAACTCAATCTGCTTGAGCCTTATGTACCACAGGCTACACTTAATGGTAAAGCTACAAATAAGTTGGTCCAGTACACTATTACTCGTGCTCTCGTAGAAGGAGCGGACGGAGGGTGCTATGGTTTTGTATCGGAAGGATCCTGCAAGCGAATACAGATATCAACTAACGCCGGGCCACAAGATGGAATTCATGACGAACGAACCTTTGACGGTTGGAGGAAATTGAAATAATGCCGAAGTATAAAATAAGTGCCGATGCTAGCTTTTATTACCGTGAAGACACAAGAGCAGATGTGGCTCGTATGGACTCATCAGCAGTATGTGGCAACCTCGCTGACGCAATGAAAAACGCTACAGTACTATTTCCACCCCCTCAGATTATCCAAATGGTGAGAAAAACTCGCAGCCTGAGAACAAGAATGATTAGGCAGAAAAAAATTGTCAGTCAATTAATGGAAGCAGAAAAAATCTTTTGAATTTGAACTGGCATCATTACTCGGAAACGCTTGAGGAATGGAATATTTGATTAAACGAATTAAAGATATAAGAAGAACATCTCATTAATAGTGTAAATAAGTATATTAATCCCAAAATTAAAAGGTATTAAAAACTGTTATAAAGAGCAAAAAGTGATGAAGAATTAGGCCATATAAAATTTTGAGTAAGAGCAGGCTTGGTTGGTGGGAAGTTTCTTAGCTGAAAAAGTTGAATCTTGCTTTTACTATATAATCACTGAGAAATCCTGCTAATCCGAAATCTCTAACCAAATCAAAACTGTTTCTTAATTGTACGTCAAAATCAATCCAAATTATTCTTAACTGATACAGATTATTCCAAGAATATATTTCAGTTTTTGAATTGGAGTCAGAGAAATAACCTTTACTGCTTACTAATTTGCTCAATAACCTCCATTCCACCAAGTTGTTCGGCATATTTTTCATAAATAGGTTGAATCTTTTGTCGAAAAGGCTCTATATCTACAACGTTGAACTCTATTCCGATACCATTCAACTTTGCATAGGCTTCCTCGGTTAAGCTTTCTTCTACCTCACGAGCGGTGATTGCCGCATACTTTCCTGCTTTTAAAATCGCAATCTGAACATTCGGTGGAAGCTCATCATACTTCTTCTGATTAAAAAAGAACGGAGCAGCTCCAATGAGATGATTTGTTAATGAAACATACTTTGTAACTTCATAGAAATTTTCAAAATACAAATCTACTACACTGGTTTCTCCACCATCAAGAACTCCTTGTTGAAGCGCTGAATAAAATTCGCCCCATGACATATTGGTTGCTTGAGCTCCAAATGCATTAAAAGAATCGAGTAAAATTGGGCTTCTCATAACTCTGATTTTCAGACCATTAAAATCTTTGGGTGTGATGATTGGTCTTGTTGCATTCCATGTATTCCGTGTTCCAAAAGTCAAATAATTTAAGAATACGCTGTTCGTTTTCCTTTCGATGATTTTTCCAACCCATTTACCAACAGGACCGTCAAGAACACGGTAAAAATGTTCCAGATCATTAAATATGAAAGGAAGGTTGAACAGCTCAATTTCTGAAACAAAAGGTGCCAAGTTACCTGCGGCAACTACTGTAGCATCAATTGTTCCGAGTCTAATTCCATTAACTTGATCTTCTTCACTGCCGAGCTGACCATTTGGAAAAATATTTACATGGACAGTACCATTCGTTTCTGTTTCGAGGACTTCTTTGAATTTTTCCATTCCTTTAGCGTATGGGTGACTTAAACTACTGTTTATCCCAACCTTCAGAAAAATCGTATCGGCTGTTGTTGTGTCAGTTGCCTGATCCTCGACACTTTCTCTACTGCAGAAAGTGAGGATAAACAATGGTACAATACAAAAAATGATATATCGGAATTTCATTATACTCTCAGTTTTATCTTCAATTAGAACACAATTTGAATTTGTGTTGAAAATTGATGCTAATTCAAATTATCAATTTGTTTCATCGCGTTGTGTAACTATTCGGAAAGGGTACGTCGTTAGAACAAGTTGGATAGTATTGTCATAAATATAAGAGATACATTTAACTTTTTCAAGTGATATTTACTCCTCGGGTTGTACGATTTGCGAACCATCCAATTAGAATTTGTATTGAGCTTTTATTGCTTGAACATATAATGAACAATTAAAACAGATTTTATCTATCGTACCAATGATCTTTTAGTATAACCGCTTCTTTGAAATGTTCCTCACCACCCGCAGAAAGTTTGACTGTAAAAACTCCGGGGGATACCCGTACAGTATATGCTCACGGCTGCGTAGTCTGGCTCAATGTGTACATGTGTGCTGAGAGAACGGCCATATTTGTCTACTTCTTCGTCTGCATCACCATAAGAGTCGACCGGATCATAGTAATCAAACCAATAATTTAATCTTGCACTGGCAACCTGCTGGTCATAGCTTGCGATTTTCTCAGGTGTTCTATTCCGTTTCCGTTTTGTCATACTCTATTCGACACTGTTAAGACCAGCCTCACCAGGACCTGTCAGCTCATTGATTAAATTCAAACCATCGTAAATAGATTATTGAAACATTAGTGCGAATAGATTTTTTTAAGTAATAATTAATCACGACTCTGTGTGGTTCGTTCTCACCGGAATAACTTTGTGCGCTGACCGCTTTTTGATTTGTCATAATCCACTATGTTTTCGATTCAATGTCGAAAAAGTGAACATTTTTTCCAATAACATCTGGAGTTAGTTCTTGCAGTGGTGAAATATCGGTAATAAAGATTCCTCTGCTGTGTGAGCCGACAATGAGATCATTTTTGCGTGTGGGTGGACAACTAAGTCCTGCACACCTGTTGTCGGCATGCTATTTTGTATTTTTGTCCAATTTTCACTGCCGTCGATGGATACATAGACAGCTTTTTCGGTTCCGAGGAAAAGAAGATTGGAATTTCTATGATCTCCCCGGATAACGTTAACAGGTTCGTCATCGGGAAGATTGTTCGATATAGAATCCCAAGTTTGACCAAAATCAGAAGTCTTATATACAAACGGTCAAAAATCGTCCTGTCTCCGTCCGGTATAGGTCACATATGCCGTACCAGCATCATGATGCGATACAACACTCTACTGACCCAGTATCCCGGATTTCCGGTGATTCGATTATTCAAATTCGTCCATGTTTCTCCACCATCAGTGGTCAGCTGAACATTACTGTCATCCGTCCCGACCCAGATAACTCCCGGTCGAGCAGGTGACTCAGCAAGTGTTGTAATCGTGTTGTGAGCAAGCGGTCCGATATTCCTGAGATCGGGATCGTTTTTCGTGAGGTCGTGACTTATCTCCTCCCAATTTTCATCTCGAAAAGAAGAGCGAAGAATCACATTCGCTCCATGATATATAACATTGCTATTATGAGGAGAAATGAGAATAGGTGCACTGAAATTGAAACGGAGTTCAGGGTTGCCTGTATAGCGAATGCGTTTCCTTTTACCGCTTTGCATGTCAATTTTTGAGAGGCCACCGTTCTGGAATTCTGCATAAAGCCAGTGGTTATTGCTTGGATCGACCTGACTATAATAGCCGTCTCCGCCGAGTATATGTTCTCAATCTTCAAACCGGATCGGGAATCGTCCTTTTTTTGTGTTTGGCCCTTTAAAAGTTCCAAAATCTTGTGCTCCTCCGTACACATTATAGAGATATGCCATGTCAACACCGATCTCATAGATCTGCACAAGCGGCAGTTCATCAGAGTGGTACCAATTTTTACCACCATCGTATGTTATAGCCAGGCCGTAATCGTAACCGGATAATATATGATTTTTATCTCTTGGATCGATCCAAAGTGCATGATGATTTCCACCGTACTCGAATACACGGTTCCATGTCCTGCCACTGTCAACGGTAAATTCTGTTCTCGTACCTGCCGTCTGAATTCCTGTCTTCCAAGATGTAAGCATAGAGGATATCAGGATTTTGAGGAGAGATCGTTAATCCGATTCTACCAACATTTTCACTTGGAAGACCATTAAATAGCTTAGTCCAGGATTTTCCTCCGTCAGTAGTTTTGTGAATTCCGCCCCCCGACCAGCCTTCATAAAACGTCCATGGTTTAGCAATCCTGTCGTAACTTGATGCGTAGAGAATTGTAGGATTTTAGGGGTCCATGACAAGGTCAACTGCACCGATATCCCTTCCATTTTGCATAGCGCTGAGTGACTTTTCCCAAGTTCTTCCTCCATTTGCCGTTGCTGTATAAAATGTGTTGCTTTGCTGAAGAGGGACTGCAAAATCAACGATTCTGCCTCCTTGTCGCGTCGGACCGATCGAACGGTAATGAAAGAATTCCAATAATTCTTGAGGAAGTTGTTGTCCAAATAATTCCGATGAGTTTAAGAAGAAGTATGGTAACATTAAAACAAACAAAACCCGGATTATTTTATTTAATGTCATAACACATGTTCCTGAGATTTAGTTAAGATGAGAAAAATATAAGTCGTCAGAACATTTTGGACATTTGATTTGAATAGCATAGCAAGCATTTGGCTATCACAAGTGATTCTCACTCATCAGTCTATACGATTTGCGAATCATCAGTGAATGAGACGGATCTCACTGGGCGGTGGAAAAAAATACTCGACACCACGTTCGGTGATATACGCACTGTCATGAAACCACAAATTCCAAAAGTTCTCCCTATCATCGACCGGCATATAAATAAACATTTCCATAACAAAGTGGTGATAGAGTTGAAGTGTCATATCGTGATGCCAATCCGGACAGTAAGTACCAATCCTAAGGGGCATACGTTCCTTTACCCACCGCATGTAAGTCGATAGATACCTGGATTCTTTCAGGAATCCAGATCTTTGTAATATTGTTGTCTATCGTTAACAATAAATCCTGCTTCTGCAAGTTTTGGCTTGAGGATTTTCAACGTTTCACTCCCGGTACGACCCACCTTGATGTTATCTTCCAAAATCTGACGGATATTCATAGCACCTGCCAAGAATTTTTTGAGCTGTGAAGGTGGTCCCACTTCTCCATTTACGGAGCACGTATCCGTATTCTGTTTTGAGCTCGAAGAAGTTCCCGAATTGCCACGTGTGTTCGATACCCCGTAGGTCGTACTCTGCCTCAGTACCATGTCCGATTCGAAAGAAGTCGCCTCTCTGGAATACACGATCACCTCTTCTTGTAATTCCGCACTTCGTGTTAAATCCGTCTCCAGGGCTCTTGTCCAAGACAGTAGCACCAACATCTCTCAATTTGGTTACACCTAGTTCGATTTGAGAAAATTCTCTCTCTAAATTTTCGTCGACCCACTTACGTATTTTCTTATACATTTACAAGTTCGCTCTTTACCGGTCCCGAAATATGGTCGTACATCATATACTCAGATGAAACCAGTCTCTCGGCATATTTATTACCGAGTTCTTTAGTCAATAGGAGATAATCTGTATACTAAATGCCGTCGTTTGTAGGTGCGCCAACGTGGTGTCCCAGTTTTTCCATGTAATTTACAGCCTCTCCGATGCCATCAAATCGGTGATCATATTCTGTTTCTGGGCCTCCCGGATTATTGTGCTCCGTCATGATTTGTATCCGATCAACTGTTTCGCCAATTATGTCGTAAGTCCCACTTTCTTCAACCACATCATTAGCGTTTTGCACTCGGGGTTCCGGATTTCTCCATCGACGACCGAGAACCGCCCGTTCAATCCTATCACCACCACGATTCGTAAAAACGAAAACACCGGAGTTGCTGCCCAATTCTGCATAAAAACCAGAAGCTATATAGTAACCAAAGGAATGAAAAACCTCTTCTCTCATTACATGAATCCACATGTCGATATCGTATTCCCGCATGATTTGAGGTAGTATAAGGTCAAACTTGTCCCGGCGAATCTGATTCTGCAGTTCCTTTAATTCGTCCTCTTCCTGAGTCTGAACATTGGTCATAGCCATATCAGTCGATACTGATTCAGCAGTTTTTGAACTACAAAAATTCAGCGATAAGGACAAAAAAAGATCGCACATAAAACATTTCGAATAAACATATTTGAGTTTCCTTCATTGCTGTTTGCTCTAAGTTCAATGAATCAGTATAATATTCTCATTTGGTGGATGAAGAAATTCTACTCCCCGGCTGGATACGACGTGGTTTCCTTCTATATTAATGGAAATAGGGAAACCTGGTCTTTCTGGAAGATTGGTATGTATCTGAAATTCAAATGAAAACAGATAATTTTCCTGTATTCTCAAATGTGCCCGGTCCTGACGAAACTGCGCCATAGAAGGTCCGAGAGTAACCAAGCCGCCAGTGCTGTAAACTTCGCTATTAAGATCGATAAAAAATCCTGATTTCTTGGTATCAGCAAGTGCTTTCTGTATCTCCATATAGCCGTCAGTACCAATATCGTTAAAATGTACTTGTATATAATCAGCATCTTCCAATGCAGAAACTATTACTTCCAGCGTTTTCCCGGCGGTTCTGTCAACTATTATATTTTTTCGAATAATCTCACGAGCTTCCAGTGCCTTGTCAAAGGAATTTTGAATACTCTCAGGAATACGTGTTTCCCCTTCCTGCACAATGTAAGCATTACGTTTAAAATCTGTAGAGAAGTAGTCAAGATAGCGTACACCAACTTTAAACGTAAAAAAATCACCACGCCGTAATACATATTTTTTATGATGGATCCACCACCTGACATCAGGTGGATCAATACGTTTTGATTTTGCTGAATAGAGTACCCGGGGGATATCTACCTCAATACTATAACCATTTATTAAATCTCTCTTATAAAACTGCTCCTTTACCCACCAACCAACATCTTCCAAAGTTGTTACACCCGGTTTAATTACTTCACGAGATAATGCGCGCTCAAGGATTCGACGATGAATTTCTGTAGCATTTGTAAAGGCAGCAATTTCTCTTAGAATCCTTCGCACTCTGAAATCGGTGATAACATTTTCTGCAGAGATAATTCTTGCTGAATATCTCAGTCCTAAGATTTTTTCCAATTTTACATATTGAGAATATGATATGCCGTCTGCTACCGCGAGCCAATCAGATGTATTGACTGCAATCGTCCGCGGGTCACGCTCTTCAACAAACTCTCTCAATTCGTCATAAACTGAGAAGTCTTGAGTTCGATACTTATATCCCGCGATAGCCATAGCAATTTTATTGGAGCCGCGTATGTCAATATTTTCAACAGCTCCTGCTGAACCAAACACAGCCCGCTCAATCCTATCACCCAGGTCAGTAAAAATTAGACAACCTGACGTCAATCCAAAATTCTCAGCCAATGGGTCAGGATTTCCCGCACGTGTGACATGAATCCACATATCCACATTATTGTCACGCATAACTCCCGGAAGGATAAGATCAAGTTTTTCATTCCGTATCAATCGGAGAACATCAGAACCGCTCTTTGCGGTATGGACACCCGGCTGGGCATATATAACAGGAACTATGAACATCACAGATATTAAATATACCATAACTCGCAATAGCATAATTTTTGCCTTTTATATTATTTGGATTAATATTTAAAGTATGCATATACTTTATGATAGTGTTTTCTGCATCCGGGATGTACGGAGTGTAATTTTCATACTGCAATTTTTGCACTATTTTTTTAGAGACTAATCATTTGCCTCCGGAGTTACTAGCAGAATTAAATGATAAGGATACTCCATTTTCTTATGCATACTATTTCTCATTAATAAAAGAGAAATAACGGTAAATAGTGAATTAATTTTACGAATTGAGGTTTGAAGTATGTTGCCAGAATAAATCGGTGCTATGAGTATGAATAATACGGAATGCATTATGACTTTACAAGGATTATCTGCTCTTGGAGCTGTATGAATTATTAAACTTCAGCGAATTAAATTAATCCGTTCGATTGGTAGATAGAACCACATCTTTTTGTGATATGAGTCTGTAAGATACATCCTGCCGGAATATAGAAACAGGAACTTCACATTTTTAATTAATATAAATGGTGCAATTACTACCATATCTTGCTACCTGATTCAGATAAAACTCTGCCTGCCACCGTATTCCGATTTTTTGCGGGTTGCATATTATGATAATATCCGCAAGGTTATCAATTCGCCGCAGTCGTAAGATACGAGATAATGGGGCCTGCTTTTAACAAATCCTTCATCATCGCCGGGGAGTAGTGAATGATATGAAGGTCCTTCATTATTCCGTACTACCCACATGTCAACCCTTCCACGTCTCAACACCTCAGGAAGTACAGTTTCCAGTTTCAATTTCAAAACCCAGTCCATGATCTTAACTTGGCCCCATTAAGGAAGAATATTTTTTACATCCTGTACGGTTTGTATCTGATAACTCTGAGCATATGTGCTCTTAAACACTAAATACAGCAGAATTTAAGGAGGGAACATGTGCTTTTTGTATTATGTTCATCGATTTAACTTCCAAATAATAAGATAATTAACTGAAAAGATATTTATTTGCTGATTATTGTACGTCGTCAAAACAATTCGGACAGGATTAGCTAAAAATTAAGAGATGCTTTTAGTTTTTGCAAGTGTTTTTAATTATCTGATATTTAAGTTTTCAAATACATTCTACAAGCAATTCTAACCACGTCTATTAAATTATTATAGTTATTTGAAAGTCCTATATTGTTTGCATATACAAATATTTTTTGTTATCTTACACAACAATGGAACGAAAAGATTCCAAATATTGTAGCTGTTTATACTATTCAGCGAATGCATTAGCACGGATAATAACGAAGCATCAAAATAGGAGGCACAACGATGGTTGTTCATATTGGACGCCAACTCAATGATGAATTATGAGCAGTGTTTGCAGTTGCAGCGCGGCCAACAACTCAACGTATCCGGCGGAATATCCAGTATTCCCGACTATGTCAGAATGGAGTCTTAGGCGTGGTCGAGGTGGCACTTACTACTCACAAGCCGGAACCGGCTATGTCAGATTTCCCATTCCAAATTGATTTCAAGCGCAGTGAAGGGTCAGCATCACGCGTCTTCACCGCAACGCGCTATTTTATACTGGCGTGCGAGCGGTTGGATCTAGAGCTTCTGAGTTCAATCGATTCCAACATCGAAACAGTGATGGTGTTGGAAGACATCGAAGCGAGTTCGCTGAGAAGACGTGGCTCCGCCACAGACTCAGTGCGATTGACGATCAGGCCTGGAAGCCCCAAGTCGGAAAGTATCTTGTAAACGCGAAATATGCCGTTCTGAGATGGATTGATTCAGAGAGCACCCCAAAAGACTCAGCAGCGTTACAGCACAACCTTTGGCGACTGGCGGCAGAAACTAACGTGTGTCATTTGCCAGATTACGCTCCCGTGAGACCAGACGCGCTGCTGGACGCAGTTGAGGGCTTTCAGAAGAGCCAAAGATGGCCTTATGGAAGGAGACAGCGCGGCAATGATCACAGATGACGCGCGCAACGATCATGAAGCTCGCCCTCCGTTGGGACATTGAAAACATAGAGGCATTGGCGATTCGCGAGACTGAAATCGCCTCAATTTCATCAATGATCTTCATTGTCAAGAAGGCAAGACTACTTGGGTGAAAGCCGGTGGGAGTTGCGACATGGCAAGAAGACTATATTGGCGAAAATCGAAGAAGAATAAAATGGCACGCGGTCGCTACCTAAGCCTTGGGGAACCTCGGAAATCCGGGAAATTGTATCGTTTCGCTAAAGAGCATCTGAGTAACGGCAACTGGAAGCGTTTTGATAGAATGTTCGCTTCTATGGTCCGCAGGCGTCTGCGCGAGTCTGGCGAGCAAAGCGCCAAACATCAAATGAGGAGTCTTCCGAAGGTTATATCGATACTCAAACTCTTTCACATACTTCTGAAGATGCTGCCGAGACACGTGAACATGCGTCCTCAAGATCGACAGTTTCAGACGAACCCAAAACCCCTCAAGGCTGTTGACGTGGCAGTTGCCATCCAAATATTCACCTGTCCCATGGTTGACCGTCTTATGGGCATAACCCGCCTTGTTCAACCCCCTTCCATAGGATCGCAATTCGTCAGTGTGTACGATGCTCCTATGTTCAACGTTTCCGGCCACGACCGGTTGAAGAATCCGCTTGCGCACGTCTAGCACTACTCTCACCATCACGTCACCATCTCGCTCAAGCATCCCGAACACCAGTCTTGTCGGGTGCGCCGCGCCCACGCTTCTCGTCGGCTTCGACGATCCCGCCCAGCGGCCTCTCACCGTCCACCACCTTGGCCATATGTTTGCGCAGTTCATGGCTCATGCACCACGCTGTCTTGTAGGTAACACCCAACTGGCGTTGCAGCTCCTTTCGCGAGAACGCCGTGACGGGAGGTGCTGAACAAGTACATGGCATAGTACCACTTTTGAAGCAGTATTCTGCTTCGCTCGAAAGGCGTTCTCACCATGGCTGGGAGTTTCTTCAGCTTGGCGAAGCATCCTTACTTTACCGCACTTCGGATATGCCAATGGATTGCCAAAGCGTCTGAGCATAAGGTGTTCAAGACAAGAATCGTCATCCGGAAAAGTTTTGAAGAAGTCTAAAATCGAGAGATTTTTTGCCATATCGAAGGTCCTTACCCCCAATATAAGGACGGAGTTCTCGTACGTCAAGGGGATAATCACGTTAAAATTAAAGAAGTTTGGATGAATTTATACAACAGGTATACAAATATTATGGGTAAGGAAGAAGCTTCTAAACTTACATCAAAAATTTATGAAACAGTAATAAAACTCGAATAATTTTTTTATTTCAACTATTGTATGTACAACAAAATATAAATTAGGAGAATTTATTGAAAATTGGAATCATAGGTTCTGGTGTCGTCGGAAAAGCGCTGGCTGCTGGTTTTAGTAAATATAGATATGAGGTGATGGCAGAGTCACGTGAGCCGGGTAAACTGGTTGAATGGAAAACAGAGATCAGCGGAAATCTGAAGATCGGAACATTTGGCGAAACTGCGGTATTCGGCGAGATTATTGTTCTTGCTACAAAAGGAACGGTAGCGGAAAACGCAGTCAAACTTGCGGGCATCCACAATCTAACTAACAAAACCGTAATCGACGCGACAAATCCAATTGCGAATACAGAACCGGTTAATGGAGTATTGAAGTTTTTTACCAACTTTGATGGTTCTTTAATGGAACAACTTCAGGTGCAAGCACCCGAGGCAAATTTTGTTAAAGTGTTTAGCTGTGTTGGGAGTCATTTTATGGTTGATCCGGATTTTGAATCTAAACCCACCATGTTTATTTGTTGAAGATATAGGTAAAGCCGAAGCTGCCTGCGCGATCGAGCCGCTGTGTATTCTTTGGTGTATACCAGGTTTCCGAGAAAATCGCTGGACGCACGCTTTCAAGTTATTGAAGAGCTAAATACTCCAAAGATAATTAAGAGCCAAACATTAAACTAAACACAAACTACACACGTAACAACCTGATAAATCCAAGGAGAAAAAAATGTCCAAAAAAATACTTATCACTGGTGCCAGTAGCGGATTTGTAAAATTAATCACGCTTACATTACTTAAGAGCGGGCACACAGTTGTCGCCTCAATGAGAGGGGCAGAGAGTAAAAACAAAACGGTAGCTGAAGAATTAAAAGAAGTCGGAGCTCATACCGTGGAAATTGATGTAACCAACGACATTAGTGTTAACCATGGCGTGGAAAATGCCATTGAAATGGCCGGCGGTATTGATGTGGTAGTCAACAACGCAGATGTTAGCGTCATCGACTTGCAGGAAATCTTCACTCCTGAAGACTGGCAAAACCTGTTCAATATCAATGTGTTTGGAGTACAGAGAGTTAACCGAGCGATTCTTCCTCACATGCGCGATTCGGGTATTGGCATAGATTCGTGCATTGTTGAACCAGATGGTTATCCCACTTCATTTATGGACAGACTTATGAAATCAAGTGATTCAACCCGAGATTCCAGTTATGGTGATTTTACTAGAGAACCTATGGAGTTTTTCACTAACTTTGAAAAAGCATTCGCAACTAACCGACTAACAAAGAGTAAAATCAACAAAATGTAGCGGATGCTGTTTCCGATCTGATCAATACACCAGCAGGTCAGCGCAGTTTCCGTACAGTCGTTGATAAAATGGGAATGGGCGACCATGTCAAGGGCTATAACGACCAATTCGAACAGATCACTTCTTGGATCTACAATGCTTTTGGTATAGGAAATATGTTGAAGTTAAAGGTTTAATTTTAAAGTATTTATAGAAATATATCAATCATCTTTTTGGTTTTCAGATAAGGGCTCGATTAGCAATAGTTTCAACTCGATCTGCGAACACTCGTATTTTATAAGTGTAAATTCTATACCTTACGCTACGTAAAACTCTGTGCAGAATTTGTATGTGAGCTGATTAATCTTGAATTTACACTACATATGGACGATATCGATGTACACAAATTGTATGTCACCAGTTCTTAGTGGGATTTATTTTCGTTGATATGAATGGAAATCCATGTAATAATACTTCAGAATTAAAAGAATTCTCTATAGATTTTAGAATAATACATTTAATCATCTTTAAAATTGATATATCCGGGTTTCTCACTTTGCTTTTTAAGGCGTTTATGAGATTTGAGATAAATAATCATGATATTGCGGTGTTGGAAGCTGTTTGATAATCTGTCCAAGTTATTATGAACTGATTCATTGTTGTAAGTTGATAAATAGTTTGCTTTACAACCATCCGATAAACGGATTCTATATCTGTGTGTCATCCATAGCTTCCGCCGTCTTATTTTTTATGTCTATAGATACGTGGATTTTCAGTTGGAACGGTTATCTCAATTTTATGTTGAGATAAAAAAACACTTGCGAATGTAAAATGCTTACCTTATCATGGAAACTCCCAATCATGGAAACTCCCAAAAAACAGGGTATTACAAGAAACTATATCACAAATTTAACTTCGCTTCACCTTTAAACAAGAATCCAATTAATCTTTTTAAGATGACTGAGATGGGGGATACCAGTTTAGGGTAATATCCTTTAGTAAAGATTCAATAGTGGGACGCATGACTATGTCCAATACAAGTGAAAATATTCAACGAGATGGGCAATTCGATGATGTAGGGCAGCAACTCCGAGAACTGTTGCTCAATGGCAAGGTCGAAGAAGCAATTGCACTGCAAACTGATAAAATGATACCTGATAACGTTGTCAATTTACATGCAAAAGAAGCATTTGCAGTGCTTAAAGAAACTGAACCGTTTGATGTGGCGTTGTACGTAGCAGATAAGTATTCATTCTCAGATCAGGACTTTCTGCGTTTGAAAAATATTTAGATGAGGAAAACGTTGAAGAAGCGCTTAAAATAGTACAGAAATACAAATTGAGAAAAGAATCATTGATTAGTATGACCATGGTAGCTTTTAACAAGATTATTAGTGAAGAAGATTTTTATAGTGCAGCACGTTTAGGAAAAACGTTTAATCTCTCGAAAGACGGGATAATGTCGGCTGTCATCAAGACATGTAATGAATTCATCAAAAACGGTGAAGTTGATAATGATCCATAAACTTATCGATGAATTCAAATTATTGAATGATACTATAATTTGGAGAGTTTTCCGGAAAAGATGCTGAAAATCTTGTTATCGAACTTGCCGAGAAATTTATAACGCCATCATTTGACCATGGCAAGCTCCAGCTTATGAAAGAATTTGCAGAAGCAAACAAATTGAATGCTCAGCCGTTCAATAACAGCTTTTTGAAAGATTTTGTACGGCGGTTCTATACTATAGCTGTTAGTGCCCATAATTCCTATCTTAAAAGCAATAACCTTTAATCCGCCAAGTTCATAATACGTGACTCATTTAATCTGTTTGTTACCCCGCTACCTTTTGATGAGTTTACTTCTCTTGTCGAATCGAGCAAAGCATATCATAAATGCATTGTTGGAAAACGATGAATTAAATGCGGCGATTGCGTTCAAAAAAGGGTACGAGATATTTACAAGATTTACCGTTGATAAAAGTAAGAAAACAGCTATTGAGCACGGAAAGTTATTTCTTGTTAAGGCTCTTGAAAACAAATCAATTCCGTTGGCTATGAGTGGGATTAAAGAATATAATATGACGAATGAAGTTGTCGATGATGCTTTTGCCTTACGTGATGAATTAAAGTTTAAACCTGCTTCTGAAGCTGGCAAAGCCCGTATTATTGAAGCATATAAGACAATCATGCAGGATAAAGACTATATTAATGCTGTAGAAATTGCACACCGTCAAAGATCGTATGAACTGGATGCCGCGATTAAAGTCTGGCAAGTTGAATTTATTGCGAAACGGCATGAAAATGCGATGAAACTAAATAATAAATTTAGGTAATTAGGTTATTTTCGGATCAAGTGTTACAGTATACTTAGAATGGAAGAAAAAGTCACTAGTTATTGATTATTGGTACATTATGTTCCTTTTTGTTCTGGGAATCGTTTGTACCATTTGCGTGATAATCGTTTTACATGTAATGGATGTTCTTGTAAAGAGAGCCCGAAGCGGCTCAAGGACGATCTTGCTCTACTGCATTATGTTTCTTTGGAGATACCTGCCAATAAAGCTGCCAGGGGTCTTGGTTTTGGCGCCACGACGGTGCGAGGCACATAGATGCTTTATCGACAGGAGGTTTATAATTTTTTGTGTCAGGAAGTGAGAAGACTTTCCGGCAAGATAGAATGTGATGCAAGCTGCTTTGGTTGGAAACGTACGGGAACCAGCGGTCGCGGCAGTGCCGGTACAATAAAGGTTTTCGGCACGGTGGAACGTCACGGGAAGCTATTTACTACGATATGACTTGCCGCTTGATGAACGAGATCAGGGACACCGCTGAGCAAGGGAGCATCTTCTCCACTGCTCCGTTCCGTTCGTATACATCGCTGCAGTTTTTTGGTAAACAGCGTACGGTCGATCATAACACATAGTGCATCACGGGACGTCGTCATAGTAACGGCCTTGAGGGGTTCTGGTCATGTGCACAAGAAAGACGCTTACAGTACCATGGTGTTAGCAAAAATCATTGCCTGGTATACCGCAAGGAAATGGAACAGAGATACAATTACAGAAACCAAAATCTATTCCATCCTTTAATCAAAATTCACGTTAGTCCGCTTTTGACCTAATTACCAAGATTTATAGTAAGTTTCAATTTCTAAGCGATTACTCCAGAAATATTTCTAACTTTTTTAGAATTACAAATAGGAATCTTAATAAGTTAGACATTTATTTAGGTCCTAAAATCTACAACCCGGGGAGTAAAAATCCTTGTAGTGGCTCCGGGACGGAGTGAAAACAGTTTGTCATTTGGGATCGATCAACTCGGTATGTTTACTGAAATAGGAGTTGTACAATGAAAGCTAAATATATTTGTTTGATAGGTTTATTGATATTGCTTGCGTTTGTATCTTCTGCACCGGCGCAGGAACCGATCTACTGGGATGTTGTTGAGAGGATAATGGAAGAGGCGTTTGAAAATTCTCAGGTCATTGAGAATGTCAGTTGGCTGGCCGATGTATTTGGACCGCGAAATGTAAAGACACCATCGTATCGTGCAGCTGCAGAATGGGCGAGAGACCAGCTCAAGGAGTATGGCCTCACAAATGCCAGACTTGAACCATATGAATTCGGTGTCGGTTGGAATATTGGATACACCTCAGTACACATGATAGCCCCCCAATATATGCCGGTTATTGCCTATCCTGCACCATGGTCGTTCGGAACAAGTGGAAAGATCCGGGCACATGCTATTTATATGAATTTTGACGAACTTGCTACAGAAGCAAATCTGAAACAATACCAGGGGAAATTACGAAATGCTATCATTTTCATAAGGCCAGAACAGAAACTCTCACCCCGTTTTGAACCAATAGCGACGAAATTCAAGGAAAAGCAGCTTGACGAGATGGCGAAAATCCCCATAACTCCCAAAGTCTCAGTTCTGTATCTGTATTTGCGCCGACAGGAGCGTACAAGGCCCAATCCCGGTGAAAGCAGACTTACGAGCCAGCAAATTATCGATTTTGTATTTGCCGAAGGTGCTGTTGCAATTGCACACCCGGACGGCCGACATGATTTCGGAACCGTTGCAGTCAGTAGATACGATAGAGCATCGGGACTGTGGAAAGAGGATGCGCCGCCCCAGCCCACGGAACTTGTCTTGGCAGTGGAACAATATAACCGGATCATTCGGATACTAAATAAGGGCATTCCTGTCGAAATGGAGATCGAAATCAGAACAAACTTTTTCAGAGGTGATCCAAACGACCATAATGTTGTTGCCGAGATCCCTGGTACTGATTTGGCCCATGAAATAGTTGTATTCGGCGGTCATCTTCAATCTGTACCTGTGGGTACCGGCGCAACTGATAATGCAGCCGGTGTAGCTACTGCAATGGAAGTTGCGCGTATCTTCAAAAAATTAGGCCTTCAACCCCGACGGTCCATTCGTGTTGGCTTCTGGGGTGGTCATGATGGAGCAGAATTAGCGGGTAACCGGAGTCATGTCCGGAAAAACTTTGCCGATCCGACGACAAAGGAATACAGAAAGGATTATCATAATCTATCTGCATACTTTAATGTGGATCATGGTACCGGTAAGATACGGGCTGTATCTGTCATGGGTAATGAAGAGATTCGGTCAATTTTTACCGAGTGGATGAAACCGTTACATAGCTTGGGAATGGCACATCTGATTCCTGGCGGAATGTCTATCGGTGGCAATATGGGCTACCATGATGCGTATGCTGAAGTTGGACTGCCGGGTTTTTATTTTTATCAGGACAGATTAGATATGGAAACGAATGCCCACACTAATATGGATATGTTTGACCGTCTTGTTCCTAAAAACACGATGACAAATGTGGTCATCCTTGCATCGTTTGTCTATCATGCGGCAATGCGTGATGAAAAACTCCCCCGTGTCGCTCCTTTGCCGTGGTAATGTAGCGATAAAGGTAATGAAGGGTATTAGATCACTATAGAAAAGGTTCAAAATCGTTCTTGTCCGAGAGGTTAAATGTACTTGTAGTAGCCATACTTAATATTTAAATCATACCTTTCAAAACCATCTAACCAAGTACATCATATATTGAAAAAGCATTATTTTACAATAAAATCCATGTCAATCTCTTTCAGAATACTGATATAGGGAATATCAGATAATAGAAATTATTTCCGGATAAATTTACTTACAGAATTGGAAAAGGAACAAATCTCTAAATTTAGATTCACATATTGTATTGAATGAATGATATAAAAATAGTGAAGACTTGATATGATACTGGGCATACATTGGTTTGATTTTACTATAGTTATAGTATATTTCGGTATTGTACTATACATTGGCATTTTTCAAGGAGTAAAACGAACTAAGAGCCTGGGTGACTTTTTTGTAGCAGGTGGTAAATGGGGTGCTCTTGTGTCCTTTATTTTCGTCTTCGCTTCAGCGATTGCGGGTAACGAGGCAGTTGTCGTAGGAGGACAGGCCTATAAAAGCGGACTTTCTGGGGTCTGGTACTGGTGGAGTTTCCTTTTTGCAACTCCTATTTATTACTTATTTTCCACTTATTTCCGCAGGTCGAGGGTCTATAACATATCTGAGTTTCTTGAGATGCGATACGACAGATATGTCTCCTCACTGTATTCAGTTGTTGCAACGATCATCTGCATTTTATTTATTGGGATGATTCTGTTAGCCATAGCAAAAGTATTGGCCGGGTTGACCACTTTACAACCACAGCATTGTGTCTGGATTATCACTGTCATTGTTGGTTCATATGTATTTTCCGGAGGGATGATGTCTGCGTTATTGACCGACATTCTTCAGGGATTAATGTGTCTTTTTGTTCTGAGTTTCATTATGTTGCCATTTTTATGGATCAATGCAGGAGGCTGGAATTCCTTGATGAATTACAGTGCTGCTCATCCTGAAATCTGGAATTTAGTTGACCCAGAACGGATGACCATCTGGACTGTGCTAGCGCTAAATCTCTCTGCTCTCGTTGGCGGCATTGCAGCACCATGGATATTTAACTGGATCTCGGTTTCAAAGAACGAAAAAGCCGCGACCCAATGTGCATGGGGACATCTCTGGAAACGATTAATCACGTTGTTGTTTGCTATCTATGGTATTCTATTCGCAATTTATCGGCCCGGACTGGATGACCCTGAGTTAGCCTGGGGTATTGTCATGGGGGAAATATTACCGGTTGGTGTTTTGGGACTCCTTGTTGCAAGTTTTTTTGCTGCGGCAATGTCTTCAGCGGACACCTTTGCCACAACCTCTTCCGCAATCGGAGTAGATTACCTCTACAGGAAGACAATTCGGCCTGGCAAAAAACTGAAACATTATCTCAACGTTGCACGTATTTGGGCAGTAATCTCAATAATTATTGCGGCGCTTTCGACACACAACCTTTCATCGATTGAAGACTATGTAAAGCTGACATTAACGCTGCTTTCGTTTCTTGGAATATCAATCTATTTCGGAGTGATCTGGCAGCGAGCCAATTGCACCGGTATGTGGCTTTCATTAAGTGGTGGGATCGTTACCTATATATCGGTTGTGGTCACCAATATGATTCAGTCGAATTTGGGGTTTGTTGATGCAATTAATCCGGCATTTGAGCAGACGGTGTTCATTTCTACTAGTGTGGCGTTATTTTGTATGGTCGTTGGGACTTTGATCGGAAAACCAGCCGATGCCCTCAAGGTTAAACGTTTCCACGTTATATTAAACACACCGGTTGGACGTGAAGAGCGGCTGGTTAATGCAGGAATCAAATTGCCCGCTTTAATTGACGCAGGTCTTATGTCTGATGGTCAGGAAGAAATGAGCGTGACTGAGGTGGAAAAAATATATGCAGAGGATAGCAAAGATAAAATATTTGGAACGGATAGCACAATTGAGCTTCGCAACGAACCAAATTTAAAATGGTACTTTCCAGGTTTTATAAAAATAGTCGGAGCATGTTTTTTACTTGTTTTCACTACCTGGTTTGTAACAAAATTATTGTTTGTATGGTAGTTTCTGGGAATAGTTTAAAGAAAACTCGACTGGTGAAACTGTATACTCTAAGCATTGAGCGGCGTAGAGAAATACTTTGTCTTAAAACCGGATATATTACTTGTAATTGCTCAAGGTTTTTGTGATATTTATTGCAAAGTTTCCGAGTCGTACTTACCATCGAAGTGTGATCAAAAAGCGCATTGGCCACAAAGAGCTACACGTTAGAATAAATAGTAAAGCAAATCCAATACAAACATTTTATGCGTAAATCATGGCCATTACTCATGCTATTTTCTGGTCTTTTCTTTGTCCAAGGATACCCTGCTCACGCTCAGGAAGCAAAAGCCCGCTGGGAAATGAAGAATCTGATTCGCATGGAAAAGCTCGATATTGTGCTGCCCAAAGCGATGTGGGAAAATAACATCGACATGTTGATTATAGTGCAGAAGTATAAGCGTCTTGACCCGCTTCTTGCTTCAGACGTTGGCGGCGGCGCTTCGGATAAGTGGTATCTTGGAGAAAATCTGGCTTATTTAGTGTTTGCCCACCGCGGCGGTGACAGAATCGAACGAGCTGCCTTAGGTACCGGCGGCAGTCCCAAGCTTTACGACATCTTTGGAGTGACAGAAAATTTGAGGAAGTTCGTTGAAGAGCGCGATCCAAAAAACATTGCGGTCAATATGCCCGCCAATCTTGGAACTGCTGATGGGCTTTCCCATACCAATTATTTGGCTCTCCTCAAGACTCTCGGTGAGAAATATGCGGCACGGCTTGTCTCGTCGGAGGATCTCGTCAGCGACTTTCGTTCGATCAAAGTAGGAAGTGAAATTTCACTATTCAGAAAGTCGATAGAATTAACCAGAGAGCTAGTTGAGAGAGCTTTATTCAATGGAGGTTATTGTATCGGGAGTGACGACATTGGGCGACTTGAGCTTTTGGATGGCGGATCAATTGATAGCCCGTGGATATACTACGCATATGCCGACAGACAACGACGGCAACCCGCTTGTCAGAACACCAACTCGAGGACCACGAGATTTAGTCATCCAACGGGGAGACCTTGTTGGCTGGGATAAGCCAAATAATGGGCGATTATAGCACCGACATCGAACGGTGGGCATATGTGCTCCGTGAAGGAGAAACCGGAATACCGGAGACAATACAAAAAATCTGGGATCATAGGTTGAAAGTGCGGGAATTGTCACATAAACTCACAAAACCGGGCCGTACAGGGCTTGAGACACTGAATGTTATATATGATAAACTGCGAGAACTTGGATATGAGATCTGTCGTCTCGAAGACTACGTTTCAGACAGCCAAAATATTGAGATCAATATTGGATGACATACTGTCGGAGAGCAGGGCCACGGATTCGGACCTGCCGTTTGGATCGATGAAGAGCAGCCATATTGCAGCAACCTTGTACTTAAACTTAACCAGCTCCATTCTCTTGAATTCTTCGTTTACTATCCAATGCCCGAATGGGGCGGCAGAAAAATGGTGATGGATTTTGAAGAGAACGTGCTTTTGACCGAAGATGGAATCAAATGGTTCATTCCCTCAACGGAACAAATTGCTCTGGTACGATAATATAAAGCTTTGAAATATTTACGTATTTCATCGAAAGCTAGTATAACCTCCCGGTATGCCATCGTGAGAAAGCACTAATTGCCATACATGATTATGTCGAGCCCAAAAAGCCCCTGCACAGCTCAACAGGTAATATGACCACATGCGTTTAAAGCGTTCATCGTACTTATTTTTAAGTGAATCCCCGTTATCTTTAAAATTTTTATACCAGGCCATTAGGGTTTTATCATAATGAACGCCAATATTATGCAAATCTTCTGTAATAAAAAGACCTTCAATTGCTTTGGTGATTTCCTGCAATGATGGTATTTTTGAATTAGGAAATATATACCTGTTCGTCTAGGGATCATTAGACGGATCAGATAAATTCCCGCCTATAGTATGCAGAAGAAAAAGGCCGTCCGGTTTAAGAAGCTGTTTGGTAATTTTCATGAATGTTCTGTAATTTTTGTATCCGACATGTTCGAACATTCCAACTGATACGATCCGGTCAAATGTGCCGTTTATATCCCGATAATCTTTGTAAAGTAACTCAACCGGAAGACCAGCACACTTTTCTTCTCCCATAGCTTTTTGTTTTTCAGACACCGTTACTCCTGTGACATGCACTCCGTATTTGCTGGCTGCATAGCGAGCTAATCCTCCCCATCCGCAGCCGATGTCGAGAATTTTCATCCCCGACTCCAGACCGAGTTTTTTACAAATGAGTTCCAGTTTTGCTTCTTGTGCTTCATCAAGACTCTTAGCTCCCACCCAATAGGCACAGCTATAAATCATCCTTTCACCAAGCATCTTGGAAAAGAGGCCATTCCCAATATCATAATGGAATTGCCCACTATGAAATGCTTTTGATTTACGCTGAAAATTCAGCGCCTTAGCTTTGAGATAAGTAAATAAATACCGTTTCTTATCAGTGATCTTTAGATTGAGTCTGGCTAAGGAAATTTTATGAAAAAATTTGTCGATAGCATCGCAATCCCACCAACCATCCATATATGATTCACCTAATGCCAGCGAACCGCTCGCCAGCACTCTCGTATAGAATGATTCGTTTCGAATAACAATATCCCAAGGATCTCTGCCGTTCACACAAATTCCGGCATGTGCAAGGAAGTCTACAACTTTATTTTTCATTGTGCGCCTTATAAATGCATTTTTGGAATCATTAATTTTTATAAATATTTAACAATTTCCAAGTTTTTTCTTATGCTGATTGTATATTGTCAGAAAACATCAGCCAACGTAATTAAAATCTAAGAGATTCAACTATCTTTTTAAGGAATTTTTTTATTACCCGTTATTGATATATTCTTTCTAAGCTTTTACAACAACAAGAATAAGAAAAGAATTCCTTTTCCAATACTGTTTTTTACACATTGTAAAGAACGGTTTGGGAGGAATGTATAAAACATCTAAAACATGATTAAATATTTGATTAAAATTTATTTTTGTTTATCTTACGAGTCGGTTATTAGCTTAGGATGAGGCTCGTACATACCAAACATACAATATCACTACTAAATTTTGGGTGTATTTAATTTAAGGAGAAATGTTGATTTGGGAATAAAAGGTAATAAACTAACTGAGGAAGCGGGTAGTCTGTGCTGACACGTTGTTGATATTCTTGCACCACTTGGTGCAGTAACGAATAAGAAGATGTTCGGCGGCTACGGTATTTTCGAGAACAGCCTCATGTTCGCACTGGTAAATTCGAAGGCAAAGTTATTCTTTAAAGTCGGTGACAAAAACCATCAGGATTTCACTAATGCAGGGTCTTCGCAGCACGGTAAAATGCCGTACTTCGAAGTTCTCCCGAAGAAGTGGTGGACAATAACAGTTTGCTCTAGAAATGGGCACAAATCGCCACCGAAAGTGCTCGCGAAACAAAAAATTGAGCCAATAACGCGATCGGATTTCATTACCTTGGTGTATTCAATATTTACATTTCCTGACTTAACTATTTCAAATTGTATATTCATTTCTCTCGATTAGTCTTCGCTCTAATCAACAATAACAGATTTTTTCTTTCTTAATCCTGGACTAATTCACAATAAGTATATCAGATGCACAGAAATTCAGACCATTCACTGAAGAATTACTGGATGACATTAGAGCGGTTAATATATAGCTAATCGTATTTCATATTAATCATTGAGGAGATACAACAATGAAAACACTCTTTTCAGTTGCGTTGATAGGTATCATGGCACTGGTTCTCATTCTCAATTGTCAGACATCACAAACAACACATTCCGGTATGGTTTTAATTCCCGCCGGATCGTTTATGATGGGTGACGCCAACGGGCAGGACATGGAGAAACCGGTTCATGAAGTGGAATTAGATGCGTTTTATATGGATATCCATGAAGTCACTTTAGAAGAATTTAGTGAATTTGTGGATGCCACAAACTATGTCACTGATGCCGAAAAAAATGATGGTGGTTATGTATGGGAAGGGGACGGCTGGGAGAAGAGCCCGGAGATTAACTGGAGGTTCGACCAGATGGGTAATCTGCATCAAACAGAGAAAAACAATCATCCGGTGACGAACCTGAGTTGGAACGATGCAGATGCATATGCCCAATGGGCTGGAAAACGCTTGCCCACCGAGGCCGAATGGGAATACGCCGCCCGAGGTGGGGCAAAAGGCTACAGATACGCGTGGGGCAACGAACCCTTGGGGCAGGAGGTCGTGGCCAATGTTGCCGACGAAAATCTGATAAAGGTCGTCACATGGTCCTATACCGAAGGATATGATGACGGATACATTTTCACCGCTCCCGTTGGTTCCTTTGTGCCCAACTCTTTTGGGTTGTACGACATGTCCGGTAATGCCTGGGAATGGTGTGCCGACTACTTCGATGCAGAATACTACAGCAGGAGCCCGAAAAAGAATCCTATAAACGATGTTCCAAATGAACGAAAGGTGATGCGCGGTAACTCCTGGGACGGAAGACCGGGATTGATGCGCTGCTCAAGGCGCACGAGCGATGTTCAGTCGAACACTTATGCAGATACCGGTTTTCGATGTGTGAAGGATGTAGAGTAGATTATAATCAACACTACGTTCAAATCTTGATAAGAGAGAAATTCGGCACCAGCATAGGGCAATCCTTATAGAGGACGCTATTATAATCTTTGCCGACTGGACTGTATCGCAGATTTATAGCAGAACGTGACCTCAAACACATTGGTGTGAACTATCTGGATAAACTGGGACTTCCCGTTGGAAATCAATCGCCTAATTTAATCTCAATCTGATTATTAAAGAAGATAAAGATACGCATCCCTACTTCCCCTTACGGCGGCGGAAGAAGGTCCAGCGGTAATAGCGCTGTTTCGAGCGGAGACCATTCCGTGATATGCCGTCTTCCTGCGCTTTCTGCACTTCTTCAGAGGACTCCGTCTTTGTCTTTTCAACGGATGATTAGTGAAGAGGATTTTTACCGGTCCCATCAATCCCTCTGCGTCGACAATTGTTACCTTGTAGTTGTGGTTCCGGAGCGTGGTAATCAATCTCGTATCGTCGATCCGTGTCACGACTCTGACCATGAGATTGCCTATTGCAAGCATTTCCTCAAGACTGATCCCGATGTAATTGCCGATGACAAATCCCAAAGCATAGGCAATATAGTAGACCGGATTCGTCAGGTTTTGCATGACCTGGCTGATTACAATAAGCCATATTAATACTTCTACAAATCCGAGTATCGGAACAATTATTTTGCGTCGCTGTGCTAAGTATATGATACGCAGCGTACCAAACGACACATCGAGAACACGAGTAATAACAATCAAAAATGGTACAACTATCCACGAAAAAAACCATGATGTTTCCATCACAACTTCCAATAAACAGTGTAGACAAAATACAAAAACCCGGATCAGGAACATGTTCCGGCGAACAGTATCCTACTCCAGGATTCGTCTTTGACTGCTTGTGAACAACCTTTCAAAAACTACGGTAGTAATATACAAAATTTTAGTGAGAATAACAATCTGTATAAAATGATAATGAAGTAAAATATAGAACCCCGGTTATTCATCTTTGAGGTTTTTCAATCAACCTCACGGCTATGAATTCTTATATTTATCGAATCTGCATGGAGAGGAAGAAAAAACACTTGTAAAATCAATATTCAAAAGGTACTATTAGGTACTATTAAAGATGTGGTGTCCGAAATAATTTAAATATGTACATTGTTTCAGGAGGGTTTTTCTATGAAGTCAAAATGTATTTGCGCTGGAGTATTAGTATTAATGTTGCTGTTTACGTCAGTGTTTTCTGTTCATGCACAGGAACCTGTCCACTGGGATGTTGTCGACAAGATCATGGATGAAGCTTTCAAAAACTCCGACGTCATGGAGAATGCAAGTTGGATTGTGGATGTATTTGCACCGAGGAATGCAAAATCACCTGGATACATTGCATCGGCTGAATGGGTGAAAGAGCGGTTACAGGAATATGGGTTATCGAATGCTGAGTTGGAACCGTATGAGTTCGGGGTTGGCTATGTGAATGAATATATTTCGGTCCATATGATGTCTCCTCAGTACATGCCAATTATTGCTTATCCCGCGACGTGGTCTGCCGGAACCAACGGCAAGGTCAAAGGGCGGGCAGTTTACATTAATTTTGGAGATATAGCATCGGAAGTAGACCTCCGGCTATACCGTGGAAAACTTCGCAATGCAGTCGTCTTAACAGAACCTAAACGAACATTAACACCTCACTTTGATCCACCCGCAACACGCTATACCAAAGAACAGCTCGATGAGATGGCGAAAATTCCTATCGGTCCCCGGATTACAGATGAGCGAAACAGGCGTTCCCGTCCGGAAAGGCTTTCACGGCAGAAAATTCTCGATTTTGTATTTGGCGAAGGCGCGGCAGCTATTGTGCGGATGGACGGTAGAAATGATTTCGGGACTGTTGCTGTAGAGAACAACCGTTATACTCTAGATAACAGATTGTGGGAAGTGGACGCTCCCTCCCCTCCTACCGAACTGGTTATGTCAACTGAACAGTATAATCGGATCATGCGTATTCTGGAGAAAGATATTCCAGTCGAGATTGAACTTGAGCTAAAAGTCTCATTTAACCGGGATGACCTGACAGATTACAATGTAGTTGCCGAAATTCCGGGTACCGACCTTGCAGAAGAAATTGTTCTCTTGGGCGGGCATCTTCAGGCAAACCCAGCTGGAGGCGGCGCTGCCGATGATGCTGCGGGTGTCGTTGTCTGCATGGAAGCTGTACGTATTCTTAAGGCTCTCGGAATCCAACCCCGCCGGACTATACGGATAGCTATCTTTGGCGGGCATGAAATGGGTGTATTCGGAAACCGGGCTCATGTTCGAAAACACTTTGCCGATCCGGAAACAAAGGAATACAAAAAAGATTACGATAACCTTTCCGCATATTTTAATATCGACCATGGCAGCGGCAGGATACGTGGTGTTCCTATTCAGGGTAATGAACGACTTCGTGCCATATTCACAGAATGGATGAAGCCGCTCCATAATCTCGGCATGACTCATCTTATCCCGTATGGAATGGTCCATGAAGCATATGATGCAGTTGGCCTGCCGAGTTACTATTTTATACAGGACAGAATGGATAGCCGCCAATACCATTCCAATATGGATGCCTATGACCGTCTTGTAGAGGAAGATCTCATAGCAAACGCTGTCATAATTGCGACGTTCGCATATCACGCCGCCATGCGTGATGAAAGACTTCCCCGGTTCGCACCAAGACCCTGGTAACATATTATATCAAATAATTTATAGGGGCGTACTAATGAAGTTACAACGCACTGTAAGTACAGGTTTATTGTTGCTTCTTCTCACTGCACATTCCGCATTTGCTCAAGAAAAAGTGTACTGGAATGCTGTCGATAAGATCATAATTGAAGGTTTCGAAAATTCGCGTGTTATGGAAACTGCAAGCTGGTTGACCGATGTTTTTGGGCCGCGGAACGCAAATTCATCATCATATCGTGCAGCCGCAGATTGGACTAAAGATCGATTAGAGGAGTTCGGCTTATCGAATGTTGCTCTTGAACCGTTTGAGTTCGGTATAGGCTGGGAGAAAGAGTATGCGTCGGTGCATATGATGTCACCTCAGTATATGCCGATGATAGCGTATCCGGCTCCATGGTCTGCCGGAACAGATGGAAAAATCAGGGAACCGGTAATTTTTGTCAACTTTGATGAGATCAATACCAAAGCCGATCTTGAACCATACCGTGGAAAACTAATAAACAAAATTGTATTTACTACACCGGAACTGAGTGTCTCACCCCATTTTGATCACATAGCAGATAGATTTACAGAGGAACAGCTTGATGAAATGGCAAAAATCCACATCGGCCCCGGCGATTCCGGTGCACGGCGAGGACGCATAGATGACGAAAACAGACTGACAAACAATGAGAAAATCGCTTTTGTGTTTGCAGAGGGAGCTTTAGCAATTGCACATCATGATGGTCAAACGAATGGATATGGTGTTGTCGATGCGGGTGTCGAAGGATATGCTCTGGAAAATCGTTTATGGGAAAAGAATCCTCTTCCTCCTATTACAGAGCTGGTTGTACTAGCTGAGCATTATAACCGGATACTCAGAATAATGAAAAAAGGAATTCCCGTTGAAATGGAAGTTGAAATACGGGTGAATTTTATCGATGACGATTTCACTGATTACAATGTCGTTGCTGAGCTTCCGGGAACAGACCTTGCTAATGAGGTGGCAATGTTCGGAGCACATCTTCAGGCTGATCCGGCCGGTACCGGTGCAATAGATGATGTCGCCGGTGTTGCCGTTTGTATGGAAGCATTACGAATTCTCAAAGCAATCGGAGTGGAACCCCGGCGGACTATTCGCATTGGGCTCTGGGGTGCGCATGAGATGGGCAATTTCGGTTCGCGGAATTATGTACTCGCCCACTTCGGTGATCCGGAAACACAGATATATAAACCGGAGCACTCTCAATTATCCGTTTATTTTAACACCGACCATGGTACCGGTAGGTTTCGCGGAATTTTTCTTCAGGGAAATGAACAGGTGCGTTCTATCTTCACCGAATGGTTGAAACCGCTGCATCGTCTCGGGATGACCCATCTCATACCGGAAGTAGTAGGCTCTGAAGATCGCAGGTTTTCGGCAGTCGGTCTGCCAGGGTTTTCCTTTCTGCAGGAATTATTTAATTTAGATAACAGAAACGCTCATACCAACATGGATGTATATGACCGCCTTATACCGGAGGACATGATGCAGTCCGCAGTTGTCATGGCAAGTTTAGCATACCATGCCGCAATGCGTGATGAAAAACTTCCCCGCATTGCACCAATGCCGGTACGATAAGGAATTTCATTTGATTTTATAGCAGGAGGTGTAAATAGTACTATGAAAGCTCAATGTATATGTGTAGCTGGATTAATTATACTGCTTATTGCAGCAGTCTCCACCAATGCACAGGAAAAAGTATACTACGATGTTGTGCAGAAGATTATGGATGAATCGTTTGCAAATAACGAAGTCATGGAAAATGCCAGCTGGCTGACCGACGTCTTTGGACCGCGGGGCGCAAAAACGCCAAGTTATTTTGCTGCAGCTGAATGGGTAAAAGAAAAATTGGATGATTATGGTGTTCCAAACGCACATTTGGAACCGTATGAATTTGGTATTGGCTGGGATAACAACTACACTTCTGTTCACATGATGTCCCCTCGGTACATGCAGATCGTCGCATATCCCGCATTGTGGTCCGAGGGTACTAATGGAAAAGTTCGTGGCCCGATCGTCTATGTAAATTTCGATGAGATTGCTTCAGAATCTGATCTGGAACAGTATCGGGGTAATCTGCACAACGCTATCATATTCACCACGCCGAAACAGGAGATCACACACAGATTTACTCCGCTTAATGAGAGATTATCCGATGAACAGCTTGATGAAATGTCGAAAATTTCTGTTGGACCCCGTGTCACACAAGTGCACCGCGGTCGAAGGTCGGAAGATGATAGGCTATCGAGACAGCAGATTATCGACTTTGTGTTTGGTGAAGGTGCAGTGGCAATTGTTCGTACAGACGGACAAAGCAGTTATGGATCTGTCAGAGTTGAGAATAGACGATATACGATGGAAACACGGCCATGGGAACAGGGGGCGCAACCGAATCCAACAGAATTGATCATGATTGCTGAACACTACAACAGGATAATGCGAATTTTGGAAAAAGGTATTCCTGTTGAAATAGAACTTGAAGTGCGAGTCTCTTTTAACAGTGATGGTCCAAACGATTTCAATGTCATAGCAGAAATTCCCGGTACTGACCTGGCGAATGAAATAGTTCTTTTTGGGGGGCACTTGCAGGCGAATCCTGCTGGTACGGGTGCTATTGATAATGGTGCGGGTGTCGTGGCTACACTTGAAGCAGCACGAACTCTTATGGCGATCGGAGTCAAACCAAGACGAACGATCCGAGTAGGATTCTGGGGAGGTCATGAAATGGGTACGATCGGGAACCGTGCTCATGTCCGGGAAAACTTTGCTGATCCGGTAACGAAAAAATACAAAAAGGATTATGATAACCTCTCTGCATATTACAATATCGATATTGGAACCGGCAGGATACGGGGTGTTTCCATTATGGGAAATGAACTTCTCAGATCAATATTTACCGAGTGGATGAAGCCGCTGAAAAACTTGGGTATGACACATCTGTTTACGTCAGGAAGCCAACATGAAGCATACAGGGAAGTCGGTCTGCTGGGCTTTTATTTTGACCATGACCGAAAAGAGATCGACGACATGAATTCACACAGTAATATGGATACCTATGAGAGGCTTGTTCCGGAAGGCTTGATGCAAGCTTCAGTTGTCCTGACATCGTTTGTGTATCATACTGCTATGCGTGATGAGAAACTTCCCAGAGTTGCACCGCTGCCATGGTAAAGTAACTCTTCAACATACAATATAAGGAATACAATGTGCACTCTTTATCACAATATCGTCGTAATGTTGTTAATTGTTCTCTTAACGTTATCAGCTTTCGCACAGGAACCGGTCTATTGGGATGTCGTAGATAAAATAATGGAAGAAGCTTTTAATAATTCTCAAGTTATGGACAATGCCAGCTGGCTGGCTGATGTATACGGACCTCGAAATGTGAAGACACCTTCATACCGTGCGGCTGCGGAATGGGCTCGAGACAGACTCAAAGAGAATGGTCTCACGAATGCCAGACTTGAGCCGTACGAATTCGGTGCCGGTTGGAATATTGGTTACACCTCAGTACACATGATGGCTCCCCAGTATATGCCGCTTATTGCCTATCCTGCTCCGTGGTCGTCCGGAACAGATGGAAAAATCCGGGCCAATGCCATGTATATCAACTTTGACGAACTTGTTTCTGGAACAGATTTGAAACAATACCGAGGAAAATTAAAGAACACAATCATATTTATAAGACCGGAACACAAACTCTCACCCCATTTTGAACCAATAGCAACAATATTTACAAAAGAGCAACTCGATGCAATGGCGAAAATACCCATTGCTCCGGAAATATCTGTGTTGGATATTGAATTACAAAGACAAGGGCGGACGAGACCCAATCTTAGTGAAAACAGACTGACGCGCCAACAAATCATCGATTTTGTATTTGCTGAGGGTGCCGTTGCTATTGCACACCCGGACGGCCAACATGATTTCGGAACAGTTGCGCTCAGTAGATATGATAGAGCATCAGGACTGTGGAAAGAGGGTGCACTTCCACAGCCTACAGAGCTTGTCTTGGCAGTGGAACAATATAACCGGATCATTCGAATATTGAATAAGGAAATTCCTGTCGAAATGGAGATCGAAGTCCGGACAAACTTTTTCAGGGGTAATCCGAATGACCATAACGTTATTGCCGAGATTCCCGGCACTGATCTACCGCATGAAATAGTTGTATTTGGTGGTCACCTTCAGTCTGTGCCTGTCGGTACCGGTGCGACTGATAACGCAGTCGGTGCAGCTTCTGCTATGGAAGTTGCACGGATTTTTAAAAAATTAGGGCTTAAACCACGGCGAACCGTTCGGATGGGACTCTGGGGTGGACATGATGGCGCTGGATTAGCAGGTAACCGGAGTCATGTCCGCAAAAACTTTGCGGATCCGACTACTAAAGAATATAAAAGGGATTATCATAATCTTTCAGCGTACTTTGATTCAGATCATGGAACCGGTAAGATACGGGCTGTATCGGTCATGGGGAATGAAGAGATACGGTCAATTTTTACCGAATGGATGAAGCCGTTACACAGCCTGGGTATGTCACATCTGATACCCGGCGGAATGCCTATCGGCGGTAATCCTGGTTACCATGAAGCGTACGCTGAAGTCGGATTGCCGGGATTTTATTTTTATCAGGATAGAAATGATATGGAAACGAATGCCCACACTAATATGGACATGTTAGATCGCGCTATTCCGGAAAACACGATGACCAATGTTGCCATTATTGCAACGTTTGTGTATCATGCTGCAATGCGTGATGAAAAACTTCCCCGTGTTGCTCAATTACCGTGGTAGTGAAATCATATAAAACTATTCAACTGTGAAGTAATCGATGAAATATTTGGAGAATATTATGAACAGACATTATTTGAAAATACGAGTTTGCATGTATCTTTTTATCCTCCTCTTCGTGTCGTGTACTTCGGAGAGTAGCAGAACCGACATGACAGAATTGAATTCATATGATGATCTCATTGCACTTTTTCAGGAATTTCGAGAATTTGAGAGACCGAAAGAAATCAATAGTGTTCCCGACTACACTGCTTCAGCACTGAGGGAACAGTTCAGCAGAATACAGGAATATCAGCAACGACTTGCGGCGATTAATTTAAGTGACTGGCCTGTTTTGCAGCAAGTGGATTACCACGTAGTGCGTGCAGAAATGAACGGTCTGGAATTCGACCATACAATACGCAGGCCGTGGTCGCGGGATCCTGTATTCTACTTATTTTCTATGGGAGGTGCCGGACCGACGGCTTATGGAAGACCAAGAATTTCCGAACTGCCAATGTCTGAAGAAGAAGCTGCGAATTTCAGAGCACAGCTTCGGGCTGCTCCTGAACTGCTTGAACAGGCAAAGGGGAATCTCACCGAAGCAGCTGGGGATTTCGCTCTCATTGCTCTGCATTTTCTTGAAAGAGAAATAAAACTGTATGAAAACCTCGGCAAACAATTGACGGAACACCATCCCGAAATGCTCTCAGAAATTGAACTGGCAATTGCCGCAGTGGAGGATTACGGTAAATGGATCGAAGCGAACATTAATTCAATGACCACTCCAGCGGGAATCGGAAAAGAAAACTATAACTGGTGGCTCAAAAATGTGCATCTTGTTCCCTATACCTGGGATGAACTGTACGCAAGCCTCGAGCGAGAATATGAACACTCAGTCGGGGCGCTTAAAATTGTTGAGCACAGAAACCGCAATCTGCCTCCCCTTCAGTTAGTTTCATCTCCTGAAGAGTACCAGCGGCGATGGCGAAATGATGAACAGTATATGTTTCAATTCATCGAGGATGAAGGTTTGTTCACCATACCGGACTATATGACAACGAACAATCCGGGAGAATGGTGGAATGCACCTGGATCGGAAGACAAACAGGACTTTTTTCAACAGTGCAGAGACCGTGATATGATTGCCGAAGTGGCACATAATAACCTTGGTCACCATCTGGATGAATTAATACATCAGCGTGACGGACGACCGATACGGGGAACCACCAGGCTCTATGATATCGATATGATTCGGAATGAGGGTATGGCTTTCGGACTCGAAGAAATTTTTCTGCATTCCGGAATTTATGAAGACCGTCCACGTGGAGAGGAGGTCAATTTAATCGCGAAAGCCTTCCGGGCTGTGCGTGGTCTGGCCGATCTGAAAATGCATAACAATGAATTTGACCTGGCCGATGCGCTCCAGTTTTGCTACGAAGAAACACCATACAACTGGATGATCGATGGAGGTCATGAAGTCTGGTTTGAGATGAAGACGACACTTCGTGCTCCCGGTTGGCATATGGGAATGGTTCTCGGGAAAATACAGATGATGAGTTTGATAGAAGATGCAGCAAAAGTCCGTGGTGATGATTTTGTTCTTGGTGAATTTGTCGATGATTTCAGGGCTTTGGGAATGATCCCCATGTCGTTAGTGCGGTGGGAGATGACCGGTCTCACCGATGAAATTGAAAAACTATGGTAAGAAAATATTCAACTTGAGAGGAGAGAAATATTATGAGTAATTATTACAGATACATGGTAGCATTGTTTTTAACAGTTGCTGTAACTTCAACTGTCTTTGCACAGGAACCGGTCCACTGGGATGTCGTCGATAAGATCATGGACGAAGCATTTGAACGCTCTGAAGTGATGGAGAATGCCAGCTGGATAACTGATGTGTATGGGCCCCGGAACTCGAAATCATCCGGTTATAATGCTGCTGCACAATGGGCGAAAGAAAAACTGGAAGAGTATGGACTCTCAAATGTGCGGCTGGAACCGTTCGAATTTGGTGTAGGCTGGGAAAATTTATACACATCCATCCACATGATTGCCCCCCAATATATGCCTATCATAGCGTATCCTGCTGCTTGGTCTGCCGGAACAGACGGAAAAATAGAGGCAGAGGCAATACATATTAATCTTGATGAAATTAACACCGAATCGGACCTTGATACATACCGGAATACTATTCGGGATAAAATTGTTTTTATGCAGGCGAAACAGGTAATCACACCGCACTTTGAGCCGATGACACAACCATATACCGAAGAAGAATTGGACGAAATGGCGAAAACTCCCGTCGGCCCTCCTGTTGTTCGCGAGCGCAGACGCCGTAATGCCGGGCTTTCGCAGGAGCAGAAAATCGACATGTTGTTCGCAGCAGGTGCCTATATGGTTGCCCGAACGGATGGGAAAAATGATTTCGGCACAGTCGATACTGCGGTAGGGGGATATGCTATGACAAATCAAATGTGGAATACGGATGCTCCGCCACCCATCAGAGAGATTATTATGGCAGCGGAACATTACAACAGGATTGTACGTATTCTTGAAAAAGGGATCCCAGTGGAATTGGAAATTGATATTAAAGTGGATTTCCCCAGAGACGATCCGAATGATTATAATGTTGTCGCAGAGATTCCCGGTACAGACCTGGCAGATGAATTAGTTGTAGTAGGCGGACATCTTCAGTCGGAGCCCGTCGGGACAGGTGCAACTGATGATGGCGCCGGTACTATTGTTTCAATGGAAGTAGTTCGTATCTTCAAGGCACTCGGTATCAAACCGCGGAGAACACTACGAATTGGACTCTGGGGTGGACATGAAATGGGTTTATACGGCAACCGGAGTCATGTCCGAAATAATTTTGCCAACCTTGCTAAAAAGGAATATAAACCAGATTATCATAATCTATCGGCATATTTTAACATCGATAACGGCGCTGCCAGAATAAAAGGTCTGAACATTATGGGTAATGAAATGACCCGGTCAATCTTTACCGAATGGATGAAG
Source organism: bacterium (assembly GCA_965221205.1). Classification (GTDB taxonomy): domain Bacteria; phylum SM23-31; class SM23-31; order SM23-31; family SM23-31; genus CBDFMG01. The sequence continues at coordinate 1,140,628 of OZ244870.1, read as the reverse complement.
CCGCTTTACAACCTGGGAATGAGACATCTTTTTTCTACGGGAATGGCACATGAGGCATATGATGAGGTAGGACTTCCGGGGTATTATTTTCTACAGGATAGAATGGACGGTCGCAGGTACCACTCCAACATGGACGTATTTGACCGTCTTGTACCCGAAGACCTCATGGCAAATACGGTTATACTTGCAACATTCGTATATCATGCAGCTATGCGGGATGAAAAACTGCCTCGTGTTGCTCCATTGCCATGGTAATGAAATATATATTGATATATCTTGAATTATAATAATTAAATGATGAACAATAGTTATTGATAAACTATGTTACTACGAAAGATGTAAGATGGAATACAGACAATTAGGACGGACAGGAATAAATGTTTCTCCAATGGGACTCGGAAGCGATAATTTCGGAGATGCCACATCTGAAAAAGAAGCAAACAAGATTATTAACTGTGCACTCGACGCGGGTATTAATTTACTGGATACAGGAGATACCTATTGTGAGGGCGAAAGTGAGCGAATAATCGGTAGAACGCTCAAAGAAAACAAATTGCGGCACCGGGTTTTTATTGCAACGAAAGTTGACCACGGAAGAAAGCGAATTGGTGTATCACTCGATGAATATAAATCGACATTCAATATACGCCCGGATATGGTTCTCGACAAAATCGGCCCGAATGAATTCGGTCATTCACGTTCAAATATTATCCGGGTTTGTGAACAAGCCCTGAAGCGTCTCCAGACAGATTATATCGATCTATTCCAGCTCCACCGGTTTACACCGAATATACCAATCGATGAAACACTCAATGCATTGACTGATCTTGTCCGGCAGGGTAAGATTCGGTATATCGGCTTTTCAACGCATCCCGCCTGGGTAGTGATGGAAGCTATCATGTTCAGTGAATTGAAGGATTATGTTCGCATTGCAACAGAGCAGCCACCGTATAATTTACTTGACCGCCGCATCGAGAATGAACTCATACCGATTGCTCAAAAGTATGGAGTCGGACTCATTACCTGGAGTCCTCTTGCAATGGGAATATTGGCTGGTCGATATAAAAGCACAAGCGACTTTCCGAAAGATTCACGTGCGGTCAAACGGGGAGGCTTTTATACAAAACGTATCAGCGAGAGAGGGATCGCAGTCAGCAAAGAGTTTTTGAAACTTGCAGACAGAGTTGGAATTCCTGCCGCACAACTGGCGCTGTTGTGGGTAAAAGACCAGCCGGGAATTACGGCTCCCCTCATAGGGTGCAGGACCATTAAACATCTGGAGAACCTTCTGCCGGTATTAGACATGTCACTCAGTGATGAGGCCCGCACTACATGCGATGAACTGGTCCCGCCCGGCAGCTTTGTGGCCGATTTTCACAACTCGTCACTTTGGAATATGGCAAAGGTTCTTGAGTGATAATTGTTTTTTGCTGGAGTTTTACTCTCGTACACGGATTAGCATCAGCAATCATTTTTGTATAACTACTAATGGCAAGTGAAAGATACCGTTTTGATGATAAAACAAATTGCTGAGTTAGGGAGGTCTCGATGAAGAGATTATTGATCGCACTGTTAGGATTGTCATGTTTGGTGTTGATGAGCTGCACCACAGTCAGCTCGGAAAACCCGGAAGTCCCGGTGTTAACGAAACTGGTAGATGTGTTTGGCATTCATCTCTATGCTACTCCGACTTCTCCCGACGAAAAATTGCTACACGCAGCAAATGTTCTGGCAGAATATCTTGATAATGATGAAGATGGTGTACCCGATGACCGGCATGTTATGAATGCGCTGGTCGAGAAAAAAGCTATTATCATCATGACGAAGGATTCCGGCGACGAATGGGAAGCGATCCATGAGGATTTAAATTACGCATTTCCCGACGCTGTCTATCACAACAACTACGCTAACCAAACAAGTCCGAATGCTATCGAAGACGGCGTGTTCGACGGTTCATGGGAAGAAATCCTCCATCTTTTAACGCGTCATGGATGGGGCAATGCATATCCAACGGTATTTGCACCCGTACCTGGCTCAAAAGTGGCGGCGGCGGTGGACTTAGCGAGAGGCGGACACTTCAAAGATGCTCCTGAGCAGTATCCTGATGGCTCATGGTATAATTATTACGATGCGTCATGCCGGTATGGCTGTCAGATTGACGAGTATATGTACTGGACGATTACATCGATTTTGGGTGCACAAAATCTCCCTGGACGGGCTGAGCGAATTAACGCCGAATGGCCGCTGAACACAAAGGATAAGGTGAGAGATGGCGATCCGAGTGTGTACACCCTGTTGACCGATCCGCAGTACTCAATTCCGACCGTGCTTCCTGACGGAAACTATCGGGCAAAGACATTTCTGATTGAGGAAATTCAATTAGAAGTAAAAGTGCAGGAAGAAAATTATTTTCCTCCGGAAGGCCGATATCCTGCAACAGTTCGATTTATTACAGAGTCTCAGGCACCAGGCGGTGAAGCGATTAAAATTGCTTTTACCATTACCGATGAAAATGAACATGCAGGAAAATCGCTCTGTTTTATGACCAGTACTGTTTTTACACTTGAATCCGAACTCTTCAGTATCATTACCGAGATAATACCTGAAATGAAAGATGTGCAATCGGTTGACGAGATCGATATGACTATCATTGAAGGAGAGCGTGTCTGGCTGACTACCGAACCGATGGTGGGGATTACAGGATCGGTATTTCCGAAAGTAGTATCAATAGTACGGATGGAAGACTAATATTCTTATGAAGGGAGTGATGCATCCCACTCCCGGAGTTTCTCCTGAGTAACACCGATACCGATGCCGCAAACGAAGCAGCACCTTATGTTTCCGACAGCAATGACCGATGAAGTTTTACTCTCGTACACGGATTAGCATTAAAAATCATTTTTGTATAGCTATGAATAACACGTGAATAATACCGTTTTGATGATAAAACGTATTGCTGAGTTACGGAGGTTTCGATGAAGAGATTATTGATCACACTGTTAGGATTATCATATTTAGCGGTGATTAGCTGCTCAACAGTTAGCACAGAACAACTGGAAGTCCCGGTGTTTACGAAGCAGGTGGATGTATTTGGCATTCATCTCTATGCTACTCCGACCTCTCCCAACGAAAAATTACTGCATGCAGCGAATGTTCTGGCAGAATATCTTGACAATGATGAAGACGGAATACCTGACGATCAGCGTGTTGTGAATGCGCTGGTCGAGAAAAAAGCTATACTTGTCATGACGAAGGATTCCGGAGACGAATGGGAAGCGATCCATGAGGACTTGCATTACGCGTTTCCCGACGGTGTCTATCACGATAATTTCGCTGATGAATCACGTCCGAATGCTATCGAAAACAACACGTTCGACGGTTTATGGGAAGAGACTCTCCACCTCTTGACGCGTCACGGATGGGGCAATGCATATCCATCGGTATTTGCACCCGTACCTGGCTCAAAAGTGGCGGCGGCGGCGGACTTAGCGAGAGGCGGACATTTCAAGGATGCCCCCGAGCAGTATCCCGATGGCTCCTGGTATAACTACTACGATGAATCATGCCGGTACGGCTGTCAGATCGACGAGTACATGTACTGGACGATTACATCGATTTTGAGTGCACAAAATCTCCCAGGACGGGCTGAGCAAATCAGCAGCGAATGGCCGCTGAACTCGAAAGAAAAAGTGAGAGATGGCGATCCGACTGTGTATGCCTTGTTGACCGATCCGCAGTACTCAATTCCGACCGTGCTTCCTGACGGAAACTATCGGGCAAAGACATTTCTGATTGAGGAAATACAATTAGAAGTAAAAGTGCAGGAAGAAAATTATTTCCCTCCGGAAGGCCGATATCCTGCAACAGTTCGATTTATTACAGAGTCTCAGGCACCGGGCGGTGAAGCAATTAAAATTGCTTTTACCATTTCTGATGAGAATGAACATGCCGGAAAATCGCTCTGTTTTATGACCAGTACTGTTTTTACACCGGAATCCGAACTCTTCGGCATTATTACCGAGATAAAACCTGAAATGAAAGATGTACAATCGGTTGATGAGATCGATATGAAAATTATTGAAGGAGAGCGTGTCTGGCTGACTACCGTGCCGATGGTGGGGATTACAAGATCAATATTCCCGAAAGTAGTATCAATAAAACGGATGGAAGACTGATATTCTTATAAAGGGAGTGATTCATCCCACTCCCTGAGTTTCTCCGGAGTAACACCGATACCGCCGCAGACAATGATCATGACCGTCTGTGCATCTCGGATCACGTTTGAATTTGAATACACAACTGACAATGCGGCGCCACAAGCCGGCTCAACCAGGACATTGTGATCATTCAGAAATGCAAGACAGGCTTCGACTGTATCTCGGTCGGAGACAATATGGGGTGTAATGTCGAGTGTATTGTAGAAATCTAGTGATTTGTACGTCACCTGTTTGGCTCCAAGACTTGAAGCAATAGAATCAATTCGGTCGAGTGTCACAAGCGTACCGGCCGATACCGATGCGGCAAACGAAGCAGCGCCTTCAGTTTCGACAGCGATGACCTGGACATCGCTCCAGTCATTCCGCTGTAAACCTTCAATCGCACCGCAGAGTAAACCACCCCCACCGACAGAGAGAACCACAACATCTGGTTTATCGGCTTGATGTACCAACTCATCGATAATTGAAGCATGCCCGTTCCAGATCGAAGGATGGTCAAATGGAGAAATATACGCGCCATCAAGATTGTGAGCCAATTTTTTTGCATACTCGTCTGTTTCATCCCAGATCGAACCATGTATTTCAACATCTGCGCCACATTCACGAATCCGGTCCTGTACGAATTGCGGTGTGGTTTCGGGTACTGCTACCGTAACGTTTATCATCAATGTATTTCCCGCATAAGCAACAGCATACCCGGCATTTCCGCCCGATGAGGAGATAAACCGGGACACGCCTGATGGTGCAAGCTCTGAGCAATAGTGGCCTATACCACGGATTTTGAACGACCCGGTCGGCTGCTGATTTTCCATTTTTAAGAACACTTTTTTTCCGGTACGTTTCCGAAGCTGTAGGGATTCAATGAGAGGTGTTTCTTTATGGAGGACCATTCTATTCCGGGTAGTATGAGACATCCGTTACGTTTATACCTTATATAAAGTGGGATAATTGCAGTATTGAATCAAGCGTTTATGAAAAGAAATGGTTACTAATCCATATTCAGCAATTCCAACACAACTTGCTTTACTACTGAAAACGCCGAAGTGTGAGGAGCAATGAATTCAAAATGAGCCGCATTTTCAATCATAATAATTTCTCAGCGTCATCTCCGACATTTTGAGCACGCTCAACATACATTCGAGCTTGATCCGGAGAAACTATTTCATCATGATAACCGTGAATCAATCGCTGTGTAATGCCGAAAGGAAGCAGATCAAGAGGATTTGTCTGGTCATATCGGTCTTTTACATCTGCAACTGTTCCACCAAGCAGATGGAGAGCCGCTTGATTGCAGTCGTTCGGACCGGCACTGTATGTTTTTATATCTGTAATGCCTGCAAGTGAAACGACTCCTTGTATCCGGTATGGTTCCGGTGTATAGAGAGGACTATCCTGAGACAAATTTGCTCGTGCAGCCAACCAGAGTGCTAGATGTCCGCCAGCAGAGTGCCCGACTGTAATCACCCGGTTTACATCGATCGGATAAATCTCTGCTAATTCCCGAACATAGTCTAAACCTTGAGCTACATCTTCAAAGGTCCCCGGCCATCCTCCACCGATGTCGCCAACACGCCGATATTCTGGACTCCAAGTCGCGATTCCTGCTTCGGAAAATACCGCACAGAGATTTCCGGCATGCTCAAGGTCGAACGTGTTGAGCCAGCACCCACCATGAATGACAACCACAAGAGGATGTAATCCGGAAGTTTCCGGCAAACGCAGATTTCCAAACTGTAATTCACCGTCACCATACTGAATTCGGTAGTCGGCATACAGGCAAAGCAGCGATGTCCTGCCACGTCAGAAAATCAAATGGAGAATTTTCGCTGCATGAAAATAAAGATAAAACTGCAAAGCTCGATAAGCACACTATATACAACCGAATTGAACTGCTCACTCCTCTCAATACAGAAAGATTTTCGATACTGTTCATCACAGTAAATACATATATTCGAATTTAATCTTATAATTAAAGCTTATGCAAAGAAATTGTTTTTTATTGAAAACCATAAGATGATTAGTACAAAAACCGGAATTACAAAGCGCAATAAAAATCCCCATATCTGACTCAAAGGAAAGTTGATATTGTTCAGCGTCACCTCTCCAATTGCATTTTTGATGGTCCATTTATATCCGATAAACAAAGTCATCAGAAATGCACTCACGACCATAAAAATATCACCGGAAATTGCGCTGGCAAAGGAGAGATAATCCATGCCGATACCGGGCAGTTTTGAGAAAAAATCACTTGCACCGGCAGATAGTGCTGCGGGTGTACTCATCACAAACGAAAGTACAACCATGGATATAACAGCTTTTTTTCTGGTCCACTTGCGTTCATCAACAAAATAAGCCACGGGTACTTCGAGCATGGATACTGTTGAGGTGAGTGCCGCAATAATAAGGAGCAGAAAGAGTCCGATTCCGAAAAGTTGTCCGAGCGGCATAACACCAAAAATAGAAGGGAGAACCTGGAAGATTAATCCGGGACCAGCGGTGTACTCCTGTCCCAGTGCGGCAACTGCCGGTAGTATAATAAATCCCGCCAGCAGAGAGACGCTGGTGTTGAGAAAGCAGACCCAGGATGATGAAATCGGAATATTATCACGTTTGGAAAGGTAGCTGCCATAGGTCATTACGGAACCAGCGCCAATACTCAGCGATAAAAATGCCTGCCCCATAGCTGCCGCAATGACACTGCTGTTCAGTTTTGAAAAATCGGGTTTCAAATAGTAAGCAATTCCTTCGGATGCACCTGGAAGTGTTATCGACCGGATTGCAAGAAGGATTAATATGACCAGCAATACCGGCATCAAGATACGGGACAACCGTTCGATGCCACTTCTGACTCCTCCGAGTACAACGTATCCGGTCATTACAATGAAGAGAAGTGTCAGCAGCATGACCGGTACCGGATTTCCTACAAATTGAGTAAAAATATCCTGCGTTTCACCGGGGCCTGAGAGGTTACTAAACGTTCCGACTACAGTTTTATAAAAATAGCCGATAATCCATCCCGCAACTACACTGTACCACGAAAAAATAACCATTACGATCACAACCATGATGTAACCGAGAAACTCCCACGGTGTCCCAACAGCCCGCTCTTTAAATACACCAACCGGATTTTTTTGTGCCGACCTACCGAGAGTCAATTCTGCCACCATAATAGGAAAGCCGATGAGGAAAATACAGATGAGATACACTACGACAAATGCTGCGCCGCCATTCTGACCAACCATATAGGGGAAACGCCAAATATTGCCAAGACCAATTGCCGAACCTGCCGATGCCAGGATAAATCCCAAACTGGAACTCCAACCGCCGCGGTTATTCTGTGTCGTCATATATCCTCATGGTTTATGGAAATTTTTAGTACTTTCTTGATTTGATTCTCACGTTATTTTTAACGTATCGCTATCGTAACTAAAGGTTACGTGATTGTATACTTGGTTAAACAAGAGGGAATTAATCGTTATCTAATATTAATCGATCAATCTCTTGTAATATCTCACTAACCACTTCTTTATTAATAATTTCTTTTTTGTCTTCTTTTTTAGAAGAAAAGACATAAAATACCTTGCCGCCAAATCGATCTTTAAACTTTTCATGAGATTTACGTTGAATCTCCTTTTCTTTAAATATCTGAGGTAGCTGAATACCTTGATTTACTGGTTTTATTTGTATTCCGACAAACTTTTCATTAATTTTAATACAGAAGTCTACGTTGTACAGTCTATCCCACTCGTCAGGCGCAGGTTCGATTTTTATACCAAGTAGTTTTTGAAGCTGGCCATAAATTGTTTTAATTTCTGTCATATAACCATCGAATGTCCGGTCAATAACTAATTGCATCATATAATTTATGCAATCCTGTTCGGTAATTTTTTCTACTTCAGCTGAAATAACTTCTGTAATCTTAATATATAATTTCCTGCCAAGATCTTCAATATGCTCTTTAGGTCTAACGTTTTCAAAATAATATTCTCGCCATTCTTCAATAGTCGCTGGAGCACACATTCGTATATTTTCAGAAGTTGGACCAACATTCCGTTTGAAATTCAATTGGAATCGGTTCATTGAGCTATTCAATATCCATTATTTAGCCATTATTTAGCCATTATTTATCGCCAACTTTTGAAATTTGTCTTTGTATTTAAAATCTACAGATTGATTAACTTCTGCCAGTCCTTCTTTTATTAAATGAGAATTAATGAATGTCTTATTTTTCAAATATAAATAACAAAGCAAATTGCTATTTTTATCATACTTTATATCATCGTATTTTAAAAATACCTTTTCCCCTTTAGTCTTATCAGAAAGAAACTGAATAGCCTCCACATTTTTACTTTCTTTATTTTTTACACCAAGCAAACGAATAGTCAAATCATTATTAAGTTTTATTAACTCAGGACTAATGATTTCTTTCACTGAATAATACTCTTCTCGTTCTTTCCTGTTTATATCAATTTTTGAACCAAATTGTGATTTTTTAGGATTAATAATTTTATCTAATTTAAGTGGGTCTTTAAATATATACGGAAGTTCATTAATATCCTTATTCAAGTCAGATTTTATACTATCATTTAAGAAAATATATTCAGTTTTTTCGATATCAAATTGTAACATGTTGAGTTTTTCTTTGATTTTAGGAATATATTCTTGATTGATTTCATAACCGATTGAATTGCGTCCTAAATTTTTCGCTGCAAGAGAAGTTGTTCCACTCCCCAAGAAAGGATCTAAAACTGTTTCATCAATAAAAGCAAACATTTTTATTAATCTAGCAGGTAATTCTTCAGGAAACATAGCAAGATGATTGTTTTGTTTTGCTCCTGAAAAATTCCAATGCCCTGAAAAATATGTATTCCATTCTTCCTTGCTCAATTCAGATAATTTCTTTTGCTCAGCAAATGGTTTCGGTGCTTTGCCGTGCTTTTTAAATAAAAGAATAAACTCGTAATCAAGTTTTAATATTCCATTTCGAGGATAAGGATAACTTCCCATTATAGTCGCTCCGCCAGTCGTATTGGTTGTGGTCACCTTCTGCCAAATAATAGCCCCCATGTAATCGAAACCTATTGTTTCACAAAATTTTATTATTTCTGTTCTAATCGGGATGATTTTATAACGACCGTAATATACAGAACGAGCAAATTGGTCTCCAATATTTACACAAAGTCGACAACCAGGATATAAAACTCTGTGGCACTCTTTCCAAACCAAATTTAAGTTGTTTATATAGTTTTCATAACTATCATGAAATCCAATTTGATTTTCTATGCCATAATCTTTTAAATGCCAATAAGGTGGCGATGTAATGACTAAATGAACAGATTTGTTGGACAAACAATTCATCTGTCGACAATCACCATTAATTATTTTATGAGAAGTTTTCATATTGAAAAAAATTATGCTATGGTTTCAAAAAAGTGTCTAAGCACGACTAAAATTTACAAATAATATAAATATTATTGCACACTTAATAAATAAAATAGCGTGATTGTAAAAGATTATACAGATATTTTAATCGCACGAGACCAACAATAAATATATACACCTATAGTAATGTATGTTAAGGAACCTGTCCGTTGATCATTTCTTCTTTCGCTTTTTTGACCATTTCTTCAACATCCGCAAGCAGCTGTTTTGCATCATAAAGGATACCGTCTTTTATCGTATAATTAATTCCCCCAACCCTTTCGACTTTTCGTGTATCATCGTTTAATCGCAGCCAACCCGTACCATACAGGACTTTCAAGTTTGCGAGAGGATTTTCATCGATTACAACCAGATCCGCCAGAAGACCTTCACGGACTACTCCATATTCGATCGGCCTGCCTTTCGGTTCAAATATTGCTTCCGCTCCATACATTGTTGCACTCCGGATCACTTCTAAAGGATGAAAACCCGCTTCCTGCAGGAGTTCCATTTCTTCTATTGTCGCAAATCCCCATTGGCTGTAGAGATAGGCCGCATCCTCGCTGACTGTTACGCGGCCTCCCATGTCTTTATAATCATCCAAGAATGACATCCAAATACGAAAGAAGCTCTTCCATGCGATCTCATCCGAAGTTGTCCAGTAGTACCAGTATGACCCGTGGTCTGTACGGTTCGGTTCGTAGAATTCCCAAAGAGACGGCAGCGTATAGCTCTTATGCCAATCGGCATTTCGGGCGCGCATGAGATCTCTGTTCGCCAGATAGGCGGTCATTGTCGGATCGAGAATAAAATCAAGATCAAGAAATTCCTGCAGTAAAGCGTCCCACTCTTTGCTTCCCTGAGGATGAATAAGGTCCCACTGCCGTGCAACTTGTGCGAAGCGGAACTGTTCGTTACTATAATTCATATCTGCCGGCCAGGGCTGTACGTCATGGTCTTTGTACAACGTTTCGAAGAGTCCATAGAAATGCGTTAACGAACCGAGACCGAGCCGCGCAGCATCGAGAGCATTCATCTGTGCCACACCGGTCTGAGCAAGATGGGCCGTAGAGCCGAGTTTTAATTTTTGTGCTTCATCAAGGAGCGCGGCCATTATTTCCGGCCTGAAGGCAACAAGTTTCATACCGTCGATACCTTTTCGGGCAGCGTAACGGACCCACTCACGCGCATCTTCTCCAGTCCGGATCGATCGTTCACTCCATTCATTGCCTGACCCGGGACGTTGGTACGCAACGATTCTCGGCGCAGAAATCTCGTTTCGGGCACTCCGTTCCCGCTCGTTCAACGTCCATTCCATACCTCCGAGAGCCACCCCCCTCACTGTTGTAATACCGTGCGCAAGCCAGAGTTTATAGACATACTCGGTTTCAGGCGCCTTCCGACCTCCTGCATGAGTATGCAGATTAACAAAGCCCGGCATTATATACATACCTTCCGCATCGAGTTCATAATCAGCATTAAGTGGTTCACGTCCATCTTCCAAAGGGATACCGGGCGTACCGGCACTTAAGATGCTTTCGATCCGGTTGCGTTTGATCACAATATCTACCGGACCTCTCGGTGGTGCACCGGTTCCATCTATAAGTATTGCACCGCGGACAACGAGCGTTTCAAATGGACCAATGCCCTCATCCTGTCCTCTATCCGGGGCAGGATTCTGGCTCAATACTGTATGCGGGAAAAGCACTAACATCGACAATAATGCTGGTACAAAAAGCAATGTAATATTTCGCATAGCGATCCCTATTTATTCTGCTTTTTTCCTTATTAAATCTCTGGAAAAGTTTGATATAATTTTTAATAAAAATGAGATTACATTAACAAATAATCCTGATTATTTGCAAAAGGAATATGGCTTATGCCCTATTTTTCCTTAAGAAAATCAGAAACCTCGGTCGAAATGTTTTTCATTGCGATATTAATTAATCAATAATAATGTGCGGTTCAATAGGAAAACTCAAGAGAGCAAAAGTAATACATGAATTAAAAAAATAAAGTTGAACTTACGGATTTAAGACAGTGAAGTCAAGTTAAAATTCCGAATGGGGATTGTGTTATTATTCAGGACAAGATGTGTCTAGTCATTGAGATAGATAGGTTGCAAGCCGATCTGCGTCGATATTTCCGCCGCTTATAACGACGACTACTCTGTCATTTTTTTTGAAGGGGATGACACCGGAACGGAGTGCTGCAAGCGGCGCGGCACCTGCGGGTTCAGCAAGCAGTTTGCACCATGTCAACAGGAGGTTCATTGCTTCAATGATTGCACTGTCTTGAATGAGGACAACATCCTCGACATGCTCTTTAACCAGAACATAATTCAATTCTCCTGCAAGCGGGGCAGCGAGCCCGTCGGCAATTGTGTCAACAGGTTCGAGTTTCACCGCTTTTCCGGCATCGAGACTGCGGCGCATCGCATCTGCTCCGACGGGCTCGACACCGTAAATTTTTATTTTCGGATGGATGAGTTTAACAGCTGTAGCAATGCCGGATATTAAACCGCCACCACCAACAGCAACAACGATAACGTCGATATCATCGACCTGCTCGAGAATTTCGAGACCGGCAGTCCCGTGTCCGGCAACGACGGATTCTGCATCGAACGGATGGATGAAAGTGAGATTCCGCTCTTCGGCAATAGCGTGTGCCCGTTCGAAGAGAGTCATCATGCTGTCGTGCAGAATGACTTTGGCACCGTATCCCTTACTTGCATCGATTTTAGTCTGCTGTGCATAATCAGGCATGACGACGGTGCAGGAGATTTCTGCTTTCTGTGCCGCCCATGCAAGTGCTTGGGCATGGTTTCCGGAAGAAACAGTGATAACACCATTGCCACGGGCACCAGAATCAAGTCCGAGAACGGTATTCAGCACTCCTCTCACTTTGAAGGAACCGGTTTTTTGGAGATTTTCGCATTTGAGAAAAAGTTCTATTCCCATTTCCCGGCCGAGCAATGTTGCGCTCTGAACGGGAGTGTAGTGGAGACTCTCCGATATCCGGGAACGGGCATTGTGAAAATCTTCCAGTGTCAGTGAGGGATTGCTCATTGTATTACAGTCAGGCATTTTTGAACCTCCTGCTCTTTTAAAAGTACGATTTATTGCACGGCAATTTCGGCAACCAGATCACCGACTTCAGTCGTCGAATAACCCATACGGCCGGCAGCAAGACTTTTCAATTTATCTTTTGTCACTGTCATAATGGCCTGTTCAACTGCTTTCCCTGCCCCATCTTCTCCGAGATGGCGGAGCATCATATCGACACATGATATTGCCGCAAGTGGATTGATGATATTTTGTCTGGTGTATTTGGGAGCAGAACCGCCGATTGGTTCGAACATCGAAACTCCTTCAGGATTAATATTGCCGCCGGCAGCGATTCCCATACCACCCTGCACCATAGCACCGAGATCGGTAATGATATCACCGAACATATTGCCGGTAACAATTACATCGAACCACTCAGGGTTTTTAACCATCCACATAGTGACAGCATCCACATGGTAGTAATCTCGTTTGATGTCAGGATAATCCTTTTCACCCATCTCATGGAAAGCACGTTCCCACAGATCATAGACATAAGTCAGCACATTTGTCTTACCGCAGAGGCCGAGCGTCATGGTTTTTTTCCGCTTTTTGGTGTATTCGTAGGCATATTTGAGACAGCGGTCGACCTGAAATCTATTATACACCATCGACTGGACAGCGATTTCGTCTTTTGTACCAATCATTGAAATTCCACCGACACCGGTGTAAAGACCGCCAGTATTTTCACGAACAACGACAAAATCGATATCGTCCGGACCCTTGTCCTTGATTGGTGTTTCGACGCCGGGATAGAGCTTCACCGGGCGGAGATTGATATACTGGTCAAGCTCGAATCTGAGCCGGAGCAGAATTCCTTTCTCGAGAATTCCTGGTTTTACATCGGGATGGCCGATTGCACCCAGCAGAATTGCATCATATTGCCGCAGTTCATCGACTGCTGAATCAGGCAGGATTTCACCAGTGCTCAAATAGCGGTAACCGCCAAAATCGTATGATTCGGATTCATATTTAAAATTAAATTTTTGTGCTACAGCATCGAGAACCTTGACCGCTTCATCAACCACTTCCGGTCCGGTGCCGTCACCGGGTAGAATTGCAATTTTATACATTCATTTCCTCCGAATGTCAATCGTGTAAGTTGAGTAGTATTTTGTATTTTTAAATTTTTAGTAGAGGTTTTTTAACGAAAATAAGCAGCATTATTGTTGAGATTTCTCCACTCTTGCCCGATTGAAATCGGGACTCCGGTCGAAATGACATAAAGAAAAATTTATTTAATAAATCTTATACTATGAAAAACTATATTGTTACCAGTTTAGGTATGGGATTTTTTCCGCGGTTTCCGCAATTTGTTCCTTATTACCGATCAGCTGTGCTGTTGAATCCCATGTTCCTTCAACCAGCACGAGACGGGACGGTTCCGGCAAGTCCACCGAAAGTTCTGTACTATCATAGCTGACCAATTTCGTTTCCAGATTGAGGGAAACCTGTGTATCAGGATGCGATTCAATATACTGCATCAGATTATCAATTTCATTATATGCTGCTGTGACCGCTGGAACACCGAGCGTTGTGCAATTTCCAACGAAAATTTCGGCAAAACTCTCTCCGATTATTGCTTTAATACCGAAGCGGAGCAGTGCTTGCGGAGCATGTTCTCGGGATGAACCGCAGCCGAAATTCTTATTGACAAGAAGGAGAGAACTCCCTTTATAACGTTCATCATTAAAAGGGTGATCCATTGGATTTTTATTCTCATCATAGCGGATATCATAGAATGCAAATTCACCCAGTCCATCAAAGGTCACACATTTCAGATACCGTGCCGGAATAATCCGGTCGGTATCAATATCGTTACCGCGAACAGGAACTGCCGTTCCCTTAACCTGTGGAATTTTAAAACTCTCGGACATCGACTACCTCACCTTGTAATGCTGCCGCTGCTACCATAGCAGGACTCATAAGCAGTGTTCTTCCGACTGGCGATCCCTGCCGGCCGATAAAATTTCTATTTGACGACGAAGCGCTCAGTTCACGCCCCTGGAGTTTGTCGGGATTCATCGCTAAACACATGGAGCAACCAGCTTCGCGCCATTCAAATCCGGCATCACTAAAAATTTTGTCGAGGCCTTCTTCGACAGCTTGTTCTTTCACTTTAATCGATCCCGGAACAACCAGCGCCTGTACATTTGGATTGACTTTATTCCCCTCGACTATTCTCGCGGCTTCCCGAAGATCGGAAATCCGGCTGTTGGTGCACGAACCGATAAACGCAACATCGATCGAGACACCCTTAATTGCTTGGCCTTCATCGAATCCCATATGTTTATAGGCGAGCTCTGCAGTCTCTCTCTCATTAATGTCCAGATTGTCGAGCCGCGGCATTTTCTGTGATACCGGAATAGCCTGTCCCGGATTGATACCCCAGGTTACCATCGGTTCGATCTCTTCAGCATCGAACGTCACTTCAGCATCGAAGTGAGCATCCGAATCCGATGCAATCGATTCCCAGAATGAGACGGCTGAATCGAATGCTTCACCTTTCGGAGCATATTTTCTGCCTTTGATATAATCGAATGTTGTCTGGTCGGGATTGACATAGCCACAGCGCGCACCACCTTCAATACTCATATTGCAGATGGTCATCCGCTCTTCCATGTTGAGCTGATCAATTGCGGTTCCAGCATATTCATAAGCATGGCCGATGCCGCCGTTCACTCCGAGTTTCTCTATGATTTTAATAATAATATCTTTTGCATAGATGCCGTTACCAAGGGTCCCGTTTACCGAGATTTTCCGGACTTTCATTTTATTCATTATAATCGACTGGGTTGCAAGTACATCACGAACTTGTGATGTCCCAATACCGAATGCAATGGCACCGAACGCGCCATGAGTTGCCGTGTGAGAATCGCCACATGTCACGATCATTCCCGGCTGGGTCAAACCCAGTTCAGGCCCGATCACGTGGACAATCCCCTGCTCTCCCGATTCAACACTGAAAAACCGGATGCCGAATTCGTTTGTATTTGATTCGATCGCCTCAATCATCTCTTCTGCAAGACTGTCGGTATAGGGGCGCTTCACCGAGGTTGTCGGTACAATATGATCGACAGTTGCAAAAGTCCGCTCCGGATAGAGGACTTCCAGATTGCGTTCCCGGAGCATCTGAAATGCCTGCGGTGATGTCACCTCATGGATGAGGTGCAATCCGACAAAAAGCTGCGTCTGGCCAGAATCAAGCTTAATAACCGTATGGAGGTCCCACACTTTGTTGAAAAGATTCTTACTCATTTTCATATTCCGATATTTATAGATTGAAAATCATTTCGTTACTAGTCCCTGAAATAAAATCAGGAGAACACATCCGGACTTCAATTAGTAAAGCATACTAAAATACTGAACTATACGCAGAAAATCAAAATGTAAGTTACGTTTCTGGTGGTATATAAGTTGGACGAAGTTGTTCTTGAATATAGTTACTGATGGATCAATACGCTTGATATCCTCAGCGATCTAATGCGGTTGTAATAGTGATGCAAGAGAGGAATAATTTACATTCCGATTGTTTTTTTATTATCCATTACAACATCGGTCGCAATATTTTTTAATTCTCCGTCATGCACAATCTTTTTTGCATCTGACAGTTTCATCACTTCTTTATAGATTACATTCAGCATTTCGTCTGTCAGATTGAATCCCATTCCCTGCAATTTTGCACTGATGGCATGTCTTCCGGAGTGCTTGCCTATTACCAGTTTGTTGCTCGGAACTCCGACTGACTGCGGTGTCATAATTTCATACGTCAACGGATTTTTCAGCACACCGTCCTGATGTATTCCTGCTTCGTGGGCAAAGGCATTGCTCCCGACAATTGCCTTGTTCGGTTGTACACCGATGCCGGTGATTTCAGCAAGCAACTCACTCGTTGGAAAAATTTCTCCCGCATTGACTTCTGTTCCGCAGTCGAATTCCTGCTGCCGAGTCTCCATGACCATTACGAGTTCCTCGAGAGAAGCATTTCCCGCACGTTCGCCGATACCATTCATGGTACACTCGATTTGCCGTGCTCCGTTCTGGACGCCTGCAAGGGAGTTTGCGACTGCAAGACCGAGATCGTTGTGGCAATGGACGCTTATAATCGCTTTGTCGATATCTTTTGTGTTTTCAGTAATATATTTAATCAGGCTTCCGTACTCCCACGGGGTGGTATAGCCAACAGTGTCGGGAATATTCAGAATATCGGCACCGGCTTCTATCGCTGTTTCAAGGACTCGACACAGATAATCGCGGTCACTCCGTGAGGCATCCTCTGCCGAATACTCCACCTCATCACAGAGACTCTTCGCCAGCCGGACACCCTCTCCGACATTGTTAATAACTTCGTCCCTGGATTTTCTCAATTTATATTTCAAATGGATATCCGATGTTGCGATAAAAGTGTGGATGCGTGGATGTTTCGCGTGCTGCAGTGCTTCCCATGCACGCTCAATATCACCCTTTTTTGTTCTGCTTAATCCAGCAACAGCACAGGTACTTACTGTATTTGAAACCTCCTGAACTGCCTGAAAATCACCATCGGATGCTATTGGAAATCCTGCTTCGACAATATCGACATTCAGTTTTTCCAACTGCCGGGCAAGACGGGTTTTTTCTTCGAGATTCATACTGAATCCGGGAGATTGTTCGCCATCTCTCAACGTAGTATCGAATATTAATACTTTATCCTTCATGTTTGCTACCCCTTACATGCGTGGATGCTCATCATGTTGAATACTTATTGTGTAAAAATAGTTTCGACTTTGTATTCCCGGCTGATGAGTTCTAGTGTACTTCCTTATTTTTTTGTTTTTTTCCCACTTTTCTTGTATAGTGAATGTCCTTGTTCTTAAGCAGAAAATAAGAGTATCCATCAGTCAAAGCCTGCCAGCTTGCCTCGATTATATTTTCAGAGACGCCGACGGTACTCCACGAAAGCGTATCGGCTTTGAATTCGATGAGTACCCGTACGATGGACTGTGTGCCGCTTTTTTGGTTCAGAACACGGACTTTATAATCGAAAAGACTCATATTTTGAATTTCAGGGTAGAAATTAATGAGCGTTTTCCGCAGTGCGCAATCAAGCGCATGGACCGGTCCGTTGCCTTCGGCTGCAACGTGCTCCGGGATGCCGTCTACCTTTATTCGTATGGTGGCTTCCGATCGGGGCTCACCCGATTCGTCTTTTTCGACCAGAATCCTGAATCCACACAATTCGAAAAATTTCCGCCATTCACCGGTAATCTGCCGGACAAGCAATTCGAGCGAACCTTCTGCCGCTTCGTATGAATAACCAGCATGTTCAAGTTCTTTGAGATGTTCAATAATCTTTGGAATTTTATCCTGATGTTTCGACAGATCGATGCCCAGCTCTCCCGATTTGAACTGAATATTGCTCTTTCCTGAAAGATCTGATACCAATACTCTCCGTTCGTTTCCGACTGTTTCAGGCTCAATATGTTCGTAGGTACGCGAATCGCGCATCACACCGCTCACATGTATACCACCTTTGTGAGCGAAGGCGCTTTTTCCAACAAACGGGAGGTTCCGCGCATGGGTAATATTGGCGATCTCACTAACATAACGCGACAACGATGTCAGTTTCGCCATTTTTTTCTCCGAAACACATTTATATCCCATTTTCAACTGAAGATTCGGTATGATTGTGCAAAGGTTTGCATTCCCGCACCGTTCTCCGTATCCGTTGACCGTACCCTGAACATGCACTGCACCGTTTTCGACCGCGTACAGCGTGTTAGCCACAGCCAGACCGGAATCGTTATGTGTATGAATTCCGAGCGGTGTGGAAAGTTTCTTTTTGACCGTTGCCACTATATCCGCTATCTCAAACGGCGAAGAACCACCATTTGTATCACAGAGCACGAGGACATACGCTCCTCCACGCTCGGCTGCAGCAAGTGTTTTGATCGCATAGTCAGAATTCGATTTATACCCGTCAAAAAAATGCTCAGCGTCATAGATAACATCTCTGCCTTCAGAACGGATGAAACCGACCGACTCTTCAATCATCTTCAAATTCTCTTCCGGATCAACTTTGAGCGCTGTTTCGACATGGAGAAGCCATGACTTTCCGAAAATCGAAACTGCTGGAGTTTCTGCTTCAAGCATCGCTTTGAGATTCGGATCGCTATCTGCACGGTTTGATTTGTGCCGGGTGCTTCCGAATGCCACTATTTTCGCATGTTTGAAGCTTTTGCTCTTGGTACTCTTGAAAAAATTAATATCTCGTGGATTCGATCCCGGCCAGCCTCCTTCGATGAAATCCATACTGAAATCGTCGAGCCGTTGCGCGATGTGTATTTTATCTTCAACAGAAAAAGAGACCCGTTCTCCCTGCGTGCCGTCACGGAGTGTGGTATCAAATAATTCAATTTTTTTATCAGGCATGACTCTATTTATCCTTATCTTTGATCCATGACATCATGGGTCTGAGTTCTTTGCCAACTTTTTCTATCAAAAGCTCATCGTGCTCTTTACGGAGTTTTTTGAGATTCGGAAGGCCGTCTTTACTCTCCTTAATCCATTCTCTCGCAAACGAACCATTCTGAACTTTTTCGAGTATTACTTTCATGCGGGCTTTTGTATCGTCATTGACAACATCCGTTCCCTTTGCCATTCCGCCGTATTCAGCTGTATCGCTTACTGAATAATACATGCCTGTGATGCCGCCTTCGTAGAAAAGATCGACGATAAGTTTCAATTCATGAAGACATTCGAAATAGCAGATTTCCGGCTGATATCCGGCGTCGACGAGTGTCTGAAATCCGGCTTTGACGAGCTCCGTTACACCGCCGCACAGGACAGTCTGCTCACCGAATAAATCCGTCTCTGTTTCCTCTTTAAATGTCGTTTCGATCACACCGGCACGTGTGGCGCCAATACCTTTTGCATGGGCAAGCGCTTTCTTTTTTGCGTCACCGGTAAAGTCCTGATATATTGCGATCAGGCTCGGCACACCGCCACCTTCCTGATAAACACGCCGTACCAGATGTCCCGGTCCTTTCGGTGCAATCATGTAGACATCGATATCCTTAGGAGGGTCAATTCCTTTGTAATGGATATTAAATCCGTGCGCAAACACCAGAGAATTTCCAAGTTCGAGGTGCGGTTTTATTTCGTTTTCGAACAGGTCGGCCTGATATTGGTCTGGCACCAGAATCAAGATGATGTCCGCCTGTTTTGCAGCTTCGGCAACTTCCATAATATTCCAGCCGTCTTCTTCAGCTTTTTTCCAGTTCGGTGTTCCCTTCAGATCACTGACAACAACACTCGCACCACTGTCTTTCAGATTCAGTGCGTGGGCGTGTCCCTGACTTCCGTACCCGATTATAGCGGTTGTTTTTCCGTCGAGTATCCCTAAATCTGCATCGGATTCGTAATACAATTTCATACTATGTTACTCCTCTTGTTTATCCTGCTTTTTCTTTAAGTTTCATTTCCTGATATTCTCTCTTCAATGCAACACTCCCGGTACGTGCAACTTCAAGGAGTCCGAACTGATCGAGCATTTTAGTAGCCGCATTGACTTTGTCGGCTTTTCCGGTTATTTCTATCGTTAGTGAATTTTGACTGATGTCGATAATAGTACCCCGAAACACATCGACAACCTGCATGATCTCGAGGCGGTTTTTCTGATTTGCGGAAACCTTAATCAACGCAAGCTCACGCTCTACATAAGGCTCGTAGGTCAAATCGACAACCTTGATGACATCCACGAGTTTATGCAGCTGTTTTGTGATCTGCTCAATAATTCTCTCATCGCCCGATGTTGTCAATGTTACGCGGGTGATTCCGGGTTCTTCTGCAGTACCGAAACAGATGCTGTCAATTTCGAAACCTCGTCCGGTAAACATCCCGATTATCCGGGCGAGGGCATTGAACTGCTGCTCAACTAATAATGATATTGTATGTTTCACGTTGTCCGCTCCACATTTTCATATTGTATAACTGTCAATTTATTCGCTAATCATTTTCAACCATATCGGCCGCAGCACCACCCGCCGGTATCATTGGATAACAGTTCTCTTCTCGTTTCACAACGATATCGAGAACAACCGGCTTGTCTTTTACTTTTAATGCTTTCTTCAGAAAACCTTCCAGTTCGTCCGGTTTTGAGACTCGCATACCGACCGCTCCGAAGCTTTCGGCAAGTTTCACAAAATCAGGATTGCTCTGATCGAGATCGGAATGTGAGTAACGGCAGCCGAAGAACAGCTCCTGCCACTGCCTCACCATACCAAGGTATCCGTTGTTCATTATTGCAATAATGACTGGTATTTTATAATGAACGGCGGTAGCCAGTTCGTACATGCTCATCTGAAATCCTGCATCACCGGTAATGCAGACAACCGTCCTGTCAGGACGGCCGACTGCGGCCCCCAATGCTGCCGGGAATCCGAAGCCCATTGATCCCAAACCGCCCGATGTTATATGCGACCGGGGATGATTAAAGGTGTAGTGCTGGGCCGTCCACATCTGATGCTGGCCAACATCGGTTACAACGATTGCCTCACCTTTTGTCACCTCTGAAATTTTTCTAACCATATACTGGGGTAAGATTTCATCACCAGTTTGGTCACATGTAAGCGGATGCTCTTCTTTCCATTTGTCAATCGTTACTTTCCAATCTGCTATATCCGGTTTTTCAATGTAATCGACTAACGTTGCCAAAATCTTCTTTGCATCGCCCACAATCGGCACATCAACCGGAACATTTTTACCAATACAAGACGGATCGATGTCAATGTGAATTTTTTTCGATCCTTGTGAAAATTTATCAAGCCTTCCGGTAATTCTGTCATCAAACCTGGCTCCGACCGCAATAAGCAGATCACATTGATCGACTGCCGTATTCGCATACCATGTTCCGTGCATTCCGAGCATTCCCAGTGCAAGCGGAGAACTTTCGGGAAAAGCACCAAGACCGAGCAAGGTTGTCGTAATCGGAACAGAACTTTTTTCGATGACTGCTTTCAATTCTTCGGTGGCATTTGCATTAATGACACCGCCACCGACATAGAACACTGGCCGCTGCGCATTTTTTATGAGGTTTGAAGCACGCTTGATCTGACGGACATTTCCTAAAATCTTCGGATTATAACCGCGGATTTCAATCTTCTGAGAGGGCTGTACATACTCACAAATGTCATTCAGCATATCCTTCGGCATATCGATCACAACAGGTCCTGGTTTGCCAGAAACTGCAATGTAAAATGCCTCTTTAATAGTCTGTGTGAGCTGACTCGAATCTTTGACGAGGTAGCTATGCTTGGTGATCGGCCTAGACAATCCGATCATGTCGGCTTCCTGAAAGGCATCATTGCCGATCATACTCGATACAACCTGTCCGGTAAATACGACAATCGGGACAGAATCCATAAATGCGGAAGTTATTCCGGTAATCGTATTCGTTGCGCCCGGTCCGGATGTAACGAGAACAACGCCCGGTTTTCCCGTTGCCCGCGCATATCCGTCGGCGGCAAATGTTCCACCACACTCATGGCGGACAAGGATATGCCGCAACTCAGGACGATTGAAAAGCACATCGTATAAACCAAGGACGACGCCTCCGGGATACCCGAATACTGTGTCAACACCTTCAGCCAAGAGTGATTCTACGAAAATCTCCCCGCCGGAGAGTTTTTTGTACTCACCCTGTTTATCGGCACCGTTAAAATCATCCAGTGGATTAGCTTTACGAGAGCCTGTTTTTTTAATTGCTGCTGTTTTCATCTGGCATACCCCACTTTAATATATATAACCATGACAAAGGTCAATTCTACAATCTAAGAAAAAATGTTAAAGAAAAAAAGGATTTGTGTTTGAAGGTTGTAGGAATTGATCTCTAGTGTCTTATCTGATAATAAGCCCAGAAGCAACTCCTATACTAAGGAGGCCAAGTAGAATTAGGTCTAAACCAAGTAATAAAGCAGAAGACAGACGATTCCTGTCAACGGGGCTTGCGTTGCTCCGCAAGGCTTGTAATCGCATGTCTTGTACTCGTGTAGGATTCATCATCATTACTGTAGAAATAATGAATTGATTCTCTATTTGATATGTTCGGTCTAATTTATAAATTAATTAACGAATGTCAAGAAAAATTAATTTAAATTGGTATTATTTCTGATGTTATAGCTTCTTACGAACATGATTCTTAATTATAAACTTTGATCAATATATCAATAATAATAGTTGAATATCCATCAAGCAATGAACATATCTCACTACAAATAAAGCCGGTAAAGATTTATTTGGCAAGTTTGGCAAGTACTGTGCAATGAAAAATTTTATGCTGAAAGATCCCGAACGTTGATAAAAACGAGTCAGAAAACGGCAATTTCTCCCATACATCAGTTAGAGTTATTTACAATACTAATAATTATTCTCGCAATAACATCGATACTTTGTCAGACTTCATACAAAGATCATTGAGTTTATTTCCACCTAAAATTAAAAGTCTCACAACACATTCAAGATTATTATATCACCTTGTTTCAAATAAATAAACCAATATCTATTTTAACCGAATGTTCAAAAATAAAATCTTTGAAGGTTAGGTTAATTTGGCTATATTATTCATTAATTTTGCCATCCGTGTTATCTAAGAAAAATCATACCTTATCGTTGTAATCACTGAGGAGTGAATAATGGAGTTAAATAAATACAGCAAACGGATAACCCAGCGTTTGTCACAGGCTGCATCACAGGCTATGCTTTATGGTGTGGGACTGAATGAAGAGGATATGAATAAACCTCAGATCGGTATTGCCAGTATGGGATATGAGGGAAATACTTGTAATATGCACCTTAACGGTCTTGCCGCCCAAGTCAAGAAAGCCGTCTGGAAGAACGATATGGTCGGCCTTGTATTCAATACGATCGGTGTGAGCGATGGTATTTCGATGGGAACCGAGGGTATGAATTATTCACTCCAATCCCGTGATATTATTGCAGATTCAATTGAAACGGTTGTCAATGCGCAGTGGTACGACGGTCTTGTTACAATTCCTGGCTGCGACAAGAATATGCCGGGCTGTCTCATGGCACTCGGCAGAATGAACCGTCCGGGACTTATGATCTATGGCGGGACCATTAAACCGGGCCATCTCGATGGGAAAGATCTCGATATTGTGTCGTCGTTCCAGGCGTATGGCGAGTATTTCAGTGGTAAAATCGATCGTGAGCAGTTGACTGAGATTTTCAAGCGGTCATGCCCCAGTGCCGGAGCGTGTGGCGGAATGTACACGGCAAACACGATGGCATCCGCTATCGAGAGCCTCGGTATGAGTCTGCCGTACAGTTCATCCAATCCGGCCGAGAGCGAGGAAAAACTGAATGAAACGGTGAACGCCGCTCAGACTATGAAGGCATTACTTGAACATGACTTGAAACCCCGCGACATTATGACGCGCGCAGCATTCGAGAATGCCATTACAGTAGTTATGATTCTCGGAGGATCGACCAATGCGGTCCTCCATCTGATTGCGATTGCCAAATCGGTTGATATTCCGCTGACGGTTGACGATTTTCAGGCAATCAGCGACACAACACCTTTTCTTGCTAACCTGAAACCGAGCGGCCAATACCTCATGGAAGATCTGCATAAAGTAGGCGGTGTTCCGGCTGTCCAGAAGATGCTGCTCGAAAAGGGATTGCTCCATGGTGACTGCATGACAGTCACCGGAAAAACACTTGCCGAAAACCTGGAATCTGCCGCACCACTTTCAGAGGATCAAAAAGTTATGTATTCATTCAGTGATCCTATCAAACCGACGGGGCATATTCAAATTCTTTACGGAAATCTTTCACCGACCAGTGCAGTGGCAAAGATAACCGGGAAAGAAGGCGAGCGGTTTAGCGGTCCGGCAAAAGTGTACGAATCGGAGGAGGAAACGTTGGCTGCACTCGAACAGAAAAGAATCCAAAAGGGTGATGTGCTTGTGATCCGGTATGAGGGCCCGAAAGGTGGTCCGGGTATGAGTGAAATGTTGACAGTAACATCGGCGATTATTGGTTCAGGATTCGGAAACGATGTTGCTCTTATCACTGACGGACGGTTTTCAGGCGGAACACATGGTTTTGTTGTCGGACATGTCACTCCTGAAGCACAAGAAGGAGGACCGATCGCACTCGTCAAAGACGGTGATACTATCACTATCGATGCCGAAAACAATAAGCTGTCTGTCGCTGTTGATGATGCAGAGATGGACAGGCGGCGGTCACAGTGGCAGGCACCGCCCCTGAAAGCGGAAAAAGGGACCCTGAGAAAATATATTGCAAACGTATCCCCGGCACATCAGGGATGCGTTACCGATGTGTTTGAGTAAATGATTTTTTTTCGAGCCGAACAGATTTGAACAATATCGGAAATGCACCGGAATCAGAAGCATATTTATTCCCCCTCCATCGTCAGCAATGGTTTATTGCACAAACGGCATCGTATCTCTATCAAAACGCGGATAATTCGGTACTTTTTCATTCGGTTCAACCATAAAAAGCCACTCATTGTACTGGTATGATCTCTTCTTTAATATTGCAATATTTCACATTAGCCCCATTAATTTCATCTCTCTGTGGATAAACACAATACGTTAAACAGTATGTAATCTTTTTTCTTGCATCCGAACTAAGTTATTTGCATATTATGACCGAATGGTCGGTCAATATAAAAGGAATGTAGAAAATGAGTCCGAAAATCATCGATAAAGACATTAAAAAAAACGGGATATTGGGTGCAGCTATGCGGGTCATTGCACGCAGAGGATTCCGTGACGTCACCATCGCCGAAATTGCAGAAGCTGCCGGCATTGGAAAGGGAACAGTCTACGAATATTTTGAGAGCAAGGACGACATTTTGGCCGGGGCATTCGACAAGTTCAGACATGAGGTCGGGCAGGTTCAGATCAGCAAAATGAAGAACCTGTACGATCCGGCAGACCGGCTGAAAGCACTCATTGATTCATGGATTGAAGTTCTGGGAGAAACATCATTTGAGTATCTCGAATTATTGACCGATTTCTGGGCGGAGGGCATTAGGAGCAGAGATTCCGAATCGAAAAAGCTGTTCAGTATGGCCCAGGTTTATTCAGAGTACAGGGGGCAGATTGCACCGATCATTGAATCAGGAATTAAAAAAGGTGTATTCAGAGATGTCGATCCACATGAAACCGCGGCATTCTTGATCGGGGCGCTCGACGGAATCATTCTGCAGTGGATGCTCGATAAGAGAAGTATCGATTTAACCACTTTATCAGACTCGTTTTTTAATATATTTCTCCGGGGGATAGCCTTAGAACAATGATGGAAACAAAATTAATTAAGATATAATATATGAATTAGCGTTTTTAAAAGTATTCTCAAAATATTGAAATCAGAAATTGTTAGACTCCAATGCATGGAGCTCGCAATATCATATAGGGCAACTAAATTAATGAAAATTTCAAGTATGCTTGTTCGGAAATTCTTTTGCGGAGTTATTATGAGCACATTGCAAACAATGTTCGTGGTCCTGCTGATGTTTTTCTTAGCAGTTTCTCTATATTCACAAGACATCACTGCACATGATATTATTGAACGAGCTACAGCAGTCCTTCATCAGAAGAGCATGTATGCACAAATCAAACTCACTATGACTACATCATCGGGTAAGGCGAGGGAATTATTCTACAACTCGTGGTCAAATAACCGTGGAGAAAAGAATTTAATACGGTATACAGGACCGCGTAGAATAAAGGATCAGGCGACGTTGATGCTGAACAATGCAGATGACATATGGAGTTATGACCCGCGCACCGACAGAGTGAGGAAATTGGCTACTCATGCGAAAAAGCAGAAAATGCAGGGGAGCGATTTTGCCTATGAAGATCGGGGATCGGGAGACAGTTTTCTGAACGACTATACACATGTCCGGCTCGACGATGAGAAGTTTGAAGGCCATGATTGTTTTGTCGTCGAACTGACATTACGTGAGGAGATCCATTCAAATTATTCCCGGCTTATTATCTGGACCGACAGGTGTTCTTCCGTCATTTGGAAGGTCGATTACTACGAAGATGATAACCCCGATTTCCTGCTCAAAACTTTATTTCAGCAGGATGTGGAAGATATTGACGGTGTCCCGACAGCACGGACTATCGTTATGCACAACCGAGAAGACGACACTCAAACAACTATGGAAATTGTGGAAATAGACTATTCCGCTGCAATTGACGATGATCTATTTACCGAGCGAGGCATGAAAAAATGAGACTGTTGGTTCTTATACCATTCTGTCTTGTGGTTGCACTCCCTGCACGGGCACAGGAACGTGAAATCGATATCTTCGGATATTTTGAACCGCAGTACACACTGCAACGCTTCGACGGTGATTTCGCACAAATTCAGCGTAACAAATTCCGAGTCGACTTGTCATCGGATATCAACGACCGGGTCAGTTTGAAGATGAATTATAATCTTATTACCTATCACGGAACGACCGAACTCGATTACCTCTTCTTTCTCCCCGAGCCGGTAGTGTCGACGATACCGGAAGCCTCGCGTAGCTTCTACCGTTTTACGACCCCTGATGAAAATTTTCTCGACAACGCCCATATGAAGCTCGGGTTTGACCGGTTTGATCTAACAATCGGGAAACAGCAGATAGCAGTAGGAACCGGCTACGCCTGGAATCCTACCGATCTGTTCAACACGAAAGATATTTTTGATCCGACCTATGAAGTAACCGGACACAACGCATACCGGATCGATATTCCGCTTCCCTCTTCTGTGAATATCATGGTACTATTCAGCCCGGATAACGACTTCAGCAGGAGCGGGAAATATGCCCGGATGAAAAAGAGTATCGGCCATTTTGATGTTTCATTTCTCTACGGAGAGCGGCACTGGAATTTGACCGATTTTACTACATTTACTTTGACTGAACAAAACAGGACTATGACAGGCGGTGATTTTGCTGGTGAGCTGTTTGGGCTGGGCGTCTGGGGAGAAGCCGCCTACAACACCATGGGTAGTTCAAAGGACTATTTAGAATCGATTACGGGATTTGATTACACGTTCTCGTCAGGTTTATATTTTCTTAACGAATATTATCACAATGGCCAAGGCAGCAATGATTACCGCGACTACACCCTAAATGATTGGCTCAGGAGTTTTATTGCAGAGACAAAATCGGTATGTCAAAATCAGGTGTTCAGTTACATCAGTTATCCGGCGACTGAACTGCTCACGATTGGAAATTCAAGTATCGCATGTGTCAGCGATGGGAGTATCGTGTTTATCCCTTATCTTGAATACAACTTTGAACAAAATATCGATATAACATTTTTCGGCAGTCTTTTTGCCGGCAGTGAAGGTAAGGCATATGCACAAAATCTCGGCAATGGAGGGATTTTGCGTATGCGGTACTATTATTAATAACGGAGCAGCTGAATCATGCGTCAAGTAATGTTTACCTGGATATCCCATGTTACTTACCGAAAATATGGAACCATCATCACTCTCTGCACCATCATAACATTCATATTCGGTTACTTTGCCGGTCAGATTCGCATTGAAACGAACTGGCGGGCATTGATTCCTGCGGACAATCCTTCTACCAAGAATTTCGAAACCATTCTTGAAAACTTTGGAGCGGCAACACAGATTGTTGTCGCAATCGAGGGGCAAGATCGGGAGAATGTTATCAGTGCGGCACTCGAACTTGCACCACTTCTGCAGGAAGCGACCGCGGAGTTTCCGCCTGATGCAACTCATGACAATTCATACGAAACACAGGTTGTTCGGCGTATTGATTACCACCTCGATACTCAATTTATTGCTTCGCACGGATTCATGCTTGAAAAAGCGTCGAATCTCGAAAAAAGCGAGAAGTTATTCACCGATTACAATTTTGTGCCGTTCATTCGCCATACGAACGATATACTTGAAGACAGCTATGTACAGGATACCGAAAATCTGACGCAGCAGGAAAAACGGGCCGTACGGCAGTTGGACGGCCTCTACCGTTTTACCGACATGCTGTATGAGTATGCTTTAGAAAACTTCGAGCAGACAACTTCAGTGGATGACGCTGTCAGGGCGGTCACGATTGGTGACGAATTTTATCTATCAATCGACAAAAAAATGCTCCTGATGTTTCTGACGCCGACATTTACGGTTGATGAAATCGATGCATCGGTTGTGGGGGTAAACAAGCTCGATGAGGTTTTTTCTGAGTTTTCCGATAGAAATAGCGATATCCGGACATCTATGACGGGCATGCATGTTGTTGTCCGGGACGAGATGGAAGCGGGTCTCGAAGATACCTACCGGAATGTGCTGTTTGCATTGACGTTTATTCTCCTTGTATTCATGACTTCGTTCCGCATGATAACCGGGCCGGTGCTCGCAATGATTGTTCTGGTCTTCGGTATTACCTGGGATGTCGGACTGGCGTATCTTTTTATCGGCAGGCTCAACATTTTTACCGCGGTCTGCTCCGTGATTCTCCTCGGACTCGGTGTCGATTACGCGATCCATGTCATCTCCGCATACAGCGAATACCGGCATAAAGGAAAGTCGATCGAACATGCAATCCACGAGACGTTTTCGAAAATTGGTCCTGGGCTTGTGACCGGTTCGGTTACGACGGCAATTGCGTTTCTTTCTCTTGTGTTTACCTCATATGCGGCATTTCGTGAATTCGGTTTTGTTGTCGGAGCGGGTATTTTATGTTGTCTTCTTGTATCCCTCTTCCTTTTGCCAGCCCTGCTGGTTGCAAAAGACAAGCTGACGGCACGGTTCAGGAAAATGTATCGACCGAATCAGGTTGACCTTGAATTTAAACTGCTTGGTTCTATTACGGACACCACACAGTCACACCCCTTCATCGTAATGGCAGGTATTATCGTCATTTCTATAATACTTTCGCTCTTTATTCCACAGGTCTCTATGATGCAGAACTACATGGATCTCGAACCGGAAGGCCTCGAGTCGATCAGACTGCAGAAAGAAATTCCGAAACGGTTCAATATGTCACCCGACAACATGCTGGCACTGGTGAACTCACTCAAAGAAGCAGACCGGCTGACGGAAACGCTTCGGGAGCGACGGGTTGTGGGACTGACAGAGTCGATTGCCGATTATGTTCCGACACCTGAAAAGCAGGAAGAGCGCATACGGTCATTAGCCGGATTTTGAATGCACAGAAGAATCTTCCGAAGTCCACTCCAATTGATCGGGATGCTCTCATCGAAGAGCTCTACCGGTTCAATGACAATATTACCGAACTCTCGTCGCTCGCTTTTATCAGCGGACTCGATATGGTTTTCGATAAAACGAACTACTATCTCGAATTGAATGAAGAGGGCGACCAGATCGGTGACAATAGAATAATCGAGTTAATTGGGGCAATCAACAATGACCGGGATGCGATTGAACGGCTTGCGGCAATTCAACCAGCATTTATTTCGGGTATGACACGCAGCGTCAGCACAATGGCGAACACGAATCGGATCCAACTCGAAACAGCACCTGAGCACATCCGTGAACGATTTGTGTCGGATGACGGGACAAAATTTCTGGTAATTATTTATGCAAAACAGGATATCTGGGACGGGCTCTATACGGGGCCGCTTCTCTACTCAGTTATCAGGGATGTTCCGGGTGCCACCGGGTCACCGGTGTTTATGAAAGAGATGGTAGAAACCGCAAAAGAAGAAGGCATATTTGCACTGACCCTTGCCTGTATCTCTATTTTTATCATTCTGCTCATCGATTTCCGCCGGGTTTCAATTGCATTGACGGCACTCTTTCCACTTGTCTTGGCCTTACTTTGGATGATCGGCATTATGGGATTGATCGGTTTTCCGTTCTCGGTCGTCAATGTTATCGGTCTGCCGCTTGTGCTCGGAATCGGAATCGATGACGGTGTCCATGTAATTCACCGGTACCGTGCAGAGGGGCAGGAAAAACTGTCATATACTGTTTCGAGTATTGGCAAAGCAATCACTCTCACGACCGTCACAACATTGCTCGGATTCGGCTCACTCATTCCGTCGATATACCGGGGGTATGCAAGCCTCGGTATTCTCATCTGTCTCGGTATCGGTCTTTGTTATCTCACTTCTGTTTTTATCCTCCCTCCGCTTTTACACCGGTTCATGAAAACAGACTGATTTTTAATACTATTTTCTCTTGAAAGATTCGGTGAAAAATAGTAAGATGCACTGTTTTTAAATTTGAAACCTCATTTTATTTGTAATTATTAGCATTTCTCGTGAAAGTAGCAACTGATACTCTGAAAAATCCTGGTTTTGATTCCTGGTTTCAGGATAATACCGACACGGTGAAACTGACAGAATTCGAACTGGCGAGAGTGATTGCCGTCCATAAAGACAGCTTTGTTGTAACCAATGAAGAGTATGATGTGTTTGCGGAGCTGGTCGGCAAATTAACCTACAGCACCGAATCACCGCTCGATTTTCCGACGGTCGGCGATTGGGTATATGCGCAGTTTTACAATGAAAACACTTCGGCAATTATCCATGAAATTCTGCCGAGAAAATCCCTGCTCAAAAGAAAAACACCGGGAAAAACGGTCGATATTCAGCTTATTGCCGCAAATATCGACACGACATTCATTGTTCAATCTTTGGATGCGAATTTCAATCTCCGGCGGCTGGAACGGTATCTCGTCATGATTTCCGACGGCGGCATCCGGCCGGTTGTGCTGCTGAGCAAAAGCGTTTATTTTCTCCGGAGGACATTGAAAGCAGGATCGCAGACATTAAGAGCATAATGCCGCATCTACCGATATATCCATTCAGTAATAAGAATAGAATGGGATTTGCTGATGTTCAAAATTTACTTGTTTCTGGGCAGACGTATTGTCTTGTAGGCTCATCTGGTGTCGGGAAGGCTACGCCGCTTAACAATCTCATCGGTGAGCCGCTTTTCGAAATACAGACTGTACGCGAGAAGGACAGCAGAGGGCGGCACACAACATCACACCGTCAATTGATATGATTGGATACTCCCGGTATCCGGGAACTCGGCATGTTCTCTGTCGAATCGGGTCTCGATGAGGCATTTTCTGAGATAGCGGAACTATCGAAAGAATGCCGGCTCAGCGACTGCACCCATATTCATGAAATAAGGATTGCAGCCTTACAGGCAGTCGGAAGACAACGACTCCCCCGGAAGCGGTGCGACAATCACATAAAAATGGGAAAAGAATCGGACTATAACGAGATGTCTTATCTGGAAAAACTGCAGAAAGACAGGGAGTTCGGGAAAATGTATAAGTCAGTTATGAAACTCAAGAAAAACAGACGAAGAACAGACCGAAAATATCGATATTTATTGCACAGAGTCTTGATGGCTATATCGCCCGGCAGGACGGAGACCTCGATTGGTTGAATGCAGAAGCTTCCGGGGATGACTACGGTTATTCAGTGTTTGTGAATTCAGTCGACGTCATTATTATTGGCAGAAACACCTTTGATAAATGCATGAGTTTTGACTCATGGCCATATTCCGGAACGAAGGTGATTGTACTGACGACAAAGGAATTGATCCTGCCTGAGGAACTCACTAATGATGTGGAAGTAAAAAATTGTTCGCCGCACGATGTCGTCTCGTATGTCTACGATTCGGGAATAAAGCATATTTACGTAGACGGTGGTTTGACTATTCAGTCTTTCTTAGATGCGGATATGGTCGACCAGTTGATTATCACGACCATCCCGGTTTTACTTGGTAACGGCATTCCTCTGTTCGGGCCGTTAAAATATGACCTGAAACTAAGACATGTTGCAACCAAATCCTATGCAAACGGGCTTGTGCAGACTACGTATGAAACAAGTGAACATTCATAATGTTTTTGTGGTAAATGAATAAATACTGAACTCTGTGAATCCTATGTCCGCTGGTCTAACAACATATTATCTTGAAATGCTCAACCGTGATGCAATACTGCAGGAGGAATCACCAACGGGATTCAGTGTGTTGATGGTAAAACCTCCTGACCCGAAAATCAACGAGCGGTTCTATAAAGAAGTCGGCAGAAAATGGGGATGGACAGACCGGCTTGTATGGTCTGACGAAGAGTGGTTACAGCATTCTCATGATCCGAGTCTGGAAACGTGGCTCGGGTATATGAA
Organism: bacterium; assembly: GCA_965221205.1. Classification (GTDB taxonomy): domain Bacteria; phylum SM23-31; class SM23-31; order SM23-31; family SM23-31; genus CBDFMG01. Next base: position 1,107,724 of record OZ244870.1, on the reverse strand, counting down.
TGGTGAAACCGCCGGATTTTTTGAACTGCAATCTCAGGATGGCGGAAATGTCGAAATTGTCTACTTCGGCCTTCTGCCCATGTTCATCGGAAAAGGGCTTGGCAGGCCGCTCCTTTCAGCAGCTGTTGAGCAAGCCTGGTCATACCCACAGACCACCCGTGTCTGGGTTCATACCTGCACCGAAGACCACCCGAATGCACTCGATAACTACCACAAACACGGCTTCAAACTCTACAAAACCGAAAAGACATAATATATCTGTTAGTGGTGCAATATTGTCTCAACACAATATAATTTATCATCTCGGAGATTGCCACGTCGCTTCACTCCTCGCGATGACGAAATTATTTAAAATTGATTCATTGCCGAATCTTTTCTTGACTCTCTCACTCTTTTCCCGTACTATTACAACCGTCACTACTTCTCATTTATTCTAAATAATGTCATTAATTGCAACCAATACTATTATCTACAGATCGATTCTGCTCTTTTTATACCGACTATTCCCTTAAAAGAGGAATCGTAACACTAATATGGGAAGGTATTACAATGCGTACAGTGAAGTTTTTTCTGGTACTGCTTTCTGTCTGTGCACTCCTGTACGGGAGTGATGTGCGGGCGCAGAGCGAGGCACGAGCGCGTTACGAATGGATGAAAATGATTCAGAAAGAGAAGCTCAACCTTGTGTTGCCCGGCGCTATGCGGGACCACGACATCGACATGTGGATCCACGTGGCAACCGAGGGATTGCCTGATATTCTTGCTCACGATATCGGTGCTTATCCGCACTGGTCTGTAACAGATACGTTGAATTTTTTCATCTTCACCGACCGGGGCGGTGACAGAATCGAGCGTGCCGTTCTCGGCGGCAGCGGTGATCGTGAGTTGTACGATATATTCGGGCATGAAGCCGATCTAGGCGAGTTTGTAGCCGAGCGCGATCCTGACAGAATTGCTATTGAAATCTCCGATTGGCTTCCCGCGTCGAATTCACTGCAGTATACTGCTTATCACAGAATGATGAAATTCCTCGGTGAAAAGTATGCTGACCGGGTTGTGTCTGCTGAGCGGTTTATGATGGATTTCCGTGTGCGGAGAGTCCAGTCTGAAGTCCTTGCTTACGGACATATGGCCGAGATTCAGCGGCGAATCATGGAAGAAGCGTACCGACGGATTGTCCCGAATGTCACAACGAGAGAAGACCTCGGCTGGTGGGTACAGGATCAGCTTATGGAACACAATCTTATAACCGTGTCGCGTGGTCCGTCTGCGCCCGGTGTTACTCAATCCGGCGTTCCCCGTGAAGAGCACGGTGATGTCTACCGACGGGGTGATTTTCTGGGGTGGGATTTCGGCATCACCTACCTGAACTTCGGCACAGACTATAAACGGTATGGCTATATTCTGAAAGAGGATGAGGTCGATATTCCAGCCGGACTCAAGAAAGCATGGGAGCGCGCTCAGATCGCCCGTGATATCCTCCGGAAAGCCATCTATGTCGGGCAGACCGGCGGAGAGACACTTGAGAAAATGGTGTCAGGTCTGGAAGATGCGGATTATATATACACACCGTTTACCGATATCGGATCGATGGATAGAGTACTGGTCAGTGCAATCGGTGATTCGGAACAGTCGGGTGTTTCGGTCGACTGCCATCCAGTCGGGAACAATGGCCGGAGTGAATTCGCCGTTGGCGCCTCTATGGCACCGTTCCGCCCATACCGGCGTCAGTTCACCATTCAGGAAAACCATTTGTTCTCGCTGGAATTCATGGTACATACATGGGTACCGGAATGGAGCCGTGTTCTGAGCATCAACCTTGAGGATAATTCGATCGTGACAAATAAAGGTGTCGAACCACTCTATCCTTTTAACGAGGAAATTATTATTATTCATTAGATAATTGGTAAGACAGTCATCAAACGCCTAAAAATAAAAAGGTGCAGTATTGTGTATTAGATACTGCGCCTTTTTTGCTTACTAATTAAGAATTAGATTTTTTCTCAGTTTGTCACGTAATCAAAACACAAAATACAGTGTCATACATGGGGCATGATATCGGCGTCCGGTCGGATATCTGCTCCGTTTTTGTTATAACAAACTGCCTCCACATTGGGGATCAGGCTGATTTTTGCGTCGAGTTTGTAATCGAATCCGGCTGCAATAAAGTGTGATCCTGCCGCGGCATCGAATGGAAAATATGCAAATGATTCTCCATCGGGATTTGCATCGAAATTCCGGTCATACCTTAGAAATCTCCAGACTTTCTCGTGCAAACTTCGGGAACCAAAAACCGAAATGATTCGCAGCAGGTCGTCATCGGGATTGCCGTTGCTCTCCCGCTACTGAAGCGCTACCTGAAATCCCAGACGGTAGGTATCTCTCATCACAATCGTAATCTGCATAGAATTCAACCGTCGATTCTTTGTCTGGCCAGTATGCCAGAGAGGCATAGATATTCTTCCCTTGCCCTACTTCCAAACTGTTCGCATTGACGTTCGCCAGCATAAGATGGTACGTGAACTTATCATCAGTAAAAAATGAGCCGCGCAGCGATAGGCAGAAATCGCGCGAATCTCCGAACCGCTGAGGCCCCGATGCCGGGAGTTCGACTGCCCAGTACCCCCAGAACCGTTCCAACATTCGATAGAGCGGTGTGATGGAGATCCCTGCATAGAGGGCGTGCCGTCCGAACAATCAGCGTAGATAAGCATCGCGTACTGTCGAGGTTATTTTTGATTTGGTCACAAAATCGCCGGGCGATTCCATCTCGAAATTGACCCGGATTGCATTTTATTCATCAAGGTTTCTATCAAGCCGGAGATAAATCCGGCGTATCCAGAAGGCATTTTTCACTCTCAAGGTCTTCATTATGGCTTATTGCCATAAAAAAATAGTCTCCGAAAAAGAGACCACTTATTCTTATAGGCTCCTGTGCGGGGCTTTCAGAAAAAAATTGTGTAAAACTAAAGTAAGACAAGTATCGTAGCAACCGTATGCTTGACCATTGTTCTCTTCTGTTCCGTTAAATTCCAACTGTCGTATTCACATTCCGTTCTGTAGTAGTAATTTGTTGTTTGGTTTATTCGTTATTTGGCCTTCGAGTCGAGCCATGACTTCCGGAATGCCTGCATCGCATCGGTTACGGGAAGTGACGCATCTTCGTACAGAACAACCTCATAACGGTCGTGGGCTGTTAGTCTGAGCGTGGTTGTCTTTTCGACTCCTGCCCTTGTAACATAGTGTATTATAATGGTATCTCCGGGACGCTGCGATTCCAAAATGTCATCAAGGCTTCCTTTACCGACAATCCGTGTGCCGTCAATTGACAGGATCACATCACCTTTATCGAGGCCCGCACTATAAAGCGGGCTTCCAATAGCCGTGTACGAACCGATCACCGCTCCGCTGTTACCGAATTGAAGCGGTGCTTTGCCGAGTACCGGTTGTCCCGGATAGGCCCTTCGGAGTAAAAATCCGGCTCTGTCAAGCAGTCTTTTATAGTCGATGACATCACGACCGTTTACAAAATGCTGAAAGAATGATGCCGCGAATCCCCGGTCACCGGTAACACGCCCCAGAATCGACTCGAGATCTGCTATAGTATAAGGAAATTCCATTTTGCCTTGACTTTCCCATACTGCTTCCATATAGTCATCGAGTGTGAGTCCAAACTGCGTCCGAAGTGTCAGATCGAGACCCAGTGCAATCACTTTACCGTACGTATAATACGAGATAAAGGTGTTGTCTCTGTTGACCGCATCGACCGATCGTGCTGCATCAACAAACGGAGACTGCTGGCTCATCTCCACAGGTGAGTGGAATTGACGGCCGACACCGTTGATGACTGCATTGAGATTATCGTCGTTGTGTCTGCTTGCGAGCGACGATGCGTACTCCTCAATACTCATTAGCCCAGCCCGCTTTATCGTCAGATCGCCGTAATAGCTGGTAAACCCTTCTGCAAACCAGAGTTCCCCCGACATATTCGCTTCTTCAAAATTGAATGGTTCGAGAGTTCTCGGTCGAATGCGCTCGACATTCCAGGCGTGAAAAAACTCATGTGACGCAGTGCCGAGATGATCCGACATACCTGACCTGAGGGGCCTTATTGTTGTCAATATTGTGGAGTTTCGGTGCTCCATTCCGTCGCCCGACACATAGGGCAAATAGCATGCAAGGAAGGTATAGGTGCCGTAATCGAACTCGGGATATTCTCCGAACACTACTTTCTGTTCTTTCATGACAGGCTCTATCATATCACGAAGGGCATCTATTTCAGTTTCGGTTCCGTCATGATGAACAACAAGCCGGATGACGGCATCTCTCCCACCGTTTTCTACAGTCCATTCCCGGATAGAATAATCGCTCAATTCTGTCGGACTGTCGAGAAAATAGTAGAGGTCGGGTGCAAAATAGATCTCATCAAAGGAGTTTTTGGGGAGTTGTGTTGCCACCCGCCAGTTCGATTCCGTACGTGATTGAAAGGTGATCTCTATCGGTACGTTTTCCATCCCTTGTGCCCACATAAAGGTGGCCGGCATATTGAGGTGTGCATGAGTTTCGTCGATTCCCGAATAGGTACCGTCTGCGTGGTCGGCAAAGAGTGTATAGGTTACCGTAATAACAGTTCCGTTATGGCCCGAAACATTCCATTGATAGGGATTCGGCCGGTCTATGGTCAATGCACTCCCGTTCCCATCAACAGCTTTGATCGAGTAGACATTCTTTCCGAATTCGTGAAGAGCATACCGTCCAGGGGACGACCTGCTCATTCGCAGCTCAAGTGTTTCACTCGGAATATCAACAAATGTTACCGATACTTCAGCCTCATGGTGGACGGCATTTTCGAACGATATATTGTAGACAATCTTGCTTCTGTCCTGTGCGATCCCGAAGGATAGCCACAGTAAAAGAAAAAAGAAGATACTTATGGTTCGAGTGAACATCTTGATCACCTTTTTCTTAAATGGTTATAAATCATTGCGTGGATTGAGACCATAATATATGTGCGTATCGCTCATTGTGCAAACAGATATTTCTAAATATAATATACGAATTTTTGACGAATATATAGTTTAATTAAAATTACCATTTTTGCAAATCATTCGTATTTTGCAAATCATTCGTAATTTAATCGGATATATTGACAATGCCCCCTCTATATACTGTTGATAAAAGTATTAAAATTATTTTTCTTGCATTTGTAATTGTACACATTTATATTTGCACCTGCGATTATTCAGCAGAGGCGGGTTTTTGTACAGCAAAACATTCTGACTCTGTATGGATTTTCTTACTTTTTCACAGAAATACGTTCTTAGTTAGCTCAATCTTCAACCGCCTTATTGATTTTAGATGAATTAGCTTTTACCAAATTCCATATCTACATTTGTTGCATGACCGTTGAAAAGAAACAGACGGTTGCCACTGTACGGAGTACGTATATTCCTGTATGTATTTGGTATTGAATTTCTCAAATAACTAAACAGAGGAGAGTATTATGATCGATTCCGGAAGCACTGGTTTTATGCTTGTCGCAACAAGCCTTGTTATGTTAATGACGCCGGGTTTAGCGTTTTTTTACGGCGGGCTTGTCGGTAGAAAAAGTGTCCTTGCGATTATGATTCAGAGTTATGTCTCACTTGGTTGGACAACTGTATTGTGGTTTGTCTGCGGGTACTCGCTCTGTTTCAGCGGTGGTGAAGGCGGATTAATCGGCAATTTGGATCTTGCATTTCTGGCGGGGACATCGGTAAATGATGTTTTTACCGGAAATAATGCCATACCACTGTATGTTTTCGTTGCGTACCAGATGATGTTTGCCATTATCACTCCTGCGTTGATTACCGGTGCTTTCACGAACCGTGTCCGATTTCCTGCATATATGCTGTTTCTGACTCTATGGCTGTTGTTTGTATATTTCCCGCTCGTACATATGGTATGGGGCGGCGGTCTCCTTGCCAAAATGGGAGTCCTTGATTTTGCGGGTGGCATTGTTGTGCATGCAAGCGCTGGTATGGCAGCGCTCGCATCGGTCTTTTATGTTGGCAGAAGAAAAGTTAAAGATCGAGGTCCCCACAGCATTCCTCTGGTCGCTCTTGGTACCGGTCTGCTCTGGTTCGGGTGGTACGGTTTTAATGCGGGGAGTCAGCTCCAAGTCGACAATATCACTGCAATAGCATTCATTAATACCGATGTCGCTGCCTCGTTTGCCGCTATAACGTGGCTTATTTTTTCATGGTTTCTTGAGAATAAGCCCAAATTTGTCGGACTTCTTACCGGAGCAATTGCCGGGCTGGCAACAATCACACCTGCCGCAGGATTTGTGTCTGTCAGCAGCGCGGCAATCATTGGAATTGCAGCCGGCGGTATCTGCTATTTTGCGGTAGCTCTCAAGAATAAATTGCAATGGGATGATGCCCTCGATGTATGGGGAGTTCACGGTGTCGGCGGTACGCTCGGAATTATTATGCTTGGTATGTTTGCATCAAACGCCGTGAATCCGGTTGTTGAGACAAACGGGCTTTTTACTGGTGGCGGATTCGGCTTTTTCATAACTGAAACCGTTGCGGTGCTTGTTGTCGGCATTTACTGTTTTGCCTTCACGTATATCATGCTGAAAGTGATCAATTTCATTACACCTGTCAAAGTTTCAAAAGAAGAAGAAGAGATTGGTGTTGATGATGTGTTGCACGGAGAAGTTGCGTACGAGTAGATGTTATTCTGTACATCAAGCAATGTACATTCACGATAGACAAAGGTGTTTAATTTTAATAAAACTGCGCCGCTCTGATATACCAGGGCGACGCAGTTTTGTGATGTATAAACAAGCTGCTTGAATTTCCTGAGAGGGCGAATGACTCGTATTTGAAGGTTAACATAATAGATAAAGAGCTTATAAAGAGATTAAATGATGAATGGGAAGTAAAGCATAAGGCGTATATTAGGGAGTACCCTGATTCATTTTGATACAATTCTGTGTGAGGAATTATCATGGATTATATTATTTCAAAAATCGGATTGGCAAACACAATAGTATTTGTCTGTTGTGTATATAGTTCTATTCTTTATAGCATAGTGTCAAATAAACTTAAAAACTTATTGAGTGTCGCGCGGTACACTCGCCGGTGGCGCCCTTCAGCCGCTCGTGCAACGCCGCCCTCTCCAGGCCGGGGCGTAGGAAGGAGCCAAAAAAGGCCATGGCTGCCATTTGGGACGGTATAACAAAGACGGAGTCCATACTGGATGTACAGCTTCGACACACGCTTGCGGACGTTTCAAGGGACTACAACTGGCCACGGATGCTTGAGTTACTCTCCGAGCATGAAATGTTGGTGAACGCGACTCGGCCATCCGGGCCATCTTTGTATACGCCGTTGCATCAAGCGGCTCACGGCGGGGCACCGATGGACGTCATCGATCGTTTGATTGAGTTGGGTGCTTGGCGCACGCTTCGGAACGCGCGCGGTGAACGACCCGTCGACATCGCGAGGAAGCAGGGCCATCAACCTCTTCTGCCCAAGCTCAAGCCGCAGTATCAACGGCACGTGCTGGTCGGAGTGCTTCTCACAATTCAGGCTCATTTCCATGAGGTCATTCGTGAGTGAGCGGGAAAGCTGGTAGATCAGAATCAGCTGCGACTCCCGGTCCTGGAACCGTTGCTGGAATTGGACAGACCTGAAATGTGGTTCCCGGTGCCGGGAATGTATGGCGGATTTTCCTTTCGCCTTGAGCGCGTTGGTGTCGAAGCCGAGCTGGTATCGGAGAGCTGGTATCGGAGAGCTGGTGTCGTATAGTAGACGGCTCCGGTCAGAAGCATGTCGTCACGTCCAAGGGCAGTACGCTCGTCGAGAAAGGATTCGTGTAGACTCGATTAAAAAAGCTACAGAATTCCAGTACTATTCACAAAAGACTTCAAATCTTGGATTTCGTAATCGGGAATGACGTGCGATTCGGGAGTCGCGCCAAATCCTGTACTTTGTGAGCGCCGATTTATCCAGACGGTCGACAGCCCGAGTCTTTGTGCCGGCGCAATATCATGGAAAAGGCTCTGTGCAGTGTGGAGAATTTTATTTTTTGGTAACTCCATTAGCTCAATTACCTGCCTGAAAAATGATTCGGAAGGTTTATAGCAGCCAAGTTGCTGTGCAGTTATGACAAAATCAAAGTCGACCTTAAGCTTTTCCGCAGAAGTTGCAAAAAGTTCGTCGTCGACATTCGACAGAACCGCAAGTTTATATTGTTGCTTAAGCTTTTGGAGCGATTCAACCGTATCATCGAACGGTTGCCACTCCTGTATCGATTCGGCAAGTGCATAATCGTCTTCCTGCCATGGAACAAAAGAAAACTGCTTCCCAAACTGCCACATTACCGACCGCAATACCTCCCGGTATGGGATGTATGGACCTGACTCAGCAGCCGACTCATACTTCGCATACAATTCGAGCAATATCCGGTTCTCGGCATTTATACTGTGCCGTCTAAGTACTCTGTTCAGTGCATTCAGGATTCCGCTTTCCCAGTCGATCAACGTTCCGTAGCAGTCGAAGGTTATGATGCCATATTGTCTAAACTCGATCACTACTGTATAATTCCTTCAAGAATTGAGGCAGATTACATAATCTCAGTTAGTGGATCCCAAACAATATTCACCACCTTTGAATTCATTAAAATAAACCGGCAGCAGCGGATGGTGAATTTCTTCATTTGTTGTATCGTATTCCAGATTCCGCTCCGCGACGTACGTCGTATAATCTTCGCCATCCACAAGTACATTATACCACGGCTTGTCTTTCGGGGGGCGTGTTCGCGCCATAAAATCGTACCAGGCTTCGTCTCCCTTGAATTTGGGATCGACTCCGAAAATAACCCCTCTGTATCCGAATAATTTGTGGTGAACAAGCTGTCCTATTTTAAATTTCATTTAATCCACCGATATTATCTATGAAAATACATTTTGTCAAAAGAAGTTATTAGAAAGATAGAGCAGACGTATCATTATAGCAAGGAGTTTATAATTGTCTTGCTATCATATACTGCAAAGTATATCTTTTGTTTCACTGTTCTCATGACATATCTACAATTGACACAATTGACACACAGGGAAAAAATGAATCGAATGAATATTAGAAGAAAAATACCATCTTCTTCAACATCATTTCTCATGCTCATTCTGATTGGCAGATTGTTTTTCAACTGCTCATCGTCATATGATTTTGACGTTATCATCAAAAATGCACTCGTAATCGACGGAACAGGAGCAGCAGGTTATACAGCCGATATTGCAGTCAAGGATGGGATAATTAGAGAAATCGGCATGCTTCCCAACGAAATTGCCGGAATGGTAATCGATGCTAACGGCAGGGTTGTCACACCCGGTTTTATCGATATGATGGGCGGCAGCAGTGTGCCGCTCCTCAGTGACCCGGTCACCGCTGAGAGTAAACTCCGCCAAGGGATAACGACGATGCTTGTCGGTGAAGGTACAACCGTTGCACCCCGCTCCGAAGCAAGTACGAATAGCGAGTACCGCAGTGTCGACGAAACCTGGTCAACGTATTCAGAATATTTTCCGCTGCTTGAGAAGAAAGGCATTGCACTGAATGTGCTCCATACGGTCGGTTCAAGCCAAGTCCGTCGGATCGTGGTTGGTGAAAAAGACCGGGCACCGACTCCCGGCGAGTTGGAGAAGATGAAAGAGCTTGTTTCCGAGGCAATTCATGACGGTGCCGTGGGGCTTTCAACCGCGTTGATTTATCCCCCCGGCGCATTCGCTTCAACTGAAGAAATTACCGAGCTTGCACGCACAGCCGCTGAGCATGGTGGGATATATTTATCCCACATTCGGAACGAAAGCGGCAGCTTGCTTGAAGCTGTCGATGAGGTAATTCGTATCAGCAGTGTAGCAGGATTGCCAAGTCATATTTTTCATCTGAAAGCAGCAGGGCAGGATAACTGGCCGCTCATGGAACAGGCGCTGCAGAAAATTTCCGATGCCCGGCGAGACGGTCTTGATATTACCGCAGATATCTATCCTTATATTAGGAGCAGACTCGGACTCAGTGCATTTATCCACCCCAACCGGTTCGCACACGGAGAGGACGCACTGTTCGGTCAATTAAATGAACCGAATTTCCGGCAGGAACTCAGACGGGAAATCGAAACCATAGCGGACTGGGAGAATTTCTACCGGCAGACAGGCAGCAACTGGTATAAAGTTCTGATTACCGGGGTTAATGATGAGCAGTTTGAAAGCCTGGTCGGATTATCGATTGAAGAAGCGGCCGCTAAAAAGGGTGTTAATGTCTGGGATATGTTTTTTGACCTTGTCATTGCCGGGACAAGTGTAGCACCGGTAAGCATGAATGAGGAACAGAAACACCTTGCGTTGCGGGCTGATTTTATATGCTTCGATAACGATGCTTCTCCGATCAATCCCGAATCAACAGCAAGTGCACATCCACGCGCATTTGGAGCGTTCCCAAGAATACTTGCTCACTATGTCCGGGAAAAACAGATCATCAGCCTTAAGGAAGCTGTTAGAAAAATGACCTCGCTTCCGGCAGAGATTCTTAAATTGGCAGACCGCGGGCAAATCAATCCCGGATACGCGGCTGATATCGTTATATTTGATCCGGAGACGATTCAGGACCGGGCGACATTTACTGATCCTCTGAGATATGCAGAGGGGATTGATTATATGCTCGTCAATGGAAAATTTGTAATCGAAAATGGACATATGACCGGAGCGCGTCCCGGTATCGTTATCAGACACGAACAATAAATACCGGCCGCATTATCGCTCAAACGACACGTTCATTTCCCCCATTAACGGAGACCTGTGCGCCTGTAGTTTTAGCAAACGCTGCGCCCACACCATCGATACAGTAAGTTCCGTAACATTCCAAGATGTGACTTCGGTTTTCAGCAGGTTATCCGTTTTGTACTCCTCGACACTCATGTTGTAGCGCGCAGCCCGCTCCTGTAATACCTCGTCAGTCCAGATAGCTGTATCGAACACCATATTCGGATGGATAATATTGACATGGATTCCGAATTGTCCCAATTCAAGCGCGGCCACCCGGCTGAGCTGTGTCAGGCCGGCCTTCGCAACTGAGTAGGCACCTGCATCGGGTTCCGTCGCCGGAACATTCTTGGAACCGATATACACAACAGCGGAATCGATACCGTGCTTCAGAAAGGGAATCGCCGCTTTTAGAAACCGCTGATGCAAAGTAAGGTTGAGAGCAAGGCTTTTTTCCCAGATGTCCGGTTTCATTTCGTCGAAACCGCTGCTTTTTGTAAAAACACCGGCATTGCTGATGAGAATATCGAGCCCGCCAAAGCGGAGAACAATCTGCCCGAAGGCGTTTTCGATACTGTTTTCATCCGTCACATCGCAGACGATCGGAAGAACCCGGCTGTCGGAAAAGATTTTCTTCAAATCGGGATTGATGTCGAGAACTACAGCGACAGCACCTTCAGCGAGCAGTGCCTCGATACACGCTTTGCCAATTCCGCTTGCTGCTCCGGTAACGAGGGCAATTTTACCCTCAAACTGCAAGGATTTCCCACTGCTTTTCTTTAACTTTTGCCTGCTCAAGCTCCCAATACTCGATATCGCATATGTCTTTCTCCGGCAGTGCATTCCAACCACCGAGAGCTTCACACCACTGAATAGCAGTTATAGTGTGGCGCACAATATCATTCGTGATCCGAATCGCTTTCAGGTTTTTGCCAGCAGGACGCAGTCTCTATCTTCGGCCAGACGATCCAGCGCGGCGCCGGGTCGACCATTGTCAGTTCACTGCTGGAATGTCTCTTAAAATAGGCCTGCCTGCAAAACCACGCTCTTCTTCCCTGGTGTTGAGCTGCACAATCATGGGAAATCCGGCGGATTTTGACAATTCCTTCCGGAGATGAGCAATAGTGTACAAGGGAATATCTGGAGTACTATCGGCAGTTTTTATTACTGCCTGAATAGCGCCTTTCTGTGAAAGATAATCTTCCGCAAGCGATACGAGTTCAATCATCATCTCGTAACTTGTTTGTGCGTCGTCATGAAAGGTGAAAATTCCGTGATGCAGCAGCACCATCCCGTCGATGGTGTTCCAGTCAATGCCCCGTGTTTTTTCGTAGATATAGCGTGCAAGCTCAAATCCTGGCATGACATACGGAATGACAAGCGCCCTATCGCCGTAAATTTCGCGTATTTTTTCTTCACCATTGTCGGTATTGGTGACCGCAACAACGGCATCGGTGTGGGTATGGTCAACGTATGCAAAGGGGATGATGGCATGCAATATAGCTTCTACAGAGGGATTAGGTGCCTGTTGGTCGGTCCATTGCAGCCCACTGGGCGAGAACCATATCAGTGTATCGCTGAGCGATTTGAACTCAGCCATTTTCTTTAGCGTTTCGAGCCTGACCGGGGCAAATCCTTCCGCTTCGATGGCTACGAGGTCCCAGCCGCTTCCTTTGACATACAGCACTTCAAGTGTTTCATCAAAATATCCGGTCACCGATGCTTTTACGGAAGTGTTTCCGCCGCTATGCAGCACGAGTGATGCTGCGTCCTGCCCGATAAGTCGCGATGTGTAAACGCACATCTGCAGTGGATCGTGCACATAGTTTTTCTACCTGTTCGTTCCACAGACTTTTCATTATTCAATCCATTATATGCTTATTAAACGGTTCTATCAATGTGCAAGGTGGCAATATAGAACAGAGCAGTGACAATGTCAAAAGAATTGGTGGAGTCACTGGGGATCAATGTGCACAAAAAGCGTATTTTAAAGAGAGTTCTTTATCATAATACATCCATTTAGTAATTTTACACAGTTTAATTTAAAATACACTACATAGGGAAAAATCATGAGAAAACCAACAATAGACGGTAGTGCGTTGGCACTGTTTTTTGCCCGGCGGATTTTAGGACTGATGTTTCTGATGCGGGGATTTTTCAAATCGTTCTCAATCGGTGCAGTTGCATTTGCCCGCGAAAATTTTGTCGGCAGATATCAGGATACATGGATTCCGGTTTGGATGCTTTGGACGCTTGGATTTTTAGTGCCGTATCTGGAATTTTTTGCGGGTGGGCCGTTATGTCTCGGATTCAGAGTGAAGGAAAGCTGTGCAGTTCTTGGCTCGAAATTAGTCATCGTGACCTATGGCAACCTCCTTAAAGAGCCCTTCTTCGATATGTCAGGCGATAACTTCCCGTTACTGGTGTTGCTTACATTTGTTATAATTGTGCCGAGAGAAAAAGATATGCTGAGTGTTGATAAATTGATGGAGTAAATGGTTAAGGGTTATTTTTACCTGAATTAAAATGAACAAGTTTATTCCAAAGAGAATTTGACCTGATGCGTCACAGAAGTCATTTATAAACTCTTTAGTGATTCTATGGACACTATTTGAATATTCTTTGAGATAATTATCATTTTTAATTTTAGCTTTATAGCCAAGTGGTTCTATTATATCCAAATACAATGCATTTTCACCAGAAATAAATGTCCGAAATCTTTCACCGCAATATTTAAAATATTCACCTTTGTCGGGATTATTATCTTTACCATAACAGCAACCATTAATTGCCGAAATATTTATGCTCCCTCTATTGGAGCGTAAAATCTTTTTTGCTTTTGAAAAATTTGATTTCATTCTTTTAATTTGTTGATTATTACCCCAATTTGGACCTGATTTTATAGTAACAATACAATAAACATTTTCTCTTTCAAATTCTAAATCTATTCCCTCTGCTGATGATTTTCTTCCATTATACACATTATTACATGTATAAATTGCAAGCCCTTCTAAAAACGTACCAAATATCCCTTCTTCCCTCGAAGATAAATATGCATCTAAATCATCTTTAACTAATATACTTCCTTCATTAATATTCTTAGCCTTAAACAAATTCTGTCAACGCAACTCTATTTATTTCTCCCATATTCACCTTTTTTCTCAAGCAATAATAGATTTGAAGATGGTACTTTTCCCTTCGCCATATTGTAATATTCTGGATTTAATTCTATACCTACCGAATTTCTTAATAATTTACTGGTAACTCTACAAGTTGTACCAGATCCAACAAATGGATCCAAAACCAAATCGTTTTCTTTAGTAAATAATTTTAGAAACCAAGAAGGTAGCGTTTTAGGAAATACTGCACTGTGATTTTTATTACCAGTTTCTGTTGCTAAATGTAATACATTAGTTGGATAGACCATATCCCTTCCAATCCAATTGGATACATTTTTCCCAAAACCGCTCCCCGCTTTAGAATTATCACGTGTTTTATCAGTTTCACTTAATTTTTTTAATCTCGATTCAGCCCAACTTCCCATTGGTACCATTACTGCATCCTGATACATATTAAATTTTTTACTTTTGTTAAATTGTAAACATCTTTCCCAAGAATCTCGAAATCGATTCGGCCATTTTCCGGGATAAGAGTTTTTTGTGCCATATAAACTCCTCAGTCCATAACCAGCCTTGTTTCTTTAGTTCTAAAATCAATTCTATCACATAAGTATGACGTTCGCCTTTATCAACTCTTTCTTTTATATTTAATATAAATGTTCCCTTTTCATCAAGCACCCTATAAAATTCTAATGATCTTTTTAAAAACCACTCGACATATTTATCCGGTTTGATTCCTCCATAAGTACTCATCCTACTATCAGCATAAGGAGGAGATGTTATAATTAAATCAAATTTTTCTGATTTAAAATTATTAAGTTCTTGTAAGCAGTCACCTAATATTATGTCCGATACAATTTCTTTCATAAGTTGCATTCATATTGAATATTTAAAGATATATTATTTAAGAAAATAATTCGATATTCAAAATCATTTTTTGTTATTTTAACCGCCGCTTCAGACGGTTCCAGAGGCCTTTTCCGAGGAGGCGATCAGCGTTGATGAGAATGCTTTTGACAACCATGAGGAGATCGTTCTCTCCTACCCAGTATTTCTTGATTATCTGCGGAGGAGTATCGTTGATGATCAGATTCAGGACATAGGCGCCAAGTGCGATATCATCGAGGAATCCCATCGGTCCGAATATCAGTTCTGGCATAAGATCGAGTGGCGAAACAAAATAGACAACCGCGGCGGCAAGAATTCCCCGTGACTTGAGAGAAACTTCGTTATCGATGGAGAGTTTCCAGAGCAGATAGAACATATCGGGTGCAAGCATGATCACATCAGCTGCTTTTTTCGCTGTGCCTTTTTCCGCCAGCCAGGATTCGATTTTTTTCCGCAGTCGGTAGTAATAATCTTTATTACTGTCGAGCCTTTCAGTCACCGCTTTTTTTACCTGTTCGCTCATTGTATTTCTTATTTTAGAATAATTTAATTCATATGGAACAGACAAGCCATTTCGGTTGTATGAAAATATAATGCAGAACGGGGGCAATGTCAATTTTTATTGCGCTCTGCATAGAAATTTACTTTCCGGTATTGAACTTTTTTTATATATTTCCAGTAGCACAACCACATAATGGAGGTACGGATGGACAGGCGAATTATTCATTATACAATTACATTCTTACTCATCGGGTCACTGCTGGGCGGTTGTTCGGCGAGCAGCCAGACAAGAGGGGCGACAATCGGGGCGAGCGCAGGCGCAATACTCGGCGGAATTATCGGCAAAAATAACGACAATACCGCAGTAGGAGTACTTCTGGGTGCAGCAATCGGCGGTGCGGCAGGCGCCTATATCGGCAGACAGATGGATAAGCAGGCTGAAGAGATGCAGCGTGACCTCGAAGGCGCAAAAGTCGAGCGGATCGGTGAAGGGATCAAAATCACATTCGATTCCGGAATTCTTTTTGAGGTGAGCAGTTCGGAACTGCAATTCGAGGCGAAGAAAAATGTTGAGAAATTGTCTGAAATTCTCTTAAAATACCCCGATACAAATATCCTGATCGAAGGTCATACAGATGCAACGGGTTCATACGATTTCAATATGGACTTGTCCGAAAAACGTGCGGAATCGGTCGCTAATTATTCAGTCACACATGGTGTTGAAATTCAGCGCATTAATGTTGTCGGACACGGTCCCGATATTCCAGTAGCAACAAATGAGACCAATGCAGGCCGGCAGTTCAACCGGCGGGTTGAGATCGCTGTCTATGCAAACGAAAAATTGAAAAAAGCCGCCCTTCAGATGCAGGATTAGGCATCAGGGCAAATTCCACAATTATCCCTGCGCAAGTATAGGTTTCAACACATTTGCATACGCCCGGCTCTCATCGTCGGGCGTTACTATTTCAATCTGTCCGGGACCGGCAATTACGACATCGGCTTTTTTTAGTTCACCTTCTGATGGGCCACCGTCGACAAATGCATCGATTCCGTTGAGCACTATTAACTGCGGGCTGTAGCCTTCATTCAGTTCCGCAATCATACGTCTCATATCAGATGACCGGTGCATTGTCCGTCTCGGGTCGGTACTGCGAATCGATTTCCGTGTAAGACCAACCGACAATTTGAGTGACATTGTAAACACACCGCCATACTGGTGTGTTTTCAAACAGCACGTCGAAACGTTATATTCTGCTTTGACACCATGCTCCGGCAGGTAGTAACCTCCCGGCCAGTGTGTGCCCTCTCTCGGATAATTTATCCACTCTTTATCAGAAATATCATCATAGTTGACGATGCCAAAATCGAGCTCGTCCGCCATGTCAAAAATCCCTTTGTTCTCCATAACGCGTTTTGTATTGGTCGGTCCACTCGATTCTCCGAGCGTTATTCCGCGCGCACCCCACTCATGCAACTCATAAACAAACTGTAAGAGGGTGTCGTTATGGGTCGAACCCGGTGTAATGTCGGCCGAATTGAAATTGGGCTTCAGCATGACCTGTTTCCCGTTCACACCGGTCAAATCGAGTAGTTTCATTATCTGTGTGACACCTTTGTTCCGGTCAGTGTCTTCTGAACGGCCGGATGAGGTCAGTGTGTATTTAAAACATACATTATTATTATAATAAGGCCCGAGATTTCTCAGCTACGAGCCGATTATAAATCAGCACTCCGGTCAAAAAACTATTATCTATATGGAAGATTTATAATGATTTTATGTAGTGCTGATTTTTACAAAAGTTAGATCCGTAACACTAATCAAACAAAACAGGATAATGACAACAGCTATTTACTGTTCGAGAGGCGTTTCATCTTGTCGAGAAACTCCTGTTTTTCCCGTTTATTCGATAATCCGGCAGCTTCACAGGCGTCGTCAAGCTGCTGTTCAGTGATCCCGGCTTTTTGCAAAATCGGACCGAGAATATCTATCTCTAAACCTGTTAAACGCATTGCATTCAGCATGTAATCTTCGAAGGCTTCATGCGCGACGGGAACAGCAGCCTTGACCATGTCGGCCATGACATTCGCATATTCGCGTATTTCATACTGGGCGTGGCTGTCCATTCTGAGGGACAAAAAATGGAAGAGATTGTGGAGGTCAATTTTCCAGTACCACTGGGTATATACATTGGTAGGAATGACAATTCGGGCAAGCTCGCGTGCAAGTTTGCTCCGTTGGGTATCTTCGTTTTCACCCTCTTCATTCAGGAGGTATTCATAGAGACTATATGACTTTTCGCTGTGTTCAATAATCGATGAGCGGACCTGTTCGGATTCTTCCAGCGGGACCGCGGTTTCTCTACCCTGTCTGTTCGAGGTCGATTGTCCTGCAAGAAAACCGGTCTCTGGAATATAAAACTCATCTTCAAGGACCGAATAGCGGGCAGAGTATTCATTGACGTTTGCCGTCCTGTGGCGAATCCACTGCCGAGCAACAAAGATCGGAAGCTTGACGAGAAATTTAAATTCGACCATTTCGAACGGAGTCGTGTGGCGGTGACGCATGAGATACCTGATCAGCCCCCGGTCCTGGCTCACTTTTTTTGTCCCTTTGCCGTAACTGACACGTGCGGCCTGTACAATGGAGGAATCGTCACCCATTACATCGACAAGTACCACAAATCCGTTTTTAAGAACTTCGAATTTCTTGCTGAGAATATCCTGAATACTGTCTGCCATCTATCAAATAATTTGAATAGTGAATGGATATAATATTTGATGAGAGTGTCTTTAAGAACGAGTTATATTCGTAGTAAAAATAGGTAAAACCTTCCACAAAGTCAAGACAGTGTTGGAAAAATAGAGGCTGCTGCAATAAAAAAGGCCTGCTTTGCAGACCCTTTGATTAACAAGCATTTTTTACCCGAACACGTTTCGGTACATCTCCTCGTTGAATCCGACGATGAGCGTTTTCTCTGCCTTCATTGAAGGTGCCCGGAGTGTACCCGACCGTCCCAGAAGGACACTGTTCAATTCGTCAGCGGTCGGTTTATCTTTCTGTAGATCGAAATGGACAACATTTGTCCCCTTCCCAACATAGATCTCATCAATATCTTTGAGCAGTCCGGGTATATCGTCCGCTGTGTACTTCTTTTTTGATGTGCTTTCGAGTGTTTCAAATTCTAAAGCATTATCCGCAAGGAACTCCTGCGACCGTTTGCAGGAAGTTCAGCCAGTGCGGTGGTAGTACCATTTAATATCAGCCATAGTATCATCTTCCTGTGTTCCACAATTGATAAAATTATATGCATTTTAATTCAAATGTTCCAGTAAAATATTTCTAATTTTCTGTTGTTCGATTAAAGCGGCTCATCAAAAATATGTTGCAAAACTGAAAAGGATACCTGCGCTGTTCGTTTCAACATTGAGCCCATTACGCATCCAGTTGTAGGCATAGTTGAATTTGAGTACTGAATCGGCTGACGGCCGGAAATTTAATCCGAGTGTCAGCCGTGTATCGGTGTCACCATCAACATCTGTATCAAAATCAACCCTATCGTACCGGACAACCCCTTCAAAATATGATTCCGGGATCGTCGCGATTATCCCGTTCAGGAATGCCGCACTAGCTTGCAAGTAGAACCCCTGCTGTCCTGATGCGTATATTGTCCCCGTAAGATTTGTCGGAATATCGATCGATGCATGAGCATATTCGCCAAGCAGTTCATACCTGCCTCGTCTCACTTCCCCGTCGAGTGCAAGAATCGTCAAATTCCTGTCTTCATCGATAGTGAGTCCATCTAATTCGGTAACATTATATTTTCCGGAATGCCATGAAAAACCGAGATCGGTTTCCGGTATTGGGCTGTATCCGATCCGCCCGACAAACGCCGGTGAATTGTTATTATCTTCGATATTGTGTTTCCCCTTCGAAATACGCGTCCCGTCGGGACTTTCGTCTATGATATCGGAGGTGAATCCATTTACTGCATAGAGTTCATATGTTAATCGGGATTGTGCAGACGGATAAAACGATCCGAGAATTCCCATGCCGGGCTCAGATAGTGCTGTCGGGATGATTTGTGTACTGACGAGCGGCCGGTCAGTCATTTTATTTGCCGGGCTGTCATGTGCCAGATTGAACTTCCCAAGCGGCGACAGGAGCATACCGCCCCTGAAGGTCAGTGTATGGTGGAGTCTGAAATCGAGAACGGCGAGTTCAAGGAGAATCTCTTCTGTTCCTTCTTCGAATTCGAGTTCGGCTGCCATCTGCACTCGCTGAGAAACATTTGCATGCATAAAGAGATTGAACCGTTTCGGAACGAAGGTCAACTCTTCGGTTACTCCTTCTTCCCGTTCAAATCTGAAATGAGTCTCGGCGTACCCGCCGAGTGCGGCTCTACCAGATGCAATTTTATAGAGATAAGGTTTATCATACGCTCCGCCCCGGATAAATGGTACGTCGCGTATGTCCTGAAATGCCCACAGATGTTGAGCAGCGACAAGTGTGAACAAAAATGAGAACAAAAGTAATCTATTTCGTTTCATGTAATTGAATCCTTTATCTACTGAGATCGATAGCAAACGAACCACTGTCTACTGTAACCGGAAACCGTTTCAGCCCTTTTTGTGCCGGACCACGGACGACCGAACCGGTAAGGTCATAGGTCGAACCGTGACAGGGACAGAGGAAAAAATTCTGCGATACGCCGACGGTGCAGCCCATATGCGCGCACAGTGCGGAAAACGCTCTGATTTCAGCCCCGTCAATATTGATTACTGCAACCGGTTCTGTCAGTCCTTCAGCTTCGAGAATGATCGCTCCTCCTGCTGTCGAAAGCTCCGGATATTCTGCAATAACACCGGTAAACATTCCATCTCGGGCGGTACCTTTGTAAGTCTGAGTTATCGCACAACCAGAAAGTCCGTATGCTGCACAACCTGCAGCAACGACGGAATTGGTTGACTGTTTGATAAATTTTCTCCGTGTTATGCTCTTATCAAGTGATCTCATGATTACTTACATTATAATGATAAGAGAAACGCAATTAATGCGTTCCGGTCTTCTTCGGAAAGGTCGCTAAATCTATTCCGTACAATTTCTGCTTCTCCACCGTGAAGCCTAATCGCTTCTGACAAGTCGGATGTTCTGCCATCATGGAGGTACGTAACATTTCCACCGAGTGCATTGCCCGCAACACGGAGACCCCAGAGTGGCGGTGTCCGCCATTCCGTACCCGTCGCCTCATAGTCAGGCCTATTGTCTGCCAGTTCTGATCCCATATCGTGGAGCAGCAGATCGGAATAAAGTTCGGCAGCAACACGGTCCAGCTGCGGTATCACATTCTGACCGGTCTGCAGTGACGGAACATGGCATGCAGAACATTCTATTGCATTGAAAATTGTTTTTCCCCGTTCCGTTTCGGCTGTTTCAGAACCCTTGTCTGGCGGGGCAAGCAATCTGATATACATCACCACATCAAAAACGGTTGAAATCGAAAGTTCCGGATCGGGTACAACATCGCCCAGCGCAACATTCCCCGCTTGCGGATGTCGATTTTCGTCAGGAATTACGTCGGTTGTAATGCCGATATCCTGATGATAGGCAAGCGAGACCTGATCAACAAGCGTGGCAGT
Organism: bacterium; assembly: GCA_965221205.1. GTDB lineage: Bacteria > SM23-31 > SM23-31 > SM23-31 > SM23-31 > CBDFMG01. The sequence continues at coordinate 1,086,772 of OZ244870.1, read as the reverse complement.
GTTTGCTTTTCTGCCGAACCGACCAATTTTCATGGTGCCGGTTTCGATAGAAGGTACTCTGTTCACTCTGCCTGAAATACCGTTCCCATCGAGATCATCCGGGTCTTCGAGTGCAAGGAGTGTTTCATCCGGAATCCCTTCGATGAGCCCCATTCCGAACACCGGAGGTGCCATTCTCGGCGATGTATCGACACCGGATGGAAGAATCTCTTGCGGTACAGCTGTGATACTTTTATCCTGCAACTGTCCACCACCCTCATTTTCTATGAAGTCGGCCCCTCTGCTGAAACGGATCAGAATTGTCTCGGGTGTTCCTCTGCCGTCACCCTGATGGCACGTTTCACAGCTCGGCTGGTTGAAAATGGGACCCAGTCCAGATGATACAGTAAAAACCTTCTCGAATGCTTCGTCTCCACGAACAAACGATGCATTTAACTCGGATGAAATTCCGGAAAGTGTTCCGTCGAGAGTATCTCCCCCGGTGGGTGCTTCTGTCAGGAGTTCACCACAGGCGAACAGTCCGAAAAGAAAAAAAGCGAATACGGTTTTTGCCGGATTGCTACAGCAATATCTATCGATTGAAAATGTATTTTTGTGCATAATATTGTGTTGTTTCTCATAACATTTATAGTTTGAATTGTAACAATATTTCTATGGATCAATTCTAATAAGTTATAGTATACAAAAACAAATGAGGACATGCAAATATTATTTTTAGTCTTATCTAAAAATATTTTTATTGGGTTAAAATAAAAAGAATAGACACAAAAAAGCCGGTCTCGTATGATACGAAACCGGCTCGAATTTTCATCCCGAAAATTATCTTTTTACCATTGCATGCACGGGTTAGCCGCGTGCATCTGCATACCGCTGTGCAACATCTTCCCAATTGAAGATATTGAAAATGTTTTTTGTATATTCGGGACGCTTGTTCTGGTATTTCAGGTAATATGCATGTTCCCATACATCGACCACTAAAAGCGGAACCGCGCCGAAGACAGTTACGTCGTGGTGTTTTTCGACTTGAAGCACGTTGAGTTTGTCCCATGCTTTATGGTAGGCAAGAATGCCCCAGCCGCTTCCTTCGACGCCATTGGTCGAAGCCAGAAAATGTGCGTTGAATTTGTCAAAGCTGCTGAAATCCCTGTCGATTGCACTGCCTAGATCACCCGAAGGTGTTCCGCCGCCATTCGGGGAGAGATTATTCCAGAATATCGTGTGCAGAGCATGTCCCGAACCGTGAAATGCAAGCTCTTTTTCCCAATATTTTACAAGCCCGAAATCGCCGTTATCCCTTGCCGCAGCAAGCATCTCCTCTGCTTTATTGAGGCCGTTTACATAGCCCTGATGATGTTTATCATGGTGAAGACGCATCGTCTGTTCATCGATTACTTCGGTAAATGCGTCATATGCATATGGTAAAGGTGGTAATTCATGTGCCATGTGTTGCTCCTCTTTTCTATAACTTGGTGTTGTTGAATTGCATGATAATGCCGGCAGGGTCCCTATCAATATCCCACCCGCTACAACGCCTCCGGCGGAGGCACTCTTTTTTAAAAATTCCCGTCGTGTTTGTGTTTTCATAGTCATTTATCCATCGTTGGGCGAAATTCCCCTGATACGCGAATCTAAAACAATCCAAGTATACTTTACGTTCCGGAAGTGAGAAAAATTCGCGCGTTACATGATAATTGAGTGAACTGAGGAATGCACAAACCACAAACCAAGACAGCAACTGGAAGATAATTTCCAGCGTAATAATACGAATATTTTTACCAAAATCAAATAGTTATTTGCAATATTCCCTGTTGTTTTTTACCAGCTCGCCATAAGCAGAGCAGCCATTATCTCAATTCCACGCCAGAGATTACCTATTCGGATGTTCTCATCATACTGGTGCTGATTATTGTCGGGGTTTGCAATCGGGACACCGATTGCAGGTAAATCGAGTAGATCGGTAAACATATAGGCCGGAATCGTTCCGCCAAGTGACGGTATAAGCGCCACATCGCCATCGAATGTTTTTGTCATGGTTGCAATAATACCGAGGGAAACGGGTAGTTCCATCGACGTCCTGGATGCCGGTGTGGGTGTGCCGGCAGTGATTTTTGCAATGTTTGGGTTGGTCATTCTGATTTCATGACCGGGGTCGTCATCGACTATAAGATATCCCTGATTTTCAATATGTTTTGTAAGCTTTGCTACCAGATCGGTTCCGTCGGTCCCTTTGACAAGACGTATGTCCATCAGAGCACTGGCCTGATGAGGAATAATGGTACGGTTCATACCGCTTTCGAGCATTCTGACATTCAGTGAGGGGCGATTTATCAGTTCGTTGAGACTTATACCCAAACCTTCGGGAACAGCAAATTCGTACTGATTTCTTAACTGTTCATCGAGTTTCGGAAGCTCTTTCAATGCTCGGAGTTCGCGGTTGTTGAGCGGTGTGACCGTGTCGTAGAAGCTTTTTACAACAACAGTGCCATTTTTATCTTTGAAACTTGTGAGGAGCCGCGCCAATTTATAAGCCGGATTTGGGGCCCAGTTCCCGTAATGGCCGCTGTGGAGATTTGTATTTGGACCGTACACAGTAAGGGTCAAACTCTGAATTCCCCTATTACCAAAATAGAGTGTCGGCTGTCCGGTCAGATAGAGCGGACCGTCACAGATGAATACGACATCGGAGGTAAGCAGTTCGGAATTCGATTCGATAAAATCGATCAGATGTGTGGAACCTTCTTCTTCGGCACCGTCAAAAACGAATTTTACCGAATTATTCAGTTCAATTCCTCCATCTATCAAGGCATCGATAGCCGTCAGTATTGCAATAAAAGGAGCCTTGTCATCGCTCGCCGATCTGGCATAAATCCGCCAGTCATCTTCGTACGGTGTCATTTTATCGGGAAATTGAATCGGTTTGGGTTCACTGGTACCCGCTTCAAGTTTTCCGGGGCGAAGCACCGGTGAAAAAGGGGTTGAATCTGTCCACCGTTCAGGAATGACACGCTGCCCATCGTAGTGGGCATAAAATAGGAGTGTCCGTTCAGCATTCGGCACAATTCGTTCACCGTAAATGACCGGATTTTTCGGATTCTCATGCCCGCCGTCATACACTTTTGTCTTTATATCCCTCTTTTCCATTAAATCAACAATGAAGTCTGCATTTCTAAGAATGTCTTCGCTGTTATATGAATGGTTCGGCAGTGAGAGCAGATCGATATATCCATCTATAATTGCATGCTGATGCTGTGTCCGGTATTCACGGACTAATGCTCTGATCTCCTGTTCTGATGGAGAATTCTCTTGATGCATTGGCTGAGCATGAGACAGTGTTGACGTTATTGTTATCAACAGGATAAAGTGTATCAAAAAAAAGCGCATGAACATATTCCTTTTGGTTATCTGGATATTACGTGAGCCATGATAACAACCGGTCAAAACCGGATAATAACACAAAAAACCGGTATTACGATTGACGGGATTCATTACCGGATCACAAGCCATTCGGTCTGGCGGCCTCCGGGAAAAAAGAGCCCGTCCTGAGACGTAAAGGCAACATCTTCTTCAAGAACGATCCGGATATCCTGACCGTTCCATTCAGGCACGGCATACGTGATGTCGAGTTCCATTGAATAGATTGTGTTCGTATTGACCGACCGTTCGCCATTCCGTGTTGGCAGCTGGTTACCATTTTCGTCAAAATGTCCCTCGGAACCGACCGACGGACCGAAACCTGCATAGGTTTTCGGCATGATACCCCCTTTAAATCCGTACCGGTGGATGTACGATCCCATCGTGTGACAGTAGACTTCGGGTCTGAGTTCTTCTGCTTTTGCCCGGTCAAGCGTGGCAAAGAGAATTTCATTCCCGGTGAGCCCTTCTTTGAATTCTTCGATGAGGATATCCTGCAGCCTGTTGCCGCGGCGTAGCGCTTCCATGAGTCCTTCCGGGACATCCGATTCACCTTCTTTCAGCACGTAGGCAACCTGCTGAATATCAGTCGAGAGACCGAGATACCGGATTCCGATATCGCATGAAAGCACATCACCGCGCCTGATAACCGTTTCGTAGAGGTTATGCGGCGGAACATCGATCCGGAATTTTTCTTCCTGGTCACTGTACTTTTTATTTTCTTCAAAGCTTCTCCACACCATGACTGTCGGTCCGAAATTTACATCAATTCCAAGGTCGGAAGCCTGCTGTTTTACCCACCAGTTGATGTCATTCGATGTTGTGACATCGGGCGTCACAACGTCGCTCGAGAAACCACCTGCAATAAGATCATGGGTAATATCGATAACGGTTTTGTACGCCTCCAGTTGCTGCGGTGTTCGGTATTCCATCCAAAGATTTGCTAGCCGGTCGGCAGATACGAGTCTGTTTGAGAGTGTGGGACCGAGCGCTGCTTCGAGGTCGTTATTCCATGCAGCACCTGCCGCAATTTTTGCCGGTCTTAATTCGGTCACGATTCCTGAGAGTTTTTCGAGGCTGCCTGACTGTGTAAACACCTGATCCGGGAACATCGGCCCCCACTCGCGGAAACTGTCCGAATTGCCGATCATGTGCCGCTCTACCCCTTCCTGGCCCGCTTTATGAGCAATAGCAATATAGAAGCTGTTCCGGCCGACAAAACCGTCGCTGTTTGCAGGAATCAAAAACGGATAGAGTCTCGTGTCATCTTCTGTGATAATCCACATTTCAATACCTTCCCGCTCCATGAGTTCAGGCAAAAAATTATTGATCTTCCACTGGAGCCAATCTTCAATCAATTCAATGCCTGCACGCTGCGGCAGGATGTTGCTGAAGTTATCAGTTGAATGAATCTCATCGTATTTCGAAGTATCGCATCCAGCAAACAGCTGTGCGATAAGCAGTGCAACACCGATAATTCTAAGTTTTTTCATCACGTACTCCTTAACGTTAATAAATCATTTATCTCTGATTGTCTCACCATATATAACAAAACATAGAAATCAGGATTCTCATATCAGAGGATGCCACGTCGTCCAGAGGCTACAGGACTATTCGCAATTATTAATGAAAAGAAATCAATATGTTTACTATATATGAGTAACCTATCAGCGTATCAGGTGAAGTTCACTCTGGCGAGCATCGAGATATTCGACACCCCGCTCGGTAAACATCACATTCTCTTCAAGCCTGTATTCTATATCCCTGCCCCATTCGGGAATGTATGTTGTATTACTAAGCTCGAGTGAGGTTATTGTGTTATAATGGAGCGGATAATCGCCGCTTCTTATAGAGTAATACGACCTGCCTCGAACATCGTGCGGATCCTGAGTACCGGTATTCCTGCTTTCCGAATTGAATGACGTTCCGGGAAAAAAATGTTCGCGGGTAAAGTATAAACCACTCCTGCCGTATCGTTTGAGAAAGTAGCTGATTGGATGGCTGTAAATTCTCGAACGCAGATTTTCACCAACAGCTTTCTTTGCAGCTCTCCGGGCGATTTCATCTCCGGTCTGTCCTGCTCTCCATTCTTCTGTGAAAATATCCTGCACCCTATTGCCATTCCGCAGTCCCTGTTTTAATCCTTCAGGAGCGTCGGTTTCACCATCCTTCAAAACATAGGCATACGCCTTGGTATCGGTATTGATCCCCATGTATTTTATACCGGAATCGCACCCAACAAGGTCCCCCCGTCTGACAATTATATCGACTCCATTGCCAATTCTGCTCCGACCTTCGAAATAGTGAGCAGATTCGGAATATTTCGGGATTTCGTCTTTACTCCGGATTATTGAAACTGAGGGGTGATCGACAACGAGAAAATCATTATCAAGATAGGCTTGTATCAACCACCAGTTCAAGTCGGCTGTGGTGGTAACATCGGGTATGATGACATCGTTCGAAAAAGCTTTTGCAATGATCGAACGTGCCACACGGACAGCATACCGGTATGTATTGAGTTCCTGAGGAGATTTTGTCGTAAGCCATTCAATACTGAGATTCGCTGCCGATACTATTTTTGAAGCATATTTACGTCCAAGATCATTTTTAAAATCCTCTACATCGGCGGGAAAAAATCCATCCCCACGATGCCAGCCTTCATCTGAAATATTGATGCCGATTGCTGACGGATTCCGCTCTTCGATAATCTCGGGAAGGTCAGCATAGTTTCCTTCCAGCCGCTCGACCCCCTTACCAGGACCCTGATTGTGTAAAATAAGAAATGAAGGTGTGCTGAGAACTAATCCCTCGTAATCTGTTGAAAGCAGCGAGAGATACACCGGCCCTTCGTTGTTGCGCACAATCCACAAATCGATGTCTTCACCCCGCATGATTCCGGGCAGCACATGTTCAAATTTCCACTTCAGCCAACTGTCCATAATCTGTACCCGCTCACGCTCAGGGATAATTTCATGTGCGGATTGTGAGACTGCCATTTCAACCACACCGACAATCAGCACCACCAATACGATCAATATAACCATAAACCGATTCATGAATATATCCTCCGTTATGAAGTAGTAAAATCCAGCCTTATAACATTCACTATATACTTATAAAAACAACACTTTACAAAGCGATATGCTGAGGTGCTGAATTACGCCGTAATATAGCAAAACAGGGATGATTATGCAAGAATGTTTATACAGCAGCTTATTGCAAGGTGATATGTATCTCAACAAATAGATCGAAACTTACATAAAAATAAGGACTAGGAATAATGACTGCGTGTATTGACCATGTACTATCTCACTTAAAAAACCCAAAACAACAATCAAACGGATCTTATCAAGCACATTGTCCATACCATGACGATAAGACCCCCTCTTTATCCGTTGCCGACAAAGAAGGTAAGGTTCTCATGCGCTGTCATGCAGGCTGTCCTGCGGAAGATATAGTTAAGTCCATAGGTCTGAACATGTAGAAAGTCAAATATCATAGAAACCATATGATTACATCGATGAAAACGGCGCTTTATTGTACCAGGCGTGCCGCCTGAAAGATAAACAATTCAGACTGAGAAAACCTGATGGCCCCGGAGGGTTGATCTGGAATATCCGTGGTGTTAAGCATGTTATATACCGACTCCCCCAGATATTGGAAGCTGTTAAAAAAGGCAGGTCTATATTCATAGTCGAAGGCGAGAAGGATGTACACACGCTCGAATCTCTCGGGTTCGCGGCGGCGAATTCCAGTGGCGCCGGAAATTGGGAATCCGCCTTTTCTACCTGGCTGCATAAAGCTAACGTTGTTATTATTCCGGATAACGATGACCCTGGACGATTGCGTTCCGAAGATATCGCCTTAAAACTTCATAGATCTGCCGCAGACATAATAATTTTGAGACTCCCGGACCTGCCAGCCGAAGCAGGACATCACAGATTGGATAAAAGCAGGTGATACCAAAGACCAGCTGACCGAACTCGTCAGAGATACTCCATTCTGGAAACCGTCCGATAAGCCGAAGCCAGAACCTGAAGATAAGAAAAATGGTCGGCCGTTGAAACCCACGAATGATTCTGACAAGTTTTCACCAACTGACACTTGGAGCGCTGATTTTCTTGCATTCAATTTCGGCGACCAAATACGGTACAACCATAGTTCAAAGAAATGGCACATTTGGAACGATATACTTTCGAATTTAAGCCAGTACATAAATTGTGGATGTTTGGAAATGATGAACCACGGGTACACGCAACCGACTGAGGGTTTCTGGCGTAGAATGCGTAAGCTCCCGTTTACCGTTGGAATTCCGAAAAAATAATCGAAGACCTAAATCAGAATTGCTCAACATATTCAGAAATGAGCTGCCTGGAATCCTGAATTGGGCGATAACTGGATTCCGGGATTATTATATATGTGGAAGGTGATAATTCCAGCATCCGTTGAAAATGCAACAAAAGAATATCGTTCAGATTCTGATGTTATTGGTAGTTTTTTAAGTGACTGTTGCAAAAATGTTGCATGTGTAATGACACCGGTTAAAATGGTCTATGAAAAGTACAAACATTGGTGTGATGAAAACAATGAGTACTCAGTGACAAAAAGAACACTCAACAAATTGCTGCAGGAAAGAGGATATGAAAAACCATTACCCAAAACAGATAATAAATATATGTGGAAAATATGTGGAAAGATTTAGAACTTATCTAAACAAATAATTAAGTACCATTGACTTAATTAAGTAATATTATAAACCCTCTATACAACATTAATATAAATTACTTGATTTTCCTCATTTACTTAATTATTCTACGTATATTGTCCAGTGTGTGAATGTGAAAGAGTGTCTTGTTGATCTTAATGCATCTGCAGCGGCCGTGCCTTCTCGGTATAGCAAAAAACTTCTTGTGAAATAGATTATGAAAACCTGAGAAAATCTCTGATTCAAACTTTCATTTCGAATGCTCCGGAGGAACGAAAAGAACGAGTTGAACTTCAGGCTGATGATGTATTGAAGGTAATGAAAAACTCACTTACGTATGATATTGGAAAATTCTTTGATGAGAGTGGACGTATGAAAAAAATAACAAACCTTGATGCTGACCGTGCCCTCAAAAGTTGAGGCAGATATATTACGTGAGGTTGAAATCACTCCACTCTCTTGGAGACAGAGACCGAAGTTAAGGGGAACGACATAGCGGGACCGAAGAACAGAAAAAAGCGTGAGGTTGAAAACTACACGCACACTGGCAAGGAGCGTGTGAACAACCCGCCTGTCGGATTGGTGACACCGGAGACCGACAAGGATGCGGGCAAGACAACCTACGCTTACGATCCGCACCTGGATCCGCAGCTCGTCTGGGCCGGGAAGGACGAGCACACCTCGTTCGAAGTCCCCACCGTATCCCTGCACGTCCATGAGCGCATCGACCCGCCCTACGGCATCCGCTACGGCTCGAACTTCCAACCATTCGTCAACCAGCGCACCGTGACCGACGGCAGGGACGAGGACCTGACCCAGGAGCCGGAGACGATCCGCGCCTTCCGCGATACCTGGGAACTCGGCATCCATTCGTATCTCGCCTATCTGCGCGACCGCCTGCTGTTGGCGCGCGAGCTGCTGCATGAGAGCGGCAGTGTCTTCGTGCAGATCGGCGACGAAAATATCCACCGCGTCGGCCTAGTCATGGACGACATCTTCGGCGCAGAGAACCGGATGGCAACCATTTCCTACGCGACCACCGGCAACAGTCCTGCTAAGACCTTGCCCCAAGTTGCGGATTATCTGTTGTGGTATGCCAGAGACCGAGGGCTTGTGAAATACCGGCAATTGTATGAGTCGCTCACGCGGGCCGAGGTGATCGAGTTTTTCAGTTCATATGTGAGTGTCGAACTGCCTGACGGCCAGTGCCGTAAACCCACCCCCGAAGAACGCTTCGACCCAGACAAGCACTTGCCGGAGGGCGGGCGCATTTATCGCCGTATGCCCCTTGAATCGCAGGGTGTTTCCACGGTTGCGCGCTCCGAACCCTATGAATATGACGGTCGCGTCTTTCGTTGTAGCAGGGACAGCCAATGGCGCATTTCCAAAGAGGGAATAGACCGACTCGCCGAACTAGGTCGGTTGGAAGCCCTGGGGAACCAGACGTCACTGATGTGGAAACGGTATGAAGATGAGGTTCCGGGGAGACCAATCAACAACATCTGGGCAGCACCAATGTCGCCCAGTGCCAAGCACTATGTGGTCCAGACCGCTAACAAGGCGATTCAGCGCTGCATCCTGATGACCACCGATCCGGGCGATTTGGTCTTTGACCCAACCTGCGGCAGCGGTACCACTGCCCACGTCGCCGAGCAATGGGGCAGAAGATGGATCACCTGCGACACATCGCGCGTCGCGACAGTCTTGGCCAAGCAGCGCCTCATGACGGCGAACTATCACTACTACAAACTGGCCCATCCTGACGAAGGAGTTGGGGCCGGTTTTCGTTACCACAGCGTCGCCACCGTATCGGCGAAGACTTTGGGCTATGACGAACCGCCCAACGAGACCACGCTCTACGATCAACCGGAGATCAACCGGCGCAAAGCCCGTGTCACCGGACCGTTCACCGTGGAAGCGGTTCCCGCGCCAACGGTGAAGCCCCTGGACGACATCGAAGAGTCCGAGGCACTGCCGGCAGACACCTCCGTGGCGCGTACTGGACCGACCGTGCGCCAAGGCGACTGGCGCGACGAGTTGTTCAAGACCGGCATTCGCGGCAAGGACGGGCAGCGAATCTCATTTGCTCGGCTGGAACCGCTGCCCGCAACCCGATGGCTGCACGCCGAGGGCGAGACGCGGCCCGGCGATGCGGGGACGGACGGCTTTCAAGACCCCGCTACCACCCGCAATCCGGAACGGCTCGTGGTCTCGTTTGGGCCGGATCATGCACCGCTGGAGCAGCGGCAGGTGGCACGCGCCATCGAGGAGGCACAAAGTCTTGCCCCACGACCCAAGGTTATCGTCTTTGCGGCCTTCCAGTTCGATCCCGAAGCGTCCCAAGGACATCGACGAAACCCGCTGGCCTGGCGCCACCTTGTTAAAAGTGCAGATGAACGCCGATTTGCTGACCGACGACCTCAAGAAGAAGCGGACAAGCAACGAGAGCTTCTGGCTGATCGGCCAGCCGGACATGGAAGTCGAGCGGATCAAGGAAGGCGAAGACCAGGGCAAGTTCCGCGTCTCGGTCCAAGGATTCGACTATTACAACACCAAGACCGGCAACGTGGAATCGGGCGGCTCGGACAAGATCGCTATGTGGATGCTCGATCCGGACTATGACGGGCGCAGCCTGTTTCCCCGCCAGGTGTTTTTTCCCATGGCGGGCAGCAGGGACGGCTGGGCAAAACTCGCCCGGAATCTCAAGGCCGAGATCGACACAGACCTGGTTGAGGCCTATCGCGGGACGTCCTCCCTCCCCTTCGAAGTCGGCGGACACCGGCGCATCACCGTCAAGATCGTCGACGACCGCGGCATCGAGAGCTTAAAAGTGGTGGAGGTGGAGTGATGGCGCGACCAATAAAAGCCAAGGGTCTGGAGCGCCTGCGGAGAGCATTGGATGCAATACCCAAATTAAAAAACCTAAAGTACCGCTCACCTGAGTTTGATAAGTGGCAAAGAAACACAGAGGTCGCTATCACCAACACGTTTGAGAGCAAGTCGGCCCACATTGGAGACTTCAAAAATATCCGTTTTTCTCCTGCCCCTGCCTACTTTGAGCCGCCTGAGTCAGAACGCCAGGAAGTTTATGTGAAAGGCTTGGAATCAGCGGCCGCAGTACTCGAATCCATGATCGAGGAGATCGAGGAGTATTGGTCTGATGAAAACCAGACGCCAACGCAACCCATAGATCAAAGTGACATTTCAGCGCTTGACTCGGAACGAATCGACAAACGATCGAGCAGTAACAGAGTTTTCGTCATCCATGGCCACGACGAATCTGCTCGGAGAACGGTTGCAAGATTCCTAGAAAGGCTGGATCTTGAACCGGTAATCCTGCACGAACAACCGAATAAGGGCCGCACGATCATCGAGAAGTTTGAGGAACATGCGCAAGTTGGGTTCGCGGTGGTCCTGCTGACCCCGGACGACGTGGGCGCGCTTGCGGACGACAAGAAGAATCAAAAGCCACGGGCGAGACAGAACGTGATTTTCGAATTCGGGTACTTCATTGGCAAACTCGGTCGAGAGCGAGTCTGCACTTTGGTGAAAGGTAACGTAGAGACGCCCTCGGACTATGATGGAGTCATTTACATTCCGTTGGACGGCTCGGATGGTTGGAAGCTAAGACTTATTCGGGAGCTAAAGAGTGTCGGCTTCAATGTCGACGCGAACCAAGTGTTATAGGCATGAGTGTACATATCGACACACCGCGAGACGAGATAGCCGACTTTTGTAAACGCTGGCGGATCGTCGAACTGTCGCTGTTCGGTTCCGTGCTACGGGACGACTTCGGACCGGAAAGCGATGTGGATGTACTGGTGCGTTTCGAGCAACAAGCGCGCCACACACTTCTGGACATGGCGCGAATGCAGGCCGATCTGGCTCGGATACTCGGCCGGGAGGTAGACCTGTTCGAACGCACGGCGGTCGAACAGAGCCGAAACTACATTCGCCGTGCCGCAATCCTCCAATCCGCCGAGACGATCTATGCGGCATGACGATGCCTGTCTGCTCGACATGCTGCTGGCAGCGCGGGGTGCGGTGGAGTTCGCTGGGATGCGACATCGCCTCGTACACGCCTATTTCGAGGTTGACCTGAAGCATGTGTGGAAGACCGCACAACAGGACATTCCCCGTCTCATCAACCTCATCGAACCGCTGGTGCTACCGGAGACTGCATGATGGCGCAAACAACCATCGATCGCCTGATTATCAACTCTCCCTACGAGGAGCCGGGCCAACACTGGAGCTACGACCGCCAGACGCGCCTTTTCGACCGTGCGCAAGGCCGCCGGCCGGCCGGATACGTCATTGCCTCGGAGGGCTCCCGATCGTTCGATGATCCGGGCCATTTCGTCGAGATTCCCCTGGTCAACCGGATTCGTCCGCGTGTACGGGCGTGGCGTGGAGCCGGGTATCCGGGTGTCACGGGAATTACGAAGCGGCTGTTGGAGCACTGGACGAACCCGGAGGAGTTCGATAACCGTCGATTTTTCTTCTGCCAACTGGAGGCTGTCGAGACGCTGATCTGGCTTGCCGAAGCGTCAGCGGCCGAGAAAATTGGCGTTGACATCCCTTCCGATGGCGGGCCGATTGGGCGGTTGTGCGCAAAGATGGCGACCGGCTCGGGCAAGACCGTCGTCATGGCCATGGTCATCGCCTGGCATATCCTGAACAAGGTCACCTATTCCCAGGATGCGCGATTCGCCCGAAACGTGCTGGTTATCGCTCCGGGACTCACGGTCAAGAACCGTCTGGCCGTCTTGGAACCGTCTCATGCGGAGAACTACTACAAAGCTTTCCACGTCGTTCCGTCGTCCCTGTTCGACAAGCTGCGCCAAGGCAAGGTCGTGGTCCGCAACTGGCACGCACTCAATTGGGAGACCGATGAGAGGATTGCCGGAAAACGCAGCGTAGATAAACGGAGATCCAAGAGCGACGAAGCCTATGTCCGCGAGGTTCTGGGCGACTTGGCGAACGCCCGGAACATTCTTGTCATCAATGACGAAGCGCATCACGCCTGGCGCGTTCCCGCCGAATCCAAGGTCAAAGGTGTTGCCAGGGATGAAATCGAGGAAGCGACCAAGTGGGTTGGCGGCCTGGATCGGATCGACAGGGCGCGGGGCATTCTCGCTTGCTGCGACTTCTCCGCCACGCCCTTCGCGCCATCGGGTAAACGGAGTTCCGAGGAGGCGCTGTTCGGCTGGATCGTGAGCGACTTCGGCCTGAACGACGCCATCGAGTCCGGTTTGGTCAAGACCCCACGCGTCGTGATTCGCGACGATGCGGTACCTGACGTCACGACCTACAAATCCCGCCTCTACCACATCTACAACGATGCCGAGGTCAAGGACGACTTAAACCGGCGGGCCAAGCCCGAAGAACCGCTGCCGGACCTGGTGGTCAATGGCTACTGCCTTCTCGGCTTCGACTGGCGCGAGACATCTAAGCAATGGAGAAAGGACGGGTCCAAAACCCCGCCAGTGATGATCACCGTCGCCAATCGCACCGAGACCGCAGCCCGGATCAAGTACGCATTCGACCACAGCAGAGTCCGTATCAGCGAGCTTTGCGACCCGGCGCGAACCCTTCATATCGACTCAAGGGTACTTGACGCGGCCGAGGCCGCCGAGGAGCCGATCGCGGAGATCGGCGCTGGCGAGAGCGAAGAAGCTGCGAACGGCGGCCCCTCACGCAAGCTAACCAAAAAACAGCAAGCCGAGCTGCTGCGCTCGCAGGTGAACACCGTGGGCCAACCTGGGAAAACGGGCGAGCTGATCCAGAATGTGATCTCCGTCGGGATGCTTTCCGAGGGATGGGACGCCAAGACCGTGACACACATCATGGGCCTCCGCGCGTTCACCAGCCAGCTTCTCTGTGAACAGGTCGTCGGACGCGGCCTGCGCCGCACATCTTACGATGTGAACCCGAACAACGGTTTGTTCGAGCCGGAGTACGTCAATATTTTCGGCGTGCCCTTCACTTTTCTGCCCCACGAAGGTGGAGAGAGCGGCCCTCCACCGCCGCCAACGCCAAAGACCGCTATTGAGCCGGTAACGGGCAAAGCGGCTTTCGAAATCTCTTGGCCGAACGTGATCCGCATCGACCACGTATACCGACCGCAGCTCTCCCTGGATTGGAACAAGGTGGCAAGCCTGGAACTCGATGTTGGCAGGACCGTAAGAATCGCGGAGCTTGCCCCAATCGTCGCCGGCAAACCGGACGTGACGAAGATCGAGGCTATAGACTTGGAGAATCTGGCGCGGGAGTTTCGGACACAGCGGATTATCTTTGAGACCGCGCGGGACGTTTACGACCAAATGCAAAAGAACTGGCGGGGAGGCAAAGCATTCCTGCTGGCCCAACTGGTACGGCTGGTCGATCAATTCATCCGTTCGGACAGAATCAGCATCACGCCTGCACTATTCCTCCGCGACGATCTCAAGCGCCGTCTCATCATCACGCTCAACATGACCAAGGTGGTCCAGCATATCTGGGAAGCCATCCGCTTCGAGAACACCGAGAGTCTGGAGCCGGTGTTCGACCGGGACCGGCCCATCCGTTCAACCGGCGACATGGGGACATGGTACACCGGCAGGCCCTGCGAGCCCACGGCGCGCAGCCATATCAATTTCTGCGTCTATGACAGCACCTGGGAATCGTCGGAAGCCTTTGCCCTCGATCACGCCCCCGAGGTCGCCGCCTGGGTGAAAAACGATCACCTGGGCTTCGAAGTGTTCTACGTCCATCGCGGCGTGGTGCGGAAGTACCGTCCCGACTTCCTCATCCGGTTCAGGTCCGGCGACATACTCGTGTTGGAAACCAAGGGACAGGACAGCGAACAGGACCGAACCAAACGCCGGTTTCTCGACGAATGGATCACCGCCGTCAACGCGCATGGCGGCTTTGGCCGCTGGGCAGGGGATATATCGAGAGCCCCCGGTGATATTCAGAGCATTCTTTCACGCCACGCGGGCATTGGCGGCGCTTGAAAGCCGAGCGGTCGACGACAGTATGGTTGCAGAACGCGATGTGGTTCGATCGCAACGACATAGGTCCATGCCCTGTATCCCGATATACCGAGAAGAATTTCGTGACGATGCCGGCCGAAATCATCTAAAGATGAATCGGGTACGGAGGCGTCAGGGGCGATCCCTGCGTTGAAAACGGGGAGATGAGCGGCCGCCGGCCTAGCTGGCCTTGATCTAACGGCGCGATGATCGGTGTCAAGGGATGCAGAATCAAGACGCCCGAAGCCGTCGCGTAGTTCAGCTTCGGCCAGGCCAGCTTAATCTTCTTCAACTCGCGCAAAACCTCGACTACTTCTGTGGAAGAACAGGAAGTAGAAACCAGAGAAATCGGAAACACAGAAAAAGAGGGGCTTTTAGGAGGTAAGCAGGGCCTCCTAGGGCCGTAGAGACACTCTTTTAGTTGAATTGCGACCGATCCTGCATATCCACCTGCACCCCCAGACTTCGAAGCACCTCCATCTTCGCTTTTACCGCGGAAGGGCTGTCACCCGGAGCTTGTCAAATAACTCGCGTAGGCTCTCCGGTCCCAACCCACAGCAGTCGGGGCAGAGTGCCTGTCCTGCCCCGATGTCTTCACCCTCGACGCCGCACAGCGCGATCGACTGGGTGGACGACTTTCCTACCCAGTCCACGCGCAAGTGGTGATAACATCCCGGATTCTTCATGGCCTTACAGATTACCTCAGTTTTGCTTCCCGTCCGGGGAGGGGTTGCACAAAGGAGCGGTTACGCAACCCTCCAGCCCCGGACAGGCTTTCAAGGGTTCAGGAGTTGCAAATCGGTATTGCAGGAGAGATTCGATTGGCGATATCTTTATGCAATGCTGATCGGTGCGGGAGCATCATTGCCGAGGTGATGGAGGGAACATGGCGGGAGTAACAATCCGAAAAATGTAATCGGCTATGAAAATCGCATTCAAACTGTTCTGCGGTGAGGAATAGACCACCAAGCCGTGTATGGCGGCATGACGATTGGGAACCTGGTCCTGCTTGAGGCGGTCACGGTCTTCTTCGCTCAGGACCTTTTGAAACAGTCCATAGGTTACTTTAAAAAAATTGGCAGTATCGGGAGGAGTCTCGTTCTTGCAGCAGTACTCTCATTTTCTATTTTTTGTGAAAAGCATGGGATAATCGATCCGGTTTCTGAAGAGCGAAGCAGACAAAAAAAGAATTAAGATACTATTTCGGATACGGAGTAACAGGTATCATTTCAAATCGCTTTATACGTATGATTCGGAAACTGCCTATGAACGGGGTCTTGACTGCGAAAAAAGAGATGATTTATATGATATATCCTCCCAATTGTTCTATGTAAAATTGAAAAAACGATATTCAATTTATTGATCTCTCTTTGTAGTATGAAAACTCTGAGGTTCTTTGAGAAAAATAGATATGATTTAAATGTATTAAGATATTGTTGCTATTCTGTGATGCCAAATTTAATGTACATACTCCCGGCAACTATGGTCAATATTGTATAACGTTAATCAGTGGATCATTTTATGAGGGTAACTACCGTTAAAAGGGAATTTACTATTTTTTCGCTTAGAATTTGGAATAGCCTTCCAATGGTTTCCATGGTATATCAGAAATTGTGATGCTTTTAGGAAAAATTAAATGTCACCACCATTTTAGTGCGCAAACTGCCCAGAGACAACGAAGTCTAAAAGTGAGCTCGTTCGTCATAAAGTATTCCTTGTCATAATTGATATGTAGCTTGCCAATAAGTTACTCAATAGATTCTACACAATATTCAAATTTATAAAATTTATCTTTGCCCCACAAGGAATTTAATTCTGGTATCATCGATTATTTGTTGTCGTACTATGTAATAAATAAGTTTCAATGTTTAGCCGGGCGTTTTCGGTGTTTTTCGTAGAGCTGAAACTGGTAATTATCTGACAGGTCGACTTTCTGACCACGGATAAATTCATGAATGACCTTTGTGCGTGGCTCGAGCAGGTCACCATCTGCAATAACTATGTTTGCCATTTTTCCCACCTCGATGCTGCCAAGCTTATCATCCACTCCGTATATTTCAGCAGGATAAAGCGTCACTGTTTTCAAAGCAACATCTTTCGGCAGTCCGTATGCGGCTGCCATTCCTGCCATAAACGGGAGATTCTGTAAATCAGATGCATTTGCTATCGACATTGCAATTGTGACTCCGGCTTTATGGAGTACTGACGGGACCGTCAAATGGAGGTCGTAGGGATTATATTGATCAGCCTTAGTGAGCAGACCTGAATAGAGAACCGGTATTTCAGCTTCGGCGATTTCTTCTGCTATTTTGTAGGCGTCTTGTGCACCTGCAAAAACCGCACGGATTCCTGTCTCCTTTACAAATGTGATCGCTTTACGGATGTTTTCGACACCATTCACGGTAATCGTTAACGGAACTTCTTTCCGCACAACCGGTTTCAAACCTTCCAACGTCAGATCGGTAACCGGATATGACGAGCGTATTCGTGCTTCAAAATCGGCCTGAGCCTGGGAATAGCGCCGTGTTTTTTCGAACAATTCTTTAACGTCCGACAGGACTTTTTCGGCACGATTACGCCTGTTCTTTCTGCCGCCGCGGGCTTCCAGCTGTCGGGGAAGATCTTCTCCATTATTACCACCTGAATTCCGGTTAAAGTCCGGAAATGTCATCTGCATCGCTACCGGGTCCTGTACCGTCATTTCATCAACACTCCATCCGTCTAAATTCAGAAGCACTTCATGTCCTGCAAAGACTCCCTGTTTCTCTGTTCGGGGAACAGTAATTGCAGACGTTACGCCATTCCAGCGGGCAATACCTTTCAATATTGTATGTGGATTGACTCCCTGCGATGCACGGATAAAGGTATTGAAGGTTCCAATTTCTCTTTGGTCTTGAGTTTGCGTCACACCACCCAGTTCTGTAAGGCCAAGATTGGTGTTTGTACCGATCATTCCGGGATAGACATACAAATCTGTAGCATCAATAACTTCGATTCCCTGCGGAAGCACAATATCTGTCCCAAGAACGGCGATTCGGTCTCCTTCAATCACGATTGTTCCATTCGTTATGGTACCTCCCGACACCGTAACGATCGTTGCCTTTGTTACAGCATATTGTCCGAATGCCGCAGTGGCTAACATGAACATACTTGCAAATGTGATAATTCCCTGATATCCTTTCTTCATTGGCCACCTCCCATAGCTTTCCAGTCCGGTTTTTCCCCCTTCAACCACTTCTCGGTCGTTAGTGCTGTATCTCTGTCGAAATAGACATCCCCTTCAATAATTGTTTTGACACATTTGCTGTAGACAGAGAGTGGATGACCGTCCCACAATCCGACATCGCCGTCCTTGCCGACTTCGAGTGTTCCAATCCTGTTGTGAAGTTTTAATCCGTATGCGGGATTGTAGGTGATAGCTTTGATTGCTTCTGTTTCCGTCATTGCA
This sequence comes from bacterium, assembly GCA_965221205.1. Classification (GTDB taxonomy): domain Bacteria; phylum SM23-31; class SM23-31; order SM23-31; family SM23-31; genus CBDFMG01. Next base: position 1,068,195 of record OZ244870.1, on the reverse strand, counting down.
TCGCCATACCGCATCGATTTTGCGGCTTCAAGATTCAACCGCCGGGCACGCTCAGCGGAACCAACATCGTCGGAGTTTAATGCTACCTTTACACCTCGTTCGGTCAGCAATGATGCCGCAAAAAACGACCCCTGGGAAGATTCAACTTTGTAATTCCAGAAATCAATAAACATCGATACAACCGTCTCTGCTTCGGCAATTTCATCTGCGAGCATATAGGCTTCGTGCGCATGTTCAAGGCTGTGTGGGGCAATGCCGAACTCTTTGAGCAAACGCAGAAGCATCGATAATTCGGAATTACTGTAGCCGTGGCTGTGAACACGAATTGTACCTTCCAGGACACCTTTTACTGTTTCGAGCCGGAGGTCTTTTCTGGGCGGTACCGGTCCGTTTATCCGCTCATACTCGTTTGCCGGCGGCCGATCTCCTGCGAGTTTTGCTTCGTACATATCCCATTTCGCTTTGTAATCGAGTCCCTGCATCAGGTAACTTCTGATCTGAAATTCCTGTCCCATACGTGAGTTGGGATAGCGGGTCTCTCTCCTGATAGGATTTTCACCGAGCGCAAACTTAACTCCCTCCATCTTATCCGGGACAATCATCGCTTCCCACGGCTGTCCCCATTTCAGTTTGAGAACTTCGTCTTTGCCGCCGATATTATTTGCGCTTCCATGTAGAACATGGATTGTCGTCGTGCCGCCGGTCAGAGAGGCATAAATACTGTAAGAATCGTGCTGGATGACATCCGACGCATCCACCATAGCAGAATTTTGCGAAGTTGCTTCATTCAACCCGTTAGCCGCAATATGGGAATGGTGGTCAATGATTCCCGGCATTGCATAGAGACCTGCTGCATCAATTACCCGAACTCCTGCCGGGACACTGAAACCAGTGCCGATCCGGGCGATTTTACCGGAACGGATAAGGATCGAGCCGTTGTTTATTGTTTCTCCGGTACCGGTAATAATTGTGGCATTGTTTATATATAAGTCGCCTTGACCATACGCATTAGGAACTATTCCAGTACAAAGAATGCATACAACAGCGGCTATTAATAGTATAGACTGATTTCTCATTAGCATACGAAACTCCTGTTATTTTTTTTCCGCCGATTGCGAACTGTTGTGACTTAAATCAATAATTTTACCATCGATGAACACATAGCGGATTTTCGAATCTTCATCAAACAAATCACCATCGGTAATCACCAGACTTGCCATTTTGCCTGATTCCACAGTTCCGAGTGTATTGTCAAGGCCGAGCATCTCGGCAGGCCCTATGGTCATTGCCGCCAGAGCACTACTTTCCGGCAAACCTGCGTCGATAGCGTGCCGGACATTTGCTAAAAATTTTTCATAAACCGATGTTGAATCTTCAAATGCTCCGCCGGCGGAAAGAACAAATGAAATATCAGCTCGATTAAGCGCAGCAGCATTGCCGTATAATTGTGCTTTTATTCGGTCATCGAGATCTTTGAGCGGTGGGTCATCATCATTCTTTTTTTCCTTATCAGGTGGCGGCGGTACCTCAAATGGTTTTATTGGCATTGTGAACGAATATCCAGTTACGTCCTTCGGGTCGGGAAAATTCACACTTACAATGACCTGAACATTAGCCTGTTTCAGCAAATTGACAACCCGATAACCTTCAACAACACCGCTTAAAATAACATTCAGATTGAAATTCTGTGCAATCTGAACCGCTTTTTTGATCTCATTTTCCGTGTTGACAGGAATTATGATCGTTTCATCACCTCGTACAACAGGAAACAAGCTGCTCAAAACCGGATCAAATACAGGACTACGCATTCCCGTGCCATTTCGGTTGAACCGATCTACAAGTTCGGCATAGTAGGACGCATCGGTGAGAGTCTGTCGCTGAAATGCTATGACCCCCATGGGTGTATTCGGGTAGCCTCCGCGGACGGCGGAGTACTGAATAAACTGATAAGATGAAGACTTTATGAGACTTTGGATCAGTTCATCGGAGAAGGTTGTGATTACAGAACCTTTTCCCGGAAAGATGCCCTGACGGTTCACCGAAAGTACAGTTGTGATACCAGACTCGCGGGCAGCATTTAAAAATCTGTCGTTAAAGTCGATGTCTGCCAGTGCAGTCTTATCAGGCCTGAGGTTTCTGTCATACTCCACGGATTTCGGTTGATAGGCGTCATTTTCTTCCTGCTGACCTTCCCGATTTGATTCACTGCCTCTTTTTTCGGGAGGATGAAAACCCAGAGCAGTATGCACATCGATAAATCCCGGATAGACCGTCATACCGTCAGCATTGATCACCTCCGCTTCGGCAGGAACATCGATAGATGACCCGACGGATTCAATGAGGCCGTCTTTGAGTACCAGTGAACCATTTCCGATTGTCTGCCCGGTCCCGGTAACAATCCGGGCGTTTGTTATTGCATAAACTGTTGGATACTGGATGATCAGTTTGTCAGTTGATGAAACTTGCTCATACAGGTCCTGCCCAAAAAGGTTGAGGTAGGTTAAAAGTATGCTCAAACCTAAGAGTATTACGTTGAGGATCGAATGTGCACGGTGTCTGCTCATTTGAACCATTTTTCCTCCTTATTTCAATTGGAGAATATTTACATTTTTATGTATGTAATGTGGAGATGGCAGTCCAGAGATTACACATCTCTTATAATCCGAGAAACTTGCAGCAACACTGTAACGTATTGTTATTTTAAATAATAGCTCACCTAATTTTGAGCTATAAGTGTTTTGAAGCGAACATTATCTCTCAGCGGTGCCCAGAGTGGATCGGTTTGCAAGAGCTGAACCGAAATCCATGACGGGATTGCGAGGAGTTCTTCCAATAAATCAAGCGCTGAATCATGATCCCCCGCAATTGTATAAATGACCGCACAATTCTCAAGATTTACCGCTCCTTTGTAGGCATCATCGTCTATCGAAAGGAGTTCATACGCCAGGTTTGCTTCGCCGCGCGCTTTGTCGGTGAGTCCCATACCTGCGTAAGTAATGCCGATCAGTGCATGATAATCAGGTTCGGCCGGGAAAGTCTGAAGCATAGGCAAGAGACCGATCCGTGCAGCATCATACAATTCTTCCGCCCGTTCTATTTCACCCATCAAGCTATATATCAGCGCACTGTCGAGAAAATACCCGGATGATCCTTCCATCGTCTCAAGTAATTGCAGTGCTCTTCTGTATTTTTTTTCGATCATTTCAATTTTCGCAGCGATAAAGGCAAGTTCATCTTGCTCCATGTGCTGAAGTGCATCGTTTACAACATTGCGGGCTTTTTCTGTCGATCCTTCCCAGTTCAGATAGAGTCGAGCCTTTTGTCGGTAATATTCAGGATTCTCAGGCGCAAGTTCGATAGCTCTGGAATAATACTGCTCTGCGTCTTGATATCTGCGCATGAGAAGCGCCGTCTGGCCGAGCCCCAAACCGAGGAGCCTGTCATTGAGCGGATCAAGTATTTTTGCCAAGTGATAGGATTGCAGCGCCTCATCCCATTTACCCTGTCGCCGGAAAATGTCACCGACATCGATTAGGAGTTCAGGATTACTCGGTTTGACTGCCAGTGCCTCATAAAACAGGTCAATTGCATCATCGAAATTGCTATAGCCGTAATAGTAATTATACCCTTTTGCAATTTGTGTGGAAATATGCGAAGGTGCACTCTCCATAGCTCGTCTTAATGCTTCCTCCGATTCGAGAAATGCATCGAACCATCCATCACCGTTGTAGTACTCCTGTGCTATCAATACAGATAAGGTGCCCTGCATTTTTACAAAATTGGGATCGAGTTCAGACGCAGTTTTGAAATTCCAGAGAGCAGTTCCGATTGCTCGTTCGCTCTCTCCCGTAACAAGTGCATGCATCCCTTTCAGATACAAATCAAATGCTCTGCTGCTTTGGGTTGGGTTTTCCCTTATAGCCCTCTGTTCTGCGTTAGACAATTCAATTGATAACTCTTCTGCAACTCTTTCAACAATTCTGGCCAGAAGTATAAATACCTCTTCCGTGTCTTCAGTAAACCGTGTGGTTACAAGCGGAACACCTCTGGCTGTTTCTATTAGCTGCCACTCGACCGCTATGGAACCACCCAAAGCGCGCTTCACGCTTCCAAGAACAAGATAGTCCGCATCGAGTTTTGATTTTGCATCGGCCAACGATCTGGTTTGCCCTTGAAAATGGGATGAGCTTGTTCTGCCGATAACCTGCAGACTGCCTACATATGACAACAGGTCGATTAATTCATTTGTCATACCGGTTGCTAAATAGTCGTCGGACTGCATCCCCCGGTTTTCAAGCGGCAGAACCGCTAATTTTCCGATCACAGACTGTATTTGGTTCTTTTTTTCAAATGGAGCATATGCTTGAACATCGGATATAATCAGAGACAGGAACAATGCGAGTATCATTGCAATGCTTAAAGACTGTACAAAAACTGTGTACTTTAAAGACAACCGCTCTTCAGACTTGATGCTGTTCGAGTAGTTATGCGATAGGTACATTTTCATTTTCGATTCTTATATGTGAGAATTGTGTACTTATGGGATGGTTGGAATGCATTATTATAATGAAGAAATAATTAGCAATCAAAATATATATTTTACAGATATTGAATAAATTAATTCGTATAAATATATAAGTGCAAATTGCACGTCGTGCAAAAATGTAATACAACCAGATTACTGTTTTCATCAAAAAAATATTTTTTGGGATACTATTGTATAAGAAAAATGTTTGTAACTATTACAATAAATTTTATTTTTATTCATTAGTAACAATCCACCAATCTGTAATCAGGAGGTCAGATATAAGAAAACTACTCATTATCAGCTTCTTGTGTGCAGTATGGACTATGACCGTCTTTGATATTGGGTCAGCGCAAAAATATGAGACAGCGGATGCAAGCCGACTGGAGTTTCTGGAAAGGGCCTGATAACGGTTCTGTTATCGGAGATTTTGAGTGCATAACGTATGAGGGTGATAGTTTCAAGCTTTCAGACAAACGGGGAAAAATCCTCGTTCTCGAGATGGGAGCCTGTACTTAACCGCTCTACTTAGGGAAAATACCTGATATGGATGCTCTGTACGAAAAATACAAGGATAAAGATGTCGAGTTCTATACAGTTTACACACAGGAGCCTCATACCGGAGAGAAGATGCGGAGTTACGACTTTTCAGACCGGAAACAGACCAAAACAGTCGATGACCGGGTCAATTATGCCAAGATTCTTGTTGAGGATCACGGCCTGAAACGCCCGATTATCATTGACGGTTTTGCAAAGGACAACCTTCCAGAATACGCTGGGAGGCGGTGCTCCGAACAGCATGCTCCTCATCGACAGAGAAGGAAAAGCGGCACTCTTTCAGCCATGGTCCGGTCCGATTGGTCTCGAGAAGAAACTCGATGAATTGATCGACGCTCAATAAAACGGCAATTCAGGTATTTTGCTTGAGTCGGTCGACTCAAAACACTCTTTAATTGGGAGAAGGTACTGATCCTGCTTTCCCCCAATTATATACAGGTGCAGCAAGACCATGAAAATTCCTGCAAAAAAATATTTTTTAAAACAAATATGGTCTGCAGTTCATGCCATGTTGATCAGAAAGTAACCTGGGCAAAAGGAACCCATCAAAACATCAACTGTGTAGACTGGTCATATCGAACCGGGAATCAAAGGCGCACTCAAGACGCAGGTTATGGGAGTACACGACCTTTATGGTGGCAATTATCCGAGGTAACGAACTGAGTCCCCACGAGGAACCGCTTCCGATTTCTACGGAAAACTGTATGGGCTGCCACAACTCCATTCTTTATTTTAATGAAATGGGCTGGTACGATCTACCTGATAATACTCTTAAGGGACAAGGACTCATCATGGCACATCGGACCCATGTCGAGCGCGAAAAAATCGAATGTGTTGAATACCATCGCGGAATCACACACGGTGATCCCGAATTTGTCGGCAAATATAAAACCAATTGGCCTTTTATGTTTAATGACTGCGGTGTCTGCCATAACGGTCAGTTTAATCCTCGCTTTAATAAAACATTGACCGATGTGGAAGACGAGGATAAGAAAGACTGCTTCCAGTGCCACCTGTTTTTCACACCTCCACCGGTATATGAAGAGGGTGAATAATACAATAATTGTATAGAGAGCGACTTTTTTAAAATGTTGAAGGAGTGTTCCGCCGGCATTATGAACGATACATTTAGGAGTCCCTTTTATACCGGATGAGTAAAGAATATAGAGCTGGTGGTCGAACGGAAGCTGCTCAAGGACACAGCCTGGCATACTGGCTGGAAGAACGTGCTGCTGCGCATCGATGGAACTAAAAGTGTGAAATTAATACGCTTTGAACCTGGCATGTCGACTCGTGCCGTAGGCATACCTGTACAATACATATTTGGTGAAGAATAGAAGGCGAGTACAATGACTAAAATACACAGAACAATCCGTCTTGAAGAGCGAGTAAATAACGAAGTCGAATCACTACGCCGACCCGAACGTGACAACCGGATGTTTTCAAATACAGTTGAAATGTTATTGATCGAAGCGCTCAGGGAGAGGCGAAAAAAACGCATTCAAGAGACTGTATGACAATATACCATGTCCATTCAAGTTTATATTTGTGATTTAATTTAGGTTTATCAATTTCCCATATTAAACAATCTTTTTCATCCATTTTAGAGGGTTGAGGCTGGATTTCATGAAGTTTGATTTTTGTATTTTTACCTTCATATCTACCTTTATAACCTTTCCATTTTCTATTATCTGGGAAAATAACAGTAATGCTAAGAAAATCAGTTGGTTTAGTTACTGGTCGTTTTTCTCTGGACTATATCATAATTCAATCGCAAGGGTAACTTACCATCTAAATCATAACCTTGTTCAGTTATTTCTCCTAAATTTGATTTAAATCCTGTAACTGTTCCTGTGCACCAGGTGTCCACCTCTTCAAATTTCTTATCTACTAAAAACTTCATTTTTGACTCTTCTTTAAATGATACTTCTTCACCAGTATTGCTATGTAAAGTAATATTGGGATGTTATATATGTTAATTCTTGCCCAAAACTGATTTTTTTAATATGGGGTATTGCAAAAATTAAGAATAATATTCCACAGATTAGCGGATATACTGGATTGGAATTATTAGCTAAAAGACTAATACCGACAACAATTGATAAGACTGCAGCAATAATACGTAGTATTTTTACTGGAGTTTATCCACTTTTATTTTTCTATCATTCACACACCTAATTCCAAATAGCAAAAACAAAGCATACTTATTATTGTTTTAAAAATAACAAGAAAACTCTTGACATGGAGAAGTTATTGATTATATTTACAAAGTAGAAAAGCAAGAGAAGACAAAAAGACATGAAGAAAACTCTTGACATGGAGAAGTTATTGATTATATTTACAAAGTAGAAAAGCAAGAGAGGACAAAAAGACATGAGCCATAATGAAATAATCGAAGCCTTGCAACAACAAGAGAAAAAGTTAAATGAAAAAGCTGAGACAATTCGAAAAGCAATAGAAATTTTAACGGAAAATTTGGAAGAGACCTCAACAGAAGAGACCTCAACAAATGTTAAGGGAGATCCTGGAGTGCAATTAGGCACTTCTGCTGTTATAAAGAACATATTTGATGAATACTCCAAAGTAGATTGGACTCCTCCTGCTCTCAGAGATGAACTTAAAAAAATGAAAGATAAAGGATTATTAAAATCTAAAGCAAAAGATTTACTTGCTTCTGTAAATTCACCTTTGCAGAAACTTGTTCTGAATGGATATGTTAACAAAACTGGTTCTGGCTTAAATACGAAGTATCGAAGAAGTATCGAAAATTAATCCGTTAGAAAAAAAGAGTGGCACTGTCGGGCTAAGACTTGCACCACTCTTATAATCAACGACATAAGAACACCTTAAGAAAGGTAAAAGGTGTACCCATGTGCCATTTTAATGTAGGATTTTTTGATTATTTTGTCAAGAAAATTATTTCTTTCTGCAGAGACCCTCCAGTCATTTTCATGGTAAAAGGTGTAAAAGGTGCCGGAGACATAGAAGAATCTGACTGAGATCTAAAAATAAAAGGGAAGTGGAGACGCAATTGTTAGCAGACAATACACATTCCACTTCCCCATACCTTTTGTGAAGCGGGGCCGTTCTCATGGCGTGAGGACATCGGGGTTTGCACCCGACGGCTGGGGTTCAATTCCCCACAGCTCCACCACTCAAAGGAGGTTCGAATGTTAAATATAAACAACAATAAAAAAATTTCCAAACTATTTCTTTATAAAATCAGAGCACCACCATAGAACTTATCCGTCAATAATTCACCGCGTTGTTATAACGGACAAATTCAGCTCTCCTGAACACAATCGAACACATTGTAGCACATTTATTAAACTTTTTTTGCAATAAATTTTTTAAAACTTTTTAGTTTTTACTCCATTTCCTGCCATTTGCTTACAAATTTTAACAATAATAATTTTTATTAAAAACATCAAAAAGTTGCTGACAAACCCCCATTTTTCACCCATTTTTGCCAGTTTGCTAACATCTTTGCTAACACCTTCAAATTATTTGTTTACTATAATGTTTAAGTCCCAAAAAAACCGCTTGTCAGCATGTCTTCAAAATTAGATAGATATATATTATTATTTAAATAAATATTTATACAAAAATCACACATACAGAGTAATACTCTCGCGTATGAGGTATATAAATATTAAATGTTGCTGACATACTATACTATATACTATATAACTATATACAAATATAAGAAGTTAGAACGTCAGCAAGCGTTAGCAACAATCCGAATCATCTTCGTAACTCCATATACCACAATGTTTTAACCTTGCTAACAGTTGTGCAGTCAATAAAAACAACTTGCATAACCATTTACACTCATTATCATTCCAAATATGGCTATTACAACAATAAGTATAATAATCGCACTCTGGTTATCATTCGCTGGAGGATTCCTCTCAGGATTTTTTCTCAAACGATTTATTGATCGGAACGCTACAACATTACGTAGCGAGATAGAGGACACGGGCAAAAATGTGTACGAAGAGATTGTCAAAATGGCACTGAGCGGCAATGCAAAGGCAATATCAACTGTATTAAAGAAGCTGATACCGGATTGAAAGCAGCAAACGATTGACGTCACCGGCCCGAAGTCGATTGAGGAGATCATCATCACAGAGGATAAGAGAAAGGAATGAAGACAATACACCATCGGTTTAATAAACCGCATATTTCAGCTCATAACTTCAACTTTATAAAAAGTTGGATGTTTTGCCTTTTTGGAGATTTACTTTTATTTCTCTGCCAAACATGTGATTTCGACGAGGGCACCCATCAAGAGGTCGGCAACTCCGACGGTTGTCCGGGACGGCTTATTCCCGGGAAAGTAGCGGGCATAAACCTCATTCATAACCTTAAAATCATCGAGATTTTTCAGGTAGATCGTAGCCGTAACAATGTCGTCCATTTCAAATCCGGCACGTGAGAGTGTGTCATTTATATTCTCCATTGCTTTCACCGTCTGTTCTTCAATGCCCTCAGCCATCTCCATTGTCGTTACATCGAGCCCCAGACTGCCAGAGCAGTAACAGGTGTTTCCGCTAACGACAGCACCGCTAAACGGTACATCAGGAAATTTTTCGGGATTCGGGATGTATGTTTTTCCCATGATTTCTCCACTGGTGTATGTTCATTTTTAAACTGTATCTTAATTATTTGTTTTGCTGCCGATATTTCTCAAACCATGCAAGGACATGGGTAACTTTTTTAATGAGATTGCTCGGACGCGCGGTAATTCCGTGCGATGCGTCGGGAATCCGGACCATTGCGGCATCGACTTGCCTCAGTTTGAGCGCCTGATAAAACTGTTCCGATTCGGATATCGGCGTCCGGTGGTCAGCCTCCCCGGTCAGAAGCATTGTCGGTGTTGATACATTGCCGACAAGAGAGAGCGGTGACCGTTTCATGTAGTGGTCCTGATGGTCCCACGGAAAACCGGGAAACCAGTACTTATAGAAAAAGGGATAACTGTCCGACGTGAGAACAAAACTGTACCAGTTGATGACCGGTTTAGCGACGACCGCCGCTGCAAACCGGTCAGATTTCCCGACGATCCATGCCGACAGAACACCTCCACCGCTTCCACCGGTGACAAAGAGGTTGTCTTCATCGATATAGCCCAGATCGAGGGCTGCGTTGACACCCGACATCAGGTCATCATAATCTTCACCGGGATAATTGTGGTGAATGAGGTTGCCGAACTGTTTACCGTAACTTGTGCTGCCGCGGGGATTGGTGTAGAGCACTGCATAGCCGGCTGAGGCATAGAGCTGAACTTCGGCAGAGAACCGGTCGCCATAATTGGCAAACGGGCCGCCGTGAATTTCAAGAATGAGGGGATACTCTTTTTCAGGATCGAAATCGGCCGGTTTGACAACCCACCCCTGAATCATTCTGTTATCAAATGTTGAGTGGTACCAGATTTCTTCCGTTTCACTGAGTTTTTTATGGCCCAAGAGGTCTTCGTTCAGCGCAGTTATGATACGAATATCGTCTGAATCGCTTTGTCCCACTGCGATATCGGCAGGATGATCGGGACGTGAATGGGTAAAAGCAAACCGTCCGTCCGGTGTGACTGAATATGTACCGCCGGAATAGGGACGGCCGAGCGAGAGCCCACCGACATCGCCGGCAAGGGTCTCGACGTTGCCATTCAGGTCGACATGAGCAATTTTTGTATTTCCTTCGGTGTCGTACCGGAAATAGAGGCCGTCACTGCCGCTGTTCCAATAGGGTTCCTGCACATCCCGGTCGAAATCCCCGGTGACAACAAAACTCCTTCTGCTGTCGACGTTCATGAAGTATAATTTTGTCACATGATAGCCGTGGAGCTGGTCATCGAATCCGAGATAGGCGATTTTTGATCCGTCGGGCGAAAGGACCGGACTCGAATCGGGGCCATTCCGGTCGGTTAAGACATCGATTTCGCCGTCATCGAGCGATACCCGGTAGATTTCAGAATTGTTGTTGTTGTATTCCCAATCGCTGTGCCGGTTGGCTGAAAAAATGATCAATCTGCTGTCGGGTGTCCATGCGAGCGGCCCGTTGTGGTTGAAGTCTCCGAACGTGAGCTGCCGTGGAGAGCCGCCTTCGGACGGAACGACAAAAATGTGTCGATAACCAGGATCAAGGTACCCCGCACCATCGGCACGGTAGACCAGCTTATCGATGTATATTGCCGGTTTTGCCCATTCTGCTCCTTCCGGTTTCGGGGGCATTTTTGCGAACTGGGCAGGCTTTTCATCGACAAACATCGTGAAAGCGATCGACTTGCCGTCGGGTGACCAGGTAACACTTCCGGCGGATTTAGTAAAGTTCGTAATTTTAGCTGCGTGTCCGGTATCCATCCACCGCATGTAAAGTTGGGATGGTCCGTCGGCGTTCGAGCTGTAGAGGAGACGTTCTCCGTCCGGCGACCAGCGAGGAGACGAGTAGTTGTTATTCCCCGATGTCAGAGGCCGGTGCTCCGATCCGTCAAAATTGACGATCCAGAGATTTGACCGCATCCGGTCAGCCATGATATCCATGAAATTCCGGACATAGACCACGTGCCGCCCATCCGGCGAAATCTGCGGATCCGACCCATACTCAAGCTCAAACACATCGAGCTGGTTAAACCGGTTGGGATTGGTGTTCGTTTGTGCAAGTAATGAAAAAGGTATCAGCAAGGAAATAATAAGAGGAATAAGAGAGTGGTTTATTTTATGCATGTTTTTCTCCCTTCTTATAAAGGTCCATTAATTTAATAAATATATGAGATGCAGCTGTTTCAAAATAATTGTTCAGAAAATTTTGATTAATTAAATTTAATGACGGAGAAGCAGGTATGCTATAAAATATCTTAATACAGTATTAAGGTACTGTAGATTTCCAATGATTTATATAATTGATTCAAATAATCACCCGTTCAAGACGTTTGAGCGATTATCACTCATGGTTCAATACCAATTATTAGCAAAGGAATTGGTGGGTTATTTCTTCCATGCCGCATAACGTTATAAACCTCTCCTTCAAAATATGCAATTCCAGACGACATTTGAGATTGCATCTTTTTAGTAGGTAATATTTCTATCCCTAGATTTATAATACCACCTGAGTAAAACAACATATGCTTTACGAACAAATCATATGCAACAAATGAGTATTTACCAAATTGCATCTCAACTGCAATCTTTTCTTTTACAAAATCTGTTTGGTTGTATGAAAATAATGGCTCTTTTTCACCTGATGAAACTAAAAAATCCTTTTGTTCTTTAGCCGGAAGTAAAATGCTTTTTTCCATTAATTCCCTATTGAGTGTAATATAGTACTGATATCTACTTTCCTTCCAATTGTTCTCTGAAAACAACTTATCAAATACTTTATTCAATCCTATTGGGCTATAAAGCTTTAAACCTTTTTTAGTTTTCTCTTTACTAATTTTTGTTTTAAAATTATCCGCATCGATACTTTGAATAATTCTCTTAATCTCAGAGTATAACTTATTATGGTGAACTATCAAGTATTCTTCTCCATTTAAATGTGAATATTTTTGTGCAATTTTCATTGAGTATTACCTTCTCTATTATCAAACAGCCAATCTTCAGGAATTTTAGCAATTTTATCTTTTGGTGAAGGTTGGTGGATAGGCTTTGTCATAGGTCTGAGCTTTAAATTACCTTCAAACAGTTTTTTTATTCTATCCTTTGCTATATCGACATAATCAATTTCTTTTTCTATTCCAATTACATTTCTATTGTTTTTTATAGCGGCAATAATTGAAGAACCTACACCAGCATATGGATCAAGAATCCAACCTCCTATATTAGTAAGCGCTAAAATAAATCTTTCAACTAACTCTATTGGAAATTGGCAGGGATGTATTGTTTTTTCAGGATGATTAGATTTCACATTTGGGATATTCCATATTTCCTTTTCCCAATCACTCAGTAAAACCTCCCATATGTCAGTTGGATTTTTACCTTTAGGATTACCAGAAAACTTTCCTTTTTTTGGACCCTTAAAATGCTTTTTGCCCGGATATTTTGATGGCACCCTAACTTCGTCTAAATTAAAAATATAATCATTGCTTTTTGTAAACCATAATATTGTTTCATATCTTCCTGAAAATCTATTAGAAGCATGTAAACCATGTCCAAAATGCCATATTATTCTATTTCTTAAAAATAAATTATGCTTTTTAAAAATTTGATAATAGTATATATCCAATGGAAAAACTTCACCATTATTTACATAATTTCCAATTTGCCAACATATACTTCCTTGATTGGAAATTATTCTCACCAATTCATCAATAACTTCTTCTTGCTGACTTAGGTAAGTTTCAATAGGTTGTTTTGTTTCATAATTTTTCCCAATGTTGTATGGAGGTGAAGTAATAATTAAATTAAATTTTTCCGATTCTGTCTTGCGCAAATTTCCAAGAGTATCACCTAATACTATTTCATAGTGCGATTGAAATATGTCTTGTTTAATATCTAATATCTCTTGATTCACTATTTTACTCCAAAATTACATCCTATATTTAATGAAATAACAGTAAACTCGGATTCTTCTAAAATTACTAAACATTTTTGATAAGTCAATCAATATTTATTAACATTAATTGAAAATCAGAACTCTTGTAGCCTCCATAACAATATATCATGAACAATATATCGTGGAGGCTGGTGATACAATGATGGAACTGTATCAAGGAGACAGGTTATTTAATCTGGTATGGGTTTACTTTAATTTCTGTTCGAATCTTTGTGTAAGTCTTTCAACCTTTTGATATCTTCAAGGGTCAATTGCGCATCGAGTTCGATATAGCCGGACCGCTTGTTCAGACCAACCAGAGCGATCAGGTCTTTTAGTTCCGGTTCTTGCATCGTACCCAGCAGTGCAAGGCTCTTTATGCCGTTAGCAAAATTGAACATATGATCGAGCTTCTCACCATCAGAGTTATGGACCTGCAGATTCAAATCGATATTCTCCGAAATATCCGCACTACCAATAAGACTCGTATTCGCAAACAGCGGAGAAGCAATGTTTGTATCATCATCTCTGTGTTCATTGATGAATTCGTCAACAACTTTACCATCGGGAACGATGACCGAGAAACTCGCATTATTCCGAGTTGTATTAAAGCGGTCAGTAAATTTGCTGTTATTCCGGAAACTGGAGCCGTTTCCGCGTTTGAGCCGGAGAAGCTGTTCCATTAATTCGCGGGAGTTAGCTGCAAGAACTTCTTCATCATCAAAAAACACATAGACTACTTTATCTTCATCATCACTATCCATAGCACTTCCGTGTGTTTCGTCTGAATCGTCATCGTGATTTTTATTTCTATCTGGTGCAGACAGTGCATGCACCTCATATCCGTTTATCTCTACGACTTGTTTAGGAACAGTATGGGTGCTCATGAGAATATTGTAATTCAAACCACTGAAATTTCCAGAAGCGATTGCTCCGATATTCCAGTCTATATTTCTGTTTTCACTCCCGACTCTGGCAACAAAAAAGGTGATGCTGTTCAACTCATCCATCTTTACACCGGATAGACCTTCGAATGCATTGATGGCGTGTTCGTACATCTCCTCCAACGTCGAATCTCCTTCAATGAGATAGTTCAGCATTGCCGATTCGACAATGCTGTTCGGGTTGAGCGATGCAACCGCAAACGCTTCTTCCGGAATTCTGTCCAGTAATGACCTATCCTGAGCGTTAAGCTCACCACTATTGAGCAGGACTCCCAGAAAAAGCAGAATTGCAGTGGTCATACTTAACAACTGTTTTATATAAATCACTTCTTTTAGCATGATACTATCCTCTTCATTTATTTCTCAGCAGTTTTTTCGTGAAAAAAAGAAAATACCGACCATGAATATACCAAGTGTGCTGATAATGGTGCTGGTAACCGGTGTCCAGCTCTCGACTGCGGATCCTTCGGCCAGATTTCGTATAACTAAAAAGCTTAATTCATAAGACTTAGGCAGTATCCAGTAAAGTGCTTCAACCGGATATTCAAACAGTTTATTATTAAAAAAAGCAATGCCAAATTCCCGAAAGGCAAGTGGCTGGCTAAGCGTATATATCATTAACGCCACGATAAGGATGATAGGTGTGTTTTTAAAATGGAGACCGGTAATAATAATGAACGGATAGAACGCCGCAAACATAAACAGCGTGCCCGCAATGGTATAGAGAAAATTGAAATCCCATATACCCGTTTTTATTCCGATAACCAACCATAAACCGAAGATTATGTAAATAATGTTCAGAGCGACAACAGATAAGGCACCGAGATATTTTCCAATCAAAAGCTGTGCCCGTGACACCGGCCGTGCAAGATAAAGGTCAAGCCGCCCCTTTGTCATGAGGCTCGGAATCAGGTCTGCTGTTGCAAATACAGAAAGAAAGAAAACGATGTTCACAAGAGAAACTGCCAACACGGATAACACCTTTTTCACGACATCATTGAATTGGTTAAGACTCATGAATTCTGCATCGTTTGTATCAAATATGAATGACAGAACGACACCGTTTTCCAGAATATCCAGATCGAGGAGCAGATATAGTCCGAATATACCTATCGTGCCAATGAGCAGAAACAGGAAAATAATCTTCTTCGCCATACACTCGCGGAGTGTATCCTGAATTATCGCTGCAATACCCATGATCAGGCCTCCTCTCCGCGTAAGTCGGTTATCAGGTCGACAAAATACGATTCAAGGCTCTGTCTGTTCTGGGAGATTGACTCAATGATGATATTTTCGCTTCTCAGCACATCAATCACCCGATTTAGTCCTTCCAGATTTTCAACAAGTGCGTTAATCGTGCCATTCTCCACTGTTTTCACCCGTGCAATACCTTGTAATTTGTCTGCAATACCGTTCGGCAGTTCTTTGCACTTTATCCGGTAACTATTCAGAGATAATGTCATATCTTCGATTCCACCCACTGCCACGATTTTTCCTTTATCCACGATTGCTACCCGGTCACATATCATCTCTGTCTCGCTCAGGAGATGGGAGTTGAGAAAAATTGTCTTCCCCTGTTGTTTCAAACGCTGAAGAATGTCACGGATTTCTTTCCGTCCAATTGGGTCGACACCGTCGGTTGGCTCGTCCAGGAAAATCAAATCAGGTTCACTGACCAGTGCCTGTGCAAGACCGAGACGTTGGGCCATTCCTTTGGAAAAAGTCGATGTCTTTTTGTCCGCCCATTTGTCCATTTTCACTTCCGTCAGAATTTCGGCAGTTCTCGTTTTTATTTCTTCTGATGGAACACCAGACAGTTTTCCAAATAATTCAAGCGTCTGCTTTGCTGTCAAATATGGAGGCAAATTGGGTGCTTCAGGCAGGTATCCGACTTTACTCCGTGATGTATGATCCTTTACATCCTTACTGAATATCGTCACCGCACCCTCGTCAGGATAGATAAGACCAAGAATTATTTTCAGGAGTGTGGTTTTTCCGGCACCGTTCGGGCCGAGAATGCCGAAAATTTCGCCCTGCTGTATCTCAAGCTCAACATTGTCGAGAGCGGTAAATCTATTTTTTACCAAGCCTGTGCGAAATGTCTTGGTGATTCCCTTGCAGTCAATAATTATCACTTATTCATCTCAACTCTTATTTTTTATACATTGAAAATCAGCATTCGTTGTTCATATATTCCAATAATTCTCTCAATATTAATCAATTCCCGCCTCTTCCAAATGAGTAATTAATTCCTCAATCTGCTTGATAGTTAACTCTAAACGAAGCTGAAGAAATCCACTTTCTTTTGTCAATTCAATAGAATTGATATAGTTGGTCAATTCTTTCATCTCCGGCACTCCCATAACACCCAGTATCGCAAAACTCCGGAGACCGTTCACTAAATTATATAAATGTTCTATCTGATCTTTGTTTTTATTATGGAGCTGAAGCACCATATCGAACGTATCAGAAAAAGTAAACCCTCCTACTACACCCGTAATATCCAACCGCTCCCCGCTGAACAAACCTTCTGTCTCTGTAAGTACTTTTTCCATAACATCGTCCATGATCTTCGTCGTCGGGATCACAAACCAAAAACTTTCATTGTCACGGATATGTTCAAATTGATCCACAAATTCATTGTTATCATGGAGATTGGAACCCCGGCCATTTTTGAGCCAAAGTAATTGTTCAATAAACTCACGGGAACCGGCTATGAGAATTTCTTCGTCATCAAAATACAGATGGGGTTCAACGTCAATATCTATTTCATTTTCTTCCTCATCGTTCTCCCCCTGAATAGAATATACGTGAACATTATAGCCATTCACCTTTATGAGATGTTCAATATTTGATGGCACACTAAGTGCTCTCAGAATTATATCGTAATTCAGACCACTGAAATCTCCCGATGCCAGTGCACCAATAGTAGGAATTGCGCTATGGAAATCGGAAACAAACACCATGACATTGTTAATGCCGTCTATTCTGACACCTGATATCCCCTCAAAGGCCGCCAATCCGTGTTCACGAATTGCCTGCGCTGCAGAATCGCCCTCAATAAAATAATTCAGGAACTCAGATTCAATGATATCGCCCGGGGAAAATGAGAAAACCGCAAAATCTCCGTCCGGAATCCTGCTTAATAGCAATTCATCCTGCCCGAAAAGATCTGAAGGACCCAATTGAATGCCCGCAGCCATTAAAACAAGAGCAGCCGTACCATATTTGCGGAAAATCGTTTTCACTCGAAGTGTCATGAATACTTCCCTACATTGCATGAGTAATCATTCTCATGATAAATTTATGATTATCGAATAATAGTCTCATTTGAATCAGTCCTGCATATTGACGATCACATTTGCGAGATATGTTGTAAAGGAGTCGTATGCATCTTCACGTTTTTTCGGATCCAGATAGCCCTTTACACCAGCAGTCGTGGGCAAATTTAGTTTTTGTATTCCGGAGTTGACCACACTGGTTATGCCGGGTGTGCTCTGTGTTGTTCCGGAAACAGGATTATCGTTCTGCTCAGAATCGTTCTCCACACGTATGGCCGGCTGCGTTATATCTGATCCCGATTCCTCTGCCGGATTATCGTAAAGCGTTATCACTACAGCGAGAATAACCGCAGCCGCAGCCGAAATTGCGAAATAGGGTGCGCGTTTTAACGAATGGAGCGGCATTGTCAGCCATTTCGGTTTTGAAAAGGGCGCTTTATGCAGTCCTTCCTTCTGAATAGTTGTGTGTAATTGAGGCCACACCTCATCGAAATATCCATCCGGAGGCGTAATGATGCTTTTTTTCTCCGGCACAACTATTTCAAACAGTTCGGTACAATCCTGCAGCGCGTTTGCACACGATTTACAGGATGCAATATGTTTCCGGACGAGGTCACAGTCCAGCTCATTCAGTCTGTCTGCGGTAAATTCCGGCAAAAGGAGCTTTATTTCACTGCAATCCATGTGCTACCCTTTCGTTAATTCTTTATAGTCCTGAAGATATACTCTCAATTTTTTGACAGCCCGAAACACATATGAACGAACGGTTGCTTCGGGACACCCCATGTGGTCGGCGACAATCTTAACCGGTAATTTTTGATAATGGAACAATAGAAACGCCTCACGATGGTTCAGCGGCAGTTTCATAAGTGCTCTGCTGATGTGTTTCTTCGTTTCCTGTTCATAGGCACCGTTTTTCGATTCCTCATTCTTCTGTATGAGCTTCTCTGAGATCACTTCCGGCGACACCTCATCGGAAAGTGATATTTTTCCATTATTATTCTTTTTCCTGAAAAAATCCAATACCGTATTAACAGCTATATTACTGATCCAGCCACCGAATTTACTGCCATCCTTAATCTGCCCTATCTTTGTCAGCGATTTTATGAACGTATCCTGCACAAGGTCCTGGGCATCCTCGTGGTTACCGACCATTCTCCTGACAAGATAGTATATCCGCTCCTGATGTTCACACACCAGCCGCTGAAAAGCAGCCATGTCTCTTTCATTTTGTACTCTTCGTACGAGATCGATTTCTTCTAAAACCATACTTCCTTACCGGTTACCGGGCCTGGTCGTTTAATAGTAATGACGAAGACTTTACCACACATGTTGCAGAATAAATGGATTTTATTTAAGAATTGTATCCAGAAAACACTCAACAAACCCGATGAATGGAAAATCAAATAAATTTAATACATTGCAATACACGATGTCCTTCGAAAAATCCTCATCCGGTCATTGTGTTAATATACTACTGGTGTAGATGATATTGTAGAGAAAAATAAATGCGAAGTGATTATAATCTGATTTGAGATTGTAAGTTTGCAACATACAATTTGTCTTTGTGAGGAATCTCAAATCATCGGAACTCAAAAATACAAAGCAGGTTACAGCCCTGGTTTTCGCGAGAGACAAATTTCTGAGGAATTTGATATAGGCGCAGAAAGTACTTAATAAAATTAACTTTGAAACAATTTAATTAATTCACATTAGATAAAAGAAAATTTATACTATGGAACAGATACGTAAAAAGATCAACGCCAAAAGCGCCCGAATCGGGGTCATCGGTCTCGGCTATGTTGGGCTGCCGTTAAGCCTCGAATTTGTTCGGGCCGGTTACCGTGTGGTGGGCATCGATAGTGCCAAAGAGAAAATTTCACAGCTCAAAAGCGGGACATCGTATATTAGACCGGGAAGTCAGCAATGCTGTCAATAACGGCAAAAAACGGCCATTTTGAAGTTTACACCGATTATTTGCAGTTGAACGATGCGGATTGTATCTGCATAACCGTTCCAACGCCACTCAACAAATCGAAGGAGCCTGATCTCTCGTACATTAAGATTGCTGTTGATGGGGTAAAAAAGCATGTTCGTAAAGGCATGCTCATCGTTCTGGAAAGCACACCTTATCCTGTGAGCAGCGCGCGAGCTTCTTGCTTATGAGTTTGAAAAAATGGGATTTGTAATCGGCAAAGACCTTTATATCGCTTTTTCTCCTGAGCGTGTTGATCCTGGTAATAAGAAATATACCACGAAGAACATTCCCAAGGTGATCGTGGGTATTACACTTGCACGCAGAGAGATTGCACAACTGCTCTATGAACATATTATCTCAGAAATTCACCCTGTCACTACGTCAGAAGAAGCGGAAATGGTGAAACTGCTTGAGAACACGTTTCGTGCGGTTACTATCGGCCTTGTCAACGAAATGGCGATTCTGTGCGACAGGCTGGGGATCGATATTTGGCAGGTAATAGAAGCTGCCGGGACGAAGCCATTTGGATTCATGAAATTTTTGCCCGGCCCCGGATTAGGCGGACATTGTATCCCACTCGATCCTATGTACCTTACCTACAAGGCGCGCAGTTTCAATTTTTACAACCGATCCATCGATCTTGCGACTGACATTAACGGTAATATGCCCCGGTTTGTTATTAATAAGCTGCTGCGAATTGTCAATGAGAAGGGGATTTCCCTGAAAGATGCGAAAATTCTATTAATGGGTATCCCTTATAAAGAAAACGTGAACGACCTGCGGGAATCCTCCGGGGCTTGAATTAATCGAACTGCTGAAAGAGTTCGGGTGTTATGCTGATTATCATGATCCGTATGTAGACACATTTGAACATCTGAATGGAACGACCTATAATTCTATCGATCTTGATGATAAAAAGTTGTTACAATCGTATAATTGTGTGGTGGTTGTGACTGCCCACGAGAAAATCGACTACGGTTACCTGGAGGCAAACAGCACGTGCATCTTTGATACGAGAAATATGTATAAAAATACTGATAGTAATACCATATATAAATTGCAGCCTTCCTTCGTTATAATATACGTGTGAGAAACACTTGCAATGATCCCAGTTCCCACAAATAACCACCTAAATATGCACAAGTTGTATTAAGGAGTTTTTGTCGAGTCTATATGCGTATAAATTCGATGGTATTTTGCTGAAAAAACCCGTTTTTTCTTGAAAAATCTGTAATTCTGATTGTACTAATATCAGAAATTAGTTAAATTGAGCAAGAAACACTGTAATGAAGAACTAGAATTATGAAAAACGTTATTATAACGCTCATGCTGCTCTATCCGGTTGCCCTCTATTCGCAGAACAGTGGTACGGAAAATGGCCGATTTGTTGAAAACAAAGTCTATACCGCAGAGCTTTTTGACGCAAACAGTCCGGTTATCGACGGGATTCTGGACGATGAGGCATGGCAGTATGCTGAATGGGGAGGCGGATTTACCCAGCGGCAGCCATATGAAGGGACAGAGCCGAGTCAAACGACTGCTTTTAAAATTATTTATGACGAAGAAAATATTTGTATTGCTTTCCGTATGAATGATAATGAGTCTGGAAAAATCGAACGGCGCGGATCCCGCCGCGATGTGAATGACGGCGACTGGGTGAGCATCAGTATCGACAGCTATTTTGACAGGCGAACTGCGTTCAATTTTACGGTTACAGCTGCGGGTGTGAAAGGTGACACGTTTATTTCGAATGATGGAAAAACACAGGATATTACGTGGGATCCTGTCTGGTACGCAGACGTTGCCCACAATGAATCGGGATGGACTGCCGAGATGCGCATACCGTTCAGCCAGCTCCGGTATTCCGACCAGAAAGAACAGGTCTGGGGACTGCAGATCGAGCGGAGACTCTATAGAAAAGAGGAACGTTCATTCTGGCAGTTTTTCTTCCGGGACGCTGCCGGGACGGTCAGCCACTTTGGAGAACTGCGCGGTATCCAAGATATCGGAACAACGCGCCGGATTGAGATATTGCCCTATACCCTCAGCAGTATGGAGAGATCGCTTGAAGAAGCCGGAAATCCTTTTGCATCCGGACAGGACAACAATTTTCATGCCGGAGTGGATGCTAAAATCGGCGTGACAAGTGATATTACTCTTGATCTGACTGTGAATCCCGACTTCGGGCAGGTTGAGGCCGATCCTTCCGAAGTCAATCTAACGGCTTTTGAGTCGTTTTTCGCTGAAAAACGGCCGTTCTTTACCGAAGGAAAGAACATTTTTAATTATCAGATTAAACAAAATTTGTCTCAAAATATCCAGAGAAGCGGTAGTCCCCAAAATGCCTTGCGGTTTCAACGGTTTAGTTCGCAGGACAACCTTTTTTATTCCCGCCGGATCGGGAGAGCGCCGCAGTATTCGCCAGAAGATGGCGATATCGATTATGTAGAACCTGTACTGCAATCGAGCATAGCGGCGGCAGCAAAACTGTCGGGCAAAACACAGAATGGTCTTTCAATCGGCATCATCGAGGCAGTCACGGTAGAGGAAAAAGCCGATTTTCTTAACTTAGGGGTACGGGGATCAACAACCGTTGAGCCGATGACAAACTATTTCGCCGGACGGGTACAGCAAGATTTCAGAAGCGGCGACACAAGACTGGGTGGGATTGTGACAGCGACGAACCGGAACCTTCAGGATAGTCATCTCAAATTTCTGAATGAAGCGGCTTATACCGGCGGAATTGATTTTTCTCATACCTGGGATAACAGAAACTATTTTCTGTCATTTATGTCGGTATTCAGTCATATCCGGGGCAACAGCGAGGCGATGCTCCGCGCTCAGACCGCTTCATCCCGCTACTTTCAACGTTCCGATGCCAACCATGTGGAAGTCGATTCGACAGCCACATCACTTTCCGGGCACGGCGGAACATTTACGATAGGGAAAGCTGGTCAGGGGCATATCAAGTACAGCCTCTTGACGACATGGCGGTCACCGGGACTGGAATTGAACGATATCGGATTCCTGAAAGAAGCGGATTTTGTCGGTGAAGTTGCGGCATTGGAGTACTGGTCGTATAATCCGAGTTGGCTCTTCAGAAGTTTTACCTTAAAATTCAAGCAGAACAGTGTATGGGATTTTGACGGGAAAAAGATTGCGTTTGCTGATGACATTAAATCGGGTGTGGATTTACATTTTGACAGTATTCTTAAAAATTATGGAAGATTCGGCATAGGTTCTCACCGGTATGATGAAGGCCTGACTAAAACTGTTCTTCGCGGCGGCCCATATTTTATCAACCCCGGAATCTGGCATTCGCATACCAACATCAGTTCTGATACGCGGAGAAATATACAGGTTTCGTACAGATACACATGGGATATCTGGGATGACGATAAATCGTATATGAAGCAGCATCAGGTAACAACGACGTTTCGCCCGAGCAGTTCATTTTCGTTTAATATCAATCCGACTTTTACGAAACATTCGATGAACCTCCAATATGTTGACACGTTTGAATCAAACGGCGGGCCGCGGCGTTATGTCTTTGGTGAATTGAATCAGGAAACGCTTGGGATTGTGACTCGTGCAAGTTACAGCATTACACCGACATTTACTATTGAGTATTACGGCCAGCCTTTTATCTCCAACGGCCAATACAGCAATTTCAAGAAAACCACCAATCAGCGGGCGGATAATTACACCGATCGGTTCCGGAATTTTACCGATGGTGAAATTACCTATGATGCTGCGAGTGATGAGTATACTGTCGATGATGGGGCTGTGTATTCCTTCGAGAATCCCGAATTCAATTTTCTTCAGTTCCGGTCGAATCTCGTTGTCAGGTGGGAGTACAATCCGGGATCGACGCTGTTTCTCGTCTGGTCACAGGGCAGGACTGGCGACGGCCGGCCGGGCACCTTCGCATTTAATGACGATGTCCGTGACTTGTTCGACCTCTACCCGACGAATGTCTTTCTCGTGAAATTTAACCACTGGTTTTCGTATTGATGATTATTTGCAATGTTACACTTTAGGGTTTGACATTTCAAGAAGACCTTTTTTCTGTGTGTCCCCTGAGGTTGAAGATGAAGATTTGCCTGATCTGAATTCAAAAAAGCAACCATCCATACTCAACTCATATATTCTCCTCCTGGTATTGAATTGTATAGAACGTGATGATGAATAAGCAGGAAGTGAAAGATACATTCGTTTGAACTGAGAACAGCGGGTGAAACCTTTGATACGATCGCAAAGACTCTGAAAGTCTCACAACAAATACTGATTAACTGGAGTAAAGAGATTCAGGTAAGAGAAATCAGCTTGACTGCTCAACGAATGAATTATCAAAACATTCTGAAAGCTCATCACGAAGATAGAAAAGCACGGATTGAATATTATTTGGCGCTGCTTAAAAAAAAGTTAGAGAAGAACTGCTTAGTCGTGACTTATCGAAGATCTCAATTGAAAAATTATTAAGACTATGTATGGAAAGTGAGGACAGGCTTTTTAAACTCATTCCTGCCTGCCAATGTGGTGACCAATTTCCCGAATAAAACATCGGATCAAATGTTTTCTTATTCGACCCAAAAGACTAAATGTGTACAAATGTTACCCTGAATTTAAATGGGAATTATATAGATAAATAAAAATTCAGTCGTATAACTATGGAGCCAAAATTCCGCATGCCCCCCGCCAGTCAATCGCTTCCGTACAAAAATCTTGGAGATTATCTTCTAAAAATCTATTCAATTTAAGATTAAAAATCCTATCCCCATTTTCACCTTCCATGAATATCTTATTTCTTTTCGTTGGATCGCATACCGTGTGGAATACCTTTTTTCCTGCATGTGCTTTCACTTCACCAGAACAATGTCCAATAGACATGGTGATTCGTAACTTCTTCATTCATATCTCATATACCGTTTTAGGGCATCTCTATACAGAGCCGAATCATTTGACCGTCAAAACTTCCTCACCGAGCATATCCACGATTTTCACCGCCACTTTCGCGCCAGCACGGGGCAGCGTGAATTCATACTTAGCCCTGATGAAATCGGTTTTTTTCTCCGGCAGGTCGCTTTCCACTATTCTGAAATGTTCACCGTTGTAATCGGTGTCGATGAGCACGCAGTCAATCTGCGCCCGGAAGTCGTCAATCCGTTCATCAAAAATGGTGCGGTCACTCTCCAGCCGGGCCTGTATGGCGGGGCTGATGTAATCGACAATTTTCACCTTCACCCTTTCGCCGCTTTTGCTGATCTCAACCTCTGCCTCGGCGGGCTGGTTTGTGATCATTCCATCCTGTTGAATGTCGCGGACGGTGATTGTATTGATTGGGTTTTTCTCCCTGGCAAGTTCTCCCATAATTCCCAGTTCCGAGCCGTTGCAAAAAACCGTAATATCCCGCATCTCATCCGGTCGGTTCTGTGCGATTTCATCCTTGATAATCTGAATGTCCAGTTGCGTCAGCGGTTTGTCCAGGTCAACAATTTTCGCCAGTTGCCCGTCGCCAACCACTCCGTCAAAAAACAGATCCTTGCGGTCTGTCTGAACGCCGTATTTGGAAACGATAATTTTCTTGAGTTCATTCTGGTCAGCGGCATCGTAATCGTAGTTGTTCACCCGATAGTGAATAAGCCCGCGCCCGTTTTTCTCTACAAGGTCGCTGCTTTTCTTCTCCATAACACCCTGCAACCTTTTGATGGTTGTCTGAATCGCTCCCTTGTTCATGTCCGCCATGATCCAGCGGCGGTCCAGTTTCTCGGCAACGGCAGCGGTGGTGCCGGAACCGCAAAAGCAGTCCAAAACAATTCCACCTTCATCAGTACCCGATTTTATGGCAATCTCAAGCAACGCCTCAGGTTTCTCTGTAGGGTAATTGGTTTTTGTTGAATTTTTGATAAGATAAGAATCCCAAACGTCCCCGATTAGGACAAACTTTCCTCCCAATGTTGTTAATCTTTGTATAACTGACTCTCTTGACTCGTTCTGATTTTCACTAACATAAGTTTTTCTCGCAACGCCTGCTTCAATTTCCCATTGTCTTGGCTGTCGTCCCATCCGACCGCGCATATAAAACCATCCCTTCTCATCTTTCTTCAAAGAACTTAGAGTGCTTTTGTTATAGGGACCGCGTGGAGCGTTCCACTTTCGAGAGTCGCGTTTTTTGGCATACAGATAGATGTTTTGGTATTCTGTTGGCAGAGGAGGATTAACTTTCGTGCCTCCGCCTCCTTCTCTTCCTTTGCGCCAAATAATGTCATTGATGTAATTTTTCTCTCCCATAACTTCATCGAGAAGAATCTTCAAGTAGTGTCCTTTCTTGTCATCAGCTTGCAGAAAGATGTTTCCTGTGTCACTCAGCAATTCCCGCATCAAAATCAGACGTTCATACATGAATTGCAGATAGTTATCGTTCGCCCAGATGTCCTCGTATTGCACCTGTTCCAGAAAAGTGTGGCCCTGACCGTCGAGTCTTTCGGACTCTCCGCGCAGCCTCACCTTGCGGACATAATCCGCACCGGAATCAAACGGCGGGTCGATGTAGATTAAATCCACCTTTCCCCGAAACCCTGCGATCAAAAGAGACGACAGGATTTCCTTGTTGTCGCCGTGAAAAAGCAGGTTGGCGTTGCTCTCGATGAATTCCGCATAAGACGGCTCAACAGGTGGATTCTCAACGCCAACACTTTCACACAACTGCGCGGGATAATGCCGGACAACATCGAGCGGCTTCTTGCCAACCCAATGAAGCATCGGACGGCCTTTTACTGGGGTTATTTTGAGGGGAGGGTTCATTTGATTAAAAAAAATAGATGACACCAAACACAAACAAGTACAGCAAAACCATAAAGAAACCAAAAGGAAGAAAATGTTCAATCTCTATAAGCTCCCAAGATTTATTTATATTTTTTTCTTCTTCCAGTAACTCCCGTTCGCGCTTGAAAAAAGGGTAGACAAGTTTTTTTTCCAACTCGCACAATACCTTGCATTTCCTCCTATCCAATCGATAATAGGAACGAATAATAAGACACCACGACAAAAAAAGAAAACCGCCTAAAATAGCTGCTACCAGCACAATAACCCAATCAGGAATGGTTTCCGTCCCATATTTTAGAAAAGCGGCAGGGAGAATAAAAATGCCCGCGAGCAGACTTACATAAAGCCTGTTTGCCCCCTCCCGTCTCTGGCTCACCCTGTCCGCAAGTTCGGCGTGAAGCTTATAGATTTCCAAAAGCTCCTGTCTATCTTGATCCATTTGCCAATTCCTTTATTGCCGAGACAATGCTGTCGGTGTACCCTCCGACAACAACATCACATTTATTTTTTATATCTGATGTCCTGTTACTCCCCCAGGGAATAATAGCGAGTGTAGGCTTGGAATTTTGTTTAGCCAACCGCACTTCTCTTTTTATTGATGAACTATAACTGGCATACACACCTGCAATAACGACAACGACGGTAGACCACTTTATATTACGTTCTATCTCTTCCCAATTATTTTTAGGTTCATCACTTTCCACAGAGTATTTTCTGAAATGAAAGTAGCTTCTTTCCTATAGTAACTTCTTAAGTCGCTCATAGTCGTCCGAATACGTCCAAGAATGACTGATAAATAACTTTTACGTTTTCATGTTTAATTCTCCTGTACGTTTATCCAGCCCGTAACGGGCTTGATGTTCTGTGGGGTTATGGTCGTTGATGTATAGACCACCTGATATTTGAATTTATCCGGCTGCAAATTTCGCAGCCGTTCCACTGCCTTGGCTTTTGCCTCCACTGTTTTATCTCCCCGCTCACTCTCCGCCTTAATCTCGATAATATAAAACTCGCCCGTTTTCTTCACAATCACAAAATCGGGAAAATAGCGATGGTAGCGTTTGTCCTCGCCGAGATACTCAAAATGAAAGTCGGTTTTCTTTTGGTCTGTGAGTCCGCCCGTGAACAAAAACGCCTCCACATCATCGGGGGCTGCATTGAGCACGGACAAAATCTGCCGAAAGAAGGAACGTTCAGGCCCGCTGTCAAAGTTGTAGGGAGTGTAGTGGAAACTCACATCGTGCTTATCCTCATATTCCTCACTTTCGGCCAACAGACCATTATCTTTCATTCGGTCATGAGTCCGTTTCAGCACCCGCAAGCGGTGAACATACACATCGTTTTCTTTTTCAAAACTATCCTTTCCGTTCTCATCCCGCACCCGAATCAATGCCATCGCTTCGGTTATTTTGTCTTCCACTGTTTCGTAGTTCGCTCCCTGTTTTTCCACCTGCCGGAACAGCCCGTACAAATGCTCGTGGGGCATTTCCCTGTTTGGATAAAGACGTTTGAGTTGTTCAAGGACCGGCATAACCGGCACATGGTATCGTGAGGCTATTTTCCAGGCGGCGGAATGACAATCCACAATGCGCTCTCCCGCGGGCAGCTCCTTCATTTCGCCCGTGGGCATCAGTATTTCTCCCGGTCCGCTAAAATCGGGCGTGAATATGCCGCGCAATATAGGGGGCGGGCCCTCCGCTGTTGGTTTTTCCAGGTGAATGTTCACGTATGGCGTTCCCTTTCTGACCGCTCTTTTCACGGTGCGGGTGATTTCCAGTGTGGGGAGCTGCGTCTTGAGGATGTGCAGGGTGACCGTTTCCTTTTCCCCGGCTTCGGCACTCAGTCGGTCAAGGTCGGTGCGGAAGTTGTCTTGCAGCTGCCTGTCAAGAATTTTTGCGTTGCCGGAATCCAGGAATATCTTCGCCGAATGCGCGTTTGCCGGAACCTGCCGCAAACATCGTGTCGCCGCCTGCAAAACGTAGTTGCTGCTTGACGTCTGCTCCTTGATGAGGGCGCATGCAAACAGGCTTGGACAGTTCCATCCTTCTACACCCTTGCCAATCAGCAGGATAACCCGCTTCTGGTTTGTCGGATTGTTCAGTCTCCTGAATTCATCAACCTCGGCGACACCGGATTTCTGCGTGTTCACAAGTATCTGGGAGACATCCTCGCCCATCTCCGCCATTGCCCTTCCAATAAAGGCGCGGGAAGTTTCCAGATGCTCCTGCGTCTTGAAGTAAAAAGCAATCTTCGCCTTCGCGCCATTGAGAAGCGACACATCACCGTACCTGCTAAAAAACACCGTGATGATATCCTGGAACACACCCTGCTCCGACTGCTCCCCGATGTCGTATTGGTGAATCCCGTTATTGAGGTCTTTGAGAATGTTATCGCTGATGCCGTCTCCAAGCCCATACCAGAGAATCACCTCTTTCAGGAGCTGTTTCTTGTAATAAGGCGTTCCCGTTGTGTTGACGACCGCAACGATTGGCTGCTCATCGTGTATGTAGTTGATCGTTTCCCGCACTCGCTTTAACTTGTCGAAGGTATTGCCGTATGTGTGATGCGCTTCGTCCGAAAACACTCCGAGACCCGGCAGACTCGCGATTTTTTGGAGCAGCAGGTTCGCCTGCACTTCCTCGCGCTCAAAAGCCAGTCGTGCCTGGTTGCTTCGCTGTCTGGCGCGCAGACTGATTTTTTCGGTATTCGTGACGATCAGGTTATAACTGCTGCCCCTCTGTGCCTGTATGTCTTTTTCCTTGCCCGGAAACTCAATCTTCAAATTGGCGAGAAAATCACGGTTCAGGTCGGGCGGTAAAATCTTCTCGTAGGGCATACCGCTGAGTTCCCGCAGGCTTTCGATAATGGTTGTGCCAGGAGCAAAGACAAGGGCATTTTTCATAAACCTGATTTCGCCTTCGGGATAACGCATGGACATGGCGAATTCGATGGCAACAATCGCGCCAATCAGCACGGTCTTAC
Source organism: bacterium (assembly GCA_965221205.1). Taxonomy (GTDB): domain Bacteria; phylum SM23-31; class SM23-31; order SM23-31; family SM23-31; genus CBDFMG01. Next base: position 1,038,573 of record OZ244870.1, on the reverse strand, counting down.
CCGCGCCCATCGCCAGGGCGAGGATATAGCTTGGATAACCCAGTTTCGCGGCTTCATGCAGGGCTTGAATTTTCTTCTCTTTTACAAAATCTTCATTTTCCTTGATTTTTTTAATAACCCCGTCTATTTCCACATAATCCAAAGCGTCTCCTGGTATGGAAACGCCAATCGCATCAAAAAAGCCTTTTTTGTCTTCCGTGTAGTAATGTTTGTAAAGGTCTATGATATGAGGGGTTTTCAACACAATGCGGACATACCAGTACACTTCAAGGGCAAGGAACTGGGGATCGCGCAGAAACTTCTGGGTTGAACGGTCTTCGTGCTTTTCTTCGTGCTTTTCCGTTTGGTAGTCGAGTATAGAGCCGATCAGCGGGTAATCATCACAAGGATACCCGCACCGCCGCCATCCGCTTACGGAATGTTTGAGGTCGTTGAACAGTAATGTGTTCGACACCAGCGTTTGAACCTTTCGTTAGATCAAATCACGGCACAGTAAGACACTCAATCCTTATATCGTTGTCTACGACCCCGGCCATATTGATTGCGATTTCCGTTGTCTGATCCACTGTCGCATCCTGCCTGACCGTGCCTGCTGTTTGCATCGGGTCCAGTGCAAATAAGCGAATCATCTCCCCGTTCAATCAAAGTCCGTCCGTGTCGCTCAGGGTCCAGGTGTCCCTGAAGGCCGCGCCAGCCGCCTCAGAACCGACAGGCGCGCAGGTCTTGCTGCTGTTGAACGGCTGGTCCCGGCAGATCATGTCCGCCGTTTCCGAATTCTAGCCGCGCATGATGTCGAGGTTGTCACCCGTCCATAGAGTGCGGTTGGACCAATTGGGTTTTGAAGTCAAGATTGTTCTCACTGATCTTGGATCGGTAAGTCGATCCAGTTAAATCTCTCAATGTCCCCCTTGTCATTGAATTGAAAAAATACCTTTTTGTTGATGTCAAGAACATTATTCAAGCGACCGGGCTTACCGTACTCCAGCCGGCATTCTATTTGTCCTTCGAATTCCCCGTCTGATTGGCCTTCGAATTCCCCGTCTGATTGGCTTTTTATTTCAATAGGGTAATCGTCAAACCACCCAATCCCTTGAGGCGGAACCGTAATTTTTGCTAACTCATATTTTTTTTCAGTGGATAAGATTTCATGAACTTCGTATTCAATTCGGCAACCCTGAATTGAATTGGAAATCTAGCTGTATTGTGCACTGTGAATCCCAGTCCTATGGATTTCACGCCCCCAGTGGCTCGGACCATGCTGAACGCAAGTTTGTCCACTACTCTCTTTTGATATCTCCACTCGTCGAATCGCAATAACCCGGTGGAAATGGAAGCAAATAACAGCCCGACGCCGACACACACATAGAACCGCGGAATGTCTTGGGACCAGCCCATTACGCCGACCCCGATGGTGACTGCGACAGGCAATATATAGATTCGCGCTGCTTCCTCACAAAGGAGGCGTATCGCCGATTTAATGAATGACATTTTTTATGTTCTCCGAAGATTAAACAATGCAAGTCACGTTTAATCAGCTTTTTTACGTACCATACTATATAGAGTACTATACAGAACCGTACCGTACAATATATACAAATATTGCATAATTGTCAAGCCAATATGGTCATATATTAAGGAGATTATGATTGAGAGATCCCGGAAAATTTCATTCCCTCTATAATGAATATTGTTTTACCTCACGTGGAAAACGAACGACGCAGACTCAATACTAAAAGAGGAATGAGACAAGCCCGCAGAGAAGGAAGATGGACAGGAACTGCTCCACAAGGGTATAGTTGGAAGAAAATCGAAGATAAATCTTTTTTAGCACCCAACGATGGTGCAATTTATATTGAGGAAGGCATTTGAAGAGTTCGCACAAGGTGTGTGCTCAATTGGAAGAAGTGAAACGGATATGAGTTCAGAAAGGCCTTCAATGTTCGAGAAATCAATTAGTGCTCTCAACAAGCTGTTGAGCATGTTTCTTATTTGTGTACCTATTAGTTGCATACTATCTGTAATATTGGTAATGAGTTTAAGATTAATAATTTTCGCAGAGTTATACTTTTAGGGTTTGACAATTATATTTTTATTTAGTATTCTGTTAGCGCTAAATATATTATGTAACTTAAATAACTGTTGCATAATTAAAAACAGTTCTTACCTAGTAGTCAGTGACCAATCTTATATTTGAAACATCAGACCCTGATCATCATGTTGTATGTCTTACTAATTTGCAATGGACTGATCATATCTTAAAAAATCGTGGCAATTCCTTCAAAAAATATTTAGAAAATATTAAAGATTGCATTGAAAAGCCCGAAACATCTAGGGTTTACATTCAAGAAAATAACACAAACAGGGACTTTATTGATCCCTATTTAGTAGTATTTGTGAATAAACAAAGTGGATTGGTTGAAACTGCTTATACAACAGATAATATAGGTCGATTTCCAAAATGAAAAAAAAGATTGAAATCGATATTAAATACTCTGTAGAGAGCGACAATCTTTATGTTGCCCTCTGTGATGAACGTTCGCATTATGGTTCGATGGAATATCAGGATAATGTTATTCTATTCAAAAATCGTGAAAAAGGAAATATTATTGGATTTGAAATATTAAACTTTAAGAATTTTAATGAGAAGGCTATACAATTTGATGAAACTACTAAAATTGTATTTAAAAAGCAATTTGACTCATTAAAATCTCTGATTTATGCTTTTGAATCAAAGAGTAAATTTCCTGAAGTATTAGAATCAATAAATAAAGAAAGTAAAGATAATATTATTGAAAATCCTTCAAAGTTTTTTCCTGAAAAAAGTATACCCATAACTGCAAGTATAACATTGCGATAATTTTTCATTTCCTTTCACCAATCTTTTGTTTTCTTAACAATCTTTTATTATTCTTTAATAGGTTTTTATAAATTTTTCTTAATAATATAAAATATGCAGCACCTACAAAAATTATCACAAAAGCTATTAATCCTAAAAATATAATTGGATGCAGTTGAAAATCGATCATATTACAATCTCCCTATTTGCTAGTATGAATGTTCTTGTTTAGTGTCAGGATTACCATAGTACAGTTGCCAAGAATTTTTGTATGGTTTAAATTTCAAAGAATTTATTTACTAAAATATCTTTAAACGATATCACAGGGTTGTAAAAGTTTTATATTAGTTTGTGCTTATTTCTGAATTTTTATAAAGTGTCCTCCAAAGCTTAGACGCTTTCTCTACAAAACTTTTGTATATTTTGCAAATTTTTACGAAGCAGTTTTAGGAATTTCTTTTTCAAATACACGTGCTCTATCATCATCATTTAATTTTTGATAATCAATCAATTTATTTATAGTAAAGCTTTGTTTTAATTCCGTTTCCCTTTCCAGAAGTTTGATTGATTTCTGAACTGCCTCACTTGTTTGGGCCACTTTTTAAATGAGTAAATTCATTTTTATTTTTATTTTCTAATTATCGATTGGCTTTGTGGCAGCATCATGTAGTAATAAGATCCCTTATTTTATTATACGCATTTCGCCAAAGTTCCACACGTACTTCTGCTTTTCATAGCTTACGGAGAATATCAATGGTAGTATGGTAGTATATCCATAACGAGACCGCTGTGATCTCCATACGCATTTTCCGACTTGTTATTGTGCACACAAATCTGCTGCCGATGCGTTAGATATCCTTCCTACTTCTTAAATTTCTGAAATTTTCCGGATAACGGTATTGTTTCAAATAATAACGATACCCTTTAGAATTCTCCGATCATGTCTTGACCTCATACTTGTTGCTGTTGTTTTTTAATATTCATTTATAAAAATCCAACACATACGATAACATAACCGGGATTGATCCATGAAAAATTATATTTGACTGATTCTCTTTTTTTTCATATTATACAAATACAATGTGAATTTCCTGATTTTACTGATAACGCAATGAATGTACTCATAACCGGAGCAACCGGTACTATTGGAAAGCCGCTCTGTGCTTTTTTCCTCGATAAAGGGTGCAGGGTCACTGTTCTTACCCGAAATGAATCAACTGCAAAAGCCTGTCTTCCAGAGGGCTGCTCAATTGTTGAATGGGATGTTCACGATGCCGATCTTTCCTGGACAAACCGCTGTGAAAAGATCGACACCGTCATAAATCTTGCTGGTGCTCCCATTGCTGAAAAGCGATGGTCACATTTGACAAAAAACCTGATCCTTACTAGCAGAATTGCATCGACAAAAGCAATTGTGCAAGCGATCATTAAGAACAAAATACATCCTAAAACTCTTATCAGCGCATCAGCGATCGGTTATTATGGATTTCACCAGGATCACTTTTTTTCAGAACAGGACCTGCCGGGAGATGGATTCTTGTCGGAAGTCTGCCGGAAATGGGAACACGAAGCAAAGCGTGCGGAATCTGCCGATGTACGTGTCGTGATCGCACGGATTGGGATTGTTCTCAGCAGAGATGGCGGAACTCTAAAAAAAATGCTTGCTCCGTTCAAAGTATGTCTCGGGGGATATTTCGGAAGCGGTTCTCAATGGTTCTCATGGGTCCACATAAACGATGTTATATTTTCTATACAGCATTGCCTCGAGACTGTGACCCTGTCAGGACCTGTCAATATCGTTTCCCCGAATCCTGTTTCATTCAAATCATTTGCAAAAACATTCGGTGCAGTGTTACGGCGCCCTGTATTGATTCCTATTCCCCGTTTTCCGCTCTGGATCAGGTTTGGAGAGCTTGTTGACCTTATGTTCAAAAGTCAAAAAGTCAATCCTCACGTACTTCTCGAATCAGGATATTTTTTCCATTATGAAACCATAGAGCACGCTTTAAAAAATCTTCTAACTACTGATAAATAATCCTTCCGGCACATATCTCTGATTCTATGAATCGTCTCAAATCAGATGAGGTTTCGGCTGTTTGTTTCTGCATATAATCCAGACAGTTTTCTTTGACGCTTAGCGCTTCCTTGGAAAATCAAACACTGGTCGCTTCGCTTATTTTTGACGAGATGTATCAATATCTACGCCAAAGTATTCAAGCACAGCAGGTATGTTTCCTTTCAAATAACGGAAGTGACGGTAAATTAAGCGCTTTTTAAAGAGATACTGTATCGAATCGCTCATTTATATTATTGTAGAGCTTGATTAAAAAGTTTTGTAATTAGAAACAAAAGAGAAGTCTCTTTGAATTGTAAATTTTTAATTAGAAAAGATGAATACTGTGGCAAATTTATTGTATGCTGAAATCTTTAATATATTTTCCTTTTGCAATTGAAAGAGTCATTTACTAACTTATTATGATAATCCTAAAAATCCATATCAATCTATTTCAAATGCAGAACCACTGTGATCCGCATATGTATTTTTCGACTTGTTATCGTGCGCACAAAGCTGCTGCCGATCAGTTAAATATCCTTCTGCCCTCTTCAATTTCTGGAATTTTCCGGATATTGGAGTTGATATAAATAATCACGACACCCTTAAGTATTCTCCGATCATTCTTGACGTTCATACTCGTTGCGGTTGTTTTTTTATGTTCATTAACATTAATGCGGATGGAACATGAATACTCACATAACGATTCAAGCAATTGTATACACCGTGTTTGGCGCTTTCGGTATACTTGTCTCACTCATCATGATTTTTATCATTACGTCTGGTGAGAGTCATTCGATATATATCGATTCCATGTTTGGCAATTCAGAATTGGTTAAAATATTTCCATGGATCTGGTTGATTGTATCAATACCTGCGTTTATCGGGGGACTGGGAATGTTCAAAAGAATGAAATGGGCTCGTATCACCATACTGGTCGTTGCAGCGGTCCAGCTCCTCAATTTTCCGTTTGGTACCGGTATCACCATCTATACGTTCTGGACGCTTTTGAACGAAGAAGCGAAAGACTGTTTCCATTAAAAACGACGGATGCAGAGCATCTGTACACCGGATTTATTGGCAATGCTCTTCCAGGTCATTGTGGAGTTTCCGGTAAACCCATAATCAGGTTCTGATTTTGATGGTGTCGGGGATATCCTGGCCACCGGATTAGAAAGATGTATTCTACTACCTGAATCTTATCCATGAATCCTTTGTTCGGGATTATTCTGAAAAGGATTATCAAATAGATTTGTTCCAAGGAATATTATCAGGATGCAGATCGAAAGTGGAAGAAATCCTTAAAGATTTGCGAGTAGTATAGTAAAATAATCCAATTGCACATGTGAGTAAGCAGTGCACTATTTCATATCAAAAAGTACTTGACAAATATGTTTGTATAATTTATTTTTGTCACTATTGTTTTTAATTGGAGACAACTATATTTAGCAATATGCAGGGAACATTGAGGGGCTTTTAGATGGGAAGGTACCGCCCATATAATTAAAGCTATTAGTTAGTTTTTGCATTGACGGAACTGTACTTTTTAAATGAAACTGAAAAGATTACTATAGATGGTTCACCAGAACAGCGCAACAGATAATGACGCACAAGAAGCAAAGTCGGTTCTAAAGGTTTTGATTCATTCATTTGTTGTCATTCCCGTTTTAATTGCGGTTCTTGGAGTGTTCTTCTTTACGTTTGTCAGTTTACTGACGAGGGAAGAGCAGTCACCGTTAGATTACCTCAATGATATCAAAGCCGGCGGTGCAAGCAGACGCTGGCAGGCTGCTTACGAATTATCCCGGATTTTGAACAAACCGAATTCCATCACGCAAAACCAGCGATTTGTTTCCGAAATAATCAATATATTCCGTCAGGGAGAGCATGACGATGTCAGGGTAAGACAATACCTTGCTCTTGCAATGGGAAGAACCGGTAATCCAAGCTTTTTGGATCCGCTCGTTGAAGCGTTGCCAAATGCAAGAGAAGATAATCTGCCCGCCATTATCAATGCTCTTGGTAATCTGCAGCAGGCAAAGGCAGCAACAGCCTTGTATTCGTTTCTCGATCATGCCAACCCCGGCATACGATTACAGACGGTAATTGCACTGGGCAGGATAGCCGATCAGAGTTCCCTGGAGGTACTCCGTAAGTCGCTATACGATAGAGAACCCAATGTCCGGTGGGATGCCGCAGTGGCGCTTGCGAAAATGGGGGATAATACGGGAAGAGAGGTTCTGCTTAACCTGCTGGATGAAAATTATCTCGAAGACTTCAAAGAGGTCGATCCTTCCGAGCGTAATCAAGCAATGCTGGTTGCCATCAAGGTCGCTGAAATGTTAAATGATCCTCTTTTGTATGAGGCAATTGAGAAATTAAGCAAGACCGCAGGAAATATGGAGGTTAGAAAAGCTGCACTGCAGCTTCTTGCAATGCGACAGGAGAATACGATACAATAATAGCGGACGCTTACTTATCAATACTCTGGCAAAAAATTATGGATAAAAAACTAAACAAGAATGCAGAAGAGAAGAAAAATCCGACTGAAGAGAATCCTTCGACGACGGCGAAACCGGCACAGTCGGTTCCAAAAGCTTCTATAGGGAAGGAGCGGACGGGAAAAGAAGTTAACATATCCAGACGTTCGGCATTTTCGTGGTTGGGTATAGCCTGGGTTGCTTTTTCCGGGGCGACTCTTTCATTCCTGACTATGATCGTGCGGTTCATGTACCCGAACGTTCTCTTCGAACCTCCGTTGACATTCAAAGTCGGTTATGCGGATGATTATACAATTGGAGCGGTTGATGAGCGCTGGAAAGAGCAATTTGGTATCTGGTTAATCAGAACATCCAGGTATATCTATGTGTTATCGACTACCTGCACCCATCTTGGGTGCACTCCCAATTGGCTGAAAAATGATAGAAAGTTCAAATGTCCCTGCCATGGAAGCGGATTTTACCAGACAGGGATCAATTTTGAGGGACCGGCACCCAGACCGCTCGAACGGTTCCGGATCGTATTAGCCGAGGATGGTCAGATACTTATTGATAAAACAAGAAAATATCAGCAGGAAAAGGGCGAATGGAGCGATCCTGATTCGTTCTTGCCGGTATGATAGTGGCGTTTAAGAGAAAAAGACCTGCGATAGTATTATGCTTCGGACATAGTTGAATTATATGTTTAAAAGATTGTTATGCCGAAATTGTTTCAGCTTTCTCTGATTAAAAATTAAGAGCTTCTGAATCAAGTTCGGAATGACTAATGAGTGATTTATCGACCACATCGAATTTTTATTAATTGCACTTTATCAGGCACAATATACTAAAAAAGTGTGTAAATTTTATGAATGATGACTTAATTTGAACGGAGCTGGTAACCCCTATGGCAAATAAGACTCCTAAGACTGACATGACTCTTCTTGAAAAACTTGCAAATTCTCAAGTGTGGAAGTCTATATTTCGCACCGGTGTACCGGTAACTCGTCGCCAGCGAATGATGTCAGTTCTCAACAACGTCTTCTTGCATCTGCATCCGGTTCGCCTCCCAAAACATGCCGTTAAAGTAAAATATACGTGGTGTATGGGCGGATTGACGTTTTATCTATTCCTCGTAGAGGCAATAACAGGCATCCTCCTGATGTTCTATTATCGACCTACTGTCGAATACGCTTATACCGATATCATAGACCTGGCTGAGCAAGTACCCCTCGGCATTATGCGTGAAATCCATCGGTGGGGTGCCCATCTTATGGTTATTTCCGTCTGGCTCCATATGTTTCGGGTTTTCATGACTGGGTCGTACAAACCTCCACGAGAATTTAACTGGGCAATCGGAGTGATTCTCATGTTATTGACTCTTCTCCTCAGTTTTACCGGATATTTGCTGCCGTGGGATCAACTGGCAATCTGGGCGATCACCGTGGGAACAAATATGGCGAGGGCAACCCCCTTTCTCGGACACGAAGGACCCGGAGCGGCTCTTCTGAGCATTGGAGACATCAATCTGATACACGCAGGGAGCGATGTCCGATTTGGGCTCTTAGCAGGTCGTACAGTTGGAGAGGCAGCTCTCCTTAGGTTTTATGTGTTACACTGCATCGGATTACCTGTGGTTATAATGGTGTTCATGGCAATTCATTTTTGGCGAATTAGAAAAGACGGAGGAATTTCTACCCCGTTGTAATATGCTCTGCCAAACAATGTGTTTTTTTGAAGCAATATTTCATTACATTTGAAATAAATTCTTAACTTTTCAAAAGTAAGACAACTTAGGTATAAACTGGTACGAATGATGCAATTTTTAAGAGACATTATTAATTCGGTTAGCAATCCGACGGTGATGCTCACGTTAATTATTCTGTTGTTCTTCTTCGTCTTTCCACCGACGAACTGGTTCATGAAATGGAATAAAATATTGAGGATCAGAAAAATCTGGACAAATACGGGCGGAATTATTCTCCTAGTCATCATGGTTGCTTTCTACTTATTCGGAATAATCGATGCTAATTTTCGATTAATCGTGTTTAAACCGGATAACGTACCTATTGTCGGCCTCATATTTCTCGTACTGTTTTTCACTTGGTTGAGTATGAAACAGGCGGTCGAGAATGACGAACGATTTGAAAAAGGCGAACAACCCGATGAAAAGTCGGAGACCCATGAGAATGTTCTTGTATGGCCAGACTTGGTGTACGTCGAGTTTATCGCACTTATTCTTTGCACAGTTCTCCTGCTGGTGTGGTCGATAGGTGTCGCTGCTCCGTTAGAAGAGCCTGCCAATCCAGCCGTGACGCCGAATCCTTCGAAGGCACCGTGGTATTTCCTCGGTCTACAGGAAATGCTGGTATATTTTGATCCGTGGATTGCAGGAGTGTTATTCCCTACGATTATAATTGTTGGGCTAATGGCGATACCGTTTTTTGATTTCAATCCCAAGGGATCGGGATACTATTGCTATCGGGAAAGGATGATGGCGATCTCCTTTTTTCTCTTCAGTTTTCTGGTGCTCTGGATTTTCCTGATGGGGGTTGGTACCATTCTCAGAGGACCGAACTGGAACATCTTCGGACCCTTTGAAACCTGGGACATCGGCAAGATTGAAGCTTTGTCGAATATTAACCTGTCCGAATACATTTATCTATTCCTTTTCAGAACAAGCTTGCCGCAAAATATTTTTCTCCGGGAGATGTTTGGAATCTTACTAATTTTGGGATATTTTTTAGTCCTGCCACCCCTCTTCGCAAAAACATTCTTAAAAGATTTATATTTAAAGATGGGTAATGTCAGGTACAGCGTCTTCATGTTTCTTTTCCTGGCTGCGCTGAGTCTTCCCATCAAAATGTATCTGCGATGGATGATAAATCTGAAATACATTGTCGCGATACCGGAATTTTTCTTTAACATTTAGAAGGAACGCTAATGACGGATCCTCAGAAGGATGAGCGCTATTATAGAATCAATAACCTGAACATGTGGTTCATGATTTCCAGTTTGGTATTCTTTCTATCTCTGATTTGGACGTTTGTGAATGACTATTCTCGTGAATGGAAAGGTTATCAAAGAGAATTCCGGGGATTGGAGGTCGAAAATACCCGAGCAGCTATCTCAGAAATGGTGTCCGAAGTGGAGGAGCAGGAAGAATATCAGGAGTTGATGATAAGGTTAGAGGAAGCCAATGTAATTTTTGAGGAAAAATCCGTTGAATTAGAGGAAGCACAGAGCAAATTATCGGAGATAGAAGAACGCCAGTACAGAGATAGCCAGGCTTCCCGGTTTGTTACGGCTGATTATGACGTGGCAAAGTACGAATATGAGCAAGCAGTCGCGCGTGGGTCTGGCAGCGTGGACAGAACCAAAAATCATCTGGATGAATTAAATCAAAGGAAGGATGAATTGCGCCTTGTTTCAGAAACATCTGAAAAAGAAATGATTGATCAGCAGGCAGTGATTGATGTATTCAGCGCGGATATCTACGAGATACAGGGAGAAATTAACACAATAAGGAAAGAAGTAGATATCCTGCAGCTTAAGCTTTCCGTGGTAGATCCCGAGGCGATGAGCTTTACCAACAAGATCGGTAACTGGTTTCGCGATCTGCCTGTTCTTGATTTCCTTCAACCCTATCATAAAATTGATCAGGTAGTAATCAGTGATATAGTTGATAATGTGAATTTTACAAAAGTTCCAAAAGTCGACCGGTGTACAACCTGCCATCAAGGTATGCAGGGCTCCGAATATGAAAATGCAGTGAACCCCTTTAAAGTGCACCCACGCCTGGAACTCTTTGTTTCCAGTTCTTCTCCTCACCCGATGGAAGAATTCGGGTGCACAAGCTGTCATGGTGGGAGGGGTCGCGGAACCGATTTCATCTCGACTGCTCATGTGCCATCAACTCCGGAACAGCAGAATGAATGGGAGGAAAAATATGGGTGGCACAATATGAAACACTGGGAAGCGCCCATGTATTCTATGAAAAACGTTGAAGCCGGTTGTCTGAGCTGCCACTATGAAGAGACCGTCATTGCCGGTGCTGATCAATTGAATCTGGGATTGAATCTGGTTGAGCGGTCCGGTTGTTTCGGATGTCACGTCATCGAGAAATATGAAGATAAAAGACGCATTGGTCCTGATCTGAATCAAATTGCATCAAAGGTAAATAAAGACTGGACTATGCGCTGGATCAACAATCCAAAATCGTTCAGACACAATACATGGATGCCCAAATTTTTCGGTCAATCAAACAATAGCGACCCTGAATATATTGAGAGGACCGGTCAGGAGATTCAGGCCATTGTTCATTATTTGTTCAGCAACAGCAATGCCTTTGAGATGAACTCAGTTAAGCGAGACGGGGACGCGGCAAATGGAGAAGAACTGGTGGCATCTCTCGGGTGTTTTGGATGTCACCGAATGGAATCAGGAGAACTCGAACGAGAGACATCACTGCAGTCACTGCGGCGGGATCATGGTCCCAACCTGATGGGTGTTGGATCTAAAACGACAGAAGAATGGCTGTTCAGCTGGCTTAAGAACCCTGAGGCTTATTTCCCGGAAACGAAAATGCCGAATCTTCGCTTAACCGATCAGGAAGCTACAGATATTACCACATACCTTCTCACGCTCAACCGGGAAGGATTTATGGATACGCCATTTCCTGAAATCGATGAAGAGATTCAGGATGGGATTGCTGCGGAGTTCCTGAATATGACAATGTCGGATGTTGAAGCCAAATTGGAGGTTGAGCGATTGGGCCAAGAGGATAAGCTCACTTATAACGGTGAAAACCTTATCCGCTTCTATGGTTGTTACGGTTGTCATAACATACCGGGTTTTGACGATGAAAAACCTATCGGTACGGAGTTAAGCTTTGAAGGAAGCAAAAGCGTTGAACGGTTAGATTTTGGCTTTGTGGATATTGATCATACAAGGCGCGCCTGGTTTACCCAAAAGTTAAAAGAGCCACGCATCTTTGACAAAGACAAGGTAAAGCTCCCAGGCGAAAAGTTGCGCATGCCAAACTTTGAGTATACCGACGAAGAAATTGAAGCAATTGTAACGGTTCTTCTTGGATTGGTCGAAGAGAGGGCATTGGCGTCCAAAATTAATCCACGCACACCGAAAAATCTGTACGTGGAAGAGGGGCAATCGATAGTGCGGGAATATAATTGCCAGGGCTGCCATATCTTAGAAAATGACGGAGGTGCTATTCAACCGATGGTCACAGAGTGGCTCATAAAATACGATGATCGGGATGATACCGAAGCCTCTGCTATTGCACAAAGTTTCAGCCCTCCGAATTTAATAGGAGAAGGGAAGAAGGTACAGACGAATTGGCTTTTCCATTTTTTCCGGAATCCTGAGACTATTCGCCCGTGGCTGAAGGTTAGGATGCCTACCTTTGCATTTACCGAGGCTCAGACAAATATGATGATTCGATATTTCAGTTTTCTGGATGATCAGGATTTTCCATTTGTTGACATATATGAACCGAACCTGACCTCTACCGAGCTTGATGCGGGGAGAAAACTTTTCTCGCGGGATTATTTCTCCTGCGGAAGCTGCCATATTGCCGGAGACGTTTTTCCGGCTGGGTCGCCCGACAACTGGGCACCGAACTTCGCTCTTGGGAGCGAGCGTTTGAAACCAGATTGGATTATCGATTGGATTATGGATCCTCAGTCCCTGTTGCCCGGAACGAAGATGCCTACTTACTTCGATAAGGAATATTTTGAATATGCCGGACCGGATGACATTCTAAACGGGGATGAACACGAGCAAATTCGCGTTCTCAGAGATTATTTACTGACAATTGAATAACAACAAAACTAATCGTGCAGCATATAACGCTGTATCAACCAACCGAGCAGAAACAGTAAAAATCCGGCAAACAAATACCTTATGTTTATTAAATCCGGAAAAGAAGATATAAATCCAACCATAATTATTCCCAATCCGAGTGCTTGGCTGATTCTTGCAACGTAGTACATAATCCTATCATATTACTCAACTGACCGAGGTTTATTCGTATGGCAGTAGATGCATTCAGAGCCTGCCTGTACGGTAAACCCGCATTCCGGACACATCCATTCTTCGAGATCAGATTCCTGCTCGTCTTCGCGCAGGTTGAGTGTTCTCTGCGCACGGAAGAGAGCGACACTCAATCCAATGAGAGCGGCAAGAACAAGAATAGCAGCGTATTCCATGTTCTTAGGAGCTCTTGTTTGGTATACCAGACATGTCAAGAATTATTTTCGTATTCGCCTTGAAGCAGCGATGCTGAATAATTATCGTTTTAACAAAATGTAAAAAGGCAACGATAAACAGAGCACCATGGAACCAACCTGGTATGACCAAAGTATCAACTCCTCCACCAATAATAAACACAGCCATTACCAAAACGATATTCAGCAACAATGGCGGATAAAGTGTCCGTTTTATGGATTGAGCGTGCGCGTAATATTCAGGATCCTTTTCTTGTTCCTTTACGTATTCTTTTATACTGATACCGGTGCCGACAAAGAAGAACATCACAAGAGTTTCTGTGAAAAGATAAATAATCGTCGTAAACAGTGCTAACGAAGCATGATTCAAACCAAAAACCTGGAAGTGAAAATAGCCCTGATAGCCAGTTACTGCCAATAAGATAACTGAAACGAGCGTCAGTAGATAACAAGCAAACATAAAAAACCACATGGCGGCTTTACCTTACTAAGCTATAGATAAGTGAGTGAAAGTAAAGGGCAAGATATTCCCGTAGGCACGATGAGACTCTATATTAATCCCCCTTAGTCAATCTCAATACCGTAAATCTCTTCAAATTCTACAGTGGGGAGCATACGGATGGCATCCCAAGTTAGTTTCGTGCAGACCCGTGCACATATCTGACAACCGGTACATTTGTTAAAAACTATCTGGACGGGTGGTATTGGAATATTGTATTTTTCCTTTGGAACGGTTTCGATGCAATCGATCGGACAAAAAGGGATGCATACCCCGCATCCGGTGCAGCTATCTTCGTCAACTACCGCCATTAATCTGGGTTTTTTCTTTTTTACACCAAACTTATCGGGTAATTCTGGCACCGTTTTGTAATGATCATATGCTTTTTTTGCCATTATCTTCTTTTTTAACGAATTATGAATGATATCAGGTTATGATCAATTATTCTTATAATAATCGATATTCGGAATAACGAAGTAAAGCACCATACAGTCTTATGAGTTTGTAATAATAATTCATATTTTTTCCCTAATCCAGCATACTGAGTCCTTCATTATATTCCGCAAACCGGTTTTATCGCTTGAATGTAAAATCGACAATTTTTGTCTCATTGGCAGCGATTTCCACTGTAGCTTTCTGGACACCCATTCGCTCGTGCCAGGCTTCAATTTCGTATGTTCCCGGATCCAGACCGTCGATAGAAAAATTTCCATCAATGTTGGATACGGCGAAGAAAGGATGGGATAATACTCCAATGTAGCTCTGCATCCAGGGATGTACATCACATCTTACCGGAATAATGAATTCTTCTTCTTCAAATTTTCTTATTGCTTCCTTCCGAAATTTGGGCATCGCCATATTGAACTCATCGTTAATCTTCGGCAGCGGGTGAATATTGTGTAATATGCCGTCGGAATTCAGGATTTTGAGTTCCTGATTAACTCTTATACCCAAGACATGTGGTTTGTATACACAACCATTTTGATCGAGAACTACCGGCTCTTCCGGAACCGGGTAATCTTTATTCGTTAAGCCACTCACAACACGGACGAAAACATTTGCCATTGTGTTTCCTTCCCCCAATACAAGGGCTTCTGATTTGACCGGTTCGGTGTGCTTCATTTCACACATCGCATCAGCATTCATCGTCAGGGTTCTTAGTGTTGGTACCGCTCCCTCGAAATTGATTGTGCCTGTAATGGTTGCACCTTCATAGGGAGCTGCGGCTGTTATCAAAAGAGATGCTGCAAGAGACATTACAAGGCAGGCAGATGTTTTTAACATAATTCCTCCTTTTTTGAAAGATAGTTACCCTGTGCTTGATAGACATTTTTGATATCCGATCGTCACGTTTAATGAAGCGAACAGTTCATGTTTCAGTTCTTTTCGGTTGCCCATCCGGTCCAGTGATTGAATCCCTGAATACTCTCCGGAAGGTCATAACCACGGTATTCTGTTCGGCAGCGATAGCAGACGGCAATATGCGGTAAACGCTGATATATTATCCAGTCAAAAATCGCCAGCACCAATAAACTTAATCCATACGTAAAAGGCACTAAAACCGCACCGAGGAGAACTAATCCGCACCCAATTACTTTATTAAAGTCCTTCTGTTTAAAAAAATGCTGACAATCACAAAATGTACATTGTATAAATACGTCCAGTTCTGGTGTAATGTTCCATGTACGATCACCGCAACGTGTACAGGATAATTGTGTTATACCCGATGCTTCTATGTTAAACGGCTCATTACAGTTATCGCACGTCCCTGCTATGGAAGGCATTACAATACCAGCCCATACTGCAAAAGATAATATTTATAAATCAAATCACCCATAGCAACTGATATCATTCCTATATATAACAACCCTGTCGCCGATTGAGTTGCACTCACCTTAAGAGATCTTAGAGCCATATATGTTATAATCAACGGGAATAGAGCGCCAAAAAAGAATGCAAGATAAATAAAGACTCCCTCAATAAGATGCAAAAAGTTAAACAAGGGCACCACAGTGCCCATAATAGTCACATCTATTGCAAAAACTGCATACAGGTTCCACACTAGCCGGAGTGCCAGCAGGATTAGCATGACGTTTGTTACACGTTGAAGATATCTGATCGGTAACTTGGCGACGTTTAAATACCAGTGACCAAGAATCATAGCAAAAAGAGCATTGCAAATAATTAAGCCGCTCAGGATACTGACTATCCGCATACTCCAATCGAGCATTACTAATTGCTCTAATATCTGAAAAAAGACAACTCCTCCGATGAGAGATGGAAGACTAACTATCCACTCCTGAATACTGGTTTTGCTCCAAAAATACGCAGTAACGGCCATCAGAAGAGCAACCCAGATTCCCGCACCGATTTTTGTCTGTATTGACAGATTGAGGAACCATATAAAGAATAATCCCACACTCCCAATTATCGTTGCCAGACCAAGATTAAACCGATAGAAGCTCTGATTCACCGGTTTTTTGTAGTTTGTCCAGAAAAAAAGGGGATAAGCGCTACCAAATATCACACACGTCAGAGCTGGTATCACGATTAGCATTAAAAATCATCCTACACAAAAAAATCACAGACGAACCCAGAATGGCGTCCGGCATCAGCAGAGTATATTAATCGGTATCTCCCATTTCTCATGTATGAAGTGAGAGTTGTTTTATTAACTTTATATATAAGTAAAAGCAGCAAAAGGTAAACTTTTTCATCCCGTTAATCAAGTCATTTTTACTCAAATAGACCTTTTTTTCTTGCATTTTGTTCTGAAGCATGCAATAAAGCGCGGTGAACCGTAAGAGAGAATTTACCGATGAAATGGGGGTAAGTGGGAAGGTGA
Source organism: bacterium (assembly GCA_965221205.1). Classification (GTDB taxonomy): domain Bacteria; phylum SM23-31; class SM23-31; order SM23-31; family SM23-31; genus CBDFMG01. Next base: position 1,021,618 of record OZ244870.1, on the reverse strand, counting down.
GATTCCTCCTGCATTTAAAAATAAAATATCTCTTGCATTTAAAATAATATCTCAATATACTAGCGCCATTTATTAGCGTCGAAAGACAGTTTCTATATCAGCAGTGGGTCACCTCCGAAAACCGGGTTTCACGGATTTTAGAGATTTTTATCTTTATGTGTGCTCATAATGTGTGCTCATATCTCACCCGGGAAATATGATTGATCGTGTTATCGTAATATACAATTGATAACGGCCACGAGCCGTGAAATGAGAGGATGCTATTTCTAAGCTGCCTCTCTTCAGGGAATTTTTATTGTCTGAACCTTTTATGTAGAGTACCTGTTCTTCTGCTATGATAAATTTTGCTATTGGAGTTCAGCTCTCTTTTCGACAGGATAAAACATGTTATATATCGGAATTATGAGCCGTAACTTTCACGCATATGACGGCTCTGAAAACAGCCAATTCAAGCGCTGTGAAACAATCTTCGTGGCCTAAAGATTACACGCAACAAAAGCTATTTTTCCATCATGAAGCGGGACACATGTTCATGAATTAATAATAAATGAATGAATCAAATAGCAATATTGACACTGAACAAACGGATAGAGGAGTTTTAATGGAGCAATCCGGTCATACGGCACATCATGGCTCTAAGGGTTTCTGGCAAAATTATGTTTTTTCCACAGATCATAAGGTAATCGGGATTCAATACGGGTTCACCAGTTTATTCTTTCTCCTGTTTGGATTTTCGCTGATGATGCTCATGCGGTGGCAATTAGCGTATCCTGAACAGGCATTTCCCATTATTGGGGGATGGTTCGGTGAAGAAAGGATGCCTCAAGGTATCATGCTTCCTGAGTTTTACAATCAACTCGGAGCGATGCACGGAACGATCATGGTCTTTCTGGGAATAGTGCCGCTAGCAGTCGGCGCTTTTGGTAACTATGTCATGCCGCTGCAGATAGGAGCGCCTGACATGGCGTTTCCAAAACTCAATATGGCAAGCTATTGGGTATATTTTCTTGGGGGCGTGACTATGCTTGTCAGCTTTTTTGTGCCAGGGGGAGCGGCAAATTCCGGTTGGACGTCCTACCCGCCTTTGTCGGTTATTGCCACTACAGGGCAGACAATATGGTTGATTGGAATGATATTCATCATCACCTCTTCTTTGTTGGGTTCCATAAACTTTATCGTGACAATACTCCAGCTGAGAGCAGAGGGACTGACTTTTATGCGGCTACCTTTTTTTGTATGGGCACAGCTTGTAACGTCTTTTTTATTGCTTCTTGCTTTTCCTCCTTTGGAGGTTGCCGGCATCATGCAGCTCATGGACCGTGTGGCAGATACGAGTTTTTTCATTCCAAGCGGCCTGTTAATCAGCGGAGAGGCAATGGACGTAGCCGGCGGGGGGAGTCCGCTCCTCTGGCAGCACCTCTTCTGGTTTCTGGCTCATCCTGAAGTTTATGTCCTGATCTTGCCTGCAATGGGAATTGTTGCGGAAATTATTGCCAATAATACCAGAAAACCGCTCTGGGGTTACCGGTCAATGGTTTATTCTGTAATTTTCCTCGGTTTTATGTCCTTTATCGTCTGGGCACATCACATGTTTCTGACCGGAATGGGGACGGTCATCAGCAATTTTTTTCAGACGACGACCATGATTATCTCGATACCGTCAATAGTAATATTGACAGCGATGTTCATTTCGCTCTATGGAGGTTCAATACGTTTTAATACCCCAATGTTGTTTGCCTTGGGCTTCCTCCCCATGTTTGGCATTGGTGGATTGACTGGTCTCCCACTTGGGTTGGCTCCTGCGGATATTTACCTGCACGACACCTACTACGTCATAGGTCATTTTCACTATGTGGTGGCACCAGGAACAATCTTTGCCATGTTTGCAGGTGTCTATTACTGGTTTCCTAAAATCACCGGAAAGCTGATGAACGAAAAATTGGGGAAAATACATTTTTGGGGGTCTTTTATTTGTATGAACGGTATATTCATGCCGATGTTTATTCAGGGCTTGGCAGGTGTGTCGCGCCGATTATGGGACGGGGGCATTGGATATACGTTTGGAGAGCCAGTAGCATATTTGAATCTGATTATATCGTATTCAGCCTGGATACTGCTACTATTTCAACTCCCGTTTGTCTATAATCTCTTTGTCAGTATGAGAAAAGGCAAGAAGGTCGACGATAATCCCTGGCGGGCCACGACTCTCGAATGGTTGGCACCCTCACCACCGCCCCACGGCAATTTTGCCGTTACGCCATCGGTCTATCGTGAGCCCTATGAATACAGCGTTCCGGGACAAACTGAAGATTTCGTACCCCAACATAAATCACCGGAGGCTTAGTATATCTGCATGGAAATTCCCTATACAACTGATGCACGGCCCGATACAGGGCTCTATAACGCCAAGCTTGGTATATGGCTGTTCTTAGCGTCGGAAATTATGCTGTTCGGCGCCCTATTTTCCTCGTATGTCCTATTGAGGGTTGGTGCGGTGGAATGGCCTCAAGGCATCGATCTTCAAAGCGTTCCTCTTGGGGCATTGAACACTATAATTCTGATCACCTCAAGTATCACTGTCGTGATGTCCTGGGCCTCTTTGAAAATGAAGGAGTTTGGCAAATTCAAAATTTATATGAGTGCTACCTTGCTTCTGGGAATCGGGTTTTTGATTGTCAAAGGCCTTGAATACGGAGCAAAGTTTTCCCATAACACTTATCCCAGCGAAAGTACCTATATGGCTATTTACTTTACGATGACTGGTTTACACGGACTGCACATCATCGGGGGTATGCTCGTTTTCGGCTATTTCCTTTTCCGGGGAAAACGCATGTGGGAAACAGAACCCGATCGTTTCACCAATCGGATGGAAGTGGCTGGTTTATACTGGCATTTTGTGGATTTGGTCTGGATATTTCTGTTTCCAGTATTCTATCTTTTATAGGAGGAGTTATGGCAGTCCCGAGTGCAGATCATGTACGTAAACATTTGAAAGTTTATTTATTAACGTTTGTTGCGTTGGCAATCCTTACCGTTATTACCGTTGCGGTGGCAAGTTTCAAGACGACCGTTGTTGCGGGAATTGTCATCGCTCTGATTATCGCCACTATCAAAGGAAGCCTGGTGGCAATCAATTTTATGCACCTTATCGGAGAGAGGCCGATCATATTTTATATTCTCATTTTGACAGTTATATTCCTTATCGTGATGATGGTATTGCCGCTTATCGCCTACTACGACACCATAACACTAAATTAAGAGGGATGAAGTCATGTCTTTAAAATATTTCCATATCTTTTTTATTACTGTTTCAATAATCGGAGCGGTGGCATTTGGAACCTGGGGAATCTTTTTTCACGTAACCCAAGGTAATATAAGTTATTTTTCCCTCGGAATAGTTTCCTTAATTGGAGGAGCCGGATTGGTAATTTACGAGATTAAAATACTTAAAAAGTTTAAGAATATGTGAGGTATTATGAAAACTAATATTAACTTCTTATTTGTAAAGTTGACTGTAGCTTTCTCACTTTTGATAATCCCCGATTTAGCCCGGGCTTGTGCAACCTGTTATGGTGCACCTGATGATCCGATGACGGCCGGAATGAATATGGCGATATTTCTGATGTTGGGTGTGACCGGCAGCGTCCTGGGAAGCATTGTAGCTTTCATGATTTATTTGCGAAATAGAGCGAAGAGAATGTTGAACCAGGCGTAGTCAGAAACGTATCATCGAATAAATGGAGAACCGGGAGTACCATGGAAAAATATTTGGGATTACCTTCAAGCGCCTCAGCCCATGGGCCTGACATAGATTATATAATTGGGATCGTTCACTGGTTGATGCTCCTTTTGTTCGTCGGGTGGGGAATATTTTTTATCTATACCCTAGTCCGCTTTCGAGCTTCAAAGAATAAACAGGCGAACTATGCCGGCGTCAAGAGTCATGCCTCCAGTTATCATGAAGGTGTTGTCACGATAATTGAGGGAGTTTTACTCATTGCTTTCGCGTTTCCCCTCTGGGCAATGCGGGTGAATGAATTTCCCGACGAGTCTCAGTCAACAGTAGTAAGGGTGGTTGGAGAGCAGTTCGCATGGAATATCCATTACCCCGGACCAGACGGGGTATTCGGTAGAAGAGATATCAATCTGGTGAATACGGCGATTAATCCGCTGGGTATAGACAGAAAAGATCTGTTTGCTGCCGATGATGTGATAACCCTGAATCAGCTGCATCTGCCCGTAGACAAGCCGGTTATCATCTATGTTTCTTCGAAGGACGTCGTCCATAGTTTTTCTCTCAACGCTATGCGAGTCAAACAGGATGTAATTCCGGGGATGGAGATACCGACATGGTTTATTCCAGTCGAGACGGGTGAGTTTCAGATTGGGTGTGCACAACTATGCGGCCTCGGGCATTATCGGATGATTGGTTTTCTGACTATCCATACTCCGGACGAATACCAGTCATGGATGGATGAACAACAACTGCTCCTGGAAGAAGAAGGTGGTGAGGATGTGTGGTAGGTAGTCGTCCAATACCCTTAATGAATTGTTACATCTGTAAGTGTGAATGTCTCTGATAAGCCAGATTCTCAGTGGATTGAGCTTTGACGTTTTACTGCGTTTGCCTTCTCAATAAAGTCTGGAATACATTGTATATGAAAAAAATAATAGTGTTATTTATTTCCCTGCTTGTACTGTCGATTGTTGTCAGCGTCATAATGATTCCGGAATATATCGACCAAAGTTTTCGGCAAAACCCGTTGCCGGTGCTGAATAGGGTGCCAGATTTTTCATTGATAAACAGTAATACGGATGAGGTTACTCTTTACCACCTGAAGGATAAGATCTGGATTGTGAATTTTATTTTTACTACCTGCGCGGGACCCTGCCCCATCATGAGCAGGCAAATGGCATCTCTTCATCGATCCTACAAGCTTGAAGATAATGTCCGATTGGTCTCGATTTCCGTCGATCCGGAATACGATACACCTCCAGTGATGACTAAATACGCAGCCCGTTATGGTGCTGATACGGATTACTGGTATTTTCTCACGGGGTTACGAGAAAACATACATGCACTGGCAGTCAGAGGATTCAAAATCGGTTCGATAGAAGAACCGGTATTTCACAGCACAAAGTTCGTACTAATCGACAAACAGGCTCGTATTCGTGGGTATTACGAAGGGACCGACGAGAATGAAGTGGAGATTTTGTTTCAGGATGTCGCCTCCCTTTTACGAGAACAACCCTCCTGATTGTTCGGCATGGTTTAAAATTTCTTAAGCGATGACCTGCCCATTAATTTTAGGACATTTTTTAAGTTTGTCAATTTGTTGATATCTTCATTGTCTTATTTTCTATTTTCATTGCTCCTTTCTTTCAAAGTAATCCCTATACTGCCTATACTAATACAATTTATGGCTCAACATTTGAGGTAAGGTCAGTCAACGTTACTGTGCGGATGCGCGGGATCCACACAAATCAAGACACTGCTGGCAAACCCGATCTTCGGAGGACAAATTCAGGTAATCCCTCCTAATTATATCCAGCACAGAAGGTAAACTTTATATGTTTAGACCATACATTATTAACTTATTTTATAAAATTTTGGGAATCTAGGGGAATCTATAGATGTAAATCGATTATTATCTAAATGAAGGTGGAAATCAATATATTTGAATAATAATATTGATATATAAATCAAGTTTCTTTTATAACTGTTTTTGATTCGATTAAGAAAATATTATTACTGTTTAATAATACTTAAAACACAAAAGGCCTTTTTCCTGTGCGTCCCCTAGGGGAGTCGAACCTCTGTTGCAGGGTCGAAAACCCTGAGTCCTAACCACTAGACGAAGGGGACATAAGCTTTGTATGCCGGGTGGGATGACAATCTGCCTTTGGGGTGGAAGACGGGAATCGAACCCGCGACCCTTGGAACCACAATCCAGTGCTCTAACCAACTGAGCTACTCCCACCGTAAAATCTTACTCTGCAGAAATTCATTCCCCTTAATGTGCTCCGGCGTGTTTAAACAGTACGCCAGGAAGGGCTCGAACCTTCATAACCAGGAATAGAATTAATTAGATGCTTTACCGTTCGAATAGCTTGCTCATCATCATTTTTTAAAATTTTGTATATAATACCCTTGACATCATCTGAAGTATCTAAATCATGACTTTTCCAATTTGTCGCCCATTTAGTCAACAAAGAATACAATTTAAAGTCTACAGGTATTGCATTAAAGATATTTTTGTCATTATCAATATAATATTCATGGAACTTTTTGATAGTTATAATCTTAAATTCTGCAATTTCTTTGATAGTTACACTATATTCTTTATGCCAAGCTAACATGCAATTAAAGCTGTCTGCTAGAAATGCATTATCATCAACACCCTCAATGGGTTGCAATATTAATTTTTTTATTTCTTCTGAACTTAATTTTAGTACGGGTGAGGCGAATAAGAAAATTGCGGCTTTTTATTCTGAAAAAGAATATAGAGAAATCACTTCCCTGTTAATATAATTAAAATCCTTTGCATATTTAAATATACCTGTGCAAAGAGGTTGGATTATTTCTTCATCTATATCCTCAATAAAATAATATTTGATGCTATGAAATAGCCTGATCAACATCATTTTAGATTGATATTTCTTAATATATTTTATAATAATTGACTCTCTCACCTCAGGAGATTTATTCTTTATACTGATAAATATTAATTTTATCTCTTCATCTGGAATTTCATTTTTAGGAACCCTTTGTAAAAAATATTTTTCAAAGCACCAGTAATGTGTAAATTTTTGGTTTGTTCTCGCAAGTGGAATAATCTGATTCGAACAACTTTTGCAGTGCAAATTTTTGCACTATTTTTCATAATTGCACATATTGGAGAATTACAAGTTGTTGTTTATTAAGTAATTATAATTTTCCATAAATCCTGCTTGCTATTAGGAATAGTTTTTGCCGTATATAATTATCAATCTATTTATGAACAGGAAGAACAGGGGGTCGGCATGTCCTTACGATCAATCCGAATTCCAATGTATCTCATCGTTGTTATCGGATTAGTATTACCACTCTTTCTTTTCTGCTCGGACTCTACACAATCGAAGGAACCAACCCGGGAATAGTAAGATCGTATCTTTTTGAGGCTGAATATGTTAACGGTGCGTGGGGGTGGGTACATGACGGAATTTAATATCGATGGAGATGGGGATATGTACAGCTGCCGGTACGACGAATCCCAAGATGATAGATTTGGCTTTAATTCAGACGGCAGGTATACATCGGATGAGTTATCGGATAAATTTAACCACTCTGAAGAATTTGTCATGACGGTCGAGACTTTGGAATTCAATGAAATGGTTGACACAACACCGGTGGCTGCATCGGGGACGGTATCGGATACTGAATTTATAGAGGCAGATGGCGGTGTGTGGAACTATAAAGTATATACGTTTAACAATGCATTGGGAGCTTTTCAGGAACATGTCCTGCTGCAGGAGGGTGACACCTATTTTTTCAACACGCATCCCGCGACAATAAACCTTTCTGTATGGCTTAAAGCTCAGAGAGACTATTGGCATTCCACGCTGCAGAAACAATAATGTGGTATAAAATGTACCGTTAATTAATTGGATAGGTGTAACAGGAGGTTAACATGACCAAAAGATCAATTCGAAGTTCAATTTTTTATTACTTATCGTTACTTATAATTATTCTGCCAAAGATTACTCTGGCACAACTCATTCCGCTCAAGACGGTACCAATTGCGACAGGCAATCAGTTTCTGGTTTTTCCCTCACAGAATCTTGGTATGGGAAGTGTTTCAATTGCCGTAGATGATCCTCTGCTTGATCCGTTTATCAATCCGGCAAAAGGCACGCGGATCAGGGAGACCGTTATGTTCTCTTCACCGGTTTACTATAGAATATCAGACAATGTGTCCGCTCGAACTCTGCCCTTGGGCGCATTCTTCTCCTCGGATAATATGTTTGGTGGATTCTCGGTGGCAATACAGCAACTCGAAGGGGAAAACGCAAATAACACCCAACTCTTAAGAGGAAAATATTCAGATAACATGTATGCATCCGGTATACTCGGCAAGAAACTGTCCGGTTCCAACATCTCTATCGCAGGAAGTATATTTTGGGCAGGTTTGAATGCTGTAGAAGGTGTAGACCAATTATACGCAGGAAGCGAGAAAATCGACCAGTTCGGACAAATGGTTGATGTTCGAATCGGGCTCCTTAAAGAGTTGGAAAGAGATCATTCTTTCGAAGCTCTTCTCTTAATTAATCGGTTCAACATGGACCATGATGTCACGTATGTCGATCAGGTGTGGAATGGCGGTTGGGATACACGGGTGGAAAAAAATCTGGACCGTTCTAATATGTTTGGGCTTCATATGGGATACGTACGGCCGATATCGGATAGTGGCTGGCGAATAGGCGGTATCATGACGGGAAACTGGAAATCGTATCCAAAAATCCCTAATTATTCAATCATGAACATTCCCCGGGACCCTGGTAATGCCAGTGCCTACAACCTGGGCTTCGGATTTTCGAAAACTCATGAAAATGTTACGCTTGGAGTAGACTTTGTCTACGAACCAATATGGAGTAATACCTGGGCGGATGCTGCAGAACCGGTGACAACCAACGACGGAGGTCATATCCCTGTCGGAGGCAAGACAATCGAAAACGACTTCCGGTTTTCAAACAAATTGCTCCGGATGGGAATTCATGAAGAAGGCAAACGTTTCGGTTATCAATTGGGAATACAGGTTCGATCAATCAGGTATCTGCTTGATCAGTATGACTACATCGAGAATTTTCAGCGGAGTCAAATAGAACAGTGGTTAGAATGGACAACAAGTTGGTCCTTGAGTCTGAATCTCAAGAATCTCCCTATCCGCTATATAGGTCTGATCACCACGGGTACAGGCAGACCCGGTGTATCTCGGCTACGCCAGCCCGACCAGACCGGATTAATTTCAACACTTGGTGCATCAGACTTTGTCCTGGCGCCGAGTGGCCCTCTGAGTTTGGAGGATGCTCGCGTGATTACACATCAGATTTCTGTTACAATCCCTTTAAGGAATTGAAAAACCAAAACTGCAACAAAAATCCGTTGTGTGTTTGTCGTAAGAACACGTATAGTTTCAGGAGAGACTATGAACAGTTTGAAATTGCACAAACCGTCAGTCACTTTTCTCATATTATTTACGATAATTGTCAGTATGGGTAATGTTTTTGCACAGGACAAAAGGTTCTCTCTATTAACATAGGTGGAGGCCATTTGCCGCTAAATAGTTTAAGCGACTTTTTTTGAAAACAGACTTCTTATCAATGAAACGGCCAAATTGTATGTATCAGAGAATAATTTTCGTGATTATGTTGAGCTTGGTGGTCCATTTCATTCAAGTGGAAAAGATATTATTTCTTACAAAAAGGATACTGCAGAAAAGAATCTGTGTTTTAATATCAAATATAACATAAACCGGAAAAACAGTATAGCCATTGGCATCAAGCATAGTAGTATCTCACTGCACAATGTAAGTGTAAATAACTATAATATTGTGTCAATTAGGTATTTCCTTCGAACATTATTTTAAAGAGAATGATGGTAAAACTTCCCCTTTTTTGGGATTAGGACCATTAATCGCAGTTAACAGTTTTAACAGTGAAGGATTTGGTTTTAATCCTGTGGGAATCGGGGATGCTTTTCCAATAGAAAAATTAATCAGAGAAGGCACCAATATCCAAGGTTCTTTTATAAGGTTTGGCGGAGAAACCAATAAATCTAATGCTGAAGTAAGTTACGGTTGTCAGAGAAAAGATGTTTCTCCATTAGAATTTGACCCTTAAATATTTTTCATGGTGAGATATGGTGAGATAATGATAATATTTGATTTGGAATGTTTTTTGGAAATACTTGTTTACTTAATCATTGTTTTTTTCTCGTGCTATATATATTTCAAGAGAAAAACTTGGCCACAAAAGAAGATATTAGTGATTTAACACATGAAATCAAATCTGTCAGAATAGAATATGCAAGCAAATTAGAAACTATAAAAGCAGCGCTGGGCTCTCAACTATATACTTATCAAACACCCTATCAGAACGAATTTGATATTCTTCTTGATCTGTCAATCAAAACAATTAAATTGTTTGATGCAGTGTTAGGTTTACGACCTCGAGTCGATTTTTATGTTTCCAAAAAGAGCCTAAAGAGGATATAAAAAAGATGGATTAAAAACGTACTTCGATGCAGCAAAAGAGTTTTATATTGCCTTTGAAAACAAAAGGACTTTTTATCCAAAAGAATAAGCAAGCATGCAAGTTATTGTTTAACAATGACTTACAGACTGACTTTTTAGCGTCCCCTAGGGGAGTCGAACCCCTGTTGCAGGGTCGAAAACCCTGAGTCCTAACCACTAGACGAAGGGGACACATAAGCTTTGTATGCCGGGTGGGATGACGACCTGCCTTTGGGGTGGAAGACGGGAATCGAACCCGCGACCCCTGGAACCACAATCCAGTGCTCTAACCAACTGAGCTACTCCCACCGTAAAATCTTACTCTGCAGAAACTCATTCCCCTTAATGTGCTCCGGCGTGTTTAAACAGTACGCCAGGAAGGACTCGAACCTTCAACCTACGGCTTAGAAGGCCGTTGCTCTGTCCCGTTGAGCTACTGGCGCATCCATCGAGTCTCTTAGCATTCGTGAGCGCGGTTTTCATTTCATCAAGACTGCGAACGCTGGTCGGGGTGAGAGGATTTGAACCTCCGACCCCCTGCTCCCAAAGCAGGTGCGCTAACCGGACTGCGCTACACCCCGAAGTGCTCAGGCACGTTATAAAAAACATAGAATATAAATATTTCTTTCAAAAAAATCAATCAAAAAAGTTAACAACAATCAATCAGCATTGTGAACACAGGATAAAAAATTGTTTATCCATCGCAAAGTATTTCCGGCGCAAAGTATTTCCGGGATGCAACAGGAGAAATTTTCTGGTATCTATTTTGCATTTGTATTACATAAAATGAATCAATCAGATATGTTGAAACCGAACTTCATAATGAAAAAGATTAACAATGCGAATATTTTTCTATAATAGTTTACATAAACGTCTTCTCATATCTTTGTCAAGAGATTCTCAAAGTTATACAATTCCTGTCACCGGGAAACGGTTTTTCTATGGTTTTCCATTTTAATGCTGTCTGTATCGGCAATTTTTATTCTGACTTGGCGGGTAAATTCATATTTTCAGAAGAAAGCGTATCTCTATGACTCCAACTGCTTCGTACTGAAATTGAACGGGAACTTATGACGATTTCTATTGTTGAAGACAGCCTGTTTTCAACGTATGACGACAACGAAATTATTCGGAGTTTGCTTGATTTGACTCCAAAACATGAAGGATATTCCAAAGATGCGTTTTCTTATTAATCTAATGCGTCAGGATTATATTTCTCTGACTCTCTTCTCTGAGGAGAGCGATATAAAATCCATTCATATACCCAGATCGATACTGTTTTCAGCGGTAACCTCGTGGTTATTTTGTCAATTGGAATTGCGGCAACGATGCTTAACTTAATATCGTTCGTATCAGGAATAGCTCAGACTCTACCAGAAAGAGGAAAGTCTGTTATTATCCCGAATGGATAAGATAAGCAATCGCACGGAATTCGCATCTGAAACTGTACTTGCAATTAATCATCTTATCAGCGACTTGTCACATACTCTCCCTTATTCCCTTACATCTGGCGGTTATGGAAACAGTGAATTTGACAAATTACATCAAGACGTTTATGATAAGCCATCGTTTGATCATTCACTTGACAACTTTCCCGAGTTTCCCCTAATTATTTTGTCATATCTTTCTAATATCATGAACGATTTGACCACTACATCACAAAGTTTTGATACGATGTTAGACAGAATAGCGTCTGTCCCGGAAGATCTGCCTTTAACAAGTCGGCTTGCTTCACAATTGGACTAAGACAATCTCCTCTTACCGAGACTGTTGCAATACACCGTGAAATAGATATTGTCAATAAAAAGGATATTCCCATTATGGCTCCCGGTGACGGTGTTATATCTTTTGCGGGGGAGAAACGGTTATGGGAAAATACTATCGTTATCGACCACAAGTACGAGGTGCTCACGCAATTTTGCCACCTTAACTCAATCCTTGTTAAGAAGGGAGACGTGGTCAAAAGGGGCGATATTATCGAGACAGTGGGAAGCACAGGTAGATCGACAGGACCCCATTTGCATTATCAGATATGGGTTGACGAAGAGCCTGCTGATCCAATGCTTTTTATTTCGGATTATAGAAGTCAACGGTAAATCGCAGGATAACCTGCAGAATATCGGCGGCGGCGGGTCCAAGTAGCATGACCAGCTTTATTTATGTGAATTACCAAGCCACCATGTCGGCCCGAACCACTTTTATACTTCAGGAAGCAGTGTAAATCCGCTCCCTTTTCCATAATGCTTCCCAAGATGTAATTTCCATTTTTCCGGAAATCGTGCTTCAAGCTATGCTTTTCGGCACTCATCCGGAGTCAGAATCGGTATGCTTGCACTGAAAGAATCATTCCTTCCGGTTTGCCAGTTCTCCCGCTTCATTCGCTCAAACAACATTATACATCTACCTTATATTGGAATAATATTTTGCACATCCAATAAACGACCTTATATACATTCTTTACTTATCATTCAAACATTATTTGCCTATAAGACTCCCCGAATGGTAAATAAGATGTGGCGCTCGGCGCCTGGTATCCATGCAGGATTTCCGAAGAAATCAATATGACCATAGGTCTCATATTCGGTGTCGAAAAGATTGTAAACATCGAGCAACAGCTCGATTTTCTGCAGTTCACCGATATTTCGCAGCCCGTATCCCAAGGACAGGGAACTGACTGCATGTGCATCGATGATGCGGTTTTCATTCTGGGTGTTGTCGAGATATTGCTTGCCAACATAACGGACATAGAATGACGCTGAAGCATTATCGTGCCGGACAGTAATACGATTATTTGACATGAATTCGGGAAAGTTGGCTACAGTCTTATCTTTTACATTTACCGGCTGATTTATAAAATTAAACAGCGTTCCCGATTTGAAAAAGTTTTCGCTGATCGTAATATTGGAAGAAAAATCGATCATGGTAACCGGTGTATAGCGGAGCGACATCTCTAAACCTCTGTGCATTGTACGCGCAGCGTTACTCCGGATCGCTTCCCCACTCACACCGATATACCCGCTGTTTACGATCTCATTCTCAAAATCCATTATATAACCATTGACCGATGCCTGCAGTCCTGGTCTTTGATAGCCGACACCGAGTTCCCAGTCACTGAGTTCCTCGGGAACAATAAATGGATCTTTCCAAATACCATTTGCTTCGTCAATTGTGTTAAATGCAACCGGTGTTGCCGTCGGAAAATTGAATACGCCGCTCGGGTCCCACAAATCGCGCATTGACGGTTCCCGACGCGCCTGAGAGTAGTTTCCAAATACATTAAGATTATCTGTGGCGTTGTAGTTTAGGCCAAGCCGGGGAGTCAGAAACGAATAATCGACATCGAATGCCACGTTCCGCACTTTGTCTGCACCAACATCGTACCGGTGGTACATGAACTGGAGACCGACCATTGCGGTCAGACGTGGTGTTAGGTTGTAGAGTTCGTGGGCATAAAGGGTGTACATCCATTTTTTTCCGATGTAATCGTGCGGCACATCGTAACTGTTATTCGAAAAGTTAGTCGGCGCTTGAAAGCTTGTCTGAATCTCCTTCCAGTGGCGAGCCCAGTTGTAACGGGCCTCGCCGCCGACCATAAACGTGCCACCTTTATGTTCTAGCTCAAACCGGGGAAGCCAGCCATATTGTTTAATATCGAGGAGATCTTTCTGGACAACATCTTCAAATGTCGGGTCGAATGGACGGGGTGCGCGAAACAGGAAATGACCATCTCCTTTGATATAAAAGACAGTATTTGACAACCGGGTATTTTCATTGATGTCCCAATCATGAATGATTTCATAATGGGGCTGGTTGAAATTATCCGTGTCGTCTTTAAAAACAGATGGATTAAATTTTCTATTCTGCTGCAGTTCTGCCTGTGTTGCGCCAAAAAAAGCAAAATGAGTCTTTTCCGGGCCGCCGTAAAGATTGACCCGTGTTATGGTCGAAACTCCGTAACGGACAGCACTGATATAATATGACCAAAGGTCTACCCATGACTGATCTCGGTATCCGTCACTCAGAATTCGCGAAAACCGGGTATTTATTGCCCATGAATTATCGATTAGCCCTGAGTTGAATGAAAGAGAAAATTTTCTTGTGTTGAAGCTGCCGACACTTGACTTGATAACGATTTCCCTGTTGTGGGTGAAATTATTGGTCTCGAGATTGATCATGCCGCCGATTCCGTATCCACCGTACAGTGAACTCCCGACACCCCGCTGTACTTGAATATCCTCCACGCTTTCAAGAATATCTGGCAGATCGATCCAGTAGACATCGTGGGTTTCTGGATCATTCTGCGGTATGCCGTTAATGAGAACACCGACTCTGTTCTGGCTGAATCCTCGCATCGTGATGTATGAGTAACCAATACCATTTCCGTTGGTCGAGTAGGCATTGATACCCGGCAGCTCAGTCAAAAAAAATGGGACGTCTTGTGCGCGATACCGCTGCTGTATATCTTCTTTCGAAAGGTTTGAGAACGCAACTGGTGTTTCCCGTTTGCGGGCCCGTGTTGACGTTACAATAACTTCCGATGTTTCGATTATTTTTGGTGTTAAAATGAACTCAATATTTAGCGCTCCTCCGTTCAGGGTGATTTTCTCTTTTCTGACATCGTAACCAACATAACTTGCACTAAGTGTGTAGTTGCCCTGCGGGATGTTCTGGATTATAAATGAACCGTCTGTACCGCTTGCTACTCCCATTTTTGCTTCTTCGACAAGAATATTTGCTCCGCTGAGTGGAGATTCTGTTTCACTGTCAACCACAGTTCCGGTTACGGTACCGGCAGATTGAGCAAATATGTGGGTAAAATAAAAAAGGGATATGAGAAGAAAATAAAAAAACAATACACTAAATTTCATTACAAAACCTCCTTACAAATACTGTTAAAAAGTGCAATAAAAAAACCGCCCTTGTAAGTAAGAGGCGGTTACGATTTCTGAAAATTGTGCGATATGCATTTTCCTCCGCTGGAATTACCCAGATCAGGTTCAAAGGGTTTAATCTCAGGTCTCTAAAACCACCCCGTAATGCGCTCTTTTTATATCAATATTATAATTTTCTTATAGTGCTTTCCTTGTGTAGTGCTTTCCTTGTGTCCGGTTTTCACTATAATATACTATTTACTGTTTATAAAAGCAATCTATTTGTACAGCAATTTTTAAAAGCGGGATATGGCAACATAAGTTAATTATTTAGTCCTAGAAATTGCAACGTCGCAATTTCTGCGTTGCATTTTTAAACAATCAGTAACATTACAATTATTTAATAATTTTCTGCACAATCCCGGAATAGCATTCTATGTATTTTTTTGACGAATTAAGCTGATGGTTTTCTTGTTTGTGAGTTCACGAATGGCATCGCAGGCGATCCAGCGGGCAGATTTTGAATCCTTCCGGAGGATCCTCTCCGCCGTGCTGAGCGCTTTTTTGTGAAGGGTAAGATTCCGCTTTCCGATCTGCCGGAGCGCCCAGTTCACAGATTTCTTTACATAATTACGATCATCTCCCGCTTCTTCGTAGATGCGGCGCAGGAACGGGTGGAACGTTTCATCAGGTGCTTTTTTATCTGAAACCGAAAGGAGCGCCATGAGGGTAAAACCCGCCCGTTTTACAAATTCTTCTTCACGAAGACTCCATTCGGAGGCTTTGTTATAGGCATACAACGTTTTTTCGATCAGGTTACTGCAAAGTTGGTCACACACATCCCACGAATCGATTTCGAGCACCCATTGCTCAAGTTGGTCTCCACTGACGTCTGCAGAATCGTCAATGATAGAAGCGAGAATTTGTGCCTCATGTATACCTGAATCCCAGAGCTCTACTGCAAATGTATGATTCGTACCGATTTCCCTCGCAAGATTTCTCAATTCTGAAACAGGAACACCGAGCGTCGAACGTATGCTGATCCCATACCGCGCCATCCTTTTGACATTTTTTGGATCTGCGAGGGAGTGGAGTCGGTCAAGAATAGTCTGAACAGATCTCATAGATACAGTCTGTAAGTTCAAATGTACGAATTAATCAAAGTAAGTTTCGCAGAGGAACTCGATATCCGACAATAGATTCTCATCGAGCTTAAAAGTCAGGTGCCCGGCAAAACTGTCGAGAATGACGAGAGCATTGAGGCTGACATCTTTCCTTGTGATGTGTGAGAGGCGCTACCAGAAACTTTTGTTTACAATGTGGATATCTTCGTAAATTTTCATCAGTTTTTAAATCCCAGTCCGGTTTTTTCTCTTTCTGCTTATTAAAATATTGTGCAAGAAAATAAGTCGAAAAAATTCTAAATGCACCTTCATCGAGCGTTGTAAAGGGGAGGTGATACCGGACCATCGGCCGGATTTTGCTCAATATTGGGCACCAACTCGTTACCATGAAGATTCCGAGAAAAGAACTCACACCATGTTGGAGCGATGTTTTCTTCGAAAATGTCCTGGACCCTGTTTCAACAATCGCCTGCGCTTCATCACAAGAGTGGCCCTCTTTAAAAAAATCAACGAGTCCGACAATATTCAAAACGACCGGGCAATGGGGATGAGATTCTTTTTTAAGTGGACAGTTAGACACTTAAAGTGGTCAAGATCGGTCCATTCCAGCTGAGATTTAGGCTCGTCCTTGATGAGACTCAAGGTCTGACACTCAAGTTGAACTGAAAATTTCTTAGTGTCCCCATTATTGAAACCGAATGTATACGTATAGATAATCGGATCGTTATTTTTTCCCAAGGTTTTTTCAGAAATGTGATTTATTCCTATTCTCAAATCTTAATGTAATTTTACCGACTGTTTACCGACTGAGTTTTCTCCACTTTTTCTCGAATGTAAAATTCAAGTCAAGATTCCGGTTAAAGTGACAATATTATTACTATTTACAAATTAAACTGGTTTATCAGCAAACGCCATCACATAATCTTGCAGTTTTTTCAGTGCACGAAAGCGGTGGCTAATGGAATTCTTGATTTCTGCGCCGAGTTCTGCAAATGATTTGTTATATCCGTCAGGAATAAACAAAGGATCGTATCCAAATCCGTGAATGCCCTGTGCTTCATGTGCTATTGCCCCTTTAACTACACCCCTGAATAATTTAGTGTTACCTGGCATTGCAAATGCCACAGCACAGACAAACCGTGCGTTCCGCCTTCCCTCCGGTACCGTGCCCAATTCTGCAAGCAATTTTCTATTATTATCCTCATCGGAAACCTGTCCTCCTGCATAACGAGCAGAGTAGACGCCCGGTCTGCCGTTTAAGGCATCTACCTCAAGTCCGGAATCTTCGGCACAAGTGATTATTCCTGTCTGATTAAAAAAATGTTCTGCCTTGAGGACAGCATTCTCTTCGAACGTTGAACCGGTCTCTTCCACATCTTCTGATTCACTCAGATCGCCTAATGTAAGGAACGTCGCTACCGCACCGTTGAGGAGTGCTGTAATTTCTTTAAGTTTCCCCTTATTTCCGGTTGCTACCAATAATTTATGAATTATGACAGACATTCAACGGAAAAAATTCTCTAAGTATGTTCATTTTCTAATTTGCTACAAAGCACAACACAAGAATGTGGGATTCACTAATCATTTTATTGATTGATAATTTGATACAAATATTTACATCATTCCGACACCAGCCTTGAAGCTTTTTTTGTCGAATGCATAAACTAAAGCAATTTCCGGATCGACAATACCGTCATTGACAAGCTTTTTCAATGCGCTGTCCATGCTCTGCATTCCCTGTTCCTGTCCGGTCTGGATAATTGACGGGATTTGAAAGGTCTTTCCTTCACGGATTAGATTGCGCACAGCTGTTGTGCCGATCATGATCTCATTGCCGTTGCGCGCCCTTCACCATCCTTCCGAGGGACAAGCTTCTGCGCTACAACACCTTTGATCGATTCTGCAAACATTGACCTGATCTGTTCCTGCTGGTCAGGCGGAAAAACATCTATAATACGTTCTACTGTTTTTGCAGCACTCGATGTGTGGAGCGTTTCGAAAATGAGATGGCCAGTTTCGGCGACAGTGATGGCAAGCGAAATGGTTCCTAAATCACGCAACTCACCGACGAGAATAATATCAGGACCCTCATGCAGGGCGCTTCTCAGTGCGTTGGAAAACGATATAGTATGCGGTGTCCGACTTCCCGTTGATTTATCAAACACATTTTACTTTCGTGCTGGAGCTCGATCGAATCTTCTGATCGTCAAGATATGACCTCGCATGTTCTTATTGATGTGGACAATCAGCGCTGCGAGTGTTGTCGATTTTCCGCTTCCTGTCGGACCGGTCACGAGCACAACGCCTTTTTCTTTTTTAGCAAGATCTATCAAGACAGGCGGAAGATTCAGTTCTTCGGCAGTTAATATTCTTGTCGGAATTGTCCGAAAAACTGCTGCTTCACCATTCTGGTTGTAAAAGACATTGACCCGGAACCGGGCAATATTACCAAGCTGGCGAGGAAAATCGAGCTCCTTATGCTCTTCGAAGACTTTTTTCTGTTCATCATTCATTATATCGTAAATGAGATGATGAATATCTTCATTGGTGAGCATCTGGACTTTCAGTTTCCGCATTTCACCGTGTACACGGATCATAGGCGGTGATCCTGCACTAATATGGAGATCGGATCCTCCGGCCTGTTTCGTAAACGTCAGAAGTTGTGTTATGTCCATGGATGTAAAGTACCTGTTTCGCTCAATGGATCAAGTTGCGCTGTATGTTTTGCCGGCATCAAATAATCGGCAGAGTATCTCTCGAAACTGAGGAAAGCTTGCTTACTTCACTGTTCTAAAGAACATTGTCTTTTTTTAGGCATAGACCTTAGATTCATTGCAATTGCACACTTTTGTTTGAGTATTCGTAAATTTCCACGCTCCTGTCGCTTCATTTTTTTCAGAATCAACAACAAGTATAGCTGTAAATGCTGTTCCGCATTCGGGACAGACTTGGCTGAAAGATTTTCTGCCAGCCGCCTTTTCTGCAAATGTTTTTGTTTTTTTTGCCACGTTACTTCCTTTTCTCTGCCTTCCAATTTAATTATTCAGCATGTAAACTTCATTCTACCGAGCACTCTTTAATTCTCGATGAAGAATATTACAAAGCAGTCTAATCAATTCAGATCAGCCTTAATAGTAGTATATATTTTAGTTATCTATTATTTTCGTACACTTCATTACTGAGGATAAGATATGCAGTTCCAATCTGTTCTCCTCGGTAGAGCACTTCTACCGCAAAGGTCCTTCCATGTTTATCGACAGAATATTCAGGAAGAAGCTCCATTGCTATATCGATCGGTGTCTACATATCACTTCCCGCACTATTCCCAACAAATCCGTTGATCTTCACTCTGACACTACTGTTGTTAGGTATCGTTGTTTTTACACCAACAATTTCAAATATATGTTCATTAGAGAATGTATAAGTTTCACCGTTTTTCAAATACCCCATATTTCCGTTATCAAATTTCAGCACGAGATGTTTTAAAGCGGGTTCGATCAATTTTAGTCGCATTTTCGAGAACACTTTCAAGTCGTTTTCTAACCGAACTTCACATTCTACACCCTCCTCTCTTACAGAATATTTCGAGTCCAGATCGACCGAAATATTAATCAGGAGATTCCGGTCATCACCTGTGTTTTTCTGCTGCTCCTTTGACCGGAATCCAAAGAGATTGACATACGCATTTTGAAATATTTCAGTAGCAGGGCTTGTATCGATCAGTCGCACCAATTGCTTCCGTCTCGTTTTCGGACATTTCTATATTTACTGTGCCGAACGTTGCATTATCTTTTTTAACAAGAAATTGATGCATTACTGAAAACCGCTAAATCTTTCCCCAGATCGTTCGTATTGCCATAATGTTCAATATTCGATATGTTCAATTTTAACCGTGTCACCACTTTTCAAATACACTGTTTCATTGTTAAGAGTTTCATTGTTAAGAAACAACCTGGGCTGATGACCGTTGATCGATGCTGCGATGAATTGTAGCCGCGGTTCTGTAATCGGTTTGCGGACAACATCGCGAATAACGCCGAATTCCTCGGAAAATGCATTGACAACGATTGTCTGATACCGGACAAGCAATTCAACATCGGTTATGTTTTTTGATGTCTCGATACCGAATGCCGGAATATGATGACTCGAAAGCGCACAGAATGTGGCAGATCCCCGCTGGTCTGTGTGTGCACTCTCTTCCGAGTAGGTATTGTGGTTATTAAATCGAATAGCGCGTTCTCCGTTTTCGATCTGAGAATTTACTGGTGTACATATTTTTTCACTGATATTTCTAAGATGAATTTGCTGATCCGATCCCGGAATGGTATAGACATCAGTATCGGCAATATATAGACTGACCGAGCCTTAGCGGATTGTGCATTTCGTCGATATAATCATCTCTATAAGACCCCCATCCGTCGTGCAGGTTGAGCATCATATCACTTTCAGCAATGAGTCCTTTGAGAATTTCAACTATTTCCATTGCATGGTCATTTTCGAATCGAGGTTCGTCAAGATTGAATAGCTGGTTCATGTCTCCCAAAACACTCCGCACATCCTCGATAATAGTCTGAAAGTTTTGCTCGCGGCACAACCAATCAGATTCCCCCGCTTAAGTGCTATATCGACATATGAGTCGGCTGTAAGGTATCAACCCGGCTCATTATGAATACCGCCGATTATGAGTATTGTAGGGACGGGTTCAGTACCCGAAATCCGGTAAATATTGAGTTCATACTCCGTGTTTTTGAAATACACTTCCTGCAACGTATTCGCTAAGCAGCGATGATACCTTTGTTGTCACTACTGAACACAATCCGATAATTGTGATAATTCTCGTTGCAAGAGAGATCAGGTTATATGTGGACTTTATATTCATCACATTAATATTTATACCAGCATGGCAACTCTAATGAAAACACTGTATGTCACTACTCCTAGCATATTAGTTAATAATATCTGCATCAATCGATTGTATTTCTGTCGATTAGCCTAGTTTGCCTGAGGAGAAGCTCACCCACATTAGAGTAGATAAAAATTCTGTAATATTCGAATTCTGATGTTCTGTCAACAAGGAGAATTTGTTTTTCTTTGATCGTCAGATTGCGCATAAAAAAACTTTCTCCGTCCACAAAGTTTTTAATCGAACCATCGGAATTGACAGTTACCTGCGGATAGCTCAAGTACGGATTGCTTGCATCCGATGTTTTCACAAGAACCACAAATCTGCCAGAAACGGCTTCCTGCAGAATATCCTTTTTGTAAATACTGAACGTGATATTCAGTTCAGCACCATTGAGCTGAACCGACTCCTTCAAGTCTACCAATCCTACAACGGATGAAGATTTATCGCCGGCAAAAAAGTCAGTCTCTTCAAAAAGAGGATTATCATTCTCAGCCGTGCTATGATTTGTACCATTACTTGCTGTCTGCCCGCTGCTATTTGCTGTAAAACCATTCTGATTATTCCCATTTGTTCCGATAGCAGTTTGTACTTCATTAGCAGGTTCAGCTTCCCCAGTGTCGGTTCGGGCAAATTGTTCAGCACCATTTAAAAAAACATATTGATACATATTGAGGCCGATGGAGATTACAAAAAGGAATGCAAATACTGACCCCCCCCATACCACAAACCGGATTCTACCCCGATTCACCTTGATGCTACGGACCCGTTTGACACCTTTAAGAATCATTATGGTAATATTTTCTTCCGACATTTTAAAGCCTCAAAATTAAATTAAATATATGGTATCAAACCCTCTTCAGGGCGATTAATTTATGCCGGTACTATCGGCACCAAAGTTCAGAAATTATCGTCAGATTTTCATCGTCATTATTAATATAAAGCTTTTTCATACCCGAATCTGTATAAATATCCAATTGAAAATTTTGATGAAATTAAACCAAATAATAGTCATCAAATTTGAGAATTTGAAAATCGGAGAGTGCAATCTTTATCCATGAATAGTTTGGAAAAATCAACTGTGTGTAGTCAACTCATTCGTCATAAGTACGGTCATTACTAAAAGAAATTGGTGCGAATAAAACTCTCGGTACCACTCAATTTTGGCCGACTCCCAGCTCGAACACCATGCTTCGACAAACCGCAGTATCCGATCCCGTTCCTGCTCAACTGCATCTTCCTGAAGGAAATCAAATTTTTTCACGATAATGATCGGTGTCTTTTCAAGAGAAATATGGGGTGTGAGATCGACCATATCTCCGTTACGGACAACAATGCATCCTTTTGTGTCGTACGGTTGTTTTATCCGTTCCGGTTTATCTGAAGCATGGAGCCAGATGCCATACCCGTTCTTATTGTTCATTTTATCAATCACATTCGGATAGTTGGTATTGAATGCATACTGCGCCGTTTCTATTTTTCGATACTGCCTGATAAGATCAGTTTCTTCCCAAACATCGGTAAAAAAATAAATGCCTTCCGGGGTTTTCAAGTCGCCGGTTTCTCGTTTATCACCGGGATTTGCTCCGGTTGTACAATCGTGTGTCTTAATCCTATGGAATCGTCCGTCATATTTATAGAGATACAGATCTTGCTTCGATTTATCGATGAGCAGCAAATGGCTGTTTTTTGCAGTATTTACTTGCAAGAACGGTAACGGAATCGGGTTTGCATCAAATTCTTCATATGCAGGAGTTGTAATTGTTATACCGCTTTCTGTTTTGGGATTCAATCCCTCTTGTGCGTTTGCCGGAGCAATGTTCGACAGCACAATAACTATTCCGACGGTAAGTAAGCCGGAAATTCGTAATCTATGTGATATATTGTGTATCATGTGTAGTTAAATTAGGAAATAGAATGCTTTGCCGAATCAACCGTTACAATTCTGTTCCGTCCTTTTGATTTTGCTTCATATAACGCCATGTCAGCCTCGTGAATCAGCGTTTCAGCCTCTTTAGAATTGTTCGGGAATTCAACAGCACCGATACTGACCGTCACATCTAGAACATTCTTCTCATACGTAGTGTGCATGTTTGCGATATTTTCCCGGATACGTTCAGCAGTATATAATGCGTCCTTGAGCTGGGTTTCTACTAAGATTACAGCAAATTCTTCCCCGCCGTATCTGGATACAAAGTCGACATTTCTCAAGCTTTTTTTAATCGTCGATGCAACTTGCATCAAGATTTTATCGCCGGCACGATGCCCGTAGGTGTCGTTGACCTGCTTGAAATAGTCGATATCGACCATGAGCAGGGTGAAATTCTGATCATAACGTATCGACCGCTCTACTTCGTTTGCTATCCGTTGCATGAACATGCGGTAGTTATAAAGTTGGGTTAGTCCGTCAGTTGTTGCCTGCAGTTCGAGCTGCTGTAATGCATGTCCCCGTTCAAGCGCAACACCAAAGTTGTTTGCGAGAATTGTCAGAATTTTCTCATCTCGTACTGAGTATTTATCGGGTTTAGCACTCTCAACTGTAATCGTTCCGAAACAGACTTTATGGTAACTAACCGGTACACCGAGAAACGATCTGAGATTATAGTTTGTTTTCTCCTTTGAATGGTATCTGGGTAGGAAATATTCATTCTTTTCGATATCTGCCATCAATTTTGTTTTTTTATTCCGGATTATCCAACCAGTCAACCCTTCATCAAGGGGGAATACAGTATTTTCGGGAAAATCGTCAATTTGCCCGCTCACCCGGATAATCTTTGCTTCATCACTGCCGGTAGTGTACTCTGATATCGTAAGTCTGTCGTAGTTGATTACACCCTTCATAACAGAAACCAAAAGATCAAGAATCTCATCGAATTTCAAATTTGATATCAGGCCTCTGCTAACTTCGTAAAAATATGAAAACAACTGTGCAGAATGTTCAAACTCGGACAAACTATTATAATTAACAATTGTTTCCGCAATAATTTCTGCATACGACTCAATCAGCGGCATGTCTTCATCCGAGTAGGCATTTTTTTTAAGACAGTCGATTACGACTACACCCCTGATTTCATCCTCAATTACTACCGGTGTCGCTACAAGAGACGATACCGAATTTCCGTTCATGTAAAACGGCTGGAGATCCTGAACTTCATCTCTTTCATTCGAATAATACGGACTGCTCCGTTCGAATATTTTCCCGAATATTTTCTCTTCAGATCCTACGTTACCACTTCTTATGGTATGCTCATCCTCGGAGACAATACTTTTCGCATTCAGCGAATCTGTATTGACATCATAGAAATAAAATGCCGCCGTATGTCCTGCAAATGTCCTTTTGATTACCGTCAGAATTTTTGATAGAAAGAGATTGTAATCTTTCTCGATATTACGCCAATTTTGAAAGAAATATGTATCAGAAAAACCCGGAAAAGATACTGTGTTGGTCTCTTCGTCGATCGAGATTATCTCTTCGTGTGGTTCGGCTGTTCTCTGCTCAATCTTAACCACTTTTATCCTGTCATACGGGGATACGACAAGCGCTGCAATTCCAAGCAGCGTTACGACACGCCATGCCGTAACCATCCAAGACGAACTCTCTAATCCGAAATGAAAATAACCGTAAAGAACACATAGCGCCAGAATAACAAGCACTATTTTTGGATGCCGAACAGCCCATTCACCCACTTCACTTCGAAATTTATTCAAACGTGTCATCTCATCGTCACAATTTCCACTTTGTCTATTGGGCAAATTACCCATTTTTTTGCATAACTACCCAATATAAAAGAGGCTAAAGTATACAAAATTATTAAGGGAAAATCAAACAATCTCTGCCCTAACTCTTGCATTTTAAATAAGATATCAACCATCTGCCCGACCAATGCCCTTAACCGAATCGAGATATTTTACTTCCTCTTCAAGTGCAATATTAAATTTCTCCAAAACAGCCTGTTTCATCCTGCGAGCCAATTCTATAACGTCTCGTGCTGTTGCTCCTCCGGTATTAATAATAATGTTTGCATGCCCGCTATAGACCTCCGCACCACCGACTGAGAGCGATTTCACACCTGCTTGCTCCAAAAAATATCCAGCCGGGCGCCTGTGCCTTCCCGGATTTTCCGGCGGGAGATTTTTGAAATAACTTCCGGCACACGGCACATCGTGTTTCGGATGTTTTTCTGCTCTGATCGATAATATCCGGTTATATTCGGCACGGATCGACGGTTCATCTCCTCTATTCACGGTAAGAACAATCGACACTACCGTAAAAGGTTTCTCCTGCAGAACAGACTTCCGATACCGGAATTGAAAAAAATCTGCATCGACAGTTTTAAGTTCCAAATCGTCATCGATAATCTCTGCATTGACAAATAATTCTCCGATTGTTATCCCATAGGCGCCGGCATTCATGTAGAGCGCACCACCGAGCGTTCCGGGAATTCCCGCAAGAAACTCAAGTCCGCTCAAAGCGTTTTTTGCGGCAAATTCCAGAAGATCCTTCAAAGAACTTCCAGCGGGGACTGTCACATGGGGAAAATCGAGACGAGGCGGATCGGTATTTATAAATTTTATTATTAATCCCCTGAATCCTGCATCGTCGATAAGGATGTTACTACCGCTTCCAAGTACAAAAATCGGAACCGAACGTTCTCGTGCTGCCTGCAGTACCGGAATGAGCTTGCTCGGCAACTGGATTTCGCAAAAGAGATCGGCTATACCACCGATACGCAATGTTGTATGACTGCTCATCGGCTCATCCTTCAGGATCAAACCGGGAAACAGATTCCTCAAATCGTTGTATTGTTCTTCTCGGTTCATTACAGCTTTCTCTACGGGTATCACAGGAACAATGTCAACACATTGCCCTAATTGCCTTTTCAAAAATGCAAAAAAGGTCATGAAGATGCAATGACCTTATTGAAAAATCATATGTGTTTACATTACCATTACCAACGAACAATACTACGTCAGAGTGCTGTTGACTCGCCCGGTTTCAGCACGATACATTCATATCCCTTCTGCTTCGCCCCATCCGTAAAATCACTTACCTCGACTTCAATGACCGGAAACGTGTCATAATGCATAGGAATCACTTTTTTCGGTTGTAGTAATTCAAGCGCGTAAAGCGCATCATCGATTCCCATTGTAAAATTGTCACCAATCGGCAGAAATGCACAATCGATATCGTTCCTATCGCCAATCAGTTTCATATCTCCGAACAATCCGGTATCTCCTGCATGATAGACTGTTGTGCTGCCCATAGTCAGGATAAATCCGCACGGATTTCCCGTGTAAATTGGAATATCACCGTCATCAAATACAGCAGATCCGTGCCATGCCTGCGTCAGTTTTACCCGCCCGAACGGAAAATCACGCCCACCGCCGATATGCATCGGATGCACCTGAGCTCCCTTTTTTCCACTGTAGGTCGCAAGTTCGTATGGTGCTATAATCGTTGCATTGTTTCTCTGTGCAATTGCTATGGCATCGCCGATATGATCGCCGTGGCCATGGGTCAGCAAAACAGCCTCAACGCTGACCTCTTCCGGTTTTCGCACTGCTACTGGATTTCCGGACAAAAATGGATCGATGATAACCGAATGTCTCCCATCACGCAAGAGAAAACAGGAATGTCCGCAAAACTCTATGTTCATAAGTTCTTTCCCTTGCATAAATGACGGATAGTACAGATCGGAAATTAGTTCACCATCGGCAATCAGTCCAGCGCAATATTTAGCGCTAACCGGTTTAATTTCAATGCTTTAAATAGTAAAGTACTAACTCGAAAATTATTTCGCAAGTAAAAACGTAGCATTCTCAGGCTCATAATGTTCAAGCCTGATCGGCACAGTTTGTGTGTCTCAGATTCAACAATCAGCGGTTCTCGCACAGTGCAAAGAGATCATGAAATTTTTCAGGCTGTGATTTTGACATTGTAAACCGCGTTAATTTGAGAGTTTTATCCGCAAATTTTTTAACTGCACTTTTCCGTTTGAGCCATTTTCCCAATCGATAAACCGGAAGGGCATCAATGATTGTTCTCAGAATATTTTTATCCGAATAGACAACACCTGATAAAGAATATGATGAAAAATGGGTGCTGATCAGATTGCTGAACGTTTGAAAATTAAACTCGATTGTGTGAAACGGATTTTTCTCTGTTTCATTCGGTGGTATTATGACATTCGGTGTGCTGATTAGTATCAAACCGCCTCTTTTCGTAATCCGTTTGAGTTCGTTTATATATATCCCGCAGTCATTGACATGTTCCATAATCTGAAATGATACTGTAATGTCAAATTGCCTTTTTACCGCCAATCCGGAAGCATCCATACAGCAAAAAGCGGTGTTATCATTGCCATATTGTTCGCGACTATATGCAGCGGCAGACCAGTCTTTATCAATACCACATACAAATGCTGCTGTGCGGCTGAACAGTTCACAGCCGTATCCCGTCCCACATCCTACATCGAGTACGGTTTTCTCCGCAACATACTGAGCTGCGTATTCGTATGCAAACCGGTGCCGTGCAAAGACAAAACTGACCTCGTCCTTTCTAGGCGGGATCATCCGTTCACCGGTATCTTTCAGTTGATTCTTATTCATTTATTGTGCATGATTACGGGAGTATTAATCCTCTGTGGTTTTATGATACAATTCCGAGCAACCTATTGACAGCGTGGTTATCGGTGCCAGATTTTTTCAAAAACACAGCCATTGTATGGCGCAAGGTATAGGGGGTAACCGTCTTTTTTATACCGGCCTGTTCAGCATACCGGCGGACTATTTTTCTGACAGCATTTTCCGACAAGGACGTTCCGTTTTTATAGGCGAAGAGCGAATAATACCCGTACCATTTCTTCATGAGACAGCAATTATTCCGAATCACCAACTCGGTCTTTCTGCTGTTCCAACGACATTTTTATATAGTGATGCATTATCCGGCACACATCCTCCGATGGGAAATAGCCTATACGGGCTATACCTTTTTGATTATGTATGGTAACTGTACGCGCGCGCCGAGATTTATGTTGTGTTGATTGATTTTCACTATTTCCCCGGGGCGCATTCCCGATGCAAAAAGGAGTTCAATGAGCGCATGACTCCGCACTGAGTTATATATCTGTTCATCGATACGGGCATTGTCATTTCCTGCCTGTTTCTTCTTTCGTATTTCGAGTTTTTTGTTCTTTCTGCGGAGCGGCAAGCCATCTTCGCAGTTCCCCTTTTGTTAGGATTTCCGGTACCCGAAGTTCCGGTCTGGGCGTCACTTTGATCCCCGCAGCAGGATTATTCCCGCAAATTTTCTCCTCTCCACAAAAAATCACAGAACGTCCGGACGGTCAACCATATTCTAACAATTGTGGAAATCGAATAGTGAGCTTCTTCTCTGAGTGTATCAAAATAATCTCGGACATCATGTTCGATGACTGATTCTAATTCTCTCTCTTCAAAGAACCTGCCGAAATGGTTCAGATCAGACAATTTTGCCCTGCGGATGTTGCGTGTCTGATTACTTTTTGTTTCGGGTAAATCCCGGCATTTCGCGATGACATCCGATATGTCCATAGTGAGCTTCTGTTGACATCGGGACCGATACAAGCACCCGGTTCATTACGATACAGACCGGTTTTAATTTGATTACTATTGACTTATCTGACTGTTATAGTAGCAACATGCTTCATCAAGTACCTGTGTTATCGCCTCGTCAATAGAAATTTCGTGAAGTCGAATTCCCGCAGCGTGCCGGTGACCGCCTCCCCCGAACTTTTGGGCGAGCGCGTGAACATTGAATGAATTCTTTGCCCGGAGACTGATTTTTGTACCCCTTCTCGGAACTTCAAGAAATAGAATGGCAATCTGCACCCCCTCAATGGTGAGTGGATAGTCCACGAATCCCTCGACTTCCTCGCGGAGCGCTCCACTCTTTTCAACCATTTCTCCGGTTATTTTCATCCATGCGAGCTTTCCTCCGCAGTTGCTCGACATCGTTGCAAGTGTATCCTTAAATAATTCTGTTGATTCCAGCAGTTCGGAGGCAACTTCATGCACCCGCGATGTCGTATTCGGCTCGGAAAATGAATTTGTGTCGGTCAGTATTCCGACGTAAAGTGCTAATCTCGCGGTCGATGGTAGCTTTCAAGTTTATCAGCAGATCATATATTAACTCAGCAGTAGCACTCGCCGATTCGGAGGTGATTTTTAATTCGGCATCAAGATTGTTGTCCTCATGATGGTCAATGCAGATTTTGTAAGCCGGGCTCTCTAATATAATCGGCTGCATTCTGCTCAGGCGGTCTTTATTGCTGTTATCGAGTATAAACCGGATTGACAAGTGACGTGATGGTAAATGATGTATTGTCTTGGATAACCGATTCAAGCTGTTTCCAAGTTTGTTCGGGTATCAATGACGTTTTCATAGTGGTTAATAGTGGTTAAAGGATAGTAATGATAATGAAAAATATCAGGTTAAAGTAGCAAAACTTAGTTAGAGATATTAAGTTTTCTGCGCTTTGTCATAAATAATATTGAAACTCCAGTTAACCACAAAAGCTGACCCATTCAGTGTTGTCTTGGTTCAGAATATAAAGTATCAAAAATATATTTATTGGCAGCAGCAAAGTCAATTGAAAAAAGGGAAAGACACATGTGAACTTGCCAGGATCAACAAAAAATAAAGATATTTGAACTTTGTTGGATTGGATTGTTCAGTAATTTTTAGAAGGATAAAGAAATGACTCCAGATGAATTAATCATAATGATCGGTAAACTAACAGGGAATGAATTGATAACAAGTAATGATAGTAAATTTTTTGGAAAAGATTATTCTGAATTTTAACGATGGAAAACAAGATTTTCTCAGTAATGCGGAATAAATATGACAGCATCAGGTAACCCGGTTGAATAACAGTATCATTATAAGAAAGAATGCAGTCAAACTGACAAATCCGATTATACCATTTTTAATCCGAGTCTTTAAGTAATAGACCCTTTTTTGGTAGTACGTCATAATTCCCCCAAAATCAAGTGTTGATTAAAACGTAAGGTACTAAAATTAAAATATCGCGATCTTTACTGACGGAAAAGGCAACTACCATACCAAAAAGTATACATCTTCATAAAAATAAATGTCCCTCTCTTTTAAGTATTGGTAACCTTTTAATTTTTAACAACATTTTGTGCAAAATCTTTCTATTTATGAAACAAAAGTTCCGAATATTTATTCCGTATAATTTTTATAATTGACCAGAATTCAACAAACATGATTTAATGTATGCACCATGATGTATTTGTGGTGATTTGAAAGAATCACTGCTGAAGTAATGTAGCCATAAATTGCCACATCGCCCGCAATGTCATTCTGTAACATTTTTAAGACTAAAACCTAACCGTTATTGCGAGGAGTGAAGCGACGTGGCAACCTCTGAAATGCAAATAACAATAATGCTGATTAGATACTTCTCCGCTTTGCACCTCAACAAACTGTTTCTGAGCTCTGGTCGAGTGACATTCCGACAACACTCAACTAACATGTCACCCTTAATTCATTATCGGGTCTCTTTCGCTATATTGTAAGTCTGAGCAGGTGCTTAAACAAGCCTGCATTCTTCTCAGGATGATTAGTGTGATGGAGGGATTGGCTGTGAAATCATATCTTATTAAACCCTATTGATATCAAATCACACCGCGGGAAAATTCTTTTTTGAGTTTTATTGCGGTTCTGATCATTGTTTTTTGAGCGGAGGCGGTTGCGGTTATTTTTTCCGTTTCGTCCTGAACCGCCCGGTTCCAGTATTCTACATCTTCCTGCAGAAGTTCGAGAGAGACAGGCGTCATATTTCTTTCGATTTTTTTGAATGTTTCTTCCCGGACCATCGAGAGTGCCGGAATTAAAAGTTTTCTCGGTACACGCCTGAGCAATAGCTGGAGCAGGACATAATTGACGGTTGCGATCGATTCTCCAAATTGATTTGATCTGACATACTCTTCAGCGCGCTTTCTGAGCATGGCGTCTATCGTGTTAACAATTGTAGTGAGCCGTTTTTTCAAACGCTTATTGATGGTTATTTCACTCTTGTTAATCAACTCGATCAAGACCCAGGCGAAATCTCTCTGGGCCTCCATCGCATCTTCGGGTGTTTGGTCGATCCTCTTTAATTCATTCCTGTCATCTACAATCCGACGATATGGATGAAAACAACCACTCTTGAAACCGCTTGTTGAGTTTTCGAATTAAACCAAGAAGTGATTCGAGATCATCCACCTGCTCCGATAGCTCTTCGCCAAGCATGGCTGTGCAGAACGACGAAAGCAGCGTATGTGATATACATTGCAGAGAAATGGAGTTTCCCCCTTCGGCTATTTCCCAGTGATGTTTTATCCAGAGGCAGTTTTCCGGCTCACTGACCGGATATTTAGACGTGTCGGCATATTTACTTGATATTGAGAGTGGCGGAATTGATGTGTCAACAAGTTTCGACAGATTGGGTGCAATTGATTCATAAATGGTGTTCAGTAGTTCCTCAAAAGTAATTCCGGTTTTAGCAGTCATTTTTTTAATAGAGTTTGAAGGTAAAACCGATACCAACGTACCCGGAAATTCTGACGGGAATTTCACCGTCGAGACGATACATTTCCCCAGTGAATGGATGTGCTTCATCGGTGCGACCTGGACCGAGACTGGTGTGAATGATATGTCTTTTTAGGAGTGTTACAAACGCATCCTGTGATGCCCCGGAGGCAAAGAGATAGGTAAAAGACAAAGCCGTCGGGATTTTTCAGAAAGTATGATTTTCCCGGCAGGATGAGGTCTGAGGTTTTCGATTTTTTTATCATATACTTGAACGTAAGGTAATGCAGGCGATATATTCGAATATTGAACTTTTTTGCGTATCATAGTGTTCTCTGTGATACCAGAGGTGTTTCCCTTTTGCATGATGTTATTATTTTGTATATTAGCAGAATCAATCGATACTGTAAGTGCCTGAAACAAACAAAGGGTATTTTCCATGTACTATATATTTATACGGATATTAGTTGCGATAGTTGTATTATTTTTCGAAATTACTCCACCCGGTTATTCGTTTCAGGATATCGAAAAACCGTCAAAGCTTGTTCTTCAGAAACAGCTTGAGCAGGAATTCGTTTCACCGTGCTGCTACAGAGAAGCAGTCGAATTACACCGGTCCGGTAAAGCCGAAGAAGTGCGTACCAAGATAAGCACAATGCTTGACGAAGGAAAAACGTTTGAAGAGATCACTGCAACTTTAGTTGCGGAATACGGTGAACGCATCTTGATCAAACCGACAACCGAAGGTTTTAACATTTTCGCCTGGATAGGGCCATTTATAATGATCGCAATCGGGTTTGTCATAGTCGGATTCTGGCTTTATCGCTTCCGGCCGAGGGGAGACAATTCGGAACTGACGATCCCTGATGAGGATTTCTGACAGCACCTGACCGATAGTTTCGTGTTAGTTGTACATTTTTCTGATGCGCAGCTCTACACCTTCCACATTTTCCATCAATTGCTTTAATGTTTCCGTATCACCATTTCTGTAATGGTAGAGATAGAGAATTGAGGGTTTGAAATTCTGAGCAGCATCCGCAACCATTTCAGGAGTCATTGTATAGGGCAAATTCATCGGGAGAAAAGCAACATCAATTTTCTTGAGCACCTTCATTTCCGGATAATTTTCGGAATCTCCCACACACCCGCACAATAGACTTGTGTATCATCGAAGGTTATAACATAACCATTATCCCGCCCTTATGGAAGAACACACCTGATTCATTTTTATGCACAAGATTATATGACGGTACCGCTTCGATAGAAAGTCCCATAATGGTACGTGTATCACCATTTTTCATAATAATTGCACCGTCAACACGTTCAGCACATCGTTCATTTGTAAACACAACGGCTGAATGATTCCGCAGTTCATCAATGAGTTCCGGACGAAAATGATCACCGTGCTCATGGGTTATCAGTATCAGGTCTGCTTTCGGGAGATTTTCAGTACTCTGTAATCCCGATGGATCAACATATATTATGAGACTGTCATACTCAAACAGGAGTGAACCGTGTCCCAAAAATGTAACTTCCAAATCACCAGAGGAAAATAGATAGAAAAAAATTTATTAGCTTATTCATGGTGTTGATCCTCGCTTTTGCAAACATGTTTTTACCACTCATAGAGATTGAATATTTTTTGAATAATATCTCTTCCAAGCCGGGCACCTCTTCCGCCGTTTGTCATGACGACAACACCATATGCGCCGTCTCGGGAGGCAATATATTCACAGGTATACCCTTCATTCACTCCGCTGTGACCAAAATAACTGCCGCCATTTTTTTGTGATATGACATTCCCAAGTGCAAATTTTCCTGACGATGTCGGAGTCAGCATAATCTGAACCATTTCTTAGATAAGAATTTGTTCCGATTCGCCCCGAATCGATTTCTGAATTTCGATGATGAACCGGGAGAGATCGTGCGGTGTCGTCCAGAGACCGGGTGCAGCGGTATGTAGAAATACATTCATCCCCTCCTCAAGCAGGGAACCGTTTTCATAATGACCCAGAGCGACAAACTGTAGAAGACTTTAGGGCAGTGGTTGATCAAAAGTGGAATAGTCCATCCGTAACGGAGAGAGGATTGTTTCACGCATGAACGAGTGACACGGATTCTTGGAAATATCAGACGCCACAAGCTGTACAATTGTATAATCTTCAACAAGTGAACTGTTGTTGATCAGTGGAATATTCTGTTCGGGATTACCCCGGTAAGCTGCATCGAGAAATCCAGTAGCAGAGGGAACTGGTTCTGTCGACACATAACCCTCCACCTTTTTTCCTGAGGCGCCAAGTGACCTGCTTAACAGGCTTTTCAGAGGGAGACGGGGCATTGTTCCTGTGCTGCTCACCGGAACCGACCACGACTCAAGATATTCATTCATAGCGGTGAAACTCTGACTAACGGAAGAGGCCTGAAACAGTGTCCGGTCGGACCGGTACGTTGGAGATTATATCGGTAACACCAAATGCCTGAGTCCATTCAAGTTCAAAATTGTTGACAACCGCCATACTGACGCCTGACACATAATAGCCTCGCATAAGATCGGGCATCTGCGCTGACAATTCATCGATTTTTTGTTGCGTATCGGGATTGACGCCGCTGCTGCATGACATGCAAAAAAACAGCATGAATGATGCTAAAGGGACTTATTATTCATGATGATGGTAAAACATCTAATCAAATTCTGATGAGAGCACGTAAAATCAGAGCTGATAAGACAATAATTTATACCAAACCCGAAGCGCTCGGTAAGCCGAATTCTGTCGCGGATGGCCATTTATCTGATGCGACCTACCCGGGAGTCAAATGAGACGGGCAGCCTCTTCTCCTCTATTTGGTCTCGCTCCGGATGGGGTTTACCCTGCCGTTTCCGTTACCGAAAACGCGGTGAGCTCTTACCTCGCCTTTTCACCCTTACCCCACTCCGAGGAACGGGGCGGTATATTTTCTGCGGCACTTTCCTGCATTCCGGCGAACCGGAACGACCTCGTTTTCACGGGGCATCCTACCCTTTGGAGTTCGGACTTTCCTCATCTCCCAAATAATCGGGAAACGCGGCCATCTTTCCACGCTCCGGGTTTAATATAATTACGTGATATTTGCTGCAACCACTTGTACGAATGTACAAACGTACATGTTCAATTTCCACGAAAATATTTTAGATCCGATCGAAATGACAGTTTGATTATAGTGTTTTGTGGAATCCGAGAAAAATTATCAGAATGTATACGAAAATTATTGATTTTCAGGAAATCATTACTTATTTGCGGAGGTTTTCTGCAATTCGGATATTACACACCGCTTGATGAGGGATTCGAAGTCATGAGATGGTAGGTAATACCGGTCATGATAAGCAGACCTATCTTCTCTTTTCTTCTGATTTTCTGCTCTTTGATTTCCATCCCCACACGAGGTCCGATAAACGCACTCGTGAGAAACTCCTTGATACCGTTTTCCGAATACGCTTGAAATGGGGCAAGAGGTACGAAAAGATTCGCTTTTTCTATGAATGATATCGGCACGTTTTCGTTAGCTTCGAGCCCAATGCGCGGTCCGAATAAGAGCGATTTCAGTCCATTCATGATACCGCTTCTGCTTGCGGACTCTTGATTGTATCGGGCAGAGACTATTTCTGCGGATGGTGTAAATTTAGACGGGAATGTAGCATATGGTATGGTGTTCTGTTGCACCGATTGGGCAGAGCTTTCGTCAATTGAAAAAGCCCCGCTTAGAAACACTATTGATGTTATGATAACAAAAAAATTCATTGTTTGTGCCTACAGTGTCAACTATATATAATGCGTGTGATCTTCTATACTCATTTTCGGCTGAAAACCCGAATCACTCAATTATAGGGGATGAAAAACTTCCGGTACCGAATACATTTTGTTTACAAAAAGGGTGCAGTCGACCGGACTACACCCTTTTTATGAGAGTTCTCTTTTACACAGAGCGTATTACTATTTACTGCCACCCAGTTTATCAATTATCGGCTTCAGCAGATCGATCGGTAGAGGAATAATAGTCGAAGATTTACTTTCACCAGAGATTTCGACCAGTGTCTGGAGATAACGGAGCTGCAGCGTACTCGGATTCTTGCTGATGATCTCAGCAGCGTCACCAAGCTTGGTCGCTGCCTGAAACTCACCTTCCGCTGCAATGATTTTCGCGCGCCGTTCACGTTCGGCTTCTGCTTGTTTCGCCATTGCTCGCTGCATCTCCTGCGGCAGGTCGATGTGTTTTACCTCGACCATTGAGACTTTAATACCCCACGGATCGGTATGACTGTCGATGATCTGCTGCAATTTCAGATTAATTTTATCGCGCTCGGAAAGGAGTTCGTCAAGCTCTGCCTGCCCGAGAACGCTCCGGAGTGTCGTCTGTGAAAGCTGTGATGTTGCAAACATAAAGTTTTCCACCTCCACCACTGCCTTATCGGCGCCCAACACCCTGAAATAGATCACGGCATTCACCTTGACTGAGACATTGTCTTTCGTTATGATATCCTGCGGAGGAACATCCATAACGATAGTACGAAGACTGATTTTAACCATACGATCGACCAACGGGATCAGAATGATAATGCCGGGTCCTTTTATCCCGACCAAGCGTCCCAAACGGAAAATGACACCTCGCTCATATTCCCGGAGGATTTTGATCATACTGGCTATTAGGAATATCGCTATAATAATGACAAGAATAAAACCAGATGTAATAGGAGGCATGATTTACTCCTTTCTCAATGGAGAATAGTACTGCTGTGTATGGATTTTTTATATCTATGTGGTATATTTACGTAATGTTCAGATCGTACCAGGCCTATCATAATTTTTCCACTTTCACTTCAAGGTTTTTAACGCTGATCACCTTTACCGAGTCACCTTTTTTTATTGTATCCTCACTTGTTGCTTTCCAAATCTCGCCGTGCAGCAATATCTGGCCTTCTTTCCTGATTCGAGTCTGAGCGACACCTGCTTCCCCGATTAAAGCTTCATTTCCGATGAAAGGACGTCTTTTTTGTGCTTTGATTGCAAGACCGATAACAATGCTGAAGAGTAACGCAGTCAACATCACTGTCGGGATTATCACTTTCCAGGAAACATGCATAATTGCTTCCGGGGATTCAAACAACATAACCGAACCTAAAGTAAGCGCAACAATGCCACCGACCGTCAACATTCCGAAACTTGTCACTTTGACCTCCAGAATAAAGAGTACAACAGCGAGAATCATGAGTAAGAGCCCTGCGTAATTAACGGGCAGTGTCTGCATCGCATAAAAGGCAAGAATAAGAGAAATACCGCCGATGACTCCAGGAAAAATCGAGCCTGGATTGTAGAGTTCAAGCATTACACCTGCCATACCAAGCATCATGAGTATATAAGCAATATTCGGGTCGACGATCAGGGAGAGTATCCTGTACCGCAAACCGAGTTCAATTTCTTCGATTTTTGCCTCTTTTGTTTTGAGTGTTTTGGTACCGAGAACAACTTCAATTTCCCTGCCGTCTATCGCGGAGAGTAGAGAATCGACTGTCGGGACAATGAGGTCAATTACGCCGATTTCGAGCGCTTCGTTCGACGTAATCGAAACACTTTCGCGCACTGCTTTTTCCGCCCAATCCGCATTTTTGTCCCTTTTCTCGGCAATAGAGCGGGCATATGCCGCGGCATTATTGGTGATTTTTTCTTCCATGACACTTGCCGTATCGACGGGTGATCCGAGACTGACTGGATGGGCTGCACCGATGTTTGTTGCCGGCGCCATCGCGGCAATGTGGGCGGACATGGTGATGAACACTCCGGCTGAACCTGCAGTTGCACCGCTCGGAGCCACATAAACAATTACGGGAACTTGCGATCCTAATATTTTCTTGACAATATTTTCCATTGAAGTCATCAGTCCGCCGGGTGTATCGAGTTGAATGATGATGCATTCGGCGTTTTCCAGCTCTGCCTGTTCAATCGCTTTAATGATATATTCAGCACTGACAGGCGTTATTGCACTTTCCACTGTCAGAACTTTTGCCATCTCGTTTTGCGCAAATGATGAGCTCAGAGACAGCAGCACTAAAGCAAGAATTGTAAACAGTACCCGATTATAGTTTTTAGGACAAGCCATTTTTTCCAACTTTCAAGGAATGTACAATCTGCATAGTTTTGATCGGGATTTTCTATGAGTACTATTGTTGATTGGTGTACGAAAAAAGTCTGCTGTATCCTTAGTATAGGGAGATACTGATTAACAATGGATCGGATGAATAGGTTGCATATAACGGTTACAGGGATACGTGCTTTGAATCAGAAACTTTTTTCCTGTTTTTTTCTGGTAGAGGACTCTGAACATATCTATGCTTGCGGCTGAACTGTTCATTCTCTCCTTTGTGTTTATACCTGTCCCCTTCGAGGATACCTTCCGGACCATCGACTGACCGCATTCAGCGCGTGAGAAGCTTGATATGTTTTGAGATCATGTCGGAATTCGCTTTGCTGATTTTCACGGCGGCTGCGGTGTATTCAATGCTGCATCGTACTTGCGTGATGCTCGTGGCATTAACAAAATAGCTGTTATCAGCAACCATCCAGATTTTTTTGCATTTCCTTCTTTGAGAGCGGTGAGCATAATCTGATCCGCAATAGAAAACTGGTCAGGCGGATCGTTTTCACATGCACATTTAATTTCTTTAATTCGAGAAACGGGCCGAGTAGTTCTGCTTTTTCATAAGTGGCATACCGGTCGAAGTATGCGTTGCAGAGGTAGACAAAAACCTCATCGCTCTCCCCATTATAGTAATTATGCTGAAGTATAAACTCCTGCAAATCGACCATAGTGACCTCCTTAAACTGGAGGCTGCCTTCAAGCTCTTTAATCTTTTTTTCAACTTCCCAATTAAATAATCTTTTTGTTTCCATATGATCTCAACCAGAATGTTCCTCCATTCATGATCCTGTACAGGATGTTGTTTTTATATACTTTTAGATGTGAGAACCCAGTAAGAAGATAACACGCATATTGTATAAAATCAAGTTAAAATGAGATTGACTTGCAGCAATACGAACCAGCGAACACTTATTCTTGAGAGTATTATTAGACTCTTTAACATTTTCTTTTGTCTTTTTATAATTTTTTATTAAATTTTTATGAACTGTATGCAGAAACTAAGTCTTCCCATTTATTTCAAGTTATTTCAAGCTGGGCTTCATATAATACAGGCAGGAAAATATGAAAGTAAATATTGGTCACGGATCGGTTGAGATCGTTGAAGGCGATATTACCAAGCAGGATGTCGATGCTGTCGTTAATGCTGCAAACAACCATTTTTGGATGGGTTCAGGGGTTGCAGGTGCGATCAAGAAAAAAGGCGGCCAGGAAATCGAGACTGAAGCAGTCAAACAGGGGCCGGTCGAAGTCGGCGGCGCTGTTATCACGTCGGGGGGGACGCTGACTGCCCGACATGTTATCCATGCCGCCGGTACGGGACAAGACCTGAAGACTGACGAAGAAAAAGTTCGGAAGACTACAAAGGCAAGCCTGCAGCTTGCCGAGGAGAACCAGCTCGAATCAATTGCCTTCCCAGCAATAGGTACCGGTGTCGGCGGACTTCCGATGCATTTGTGTGCTCAGATTATGCTCTATGAATCTATAACGTTTCTGACCGAATCGAAACACCTTAAAACGATCCGGTTTGTTCTTTTTGGAAATGAAAGTTTTACTGTGTTCGAATACGAACTGCGGAGAACTTTTTCGGCATGACACAACACGATAGTAACAAAGAAAAATCCGAACCCCGGCCTTTTGTTGGTATCCATTTCAAGCGTTATAATGTGTACAGCCGGAGTTATCTCAACAAACAGCGCAATGCATTTGTTGG
The DNA here is from genome assembly GCA_965221205.1 of bacterium. GTDB lineage: Bacteria > SM23-31 > SM23-31 > SM23-31 > SM23-31 > CBDFMG01. Next base: position 981,997 of record OZ244870.1, on the reverse strand, counting down.
TTGGTGCCCGAAATGCGCCAAGAAAGTAACACTCAACATCTCCCCCGACGGTGATGAGAGTCAGTTTTTGAAGTGAGTTAGGAAATTTTCTCAGCCATACTCTTATTAATATCAGCCAATCGTGCGAAAATCTTTTTATAAGACGATCATAATCATCTATTTCTACATATGCTTCCATTCACTGAGAGGCATGTCCTGGCCAATCCGAAGCGCTCCGATAGCACCGGCATAAACCGGATCTTCAACGATTTGGGTGTTAATTGGTCCAAGATCAGCAAACTCTGATGCTACTAACTGAGAAAGTTCGCTAATTCTGCTTCCACATAATGTTGAGCTCAACCGATATCTGTTCATTAATATTGCCGACAAACGCATATTTCTCTTTGAAGTGTTGTGCCATCATCTTTGTAATGTTGGCTTTCTGATATTTTGATTTGAGGAGATCGAAAAGGAGTGAATCGATGTTGGTACCCGCTTTGAATGAGGTTTCCTGATCGGATTCTTCAGGTATTGTCCCGTGGATACGCAGTACTCCGCGCAAATCCGCGGGGCAGTTCAGGGGCCATACCTTTGAATATGGCGCAAGTGTTTATAACGACTGGGGTGTGAGCGATTTCATCGACTAGATGAACGGTTGTCGATACCCTATTATCGAAATGGGTAGCAGACCGTGAGCGGCTCGGGATCATGGGCGGCAGCTACGGCGATTATATGACCTTCTGGGTAATCAGCCAAACCAACCGGTTCAAAGCTGCAATTACAGATCTCTTTCCGTTTTACAGTCAGACCGACATTTTTCACTATTTCGACAAGACAATATGTTTGGTCTCCAGCCGTGGGATGACTCAGAGAATTATGACAGAATATCTGCGGCACGATATGCTCAAAACGTTACTACCTCGCTCCTCGTTGTTCACGGCGAAGGAGACCGTCGCGTTCCGATCATTCAGGGAGAGCAGTATTACCGGTTTCTGAAAAAAATGGGAAAAACAACAGAATTTCTCCGGTTTCCATGTGAGGCCACGGTGTCGATGAACCACGCCACCGGCTCCATCTCGACCGGGAGGAAGAGGCATGGATGGGAAAATAATTAGCGCCGGAGTAAAAATTTAAGAGAATTATACACTTGGTAATTACTTATAATACTAATACATTGTAGATGTACTTAGCTGCCCTCATAGTCTAGTCAATTTTTCTGGAAGGCAAGATGGCGACACTTCAGCAGCAGATAGCCGAAAAGTTTCTTGCGAAGCTCACGGAATCCACGGATGTGGACCCCGGGATAATCGAGCAGCTACGAAGGTTGCTCGCCGACAGTAAGAAACCGAAGGCCGAGGAGTTCGTGAAGATTTTCTCGCTCCCTGCTGGCGGTGATCTCAAATGATCAAGCTCGAATCGATCCATATCGAAGAAGTGAGAGGTATTCGAAAGCTCGATCTTGATTTCCGGAAGGAGAACTTCGCGATTTTAGGCCCGAACGGGTCCGGCAAGAGCGGCGTCATCGACGCCATTGAATTCGGGCTTACGGGGCAAATCGGACGGCTCACCGGAAAGGGAACGCAGGGCCTCTTTCTCTCGAAACACGGCCCTCACGTCGACAAAACGACGCCTCCCGACGCAGCGTTCGTTGAGTTGCGAATCTTTCTTACCGGGATTGGAAAATCGGTGACGATTAGACGAGAGGTGTCGTCCCCGAAGAAGCCCATAATTAAGCCCGCTGACGCTGGCGTTAAAGCTGCTCTTCAGGAAATCGCCGCCCATCCGGAAGTCACACTGTCGCGTCGTGAGATTCTCCGCTTTATTCTGGTCGAACCAACCAAGCGCTCGGAAGAGATCCAAACCATTCTCAAACTCGATGAGATTGGGCAGACCCGGAGCGCATTGAACACGGCCCAGAACAAGCTTCAGGCTGCGCATCGGACCGCTACTGCGGAGGTACAGTCCGCCCAGAGCGCCCTGCAACAGCACCTTCAGATCGCGAAGCTGCGGTCGGAGGATTTATTGGAGTCCGTCAACGTACGGCGGAAAGTGCTCAATCTGTCGGCAATCACAGCGCTGACCGCAGATACAAAACTCGATGCCGGGCTTTCAGATACCGCCAAGACGGCAGAATTCAATAGGGAATCGGCGCTTCGGGATCTCAAGGCGCTCTCCGAGGCAGCAAAGGGATTCCCGGCTCTCGCAAAAGCTGAAGCGGCCGCGATCGTTGCTGATCTCGGAAAACTGAAATCTGATCCCGCCCTTCTTGCCGCCTTGCAGCGCCGCTCGTTTATCGAGAAGGGACTTGATCTCGTAGACGGCCCCGAGTGTCCCCTTTGCGACTCCCTGTGGGAGGATGAACAACACCTCCGCGACCACTTGAAAGCGAAACTGGCAAAATCGGAGGAGGCCCGAAAGCTTCGGGAGTCCCTGTCGAACAACGGCACAGTGATCACCGAAAAGGCTATACAAGTGGTAGGCCTCCTGACACCGATCCAGAGGCTCGCAGAATGGCAGGGGGAGGGCGAGTTCGCGCAGCTTTTGATTGTCTGGAAAAACGATCTCGAGGCACTGAAGGCAAAACTCGCGGACGTGGAGGAACTAACAGGCCTGAAGGATCGGCTCATGGATGGATGGCTGGACATTCCAAAGGCGTTTCTCAAGAGCTTGAATGCTCTCACCGAGAACGTAGAGGCCAAGCCTGATCACAGACCACAACGCTCGATGCGCAAACGTTCCTAACAACCGCCCAGCTTCGCCTCAACGACTATCGGAAGGCAATGAAAAAAAATGAGGAGGCGAAGATCGCATGGACTGCCGCGAAGGCGGCCCACGACACATACTGCAGCGTTCTAGAGGAAGAGCTGGACACGCTCTACGAAGAGGTGCAGGAAGACTTCAGCACGTTCTATCGAGCGATCAACGAAGAGGATGAGGCCAAGTTCACCGCGAAGTTTACTCCCAGTGAAGGCAAGCTCGATCTCGATATCAACTTCTATGAACGCGGGCTGTTCCCACCCGGCGCCTACCACAGCGAGGGCCATCAAGACGGGATGGGCATCTGTCTTTATCTCGCGCTCATGAAGCGGCTCTTCGGGGATCGATTCAGCTTTGCGCTCTTAGACGACGTGGTGATGTCTGTAGATTCCGGGCACCGGTATCACTTCTGCAAGCTGTTGAAGACGTATTTCCCCAACATACAGTTCATTATCACCACGCATGATCGATTGTGGGCTGAGCAGATGAAGTCGGCTGGTCTTGTCAGCGCCAAGACGTCCGTTGCTTTCCACAGCTGGACGATTGAAACCGGTCCGTTGGTCGAGTCGAACCAGGAGATTTGGGATGAGATCGCTGCGGCGCTCGAGAAGGGAAAAGTTGGAGCCGCCGCAGCCAACCTCCGTCGCCATCTTGAGTACGTCTCTCGCCACCTCGCCGACCTGCTCGGCGCAAAGCTGAGGTTCCGCGCAGACGACAGGTACGAACTCGGAGAGCTCCTCCCGAGCATTTTGGCACGTATGAGATCTCTGTGTGGCAAGGCGGCGGATGCAGCACAATCATGGGGAAAGGATGATGATAAGGAAAAAGCTGTGAAGCGAAAGGAGGCGCTGTCTACCTCTGCCGGTGCATGCGGGGTGGAGCAGTGGGCCATCAACAAAGCTGTCCATCACAACGAGTGGGCTAACTTCGAAAAGACGGATTTTGAGCCGGTTGTCGCAGCATCCAAGAAGCTCCTCGGATGCTTTCGCTGCGAAACCTGTAAATCCTGGGTGTACATTATGCCGCGGCGTGGAAATCCCGAGGCTTTGCGCTGCAGCTGCAATGCGGTCAGTTTCAATCTGAAGCAAAAACCTTCCTAAAATTGTTTGTATAACATCATTTGACTGTGCTTCTATTGTTAGAGGAACTTCACAAGATATTCGTTTTAACTCCTCGCCTTCAGGGGCAAGAGGGCAAGAATAGTTGTAAACGATGAAGATAAGGGAAGCACACCAACCACAGTTACCCTGAAGAGAACACGTGAATATAGGGTTGTTATTAAAAAGGAAAATTATAAAGATGTGACACTCAATACCACTAGAGAGTTTAAGATGGGAGCGGCCATTTGGGGAAATCTTGTTTCTTGGGCAATAGTTGGTATGGTCGTTGATATTGCAAATGGGTCTGCTTATCAGCTTAGTCCAGAAGAGCTTAGTGTTACTTTAGAAAATTCGGGCATGAGCCTTTTAGATAATAATGATCCGGACTCAATCGTCGTTTATTTATTTACTAAAGAAGATATGAAAAAAATCGCACCACATTCTTCCACTATCAGATAAGAAAAGTATGATACCAATTTAATTTGGGAATTATTAAGTTGACAACCCTAAAAAGTTAGTGGCTCACAGGTACGTTGCCAGTGTTCGATGGAAACACAGGATTGTTTGCCCTCATTGCGAGAGTGCCCGGAAAATTCATGCGTTCAGCGAAGGGAAGCTCTACAAATGCGCGGACTGTCGTAAACAGTTCACTGTTCGTGTTGGAACGATCTTTCAGGATTCGTTTCTTTCGCTTCGCAAATGGATTGCGGCGGTTTGGTTGACCATAAGCAACTGCAAGGGCATTCCATCCACATGGGGGGGGCAGAATTGACCTCAGAATTATTGTCGTGATGTCCACAGTTAGGACGGTATTAAACGGGCGCAACATGTGGCTTTGAGCAGGCGCTGGTGGCGCATGGTTCCTTTGGTAGAGCGAGGTGCAATGTAATTATGTGGTTAGAGGCAATCCGTACACGCCAAGACCTATGTATGGTTAAAGGATAATGAACCCCCCCGGTGTATGTCGGCCTTCGCAGGTTCCGCGAAGTACACCATGACCGGCTTCAGTCACTCTCAGATCGAGGCTATGGGTACGGTTGACTCTAATGCCGCACTCCAGTTTTATAATGAATGTCTGCCAAATACGGTTTGTTGCGATGCCGTAGATATTGAGGACATGGTCGCGATTACTGAGGCACGTTCGTTAAGAGCAACCCGCAAGAGCGGACCCCGATGACGAGTTTGTAACCCTGAGTTTGCTTGATTCGCGCACGGGGGACACCCAATGCTTGGTCAGGAAGTTGTCCGTCTTGTTGATAAACAACAAGCAATTGGATTTTATACAGTTACTTGGGATGCGGCAAAATTCGCCTCAGGGCCGTACATATATAAACTTGAAGCGGGAGGTTTTGTTGAAACGAAACGGATGGCGCTAATTAAGTAGAATTTTTCCATTTGCAAAGGCGGGATACAATATTGTCATATTCCGCCTTTGCAATTTGGAACACATTTAACTATAATATTATAAGATTTATAAGTGTGAATAATTGTGCAATGTGTTATCCTTTTTTACTTTGAAAAGAAAAAATGGCTGAATCTGAAGGAAGCATGTGTAAGAAAATACAATATATTCTTTTAATTTTTGTATTTCTTTTTATACAATGTGCGGATTCATCTCCGACAGGGCCAACTCCTGACCTGGATCCTGTTTTATTAGAAAATACAAAAATTGTGTTTGATTCTACGTGGGGGACAATACCAATCCTCTTTTCAAGAATTGCTAATGATGTTTACACTATTTCCCCGGATGGATCACATCAATTGAATATATCTAATACAGTACAGTATGCGGAATGGTCTCCTACCTGGTCATCGGATGGTTCACGAATCATATTTGTATCTGTTAAAATAAAACCAGAAGTAAGCAAATTATCAAATCATAAAGCTGGCGGTCAACTTTTGTCATCATCTGATTCGAATGTCGGAATTTTATCGATGAATGCTAATGGTGCAGATAGAATACGAGAACTCACAATAGATGCAACCGATCCTTTCTGGTCTCCAGATGATTCACACATTGCATTCACTTCCCACTTAGACGGTAATACTAACATATATACTATAAATGCTAATGGCAATGATCTGAAACAGTTGACAAATAATTATGCAACAGACAAGTTTCCACGCTGGTCACCGGATGGGTCAAAGATTGTGTTTGTATCCGAAAGAGATAATAACTCAGAGATATATATCATGAATTCAGATGGTTCAAATCAGATAAATGTAACATATCATCCAGATTATGATGCTTTTCCTTCCTGGTCACCTGACGGTTCAAAGATTGCGTTTATTTCCAATAGAGACAGTAGAGACAGGAGCACTCAAATTTATATAATGAATACGGATGGGACCAATCAATTCAAGATAACGAATAATTCTTTTTTTATTAGATCACTTGACTGGTCACCGGTGATAAGCTAAAATCTAATAATATAAAAATAGTTGTGAAAATAATACGAAATGCTTTGAGCCCTCTGAATTTTTTGGTGAGCTTGAGATTCAAATAAACAATCTTTAGCAAGTAAAGGATAAATCATATCTATAATTTGGAGATTAATCGCTACCGACAACCTTACACTCACGATGGTTGTTGTTCCATCTTTTGTTTCATTTACCCAGGAAATTTCATCTTCTGATAATTCATAGCGATTGTTAGATTCCTCTGCTTTGAACTGAGATAGCCAAAGTTTAATCAGACACTTTTTTTAGATGTTCCTCTATTAAATATTGTAGCAAGTGAGGAGTGTAGAGATGACAGTAGAAGAGGAGATCATCAAGAGCAAGGTGGTGCTGTTAGAGTTCGCCAGTCAGTTCGGAAGCATCTTCCAGGCATGGAAGATATTCGGATATTCCCGGGACAGCTTTTACCGGTTCAGAGTTGTATGATGAAAGTTGAGAACAAGCTTGCCAAGAGATCAGGCGTCGTAAACCCTGCCATAAGAGGCGGGTATCGGATGTTATCGAAGCAGCGATCTGTAAGCTGGCTATTACGAAACCGGTCTTCTGAAGGTTCTTGAAGCACAGGGGGCGGCGCATGGAGAGATTGAGACCGAGCATCCCGTCTATCTCGGCACCCAAGATACGCTGTATGTTGGGACGCTCAACTTTGTGAGATACTTTTATCGAACAGAATACGAAGATATCCGCCTTTGTTACTACTCGTCACCTATCCAGGATGTCAAGTAATTTTCAAGACCAACCTCTTTGATAATATCTAACTGTGTTTCGAGCCAGTCTTCATGTCCTTCTTCATCGAGAAGTAATTTTTTGAGAAGCTCGGCACTCCCATCATCACCTTTTTCACGTGCAAGTTTGATTCCTGCATTGTACATTTTAATTGCACCCTGTTCAAGTTCAAAATCATTTTTAAGCAAATCCGGGACATCTTTCCCGATTTTCAGTGGCAGCGGAACTAAATCGGGTGTTCCTTCAAGGTACAGAATACGTTCAATCAGTTCTTCTGCATGCTTCATTTCACCGATTGAATTTTTCTTGATAAAGTTACCGAGTTTTCCGTAACCCCAATTTTCGCACATCTCCGCATGAAGAAAATATTGCATAACCGCTGTTAGCTCTTCGGCGAGCGCTTCGTTCAAAATTTTAATTACTGCTTTATTGCCTTTCATACCTCAAATCCTCCTCTTTAAACTCTGTTGGTCAATTACTATTAATACTAAGAATTTTAAGATAAAAATCAATGTATTTCTTACCAATTTACTACAATATACACCTATTTGTTTTTCATATTGTATTACGAAAGTGGTTATGCTATATTAATTTTATTCTTAAGCGTTCTGCATTATAGCAACTAATTGTTATTGCAGAATGAGTAGTTGTTTTACTCTGAATACATGCTTCGATTTTTTATCCAAAAACAGAATGTGTCAGCTTTGTAAATGAAGCACAACCACTATTAATCCCTCAAATAAATCGGATTAGCTATGATACGTTTATTGTGTACTTCTCTTGTCACAAATTTCATCATAATGATAATGCTTGCGAATGCCGCCGCTGGTCAGGACTGGGAGGCAGTTGGCAATGAAACAGTCAGTACGTTTCGCGAATACCTTTCGATCAATACCGCCAATCCTCCGGGCAATGTGTCGGGAGCGGCGGAATTTTACCGGACAACTCTTGAACTTGCCGGCGTTGAAACTGACTTGCACTGGACGGACCGCACAAATGGAAAAGTAAATGTTATTGCTCGAATCAAAGGTACCGGGAATAAACGACCGCTTATGCTACTCAACCACCTCGATACGGTTCCTGTAGACCAATCAGGGTGGTCAGTTGATCCGTTTGCGGGTGTCAGTAAAGATGGATATATCTACGGTCGGGGCGCGCTCGATATGAAAAATTTCGGTATCATGCAGCTCATGACGATGGTCCTGCTGGGGCGTAACAATGTTCCACTTGACCGGGATGTGGTATTAGCCGCTGTTGCGGATGAGGAAATGCTCGGCACACTTGGAGCAGGATGGGTCACAGAAAATCTATGGGATGATATCGATGCCGAATATGTTTTCGATGAGGGAGGTTTTGGCACACAGGGGTTTTTCACCAATGATGACCAACTCATTTTTTCCGTCGGTGTTGCAGAAAAGAAAGTGCTGTGGTTGAAACTGATCGCCGAAGGCACTGAAGGACACGGCTCGATGCCGCCGAAGAATAATGCGAATTTTATTCTGTCACAGGCACTCGCAAGACTGGCAGCTTACCAAACTCCCGAACAGATCCATCCGGTCGTTGCCGAAATGATCAACCGTCTTGGAGAACTTGCCGATACGCCCTACAACAATGCACTCCGGCGGAATACATTCTCGCTGACGGTTATACAGGGCTATGTTGGTGATCCGCCGAAATCGAATGTTATTCCCGACCATGCCGAAGCGGTACTCGATTGCCGTCTTCTTCCCGATCAGGATGTTGAGGCGTTTATGGATGAACTGAAACAAGTCATCGATGATCCGAGAATAAGGTTTGATATCATCGATGCACCGGGCGAGTCAGTGGTTTCACCGTTCAAAACCGACCTGTTCCGTCTAATCGAGCAGGAGACCAAAAAGGTCTACCCAAATTCGATTACGCTACCTCATCTCGTCATTTATGGAACTGATTCTCGGTTTTTCCGACCCAAAGGGGCAATCTGTTACGGCTTCTTCCCCGGTCCCGTCACGATGGAAGAATACAGTACCATCCACGGCAACGACGAACGGGTGCGCGAAGAGAGCATTAAGAGTGCGATCCGGGTTTATTATAACGTAGTTAAGGAATTTTGCAGCCTCAAGTAACTCTCCACAACAATAAATCTTCTTTGAAAAGTGATAAAACTATTTTTTCAACCCGAGTAAATTAATGACAAACCTGAGAAAAATAACCGAAACACTTATACATAACAGAAAAAAGACACTTCTCGTATTAATTCTCTCTTCACTTATTACACAATCCCTGTTTTTAGTAATCATGGGTGATGCAGTACAATCAGCGAGACCAAACGATTATTTCAATTATTACAAACCAGGTGCTGAAAACATGCTGCGGGGTAAGGGATTTGTCGACGATGATGGCGAATTAATTACGAGATTCTCCCCCGGATATCCGGTATATTTACTTGCACCGTTGTCTCTTTCAAAATTAACAGGTATATCGGATTTAGCGCTTGTCAGAACCTTTTCCGTACTTACTTCGATTTTCTCAATGTTGGCATTTTTTTATTGTGTTACATTAATTTTTTCAACCCGTATAGCATTTTACAGTTCAATCCTATGGATCACCTATCCGTTCCATATATGGTTTATAAAAAACCCTGCAAGCGAAGTACCATTTTTCCTGTTTTTCTTTGCAGCTTTGGGAGTTTATTTTCTGGCAATGAAAAATAATAAAGCGCTGTATCACTGTCTTTCCGGCATTTTGTTTGGGTGCACAGCTCTCATTCGTCCCATTGCACTCCTTCTCGGTGGTATTGCAGCAATCGGTATATTTTACCTGGAAAAGCACTCCAGCAAGATTAGAATCAAGCACGCTACCTTAATAATGCTCGGTTTCTTTATTGCGATATTACCCTGGGAATTATTTGTTTACAATAAAACAGAAGAATTCATCCCTATAAGCAAAGGAGGTCCGGTTACTATGACGATGGGTTTTTCTTATGCTGTGAAGGAATATGTCCCCGGAATTATAGCAAGCGTTCCTGATGATGTATTATCGTTAATGCACAGAATACGTGATAAGGAAGATCTCACAAACATTGCCGATGTTCTGAGTTATTTTGGTCAGGAATTAATGGACACTCCGATACCGTTTATAAAATTAATTTATCTCAAAACTGTTCGTGTATGGTATGCGACGAATGTAATGTGGTATGAAAATTATATATTATTGATACAACTCGGTTATTTTCTATTAATCGTACCTGGAATAGCGTTAGCATTCCGAAATTCTAAAGACCGGATTCGGGTAATTCTTTTTATGCTCTGCATTGTTTTCTACTTCTGGGGGATGGCATTTCTTACAGTTTCAATCCTCCGGTATATGGTGCCGGTAATGGCAATACTGCTCATTTTTTCTGCAATAACCGTAGATAAACTAATCCATCAACATTCCAGTTAATTTGATTTTAGTGACTGATAAACGCAATTTTAGAGAATCAAGATACTATTTATAAACAAATGAGCATGGAATTGAAGGGCATACTGAGTTCTATGGAGCTAATTTTAATGAAGTTATGGACTTTCGCAGTATAAACTAATTAGAATGATAATTTTTCTTTTAGCAATAAGGTGGCACTAATAAAAAGAAAGCAGGAAGACTTCTATACGGTAGAATATGAGATGATATGCCTGCTATTAATGAAAAAAACTTTACCCTCTTACAAGTACTCGCGTTATAATCATTAATAATTTGTATGTCGCTTTTAGTAGAAAGTGGTTGTAAAAGCAAAATATATCTTTTATTTTTTTATCCAAGCTGGAAGTCAGATGCCTTTCGCTAATTTTAGTCAATTGGCTAATTAGATACACAACCTCTCAATATTTATCAAAAATAGAGGCGAGGTAAAATGTTAAAAGTTATTTTAATATCCTTTTATATCGTTATATCGTTGATGATTTTGCCATTATCCGACAGCGAAAATACTCATATAAAAATTGATCAACAGTTGACCGAACTGCAAAAGGTTCCTGACTCAATTGGCGAAAAAACTAATCCTGATGCAAGAGCACGTTATGAGTGGATGCGGCTTCGTAATCCACAAAGTAATATAATCCCTCAAAACATTAGATCAAAAGAAACAGCCTTCGCCTCAAAAATACCAAGTAAAGAGAATTATGCAGCAGTTCTAAGAAAATCTGGTAATTTAAACAATAGCAATGTATTCGATTGGCAGCCACGGGGGCCCTATAATATTGGTGGGCGTACACGTGCTCTCGCTATTGACGTTACAAATGAGAATGTGATTTTAGCTGGTGGCGTTTCGGGTGGGATGTGGCGGTCTACTGACGGTGGTGAGTCCTGGACTAAAACAACAACCCCATCTCAGTTACACAGCGTTACCTGCTTAGCTCAAGATACCCGACCGGGAAAAACAAATATTTGGTATTATGGAACTGGAGAATCTAGAGGAAGTACTACCAGGCTCGGGTTTCTGGGAGATGGTATTTTCAAATCTACAGACGGTGGCAGAACATGGTTTAATTTACCTTCAACATCTTCAAATACTCCACATATCTATGATGCGTTCGATCGTGTGTTGAATGTCGTAACAGATCCTACTAATAAGGAAGAAGATGTAGTGTATGCTGCAACGTGGCATGGAATATATCGTAGTAACGACGGTGGAACGACATGGCAAGGAGTATTGGGGAATCCGTTTTCCTCATCTCGCCCATCATTTTGTTCCGATATTGCTCTTGTACCATTACTATCCAACACTTTAAATAAAAACACATCTTCTCATCATACTGAATCAAGAAATAGCAGTATCCCTATTGAAATTAGTCAAAACAAATCTGTGAAAATATCTGTTGACAGTATTAAAAATAGTCAAGCATACCAAGATGCTTTAACTAGTTTAGCTCCTGCACCAAATTTGACATTTTATACCGGAGAAGGATCTGTTAACACATACAGCTACGACGAAACTTCCGATATGCTTACTATTACAAGTAGTATTCAAAATGACGGTTCTTCTTCTGCTCATAATGTTGTAATGGACTGGTATCTTTTTGGCGATACAAATATTGATATTTATCTTCTTGGAACAGTAATTCAAGACAGTTTAGACAATGGTTTTTTTAGAAATAAAACGTTATCGGTCACGCTAAGTGACATTAATGAATTACCTGAAGGGACATATTATATCGGTGCTGTAATAGATCCGTTTGATTTCGTTGAAGAATTGGATGAAACAGACAACATTATAACATTTGATGAACCAATAACCTATTTAGCTCCAGGAGGCAGCGTCATAATAGCTGCGTTAAGTGATGATGGGGAAAAGAAAGGAATTTGGCGATCTACGAATGGGATTGATTGGACCAATATAACGCCTTCAAATTGGCCCGATGTATATAATAGAAATGTTATTGGCATTGCTCCCTCAAATGAAAACGTTGTCTATTTCCTTGCTGAGACACCTGGATTCGGATATTATAATGAATATGACGATACATGGCATAGTATTTGGAAATACACATACGTATCAGGCAATGGCAGTGGTAGTGGAGGTATATGGGAGAACAGGTCTGACAATGTACCTCAATTCGGAGGTCAAGCAGGGGATTTTGACTCACAAAGGGGTTATGATTTGCTCATAAAAGTAAAACCCGATGATGAGAATGTTGTTTTTATCGGAGGAACAAATCTGTACAGGTCAACCGATGGATTTGCATCGAATACTAACACAGCCTGGATCGGTGGTTATTCTACGGCGAATGACTTCTCACTGTATGATAACCATTTCCCGGATCAACACGCACTTGCATTTTACCCATCAAATTCTCAGAGTATGGTATCCGGGCATGACGGAGGAATTAGCAGAACTGGAAACAATCTTGCGTCAGACGTATCGTGGACGTTCTTAAACAATGGATATATAACAACCCAGTTCTATACTGTTGCTGTTGACCAAAACAGTCCCGGAGATCCAATTATTATGGGAGGTATGCAGGACAATGGCACAGCAAGAATAAATAAGTTGGGGGACAAATGGGAAAAAGAAATTGATGGTGGTGATGGGAGCTTTGCTGCAGTAGACGGCACAAGAAATTCACTGTATACTTCGCTTCAATACGGAAATATCACCAGACAAGTATATAATGAAGATCATACGACTATTGCATTTGCTCGAGTTGATCCGATTGGAGGGCAACATTATCTTTTTATTAATCCGTTTGTTTTGGATCCAAATAATTTAAACATAATGTATGTTGCAGAAGGAGACCGAATCTGGAGAAACAGCGATCTTACCGGTATACCCCTTATAACCAAGGAAAGGCTCCTCGAATTTCCTCCTCCTCCTTTTGAAAAAACCGATGTCAATTGGGAGGTTCTTACCAATGCAGCGATTTCCGGATCTGTGATTACAGCACTTGGAGTTACTACTCTACCTAGTGACCGAGTGTATTATGGAACACATAGGGGCAAAATATATCGTTTAGATGGCGCTAATCTTGGCAATCCATTGCCTTCAGAAGTAACTTCCGGATCATTCACACCTGGTGCATATGTTAGCTGCTTGGCAGTAGATCCAGATGATGGTGACAGGGTGATGGCCGTGTTCTCAAATTATGAGGTGAAAAGCCTGTTTTATACAACGGATGGCGGCGTGTCCTGGACAGATGTAAGTGGAAATCTTGAGGAGCATTCAGATGGTACAGGAAATGGTCCATCAACACGATGGGCAGTGATACACCCAACAAGAGGAATAACAGATTATTTTGTTGGTACCAGTACTGGACTATACTCGACACGTCAATTAAATGGTGCGAACACACTGTGGGTACAGGAAGGTATTTCTACCATCGGAAACGTTATTGTAAGTATGATTGATAATCGACCTTCCGATGGGTTGCTTGTTGTTGCCACGCATGGTAATGGCGTGTACAGTGGGTACACAAACCAAGGTGAAATAATAACAAGTGTAGAAGAGGAAACGATTCCTGGTAATTTCACGCTGCATCAGAATTATCCAAATCCATTCAATCCCACGACAACAATAGCATACACGCTTGCAAAACCCAGCAGGGTAGAAATAAGAATATATAATATTGTTGGTCAACGTGTAAAAACGTATGATCAACGTATGCAGCCCTCAGGAACGTTTAATGTACGATGGTCTGGTGTCAATGACAATGGGAGTCGGGTTGCAAGTGGCACATATATTATTCGCTTAGAAGCTGTAACTTCAAATGGGGAAAACACCGTGTTGACTAAGAAAATGACCCTCTTGAAATAGGTTGTATTATTAAAGAACCGGTTGTATATTAAGGTTAATTTTCCAAATATTACGAATTGCAATTGATAACTTCAAAAAAGACCATGCGGACATTTTGAATTCCGAAGAAGAACGAGGATAAGAAAATGGCAACGTATGACGCCTTTGCAGTCGCTAATAGCATAATTGAAATTTCCCATAAAAACCACTCGGAAATTACACATTTGAAATTATAAAAGTTGACGTATTTCTCACATGCATGGCATTTAGTACTTACTGAAGGAGTACCTCTTATTTACGAACCAATACTTGCCTGGCGATATGGGCCAGTGATTAAAAGTATTTACGATGAATTTAAATTCTTTGAAGGCCGACCGACCGATTGACACGTTTGCCAAAGAAAGCACCGGAGCCTTTTACTTTGTTCAAGAAAGATATCTGCTCTAAGGTTGAAGATGATTATACTTTGGGTATGTTAAATAAAATTTGGGAGGTATATGGAGACTATACTGCATCGCATTTATCGGAAATAACTCATTTGCCAGGTTCCCCATGGGATAAGAAATATCATGAATTTAAAGCCGGGAAAACATACGACGATAATTTAAAGAGATCACATCATATAGATAAAATTGAAATCACCAATGAAGCTGTGGCAGTGCCTCCGGTGTGCTAGCCGGGAACTAAACCAGACCAGTGAACAATCAATGAAGAAAACTTAGACAAATTCTTATTTATAATAATTGTTCTTGCAAATTTCATTATAACCTTTTACATTTTGGGGCATCTAACCTGTAGTTATGCATACGATGTGCCGATTTTTTACAATGACACGGTTATTGTAGTTTTTTTGTGTTCGAAATTGTTTTACAATAGTAAATAAATGAAAACATCGAAAAAAATAATAGCGGTTTTTCTCGTCCTCTGTTTTGCAAGCTTCGGATTTGCATTTGCTGTTTGTCTCTGTGAAGTGAGCGACAATGCCTGCAGCGATCATTTGGAATTCAGCGAATCGGCCGGGCACTGCGCGGATATTCCGATGGAGGAACCCGAACCCGCTGGAGATTCATGCTGCGTCGAACCGCACACAGAACCGATCGATTTTTCTACAACAGTCCACTATACTAACGACGGTTCATGCTGCTGCGTATCACTGAGCACTATCTCCGATACTGACAATGTTGATCAACCCCTTGTCAGGACTGAAACGTACCATTCCGCAAAAACGATATTTGCTGTTTCATCAGCGTCCTATCAGCATGAAGATTTTCAACAGCACATCACACATTCGTCTGTTTTTCACAATACACAGACATCTCAACCACCATATTTTCTCCTTAATGCTGCGTTTCTGATTTAGGCAGCATCCTTTTTCTATTATTACACCATTATATCTATCTACAAAAGTACGGGAGTAATGTTTTTTCATTTACTCTGCTCGAGTATTGATAGTGTATATTCCGGTTGAAACCAGTATTCACCAGTAATATTCAGGAACAGATACAATGCGATCAAAAACATTGTTTGTAACCGTTTTTTTTCTTATTCTTGCAATTTCAATCCGGGACGGGCATGCTTTTCAACAGCAAGGCATAGTTACCGTGCACTCAAAGATTTTATTGGCGGATTCACACATCGGTGATAGATTGAAGGAAACCAATAACGAAGAAGGCGTACCTTTGCGTAACCTTATCAGCGAAGCACTGCTCAATAATCCTGGTTTACGCTCTATCGAGCAGCAATTGGAATCCTCAAAATTGCGAATACCGCAAGCTGGTGCATGGCCCGATCCAAGTTTGAGTCTGAACATTGCGAACTTTCCAATCTCCAGGACAGATTTTACGATTGAGCCCATGACGCAAAAGCAGATATCGCTCAATCAGACAATTCCATTCCCAGGTATATCAACTCTGAAAGAGCAGATAGCGTCTAAAGAGTCGGAAATATCCGATCATAGGGTTAAGGATTCTAAGAACAACATTGTCAAAAACGTCTCACAGGCTTTTTATGACATTTATCTTATCGATAAATCTATTTCAATCACATTAAAGAACAATCAGATATTGAATGATTTTATTACCATCGCCTCGAAGAAATATGAGGTTGGCAGAGGGCTGCAGCAAGATGTGTTGAAAGCTCATGTTGAGATGAGTAAACTCCTCGATAAGCTGATAGTGCTTCGAAGGGACCGTAAAGCAGTTACTGCTCAATTAAATGCACTGTTGAACAGACCGGTTGGTACGAATCTTGGCCCTGTAGAAGAGCAGTCCCATCAGGCTGTTGAGCTTGACGTCCTCTCGCTTCAACAAACCGCTGCAGTAAACTATCATATGCTCATGATCGGAAAAGCAGAAATTCAGCGGAGGGAAACTGTTTCGGCTCTTGCGGGAAAACAGTATTGGCCCGATATAACTCTCGATGTAACATATGGCCAGCGGCAGACCCGGAGGGATTTCTTTTCAGCCCATGTTACTGTAAAACTGCCCCTCTGGCAGAGCAGAAAACAGGATAAAAATGTTGAAGAAACGCTTGCGGACCTCCGTGCAGCAGAAGATGCATATGAAGAATCGAAAAATACGATTCATGCAAAAGTCGCAGTACTTGTTGAGAAACTTGAAGAGACCGATGAGCGGTTAAAACTTTTCCATGAGGTCATTATACCGCAGGCGGCGCAGGCATTGAATTCGGCAGTATCTGGTTACCAGGTCAATAAGGTTGACTTCCTGACTCTGTTGAACAACCAGATAACGCTCTTCACTTTTGAGCTAGATTATTACCGACTCTTAACCGAGTACAAAAAGAGCACCGCCGATCTGGATTACATAATAGGGCGGCTATTTACACAAGAGATATCAAATAATTAAAGGAATGATTTATGATGCCTAAACTGAGTAATTCAACGTGGATACTATTATTGGTCCTCGCGTTATCCGGCCAGTGGGTTATCAACCGGTATGACGTGTGGAATAGAGTATTCGGTAAAAATGTTACGGCTACGGACGGACGGACGGTTGTTTACTGGGTCGCACCGATGGACCCGACCTATGTATCTGAAAATCCCGGAAAGTCACCGATGGGTATGGACCTCGTCCCGGTGTATGAAGATGAACTTCCCGGAACTCAGGCTCCATCTCAACTCAATCTCGAAGGCGTTGCCGGTGTCGATTATTACTATACCTGCGGAATGCATCCGAACGTCCATGAAACCGAGCCGGGAATATGTCCAATTTGCAACATGAACCTTGTGAGAAAAAATATTACCAGCAGCGCTGTACCCGGCCAGGTATCGATCGATCCTGTAACCGTTCAGAATATCGGTGTACAATCTGTTCCGGTCGAGCGGAAACAACTTTCTCGGACTATTCGGGCTGTCGGATGGATTGCCTATGACGAAACCCGCATAATGGGTGTCACCACAAAAGTATCGGGATGGGCTGAGAAATTGTATGTCGACTTCACAGGACAGCAGGTAACCAAGGGCGATCCGCTGATCGATATTTATAGTCCCGATCTCGTCACCACACAGGAAGAATACCTGCAGGCACTGAAATTCACCGACTATTTTGATGGAACTGCATATTCCGAAGTCGCTCAGCAATCGAACAATCTGCTTGAATCGACACGGAAACGTCTTGAGTTGTGGGATATTACTCCCGAGCAGATCGCTCACCTCAAGGATACGCAGCAGGCCACTAAAAATATGACCCTGTTCTCCCCTATCAGCGGCATTGTCAGACACAGAATGATTACGGATGGTGAACGCATCATCCCAAATACGCATTTGTATGAAATTGCCGACCTGTCACATGTCTGGATGCTAGCGGAAATCTATGAATACGAACTTCCCTGGGTAAAACTCGGTCAGCAGGCAACAATGACACTCATTTATTATCCGGGTAAAGAATTCACCGGTACAATATCGTTTATTTATCCCTATCTTGATGCACAAACCAGAACAGTCAAAGTCCGGTTTGAATTTGACAATCCGGATATGCTGCTGAAACCCGATATGTATGCAAATGTTGAAATTGCGTCACAATCAGAGTTGGAGGATTTAATCATCCCCTTGAGTTCAGTCATTCAATCCGGAGAACGGAGTGTTGTTATTCTCGATCTCGGTGGAGGAAAATTTGAACCGCGTGAAGTGGTCACCGGAATTGAGTCCAACGACTATTATACCATTGTCGAAGGACTAGAAGGCGGCGAACAAGTTGTCACTTCGGCACAGTTTCTCATCGATTCGGAGAGCCGGCTGCGTGAAGCACAAATGAAAATGCTGTCGGAACAAACATCCGCAAATCAACCGGCGCAAGAAGAAGTTAGAGAGCACACATATGAGGAATTAACACCGCAGAAAAAGGACAATCAATCGGCGATTATTCTCGGCGAAAGGCACTTAACTCATTTTTGCATTATGGAAGAAGACCTTGTCTTTTCTGACGGAGAGAGATTCCGCCCCCGCTGCGGTATGCCGCATTACGCTATGGAACTGGAAGAGAGGGCTAAAGCTGAAAACCTCATTGCCGGCCGCGAAATTATCAGAATATCCGACATTACGAATGTCGATATTAATCCGCTCACCGAATACGCTTCATGGACAGAGAAAACTGTCCTGATAATCGGTGGTGGCGCTATAACACATACCTGTCCGATGGAAGAGGATCTGGTTTTTTCATCATCCGGTGGAACCTGTCTCCGATGTGAAATGAAACTAAAAGAACTAATGGATGACCAGTCTGAAGAATTACAATCGTTCGAAAGCAGCCATGAAGTACTCTCTGCTGATTCAGCCGATGATTTTTCCATCGAACAAGGGAGACAGTAAATCATGCTCGAGAAAATCATCGATGCTTCCATAAAAAACAGACTGCTGGTCATCGTCGCGGCTCTTTTTGCAATAATTATCGGAATATACTCAGCGGTTAACATTCCTCTCGATGCGATTCCCGATTTGAGCGATGTTCAGGTTATCATTCTGACAGATTATCCCGGACAAGCTCCCGAAATCGTTGAAGACCAGATCACTTATCCGCTCACGACACAAATGCTGTCGGTTCCTTTTGCTAAAACTGTCCGCGGATACTCGTTCTTCGGGGTTTCATTTGTCTATATCATTTTTGAAGATAGGACCGATATGTACTGGGCACGGAGCCGTGTCCTTGAGTATCTGAACTATGTGTCGACCCGGCTGCCGGCAGGAGTAACACCGCAGCTTGGACCCGACGCAACCGGTGTTGGATGGGCGTTTGAATATGTTGTTGAGAGTGACCGACATAACCTTGCCGAACTCCGGTCGATTCAGGACTGGTTTCTGCGGTATGAGCTTGCATCCGTTCCAGGTGTTGCGGAAGTAGCAAGTATCGGTGGATTTGTAAAGCAATATCAGGTTGAGGTTGATCCCGATAAGCTTATGGCATTCGATTTGCCTTTGAGTACTGTCCGTCGTGCGATTCAGCGGAATAACAACGAAGTCGGCGGGCGCTTACTGGAACTTGCCGAAACAGAATTCATGATTCGCGGTAATGGGTATATTCAGTCAATCGATGATCTGAAAAACATCGCGGTGAGTGTCAACCAGAATGGTACACCGGTTTTGCTCCGTCAACTCGGGACTGTCAGCATCGGACCGGAAATCAGGAGAGGACTTGCAGAGCGGGACGGTATCGGTGAAACAGTCGGTGGGATTGTTGTAATGCGGTATGGTGAAAACGCTCTTACGGTAATCGACAATGTGAAAAAGAAGATCGAAGAGATAAAAACCGGGCTGCCCGAAGGCGTGGAAATTTTACCGGTGTATGACAGAACAAATCTTATCCGCAGAGCTATCAACACACTTACCGGAACACTGATAGAAGAAAGTATCGTTCTCGTGATAGTCTGTTTATTCTTTTTACTCCATATCCGTAGTGCATTGGTAGCGGTTCTTTCACTCCCGTTAAGCATTCTGATTTCCTTTTTCATCATGTATTACACAAACATCAATGCAAATATCATGTCTCTGGGTGGCATAGCGATTTCAATCGGTGTGCTTGTCGACGCTGCAGTCGTTATGATCGAGAATGCTCATAAACATCTCGAACGTGATACCGGGAAAAAAGAGCACTGGAAAATTATTGCCGATTCTGCAAAGGAAGTCGGACCCGCATTGTTTTATTCGTTATTGATTGTAACTCTTTCATTTCTTCCTGTGTTTACACTGCAGGCTCAGGAAGGGCGTCTTTTTAAACCGCTGGCATTTACGAAGACTTTTGCACTGGGTTCATCTTCCATTCTGGCAATCACATTGATACCTGTTTTGCTGGGGCTTCTGATTCGGGGAAAAATCAGGCCTGAATCAAAAAATCCAATCAGCAGGGTTTTAATCTGGCTCTACAAACCGGTAATAAGAACGGTTCTCAAGTTCAAGAAATCGACGCTTCTCGCATCCATGGTAATTCTGCTTGTTACATTCATCCCCTATAACCAACTTGGCACCGAATTCATGCCGCCGCTTTATGAAGGCGATCTGCTCTATATGCCGACGACCGACCCGGGTATCTCCATCACAAAAGCGCGGGAGCTTCTCCAGCAAACTGATAAAATCATTAAGAGTTTTCCGGAGGTAGAAACGGTTTTCGGGAAGATCGGCAGAGCTGAAACTGCAACTGATCCCGCACCGCTCAGCATGATCGAGACAATTATCACCCTGAAACCTGAAGACCAGTGGCGTCCGGGAATGACTCCGGACAAACTCATTCAGGAACTCGATGCCGCTATCCAGTTTCCTGGATTGACCAATGCATGGACGATGCCGATTAAGACACGGATCGATATGCTGTCGACGGGAATCAAGACTCCGATTGGGATTAAAGTTGCAGGTAAGGATCTTGCGATTCTCGAAGAAATCGGAAAACAAATAGCTGCCGTTGTAAAGAACATTCCCGGTACAGCAAGCGTTTATTCCGAAAAATCGGTCGGGGGAAATTATCTTGATATCGATATAAACCGGAATGAGATTGCCCGGTACGGCCTCTCTATCAGCGATGTACAGGACGTTATTCAGACCGCTATCGGCGGTATGAATATTTCCCAGAGTGTCGAAGGGCTGGAACGGTACCCGATCAACCTCCGGTATGGGAGAGAACTCCGTGATACACCGGAAAAGTTAAAACGGGTGCTCATTCCGACACCGCGGGGTGAACAGATCCCGCTTGCACAGCTTGTGTCGGTCAACATAAAAAAAGGTCCATCCGTAATCAAAAGTGAAAACGCACGCCCGAACGTCTGGGTTTATATCGATCTGCGGGATATTGACGTTGGAACCTATGTTGAACAGGCGCGGCCGATAATCGAGTCCCGTGTTGCAATTCCATCCGGATATAACCTGATCTGGAGCGGACAGTGGGAATATATCAAGAGGGCGAGTAACCGTCTGAAACTTGTTGTTCCCATCACGCTGCTGATCATTTTCGTACTGCTCTATCTCAATTTTAAAAATGTGTGGGAATCACTCACTGTCATGCTCTCTGTCCCTTTTGCACTCGTCGGTGGAATCTGGCTGATGTATTTTCTCAATTACAACATGAGCGTAGCGGTGTGGGTCGGATTTATTGCACTTGCAGGATTAGCAGCAGAAACAGGTATTGTGATGATTATTTATATCGACCATGCGTATGACGCTCTGAAAAAAGAAAAAGGGACGGATTTCAATATTTCTCATATTTACCAGGCGGTTATGTCGGGAACAGTTGATAGAGTCCGTCCGAAAATGATGACGGTCACAACAACCTTATTGGCACTCGTTCCGATTCTGTGGAGTACCGGGGCAGGTTCCCAAGTCTGGAAACGGATCGCTGCACCGATGGTCGGCGGCATCGTGACATCCACAATTCTGACATTGATAGTCATACCCGTTATCTACACTTTGGTAAAGGAATTTGCTTACAAGAGAAAAATATAGTTTATACGGTTCGAAAATCACCAATAATTTGTTATATTGATATGAGAAACTACAAAAGATATACTGTGAAACCATTATGGCTGTACAGGAATTTATAATAGAGGACATGCACTGTGCTTCATGCGTTTCTGCCATTGAGAACTCGCTGAAAAATGTGCCCGGTGTGGAAGAAGCCAATGTTAATCTGGCGACAAATAGAGCAACAGTTCGCTATGATGAGAAAGATTCTGACCAGACAATGCTGGTCAAAGCGATTCAAGATGCCGGATATACTCCCGCACTTTCGGGAAAAATCACTTTTAAAATCATCGGTATGGAGTCGTCGCACTGCGAAGGGGTTATCCGGCGGTCTCTCGAGAACTTACCGGGTATTGAATCTGTTTCGGTATCATTCCGTAATAGCTCAGCATATATAAAATACGAACTGAACCTTCTTACCAGAGCAGAAATTAAAAAATCGATTGAAGATACCGGGTATACTGTTATCGAATACGATTTTGTAGAAAATATTCAACAAACAGCACACATTCGTGAATTCAATACACTGAAAAACAATCTACTATTCAGCAGTATTTTAACTTTTTTTATTCTCCTATTCAGTTTTCACACCTTTATCCCACTGCTTGCAGACATTGAGCGGCAGTCTGTTTTATACATCCTGTTTCTTCTGACAACACCGGTGCAGTTCTACGTCGGAAAACGTTTTTACCGAGGAATTCGGAGTCTCTTGCGATATGGCATAGCTGACATGAACATTCTGATTGCAGTCGGAACGAGTGCGGCATATTTTTACAGTTCGATTGTGACATTTGTACCGGGACTGATACCCGAGGCATCGCAGGTTGTCTATTACGATACTGCTGCTGTTATCATAACGCTTATTTTATTTGGCAGATTTCTCGAAGCACAGGCAAAAGGGAAAACGTCGGAAGCTATAAAAAAGCTTATGGGGCTTCAGGCAAAGTCAGCGTATGTGGAACGGGATGGTATGGAACGGCTGGTACCACTTGAAGACGTACTGGTTAACGATATCGTTCTTGTGAAACCCGGACAAAAATTTCCGGTGGACGGTATTGTGCTGAGCGGTTATTCGACAGTAGATGAATCGATGGTAACAGGGGAAACAATTCCGATCGAAAAAAGCGAGGGTGATTCCGTTATCGCCGCCACAATCAATAAGAACGGTGTTCTCCGGGTTAAGGCGTTGAAAGTCGGAAGCGACACACTGCTTGCCCAGATCATCAAACTTGTTGAACAGGCTCAAAGAAGCAAAGCACCGATTCAGCGGCTGGCGGACAAAGTTGCATCTATCTTTGTTCCGGTCGTATTCGGAATCGCCGGAATGACATTTCTTATCTGGTACACATTTGGTCCGGAACCATCTTTGATTTTTGCACTCGTTAATTTTGTTTCGGTGTTGATAATTGCCTGCCCCTGTGCACTTGGGCTCGCTACGCCTACAGCAATCATGGTAGGTACTGGCAAGGGAGCAGAGTACGGAATACTCGTTAAAAATGGTGAAGCGCTTGAAATGGCACATAAAATCACAACAGTTGTTTTTGACAAAACCGGGACGCTGACGCAGGGACATCCCGAGGTAACTGATGTGATTCCAATAAACGGCATAACCGGGGATGAATTGTTGGAAATTGCCGCAGCTGTCGAAAACAATTCGGAGCATCCGCTGGCCGAATCGATTGCCAGAAAGGCAGACCTGTCGGGAATAACGTATGACACCGCCACCGAATTTACCGCTGTTCCGGGAAGAGGAATACAGGCAAAGTATAAGGATAAAAATGTTTTGCTTGGCAGTAATCATTTTCTGGAGCAGCGATCGTTGAAAACCGATGCTCTTCGTTCGGAGATTTCCCGGTTAGAATCTGACGGAAAAACCGTCATGGTACTCGGTGTTAACAATGAAGCAGCCGGAATTATTGCGGTTGCCGACACCGTTAAGGACGATGCTGCTGTCGCTGTCAAATCACTGTGTGACAGTGGTGTTGATGTATGCCTGCTGTCGGGGGATAATAAACTGACTGCGAATGCGGTCGCCCGTGAAGTTGGAATTGATACGGTTATAGCTGAAGTGCTGCCTGAGGAAAAAGCGGAGGTAATCAAGCAATTGCAGGAGAAGGGACACATTGTGGCTATGGCAGGTGACGGAATCAACGATGCACCGGCTCTGGCTCAGGCAGATGTCGGCATAGCTCTCGGATCGGGTACTGATGTTGCGATCGAGACGGGGGATATTATTCTCATCAAAGACAAAGTAATCGATGTCGGCCGTGCGCTCACCTTGAGTTCATACACTATGAAAAAAATCAAACAAAACCTCTTTTTTGCGTTTATCTACAATATCATAGGTATTCCTGTTGCTGCG
This sequence comes from bacterium, assembly GCA_965221205.1. Classification (GTDB taxonomy): domain Bacteria; phylum SM23-31; class SM23-31; order SM23-31; family SM23-31; genus CBDFMG01. The sequence goes on along the minus strand of OZ244870.1, from coordinate 957,410 downwards.
GGAGTACTTTATCCTCTAACTGGATTTCTTCTCAATCCGATGATCGCTGCGGCGGCCATGGCAATGAGTTCAATTTCGGTGGTGAGCAATTCTCTATCGATGAAGCAATTCAAAATGTAACGACATATTTACTGATTAATAATAAAAAAAGGCGGCACATTGTGCATCGCCTCTTTTATTTAAAACCTTTCACCAGTATCTGCTCTATCTACGAATAACTTTCTCTTTCAAAAATGTGGGCAAAACCTAATGCACCGCCGATCATTACCAGATTTTTCAGGGTGTTCATCATCTCCATCTGCATATTGTTCGGGTCGAGAATGCCTGGTACGTGGATCGTGAGAGTAAAAATTGCGATCATAAGTGCCAGAAGCAGACAGGCAAGTCGAGCCCTGTTTTTTATTATAATGGCTATTCCGGCAAGTATAAGTGCTGCTCCGGTCAGATAAACCCAGAATATGCCACCCGGAATTGGAATCATTCCAGCCATGCCTCCGCCGGCAATAAAATGAAAAATGCCGAAGATGATCATCGGCAGACCGTAAAGAATTCTTGCAACTACTGTTGTTAATGCCTGCATTGTGCCTCCTATCGTTGCGTGAAAGTGACAGTGGACTGCAGCATGATATCAAAATCGCTTTATGCTACGGGTTATTTTGATAAGAGTCAAGAGGAAATTAGCAGATACATTATATGAATATACTCAGCATCCGCAGGAAATGTCATCGGACTGGTGCCGCATTTTTGCAGGCTGGCACAGAAATTTTATGATTGAAAAGAAAGATTTTCGGATTTTTTTCAGGAATGTTCCTACCATAATTTTCCCATTTCTCCTGTTATTCATTCCAATACATCATAACAGAGAGAAGCAGGACAGAGTTCCCATTTGATCCAATGGATCTGGTACGAAGCGGCATACCATGGCCGTTCCGTACCAGAATATATGTTGCTCACGATTGGGCGCTCAGAAAGTTGATGAGTTTCATTTCCATACCTTGTTTCTGGTCATCTGAAAGCGTAGCGACCATATCGGCATGGTCTTCCTGAGCATGCTTCCACATTGCCTGCTTAGCTTCTTCAATAGTGCTGCCGGAGACGCTGTGGCCGCAGTCTCCTCCTAAATTACGACACACGATACCGTATACATAGGATACCCTCTCTATTGTTTGATTGTGTTGAAAGCGGTTATTAGTAATAATAAATAACGTTATTATACTTGACATACCCAATTAGGCAGTGTAGCATGATGGTCGGTTAAGAGAGGCAATCACATGAGCGTTCTGAGCAGACCCGAATTTTACGACGAACAAGCGGCCTATGACTACGTTGAATCGAAGCTGTGGCTGGATGGGCCAACCTGCCCGAAGTCCCAAAGTCGGCGAGCGTGAGCGCGTGGGCAAATTGAACGGCAAGAGCACTCGTATCGGCACCTATGAGTGCTACCAATGCCGCAGCCCTTCACCGTGAAGGTGGGCACCATCTTCGATTCCAGCCATGTAAAGATGCATCAATGGCTGCAAGCCACCTATCTGATGTGCGTCAGCAAGAAGAGGCTCAGCTCCAACCAGATCCATCGTATCCTCGGCGTGACGCTCAAGATCGCTTGGTTTATGTCTCACCGCATTCGGGAAGCCATGCGTACTGGAAGCTTTAGCGGACCTCCGGGCGGCGAAGGCGAGCAGGTAGAAGTCGATGAAACCTTTATCGGTCGAAAGAAGGGCGTTCCCGTTCGGCGCGGCACGTCGCATAAGACGGCCGTATTGTCGCTGGTGCAACGGGGCTGGCATGTTCGCTCCTTCTCAATCGGCACGACAAAAGCCTTTGATAACCGACGAAGCCAAACGGTGGAAGATCGGTAAGTCATTCACAATTCACCGCTGGGTCAAGCACGGTGCCGGTCAGTACGTCGATATGGAAACAGCCTATCGTGGAGCACGGACGTGTGGGGGCTTAGAAGTCTTCGGCTGATCGCTATACGAGAGCCCCCCGATGTTCATACAGAGTCCGCAGCAGTACACGCCGTTCTCAATGGCTTATTGGCGATTGAGAAGGATGAAGTCCGCCCTGCTTATTTCGATGATACCGCGCTGACCAAGGTGCGTGAGCTATGATGAGAAATCCAATAGGATCATCCGCCAGACGGCTATGAATGTCAACATACTCCTTGGAAAAAATATATTTGCCTACAGCACCGTCGAGGGTTTTTTGCAGATGCTTTCCTCTCGGAAAGGGTCTCATTGCGTTATCTATGATCGACTCCATGATTACCGAATTGATTGTCAACTGCCGGAGGCGATACTTAAAGATGCTGCCAACTCTTTCGGTCATCGCGTTTTTGTGTATGGCCGCATTCAATATTATGAAAATGGGAGGCCGCGCCGTGTGCATGTAGAAAAGTTCAAGACGTTTCCTAATCCGAGTACCCTTCCCGGCATCTACAATGTGAAAGTGATCTTGGGTCATCCTGAATGATCGAGGACACCGCTATTGGGATTCTTCTGCGTTCATCGCGTGCCTGAATGAAGAACCAGGCAAACACGCCGCTTGTGAGGGAGTCCTTAACAGAGCCAAGAATAATAAAACAGTCATCTTTACATCAGCACTTACCTCAATCGAGGTGGTCAAGCTCAAAGGCCATGAGGCGATAGAACGAGACAAGCAGGATGTGATCAGAAAGTTCTTTAGCAGTGAATTCATTACATTTGCAACCTGGACCAATTCGTTGCCGAAGCCGCGAGGAATTTGATTTGGGAACACTCGTACAAGATAAGGACACCACCAATAGCGATAACCAAACCCAATTATTCATTTCAGGAGAACTGGATCCGTGAAGCCGAGAAGACTGATCAACTTAAAAGGTTCAAAGAAACCGCCCGTGAGTTGGGCGCGGACGAATCCGAGGGTGCGCCGGACCAATTCATGGACAAGCTCAGATTGAAATAAGAGACCGGCAACGCGCCTGAGAAAAGCCTCCCGCCCGGGAGGGCGGGAGGCTACTACAGCAGCTACCCCTGTTGATGTACTAACCGTGCAAGACTCCAAAGCTTGTCACTGCGAGTGAGCGTCGTGAAAACGTTGTTTGTCTCGCCGCTTGCTAAATCGGACAGGACGCCAAACCCAGTATAGTCACCGTTCAATTCCAAACAGGATGCTAAACAAAATAAATTTCATAAATATAAGAAACGTGTCAAAATATGGGAAAAAATCATGAAGAATGAAAAGAATTTCAAAAACGTCATAGAACTAATGCAAGTTTTTTCTAATGAAAAAGATTGTTTAAATCATTTGAAATTACTGCGCTGGGATGGAAATCCTTACTGTCCTCATTGTGGTTCATGTTCTAAGATTTATGAACTTAAAGACGGGAAAACATTTAAATGTTCATATTGTCACAGGACGTTTACGCTAGAGATTGGAACAATTTTCCAGGATAGTCCACTGCCTCTTCAGAAATGGTTTCTTGCGATATACCTGGTTACCTCACATAAAAAGGGGATCTCATCAATCCAGTTGAGTAAAGATATTGGAGTTACACAGAAGACTGCATGGTTCATGCTTCATAGATTAAGACATGCAAGCAATACCGGCTCTTTTAATGACAGGTTAAAAAATATCGTCGAAGTAGACGAAACATATTTTGGAGGTAAAGAGAAAAATAAACACTCTGATAAAAGAACAAAAGGGACACAAGGTAGAAATACCACAAAGAAAATACCGGTCCTTGGAATGGTCGAAAGAAGCGGCAACTTAAAATCTATGAAAATCACCGACAGTAAAACTGGAACCATCATAACAAAGGTAATAAATAACGCAGTTCCCGGGTCAAAGCTTATTACCGATGAATTTAGATCTTACAGGAGTCTTTCTAATTTGTTTCAGCATAGATACGTAAACCATTCAAGAAGAGAATACGTAAACGGAGAGAACCATACAAATACAATTGAAGGGTTCTTTTCTTTACTGAAACGTGGTATAACCGGTATTTATCATTTTGTAAGTGAAAAACATTTGGATATGTATCTTAAAGAGTTTACTTTCAGGTATAACACAAAGAAAGAAACTGAGGAAAGCAGGTTCAATATGCTGCTTATGAATTGTAATTGTCGTTTGACGTATAAAGAATTGATTTCTGATTAAATAAGTTCTTATAATCCAATTCTAGTCTCGATTTTTTTGATTCTCTTGTTTACTTTATTATTAATTTTCTTGTTTATTTTCTTTTGAATATTCTCAAAATCGCTTGCTATATCTTTTCTTTGCTGAGCGAACTGAGATTGAATATTTTCGTTTATTGTATTAATTTTCTTGTCAATAAACTTTAAAACACTTCCATTTAGTTTTTCGTTACTAGTTTTTCGTTACTCATTATATCTCTCAAGTGGTTAAACTTATTGTAGTGATTTTATCACTCATTGATTCTTGTCAAGTCTTCTTTAGTAAACAAATATACGATGATTGAGTAATGATAAAATAATTGCCGACACTAGTTGTTTTTTCATAATGAGCCTCCTATAAAGTCAAATTTTACCTTTTTTACACAGAATTAATATACTACTTGAAAGAGTTTGAATTAAGACTAAATAGAATCGAGAAAACGAATCAACCCCTAAAATAAAACCAATTCCCTACTCATAATTGAATTTTGTTTCTATTTTGTATTGTCAAGTATATAGTTGCCAAATTAAATTGGTATCATACTTTTCTTATCTGATGGTGGAAGAATGTGGAGCGATTTTTTTCATATCTTCTTTAGTAAATAAATATACGACGATTGAGTCCGGATCATTATTATCTAAAAGGCTCATGCCCGAATTTTCTAAAGTAACACTAAGCTCTTCTGGACTAAGCTGATAAGCAGACCCATTTGCAATATCAACAACAATACCAACCATCATCCAAGAAACAAGATTTCCCCAAATGGCCGCTCCCATCTTAAACTCTCTAGTGATATTGAGTGTCACATCTTCATAATTTTCCTTTTTAATAACAACCCTATATTCACGTGTTCTCTTCAGGGTAACTGTGGTTGGTGTGCTTCCCTTATCTTCATCGTTTACAACTATACTTGCCCCTGAAGGCGAGGAGTTAAAACGAATATCTTGTGAAGTTCCTCTAACAATAGAAGCACAGTCAAATGATGTTATACAAACAATTCCAGCAATGAAAAGCGTTAGAAAAATAGACGCATTAGATTTTCTCATAATATATTCTCCTTGTAGTTTAATTAGGGTAGAGTAAGTTGTTTTGATTTGTATTATAAATATCTTTTTATAGCTCACTGGAATTATCATCAATTTTTTTCGATAGGCTCTATTGCTAATGATGGCAACAGCGCCCGTGAAAGTGCATCCGTCTCTATCTTGACCAGAGAAAGTCCCATCAGCAGCGATAGTGACCGTCGTTACTGACGTGGCGTCAACTTCAACCCACGTGCCCTGTACTAGCGATAGGGAAGATGGACGGTTATAGTTCGCGTCCAAAGTCAACGGTATCGAGATTATTTCACCTTCATCATTGAAGTCAAAACGGATAGACTCCCCCTCGACAACAGTACCCGAAAAGGTGCCCGTTTCTCCGGTGCTCGCCCGGAGGCTGCCGGAAATATCGGTCCCCTCGAAAAAGACGTCCACTTCCAGGTCCGTAGCCACTCCCAGGAGGATGCCCTCATGAAACACGATATTATAGTAGGTGATGCCGCCGGATGTGGTGATGCCAATCCAATTTCCGTTTGCGGATACATTCTGCACGGGCGGTGGCGGTGGCGGTGGCGGAGATGTCGGAGATGTTGGAGATGTCGGAGATGTCGGAGATGAGGACTCGTCCCCACACCCGACCACCAGCATCATCACGACAATCAAAATAAATGAAAATATAAAACGATTAGAATCTTTTATTTGGCGTTTAACAGTGATTCTGAGGGCATTTCTATGGTTTTTCGGGGGGGGGGGCAAAGTCATATCTATCTTATTACTGCTTTGGAGCCCATCTACAATTTTATCAATACGTTTATTACGTTTATCAAATGAAGCTTTTGTATTAGTCATTGTGTGCTTCTTGGTTGTCTAATGGAGAGTATGCTCTATGTCAAGATTTTTTTATTTTTAAGAGTATTCCTACCGTGCGTCCCTTTTATTCTTTTAACTGTGCAAGTTCCATAACGGTTTGTTCACCGCCTTGCAAGACGCTGCAGTATTGCTCTCCGGGTAGGATCGGCAAGTGTTCCGAATGTTGCATTGAGTGAGTGATTATATTGTTAAGAAAAAAGATGAGTACCTATCTGAATAATTTTCGGGAAGACGCTATACCATTCCCTGTTTTTCCATCCAGTAGCGGGTCATTTCAGGCATTTCGAGACCGACCGATTTGAGAAACATCATGGATGTCGATTTTCCCATATGTGCAAACCGTTTACTGATCTGTTTACAGAGTTCCTCTTCACCTTCTTTGCTGATGGAATCAAGATAAGCACCGAATGAACCAAACTCCTTTTTAATCGTCTGAAATTCTCTGGCATTTTTCACGGCACCTTCGATTTTCCTGTAGTTTCTGACAATTCCCTGATCTTCCATCAGCCTGTCGATATCGGGTACATCGAACTCCGCAGTTTTATCAACAGAAAAATTGACAAATGCCTTGACAAAATTGGGCCATTTTTTTCGATTACACTCCAATTCAAACCAGATCTGAATATCATCATGATCATTTTTTCAAAATAGCCGTCATCACTTTTCGGAATTTCACCTATCCCGCAGCGGTGTGCCTGAATCCGGTTGTAATTCGGAGATTTTGATGCTGGTTTTGCATTCATATTCAACCATTCTTGACCTTATTGGTTCGCACTCCACATTCCAAACACTACCCCGGAAGGATCCTGAATAACACTCAATGCCCCATGTTCCATCACCTGCATCGGTTCCTGAAGAATAGTTGCACCAAGTTCTTTCGCTTTTGCCGTGGATGCATCGATATCATCAACCTGCACATAGGCGAGCCAATGGGGCGGTGTCCCCTCGGGAGCCATATTGCGGGTAATACCACCGCCCATTCCTTCGCCAACTTTGATCATCGTGTAGGTTGTGTAGATTGAATCTCCGGTAGGGATATCCTCTAATTCCCAGCCAAACAGTTCGCCGTAAAATTTCTTCGATGCATCGGTATTACTAGATTGAAGTTCTATATGACAAAATGGATTAGCCATTTCTATATCCTTTCATTTGTTTTATAAGGTTGTATTAAATGGTTCATTGATTGAGTTTTGTAATCGGATTATTTATGATTTGTGTAGTTTAGTAGTATCATTTCTGGAAAAGGCAGTCGAGATATTTCTTGAAGTGCTGCATACTTTTTCAACCATGCTTATGTCATTTTTTGCTTTTGCAAGGATGAGTGCGCCTTCTAATGTAATGATCACTTGTTCTGCAAGTCCTTTTGCATTGAATACCACTTTTGGTTTTATCTGGGCGCGTGCATTTTCAATTTCTGTTTTGAACATGTTGACCCACTCGGTGGAAATGATGAGATCATTGTTCCGGGATGTGAGAATTTGTGTCTGCCAATTCTTGAGAAAAACTACCGAGTAAACATCCGTTTCTGAAAACCGGATGTTTGGACATTTTGACAACAAAATCGATATACCCGTACACTCGCTGAAGCGGATCAGTCCGTTTCATAAAATGTGCTTGGGTAGTGATCGACTGCATCGTCCCGATAAAGTGGTCGAGTGTTTGTTGTGCAAGGTCTTCCTTGCTTTTAAAATGGTAAAAAAAGCCACCCTTTGATATGCCAGCCTTCTCGCATATTTCATCTATAGTTGTTGCGGTAAATCCTTTTGACTGCATAAGGTGCTGCGCTGTATCAAGCAGTTTTCCCTTCGACGAATTCTTCATACATCAGCCCCTATCTTCATGCCATCATTTGTTTGCGTTGCAAAAATCTTTATAATGTATTATACCATTGTGCAAGTTCATAGCCTATGCGGGCGGGATTATCTTCATGCAGATAATGGATCCCTTGACCGGTGTTTACCGATTTGAATTTTCTGAAGCTTCGGCGACACCAGTCAACTACCGGCTCAGTAATCATTGCACCTGGTTTGGCATGAATCAATAATTTTGGCAATTCTGATTGCAGCAGATTTGCATGATACTTCATTACCGCTTCGGTTACGTCTTTCGGATTACCGGCAATGGGAATTTTATTCGGCCCCCGCCAAAGCGGCTTACGGCTCGAGGAATGGCTGCCGATAATTGTTCATTTCCACTTCGCTCAATGTCCGGACGGTGGCGCCCGGAAGGACCTCTGTTCGATAAAGAAATTTTGATTCACGATCAGTTCCCAACCGACACCAACGGCCCGGAACTTCTCAAACATTTCACGGTAATCGGCAGGCATCGATTGGAGATCTGGAATCGGCATGAGGATCGCCTCCATGAATGCAAGTCTCCTCACATTCATCTCATGCCGCATTGCGTAATGGAATCCAAGTGCCGAACCCCAGTCGTGAATAACAAATGTAATATTTTTGAGATGAAGTTTTTCGATAAATTCTTGGATGTATTTGACATGATCGAAAAACTTGTAGTCGATATCAGGTTTATCCGATTTACCCATACCAATCAAGTCCGGTGCAATACACCGCCCCAACGGCTGTAGAAACGGTATGATGTTTCTCCATAAATATGACGAGGTCGGATTACCGTTAGGACAAAAACGCGCTTATGTCAAGTACTTTTTAACGGTATAAATGAAAATATCAGTATTATAAAACGAATGGAATTAGCGGTGACGTCTACCCAAAAGACTTTTGTAGACACTCTCGATCCATTCATTGGTTCCGATAAACCCGGCTCCCCACGACTCGTATTTTGTCGGAAGTCCTTCGGCTTGAATTTCTTCGAGACTTAAACCACTCTCTTTTTTGCCGTTGATAATACTGATGGTTTCATCAAGCATATTGTATGTGTTCCGAAGGTCACCATGAGAAGCAAGCTGGCCATGTCCGGGAATTATTTGTGCATCCTCGGGAATCTTCTTTAGCATATTACCGATGTTATGGCGCATGCTGACAGCGTTTCCTCCGGCGTCTATATCGACATAGGGAAACCGGTTGAAGAAGAAATTATCCCCCATGTGAACGACATTTGATCCGGTAAAAAAAATAACAAGATCGCCATCGGTATGGCTGTTGGAAATGTGGACAGCTTTAATCTCTTCACCATTGAAATGGATAGAGGCTTTATCGTCAAATGTTATGACCGGCAAGGCTTCTTTCGGATTGTCTAACAGCCGTTTCCGTGTGTTAGTATGCGAAATAATCGGAGCCGATTTCCCGAGAATTTCATTACCGCCGGTATGGTCACCGTGGTAATGAGTATTGAGTATGAACTGTAATTCTCCACTGTTCAAATCCTCAAGAGCATTGAGAATTTTATCGGCAAGAGGAGCAAACTGATCGTCAATGATCAGTATTCCGTCCGAGCCGGCAGTAACACCAATATTGCCACCCTGACCCTGAAGCATATAAATCGGACCGATTATATGAGTAGTTGTAATCTCAACATCGTCAAACTCGTCCTGTGCGAATGATGCAACTGCAGTGAGACAAATCATACCTAGTATTAAAACTGTTCTTGTGACAGTCATCTATTCCTCCTCGTATTGTGATTGAGTGTTTAGAAATGGTGATCTGGTTTCCGGATTGCTTGGACTAATAAACATAAATCAGGTTAAATAGGTAGATGCGATTACTAAAAGCGTCTTCGTTATATAACAACTATAAAGTACATTTTGTTCTTTTTTTTGATATAAATAACAATATGTGGGAAGATATTTTTTACAAATCTTACGATTATTGGATTAAAGTTCAGAGATTGCCATGTCGCTACGCTCATCGCAATGACGGGAAGATTCTATTCTCTGTCATGGTATGAAATGTCAAGTGAGAGATGTTCTACTCTATTTTGGTGGAGCGAAGTCGAGGCATCTCTGGTTTTGATGTATCAAATTATTAGAATGATTCAGCTAATATACCCACACTACATACTACGATTTTCCATTCAGAAGGCGGAGACCGTTGAAGATGACGACAAAAGTGGCACCCATATCGGCGACAATTGCCATCCAGAGCGTAGCCAGTCCGGCAAAAGCAAGAATGATAAACAACAGTTTCAGACCAAGAGAAAAACCGATATTTTGTTTGATGATACTGAGCATCCGCCGCGAGTAACCGATGAGCCAGGGAATTTTTGTTATGTCGTCCGACATGAGTGAAATGTCCGCCGTCTCAATTGCCGCATCGGTACCTGCGGCACCCATGGCAATACCAAGTGATGATGTTGCTAATGCCGGAGCATCATTAACACCGTCTCCAACCATAGCAACCTCACCGTGTTGCTTTACCAGTTTTTCGACGATCCTGACCTTGTCTTCGGGGAGGAGGTCAGATTCAAACTCTTCAATACCGAGTAACTGTGCGACGGTCTGGGCTGTTCCTTTATTATCTCCGGTCAGCATTACGACCTGCTCTACTCCAAGTGCTTTAATTGCTTCGACCGTAGAACGTGAGATATCTCTCACCTCATCCGCTAGACTAATCAGTCCGCACACATGATCGTCGGTACCCATTGCAACAACAGACTTACCCTGCTCTTCCAACTCTTCTGCTTTTATGTGAAATTCTTCAGGTTCTGTCCCCTTTTCGTGCATAAACTGGTGGCTCCCGATCCAGTATTTTTCCCCATTGATTCGACCTTCGGCACCCTTGCCCTGAATAAGGGTAAATTCATCGGCTTGTGCAACTCCGACACCTGCTGCCTCCGCTTTTCTGATAATTGCTCCGGCAAACGGATGGGTGCTGTGCATTTCGAGCGCGGCGGCACACCGTAAGAGATCTTCTTCAGAGTGGTCATCCATCGGAATGATGTCCCGGACAGACGGTTTGCCATGCGTCAATGTTCCTGTTTTGTCAAATACCACTGTTTGTAATCCTGCCGGTTTTTCCAGGTATATTCCCCCTTTTATAAGGACGCCAGCGCGCGCGGCTGCAGTTAATGCAGCAACTATGCTGACCGGTGTCGATATCACCAGCGCACATGGACATGCTATAACAAGGATTACAAGCGCCTGATAAAACCATCCACTCCACTCTCCTCCACTGAAAACTGGCGGCACCAGGGCTATTGTCAATGCAAGTATCATCATTGCCGGTGTATAGTAACGGGCAAATTTTTCGACCCACTGCTCACTCGGAGCCTTGCGGGACCTGGCTTCATCTACCATACGGACAATACGTGACAGGGTTGTGTCATGAGCAGGTTTCGTTGATTTCATCTCGAATGCGCCATCACCGTTTATCGTTCCTGCAAACACCTCGTCGCCATCGGTTTTTTTGACCGGGATCGATTCTCCAGTAATCGGCGCCTGATCAACTGCTGTTGTCCCTTTCAAAATGACACCGTCAAGAAGAATCTTGTCCCCCGGCCGGACATATATGGTAGATCCCACGGGAATATCGTCGGCCTGTGATTCCAAAATTTCCTCTTCTCCCTCCAGACTATACCTGGCGGTTGCAGGTGACAGATCAACAAGTGCACTAATAGCACGTCGCGCACGCCCGACACTCCACGATTCGAGCAGCAGTGAAAGTGCAAATAAAAACGTGACTGCCGACGCCTCAAAATATTCTCCGAGTATGAGTGCTCCGATTACCGCAACGACCATGAGAAGACTCATATCAGGCCGCATTTTCCGTGTGGAGAGAAAGGCTTTCGGTGCAATAAACCAAATTCCTGTAATGATTGCACCAATATAACAGAGCATTGAGGTAGCAGGATAGGCATGAACACCATCCAAACTGGATGATAATGCACCAAAAAATCCATGCAAAGTGGCATGAATAGTAAAACCTGCTATCATGAAAACACCGCTCATGTAACACATTACCGTCCTGCCGTGTTTTGTCCAGAATCCCTCTTTATCATTGTTCTTCGCAACATGGTCGCTCCAGATGATGCCGGTCATACCAGTCTGCTTGATTGAATCCAGTATTGCTGTATGATTGACCAGTGAATCTTCCGGAGGGGTAATAGTTAATTTCGCCTTCATTAGATCGAAAGCGAGATTTGATTCGCTCCCCAGAAGCGGTACAAGCTCTTTTTTAAGGGCCGTAACTTCTTCGTTACAGTCCATTCCCTGTATGTAGTATTCAAATGTGCTCATTGGTCGGTACTGGTTTATCCCGTTTCGTATACTTCAAATAATATATAGTTTGGTTTTATGTCGTTGTTTTTTTATACTATGTTTTTATTACTTCACTTTGTAAAAAGCACAACCAGCAATAAATATACATCACATTCTATTAAAATGCAAATAGCTGCTGCTTTCAGCAGGACAGCTGCATTGTTGATTCAAATCTGCTCTTTCAATCCGCATGATCTTGACTTATAATAAAAACGTTTTCGGAGTTCATTGAAAGGACCCAACTATGTATAACAAATTAGTAAACTTTACTGTTTTTTTAGGAATTATCATTATGTTCAACTCATTGAATGTACATGCCCAATCTCCGCACAATAGTGACATAAATGAAACATTCTGGAAACTTAAAGGGTTTCGACATGGAAAAAATTATTTCAAAAAAGTGAGCTTTGAGGAGACAAAACCGCTCAAAGACGGCGAATGGGACTTCCGGCATTATCATCCGTATGATGAAATGGTTGAGTGGTTCAAGCGGTGGGAGCAGAAGTATCCTGATTTATTTGAGTTGTATGTCGGTGGAATCAGTTTTGAAGGGAGGGAAATTTATCAGATTACAATTACAAATAAAACAACTGGCGCGGATACAGATAAGCCTGCGATGCTGATCGATGCAAACCGCCATGCCGGCGAAGTAACAGCTGGAGAATCGGTGTTCTGGATGATGAATCATATGCTCACAGAGTACGGGAATGATCCCGAAATCACCCGGCTTATTGACCGCTATACATTTTATTTCCGGCCGAGAAACAATCCGGACGGGAGTCTTCTCTATTTTAATACGGTCCAGACCCTTCGGAGTACTGTCCGTCCTTATGACAATGACGATGACGGGCTGCTCGATGAAGATCCGCTCGAAGACCTTGACGGGGATGGATTTTCCCGGAGTATGCGAGTCAAGGTTCCACTCGGAAAGGGAACGCATGTGATCGATACGACAGATGTACACAGCAGAATTATGCGTGAAATTGATGAGGATTCGGACGAGCAGGGTGATTATCTTGTTCTGTCTGAAGGAATCGATAATGATGGTGATGGTGAATTCAACGAAGACGGCATAGGCGGACTCGATCTCCATAGAAATTATCCGGAAAACTGGCGTCCTATGCCGGGCAAGGATCGGACTGATCGAGGATGGACACAAGTCGGCGCAGGCGAATATCCTCTTTCGGAGAGTGAGACTCGGTCGCTGGTTGTTTTTCTTCTCGAACATCCGAACATCGGAGTTGTCAATTCGATGGATACAACTGTGCCGATGCATTTACGTGGTCCATCAACATCAAAAAGTGAGGAACGTATGTATCCTGAAGACCTCGATTTGCTCCGCTATTTCGACAAGAAGGGAATGGAAATATCAGGATATTCATGGGCAGGTGATACCTATTTCGATTACCGGAACACACGTGGACGTGAAAGTCCCGGAATCCCATTATTCGGACACGGTCCCGATTTTGGTTACTGGTATTACGGTTCTATCTGGTATGGTGACGAACTCTGGAATGGCGGCTGGGTCGGTGACCTAAACGGTAACGGCGAGGAAAATGAAGAGATTGACAAGCTGATTTATAATGAAACTGAGTTGACAAAGTCACGGTTTCAGGACTGGACACCGGTACCCCATCCTCAATATGGTGAAGTGGAGGTAGGCGGATGGAATCCGAAGTTCTGGCGTCAAAATGGACCCCCTGAACTGCTTGAACTCTGGGCTGAAAAGGAAGCACGGTTCAATCTGATGCTTGCAAGTCACATGCCGGATGTGGTGATGCATGAGCCGAAAATAAAAGAGCATAAAAACCGTGAATATACGATTGAGGTTGAGGTTGAAAATGGAGGCTATCTGCCGACTGCGCTCAAACAGGCACAGCTTGTCAAGATTGTGAGACCTGATATGGTCTATCTCGATTTTCCTGAAGAAAACGGCGAGGATTCTTCAAATGATTCTGAGTCCGATAACATAAAAGAAACCGAAAAGATATTTGAAATGGTTGAGCCTGAAGAATCTTTCATTGATATCGACAGGCTTGTAGGCGGTGAAAAAAAGAAGGTCTCGTTTCGGGTGAAGCTGAATAGTGATTTGCCGGTGATTGCAACGATCCGCTACTCATCCACACGAGGAGGAATAATAAATAAGGATATCCGGCTCGGCAGCCCGGAAGAAAACCATTAATAAAGATAAAATATTAATTAATATAGCAAAAGTCTGATGAAATGTATCGAAATATTTTAGAAAAAGTAACTATAACCGGATTATGTTTACTTTTATTGCCTTTGAGTTCCTCATTCGACCAGCAGGAGAGTGGATATCTCCGGCTTAATTTGAAAACCGGCGATTTGCATAGGATGGCGGTACAATTCGAATCAAATACCAAAACATCCATGATCGGTATGGATCTCGATTTTAGACATATGCTTATGATGCATCATGAGTTTCGTGTTGAGATGGTTGACAGAAATGGCAGAGCAACAGTCCGGGCAACATATAAACGGATTCAACTCAACACTCATGCTGACGGCCTTCAGGGAATAGCACAGGATATCTCGTATGATTCGGCAATAAAATCTGATGCGGACAATCAGATTGCCCCACTGTTTAATGCGATTATCGGGAAACAGTACACAATGACAATAGCTTCAAGCGGACAAATAGTTGAGATCCTGGGCTTGAAAGAGATTATCGCATCGGCTTTGAAGACAGTAAATCTCGAACATGCACCTCTTTATGAGTCTTATCTCAATGACAGAGTTTTTCAAGAGATGATGGAATATATGTTTTACATATATCCAGACAAACCTGTTGCTGCCGGCGATTCATGGAACAGGACAAACCGGTTTTCACAAGGCTATACGCTTGAAATGAATACTACCTATACGCTTCAATCACGCACAAACAGTAAAAGCCGGATTTCAGTCAATGGCAGTATGCAATCCGTACCGGGAGCACAACTACCGGGTGTCGGCGGCGTTTTGATGAATGTATCAATGGACGGGACCCATTCCGGACATTTTACTGTCGATACCATTACCGGCTGGGTGCAAAACGGAACCATTACACAGAATCTATCAGGAGAAATGTCTCTCGGTGATTCCGGGCTTGTTTCAGGCATGTTTGGGTTCCCAATAACAGTTGGAACAACAATTACAATATCATCCCAATGATACCACATGGAAAAACACTGTCCTTCCCGAAAATAATTCTGACCGCTATCTGTATCGGTATTATTATGATTTTTTTGCTAATCTTTGCGGTCGGTTATTTCAATACCCAAGACCACACAAATTACCTTTATTCGTTTTATTCACCTATTGAATCCTCTCAGGTTGACCAGATCGGATATGATGAATTCGGTTACGTGTACAGTGTCCTCATCCGGAGCAGAACTCTGCCAGCACTCCGGTGTTATCTTCGGATTCCTGTTGATCGGAAGCCGTCTCCAGCAGTCATCCTTGTTGGCGGACTTAATACCGGTAGGGAAGCGATATTTCTTGTCGGCAGGACCGATTTGACAAAAAATATAGTATTTATGACAATGGACTACCCATATGAGGGGAAGACAAAAAATGTGCCTATTGTGGAGTTTCTAAACGAGCTTCCTGATATCAGGCGAGCAGTAATGGCGTCTGTAGGGGGCGTGTTGACGATGGTTGAGTACTTGACCTGGATCCAGGAAGTGAAGAGCGATGAAATTTTCACTGCAGGTGTCAGTTTCGGCGGTTTTTTTGCGATAATCGGAGGAGCGCTCGACTTACGAATTAAAGGTGTTATGTCTTTTTTTACGGCTGGCAATATCGGATCACTTGTCACCCATAGTCTCGAATATCAGGACATTGGCCCTTATTTACTCCGGAAACCTGCTGGTTATCTTGCACAATTGCTTCTTTACCCGGTTGAACCTCTCCGATATGTGGACCGGATTACGCCGAGACATTTTTTGATGGTGAATGGTTCGGATGATGAAATGCTACCACTGGAATCGGTTGAACAGTTGTATGACACCGCCGGAGAACCGAAGGATATTATCTGGCTTGATACCGACCATGTGCAGGGATGGAAGAAGCAGCTCCATCAGGAGTTGACCCAAATCGGAACGACATGGCTCGTAGAAAAGGGATTGATTGAGGTAAGGGACCCATGATTATATTGGAAGAAATTTATTCATAGCATTAGTTATTAAAAATTATCCTTTGAGATATCTCTGTTCAAAGACGTCTTGTCAAATCCCGGATAATTGAGACGCTCTCACATCCCCAGACTTTTTAAATTGTAAAAAAATTAAATTCCTCTTGACAATTTAATTTTTTTCATTAGTATTATATCACTTGTATAATACATCTTGTTAATAAATACTATGAATAATAAAAATACCTATAGACAAAACCTCCTGAAAACGTGGGAAGAGACGTACAAAAAGGGGCAGCTCACGTTCTGGATATTACTTACGCTCCGTGACGAACCGAAGTATATCAACGATATTCAGGAATTCATCAAGATGACGACCAAAGGGACAATTAGTTGTGAAGACCAGAGTCTCTACCGGGCACTACGCAAGTTCCGTGATCTGGAAATGGTCGACTATGAGCTGCGTAAGGGGCATAAAGGGCCGGATAGAAAATATTATACGCTGACACCGCTCGGAAAAGATATTCTTGAAGAGTTCATTCAGCGGAACATTCGTATTTTGTACAACAAGCAATTAGCAGCATTATTCCTTAAAACTGGAGGACTCGATGAAAATGATGTCCCGTAATCTTACAATCTTTATCATTGTATCGATACCATTCAATGTATTCATGCAATATGGAGTGAATACTTTCTCGGCTGAGGGGCAGGCAGCATTGTCATGGATGTTCGGGATAGTTTTTCCACTATTACATTTGATAGCCGGAGTAATTCTCGGTTACCGGGATAATCTCACACGATTGTATCTCGGATTCCGCTACCATTTCATCTGGTTTGCTTCGTTTAATGGCATCTGGCTTCTATGGATTATCAGTGGTTTAGCGGATAACAACGGCGGTTGGCCCGCAGCTCAACAGCTCTCCGTTGTTGTCAGCAAAATAATCGGGTGGGGGTACGGGCTTATTGCCCATTTTCTGGTCACCGTTTTGTATCGGAGAAAATTTATCAAAGGGATGCATAAGCAGGATTTATTTGAGTAGGTGTATGCCATTACTTCATAATGTATTCTATGCACAATACCATTTAATCACACATCGTGTCAAAACTATTCCAAATATTTTTTCTGTGTGTCGTTGTATCGGGGATAGTCTTCTCTCAAACAAAACCTGTCCACATCGAAGGCTTTGTGCATGACGCTTCCGGTGTTCCTCTATCTTATGCAAATGTATTTCTCGCCGGAACATTTACGGGAGATTCAGCGGATAAGAGCGGTTATTTTTCATTTGCAATACCGGAACTTGAGAAATACAACCTTAGCTGTATTTTTATCGGATACGACAAACATTATGAATTCATCGAAGTAACCGACTCAGCTCTTCCTGCTCTTCCTCCTGTCACTATAATAATGAATGAAGCAAGTCTGACCTCACAGGCCATTACTGTGCAGGCGAGTAGTTTTTCAATCGGTGATGAGCAGGGTGTCACTCTATCTTCGCTCGACGTGGTTCTCACACCCGGAGCAGCTGCCGATGTTATGATGGCCATCCACACGTTTCCCGGTGTTCAGAAAGTCGATGCGGGATCCGGGCTCTTTGTCCGGGGCGATGATGTTTCTGAAACAGCTGTCCTGTTGGACGATGTGTATATGTTCTACCCCTACCGGTTCACATCACCGAACGGAGGATTTTTTCGCCAAGTCAGTCCGATGCTACTGAAAGGCACCTATTTTTCGAGTGGAGGTTTCGGTGCTGAGTACGGTAATGCACTATCGGGTGTCCTTGCGATGGAGAGCAGCGATATGCCGCTGAAAAAAACGATGATTGCGTGAATCGGACTTGTCGGTATCGGTGGCAGGGTGGGACTACCGCTTGTTGATGATAAGCTCGGAGTATATTGTTCTGCGAATTACACAAACACCTCTTCTATGTTCGCCTTCAACAAGCTGCGTGACCCTGATCATTTTTCACACTATCCTGAAACGAATGGTGTGAGTGTTACACTGTTCTACCGGTATTCAGATAACGGTTCGCTAAAGCTGTTCCATCTTACTGAATGTGAAGATTGCAAATCCTGATTTCACAGACAGTTTTTCACCGGAAATAACAATTTTTCATTCAGCACGTTGTCCGTGAAACATCTTGCGAGCCGGAAACTGCTCTTCATCGGAAATTTCGGTGTTTCGCAGTATCTTGGCAGGCAAAAACTTGCTCCTCTTGATTTTAAGTCGAAACAACGTGCATATCAGATAAGACTTGCAAGCCGGTATACTAATTTCAGCCAGGGTAATGTGGACATCCGGTTTTGATTATCTGCAAATTAACAATGATGATTCCGGGACAGTGCCAATTGAACATGATAATCTTGATGATCCGTCCGGCGCTTCGTATGATTTTAGTATCCGCAGCAGACCGAAACGGCTGGCGGTCTATCAATCTGTGCAGTTGAACCTCCCAATGGGGATCAGTTATACGGTCGGTGTCCGGCATGAGCGGGATTCGAATAACAGTCATCGATTTACTGACGTTCGGAATGCACTCCGTATCGGTGCAGAAGACGGATGGAATGTTATGCTCTCTGCCGGACAGTACCATCTTTACCCGGATATCGATTATCTCCACAGGAATTATGGCAACCCTCACCTTGAACCGATGGCTGCCCGACATTACATAGCCCGACTCAATAAATAGTCCAATGACAATCTCTACCGGCTTGAATTTTACTATAAGGACTATGACAATTTGATCTTAAGCGATAACCGGATTAATTACTCAAATGACGGCTACGGTTATGCTCGGGGGATTGATCTGTTTGTTAAGAAGAACGTTGGCAGAATCGAGGGTCATGTTGCTGCAAGCTGGCTCGATGCACCCGAACGTGTCCGAGCGCGGTTCGATATTATCTATAAACTGTCGACAATCATGAAGACCTATTTTTTGCAGGCGTGGTTTCTGGGTTTGCGGTTCGACTATGCAATCGGGAAGCCATTTACAAGCGGACCGGGAAACTATCATGACAGCCGCCTACCCTCATTTCAGCGGGCAGATCTTTCACTGAATCGCATGTTTCGCCTCAACGATACAAATCTTTTGATAGCATTCCTTGCCGTTAGCAATGTACTTGGCCGGAACAACATATTTGATTACCGGTACAGCGCCGATTATACCCGGAGATCAGAAGTATTATCTCCTCTTCCGAGAAGTTTTTGCTTCGGTTTCACAGTAACACTCTAATCACAACAGAGGTTAATTCTGTATACGAAAAAATAATTCCGATATTCATTTGTATCGCACTTATTTTACTATTCAGCACGAGTGGATTCAGCCAGCATGCAGAGAATGGTATCGAATCAATTATCATCACGACACGTGATATACTGAATACCGCATACAGTGCGTTTGACGAAGAAGGCATGTTCGAAGCAAAAGCAGTGTTTGAACGGCTAATGCATGCCGAAATGAATAATGAATCGGCATGGTTACTCCGTTATTATTGCGCTTTTTCGGATCTCAATCTTTCTTGGCTTTACTACGGTAAAGATGAGAGAAAACAGGAACAAGTATATTGATGAGGCAATAGACCTTCTGAAGGAGTCGATCAAACTAAACGATGCAGCGGCAGATACGTATGCACTGCTGACACGTGCGTATGGAAGCAAAATTGGACTCAACCCGATGCGGGGAATGGGCCTCGGTATTCGGTCGTCGAATGCGTTTGAAAAAGCCGAATCTCTCGAACCGGAAAATCCACGAGTGTTTCTCATTGCGGGAATATCGGCTCTTTTTACATCGGAATTGTTCGGCGGCATCGAGAAAGCAAAGGAGCACTTTTTGAAGGCCGCTTCTTTCTTTGAAGCATATAACCTCTCTAATTCCGCTTACTCTAACCGGGGACAGGATGATCCCGTAGCAGCCGAGTCATACTACCAGAAAGCACTCGAAATTGACCCTGACTACGGTTGGGTCAAGTATCAGCTGCTCCCGAGGATGGCAAGCAAGTAGCACAATATCCATTCTCCTAACAGTATTATGAAATACTTTCTCTATTTATAGCACTTACTCATCCAAACTCTGTTGAATTTCCTGTGCTATGCGTTCGACATCACTCCAGACACGGAGAGTGTTTTCACCCCAGAGCTTTTTGATGTCTTCTTCGCTGTAGCCGCGGCGGACGAGTTCGAGCGTGACATTGAACGATTCCGATGCGTCGTTCCACCCCGCAACACCACCACCACCATCAAAATCAGAACTGATTCCGACATGGTCGATGCCGATGAGGTTGACAGCATGATCGATATGGTCGACAAAATCGGCAACGTTAATGTCGGGAACACCATACTCTTTATTGAGCCCTCCTATTTTCTCTATATACTCCGTCTGGCGGTCTTCCGGCTGCTGGGTCAGCTGACGGATGATTCCGAAATTGTCGGTTGCCGTTATACCGTATTCGGCACGGAACACACGGAGCCCTTCCTGAAACTCGGGTGTCCCTTCCGGTGTTTTGACAAATTCCCCCAGTGCAACACACTGGATAATACCACCATTTTCCCTGAGGGCAAGGAGCATTTCGTCATCGGCATTACGGGGATGTTCGTTGAGCGCCGCAACACCGGAGTGGGAAAATATAACGGGCGCTTTTGAAAGTGCCACCGCATCGAGCATCGATGTTTTCGAGACGTGCGATACATCGACCATGATACCGAGTCTGTTCATCTCTGCGATGACCTGCTCGCCGAATTCGCTCACACCGTCGTGTTCCGAGAGCGGTTCATCGCTTTTCGGAACGGATGAATCACATATTTGGTTATGGCCAAAATGAGAAATCGTGATGTACCGGCCACCCCGGTTGTAAAACTCCCCAATTTTTGATAGGTCTTCGCCAATCGGGTAGCCGTTTTCAATGCCGATGGCGGCAACCAGTTTCCCCTCCGAATGAATCCGTCGAACATCTTCGGGAGAATATGCAAGTTCGATTAGATCGGGATACATCTCTTCCGTCATGCGGTGTATAGCATCGAATTTCTGAATTGCTTCATTATATGCATCCTGGTATGCTTTCGGTGTCCGCTCACCCTGTCCAACATAGACGATAAAAAAACCGGCATCGAGCCCACCATCACGCATTTTGGGGAGCGTGACCTGCCGGCCGCTCTCCGGATCTGCTGGATCAACTTCTGCGGTTGCAAAGTTGAGAGGGATATCATCGTGGGTATCAATGGTGAGCGCCCGCTCATGGATACCTTGTGCTAAAGCAATTAATTCTTCTTCCGACATCGATTCAACACCTGACTGCTGTGAACATGCGGTAAGCAGTAAAGGTGCTGTGATGAATGCAAGTACAATACATTTGGCGAGCATATTCTCCTCCAATAATATTCGTCGAAATTTATTTTACTTTTTAAATAATAAAAGGTAACTATATACTTGACAGACCAAAGGCAAAATTATTGTAAAGTTAGAATTGCAGTATTGCTTTTATCCAAATGGTAACATAGGTTGAGCCACGCCAAGTGTGTTGAACCGTTTCCCATCTAAAATATCCTCTACGGTCGACATCTGCATTCTCGCATAGTTCACCCCAGATACGTCTAAATCTCCTGCATCCGCCATAAACCTATGAAAATTCCTCGACTTTACCACGCTCAATGGTTCCATTACAATTAATCCCGCAAATAAGTGCTTCGTCATTATCTAACACACCACATAGTGCCCTCAGATCACGAATATTGACGTTTTTGCCTCCTTTTACCTCAATAGCCATACTTTGTAGATCACGCTCACTGGGAAGAGTGAAATACAGGCGGCCGTCAATTCCGCCGTCCGCCGGCTGCTTCAAACGTAGTAGCACACCCACAAAAAGGATCAAATACGACATCTCCTTCGTTTGAACTGGCTTTAATGATACGGTCCCAATAGTGCTAACGGCTTCTGTGTAGCATAGCCGTTCCTTTGCATTTTGTCTTATGATTGGAATATCCCACCAATCTTCAGGAAATCTACCCTTTATATTCAATTCACAAATACCCGATGGGGAGCACCACCACCTAAGCTTGTCTTCTTATATCCTGCTCTTTGTTTGCTAGATTCAGAATAAGGAAGTCTGACGGAATCAGGATTGAATACCGAGCGACTGGTTCTGCCATAACACAGCAATATATCGTGACATCTTGAAAAATGGTTTTGGTTTTTACTCGCCATTCTCTTATAGCACCATACAATCTCATTCCTGAAGTTCCGATGCCCAAAGATGCAATCCATCATAACCTTGATGTAGTGACTTGCCGTTGGGTCACAGTGCAGATAGATTGAGCCGGTCGGTTTAAGCAATCCCTTTATCCAAATCTATCGTTCCACCATATAGGATAGATAGGCTAGTAACCGAGGTTGCGTATTTCTTAATGCATTTATCCACAACTTCCAGAACTGAGTAACATCATCTTCAACTCACGATTCCCGTATCAGTACTGGCATAGCGCTGTGAGACGGCGGTCGCAAGCCCCTGAAAATCGACAGGCGAAGCAAGTTTGGTCAACTCACTCAAACTCAACGTGTCTCTCTTTGTTTTCTTTTTGCTTTCCAAGTGTGTGTCCAACTCTGCAGCAGTAAGTACGTAAAACTTCCACTGATCGAGGTTAATTGGATTGATTGTCGACTTGGTTCGGTGCGCCAAGAGCGCGAATACATAGATGTCTGCTTGCCGTTTAGATTCGCCGCTATAGGTACCACTTTCATGGTCCCATGCGCGGGTGGTGGGTGAAATCCCAAAACGAATGGTTGAGAAGCAAGATTGGGCCCACCTCTGCAAATAGCTTGAGGACTTGACCTCGATCTTGATCCCCTTTGGTGTTTCAAGGTCGAAAGCGGCCCACGCATCGCGGACTTTTGCGGTCGACACCCCAACGGCGCAGGCCACGATGTATTCGGCCAAGACACCACGGGTCGTGTTGTTTACAAGGTCAGACATCGACCATTGCCAAAAATCCAGCAGGTCGAAGTCAGTGCCCAAACCATCAGAACGAAAACGCTCGGAGCCGGTCTTTCTCACGACATCCAATTTTGGCATTGTGTCTTTTGGCATTGATTTCCCAGATACTCTTCAGCGAAAGGAAAGCCAGATAGCTTGCGTCCAACCCATGTTAGATGACTGAGCCGACCTGTCAACGGACTGTACGCGTCTACAAATCACAAAACGCTTCAATCTCGTCGGGCAGTGGACAGCCCGTCTCATCCTTATAGATCGCATTATACTGACGATTTGAGTTAAACGGGGGGTCTAGGTAGATCAGGTCTACACTAGCACGTTTCATGTGATCCCGTACAATGGTCAGACAGTCGCCGTAATAGAGCAAATTCATACGATATAGAGATAGTTTTTGAATAATATAATATATTTCTAAAAATTAGCTAATGAAATCTTGATACATTAATCTGCCACCACAGTTTACTAAAAGCAGAAAGCAGATTGAATCTATTTTCCTCTGTTTCTTTTTTTGTGTTATAACGAAAAATAACCTTTTTTAGATACATATACAAATGTTTTTCGCTGACAAAATGGCAAATTCCCACTATTCCACCGCTTGAGCAGGGAAAAGAACTCCTCAATTGGGTTGAAGATATCCTTTTTTTATGTGAAGTGACTAAATATAAGGCTAAAAACCATTTTTGCAGCGATAATGCGCTGTCTTGAAAAATTGTCCAAACTTTTACAGTGAATTTTTTACGGCAATCTGAACATTTAAACGTTTTCCCGTCTTTGAACTCATAAATCCTTTCATATCCACCGCAATGTGGGCAGTAAGGATTTCCATTCCACCGCAATGTCTTCAAGTGATTCAAACAAGACTCATTTTGTTATGAATCAAGGAGTCTTGGAAATCGCCTCAAAGGTGATGTCCCGACTTTTCGCGAATGACACAATCATCATGACTCATTTATTCAAAACGACAGCTATTTATTCCATTGCTGCATTCTGCAGTTCGGCTGCGACATGTTCTGTTTCGCGAAGAACACGGAGTGTATTACCACTCAAGAGTTTGCCAATTTCTTCTTCCGTGTATCCCTGTTTGACCAGTTCAAGCGTGACATTAAATGTCTCAGCAGCATTCATCCATCCCGCGGTCCACCGCCTCCGTCAAAATCACTTGAGATTGCCACATGATTGACACCGATGAGACCAACCGCGTGGTCGATATGGTCGACAAAGTCCTGTACATTCACCAAGAAGGCGGAGGATTCAGGGCATCAATCTCTGCCATTTTCATCTCGAATGCGGCACGTTCTTCTGGTGTGAAGGATACAATGCTATTCCGGTATGCCGAACCGCGCGGTGCGGGAATATCAAATTCTTCCCGGAGACGTGCCAGCGCCGCAGAACGCTCCGCGGATTGAGAACAACTTCCTTTACAAAGGCATCGAGTGCCACAGTCTGCATAACACCGCCGTTTTTCTTTGAGCGCAAGGAGCACTTCATCCCGGAGCTTTCGACAGATTCATTGCCTCAATGCAGCATTGTGTGAAATGTGGAAAATATCGACAATGATTCCGAGACGGTTCATCTCTGCAATCACCTCTTTACACCAAAATCGCGCCGATGCCGCCATGTTCCTCTTCCGGTTCTCCTGATCTTGGTGTTGCTGAATCGGAAATGTTATTATGACCACCGTGAGCCAGTGCGATATAACGGGCACCCCGCTCGTGGAACTCTTACAGTTTTGACAAGTCATTCCCAACCGGGTAACCGTTTTCCATGCAGATAACCGCAACCAGTTTTCAGCTTTTGTGAATCCTTACAATATCGTTCGCTGTGTAAGCAAGCTCGATTTTATCTGGATACATCTTCTCGGTCATATGGGTGAATAGCATCGAATTTTGTCACAGCCTGTTCTTAGGCATTCCGGTTTCTTGCTGGAGTCCGCTCTGCCTGTCCGATATACACAACAAAAAATCCAACGTCAAGCCCACCTTCTTCCATTTTTGGAAGCGTGACCTGCCGGCTATTTTCCGGATCACCCGGATCGACGTCGTCCGATGCAAAATTGAACGGAATATCGTCATGGGTGTCGACCGTCAATGTCCGCTCATGGATTCCGCGGGCTTACTCTATCAATTCTCCTTCAGTCATGGATTCAATACTTCCACTGCCTGTGCTGCCGTTTAAAACCGTCAGACACAAAATTAAAACACAAATAATTGTACCGATATTTTTCATGTGCACACCTTTTGAGATTGTTAAACATAGTAACTGTCACTGTTCCGGCTATTCACACCAAGGTCAAAAAATTTTATATGGGAGTTTATGATTATATAATCATAAGTTATTAATATAGTCCGATGCTTTTGAAGGTGCTGAATTAACAAAGTTGATTAGCGCGATCAAGATACAGATAACCTAGATGAGTTAAAAAAATATAATAATATTCCGCATTGCGGTCAAGCAAAATCAAGAAATGCGGTGCCTGATTGAGCGGAAACAAGGCCGGTTTTGACTTTCTTATTTCGGTTGACATTCGATAAAAGAAAGAATAACTTTAACAATTTATCAAAAATCAAAAACATTGGAGTTGCTATGACGGAACAGAACCGAAAAACTCCCGGCTTAATGTTATCTCTGATTCCTGTTTTTAGCCTTGTAATCCTATTTGGTTATACAATTGTCTGGCTTGAACTCGGTATCGATACCGGGGGCTCACACATACCTCTTTTGATAGGAACAGCAATTGCTTCCGTTATCTCAATCTATCTCGGTAATAATTGGGCAGTGGTGCAGAAGAGTCTTGTGAATGGTATTATGATCGCTATGTCCCCATTATTGATCCTTATAGTGATCGGCTGCCTGATCGGCACCTGGATACAAAGCGGCATTGTACCAAGTATGGTTTACTATGGTCTTCTTTTGATATCGCCGTCATATTTCCTTTTGACGGCATGTATAATCTGTTGTATTGTATCGCTATCGACCGGGAGTTCATGGTCTACTGCAGGAACAGTAGGGGTTGCTCTTATCGGGATCGGAGTGGCTTTCCAGATACCTGCGGGCCTCGTTGCCGGATCGGTTATTTCCGGAGCGTACTTTGGCGATAAAATGTCACCCTTGTCAGACACAACGAACTTAGCTCCTGCAGTATCGGGTACCGATCTGTTCACCCATATCCGTCATATGGTCTATACGGTTACGCCCAGTCTCATTATTGCGTTGATTCTCTATTATATTATTGGTCTGAATTACGGTGGTGACAGCAACCAGATGCAGCATATCAATCTTATGCTGACGACACTTCGTGAGCATTTCATGATTAGTCCCTGGCTCTTGCTGCCGGTTTTACTTGTCATCCTAATGGTTGTCTATAAAATTCCGGCACTTCCTGCAATGTTCAGCGGATCAGTTCTTGGCGGACTCGTAGCTATTGTATTTCAGGGTGATTCTGCTACTGAAGTAATACGTGTATCTTTTACCGGTTTTGAAGCATCCACAGGCGTTGAAAATATCGATTCACTGTTGTCAAGAGGCGGCTTAATGTCGATGATGAACACAGTTGCGCTCATTATTGCTGCGCTTTCATTCGGTGGTGTCATGGAAGGAAGTGGTATGCTTGAGACCATTGCCCAGGCTATCCGGAAATTAGCACGGACGGTCGGTTCACTTATATTGACAACAGTGAGCACCGGCATCTTTATGAATGTTATAGCACCCGATCAATATCTCGCTATTGTTGTCCCAGGCAGAATGTATAAGAAAGCATACGATAAACATAAACTACATCCTAAAAATCTGTCAAGGGCACTGGAAGATTCAGCTACGCTGACTTCACCGCTCATTGCATGGAATACCTGCGGCGCCTTTATGGGTGGAGTGCTCGGTGTTTCTCCGTTAGTGTATGCGCCGTTTGCCTTTTTGAATCTTCTGAATCCTTTAATTTCGATCCTGTACGGATATACCGGGTTTTCAATGCACAAAATAGATCCAGACGAACCTTCAGAAAGCACTGTAGAGACACAATAGTATTCGCACAAGCCACAACGACATTATACGGTTCAGCAGCAAAAACATAAACAATTTTAATCCCGCATGAAGACAAAAGACAGATTTATTGTTACTTTTTTACTTATCTTCCTTATCACTATGACGGAATCACACGCACAAACGAATAATAAAATATTTCCATTTCCGGTTAATAGATTTGAACTCGAAAACGGCCTCAAAGTTGTTTCAGTCTCTTATGACAGCCTAGCATAATCGTCTATTACACAGTGGCTCGTGCCGGGTCGAGAAACGAAGTCGAAAAGGGGTTTTCCGGGTATGCCTACTTTTTTGAGCACATGATGTTCAGGGGAACAGACCGGTTTTCAAGTGAAGCATATAACAATGTCCTCAAGAAGATGGGCGCAGATTCAAATGCATTTACGACAGACGACTGGACAGCGTATCACATTGTCGCCAGTTCGGATGCTCTTGAGAAAATTATAGACATCGAATCAGACCGGTTTTTGAACCTTGAATATTCCGAAGAAGATTTCAAAACCGAGGCGGGTGCTATACTTGGTGAGTATAATTTGAATTTCTCGAATCCGTTTCTTTTTCTTCGAGAAACGGTGAAAGGGCTTGCTTATTCAGACCACCCATATCAACACACCACCATAGGTCTGCTCGAAGATATCAAGAATATGCCGGATAATTACAATTACAGTCTTCAGTTTTATGACCGGTATTACTGTCCTGAAAATTCCATCGTCATTGTGGTAGGAGATTTCAGGCAGGATGAACTGGAAGGATTGATTTCGTCCTACTACGGAAACTGGGAACGGGGTAAATTTATTCCTGAGATACCGGAAGAGCTGGTGCAAGCAGAAGAGAAATTTGTGCACAAGGAGCGGTCGAATGAAACTGTTCCGTATCTGTATATTGGTTATCACGTCGCCGCATTTTCGGATCAGATAATTGATATGCCGGCACTGGATGTCATTTCGCAACTCCTGTTTTCTCGAAATGCACCCTTGTTTCAAAAGCTTTATGTCGATGAGCAGGTTGTTGATATCCTTTCCGGAGGTGCTGTAGACCACCGGGACCCGCCGTTGTTTGAAATTGCTGTCCGCGTTACGAAACCGGACAAAGTTGACTATGTACGGGATGAAATTTTCAAAGCAATCGACCCACTGAAATCTGAGCCGATCGATGCTCAGACGCTCGAAGACACGAAGGCACACATGCGATATTCTTTATGCAATGCAGCTTAACAATCCCAATACGATCGCGAGAACACTCGGACACTATCTTCAGTTAACCGGCGACCCCGAAACGGTTAATAACGTTTATGAACTTTATGACAGTGTCACCCAGAACGATATTGTGGCAGTAGTGCGGCGATATTTTTCTTCGGACAACAGTGCTCATGACCGGACAGAATAAGTAAAAGAGATAAATTCCTGAT
Source organism: bacterium (assembly GCA_965221205.1). Lineage (GTDB taxonomy): Bacteria > SM23-31 > SM23-31 > SM23-31 > SM23-31 > CBDFMG01. The sequence continues at coordinate 928,620 of OZ244870.1, read as the reverse complement.
TAATGATACCGTTTTAAAGTTTTCCATTACTTTAACACAGAAATAAATTACATATGTTTCTGAGAGAGATTATTAATAGTTCTATTACTAAACGTATCATATTAAGTATACTGATAATTATGTCTATACAATCGTGCAGTTTAATGGACAGCAACAAAGATAAAATTATTTCGATTAATACTCCTGAATCACCCCTTGTTACATTTCGGATACTTTTCAATACTGGTTCGGCCAATGATCCAGCAGGGAAAGAGGGGCTCAATGCGCTGACAGCATTAACAATCGGTCAGGGCGGCACCAGTGATTTAACGTACCGCAGAGTTGTGGAATTGCTCTATCCCTTGGCTGCCTCCCTCTTCACTATAGTATGATAAGGAAGTGACTACGTTTATCGGTGAAGTCCACAGAGACCATCTTGAACCATTTTTGCATTGTTGACGGAAATCATTACGAATCCGCGGTTGGATCCTGACGATTTTCAGCGAAACAAGGACCTACTGATCAATCAGATTGTTACGAATCTCCGCGGAAACAACGATGAAGAGCTCGGTAAACAGACATTGAATTCCCTGCTGTATAGAGGGCATCCGTACGAAAATACCAAAATGGGAACTGAAGAGGGGCTTGCCGCTGTGACGCTTGACGATGTTCGGGATTATTATTCCGCACGGTACACACAAAGCTCGATTATTGTTGGAATAGCAGGGGGATTTTCCGAAAATCTCATTAGGAGAATTGGGAGCGAAATAATCGGAGCACTACCTCTCGGTTCTCCTACAGTAGCCTTGCTGCAAGAACCGAGAGTATTAGATGAAATTGAGGTTCTCCTTGTCGAGAAGCAGGCAATGGCTACAGCGATATCTCTGGGATTCCCGGTAAACATTACTCGAGCAGATAAAGGCTTTTATGCACTCATGGTTGCTAACTCTTACCTCGGTGAGCACCGCACTTTTAACGGCCGGCTTATGAATGTGATGCGCCAGCTTCGAGGGCTAAATTACGGCGATTACTCGTATATCGAACACTTTGTACAAGACGGTGAATCGACATTTCCTGTTCCGAATGTTCCAAGAAGCAAGCAGTATTTCAGCATATGGATCCGTCCTGTCGCCCACTATAACGCTCATTTTGCACTTCGGCAGGCTCTCAGAGAACTGCAAATCCTTGTTGATGATGGCATGACACAGGAACAGTTTGAAGAAACGCGTGATTTTCTTTTGAACTATTCGAAACTTTCTGTTCAGACCATCAGCCGGCGATTAGGATATCTGATCACTCGAAATTTTACGGTTCCGAATATCATATCGACCGTATCTGATAATGAACTCCAGGCACTCTCGCTTGAGGATGTCAACAAGGCCATTAGATACCATCTTCAATACAGTAATATTGCAGTGGCAATCGTTACACCTGATGCTGTGAAATGACCTGCCCCTAATGTTTGGGCCATTATTTAAGTTAGTCAATTCATCGATATATTCATTGTTGTATTATCCATTGGCCTTGAGACCGAATCCGGTGGTATAACGGCCTCGGGGGCGGGTGGCCGGTATCTGAGGGCACTATGCGGTCTCTTATGATTATACTCATTTCGCCAGCGTTCCACAAGCACTTTTGCTTCGTGTAAGGTATCGAAGATTTCCCGGTTGAGCACTTCATCACGCAGTTTGCCATTGAACGACTCAATATACCCGTTCTCCCATGGACTGCCTGGTTCAATATACAATGTTTTTACTCCCAGGCGCATGAGCCATGTCCGGACCGCTTGAGCAGTGAACTCTGTGCCATTATCACTTCTCAGGTGAACCGGAACTCCTCGCTGCACGAACAGTGTTGCAAGATGTTCTATGACGTCATTGTGAGTCAGCCTCCTGCCTACCACAATTGCCTGACACTCCCGACTGTATTCATCTAATATTGTTAACAAACGATAGCTCCTTCCCTCTCGGGTTCGTGCTTGCATGAAGTCATAACTCCAGACATGATCCCGGTACGCAGGTCGCAGCCGAATACACGAACCGTCATTGAGCCATAACCGTTTGCGCTTCGGTTGCCTCCGGGGAACTTTTAATCCTTCTCGACGCCACAAACGCTCCACTCTCTTATGATTGACCTTGAAGCCTTCTGGCTGTAACAGTGCGGTAATTCGTCGATAACCATACCGACCATACTGCGTGGCCAACTCGACCATACGTTGCACGAACACCGGTTCATCCGCAGGAGAAATCGGGCGATATTGATGAGTGCTGCGCGGTACTCCCAACACACTACAGGCCCGGCGCTGCGAGATCTCGAGAGTCGTGCAAAGATGCTGCACCACCTCCCGTCGCTTCGCCGGGCTCAGAAGTTTTTTGCATCAACCGCCAGAGTCTCATTGAGGATTTGAATATCCAACTCTTTCTCGGCAACCAGGCGTTTCAGGCGAATATTCTCTCTCTCTAACGCTTTCAATCGTTTCGCCTGATTCACCCGAAGACCACCATACTCCTTTCGCCAACGATAATAGGTCTGCTCTGTAACCTCAATCTGGCGAGCAGCTTGTTGAACCGACTGACCTTGAGCGAGCAATACTTCTGCCTCTCGAAGCTTGTGGATAATTTGTTCTGATGTGTGAATTCTACGTGCCATTGATCTTGCTCCTTTCTTTTCAATCTAATCCCTGTACTAATATACTATCTGGATCAACTTTTGGGGGCAAGGTCAGAACCTCTGTACACATTTGCATTCTGTTTTGCGCAACCGGGAATAGTGCTTTGAAAAAATTGAATTAATCCCCCGGTTGTTTTCCCGGAAATCCACCATTTTTTGAATCCAACCGTGCAAGACTTTGCCTATGCAAAAATTGTCATTTTTGTATTTTTTTCTTTGAATCAGGCTAATTTATTAGAAATTGTGCTCCAGATCACACTTTGAAATTGTGGCACTTAATTTGCCTCTATATATGGACAGGCAATAACATTGCCTGTATCGCACCTATATTGCAGGCATTGTGCTTTCGCAGGCCAATGTTTGTGGAGAAATATTGCACCAGAAACTAAAATCGGGACCTCATGAGTCCCGATTTTGGTATTTTGACAGGATTTGCCACAAACTTTCCTTCTTTTGCCATCTCACGGCATCACTCAACTTCCCCCATTATGTAGCAGTACTCATCCTATATTTTTTATTCAGAGTGGCATGACTCAAAACTTCTATAACTGCTTAAGCGATTTTTCACGGATACTTTTAGATTGACCACCTTCATTCCAGACCGGCCACTTCTGCAATGCAGCAATCCGGTAACCGATTTGAAACGCCAACCGCGATATTTGTACAACACCATCGAGATTTAGTTCATCATGATACTCGTCCGATGGCTGGTGATAGTGTATCTGCTGGTAAAGCTGCTGCTGCTCTATTCTCCACCCCTTGGGACGATTTTCAATATCTAATCCGGGATTAATATAGATTGCCGGTAGTCCTGCCCTGACAAAACTGAGTTGGTCAGATCTGAAGAAATGTCCTTGTTCAGGAGAGGGGTCTGGGCTGACAATCAGGCTGTTTTCCTGTGCAACTGCCTCTCCAAGAGGACCGAGCGAAGACCGGTCTGAGCCAAGAAAGACAACATTTTTGACTCTGCCAAGAAAGTGAAATGCGTCAATATTGATATTCGCAAGTGTTTTGCTGAGTGGGTATACCGGATTCTGGGCGTAATATTTCGAACCGAGGAGGCCCTGCTCTTCGGCAGTTACTGCACAAAAAAGGATTGACCGAGGCGGAGGTTTCGGCAGCGATGCAAATGCTTTTGCGATTTCTATCAGACCGCTGCTGCCGGTTCCGTTATCCTGGGCACTGTTGAATATTCCGTCACCATTGACCGGTGCACCCGTACCAAGATGGTCAAGGTGCGACGAATAGAGTACATATTCATCGGGATTCTGCCCCGTGACCACACCAATTACATTCCGAGAATCAAAGTGACGTATAGCATTTCTGAGGTTGACATTCAGATTGATTCCGAGAGACACCGGCTGAAAATCTCGCGATCCTGCCCGTTCAATCATTTCATCAAGCGAGAACCCTGCCATACTAAATAACTCTTCAGTAACATCACTGCTTATCCACGATTCGAGCGCTGTTTTCGGAGGGTCGCCCTCTTTCGGCTGCAGCATCGATTGTTCTCCGCTCCATGAGTTTCTTACAACCTGCCAGGGATACCCCGCTTTCTCAGTTGTATGAATGAGGATGACACCGGCGGCTCCTTTTTCTCCGGCTATCTCATTTTTGTAAGTCCACTGCCCGTAGTAAGTGAGAGCAGTTCCACCGAAGAGTTCCGAATCATCCGAAGGTGGGTCATTTACTATCATAAGGAGAATTTTATCGGTAACGTCAACACCTTTGTAGTCGTCCCAATTTTACTCAGGCGCATCAATACCGTAACCGACATAGACGATTTCACTATTGAGATCAACATGGGATTCAGCACGGGCAGTATTTGCGACAAAATCATCAAGATACGTAAGCTGTTTCATCCTGCTGCCTTTACGAAACTCGAATGTTACCTGAGCCGCAGCATAACCGACCATCGGGACTTTTTGAAAATAGGTCCCATTATCGCCACCGGGTTGAATACCGTGCGACTCGAATTGAATCGCTACATAGTTTTCCGCCAGCTGCAGACCAAGGGAACCGGTTCCCCTGCCCTCCAAAAGATCATCGGCAAGAAATTTCAAATGGGCACGTATTCCATCAAGAATAATAGATGACGCACCGACCTGTTCACCATTCGGCTCTGCAGCGCATGAAACAATTAGCATGGTGCCGACAAGAATCCAGATGATTCGTTTTATACCATTCATTTCGATAACTCCTATGTAGTAATACGATTTTAGGGAAAATCTTTTTGAGAGCGTTTGAGAAGAAATGTCAGAAATTTTCTATGGTACTGCAAAACCGTGTTTATAGCCCTACGTATCTGCACCCTTTTTTCCCGGCTGTTGAAAGGATTGAACGTCAGGATGTATCGTGCCGAATAATAGAGCACATTCATTTTGAAGAGCGTCCAGACCGAAAAAATAGAAAAATGGTTGTAAAAGTAGATGAGGAGACTCCTGTTGCGGTGAAACAATACAATCGGATTTTCCGCTGTCTCGTTATGTATGCCATGATGAATGAGTGACAAATCGGGTACAATGATGTTTTTATATTCTGCTTTGTGCAGCCGGTAGCAGAGGTCCGCTTCTTCATGGTACATGAAATAATTGGAATCGAATCCGCCGATTTTTTCAAATATATCCCGCTGTATTATGAAGAACGCTCCCGACACCACATTAACTTCAATACAGTTTACTCCATTGAGTTCAAACGACGGTTTGGGTAAATTTTCTGTATTGATGAGTCGGTTTATTCCTATGTAATAAGCAATCCGGCCGATGAGAGAAGGAAAATTAAAATAACTCCTCTGAGGAGTCCCGTAACCTGAAATGAGCGTACAGCCGATGCAGCCCGCTTCCGGTATCTGCTGTGCAACGTCAAGCAAATCGGAAAACACATCGTGTCCCGCCTCAGTATCTGGATTCAAAACAGCAACATAATCTCCCTGTGCCCGCTCTAATCCTTGATTGATAGCTCCGCCATAGCCGATATTCTCTGTGTTTTCGACAATCACTACATTTGGAAACTCTCTCTTTATCGTCTCAACAGTATTGTCAAGTGATGCATTATCCACTACAATAATTTCAAACGAATCGATCCGCAGAGTAGAATACAAAGAGGAAAGACATGTCGTTATAAATTCCTGGCAATTATACGTCACTGTAATGATTGATAATGCTACACTACTCATCTAACAACTCCCGGTATAGCTGAACGAACTGTCGTGCGTTTTCCCGGTAATCGAATTTTTCTCGGACCAGTTTTCTTGCATTTTCAACCACAGTTTTGACTTTTTCGGGATTTTCAATAACATAGGTTACCGCATCGGCTATAGCCTTCGGATTTTTCGGGGGAATCAAAAAACCGGTTTCGCCGTCGGCAATGAATTCGGGTATTCCACCAACATTAGTCGCGATCACTGGCACACCCGACGCCATTGCTTCAAGAATAACAAATGGAAATGCTTCTCTATAAGACGGTAGCACAAGACAATCAATTTGGGAATAAATTTTCCTTTGGTCTTCGACAAATCCATGAAAAGTGACATACTTTTCAATGTGAAGCTCGTGCCCACGCTTTTCCAAAGACATTTTGTAGTTGCCTTTTAAAAGTTTTTGATGCGTTTCTTCACCAAATAATGAAAACTGTACAGATGTTGTTTTGCGAATAACAAGAGATACTGCAGCAAGAAATTCATCTAATCCTTTAAACGGTGTTAATCTCCCAACGTATCCAATGGTGAACACCCCGTTTGCTGCACCTTCCTTTTCACAGCTCAATATATCGTTTTTTATTCCATTATAAATAACACAGGACATAACATTCTTTTTTGATAGAATAAATTTGACTGATTGCTGCAGTGCGCCTGCTACGAAAACAATACATGTAGCATTGAAATACTTGTACAGTGATCGTTTTAATGATAAGTGAATATGCCACAAGATTTTTATAGAATACAATGATTTCAAAAAGGAACCAAGCACATGACCATTTATATTCAGGGAATGAACAATCGATATATTTTCCTGTTTGATTATCCGGGAGATTGTGATTACATCGAGTAACCGCATTATGATGAGCAAGGGGTATCGGAGCAGTTTTTGGACACTCGCATCTGAGCTGCGAAATGTATGTTCTATTACTTGTATGCCTTTTGCTTCTGCCGATCGGGCAAAATCACCAGATGGAGCCAACAAAATTGGCTCGAATTCCTCATTATCAAGACCATCACAAAATGTGAGAAACCAATTTTCTCCTCCCCCAATAGAACTAATTTCATCTATGTAAAGTATCCTAATCGGAGCCACGAATGTATCCTTTTATACCAGAGAAAACAGCGTTGAGTGGAAATATTTTTGTGCTGTGAAGCATTCCTATATAGATAACAAGACCGGATAAGCCCACTGAAGCAATGTACATTGTCATTAATCGGATGTCTGTGACTAATGTAATACCCAACAGCGTAATCATGCCTTGAAACAGTGCATACTGTATCACACCTACAAGAATTATCTTAAGTATTGTACGGCTTTGAGATATAATTGATATATTAATACAATATTTTTTAAATGCAACTATTAGCAATATTGTATGGAAAAATGCTGTGCCGGTTGCAGCCCATGCCAGACCGAAAATACCATACATATGTGCAAGAACAACCATCAAAATTATTTTAACCGTATATGCAGCAAAGCTGACTAACGCCAACACTTTTGTTTTTTGCATGCCAAGAAACACAAAATTCATATACAAGGTGGCGGTCATGAAACATAATCCAGCAAGCAGGATAGAGAATATTGCACTCGTAAGCTCAACATTTTCCAGCGTAAATGCTCCCCGGAAAAATATTAGCCGTACGATTTCACGATGAAACACACCCAGAAACGCTATTCCGAATACAATGATTGCGGCAATGACCTCTGCCCCGGATTTAATTCTGTCCTTAAGTGTCTGAATTTCGTTGACAGCCTGATCACGAGAAAATTCTGGCAGTAATACAGTCAAAAAAGGAATGACAAAGAGAGTGATTGTTATTTCATTGATTTTTCCGGCATAGGTGAGCGCAGAAACCATCCCTCTCTCAATGTTCAGCGCCAGTATATAGCTTATAAGAACCGTTATTTGACCCATTCCGGTAGCGCACAGCAAGGGAAATGATGTTCGAATATAAGACTTAATCGAAGGAAGACCAATATTGAATGCTTTTGGATTGTAACGAATTTTTGTCGATATAACAACTACGAATTGGAGTATAAATGCAATTAAAAAACCAGCTGCCGTACCGTATGCAAGACTGACGATACTGAAACGGTCCGACAAAAGAAGGAGGCTTACTATCATACAGATATTCGCGATTATCAAACTGGTTGCTGGCAATGTGAAATTACGGAACGCATTAAGAGTGGCACCCAGATATTCTGAAAGTCCTAACGTAACAAGCAACGGAAAGAGGAGCCGTGCAAGCAGCACAATCATGTCAAACGATGCATCGGTAAACCGGAACGGCAGCAGCTCGATAATAGCCGGCATAAACCAGGCAGCAATAAGAGATACACATACGGTAAGTACAAATGCCCAGTTGAAAATAGTCGAAAACATAACCGAGAGACCTGTATAATCCTTGTTCGCTATGCTTTCGGAAAACATAGCAGACGACATACCGCGCAGAATAGTAATTCCGAGAACATACATCAACGTATGGGGTATACTGAAAGCAATGTAGTATGCATCAGTGAGCTCATTCATCCCGAAAAAATGGGCTACTAAAATATCTTTGACAAAGGCAACCCCTTTCACGATAACGGTTAGAATGAATAGGATGAAACCGGAGTAGACTATTTTATTGGATCGATCCATAGAATAATGAGCTGTCATTTTGTAATCGATTTATTCCTTAACATTAGTAGCAATAGTATAGGTTAAATCAGTTGAGTTCGCCTGATGATTTGATAAATTTTCCGATGCAGATTTTCATTTTTAAAACTAATCTAAATGAAGTGCATTGCTATCAGTATGTTTGATTCCCTTTTTCTCAAGCAGATCCAGATAGAGGTTTGTTAATTTGCCGACCGTTTTATCGACGGTGAAGTGCTCAAGGAACCGCTTCTTCCCCTTCTCTCCCATCTCCACCCATGATGCCGGATTGTCAAGTATTCTTTCAATTGCAGCGGCAAGTGCCTCGCTGTCTCCGGGTTCTACTATGAGTCCTGTTTCACCATCGATTACATACTCTGGTACCGCTCCCGTTCTTGTCGCAATAACCAGTTTACTACCGCGCATTGCTTCGAGGACAACAAGAGGACCTCCTTCATACATCGATGGCATTACAAAAATATCTGAAACAGAAACTAACTCGTTTATATCGGTACGATTGCCCAAAAATTCGAAAAAATCTACTAAGCTTAAATCATAAATCTTTTTTTTAAGATCGTTAAAAAATTCTGGATGGTCGGAATCTTTGTCTCCTGCAATGAGAACTTTTATCTGCTTCACAGTCTCCGTCTCTAATAAACTCAATGCTTCAATATACACTTCATATCCTTTCTTAAATGGACGAAGATTAGCAATGGTCAAAAATATGCGTTTATTATCTGCTACATTGAGACTTTGCTTATATTTATTTAAATCAAGTTCTGGATTTACTGTAAAGTCTTGAAGACCATTATATATTATCTGGTAATCACGGTTACTACATTTCAAATATGTTTCTAAATATTTTTTCACACCGAAACTGACGCAGATCGTTTTATCAAAAAGCGAAGAAAGCAAACGTCTAAAAAATCTATGAAGAATAATCCCTTTTTTTGAGAAATGTGACTCATCATGGATTGTTTCAATGACAATTGGAACTTTTGCCAGTCTGGCAGCAATTACTACCCAATAGTTTCCGGTTATTAAATGAGTATGTACAATATGCGGTTTTGCGCTCCGAAAGTAAGATGAAAGCTCAAGAATTTTATAAAAATCCCTTTCAGATTTCCAGTTTAGTGGAGTTGTTTTTATGCCAATATCATTAAACGCAACTCTTTTACCACTAATTTCTCTTGTATATAGAATTTCCTGGTAAAACTTTTTATTACGCCATGAATTCAAAACATTATAAACTGATAACTCTGCTCCTCCAATAATAACTGTTCCGAGTACGTGTATAACTTTTATTCCCATATCATTCTTTTTTTAGATCATTACTGAATCTTACGAGCGATTAATAGTCTCATATCGTTACATTTGTCTTTGTATTGATTATAGATGTCTACCGGATAATGACGTTTATAAAGCAAATAATTTTCCTCAAGGACAATTTCACATTTTAATGATGTTAGCAGAGTATTGATTTTATCCCATTCAATGTGATCGTCCGGAAAGACGTGAATATCACCTTCTTCCTGGTATCTTGGGTTTGCAAGCAGTTTGATCCTCTGTAAATACCAGTGGGGAGATAACAGTTTTAAATATTTTTTCTTTGTGCCGGAATTCATTTGCTTCAAAAAGTCCTTGTACATATCTGATTGGTTCCAAAACGAAGGATTTACTTCATGGTCAGTATAGAGGATTCCACCTGGTTTTAATACGCGTATCAGCTCTTTTAAAATTGAAAGATAATCATCAATGTGATGCAAAACAGAATATGTAACAACCATTTCAAATTTATTATCTTTTAAGCTGTCAAGATTAATACCATTAATCAGTACACAATTGGATAAATGAGACGCAAAATATTGAGCACGAATATAATGAAGACTTTTATATGATATGTCGGCTGAAGTTGTGATGACTCCATTTGCTAATAAATGTTTTGTCAGGTTTCCGGTACCACATCCAAAATCAAGAGCATGATTTGTTTTGGAATCAGGTCTAATGTAGTCAATCGCACAATTTATTTTATCATGTATTCGGTTTTGCTCAATAGGATTAAAAATTTCCCCGTGAAGCTCCTCATATTCTTCAACAATATTGTCATGAAAAACGCAATTTCTGCGAATATTGTAATCTCGACTTTTATTGAATTTTGTCATTTGTTAATTCTCTAGTTTGATAAAAAACTACCGCTGTTATTAAAAATAAATATCCGGTAAAATTATGTAACGCGGGTTGAACAGAAATTGATTCCTGAGTGAAACAGCTGAAAGCTACTGCCATTAATCCACAGAAGTATCCATAAAAAAGAGTTTTATCTTTACGAGATTTATCCCACCCGTTTTTGAGGCTTGTTTTGAGGAGCAGGTAAAGGATTGCAATGAAAATCCCTAATCCGAATATCCCGGTTTCTGCCAGATGGTGGAGAAAATTGTTATGCCCTCCCGAAACACCCGGAAGCAGTGGTGTTTTAGGACGAAGAGCCTGTGAAAAACCTGCAAGACCAACTCCGGTTATAAGTTTTGATGGATTATCCTGCAACATATTAACAGTGCTCATCCAGATATAAAACCGGCCAAAAAGCGATGCATCCTGTTCGAGATTTTCGAGCCGTGCGGTACTTTCTTCAACTCCTTGCATGTTCTGTGTAACAAATGATCCTCCAGTTATAGCAGTACTTATTAAAAGCACTGCTATAACTACTCCAATGAATCTTTTGAGAAAAAGAAAGTAAATGACAATCCCGCCGGCAAATGCTATCAATCCTGTACGCAGATTCGATAATACTGAGATATAGACCATCAGCGGCAATGTCGCATAGAGTAAAATCTTTTCAATCAGATTATTTGTATGTGACGCATACCCTAGGAGAATAAAAAAAGTAAGCATTAAAAACACACCGATATGGGCATGATTTTCTGATAACGTGGAAGTTATATTGATTTCACTAAGTACAAAAAATTGGTATAATCCGATCACACACACCGCTGCCGTCACTCCCCATACCAAGCGAATTGCAGTGATGCGCATCCGCTCCGACTTTAGCATATCCGACACAATAAAATAGACAAAAACATATTCGACCATTCTGATGAAAAAGTAACCAGACCGCATTAACTGGAATGAACTGAAACTCCGAACATTAAATACAATCGACACTCCGTTTATAAGAAGCCAGAGTAATAATAAACGCGAAAGTTTTGTGTGAAACGACCTGCGTTCCGGATTGAGCGCTTTGTTAACTATCCAAACCGAAACAAGAACAAAAAACAGGATGTCATCGAGCCGTAATTCCGCATGGAACGTGAAAAGCGGGAGTGTATAGACATACGAAGTAATATAAAGATAGAGTACAGCTGTTTTATTGATATAGAGTAAGGGTGCTATTAATAGTGCCGAACCGACAAGATAAAGAGGATGGACGTAATAACTCAAAATAAGAAAAACGATGATCGCAATGCCGGAAATAAACGCAATAAGAGGGATGCCTCGAAATTGTGAGATAACGACATCGTATGTGCTAAGTGGGGATTTGCTATTCATCCTGAGTTTTAGCGCTGCTCAATAGACGACGGATGGTTAGAAGTTTTTCCTTTTCCCGGGGATCTGCAGTTTGGAGCCGGTAAAGATGCTCACTTGTCAGCGCGAAGACAAACGAGAGGAAAAATGATATAAATGTAACGATGAGTACCGTCACCGTTCTCTGCGGTTTTGAACGGAGAACCGGCGGGACAGCTTCATCAAGTATAAGCAATGTCGGTGTTTCACGTGCTTCCTGAATTTTTGCCTGCTCAAGCTGCTGGGCAAGCATCGTATAGACTATCGTTTTGATCTTAACTTCACGCTGGAGTCGAAAAAATTCCATACCTATCTGCGGCGTCTCGGCAAACGGCATAACAAATTCAGCGCTTTTATCACCGGAAGTTATATTGTTTGATTGTTTTTCATATTGAGCAAGCTGGTTATAGATTGATGAGACTTGTGATTGCAGCAGTTGAATATCGGGATGATCCTGGCCGATGAAGGAACCCGTTGATTCAAGCTCAATTTCTTTCAGCGCTAGCTGACCACGGAGTTGCGCATACGATTGAATCTCAGCTTCAAGCTGCTCAGGAAACGAAATAATGTTGTGCGTTAATTGAAATGTACGGAGTGAATCTTCAGCATCGGTCAATTCGCCGAATGTTTTGTCATACCGCTCATGAATAAAAATCCTGTTACCGCGGGCACGCTCGGTCTGGAACCGGATATTCAGTGAATCAAGAAAATAGACGTAGGTATTTGCCATTTGGCTCGCCTGGATCGGAGACACGTCTTCGACTGATATTGCAATTCCGCCAAGTTGTTCTGTTTCCTGAAACGAAACATGGTTTTTCAATATTTTGATTGTAGCTTCGCTATTCTCGGTTTCATATTGCTCCTGTAGGTTAAATTTTCGTGCAATATACTCCTGTGCAACCCGACTGTTGAGGATCGAGAGAAACTGCTGTGAACCTGAACCACCGCCAAAAAGATTCCCCATAAATGGTAGCGATGGAATTCTGCTTTGCACCTGCGAAATGAGACTGCTTGAAGAGCCAAGTGAGACTCCCTGGTCAGAGCCGAGTGAGACTCCCTGGTCATGAGGAATGAGAATCGTTGCAGAAGCACTGTACCATTCGGGGAGAATCAAGACTATTCCTGCGGCCAACAGAACTGATAGCACAGTGAAAAGTAGTATAAATTTTTTCCACTTCACAAGGATGAGTATATAATCAAGAATTGTCGTTTCGCGCTCAGCCATATTTGCCACATAGAGAAATTAAAATGCACCGACTGCTTTTCCGGCAATAATAAGTGAAACAAACGGGCCGACGAATTCGAGCCATTCCCTCACCAGGATGTGCCGTTTTTTCGGAACAAAAATATGATCCCCCGGATAAATAACAATATCCTCACCGGTGAATTCTTCACCGGATTCCAGTCTTGTGATTTTTATGCCCTCATTTTTTGTTGCATTCGATGTTCTTCCTGCAATGCCTACGTAATAACTTGCCGAACGGTTGGCAATCCATTCGATTTCTCCACGTGATGCAACCTCCCCATCGACAAAAACATATTGTGAAATGACAGGCAGCACGAGAACGTCACCTGGCTGCAGAAGATAGTTACCTATATATTCCCGTTCGATTCCATTAACATCTATGGTAAGATTAGTAGTGCTCTCTCCGTTGTCTTGGTTATTTCTAATGACCGCGATATTACTAACGTCAATGGGATTTAAATCAGGATCGATTTGATTTTGATTTGCTCTACTGCCTGTTATCATTTTTTTATCGACTTCAAATAATCCCCTGTTAATAAATTCCAGTACTGTTTCTCCTTCGAGATATTGGTAAAAACCCGAACGGAGCGGCGAGCTTTGAACAAATACCATACCTTTTTCAAAATCTCTACCCGGAACATATATTTCATCACCGTCAAGCAGAAGAGTGTTGTTCATCTGCCGTCCATAATTTTTGTATCGCCAGTAGTCGAAGCATTCTGTCGTACCGTTACTATGTCGAATTTCGACAGCACTGCCGTTTGCCCATTTTTTCAATCCTCCCGACTGGTCGATAATGTCGGATACCCGCCATGTGGCATTTGCATAGCGGATTCCAGGCTGCTCTACATCTCCCGTGAGCCGGACAAAAAATATCCTTATCTTTGTCAGCGTTATGGAAATATTACTGTCAGGATATATTTTCTGGAGCAATTCATTGATCTTAATTTTGGCTTCCAATAATGTAAGACTCTTGACAGACGTGTCACCGATATCCGGAATCGAAACAACTCCCTCCGGTAATACAATGAGCGGAAATTCAATAGCCGGGGAAATATTACCAACAGAAACAAAAAGCTCATCGCCAGGACCGGTCCGGTAGTATTCGGCTTCGATAGGCCCTTCCATGACAATTCCGGCAGATTGGAGCAGCAGCCGTTCCTGAAATTCCTTCGACTGCAACTGTTCAGGTTTAAGCGACAGTTGCAAGGGAAGAGTCGTTTGCTGTATTTGGGAATACCCCAGCGAAATTATACAGACGACACATAACAGACCGACGGCGAATACCCTGATATATTTGAGGCTTTTCAACTGAAAAATCATGCAAATCATTCAATTAATAAATAAAGTCCCAGTGTGACAAAAAAGTAGAAAATAAATATAAGAATTACAAACATATTTTTCTGAAGTGATTTTTAAAATAAACGTCCTATTCATATTTCCACATCACAACTTAAGGGATGCGGCAGATAATATTCCAGACCAGATTTTCTGTTTTCCCCTTTTATCGATAGCAGAAAACAGAATCGGTTCTTCCATGTTAAATTCATTCTGTAGCACCGATCTGCGGACCTGCTCTGCTTCATTTTTTGATATTTTGTCGCATTTTGTGATTATAATTCGAAAATTCCGCTGATAATGTGTAAGCCATTCGATCAATTGGGCATCCAATTCGGTTATACCTCGTCTAACATCAATGATCAGGATCACAAGGCAGATTTGTGCTATGTTTTCCAGAAAATGCTCTATGAGTTTCTGCCATTTATCACGGTTTGTTTTCGATACCTTTGCATATCCGTAACCCGGCAGATCTGCCAAAAAGAGCTTGTCATTTATGTTGAAATAATCTATCCGACGTGTTTTTCCGGGAGCAGAACTTGTTTGAGCAATATTTTTTCTGTTGAGGAGAGAGTTGATGAGTGAAGATTTTCCTACATTAGACCGGCCGGCAAACGCAACTACCGGATACGGAGCTTTTGGAAATGAATTGACATCAGATACACGCGTTTCCAACTGCACTTTTTTTAGGTTTACCCTATGCAGACTATGCCCGTTTCTTGATGTTGTCAATTACATAGACAGGGGTTTTTCCCTTTGTTATGGTTGCTTTGGTGATGATGCATTCTTTCAAGCCTTTCATATCAGGAATCTGGTACATTATTTCGACAATGACTTTTTCCAATACAGAGCGTAATCCGCGGGCGCCGGTTCCCCGTTTTTGAGCAATTTTGACAACAGCACTGAGAGCATCACCGGGAATTTCCAGATGGACACCTTCGAGTTCGAACATCCGTTTGTACTGCTTGACGAGTGCATTTTTCGGCTCTTTGAGAATACTCAACAAGGCATCTTCGCTCAAATCTTCAAGTGTAGCAATATTGTGCAGACGGCCTACAAGTTCAGGAATAAGACCGAATTTCAATAAATCCTGTGGCTCGATTTTTTTCAGAGTGTCACCGATGGCGTCTTTTTTCTTTTGTTTGACGTCCGCATTGAATCCCATATCTTTCTTTCCGATGCGTGTACCGATTATCTTTTCAATATCGTCGAATGCGCCACCGCAAATAAACAGGATATCTTTTGTGTCAATATTTATTAGGCTCTGTTCGGGGTGCTTCCGCCCTCCTTTGGGTGGAACACTCGCTATTGTTCCTTCTAGAATTTTCAGAAGCGCTTGCTGAACACCTTCTCCCGATACATCCCTGGTAATAGAAGGGTTGCCGTCTCTCCGGGCAATTTTGTCGATCTCATCAATAAAGATTATGCCCCGCTCAGCTTCTTCAATATTGAAATCAGCGGACTGAATCAGTCTGACAAGGATATTTTCCACATCTTCACCGACATATCCTGCTTCGGTCAGAACCGTTGCATCGGCTATCGTAAACGGAACCTGCAAAAAACGGGCAAGTGTTTGTGCCATAAGTGTTTTGCCTGTACCGGTTGGTCCAATCAGGAGTATATTACTTTTTTCGAGTTCAACATCTTTCCGGGGTAGGCGGTTTTCCGTGATTCTTTTGTAATGGTTATAGACAGATACCGCCAAGTATTTTTTTGCATTTTCCTGATCAATAACATATTTATCGAGTTCGTCTTTTATCGATTGCGGTGTTGGTATTTTTTTGAGAAAGGTTTGTGTACGTTGCTCCTGGTCGGTACGGATGATCTCCTCAGCACCAACAACACATTCATTGCAAATATAGACTTCCTTACCGGAAATCATACATTCAATCTGCTCAGAGTCTTTGCCGCAAAATGAACAGATTAAGCTATCAGGTGTTTTATCTGAAGGTGCCATATATAATTTCCATTACTCTCTACCCACACTGACTATTATCTTGTAGTAATGAGTGTGATGAATGATGATTTATAGATTATACTTATTTTTTTCTTTTTGCTTTTCCGTCAGCACGTTTTTCGGTAATAACTTGATCGATGAGACCATACTCTTTGGCTTCATCTGCCGACATAAAATAGTTTCTATCGGTATCTTTTTCAATTTTTTCGAGTTTCTGCCCGGTGTGTTTAACTAGGATACCATTCAGTTTCGACCTGTGTTTCAGAATTTCTTTCGTATGTATCTCTATATCCGAAGCCTGTCCCTGCACACCGCCCCATGGCTGATGGATCATTACCCGTACATGCGGCAGGGCTGATCGTTTTCCTTTTGTGCCTGCTGCAAGGAGGATAGCCCCAAAACTGGCTGCCTGTCCGAGACAGATTGTAGCTATATCAGGTTTTATATATTGCATTGTATCATATATAGCAAGCCCTGATGTAACGCTGCCACCTGGTGAGTTGATATAAATGCTGATGTCTTTTTCAGGATCATCAGCTTCCAAAAATATGAGCTGGGCAATAACCAGACTGGCAACAGTGTCATCAATCGGCATGCCGACAAATATAATTCTTTCTTTCAGAAGCCTTGAGTAAATGTCGTAGGCACGTTCAACTCTGCCTGTCTGCTCTATAACTATCGGTACTAACATTATAAGTTACTCCTTTATAATTAGGTGCGATTTATCTCGCTTTAACGGCCTTAACATCGGCTTTTTCCTCGAGGAATCCAAATATTTTATCGTCGAGCAGGACACTTTTTAAGTCTTCTCTTTTTTCCCCTGATCTGTATTCTGATTTTGCACGCTTTGCATCTATCTTATTCTCTTCTGCAAGTTTCTCGATAAAATCATCGATCTCTTGATCGGAGACGGTAAACTGTTCCTGTACAACAAGTTTCTGCCGTATGAGATACCATTGTATTTTCTGTGCGGCCAGATCTTTATTTTCCTCTTTTAGCTTTCCTGTATCCTTTTCTCCTAGCGAAATCTTTTGAAAATTCTCGATTAGGTTGTCGAGATATCTATCGATCATTGCCCGAGGAACAGGAGGGTTCACAATACGGACGACTTCGCGTTCGATTGCAGTCCGGAATTTATCGCGTGCAGCATTATTTAACTGAACTGAAAGATCTTTTTTTATGCCCTCGCGAAGCTCGTCAACATTTTTGTATTTGAGATTTTCAGCAAGTGTGTCATCAATCTCAGGAAGGCTAACTGCATTTATCTTTTTTGCTGTGACAAGATAGTGAATTTCCAGCGGTCCCTGCTGCTGTTTACTTTGAGGAGTAGCTATAACCTGCTGGTCAATCTGCTGCATTACACGACGCTTTTCATTCGGATTGATTCCAATAAGCTGCTCGTCAAAGCCGGGACCGAAAACCTGTTCTCCCAGTCTGATCGTCTTGTCTGGATAGGTCTTACCGATGAGAGCAACTCCCGTTGCAGGATCGACTTCTTCTATATCGATAAGGAGGACATCACCCAAACCGGCAGGTTCAGACTTCTCACTGACCGTTCCGAACTGGAGCTGAACCCGCTTTAATGCGTTTTCGACCATATCATCAGTAACTTCAGGCTCCTCTTTTTCGACCCTGATTCCTTTCAGCTTTCCTATAGTAAAATCAGGCTCAACCTCAATGTGTGCTGTAAAAGCGAGCGATTTGCCCGGCTCAAACGACATATCCATAATATTTGCCGGACCAATCGGATTGAGGTTATTATCGTTGATTGCCTTGTTATAATTTTCCTGTATAGCATTTTCGATTGCCGTTGCTTCAATCTGTTTTCCATATTGTGTCATTACCAGATTAAGTGGCGCTTTTCCTTTACGGAATCCCGGCATTTGTACACGCTGCCGTACTCTGGCAGATTCTTTTTCTACATACTCTTCCAACCGTTCAGAAGGTACTTCTATCTTCAGTGATCGAGTCGTTTCCGAAGGAGTTTCAACTGATACTTTCACCCAATATTTCCTTATAAAATTAATTCGAAACAGACTTTTCAAAATACATAAAATTATGAACGTTAGCAACCAAAAAAGGCTCAAATAATTATCATATTAGGTGCAGACAGTAAAAAACAACTGCCCAGATAAGCATTATATTGTGCGTAGTGCACAACTGTAATATTAGAAAATCGATACCATACGTGAAAAAAGAACAGAATCTGCCATATTTGCAGTTGTGAAGGCCACAGCTTATCTGATGTCTGTATAGTTTTGTCTTGATTTTTGCCGAATTCTCATCTAATTTTATAATTAATGATTATTCAAAGACAGTATGTGATCACACGGCATTTCAAAAGAAAGGCTGTATTTGGTATCAGGCAAATATACCATTACATCTTTTAGTATGTTTCTTCTGAGTTTGTTTATGCGCATGATAACAATAATGGCCATATGTATTGGCGCGTTTCTATGCTTTTTCATGCCAGCGGCCGGTTATGTACAGCAGGACTCCAATTGTACTGACTCCTTAAACGGTCTATTGCTTCAGAATTTGGATGTCAGGGTCAGCGATATTTTCGATTCAACTGAGAGTTTCTATAGATACCGAATTGCCCAACTTGTGAATTCACTCCACTTTACCACCCACCAAGAGATCATCAACAGAGAATTGTTATTTCTTAGTGACTCACTTATTACGTCGCAGCGGTTAGCTGAAAGTGAAAACAATCTGCGTGCTACCGGTATTTTTCAGAGAGTTGTCATTGTTGTCGATACTATTTCAAATAGCGGTGCTAATGTTACTGTTTCAGTCAAGGACTATTTCACGACACAACTCAATGTTTCTGCCGAGATTGTCGGAGGTGAATTCCAAACAGGCTTCCGTATCAGGGATAAAAATTTTGCCGGACGGGGCTATGGAATAAGCTTTCAGACCGAAAATCGAAAGGAAAACAGAGATTTTTTTCTCGGCGTTTTTGTCAATCCGAGAGTTTTCGGCAGTAGATTTGTCAACACAGTGAAAGTGCTGCATTTTGAAGATGCAGATTTTCAGTTTTATCAGCTGAAGAGGCCGTTCTATTCACAGGAAACTGAATGGGATTTTAACACGGATTTTACCCGGTCGGATGGCAATCAGTTCAGGTATATACGGAGAAACTTATACACAAAAAATAACCAGGACTTGAAGCAGACTCGTTTCGGAGTCGGGAACTATTTCGGAAACCGTGTCAGGATGCGGCTGGGATTCACATACCTCCACCAATCAGAGCAGCTCTCCGGCCCGGATGTGACAGGCAGGATCTGGAACTGGAAATCCAGACGGATATCGGTTTCAATTGGTGCAATCAACCGTACATTGTCGGTATGGAACAACATCGACCGGTCAGAAATCAAGGAAAATGTACACACCGGATTTCTTGTGAACGCCCGTGCGGGCCGCGATGTTACTGCACTCGGAGCGGATGCAGCCCGTGAAAGCTATTCAGGACAAATGCTCTATTCACGTTTTTTAACACGGAATGAGTTTTTACATAGCTTTATTGCTCATAGCCTGCTCCGCCAGAACAGCCACACTGTCGAGCGGTCGACTTCAGTCCGATTTTCCTTTGTCTCAAATCGTTTCTCTCACCAGACACTTGCCGCTAAACTCCAATTCAGCCAGATTGATTCTCGACGACCTTTTGAACAGTTATTTCTGGGTGAAGATACCGGACTGAGGGGATATTCAGTCCGTGATTTTGTTGGAAACAGACTGCTGCTTCTGAATATCGAAGACAGAATTTTTACCAATCTAAAATTCTGGTTTATACGGTTTGGCGGAACAGTATTTTTCGATACCGGAAAAGTATGGGGTAGCGGCATCGAATTCAACTCAGTAAGATGGCACTCAAGTATTGGAGCAGGCCTTCGGATTGGAGATGTTAAGTCAACGCAAGGAATTATCCGTATTGACGCCGCATACAACTTGGACAGAAACCGGTTTTCCTCGGTATCGATCTCGCAGGGCAGCTATTTTCAGGTGCTCTATCCGATATCGTTTTGATGTTACCGCTCAAATCCGTTCATACATCTATTTGCCAAATACCAAAAAAGCCGCCCTTTTTTGAATACGGACGGCTTAAGTACAATTTATATGAATGCGGATACTTTTATTGATTTTCAGAGTCTCCTTTGCCACCAAATTTGGTTAGTATTTCAATCTCATATTCCGCATTTCTTTTATACTGGCGGTCATTTGATGCCACATTGAAGTCTTCTAGAGCACGAGTGTTGTTTCCAAGACTTGCATATGCTTTACCCCGTTCGATCAACGCACCACCGAAGTTCGCTTTTCTTCTATGATATTTCATTGTACTCTCGGCAGCTTCAATTGCATTCCTGTACCGCCCTGTTTTGTTATAGACCTGTGCCAGAAAGAAGTGGGGCTCATAGGCATTTTCTTTGAGTTCAATACTTTTTGTTAGCGCATTTAGAGCATTCGTATAATCCTTTGATTCAAAATATGTTCTACCAAGATACAAATAGGCATTTGCGTGATCTGGATTGCGCGATAGGGCATTATTAAACTCTGCTTTTGCGCCAGCATAATCTTTTTTTGAAAAGTATGCAACACCGAGGTTGAAGTAAGCCAGAAAATTTCCATTTGTGTTATTTATCTCAATGCTCTTTTTATAAGCAGCAATTGCTTCATCAGTCTTTCCTTGCCGCTCATACGATTTCCCCATCATATTCAAAGCACCGTGATAGTTCGGATCGATGTCCATGACACTTTCAAGCGGTTCAATCATGGCTGTGAAATTGCCCTGACTGTAGTAAACACGCGCTAATCCGTAATTTGAAAGCTTCAAAGCATCATTTACCAAGGGTGAACCGAGAGCGTTGCCCATTCTGATTGCACTGCCAAATTTCGTGATAGCGTCGTTGTAGCGTTGGATCTTGAAAGAGTTAAGGCCGTCATTGTACATCTTTTTCACTTCACTGATTTTTAAGTTCGTTTCCTGGTCACTTTCCATGATCTTCCGTTTCTCAGCGATATCAACTGTGAGCTTATCAAACTCTGATTTGAGTTGATCATATTCTCCCTGTGCTCCGGCCTGAAGCTGGGACATTTTCTTCGTTACTTCACCGATCTGTTTTACAAGCATTTCATATTCGGCCTGCGCCTGCTCTATACTTTGAGCAAATAGCGGAACAGCACAAATGACACATAAAACAGTCACAACCGAAAAAATTACGTGCTTCATATGCATATTACCTCTCCCTGTTAATCAAACTGATTACATTATTGGTAATCTCTCTAAAGTCATATTACATATTGCAAAAAGCATTTGTTCCAAAAATATACAGAAACATCTTCAATTTTTTCAGTAATTTAGCATTTGCTTTCGCAATATTATTTATAACTTAATCGTTATCATACTTCCGGCTTCCGGCAATATCAGCAAACATTTCGTTTGATAAACTTCGGTTTCTTTAAAAATCGGTAGGATTGCTGCTATGATTTAGTATCGGGGAACCTGTTTTATCACAAAAAGAATAGCAATACGGAAGAGTAGTTTATAAAATATAATCAGCTTTGTCAAGTTCTATTTCAATAATTTGCAAAATGTTTGCGAATCATTTACCTCCTGTATCTTCTTATCGAGTATTAGCTTATGACATTTACGGTGCAATAATATACCAAATTTTTACCAATTTTTCAAGTGATTTGTAGACACATTATTGAATAATATCATTAAAACCCACATATATTCCTTGATTTATTGCATAACATTCTAGAATTATTAAAAATAAGACATTTCAGTTACTCATGAAAAACCGTCTTGCCATGAGCACAAATTTCTGCACTAGTTCAAAGAAGAACTTACTTTACCAGGACGTATTTGCCGCATAATATACACTAAATTGGGAGGTAATTTTGTTTTGCAATATATGAAATTTTTTGTTACACTGTAGGTTAGGGTTAATGCGATCTTCATTATGACACTAAATTATTGTGCCCCGTATTTGCAATTTTGATATATTTAATTCTAATGGAAGTGGTACATTTTGAAACGATACCGTAAGGAGATATTGCTCAATACGACAACGACCGAAACCCGGATTGCTATTCTTGAAAACGGTACGCTGGTTGAGCTCTATATTGAACGGCCAGAAAGCAAGCGGATGATCGGTGATATTTACAAGGGGAAAGTATCAAATGTTTTACCCGGTATGATGGCTGCATTTATCAGTATCGGAATGGAGCAAAATGCTTTCCTCCATTTCTCCGATATTGGTGAGGCATACACTTCATACGGATCGGATTTTGAGCACACACACAGGGGGAGGGGTCGTCCTAAACTGAGCGATATAAATGTACAGCTCAAAGAAAATCAGGAAATTTTTGTTCAGATCACTAAAGAACCGCTCCAAAAAAAAGGTGCCCGCGTCACGACAGAGATCTCGCTGCCCGGCAGATTTCTAGTCCTCGTTCCGAATGCCGATTATATTGGCGTTTCCAAAAAAATTGAAAGTTTCAGAGAAAAGAAGCGACTCAAAAAACTTGCGCGGGAGATTTTGCCCAAAAATTTCGGTCTTATTGTCAGAACAGTAGCAGAAAACAAGGGCGAAGATGTGCTCAAAAAAGATATTGAGACGCTCAAGAATAATTGGAAAAAGATCCAGAATACAGCCAATCAAAAACCTGCTCCTGCTCTGCTCTATAAAGATATGGATATGGCTTCTTCGATAATAAGGGACTTTTTTACTACCGATATTGAAAGAGTCGTCATCGACAATAAAAAGCTGCTCAGAAGTATTTCGCATTACATCAAGGACTCCGCACCCCACCTCATTGACAAAATTGAATATTTCTCCATGCAAAAACCCATGCTCGAAGAATTCAAAATCGGGCAAGAGATCAGAAAGATTATGGAGCCGAAGGTGTGGCTTTCGGGTGGAGGTCACATTGTTATCAACCATACCGAAGCAATGGTAACGGTGGATGTGAACAGTGGCAAGTTTATCGGGGGAACGAATTATGAGGCTAATGCAACGAAGGTGAATTTACAGGCAGCCCACGAGTTGGCGCGGCAACTCCGCCTGCGTGATATTGGCGGCCTCATCGTGATCGACTTTATTGACATGTCAGACGAAAAAAACCGGCGCCGTGTCTATTACGAGCTCCGCGATGAATTAAAACGTGACCGCTCCAAAACATCCATTCTTCCCATGTCTGAATACGGTCTAATAGAAATGACACGGCAGCGTATTCGTCCGAGCCTTCTCCATACGTTTAGCGATGTATGTCAAAGCTGCGGCGGAGCGGGTCGTGTTCTCGCCAAAGAGAGTATTGTATCGGGCATTGAAAGCTGGATCAAGTGCTACAAGATGAAAAAACGTGACCGGAGAGTCATCCTGCAAGTCTCAAAAGACATTGAAAAATATCTCATCAATGGATGGAGCAATTACCTCTACAAACTTATGTGGAAGTACTGGATCAAGATCGATCTTGAGTCGGATAGTGAGATGCGGGTGGATGAATTCAAGTTTTTGACAAAAAAGAAGCGAGAAGACATAACAGAAGAATTTATTTCTTGATTCGGGTGATATTATTTAGTATATTGTGTGTTTGACTTTTAATTTTATTGAAGAGTGATATGAGTACTGCAATAGTTGAAATAGCAGGAAAACAGTTTCAGGTACAAGAGAACGATGAACTCGAAGTGCCGAAGCTCAGTGAAGATATCGGGGTATCGGTAACCTTTGACCGGGTTTTACTTGTTCACGATGAAAACAAAACTGTCGTTGGCAAGCCGGAAGTGAAAAGTGCGAAGGTAAAGGCAACTGTACTGCAGCACGGCAAGTATAATAAAGTTATTGTGTACAAAAATAAACGAAGAAAAGATTACAAAAAAACCCGCGGTCACCGTCAGGATTTTACAGTAATTAAAATCGACGAAGTGTTACAAAAGTAGACCGATCCCGAAGGAGTAGGAAATGGCTCATAAAAAAGGTGTTGGAAGTTCAAGAAACGGCCGAGACAGCCAAGGTCAACGTCTTGGTGTAAAACTTTTTGGGGGACAGCTTGTGCGCTCCGGAAATATTTTAGTCCGGCAACGAGGAACAAGTATTCATCCCGGAGATAATGTCCGCAGAGGTAGAGATTATACTCTCTTCGCTATCGCCGATGGAAAAGTCACCTTCTCAACCGGAAGAAATGATCGAAAATTTGTCAGTGTTATCGCTGAATAACACAATCAAAATATAGTTAGTTTGATTACAAATCAGGCCCAAAATTCTCCTCAAATGGCATCAAGGCATTGAACTCGCTGACCGATTTCTGAATTTTTTCACATAGATTGTCTTTGGCCGCCCTGGTCGCCACCCCGACTGCATTATTCACCGATTTTGCTTTTGATTTTCCGTGTGCTTTTATACAAAGATGTCTGAAGCCCAGCAGTGGTGCACCACCATATTCTGCATAATCGAACCGCTTTTTTACTTTTTTCAAACCGGGACTGAGCACACCGAGCGCCAGTTTATAGGCAAGATTAATCTGAGCACCATGTTTTCCGAGTTCCTTTAAACTTTCCGCAGCCCCTTCCATAAATTTTATAAGGATGTTTCCCGTCATTCCTTCGCAAACAACGACATCGGCACTATTGCTGAGAATATCATTACCTTCTCTATTGCCAATAAAGTTGATGTGTGAAATCGTGCTGAGGAGCTCGTGTGTCCGTTTGAGAGTAAAGCTTCCTTTTATTTTTTCAGCACCAACATTGAGCAGTCCGATTCGCGGACTTGTGATGCCAAGAATATCGCGGGCATAAACATGTCCCATGAATGCGAAATGGATGAGATGCTTTACTTCGCACTGTATGGTTGCGCCGACATCGAGGAGAAGCGTAAGACCGTCAGTACCGGTTTTAAAATCTCTGGTTGGAATGACAGCAGCGAGTGCACTCCGTTCTACTCCTTCAATCATTGGTATATGCATGACTGCCGCCATGATCAGGGCGCCGGTGTTTCCGGCACTGAGCATCGCATCGACTTCGTCACCGGCAGCAAGGGCTGCTGCACGTGCGATCGACGCATTCGGTTTTTCCTCAAGGGCGCTTTTGGGAGATTCATCCATGCCGATGTATTCGCCGGTATGGTTAATTTTTATAGCGCTGCTTTTGTGTGATTCATTGTTGAGAATTTTTTTTATCTGTGCACTGTCTCCGATAAGTATGAACCGCGCATCATGATCGTGTGTTGCAGCGGCAATCCCTTTGACAATTTCCTCGGGAGCAAAATCCCCACCCATAGCATCGACAGCAATTAACGGAATATTATTTTTCATAGAATGTATAGATAATAGAAGCGGAACTGTACATCCAATACGATGTGTCAATAAATACAATTTTCGCCAATAAAAGTCAAGCATAATGGTATCATGTTATTTGCCGGTCTTTCCATTATCCATATAATGTAATAAAACAAGGACACTTTTAATAGGCAAAGTATGATAATTTGTTCACAGTGTTGGAAATTTTTATCGGTAGCGGTTTTACCATGATGTTAACCCGCATCGTGAGAGAATATATTCGTAATCATCCTGCCGGTTCAGATTTCAATACGTTTATGCAGGACGGCTTTTTACGGGGTTTGATATTCCGTATCGGACTTAGGATTGCTCTGACAGATACTTATGGTGTTATTGTGAATGGCAGGCTGTGAAAGATTAAGTCAAAACGGTTTAACATATTTCAAACATTCTGGGATTTTGATGCGGATGGCTATGATGTAACCATTGGTATTGAACGACAATTTTCGCTGAATTGACAAGCGGCTAATCTATAATTCAAGCTTATCCAAAATTATTTTAATTCACCAGTGATCTTTATCTCATCGGGATAGAATTCAATAGTCTTGGGTACGACCGGTGTATCAAGCCGATTGAGATCAAAACACATATTAGGATAGTCTACTTCCAGTCCGGCATCGCTGAAAGAAACGAATTTGTGAGCGAAATTCATCAGCGTCTGTACAAACGTACTCTCAATGGTAAATGTACAGTGGAGTTCACTACCGTCGATCAGGACATTTTCAAGCTGGCACGCCATATCTTTTTTTAGCGGCACATCGAGCAGAAAACGGATGCTTCCGCGGCCATAAGAAAATCTGTGGAGACATATGGTGCCAAGGGATATTTTGACAGAAAATTCTTTTTCTGTACAGAGCTTCTCTATATCGTATTTGTCGAAGATGATTTGCATACGTCCTCTAATATAGGGAATTTTTCTCCTTATTCAAGAGAGAACCACTAAGTGAGTCAATCAATAACTGGCGTCAATAACGCTCCAACAAAAACATCATGCACACCTTCAAACCTCTGACCATTTTCCATTTTCAGAGAAAATATTTTATACCAGGATTATTAATTGACCGGGGGAGACAATAAAAAAAGGCCCTGACTGCTATCTTCCCGGTTATGGGCTGCATTTTTTGCCCAATTCTTTTTGCCGGAGATGTCCATCAAGGCCAATATGAGTTTATGATGTAAATAGGGCAAATACTATGCTACAATTATTACCGAAGCTTTAGTTGTAAAAGTTCAACCGTTATTTGCGTGGTGAATCTGAATGGATTTTATATACATATGAAAGTCTGATGCCGTGATACGTTCATAAAAATCAACTCGCTTTTGCATACTTCGCATGACGTAATAAGATAGTAAGCATTATTACTTTTTGAATGTTTTAGAAATTGGATATTGTAATTATTTTCGCTATTTTCAAGATATTATCTTACACAGAATTCCTCATGTGTAATAATCACATCAGCATAAAGTTCAATTGAATGCTATATAAGCGTACTAATAACAACAATGTGTGATGCTCATTTATCCTATATAATGTGTGCGTAAATATTTGTTCCCACCACTATTCCCACCATAAAGCACATATTTTAAGTGGATTCATAGAATGATGTTGATTAACTTGATTGAACGACACTAAGGTGGAATAGGTGACGTACCATTTCATTCTGGGAAGCATACATTTCACTTATAACCTCTCGTGAAAGTTTCTGAAAAATTTTTGAATATATAGGCTGTATTATCTGACAAGTAAATGTACAGGTCGGGGAGTAGATAATGCTTGTAAAATCTAATTACTATCCTTACAATTGAACTCAAAGTGTCTGACTTGATCTGAATATGTACAGCAGTTAAATATAGAAAGTTCAGGAATAGCAATGGCTTATTGTACATTTAAAGAAGGTGATGTTCATATATATAAAGCAGCAGATAATATTAGAATTTGTTGTTATTGCAGATTAACTGAGCCAATTAAAGCGCTTGATGGTACAGATGTATATGCAAACGATCATTTTTATACTGCTGCTGAAGTTCTTTCTCATCTTGAAGAGCATAATAAAGCAGGTCATAGCGTTCCTCAACAAGCAATTGATAAACTTAAAGAGGAGATACAATAGAAAAATGAATTGTGAGTTGATAATTAAACTTCTAACCATACTTAATGTGGATAGTTACTAAAGGTTCGCAGATCGTACAGCCCAAGGAGTGAAAATTTACATCTCAGACACTTCCTGATTCAGTGATATATAATTCTGTAAGTATATATCAATTTTCCATACCCAACCTAAGTAGGAGCATGTGTCAAATATTACCACTTCAGTGTATGATATTTCATGCAAAAAACCGCCTCAAATGTATATCTTCTCACATATGCTGTATATACAACATTGCTTACCAAAGATAGGTTTTTCTCTAAATACGGCTCTCTATTGATTGATACATTTTAAGCTTAAATATTCGCTCTTACACTTCGATGGACATGCAATATATTTCAAATAATTGCAGATAAGGTTTTAAGGTATATGTTTAAGATGGGATGGGTCCTAAAAGGCTTATTACATTATTAATCCAGACACTGTGTACTATTGTAAATCTGATTCCAACTATTCTATATTTAGTATATGCTTGTATATGAGTTTAGCGGTCTAAACGAGAGTGATTATTCTTTGATCTACATTGAAATGAGCAAATAGTATTTGTAATATCAGAAAGTTTCTCTTAATTTATAACTAATACTGTCCAATTTGTTCTGACGACTTACTATCACAATTCTAAAAATCAATATTAATCTCTTTCAGAAGTTTGATATTAGGAGTATCGAATAGAATAAGCTGAGCACCTTGCACAGGGGTAAACTGTAATAATTATTTGAGAAGACCTTTATTATATGTTAAAGGATTCTTCAAGAATTTGTACAGTATTGTATTACAGATGAACAAATTTTTTATTAAAAGTCAACTTTTCTATTTTAAGGATATATGGCAATGGGCAAAAATGTAACTCAGAAATTGATAGAAAATCACCTTTTAGAAGGAACTATGATTTCGGGAGAAGAGATTGGCCTGAAGATTGATCAGACATTAACACAAGATGCCACCGGTACAATGGTGATGCTGGAACTGGAGGCAATGGGCTTAGATAGAGCACAAACCGAGATTTCTGCACAGTATATCGATCATAATGTAATACAAGCAGATTTTAAAAATCCTGATGATCATCTTTTTCTGCGGAGTGCATGTAAAAAATTCGGTCTGTGGTATAGCAGACCCGGGAACGGTGTCAGCCATCCGGTTCATATGGAACATTTTGGGGCACCTAGAAAAACGCTCCTTGGGTCTGACAGCCATACCTGTGCTGCCGGATCATTAGGGATGCTGGCAATGGGGGCAGGCGGATTAGCAGTGGCAATGGCTATTGCGGGAAAGCCGTTCTACGTCAAAATGCCCAGGATATGGGGCGTAAAACTAACCGGTTCTCTCCCGGACTGGGTAAGTGCAAAGGATGTGATCCTCGAGATGCTACGCCGCTACGATGTGCATGGAGGTGTCGGGAAAATTATAGAATATTATGGTCCCGGTCTTGAAAATCTATCGGCAATGGATCGTCATGTAATTGCCAATATGGGTGCTGAATTAGGGGCAACGACATCTGTCTTTCCATCAGATGAAGCGGTCAGGAAATTCCTCCGAACAAATGGAAGAAATGACGTCTGGACGGAGTTGATTGCGGATCATGATGCCGTTTATGACGAATATACAGAAATTAATCTTTCCGAGCTTGAACCGCTCATCGCATGTCCGAGTAGCCCGGGAAATGTTGTGCCGGTCAGCGAAGTCGCCGGAAGAGAGATTTATCAATCTATGATTGGATCGTCGGCAAATCCAGGGTTCAGGGATTTTGCAATCGCGGCTCTTATTGTTGACTGCAAAACCGTTCATGACAGGGTATCGTTTGACGTTAACCCTTCTTCGCGTCAGATACAGGAGAATCTGATAAACCACGGCTACCTTCAGAAACTGCTTCGTTCCAGTGCCAGGATACACCAGGCCGGATGTAACGGCTGTATTGGTATGGGGCAGGCTCCAGCCTCCGGTAGAATAAGTCTAAGGACTGTGCCCAGAAATTTTCCGGGAAGATCGGGAACAAAAGAGGACCATGTCTATTTATGTAGTCCGGAAACGGCCGCAGCATCCGCACTGACAGGAATGATCACCGACCCACGAACCCTGGACATGGATTACCCCCATATTAACGAGCCTGAAGAGATTGCTATAAATACACAAATGCTTATTCCTCCCTCGGATAAAGGAGAAAATGTTATTCTTGAAAAAGGTCCCAATATCAAACCGCTTCCAATGTTCAACCCACTTCCAGATGCACTTGAATGTCCGGTACTTTTGAAAGTTAGCGATAACATATCAACAGACGACATTCTTCCTGCAGGAACAACAGTGCTGCCGTTCAGAAGTAATATTCCGGAAATCAGTAAATTTACATACGGTCAGATCGATGAATCTTACTATGAAAGAGCGTTTAAATTACGGA
Organism: bacterium; assembly: GCA_965221205.1. Classification (GTDB taxonomy): domain Bacteria; phylum SM23-31; class SM23-31; order SM23-31; family SM23-31; genus CBDFMG01. Next base: position 898,153 of record OZ244870.1, on the reverse strand, counting down.
ATACAGGTTCATTTATCGTCGGGGGAAGCAATTACGGACAGGGTTCAAGCCGTGAACATGCAGTAATTGCTCCGCGTTATATCGGTGTTAAGGCCATTATAGCTAAGAGCTTTGCGCGGATTCACTGGCAGAATCTGGCAAATTTTGGTATCCTTCCTTTGACTTTTGTTCATCCCAATGATTATGATTCAATCGGCCGGGATGATATATTAGCTATTGCGGATGTACGGAATGATCTTCAAAAAGGAAACAAGATACAAGTAGTAAACAAAACAAATAATTCAATATATGAAACCGAGTATGCCCTGAGCAATCACCAAGTGAATATGATTCTCGAAGGCAGTATGATCAATATTATAAAGGTTGAACGAAGCGGAACAAAATCTGGATTACTGGATTAAAAAAAGCAGCACAGCGATTAAAAGACAGTAGAAAACCACATAAAGTATTACAGGTTCCTCAGAAAGACATGAGCAAGGGCGTACAAGCTATGAAAGATGTTGGTGTAAAGGGATCCGTAAAAATATGTCGGGAACAAAAAGGAGATCTGTTACAAAAAAAAGTCCTAGATGAAATCGGCTGTGATTTCGAGTACGAGTATTTTGATGTCGGCATAACAGCACTTGAAAAAGAAGGACTTGATTTCCAAAGAGACTCTCGATTCAATTAAGAAAAACAGGATTGTATTAAAAGGTCCCGTTACCACACCCGTGGGAGAGGGTTTTACGTCAGTTAATGTAGCCCTCCGGAAAAAATTCGATCTTTTATGCAAACGTACGCCCTGTTATGTCGTATCTAGGTACCGAGGCACGATATAAAGACATCGATATCATAACCATTCGCGAAAATACGGATGGTTATGATAAGGAATGTATTCTGGTTATAATCAGACACTAAGTGAAGATGGAATGCATGGGGAAACCGTGAGCGCGATGACCTGCGCAAACTGTGAACGTGTTGTACGATTCGCGTATGAATTGGCGCGCAAAAAAACGAAAAAAAGTTGCTACAATTCACAAGGCTAACATATTGAAAACGACTTTAAGCCTTTTCCTTAATATCGCTAATATCGCTCGTGAAATAGGAGAAGAATACCCGGATATAATTTCCAGTGATATTATCGTGGACAATTGCTGTATGCAGTTAGTGATGAACCCTTACCAGTTTGATGTGTTTGTCACCACCAACCTTTTGGGGGATATCGTTTTGGATCTTTGCGCTGGCCTCGTGAGCGGACTGGGAATGGCTCCCGGATCCAACATCGGTGAAAATGCAGCTTTATTCGAAGCTGTGCACAGGAGTGCCCCCGATATCGCAGGGAAAAACCTTGCCAACCCGACAGCACTTATGCTCGCTGCAACACTTATGCTGGATCACTTAAATATGACCGATAAAGCCGAGCGTATACACAATGCTCTTCGAACGGTAATCGCATCTCATGACCGTGGAAATGGAAACACTACTAGATTTTACCGAAGCGGTGATTAAAAGGCTCTAAATAAGAATAATATGCTCAAACATTCCTGAAAGACCCGATTTTCCAATTACCATCAATGTTTGCAATGCCCAAATTATATCCAAACGAGGAGTTGAATGGCTTCAGCTGATTATTTATCAATCAATATCTATGTTATGATAACCGGAAAATAATTCGGTTAATTAATTGTTAGATTGACCTGGAAGAATATGGAGAATATCATCAATAACTCACTTCCGGATTGATCAGCGGTTCTGTCATTCCTGCAATCATCGGCATCTTATTTTACCGAAGGACAAAGAGAATCGAATCCGAGGTAAAACATCAGCTTCAGGAGCAATTAGTTTTGGGACTACTTGGGCCCATTTACATGCAGTTTGACCGTACTAAGCGAGCCTTCGATCGTTGGGATCAGGAGTATCTCTATCTCGAGGCTAATGTCATTCATCAAGGTAATACCATTATCCGTGGTCTCCTGTTAACCAAAGGCCATTTGATTCCACCTGAGTTCTTGGACCATGCCGGCAAACTAATCGATCACTACGATGGTTGGCTTGGGGGGTTCGACAGAATTAGAGTGAAGAAAGAGGCAAGTGAGGATGTGAGCTTCGTCTTTACGTTCGACTTTCCACGTGAGTCTGCCACCGCATTCAGAAAGGAATTTCGCCGAGTACGGGACAAACTGTACAAAACAGGCTAAAATGCTGCTACACCTGATGGCTTATCTGTCACGGCCTTAGTGAGCGCCAAGAAGTTAGCTGACCACCTTGTCCTTGTTAACAACTAATAGCAAGAAAACATGCTTACTTATGACCTCTTGCCCCAAAAAGTTAGTTCAGATAGTATATTAGCGTATCGGTTCAGGTTATTTTGGACAAATTTAGACCTACCGTCCAAAGTTCAAAATTCATTCAGCCTAAGGTCACCTCTGCATATACATATGTCTCATGCCCCAACACTCCCCTATAATCAGAAAAAATGGAGGGTATAGTGTCCAATGTAATTGATGAAAACAATCTTGGTGATATGCCTATCGAAGAATTTCGTTCGCATGGCTACAAAATGGTCGATTGGATGTGTGACTATTTTGACTCCATTGAATCGTATCCTGTTGTGCCAAACATAGCACCCGGAGATATTAAAAAACAACTCCCCGACAGCGCTCCGAATAGCGGAGAACCATTCGACGCAATCTTTGATGATTTTAAAAATATTGTAATGCCGGGTGTGACCCACTGGAATCATCCGAATTTTAACGCCTATTTCGCAATTACCGGTTCAATGCCCGGTCTCTTTGGTGAGTTGCTCTCAGGATGCCTTAATATTAACGGCATGCTTTGGAAAACCTGTCCTTCTGCAACCGAACTGGAAGAACAGGTTTTGGTGTGGTTGAAAAAACTTTTTCATATACCCGATGAATTCTTTGGTGTCATCGTTGATACTGCTTCTGTTTCGACCATGCTGAGTCTTGCAGTTGCACGCGAGAAATTCGGTGGAGATAATAACGACCGGGTTAAAGGATTTCCTCCTCATGTGGGGCTTCGGATGTATTGTTCCGATCAGACACACTCATCCATTGAGAAGGCGGCAATTGTTCTGGGAATCGGGTTGGAAAATGTAATCAAGATTGAATCCGACAAGTCGTTCAGAATGTGCCCCGACAAGCTTGAGGAAGCTATCGCTGTCGATAAGGAGGCCGGCTTGAGCCCGTTTGCTGTGGTGGCGACAATTGGGACAACATCTACTACGAGTATCGATCCGGTGCCTGCTATCGGTCAAATCTGCAGAAAACATAACATATGGCTTCATGTTGACGGTGCGTATGCAGGCGTTGCTTCAATTATGCCGGAATATCGATCACTTATGGATGGGTTTGAGTATGTCGATTCGTATGTAACCAATGCACATAAATGGTTTTTTACCCAATTTGATGCTAGCTTATTGTACGTACGTGACGAGGAACTTCTCAGGAGGACATTCAGTATTATTCCTGACTTTTTAGTAACCGCAGAGTCGGGCGAAGCGGTCGATTACATGAATTACGGAGTGCAGCTTGGCCGACGGTTCCGTGCATTGAAGCTCTGGTTTATGCTCCGTTATTTCGGAAAAGATGGTATTATAAACCGGCTCCGTGATCACATCAGACTGACGCGGGTGTTTCAGTCGCTGGTGGAAGAGTCCTCCGATTTTGAGGTAACAGCTCCCGTCCCCTTCAGTGTTGTCTGTTTCCGTATGAATCCTGCTGGCAAATCACTATCCGAAAAGGAATTGGCAACACTCAATCAGCAGCTTATGGATAACGTTAATGCTACCGGCAGAATATTTATTGCTCAAACTATTCTCAAAGGGAAATATACGCTCCGGTATGCGATTGGAAACATTCGGACGAATGAAGACATTGTCAGGGCTGCTTGGAAACTGATACAGGAACAGGCATACAAATAAATCTGAGGCGCAATGTATATAACTTTCTACGGAGCAGCGCGGGAAGTAACCGGATCGATGTATTTGCTGACAACCGACAGTGATCGGACTCTCTTCGATTGCGGACTGCATCAGGGACGGCGACAGGCAACTGCCGTTTGATCCGCGGATTCCCACCAATATGGTCTTGTCACATGCCTATATCGACCATTCGGGCAGAATTCCCCTGTTGACAAAAAACAATTTTCAGGGACGGATAATATGTACCCGCCCAACTGTCGATGCATGCCGCTATCTGCTACTCGACAGCGCACATATTCAGGAATCGGATGCACATTATCTAAATTACAAATCGGTGCGGTCATTCCTTTACTCATTGAAAAAAATCCCGGAAATAAACTCGATTCAATCGAGCAGCTCTATTCGATAAAGGATGCTGAGGAGGCACTTGAATATTTCGATGGTTATCCGTTTAAGCATCCGGTAACAATCAGTCGCGAACAGCACCTGCACGTTTTATGTTGCGGGACATATTCTCGGTTCTGCTCTGACTATTATGAAAACCAAGGAAAACGGTTTAACCCGGAACATCTATTTTTCGGGAGATATCGGTCGGCTTGACAAACCGATTATTAAGGACCCTACGCTTGATTTCAACGAAGAGGACAGATCCATCGATCTGCTGATCATGGAAAGCACCTACGGAGACCGGGTACATGACCCAGTGGCCGATCTGCGCGGTCGTCTGTCCGAAATTATCAAGGAAACCAGTGCACGGGGTGGTTCGATTATTATTCCTGCATTTGCGTTCGGCAGGACGCAGGAGATCGTATACATCCTACATGGATTAAACCGCAGTATACCCTTCGCAGAAGGTCTTATATACGGGCTCCCACCCGAAGTCTTTTTTGGTCGCATCATTTTTGATACGAGCAGAGACCAACAGAGAATCAACCACTTTGGGGCCAAGGAATGATTTTGCCAGAAAAACGGGTGTTCTCCTCCGGTTTTTTTATGCCGATCGTCTGTGCGATATAGTTTATCAATTCACCGACTCTGACCGATTCATCATCGACAACATTATAGATACTGCCGTGGTTAAGATTGTTTTGTGCGATTGCTTTGACACAGGCCGTTACTGCATCATCTGCATGAATCAGGCTTCAGTATTGATCTTCGACTCCAATACCTTTGTAAAATCGATTCTTCATTAAATCTATCAGACTGGTGATGTGGTACACATCGGCGGAATACATCTATCCCAGGCGAAGGATAACGGAAGGCAGCCCACCGTTTTCCGTGCGGTCGATAACAATTGACTCCATTTCACGAGCAGATTGAAGGAACGAAAACTGTTTTTTGAGAGCGGATGCCGATTCATCGATCCATTCATCACCGTTATTGCCATAGAGAAAAGTAACGCTCTGTTGAAGATAGTGCCGGCATTTGTGTGCGAGGGCGCAATTTCGATAAGGTTTTTTGTTACATCGACTCGAATTCGGTCATTAAGTTTCCAATCGCGCTTTTTGACAATTGTTTTTTTTAGGAATGGCCGCAGCACAAGATGCATGACTATATCACATCCCTATGCGGCGTCCCGGCGGGACCCGACATCAAAAAGGTCACCTTCACGCGGTTCCACACCCAAAAATCTCCGTGTATGCCTATTCTCATCAGAGCGGCAGAGACCAACAACCGAATGGCCCGCAGCAATACACTGCTTCGCAACCCGTCTTCCTAGTACTCCTGTTGCTTCCCTGCTATGAAGATTTTCATTTAGTTTAGTCTAATTTACTTCTTTCACTACTTAATTAAATATAATTTCCAAAATTTTTTCACCATAAACATTTAATTCATATGACATTTTTCCAAAACCAATATTTGGATAATTACGAAGCTTTAACAATTCTGCTCGATACAAGTTATCTTTGTCTAAAACACTTAATGATTCGGGTTTATTAAAAATAATATGGTAGTCGTTTTAAATCATTTAAAAGACATTGATCTAGTGCTTTTGCTAAATGATGAAATTCATCAAATGAAATTTCATTTTTAATATAACTTGCGAATAACTTTGATAGTAATGTTGACTTTTCAATGTCTTCAAATCGATCTAACAATAAAATTAGTATTTCACCAACCCTCTGTTCAAATTTTTTATTTTTAGATAGTTTTTCAATGAATTTCACTTTTTGCTCGTTTGAAAGATTATAAAGAAAATATATAATACCTTTTGAATAAGTGAATCGTCTCTAATAGCAATCACAGGACTGTAATATTTTTGAACACTATTTACAAATGGTATATGCTTAATTGATTCTTTTGTAATAATCTCTCCCATATCTTTAATTTAATATATTCTTTGGAATTTCATGAGAGTAAGAAATAGACTTTAAGAGAGAATTTGAAATTTTTTTATTCTTCATTTTATTACGTTATCCCTTTATCCGCCATGCGAGGACGCAGCCGAGAAGCGTAAAACTCGATACATGATCAAATATTGTTGATAATGTGTAATCAAGCGGGTAACCCCACCAATTCCAGTTCGCAAAGAAGACCGAGAGCGCTGGCACAAAACCGATGAGCGCTACAAAAAATACCCGTGATCCAAAACCTTTTTAAGACCGGTGCAACTTTCGACAGGATGATCGTCAGAAAGAGCGCTGTCAGAATGTTGAACACGAATCCGCCGAAATAGGTGATGTTCATATTGTCAGCGATTCCTTCGTCCCGGTAAACAAGGATCGACACAACCGGACCGGTTGCAAAGATATCCTGTGCATATTCGGGATTTTCATCGAGACTGGGAAAAACGTAAACACCTGATCCCTGCATGTACTTGTCGAAATCACCAACGGCATCGTCTCCGCCGGGAAAAGAATCGATCGTCATCGCATGGAAGGGAAACATCAACCAGAGTGAAATCCCCAGACAAAGAGAACAAGTCCGCCCAACAGTGCGGCTATCAATATATTTTTCATTATTTTCTCCGAGATTGTGGTGAGTTTATCTATATTATAGGTAAAAAATACAATGTTGTCATTATTCAACATACATGTTTTTAAAGAAAATATTTCTCAAACGCAAGAAAAAACCCTTTGAAGTAATTTTGGTAAATTCAAAGGGTTTATCACTGCTATAGTAGATTCAAGGATTTAATATAATATCACTTTTTTGTAACAGACCTCCTTTTTGTTCCCGACATATTTTTTACGGATCCCTTTACACCAACATCTTTCATAGCTTGTACGCCCTTGCTCATGTCTTTCTGAGGAACCTGTAATACTTTATGTGGTTTTCTACTGTTTTTTAATCGCTGTGCTGCTTTTTTTAATCCGGATTTTGTTCCGCTTCGTTCAACTTCAGTTGCTTTCTTACTGGTTACAGCATCTATCCGTCTATTTCTTTGAAGAGGTGCTTCTGTTTTCCCTGATTTTCCGGCAGCTTTTGATTTTGCTCGTTTGTGTGATGATGATTCAGACATTTTTTCATCCTTATAGTTAAATTGCAGTTGATTGACTTTACTCTACTTGTATCTGATATGTTGTATTTTATTTATACTTCCATTTGATTTCTTTTATTCCAAAAACTAAAAACCCCCTGCCTTTCTTAGACAGAGAGTTTGCGACAGCAAATATATATTCTATTTAGGTTGTAGCAATTCTAATTGTTTAAATTTATCTAACCTATTATTTGATAATTTTATGTAATCTTCATTTATTTCATAACCAACATAATTTCTTTTTGATTTTAAGCTTGCAATCGCAGTTTGACCGCTTCCCATAAAAGGATCTAATACAATATCGTTTTCAAATGTGTATAATTGGATTAAACGATATGGTAATTCCTCCGGAAATGGCGCGGGATGTCCAATTTTTTTTGCTGACTCAGCTGAAAACGTCCAAACACTTTTAGTAAAACTCAAAAAATCTTCTTTTGAAATTGTACTTGCTTTATTTGTTAAATTATTTCGTGAATATGAATCTTTTGAAAATACCAAAATATACTCATGAATATCTCTTAATGTTGGATTTTGCGCTGAAAGCCAGCTTCCCCATGCTGTTGAAGGACTACCGCTCGATGCTTTATTCCAAATAATTTCACCTCTCATTAAAAAACCTATTTTTTGCATGTCTTCAATTATATGTGAATGAAGCGGAATATATGGTTTTCTACCTAAATTTGCTATATTAATACATGTTCTTCCTCCTGGCACCAATACTCTAAAAACCTCCTTCCAAACATTTATAAGCAATTTTCTGTATTCTTCTAATGATAAATTATTATCGTATTCTTTTCCGACATTATACGGCGGAGATGTGACCATAAGATGTATGCATGAATCAGGAAGGTCATCCATATTTTCACTTGATTTCAGAATAATTTTATTTAAAACCTTATTTGGAATATCATTTTCAAGATATGTTACCTTTTTTTCCTTATTCAATCCTTCGTACAATTTACTTGAGTAAAAATCGGAAGAATCATGATTAATTCGACCAGGAGATCCAAAAGAACTGGTTTTTGTTCTATTTCTTTTGAAACCTTTAACTTTTAATCTTCTTTCCACAATTCAAACCATTTTTTGTAAGGATTAAAATCAATTTTTGACTTTATCCAATTGATTTCTATGCTGCCAGTTAATTTATTATTTATTAGTTCTTTTAGTGCAATGTTTGAAATTTCATTTCCACGAGGATTTGTGCCTTCTTTGGGGATTTTCAAATATTTCTTTCTCCCTAATCCAGTAAACACATTTTTTTGAGATTCTAATGGAATATAATAAAAACCTCCTACTTCATTCCATAATATATGAACAAGCAACATATCAATTTTGGGTTGATAACTATTATAGAATTCTCTAGATTTTTGAGAATCAACTGTCCATATTAATTTAACTCCACTTAAATATTTTGCGCTTATTGTTTTAATTGAGATAGGGGATTTATGAACAATTACATCTATTTCAGGTTCAGTTATTGATATATTTGTTTCAACATTTTTTTCTCCAAACTTATACTGTAACAATGCGATGATAATCTTCTCTCTCACCGATCCTACTTCCATTCCTATTTTATTTGCACGAGAACTTTCTAGTTCTGCAAGATGAAATAGATGTGGAAGCCGAGATTTTATTTTATGTACAAGTATCTTATCGTTAAATATTTCTTTTACGTATTGATTCATAATAATAGTCTGTTTTTATTTTATAACATATTGATATATATTAATATTTTCAACCATTATTTATATTGTCACAAAAAACCCCCTGCCTTTCTCAGACAAGGGGTTATAATAAAAATCCCCGGCAGCGACCTACTCTCCCACCTCACAATGAAGCAGTACCATCGGCGCTTGAGGGCTTAACTACTCTGTTCGGGATGGTAAGAGGTGTTTCCCCTCCGCTATAGCCACCGGAAAACTCGTTTTGTATGCCGTGTGTGTCACTAAGATGAGCATTGCGAAAATTACCATCCAGAGTTTAGTCATATCGTCCCAAAGTTTTGGGATTCCTCACAATGACAAAAACAAACTCATTCAGATATTAGAACGTCGTTGCGCGCACACAGACATAATCACAATTGTTGTTGGAAACATGGCGCCAAATACGAGCCATTATTTTTGACGGATCGAGCAGATCACTTCTACGATGATAAATAAAAATGTCGATCAAGCCTCACGGCTTATTAGTACTGCTCGGCTGAACACATTACTGTGCTTACACCTGCAGCCTATCAACCTCCTCGTCTCGAAGGAGCCTTTAGTCCTGGTTACCCAGAAGGGATATCTTGTCTTGAGGATGGCTTCCCACTTAGATGCTTTCAGCGGTTATCCGATGCGCAGATCGCTACCCAGCGATGCCACTGGCGTGACAACTGGTACACGAGCGCTGCGCCCGTCCCGGTCCTCTCGTACTAGGGACAGCGCCTCTCAAATATCCTACGCCCACAGCGGATAGGGACCGAACTGTCTCACGACGTTCTAAACCCAGCTCGCGTGCCGCTTTAATTGGCGAACAGCCAAACCCTTGGGACCTTCTCCAGCCCCAGGATGCGACGAGCCGACATCGAGGTGCCAAACCTCCCCGTCGATGTGAACTCTTGGGGGAGATAAGCCTGTTATCCCCGGAGTACCTTTTATCCGTTGAGCAACGGCGATTCCATATTCAACCGCCGGATCACTAAGACCTACTTTCGTACCTGCTCGACATGTCTGTCTCGCAGTTAAGCTTCCTTATGCCTTTGCACTCTACACACGATTACCGACCGTGCTGAGGAAACCATTGCGCGCCTCCGTTACGATTTAGGAGGCGACCGCCCCAGTCAAACTACCCACCAAACACTGTTCCTGAACCGGATTCACGGTTCTAGGTTAGAATCCCGATATAATAAGGGTGGTATTTCAAGGTTGGCTCACGCCAGGCTGGCGCCTGACGATCATAGCCTCCCACCTATCCTACACATACTATAGCAAAATCCAATGTTAAGCTGTAGTAAAGGTTCACGGGGTCTTTCCGTCCTGCTGCGGGTAACCGGCATCTGCACCGGTACTACAATTTCGCCGAGTCCCTCGTTGAGACAGCGCCCAAGTCGTTGCACCATTCGTGCAGGTCGGAACTTACCCGACAAGGAATTTCGCTACCTTAGGACCGTTATAGTTACGGCCGCCGTTTACCGGGGCTTCAGTTCGGAGCTTCTCCTGAATCCGAAGAATCAGGATAACCCTTCCCCTTAACCTTCCGGCACCGGGCAGGTGTCAGTCCCTATACATCACCTTGCGGTTTAGCAGAGACATGTGTTTTTAGTAAACAGTCGCTCAGGCCGTTTCTCTGCGGCCTCTTTGGGCTTCACCCGCGAGGGGGCTTTACCTACTCGAGGCACTCCTTCTCCCGAAGTTACGGAGTCATTTTGCCGAGTTCCTTAACGAGGGTTATCTCGAGCACCTTAGGATTCTCTCCCTACCTACCTGTGTCGGTTTACGGTACGGTCTCCTGTTGTTCTCACATAGAGGTTTTTCCCGGCAGCATGATTACCATCAGTTTATGGTCTTACGACCTCCCATTCGCATCTCGGAGTTAAGGAACAACGGATTTGCCTGCTGCTCCCTCCTACCTGCTTAGACCACCACATCCAACCGGTGGCTGATGTTCACTTCCGCGTCACCCCATAGCTCAAACAAACAACCGGAGGTACAGGAATATTAAACCTATTTCCCATCGACTACGCCTTTCGGCCTCGCCTTAGGGGCCGACTAACCCTGAGCAGATGAGCTTTACTCAGGAAACCTTAGGTTTTCGGTGACCAGAATTTTCATCTGATTTATCGCTACTTATGCCAGCATACTCATTTCCAATATCTCCACCACACCTTACGATGCAGCTTCACAGACTTATGGAACGCTCCCCTACCAACGTCAGTCCGTTAGTATGACGCGCATTGTACCAGTCCACCGTTCCCGGCAAGCCGGGATTGGATTTCTAATGTACTCTGTGCGTCAAAAACTGACGCCCCGTAGCTTCGGCGGCCTGCTTGAGTCCCGATACATTTTCGGCACATGATTGCTTGACCAGTGAGCAGTTACGCACTCTTTCAATGATGGCTGCTTCTAAGCCAACATCCTGGTTGTCTGTGCGATCACACATCCTTTCGCACTTAGCAGACACTTTGGGGCCTTAGCTGACGGTCTGGGTTGTTTCCCTTTTGGCTCAGGGGCTTAGCCCCCCAAGCCTGACTCCCGACCAACATGTATACGGAATTCGGAGTTTATTTGGGGTTGGTACCCTTGTGAGGGCCTGTACCCAGTCAGTGCTCTACCTCCGTAACACTAAGTCGAGGCTAGCCCTAAAGCTATTTCGGGGAGAACGAGCTATCGCCGAGTTTGATTAGCCTTTCACTCCTACCCACAGGTCATCCGAGTATTTTTCAACATACAACGGTTCGGACCTCCATTCCGTGTTACCGGAACTTCATCCTGCCCATGGGTAGATCACTCGGTTTCGCGTCTACTGCATACGACTATGTCGCCCATTTCAGACTTGCTTTCGCTACGGCTCCGGCACTGAATGCCTTAACCTTGCCGCATACAAGTAACTCGCTGGCTCATTATACAAAAGGCACGCCGTCACCCCATGGATATGCAAGCATACCCACAAAGCTCCGACAGCTTGTAAGCATATGGTTTCAGGTACTATTTCACTCCCCTTCCGGGGTACTTTTCACCTTTCCCTCACGGTACTGGTTCACTATCGGTCACGTAAGAGTATTTAGCCTTAGCTGATGGTCCAGCCAGATTCACGCAAGATTTCTCGTGTCCCGCGTTACTTGGGAATTTCTGCCAGAGCCAGGTCCGTTTCGCCTACAGGACTATCACCCACTGTGGTTGTTTTTTCCAAAGACATTCGACTACAAACCTGGTTTTTGACTCTGTAAGAGATCAGCAGTTCTCCATGCAGAATCCCGCTACACCGCCGACACAACGCCTGCCAGCTTACATGCCGGACGGTTTGGGCTGTTTCCCGTTCGCTCGCCGCTACTGAGGAAATCGTTATTACTTTCTTTTCCAGGGGTTACTTAGATGTTTCAATTCTCCCCGTTAGCTTCTCCTGCCCTATATATTCAGGCAGGGATGACACCGCATTACCGATGCCGGGTTTTCCCATTCGGAGATCCCCGGGTCTAAGGTTGTTTGCACCTATCCGAGGCATTTCGCAGCTTACCACGTCCTTCATCGCCTTTACGTGCCGAGGCATCCACCATATGCTCTTAGTAGCTTGATCGAACAATTTTCGATCACCGTCAAAGAGATTACTCTCCAATGGCTCTAGATTACTTAATTATATTCGGTTACGATGCCACGTTTCCGTTACAACAATTGTCAAAGAACATACAGGAAAATAACAGAAAGTCATCTTTCGTGTTTATTCTATTTTCCTTTGTGGAGCTAACCGGGATCGAACCGGTGACCTCCGCCGTGCAAGGGCGGCGCTCTCCCAGCTGAGCTATAGCCCCCTACCGATCTTACAGATACGAACTTCGAAAATTAATTCTCTGCAAGAAAGATTGGGTTTGCTCTTCAATTCCGCTCTAAGTGGAATGGATTTTCGAAATCCGTACTACAAAGAAGTTTTGAATACGCTGATATAGATCACTGTGTATTTTTGCAGACCTTCGGAAACTCCGCAGCCCGCGGTGTGGGCCTAAGTGGAGTTGAACCACTGACCTCACGCTTATCAGGCGTGCGCTCTAACCGCAGCTGAGCTATAGGCCCATAAGCATTCAGAGTCTGAAGCAATATCCGTTTCCATAGCTTCTGTCACCGAATTGTCTTTGAAAAGGTGCAGAGTGCCGGTCGAGAAGATTGACCTCGGTTGTATTCTCACAGCGTGAGCAGGAGAAAAACACCGTACTCCCTAGAAAGGAGGTGATCCAGCCGCACCTTCCGGTACGGCTACCTTGTTACGACTTCGCCCCAGTCATCGATCTTACCTTAGGCGCCTTCTTCCCCGAAGGGTTAGACCAGCGACTTCGGGTACTACCGACTTCCATGGCGTGACGGGCGGTGTGTACAAGGCCCGGGAACGTATTCACCGCGGCATGCTGATCCGCGATTACTAGCGATTCCGACTTCATGGAGTCGAGTTACAGACTTCAATCCGAACTGAGACCAGTTTTGTGGGATTAGCTCCACCTCACGGTATTGCAAACCCGTTGTACTGGCCATTGTAGTACGTGTGTAGCCCGGGATATAAAGGCCATGAGGACTTGACGTCATCCCCACCTTCCTCCCCGTTGATCGAGGCAGTCTCCTTAGAGTTCCCAGCATAACCTGATGGCAACTAAGGACAAGGGTTGCGCTCGTTGCGGGACTTAACCCAACATCTCACGACACGAGCTGACGACAGCCATGCAGCACCTGTACAGCGGCCCGAAGGGGGCTCTGCTTTCGCAGAGCTTTCCACTGTATTTCAAACCCCGGTAAGGTTCTTCGCGTAGCATCGAATTAAACCACATACTCCACCGCTTGTGCGGGCCCCCGTCAATTCCTTTGAGTTTCAACCTTGCGATCGTACTCCCCAGGCGGGATACTTAATGCGTTAGCTACGGCACTGAGGGGGTCAATACCCCCAACACCTAGTATCCAACGTTTAGGGCGTGGACTACCAGGGTATCTAATCCTGTTCGCTCCCCACGCTTTCGCATTTCAGCGTCAGTGTCTGGCCAGAGAGCAGCCTTCGCTACCGATGTTCTTCCAGATATCTACACATTTCACCGCTACACCTGGAATTCCGCCCACCTCTCCAGAACTCAAGACTGCCAGTTTCAAAAGCAGTTTACCCGTTAAGCGGGTAGATTTCACTTCTGACTTAACAATCCGCCTACATGCCCTTTACGCCCAGTGATTCCGGACAACGCTTGCTCCCTCCGTATTACCGCGGCTGCTGGCACGGAGTTAGCCGGAGCTTTCTCTGGAGGTAGTGTCAAGTACCGCCCGTTATCCAAGCGGTAATTTTCATCCCTCCTAACAGACTTTTACACATCGAGATGCTTCATCAGTCACGCGGCGTTGCTGCGTCAGCCGTTAGGCCATTGCGCAATATTCCTTACTGCTGCCTCCCGTAGGAGTCTGGGCCGTATCTCAGTCCCAGTGTGGCCGGTCGCCCTCTTAGGCCGGCTATCCATCGAAGCCTTGGTGAGCCGTTACCTCACCAACAAGCTAATGGACCGCAAGCTCATCCTCAGACAATAGGTCTTGAAAAGATCCCCACCTTTAACGACATGTCCATGCGGACTTGTCGCGTTATACGGTATTAGCCCCGCGTTAGCAAGGTTATCCCGAATCCGAGGGCAGATTACTTACGTGTTACTCACCCGTTCGCCACTTTACTAGTATTCCGAAGAATACGTTCTCGTACAACTTGCATGTATTAAGCACGCCGCCAGCGTTCGTCCTGAGCCAGGATCAAACTCTCCGTTGTGAATTTTTAAAACCATGAGTAAAAATACTTCTTGACGTATTTGGACCCTGCACCTTATTTTTCAAAGAACAATTGCTTTCTTAATCGAAAGCTTGTCAATATACCCAGAATAAAAAGGAAAGTCAATATTATTTTTTAGAGAATTTTTATAAAGTTATATACACAATATCCACAGATATGTGTTAATTGCTTTTTTGATGAAGGCCTATGCAGGTTTGACTTTGACCGGCGGAAAATTTTTTTGAATATTGGTTTTTATCCGATTTGTAGGGGGATTTCGCTCATTTACTCCCTCCAGCAAATAAGAACTTGGCACAAAAAAAGCAGCAACAACCATATTCGGCGTCACTGCCCTAAACTTATAATCCACACTTGTAGGTGATTAATTTGTTATTTCAATTTGCTTAACATAATTCTCCAATCCCTGCCTGTTCATTTTTCCTAAAGAATCATCTTGTAACTTTGCCAAAATTTCGGGGCTTGCTTTCAAATAATTATTTCTAACATCGATTCCTGTAATTATTGCAGGTCCAATCTTATAACAAGTTTTTTTATTGCTCATTTTAAACTTGCTAGATTTTAGAATGTCTGTAATTTCACTTTGTGACCCTTTGAAATCGCATGTTGATGATATACTAATATCATCAACAAAACGAGTATATACCATATCTTTTGATTGGCAATAATTATTCACTTCAGCATCAGTTCGCAAAAATACTAAATTTGCAATATGAGTGCTTGTTGGTGCTCCTTGCGGAAGGAATCCGCAGAATGTTGTTAATCTTGTTAAAATTCTGCTAACATCGGAAGAGAATGATAGACCCACAAACATCTTGTATATTAATTTGTAAGATATAGATGGAAAATAATCTTCAATATCCGTTAAGAAGTGGAATTTCTTGCCAAGGTGGGAATATGCATTTGTTATATTGCTCCGACCCTTAACACCGCCATGAACATAATCGGGTAACTCAATTTTTGAAAGAACACTGTTGTTTATTCTATTTTGAACCTTTTTTAATTTGCCTTTGCTTGGATGAATTATTCTATAATTAATTTTACCGTTCTTTATTTTTGGTGATCCATCAGAATTGCATTTTATTTGTTTAAACTCACAGTAAAAATCATCGACATTATTCATTATGTCGAGCAATTTATTCAAATCATACTCAAGTAAATACGCTAATCGTTTAGGCTTTTTTATCATAGTTCCAAAATATTTCTTTAATAAATTTCGAGATTGAGGGACTTAAAATATTAAACAAATCACGTTTTTCTTCCGAAACATCTTCTTCATTCATTGATAAAAACAATACTACTGGCAATGGAACGCCAGCTACCTTACCCATAAATTCCAAGGTTGACATATTGGGGATTTTTTTATTATTTTCAATAAGAGAAAGATAAGATTGAGAAATGTCACAAAGTTCAGAGAACTTTTTCTGGCTCAATCCTTTTTCAGAACGTATATGTTTTATTGCTTCTCCTATTTTCATACTTGTCCTTTTTAAATAAACAAAAATAAAAAAAGGGCTTCGTATTTTTCACAGTAAGTTCAAAAACTTTTCTATAAGCCCATCTTCGGCGAGAATTTTCAACAATCGTAACAGAATCCTTTCTGCAATATTCGTCACAGAAACATTTTGTGAATTACCTATGTCTCTTGACAACTCGCCCAACAACCTAACAACTTCCTCTATCGACTCCATCTCCGAAACCGTGAGAGTTTTCCGATTTCCTTGAAGAACTAGCATCAATTTATCAGCTAATTCATCCAGAGTGGTAGTAAAATGATTGTAATTAATCATTTCACCTCCTTTTTTAGAGGCAGCTTAATTGCTGCCTGCTCTCAAAATCAGCAACCGCTACCTTTCGACGGAAAACTCTATACAAAGCCCTGTTATTTTAAATTGCTCTCTTTGAGACAATCAATTCATCTATCATTCACTTACTTCATGTGCGCCTCAAATTGGCGGCATCGCCGCTGCCTAACTTAATAGACCTCAAATTAATCCAAATAACGGTTACTGAATCCCTGGAAATACACTTTTCAAAGAACTGTTACAGTATAACCTTTTATATAATAAAAGTCAAGATTTTTTTAACTGCTGGTAATAATTATGCACAAAAAAAACGGCGAACCCCCCTTAGTGGTATCGCCGCTTCTGATATGTAATCCACAGGTTCTTTAACGTTTCTCATTCCTGTACAATCTCAGTATCGGATTCCGGTTCATACAGCTTTATTATTTAATCGCAATTTTTGTCGTTTCCGGCTCCTGCACTTCTTTTTTGGGTACAGACACCCTGAGGACTCCATCTTTGAATTTGGCCGACACAGTGTCCGATTCAACCGAGTCAGACAACCTGAATGACCGTACAAATTTCCCGAATCTCCGTTCGGTTATATGGTAGTTTTCACCCTTCCGCTCTTCACCGGCACTTCGTTCACCCGACAACGTCAGGACTCCTTCTTTGACACTGAGTTCGATATCTCCTTTTTCAACACCGGGAAGTTCCACTTCCAACTCATAAGCCTTATCTGTTTCAACCACATCTGTGTGCGGTGTCCATGAGCCGCTGTCTTCGGAATAGTACCGACGGGGGCTGCTGAAAAATGAATCGAAATTTCCGAAAAAATTCGGAGTATATGCTGGATTATATCGTATAAGTGACATGATGACCTCCTTCATTATTATAGTGTATTAATGTAAAATCATGGTTCGAGATTTTTCTGCTCAGCTCTGATTATATTATTCGAAACAGGATCGCTATTGAAATGACATCTTTTATTATTATCCCAAACTCAATAGTGCTTCCATGGTTACTTAACTGCAATTTTTCGCGTTTCCAGGACATCCTCCTTCGGCACACTGATATTCAGAATTCCGTTTTCGAATGTTGCCGAAATATCGCCATCCTCAATCGCTTCTGCAAATCTGAAAGAGCGCTCAAACGATCCATACCGGGATTCTCTACGGTAATTCCCGTCTTTTTTCCACTCTTCTTTTTTATCATTTTTTCTTTCGCCGCGGATCGTCAAAACACTGTCACGAAAAGTCACCTCTATCTTCTTTTTACTCGCTCCCGGTAGTTCCGCAGAGATTTCGTATGATTTTTCAGTTTCGGACACATCAACATTCGGCGTCCAGCTTCTTATCGAATCATTATGCCCTAATAAGTTCACCGGGAAAAAATCATGCGTTAATGCATCGAAATTTTCAAAAAGACTTACGCTATGGGCCGGTCTCCATTTTATTATTGTCATTGTTTATTCCTCCACGAGTTCATTTGATTAATGTATTTGACTATTGCTTTCGATCCAATCATTCCTATGTGCAATCCGCGTGCCAAAACACAAAAATAATCCTTAACAATTTGATATTATTGTAGTTATGGCATCACAAGAATCACTTATAAAAAATGAGAGCCGACTCTGGTTTATGTCAATATGGCACTATTATGTGTCAATAATTGGCAAAATAATGCCATATTGACATTTTCTACATCGTCTTATTGAATAAGCAATGCCTCATGGATAGTATGGAATATTTTTTTCTTATTCGACTCTTTAAGACATTATACCAGTATTCTCGAATATTACATCCTGGTCGAGATTTCTCCACTTCGTTCCGATTAAATATTCGAGACTCTAGTCGTAACGGCAGTGATAGAAATTATACGTTGCGTTAATTAATCTTGGTAGCGCAACAATATGGCGTATAATACAACGCAATCTATCGTGTATCTACAATTGCAATACGTATTGCTCTACAAAAATGAGCATTTATGTACTATATTTGAATAGAAGATGCACCTTTATTGTATTCTAATTTACGGTTACTCTCCAATTCCTTATTATTTATTGTTGGGTCATTAGGTCAAAAGCGGACTAACGTGAATTTTGATTAAAGGATAGTTTAGATTTTGGTTCTGTAGTTGTATCTCTATTCCATTTCCTTGCGGTATACCAGGCAATGATTTTTGCTGACATCATGGTACTGTAAGCGTCTTTTCTTGTGCAATTGACCAGAACCCCTCAAGGCCGTTACTATGACGACGTCCCGTGATGCACTATGTGTTATGATCGACCTGCTGTTTACCAAAAAACTGCAGCGATGTATTCGAGTAGAAGACGCTCCCTTGCTCAGCGGTGTCCCTGATCTCGTTCATCCGTGGAGCCAAAACCAAGATCCCTGGCAGCTTTATTGGCAGGTATCTCCAAAGAAACATCCTGCAGGAGAGCAAAATCGTCCTTGAACCGCTTCGGGCTGTAGTTACAAGAACATCGAGTACCTGTAAAACGATTATCACGTAAACGGTACAGACGATCCCCGGAACAAAAGGGACATGATGTACCAACAATCAATCTAGTGACTTTTTCTTCCATTCCAGGTATACGGTAACACGTGACCCGAAAATAACCTAAGTACCTATTGTTGCAACTTACAGCAGGGAGTGCAGTATGATCCACAGAGTGTTTTTTCTTGCTATTTGTACTTTACTTCTCATTCCATCAGTTTTGTTTAGCAAGATTCCTGCCGGGGATGATATGCATGGTTTATATTCCTATGATGATTTTCAGAAACCCGCATCGTGCCGGCCGTGCCATGTCGATATTTTTGAGCAGTGGTCCCAGTCGATGATGTCGCAGGCATATGTCCACCCCTGGGACGAAATTGAGTATTTCGAGTTAGCAGTACGTCACGCCGAGAAAAATGAAAAGGTTGCTGGTGTAAAAGCCGGGTGTAACGGCTGTCATGCTCCGATTTCATTTCTTGCAGGCGATACACCGCCGCCACCGCCATCGGAAAATTCCCACGCCAACGAGGCAGTCTCGTGCGATGTCTGCCATACGATTACCGGCTTCAGCGGTGACGTTCCGCATGATTACAATTATATTATTGAACCGGGAAGGACAAAAATCGGGAACCGTGAGGGGGTCGAGTCGCCTGTTCACAAAACGGAATATTCCGATTTTATCCAGACTGCCGATTTCTGCGGCACCTGCCATAATGAGACGAGTCCGTGGGGCGTGTGGGTGAAGAGCACACATCTTGAATGGAAAGAGAGTGATTATTCCGAGTAGGGTGTGCAGTGCCAGGACTGTCACATGCCGGGCGCACCCGGACGGAACGCTTTGATGGCTGCCGAAGAATATGACGATGTTGCTCAGCATCTTTTTCACGGTGCCCATTCCCCGTCGAAACTCCGGGGGGCGGTCGAGATACGGATGCATCCCGACACAAGAGAGGTGGAGCCGACCTACCCTGTTGTGCTGAGTGTAGTTCTCCATAACGCGAAAGCGGGACATAAAATTCCAACCGGATCTGTGGAAGAGCGGCAGTTGTGGCTCCATGTTGAGGCTGAGGATTCGGAGGGGACACGGTACCATCTGCCAGTCGACAAAAAAGGATTTGACGGCGAGGAATATACTATCTCCAGCGAGGTGTTTGCTTATCAGGATATGGGCGAAGTACTCGAAATTCCCAATTTTCCGGGTCTGCCGCGCGATGCCGTACCTATCGGCGACAGAATATTCCGGCTACCCTATTTCGATGAACAGGGGCGTATGACGATAATGCAGTGGAATACTGCTTCACTCGGAGTCGATTACCGAATCGGCCCACGTGAAACAAAAATCGAGACGTTCACTTGGACACTCCCTGATGATATTCCGGAAGGGAACGTCACGGTGACCGCGCAACTATGGTATAGGAAGTTAGTAAAGTCAGTCGCCGATTTTCTCAAGGTGCCGGATGAGGAAAGCGAAGCGTTTCTCATGAATGAAACGCAGACAACATTTGAAGTTTACTGGTAGAGATAGCGGAGACGTTTCTACTCCTTGATATTTGAATTAGATAGAAAACAATTTTGTGGTATTTCACACGCTAAAGAGGTTACGGACAATGAGAACCAGATACATTTATCGTAAAGTGATTTTTCTAACAGGTGGTATTGCTGCTGTATTGATGCAATCGATTCCTTTGGCACAGGCAATTCCTGCGTTTGCGCGAAAATATGGACTGTCGTGCACAATCTGTCACGATCCGTTTCCCCGCCTGAAGGCATATGGCGAGGATTTTGCTGGTAACGGATTTGCTCTTCCGGACAAGGAAGAACCGCCGAGAGCCTACCGGGATACAGGCGATGAACGACTGCTCCTGCAGCGTGACCTACCGTTAGCATTTCGGTTCGATGCCTATACCACGACAACTCCTGATGACCCGAACGTTAAGAATGATTTCAAATATCCATGGGGGTTAAAAATATTATCCGGTGGTAATATAACAAAAAAAGTCGGGTACTACCTCTATTTCTTTTTCTCAGAACGAGGCGAAGTTGCGGGTATCGAGGATGCGTATGTACATTTCAATAACCTCGGTGGAACGGAGTTCGATATTATGCTTGGTCAATTTCAGGTTTCTGATCCGCTCATGAAACGGGAACTCAGACTCACCTTTGAGGATTATCAATTTTACAAAACACGGGTCGGTTTATCCAGAGCAAACCTGACATATGACCGGGGAATCATGGCAACATACAGCCTTTCGTCTGGTACCGACTTTGCGTTTCAGGTCGTGAACGGTAATGGCAAGGATAAATCAGCCGACAATAAGAATTTTGATGTCGACAGTGACAAGGCTTTCTTTTTCCGGGTTCTGCAGAGTTATAAGCTCCTTAATTTCGGTGGATTCACCTATTATGGCAAAGAGAAGCTCACCGGTGTCAAAAATGAGTTCTACTATCTCGGCCCTGACATTGCAATTGCTTCTGAAAAGGCACAACTAAACTTTCAGTACATCAGACGACACGATACCAATTCTTTTTTTGTGACGGGCAGTGGACTAGAGTCGGAATCCGAATCGGTTATCGGAGAATTTGTTGCCACACCGAAAGATTATTTGTATACTGTGATACTTTATAATAAAATCTGGTCAAATAGAGCTTTTGTTCCTGAATATGAGACCGCTAATATGAATGTGACGTATCTTCATAATACGAATCTGAAGTTTTTCACTGAATATCAATACGATCTTGAAGAAGAAAATTCACGATTTGTGCTTGGCCTTGTAACCGGGTTTTAGCAGGAAAACCTGACTCTCACGAAATAAGTTATCAGAAATGTCGCGCTGTCATTGTATTTATTTTACAGACTGCCTATGTTAAAACGAGCATTGAACCAGCATGGATTCTTGTTGTTTGGATGTGTACTGCTCTCTTTCGTTTCTTGTGCTGAACCGGCATATGCACAATTACGGTCTGTGCCACCCAACGATGAAGCGCCCCACTATATTCCTTTATCTTCCGTAAGTCTCGAAAATGTGCCGTTCTCATTTGAAGGCGGAAACAATCTTATTGTTGCCGATGATTCTCTCCGTATAATCTGTGAATTGGAAAATACAGGAAGCACCGCTATTAACGGGCTTCAGGTGTGGGCTCTTGTCTACTTTCCGAATAAACAGAAACCACTCCGGTATGAACATTCCGTATCGATTTATCTTCCTCCTGACAGCAGTGAGACCTTAATGTGGGTAGAACCGTATTCCGGCACTCTGCCAGTAACCGGTACTATTGTTCCCTATTATGTGGAATTTGCCGGTCACCATTTCTGGTCGCTCAACGATTATTATCTGCAGAACGGTAAAACATCCTCTTCTCCTGAACCACCGGTCGTTGCTCTTAACGGCCCAAATACCGGCAGTATTATCTCTATGGCGGATAGAAACGTCTATACGACTGCACACAATGGTTTTGAACCTCCTGAGATTGACGGCATCCTTAATGATGAACTCTGGAGGGATGCTGATTGGGTGGGCTCATTTACACAACGGGAACCTTACGATGGTACTAACCCGACTCAAAATACATCGTTCAAAATCCGTTACGACAGTGATAATATTTATGTTGCAGTGAGAGCACACGACAGTGAACCGAACAGAATTGAGAAGCGCGGAACTCGGAGAGATGTTGAAGACGGAGACAGGATCGAAGTCAGTTTTGACAGCTATAATGACAAGAGAACTTCGTTTTCTTTTATTGTGTCAGCGGCCGGTGTTCGAAGCGACAAAATAATTTCCCAGGACGGCTGGAGACGGGAGACCAGCTGGAATCCAGTCTGGGAAGCACGGGTGTCTTCGGATAATACCGGCTGGTATACCGAGATGAGAATTCCGTTCAATCAACTACGATATTCGGATAATCCTGATAAGGTATGGGGACTGCAGGTAGGCCGAGTACTCTACAGGAATTCTGAAAAATCGTACTGGCAACATATTCCGAAAAATGAGACGGGCTGGGTCAGCCGGTTCGGTGAACTACGGGGAATCATTAACACCGTGTCAAAACGGAGAATTGAATTTTTGCCCTATATGAGCAGCAAAATAAGCACATCACTGGAAGAAGCCGGAAATCCGTTTGCAACAGGGAGTTCACAGAGCAGTATCGGTGGTCTCGATGCGAAAATCGGAATAACAAACAATCTGACATTCGATCTGACTGTCAATCCCGATTTCGGACAGGTCGAAGCAGACCTTGCCGTTATCAATCTGTCTGCATTTGAAACATTTTTTCCTGAAAAACGGCCGTTTTTTATAGAAGGTAAAGACATTACAAATTTTCAGCTCGGAACGAGTGGACATGAGCGGGAGAATCTCTTCTTTTCACGAAGAATCGGCCGAAAACCAAGCCATAGTCCCGATACTGAAGATGATACTTATTCGGATGTGCCTACTGAAACATCGATTGCATCTGCTATTAAGCTGACCGGAAAAACACAGAGCGGATTATCGGTCGGTTTTTTATCAGCTTTGACGCAAAAAGAGAATGCTGAATTGATTGAAAATGATGTCAGCAGTACAATTGCAGTCGAACCGCTGTCACACTACTTTGTCGGTAGGCTTAATCAGGATTTCAGGAGTGGCAGCACGCAGGTCGGCGGCATGCTGACTGCCGTAAACAGAGATGTCGGTGATGACCACCTCACGTTCCTTAACACATCCGCATACACCGGCGGACTCGATTTTTTCCACCAATGGAACGACAAAACATATATGGCTGAATTCAAATCACTCTTTAGCCATGTCCGGGGCAATCAGGAAGCAATTCTCGATGCACAAACCGCCTCGGGAAGATATTTTCAGCGGCCAGATGCCACTCATGTTTCGGTCGATTCATCTGCAACATCGATGAGTGGATACGGTGGGGCATATGAGATTGGTAAAATTGGCGGCCATTTTCGGTACAACATGTCCGGTAAGTTTCGATCTCCCGGATTGGAATTGAATGATATCGGCTTTCTCACAGAATCTGACCGGATCAATCACAATGTATCATTGCAATATACCGAATGGAATCCGGCATGGTTCTACCGATCATACAATGTCCGGCTTGAAGGGAGTGGAGAGTGGAACTTCGAGAAGAGTGTGGTCGCAAGAAAAATAGCGACGACACTCAGAATGCAGTTTACAAATTTCTGGAGAACGCGCTATACATTTTCTTATGATGAAGGGGCTATTACAACAAACTGGCTCCGTGGCGGTCCAACATTGCATACAGGGACACATACCATACATTCTTTTGGCCTGAACTCGGATTCTAGAAAAGCTCTCTCTGTTAATTTCAATACACGGTACGATTTCAGAAGTGATGATCTCTTTATAACGACATCATTCAATCCAAGCATTACCTACCGGCCGAGTGATGCCTTGAAATTAACGGTCACGCCGAGTTACGCGAAAACCAGAAATGAACAGCAGTATATCGACACCTATGAAACCGATAACGGGCCACAGTTTATTCTCGGAACAATACACCAGAAAACGCTCAGTACTGTTTTGCGGCTCGATTACGGCATTACTCCAAACCTTACAATTGAATACTTTAGCCAGCCGTTTATTGCTTCGGGAAATTATACGAAATTTAAAAGAGTAGCACAATCAACCTCACATCTGTATGAGGAGCGACTCCATGATTTTGTCCTTGGCGATGACATTTTTTATGATGCGGAAGATGACGAATACAGTATCAACAACGGGGAATTCGACTTTTCAAATCCCGATTTCAGCTCACTGCAGTTTCGTTCAAATCTTGTCGTCAGGTGGGAATATAAGCCGGGGTCTACTCTGTTCCTTGTGTGGAGTCAGAACAGATCCGGATCCGCAATGAATGGCCATTTTGGATTTCAGGATGACTTTACCACTTTGTACAATCTCCACCCCGATAATGTCTTTCTGATGAAAGCAAATCATTGGTTTTCCTGGTAGCAGAAAAATATATCTTCATTATTTCAAACTCTCAACAATATTCCTTCTTAATGCGATTCAGGTATGAATCCGATGCTTTATAAAATTAAGGACTTAACGGTGATTATGCGTGATTTTATTATGGATTCAATCAATAATTTTATATATTGGATTTTTACCACTTAATACACCGTGCCACAATATTCTCCATATCAGGTCCAATCGATATTTGAGATTTTCGACTGCCAGCAAACGTGAGGGCTCATTATGAAAATCCGTATGCTCTTTTTGTTTTACAGTGTTTCAACACTTTTCTTTTACTGCGGTGGTGAGTCACCAGAGACCGGCAATGAAGCTTCCATGCAAGAGAAAATCGTTATTACCGTCGCCCATGACGCGAAAGGGAACCATCCCTATGTGCATGCAATGGAACGGTTCAAAGTGGCACTTGAATCAGAAACTAACGGTGAAGTTGAAGTGTCAATTTTTCCATATGGACAGCTCGGCAACGAAGATCAATTGATCCAGGCGGTCAATCTTGGCACCCTCGATGCTACCGTCATTTCTGCGGGCAATACAGCGCCTCTTGTGCCTGAACTTGACCTGTTTAATCTGCCTTTTATTTTCCGCGATGTCGACCATTTTTATTCCGTGCTCGACGGTTCAGTCGGGCGGCTGGTGGGTAGAGCAATAGAGAAAAATCTTAATTGTGTCTTTATCGACTATATGACAATCGGAACGAGGAATGTATGGAACAACGAACGCCCTATTACGTCACTGGAAGATTTTAATGGCCTGAAGATCCGCGTCATGGGAAGCCCCATACTGCTCGATACATTTAATGCATTCGGTGCACAGGCGACAAACATGGCGTGGGGTGAGCTCTATTCAGCACTGCAGATGAAAGTGATCGAAGGAGCAGAAAGCAGTTCAGTCGACCTTCTGGCGGAGCGGTTTTATGAAGTATCGAAATATGTAACGTTTACAAAACATTCCATAGGTCCTGCACCATTTGTGTTTAACCGGAATAAATTCGATCAGTATCCGCCGCACATACAAGCAGCTATCCTGAAAGCCGGCAGAGAAGCGACACTGGCTGCACGGCAGGCCGATGAAACGTTTGATGCATTAGCACGGGAACAGCTTGAAGAACTTGGAATGGAGTTTTTTAACATTGATAGAGAGCAATTCGTTGATGCTGTTCAACCAGTCTATGAGAAATACGCTCCACGGGTTGGAGGAATGAAGCTGATTGAACAGATTATGAAGCAATAGAATTGTTAAATACTATAATAAACTTAAATACTTTGGAGGTTTTGTTATGGAATACAGATCACTCGGCCGTACGGGAATGGAAGTTTCGTGTATAGCATTTGGAACCGATAATTTTCTCGATCCGACACCCGAGGAAGAGTCGACGAAGATGCTCAACCGCGCAATCGATGCGGGTGTTAACTTCCTCGACACCGGTGATATTTATGCTGGCGGTGAAGCGGAAAAAATGTTAGGAAGGGCGCTGAAAGCAAGTGGACGCCGCCACGATGTGCTGATTTCGACGAAATATGACCACGGTATGAGCATACCGGGTACATCGCTTGACGAGGGGACTCCGGCACGGCTGGCCAACAGGTGTGGCCTTTCGAGATATAACCTCATCCGTGCATGTGAAAATTCTCTACGCAATTTTCAAACCGATTATCTTGATCTGGTTTCTATGCACCGTCCCGATCCTGTTGTTCCGATTGATGAAACGTTGGGTGCACTCGATACGCTTATTCAGCAAGGCAAAATCAGATACATCGGATGTTCGACATTCCCCGCGTGGCAGGTCATGGAATCACTTATGATCAGTAAAGAGTTCGGCTATCAGCGTTTTGCAACTGAACAGTCACCGTACAACCTGCTCGACCGTCGGATCGAGAACGAGCTGATTCCGATGGCACAAAGGTATGGGGTTGGAATTATTACGTATGTGCCGATGGCTATGGGTGTTCTCGCAGGGCGTTACACCGATGCGATCAACTTTCCGAAAGACTCGCGGGCAGAATACCGGGGTGGATTTTATAAAGACCGTGTCACGCAGAGAGGTGTCGAAGCAGGTGTCACGTTTGCTAAAATTGCAAAAGAAGCGGGCATAACGCCGGCGCAATTATCAGTACTCTGGGTGAAAGACCAACCAGGAATTACTGCTCCCCTCATGGGACCGCGTACAATGCAGCATCTCGAAGATGTACTTCCCGTTGCCGAAATGACACTTACCGACGATGTACGGAAAGCGTGTGATGAACTGGTACCACCGGGCAGTGTCATAACCGATTTTCATAATACATCATACTGGATGAAAATGAAAATACTATAGTGATTGAACAAATTGTTCTTTAATAAAAAGAGGGTTCCAATGATTTATTTGAGTCTCGTTATCAGTTTAGGAGTATTTCTGATCTCCGGTTGTGTGCAGAAACCACAGAGCGAAGCGCCGAATTTTCGGGGCAAACTCGCATTTCAGTCTGATCAAGACGGCAATACCAACGTATATACAATGACAGCAGACGGAATGGAACTGAGTCAATTGACTGCCGGTCCTGCGTTTGACGGCGCACCCGACTGGTCTCCGGACGGTACAAAGATTGTATTTGTTTCAGATCGTGACGGGAACAGAGAACTCTACGTGATGAATGCCAACGGAACGGGAGTGATGCGGTTGACAGATAATGACTATTCCGATCAATCACCAAAGTGGTCGCCAGACGGCTCTCAAATTGCTTTTCACGCCAATCGAGATGGTAAAAGCAGAATTTATATCATCGATCCTGACGGATCAAATGAAACTGCTGTAACCAGCTCAGATCGTGACAATCTCTCTCCCGCATGGTCGCCGGACGGTTTATGGATCGTCACCGAATCGGCAGAAAGTGATATCGGTTTTGCCGATCCGGATCAGCCGCGTCGAAATCAGATCTTGGTACAAAAGACGGATGGTTCGGAATCGCGGCAGATTACCGATATGGAAGCCTATAACGGTTATCCCGCATGGTCACCGGACGGCACATCCATCGCTTTTGACTCAAACGCCGCCGGGAGTGCCAATAATGACGGCCATGCGGACATCTGTGTCATTGCTATTGATGGAACAGGCTTTATGAATCTGTCAAACAGTTCAGGTTATAACGAATTTGCCGATTGGTCGCCCGATGGTGAGCATATTGCCTTCGTCACCAGCCGGGACGGAAATAATGAACTCTATATTATGCGGAAAGACGGAACACACCAGACACGAATTACCAACAATGCATTTAATGATACTTGGCCGTCATGGTCACCATAGTGAATAGAAACAATACTGCTGTTGCATCAATAGAATATTCGAGATAAAGTTAACTACAGGATGCTCATATGGGTATACTCGTTGTTGTTGTCTTGATTCTTACGCTGCTCCTATCGGTTCCGGTGGGTATGGCGCTTGGTGTCACTGCGTTTATTGGTATATTATATATTAATCCCGGATTTCTGAGTCTGCTTCCGCAAAAATTCCTCGCTGGAATGGACTCTTTCCCGTTACTTGCAATTCCACTGTTCATTCTTGCGGGATCGATAATGTCATATGGCGGTATTGCACGCCGGATTGTCGATATGTCTCTTGTGTTTGTCGGGAGAATACCGGGAGGCCTGGGGCTGGTGACTATAATTTCCACCGCTTTTTTCGGCGCTATCTGCGGCTCATCGAGTGCCAAGACTGCGGCTATAGGGTCGGTAATGCTTCCGGAAATGGAGCGCAATAAATATCCATCAGCCTTTTCGACTGGTTTGTTTGCAGCAGCTGGCGGTGGTACAACGACGGTGCCGCCATCGATAGATCTGATCATTGTCGGGGTTGTGGCAAATATTTCAATAGCGGGGTTATTTGCAGCGGGTATCCTGCCGACATTGGTAAATATGGCAGCACTTTTTATTCTCACATGGTTTTACGCTAAAAAACTTGATCTCCCACTCGCTCCGAAAATTTCACTTCAGCAGAAGATCAAGCTTTGTTTAGACGGATTTTTTCCGATACTAATGATTGTAATCATTCTTGGTGGTATCTACGGTGGCATTTTCACACCGACCGAAGCATCTGCCATTGCCGTTGTCTATGGTTTTATTCTCTCGTTCTTTGTCTACAAAGAATTAAAACTGCCCGACATTCCGAAAGCGCTCCTTCATACCGCTTCATTGACCGGTGTAGTGCTGTTAGTAATGTCGATGGCAGTAATATTTTCATATGTACTGACACTTGAGCGTATTCCGCATACCATTGCGCAAATTATTGTACAGTATGCTGACAACTGGGTGATTTTTGTGATTCTTGTGAATGTAGTGTTCCTCACACTTGGAATGATCATGGACGCATTGCCGGCGTATGTGGTGCTGCTTCCGATTCTTGTGCCGGTTGGTATTGAACTCGGTATGGAACCGGTCCATCTCGGGATTCTAATTATCACAAACGTTGGTCTGGGCATGATAACACCCCCGGTCGGTATCACGCTCTATGTTTCGTGCGGTATCAGTAAAATTCCTGTTGAATCAATTTTTAAGACGCTCATACCGTTTTTGATTGCTTTGTTTATCTCGCTGATTATCATCAGTTATATTCCGGAGATTACATTACTTCTGCCGCGGGCGTTTGGGTATATTAATTGATATGAATGCATCCCCGATGACAAGGAAAGCTGTTAGAAATTGCTCTGTAAGAAAAGAATTGGCGTTGTAATGTACGCTTAACTGTACAGATTAATACTGTTCCATGAATGAGGTTTTTGTTATGGATATTGCACGACTTTCTACATGCAGTATATCGCTCAACGACCGCTCTGCTGATGAAGCTTTTGCGGCTATCGCTGCTGCTGGTTACAGAAAAGTTGACGTTCACGAAAAAATCCACCTGACACTATTCCCTGAGGAATGCGACCACGAAGCATTGAAAGAAACAGCTGACAAGCACGGCCTGCAGATTGCAGGACTCGCTACCTATGTCGGAGGCGGACTTGACGGCCGGAGAATTGCGTATGGATTTCATGATTGGGAAGTAGAGAATCCCGAACGTTTCACACGTTACGGTTTTTCAAGCACTGATCCTGAAGAATTGGAAGAAGAGTTTCAACAGATGAGACGGGCGATCAATCTTGCCTCTTTTTTTGGATCACGGACGGTGCGCGTTGTGCCCGGCGACGACAAACCGGAAAGTATCAATACCGTCGTTCCCTGGTTAAAAAAATCGGCGGAGCATGCCGCAGAGAAGGGCGTGTACCTCGGAATGGAAAATCACAGCGACGGTATTGCCGGTACACCCGAATTATGTGTTGAAATTGCCGAAAAAGTCGGATCTCCTTATTTCGGAATTATTTATGAACCGGGCAATCTGATGCACGATACCGCAACTGATTATAAAGAAGCACTGCTGACTATGCTCGACCATATCGTTCATGTCCATGTCAAAGACTGCAAGCCGGTCGGCAGCGGGTATGAAATGCAGCATTTCGGTGAGGGCGCAATTGATTTTCCATGGATCGAAGAACAGCTCGATAATGCAGGCTACAAAGGCGACATTTCTACCGAATATGAACTTCATGATATGGACCCTGCCGAAGGAGTAAAGAGATTTTATGACGATTATATTGCTCTGTTTACATAAGAGATACCAGGAGTGCACAATTATTTTCAAATATTGATGAACGTATTTCTGATACCGTTGTATTCAATGCGTGCACAATGCAGGAATCAAGAAAATCGATTCATTGCTATTGTCAATAAGAATGGTTAGTGTGCAGATGCATCCCCGGTATTGTCTGTATTGTGTTCATTACAGCTTTAGAAATTAAAGAGATGTTACGTACTGTATTTCAGCAGCACTGCTTCGTCTGTACTGCACGTATCCTCCCTGTACTTCCCCCTCGCCAAGTTCACTTATTTTCTGCGCAGGTAATTATCAGTTTATCCTTCTTGCATTTAATTTAAAAAATTCATTACGATTTACCTGCTTGAAAACCATATTTGTTTTTCCTGTTTTGTTTTTATGTTAACAGCACAATTGGCGGATATTTGAACAATATTATTGCCGTTATCTTTGATTGTGATGATACACTGACGCCGGACAGTACAACCGGTATTTGAAGCACATTGGCATCGATGTTCGGACTTTTTGGCATAAAACGGTCGATCCGTTTGTGGACGATGGATGGGATCCGGTCACGGCATACATAGAAAGTCTGATCGAACTATCCCGATCGCGACCACAGGATAAAAGAATAACAAAGCAGTCTTTGATTGAATTTGGGAAATCTATTTCCTGCTGCAAGGGGGTCCGGGGATTGTGTGCGAATCTTAATCAAGAAGTTCAAACAATCAGCACTGAAAAACAGGTCGGCATCAATCTCGAGTTTTTTGGTATCAGCTCCGGGCTGGATGAAATTGTGCAGGCCTCGAGTATCCGCAAACACCTGACTGCAGCCTGGGGGAATAAACTGCTCTATAACGGGAAAAATGAGGAGATCTATTTTCCAACGAGCATCATCAGCTTTACCGATAAAACCCGTTATCTTTTCCAGATGTCAAAAGGAATGATCGGGGATAACTATTCAGGGAAACCGTTCGAAGTGAACAAAAAGCTGGAGCCGGAGGCATATGCTGTCCCGTTTAACCGCTGGCGGTCTATGATAAAATCAAGCGGGAACGGTGGGTGCGAGCATGGAAGATTTCGGAAGAGGACCGTGTGTCGCACGTCGCATCAACCGATTACCGGAAGAATTCCGACCTCTATTCTTTACTTGTCATGGCAATCGAACGGATTGCCGCCGGCATTGCTGTCGAAAACCGGTCGATGCACGTGAGATTATTAATTCCGAATCACAATCTATACTAAGCTGTAAAATCATCGATGGAATCTTCAGGGGCTAAGGGAAGCTCCCGCTGGTCTCTGATTGAATCCAACTTATCAAGCGGACGGTCGAGCTGCCGTTTTCGTCTCGATGTCAGGTCATCGAAATCCTTTTGCGCATCTTGAATCCGCTTACCGAGTACGTCCATTTTATCAATGAATTTCCCCCACTGCTTCTTGAATGTTCCCAAAAGCAAAAGAATCTCGTTCGACCGCTGCTCAAAAGCAAAATTGTCGACTGCCTGCCGGATAATTGCGAGCACGGCAAACAGAGTAATCGGCGAACAAATGACAACCCGCTCTTTGAGCGCATTATCGAAAATAGAGCTGTCCTGTTCGTAGATGAAGGTAAAAATCTGTTCGTTTGGTATGAACATCAGCACATAACTGACCGTATTCTGCTCGGGATTGATATAGTCACGCGTTGCGACCTCTTTAACCCGGTTTTTGACATCTTTTAAAAACTTGTCTCTGTAAGCATTTTTATCTGTTTCCGATTCGGTACCGGTTTCAATGTAGCGGACATAATTCGAGTAGGGAAATTTGACATCCATATTCACTGTGAGGTCACGCGGCAGAAAGAAGGTAAAATCGGGTCTCGACTGCCCGTCATTGATGGTGTTCTGTTTTGTATAGTTCATGTCTTCGACAAATCCCGCCATACGGAGAACATCTTCCGCCATCCGTTCTCCCCACTGTCCGCGGGTCTTTTCGCTCGCAAGGCTCTCTCTGAGTTTGCCGGTCACTTCGGTCAGTTTTGCTGTTTGCTCACCTGCATTTTTAAGCTGATTCGTCAGCTCCCCGAATTTCTGTTCTCTGTCTTTTTCAAGCCCCTCCATGAGCTTGGCAACGTTTTCAAGCTGATTCGTCATCGTGCTGAGCTGCTGGTCTATCAGCCCTTTCTTCTTATCCAGCTCCTGCGTACCCAGTTCCCGTTCGGATTTGAGCTTCGAATCTGCCATAGTGATAAACTTCTCGAGCGCCTCGAGCGAGAGACCACCGAATGCTGCCTTAATTTCGTCGACTACTTTATCGGTAATATCACCGACCAATTTTCCCTGTCGTGCCTTCCACATCAGCGCAGCAGCAATGCCGATAACAAGTCCGGCAGCAAAATATATCCAGTTCATCGTTCCTGCCCGTTTAATAAAATCATGATCAAACGTAGACATTGCTGCTCATTTATGCAAGTGAATTTCCGGGTAATCACATTCGTTTTCATTGAGTTACTACCATTTTCTATCGTTTTCATCAAGCACCGCGAATGGCTGCAATGGATACATATTACATAATTACATAGCAAGTGCGGCATCACTTTATTCTTCGCAATGACGGTACGGTTTTATTCTCATGTGTAAACACGATGACACAAGAAAAACAAACAGCGGCGCGGAGTGGCGCGCAATCGTGTACATGCTGTTCCATCGGGTCTGTTGTAACGCTCGATGAGCGGGGGTGTGCCTGCCGAACGATATCCGGACGCTGCTCGAGCGTGTCTTCGGCAACGGTGAACTGGTTGACCGCAAGCAAGTCGAGGGCGGTGTCTTCGACATCGGATTCGGTGAAACGGGAAGATCTCATCGGCCATTATCAGCATCGAGATCGCGAAGCGATTGCTCCGCTCGGGACACCATATCCGCATTGCCGGCATTCCGCGCCCGTTCGAGCGCTGTTTCGAAGTCTTTTCGCGCTTCTTCCGTATCGCCCAACGCGGCTTTCACCCTGCCCCGGTTTTTGTAGGCTATGGCGTCGTCCGGTTTCAGGCGGATTGCCTCGTCATAATCGACGATGGCATCGTCATATCGCTTCAAATCGGCCTTCGCTTCACCTCGGTTTTTGTAGGCTATGGCGTCGTCCGGTTTCAGGCGGATTGCCTCGTCATAATCGGCGATGGCGTCATCGTATCGCTTCAAATCGGCCTTCGCTACGCCCCGGTTGTTGTAGGCTAGGGCGTAGTCCGGGTTCAGGCGGATCGCTTCGTCATAATCGGCGATGGCGTCATCGTGCCGTCCCAACGCGTTCTTTACGTTGCCCCGATTGTTGTAGGCTTCGGCATCGTCCGGGTTCAGGCGGATCGCTTCGTCATAATCGGCGATGGCGTCATCGTGCCGTCCCAACGCGTTTTTTGCGTTGCCCCGGTTGTAGTAGGCTTCGGCGTAGTCCGGGTTCAGGCGGATTGCCTTGTCATTGGCCGAGATACAGTCTACCGGGCTTTTGTTCCGAACCAGATAACCGACGGAAAACCAGGCTCTCGCGGCGAGATCGTTATCGCTTTTTTCTGCCACTTGGGCGATGGCGCGCCATTTCTCGACTGCATCGTCTGTCCTGTCATGCTGCTGGAGCAAAATTGCGCGGGCAATTGCCTGATCTATCGGTGATGCTTCGGGGTTATTTTGGACATTCTCGGCGGCCTGCTTCGCTTCCCCAGGCTCCTTGGCAGCAGCCTTGGAGTCCATATTCCGGACAATCTCATTGGCCTCATCTTGTTTCGTTTTAATCTCTTCCAAGCAGCGTTTTGCATCTTTCGCATCTTTGACGGCGGAATCGGCACTCTTTTTCGCCTCATCGGCACTCTTTTTCGCCTCATCCTTGATTTCCTGGAATCTTTTGAAACTAAAGAGACCGGCAAGCGCTACAGCAACGGCGAAGAGTGTCAGAAATATGGCGGTCCCGGTGAGCCACCATGTAACAGTTTCCGCCCACCATGTTATGTATTCCGCGAATTGGTTCAGAGTTTCGCGCTGGGTTTCGACCTCGACCACGGCAGGGGGCGCTGACTTGGCGACCGCAGCCTCGACCGCTGCAGGCGCGCTTTCAATTTCGGTCGTCTGTGCGAACGTAATCATTGGAACGGCCGCAGCCATTACAGCAGCGACAAGCCCGGTCCGTACTCCGGCTGTGAGCAGTCGGATCATCCCGTTATATAAAAGCAATGTGCCTCCCGATAAAAAAACGTGGCCTCGCACATCTCGCACATACAATATCTGTTTTACCCATGATTTTCCTTATTGATATGGAGCGTATATAGAGGTACGTGAATTTACTCTTTTATATCAATAAAGCCAAGATTTTTCGTATACCAGCAGGCAAGGGGGAATAGAATTGGATCTGTCAAGTATATAATTCCAAAATAAATCCTTTCGGCCCTGATACAATGCGGGTAAGTCTAATGTTATTAACGACTCTAATCTCTACAGGACTTCATTTATTAGTAGTTTGCGGAGGTGTTATAACGATGTTTGGACCACAAAAAACACGGTACACAATGTTAAACCTATTAAAAAGTGAAAAAGAATTATAGACAAAACGATAGAACGTTAGACCCTTATGTATCAGGTTTTATTGGACTTCTGCTTCCTGTTCCCTTTGATCCCTATCTGCACTGTCCAACCGTGGCAATTCCGAAACGATTCTCACGGTCTCCACACTAACGGCGATTACTTTTTTAACAAGCCGTACAATATACTGTGGATCATCCGGACGGTTCGGATCGTTGATGATGCCCGTCCGCGTGTCTGTTGTGACTCGATATTGATCAATCACCCACTCCAGCGCAGACCGATTCCCGAGCCGGTAATCCAGCGCTTCCGGCGGAATTCCACCGAGTGTCAGGAAGTCGTTGTATCGGATCTCTGTTTTGTCTTTGGACAACCACCGCATCTTCTCCACGCGCCAATCGAGCGGTAATTCCGGGTTTTCAATGGATTCGAGCGGATATACGGGTTGGTCTTCATAACCGGCATGGATTTCAGCTAAACGTTGACCTGCTCGGACAAAGGCCAGGAAGTCCGGCGTATACGGAAGGCGCGGCAGCGCACGACGGAGATTGGCCTGGTATCGCTCGCGGTATTCCGGATGGTGGAGCAGGCCGTAGGTATAATGGAAGATGGCCCGCTTGTCGATAGTGTTGTCGCAGTAATGCGAGCGGAATTGATCCAACGCCCAATCGGTGATGTTCTCCCGGCGGTGTGTCCCGTCTTCGTCGTAGGTGTAAAAGGGAAAGCATTGGGTTTTTTCGAGAATGTCAAGGCATGGAATCATTTTTGCCATCAGAGTGTGAAAAGGTTTGTTACCGCCGAGTCCGCTGACACAAATCACCCGGTTCCCGGTTTCGGTCCCTGGGACGGGAAAGATGGACGGAAATACATACACTCTCTCGTTCATCAACCTGGCAAAGTAGAGGTTTGATTTCGTAAATGGGCGATAGAGAGATTGCCGAACTTTATTCCTGCAAAAATCAGCGGTTTTCCCACTTTTCAATGCCTGTTTCAGACTGCTGCTCCACTTGATTTTCCTGTCATCATAATCGACAAACTCATCAACGGCTGCATCCCTCTTTTCCCACCGCTCCCACGTGGACACCTGCTCATTGTAGAACCCGATCATCCGTTTCATATTTTCTCGAAGTGCGTTTCGGTTGAAGTTATAAGCCCAGGCATCCCGGCACGTCGCTACGCCCCGACTGTACGTCTTAAAAATCGCATCCGAACCCTTTCCCGCCTTCACTTCCCTCAATCCCATCGGCATAAAGGTCTCAAATTCGGCGTGGAGCCCTTCCGTGAGCCATGTATACCGGTTGTCCGGCGTTATCGGTTTCCATTCTATCCTGCGGTACTGCTCCTGTGCATCGAGATAGCGATATTTATCTTCCTTACTCAATGAATCGTCAACACAAGCATAGAAAATTTCGGACTCGGAACGTGTCGTGCCTCTCTTTTTTACACAAAAATTGATACTCACCCCTACGCGAATCCCAAAGACATTGCTCTTCGCTACTGACAGATTCTTGTTCTTGCGGACGTTCCCGCCCAGATCGAGCATGTACACCGCATCAAAATCGTCTGCGAGGTGCTTCCGCATCCCATCAAACGCCACACTGTCAAGAAAGCTATTGTTGGTCACAAAAGCGACAATCCCTTCCTTTCCGATCCGGTCCGATGCCCACCGAATCGCTTTCACATAGGGATCGTAGAGGCTGTTTTTGTTTGTTGCCGTGGAGTCTTTTGCATAGGTCTCCTTCACCCGCCCATCCATCGTTTCATGTTTCCGATTCTTGTTGTTATCGTTCTCGTTGACCTGCCCAGCGTTGTAGGGCGGATTGCCGATAATCACAAACATCTCCGTTTTCTTCTGTTGTTCAATTCTTTCGGTATTCTCTGCGGTAAACAGGGCAAGCTGCTGTTCCTCTGCCAACTCAAACGTATCCACCAGGCACAGGCCTTTAAAGGGCTGATACACGCCCGCTGCCTCATAGAACTCATGCTCGATGTTCATGCTGGCAATGTAGTAGGGTAAGAGCATCACCTCATTACAGTGAAGTTCAGTCGCGTACTTGTCCTCGAGCGCGGTTTTCGGAAGCGCCCGCATCATGCGGACGATGAAATTACCCGTTCCAACAAACGGGTCAACGATATGGACACCTCTGTCGGAGAGAGAACGACCCCATTCGACCTGCAGCAGGTGTTCAACGCTTTTCACCATGAAATCGACGATCGGTTGCGGTGTATAGACGATGCCATGCGTATCGGAGACCTTAACCGAAAAGCCTTGGAAAAACTGTTCATAAACGGTGTTGAGAAAATACTGTTTCTGGGAAAAATCGGCTGTGGCCCGTGCCGTCCGCTCTATGGCGATATAGAAACGGTCAAGGCCCTGGAGAAAATCAGAGCGGCTGAAGGACTGCGACGTGAGCGCGTCAATGACCTTTTCGATCTCATTGGCGATGGCATTGCGATGGACGAAGTCAGGATTGTTGAAGACGGTTCGGAAAATACGCTCGGTCAAAAGATGTTGAATGAGCATCTCCTCGACCGCAGCTTCAGAGAGATTGGGATTGATTGACAATCGACATTTTGCAAAAAAATCTGTAAAGGCGGCGGTAAACCGGCGGTTGGCCTGCCGTTCCTTGTGGATCAACTCCGCCAACCCGCGCCCGATGTCGGGCACTTTGTCTTTGAACTGCGCGACCGCCTCTTCCCATTCGACGATCGCTTCCGGACGGTGGGAAAAGAAGGTTTGAAGCGTCTTGATGAGCTGCGGGGGGTCGGTCAGGTCGGCATCGAGCACCGGCCGATCATCCTGCCACAGGATTGCCCGTTGAGGCGTCTGGAACAGGATGTTATCTCTGGGATACCCCGCAGCGAACTTGCGCTGCACTGCGACGGGCAAATCATCGTGAATATCCTTCGCTTCCCAGATGCCGTGTCGCAATTCAAACTTGTCGATTAACGCGCCGTCAACGACAATCCGCTTATTGCGGCGGAGGGTGATCGAGTGTTCAGGTACGAGCGTCCACTGAAACTGCCTCCCGCACGACGCAAGAAGTGACTGAAACGCCGAGCGCACGGCGGCTTCATGCGTGACACCGATCCGATCAAAGTCATCAAGCGATTCATAATAGGCTTTTACGGACTTCTGCCCGGGTTTGAGCTTGAGGACGGGCATGAACAGGGTTTCCTTCTCTTTACGTTACCGGGTCCTGATCACCCGGCGATATACCGATTCAGATGCTTCAGGATTATATAACAGGAGACGCCGCGGCGTCATCCGGGTACACATGCGCATTGTTCCTGGCGCGCCGGGCTGCGAAGGTATGCAGATTCTTGTTAGCGTGCGTGTTTCGTTCCGTGTCCCCGATTATATAGTCTCGTCCACGTCGACAGGGCCGGAGAAGGGGGAGGACGCCCCTTTTGCCCATGCTTCACGCAGCCTGTGCAGTATGAACCATGCTGTCTTCTGCGTAACTCCCAGGTCGCGGTGTAACTTCGTGCTGGAGGCACCCTTCACGTCCGTTGTCAGCAAATAGATCGCCATCGCCCAGACCTGATAGCCGAGCTTGGAACCTTGCATGATTGTCCCGGTCTTGAGAGAAAAAAACTTCTTGTCTTTACAATCGCGGCATCGGTGCGTCATGGTCCGGTGTTTCACGCCGCACTGAACATTGAAAGAACCACATACCGGACAGTACGCTCCGTCAGGCCAACGTTGAGCTGCAAACCATTTTTCAGCTGCTGCGTCATCAGGGAACATTCTCATCAACGCAACGAGTGACATCCCCGTACGATACTGCTTACTCGGTGCACTTTTTGCCATTGACAACCGCCCTTTGTGAAAGTGACTGTAATATAAGCATTCAAAGACTCGGTGTCAAGGAAAATGTGACCCTCGTATATAATTTCCTTTCAATAACTTTTGGTAATGTCTTCTTTGCACGTTTTAAGACACGTATTTGGTTTGCCTTATTGGCAAATCCTGCAATTCGGCACCATATTCAGACTGGTAACGGTCATAAATTCATATACATATCTTATCGTAAAAATTCCACACTAAGGAGCAAGGATTATTCGCTATTACTGAAGAAGACACGACGCATGAAGAAGCAGATGATAAAGCCAAAGCGAGCTTGTCTCCATTATCTCTCGTCAGCTCCGAAGGAGTTACAAGAAAAGCTGATCCGGTTTTCTCAAGAACAAACGTTCGGAGAGAGCAGTGAGACGTCTCGAAGAAGCGCCGGGTGAAGATCCTGGCACACTTTCACAAAAGACGAGAGGAGGTACGGGAGCCACAGAACGTGAAACATGATAAAACATTTTTAAGAAAGACCGCGGTCAAGAAAGCCAGAAAGATTATAATAAACGAGCATACAAAGGTAGGAGGAATCATACGGAGCAAAGCATTGACAAGGTTGTTGTGCTTATTCCAATGTTCCTTGGGATGCGCGTGCAAGCAAAACAGCCCATCGGTTGCGGGCTTCATCTTTGTCTTCACCATCGATTGGTAACGGGGGTTCGGTTAATTGATAACTGGACATTTCAGGAGCCAGAGCTTCATCGATACTTTCATAACCATCGACAGCAAAATACCCATCTTCCCTGCCTCGTCGGTGTGGGCGCATCAAGGGGTGGGGGTTGAAATCAAATTTTAATTCCCACCAACGATAATTTTGTGTTTCGGGGGTTTTTGCAAAGTATAAGGAACAGCTTCTTTCTGCAGATTTTGGGTTTTGCTGTATAATTTTCATCGAAGCACGACAAACAATATCCCATTGTGATGCCGGCAAAGGATCGTCTCGCGGAACAGATTGTATTATGGATACATCAAATTCCAATTGTGCAGAACCCAATCCAAATGAGATTCGAGCCGCGCTGCGATGGACGTTAACGTGTAGATCATCATTGTTTATCA
Organism: bacterium; assembly: GCA_965221205.1. Classification (GTDB taxonomy): domain Bacteria; phylum SM23-31; class SM23-31; order SM23-31; family SM23-31; genus CBDFMG01. The sequence goes on along the minus strand of OZ244870.1, from coordinate 857,940 downwards.
ATTGTTCAAAATCGTCAATACATTCGTTGAGAATTGATTCCCCTTCTTCACGAAGCTTCTCTCGAGTGTGCCGTTTTGCCTCTGCTGAACGAAGAGAAGCTTCTTCTTCAGCGGCCCTTCTGGATTCCTCTGCATCTGCCACCCGAAGAGCTTCTAATCCACTGCTTACGGGTATGTTTGACTTCTTTTCATTAAGGCTATTGAGAGTATTGAGTACCCGTCCAATAGATGGTCGGGAATCGGGAGCTTTTCGAAGCATGGTACTTATGAGACTCTGAAGTTTCGTAGTACACGTATCACATTTTGGAGGCGCTTTCTCCAAATGTAGTTCCTTCAATTCTTCTCTACTATGTGCTTCAAATGGGGGCTTGCCTGTTATTAACGCATAAGCTATACAACCGAGACTATACATGTCTGCTGCCGGAGTTACGCTATCTTCCAACCACTGCTCCGGTGAAGCATACGAGGGGCTTAAACATTTTTTAAGGGTTTGTGGAGCGGTTGATTCCTCAATAAATTTTGCGATGCCGTAATCCGCAATTTTCCATACATTTTCATGCAAAAGAATATTGTGCGGTTTAAGATCCCGATGAATAACGTCACCAAACGTGGATAATCCAAATGCAATTTGTTGGAGAATGGCGATCGCTTCCGATTCTGAAACAATTTTATCATCATCAATTTTTTTTGCAAATTTTGATCAGCTGCTGGCATAACTAAGAAATAATCGTCAGTTCCAGCTGCCTGCCCACAGTCAAATATAGGCATAACATTGTCGGGTGATAATTCCTGAATAAGGGCTGCTGCGCTGAGTTCCCGGCAGGCAAAATCTTTTGCATTTGAATGCAATTTTTTAACGGCGACCTTTTTTCCCTTGTCATCTTGACCCAAGAAAACTGCTCCAAAACCTCCAGGTTTTCCAAGAGGCTGCTTTTGGTCGTAGTACCAGACACCTTGAGGTAATTTAATTTCTTTCATATCGATTGCCTGAAATTGAATATGGTAATATATATTTTTGTTTGTTCCATCCCGTTCGGAAATAACACCTTTATACGGCGCTTTCTATTTCAGATGAATGAGCATACTGCCATCATTCTATGAGATCGTGGCGGTTATTCGCAGGGAGCAGAGCAGTGGTTGAAAATCTCAAGCGGGCAAAAACAAATGTCTCTATGTTCTTGATCAGGGCGGATTTCACCGCTTTGCAGCACGAGGGCGATTACAATCCAGGAATCGTCAAGTATATAATTCCCTGATTTATTCTTACATAGTATTGTTAATCTTTTTTCCGAGTGCTGCAGGATTGCAGCGAAGCGTTCCTTTTCTGGAAAGTGACATTATTTTTAATACGCTTGTTGGATACAATTAATATAATAAAACATTTTTCATTCTACAAGATACTCTTGTTGTTCGGATCATTTACAGAAACAGCAGCCAGGCGCCTGCCAACATGATGAGAACACCGATTAACCGGTTGCTGATGATTTCTTTTAATAGTATCCGGGCGAGAAGAACCGTGACGATCATGCTCAGCATGGATGCTGGCTCTACGATACTGACCTCCATTTTTGAGAATGCATAGAGCAAACAAAAGTAAGAGCCTGCGGATAGTGCGCCGGTAGAAAGCGAGAGGACCGGCTTTTTCAGAAAAAGCGCCGTGACGTTCGGAAGTTTTTTTTGCAGAACGAGAAAAAGAAACAGATACCCTGCCATAGCAACATCGACCGCAAAACCGTAGAGGACCGGCGGTACCGTTCGAACTGAATATCCGTCAATAATTCGCCCGATGGCAATTAATAATGAACTCATCATCATCATTCTGCATGCGTCATCGTAGATGACTGCCTGAAGCGATTTAAGTATGTTGGGTTGTTTGTTGAGAAAAGATAACCCGTACACCATGAGCAGAATCCCCGTTATTTTGAGAAGTGTTAACGGCTCATCGAGAAAGATATTAGAAATTATCAGTAGAAATAATACATTGAAGTTGTAAAGCGGACTGACAAGCGAGGCATCTCCTGTTGAGAGCGATTTTGAATAGAGAATAAATGCCAGTGCATACACAATTCCGCTGATAAAAATGAGCCACAACTCCGGATAATAAGCAAGGTGCGGAATTGCAAAATAGGCGAGAAAAAACGGAGAAAGCCCTATAAATATAAAAGCCGTACTGATGCTGTCGGCGTTTGTTCCAAGTTTTTTGACCAGAATGCGCTCCAATCCGAGAGACACTATCCGGCAGCTTAGCGCAATGTAAGCAAGTAACATGAATTATTCTTTACATTGATGAGCAGATTATTGAAAATCATGATGAGTTCATTCGTGTTGACCAATGAACCGACTAATCTTACAAGAAAACGGTGTCAAATTCAATTGAATTTTTGGAAGACACTTTGACGTGTAATATAAATAAGTGAGAATTGAGCGATGCGGATTTATAATGAAGCATTTATTTGTAGATAACGTGCTGCATACGAATTGTCGATTTCGGCTTCCCTTTCCGAAGTGGAACCTGCTTTTTATCGAGTGCAATTGTTGTATGGCACTTATAGCGATATAATTTTTTATTTCGCTCTTTCGTTTTCTGAATTCCTCAATACTGTATCTGTTTATGTTCGCACATTCGACCTGTCTCCTTTTTATTGGTTTTCCTGCCAAAAGGCAAAGGACATGCCAGGCTGCAAAAGGAAACTATAACTATAATAATAACCATACTTTATGATATGAGTTGTCTGTTCTGTAGTGCTCTGTGAAGGGAAGATAATTCCCTTTGAGGGTGATACGTTTACCTGAAGGGAAATGTACGTAACGCAGCTTGTTATACAGATTAGAGCGGAAGCTAAAACGTTCTGTTTCTGATCATTTCGGCAATAAAGAAGAGATGTCCGACCTTGAAAGATCCTGGCGCTTCTTTCAGAAATGCACATGCAGCATCGATGTGTTTATTTACTTCCTGGTGTGTTTTTTCAACAACATTATAATGGTACAGAAGTGTTTTGATTTTTTCGATTGCAGCTGCATCGGCATTGCCGTTGGAAAGTGTCTCTCTGAGAAAACCGGCGTCTTCAAGCGAAGCGCACTCAGAAAATACGATAAGCGGATATGTCTTTTTCCCTTCCGTGATATCGCTTCCCAAATCTTTTCCGATTGTTACTGCATCCGAAATAATATCAAGCAGATCGTCTTGAATCTGGAAGGCAATACCCAATTCATAACCGAATTTTTTAAGCAATTCCACTTCCCTGTTTGTTCCATTACCCAGTAGACCTCCTAATTCGGCGGAAATAGAAATCAGTACCGCTGTTTTTCGAGTGATCATATCGATATAGGCGTCCATCGACACATCGTTTTCAAGCTCAAAATCTTTATCGATCGATTGTCCTTCACAAACATTAATGATTGCTTCAGAGAATATCTGAATTACTTTTTTGATCCGGTCGGATTCTGTTTCAAGTAAAAAACGGTAGGCGAGCGCAATAAGTCCGTCACCCGCTAAAATTGCGATATTGTTATCCCACTTTTTATGAACGGTCATCTGTCCCCGGCGCAGCTCGTCGTTATCCATAATGTCATCGTGGACGAGAGTAAAGTTATGCAGAATTTCGATTGCAAGAGAAGCGTGATAAGCATGCTCAATTGAGCCGCCTACAGCTTCACATGCCATCAGCAGCACTACCGGCCGAAACCGTTTCCCTCTTGATTCGAGGACATAGCGAATAGGATCGTAGAGATTCGGTGGAAAATCTTCCTTTACCGCTCCGGCTAAATCGTTATTAATACGTTCGGAGAGTTCATTGAAATAACGTCCGGGATCTTTAGCATTCGTGGATTTATACAATTTTGAATTGTTGGTGTTCATCGAAAAGGTGTTCAAATTATTATACGTATTGAATTGTGCTGACCGCGAAATGAATAAAGTACGGCAACAATTATATATGGTGTTTGATTCGGAAGAGTGATTCTCCAAACATTAGTGAACACGTATATCTTTGAGCTGAAGCTGCAGCGTCGATGTTCCTCTCCAGACGTTTTCGTCGATGACAAAAGCTAGTTCGAGATTGGAAACACCAGCATCGATGCTGTCAATATAATCACCCATTTTAAATCCGATAGCCGGCAGAACGGTATTATTGTGTCTGACATTAAATTTTAAATGGTTTTTACCAACAATTGCCGGGGTTCCGACTGCCTGTGCACCTTCAACAACAAAAATCGGCCGTGTATTGTGAGAACCAAAGGGAGCAAAATGCTGCAAAATTTTATACAGTCGCATATTGATTTGATTTAATGAAATTTTGGCATCGATTTTTAGCTTTGGAACCAGTGCTTCTTCGGTTATCGTACTGCTCACACTTTCCTGAAATGCTTGTTTAAACGCATCGATCTTTTCTGCTTCAATAGTGAGACCTGCGGCAAATTTGTGACCTCCGAACTCTTTCAGATATTCGCTACACCTGTCCAGAGCGCTGTACACATCAAATTCTGGTACACTCCGTATCGATCCTTTTCCGATACCATCCTCGACGGCAATCATAACAACAGGACGGAAAAAACGGTCGACAAGTCTTGAAGCAATTATGCCGATTACACCCGGATGCCACCCTTTCTTGAAGAGGACGAGCGGCTCGTTGGAGTCTGTATTAAATTCTTGTTCAGCGATCATAAAAGCATTTTCAAACGTTTCTTTTTCAATCGTTTTACGCAGCTTGTTTTCCTTTTCGAGCACCTGTGCTAATTCATACGCCTGTGTCTTTTCGCTGACGGTAAACAATTCAACAGCCCTGTCTGCATTACCAAGACGGCCGACCGCATTTATTCTTGGAGCTATTCCGAATAAAATCTGACCGGTGCCGATAAAACTGTTATTCAGAGAAGCAACACTCAGGAGGGCATTCAACCCCATATTATGCCGTCCGTTTATCCGCTCAAGACCCGCTCTGACTAATATGCGGTTTTCGTCAACAAGAGGCACAACATCTGCCGAACTGCCAATAGCGACAAGATCGGTATAGTTAAAGAGGTGTTTTGCATCTCTGCCAATTGTCTGGTCAAGAGCGTGAATCAATTTAAATGCAACACCCACACCCGCAAGACCTTTGAACGGATAGGGGCAGTCTTCCTGCATCGGGTTTATAATTGCAAACGCTTTCGGAATTGCATTGCCGGGCTGATGGTGATCGGTTACGATAACATCTATTCCGTATTCCTGCGCCAATGCAATTTCATCAACTGCAGTAATGCCGCAGTCAACGGAGATAATCAGTGTAATATCCTTCTTTTTTGCTTCTTCAACACCGCTTACTGAAAATCCATACCCCTCTTTCAACCGCTCAGGAATAAAATAATCGACACGGTCGGTTAATTCTTTGAAATAGAGATAAAGGAGTGAACAGGAAGTAATCCCATCAACATCGTAATCACCGTAGATGAGGATTTTTTCTTTGTTGATCAACGCTCCCTGAATTCTGTCGACCGCGGTTTTCATATTCTTCAGGAGGAAGGGATCGTAGAGGTCGGACATTTTCGGTTTAAAAAACTGCTTCACTTCGCTGCTGGTTTTGATGTTGCGCCTTACCAGTATTTCAGCGATAATTTTCGGTATGTTTAATTCCTCGGTCAGCCGGACAGCTTCAACATCTGCGATCGTTTCCGGGAATATCCACTCTTTTTTCATTATTTAATAGTGCTCATTCTTAGTTGATGCCCGATATTATACATCCCAAAGAATTCTTATCCATGCACATGTTGTCAGCGTGAATTCAATCTGCTATACCTGATTGGAATCACCGCAAAAATTCTGCCGGGCAACACCGGGCAACATATGTTACTCTTTGTTTCATCGCTCTTTTTACAATAGAAAAGAGTAGTGTAATGTATCGAAAAACATGAACAATAGCAAGAATGAATATGGAACGATATTGCCGCATATCGTAATGTTTTGCAATGAAACAGTTGCATTTTCAAATGAAATCATTTATTTTGTATGCATTCAAGGGAACTGTTTCAGGGAGGAAAAATGGTAACAAAAGAACAGATAATAGAAGCGCTCGGTCAGTGTTTCGATCCGGAAATCCCAATGAGCATCGTTGAGCTTGGATTAATATATAATGTTGCAATCAACGATGACATCGTCGATATCAATATGACGCTGACGACACCGGGATGCGGTATGGGTACGTCTATAGCTCAGGATGCAAAGTTGAAAGTCGAAAGCATCGAAGAGGTAACAGAAGCGCGAATAAATCTCGTTTGGGATCCGCCGTGGACACCTGAAAGAATGAGCGAAGAGGCCAAAAAACGGCTCGGATTCGCCTGATAATTTGAGCATTACTACAACTTTTTAACCATGCTGAAACAGGGGTAACTCTTTTTCTCTATGGTTTTTTTATTTTTGAAACTAATTTTGTTTTACGGATAGCAACGATGCCATGAATGACATGGATTTTCTCCTTGCTAATAAGAATCACAACAGCACATACCGAACAAAACTGTTTATTAAACTCTTTGATTCTTTTTCCAAAAAGTGTTATTATAGTAAAATTTTTGGAAACCAATCAGATTCCCGGTTTTTCCATTGACATTATAACAAGAGTTTTGGAGTATGTGGTATGCAGAAGAAATTAGAATTAGATACGGTAGAGTTGTTTAAAAAAAACAGCACCGGAGCAGTCCGGAAGGCTGAGGAAGTCCGGACTTTTGTCAAACACTTTTATGAAAAGGTGATAAAGACAAATGATGATTTTGAACAGGGTGCATGCTGTATCCCCGGTGATGGCCGGCTTACCTCAATCTATGAATTGCTGCCCGATACGCTGCTGCAGCACAACTATGGCTGCGGAACAACTATCCCACGGGATGACTTAAACGGACTCACAGTTGCAGATTGGGGATGTGGTTCGGGTGTCGACTGTTTTACCCTTGCCCATCTTGTCGGCCCTGGCGGCTCTGTTATCGGTATCGATATGGCTGAAGAACAGATAAGCCGTGCAGAATCTTTCAAGCCGGCGGTCATGAAAGCATTTAACTACCCCGAATCGAATGTTGATTTCCGTCAAGATTATATTGAATTTGGTTCATCGATCGAAAACAACAGCCTCGACCTCGTTGTTTCGAATTGTGTGATTAACCTGTCGCCCAAAAAAGAAAAAGTATTTGAAGCGATCTTTAGTAAACTCAAAGAGGGCGGCGAACTTTATTTCTCCGATATTGTCCTCGACAGGCGGCTGCCGCTCGATCTATTTGAGGATCCGCAGCTTTTTGCCCGTCTGCTTGGCGAATGTGTCGGCGGGGCGCTCTATAGAGATGACCTGATAGTAATTATGAAACATGCCGGATTTTCAGATCCGAGAATTGTAAAGCAGACAAAATTCAAAGATGAAGTAGAGGGTTACCCTGTCGGTGTATACAGTGCTGAGATCAGAGCATTTAAAATTACCGAATCAGAAACATCGCCGGTCACACGGCATTTGCCTCCGGTGGATAATCAGTGTGAGGATTATGGTCAAATTGCTGTTTATAATGGGTATCTTCTGGACAGCACGGCACAGTTTGCACTTGACGACAACCATGTGTTTGAACGGAATAAACCGGAAAAAGTGTGCAGAAATACGGCGCGGATGCTGAAGGATACACGGTTGAATAACTTTTTTACTGTGTCTGAGCCGGTCAACCATTTCGGCATATTCCCGTGTGGAGATGAACCAGCTGCACAAAACAATAAAACTGATGATGAACAAATAGGAGCCTGTTGTTGATGAATACGAATAATTTTGGAAAAATTTCCTTTAAGCATAATAACGGAAGAAAAAAATTAGATGAGCTGTGGATCAATACCGGCAGCCGATGCAATCTTTCCTGTATCCACTGTTATGTCGACAGTAATCCAAAAAACGATTTCATCAATCAAATGACCCATGATGATATTGTAGAAGAACTAAAAACCGCAGCAAATTATGGCGTTGAGCAGATTTACTTTACCGGTGGCGAACCGTTTATTAATAAAGAAATTATGCTGATGATAGAATCCGCATTACCCATTGCTAACACAACGATTCTGACCAACGGGACAAAACTGCTTAGGAAACATATTGGCAGTATTATTGAATTAGGCAAAACTATGCAGCATGAACTTTCACTGCGTATTAGCCTCGACCATTATCAAGCTGCACGCCACGATCTCATTCGTGGTAATGGTAAATTCAGTGAAACATTCGAAACTGTCAGACAGCTCGCGGATGCCGGTTTTGAAAATATCATCATCACACCGACGGCAGAAGTGTACCGGGGCACAACCCTAACCGAAACGCACGTCAGACGAATCTATCGGGATATTTTCTTCAAAGAGGGAATTTCTGTTTCTGTAAAAGTCATTCCTGCGATACTGGAAATGGGAGCCCAGACCAAGAGGGCGGAAGCGAAACACGATTTTGTTAAAATTACGCAAACAGAGATTGACAACACTCCGGAAAACATACTGCCACAGTGTTATAACGGGCGGTCAATACAGAAAATAGGCAATAAAAAAATGGTCTTACCCTGTCCTATTCTCTACGAGCCGCAGTTTGAAATGGGGCAGAGTCTTGAGCGATCACTCGACGATTCAGTGGCGCTTACTCATACCGAGTGCTACCACTACTGCATGAAAAACAAGGGAAAATGCGGCAATTGATTTAGTAATGTTTCCATGTTAAAAGTGATTTTACTTTACAAACCGATAAACTCCACGAGCCGCATTACACCTCTCGCAGCGAGCAGAAGAGTAATCAAAATGATCACACCGGCAATGGTATTCCCCACAGTAGAATTAATGTGCATACCAAGCAGCCGCTTTTTATTAACTACGTAGAGTAAAAACAGAGAAACTACTGGAATCAGCACACCGTTTGCCGCCTGAGCAAAAATAATAGCCGGAACCGGTTGCAATCCGATTGAAGCAAACAGTACGCCTGTAGCAAGCACTGAGCACCAAACGGCCCGGAAGCGAAAAGATTTCATATTCTGTTCCCACCGAAACACGCCTGCAATAGCAATTGCTGCTCCGAGCGGTGCCGTTGTTGCCGATGACATACCCGCTCCAAAAAGGCCGAGCGCTACTGCTGCACGTGCCCAAGTACCGAGGAGCGGCTCAAGCTGTAGCGCCATATCACGTGCGCTCAAAATGGAAATCCCTGATCCATAAAATGCGGCCGATGATGTAATAATAATGGCCATCGATATTAATCCGCCAATGCAAACCGCAATCAACATGTCGAGCCGTGCCGATATTATTGATTCGACTCCGTCCCACTTTTGTTGCACAGCGGATGCATATATAAAAAAGTTGTAGGGGACAATAGTGGTTCCGACAAGACCGAGTGCTATATAGAAGTTTGAATCGGTGAGTCTGGGTACGAAGGCGCCCCGAAGAATGCTCGAAAAATCGGGCTGAATAACAGCCGCAGTTATAATGAAACAGCAGCTCATCAAAGCAACAATTCCAATAAAAACTTTTTCAAGTGATTTATATGTCCCGAACCAAAGGAGCACAAACGCACAGCCCCCGACAATAAGCGGCCACACTATATCAGGTATACCCGTTAGAGCACTGAGGCCGAGGCTTGCGCCCAGAATATTTCCCGTCTGAAGTGCCGCATTGCCTATACCTACAGCGACAACAATCATGACAATACCAAAGATTCGAGCCGTTTTACCTGTTAACTCATTATAAATTGCTTCACCGAGACCAGTTTTTCCGGCAAGTCCAACCCGTCCGCTCATCTCCTGAAGGACATATGTTGCGATAACGGCAAATATGATTGCCCAGAGGAGTGAATAGCCGTAACCGGCTCCAGCAAGTGTACAGGTTGTCACTGTTCCTGGCCCGATAAACGCAGCTGTTACAATCAGGCCGGGACCTATTTTAAACCGTTTATGTGAATTCAATCGCTTCTTGCTCCTGCACGTTACTTGGAATGAGATAAATCTTATAAAAATTACACACTCATTATCTAAATACAATGTATTTATTCACTTATTCAAATTAATTATGAACAATTGAACGTTTTCCGAGCATTATATACTATATGTTTCGGTGATTAAACTTTCCTTATTGTACCCTGCACTTTCCTGCCGTGCAAGGAGTTGCACCTTAACGAATAAACGCATTCAAGATATATTCGTAAACAATTGTTATTATAAAGCTTATATCCTTACTATATGCTAGATTAAGCATGGCACAATGTTTGCTTATTTAATAATACTCCAATAATTGAGTGCTGGGATGCGCCTGTAGCAAGCAGGGTTTTTCAGACATTGATGCATTCTTGAATGAGGGTAGCACTCATTAAAGACCGGTACTAAACATTAATGTACTTACTCAGAAAAAAATCTCGAATCTTATCCGGATTGGTATTTTTGATTCTGCTCATCGGGAGCCTTTGGTCGGATGGCATTTCGAACGCAGCGTACGGACAAACGTACGGTAAACTTACCGGCAGAGTCGTTGATGCGGAAACCGGAGATCTCCTCCCAAGTGTAAATATTATACTGGATAACAGTATACCCGGCTCATCAACAAATTTTAAGGGCGAATATTTTGTGCTGGGTGTACCTGTCGGGCTTCATGAACTATCTGCAAGCTTCATAGGATATACAACCGTCAAGGTTACCAATATCTGGATAAGCGCCGGCCTTGCCACAAGTGTAGATATCGAACTGAATCAGACTACTCTTGAGTTAGGCAACGAAGTTGTAGTTACTGCACAGCGCAGCGGTATCGGCAAGTATGCTTCCGGGACAAATCATGTTCTGCTCGAAGACGAAATTTTAAATAGCTTCGGCGAAACTCCAACTGAAATTATCGCTACTATTCCCGGAATTGGCAGGGATAATACCATCAGGGGAGGGAGACCATCAGATATCGACTTCCAAATCGACGGTATCTCTACCCGTGACGCCCTATTTGGCGGACTGTCATACGAATCGTTCTTGAATAATTTATCACTCAAGGAAATTCAGGTCAAAACGGGGGGATTTAATGCCGAATACGGAAATGTAATGTCCGGAGTTGTCAACCTCATAACAAAAGAGGGTGGAGATACCTGGACAGGAGATATCCGATTAAAAAATTCTATTTCGGCACTAAACGGTGAAAACGGCGATTTTAAACTCAACCCCCGGGGAGAAAAAATTGTTGAATTTGCTGCCGGCGGTCCGGTTCTTATTTTTAATAAGGATATAAGCCTGTTCTTTTCAGGAAAATTTAATGCTCAGTCGAACAGGACTCCGGGACTCGACGTACGAGATCCGGCCGGCAATAATATTACCGATTACCAACATAACAGACTGGCACAATACGGCTTCTTCGGTAAAGCAGTTCACCAAATCAATCCGAACATGAAAATCACTGCTGCAGGTCTGTTCGGCAGACTGAATCAAGAAGAAGATTCCTGGTTATGGCGGTACAACTCTTCTATCAACGCTCTTCCGTCATTTATCAGGCAGAACGCATTCGGTTATATCCGGTTTACCTATTCTCTTTCTCAACATCTATTTTATGAAGCCACAGTTGAAATGCTTGATTCTCAGACAGAACGGGGACTTGCGAATGAAAGTGGTGAAAGTTTTTGGTTTTTTGACTATGATGTTCAGCCCATCCTGAACAAAGATGTTCCGTTTGAGATAGGCGCTGACAATCCTTACGGCGTCAATAACGTTTTCATCAGCAACGGCCAGTTGGATTCGTATTGGGCAACCCGGTCACAGTATTTCGGTGCAGAATTAAAGGTCGTTTCCCAGTTAAAAGACTATCTGCAATTTCGAGCAGGAATTGAGTCAAAACTTTATAAAGCAAAAGGGCGATTTACCAGCAGTTCCGTTGTCAGCGCCGCAAAGGAACTGGATGCATATGAAAACGAACCATATGACATCAGTGCCTATACAGGCAGTTCAATCAATATTGGAAGATTCTTTGTCGATACGGGAATCAGGCTCCATTACTTCGATCCCCAGACAGACCGTTCGTTGTCTAGTCCACATAATTTAATCCAGATAGGTAATCAAAAACTACGGCTAAGCCCAAGAGCAGGAATTTCGTATGAATTCCAGAACAATCTTATAGCCCATGCAAATTTCGGCTGGCATTATCAATTGCCTTCGTTTCATGGACTTTATTCACGCAACAGTCAAAACCTTCTTCGTCCGGCAACAGAAAGTTTAACCGGAAATCCAACGCTTGATCCGCAAAGAAGCATTGTATATGAAGCAGGGTTGCACTATTCTGTTTCGGACCAAATTCAAATAAGTGCTGCCGGCTTTTATAAAGCGCTGCAACAGATTGAAGTAGCCGACATGACCTCCAATAGCACCAATGTTACTCCACAATATGATGATATTGGTGTAGGAAAAACGATGGGTCTTGAATTTAACTTTGTAAAAAACCTTGGGCAGCATTTCGGAATGCGGGCATCATATACAATTTCCTCTGCCCGCGGATCGTACATGTATATTTCGCCGTTTCAGGTAGAAGGAAATCTCCTTGGAACACTGAACGATTTGAATGGCATTCTCACAACACCGCAATTGCTGCAAACAGCTTCGGAACAGGAATTTTTTCCGCTTCCATTCGATCGACGCCACAGTTTCAGAGCAGTATTCAATTATGTAATTCCGAAAAACAGTGGACCAAGTCTGTTCGGAATGAAACCCTTGCAGAATGTCACTGCAAATCTCACTGGGTTTGCCGAATCGGGTACTCCATATACAACCACTGCTTTAGCAGGATTATTGAACAGTGGAATTAATACAAATAGAAATCCATGGTATTTTAACACAAACATCCGGCTCCAAAAATATATTGCTAACCGATTCTCAAATTTTACGTTTTTTCTCGATATTAAAAATCTAATTAACAGAGTAGAACCCGTCGCAAAATATTCCCGCACCGGCAGCCCACTCTATTCTGCGGAAAATATTGATTCTCGTACCATCTGGACAGAAAATGGAGAAACACCTCCTGAATCACTCTACAACCGTGTAGCCGATCTGAATAATGACGGTGTGCTTGACGAAAGTGAGCAGGAAGCCGCCTACAATAATTTTCTTTCTGATTCCATCAAATTAAAATCACTCTTTCAATTGCCCCGCGAAGTCTGGACAGGTTTGCAGTTCCATTTTTAATAAAGATTTCACTCTCCTTTTTTACAAATTTAAAATAATTGCTCCTCTGCATTTTATCTTTATATTTTCAAAAAAAAATAGTATCGTTTGCTAACTGAGATTGTTACGTTCCACGATTTTTTGAGAGATATGCAAGACAAAACGTATCAATTTTTAACGGCTTTATTGCATGGTTAGGACTATCTGAGCACAGAACAATATGGAACTGAATAACAGGCAGAAAGAAGCTGTAGAGTATAATGGCGGCCCGCTCATGATAACAGCCGGAGCTGGCACTGGCAAGACCCGCGTCATAATTCACAAAATTGCCTATCTCATCAATACAAAAAACGTTGCCTCGGAAAACATTGCAGGATTAACATTCAGCAACAAAGCTGCTGAAGAGATGAAGAGTCGATTGAACGAACACCTCAAACATCCGAACTCTTCCGTTCACATTTCAACATTCCACTCATTCTGCGATTCGATTGTACGTCAATATGGATACCTTGCCGGAATTCCGACGCACTATAAACTGCTTGACGATATCAGACAAAAAATTGAATTACGGAAACTTTTTTCGCGTTTGAAACCGAAGCACTTTCTTGAGTCGTATGACCCATTATCGACCATAATGGGATTAAGGACTTTTATCTCCCGGGCAAAAGATGAGCTGGTTTTGCCCCATGAATTGTACAAATATGCTCAGAAATTCTCATCCGAAATTAACAGCTCCACCGAAAACTCTGAATCGGAAAATAGTAACCTCCTTCAGTACTCCAAACAGCTTGAGGAATGCGCATGTATATATACCGAATATGAGAAAATTCTTGCAGAAAAAGGATATCTTGATTATGGTGACCAAATTATTAAAGCTTATAACCTGCTCAAATCCAACACTGATGTTTTGAAGCAGCTCCAAAAACGCCATACTCACATTGTTGTTGATGAATATCAGGACACCAATAGCGCCCAAATAGAGATTATATCACTCCTCGCTCAGAACCACAAAAACCTATGCGTAGTCGGAGATGACGATCAGGCAATTTACCGGTTTCGCGGTGCATCCTATGCGAGCTTTAAAAGGTTCCGAACACTCTTCCCCGGATGCAAGGAGATCATGCTCGATATAAACTACCGTTCTACGCGCAACATCCTGACCTGTGCGGGATTATCGATTCAGCATAACAGGAAGTCCAGACTGTATCCAGATAAAAAAATCACCACAACTGGTGAAAACGGAATACCAGTGCAGTATGTTGAAAGCGGCAGTCCTCCGGAAGAAGCTGAAAGGATTGCAGACCTACTCAATGAACGGTATAAGAATGGAAATAGAACCCATTCAGAGACGACCGCTGTCCTCTACAGAGCACATACGCACGGAAAGCTTCTCTATAAAGCGTGCCGACACCGGGGAATACCGTGTACTATTGCAACGGGCGATCCGTTATTATACCTGACCGAGAACAAGTTTTTAGTATCAATGCTCCACCTGTTGAATAACACCGCCGATGACAAATATCTCTATTCAATATTTGAACACCCGTTCTGGCAGCTCTCAACTACCGATATGATGACTCTTTTATCCGAACTTCAGGAACTTGGCTGCCCCCCCCAGGGCATAATTCACCTTGAGCGACCGGAATCTATACTTTCTGAGGCAGGCAGCGTAACTGTACGGAAATTTCAGACATTCCTCAAACCGCTTATAAACAATACAGGCAGCATCACAGCAGCAAAAACCCTGCAAAAAATCATCTCTCATGCATACAACACCGTTTTAATGACAGGCAGGTCTGCAAGAGATAATCCTTTCATTTTAAAGGAAATAATCAGTCTGTATAATTTTGTGTTAGAACAGGAAGAAAACAACGAAGATAAGAGCCTCGGAGAATTTATCGAGTTTCTCGACTATTTCATACTTGCTGGGGGAGAAACCGAACGACCGGAGACATCTGCCTTTGAAGAAGGTGCTGTAAACTTTTTAACCGTCCATGCAGCAAAAGGGCTTGAATTCGACACCGTCTTTTTGATTTCGCTGCAAAGTAGAAAGTTTCCAACTACTAAGCGGAGGGACATGGTGCCTTTTCCCTTGACACTAATGAAAGAGAAGATTCCTGAAGGTGATTTCCATCTACAAGAAGAGCGGAGGCTTTTTTATGTTGCTATGACACGTACCCGGCAGAAGCTTTATCTTTCTGCAATCAGCAAACATGGATCACCCTGTTCCCTTTTTGTTAACGAACTGCTCAAAGATCCCCGGTCGGAATCTATCATACGGAACATCTCAGAAAGAGCAGGAAATGGTGAAGCTCATTCCAAAATAAATTCCGATAGAATATCCGGTCCAATTCACAACAACCATTTAGGAGATTTTATGGCTGTTACTAAGGATACTATTAAAGAAACTATAAAGAGGTCTATCGACTTACATGTGCAGTCGCACAATGCGATACCTGATCCAATTATAATCAGGTCTGCTCTGCTGGAACTTTCTGAAACTGAGTTTCATCCTGCGAATCTTCCGACTCCCCGGCTACAGGATAGCGATAACGCACAACGCAAACTTTTACAATTAGACTACTCAAAAATTGATACGTATACTCAATGCCCGCTTAAATATAAATTCAGATATATGGATAAAATCAGGGCACCAAAATCTGCACGGCCGACCTTCGGACAGACAATCCATGACACACTGCAACGGTTTTATCAGATCATAATCGATGGTGAAAAGCCGGATGAAAAAACCCTGTTCAATTTGTATGAAACATGTTGGAGGCCGGATGGCTATAAGGATCCTGCCGAAGAGGCACGATTCAGAAATAAGGGGGAAAAGCAGCTTAAGAATTTTTTTAAATGGAATAAAAGCCATTTACGCCCGCCGAAAAGTGTTGAAGAGTATTTTCAAATTATATTGGATGAAACCCTTGTTGCCGGAAAAATTGACCGGATTGACATTCACGAGTCAGGTGCATTTGAAATCATTGACTATAAAACTGGAAAACAGAAATCACAGAAAGATGCCGATACCAATTTGCAGGTTTCAATTTATGCAGAAGCAGTGAAGCAGAAGTATGGCTCTATTCCGGAAAATTTGACATTCTATTATCTCGAAACGAATGAAGCAATTACAACACAAAGATCCGATCAACAGCTGTCAAACGCTTTTGATACTATACGTGAAACTGCTTCTCTGATCAGGGAGGAGAAATTTGAGCCTATCGAAGGAAATCACTGCAAGTTCTGCGACTATCCATGGATTTGTCCTAAAAAACAGCCGATAGGGTAATCGATGACAGACTTTTAGTGAAAGTGTGTGCTGAAAATTATGGAGGAGATTTTAATATGAAGGTTCGGAATACGAGTTGAATATTCTCATATAATTTTCGTACCGCCATGAAGCAATACTCCCCTTTTCATAAGCACGCTTTACCGCACAGTCAGGCTCATGAATATGAAAGCAGGGTTGATACTTACACCGGTGGGCATGTCTTCGGAACTCCCGGTATAATGCACACACCTCGTTTTGCTCAATACCCCATAATCCGAAATCTTTGAATCCCGGTGTGTCAGCAATCATTCCTCCCGAATTGAGCAGTACTGCCGCAACAGAAGATGTTGTATGTTTCCCTTTATTGCTATAACTGCTCACCTCCTGCACCTTTAGATTCAAATCTGGTAAAAGGCGGTTGAGAATCGATGATTTCCCAACACCTGACTGGCCAACGAAGACAGAAAACTTCTTATCCAGAAAAGATTGTAACTCCTGGATTCCTTCGCCTGTCTTTGCGCTCAACGGATATATACGGTACTTTAACTTACGGTATATGACAATGGTATCTTCTATATCCCGCATATCAATAAGATCAATTTTATTGATGCATACGACACCTTTGAGTCGCTCCCTTTCGGCAACCAGCAACATTCTGTCAATTAGACCAGTTGTGAAACGCGGACTTTTTGCAGAAACGATAGCAATAATCTGATCGACGTTCGATGCAATAATCCTCTCTTTAACCGGACCCCACTTTGTGGGCCTT
Organism: bacterium; assembly: GCA_965221205.1. GTDB lineage: Bacteria > SM23-31 > SM23-31 > SM23-31 > SM23-31 > CBDFMG01. Next base: position 840,763 of record OZ244870.1, on the reverse strand, counting down.
GAAATTTTATTTTTCCGATGAAGAAGCTTCTCGATCACTCCCGAAGTTGCATCAATCTTCTGAAATTTCACTCTATCACCAACTGAAACAGGAGAATGTTCATCTCTTAAAATCTGCCGGAATTTACCCCGAAGTGTACACGAATAGAGCAATTGTCGGTACAGTACGGTATAAAAACTGCCGTACCCTTCAAGCACTGTCCCGGATAACAATATATCAGATGATCTGTTTCTGATCGTTTCGCGAGATTTCATATATAACTAAACCATTGTTTTATTTACTTTTACAACTGTTTGAATTTGCAGTTAGGCCGCCCTTAATGAACTAAATTTTTTCTTGACATTCAAGAAAAAAGTCGTATTTTTGCGTGTGCGACAAACGATGCATCAGAGCGGGAATTCCCGCTATTTTTTAGTATGCAGCATACACCTGTGTTAAAAAATCATGACGTTGCCAAATCAACTAACAGTACTGCGAATAATTCTGACACCTGTAGCACTGTATTTTCTCCTGAAACAAGGTACACAGGCTAAATATATTGCAACCGGAGTATTTATCATTGCTTCTCTCACTGACTGGTATGACGGACATTTTGCCCGGAAGTATGGATACGTATCAAAATGGGGGAAATTTCTCGATCCATTTGCCGATAAAATTCTGATATCCACTATGCTTATCGGTTTTGTGATGCTTAAATACTTCAAATTCAGTTGGATCATTGCTATAGTCTGCAGAGATCTAATAATAACGGTACTTCGCGGCTATATGATAGCATTCGGAAAACCCATCTCTGCAAACCTCGTAGCGAAATGGAAAACATTCAGTCAAGTGATTTTAGTATATTTAATGTTTATTTATTTGATTCTTGAAATTCACTACAGTGCAGATTTGGGAGTAGCATCCTTTTCATATTTAGCGTCGATGAAGGTATTCATTGACAATTATTTGGAGTTTGTAGCACTGTTTACCATTGCAACCGGACTGGTGTATTTATATGAACATCGCAGCCCGTTGACCGACCTGATTCGGAGATTTTACAAAATGGTAGTGCCGTTTTAACAATCTACATTTGTATAAATTCCTGTTACCGTAACTTTCCAATACATACCGGTATTTCAATTCGTGCCCGCTACAAAATTCAATTTGACCCCGCTTTACAAGCTGATAGCAACTAGTTTATTCACGGGATATTTCCCGTATGGACCGGGTACGGTCGGAAGTCTCCTTTGGATCATATTTTTATGGTTTCTGTCTCCTCTGTCTGCATTCCTTATGACTCTTTTGGCAGTAGTAATATTTTTTACCGGTGCACACGTTGCACATGCGCTTGTGGGTGAATGGGGAAAAGACCCATCAAAAATAAATATCGATGAAGCTGTGGGAATTATCATTGCACTCATCGGACTACCAAAAGATATGGGTCTATGGATCGCCGCTTTTTTTCTGTTTCGGATAATTGACATTTTCAAACCGCTGCCTATAAAAATATTCGAATACCTTCCCGGGGGATGGGGAATAATGTCTGACGACGTTGTTGCCGGTATTTATACCAATATCTGCTGTTGGCTCATCATCTGGTTGCTGTAAAGCGATTACCTTGACTAAATAATTCTTGATTATTACCCGATATTGTTCGATATTAATCCCCTAATAATTGATATAGAACTGCATAATTACCCCAGCTCGGCAGTATCAACACTCGAATTTCATAGGGTAATCTCTGCCTGTAATACATTTACTATCTGTACGAAGCGGTGACAGGTCCATAAAAACGTGAATACCATAATATCTGACAAAGCGTCGATTTTATCTATTGGAAACGAGCTTTTATCCGGGAAAACTGTTAATACAAATGCTGCATATATTGCTCAGAAACTTGCCACAGTAGGTTTAAAAACGGTCCGCACACTTACTGTTGGTGATTCTCAAGAGGAGATTCAGTGGGGTGCAGAGGCAGCCTGCGCTGCTGCACCACTTGTCATTTGCACCGGCGGACTCGGTCCCACTCATGATGATATCAGCAAAAAAGCCGTAGCTGACTATTTCGGTAGAGAAATTCAAGTAAGCGAAGAGCAGCTTGATATTGTCCGGGAACAGTTTAAGTCATTCGGCTACAAAAAAATGCCGGTGAGCAATATTACACAGGCTGAAATCCCGGAGGGCGCTGTTACATTACCCAATCAACGTGGTACCTCTCCAGGACTGATTATTAACAATAACGGTGTTGTGTTTATAATGCTTCCGGGTGTTCCAGTGGAGATGGAAGGATTGATGACCGATCAAGTCGTTCCTTATCTCAAGAAACACCTGTCACACTCTGTTTTAGTTGTGTCCCGGACAATTCGGACAACCGGAATCGGCGAGTCGAAACTGGCCGAAATCTTGAATTCTGATCTGGCCGAAATCGTTGAACTTGAAGTCGCATTTTTGCCGGACCCGCTCGGTGTCGATATCCGGCTGACGTCGCAGGGACGAGAAAAAAAAGCATTGAATCGTAGTATTCAGGAAATAGAAAAGAGAATTGTTGCGCTCATACCCGATAATATTTACGGTTATGATGACGATTCTATGGAATCAGTCGTCGGCTCACTTTTAAAAAAACATAGCGTATCAATCGCCGTTGCCGAATCGTGCACTGGTGGAAGAGCCAGTGACAAAATTACTAACGTAGCTGGAAGCTCCAACTACTTTGACCGTGCTGTTGTAGCATATAGCAATGAAGCAAAAATCAAATTACTCGACATAGATCGAAAGAATCTTGAAATCTATGGGGCTGTCAGTGAAGAAATAGCCCTGCAGATGGCCGAAAACATTCGGAAGCAAAGTGGCTGTGATATAGGCACTTCGATAACCGGTATTGCAGGTCCGGGTGGAGCAACACCGGAAAAATTGGTCGGACTGGTTTACATTGGATTTTCAGACGGATTTGGAACCTACGTCACAAAACTCCAACTCAGGGGAGAACGGACAAGAATCAAGGGGCAATCTGTCCAAACAATGCTGAACATTATCAGGCTGCGGCTAAATGATACGGACTTTTATAGCAATTGAATTACCCGAATCTGTTAGAGAGATGATCGACCGGTTTCAACGAGAAGCCTCCGGACAAAATTTCAGACCGCACTGGGTAAAACCGGAAAATATTCATATTACCCTTAAATTTATCGGAGATACTTCCGAAAAACTGGTTGAAAAAATAACTGCTGATATTTTCAAACCGCCGCCACTTTTTAGTAAATTTACCATAGCGCTCGGGGGAACAGATATTTTTCCGAACATGAGACGGCCCCGTGCTTACTGGTCAAAAATAGTAAAGGGTGTTCCGGAACTCATACAGATTGCTGATCTGGTCAATAATCGGTGTGCCTCACTTTCGGTTCCTCGTGAAGAGCGGCCGTTTCGTGCACATGTGACTTTAGGCCGTTTCAAAACTGATCCGCCACCAGATTTGGTGCAAAAATTTATATCTCCGGAATTGATGGCGACCGGTGACTTGCAGATCTCGAGAATGGTCTTTATGAAGAGCGTGCTTCGCAAAGAGGGACCGGAATATTCTGTTCTCGTAGAACATAATTTTGATTGATTCGCATCGGAATATTGCGAAATGTAATACGCAGGGTATTGTATTTCACGTTCAGAATCGTGAATTAGAGTTTTCCCAATTATTACCTTTTGCTGATACTGTACACTCTACTGAGTGTAGCATATATTAGAAGCTGTATATACCGAGAGGAGTAATAAGATGGCTGTAGATCCTTCAATAAAAAAAGACAAAGCAATTGAAGTTGCTATATCACAGCTCGACAAGCAGTTCGGTAGAGGAGCCGTAATGAAACTCGGGGAATCCAATATTCAGTCCGATTTGTCAGTAATTCCGACAGGTTCGATTGGCCTTGATGCAGCGCTGGGAATCGGCGGGATTCCGCGCGGCAGGATTATTGAAGTATTCGGACCCGAATCGTCCGGGAAAACAACATTAAGCCTCCACTTTATTGCAGAAACACAGCAATTGGGAGGAAATGTTGTTTTTGTGGATGCTGAACACGCACTCGATGCGTACTATGCAAAAAATCTCGGCGTCGATATAGACAACCTCCTCGTATCGCAACCTGATAACGGAGAGCAGGCGCTTGAGATTACCGAAACGTTGATTCGGAGCGGAGCTATAGATATGGTCGTCATCGATTCAGTCGCCGCATTGGTACCTCGTGCAGAAATTGAGGGGGAAATGGGTGATGCACATGTAGGTCTACAGGCACGGCTCATGTCACAAGCACTTAGAAAACTTACGAGTGTAGTGAACAAATCACAATGTACCTGTGTTTTTATCAATCAAATTCGGGAAAAAATAGGTGTCATGTTTGGAAATCCGGAAACTACTCCCGGAGGACGTGCACTCAAGTTTTATTCAAGCATCAGGCTCGATATCAGGCGAATTGCTTCGTTAAAAGAAGGAAGTAATATTGTAGGTAATAGGACAAGAGTGAAAGTTGTAAAGAATAAAGTTGCACCTCCTTTCAGAGATACCGAATTTGACCTTCTCTACGGTAAAGGGATTTCACAGGAAGGTGAAATTATCGACCTTGCGCTCGAGCACAATATAATCGAACGGACCGGAACCTGGTTCTCTTATGGCAAAGAGCGCCTTGGTCAAGGACGGGAAAACGTGCGCCACTTTCTTCAGGAAAACAGCGCAGTCTACAAAAGTGTAACCGATAAAGTTAAAGAAGTGCTTCATCTTGTCAATTCCGAAAAAAATGAGCAAAAATGACACAACTCTTTTTAAAAATGACTGTGTCAAATAAAAATAATTATGAAAAAATCGTTGGTCATCGTAGAATCGCCCTCAAAAGCGAAAACAATCAATAAATTTCTCGGTAGAGACTATACAGTCAAAGCCTCCGTCGGTCATATCAGAGACCTGCCGGAAAGCCAGCTCGGTATCAACATCGAAGATAAATTCAAACCTGAGTATGTCACTATCAAAGGGAAGCAAAAGACGATAAACGAGCTTAAAAAAGCGGCGAAATCCTCTGATGAAATATACATTGCTACAGACCCTGACCGGGAAGGTGAAGCAATAGCATGGCATATAGCGAAAGAAATTGGAAATAATAAGAAAGTCCACCGGGCATTGTTTAATGAAATCACTCTCAAAGCAGTACAAAATGCCATTGATAATCCGTTTCCCATCGATATGCCGAAAGTCGACGCACAGCAGGCTCGCCGTGTACTTGACAGGCTTGTCGGCTATAAAATGAGTCCATTTCTTTGGCGGACATTGTTTAAAGGAAGTTTATCAGCAGGAAGAGTGCAGTCCGTTGCCCTGAAACTTATTACTGAACTCGAGGGTAGCATCCACCGTTTCAGTCCGACGGAATACTGGACGATACATGTCGATTTGAACAGTCCTGACAGCGATATATTAAAAGCAGTCCTGGCAAAATACAAAGGTGTAAAAGCGGAAATTCCCGATGGAGAAACTGCTCAAGAAATTGAACAGTCGTACAAAAATGAGCAATTTACACTTAAATCCATTCGGAAAAAGAAGGTAAAGCGGAACCCGTTTCCACCTTTTATAACGAGTACGCTTCAGCAAGAGGCTTCAAACCGGCTTGGCTACGCTCCAAAAAAAACCATGTTTATTGCCCAGCAATTGTATGAAGGAATTGAGTTGGGACGTGAGGGAAGCGTCGGACTGATCACTTACATGCGTACGGATTCAACCCGGATCAGCAATGAAGCGCTCGATGAATTGCACGATTTTATTCGCAAAAATTATGGACCGGATTTCATACCTGCGAAAGCACGTATTTTCAAAAAGAAATCGAAAGGAAAAGTTCAGGACGCTCATGAATGCATCCGACCATCTTATTTTTCCCGTCCGCCGGAATCGCTTAGACAATATTTGAATGATGAGCAATACAAATTATATCTTTTGATCTGGAACCGCGTCGTTGCAAGCCAAATGAAGGAAGCCGTATCGAACCAGACCACAATAACGATAAGTGCCGGACCGTGTGATTTTTCCCTAACCGGATCTGAACTCTTATTCCCCGGATTTTTGAAAATAAGGAGCGAACAACAAATTGGTGATGATATTGAAGAGAATGACGCTTCGTCCAATAAAATACCATCCGGTTTGACCGAAGGAATGATTCTTGAAATGCAGAATTCTGATTTGAAGCAACATTTTACGAAACCTCCTGCTCGGTTCAATGACAGTTCTCTTGTTAAAGAGCTCGAACAGCTCGGAATTGGACGGCCAAGCACTTACGCACAAATTATATCTACGCTCATTACACGGAACTATATTACACGTGATAAAAGAAAACTGACCCCTACCGAACTTGGCGAAATGGTCAGTAAAATTGTTGTCAAAGGCTTTCCCGATATTATTGATGTCAATTTTACCGCACATATGGAATCGGAGCTTGATCTCATCGAATCAGGAAAGAAAAACTACTTTGATGTTGTCGACGAATTTTACAAGCCGTTTCAAGAAAATCTCGACAAAGTTTTCGGCGAAATTAAAACGTTCGAGCAAGAGCTGGTTGAAAAAGCCGGGTTTTCCTGCGAGAAGTGCGGCAGCGAAATGGTAATCCGCTGGAGCAAGAACGGAAAGTTTTATGCCTGCTCCGGCTTTCCCGTCTGTAAAAACGCGAAAAGCATTGAAAACGAGGGCGATGCTTCCGGTGGATCGGCAGAACCCCAACCAACGGGTCACGTCTGTAAAGAATGCGGCAAAGATATGGTGATCCGCAAAGGAAGATACGGCATATTTTTTGCCTGTTCCGGTTATCCCTCTTGTAAAAATACACTTCTGCGATGTACGCTATGCGGTAAGGATATGAAAGCGAAATCCAAAAACAAGTCTAAGTTTTACGCTTGCACCGGCCATCCCGACTGCAAAAACATTGTCAATATTGTCCCCAAGAAGGATCCTGAAGTATAAAGTAACTTTTACCCAACCAAGCTTTAATTCAGATAATTTCCGCATCGTAACTTGTGCATTTTTCCTGTTATTTTTATGTAATTTCCCGCACATTCTTAATTTTTAAACCCAGAAAAGTCCGAATCGATGGAACATTTTGCCTGATTTGTTCGTGATAAATATAAGCAGTGTCCATAAATAATGAGAATTATTATTTATGTAGTGCTGAACTTTAAAGGAGAATACGCCTATGTGAGAGGATAGTGGTTTGTATTGCGTTTTTTTGGCACAAATATTGTGATTTTCATAATGAATGCTCATATTAGATATACTGTAATAAGAAAAGAATACGCATTGAAAAAATTAGCACTATCATATCATATTCATGATTTTCTGACTTTTCTTGCAAAAGAAAAAGGTTATTCCCCATTTACAATTCAATCTTACAGAAATGACCTTCAGCAGATTCAAAACTTCCTGCCCGAGTTGCAGCTTCAATCTTTCAACGTACACCATATAAGAAATTTCCTAGATTATCTTATTCAAAAAGATGTAACAGCAAGAACCGTTGCGCGTAAATTGTCGTCGCTTAGGAGTTTCTTCAAATTTTGTCTGAGTCAAAAATTAATTGACAAAGATCCGATGAGCATTTTAACCGGCCCAAAGCTTCGGAAGACATTGCCTGATCACCTTGGAAAAGATGCACTGCTTGATAAAATGCTCCGGACTGCTCCCGCAGCTGATTCCAAAATCGATGAGTTAACAGAGACGCGTGACAAAGCTATTATACAGCTCCTCTATGCTACAGGTATTCGTTTGCGCGAGCTTGTTAGTTTGAGTATTCGGGATGTAAATTTTGAAGAAAGAACTGTTCGGGTATTCGGCAAAGGGAGCAAAGAACGCATTGTTCCGGTTGGAATAACCTGTTTTCGGACAATCAGCAGATATCTTGATGTTCGCGCAGATAGATATCGAATTCCTGTTTCGGAAGAACCACTTTTTTGGGGAAGACCGCGCAGCAGAATATCTGCACGTACTGTTCAAAGAGTCGTGGAGCGGCAGCTCAACGACATAGGCGAAGGCGTAAACGTACATCCCCATATGCTCAGGCACTCATTTGCCACACATCTTCTCGATAATGGAGCAGATTTAAAGGCAGTACAAGAACTGCTGGGGCACATAAATTTGGCAACAACACAAATATATACTCATGTTTCAATAGAAAAACTTCGCACAGAATATAAAAGGGCTCATCCCCGTGCGACAAAAATAAATCGGTAACAGTTCCAATCGCAACAAAGGAGGCATGTAAGTAACACCCCATTCAGTAACTCTCTTAACTAATTGCCCAGTTTAAATACATGTAGTACGGAGGGAATAATGCAGATATATATCACAGCACGTCATTTCAAGGCAAGCGATCAACTTAAAATGTTTATTGATAACAAGATTCAAAGATTAGAAAAATTTTATGATGGTATCATCGAAGCTAATGTTATAATGGATTATGTGAAAGCCACATATTCGAAGCACAATGCAGAAATTCACCTCACAGTGCATGGCCAGATATTAAGAGCGCATGAAATGTCGGATGATATGTATAAATCTTTAGATAAAGCATTGGGCAAACTGGAAAGGAAACTGAAAAAACATAAAGCCCGTGTAAGGAATTTTAATCATAAAAAAGCGGTTGAACTTGTATTAGAAGATTCACAGTGGAAAGAGGAAAAATGAACGGTCGAATTGATCTGACGGTCGAATTATGTTATAAAGACAACAAACACGAACTGAAACTAAAACTGTGCAACACGAAACTCGGATTGAAACGGATTATAATAGACCACGATCTCTGCCGGCCGGGATTGCTCTTGGCCGGTTTTACACAAACATTCGCCGAAAAAAAATTCAGATTCTGGGACAAACTGAAATATCGTATCTCAAGCAACTTAACAAAAATGAGCAAACGGTAACATTCAGGCGATTGATGAAATCTGACATCCCTTGTCTCATCATTTCCAATGGCCATAAATTAAGCAAGGGATTGCTCAACATTGCGGATGAGAATGGCATTACCGTTTTCAGTTCTCCCGACTCATCAAATCATATTTATCAGATTCTTTACGAATACCTCAATGACAAGTGCGCTCTAAGCACAGACGTACATGGCACGCTGGTTGATGTTTACGGCATAGGCATTCTATTCACTGGAAGAAGCGGAATCGGGAAAAGCGAGATTGCACTCGATCTTGTCGAACGCGGTCACCAGCTAGTTGCCGACGATGTGGTTTCTGTGTACCGAAAACGGACGGGGGTCCTTGTCGGAACGAACAAAGAGGTATTGAAGAACATATTGGAAATCCGCGGTGTCGGTCTCATAGATGTCAGAAGTATGTTCGGTGTGCGATCAATTCGAGCACAAAAACGTATAGAAATTGAAGTTCGCCTTGAAGACCATAGACCTATCGAGAAATACGACCGTCTCGGTATCGATGATGATTTTAAACAGTATCTCGATGTAAATATACCGATCATTTATCTGCCAATTTTCCCTGGAAAAAACATCACAGTAATCACCGAAGTAATAGCGCTTAAGATTATACAACGGGTATACGGTGTCCGCCCTGAAAAAGAATTTGTCAAAAACTGGAAAATAAAATAAAGAGAAATAAAAGACTCCGCAAACATCTGACTGGTGATATTGAGTAAAAAGTTGTACCTTTCTTAAACGGTAAATGTTTTAATGCCGATCCTAATACATCAGTGATACAATATCCGGAATAATACATGATAAAATGTATCATCATTTCTCATGGAGATCTTGGCAGCGCACTCCAGAATACAACTGAAAAAATTATCGGACCCCTTGACGATGTAAAAGTACTCAGTAATGAATTAATGTCTACCAAAGAGTTGATTGGAAGTCTCGATTCAATTGCGCAGGAATGGCAGGACAACGAAATTCTTATTATGGTAGACTTTTGTGGAGGAAGCTGCTGGCATGCCGCACAGATGATTCAGAAAAATAACAAAGGCATCGTACTGATCTCAGGAGTTAACCTCCCTATGTTGCTGACCTTTGCCAATAAGCGTGAATCGTACAAACTTCCGGATTTAGCGGAACACCTTAAGGAAAGCTCGCTAAAAGGAACAGAGGTAATTCTAGAACCGGCTCTTTTGGAAAATAAATGATGCGAGGACCTCTCAGCGAATATTCTTAACCTGATTTGGCAGCCCTGATTTTGAGGATAATCTATGTCAATTGTGCTTGTACGTATAGACGACCGCTTGATCCATGGTCAGGTTACTGTTGGTTGGGAGAGTTTTCTGAACCCCGACAGGATTGTCCTCATAAGCGATGAAATTGCCAACAACGAATGGGAAAAAGAGCTTTACCAAAGCTGTGTCCCTTTTAATATTGCAGTCTCGATATTTACAATAGAGGAAGCAGCCGAATCCCTCCTAAAGAAAATCTTCCATGAAGATCGCATTATATTACTCGCTGAATCTCCGGGTATTTATGCCAATCTGGTAAAACAAGGTGTGCAGTTTCAGCAGATTAACATCGGCGGAATGCGCCATAGTGAAGACAAATCAAAAATTCTACCTTATGTTTTTTTGAGTGAAAAAGATATCGAGGATTTTCGATTCCTCGATAAGAACAATATAGAACTTATTTGTCAAGATCTCCCCCAGGCAAAAAAAGAAAACCTTGCCGATTTGCTTCCCCGGTAAAACAATAATATTTCAGCCCTTTACGTCGACAATCTGCTCTATACTTATTACAAATTTCTTTGAACAAACACAAAATTTCGTTACCTTGTTAGGATACGTAAAAATCCCTATAACGAAATATTTCAGGCTAAATCTTTCAGAATTGATATTGAAATTAGTACAATAACTCCATAATAAATGATATGGAATATAACTTTACCAAAATCGAAGCCAAGTGGCAAAAAAAGTGGGCTGAATCGGGAGCGTACAAATTAAACAACGACCGCTCCACAAAGAAATTTTACTGTCTTGAAATGTTCCCCTACCCGTCAGGAAAACTCCACATGGGACATGTCCGCAATTATTCGATCGGTGATGTTTATGCTCGTTTCATGCGGAGACAGGGGTATGATGTCCTCTATCCGATGGGATATGACGCAATGGGAATGCCGGCAGAAAACGCTGCGATCAAGCATCAAATTCATCCGAAAGAATGGACGCAGAAATGTATCAATATGATGAAAGAACAACAGCTCCAGATGGGATTCAGCTACGATTGGGATCATACGGTTTCGACATTTAAGCCTGATTATTACAAATGGAATCAATGGATTTTTATTCAGTTTTTCAAAAAAGGACTTGCTTACAAGAAGAAAGCTGCTATAAACTGGTGCGGCAGCTGTGCAACAGTACTTGCCAATGAACAGGTCATCGACGGACGGTGCTGGAGATGCGATAGTGTAGTTGTCGATAAAGAACTTGAACAGTGGTTTTTTAATATACGAAAATATGCTGATGAGCTGCTAGAATCTCTCGACGATCTTACGCTCTGGCCGGATCAGGTCAAAGCTATGCAACGTAATTGGATTGGGAAATCGTACGGAACAGAAGTTAATTTTCCGCTTGCCGGCTCTGATACAGTAATTCCGGCATTTACAACCCGTCCGGACACCCTTTTTGGTGTAACATATCTTGTAATGGCTCCTGAGCATCCGCTTATTTCGGAACTGATAAAAAGTGTCCCTGAGAAAAATGATGTGATTGCTTTCATTGAACGAGTCAAAAAGCAGTCTCGAACAGATAGAGTCGCAGAAAACAGAGAAAAAGAAGGTATTTTTATCGGAAGACATATTGTCCACCCGCTGACCGGAAAAAAATACCCGGTCTATATTGCCGATTATGCTCTAATGGATTATGGGACCGGTGCTGTTATGGCAGTTCCAGCACATGACCAGAGAGATTTTGAATTTGCGAAAAAATATTCGCTTCCTATAAAAGTTGTTATAACTCCCCATCCTGATAATCCTCTGCGTGAAAATTCGATGAAAGAAGCGTATGTTGATTCAGGAATCCTTGTTAACTCAAGCGAATTTGACGGCATTTTAAACGAAGATGCAAAGAAAGCAATCACCGAAAAATTGAAAAGCAGCGCCCTCGGTGATTTTTCCATAACCTACCGTCTTCGTGACTGGCTAATCTCCCGGCAGAGATATTGGGGTGCACCGATTCCTATCATTTACTGTAAATCTTGTGGTGTTATTCCAGTACCTGAATCGGATCTTCCGGTTGTTCTGCCCGACGATGTTGCTTTTACTGGTGAAGGAAATCCTCTTGAATCATCTCAAACGTTTTCTGATGTCCACTGTCCGCAATGCGGCGGAACCGCCAAAAGAGAAACTGATACTATGGATACTTTTGTGGACAGTTCGTGGTATTTTCTACGGTATATAACTCCGGATAATAATGATAAACCGTTTGACAGGGAGCTTATCGACCGGTGGATGCCAGTCGACCACTATATTGGCGGAATTACCCACGCCATTCTTCATCTGCTCTATTCGCGCTTTTTCATGAAAGCTCTCCGTGATTTGAATCTTACAAAGCACGGTGAACCCTTCAAGCGATTGACTACACAGGGTATGGTTCTTAAAAGCGGCGAAGTTATGTCGAAATCGAAAGGAAATGTGGCCGACCCCGGTGAACTCATCGAAAAGCATGGTACCGACTCAATCCGGACCTTTATGTTATTTGCCGCCCCACCTGAGAAAGAGTACGATTGGAATGATGAGGGAATCTTTGGAGTGTCCCGGTTTCTCAACCGTATCTGGAATTTCATCTGGAAGAATCAAACTACCTTTTCAAATCATTTTAAAGATAGCAGCATTGATGATTTGAGTGATCAAGCTTCAAAAAAACTTGTGCGAGAAATTGAAACTGCGACAAAACAGGTAACCGATTCCATATCATCGATGCATTTTAATACTGGTGTCAGTGCAACCATGCAACTATATAATGAAATCCGCGATTACATAGCTGAGTTTCCCGATTTTTCCACATCGTCCAGTCAGGTTCTATTGGTTACTAAAGGAATTGTACGAATTTTATCACTTCTCAACCCGTTCGCACCACACATTACCGAAGAATTGTGGGAAGCTCTTGGAGGAGAAGAATTTCTCTCCTGCTACGCGTGGCCGAAGCATGATGTATCACTCCTTGTTGCCGAAAAAAAGACTATTGCGGTACAGGTAAACGGTAAGCTTCGTGGTCAATTGGTTATACCTGCCGATATGGGCGAAGAGGAGATAAAAGAACAAGCACAGCAGGTGAAGAATGTCCGAAAATTTCTGGGTGGGACAATTCGAAAAATCATTTATGTTAAAGACAGGCTTGTCAATATTGTCATTAGTTTATAACTCCGTTTAACCAATCTAACTTTTCCGCATAAAAACGCATAAAAATCAGAAAACACGGTTATTCTGCGTAAACAAGTCTGTTGAGAAAAATATTTTTCGTAAATAAGTTAATCATATGGTAAATTAAGCCTTGAAATTGTAATTTTTGGTTCAACATTTGCGGTTCACGCAGCTCATAAGGATGGCCAGCAGACCGCTACATGTAAATTTACATGCTAAAAAACGGTGAATTCATTCAAGAAGATTGTTAATTGAATCTCGAAGCTCTATACATTTCTGAACAGCTTTTTTGGCAAAATTCTCGCCACCGGATGCAAATATTATCCCTCTGCTGGAATTGATAAGTGTCGGAATTCGTTTTTTCCCGATTGCAGTAGAAACCACCGATTCAAGGTCTCCTTTTTGGGCACCGATCCCAGGAAGCAGAAACGGCATATCCGAAGCAATAGTCCTGACCGTTTTCAATTCATCAGGGTGAGTTGCACCCACGACCATTCCAAGGTTATTTCGTGTATTCCACTTTGTTATCTTTTCTGCCACCTCTTGAAAAAGGCGTTTTCCCGATTCAAGTTTTAACTGCTGAAAATCCTCACTCCCTTTATTAGAAGTCAAGCAGAGGATATAGGCACCTTTGTCCTCACGCTCGATGAACGGCAAAATACTATCGTAACCCATATAGGGATTTACCGTGACTGCATCGGCCTTCATCACATCAAAGAGAGCGCTGCTATATTGCTGAGAGGTATTGCCAATGTCACCCCGCTTTGCATCAAGAATCAAAACATGGCTCTCAGGTACATATGGGAGACTTTTTTCAAGTGCTTCAAGTCCCGTCATTCCAAGCGCTTCAAAGAAGGCAATATTAAATTTATATGCCGCACAGTAGAGCTGGGTAGATTCTATTATAGCTTGGTTAAATAAAGCTATTCTCTCTCCGGTATTGCCCTCAATACAGTCCGGAATACGGTTGATATCAGAATCAAGCCCGACACAGACAAATGAATGTGTCTTTTGAACTGCACGTTGTAATTTGTTATAGAATTGCATGTAAGAATCTCCCAGGTGATCAGCTGAACAACACTATTTTCTTTTTCTTGTTAAAAAAGCGCCCTGCAGCAACAGGACGCTTTTGTTTAAATTATAAAAATTCCAAACCGTTGAACAATACAGGCCTGAATACGGCTACACATCCAAATTGCGAACATATTTAGCATTTTTTTGGATAAATTCTCTTCTTGGTTCGACATTATCCCCCATGAGGGTAGTGAAAAGATGTTCTGCTTCAGCGGCATCGTCAAGCGCCATCTTAAGGATAGTCCTCGTTTCCGGATTCATAGTTGTTTTCCAGAGTTGATCCGGATTCATTTCACCAAGACCTTTGTACCGCTGTATCGTGACACCGTTACCACCAATCCGCTTGATCATTACATCCCGTTCGGTGTCATCGAAGGCGTAATTGAGCTCTTTCCCCTTTTTCAGCTGATACAATGGAGGCTGCGCTATATAGATATGGCCCAGCTTAATAAGATCAGGCATGTGCCGGTAGAAGAATGTTAGAAGAAGTGTACGGATATGTGAACCGTCTACATCGGCGTCCGTCATTAAAATAATCTTGTGGTACCGTACCTTCGATATATCAAATTCATCCGATCCGATACCTGTACCGAAAGCGGTAATAATTGTCCTGATCTCTTCATTGGCAAGAATTTTATCAAGCCGTGCTTTTTCTACGTTGAGAATTTTGCCACGAAGAGGAAGTATCGCCTGATATCTCCGGTCACGTCCCTGCTTTGCAGATCCACCTGCTGAATCACCCTCAACAATGTAGAGCTCACACTCAGCAGGATCAGTATAAGAGCAGTCTGCAAGTTTGCCGGGAAGACTACTTCCATCGAGAGCACTCTTTCGCCTTGTGAGTTCCCGTGCCTTTTTCGCAGCATCACGCGCACGAGCAGCAATCAGACTTTTTTCGATAATTTTTCGCGCAATAGATGGGTTCTCTTCGAGAAATTCGGACAATTTTTCACCCGTGAGTGACTCAACAATGCCCCTTACCTCGCTATTGCCGAGTTTCGTCTTTGTCTGCCCTTCAAATTGCGGATCGGGAACTTTCAGACTGATAACCGCTGTCAACCCTTCCCGAACATCTTCACCTGAGAGGTTAATTTTTTCATTTTTAAGAAGATTATTTTTTGTAGCGTAGTTATTAAGTGTCTTCGTCAGTGCAGTCTTGAATCCAGACAGATGAGTACCGCCTTCGATGGTACTAATGTTATTGACATAGCTGAGAATGTTCTCATGGTATGCATCGTTATACTCCAAAGCGATTTCCACATCGATGTCATCACGATCACCGGAAAGGCTGATCGTCGGATGGAGTGCTGTTTTGTTTTCATCAAGATATTTTACAAATTGGATGATACCTTTCTTAGAGTGGTATGAGTCCTTTTCATCGGTGCGCTCATCGTGAACGTCAATATGCAGGTTCTTATTAAGAAACGCCAGTTCCATCAACCGCTGTGAAACAATCTCGTAATCGAAAATTGTTGTCGTAAAAATGGTCCGGTCCGGGTAAAATGTTGTTTTCGTCCCAGACTGTTTTGTCTTGCCGGTTACGGCAACCTTCGCTTCAGGAATCCCTTTTTTATAGCGTTGATGAAATATTTGCCCCTCTTTGAACACTTCAACTTCACACAATTCGGAAAGTGCGTTCACTACTGAAACACCGACACCATGCAGGCCCCCCGACACTTTATACGTGTTTTTATCGAATTTTCCACCAGCATGGAGGACGGTCATAACAACCTCGAGAGCTGGTTTTTTCAATTCTGGATGTATATCGACCGGAATTCCTCTCCCATTATCCTGAACTATGACACTGTTGTCTTTCCGAAGCGTTACGGTAACTTTACTGCAGAAACCTACCATTGCTTCATCAATGCTGTTGTCAACAACCTCATTGACCAGGTGATGAAGCCCCCGTTTACCGATATCACCGATATACATTGCGGGGCGCTTACGAACCGCTTCAAGCCCTTTCAAGACTTGAATATCTTTTGCTTTATATTGAGAAGCTGCTGATGCTGCTATCACGTTATACCTCGCCCTTTTTATACTAAAATGATATCTTTAATACTATTATTTCCCAATTTTTCATTGAACCGTTTAATAAATTCTTTTTTTTGAAACTGAATTTCTTGTCTCCATACGTTGTTGTCAACTTCTATAAAAATCCTGCCGTGCTCAATACTTACTGCTGTGCTGATCCCCGCAATTTTTTCGCCTGCAACTTCTTTCCAGAGCTCTAGGGCACCCTGCTGCTGAATACCATCCGATAAATCGTAGCGCTTAAACAGTTTGCTAAGCACTGTACCCAGTAATTCAGGTTCTTTGAGTTTTTTACCTTTTATATTACCTCCTATTTATATGTTCTGTTACATATTACTAATAACACTACTACAACTAAAGTAATATCTCCTATCATTATTTTTCCTCCACTTTCTTCCCCACCTTTAGTTTCATAATGAGGTTTTTCTGGTTGCTTTTTTATTGTATCTTTCTTTTTTCTTTCAGATCCAACTTGAAACTCCTTACTTAATGACTCAATTTGTAACGCCTTTAATAGTCCAGCTCTATCAGCCCCTACCATATCAAACTTGTTACTTTCAACTATACTTATAGCCTCATGCACTGACGATATTTTTCTACCCAAGTCATTTTCAACTAGTATATAAAGAAAATCCTCCCGTGCGTATTTTACTACACTTCCTCTACTTCTCATATATTGATGCTAATACTCTTATGTCACATCTTATTGAAAAGACACTACTATCTGGAATTTTGTTTTCCTTTCTCATATTTTCCCTTTCATTGAGGTCGTATTGAGCCGTGTTCGACATGGTTCCGACTAAAATCCGACACCTGAAATCCAACTTCTGAGAAAAGTATTTCCCGTTTAATATCGTGATTATCCGTTATAAAGAATTGCCCATACCCACGTGTTTTCTTCAAAAACTCTAAAATCCGTTCCTTTATCCAGCAGGGCAAAAAGACCATCCAAAAGTATAGCCGGTTGAAATCCTTTTAATCCTGAAATAAATTCATGTTCTACCGATTTCAGAGACAGGAGTATCGTCTTGTGCTGTCCCTGTGATACATACTGCCGCACATCATGGTTATCAAGGCAGGCAGTAATTTCGTCTCGGTGAGGCCCAACAACGGTTACTTTTCTTTTGCTTTCTTCTGCTCTATTGCAAATGAGAAACGAGCCGTGTATTACAAGCTTCTTTGTCCAAACATCTATAATTGCTCTCAATATTCGAGGATGAATTTCTCCATAAAGCAAGTCTGATATTTCGCTGTTTTAATGTCTTTTTATAAACAATCAGGTGTTGCAGATGTTTTTTATCAACTACAGAAAATAATCTGACAAGTTCCGAAACCCTCCGTATTCTATCATTCTCAAATTTATTCTGGCCTGCTTCCTAATCAACAGCAAGATTTCGTTCAAGTCCACTCTCCGTTTCAAAGAACCCAGACACAGAAAAGTGCTGTGTCCCCCAATTGACCAAGTTTTTACTAGTACCTCTTTTAAAACTTCTGAAACATTTCAATCTATTCGTGCAAAAACTTCTCCGTGCATTTTGTTATTCACGTAGCTTTATCGGCATAACAAGCATTAATAAATCCTCATCTTTTTCCTGTTTCATAGGAAATACCAACGTAGCACTGACAGCTGTATCTAGACGAATAATAACATTTTCCGTATCAATGTGGCGTAATACATCTAACAGATAAGCAGAATTAAAACCTACATCCAAAGGATCGCCGGTGTATTCCGCTTCGATAGTTTCTATACCTTCACCTCTGTCCATATCCCGCGAGGTAACCGTAACTTTATCTTGCTCAATATATATTTTAATTTGCTGTGTTATTTTATTTGCAACAACCGATATTGTCCGCAGTGCAGTTATTAATTGTTCACGATTTATAATTAGTTTTTTATTATCATTTACCGGGATTACTTTTTCATAATCCGGATATTTTCCCTCTATGAGGGATGCGCTGATTGACGCTTTATCCAGATCAAAAACAACATGGTTTGACCCAAATGAAATCTTAATATTACCGTCTCCCTCAAGATTCTTCTGTAACAAGTTCAGCGCCTTTACCGGAACAATCACATCGTCAATTGCTTCATCCGTGATAAACCCCTTATCTATAATTCTGACAAGTCTATGTCCGTCTGTTGCAACTGCACGGTATTCGTTTTCACGAATCTGCAACAATACACCCATAAGCGCCGCTCTCAACTCATCATTCGATACTGCAAAAATAGTCTTATCAAGGTTCCGGGAAAATTTTTTCTTCTCGATTACAATTTCATGCTCGACATCAATTGCCGGACGCTGTGGAAATTCTTTCGGATTTTCACCGAAAAAGGTGTACCGACCTCGCGAATAACTCATGATTATCCGCTTATTATCATCTGTCTTTAAGGAGATTGGAACGTCGGGTATTTCTCTAACAACATCGTAAAGGAGTCTTCCCTGTATAGTAGTACTGCCTTCTTCCTCGATAGTAACATCTACATGAGTCCGTAAAGACACTTCAAGGTCCGTAGCACTTAGCGTGAGTCGACCGCCGCTTGCTTCGATCAATACATGATTAAGAATCGGAAGAGTAGTCTTTGATGGTATTACGTTGATCACATGCTGTAATCCTGATTTTAACTCACCACAACCAACAGTAATATTCATTACAAAACCTCCTCATTTTGCAAACCTTGCAGTCGGCATATAAAGCGAAAATAAAATTATACTTCGCACCTAATTAAATTAGTAAAATATGACTTGTATTACAAGGAAAAAATGTGTGCTGGTAAGTATACTCACTGAATTGAAAGAGAAAAGCAAAAGGTAGTTATTAATAATATTATATAAATATAAAAACATTACTACTATTATTATTATGGTGTTAATATCTTCAAAATCGTTAAAACACTAAATAGACACTAATACTAAATATCGTTGTCGTTGTCAATAGCAACACAACTTGGAATATAAAAAATCGTAATTTCAGATAAAATGAAACATGTTAATAAAAGTTAAATTTATGTTAACACCAGTGTGGAAAAAATCCTTGTAAAATTAATAAGGATAAAAAATTTAGGATAAGTAAAAACAGGGCAATTTATTAACAAATTATACATACTTATACGATAATTATTAACAATGTTGCCATCTTGTTTTCCTCAGAGTATCCACTTGACTTTTCATAGATATACTTGTAATTTGTATACTTATTTAAATGAGTAAAATAAGTACGGATACACTATAATTAACAGTGTTATGAAGTGGAAGCAAGGGGAATATATCTATTCTAATCCTGTATTTACAATTATATTTATTGAACCGGAGAATTCTTCGGTTGTTTTCCAGTTATGTATGATGCTTCCGATCCAGTTTGGTTTACTTTTTAGTCAAACAGCCATAAAAATCGGATATATCACAGATAATCGGATTGATCACCGATTTAGTAGTGAAAAATTCTAAAGATTCGACATTACTTGTACTTAAGGCAAATAACGATACCTATAAGCTTTTGAAGTAGGTGATACACGATAATTAGAAAGTGGTCTTTCTAGTCACATATAAGCAAAGAAAACAATAGTCCAACGAAAGCATATAAAACAATTCACGATAAAATTGCTGAAACTTGTAGTTATATTCCCGAAATCATCCTCACAAGGCAGAATGAAGTTTCAGAGCTGTATTCGCTTTAGCAAGCAAAAATTATACTGCTATGAATGAAAAAGTTATTATTCTTTCAATGTTTATACTGGTCTACCTCTATTTAATTTTATTTAAACACAACCGTGCTATAGCGTTATGGTGCGGTATTTTTATACTTGTAATGCTTGGAGCAAACCCGTTAATAAATGTGATAACAAAAATCCATTGGAATGTTATTGGAATATTTACCGGAACGCTGATTATAGCTGAACATTTTGCCTTTTCCCGGGTCCCTGCATACCTTTCGGATGTTATTATAGAGAGGTCAAGCAGTGCCGGGTCAGCAATGCTTCGTGTCTGTATAATGTCGGGATTTCTTTCAATCTTTATCGAAAATGTCGCGGTTGTGCTGATTATTACACCTATTGCTCTCGAAATTATCAAAAAGCTGGAAATATCACCTGTGCCGGTTATTATTGGAATCGCAATTTCGAGCAACCTTCAGGGAACGGCAACGCTGATCGGTGATCCGCCAAGTATGATTCTTGCCGGCCAACTCAAAATGAATTTCAATGATTTTTTTGTGTTTCATGGTAATCCTGGGATATTTTTTGCTGTTGAATCCGGGGCTGTGGCCTCTATATTGGTTCTCTGGGCATTGTTCGCTGGCAACAAAGATCCGGTTAAAGATGTTCCTGAAGATAAAGTGCTAAGTTGGTTTCCCACGGCACTGCTCTGTGCAATGATTGTCGGACTTGCTATTGCACCAATTTTCGATCCTGAATTCAGGTGGCTCAGCGGAGCCATTTGCATGGTGTGTGCGGCCATCACAATCGTGTGGGGTTTCAACTTCGACAAAAGTGAATCTGTAAAAATTCTCAAACATTACGACTGGGATACAACATTGTTTCTTGCTGGTATATTTGTTCTTGTTAATGCATTTGAACATGCAGGACTTATTACCGATTTAAAAAATGTTTTCGTTCTTTATCTTGGGTCAGATGTAGCGCTAAACTTTATATTTATTGTGCTATTTTCAGTTGTGGTATCTGCGTTTATCGATAACGTCCCATTTATTACACTTATGATTCCGATTACGTACCAGATGGGAATCGAGATAGGCTCGGAATATTTACTGGTATTTGGCCTTTTAATCGGGACTTGCATGGGGGGAAATATAACTCCAATCGGCGCTGCTGCAAATATCGTTTCGGTAGGCATATTAAAAAAAGAAGGATATCTAGTTTCGTTCTGGTCATTTGCAAAAATTGGAATACCTTTTACACTTGCCGCGACACTTGCCGGATCGATCGTGATATGGCTGGTCTGGAGATAAAATATAATCGTTCGGACACTATACTGAAGAAAATATCGGCCGAATGAACATAAAGAGAATAGTACTGCTTACGTTTCTGTGCTTCGTTTCGGTTGCACTGACACCCTCGAATGAACCTGCTCCGGTAAAATACTGGGTGTTTTTCAACGACAAAGATTCGTCACAGCACCTGAAAACGGCTCAGGATATTTTTACACTCCGAACAATAGTGAGTGACCGGGCGATCAAACGGCGGTTAAAAATAAACAATGACCACCTAATCCATGAAACAGACCTTCCGATATCACAACACTATCTTGATCGGATTTCCGCAACCGGCGGCGTTCTTGTCACTATTTCGAAATGGTTGAACGGTGCTTCTTTTAAGTTAACAGATGAGCAGCTGCAGCAAATTGCGCGTCTCGATTTTGTTCTGGAAATCAGAAGGGTTGCTGTCATTCCTGTTCCGGAACCCACTCCTGCGGTACCTGAAGCAGCACGTAGCTCAAAATCGAGATATGCGGGCGATGTACCACAGCTCTACGGAGCATCATTGACACAGATTGATGCGATTGGGGCACTGGATTTACATCAGGCCGGCATTACGGGAAAAAAAGTTTTGATCGGTATGCTCGACACCGGATTTAATCTTGAGCATAACGCGATCGTGAATGCCGAGGTTATTGCCGAATACGACTTTATCAATAGCGATGGAAAAACATCGAATGAGGATGGCCAGGATCTTTTCACACAGCAGAATCACGGAACAAACACCTTTTCAACTATCGCTGGTTATGCCGAAGAAAGTCTAATTGGCTCGGCATATGACGCGCAGTTTGCTCTGGCGAAAACAGAAGATAACAATGGGGAACGTGCCGTAGAAGAAGATTATTGGGTAGCTGGTCTTGAGTGGCTGGACAGTATTGGTGTCGATATTGTCTCAAGCTCGCTCGGTTATACAGAATTCGACGATGTTCCATTCTACACACAGGCGGATATGGACGGCAACACTGCGGTGACAACCCGTGCTGCCGATATCGGTGCCTCAAAAGGATTATTGATTGTGAATTCTGCAGGAAACGAAGGGAACGATGCATGGGGAATAATCAACGCTCCGGCGGACGGTGATTCGGTTCTGGCAGTAGGGGCAGTGACATCGACTGGCTCTTTAGCATTGTTTAGTTCTCGCGGGCCAACTGCAGACGGAAGAATTAAACCCGACGTTGTAGCAATAGGAATGTCGGTTATCGTGGCAACTGCCGGAACACAAAATTCTTACTCTTTTGTTAACGGCACGTCTTTTTCGTGTTCGCTCACTGCGGGTGCTGCGGCACTCATTATGTCTGCCAAGCCTGAAGTGAGCGCGTTTGAGGTTATGACAGCGCTAAAAGAGACAGCCAGCAGAAGCAGTAATCCCGATAATGAGTTTGGCTGGGGAATAATTAATACACTTGATGCGTTGAGTTCATTCGGACCTGCATTCAGTAATGAGGCGAATATCGAAAATGTCTCAGGCGGAGATAAGATTTCGACGAAGGTTTTATCGTCGCTAAGTGTTAATGCATCGTCTGTAAGACTCAAATACAACTTCGGAACAGGATCCGATTTTACAGAAATTGCCATGACACAGAACGATGAAACTTCTTTTTCCGCCGTGATCCCGGCAAGTACTGGCCAACGAGTCAGATTTTTCATGAGCGCCTCGGACGGCGACGGGAACGAATCTGAATTTCCGGAATCAGGAAATATATTTACATTTGTATCAGGAAGTATAAATGTGCAGCGGGAGGAAGATGTCGACGTCACGATTCCTGTAGAGTTTACGCTCGCTAATAATTTTCCCAATCCATTTAATGCATCAACGATTATAACAGTGGGACTGCAACGTAACGCATCTGTGTCGTTAATAATATATGATGCTCTTGGTCGTCACATCAAAACGCTCAATAATGGTCCGTTAAGTGCAGGTGAGCACAGAATATGGTGGGATGGAAGTAATGATACAGGGACAGTAGTGTCATCGGGAATTTATTTTTATCGCCTTCAAGCACCGGGATTCAGCGAGACACAAAAAATGGTTTTGATACGTTAGGTACATGCCCTGCGTGTAGATTATTCCTGTGGAATATGTGATTTATTTTTGGTATACTTTAAGTTTGTACGTGATACAAACGGAAAGTGAATATGCAGGATACATTTTTTAAGAGAACACACACGTGTGGTGATCTCAGAGCAGACGATATCGGAAAAAATGTTACACTGAATGGCTGGATCGACAACTGGCGGGACCACGGCGGCATACGGTTTATCGACCTGCGCGACAGATATGGAATAACACAAATTGTTTTTGACCTAGGCAAGGATCAGGAAGCACACGGTATGGCCAAAGAACTCAGACGTGAATTTGTACTCGCGGCGCGGGGAGTAGTTGAAGCACGTCCCGATGATATGGTAAACAATAAGCTTGCTACCGGTATGATCGAAGTAGCTGCTGATGAAATACAAATTTTGAATGAGAGCAAAGTAACACCATTTTCTGTCAGCGAATCAGGAGAGTTATCGGAAGATATAAGACTAAAATGGCGCTATCTCGATCTCAGAAGAGAGGTCATGCAAAAAAATATAATTCTCAGGCACTCGTGCTATCAGTCTGTCAGAAATTATTTCGACGGGCAGGGATTTCTTGAAATCGAGACACCGATGCTCATGAAAAGCACACCTGAAGGTGCCCGGGATTATCTTGTTCCGAGCAGAGTGTTTCCCGGAAGCTTCTACGCTCTCCCGCAGTCACCGCAGACCTACAAACAGATTCTCATGGTGGCAGGTCTCGATAAATATATACAGATTGTGAAATGTTTTCGCGATGAAGACCTCCGTGCAGACCGGCAGCCCGAATTCACACAGATCGACTTGGAAATGTCATTCATTGATGAAGAAGATATCTATTCCATTATAGACGGCATGTTTGTCAAACTAATGTGTGATGTCCATGATCTTGAAATAGCAACTCCGATTTTGAGAATGTCGTATAATGAAGCGATGGAGCGGTACGGGAGTGACAAGCCGGATACCCGCTGGGATATGCAGCTTGTTGATATCAGTGATATTGCAAAAGAATCAGATTTCCAGGTATTTTCGGATGCAATCAAAAACGGTGGCATCGTTTCCGGATTAGTACTGAAAGAGAAGCCCGATATTTCGAGAAAAATGGTTGACGATATTGCCAAATTTGCCACTGGTGAAGGTGCAAAAGGGCTTGTGACGCTCAAAATCAATGAAGACGGATTTCAGGGGCCTGTTGCCAAGTTTCTCTCCGAAGAGCACTCGAAATTGATCATGGAGAAAATGGATGCTCGGGTCGGTGATGTTGTTTTTCTCGTCGCAGACAAACGGAAAATAACTCTGGATGTGCTTGGGAAGCTACGGCTTGAGCTTATCCGTAAGTTTGAGCTTCCACCAAAAGAACGGTTCAGCTTCACGTGGGTAACCGAATTTCCTCTCTTCGAATATGAAGAAGAGTCGGGCAGATACCTGTCAACACACCATCCGTTCACATCTCTTGTTATGGAAGATCTTGAATATTTGAAAAGAGATCCGATGCGAGTCCGATCCCGCGCCTATGATATTGTCCTGAACGGGTATGAGCTTGGAAGCGGCAGTATTCGTATCTATAAACGGGATGTTCAGGAAAAAGTTTTCGATGCCCTCGACATCGACCGAGAATCAGCCCTAAAAAAGTTCGACTTTTTGCTCGAAGCATTTGATTTTGGTGCGCCTCCCCACGGCGGAATCGCACTCGGTTTCGATCGGATTGCCATGCTCCTTGCAGAAAAGCAGTCGATCCGCGAAGTGATTGCATTTCCGAAAACAAATAAAGCATTCTGTCCTATGGTCGAAACACCATCCGAAATCGACAAAGAGCAGCTTGAAGAATTGGGTCTCTTGATTGCCAAAGCAAAAAAGACGAAGACTTCATGACAAACAGTTCAAAAATTCGTGTCGGCATTCTGTTCGGAGGACGATCCCGCGAGCACGAAGTTTCACTTTCATCAGCCCGGTCAATTCTACAGCACATAGATACAGCAAAGTATGATGTAGAATGTATCGGCATCACCCATAGTGGAAATTGGGTTGCCGGCGATGACGCTCAAAACCTTCTTAACGGAAAACAGCCGCAGTTTCGTGAAATGCTCTATCTGCCCACAACACCCGCAGACGGCTGTTTTGTAGCAGTAACTTCCGACAGCGAAGGAGCAATTACACAATTCCTCAAAAAACTGGATGTTGTTTTTCCGGTTCTTCATGGACCCTATGGAGAAGATGGAACACTGCAGGGATTGCTGGAAATGGCAGGAATTCCTTATGTCGGTGCAGGTGTAGCCTCATCAGCCGTCTGTATGGACAAAGTGCTGATGAAACAAGTGTTTATAAGCGGTAATATTTCCACACCCCCTTTTGAGTATTTTTTGCGTAAAGCGTGGAAGAACGACAAAGCGGATATCACAAAAGTGGTGGAGCATATCATCGGATTTCCCTGTTTTGTGAAGCCGTCGAATACCGGTTCAAGCGTCGGTATATCAAAAGTTGACAATGTTGCAGGTTTTGAAAAGGCATTTAATACAGCAACTGAATACGACAGAAAAATTGTGGTTGAAAAAGCGGTCGACGCACGTGAGATAGAGTGTTCGGTTCTCGGCAACGACGAGCCGAAAGTATCCGTGCTTGGTGAAATTATCCCCTCGAAGGAATTTTATGATTATAACGCAAAATATATTGATGATACATCGGAATTGATTATACCAGCGGAATTTCCGGACAAAACTGCGCAACTAATACAAGATCTTGCAATTCAGGCATACAAGGCAGTCGATTGCGCGGGTATGGCACGGGTTGATTTCTTAGTCGACCGCACAACCGATGAAGTCTTTGTTAACGAGCTGAATACTCTGCCGGGATTTACTTCGATCAGCATGTACTCGAAACTCTGGGAAGCAAGCGGCCTTTCTTATCAGGAACTTATAACACAACTCATCGAACTAGCCTTTGAACGCTCAGAAGACTCCGGAAGCAGTAAGGTGGTCTACACGCCGGAGGTAAAATAAAAGCAGCTAAATACTTATCTTCTGAATTTTTTAGGAAGTGAAATAGTAGTTGAAGTACCCTTTCCAACCGGACTTTTAATATCCAATGTTCCTTATGTGTCTCAGAATTATATTATGTGATGTGTACAACCCAATTCCGAACCTAATCCGACTCTTTTTAGTGCGGAATTCAGGCTCAAATATCTTCTTCATATCCTCATGTGGAATACCTGCACCGCTATCTGATAATCAGCTTCGTCCAATTAACGGATAGACTATACTAATGTCGTTCAACGATCTTGATTCACTGTTTGGCTGACGGTTCTTCCTGTTTAATGCAAGGCTTTTGAAGTGATATTCGAGTAGCTTTATTATACTTTCCTATCTGCTTACACTGAACCACAATGCCGGAGTTCCGTGAAAGTGCTTTTTCGTACATTTGCAGAGCCTGCTTATAATAAGGAATGATTAAGGATTTATTTGTTTAACCAAGTATACGATCACGTAAAATATTTATAATGGAACTATTAAAATCAAATAATATGTTTGTATGTGTAAGCAGGTAGAGTTATAAAAGAGCGTTGGTGCTAACGGCATAAAAAGGTCTTGCATTTTAAAATATTAATGCTTAAACTGTTGCTCTTAAACTGAAAGTACTCGCCAAGTTATCATGACTCGTTCAAACCTATATATGTTGAATATGACCGCATGCTGCAGGTGTTGTTGTATCTGTATGCCTTGTATAAGGCAGTGGCATGGGTAGGTTCATGTAAATACGATATTTCTGAAACCCTTCAAGCCACAGCTTGAAGGGTTTCTTACTATAATAACATGATTAACGTTGGTAATTATACGTAATAATGCACACCAGAATAGACGCATTGAAGCAAATCGGCCTCTGTATGAGAAAAGCAATGAGTTGTATTTGTTGTTGTCATTGTACAGCAATACAGTGAGAAGGTGCATAGCGTCCGATACATACAATTTATATATCACGAGGCCGTCGGAGGTGCACTTTCACAGGCGGCTTTTTTAATACCTATAATTCACGCTCATTATATTTGAACAAACAACAAAAAAAGATAGATACTATGGACATACAATTAGGTTATCCACGTTTTGCTGTTGATACAGCAGAAGATCTACATGAGGATATCAAAGACTTCAAAAAAATGCTTGAGAAGTTAAAAAACGGCGAGGTTTCCGATGATGAATTCAGAAGCTTCCGTTTGAAGCGGGGTATATACGGTCAGCGTATTGACCAGCCCGGTCTGAACATGATTCGTGTTAAGATTCCAGGCGGCATCCTTTCGTCGGAACAGCTCAGAACAATCGGCTATGTTGCTGCGGAATATGCAGATGGTCTCGGCCATGTAACAACCCGGCAGGATATACAGTACCACTGGGTAAAAATTGAAACAGTTCCGCAGGTGATGAAAAAGCTTGCCGAAACAGGTTTGACGACACGAGAGGCGTGCGGCAATACTATCAGGAATGTTGTCGGTTCGCCGGTTGCCGGTGTTTCGCGGGAAGAAGCCTTTGATATTACTCCGTATCTACTCACGCTAACGAAATATCTGATGCGCAACGAACTTACATCGAAGCTTCCCCGGAAATTCAAAATTTCATTTTCCGGTGCCGATGCCGACAGAGATGGAATTATCCCTTGGATACACGATATAGGATTTGTGGCAACAACAATAGGTGAAAACGGTTCTGAACGGCGAGGATTCAAAGTCTACGTCGGCGGCGGACTCGGTGCACATACCCGTGTAGCAGACGTGTTCGAGGAATTTTTGCCGGTTGAGCAGTTTGTTCAGGTATCTGCAGCGATTATTTCTGTGTTCGACAAGCATGGTGATCACGTCAATAGAAAACGCGCACGGATGAAATATGTTTTGTGGAAACTCGGCTTTCAGAATTTCAAAAAGTATGTTTATAAAGAGCGCGACCGGCTGTTCCCCAAAGGGACAAAAGTTCCCGAAGTTGAACTTTATGATGAAGAACCTCCAGAGTACAGTGTAACTGAGAAGCCCGATGTTAGTGATATTGCCCAGCATGAATTTGAGTTCTGGAGACAGACAAACATATCCCATCAAAAACAGAAGGGGTATAATATTGTCTATGTAAACCCAATAATCGGTGATTTAACATCGGAACAATTTTATGCACTTGCAAAAATTTCTGAATCCTATTCAGATGGTACAGTCCGGACATCTGCGACACAAGACATAATTCTCAGATGGATAAAAACAGACGACTTGATGCATCTCTATAGTGACCTTAAAAAGGCAGGGCTTGAAACGCCGGGTGCAGACTCAATCGGAAACGTAACTGCATGTCCCGGCGCTGATACCTGTCAATTAGGCATAACCCATTCACGAGCACTTGGAAGCGAATTAACCGCTTTTTTCCGTGAAAACAGCGGATGGAGCAAGATTTTACGCGACCTCAGAGTTAAAATCAGTGGGTGTCCGAACTCGTGTGGTCAACACCATGTGGCTTCAATCGGGCTCCACGGTGCGGTCAGAAAGGTTAAAGGACGGCTGGCACCACATTATATTTTGTTTATCGGCGGCGGTATCAATTCCGGTTTACAGAATTATGGGGATAATGTTATGAAAATCCCCGCTAAACGTGGATCCGAGGCAGTTATGAGAATTGTAAAACGCTTCCTGTCAGAGCGGAACGAAGAAGAAACTTTTTGGGATTATGTAAAGCGGGTCGGTTCGCGGAGCTTTAAAGAGCATCTGCAGGACCTTGCGCTTATTCCGGATTACGAGGAAGCTCCCGAATATTATACTGACATCGGTGAAGATACAGATTTTATTGTCAATACTGGTCCCGGCGAATGTATGAGTTGATATCCTGTTTCAGATAATGAAGATTTATAGCTCAAGAATTCAAAACAAATTTATAATTAATGTAATACACAAACACACCTCTCGGAAAGGGAAGTACAAGAAATGAGTTTTGCTGGAAATGGAGAAAATGTTACTGAACTTGTCAAAGGGCTGAACTATAAACAGAAAGTTGACAGAGCTTTATCACTTATCAGTGATGCACACGAAAAATATGGTGATCGACTTGTGGTTGCGAACAGTCTCGGAAAAGATTCGCTCGTTGTGTGGGATCTGGCTCAAAGAGTGAGCAAGGACATTAAAGGTTTTATTGTAACAACACGGTATAAACCGAAAGAGACAATTGAGTTGATGCATAGACTCGTAAAAAAATATCCGACGCTTAAGGTATTCAAAAACGATACTGAGCAGCCCGACAAACTCTACCTGACGGATCCAGATCAGTGCTGCGACAACTTGAAAGTCGAACCGGTACGGCGTGCTGTTCGGGAAATGAATGTAACCTGCTGGGTGACCGGATTGCGGTGTACAGAAGGCCGCACAAGAACAGATTATAAAGAAATTGAACAACGCGACAAAAATCTCGTTAAGCTGAACCCGATTCTTATCTGGTATGAACGTGAGGTTTGGCAGTACCTTGCCCTCAACGATGTTGAGATAAATCCGTTGTATGGCGAGGGATACAGATCGCTTGGTTGTGCTCCGTGCTCAAGCATTTCAGTCGGTGAAGACGAACGTGCCGGCAGATGGATTGGCACAAGCAAGTGTGGCGGAGAATGTGGTATTCATACTCGTCCGCTTGGTGTAGAAGTCGAGACACAATAGGTATAGGTACAATCTACGATGGATTCCTCAAAAGTCAGTGTGCTGAAAGCAATTAGCTGGAGATTTGTCGCGACGGTGTTAACAATGGTAATTGCATGGTATATTACCGGTGAAGCGAAATTTGCCGCATCTATCGGGATTTTGGATGCTATTTTCAAACTAATTGCATATTATCTCCATGAGCGGGCGTGGATCCGGCTCCGATTCAGAAAGCAGCCGGCAGTCCTCGAACAGCAAGCGACACTTGAATAGAAATCCTGTGTTTAAAAATACCCCGCGTTAGGTTGGGGTATTTTTTTGCGCAGTACACAAAACAACATCATGAATAATTTACTTCCCATATTCATTAATTTGAACAACGCACAGTGTCTCGTTGTCGGAGGAGGTGCCGTTGCAGAACAGAAAATTAAGCAGCTCCAATCTGCTCAAGCACATATTACCGTAATATCTCCTGAAGTTACCAATACTATTCGGGATCTGCAGACAGACAAAGCACTTACTCTGCACAAAAGAAAGTACCTAACAGGGGATTGCAGCGGTTATACAATTGTGTTTGGGACAACGGATAATCCTACCGTGAATGAAGTGGTGTTCCGTGATGCTCAAGAGAACAATATCCCCGTTAATATTGCCGACGTTCCGGAACTGTGCTCATTTTATCTTGGATCTGTCTACAGAGAAGGCGACCTTTGCGTAGCTGTATCAACGAATGGCAAAAGTCCAACACTCGGTAAGATTATACGGGACAGAGTAAAAAAACAGTTTGGCAGTGATTATAGCGATCTTCTAAATCGGCTCGGTGATATTCGGCCAGTTGTCTTTAGTTCAACAGAAGATTATGAAAAACGGAAAGCGATGTTCGAAGAAATTGTTGCCAAAGAGTTGCAATGTCTCGAAGCTGCCGAAAAAAATAGTGAATTGGAGCAAGACTCAATATCCAGCGCACGAGTAAGCAGGAAACCCGAATCGCATGCTGAAACAGGCAGGGTGCTTTTAGTTGGCGCCGGCCCTGGTGATCCTGATTTGATTACTGTTAAAGGTTTGAAAGCTTTGCACGAGGCAGATGTTATTCTTTATGACTACCTCGTAGACGGCCGTCTGCTCGCGAAGGCACGTGACGCTGCCGAGCGGATATTCGTGGGGAAAAAATACGGTAAATACAGACGTAATCAAGATGACATTAATGCTCTGCTCATTACTAGAGCACAAGAGGGAAATACTGTTGTCAGGCTCAAAGGTGGCGATCCGTTTGTCTTTGGAAGAGGTGGAGAAGAGGCAGAAGCCCTTTTTGAAGCAGGTATAGAATTTGAGATAATACCCGGAATAACTGCCGCAGTTGCAGCCACTGCCTATGCGGGTATCCCCCTGACAGACAGACGGTATAGTTCGAGTTTTGCCTTTATTGCCGGTCACCAGAGCACATCCGGAGAGCGGAGAGCTGTTAACTGGAAAGCACTAGCAATTGGGATTGATACCGTTGCAGTCTACATGGCGCTCTCGAATCTCGAAGAAATTATATATTCCTTTATTAATAACGGATGTCCGCCTAAAACGCCGGTCGCAATCATTCAAAATGGCACCTTACCTAATCAAAAAACGGTTACCGGAACTCTTGAAACAATAGCTGATATCCTCAAAAGTGAACCGATGGAATCTCCGGCACTTCTTATTGTCGGGGAAGTTGTACGCCTGCGTGACCACCTCCAGTGGTTCGAAGCTCACTCAAAAAAGCTCTCAAATTCATCACAATCATACGAATCTCCCGGTGTTGCTTAATTCTCACAAATACACTTTATTAGTATAAAAAAAGGCGGTTACCCTAAAAGGTGAACCACCTTGACTGCTATGCAGCAATGCCCGAAAAACTAATAAGATAATTCCTCTTACTGGAATAATGTCAGCACGTTCTGAGGAGCAACATTTTGTGCCAGTTGCACTGTCGCAGTTTGCTGAATGATCTGAAGCCTAGTAGATCTCAACTGCTCAAACGCTATACCCGAATCAAGGATTCTACTCTTGGTAGATAGGGTATTTGTGACTGCGATTCTTAACGTTTCTTTCTTGAATGTTAAGCGTGCAATTGTAGCACCAATCGTCTGAAGATTTCAGAGCGTTATTCACATTATCGAGAGCAGTACCGGCATTGTTGAAATTGTCAACACTATTCGCTGCCTGATTCGAGGCAACGTTGAGGTCTGCTGGTGCCGGCTACCTGATGCTATACTGAATGTAAGCGTATCCGCCTTTCCTTCACCTGTTTGAAACGATTTACCAGTGTAGGTCCCGTCCCGTCAATCATGGTACCGGGAGGAAATTACAAAACTTTCCTTGAAAATTTGGAATAACAAAGCTTATTCCAAGGGTATAAACAGCACTTCTCTTTTAGAGATGACTCCCGAGGATGCCCACATACTCCATCCCCATTAATTCACACGGAACACTTGATTTTTCAATTTCTTTTTTTTCTTCTTTCAAAAGTAAATATTATTATTTATATTCGATAAAGTTATACTTGAAGTAACGTGGACAATGTACGCAGCCGGTTAAAAGAACTCATTCTGGAAAGCTCTTTTAAATTGGGGAATTTCACTCTGGCATCGGGTAAAAAAAGCAATTACCACATTGATGGTAAAATGACACCTTAAAAGAAAACTATGTCGGTATATAAGAGACTACTCAAGGATCATTTATTATGATAGAACGGATACATCTGCTAAAACTCATTGTGCTCACACTGCTTATTGCATTATCAATAGTATCACAATCCAGCGAATCGTATGCCGAAACTCGATTGCATACCGTTAGTAAGGTGTGGTACTCATATGATACGGTTAAAATTTTTATCGATCCGGCCGGATCACAAAACACACCACAGTTCAAATACAATATGCTTGAAGGATCCAGATTCTATGTGGATGTTTATGACAGCAGAATTAAAAGCCCATTAAATTCAACAATTGATCTTGATGATGTCCGTTCATTGCGGCGGGCACAATTCAAACCGAACATCTCACGTGTGGTAATTAAATTCAAAAAAAGCGGAATTAAGCCAACCGTTTCTTTTGTCAAAAAAGCAGAAGAACCCTATATACTTGTGTCCTGGAACGGCACTGCTGCCGTGAAACCGGCAAAACAATATAAAATACTCATTGATCCTGGTCATGGCGGAGTAGATGCTGGAGCAATCGGACCCGTCAAAAGAACAAAAGAAAAAGATGTCACACTTGATATAGCGCTCATACTTGAGCAGCAGTTAAAACAGCGCGGCGATTTAATTATTGAGCTTACGCGCCGGAGAGACACGGCAATACGACCATCTGCCCGACGGGCACATGCAAACCAATGGAAGCCAGACATTTTTATTTCAATACATGCTAACAGCGCTGCCCGTAAAAACAGTTCCCTGAACCAGACTGAAATTTACTACTACGACAAAAAAAGTCAGGAACTTGCGGAAGTAGTGCGTGATGAACTCATTGATGAATTAGAGCGGGATAAAGGCTATATCCGCCGGAAGCCCTTTACCGTTATATACAAGAATCCTGCAACATTTGGCTCGGTACTGGTAGAGAGCTGCTATATTTCAAGCAAAGTAGGCGAAAACTATTTGCGTCAATCATGGTACCGGGAGGAAATTGCAAAGGGCCTGACCAACTCAATCGAAACTTTCCTTGAAAATTTGGAATAACAAAGCTTATTCCAAAGATATAAACAGCACTTCTCTTTTAGAGATGACTCCCGAGGACGCCCACATACTCCACCCTCATTAATTTACACTGGTTTCTTCTTTCAAAAGTAAATACTATTTTTTATATTTGACGAAATTATCATTGAGGTAACAGATGTGGACGGTGTACGTAACAGGTTGAAAGAACTCATTCTGGAACGTTCTTTAAAATTTGGAAATTTCACTCTGGCATCGGGCAAAAAAAGCAATTATTATATGGATGGTAAAATGACATCATTCGACCCAGAAGGAGCGTACCTCATTGGCCAATTGATGTTACAGGAGATACAGAATCTGTCTAAACCGATCGATGCTGTCGGGGGACCGACAATTGGAGCTGATCCAATAGTTACCGGTATAGGAATTGCGTCACATCTGAAAGATAATCCTTTGAGATTATTTGTTGTCAGAAAAGAAGTAAAAAAACACGGTACACAAAAAAGTATTGAAGGCAACTTCAAAAATGGAGACCGGGTCGTTATCGTTGAAGATGTTATGACAACGGGAGGCTCGTTATTGAATGCTGTTGAAGCAGTTGAGGAGTCTGGCGGTACTGTTAAGGCTGTTTTGGTTATCGTAGACCGTCAGCAAGGGGGCAGAGAAGCTATTGAAAAACGAGGCTATACATTTAAGGCCCTCTTTGACATTGAGGAATTTCTCGACTAACCATTATACTTCATTCACCTCAGCGAAAGGTTGTCGCAGTACTTAACTAATCTATGTTGTAACTTCGCAAGGCTTACAATTCACGAGAGCATAAACGCCTCGGAATTTACTCCCATTGTCGCCGCAATCGTACGTTGTTTCTCTTCAACAGGTTCTTTGTAAGGCACGCTAATGTGGACGTTCAGCAGTCGCACCCGTTGACCTGGATGCAGCTCGAATTGGGGATTTGTAGTTCTCAGTAGGATTGGCCCACCGACCTTCAAGTCTGGACCGGATTCAATCACGCCATCCCAGCTACTGGGCCCGTGTTGACCGGTAAGCCTGATCTGAACATCACCAAATCCAGTTTGGGCCGACTCGCTGCTTACCCTTTGTCTCGCATGTGAGTGCCAATACTCTTCGCATAGGTGTCGTACAGGACAGTACTGACAGTTTTGTCGACTAGGACGCGCCTCGGGAGGGTCAGCTTGGAGATTAGCGAATGCTTTGGCGGTTCGTCTTCGCAGTCCATTTTCTAGGCGACGGACTTCTTCCTCACTTGGCGCCGGAACCTCCACATCACCTTCATCGTAAGAAAGAACGAGCCTGTCTGCCAGCCGCCCAGCTGGGTTTAAATCGCGGTCCCGGGCCCACAGCAGTGCGTACGTACGAACTTGGAGCTCATGTTCCTGCTTCCGAACTCCAGTCTTAAAGTCTTGGATCTCGCACTGCGAGCCGAAAAGCGTGTGCAAGTCGGCAAAACCCCGCCAACCCATCTCCTCTGCTCGAAGTTCAACCTCTGCATAAGAGCCATGCATTAACTGCGAGCGCGATTCGACCCCCGGATAACTGACAGCCTTTGCCGATCCACCAGCACGACACTCCGCAGGGCGAATACGAGTCAGTAACCTCTGTACTCTTGAGCGGAGTTCTGGAACTCGCGCCATAAGCCGATGGCGAATTCCGTCAAGGACCGGGGTCGCTCGTGGGTTCCCTTCGTATGACTGAAGTGCCCGTTCCAGACTACTGAGAACGATCGCCGTATAGCCACCGAGTTCTCTCAGCGTCGAGGGGTCGCCTTCTCGTCGGACAACGAGGGACAACCTCGTTTTACAAGGGCACGTATGATCTTCCCAAGACTAAGATGAATGACCGTTCCTTCAAGTGCTGCCGACTGTAGTGGAGGAGGGTAGCCGCGGTTTTTCCATACGTGCG
Organism: bacterium; assembly: GCA_965221205.1. GTDB lineage: Bacteria > SM23-31 > SM23-31 > SM23-31 > SM23-31 > CBDFMG01. The sequence goes on along the minus strand of OZ244870.1, from coordinate 805,022 downwards.
GATACTTCGCGGCACGAAGAGCCCATCGTCGCGGGCAAGCCTCCAAATCCGATAGCGTGAAGAAGGACATCCACGACGGCGCTTCGGGCCACGACGGTCGGGATACATGCCAAGAACTCGTGGTTCTGTCTCCAGGCATCACGCTAATCCCATTTGCGCAATAAGGCGGCTGGTAGCAGTCGGGAGGTTGCGTCGTATTACTATCTCATCGCAGAGCAACACCGGAATTGAAGGGCAAAACTCCTTTATCTCTCTTAGCACAGCATCGGGCGGATCGTCAGGTGTGAGCGGTCCATGGAGCCCAATGATGAATTCGGAGCCGCCCTCCTGATTCACGTATATGGGAACTGTTACTCTTCCAAAGCCGGGAAGCGTCATGAGGTGGCTCCGTTCGATGGTCACGCCTTCGAGACCTTGTCGTCGTAGGTCCTCAAAGAGCAAGTCTGTGGAAGCTGCAAGCCGACCGGAATCCAAGGTTGGATAACTTCCGTGAATGAGGAATTTCAAGAGACTCGCGCCAAGGTGACGATCAAAAAGATCGTGCTCAAACTTGTTCTTGTAACTCCGCAAGCAGCCTTTGTAAGCGCTTCGCTGATGGTGCGTAGCGCGACGTCGGTTGGAAGGCGGTTGGGGAGAAGTGAAAGTGGCGGGTCTACCCTGATGGAGATGAGGAGCACGTCGCTGATGAAATCCGTTCCGAGCACGAGTCCCTTGGTCGCCGCGCCGCCCGGGCAATTGTCATCCCTGGAATCTGGGTAAGGCTTTCGATGTGCCGCACCCACGCTTCTGCTTCTCTTCGGTAATACGGTTGGTTCTATAAGACCGCACTTGATGCAATACGTGTAACCCTCTTCACATGGACCACGGTTTGTAACAAGCAGGTGCTGACGCGTGAAGTACACACGGAGATGATCGTTGAGCCTCGTCCACTTGGCATCGTCAGATGGGGTATCCATCGTCAACTTGGCGCGCGTGGCGTAACTCCGCGCGGGCTGGTCATCCGGTGAAGTACCTTCCTCTTTGCTTACTGGATGCGCAAAACCGGGCGGGCGAAGCCAGTACCTGGCAGGCCCGAACGTGCCTACACCGCCGCACGCTTTGCAGTCTTTCTCCTCTCCCTTCTCCCCGTCCTCACGTGAGGTTGTCTGGGCGTAGTGGCAGTTCGTGCATTCGTAATAGAGTTGCCGGGCGTTCCAGGAATGGGACCGATCACTCCGCATCGGCGAGTAGATGGCCCCGGACGTCCAAAGCTTATTGTTGATCCACACCTCCTTACCCGGCGCGTATTGTGAGAGCGTAGCGGGAAGCCCCTGCGACGGTGTGAAGCGAAAAGCTGGACGATAGGGTGTCGATAGATACTGGTCGAAGACATGAAACGTAGCGACGTCTGTCGGGAAGGCATAGCGCGGAAGCACCCCCTTGTAGAGAAGGCGGTCAAGGAAGTTCTCGGAGGCGGGATTCCGGCCGGGCCGTTCCTCGCCCTGTTCCTCCTGCGCCTCAAGGCTCGTCGACTGCACTTCAGACACATCGCCTGCCGCATCAGTGCCAACCGAAGCCCCGGGGTCGTACTCGATCGCATTGTCGATCCGATCCAGCGTGTCCTTGATGAATCTGTCGAGAAGCTGCTGGCGGTCTGCGGCGCTGATCTCCGTCGGGAGCCATGCGGCGACATCCCCCTTCAACGCGGCCTCGTTCGAGCGCAGCCACTGTTCCAAAGGACGGCGAACAAGTGCGGCTGCGCCTCCGGCCTGATCTGCGGGAGCTTTGCCTGGTGGTACTGCTGCAGCAGGTACGCTGTGACGTGACGCCGCGCGATCTCCGGATTGTCGAGCGTCAGCATCGGGTCATCGACTGCCCCACGGATCATCTGATCGGGATGAGCACCATCGGAGGAGTAGGCGGTGTCAGCAGCGCATCGAGCGTGCTTGCCCGATAATACCCCTTCCGAGCCACAAAAACAGGATCTGTGTCTGGGTCAATCGGTGCGGTATCGCGGCCGCAGTTAACGCAGGTGGTTCGCCTGGGGAGGGGGCGCTGTGCCGTTCTGCAGGATTGGCAGTAAGCCCAGTCACCACCAATCTTAAGTGACAGTTCTTTTCCCATCAGCCGGAACTTATTTTGCCCCTTTTGCTCCGCAAAGAGTTTCAACAGCTGAGGCACCCACTCCTTGTCGAAGAGCGCCCGAGTTGGTTTATCGTTGAGAAGTCGATGCATAACCTTGAACTTCCCTGAATGCGGTCGCACGACCCCCTTCGGAGAATTCCACCACGCCGTGGGCATGCGACTCAGCCAGATTCCCGGGCGGATCCAGCAACGGATCCAAGCACGAGCGAGCGCGATCTTCTCGTCATGCGACTGGACGCAACCCGGGATTTCGGGCAGAGCACTGATCTTGGGAGAGTACTTCGGGCGCTCAACAAGCGACGCGAGGGCGAGCGACTCTAAGCCTAAATACCGATGCGTGAGCGACTTTGTGATTGCTCGGAGCAGCGATTCCGGAGGAGAGCAGAGCCAAAAAGCCGCATGTACAACGGCAGTAGGTCCGAGTCTCCTTCGAGTGCGCCGCTAGCAACCTCCTCCTCCACGACAGTTTCATCCTGGAAACTCTCACTGTCCGTCAACTCGGGGCGAAGCCGGACTCCTAGGTCCTTCGCTGCGATCAACACGGCGGGGTAAAGACCCCGTCCAGCGACAATAAGCTCGCTATTGTTGGTGAGCGTGCTAAGCGAGCGTATCCGGAGACAATCAGTGGCCGTAGCGCGTCTTGAGTGGAGTACATCTGGAGGTTTGGCGCGAGCCGCGCTGCTGTCTGCCGCGAGTCCGAAAAAATGAGGACTTTTCTACCCCGGAGTGGCGCGAGTCTCGTCTCCTGAGCCGCATTCTGAGGCTGCACCTGGATCTGTTTCGCGATCAACGCTTGGAAGGGTTGGTCACCTTTGGTCTGATGACCCTGAACAGATGAGCGTCCGAATGCGGCGTTCTCGCCGCAAACGCCACACGGTTGGAACTCACCAGGAGCAGCACTTTGGGGCTCGGCGTCACTATCCGGAGGAGCCGAACGGTGAGCACGGAGATAGACTTGACGATTTCGGGTCCCCATCTGCCGGGGATTTAGGCGTCCGGTGACTAGGTCGTACTCTGCCGGCTCAACTTTGTCGGTGAAGACAGGCTCCTCCAGGAGCAGATCGATAGGAGCGAGTTCGTCAAACTGGTCCGTCAGCGTGCGAAATGCTCCACCTGGCTCGGACCAGAGGAAGTCAGGGTCGTCAACATCGTTAGTATAGGCGCGGCCGTACGCTGTACCGCAGTTACGGCACGTGTAGAGTTCAAGCACCCGGGCTCCACAGTCGCACGTGTCCCGCGGCTGACTGAAGAGTTTTCCGGCAGGGCCGCCTCGTTGCTCCGCGGGCAACTTCGCACACTGGGAGTCCATGCAGACCCAAAGCCCGGCAAGCCCTCGGTAGAAAGAGTGCACCCTGCAAGGCAGCAGACTTGGTTCCTTTGGAACTCGCCGTGCTCTGCTGCCGAGGGCAATAAGGTTTGTGACCGCCCGCGACGCAGTGTCCCGTGCGACTCCGTCGAACAGCGCCTGACCGAGTTTCTCGACCGGCAGGGCTTTCGGTCATCGTTCGGTTAATGAGCTTCGCCATTGGTCCGAACGAGACCAGGGCGTCGTAGAGCGCCCGTTGCAACTGCCAGGGCCGCTCGATCCCTCGATACTCCAGGAACCCTGCGATCTGCGAGAGCTGAGTGTCATCGGTTGCCGATTCGTAGAAGGCTTGGAGATCAATCGCGTCGAGGGCGGTCGCGTCGAGAGGCGTTCCCTTCGCGGCGCCGGATCGGCGCCGGAGATCTCCTTGCACCTCGCTGAAGTCGGCCGGGTCCTTTCCCGTGAGTTGCGCGCCAAATTTAACGGTGCAGTCGGAATCTTGGAAGCTAGCGCTCGTACAGATGACCTGAAGGCGGTCTGGTGAAATACCGAGTCTCATGCGGAGACGACGAATAAGCAGCGCGACCTCTGCACCGGCTGCTCCTCGGTACAGGTGCGCCTCGTCGATGACGAGCAGAAATCGCTCTTCGGGATTCGCGTGAAGCCAGTCCCGCGTGTGGTCAAAGATCGGTCGCTCGAGTGGACGCATCAGCATATACTCAAGCATCGAGTAGTTTGTTATAAGGACGTCAGGTGGGGCCTCCTGTACCTCGTGTCGAGTAAGTAGTTCGGGATCAGAAGGCAGTGTCACACATCTCTTGAAGTTGCCGCGCGCGTCATGCCATCGCGCATTTTTCTCGCCGTACCAGGCAGTCAAATTCGGCTTAGCAGGCCATTTCCCTCGCTTCTTCAACTCGCGCACGAGTGCTTCGGCGGTGGCCTGTTGAGGCGACTCGGGGCCCTGAGCGAGTTCTAGGTTGCGTACGTAGTACTTTCCGATTAGGCCAAGCCTGACCCGGTCCTTAGCCGCGTTGCGGACCCCTGGGTACAAGGTCCGACTTGTATAACGTGCAAATCGCGCAGGCCTTCCGGACCAGTTCATGAACTTCTCGACAATCCGGGGATCGCCAAACAAGAGTCGGAGCCGCCCAAGTTGATCGTTCACGAGGGCGTTCATCGGGTACAGCACCATCGCTCGCACGGCAGGGGTTGTCCCGAAGCTCGGGCCATTGCTCTGTGCTTCACAGGCAAGCTTGCCGAGTATGGGCAGCAGGAAACACTCCGTCTTGCCAGACCCTGTACCAGTCATGACGACCAAGCTTCGGCCATCAACAAGCGAGAGTTTCGTAGAAGCAGCTTGGTGCTGGTACGGCGGATCATGAATAAGCGGGTCGAGATCGCCTTCAGCCTTCGAAACAGCCGCGAAGACATCGAGCGCAGCAGCATCAAGGCCGAGATCCTGAAACGCGGCACCTTCTTTGTAGCGAGGCGTACTTTCCAAGTACGGGCGTTGGTGAATCACGCCAGGCTTTTTGAGAAGTTCCCGCCGCTGCGTGACAAGCGTCGGGTTGCTGACGTGATACGTCGCCTCCACGTAATCTTGCAGCGCCTGATGCAACTTCTGGATAGTCTCTCCGATCGTTAGAGACATTTCGTCGCTCCCTTCATGATCGCCGCACTCTCCCCCCGTCTGTTCTTCAAGCCACAGTGCCTCACAAGCGAAGTGCACCTCCTCGACGAACTCAGCTTCAGCCAGCCGATAGGCGAAAAGGCACCCGGATTCTGAGACCAGTTCAGCGACCGCGTCCCACCTGCGCTGAGCCCACATCGGCACGGGTGAGAAAAACTGGATCACGCGTGTGCCTTCCGGTCCCGGCTGTACCCTGAACCGCTGGGCATTCCCACGAAGTGCGTCAATAGCCATTTGCAGGTGCCACGCCTCATCGCATCCGCGCCATCGGCTGCCGGCAAGCGGAAAATCGATGAGTCGCTCGGGATTACCGTCGCGCAGTTCTACATAACACCACAAATCGGCACCGTAGGCCTGGCTGCGACGCGCCACGTATCTCCCGGAGTGGGAACGTGCTTCCGTCCATCGTCCTCCGCGGTAGTAACCGACGGGACGTTCCGGGTCAAGTAGCGATAGCCCGGGTACGTCGCGCGATGGCTGTACAGCGTCCAGAAGACTATCGATGCGCGATAGATACTGGGCCGGGGTCTCCTGTGATTGCCTTTGCAGCCATCGGTCGTAGGAGAGCTCGATGAGGCCAAGTTCGCCGAGTATGGCGCGGAGATCCTCACTTGGTTCCGGGCTCAGGCGTCGCAAGTGGTTTGCGTGCTCGACGCGTTCTGCAAGATCATCAGGCAGTTCCGATGCGATGCCGAGAAGTATCACAGTGCCACTCTTTCGAACTACAAATCTGGCTGGTGCGGCGTACAGTAGCGATGCCGCCCCGTTCGTTGAATCGTCTTCCACGTCTCGATGCTCAAGGATATCGCCGTGGGCGACCATGGCCTCAAGCGTCTCCCTGACCACCTTACCTTTGAAATCTTCGATATCGGTTACCAGCCCCCGCAGCGGCTGAACCACGCCGCGTACGAGGGTCGCCGCTACACAGGGGCATAGAAAACTCGCCATTCTCCGCAGTGCTCCCGCGACCGCCTCGACCGACGTGAGATCCACTGCGGTCGAGTCGAGCCCCAACTCGGCAACCTTAAGGGCGTGTACCTCCATGGCAGTTAAGCGTCTCATGTCCATCTCCAGCTTGTGTAAAGTTCTCTAGATGTGGTTTTCTGCTGGAGGTGAATATCTGTCGCTATGATGAGGAACCTCGCGGCTCTCGCCAAAGTCGGCTTCTCCAGAAGACGTCCAAGCCCGGAATGTAGATATTGATCTGCCCATGTTTCGACGCCCGCGGGATCGCTTGCGAGCCTCAGCGAAAACTCAGCGAACCACTTGGGAGAATCGATACCAGTGGGCGCGGCGTTTCCTTTTAGGAGATGATACTTCTTTGTGAAGGAGGCGAGCAGGTGAATACGAGACTTACATGTATCGCGCGAAAGAGTTTCAACGTTGCGGAGAAGAATAGCACCTATGTCCGCCTCAAACTGGTGTTTCGACACTGCTCGGGATAGGTCTTCGAGCGTGCCAGTCTCTGAGATAATTTTTTCCTCTGCCTTTGCCCACTTTTCCCCGCAGAGGAGACAAAAGACTTCGCGGACAAGCACACCGACAACATCTCGTTGGCGTTTCATTGAAAAAATGTCACCAGGCAGCCTTGCCCGACTCCATAGGCCAGCAATCTCAACTGCCCGGATCACGGATGTTAAAGAGCGCTGTCGTTTTTCAATATGTGGGACGTACCTGAGATCCGCGAACTCTCGAACTGAGGAAGGAAGAACAATGATCGCTGCATTGAACTTTTCTGCACGCGCGACGTACATCCCGCCTGAATTGGGGACTTGATACTCAAGAGCGGGTGCAAGGGATTCGTCAATGCATGGAGTCTCGAAAGCCATTCGACTCACTACAGGCTGTTCGGGATCTCCGCTGTCATCGAGTAATCGCAAAATCTGCCTGGATCCATGTCGTCGGAGAGCCCACCGGAGAGGCGTGAATGCACGCTCGCAGCAGACTGTGAACGCACCTAATTCGTCGGCGTCAAACTCAAGCCGGCAGATGTGGGAAATATCGTAAGCTTCCTGTGTTTTCTTCTTTTCCTGCGCATTCTTCGGATCTTGGCAGTGCTTCTCGAAGTGCGCTCGCCAGTCACCCGCTGTGAAAGGCATGCCAATCTGAGGAAGCTGTTTGGAGATAGTCGCGGTTTCTCCATCTCTTTCGAACAGCGAGACGCGGCATTTGACGTTGCGGCCGCTTGGCCCCTGAAGCGAGATGTCTGCTCTCCCCCCCTCCCAAAGTTCTTCGAGCGTTGGCACCGGTGGGTCTCTGTGGATGAACAGCGGTCCCTGTGAACTGGCGCCGCGCTCGCGGATGCGCATCACGATGTCGAGTTCGCCGAGCGGTGCAGTCTCGCCCGCAGTACTCGTTGCGGAGACGTGTACATTATGACGGCCAACCGGAAGTTGGGGCAGTTCGACGAATACTGGCTCACCCGGATTCACTGATGTCAGTTCAAGCTGGGGGATTTGCATTGTGTCTATCGAGATCAAAAAAGATTCCACGGGGTGATCGGTACGAATCGCGAGACACGGCTGCTCGGACGCAAGCCTGTCAGAAGCGATCCTGAAAAGCCATGTGGAGTTGGGGCGAAGAAGACACTCCGTACGAAGAAGGTAGTCGAACTGTGGATCTGACCGCTCGAACTGCAGCAATACTTCATCTGTACGCGGCCACTGGACGATTTCTACACGCTGCGCACCGTGTAGAAATCGTCCTCGTGCGAGGGGTCGACCGGATGAACCTGCAACTACGCATCGAGAGCCAGTCAGTATCGGCCAGATTTGGGGGAACCGCCGGGGCAAGTGAGAAAAGTCTGGGATCTCGAGCGAGACTTCCCACGAACCGCTTGGCGAACTTGTCGGGCGAAGTACAAGTCGCGGTTCTATTCCGAGTTTCACAACTTCCTCTCTCGCCTCGTCCAGACGACTGATGTTGGTAGGTCTTGTGCCTCCTTCCAGCAAGCCGAGGCCTCGGACTTGCACACGTGCTTTTGCAGACTGGCGTGCACTCTTTAGCCACTCACGCGCCCTTCGCTCCCGGTCCAGGTCCTCGCCGATCCGCCTAAGCGTTGCGGGATATATGAGGTTTTCTGTACCGAACTCCCCTTCGAAGAGCAGAGCCGCTGCGATTTGACCTAAGAACTGTTTTTCCTGCGTGAGGTTCTGGAAACGTGATGTCGCGTTCCAGCTTTGCGTAGCGATCAGTTCGCCGAGCGACAGCGACATGGGAGATTTAAGGATTTCTCCTGAAAAACAATCCCTCAGTTCGTAAAGGATGCGCGCTAGCTGTCGCTACAGATCCTTGGGGAGGACAGCATGCGTGATCGGCCAGCAGATGATAGAGAAATGATCAGCCCACGCACCGGATGGCACTGCGCCTCCGAACTCCCTCTGGAACTCGCGATAGCACTGACGAAGCCAGTAGCGATCTCCATGGTCAGTCCAACCGGGAGTCTCCTCCTCGAAGGTTTGCCAGTATTCGTCGCCCGAGTACCGGTAGCCGAGTTCAGAGGAATAGACGATCCATGCTAGCGCGTGATCTTGTGACGGCGGACAATCAGCAATGTGAGCCCGCAAAGCGGCTTCGAGCGCCTGGACCTCCTGCGTATCCAGACCGTGTTCAAGGCCGAAGATGGGTCGCTCCCCGACCTGTTTGTACCTCGATGGTCTCGAAGCGCAGCGAAGTGACACGCCAGGATCGTCTGCCAGTTTCTGAGGTCTGTTTCCATTACTACCAAGTTGGACCAGGACCGCCGTTCAGCAGACAATCCATGATCCTATTCCGCTCGAATATCTTGTAACGATTATCCCGGGCTGCCCGTGGTACGATCCAGCGGCTCAAACAGAATTCTGAGATCTCGGCAGTCGAAATCACGCAGGAACGAACATTCCTTTGTTGTCCCAACAGAATTTTTTGCCAGTTCGTAGCCAATGGAATTGCATAGACTTCTCGCTTGACGCCGTGCTTCAGGATGTTTCCATCAATGCCAATCTTCTCTAAAGCGGTCCGGGCAACACGAATTTTCCAGTTTGGCCCCATACCAAATCGGTGCCCCGAAGCGTAGGGATGGCCGGCGGCTTCCAAATAATTTCGAAGCGATTCGAAGATCGGTCCAGAAAGGTGAAAATGACCGAATCCTTTAGTCATACCAATCCTGCGAAACCGAGGACCATTCGGCAGTGAGAGTCGGTTGTAAATTGACGATCGACCTAGGGCTGATGTTGTCGTTAATACCACCAAGCGGGCGCGATTCTCCTTCTTACTGATCACGGTTCGCCGTCCCCCAGGTATTTCCTCTCGTACACTTGCTTGACCTCTGTGCTTGCCATCAAGGCTGCCACAAGTTTGCCACCTATCAACTGGGAATAGGGAGGCACAGCGCCAACCACATAAGCATCCATGACATGGACGAGTCGGTCACAGCGGTCTTCATGTGTCCAGCCGACCCAGTTGTCGCGGGCGGAAAGATTAAAGACCGGATCTCCGAGAGCAAAGAGCCCGATCAGGCAGCCATTATGGCGGTCTCGAACAAGGAATCGGATTCGGCGGCCAAAGCCCTGTGAAACAGGAACCGACCACAGTAGACAGGCAAACCTGAATAGACGGGATTCCGGAGACGCAGATTTGACTTCGACAAGCTCTGGATCAATCAAAGATGGGTCGATTTGCCTGCCGGACGCAAAATGATCGGCTAACTCGGAGCCGTGAACTTCAATAAAGGACCGATTCTGCTCTAAGACTTCCAGCCGCTGTGCTGCATGGAGGTCCCGAATTTTTTGCTTCGTCAACTCCTCATCGACAAAGTACCCATCACAGTTCTCGGAGAATCCGAGGCGTAGAAGATGTTGGCGGACTGTTTTCCGTAACGATGCGCTGCTCGGAAGGTGATCGGTAGAACGCGAATCGTCAGTTCCCACAGTCATATATCTTCCTTCATTGTAGGCAATTAGAAATGTTATTGCTTTATCAGCAGCTTTCAGGCATTTTTGCTGTTCTTTTGTGCTTTGAATGCTTCACGAGGCGTTATTTCAGGCTCGTACATCAAAGCTACCCGACTAGCGCAGCAGCGTATTCAAAGGCTTTGCCTGAATCTGTCCAATTTTTCATGGTAGTAGACCGGGGCTGAGAATAAGCAATTCGCTTGAGTTTTTATCACCGGTTTTATAATCCTGCTATCAGTGTAGTTCCAGAAAAAGAGGTACGATTAAGGACATAGAAAACGGCAGCCCTTTCCACCTTGTCTTCCAAGTTTATATTTTGACTCTCTCTTTGATTCCGGTTTTATGAGCAAGTAACCAAGCCGTAGATTGCTTTACCCCTAAATCACCGGCGAGTTTCCGACTTGATATTCCCTTAAATAAGGGATTTGGACTTCCACATGATAGACCTGCTCTTTATGCTGAAGTGCTTCCGGCAACCTTTACTTTACAACGATGAGCGATGAGGTTTCTTGTTGGCTTGCTCCGCTGTCCGGAATATCGGCGGCGGATTCATTGGGGAAGATTTGAAGAAACTGGTAAAGGGTGATTATCTCTCTCTCTTCAGGCTTCCCATATTTAACCTCCTCAGATAGTATACAAAAACCTAATAGGGTTTGTCAAGGTGTTTTTGGCTAGTTATATGGATAACTTCCCTTAGTATATACATCAATAGAAAATTACTGCACCGAGAAGCTGCTTTCCGGTAGCGTAAATTCATCGAAATCCATCTTAATCTCGATATAGGCGTTCTCTTTTATATTTCGTACCCACTCGACATAATGCATGTTTTTTTTGTTTTGGAGTGCTATCTGATAAATGTAGTCATAATCATCAGTGGTATTGCGCTGCCGTTCTGTCGAGTATTTGTTCAATTTGACTATATGGTAACCGAATTGAGTTTTAAATGGTTCGGAAATTTCACCATCATTAAGATTGGCAATTGCCTGAATGAATTCCGGAAGGACACTTTGAAGCCGTTCGATCTCCCATTCGCCCATATACCCTTTCGTGGTTTCAACTTCGGGATCATCTGAGTAAAGCGAAGCAAGAGAATCGAAACGTGCGCCGTTAAGAGCACTCTCGCGATAACTGTTAAGATCATCAACCGCTTTGCGCGCATCTTCCTCGGTTGCCACAAGGAGTGATAGAATATGCCGGGAGCGGAAACGTGTTCCACTTCGCTCTAAAAGCTGTATAATATGGAATCCGAATTCTGAGTGTACAATACCCGATATTTGGCTTGGAGAAAGTGTTGCAACAGTGCTGTCGAACTCGGACACAAAGGTGCCGGGTGTTTGCCATCCTAAATCACCTCCATTTGCTGCTGAGCCAGGATCTTCGGAAAAGTTGCGTGCCATGGCTGCAAAATCTTCACCGTTCACAATTCGCTGCCGAAGCGAATCCATAAACACTTTTTTTGCCTCAATGACATCCGCGGTATTTGAGGGTACTATAAGAATGTGGTTTAAATCATAGGCTGCGGGATACAGCGGTATACTATCCTTGTACGTTTCACAAAACTGTTCGATTTCTGATCTCGAAATTGAAACATCAGCGGTTTTCCGGCGTTGGAGTTCCTCAATCAAAAGCCGTTCACGGGTCTGCTTCGATAAGAGATCCCGCAGTTCCTGAATAGAGATGTCCCAAAAGTTCTCCACCGCCTGCTCTGAGCCGCGGAGTTGTATTTCACTCTGGATTTGACCATTAACCTGTTCCTGAATATTTTCAGCAAAGACAAAACCGGCAACAAGAGAGTCATTTTCAGCTGCGACGATCTGTATTTTGTTATCGATAAGAATGGTTAACCACTTCTCGATTATCTCGACAAACTTGTCGGGTTCAGAGCTTCGATTTAATTTTAATGTCGCTGCTTCTTGTTCGGCAAGTGTGAAAACTTCAGAATATAGAATAATCTGATTGTCGACAACAGCCGCTACACCGTCAACCTTCGTTTGTGCAAAAACAGATATCACGACACACAAGAATGTTAATAAAAAACCACCTAATCTGAAAATGTTCACACACTCCTCCTATTGCTGCTCAACCGATTGAGCAGAGACGCCTAAGGTAATTTCAAATGAATAACTCTTTCGAAGCCGTGAAATAAGATCCGTATATCTTTTCTGATATTTGTTATACATGAGTATTTGCTGTATGCTTTGAAATACCATTTCCAGCGATTTAGTTTCACCTTTTTCGACATGGTTCATTAATTTTACGTAGTATATTTCGTTATTGATTCCAACACGGGTGAAATTGCTACCCGTTTTTAATTTCTTCAGTTCTGCTGCAAATAAATTATCAAGAATTGTGTCCGGCAAATAATCTGAACCGCTACTAACGATTTCACAGAGATCGGGCGAAGTTGCATGAACAATGTTAATGTCAGTGCCATTATTTAATTCTTTCTGAATTTGTTGAGAAAATGATTGATCGAACACTTTGAGAGACACAAACTGAAAATAGTCGGATTCTGCAATGAATTCATGAGAATGTTCGGTGTAATAGTCTTTGATTTCTTTATCAGAGGTATAAATAATTGAGTCAATCTGACTTTTCAGAAACAGATTAACAATCATGTTTTTTCGAATACGTTCTATCTCTGCTTCCATAAACTGTGTTGTCTCAAATTTGTTCTGAAGTGCTTCTTGATAGAGCAATTCCCGGTCTACCCACTTATTAACAAATTGCCGCTGTGCATTTTCAAAATCATTGTTTGTCCCAATTTGCTCTATTCTCATATCAAGCTCAGCGCGTGTCAGTTCAGTTTTTCCAACCTTTGCGACAGACTGCTCTTTATTAAAGAGGCTGCAAGAAACTGAAAAACATAAGCTTAAGGTAAAGGGGATTAATAAATTGATATTTGATTTCATAGTTGCCTGACGAACACTTACGCTGATTTTAAATATTTTAGAAAATTACCGATATACGAAAGACTTTCCCGGTCTGAATTGCTTGGCACCGGCAGCTCAAGTTTCAAGTTACTTTCCTGCTTCAGCTGAAAGGGATAAGTTGCATTTTCAACAAAAGAACTAACCAATTGTGCTAATTGTTCCTTTTCCACTGCAGATGCCCCTGCATCAACTGCAAATGTCCCCGTGAATTTATGTCTCATAATACTGATACGCTTCATCGAGAGCTGTGATGCCTGAAGTTTCAATTCAATCAAATGAAGCAGGTTCTCTGCCTGATCCGGAGGAGTTCCAAATCTGTCTGATAGGTCTTCTTTTATTTCATTGAGATCAGTTACCGAATCAATGGAAGAGATTTTTCTGTATAAGGAAACACGCTGAAATGGATCAGGAATATAAGAGTCCGGGAAATAAGCCGAAATGTCTGTATCGATTTTAACGGCATAAGCTTCCTGTACTCCGGTCTTTTGTGCCTCATCTTCCGGCAGCATCTCGTTCATATGTTCTGAGACCGATTCTTTGACAAGCCTTGTAAACATGTCGTATCCGACAGCATTGATTTGACCGCTTTGCTCCGATCCCAGAAGATTTCCTGCTCCTCTGATTTCAAGGTCATTAAGCGCAATATTCAGACCGGAACCCAGTTCAGTATGTTCCGTTAAGGTCTGGAGTCGTTTTAACGAGTCTTCGCTCATTTTTTCAAATCGCGGGGTCAATAAATACGCAAATGCCTGAATATCAGATCTTCCGACTCTCCCCCTTAGCTGATAGAGCTGAGCCAGACCGAAATTTTCTGCTTGATTTACAATTATAGTATTTACCGACGGAATATCAAGACCTGATTCAATTATCATAGTCGAAATAAGACAGGAAAACTCTTCTCGCAGAAACGCATGCATAACCTCTTCAAGATCACGATCTTTCATTTGTCCATGTGCAACACCAAAGGATGCTTCAGGGACCAATTTTTGGAGTGTGTCGAGAAGTTTGTAAATTGTCCTGACTTTATTATGTACAAAATAAATCTGCCCGCCCCTGTCGAGTTCTTTGATAATTGCAGCCCGTACCAGATCGTCATCAAATTCCGCTATCTCGGTTATAATCGACATTCTATTTTTTGGCGGCGTGTTAATCACCGATAGGTCCCGTACTCCAAGAAGTGACATATGCATCGTCCTCGGAATCGGCGTGGCGGTTAAGGTTAAAACATCTACTTCTGACCGGAGATGTTTCAATTTCTCCTTGTGCTTAACGCCAAATCTTTGCTCTTCATCAATAATAATTAACCCGAGGTTACTAAATGCAATGTCTTTTGACAAAAGGCGGTGTGTTCCGATGACAATATCGACTGAACCGTCCAATAAACCGGCTAAAATAGCTTTCTGCTGTTTTGGTGTGCGGAATCGTGAGAGCATTTCGATAGTAACAGGATATTGTTTCATCCTTTTGCAGAATGTGTCATAATGTTGTTGGGCTAATATTGTCGTTGGTACAAGCACGGCGACTTGTTTGCTGTCGTTGACCGCCTTAAATGATGCTCGAAGGGCAACCTCGGTTTTTCCGAATCCAACATCACCGCACACTAATCGATCCATCGAATTGCTCGATTCCATATCCTTTTTTATTTCCCAGCAAGCTTTAAGCTGGTCGGGAGTCTCTTCGTATTCAAAAGACGCCTCTAGCTCTTGCTGCCACTGTGTGTCGGCGGAAAAAGTGATGCCCTGCTTCGAGGACCGCTTTGCATAGAGACCAACAAGTTCTTTCGCGATAATTTCTACAGATTTTTTCGTCTTCTTTTTTACACGGTCCCAGTCGGCTCCGCCCAATTTGCTGAGTTCGGGTTTATATCCCTCCTGTCCTGTGTATTTTTCAAGATTCGGCAGTTTTTCTATATTGAGATAGAGCGAATCACCTTCACGGTAAGCTATTTTGAGAGCCTCCTGCTCACTTTTGCCGATAGAAATCTTATCAAGTCCCAAGTATTGACCAATTCCGTAGTCTTCATGAACAACAAAATCCCCTATCTGTAGTGATAGATCATCTAGGAGCACTTTTCGGGCTTTGTATATTCGCTTTGGCTTTCTGAAGTGTTTCCTGTCGAAGATCTCATGATCGTTAAGGATGGCAATTTGTCCTTGGGGACTTAAAAAGCCTTCGGTCAATATTCCTGAACGAATGAAATACGGAATAGCCAGGAGGTTTTCATCGAGGATCAAATTCCGCAGCCTATCAGCTTGACTGTCACCGTCACAAAGAATAGTAAGAGTAATTTCGGGATACTCATCCTGAAGTTCCGCAAAGAACTGTGAAAAAAATTTCAGATTTCTTCTAAATTTCGGCAGAGTTTTCATCTGAAAATGTATTGTGCTGTCACGGTGAGTCGAATGAAGTGTATTTCGAATGTATGCTGAAGATCGTGCAGAAAGTCGCTCCTCAATATGTTGAAATATTTCAGATGAATCAATCTTCCGTCTGGCTGACTCTTCGTAACGAGCTTTGTTTACTCTCTCTATAAACTCATGAATTGTTTTCTGGGCAAATATTGGCTGATGAAAGAAAAGCGGCGCATCGTCAGGAAAATAATCTAGTACCGATGCTGTGCCGCCAGAAAGGTCGGGGATAAAAATTCCTGACGTGTCGGGCACTGGAGGCACAATGGAGACATGCTCGGTTTCTTTTAGAGAGCGCTGTGTGTTAATATCGAACACACGGATAGATTCAATCGTATTTCCGTCAAATTCTATTCTGACAGGCTCAAGTCCACTTAATGAAAATATATCGATTATCCCACCACGGATCGAAATATCTCCAAAATCCTCTACCATAACCTCTCTCTTGAATCCTTCTTCAACGAGGTATTCGGCAAAGAAACCGAAGTCGGTTTCTTCTCCCTTTTTAACTGTGAGTATCCTGTTGGTAAGTTGTTGGGGAGGTACGACTTCCTGGAGAAGGGCACGGCATTCAAGAACATACACACCTTTTTTGCCCGAAAGCAGGCTTTGCAGACACTGTATGCGGGCAAGGCGTACATCGGTGTTAATTTGCTTCTCTTCGAGATGGATTCCGCGGTAAGCGGGAAAATAATTTACCTGTTTATCTCCAATGGCCTCTAAATCGTATTGTATAATCTCAGCAGCCTGAAAATCAGGAGCAACTACAATAAATTGTCCGTCATGCTGTTCAGCCAATCCTGATGTCAGAATGGATACAGCAGAACCAGCCAATCCCGATACGGAAAAATGTTCACCAGCAGTACAACGTTCAATACAATTCCTGAACGGCTGCGCGGCGAAAAAGTGGTTATGAAAATCATGTAATTTCATTAATAAGAATGAATGTAATGATCAAAAATTAAACTGCTGATATGTGCCATCACGTTTATTTCGCCTGAGTGATGTCCAGAGCTTTTCGAACAAAACCGCTTGATTGAATCAGCACCTGCTCCGCTTTTTTTCTTGAAACATTGCCTAAAATCATAATTAATGCTGTCTTTACTTGTCCTCCTGACTCCTCAAGAGCAGATTCCGCTCCGAGGTAATCAACACCTGTTGCCATCATGACAACTCTCTTTGAACGCTCCTGTAACTTCCGGCTTGTCATTCGTAGGTCAACCATCATATTCTTGTATACCTTGCCCATCTGAATAAACGAAGCAGTTGTCAGCATATTAAGCACCATTTTTTCTGCGGTACCTGCTTTCATGCGTGTTGATCCCATGATAACTTCAGGTCCGACAACGGGGCAAATGGCAACATCAGAATCAACAGTCAATTCTGCATGAGGTGTACAGGTTACATAGATAGTTTTTGCGCCAAGACTATGTGCGTATTGTAACGCACTGACAACGTAAGGTGTTCGTTTACAAGCTGTGAGGCCGCACAATATATCCTCAGAATTAAAATTTCTGTCTTTTAGGTCTTGGATGCTCGCTTCCTCGTTATCCTCCACACCTTCTTGTGATCGAATTAACGAGTCGTATCCCCCTGCAATAATTCCCTGCACCATTTCTGTGTCGGAACCGAATGTTGGCGGACATTCAGAGGCATCAAGGACACCGAGCCTCCCGCTGGTCCCGGCACCTGCATAAAACAGCCGCCCGCCTTTCTTAAAAGCAGCGACAATAAACTCCACTGCTTGTACAATAGCGTCAAGCTCTTCAGCAACAGCAGCATGGACAAGAGCATCCTCCTGATTGATTAAACGGAGAATCTCCGAAACAGATACAGTATCAATCGACTCTGTGTTTAGATTGCTCTGCTCGGTTATGAGCTCCTTGATCTCATCAAAAACTGCTTTATCTTTACTTGTATGTGGCATCAGAATAACTCTAAAATATTGATAATAATGCAGTTATAGTAATTAATCGTTTGTCTTTATGTTCTGTGTATTTTGTTAGGTCGGTTGTTGAAGTAGACCATATATCATCATCTATTTTTTTAAGCTCATCGGAAACATTGCTTCCCTTTGGAAAGAGACACATGCTCTTGCTATCCGGACACTTCTTGAGAAAGGGCATCGACCACGTCAGGAGTTTTTCCAAAGGAGCAACGGCCCGTGCAACAACAATATCGAATGATTTAGCAAGATTCACATTCTGTGCTGCATCTTCTGCCCGACCGCAATAGACGTTGACCCGGGAAAGATTAAGCATATCTTTCATAAGTTCGAGAAATATGATTTTTTTCCTATTAGATTCGATAAGTATCAATTCTATATCAGGATTCCAGATATAGAGAGGTATGCCCGGGAATCCTGCCCCAGTTCCAACATCAAGGACTTTTATTTTTCTTTGGAAATCAGCCGCCTTCGTTAAGAGTAGCGATTCAAAGATGTGACGCTGTGCGATCCGAGGAATATCATTTTTTGCAATCAGATTTGTTTTCTGGTTCCAGATAATTATCTGACGTGTATAAATTTCAAACAAACGGATTTGGCCGAACGATAGGGGCAGTCCAAATTGCTCTGTAACATCTTGTAAATACTGCAGTTGATCGCTAACTGAATTAAGCCCTTTATCCAGTGTGCTGTATGGTTTGTTATGTTTCACGTGGAACATTGTTCGGATTTGATTGTATTTTTCTTAAGATAAACCATCAAATTTGCTATATCGGCAGCTGATATTCCTGCTATTCGTGAAGCCTGTCCGAGAGTATGCGGTCGTAATGTTTCGAGTTTTTCCCGTGCCTCCATTGATAAAAAAGATAAATATTTATAATCGATGTTGTCGGAAAGCTGTGAATCTTCCATCCTCTTAACGCTATCGGCCTGTTTGTTCAATCGGATTATATACCCCTCGTATTTCACTTCCATTTCAACCTGTTTCGGGAGGTCGAATCCATGTAAAAAATCAGCGGTTGACATGATGCCTGGCTCAATATTAGCAATGTGTGAGAATGACAACTCTGGACGTTTAAGGAGCTGGTATAAACTTTCCGACTCTTTAATCGGCGAGCTTTCTGCGTTTTTTAATACTGGATTAGCATTCTCCGGCCTGACTCGGTTGCTTTTGAGGTAAGAAATCACCATGCTTCGTGACTCCCGTTTATTGATCATCTTGGCGTAGGTCGTGTCATTAATCAAGCCTTGTGTTCTTCCATATTCCATGAGCCGCTCATCGGCATTATCCTGCCTGAGAATGAGGCGGTATTCAGCCCGAGACGTAAAAAGTCTATATGGTTCTTCAATAGGTTTGTTAATAAGATCGTCAATAAGGACACCGATGTATGCTTCCGATCGCTTCAGGATCAGAGGTTCTTTATCAAGAAGGATATTAGCAGCGTTTATTCCGGCGATTAATCCCTGGGTAGCAGCCTCTTCATACCCTGATGTTCCATTAATCTGGCCTGCGAGATAAAGATTGCGAACAGTTCTGGTCTCCATCCATAGATGTAATTGATCGGGAGGGAAGTAGTCGTATTCGACAGCATAGCCATATTGCAAGACCTCTACATGATCAAGGCCGGGAATAGATTTGAGTCCAAGCAATTGCACCTCTGTCGGAAGGCTGGTCGAATAACCGTTGATGTATATCCAGTTTGTATCAAGTCCTTCAGGTTCAAGAAAAATTTGATGGCGTTTCTTGTTGGCAAAACGATTTATTTTGTCTTCAATCGAAGGGCAGTATCGCGGCCCGGTACCTTGTATCTTTCCCGAAAAAAGCGGTGATTCTTCAAATCCCTCACGAAGTATTTCGTGTGTCACTTCATTCGTCCATCCGAGATAACACGGTATTTGGGGCATGGCTATCGAATCGGTGCTAAATGAAAATGGTTGAGGGAATTCATCTCCATCTTGCTGCTCGAATTGTGTCCAATCGATTGTCCTGCCGTCTAACCGGGGAGGTGTTCCGGTTTTGAATCTTCCGTGCTGAATACCGTTCCTCTGCAAACTCTTTGTCAGGCCTATAGCAGGTTTTTCTCCAACTCTCCCGCCTTCAAATGAATCTGCTCCCCTGAAACCTATACCACCGAGAAATGTTCCGCTCGTGATAATGACAGCCCTGCACTCAACATATTCTCCCGATTTGAGTACCACACCTGCAGCACTGTTTTCTTTGATAAGGATGTCAATTACTTCTCCCGCTACGTATTCAAGGCCGGGCTGTTGCTGTAGGGTATGTGTCATGTAGTCGGAGTAAAGTTTTTTATCAGCCTGTGCTCTTGGAGACCATACAGCGGGTCCCTTTGAGCGGTTGAGCATTCGGAATTGAATGCCAGATGCATCTATCGCTTTTCCCATCTCGCCGCCGAGTGCATCGATCTCCCGTACAAGGTGTCCTTTGGCAAGTCCCCCGATTGCAGGATTGCACGACATCCTCGCTGTTGCCGATGTGTCCATTGTAAGCACCAGAACCTTAAGGCCGCAGCGGGATGCAGCAAGGGCTGCCTCACAGCCGGCATGTCCGGCACCCACGATTACTATATCATATTTATTGGAATACGTCATGTTTCACGTGAAACACTATTATGTAGTGTGCGTTATTTTCCGACGCAGTAATTACTAAAAATAATCTTGTATATATCCTGCGGGGGATTCTTCCCAATAAATTGGTTCAATCCTTCTATCCCTTCCTGCAGGTCTATACACAGGTACTCTAATGAAATATTGTTCTGTAGCCCGTTGAGAACTCGCTTCAATGCGTCTTTGGCTGCATCAAGGAGTTGCCGCTGTCGCATACTCGTAACAATTGTTCCCTCGTAAATTGGGACATGAAGCTTTCCTATGCAATCCGATATTGTATTGCGTAGCTGAGAAATGCCCCACCCGCGCTTGGCCGAGACCACATACTGTGTTCCGTTTGAACATTCATCGACAAGCTGTTTTCTCTGGTCGTTTTTGAGGAGGTCGCTTTTATTGAGCAGTCTAAGAACCTGTATGTGTTTCGAATGGTCATGAATATATGAATGCACTTTTTGAAAGAGGAAGTCGTTTGTCGTATCCTTTTCAGAGACTGAATCGATCCATATAACGAGATCAGATTTTTTGAGAACAGAGTAGGTTTTTTTGATACCATGCTCTTCGACCGATTTATCTGTGTCCCTGATTCCAGCTGTATCGACAAGCCGAAGCGTTGCTCCATTAATGACGACTGTCTCTTCAATAACATCACGCGTCGTGCCTGGTTCATAGTGAACTATTGCGCGGTCTTTATTTAAAAGTCTGTTCAATAAGGTTGATTTCCCCGAGTTGGGTGGGCCGCAAAGTGTAATAGTTACACCCTCTTCAATCTTTTTGCCGATCGTATAGGAACTTGCTAACTCTGAACACCATTTTATAAGCAGTTTCAGCCTTAAAGTTGCATCTTTTTTTGAGATAAAGCTTAAACCTTCTTCAGGAAACTCAATTTCCGCTTCGAAATCGGATAAGAGCTCAACGGCGGAATTGCGAAGCTTTTGTATTCGCTTCTGTAACGATCCCTGAAGCTGCAGAAATGCATTTCTGAGCCCGGTCTCGCTTCGGGCATGAATAAGCTGGTGAACTGCTTCGGCTTGTGTTAGACTCATCTTGCCGTTGATAAAGGCCCTATAAGTAAACTCCCCGGGTTCTGCCTGTCGGGCACCATTCGCAATTATAACTTTGATAATCTCCTGCAGCAAAAAAGGGCTTCCATGGGCAGAAAGTTCTACCACATCTTCTCCAGTATAGGTATTCGGCCCTTTCATGACAAGACACACAACTTCATCGATTTGCACCCCTGTTTGAGGGTCTTGAACATAACCGTGAAGCGCACTGTATGAATCACGGGAAGACGGTATTCCCGTACCTTCAAATATCGTGTCAGTTATTTTATAAGCATCGGGGCCACTAATTCGTATAACACCAATTCCCGAGGGAAAAAGTGGTGTTGATATGGCTGCAATGGTGTCGTCTACAGGTAATGACATAATGAAAAAAAGGAAACCGTTATACTTCTCGATTTCCTTAATTAAATGTGAAAAACATTTGTTATTTCTTCTTTCCCTTTTTACGGGGTTTTTTAGCTTGGATTTTTTCTACAGGAACAGGTATTGTTTGCTTTCCTGCAGGAGCGTCTTTATCTTTGACAACGTATCGCTGCAAAATCGAAAGCAGCATGAAAATGATAAAATAGAGTATAAATCCCGATGACCATCTGTTGAGAAAAAGGAGCAGCATCAGAGGCATAAGATATACCATTGCCTTCTGTTTAGGATCCTTCATCATGATCTTCTGTTGAACAAACATTGTAATGGCATAAACGAAGGTAAGAACATTGACATTATTACCGTACATCAGATTATTAAAAGGGAGAATAGTGGGGATCGTTGCAACAGTATCAGGTTGTGAAAGGTCGGTAATCCATCCGAAAAAAGGCGCTCCCCGAAGCTCGATTGAACGGAAAATCGGATATATTGCAAAGAAAATAGGCATTTGAAACAAGAACGGTAAACATCCACCGAGAGGATTTATTTTGTGCTCCTTGTAGAGCTTCATCTGCATCTGTTGGAGCTTCTTTGGTTCCTTCTTGTACTTCTCACGAAGATCAGTCATGAGCGGCTGAAGGTCTTGCATTTTCTTCATCGATTTATAACTCTTTGCTGTAAGCGGAAACATTACCGTGTTGATCAGCAGCGAGAAAACAATGATAACAATACCATAATTAGGGATAAATGTGTGGAGAAAATTGAAAATCCGGTGAATAAACATGCTCAATTCGCGAATCCATGAATTAATATCGAGCGCTTCTTTGAGCCGAAGACCATTGCCAATTTTGCTCTCTAAGATTTTGAATTCATCAAAATCAACTGGTCCGAGGTAAACTGAAAATGTATTTGTGAAAACCGGGGTTGTGGGCGTGAATCCCATCATTAATTTTGTTGTATAATTTTTCCTAGCTATATGGGCCTCTTCAGGAATGCTCTTTCCGCTGAATTCAACACTTGTTCCGGGCACATTATGCGGTATAATCAGCGAACAAAAGTATTTGCTCCGTGTGCTTATCCAGTGAATATCTCCATTAAATGGACGTTCAGACCGCTCTTCATCATTTTGAATGTCGAACTTTTCAACGCTTGAGCCATAAAGCGCCATTGTTTTCGAAAACTGCATATCATCTTCGGTATCTTTCTCGGTGGTGCGAATTCCACTCCCCCAAACAAGCGTATATTCCTGGTTATGAATTAGTGTCTGCATGTTTTCGAATTCAACCTCAAAACCGATATCATATAAATATGGATCAAAGGTAAATCTTTTGCGTACGTAGCGATTATTTCCAAGATCGGCTGTAAGGGTAATAGTCCGTGGTCGGTCTCTTCCCGTTAGGTCGATTTTGCCATATCGGTTGCTCAGTTCATCTTCCGCTGGGATAAAGTCAAATTCAGATAAGTCGATAAGAAAACCTTCGCTGCTGAAAAATGATAAATCCAAATTACCGACATCATTATCACGAATGATATTAACAGGATTACCAAAAGGGTCGGGATAATTTTTCAAAACCCATTCGGTGATTGTACCTCCTTTGGTGGTCAAAATGCCTCTGTATAGCTCCGTTTCAATCTCTATTGTCTGCTCCGGAATCTCGGTTTTTTGGAGTGTTCCTAATTGGGGCAGAAGAGATTCCTGAATGTCCGGAACAACCGGTTTCGACACCTGCTGCGCGTCTGTCTGCTCAATATATTCGTTACTGCCTTCTTCAGAAGAGGGTTGCTCTTCTGACACAGGTGATTCGCTTGGGGGGTAAAAAAACCGGACGTACGGTTCCCAGAGGAGAAAAATTACAAAGATGAGTACAAGAGCGATTATTGAATTACGGTCCATGGTAGATTTCTAATACCGGATTAAACAGGATCCCATCCATGCTTTCGCGAAAACGGATGACAACACAGCAATCGTCGAACCACCTTATAAACGCCTTTTATGGGTCCGTATTTCTGAATTGCCAGAACAGCATACTCAGAACACGATGGTTGAAACCGGCAAACGGCCGGTAACAGCGGCGATATGAGCATTTGATAGGCTTGTATAGATACGCACAATAATGATTTCATTTTTTCCCCGGCCCGATTTTTCCGAGCAGGTAAATAATGTCGGCCTTCAATATGGAATAATCGATCTGTACGATATGCTTCTCTAATTTCATAAGTAATGAACATGAAAACGGCAGCAGATATTTGTGTGTTCGGAAAATCTCGCGTACCCACCGTTTCGCTCTATTCCTCTCAACGGCTGATCCTATATGCTTCGACACGAGCACAGCGAATGCCATATCCTCGGATTCTGTATAGTAGAGTGACACAGCTCTTCCTTTGAGACGAATACCGTTCCTCAGGACTGTCGAAATTTCCGAAGAGCTTTTCAGGCGTTCGTGTTTTGCGAGAGTATTGGTTTTTTGTGGACTACTCGTCACTGACAGTTAAGCGGGTTCTGCCTTTTTTTCTGCGGTCACGGATGATGTTTTGGCCACCTTTAGTTTGCATTCGTGATCGAAAACCGTGTTTGTTCCGCCGCTTTCTATTGCTTGGTTGAAATGTCCGTTTCATCTTTTTTCACGTTTCTTTTTTTCAGTTCAAGCTCTTTTTTATATAACTCCAAAAGATACTACATATTTTTCTGTTTTCCAAATTATTTTGTGCGCTTTATATCAGTAACCAGGCTGTCTTCTCACGGAAAACAAAAATGCTTTATGATTGTATACTTGGTTAACCTTATTCAGCAATATTTTTGGAAATATCGTCGTATTTCCTTAGGTAATCGGTACTTTTTTGTTAAATTTGCTGTAACATATAAAGTATCAAAGGATATCACAGAAACACTTAAATCAAAATATTTCGGTTACTATATCATCTACCTAATTACAGGAGTAAAATCCGTTGGCGGAGAAATTATTTTCTGAACGTTCAGGAATTATACCTGAAAAATCTTTACAGATTGATGATATTGATCGAGATCTGAAAAATCGAATTTGGAATATAATTTTTGCGAGTTATTTTGAACGAACTACGCAAAACAAATCATACGCATCCATATTAAACAGTATTTGGAAAGATTTTTTAAAACAGCCAATAAATGAAATGCCTGGAACCAGCTATTCAGATAGATACAGAGGTATTTTTTTAGAACTTAAATGGTATGGAATATATGATTTGTTGGAATTTACAGTCAAATGTGAAAATCAAAATAATAATCCCGAAGATCCCGAAAATGAAACAAACGTATTTATAAGTGAATGAAACCATGCTTTTGAAGGGGAAAAATCCGCTTTTAGATTCGTAGATACTAAATTTGTACGAATAGTTGACAAAGCGGAAATCAGCGAAGTTGAAAAATCTTTAAAGCATCGTGCAGCTATTCCTGGTGCAAAATATCATATTGAAAGAGCATTGTCGATTTTTTCAAAGAGAGAAAATCCGGATTATCCTAATTCAATAAAAGAATCTATTTCCGCTGTAGAGGCAATGTGCAGAATTATAACCGGAGATGAGAAAGCATCATTGGGAATGGATACGCAAGTGATGCAGAGGGAATACGGCATGCCACAATTGATTTTTCTAATGCAGATTGTGCAGATGCAAAATTTATGTTGGTCTCATGTTCAGCCTTTGTAAATCATCTTATTGTAAAGGCAAATAATGCTGGAATAAAATTAAATTAAAATACAATGAACGATTGGATAAGAATAAGTTGCTGTATTAATTTCTGCTGGATTAGCATTGTGGTTAGTCAAAATTATCCGTGCTATTTCAGTATCAAAAACAGATAATTACAAATTCATGAATAAATCAAAAAAATTGTTGATATCTTATGTAAGAGAGGAAAAAGATTTTTAAACAAACATAATAAATGGGAGAAATTCTCTGGAGATCATGAAGCAGATAATGTATTAAATGATATTGAAAAGTACCCCCATGCATATGTTATAGCCTGTCTGATGATGGTGCAAATAAAGGCTGAAAAAGCTTGGATTAAACCGTATGAAATTGTACTAATTTATTGGTAATTACATACTTGACTAAGAGTATCTCAACATGTAGTGTTTTGGCATGGAAAGTAAATATAAAGAGGTATTAACCCCAATGTCAAAGATATCTTCGATTGTCCGCTATGATGGCCCTGCTTTAGCCGAACATTCTATGGATGTTGCCGATCTTGCACTCGCTCTTATAGGTTTGTCTGAGATTGTAAAAATTTATAATAAAAAATTCAATGGTGACCGATCAGCGGTCAAGGTGTTAGTTAATGTTGATACAGAGCAAAAATGTTTTTCAATTCAGCATAGAGATCACGCAAACACTTTTCCAGCACGTAAGTTTGTTTCTATTTAGCGAAAAGATTGCTACAGCTAAAGAAATTGCAGAGTGGATGGGTATTATCGGCGTGTCTGGCAGTGGGTTTTTTCAATTCTATAAATGGATGGCAAAGCAGAATGTTTCGTTAAATGAGCTAGATATTAAAGAAGATGGCAATAGTGTCACAATTTCTAATTCTGGCGACAATTCAAATATAACCATTAATAGCAATACATACATCATAATGAACGACAAAAACGTTTTGAAGAATGTAAAAGACGTTGTAAGGCCTCTAACTAATGAAGGGTACGACAAGTTGCAATTCGAGCAAGATGAAGAAATCACCGAGGAAATTTCTTCCGAGGAAGGGAAAAAAATATACAATATAAACATGGATTCCCTTGCATTACAGCCTCGTGTCAACAAAACCACATATGCGACAAAATTGAAAGTCAAAAACCTGACCTCTTGGGGGATTCAAGGTGGTCATTCATTTTAGATAGGCAAATAGAGGCAAAAATAGAGGATGTCTCGTGGCTCGAAAAATTTCATAATGGAAAGATACCACTTCCGCCAGGAAGTTACCTTGATGTCATGTTGCGGCATGAAATTGAGCTTGATGATAATAATCATCCAACGGGCAATGCAAGCTATTATGTTGTTGAAATTAAGAGTGTTATCCCTCCATCTGAACAAGATGAACTTTTTACGCCACCAACTCCCGATAAGTAAGATGCTTAGTGTCCATGATCCGAGCCAGCGTATCGCGGAAAATGTGGGGATTGTTGCGGTTGTTGAATCGCCATTCGAGTTCCTCGATGTAGCGATCCATGTGCTTGATGCTCATCTTGTGGAATACGTCCATAGAGAGACCGCTTGAACAGGCTCCATATGCCTTCTATGCTGTTTGTGTGAACATCTCCCACAACCCATTCTTCCTCGGAATGTCTCACAGTCTCATGGCGCGTATCATGGTCGGCTATGCCGATATAAGACCTCAATTCATCCGTGTATATAGCCTCGGCTTCGTTTTTCACGGTACGCTTGATGAAGTCATGGAGAGTGCCGCGTTTGATGTTCGGGATACGCTCGATGCGAACCTTACCTTCGCGCTGGATGGCTCCGACTACCCATCCTTTGTTGCCCTTGTATGCGTGGTCCTTTCCCTTCACTTTACCGCCCACGAGCGTTTCATCGACTTCCACGATTCCGAAAAGCGCAGGGCCTTCAAAAGGTTCGTTTCCCATCGCTTGCCGGATCCTGTGGCAAAGATACCAAGCCGTTTTGCAGGAAACTCCGAGAGTTCGCTTCATCTGATTCGCGGAGATTCCCTTTTTCGATTCACACATGAAGTATATAGCGAGAAACCACTTGCGGAGAGAGAGGTGGGAGTCGTGCATGATCGTTCCAGCCGTAACGCTGAACTGGCAGCCGCATGATTTGCATTCCCATCTGTTATGCTTTGGAAGTTCGAGGACTTCCATATCGCCGCAACGGGTACAATAAACGCCAGCGGGCCAGCGAAGTTGCTCTAGTGCCTCACGGCATTTGTCATCGCAGTTGAATTTATCAATCAGGGATACGAGGTTCATCATGACTCAAAATTCTCCCAGGAAAAGGAAGTTGCCAGAGGATGCGCTGGAACGAGACGACCATGACTTTATGGAGTGTATTTTCGGAAAGCATATTATGAAAGAAGTCGACAAGGTGGTTGCTGAGAGGTCAAAAGACGATGAAAGTAAAGATGATTTATCCATACAATAAATATACATCTTGTGGCTTACTTAGTTAAGTATATAATTACCAAAAACTTATTCTTGAAAGCAACCCACAACTTTTGGTGCGTGGATGCAACTTCCCAAAACTCCATTACTTTCTGATTTTTCTTGACTAGGCTTGCCATAAACGTCTCCTTATGTTCACCTGACAAGGGAACTGCACATTGATTACCCTCTAGAAATTTTTAGATGTTTAGAAGATTACAGACACGGCAGGAATAATATCAAGAAGTGAACTCTTTATACGAAAGCTTCTCACCCACAAGCCCTTTCGCCAAGAACGCAATTTGGTCTATAGTATCCATCTCTCTGACGTTATGTCTTCTCGAGAACCCATTTACATACCGTTCTAAGGCTTCCGCAATGCGGGCAGTACCTTCCCGTTTTTCCCCACCGCTCATTGTCAAGCAAATTTCAGGTCTCGTGTTGTTCTATTTTTTCTCTCCTTAATTATTAGAACTACCATTCATCATTGACGTACTCAGTGCGCTTCGTACCAATTGGCGCCGGTGTGGATATCCACGTCGAGCGGAACGGACAGCTCGACCGTTTTTTCCATGCAGGTCCTGACCAGTTCTTCAAGTTCCGGCAGTTCTTCTTGTGGCGCCTCGAAAACCAGCTCATCATGAATCTGGAGCAGCATGCGTGCCTGCAGTTTTTTCTTTTTCAGCGATTCGTCGACACTAATCATTGCTCTTTTAATAATTTCTGCTGCTGTTCCCTGCAACGGAGTGTTGATCGCAATGTTCTGTGCGCTCTGCTGGATTCGCTGATTGTCGCTGTGCAGTTCCGGGAGATACCGCTTCCGTCCGAACATCGTCGCAACATACCCGTCGGTAAAGGCGCGGGCAATGGTGTTCTGAATGAACGAGTACACCTCAGGAAAATAGGAAAAATACGATGTGATAAACTCCTTTGCCTCATCGAAAGAAATACTCAACTCCCGCGCGAGCCGATAGGAACTCATACCGTAGAGTATACCGAAATTTATCGCTTTTGCCCGGTAGCGTATTTCTGGTTCAATCTCTGTGTCGCTGACACCGAATACAAGAGACGCCGTTCTCGTGTGGATATCCTCTCCATTCACGAACGCCTGCTGCATATTCTCATCACCCGAAAGGTGCGCCATAAGGCGGAGTTCGATCTGTGAATAGTCTGCCGAAAGCATTTGCCACGATGTATCTTTCGGAATGAACGCTTTCCGGATCTCCCGACCCATTGCAGTTCTGATGGGGATATTCTGGAGATTCGGACTCATCGAGGAGAGCCGCCCTGTTGCGGCAACCGTCTGGTTGAACGATGTGTGGATTCTGCCTGTCTTTTTGTTTATCAGCTTCGGAAGTGCATCAATATAGGTCGAGAGGAGCTTCGCATGCTGCCGGTAATCGAGAATACGCCGGACAAGCGAATGCCCCTGATATTGTTCGAGAACCGACACATCAGTCGAGTAACCGATTTTCGTTTTTTTAACCCGTTTGATACCAAGCTCTTTCTGGATTTCAAGTTTTTCAAATAGTATTTTTCCAAGCTGCCGCGGCGAACCGATGTTAAACTCTTCTCCCGCATCGTCATATATTTCTTTGGTGAGCTGCTCCATCATTTCATGCATGCTGGCTGAGAGTTCGGAAAGGAACGGAACATCAATGGTTATTCCTTCAAGCTCCATAGCAACAAGTACCGGGATAAGGGGTATTTCTATCTCATCAAAAAGCTTTACCAGTCCTTTTTCCTGTATAACCAGTTCGAGATGCTTCCAGAGCTGAAATGTACAGTGGGCATCTTCACAGGCATAATCCGCGATCTGCTCAAGGGGCACTTCCAGCATACTGATCTGGTCTTTTCCTTTACCGATCAATTCGGATGTCGGAATTTTGGTAACACCCAGGAATTCCTGACTCATTGCATCGAGACTATACTGACGTTTGTTCTGATCAAGCAGAAATCCGGCAATCATTGTGTCGAATGAGAGACCATTAACCTGAATACCGTACTTGACAAGTACCATGATGTCGTATTTGGCATTGTGACCGCACTTTTTCACCGACTCGTCTTCAAAAATCGGGGTAAGTTTCCGGATGACCTTTTCGCGTGTAAACGGCAGGTCGATTTCGGGAGCGGCTACCGGAAGATAATACACCTCCGTTTCTGCCCACGAAAAAGAAAATCCCACAACCTCGGCGGTTACCGCATCGAGCCCCGTTGTCTCAAGATCGAATACAAAATTGTTCTTAGAAAGATTTTCGACCAGATTGTCAAACTCTGCTGATGTTGTCACAGATATGTAGTTCCGTGCTTTTGGTGGAGCTTTGACAGCCGGGGCTAATTGCTCAACAAGAGATGTGAACTCAAGCTCCCGGAAAAGGGGTACAGCTTTCCCAACATCGGGTTCCCGGAGGGCGAATGATTCGAGATCAAAGCCAACGGGAATATTCCGATCGATCGTTACCAGCTCTTTAGAAAGAATTGCCAGATCTTTATGCTTGCGGAGTTTTTCTTTCAGTCCTGCTTTGGGGATCGAGTCAATATTTTCATAGACACTTTCCATCGAACTGAATTCTTCAATAAGTTTCACTGCCGTTTTCGGGCCGACACCGGGCACTCCGGGCACATTGTCGGATGTATCACCCATCAATCCGAGGACATCGATAACCTGTCCGGGCAAGACACCAAATTTATTTTTGACGCCGTCCGGATTGAGGATTTCATTCTCCTGCCCCGTTTTTTTGAGATTAAACCAAGAAATTTTGTCGTTCACGAGCTGCATAAGATCTTTATCACCGGTAACGAGATACACGTTAAGTCCGGCTTCATACCCTTTTTGGGCAAATGTTCCCATAATGTCATCAGCTTCATAGCCGGGTGCGCTGCATGAGGCTATTTTGAGTGCCTCGATCACTTGGTCGATACGCGGCAGCGAATCGATCAGGTGGTCGGGCATTTTTTCACGTGTTGCTTTGTACGCATCGTACATCTCGTGTCGGAAGGTCGGCTCCTTGCTGTCAAATGTCACAACAAGATAATCAGGCTGCTTTTCCTTAATCAGCCGCATGAGCGAGGATGCAAATCCGAATGCAGCGGATGTATTTTCGCCCTTCGCTGAGATAAGGGGATTCCTGATAAACGCAAAAAATGAACGGTAAGCCAGCGCTGTCCCGTCAATAATGTAGAAACTTTGTGCCATACATTAAGTGTATCTGACCGATAATGCCGAAAGGTTAGGAGTCTTTTAAAATTATCAGTGTTACAATGTGAAAATGCTTCAAAAGTACGATGGATTTGAAATAGTGACGTTTGAGATGTCGCGGCTCACGCCGTTTTCCAGAGTATTACTCGACAAGACAAGTATTATGATTCTAACTAATTCTGAGTTAACTAATACAGAATACTCATATCCGAGTTTGCGACATCGCACTAAAGATTCGATGCTCCTTGCAAAGACTAAAAACATAAAAACGTCATTGCGAGCGCAGCCTCATGTGAGGTCAGCGTTACAATCTGTGGTGTAACTATAGTATCTCAAATAATATTTATGTTAGCATTACCGGGTTGCCCTGTGACTGCATCGACTCTTTCCCGGCGCTCAGGACTTTCACGACATCGAGGCCGTTCCGGCCGTCAGACAGCGGCTGTGTGCTGTTTATGACAGAATCGAGAAAATGGTCGCATTCAAGTTTGAGCGGTTCGTGCATATCGATCTTCGGAATATAAACATCTCCTGAACGGGTCTTAAAGAAATCGTCATACGAAACGACCGGATCGCTTACGTCCGGCGGCACAACACTTTTGTCGTAAATCTTGACCTTTTCAACTGCTTCCATATCATCGAATATAACCATTTTTTTACTGCCGACAATAGTCACTTTCCGCATTTTATGGGGATCGAGCCAACTCACATGCACATTGGCAATTGCGTTGTTCGGATAATTCAGCGTCGCAAAAACGACATCGGCGACGCCGTCCTGAATAAAGCACTGTCCCTGTGCCGAAACAGACTCCGGTGCAGCGCCCAGAAGGTAATCCAATATCGATATATCGTACGGGGCAAGACTCTACCAGGCACTTTCGACTTTCCTGATTGCATCGAGGTTCAGACGGTTCGCATAGATGCAGTAAATTTCACCGAGTTCACCGCTGGCGATTAATTGCTTTAATTACCTCACAGCCGGGTGGTACAAAAGCAGATGCCCACCATGAGAATTGATTCCGATTTTTGTGCCGCTGCTACAAGTTCTTCCGCTTCTTTGGTGCTCAGTGCAAGTGGTTTTTCGGTGTAAACATGGAGACGGTTCGTATCGAGCGATTGTTGTATAAACTGAAAATGAGTATCGGCCGGAGTCGCTATGACAACAGTCTGAACAGAATCGTCATTTAAGATAGTTTCATAATTATTCGTAACAGATACGTTCGGACAGTTTCTGACGAACCGTCTCACGTCGCTCTTCGCTGAGACCGCACACATACGTTAGATTTGCGTGAGGCAGCGAAGAAAATGTCCTGATAAGGTTCTTTCCCCAACCACCAGCACCGACAATTCTTGTCGATATTCGGACATTATGCGTATTTCTGGACACTATACCGCATCCTTTGCTGCGAGCATATTCACCCGCTTATTGGTTAGGCAAATCCTGTATCAAACAAAATACAAACAATTTGAGACACATATTTCACGACCCAAATTTGCCTCTTTACCATGTGACAGGGTGTTAATAGTCTATCCCTTTTCGGGCTTTTATTCCCTGCTGAAACGGGTGCTTTATTTCCTTCATTTCCGTAACAAGATCAGCGATTTCTATCAATTCAGGTTTCGCATTCCTGCCTGTAATAATAACATTGAGTTTACCGGGTTTTTCTTTGAGAAGTGCTATTACATCTTCTATTTGCAGTAAGTCAAGATCGACGGCATTGTTCAATTCGTCCAGAATAACAAGCTGATAATCGCCGGAATTCATGACATCTCGAGCATGTTTCAAGGCTGCACGAGCGGCTTTTTTGTGCTCCTCCTCAGGCAGGTTGTCGTCGAGGATTTTGTAAAAACCCCTACCCATCCGCTCCATAACAACATCCGGTTCCAACGCTTTTATTCCGTCCATTTCGCCGTAATGCCAGCTCCCTTTTACGAACTGCAGAATATATGTTTTCCAACCGTACCCGATTGCCCTGATTGTGGTGCCAAGTGCTGCGGTTGTTTTCCCTTTACCGTTGCCGGTGTAGACGAGTATCAGCCCTGTGTCTTTTTTATGTTCCATGAGGAGTCGTTATTCTATTTAAGGTTTGCCGTGCACAAAAAACGGACGGTAATAGTAATTAAAAGTACGGAAGTACAGATACATTTGCAATCACAAAATGGCACACCATTTTGTAACACTCTGTACTATTGCGAAATACTTCTTATGCAATACTATACTACTTCCGTCCAATTTTATCAGTTAAAGAATCGGCATTTGATGCCGATAATTAGCGCAAGGAAACTCGGACTATCAATGCCATCAAGGAAAAACTCTGCGCATGCATACTCAGTCTATCAAACACAATAGTCATACCATTTTTTGGATACTCAATCAGGCACAACAGCAGGATTCCGAGCTTCAGGGCAACATACCCATTGAGAGAATCCATATGAAACACAATAAACGTCAAGACAACAGCCGCCATTCTCCACGCGAAATTCATACCGAACATCACGACAACAACAACCGACAACATGATTCGAATGAGTGTAATACTGTTGGCGCTCATCAACACTCCAGCAAGATCAAGCGCTTTATTTGATAAAATATATTGTACTGGCAGGTAAAAAGCAAGAAAGACAGGAGGCATAACAAAAAATATTTTTCAATATTTCTCCATCGGCATGTCTCCTCTGCTCTTATACCAAAATTTAAGAATCTGTAAAACGGGTGTTTTTCTTAGTGCTGACTATTAAAATTAACTTGACAAAACAGTACCTGTTCACTATATTTTCACATAGCAACGAAGGTGTCAAATGCCATTCGCAAATCCTCCGTAATTCCGGTCATATCGACCGGATTTTTTTGACACAAAAATATTTTCAATTTGATTATTAATTGGATGTTTTATATAACTTTTTTGTGATAGAGCAATGCCTGTAACAGTGATTGTTGGCGCTCAATGGGGCGATGAAGGTAAAGGAAAAATCGTCGACCTTTTGAGCAATGATATGGATATAGTTGCGCGGTACCAGGGTGGTGCAAACGCGGGCCATACCGTCGTATACGACGATAAACAGATTATTCTTCATCAAATTCCTACCGGTATACTCCATTCGAACACAACCTGTATAATCGGTAGCGGCGTCGTTATCGATCCTGCCAGTCTGATGGAGGAAATCGATCTAGTAAAACGTGAAGGGATTGCAGTGTCGGGGCGTCTTTTTGTCAGTCACAAAGCGCACCTTATAATGCCTTATCACAAGCTTTTGGATCAGATCGGTGAAGAGCAGAAGGAAGATTCGAAAATTGGTACCACCGGAAGAGGAATTGGCCCGGCATATGTCGATAAGTATTCCCGTTCGGGAATCAGAATCGTTGACCTGCTCGACAGGCAGACATTAACCGATAAACTCAAACGGAATATTGACGAAAAAAACAAACTCCTCAAAGAAATATATCATAAGGAAGAGCTCGACTCCGATAAGATTATCAGCGAATATCTTGAATTCGACCGGAAAATGGACGAGTTTATCACTGATACGTCTCTCCATGTGAATCAATCGATTAAGAATGATGACAATATCCTTCTCGAAGGTGCACAGGGAACACTCCTTGATATTGATTTCGGGACCTATCCATACGTTACATCTTCCCACCCCATCAGTGGCGGTGCATGTGTCGGCATCGGCATCGGACCATCTAAAATCAATAAGGTACTGGGAATCATGAAAGCCTACACAACCCGTGTCGGGTTCGGACCATTCCCGACGGAATTTGAGGATGATTTCGGCGACCAAATCCGGAAGCTTGGAGCAGAATTCGGGGCAACGACCGGGCGGCCAAGACGGTGCGGCTGGCTCGATATTGTTATTGCAAAATATGCTGTACGGGTCAACGGTATCGATGCGTTTGCCTTGACGAAACTGGATGTGCTCGATACACTTGAAACGATCAAGATATGTACTCACTATAAGTATGGCGATAAAATTATCGAACACTTCCCGAGTGAGAGTAAAATACTGGATGCTGCCGAGCCTGTATATGAGGATCTTCCCGGATGGTGTGAGCCGACAACCGGCTGCCGGTCGTTCGATGAGTTACCTTCAAACGCCAGAAAATATCTCGACAGAATTGAGGTGCTCACTGAAGTACTGTGTGAAATTATTTCGGTCGGATCGGATAGACAAAACACAATTTTCAGATGATTTAAGAGTTGATTTAAAATAAATTATTGGTATATTACACGCTCTCGACAGGGAGCGTAGCTCAGTTGGTAGAGCAACGGCCTTTTAAGCCGTGGGTCGAAGGTTCGATTCCTTCCGCTCTCACTATAGCAGACACATCCAGCCAATTGTCTGTACACAAGTATGATTAGTCTCAAATAGTCTCAAAAACTCTTCACGTATTGCACGTATTGCAGAAATTCTTTATTTTTTGATCATTTCATTTAATTAACGTATTAGTGTTGTGTTAAGAACCTTACGAAAGGAATGCAATGAAAGAGTTCTTAGAGACATTAGCTAAAAATCTGGTGGATACTCCGGAAGAAGTTGAGGTCTCAGAAGTTATCGGTGATAGTGTGAACATCATGAAACTCAAAGTTGCAAAAAAAGAAGTTGGACTGGTCATAGGGAAGAGCGGAAGAACTGCTGAAGCTCTCAGAATTCTGTTGAGTGCTGTTGGTGCCAAAGGCGGTAAAAAAATGGTTCTGGAAATCATTGAATAGATTCTGTTTTTACAAGTATTACCAATCTGCTTAGTATTCTTGTGAATAGCCGATGATATCGGCCCCGAAGCCTGCTAAACTTTTTTAAGCCGAATACTTTGAGATATCGGTCGTTTCATGCGCAGTAATAAACACGATCACATTATACCCCATTTACTGAAAAAGACAAGGTTATTTTCGGCAGTGGTAAAGCATGTACTCCCAACAACTTTTCACGGTTAATTCTGAGGCAGTGAATACACCACCTCACGCTATCGCACTTGTCAGCGGTGGTATGGACAGCCTTGTTACCTTGGCACTTGTTTGCCGGGACTATACGGTTGCAGCATACCATGCGCTTTATGGGCAGCGGGCAGAGGAACGCGAGCTTCGGGCGTTCCATGAGATTGCCGACCATTACGGTATTTCTGACAAATTTGTCTGTAGAATTCCCACACTTCAGCAGGTCGGCGGTTCGAGCTTGACCGATTCTTCAATTCCGGTATCTGAAGCTGACCCGGATCACCGTGGTATTCCAACATCCTATGTCCCTTTTCGTAATGCTCATTTTCTTGCCGGAGCAGTTTCATGGGCTGAGGTGACTGGTGCATCTGCGCTTTTTGTCGGGGCGGTATCTGAAGACAGCTCGGGGTACCCTGACTGCCGGAGAGAATTTTACGACCGCTTTGAAGCGTTAATCGAATCCGGTACAAAACCGGAAACATCCATCCGCATCATCACACCTGTCATCGACTTGAAGAAAAAGGATATAATCCTGAAGGGTATTGAACTCGACGCCCCTCTCCACCTCACTTGGTCATGCTACCAAAATACAACAAAAGCGTGCGGTAAATGTGACAGCTGCGTACTCCGCCTCGGTGCCTTCAAAAATGCAGGAGTCGCCGATCCTCTCCCCTATATGTAGAAACATGTTATAAATCAATTTAATAACGGACATCCGATTATAATATGGTTGACTGGCAATGACAAAGACGAGTCTCTGTATTTTGCGTGGGACGAAGTTCCGGATAATACGAACTCAGGTACTGCGGTTCCGCATCACTGGAAGTCACGTACCTATTTCACCTTATATTCTTCAATCTCTTCACTCTTGACATACGCGGCACCATTCCGTATATTTGGAGTTCCATGACACATATATGTGTCCTCCTCAGTCTCATACTAACACCATTCCATCTGAATCGAATAACTCGTAGAATTTAGGAGATCTACGTGAAAAAACATGCTCTCTATTTCCTTGTTGCTGCTCTTATTTTTATTATTCCAGAACTTGCATATACGCAGGAAACCGTTGCGATCCGTGTAGACAGAATGATAGATGTTGTGTCAGGTGAAGTTATTCGTGATCCTGTAATCGTCGTTGAAGGTGACAGAATCGTTTCCGCCGGACGGGAAAGTGTTCCCAGAGGTGCTGAAGGGATCGATCTCGGTGATATGACACTCCTGCCAAGATTTATGGACATGCATACCCATATAACCTCACAATTAGGTGGTAATCTGGCATTGCGTTCCGTTACCGAAACTGCTGCAGATGCTGCACTTTATGGAGTGAAATATGCTAAAATCACACTTATGGCCGGCTTCACAACGATCCGGAATGTTGGATTGAACGATTTTGTCGACGTTTCCCTGATGCATGCAATTGAAAAGGGTACTATTCTTGGGCCGCGTATTATTCCAGCTGGGTATTCTCTCAGTATCACTGGTGGCCATGGTGATGTTACCGGATATAAACCTGGTGTTCTTGAACAAAGTTTTGAAGAGGGCATGGCGGACGGTGTTGATGAAGTGATTAAAGCAGCCAGATATCAGATTAAACATGGCACAAAAGTAATTAAACTAAACGCAACTGCTGGTGTTCTCTCATTCGAAGGGCCGGTCGGTGCACAGCAATATTCCGAAGAGGAAATGGTGGCAATCGTTGATGAAGCAAACAGGCATGGAATTAAGGTTGCTGCCCATGCGCACGGAACAGAAGGAATAATTACAGCTTCCCGTGCCGGTATCGCATCAATTGAGCATGGTTCGATGCTGAATGACGAAGAAATCAATGTTTTGAAAGAAAACGGCACATATATCTTATTCCGACCACATATCTTGTTGAAGCGCTTAATCTCGATGCATTTCGGACAACAACGGTCAACGCGGTAGATTTACTCGGAGTTGACGACAGAGGGATACTTGAGGAAGGCCGGTTAGCTGATATCGTCGCCGTACCGGGTAATCCGCTTGACAATATCCGTGTAGTCGAAGATGTCCGGTTTGTCATGATCGGCGGAAAAATAGTCAAACAACCGTAAAATATTAATTCATAGACATTCCCAACAGTAAGGAGTCTTGTGATGGAAAGCCCTAATTATCCAGAACAAAAAAAGGGAAACAGTTTTTTTGTTAAATCTCTAGCCATTATCGGTGCACTGACGATTTTCGCTTTTATTGCTGTCTTTATTGGCTTCATTAGTTTACTGTTTCTTCCTGATACAGGTAGGGTTTCCGACAATACTGTACTCGAATTGAATCTCGAGCAGACATTTATCGAATATATTCCGGATGATCCCTTTACCGATGCAATATTGGAGGGAACTATTGAGGTAAAAGATGTTGTCGATGCGCTCGAGCAGGCAAAACATGATGACCGGGTTGTTGCGCTCCTTGCCAAAGCAGGAACAGGACTGATCGGCCTGGCTCATATTCAGGAGATACGAGATGCGGTTCTTTCCTTCCGGGAATCAGGTAAACCAGCAGTTGTGTTTTCTGAAACATTCGGGGGGCCTGGGCCCGGGAACGGGTCGTATTATTTAGCAACCGCGTTCGATGAGATTAATCTTGCACCGAGCGGCGATGTAGGCCTCACCGGATTTATTAGTGAGACACCGTTTATAAAAGGCATGTTCGATAAACTTGGCATTGTACCTCGTGGTGACAGAAGGTATGAATATAAAAATGCCTTTAATATGTTTACCGAAACAGAATTTACCGAACATCATCGTGAAGCCGCTCAAACCTTGCTTGATTCTCGGTATGACCAATTCATCAGAGGAATTGCGGAACAACGCGGACTGACTGAACGTGCTGTCAGGAGTCTTGTTGATCAAGGACCGTTTCTTGGTCATGAGGCTGAACAAGCGGGACTTGTAGATCGTCTTGCTTACCGTGACGAAATATTTGATTCTGTTGAAGAGCAGTTTGGTGAGGACGTATCGTATCTCTCTGCATCAAAATATCTTTCTACTACTGGAAGGCCAAACAGTGAAGGTACCGGTGTCGCACTCATTTATGGAGTCGGCGGAATCCAGCGTGGACCAAGTGATTTCGATCCATTTTCGATGACATCAACTATGGGATCATCAACCGTTACAAGGGCATTCCGGTCAGCAACAGAAAATGAAGAAGTCAAAGCTGTACTTTTCCGAGTCGACAGCCCCGGCGGGGGATATATTGCTTCAGATGTTATTTGGCGCGAAATTCTCGAAACACGGGAAGCAGGTAAACCGGTTATAATTTCCATGGGCAACGTAGCCGCTTCAGGTGGGTATTTTGTTTCAATACCGGCTGATAAGATCATTGCCCAGCCGGCAACAATTACCGGCTCGATCGGTGTTCTCAGTCTGAAACTTCTGATGCGCGATTTCTTTGGCAAGCTCGGAATTACCTGGGACGAAGTTCATGCCGGGGAAAATGCTACCGCATGGTCAAGTCTGCACGACTATACACCCGAACAGTGGGAACGGTATCAGGACTGGCTCGACAATATTTACACAGATTTCACTACAAAAGTTGCCGAAGGACGGGATATGAATATCGAACGCGTTAAAGAAATTGCAAAAGGGCGTGTATGGACCGGAGAAGATGCCCTTGTGCTTGGTCTGGTCGATGAACTCGGTGGCTACCCTACCGCGCTCAGATCGGTTAGGGAAGCGCTCGATCTTGAAGAAAATGCCCCGCTCAATATCAAACAGTTTCCGAAACCGAAGACATTAATTGAGTCGATACAATCATTTATGAGCTTAGCCACTGTTGGAACAGAGACGACCGGATCAATTATTAATATGTTCCGTTCACTGCAGCCTGCCCTCAAGATTTTGCAACAGATTACCGGAAAAAGTGAAGATACAGTGCTGATAACGCCCAATTACAATATTCTCAAAATGTCACAGTAAACGAATAACGCTATGTGCTACCGGTTTGTGCGAGAACGTAAACTAGTCGATATTGTGCAGGAGATCGGAATTCCGGATATCGATCTCGAGTTTCAACCGAGTTACAACATAGCTCCGACATAATGAATGCATATTTTGTCTCTACTGTCATTAAACGTACCGAAAAACGATTGGTCGGAAAATATTATGCCCGCCGAGCAGACAATGCTTGAATAACAAAGCTCGTCTAATCTTGTTAATACTTACTCGTAGGTCGCCATATCTATTCAAGATTTTTAAAGTTAATTCATTGAGAAATAACGCTTGTAATGATATTTTTTGCATGTGGAATTAATATCTCAAAATCCAAACGAGGCCCTCTATGTTTATAGGACATTATAGCGCAGCTTTTTTTATTAAAAGAGGAGAATCCCGGATTTCTCTTGGCACGCTTTTTATTGCAGTTCAATTAGTTGATCTAATCTGGCCTATTATGTTGCTTGCAGGCATTGAATCTGTTCGGATTGCTCCCGGAATAACAGAGGTCACTCCTCTCGATTTTTATCATTATCCGTACACTCACAGTTTATTGGGAGTGATGTTCTGGGGATGTATTATCGGTGGCATATATCTGTTCCGAAAACGGTCTTTACAGGGAGCTTTAATCATTGCAGGCGCTGTTTTGAGCCACTGGCTTCTCGATTTGGTTACTCACCGGCCTGACCTCCCGCTCTATCCCGGTTCTGACATCGTAATGGGATTCGGACTCTGGAATTCACCAATCTGGACTATCCTCATTGAGGGAGGTCTTTTCACCACCACCTCCTAATGAGATAACTCTTGCATACAGCGCTCTTCTTCTTTGGCTTCTGGTGCCGTGGGGATACTGGATTGATAAAAACAGAAGAATACTTCATTAATATTGTAATAACAATAACTTAGACTAATTTATAATTTTGTTAATTATGTTTCATTATAATATTTCCCACTGCTATTCCCACCATAGATTCATATAAACAGACTAATATTTATCTATTAAAGTGTAAATAAATGTATATGTCTTGAAATCCGTTGACAATATTGACACAAACCTATCTTGCTCAATGGATTATAAGAATATTGTCTATATTGTCAATGCTATTCTATGTAACAAAAGATTTCCATTCAATATCTCGTACCCCATCATAGCACGGTTAGGAGTCCCTTAATGTTATCAGGTATCTTCCGACACGTACATTCTTGTGTCTGAAAAATAATTAAGGGTATATACAATGCTTAAGGTGGGATAGTAATTTGCATGATAGATAAAGTCACACCTGAAAAAAAGAATCAAGACATTACAAAAAATCAGTCTGACAGAACTCCACTATATACGTGGTATATCTTGTGGATATGAGTGATATAAGAGATACGATCCCTGCGCGCTCAGCGGAGCAGAAAACACTTGTAAAAGCCATATGTATATCTTACCATTTAAATCGAACATATCATAGCAACCGATAGGCTCTTACGCTTTGACCAAGAATATCACATCTTAAATAAGGGTCATATAGAAGTTTATAGGTATATATTCTATGAAGGAGGCTTAATTATGTCTATTCGTCTTGTTTATTGTGTGATTCTTTCTTTGACTTTACTTCTGATCTTTTGTAGTTCGGAAACGGACGAATCGGTAGCAACCGATATGGGGAAAACCCATTATGGGGGATGTATCATGCTTTCACGGGCAACTTCGGCACCGGATGATCTGTATATGAACACCGGTATTGTTCCGACAGACGAATATCCACCGTTCACCAAAAAGATCACCGTGTACGGCTATACCCTGATAGCCCGGGACAACATTGCAGATAAATTCATGAATAATGTCGCAAAAACTATTGTAGAAATGTTTCCGCAGGATGGCTCTATCGACAGTGCGCTCCAGGAAGAGTTTATCAGGAACATGTACGAGTACAGGGCATTGATCCCAATGTATAGAGGTACAGAAGACCGAATTACGGATCCCGAAGATCTGGCGGCTTGGAATGTTACAAGAAGCCAGAACAGTGTATGCGATGTAATAATGCAATATGAAATTGGAAATTTTGATCAGATGGTAGAAGTAGCTGAACACCTCTTACACTATGCGAGTGATATAGGACTTCATTATGTATTTCCCGAGGAATGGGCTGCAACTTCCGAATCTCAGCTTTATCAGTTTATGCTGGAGGCGGCTGAAAAAGGATATTATGATCTAAGTTCCTTCGACCGGATTGAAGATGAAGAACGCCGAATGCGGGTCTCACTTCAGGAATTTGCATACTGGGTCATATTCACTGCATGGGACCTCCGGGAAACCTTTGACCGGAATACAACAGCTTGGACGTTAAGAAACAGTGCCGACCTGAGGGAAAAAATGCCTCATCTTTACGAGATGTTTGAACAGACTGTACCGGAAATTATGGTGTCACCGGGTGGTACACTACTCAATGAGTTGTTTGGTAGTTAACGATGTAATTCATATATTGATTTTTATAACAATAAATATGCGATAAAAACCGGTTCGCAAATAGTACAGCCCGAGGATGCAGATTCACTTATTCGAATTATAGTAGCCATCTATAATAACAACAAATTTTACTAATATTGAACCATAACTTTATATAGATTTAACGTTTGTATAGTATACTAAGCATACAGACGTTCATCTACTCGTTGCTTTATGCGGGGCGTGTACTGCCGAATTGCACGTCCCGTTTATTTTTTCTTCGCGTATAATTATTGAACTTTCCTATATTTGATCACGTGTAATTATAAAGGCCTGTGGAAGCCTATTATCATATGACCTTTTTGTTATGTGTATTTCTCGCGGGGCATGCCTTGACAAAGCGCATGTCCTGCTTTTATTATTAACTTCATTTACTCAAAAAAATACTCTAACGTCCCTACCCAACCTAATCTGTTGTATACATTACATTTTACACACTTTCTGTTATACTACCTGCGGTTTTTTTAATTTGTAATAATAATATCTATATCTACATCTACATCCGTTTCAGGACTTAAAGTTGTTCCATCTTTTACGACGTCATCGAAATGTCCAAGAATGATATTTAACATTCCGGTTAATCCAGCCTCCGCAGTTACTTCTACCGTAAATTCTAATCCGACGGGTAAGTCATTTGAATCGGTATCGGTAATTGTAATACTTATCTGACCCGTAACATCTCCCGAAACTGTATAAAAGAATTGATGCTCATCAGCTTCTTCTTCAATTTCCCCGGTGATATCTTCTTCATTAATATCATCTCTGAGTTCAATAGTTCCCGTATACACTATTCCCGTTTTTAAAGATAATGTTTCAATGACTGGGGCATTCCCTCCTGCTCCGTCAAGGTCCTGCCATTGAACTGTTAAATTGTCGGATGCGGAAGACAAAGATAGGGTTACTGTTGTAATCTGTTCTTGTGGATTTTCTTCTCCGGGGGCGGCCGGATTGTCATCATCACCGCACGAAACGATGAAAGCAGAATAGATTCCTAATAACACCATTATTATACTAGTTTTGATTTTGTACATTTTTACCTCACTGTTTAAATTGTGAATATTCATAGTTACGGTTCAAGCCAATTTAGTGTTTTACTAAAAGGCAATTCAAACCTCACAACTATCGATCTTCCCGGATCGTCTGTAAAGTATCGGAATCTGCTTAAATAATCTCTGTAAGATTTATTAAACACGTTATCTACACTTATTCCAAAGGAGAATGATGTGCTGAATAGCATTATATCAGAAAAGTAATCTAAATCTACGGTATGATATCCTGGAGGAGGGGGTACAAAATCTACACCCTCGGGAATTCTGTTTTGCTTATCAACTACATTCAAACTCAATTGAATGGATTGATTCTTAGCAAATGAAACATCGGGTAAAGTAAACTCTGAAATACTCTTTATCCTGTCTGCAGGTAATCCTACTAAATCAATATCCTGTTTTCTGTTTTTTCCGCGGACTAAAGAATATTTCACTCCTGTCGAAAAGAACTCGGTTATCCGATAAGACACAGAAATCTCACCACCTCTTAATAAAACATCATCCTGGACATAATTAAATGCCGGGAAAGCACCTCTTACTGTAAGTATTGGTGATTCTTGTGGGAAAAGGTATATATAATCGTTGATATAAACGTTATAACCGCTCAACTCAATTGTTACTTTATCATTAATATGACGAAGCGTCAAATCTACATTCAAACTTTTTTCGCTATCAAGATTTACATCACCTTTTTCATACTGAGCTGCACCATGATGAACGCCATCTGAATAAAGCTCATTCATATTAGGAGCTCTCCATCCT
Source organism: bacterium (assembly GCA_965221205.1). Lineage (GTDB taxonomy): Bacteria > SM23-31 > SM23-31 > SM23-31 > SM23-31 > CBDFMG01. Next base: position 761,126 of record OZ244870.1, on the reverse strand, counting down.
GTACTTACATTTGAACCTATCGACCAGTGATTTGCAAACTGGATATTTGCTCCTAATACTCCCGAAAAATTACTATAGTTATGAGTGCTTTTTATGATTTCTGAATCAATATTTCTATAAACATCTACTGTTTGCCGATCATATCGTATACCAAGCTCAAAATTCCAATTGTCAATCACAACATGTTCAATAAAAAATAACCCTCCTGAATACATTCTGTAATTCGGTATCAGATTTATCCTGCCTTTTTCAACATTATCTTGTTTCATGGCATTAAAACCTATTTTCCTGAATGTATATTTTCCCGGGTTAAGTGTTAAAGCAGTATTTAACGTATAAGTTATGAGTTTTAACTCTATCGAAGGCTTGCTAAGAGATGATGGATCTCCAAGAAATGTTTTATGTGAATCAAACTCTCTCCTGTGATTTATTTGTTTTCCCAATTGTATATCCACATTTCCAATTGAATTGAGTCTGTGGTGTGACCTCACCGAAAAAGTTTTGTGATCTATCTTTTGATTGGGAACATCAATATCATAGGAGAAATCACTCGTATTCAATGGCCTATTTAACTCAAATGCTCTGGTTAAATCTGAAAGATTACCTATGTGAGATCCTTTAAATATCCCGATTTCAGTGCTGAACTGGCTGTAGAATACGTCAATTTTATGATTACCTCTCTTGTAGCCGACAGCTCCGGATCCATCGAATTCTTTAAAACCGGAATTGACAATATTATAACGCGGCGCCGAAGAGTCACCTGCTTTTCTGATTGATCCCTGCAGCCTCCACCCCCAACCCGCTACATTGCCAAAACTACCTTCAAGCAAAAGCGAACCCGCACCCTGCCGGTTATTGGAAAATCCGTTCACAGAAACCGACCCGCCAATTCCCGGTGTCGTCACAATCTCCCGGGGATCAACACGAATAACACCTCCTATCGCTTTAAAGCCATATTCCACACTTGCTGCACCTTTTATAACTTGAATAGTTTCCGGAGTAAACGGATCTATTGCGGGAGCATGCTCACCTCCCCATTGTTGACTTTCCTGTTGAATGCCATTATTCAAGATTACAATCCGGTCACTATGTAATCCACGTATGACAGATTTTGCAATAGCAGGACCGGTCGTCAATACGGTTACACCGGAAACTTCTTCAAGTGATTCACCTAATGTTTGTCCCCGATTTTTATCGAGACTCTCACTGTCCAATATTGAAATTGACTTTGTCGCAATTTTTAATTCATCCGCAATTGACGACTTACTCTCTACAACGACTTCGCCTGTCTGAAATATATCAATCTTAAGTATGACATTAAGTATGATATCGTCTTCAGAAACCGTAATTTCTTTCGTTTCTTTCTGATATCCGACAAATGAAAACTCCACGTTATGGCTACCTGCAGGAATATTCTTAATTTCGTATTTGCCCTCTTCGTCCGAAATCGTAAATAAGTTCACATCTCGGATAAATATATTTACAAATTCCAAACTGTTACCACTTTCAGCCGTAATAGTTCCTTTCAACGTTTGTGCATTGACTATACATACATGTACGAATATCATCCACATCGAAAATAGCGTGATTTTCATGAAAGAAATTAAACCTTTCATATGGTTTCCTTGTGATATATTAATGTGGAACGAGTTCATAAGTTTTCTGAAATTAGGTTATATTACATTGAATGTTTGGCTACAGAAAACATTTATTTCCGAATCTTCATATTTATATTATCTTCAATTTGATTAGCAGTGTAATCATAGAATGATAATATGAATATTAAAAAATAGCGAAAACGTGTTTAGCTGTAGATATGTTTTCACAGCAGGAGAATAGTGCAAACACTATGGATTAAAAACTATCCGTTGAAGGCATGGCACCGATTTTTCTATCAGACCTCCAGCAGCAAAACTTATCCAATAGTGCCGGTGCTGATTGATTAATCGGAATTCTTCAACGAAAGCAATTAATCATATAACAGTGGGTGGAGCTCTATAGGATGGGAGACAAGAAAGATGTAATGATACTAATCTAACGTTTGATAAATTCAGAATATTCTTACTAAGAGGTATGTAGTCGCTTCCAATTGATTTGATACCATTGGAATTAAATGAAAAACCGAAAGCACACAAAAAACAGATTTTATTCACTGTCAGCAATTTAGTATGAAAATGACTGACACGCGAAGTATTACCTGCATTGATATCATGATTTTCGGTTTCAAGCATTAAATTGCCTGTGGCACTCGACAATTTGTTCGTGAATATTGAAGTTGTCGCTGTTACTGCTCCGGAATGTAATAAAGGAGAATCGAACGCGAGGACAAAGAGTGAAAAATAGAGAATATATATAATTGAAAGGATCTTTATTTTTTGATTTTTAAACAGCATAATTTTTGAATTTCATGCAATTCGGATTGGACAGTAATATAACTGCTCATGTTGCAAAAAACAAGAAAAACTTATATCTCAACTTTGTGTCTCTACATATATAAATAGATATCACTTTATATACAAATGAAACATGTTAATATTCGACACATTTCATAAAAAATATATTCACCTAAAGATTTTGATATTATGATGTACCTGATCTACTTTTCTCTAATTGCTGGTGCCGTGGGGATACTGGATTGATAAAAACAGAAGCGTTAAAGGACAACAATGAAATTCTGTTGTATAATTGTTTAATAAAGAAACAAGAATCTGCTCTGTACTTGTCTTATTTATTAGTTACTTCTACTGTGAAAAATTATACGTCAGCATGACATACGACCAATATCCGGCAGTATCGTTATTCGGTGTTTCATCAGGAATTTCACCCGGTATAAAGAATGAAACTCCAGATTGAAAACCGAGATCCTGCCGGTAATTGTAGCGAAGTGTTACATCGAGTTCATTACCGAATACACTGTTGCCAGCATTGTTTTCCTCATGAGACCGGAGATAATGCCAATCGGCGGTGACAGTGATATCATCTCTCGGTGTGAAACCTGCATTGACCATAAAATCCTGTAACCCGAGTTGTGAAGTAGCAGCTGGTATATTGATAAAATAGTCCATGAAACCGTAGAATTTGTGATTAGTGGCAAAAAGTGTATTGAAGGATTTATTATCACCGTCAAGCGGATTATCATCACCAGTAAGGATATCATAACCAACACCGATAAACGGTCTTTTCACATTTGGAGACACATATTTCAGCCGTACTCCAAACATGTACGCGCTGATATCGTCTCTCGCTCTATTAAGACCAGCGTCCTGCTTTCCGAACTGGACAGCACCTTCAGTCTCATAATTGAAATTTGCAACCGATGCCGAATAATCAAAACCTGCTGTCAAACGGACTAATTTCATGTCATCGTCATCAGGGCCGCCAGTTATACGGTCGCTATTTGTGTTTAAGAAGGCAAATCCGTTGATTGTGCTCGTTACCGACTGTTTGTAAGAACCGAAAAATCCGAACAAGTTTTCGTCAGGATCAAAATGAAGTGTCGGCACTTCTTCATGAATACTGACGCCGAATAATGTGAAGCTCAACGTATTATTTTTACGTTCAAGAAGTGCACCGTCGAATGAACGACCAGTATTGCTCCATCCAACGGCTCCTATGAACCGTTGATTTCCAAGAGATATTTCCATACGTCCAAGATTCAATGAAAGATCGTCCGAGAGGAACCGATTAATCGTCAGATATCCCTGATGGAGATCAAATTGATCCGCGTCTGCATCGAAAAGTGTACTTGTCTCTTCACCAAGTCTTCTGGCATCCTGTAGCTGAAAAAATGCGGAAACATTATCCGTTCCGGTAAATGTTAATCCGATCCTGCTTCTGAGTAGTCCGAAACTGTCACCTGCAAGGTGGTTCCAGAACGTTGAAGCATTGAATGCACTTTTATTCTTAGAAAAATTACTCCTCCTCTGCAAAAGTTAGTAGCATGTGATAAAATATAATTAGGTGTTCTGTATTCGTATGGTAAGGTAAGAAAAAATTTTATTAAAATCTATATGTTACTTGCACTGAATGTGTAGGATTTTCATACTGCAGTGGTGGGTGGAACCGGACATTCCAGCCGGTTTGCGGTAAACGCGCATTGAAGCGTTTCGCCATAAATGAGGCATGTATACCGCTCAAGACATGGTTTAAAAACATTCCGGCAAAATAGAAGTTTCTTCTATTCTTTATCCTTTTTGCATCAATACGCCTCTGTAAGAAAAGAGTCCTGTTATCAGGGCTGTCCCACGACCAGACAATTCCAGGAGTTTCAGGTAAAACCTTGTCGAAATCTCTATTGAGACGCATATCATTATTATAATCGTATATTGTCAGAAAACGTGATGCTGCAATAAAATAGTCTTTGTCCTTGCCGGCAGGATCAAATCCTGCATGTGCGGCACCGAACGCTTTAAAATCATCTTCAAGCGTTTCAGAATAAATGGTATGGCCGATCCCCATTCCAAACAATATTACATCCGCAGTGATAAACAAACATGTTTTCCCAACATTTTCAACATAATAATGTCCAAGCCCCGGAACAAGAAAGGAGTAGAGAAATGCTTTGGCCGGTGATTTTTGATTTTGCTGTGCGAATACCGGTGCGGTGGTTCCGTTGGAAATAGCAAGAAGCATCAGAAGAACAAGTGCTTTATGTATAAGAGCCACCATCGTATAAATTACCACGTATAATTAAGATTGACGACCGGCATAAGTTCCGATTTTGCATACATTTTTTTAACTCGAAATTTGGCTCTCAACTGTTTATTGTTTCTGTGAATTGAAAAAGCTGCGTCAAATGCACTGATGACCCGGTTCAGCACAAGAATCTGTGCAAGTTTGTCGGCATTTTTGTAATTTTTATTACTTTCATGATGTTGCGCCATGTAGCGGAGTCGCATTTCTGATTGATCGGGATTGCCCTCGGAATCGGGCCATCCGGCGACAAATTGGTTATATTTGCCTATCATTTCATAATACTGCTGCGTTTTTGTGTCGGGCAGGACATGTGAATACTTTGATATATCGACGGTCCCTGCCCAGTTGAAATAGTCGGAATCACTCCAGAATTGATCGGCATATGTCCTGAATTCCTGCTTTATTTCGTCACCCTTGTCAATGAAACGGGAACGGCCGAACCAGAGTGCAGCTTCTGTTGTAGCAAACCCAAGCGCTTTTATCTTATCTCCCGCATACCACTGCCCCAATCCGGGAATAATTCCTGATAGTATTACAGCAGTGATAGGTGACTTTTGTGAATTTCCGGAATCTATTTGATGATGAAACGAGAATGAACGGTTCCGAAATGTATTATCTTTCTCAGTTTGAATCCGGTCAGCAGAAAAAGAGAGCCGATTGCCCGGACGGAAAACTGTGTCAAAATCCTGTGCAGCTATTGTGCCTGTTACCAAGAAAAATATAAGTAGACATGATACTACTTTCATACCGTCTCCCAGATAGTTCCGTTGCCATTAAATAATAAATGAATTATAAGCTGTGGCGATATTTAAAATGCATAGCCAAATAGTATTGTGAAGAAAAATTTCCACTCTTTACCCTGCGCACTAAAATTGTTGGTCTCAACACTTCCAAAGGGTAATTCATTCAATCCATATGCGGCATTGAATGCTATATTCGTCGGATATGAATAGAACGAAAACGTGTCGAGGCGGAGTCCGAGATCGATAACATTTTTCAGATCACCTGATTTAACAAATCCATTATTCCATGCATCGCCGACCTGATAACCGACCGATCCATATAATTTATCGAAATACCACACTCCGATTTGTTTACCAATATTGGTCAGCAGCGGAAAGCGGTACGTTGCCGAAATTATTGCTTTTTTCCTGCCCTCTATGCTGTAATATGAGTACCCTTTCAGCCCACGAAAACCGCCGGCAAAATAGTAGAAAAAATCGTCAACCGGCTTGTTGATAAAGCCGCCCTGAAAGCGGAGGGTAAGCGCACTCCGGTCGTAAAATGATGATAAATTGTAGTATTCTTTCCAATCGATATCGAATCGGTGGTAATTAAATTTCTTGAATATCTCATCTAAAAATCCAGTGCCCGGATCAATTGCGAAATCCTGAAATATCTTATCCGAGCGAAACCAGTACCATGCAGATACTGTTCTTCCGTCGGATGGATTAATGAGCCCATCGAGGCGTGGAAGCAGTTTTCTGTAAGTCCACTGCGCACCGATATCGAGGCCCTTGTAAAAGTCGAACCTGATCGCCGGAAAATTTATCCCGTTAATAGTCGGATCATCATTATAGTTCTGCCTTGATATAGACGCTCTTATACTTAAGTTCTGAGTCCTGGAAAGCGTCTGCCGAGCGCCGAGCGCTGCTTCCCAGTACCCAATTGCAACTTTATCTCTACGATCCTGGGGATCATCTGGCTCACTGAAAAAATTTGTGTTGCGTGTTGTGTTAAACAATTCTAAAAAGAGTGTCTGCTCGAGAAAACGAAAATCCATCAGCGCAAAGAGATCACGATCAGTTTCAGTGTTCATAGCTGCACCGGCAATAAGATTGTATTTTCCAAGTACATCGCTTGCACTTGTGTAGAAACCTAATTTTGTGCCGTTCCAGTCGAAAATCAATCTCGGCATAAAGAATGTGGACGAATAGTGAAGTTTATAGGGCTCAGCAGTCAAATCGGCAAACTCCGTATCGTCATAATTGACACTAGGAAGGCTGTCACCGTAACCAGGTCTATACGTCATATTCGCCGGTTCTACAGGGTCCATATTGTTAAGAATCGCAATTTTATATCCACCGTCTGTATAGAGTGAAAAAACGAGGTCACCCTCTTTGTTGATAGATGGCATAAATGCGCCGCCGAGAACATTCGTTAGCGGATCGCTTTTCTGTACATTCATGTCGTATTCATAAATATTGTATATCCCGTTTTTGTCCGAACTATAGTAGATTCTTTTGCCGTCGTGCGAAAATGACGGATTACGCTCGTCATGTTTTTCTTTCAGGAGATATTGAAAGCCTGACCCGTCAGTATCCATGATCGCAATATCACGGGCAAACCCCGATGATACGGCAAAAACGATGCGGCTGCCATCGGGGGAAACGCTTGACATGAACACATCCTGACCAATATCAAAGGCTTTTATTAGTCGTGTTTCTTTCGTTTTCAGATCGATCGCATTCAGTGTTGAAAACCGGTCGTTCGAGGAAACAAAATAAACTGTCTGATTATCGGGAGCAAATGATGGATAGTGCGCCCGCTGGCTATCAGTCAGCTTTTCTTCTTTTTCTGTTTCAACATTGTAAAGATAGAGATCATAAAAATAGGAGTTGTTGTCGTTTTGCGTCAACTTCGAATAGACTAACCGTTCACCCGAATTGTCCCACACAGGCGGCGACCCAACTCCGCTTTTCAAAAGCTTAGATTTTTCATCATCCTGCTGTTTGAGAAAAAGGTCGGTCGCAGAGAGAAAATCGCTCTGTCCGTTAGAGAGAAAAACAAATGACTCACCCGATGGTGACCACTGCGGATAAACATTACCGCTTCCTTCGTCCCGAACGATTGTCCCCTCTTTGATGCTTTTATCAATTTTGTCCGATGTCCGAAGATACTTCTGCTCCAGTTCGGTTTTCCATGTGTTAAAAACCACTTTGCCATTTATTCCGGTCTCACGCTTGATCGCCTGTTCAATCGTAAATACAAACGGAGAGGACATTGTACGGGATATTCTTGCAAGCACATCTTCACCATAGGTATCAGCAAGATAGGTAATAAATGAAAAACCCTGATTATAGACCGATTCATTACCGATGGAGGTTTTTCCGAATACACCCATTTCCGAAAGGGAATAAACACCGTTGTTGAGTGAGCGAGTCCGGAGAATCATATCCCGGTGTGAGTCCCACGCTTCGTACCCTTCCCGCATGGTCTGGTATTGTGCGGCGCCTTCTGCAAACCAACTCGGCATTACCGTGCCTGCTATTGGATATGAAACTATCCTGTTAGGGAATCCCGTCAGCACATCCGAGCGTCGTTCATTTTCATAACCGAAATACTGTAAATAGAGCGCGGGAATTCTCCGGGGGAGCTTCCGAGCTGTTTGAACCTGAATCATGTGGGTGAATTCATGCGTGATAACATTTCGCAACCAGTTGCTTGTGCCGCGCAGAAGAAAATCGAGTGAAGAAGCCCAGATTTCAATTTGATTATTGTAGAAATAGGCCGCGCCGTTTGAGTAATCATCATGATCCCGTACAACGACATCGATTATTCCATCAGGCTCGAAATTGTACGCACTCGTCACCGGGTCGTATACTTCTTCTATAATTTTGGCAATGATACGGGGCGTCCGGTATTCACCGTTGTGGTAGTGGATTTTGAAATGCTCTGTCTCGATTGTTTCCCACTTCAATTCGGGATGGTTATGCCGGCCAATCTGCGCAATACCGGCACCGGGCAGCAGGACGAGTGCTGTTATGACAGCACATACAAGAGATGTAATCCGGTACAGACTCTTCGCTTTTATATGTTTCATAACCTTTTTTCTGTTTTGTTGTTTGAATAAGTAGTATTGTTAACGTGCAAATATATAATATACAGATTAATTATTTGTTTTATTACAGCATTTATTTTATTACGGCAATTTTAATAACTTTTGTCTCATGCAGTCCGTTTCCGGATGCGGACACTTCGGCAAAATAGACACCGCTGTTGATGCCGGTCAGATCCCACGTTATTTCGTTATCGACTTGCGGGGCTCCTGGTCCGGTCATATTAGCAACCAGTTCTCCGATCTGAGTGAATATCTTTACACGCACATCGGCAGGATGATTGAGAAAATAGCGGATATTTGTCCAATTGTCTTCATTTGGATTTGGCCAGTTAAAAACCCGCTCTTTCGGCATAAGCAGCGTGGAAGGTGAAGCTACGATCGTTGTAAGCGGTTCAATGTTGTGACGAAGCCGTTCATTGTTTCCACCCAAAGTGCTCCACGCAATATCTTTGTCGCTGTAGGTAGTCAAATTCCAAAGATAAAGATAGCCATCACTATCGAGAGCTGCAAGCTCCATCCTGTCTTCCAGTGTACTCTTTTGCAGTGTCAGAGAACCTGCGGCACTGCTGCCAAGCGGAAGCGGAAATCCTGGTACGATGGAACTGTTATCATCAATTGCTACAATACTTCCGGCGGTAGTGCCGAAAAGGATGTTTTGTTTTCCGTCACCGTTCACATCCCCGAGAATAAGTTCGGTACTGATGGAACCGCTCAAACCAAATGAACTGATAGCCATTGGAAATCCCGGTAATAGGGTGCCGTTATGTGAATACGCACGGATAGCATTATCGTCGAAAATCACAATATTCCGGAAACCGTCCCCGTTGACATCGCCTGTGGCAGGATCTCCCGAAACACTACTTTGCAGGTTGAAACTCTCAGACTCTCCACGAATTGTAACCATTGTGCCATCCGGCGTAACGGCTGTCAATTCATCGAGTCCGTCGCTATCCAGATCAGTTAATAAGGGAGAATATGGTTGATCGACTCCCAGGTTTCCTCCTTGTTCAAATTGTGTGCCGAAAAACGAAAAATATAGTCCCAGAGACGTTATGACAAAAATATCGGGTGTCCCTGAGCTTGCTCCCGTAGCAGTCAGACCGATTACGATATTGCCGGTAGAATATGAGTTTACCGGCACTCCCCCTGCATCGTAGAAGGTGATCCCGCCAATTCCCCCAACCACAATCCATCGAGATAGCATAACAGGAACCGATAGAGCGGTCTGAAGATCCCATTGAGCTTCACGGTTTCCGAATTGTCCTCCCGATTCTGTTTGTAAAGAATATACCTGCAATTCCGGTTTTTCTGTCGCCACAACCAACTTGTTTCTCAGATTTTCAGGTCCACTCTCATTACCCGCAAACGCAGGAGCACCCGCAAGAGATTCTCCGGCGTCAATAAACAAAGGAATCGGTACAATTTCTTCATTACTATAGCTGTCAGTTTTTATTGCCGTCGAACCGTTATCAACGAACGGCTGATTTGAACCGTTTAAGGCAAAAATTTTTCCATCCTTTGAAGGAATGATGAGTTTTACCGAATCGGCAGACAAAGGATTTGTCCAAATCGGCACCATATCGGTAAAATCTCCCCCAAGATAAAGTGGGAAACCGTCTACATACCGATCCCGTACGACTGAAAAAGTCATCATATTACCCGATTCGCTAATCCCTGTGATCGATATCTGGCTGTTTGCTCGGTCGTTACTGAGCGATGCAGGTACAGAAACTGGTGTGAATACAGTATTATTCCCCTCGAAAAACGCATCAGTTGGGATTCCATTAGCCGGTGTTGCGAATCCGGGAAGAATTCCGGAAAATGACTCACCAATATCTTGCGAACCGTCGGCTTCTTCAAGATCGATACCATGTATATCGGGATCATTATTGACACTGTTACTGCTCAAACCGGCGGCTATGATACGCTCATCGATATGCCAGATCAAAATTCCCGATCCGGGAACATCTATGTCGTAATCGTCAACCTCGAGAATTACTCCCGATGCTCCCCGTACTACCTTTAGGTTGTCACCGGCAAAATCCTGCTGCCTATTTTCTATGAGAAAATATTCTGTAGGAGAAATTGGCACTTTATATACTTTTGTTCCTGACACTGCTTCAGGAGGTACTACTGTTAATTCACTACCTTGCGTAACGACGACCGGAGTTTCCCAACCAAGAAACACTTTACTCCATGCACTCGGTTCAGGAGGAACAACACCGTCGAGATTGCCAAATCCGATATCCATTACACCCCATTTACCGATCCCGGTTCTGCCGTTTACTGTGTTAAAGAGGGGAGGAAGTCCGAAGTAGTGTCCAAACTGGTGCGCCGCAATGCCGTTCAGACCCAGTTCAATCCCCTGTTTCGATTCAGTTTCGGGCAAAATTATTGCATTGGTAACGTGGACAGCTCCTCCGTCAACTTGTATCCCCAGATAACCGTTCTGATCATTACCAACACTGCTGCGCAGATCATTCAGATTCAAAAATGCGGATGGAATATCAAATGGAGTAGGGTCAAATTCCTCGGAATTAAAAGCAAAATCGGCTCCGACACCGGCGTGAAAGATAATGACTGCATTATACAAGGAAAAATCTATTAATGGATCCGCATCTGCACGTTCAACGGCATCTCTTACAAGTTCTCCGAGCCGCTGATTCAACTCATCATCCGTTGTATTTGGATTGTAGTATTCCATTAGATTTGGAAGTGTGTAGGCCTCCCGGTCACCGGCAGGGTAAAGATCGTACTTGATCGATGCCATGCCGTTTGAAACACGATTGTAATACCGTTTGAGCGCTTCGAGCTGGTCTAAGAAATAAACTCTGTCATGGGGAGGAGGATCGACTACTGCTTCTGTTTCTACAGAATAATCGAACGTCCCATCACCCGTGGTAAACTGGCTGTCATCGGTCTGGAATTCTGCTCTGATTGCAAGAATATGGAACGTTTGTTCGCCATTCTGAGCAGCAGATTTCTGCAACAACGAGATATTCTGCTTACTCACTGATTTTTTCAGCAGCAGCGGAGCTGGGTCACCCGATTGCGCATAACCGGACTGACTCACTAAGATTAATACTGCTGTAATCAATTGGTAGAATAAGAATCGGAATGATAGGTTTTGAGATTTCTTCAGTGATAGTATCATACGTACGATGTGAATTTCCTCCCTGATATATACAATTCCGGTTGTGCTAATGGTCATGCAATGAGTAATGCGGTTATAAAAAACGGCGCTTCCCGAAATTGTTTTGTTAAAAGTATTTCGGGAGGCGCCTGTCATATAGCTATGACTAACTTTGATCGAGAACAAAACTGAGTGAAAAACGCATAGTGTCATTCAGCGGATGGTTGTCTGATCCGCTAATATAGCCGAAATCAAATTGATAGATCGAAAATTGGAGTCCAGCGCCGTATGTCGCAAACCGACGTTTTCCGATATCTTCATAGAAATAACCTGCACGAAGCGCAAAAATGTCAGCGTATTTATATTCTGCACCGCCTCCGATACTTGCCCGTTTGATGAAATCGCCCTGTGTCCATGATGTAATAACAGCTTCATAAAAAGGATCTGATGATCCATCTTCATTCTTTACGACGAGCAATTTATTGAAATCTACGGTAAGTAGCAATTTATTATAGACACTGTTCAGTGCCTGATATGCAACACCGGCTTTTAAATTTGTTGGAATCGGGTCAGCCTGATCAGCATCAACAAACGTGATTTTCGGGCCGAGGTTCTGCAAATTAGCACCAAATGTTAAACGTTCTGCGAATTTCGGTTTATACAAGACACCGAGATCGACGGCTACTGAACTGCCTTTACCGTCACCCTGTTGTGCACCGGCACTAAATGGAGATAGGCCGGAATAAATAAACTTGACGGTACTTCCAACAGCAAGATTATCGAGTAGACGGGTACCATATGACAGGCCAATAGCATATTCGAAACTTGTAAATGTCCCGAGATCAGTACCCTGTTCATCAGTACGGGTCTGATCACCATAATTGATATAGGTAGCACTCAATCCCATTGTGCCAATACCTTCATAATGGCGGACAATACTGGCATAATCGTAATACATGTCGCCAAGCTTTAACTCAGGAAGCCAGTTTGCATGCATTCCGCTCACCTGTGTTCCACGGAGAAAACCTAATCCCGCCGGATTCCAATACGTTGCGTAAGCGTCGTTCGCTAATGCAACATTTGCCTCACCGAGTCCTCCCGGTCTGGCGCCTGGTGCAACCAACAAAAATTCTGCTGTCGCTTCACTCTGTGCGAAAAGATTTCCGGTGAAAACTGCACAAAGTGCAACAATAATAAATACCGATGCGGTCCTTTTCATCGCATTACCTCCTTTAAAAACAATATATTATGATGATTTCTTGATAATTGCCGCTTATTACTGAATGAAAACAGATAATATAGGGCAATATTTGTACAAAAATTGTGTAAATGTATCATTATTCTTATTTATCTCATTATTACAAGTTTACTGAGTGCTTCAATCTGTTTGAATGATCCCCCTTCGTTCGACCGTGTAATAAGTTTATAGAGATACGTACCATTAGCAAGTTGGTCGCCATCGTCATCGGTCCCATCCCAAGGAGGCGAAACGAAAAATGACGAGCCGCCAGAATGATAATAAGACAGAGATTTTACAAGTCGCCCGGCAACAGTAAAAATCTTCACTTCTACTTCTGCGTCAACAGCGGCATTGGTCTGAAAGGTGAATTGTGTTTCGCTCACAAACGGATTAGGATAATTATAGACATCCTGAACTGTCAATTCGTTTTCTGCGATGACTTGGACAATTCCTTTGAACGTTGAGGAGTTATTAAAATTATCCCACGCCCTTACTGAAATCAAATGCTCTCCTGGAGTAAGACCGGGGAGTGCTCTTACTGCACTGCCTGTTGAAAAACTCCCGTTATCATACTCGAAAAATGTACTCAAATCAACCGTGCTCTGATTATCATCTACGGCAAGTTCGATCTTATGGCCGACTTCACCGGTAATGTTAATACCATGAGGATCGGAGAGACGAAGCTCCAACTCAGGTTTAGGCTGCACGATGTCTCCTGAAATAAACCGGCGACCGTCAAAGAGCACTTCAATCTCCGGCCCTTTTACATCAACGACGCCAAGCTGTGTTCCACCGACATTCAAATTTTCTACCACAACCGAGCCGTCGGTTTCACCGTCCCATAAATAGAGGCTGACTCTGCCGTTTTTTCCACCATAGGTGATATCTTTCGGCACAATAAACTCCATAAAAAATTGGTTGCCTGAAGATGCGTCAATTGTTGTATTCCCCCTAAAAATTGACGAACCGGGAAGCTTATACTGAACAATATTTCCATTGTTCATTATGTGCTCTTTGGTTTTTTCTGCATCGAAAACCGAAAGAAAAGCCGTCCCCTCAAATGAGGCCTGTGATTGTATCGAACCATTCACCCGAACACCGGCGAGTGCCTGCAGCGAGTCAGGTGTAATTGAGGAAATAGAGACAAAATTATCGGGAAACTCCAGAAACATGCTGGGATCACCGAGCAGATGATATTTTTCGCTGTTCGGCTGGTTCTCTTCAATCTTTGCCTGCATGAAGGCAAGACCGATGGGCTCAGTTTTCCGTGTTCCGTTGAGAAAGTTTCTATAAAACGCATCCATCAGAGCATGATTAGGTCCTGCAAAAACGTCCCGTGCTGCCGATACTAAAGCTATCGCACCCCTATCCGGTTCAGTGATGAGAAGTTCACCCATCGAGTCTTCGTTCGGAATATCCCATCTGCCGAAAGTGCATGAAGATAAGTAAAAAAAGAACTGTCTTCTCCCATTGTCGATCCGCTCCATATCAATTTCACGGTTAAGGAGCCATTCGTGTGCTAATAACCGTTCATTACCATGACCGACATAGTTAAGAATCAGCGCACCTTCGTTCATGAGTGAGACCATTGCATCCTGTGCACCAGGTTTACGGACACTGGACGAAGTTACATCGCTAACCGTAGGAAATTCCATGAGATATATTTTTCGCTGCTCAAGATAATCAGGAATATAATCTGCTGTTGCTACAAACTCCAACTGCTCTGTGTGGATATTCTCAAAGTCTGATGTGGGCGTTATTTCATCGTCTGCAGCAAAACCGATCCGATTCCGCCACGGCCCGAATGTTGGATTCTCCTGATAGGTGATGAGTTTGTTTACCACACCCTGTGCCATGTCGACACTTTGAACCGGAAGACGTCCGACGGCAAGATCAACAATATTGTCGTTCCCGCTGACACGAACAAAGAAATCGTCTAACGTGCGAGTTGTCAGATCAAATATGCTGTTGAGCTGATAGGGCGGTACGTATATCGGAGCGGATGTGCTTCTGACACCGAGATAATCGTAGTTACCGTCCCCGAACAGCAGCAGATAAGTAGGCGGAGTGTTAAGTTCATCGGTCCAGTTTTCAAATGCAAATTTCACAAAATCTCTCAGTGCGATAGGGTCCTGCAGTCCTCCAGAAAAATTATCATAGATATCCTCAATTGTAACAATCTCAGTGCGTATATTATCCCGAGATTCCCTTGACTCTTTAAGCGGCTGCGCGGCAGATTCAAATTCTCTCGGAGAAACGATGATCATGTCGGCAGCGATGTTGCTGATCTTGATATCACGGTACGTTCGAGGTTTCAGTGCGGGAACCTCACGGTAGTGGTCACTGTCGACCGTATAAAATTGCTGCAGTTCCGCCCCTTGTGCTGCGGAAAACTGAGCCGATCCGTCACCCGCGCTATAGAAAACAGCGTGTAATCGCACGTCATCAAATTCTGTAATGTTATACACATCCGGCTGTTCGTTTGTGTATCCTATTAGTCTATACAACATTTCCTGATTATTTCCAGGGTCCGGCGGCATATAAAATTTCACAACCCCCTCCACCGGCTGGAGGTTACGTTCATAATCAATTTCATACCAATCAAGATAGAGCGTCTTTCCGGAACCCGGTACAGATAAATAATTAACTTTCAGAGTATTGATTCCATTATCGCTGAGCGGCGTAGTTACCCGGAGAACTCTATCGGTAAAACCAATCGTTGAAACGGTTACCGGAACACTGTTATTGACTGAAGCACTGACTCTGTGAGGCGAAGAACCTGAAGCAAATGCAGGTAATGTCACCAATACCCGTGTCTGTGTATCGGAACCGATTTTATATCCGGAAAGAACTGTAATAAATTCCCGCGAGTCACCACCCAGCATTATGTTCATAAACCAATCATTACCGGAATTGTGGATTTTTTCCCGCTCATCTTCACGGTAGACAAGTGCCCTTCCTGACGTCTGAAGCTGGGTGGTACTTTGAGAAAGTGGTTCTGTTTGCATCCGTTTTCCCGGTGCACCACCGAATGATATCCAATAAAGATTTTCACGTGCATAAACACTCTGGTAATGGCGAACTTCATTGAAACGAGTCCATTCCCACCCGTTCGTATCCCTACCGTAAAAAAGTATGAGATCACCCTGATCAAAACTTCCATCCTCTTCGCCGGTTACTCTGATTGCATTCTCTACAAGACCGTTCGGTCTTACTTCGGTTATATCTTCCGGCAACTGTCTACCGCCATTATTGTACACTTTTATGGAACGGGAATCGATCGTTTCTATCGTTTCTGGTGTAAGGCCGGCAGAAACAAGATCATTATAGGTAATTTTATAGACACCCTCATCCGATATGGTAACAGTAAAGAGAAGGCCGTCTATAAATTGTCCAGATTTCTGCAGCGACTGTGTTTCAGGCTGTTTGCGCCAGTTTTTGGATGATTCGTAGTTGAGGATCAGGTTATTATAAAGGTTTTCAGATTTTGTATCGACGGCACGTGATAAAACGTTTCTTGATAATTGAGCATCGGCATTGAAATTGATGTGAGTGACAATCCGCCGGGCAGTTCGTGCTACATGTTGTACAGGATTATACTGAACCGGGTAGATAGTAACGGGCAGTACGCGCTGCAGACGAAAGTAACCGGTTTCTCCTGTTGTATAGACTTCGCCGTTCAGCCACTTGTTCTGCCTGAATACCGAATCGGACAATGCGGTGCCGGGAGCGTTCTCGGCGGTGACGTTGTCGTGTGTGGAGAAATCACTTTCCGACAGCGAGACTACTGGATTTGATCCTTCGGGAACAGCAATGAGCACCTGCCGCACCGGAATAATCGGTTCACCGGGCAGAGCGCTGTGGGTTCCGCGGTAAAGGTTGAATGACGTATTTGTGCTCATTTTCACTGTCCTTGTTTTCAATTCTATATTTGGTGTATAGATGATAGTAATTCCCGACATGCCGTTTTCAATAATTTCAATTTCGCTGCTGTTTATGCCTGTCTGCTGCGCAGATACAGGCACACCAAACAGACTGCTTATGGCAATGCAATCTGCAGCAAAAAAAATGTTCAGGAATATTCGATTCAACAAAATCATGTGCTTTCAGAACTATTTCAGTAACCTGCTCTTAAACAAAAAAAGGGCGTCAAAGCAGACCTTTGACGCCCAAAATATAAAAAGTCGTCCGAAAAGGTATACTTCAACAGGTAATTATAATGATAACGTAAAAAATCCTGTAGAAACCTTTAACGAACGAGTATAGGCAAACTTTCTGTAAAAACTATTTTTAGTAAAAACAAGTGTACAAATTTAAATCTGAAATGTCAAGGTGTTTTTGCCGCTTAACCAGAGTATAATAACCACAACAACATCATTTGAGACATTTGAATCCCACTAAGTTGAACTCCACTCAGTATGCTTTTTCTATTGTCGGCATAATATCGATTTAGTTTAATATTGAATTGATTGTGAGCAACATGTTATCTTTATTTTAACAACAACACACAAAATTTAACGATAAAATTTTTTATTTTATAAAATATATACGGTACGGTAGGTTTACTGGCTGGAGAGGGAGGCGAAAAAGAGCATCTGCCAGATGTCGAGGTCGCCACCGCGAGCTGATGAAAAGATGAGACCAGAAGTGTCGCTGAAAGTGTCGCTGACAAACGACGGCCCGGTGTCAAATTTGACATCAAGCGTTGCCTGTATCGGTGAAATAGCACGCGGAGTGTTGCCGCCGAATTCTTGAATCCAGACATCTCAGTTGCCTGAACGGTTGGAGGTACACGCCAGAAACTGGCCAGATGGTGACCATGACGGCATGTCGTAATCCGCTACTCTGTTTGTAACCTGCTGTGGTTCACCGCCTGTTGCGGAAATAGTCCAAATTTCATTCCTTCCGCTCCTGTTGGATACGAATGCGATGAGACCTGTGCTCGATCAGCGGGGCCGGAAGTCGTTTGCGGTGTCAAACGTGAGTCAGGTTATATCGACTGTAGCGACAGTGATGATCCAAATGTCGGGATTGCCTGTGCGGTCAGAGGTGAAGACGATCTGTGTTCCCCCGGGATTGAAATCGGGCATTGCATCGTTCGCCGGATCAGTGGTAATTTGCTGCAGATTCTGGCCGATATTCGACATTATCCAGATGTCCTGATTGCCAAGCGAGTCCGAAGTGAATGCGATAGAATTTTCGGAATTGTTCCAGACCGAAGCAAATTTGAACCGTCAAGTTCGATCCGCCAGATATCTTTGTTTCCTTCCTCTTCGGATACAAATGCAATGGCACCCAGTTCCAGAGAATAGTGGGGTTCACTGTCATATTCGGGACGTTCTACAATAACTGACACCGTGCCGAGTTCTTCCGACGGCGGTGACTTCGTACAGGACTACCCGCTTTCTGAACTTTCTTCCTGCATCAGACCAATCACTGCAGGTCCAAGCACATCGAGACACCCACATGTTACCAAGAAGGACAACCACATGAACAGGAGTGAAACTATAGTAATAGATATTCTCATTCAGTGTATTCGATTAGTTACTATCTCTATTATCGGACTTTTTCTCGTGAAACTCATCTTTCGCACGCAAGTTTTAAAAAATTGCGAGAATCGGCATCCTATCTGTATATGTCTTGCGGAGATAAGAACCCAAAGATTGGTCCCATTAGGACGCTCATCTTATTGTCTAATAACCGCTACTTTTTGGGTGCCATGACCCTGACCGCTAACTCCTGCAGCAATGATATATATTCCCGTCGGCACGAGATTATTATTCTCATCTTTTCCGTCCCAAACAGCTTGCGTACCTGTTACAATTCCTGCTTTTTCAGTTAACTTCCGGATTACATTCCCGCTGATTGTAGCGATGAGAACCGTGCTATTGAGCTTGAGATTTTCAATCGTGAGGGATGTGGCCGAACCGTCGAGAATGAAGGGATTCGGAAAGACAGTTATCTCGTCAAACGATTGTGGAGATGTTTTGAATGGAGTTGAAATTACCGATAAGCCACTTCCCGTACCTACATACACTTTTCCGTCCCTTTCATTCATGAGAATGTGGATGATCGACTCATCCACGAGATCACTGTTGCTGGTAGTCAAATGTGAGAAGGTGAAGTTGTCGGGTGCAAGGATACTGATTCCTTTTCGTGTTCCCAACCATTTGTTATTTGCCGGATCGACGGCAATTGAAGTTATCGTATTGTCAATAGTTTTGAAAATTCTCTGTACGGGCAGACCATCAACAATGAAATCAACACCGTTCTCGGTTCCGATCCACATGCCGAATAATTTATCTGCCGCCAGCGAAACTATCCGGTCTGAGCTGAGACCGTCTGATGTTGTAAAATGTGTCCAAACATCATCGGACTTGTCCGCAAGGCTATTCCGGTAATCGAGCACATTGACACCGTCGTTTTCCGTTGCGATCCACAGCCTGTTGGCTGGATCAAAAACGATATCCCGGATTGCGGTACTTGAAAGTCCGTCGTTAGTCGAAAAATAGTGCCACACGTCATCCGGTGTTACGGCGACAATTGCTTTCCCATTATCGGCAAATGTATTGATAAGCCATATTACATCATCCGATCCACGAACAATATTGTTGACAACAACAAATGACTCAGTTACTGCGCCACTTAATTTCCCGTTTGTTTCATTGATAATGGTTACCACAAGATTTTCGTCCGACATATGAAGAATCATAAGTCCTTGTCCCGGTGTTCCGATCCAGACTCTGTCCTGCATATCTACCGCCAAGCCTGTTGTATTGTTGGATACAAGACCGTCATCCCTCGTAAAGTGTTTCCAGTCTAATCCGTCAAACATGTAGACGCCGTTGTTCGAAGTTATTCCGGTAGCTACCCAGAGCCTGTCCTGACTGTCGAATTGCATCTCTTCGAACGAATTGCCACCGGGTCCGGGAGGTTCAATGGTAATCCACTCCTGTCCGGTTTCATTAAGTACGCTTAATCCCTGTCCATTTCGGCCGGCCCACAATAACCCGTTATCGTCACCGGTCAATACATTCACGTTATCCAGTAAAGGAGTAATCGCTGTCCAGCTACCTGCTCCTTCCCGCATATATATTCTCGATAGTGCCGCAGCATAAACGACTCCCTCCACTTCTGTAAAACTGTTGACAGATATGCCTGAAAGTCCATCGGTGAAAACAGCGCCATTTACAATTCGGATAATTCCATTGTCGGTTGCTGCCAGAACGAATCCGGTTCCTGCAATAAAACCTGTAGAAGTATTTGAGGGAAGTCCGTCGGTGACAGTAAAATTTTCCCAAAACTGAGGGTCCTGAAGGTTCGGTGAAGCTATATCTGCCGTTGCAATCCCCCGTTCGGTTGCCGCCCAAATTTTTCCGTCCGCAACATAAAGTTTTAAAACCGGTGTGTTGCTTATAAAACTTCCGAGATTCCGAAATGTTGATTTAATTTCCTGTTTATCAATGAGGAACTGACTAACACCGATATCCATGGCGAGATAAAGATTGTTGTCAAACACTGCAATATCGTTGATACGCACAGGATCGGGATCGATAATCACCTTTGAAACGGCTTCATTCTCAAGGTTAATCACATTCAGTGAACCATCGTCCATTCCTAACCATAAACGGTTTTGGTTGTCCCGAGCTATTGATGAAGGATTATTTGAAGAGAGTCCGCTCGTGTTGTTCAGTATCGTTATTGCATTAGTTTCCTGCGAGTACGCAATCACACCACCACTCGTAACACCCCATATTGTATTTTCTACAGAAACAATGTCGTGAACATTCCCGAGAAAGGTTTTAGACTGAAACGTAAACTGCTGCGCAGCAAGATTTGCTGTAGATAGTATGCAGAATGAAGCAATAATAACAATTTTAAGCATAATAGTTTTGAACATGGTTTTTCCACTGACAGCAGGGTTACATCGTAGTAAGAGTGAATAACGCCCAGCAATCAATTACAAAACATATCCCTGCTAGCGTTAAGAATATTTCCTTAGCTCTCTGTTTCAGTAGTATATCCAATCCAAAAATAAAGAGGACATAAACTGCAGATAGTATTGGAAATATATTTTTACCCCACGAAGTGTTTAAATAATCAGTGAATGAGAAAAACATACTGAAACCGATCGAGGAACAAAAGAATATTAAAAGTAATATTAGAAGATTCTGAAATGTATTACTTTTTTTACCATTACAAAATAGATTTTTACGACCTTTTATAATACCGCCGCATACTGCAAGTGAAAATGGCATGAAAACTATCAAATAATAATGCGGTGACAAGTGAATTTCATATATTCTGCCGAAAGCAACCCAAAAGCTCCAGAAGAAGTTCCTGAATACCTGATAAATTCTAAACGGAGCAATAGAATCGGCAGTGAAAGTGAGTGGCGGCATCAAATTCGATTCACCAGCAAACGGATGAACGAGTTTGACTATTCCATATGTAACAAGGAACGGAACACATATCCGGAGGCATATTGTTATTTTTGTAATTGGTTTTTTATCCGAATGAAGTACTAAAAGAGCAATAAACGTGAGAAAAAGTAGTAGACTAGACTTTGTAAAAACGCCAATTAATATGAGCAGTCCCGTTACTTCAGGTCTGCTTACATGGATATCTTTGAGAATACCATAGAGTAACACAGTACCTGTCAAGACAGCTAAGGCATCGTTGGTGATACTTGTTGTATTCGATAAAAATGTGGGATGAAAAAGTAATAAAACAAATGCTGCCTTGCAGATATCAAGCTTGTCCGGAAAAATTTCTTCCATTATTTTCCAGGAAAGTGCGAGTGAGCATAGACCAAGAATAAATGAAAAAAATCGTAGCACAATCATTTCTCCAGACCTTCTTTGAGATGAATTTGCATCGGAAGAATCTTCCTGACCAGTATCAAAAAGCAATGAGGTGATTTTGAGTATATATGCAGAACAAACATAATAGAGAGGGGGCTGGTGTGCTTGATAATATGGATATTCTACCTGATATTGAGGCCTGCTATTGTTTTTTTCCCAGTGCTGAATGTAATAAAAGTGAGGGTACTCATCCGGTGCCTGCCACAGTGGGCGAAAGAGTACAAATCCTATCCTCAAAAGAACAGATATGATAATTGCAGTATATACAATTTTATTTTTCATTGCACATGAGATATTTTGTTTTCTGTCAGGAGTTTAACGTTGTGGAGTGATCAGATATGCAATTTACGCAACAGAATTAGTTGAGTAGCATGATCGTTCGAATATGATTCGAAATCATTGTGAAGTGACGATGCAATATAGGAAAAGTACGAGAAAGAAAGAAGTGAAAATCACTGAAATTTTCAAGATTAATTGTGAGTTGGCCGGAACAAATTACATTTCTGATGCATCAAATAGTCTACTCTGTCCACACACCCATCGCACCGAATTTTTCGGACCGCTGGTCGATGAGTTTTTCCGGAGAATGTTGATCCAACGTGTCCAATGCGGTGAGAATGGTTTTTTTGAGTGTGGAGGCCGTTTTGTCGTAATCTCTATGGGCGCCACCGACGGGCTCCTTGATGACACCATCGACTATTTTTAATTCCATCAAGTCTTCTGCTGTTATTCTGAGTGAATCTGCCATCTGATCTGCTTTTGTTGCATCGCGGAGCAAAATTGAAGCACATCCTTCGGGAGAGATGACTGAATAAATCGAGTTTTCCAGCATAAATACTCTGTCACCAACTGCAAGCGCAAGCGCTCCCCCGCTGCCACCCTCGCCGGTTACGACACAGACTATCGGTACCGGAAACAGTGACATTTCAAAGAGATTACGGGCAATTGCTTCCGCCACACCACGTTCTTCTGAACCTTTACCGGGAAACGCGCCCGGTGTGTCGACAAGGGTTACAATCGGTTTATTAAACTTTGCGGCGAGTTTCATTAACCTGAGCGCTTTCCTGTAGCCTTCTGGGTTAGGCATTCCGAAATTTCGGTAAAGATTGTTTTTTGTCCCTCTTCCCTTCTGGTGGCCGATTAATACAACGTTTCTTCCCTCAATAGTTGCAAAACCGCCGACAAGCGCTTTATCATCAGTGTAGAGTCTGTCCCCATGGACTTCGATAAACCGGGAGCATATTCGCTTTGCATAATCGAGTGTATAGGGACGTTCTGGGTGGCGGGCAAGCTGGACACGCTGCCATCTGCTTAGATTGGAATAAACATCTTGTTTGAGTTTTTCACACCGTTTTTCGAGTTTACTGATCTCAGACGACATATCGATATTGCCGGAGTCAGCATACTCGCGCATTTCATCAATTTTCTTTTCAAGCTCAACAATCGGTTTTTCAAACTCAAGTATATGAAACATATTAAATCTCCCCGGAAAACCGAGTCATGTTCAATCCTCGCTATGTATCGTTTCCGTCAATCTGAATTTTCGAATACAGTTTTCAATAACAGAGCATTAAGTATACAACTATTTTTTTTTAATGCAAAGTATAATTATCACAATTACTTATAGTATGTTTTTCTCAATTTTTTCTTCTATTTTTCACCGCGGCCCCACAGCTTCATAACCTGAGTGTGAAGATACGCAGCAATTTTGATTATGCTTATTCCCGCATCAATTAACCAGAAAGGAACCCATGTTTTATTCGACCGGAAATGTTTTTCAGCAAATAAACGCATTGCTGTGTAAAAATGTTTCGTATGATCCCAATCATATTCACGAGAACTCTTCCTCATAAAGTGGGTAATGACAGCACGTGGTTCGTAAATAATTTTCCATCCTGCCTGTTTGATACGGTAACACCAGTCAATATCTTCTCCATACATAAAAAAGCGCTCATCGAGATAGCCGACATCCTTGAGAACTTTCTTTCGGATAGCCATAAAAGAACCTGACACTGCATCAACTTCGTTCCATTCATTCTGGTCAAGAAATGTCAGGTTATACTGTGCAAACGTTCTGCTTTTTGGGAAGAGCCTGCTCAATCCGGTAAGACGAGCGAATGAAACCCAGGGAGTCGGAAAACTTCTTCTGCAGCTCAGCTGGAGCGAACCGTCCTCATTCAAAATTTTTCCGCCTATCATTCCGGACTCGGGGAATTTACTAAACGAGTCCAGTAGCACTGTAAAGGTATCTCGTCTTACAAGAGTATCTGGATTCAAGAGGACAATAAACTCGCCTTGTACCCGCTGAAGTGCCATGTTGTTCGCGCAGGCAAATCCAACATTGTAGTCATTGACAATGAAGTTTACACCGGGAAATTGAGACCGCACCATTTCCACACTGCCGTCAGTCGAAGCGTTATCGACTACAATGATCTCCGAAGAGATGTGCTGCAGGGCACTTAGTACAGAAAGGAGAGACTGCTCCAGATAGGAGCGGACATTGTAATTTACAATAATAACAGTGAGGCGGGGCATAAGTTATAACAGGAAGTATAGACAGATTTTATTTCGTGATCAGACCGGACTGCATGACACCTGTTATTTCAACAAACCGAGTATACTCATAATACGGAGTTTCCATACCATCCAGATTGCTTCGTATATGATTTTCTTCGACATTTTTGACGTTCCTTCAATACGGTCGGTAAAAATAATAGGATGCTCAACGATTTTGAATCCTTTTTTCCATGCTTTGAACGACATCTCGATCTGAAATGCATATCCACCCGATTTCACATTATCAAGATCGATTGCCTCAAGCACCTCTCTGCGGAAACATTTGAAACCGCCGGTTGCATCTTTCACCTGCATTCCGGTTATAATCCGTGTATAGACATTAGCCGAATAGCTCAGAAACAACCTTCTGAGCGGCCAGTTTATTACAGTTACTCCATGCAGATAGCGGGAGCCGAGGACAAGATCATAATCCTGAATCTTATGCAGAAAATTAGGTATTTCATTCGGATCGTGAGAAAAATCTGCATCCATTTCGAAAATATAGTCGTATTTGTTTTCGATAGCATAGTGGAATCCCGCGATGTATGCTCTTCCCAATCCCTGCTTATTTTCCCTGAAGAGAAGATGAATTTTCGGTTCGCTTTTTTGAATCGTCCGGACTATCTCGGCCGTTCCGTCGGGTGAATTGTCATCCACGACAAGGACATGTACTGTTTCTGTGGTTTTGAGTACAACATCGACAATTTTCGCGATATTTTCTTTTTCGTTGTACGTTGGAATTATAACAAGCGCTTTCATATTCTTCGCACTTAGATCGGTGGACATTCTAACATTTCATTTGCAGGTATATTGCTTCTCTTAATTGATGCAGTGCATTTCAAGATAATCGTGCTTGAAAATCACCAGACTATCTTCAATTCCCAACATTTTAATGTTACATTCACTCTCGATTTTCGAAATATCAAGTCCTATTTTTTGCGGTCTCTGCGCTTTTTGTCCAAGTTCTTCGGTGGTTATTTCTTCAATTAGCCATTCGTTGAGATCGAATATGGAAGCAATACGTTTGGCAAATGCAAACCTGTTCGTGTTATCTCTACCAACCGCATGATAGACACTCGTACAGTTATTGTGTACAATATTCCAAACGGACTGTGCAAGATTCCTAGCCAATGTAGGATTACTCCACTGATCGGAAACAACCTTAATTTTGTTCCCCTGCTGAAGATTTTTTATTACCCATGTCACGAAATTCTGTTTATCGAGGAGCACATCGACATCAAAGAGTGTTGATGTCCGTACGATAGCCCAATTTTCGCCTCCGGCCTTGACGATGTTTTCACTTGCAAGCTTTGACTTTCCATAATAGTTTAACGGCTCCGGTGTATCGTCTTCTGTATAGACTTCCTTCCTGCTATTAAAGATATAATCAGTTGAAAATTGTATAACCTTTGCTTTCAACTTATAAGCTGCATACGTAATATGTTTGACACCATCAACATTGACACGCCAACACGTCTCTCTCTCTGTTTCGCATGTATCGACATCGGTAAATGCCGCAGTATTTATGACTACATTCGGAGCAAATTCGCCGACGATATGTTTTACATCCGCCCGTGATGTAATATCGAGCTGTGCATATTGAAAATGTTCACCATGAATATGAGGAGTTTCATGCAGATCGACACCAAGCACAAGCACACCATCTCTCATTTCCTGAACAAGTCGTTGTCCAAGCAGACCGTGACAACCGGTTAGCATAATGCGGATTTTTTTCATAAACACTGTACAATTTCAGCCAATCATTGCTGCCCTATGGAAACAAATGAGTCCTCAACTTCAAATGTGAACAGATATTCAAAGAGCTCTTCGTGAAACTGTATTGGAACAGCAATCTGAAACGACGTTCCAACATATTCGTCAACTAATGCGCTGAACTTTTCATCGGTGACACGGGTTTTCGTTCTGAGATCGAATGCTGTATACGGCATAATCGGGTACTGGAGCCATCCAGTCGATTTGTTAAAGATGAGATAGTCAGCAGGATAGAGGACATCAGACACTTTTTCATTCGGCATTAAAATTGTTGGTTTCTGTTCTGTTTCCGTATTCTTATAGGTAATTTTCTCATGAATCACCGGATACCGCTTATTGTTTTCGTCGATAAAACCTGCGTCTTTCCAGAGAATAGTCAGTGTATCGATTGAATTATTAGTAAAAGTGACACTAATATCCCGCGGTTCGATAGTCCATACAAATGTTACAAAACTATCAGCATAAATTAGATTACCAGAATTATCGCTCGAAATATCCGGCATTCCACCCATTATATCTGCCAGATCAGACCTCTCGACCGAAGATATCATTAGTTGATATGAGGCGGTCGGCATTGCAGGTTCCGGTTCTTTTTCCAGTTCCGGCACAATCGTCATACCACCGGAAAGACCCTCCTCAACAGCAGTGTTTGCTTCTGCCAAAGCTGATTGAAAAGACGGCCGCAGTCTAGCAGCAGTGGTGTCAGACGGAAAAACCGGACGAATCGTTTCGGGTATCTGAGGTGACGAGGGTGGCCGGGAAATTGTTCCCGGTACTGCTCCACTCATATATCTTAGTATCTCTGTAATCTGTTTCAGCTCCTGAGAAATCATTCTGAGTTCAGTCGAAATCTGCTGGAGTTTGCCCGACAGCGCAGTTGGCGCTGCAGGAACAATCTCGACACCTCCTGAAGGATTAGCAGCTTGCTGTTGTTGAGCTGGCATAATCTGACCGGCTGATTCGCCGGAAGGAGGAGTTTCTTCAGGTGAATTAAGACGGGATACACTCGAACATCCCGAAAAGCCGAAGAATAGGGTCAATAAACAGAGTGAACAATATCTCCTTAGTGCGTTCCGATTCATTGTATGGCCTCATCTTCCAAAAAAATTTGTATTTAAATGTGCTTATAATTGTGAGCAGACTCAATCGTCCTGGTTCTTCACAAGGACTACGGTCGAAATGGCAATTTTATCATAAAAGACCTTTGTGCTGCAACGTACTCCGCACTAAAGAAAGTTCGCTGCTGGAACTCATGCCTGCGCGTATACCGGATACCCTGCTTGCAAAATCGGCCGCTTCTGCGGGATCGGCACCGTCTCCAAACCGGTAGGCAAATGCAGAAGAGTATATATCGCCGCAACCTGTTGGATCGACCGATTTTTCCGAAATATAAGCCGGGATTCTTTTGACAAACGTCTTTGATTCTTTTTCCCAGACAACTACTGATCCTTTATGTCCCTCGGTAATCAGAACAACAGAAGCGCCCTGATCGACAAGATACTTTCCGAACGTCTCGACACGGGACGGTCCATTCAATTCCTCCCCGGCAAGTATCTGCGCTTCAGTGCTGTTCATCTGCAAAATATCTCCGCTCCGGTGCCAGTGAGTCCACTTTTTTCCTGTACGGTAGTACCGCTCACCGTTATTCCCGAATCCGAGAAAAATGCTATGCAGATCGATAAAAAGCGGAACATTCATCCGCCGTTTCAGAGCACACACTGTTTTATAGCTCATTTCCTTACCCGAAACAAAGTTCAGGAGTACTAGTCCTACATCGGGCAGCGGAACCATATCGCTGCAAGTAAACTGCTTGGGTAAATATGTTGAAAATTCCCGCCGTTCTTCCTGAGAATAATACTCTAAGACAACCCGATTGTTCGGGCCGGGATAGCGTGAAATCCGATCGTGTTTTATTGCCGGATAATGCTTGATTTCATGAATAAGAGCGGAATATTCTTCTTCACCAACCGAACAGATCGGATAAATCAAATCATTTCTGTCAAAGAGCTGTGCAAGTGTAATGAGCGAATAGTAAATGCCACCGTACCCGGTTACCGGTTTTCGACCCGGTCGGCGAACCTCATCACAGCATATCGTACCGATTACCGCTATGGAACGTTGTGCCATAATGATTATCTCATTACTTTCATGCCGAATGCACAACTGAATCCTGATTCGTCTTTTATAGTTTAAAACCCTTTTGCTTAAATTCTTCCAGTTTCTGCAGAACAGTGGAATCGTTTAGTGCAATAATCCGTGCTGCAAGGACAGCAGCATTTCGAGCACCTGGTTTTCCGATTGCGACCGTTCCCACAGGAATACCGGGAGGCATTTGTACTATCGAATAAAGCGCATCGACCCCATTGAGCGGCGAAGCATCGAGCGGAACGCCTATCACCGGAAGGTGTGTATGGGCGGCTGCTACTCCTGGTAAATGGGCTGCCATACCGGCCCCGGCAATTATACAGGTAAAACCGTTTCCGGCTGCTTCTTTGACGAACGCTGTCGCCTTATCGGCGTTACGGTGAGCTGAAAGAACATGCATTTCGTTTTCTATTCCGAAATAATCGAGATATTTAATCGAATCATTCATTACTTCGCGGTCAGATTCGCTTCCAATTAGTATCGCAACTTTTGTCATTTTATCTCCGTTTGATTGTGCTTCAGGTATCCCGAATGACTAAAATTACTGATAAGATATTTGTGCTTAAAACGATACGTAAAATAGCAAAATATTGGGCGTATCGCAAGCAGATTTTCGGGACAATATGTTATATGTTGGTTGAGGACTTCTCAATTTATCTCTTTTTTACGGGGATATGAGCACAATAGAAAGACTAATCCGCCGCACAACAAAAAGAAACTGAATGAAAGTTTCAGATAATTCTCTACAGGGACACCTATCTTGATACGCGAGTTATTAGGATTCTCGGGATTGTAATACACGACGACCCGGGAATTGTCGGGGTACATCCCTGAGAGTTTTTGTGCAGCATCCATTTTACTGGTCCTGCCCCCGAACGGAGGCATTTGCAGGTCGGTAGTCCTTGAATAATCCGAACCGTTGACATGGAATTCATACGTTACCTCAGGACGAAAGGCGCGCTCTTCCACAACGGTGGAAGTCCGAATAGTGCCGTTGACCGCAGGCCAAGACCGCATTTCCAGATAGCCGTTTATAGATTCTGATTCAAATACTGCTATTATTAAACCGGTACACGTTATCAGTATTAACGCTGTGGCCGCTTTCTTTCCGAGTTTCGTCGGCGGCCGGAGGAAAAGACCGACAACGATACGGATAAGGAAGGCACATCCGATTGCTGATCCTGTTACGATACTGATCATAAAAATTACCGATGTTTCTAGTGTATATACCGTTTCTCAATAAAAAGGAGATTGTGTCGGCTGTTCGTTGTCAGGCTGTTCAGACCGGTTTGGCGATCTCTTTCTTCTTCTTTTCGCCAAGATACATGATCCCGATTGATTCTGGTGCATTGGCAATAATATGTAGCGCTTGCCTGTCTTTGTTAATACTTTTCGAGGGTACCGTTTTTGTATCGATAATACGCACTACACCTGTTACCCAGTCATCGAGAATATGGCCTTGAAAGAATTCCGCAACAAGATTCTGGCTGTTCTGAAGTACTTTGCTTTGATAGACAGAATCGCCCATTCCCGGATAAATTGTCATGGTAATAATATTGCTTTCACGGACATCATTACCAAAATGTGAACCAAGCGACGGTTCGGAATACGATGCATCAGAGAGCAGTTTCGATATCTCGATAAGGCCGAGTGTATTGTAAATTTCCGAATAGGTGACTTTAATACCATAAAATGGTGAACTACTGCCCCATCTGCCGGGACCGATCAAGATAAATCGCTGCCCTTTCAATGCGGAATTTATCTGACCTATGAGGCGGGCAATTGTATGCATCTGTGTTTCATCGAGTTGGTAGTACTCATCGGGATCGACATAGGCAATGTAACCTATATTCGGAACATATCCGTTGGTCACATCTTTATTAACAAGGGCCAGAACATTTTTCTCGGGCATATCTTCCGGTATTGCATGGATTTTGTGTTCGAGTATTCCGGTCAATTGCCGGCACTGAAGAACCGTTAAGGTGAATGTTTCATTATTTACGTTTTCATCCGACAACATCCTAGATGGGGTTAGGTTGAGCGTAAATTCGACATCGGCGGGGACATATTTCTCACTGAGAATCCTGAGTATCCATTCCGACATCGGATAAAATCCCGTTTTCTTCAGGCCGTCGAGCGTGACAACATGTTTATTCTGATCGAGCTCCATGTTTAGGCCGATTCCATCCATTAAATAGTCTACTTCTGCTGTAGAGAGGAAATATTCACCCATAACCTTTTTCAGATAACGAATGTTCTCATCGTCAGAATCATTGCTGTTCAGATATTCAAATAAATCAGATTTTTGAATTGATTCGACTGTGTCATTTTCGAGGTTCAGTACATCGATATTTTTCTGCGATGATTGGAGTGTCTGATAAAAATCGAGAATTGTGGAATACTCTGGATTCGCGGGATAGACAACTTTGACTTGATTTCCCTTGATGTCGACGATTCCGGTCCCAAGCCCCATACCGATCCTGAGCACCGGGTCATCCCATTTTATCCGCCCGGTATTTACTCTGTTATTTTGTGAAAGGCCAACTCCTGACAATGCCGGCAGATAGTACTTACCATACCGCTTGCCTTCGACCGTTTGAATCAGTACCGACATCCGCTCATCAACATCGAGAAGTCCACGCTCTCTCCGGTAAATGAGCACTTCCGGCTTTCCGAGTGATACATAGACTTGAAAAATTTTCTCGATCAAGCTGTCTACGCGGAGTTCGAGGTCCTGTGCGGGATCATCGTGCAGCGGCTGATTGGCAAAGAAGAAGCTGTCGTACTTTCCGCTGAAGGAGCTTTTACTGTCTTCAAGCAGGCTTGACGACCGGACAATGACAGGAACATGCCCGACTTTTTCGAGTACTTTCCGAAGCTCAATTCTGATTATATCGGGCATTTCGATTTCCATCTGCGCTTGACGGAGCAAAAGATATTCATCTTCAAGTTCTTCTTCAGTCATATGGCCATCTCTGAACCGGTATTTCAATGTCGACCAGTTGTACGAGTGCGAAAGCTGACATTCGAAAAATACATCAGATGTCAGATAATACGATTTGGGAATTTTCACTTTGTCTGAAAAATCGCTTTTTTCGGTAGTTAGAATTCTATACGCCAGAATCATCCCAGCAGCCTTTTGTCCGATTTTCCCTTGACGGTCAGGCAGACCTATCCGTCTGACAAGAATATTGTAGATGTCTGTGAGTGAAAAATATTTTACTGCGGAAACTCTGTAATAATGATGGTTCGAGATGAATGTATCGATTATTGTCTCCAACAACTCCTTCTTATCGGCATCACTGAACTCCTTTTCGTGCAGCAATATCCGGTCTAAAAATGCAACAATCTCGCTGTTTGTCATGTTCTTGATGACATCGACATTCCGCACCTCTCTGACTACATCTTTGACTATATCCGTCAGGCGAGATTTCGGTTCGAGTATCGTGGTAAAAACATCCTCGAGTTCCAAATAATAAAGGTAATTCGCGGCATGGTAAAATACTTTTGATCTCCGCTCTTTAGCCGGCAGCTTTGACCAGGATTCAACATCCTGGTCGTCGATAAGTCCCAGTTCCAGCAGTATCCGGGTTAGATTCTGTACAAATTGTCTTCTTAATCTTTTGTCACCCTCTATTACCCGTGATATCCTTTTTTCAAGGTATTCTGCCTTGAGAATCCTTGTGTCTTCTGCTGCCGCCGGTACCAATCTGATAGTATCGAGAAATATTGTTTTCGTCTCTTTCAGCGTCAGATATTCTTCAGCAAGGCGGGGGATATCAGTACTTGACTTAACCGGTATATTTTTCAGAATGAGAACTTCTTTGATATTCTTCAGAACTTTTTTTCGGAGTTCAGCGTCAAGAGGAAGAAGAATCTCGTTAATGATATTTTCTTCTGGATTAATGGATAATTTCCGCAGCATATATTCTTTCCGGTCCTAAATAAATCACTTATACCATGGAGACACAATATTCGAACAGTATCCCTCTATACTATTGGAAAATATACTACTATTATGACCAAATTACAAGAGTATCATACTGAATCGGCGGGATAATACCAGTAGGTACTTACTCGGCGACACCAATATCAAATTCCATCTTTACATATCATCTTTGAGGAAGCAGTCGACTTTCTCGAGGAGGGCGTCGATTTCAAACGGCTTTACGAGATAGTCGCTGACACCAAGATTGATGATTTCATCAACCGTATCTTTATCGACAGTACCGATAAACATATCGAGGAGAATCAAATCGGGCTTGTGTTTGATTAGCTTGTCGAGTGCTTCAAATCCGTTTTCCGCTTCAATGAACATATTACATTGGGATAGATAATCGCGAGGCTGTAAATTGCTAGTTTTCTTAATGCTTCATCATCGTCAACAATAAGAATTTTTTTCTTGGTCATGGCTCTTCCGTTATCAATTTCTTTGCATTTTCACCATATGGTAAATCGATAATAAACGTAGTCCCTTTTCCGGTTTCCGACTCGACTGCAATGGCTCCTTTATGGTCTTCAACCAGTTTTTATGGCAAGTCCCAGTCCGGTCCCTTGCGATTTTCCTTTCGTTATAAACGGCTCAAAGAGAGAATCTTTTATTTCAGCACCATTGTATTTTTCAGAGGCAATATCGATTGAATTTTCACCTTCCGAAGCTTCGATTGCGTTCCGAACAAGATTTTCAAACACCCTTTTGATCTTGAACAAATCGATTGTCATTTCGGGATCAAAATCGACAGTCCGAGTGACTTGAAAATTATTGTTCTGCAAGTCATTCGACATATAGGCAAGAAGTTCGTTTATTACTTTTGAGAGTTTTACCGTCTTGAAATTTAGATTTTTTCTGCCCCGGATAAAATCGAGAATATCGTGGGTCATGTTATTCATCTGATCGATCGCTTTATTGATATAGGCTATGAGGTCGTTCCTCTTTTCTTCGTCGATATTGCCCATCGAAATAAACTGTGTCATGCCTTTAATGACTTGCATCGGGCTTTTAAAATCGTGGATAATTATGCTTACCATTTTTTCGACAGTTGACATCCGTTCCGAATTTATTAACTCATCCTGTGCTTTTTCAAGCTCGCCATTTTTATCAACGAGTTCCATATTCAACGATGTTATTTTTTCGATATTATCCCGGATACTGCACCGCATCTGTTCAAAACTCGGTGCAAGTTTGGAAATCTCATCATTGCTTTTGTCTTCCCGCAATATGGTGGATATAGCACGGTCATAATTTCCGTCTGCCATACCCTGAGACCCTTCAATAAGATCGTTAAGAGGGAGTGTTAAGCACCGAGCCACAAAAAAGCCCAGCAAAAATACAACCGCAACAGCGCTTATCCCAACGAGTATAAAAATGAGCTGGAGATCACAGAGCAACGCGGTTTCAGAATCGTTCGACTGGCTTAAGAAATAATTGGCCTGCGGATAACCGGGAAAATTTCCTTTAATGTAGAGATGGAATGCATCATCGAGGACAAACGTGTTAATAATTTGTTCTGGACCTGAGCTCATGCCTCCAAGAGCAATTCTGTCGGCCGCATCAAATGCTTCAAGCAATAGTATCCGTTCAAAGTTTTCAATAGTGGATCCGAGAACAAATTCATTCACTATGAAACTGACGTCCGAATCGGTCATATCTTTGAGATTGAGTGCAAGTTCGTCGTCAACCCTGTCACCGAGAACGAGCAGACCA
The DNA here is from genome assembly GCA_965221205.1 of bacterium. Lineage (GTDB taxonomy): Bacteria > SM23-31 > SM23-31 > SM23-31 > SM23-31 > CBDFMG01. The sequence goes on along the minus strand of OZ244870.1, from coordinate 727,175 downwards.
TGTATTTTTGGTCCGCTCATGTAATATCACTTGTGTAGAGTTTGTGCTTTCTCGCACCCTGTAACATTATAAATGCGAGAACCGCAATAACGAGAGAAAATCTGTTTATTCGTATTGTTTTCATATTAGAAAAATGCTTTGAGCTGCAGTGCAACAAATTGAATACTCTCTAATGGAGCATCGTCATACTTGTTGAATTGGCTGACACCTTTGACGACCATTGAACGAGTCAGTTTATATAACCCAACCATAATTCTATTCGACTCACATTGTAGTCCCATGGTTCCATTGCACCTGTTGACGTCTTAATCTCATCAAATATCATTTGACCAAATCGTCCGGCTGCAAAGAGCTGCGGAGTAAGTGTATACTGTGCCTCAATATAGTAACCGTTTGCTGTTAGTTCAGAGAGATCATGGCCGGATTTGAACCATGTTCGAAACCACTCGGAATAGATTTGTACATGTCCAGCGGTGTATTCGAAATCGGCAACGATAATTTCCTGTATAATCTTTTATGTCCCGGCTGAGAAGCACGTTAATGACATTCTGACTATCGTTTGTACCAATTGTATAGATATCGATTCCGCTGTTCGCATAGGGTGCACGGGCATATCTGACACCGAGACGCATACTAATAAACGGCTGGAGTCCAATTCTGCCGATGATTTGTTTACTGTCATTCGAAGAACCACGTGGATTAAAGACTGATGACTGCGTCACCGCAATACTGTAATCAATAATGGCATGGCTTCCGAATAATTCTGCACCATTATCCCAGCACGACTCATAGAGAAATGCGACTCCTTTCCGCTTTCTCCTGTAGGTTAGGATTTGACCTTGCCCCCAAAAGTTGATCCAGATAGTATATTAGTACAGGGATTAGATTGAAAAGAAAGGAGCAAGATCAATGGCACGTAGAATTCACACATCAGAACAAATTATCCACAAGCTTCGAGAGGCAGAAGTACTGCTCGCTCAAGGTCAGTCGGTTCAACAAGCTGCTCGCCAGATTGAGGTTACAGAGCAGACCTATTATCGTTGGCGAAAGGAGTATGGTGGTCTTCGGGTGAATCAGGCGAAACGATTGAAAGCGTTAGAGAGAGAGAATATTCGCCTGAAACGCCTGGTTGCCGAGAAAGAGTTGGATATTCAAATCCTCAATGAGACTCTGGCGGTTGATGCAAAAAACTTCTGAGCCCGGCGAAGCGACGGGAGGTGGTGCAGCATCTTTGCACGACTCTCGAGATCTCGCAGCGCCGGGCCTGTAGTGTGTTGGGAGTACCGCGCAGCACTCATCAATATCGCCCGATTTCTCCTGCGGATGAACCGGTGTTCGTGCAACGTATGGTCGAGTTGGCCACGCAGTATGGTCGGTATGGTTATCGACGAATTACCGCACTGTTACAGCCAGAAGGCTTCAAGGTCAATCATAAGAGAGTGGAGCGTTTGTGGCGTCGAGAAGGATTAAAAGTTCCCCGGAGGCAACCGAAGCGCAAACGGTTATGGCTCAATGACGGTTCGTGTATTCGGCTGCGACCTGCGTACCGGGATCATGTCTGGAGTTATGACTTCATGCAAGCACGAACCCGAGAGGGAAGGAGCTATCGTTTGTTAACAATATTAGATGAATACAGTCGGGAGTGTCAGGCAATTGTGGTAGGCAGGAGGCTGACTCACAATGACGTCATAGAACATCTTGCAACACTGTTCGTGCAGCGAGGAGTTCCGGTTCACCTGAGAAGTGATAATGGCACAGAGTTCACTGCTCAAGCGGTCCGGACATGGCTCATGCGCCTGGGAGTAAAAACATTGTATATTGAACCAGGCAGTCCATGGGAGAACGGGTATATTGAGTCGTTCAATGGCAAACTGCGTGATGAAGTGCTCAACCGGGAAATCTTCGATACCTTACACGAAGCAAAAGTGCTTGTGGAACGCTGGCGAAATGAGTATAATCATAAGAGACCGCATAGTGCCCTCAGATACCGGCCACCCGCCCCCGCGAGGCCGTTATACCACCGGATTCGGTCTCAAGGCCAATGGATAATACAACAATGAATATATCGATGAATTGACTAACTTAAATAATGGCCCAAACATTAGGGGCAGGTCACCTGGTTGAAAGAATTATCTCCCGCTCTGTTACTGTTCACGTCGACGTGGTTGCCCTCGGTATTTGTGACCTCGAGGCAAAAGGAGGCAAAAGAGTGAATTTACCTGACTGAACAGCGTATGCGGTCCGGCAAAGAATACAATGCAGCAAATAAAGTGGCTGAAGCAGAATTTATATATGGTTCGTTTTATTAGTGATTTTTGTAGAATCATGCTCTTATCTTTGCCCGGATAACTGCTGTCATAGCCGTTAACTACCTCTTATAAAACTAACAATTTACTCAAGGTAAAATTGCGCATTAAACCTACAAAAGAAACCTGCCATGATGATAATCGGTTCCTGTTATTTGTAGTAATCCTCTGTATATTGCGGTTGGTTAATTACGAATTACGGTAATTCAGAAGAGAAATACAAGTAATTCAGAGAAGTATTAACATAAATCTCCGTTGCAACGGACACAATTTTTTCGTATTTTGATTCTCCTGTCAAGAAGCAGATCCACACCATTTGCTATGTACATACCACATGCAGTAAATGTCTAAGTTGATACATCTATTGCGAGTGCGAGAGTGGCGGAACTGGTAGACGCGCTGGATTTAGGATCCAGTAGGCTTAAACCTGTGGGGGTTCGAGTCCCCCCTCTCGCACCATTAATAAAAGCAGTAAGTTAGCTCGATCATAATTCCCAATTTCACTGAATAGTTCGTCCCTCTTTCTTATAAATCGTTCGAATTTTGTCTACCGAGCACTATCCAACACCATTCAGATACATATTGCATATAGATAGGTATCTTATTGACCACCTCTCTGAAAAACTTATTCGATACATGCTGTGTACCGGTTCGAATCATTTTGGATAGATCGGGTGATTCGGATTTGCACAGTTTTTCGACACTTCAACCCTTCTATCTATTCGTTTAATATCTTCCTTATTGGCAAATAAATTTTGAATAGTTGTCTGTTTATGGCAGGTCAATGCAGGTCGATATTAATCTGGAATAATATCTTTCGAAAAGAAGTAAATAAAATTATTTGAAATTGCTAAATGTATCTCTTAATTCTTAACCTATAGTGTCCAACTTGTTCTGAACTCCTTCATGATAGGATGTTTTGTCCTTGCTTTTTTAAATAAATTAACTTGCGACATAAGCTTTCACATCATCTAATATGTTATAAAAAGTTGGGACCAAAATCAGAGTAATTGCGGTTGCAAATAAAACACCAAATGCCAATGATATTGCCATTGGGATTAAGAACTGTGCCTGCATACTTTTTTCCAACATCAATGGTGTTAATCCTGCAAATGTTGTTATAGATGTCAACATTATAGGCCTAAATCTTGAAACTCCCGCTTTTATTATTGCATTTTGAATGCCTTCTCCTTTATTCGTATTTTTGTTAATAAAATCAACAAAAACCAAACTATCATTAACAACAACTCCTGTCAATGCTACTATTCCAAATCCGGAAATGATGGTTAAATTATATCCCAAAATAATATGACCCATTATTGCTCCAATAAATCCAAAAGGAATTGCGCTCATTACAATAAACGGTTGGACATATGATTTAAATGGTATAGCCAACAAAACATAAATAACTAGCATAGCAAACATGAACCCTTCCAGCAATCCTTGCATTGACTCAATTTGGGCAAACTGTTCGCCTTCAAAGGAATAACTAATTCCACTATATTTATTCAATATTGGTTCTAAAGCATTTAATTTTAGATCATCTACTATTTCATTTGGATTTGATATGGCAATGTCTACATTTGAAGTGATATTTATCGCTCTTTTTCTATCAGTTCTGCTTATAGAGGCAAATCCTGTACCTGATTCAATGCTAGCTGCTGCTTTAAATGGAATTACACCACCACCTGGTATTCTGATACGCATATTCTCAAGATCATTGATCGATTTTCTCTTATCTTCGGGATATCTGACCATTACTCTTATATCATCACGACCTCTTTGGATTCGTTGAACCTCTTCCCCATAAAATGCCTGACGAACCTGCATTGCAACTGAAGATAAAGATACACCTATGGCCTCTGCTTCAGGTTTAATTCTAAGTTTAATTTCACTTTTTCCTTCTTTATAAGAATCAGAAATATCATAAGTACCCGGATATTCGGCAATTTTATTTTGAATTTCATTTGAAGCTAATAACAATTCTTCATAATTAACTCCGGATATTTGTATGTTTACCGGGTCGCCAGCTGAAAACAATGAAGAAGAAAACGTAAGCTCTTCTACTTCAGGGATTATCCCTGTTAATTCACGCCATCTTTGTGCAATATACATACTTGTTACTTCGCGAGTTTCTGCAGAAATCAATTGAAGGTTTACTTCCCCTAAATGGGAACTGCCACCCATTTCTTGGGAAAGAAATGGCTGTTCTCCTATTGATGCGAGAATATGATCTATAGGTGCTTTACCGTCACCATTTAACTCCTTGTTAAGAGTATCTGCGCTCTCCTCTAACTTTCTTATAACTTCAGCAGTTTTTGTTTTTGAAGTACCTTGCGGCATAGTAAGCAATGCAACAACGTTATCAGCTTCTACTTCCGGCATAAAAACAAATTTTATCCATCCACCTCCAACAAAACTAAATGTCAGTATTAATATACTCAAGCCAATTGCCAATGATAGGTAACGCCATTCTAAAGCTATTTTAAGAATTTTCTTATAATAGGTCTCAACAAAATTGTTTACTATGCTTTGGAACTTTTGTTGAAAATAATTCCATTTGATTTTAAAATTATTAGATTCTGTTTTATATTTTTTTGGCTTCATATGAGATAGATGAGATAGATGAGATGGTAAAATAAATAAAGATTCAATTAATGAAAATAATAATGTAGATATAACTATTATCGGAATAACTTCCATTATTTTGCCCATAGAACCTGAAACAAACATTAGCGGCGAAAAAGCTGCTACAGTTGTTAAGATAGCAAATATTACTGGAGTAGCTACTTCTTGAGTTCCTTTGATCGCGGCTTTTAATGCATCTCCACCCTTTTCCAGATGAGAATAAATATTTTCTCCAATTACAATTGCATCGTCAACTACAATACCGAGTACAAGAATAAATGCAAACATAGAGATCATATTTATTGATGCATCAAATTGTGGAATCACCAAAAATGCTCCAAAGAATGACATTATCATCCCTACTATGACCCACCATGCGAGTCTTAGCCTTAAAAATAACGCCAGAGTCAAAAAAACTAAGATGAATCCACTCCTACCATTCCGCAATAACAATGAAAGTCTGTCATCGAAAACCAATGAGTCATCCTGCCAAACTGTTATGGTTATCCCATCTGGTAACTTATTTTGTTTTACCTTAACATATTCTTTAACTGCACTTGCAACTTTTATTGCATTTTCATCACCGACACGGTAAACTTGAACCAAATTAGTAATTTTACCATCAAATCTAGCCGATTGATCGGTTTCAGCAAATCCATCAATCACATTGGCAACGTCTCCAAGATTTAACCTTGTTCCATCAGGCAATGATCTTATTATTAATTTTTCATATTCACTGCCTTTGTAAACCTGCCCTTTCGTTCTGATAGTTAACTCACCGGAACTGGTTTTAATTGACCCTCCAGGTAAATCCAAAGATGAAGCTCTTATAGCTTCAACAACTTCCGAAAAAGTTAAATCAAATTTTCTTAAATCATCTTCTGCAACCTCAATTGAAATTTCGTATGGACGGGCTCCGCCTACTTCAACCTGGCTTACTTCAGGCAGATCGGATATTTCATCTCTCATTTCATCAGAAATCGACTTCAAACTTCTTTCATCAGTATTTCCGGTTACTGCAACATTAAGGACCTGGCGTCTGTCAAGAACTTCTTGAATAACAGGTTCCTCAGTTTCTAAAGGGAACGTTAATATTTGGTCAACTCTTGATTTAATGTCGTCAAGTAGTTTTCTAATATCATACCCAACAACTAATTCCACTGATACGGTTCCTCGCCCTTCTGATGCAGTGGATGTAATCTTTTTGATACCTTCTAATCCTTGAATAGCCTCTTCAATTTTGACACATACTCCTTCTTCAACTTCTTCGGGTGCAGCACCCAGATATGCCACTGAAATCGAAATTATATCTGTAGAAAATTCAGGAAAAACTTCCGTTTTTATTTTACTTAGTGATAATAGGCCTGTAACAAAAATAGTTATCATTAACAAATTTGCCGCAACCTTATTATGGACAAACCATGAAATCATCCTATTCATTTTGTTTCTCCATCGTTTGATTGTGAAACAAATTTTGTTTCTTCATATATTTCTACATTCATACCTTCGATAACTGTTGTTAATGTAGTTGCACATACTTTTTCGCCGCTTTCAATACCTGCACTTATATATGCTTCTTCAGATTCAAGTTTTAAAATTTCAACTGCCCTAAACCTTAATTTATTATTTTCGTCAATTATTAATACTTGATTTTCATTCCTCAATGTTGATCGTGGTATAATCACTATATCATTATATTTTCGACCATATATTTCGGCGTTGACGAACATTCCTACTATTAAAGGCGGTTTGTTTATTGTTTTTGACTTCCCATAAGGATCGTTAATTTTTGCTACTAAATTTATCATCCTGCTTCGTTGTTCAATTTCACCTTCTATTCTAGAGAGGTATCCTTCCCAATTTTGAATTTCGCCAGCAAAGTCTGTAGTTAATTTAATCCGAGGACCAGATTCTCTATCTTGCAAACCTCTGAAATCGATTGGAAAATCAATATAAGCTAGTTCTTTATCCGGCACAGGTAATCTGACTTCCGCTATATCAACACCGTAAATGTTTGCAAGAGACATCCCTGGATTTACATACTGTCCTAGGTCAACGGTCTTTGTGCGAATTCTTCCTGAATAAGGAGCTCTTATATTTGTTCTTTCTAGATTTAATTTAGCTTGTTGAAGCGACGCATTTGCCGCTTCAAGTGCTCTTTTTGCTTCGTTTAATTGAGGTTCTCGTGCTGCAAGCGATGTGGGTTTTCCTTCATTTAGTTTTTCCCATTCCTGTACAGCTACATTGGCTTCCTGTTCTTCTTTTTTTAACCTTAATTCCGCTTGGGCTACTTGAAGTTCTAATTGTATAAACGTTAGCTTGTAATCACTATCATCAATTTGCAAAAGAATATCGTTTTTTTCAAAAAATCCACCATTTACAAATGCTTTTGATATATTTTTTATTTGTCCAGAAACCTGGGAAACAAGTACAGTTTCTGTTCCAGGTTTTATCGTACCCTGGGTTTTTACAGTAATAGTTATTGACTGTTTTTCAGCTATAAACGCTTTAACCCGTTTTGGGATAATTTTTACAGGAACCGTCTCTACTTCGGGTTTTGATTTTATAATAATTATTGAAATTATTACACCAAAAATTATAACAAATACCGGTAATAATTTTTTTAATAATCTATTCATTCATTGCTTCACTTTCTGATTTTGAATCAATCAAATCTTTTTTAAAACCTCCGCCAATAGCTAAATAAAGATCAACTCTGGCAGTTAGCTTTTCTCTTGTTACAGTCAACAATTGACTTTCATTTTCATATGCTGAGCGCTGTGCTTCTAACATTGTAATAAAATTAATCAATCCTTTTAAATATTGATCTTCAGCCAAGGTTCTTGCCGCAATTGCTTGCTCAACGGCGGATTCAATTAATTCTTCTCTTTCTTTTAAATAATTTTCATTTGAAATGGCATTTTCTACTTCAGTGAATGCTGTTAGTGCAGACTGTATAAATTGGTTAAATGCTATTTCAGAATTTTGTTCTGCCAATTTCACTCCCTCTTTTAACCTGCCGCGTTGAAATATCGGCTGTAAAATATTTGCACCAACATTCCAGATCCCAAAATCTCCATCTAAAAGATTATTTATCTCCTGGCTGGAACTTCCTTTTGCACCTGTCAGACTGATTTGCGGATATAATCTTCCTTTCGCACTTTTAATTCCTGCATTTGCGGCTGCTAATGTACGTTCTGCTCTAACCAAATCAGAGCGTCTTGAAATTAATTCTGCCGGTAATACAGACGGGATATCATTTGAATATTCAGGTAAATATTCACTGATTTGAAGTTCAGTTGATGGATATTTACCAAGTAACAACTCCAATTGTCTTATAGAATTTTTAGCCTGATTTTCTCTTTGTTTAACTGATGACTTTGATAATGCAAGATTTGATAAAGCTAATCTCAAATCTAGAGATTTAATCAATCCTGCTTCATATCTAGTACGAATTTGGTCAACTGATAATTGGAGGTTGGTCAGTGTTGCAATAGCCAATTCAACTTGTCTTTTTGACTCTATCGCAGAAAACCATGCTTTGCAAATTTGTGCTTCCAAAGATAACTTGGCTCCTTTTAGATCTGCTTCAGCAATTTGCACATTAGCAATAGCTCCTGCATGTTCAGCACTTAATTTTTGCCAAAGATCTATTTCCCATGAAATATTTAAGGATGCTCCAAAATTTGTATTGGTATTGCTTAAAACAGCTCCATCACTTCCTGGAATAGGAAAATCAATGAAATTTTGTTTTCTCTTTTGTGTATCTAAACTTAAGCTTGCTTGCGGCAATAATGGTGCGCCAGCAATTTTTGCTTGAGAAGATGCTGCAATCACATTTGCAGACGCAATTTGTAATGTGCGATTATTTTCATAAGCCTCAAGAATAACTTCTTTTAATTTATTGTCTTCAAACTCATTCCACCAAATGGTATTTTTTGTATTAGTTGAACTAATTTTTTCAACCCAGGTTTCTGGTATTTGAATATGTTTGTTTATTTCATTTTTTGTTATAGTTGATGAGCATGAAAGAAAAAGCATACCTATCAATATTAATTTATATCTCATTTGTTTCTTTCTCTCTTAAACTGTTTTTTACTACGGGTGCGTTGAATCCAGCTACTAAAAACGGTACGATCCTGTCAAGGTGAAATTGAACATCCATTTTATCGAAATTTTTTATTTCAAATATACTTGAATCTGGAAATAATCTTGCACTTGATAATACAACACCAAAAATAAATTTGAACCTCCATATTAATTCAATTTTATGCAATTCTGGAAAAAGATCCTGAAATTTTTGCAGAAATATTCTATTTATATTATCTGAATTAGAAATAATTATTTTTTTGAAGTCATCTTTTTCACTAAAAGTTTTTTCTAATAGCTTAAGAAGGATCTTTTTGTCCTTGTTTACTCCTTGGTGAATCGACAATATTGGTTTTATAAAGGCAATAATTACATTTTCTAATACTTGATCTTTATCCTGAAGAAAATCAATTTCATCAAGTAGTTTTTTGCGCTCTTCAATTATTGGCTTCATTCTTCTTGAATACACTTCCTTTATCAGTTCTTCTTTTGAACCGAAATGATAATGTACAGATGCAATATTAGTTCCGGCTTCTGCAATAATATTTCTTAGAGAAGTTCCGCTAATCCCTTTGTCAGCAAAAAGACTTTCCGCTGCATCCAATAATCTAATTTTTGTTGATTTATTTTTCACTAGTATTTCCATTTATTCATTATTATATATGCAACAATTAAAACACTTATTTTAATCAAACGTTTGATTTATAATTTTGTTCCAATAACTATAAAAAAGAATTGCTTTTTGAAAAATATTTTAATTGAGTGAATTAGTTTCATAAAGAATAATAGACAGGTTAGACAGAACTTTTAAAAGGGTGTTTCCCTTTGATAGATAAAGGTAACTTAGTTGTGCGCTTACATGATGGTACGTCCCTGTAATACTCCGTTTAAGCACTGCCCATGCGCTTTCCACGCCGTTTGTATGCGCCATCCCGTTTACGAACGATTGTGCTGAACAGAAAAGTAAGACATATTTTTATTTATGTATATAATTACCTTAATATTTATATACATGATTATATATTTGGTTAAACAAATCGATCTTTAATATCACAAGTTAAGGCTAAAGTATGGATATTGTTAAAATATTTGAGAAATTTCCTACCCAAAAGTCTTGTATTGAACATTTGGAAAAAACAGTGTGGTCCGCTGGCCCAATCTTCCCTTACTGTTTTTCTACTACTAAAATCACAAAACAAAAAAATGAAAACCGTTTTCATTGCAATGCATGCAAAACAGGTTTTAGTGCTACAGTAAATACCATATTTCATGACACAAAGCTTCCTTTACAAAAGAGACGTTCTGCATCTGAAAAATGTTGCAGTTCCATTTTACTAATCGCCGCATCGAGCGTTGCCCGGGTTACCCAAATGTCATATGCAGGATATAGTACTCGTACAGCACTCAGTTTCTCATATGCTGATTGAAAATCGCCTTGACGGACATATACCTGTCCGGTATTATATTGCGCTAATGGTTTTTGGCAATTTCTTTAATGTTAAATGCAAAAAAAGGAATTTCTGCCAAACAATTGCAAAGGGACCTAAGTGTTTCATATAAAACGGCGTGGTATATGGCAATGAGAATAAGAAGGGCTATGATAGACCAAAAGAAGATGTTAATGGGTATAATTGAAGTAGGTGAAACATATGTTAGCGGAAAACCAAGAAAATTTAACAATAAAAAACCTATCAAAAAATATAAAAGAGGCAGGGGCACTGACAAAATTCCTGTTGTTGGATTGGTTGAACATGGAGAAGGTGGTAACGTATACGCAGAAATTAAAAGAAAATTGGCTTCGAGAGACTTAAATGAATTAGTTCGCAAAAAAGTAAACAGTGAATACTCTGTAATGATTACACTGGCTACCAGTCGATGAGAGATGCTGAAGAATTACAGATAAAATTCAAAAAATATATTTCAGATGATTTACAAGAATGGACAAAAACTTTTCCAAAAGAATTTTTTATAAATCTCTTTCGACTGGAAGGATTAAAAAGGCCTACGAGATTAAAAACTTTTCCCAAAAAATAAGGTAACTAGTCTATAAGGTGTTACATTCTAAAGGTTGTGAATACACATCAAATTTTCACAAAATTTTATGATTTTGCAACGAGAAATTAGTTAAATATTTACTATTTTCCATCTTTGTTAAGCCATTCCAATAATTTATCAATTTGATTTTCATTCAATCTTCGACCGCTTCTTTTAATAATATCAAATGGTATCTTCCCATCCTTTTTGAAAACCCTCTTTAATATTTCCATATTTCCATAAAATCAGGATTTAGTGTTTTGATTTCATATCCTGTTAGTAAGTGGGATTTATCAGGATCACCTATTATATAAAATCTTTTTATTTCATTAAACTTGTCTCTGTGGACTTTCATATCATATTTATTGTATTTACCTTTTGAGTTCACAATAATGTTTCCGTTTGGAGGATTCTTTTTCCTCATTCTTTTACTACATAATTCTTTAGTTAGGTGGATCAGTCCAAAAATGAGGATCATTATCAATCCAACCTTTACCGTGGCTACATTTCGAATTAATAACTGTTGTATATGCACCCGCTATGTATATTCTTCCTTCCATAAGAATTGAGACATAATATATAAACTGTCAATTATTATATTTTGCGAAATATATAGGAACCACAGTAATAATTTAAATCAATTAATTTAATAAAGAATGTGTTAGCTCTATGAGGACAAACAAGAATAAAAAAAGAAACAATATCAAGTTGCTTCTTAAACATATCAGGAATATTGTCAATGTCATTAGCTCCTTCTCTTAGTATGTCCCAGCTTTGAGTTTTATTCGGAAAATTTGAAATATTTGTTCCGTTTTCAACTCGCCACAAAAATAAATCTTCTATTTTATCAGGTTTAAATTCTCTAAACGTAATATGTGAAACCTTTTTCCAATGGGTTTCCAATAATTCTTTCATATCTCTACGAACAATCATTTGTATAATCGATTCAAGTATAAAGGAACTCCCTGCAAAGTTACGATAATCAAAATGCTCAAAGGTGGATTCTGAATCATCATTCAAGTGTCTTAGATTTAACGCATGTTTTAATAACTCAACATGGTCTATATATGGATTTGCAAAACCTTCATTTGAGTCTGGGGAATTATTCTCAACAAGTTTAATAAAATATTCTTGCAGCAATTTCTTTGCTTTAAAGCTCTCCTTATTTAATTCTAAATATTTAATAATATAAAAAAAGTAAGGAAAAGCAGATTCTCCCCAAAACCACATATTTGACAAATTGTCTAAAATTAATTTTGATATCCGCTGATCTGCAGAATATTCTTTATCATTTTTACATCGGAATAATTCTAATGCTGCTAACACACCAAGTATGATGGAAATCCTAGTTTTGTAAACTATATCACCATCACCTAACGGATCTCCCTCCAGAAAATTTTTTCTGCTTAAAACATCGTTCTTCAATTCCTCAAGAATTAATATTGCTTTTTCAAAAGCAAGTTTATAGGATTCTAACCAGTATTTTTCCTTGAGATTATTAATTGAAGCGAACCTATTAATTAGAGCACTTAAAATTATCCACGCTTCAAATAGCGCATAATGATTTTGTTTATCCTGAAAATTTTTCAGAGAGTATGAACATAATATCAAACTACTTCCTATAGCATTTATGAGATTTGATTTCATATTATTAATTGATGTAAAAACAGATTCATTAAATAGTTTAAAAAATTTTTCTTTTTTCAAAAAATCAGTGCCGTCTGCAAGAAAGAAATTTAAATACAATTCGAAATCTTTAGGTTCTTTGGGGATAAATTCTCCTTGGGCATCAACAAAATCTTGTAATAATGAATTCTTAGCTATAACATCTAGATATGACCACTTTCTATTTTTGGCTATGTTGTCATCATTAAAATCGCTTATACGTGTTCTAACTTCGTCAGATATTTCGCCATTTGTAACCAGAAATGAATTATGATTTACTTTTTTATCGATGGATGGATGCTTAACTGGTAAAGACACAAGGTCAACAATTTGATCTTTTATTCTTCTCCAATGAGAAGTATTAATATTTCCAGTCTTCAATTGGTAGGCAATTTTTTTACCATTATTATCAACAGAAATAATATCTTTACCTTGTTCCAAGGGACGATGCTTAGAAACGTACAAAATGTTATGTCCCTTTTTTAATAGAATTTGGCAAAAAGGTAACTGATAATTTCGTTCATTTGTATTAATCAACCAGTTTTCTATTGCTCTCTCGATCATGCCATTCCTGTTTTTTCATTAATATTAATTCTTCAAATCTTTTATCAAAATTTTGATCTTCACCAACTGCGGGTAATTTATCTTTTATTTTTTCAAACATTTCTGGTGAAACTACCATAGTAGGAAATTTAGGGTTACCGTCATCATCAAAGTCCAGTTGAATTCTTTCTAAAGCTTCTAACAACAAATCTGCCGAAAAGGGTCTTCCCATAGCATTTATCGATGTTCCTACTTTTTTAGTGTTGTCTACAATCTCTTGAAACATATGAGCTTTTATTTTGCTTTTTAACTCATTCGCCATTTTAATGCCATTTTCATAATATATTTTTAATCCTTTATTGATAATATCCTCATCCTTTATTGATTTTTCTGATGAAAACTCTCGATAAGGTGAAAATTCTATATTACCGTCAATATCACTAGTTGACATCTTATTTCCTTCAAAATCTCTATAAACTTTTATTTGAGATAATATTGAATCTTTATTATTATAATTCTGTATATTTCGTTCAATAATCTTCCTGCATTCTCTTTTTATTGAGGGAAAATCCGGCAACATAATAATGCTCCTTTTTTTCTACACTGCTCATATTTGAATGCCTATATAGGGCATTACATTTTTTTCAATATTGCAATTTATTTATTCTTCTTAGTGCCATGTACTCAAATTAATTATATTAAATGTAATAATAATATTTTTCTTTTTAATTTAGGTGTACGTCGTCAGAACATGTTGGAATATTTGGGTTAAAAGTTAAGAGATGCTTTTAGTCTATGCAAGTGTTTTTTATTGTCCACCTTTTTCAGGTTATAGTCACACCTTAGTTTCATCGTTTGGTGTTTGATTTTATCTCTCGTTAAGATAATTTTTTCATCTCTTCCGGAATAGCCATCAGCTGGAGTGAGATTATTTATAGACTCGTGATACCGATGATTGTTGTACTATTCCACGAAGGCCGCAATCTTTTTTTCCAATGCTTCCGGTGTATAGTAATTCTGTAAATTGATGACGTTCTTGATTGATCGATGGTACCGTTCTATCTTTCCCTGCGTCTGTGGGTGAGAGGGTGCTCCACGGGTAATGTGTGATACCACGCTTATCGAGATAATCTTTACGTTCATGTGAGAGATAACAGGGACCATTATCCGAGAGCAGCCGTGGCCTGTGCCTGACATGCACTTTCGTACCACCGGTCTTGGTAACGGCCATATCCAGTGTCTTTTTTACATCATCTGCCGACAACATAGTACTGAACAGCTTCCAGGATAAGATATACCGTGAGTAATCATCCATTACTGATGAGAGGTACTACCATCCCCAATGAATGATCCGAAAGTATGAGAAGTCGGTCTGCCAGAGCTCATTTACCCGTACGGTTTGGTGTTTGAACGTATCTCGTGCTGCTATAACAATATATGCCGGGCTGGTGATCAGATCATATGACTTTAGAATACGATACATGCTCGATTCTGAGATAAACTACTCCTGTGTGTCAGTAATGAACCATGCCAATTCACGTGGTGACTTCTCTGGTTGCTCTCAAGAGATATCGACGACTTGCTCTTTTATACATTCAGGTATTTCATTCCAGATTTTATTCGGATTGGGGCGTTTATCGGCCAATCCGTCATAGCCGTCCTCATAGATACCTCCGGTACCAGTTATAAAACGTACTCTTGCTTATATCAAGCTCCTCTAATGTCCTTTTTACCGACAAGAACGATTCCTCAACCAACCTGATCGTTTCCATTTTTTCTGCCTGTGAATATCGCATATACCGTCCAATCTTTATTCCATGCCATTCAAACTTTTTTTGAGCACACGGTTCTTCAACGACAGTTCGGCAATCAGTTGCTTGAGTTGGTCATTCTCGCTACGTAAATTGGTCACTTCACTACTGTTGGCTTCTCTGACAGTAGTCTCCCTGAAGCCGCTTCTTACCGGCTTCTAGGAAGTCCTTACTCCAGCGGTAATACAGGGTGGGGTTGATACCGTCTCTGTGGCAGACCTCTGCTTTACTGTCATCACCTTTTAATACTTCCAATACGATCCGGATCTTCTCTTCTGCGGAAAACTTCTTGCGGGTTCTACGTTTTATTTCGCGGACTACTGATTCAGAACTCCTCGTGGGACTCATCACGACTCCTTGCAAAAGACAGTTTAAATGGTTCAATAATGGTACAAATTACGGATTAGATCTTCACGATGAACTCCGATTAACTCCAATAAGTCCACGACTTATCTCCGTTAATCGGATCTCCCAAACATGTACCAAACTGTCTCTTAACTTTAAGCCTCAATCAGTCCAACTTGTTCTGAACCCCTACATATTGACAGAAGACAATATTAAAAAATTAGTTGTTTTGACAAACGAAGAAATAAAAAAAATGCAAAGTAATTCTAATGGAAATTTAGAGATAATTATAAATCAAATTGGAAAAAGTAATGAAAAACTGGAAAGATTATATAATGCGTTAGAAACTGGAAAATTAGATCTTGATATATTAGCTCCAAGAATAAAAATGGCTAATTGTGAGTTGGAGAGATTAGAAAAACAAAATATGACCTAAACATTAAAAATTCTGTTAAACCTATTAAAGAGATTAATAAACAAACAATAATTAATTATTTAAAAGATTTTAATAATCTTATGTTGAAAGGTTCTTTACAAGAGAAGAGGGAATTTATAAAATCATTTATTAATACAATAACTATAAATTTACCAAACGATAGAAATAGAATATAAATTTCCAATTAATAAAAAGGCAGAACTTTCATCATCTGAAGTTCTGCCTACAGACCAGTTTAGTGGAGACGGCGGGAGTCGAACCCGCGTCCGAAATAAAGTTACTACCGGCTTCTCCATACTCAGTCCGCTCTTAATTTTCCCGGTTCGCACCCTGCGGACCGGAAACGTACCGGGTATTCCGGAGAGAGTAGGATCACCGCTGATCCGGAAAGACAGCGGTTTACCCCTGCCAGAATCGACGCCGTTCGCAACCCCCGGCAGGGTAGAGGTCGCGACGACGGACAGCTAATTAAGCTGCCAGTGCGTAACTATCGTCTGCACTTACTTTTTGGTCCAGCTGTTTAACGAGTCTGCCGGAAACTCGGTATGCTACCGATAACTTCTCGATCCCGTCGAAGCCAAATTCGTCCCCATACTACATACTTATACAACAAAAATACGAAATAATTCCACAATTTGGAAATCCTATTTTTCACAATTAGTCACACTTTTGGAAATTCATGTTCATTCCGTAACAAATTTATAGTATCTTGTCTGAAACATTACACCGATTTTATCTGTCTTTATCAATATAATACCCCATATGAACAAGCGAATTATCCAGCTCATTTTGAATATGAATCGGTATAATTTGTTTGTGATTATACACGATAATTCCTAATGATGGACATAGTATGAAAACACACATTATGAAGTTTATTGTGCCCATGCTGTTTTGTATGTTGCTTCAGGCAACGCTTCTACGTGCTCAGAAAAAAAATCTCACTCCAGAAGATATTAAGAAATGGGAAATAACATCCCAGACGGAAATATCCAATGACGGTGCATGGTTCGCCTATACTATCTCGCTGGTCGACGGTGACGGGTGGCTCATTGTAAAGCAGATTGCAACTATGGATGAAGACACTTTTCAAGTTTCTTCGAACCCCATGTTCTCTCATGACTCAAAATGGCTGGCATTCAACATTAATTTACCCCAAAAAGAACGGGATCAGATCAGGAAGTCGAAAAGACAAGTCCGCTCCAAAGTTGGAATCTTGAAGCTTGCCGATAGTTCGGTTGACACGATCGAAGCTATAAACCGGTTCGATTTTTCTGATGACGGGAAGTTCATCGCATTGAGAAAATACAAACCTGAAGGTCAGATAAACGGAGGTACCGGACTCGTGTACCGGAATCTTGAATCGGGAATCGATCATCTGATCGGTGATGTTTCCTCCTACGCTTTCAGCGAAAAAGGTTCAGTTCTTGCGGTCATTAAAGAAACCGATGATTCGTTCGGTAACGGTGTCTATCTCTACAATCTTGAAAACAACTCATACCGTGTTCTCGACAGCGACCGTGCCGAATATCTTGGTCTTGTCTGGCATGAAGATGACGACGCGCTCGCCTTTTTGAAAGCTGTCGAAGATGAAGACTATGAAGAGAATACACATGAGGTTTTTTCTGTACGTGATATCGATGAGAAAAAATTCAAAATGTCTCACTATGATCCTGCTGATGACGAATCGTTCCCAGGAGGATACAGGATTGTCGGAGACGAACGGCAATTGACGTGGTCGAAAGATGCCTCTGCGCTTTTCTTCGGATTGCAGGAATGGGATAAGAAAGATCAGGACGAGGAAGAAAAGCAAGAGGACGAAGAAGAGCATGAGGATGAGGACGGCAACGGAGACGATGAAGAAAAAGAAGAAAATGGTGATGAAAAACAAGATGATGAAGATGATCTGCCACCACCCGAAGTCGATATCTGGCACTGGAAAGATGTCAACATTCAGCCTCGGCAGAAAAAAACATCCGAAATCGATAAAAAATATAGCTATCTCACAGCATGGCATATCGACAGAAACACCGTTGTCCGGCTCAATGACGACAGCCTGAAAGTAGTGACGATGAGTAGCGATCAGAAATATGCAATTGGATATGATGCATTACCGTATCAACCGGCATTCAAGGACTCGTGGAAAGATGTCTATATTGTCGATACACAGTCAGGTGGGCGGGAGCGTATCCTCGAAAAATATTCCCGGAGAGTAGAATCGTCTCCCGACGGAAAATATCTCATCTATTTTAAGAATAAAAACTGGTGGACCTACGATATAGAGCGGAAACACCACTCGAATCTCACGCAGAATATCAATTCACGTTTCGACAATTTTACGATCGACCGGCCGGTTGCCGAGCCGCAGCCCTGGGGGAAAGGGCGGTGGTTTGAAGACGACAAAGCAGTACTTCTCTACGGCCAGTACGATATCTGGAAAGTTGATCCGGACGGTTCAAAAGCCGAACAGCTGACACTAGGTGCTCCTGAGAAAATCCGTTTTAGGCAATATTGGATGGATACAGAAAAGAAATTTTACGAATCCGGCGAAACAATTTTCCTCGCCGCTACCGGAGACAGCACGAAAGATTCGGGCTATTACCGGCTTAAAGACGGAAAAAATCTGCAAAAGCTGATTTATGAACCACGGCGGGTAACCCGTCTGCGGAAGGCAGAGGATACGGAAGTATTTTACTTCACGAAACAGAAAGCCGACGAATCGCCGGACATGTTTCTGTCGAATGTCTCGCTTGAACAACCGGTACAGCTGACACACACCAATCTGCAGCAGAATGAATTTCATTGGGCGGGTACGGAACTGGTCAATTTTGAAAACGATCATGGAGAGCCTCTTCAGGGAATACTCCTGTATCCCGCGAATTATGAATCCGAAAAGAAGTATCCGATGATCGTGTATATTTATGAGAAACGGTCGCAAAATCTCCATAATTACTCCGTTCCATCGAACCGGTATGCATACAATCAGCGCGTATTTTCCGATCTGGGATTTTTTGTTTACGAGCCTGATATTGTCTATCGTGTTGGTGATCCCGGATTGTCAGCTGTCGAAAGTGTTGTACCGGCTGTCCGTGAAGTCCTCAAAAGGGACGACATCGATGAAAACCGGATCGGACTGATGGGTCATTCTTGGGGGGCTTATCAGACAGCGTTTCTTGTTACAAAGACAGACTTCTTTGCGGCTGCTGTTGCCGGCGCACCACTTATCAACATGATCAGCATGTACAGCTCAATCTACTGGAATACGGGCGGTACTAATCAGGTCATTTTTGAAACAAGCCAGGGGCGTCTGCCCGAACCCTATTGGAATGATTGGAATGCATTTGTGCGTAATTCGCCGGTATTCGGTGTAAACAATATCCAGACACCGCTCCTCATTGCATTCGGGGATGAAGATGGTGCAGTTGATTGGAACCAAGGGATTGAAATGTTCAATGCAATGCGCCGGCAGGAGAAAGAGGTAGTAATGCTTGTCTACGAAGGTGAAAACCATTCACTTTCAAAGAAAGAAAACCGCCAGCACTATGCACAGAGTGTCCGGGAGTGGTTTCTCCACTTCCTCAAAGACGAACCTGCTCCTGACTGGATTAAAAAAGGTGTCCCGTATCTGGAACGCCTGAAAAAAGATGAAAAATAAAATTGTATTTGTTTACATTTAAAACATTTCCGAAAACTTGAGTTGCAGTTTGGTAAAACTCTCTGGGATGACAACCTTAATATCGACGATGTCATCATTATAGATAACCGGTTCGAGAATCGGAAAGTTAAACGCATAAAACGAAGGATAGTTGATTTTATCACACCGGCGGATCACTTCGTCCCGCAATTCGGTATCGATCTTTGTTCCGTACGTGTCGATTAGCTCCTTGAGTGCATCATAATCGCCCTCGCCTTTTATCTGCATAAGCTGTGACAACAGGTCGGCAATTCCATCACGCATCCCGTCGATATTGGTAACTTTATAAAATGATTTACCATCGGCCTGTATCTTATCGATTACACCGGTTTTGTGCATCAGATACTGGACGATGAAGTGTGTCGCTTTCATGTGGTCATCGGTTATGACGTCGCGTGAAGTAACCCGTCTGAGCTGGAGGATGTCTGCCCGGGCATACCCGCGGTATGCCGCCTCGGCGGCTTCTTTGTTCGGGAGAATCCCCATTTCAACAAGTTTCGGATCAAACAAGTGATAGAGTGCAATGAGTTCTGCCCGTGCCTCTTCCATTGCGGAGTAGTAATCCCTCAGCATTGTTGCCGGGTCGTCGGGGAGGTCGGGATTCACTTTCCCCGAACCGTGACCTATCACTTCATGAAGGGCAACTTCTGCTTCACCGTACGCTGCGCTGTAGGCAATCGCTCCCTCACGCTCTTCTGGCAGGGCAAATTCGTTGACACCGGTAGGCCCGACCGCTTCGCGGACAGCATGTGTTAAATTGCTCAACAGCACACTCTTACTCCCGTACTCCTCCCGCAAATCCTGTGCATTCGGCAGATTGATTCCGATAGGTGACATCGGCCCGAGACCGCCCGTACCGCCGACAAGATTGATCGAGTTTGCGACCGGAATATTTGGCTTGTCTTGCTTATATTGATCATCCCACGGCATCCGCTCTTCAAAATATTGAGCACTGGACGCAATGTTTCTCATCAGCCGGGTTGTCTTTTTATCGACATAAAATACGCCACCCTCATATTCGCCCTTCTGACCGAGTGCGTCGAGATACACCTCGATAAAACCATTGATAAAATCGACATTCGGATCATCCTGAAGCCATGCAATATTATAATTTCTGAAATCGTCCAGATCACCCGTTTCAAAGAACGTGATGAGTTCCGAAATTGTTTTTTGCTGGGCTTCGGTTGTGTATTTATGGGCATTTTTAAATTCATTACTGATGTTTGTCAACTCGGGTGCATAAAGTCCCGGTTCGATGTCTTCTGTTCCCGCGCGGTAGACCTGCTCAATGATGCGGCCGTTTTGTTTAACTACCTTTGAGTTCAGTGGATTGATTGCTTTATCCTGAAATGCTTTCGCTTCTTCTGTCGTGACGCCTTCATAAAGGTTGTTGGCGCTCGACAGTAGAATATCTTCGCCTGGATTCGGGCTTTTGTTCGCGAGGAGCGGCTCAAATTCGGGATCAAACATGGTTTTCTGCAGGCGGTTTAATGCGTCTTCAAGAGTCTCATCCGACCGAATCTGAAATTCAGCGCCATTCTCCTGAGCAGTTTTCACCGCCTGCGTAAAATCGTCGAATGTAACATCCGGAATAAACTTCTCTCTTGTACGGTCGTTATACATTCCGTTATTGACCCAGAAGAGTTTCGTGTATTTAAGAATATTCTCATAAACCGCCTGTTCAATACCGTCAGAATAAGTGATAACTCCCTCGAGAAGCGTCCGTATTTCAAGTGCATTTTTATGATGTTGGTCAAAGTTTATATCTCTGCCCGCAATGGCAGCACGGTAGAAATAGTAAGCTGTCAATTTTTCAGGGAGCGTCAGCTCATCAAAACCGTCAGCATAGACCTGCACAATCATCGTTGATCCGACTTGTTCCAGCGCATATGTTCTTGTTTTATTCATTTCCGTTTCACCTCCACATGATGCAATGATAACTGCACTTATAAGTAATAAAGTGTACAATATATTCTGGATTTTCATAAGAGAACCTCACAATATGAGCATTGAATTCGAGGATTGTAGTGTATAGTCTGAAGTTGTAAAAACCGGTATTCCGGTAAGCGCACACAATGTATTAATAAATGGAAGATGAATCAATACAATTCTCTTTAATGTGTGGGTGATAGGTCAATGCAAATCGTGTATTTACCATCAAATCAAGAGAAAATAATTGACTTTTGTTGAGTCGGCATAGTATATTACACCTTTTATTTTTGGTGGAACCACAAACACCATTTGAAAATCTAATGGATAATCTTGAGACAGTTCGATGCGCAATTTGTGATGATGACACAACAGAAACGGTCTGTTCGGTTCCTCCCTGGAACTACGTGAAATGCAAAAATTGTGGTCTCATTTATGTCAATCCCCGATCAAAAGAGAATGCGGTTCAACATGCATACGAAAAAGGGAACCTGCGGACCTGGTTCAAGCAGAAGACCTACAGCCGTCGGAAGCTTGCCAGTCTGAAAAACATCGACAATCGGCTCAAACGCGGCGAAACGCTCATGTATGAGATTGCGAAGTACAAACAAGGAGGGAATATACTAGATATCGGATGTAATCGCGGGTTCCTTCTTGCAAATGCTGCCGCCTGGGGTTGGGATGCATACGGGATCGAGATTGTTTCGTGGAAGACAAAACTTGTTCAAAATGAATTCGATAATGTCACAATATTCAATGAGCGGCTTGGTGATATCGATCCTCCTTTCAAAGATAAATTTTTTGATGCTATAACAATGATTGATATCATTGAGCACTTTCACGATCCGATTAAAGACATGACCGATATCCATCGTGTACTCAAAGACGACGGGTTTCTGCTTATCAACACACCCGATATGAGTTCTGCGTGGCTCTCAATTCAGGGAGACGAGTGGAAGTACGACAAACCGAAAGAGCACTTATATCTTTTTGACAGGAATACACTGAAACTCCTTCTTGAGAAAATAGGATTCGAAATCATGTCATTTCATCAGAGCAAAGGTTACATGGGTGAAATGGAAGTTCATGTAAAGAAGAAGACGTGAACATAGTGCGGGATTAAACCAACACGACGTTATTCGTATTACACATCAGATATATAACATTCCGATGATTATTTATTTCTTTATAAGTTGTCTTATTGCTTGGTTTCTCTGGTATCTCTTGAGGGACAACCGCAAGCTTTTCTGCCACATATCTGCCGGGCAGAATGAAATAGAGACGGATATCGTTTCTCAGGACGATGATTACTGTATCGAACATTTTGCGATCCAGTCACCGCGGGGTTACACCTTTAGTGGCTATCTGAAAATTCCCATGAAACGGGAAGGAAAAGTACCGGTTGTCCTGCTCATCTCCGGATTGTTCACCGGGAAAGACACCATTGAGCTGGTTGAAGAACGGCCGGAAGTAGAGCCGCTCATCGTTGCAACCGTGGATTACCCCTACGAAGGGGAAAAACGGCTCAAATGGTGGCAACTTCTCGGTGCTCTTAGAAAGATTCGACAGGCTCTCTTCAATAGTGTGTTTGGGCTCCTAGATTTAATCGAACTGCTTTCCACCCGGGAGGAAGTTGATGCTGACAGAATATATCTCACCGGTGTAAGCTTTGGATCATTCTTCGGTATGGCCGCAGCGACGTGCGATAGCAGAATAAAATCTGTGGCCTCACTCTATGGGGGTGGGAAAATAGAAAAACTGATTGCCACCAATCTCCCGTTTCAGATTCCACTCATCAATCAATTCATTGGCATTACGGCAAAACTGATTGCCTACCCGTTTGAGCCACTCCACTATGTAAGACATATTGCACCGCGGCCTTTGTTAGTGCTCGGTGGTCTGGAGGACGAGCGATTTCCTAAAGAATGTGCGCAGGCTCTTTACGACAAGGCGCAGGAACCGAAAGACCTTGTCTGGTTCAAATCATCACACCTCTATCCTGACCGTAAAGACCTCATTAATGAAATGACGACCGTAGTGACACAATGGATGGTGGAAAAAGATCTGCTTAAAAAGAGTGAATCTCCGTAAAAAGGCACACATTAATATTCTTCAGAAAATCACTACACTGCTATTCAATTTAAGTATTAATACTTTTCATAATGCTGTTAACGCATTCACAAATGCGTTAAGGTCGTCCGGTGTGTTATAAAAATAGGGCGATACTCGGATATAGCTGTGACGATAGTCGACAATGATATTTTGCTTCAATCTCACCGGGAAGGGTAAGGCTTTTTCCATAGATTCCTTCTAGTGCGGCAATAATGGGACTGAAGACGGCCGAAAAGTCACTCGCGCTGAAATCAATATTCCAGTTTTTCGCAATCTGGCGAACGGATTGCGAAAAATTCTAAGCACTATCGTATAAAATCTGTTTTCACTTTAATTTTAGAATAAAAAGGCTGTTTTTCCATAATATGCATAATAATCTCCTTGGCATCTTCCTACTGACCGAACTTGGCGTTTACAAGTCCTGAGTTGAGGTAATAACCCGATTCATCCATAACTGCAACGTATGAGATGCCAGTCAAATTCAGCAAGTGCTAGATGTACCATCAGCATTCGTAAATTCAAAATTGACCCTATAGGATCGTAGCGACAGCGTAGGGACTACCCGCGCCACGGCACGTGCCTTCTTGTCAAAGTCAGCGGCGACGAGTATGCCACGAACTGTGGCATCAGGCTCCTCATCCGCGATGTCGCCCATATAGCCCAGAATTTGTCCCACTGCTTTCTGCTTTGCGGTCTCGGTTTTGAGTTCGATTATGACGATAAACCCAGAAGAAACTGAACGCTCTGCTCCACCATCAATAATCTTCAGGGTACGGTCAATCATAACACATAGTGCATCATGGGAAGTCGTCATAGTAACGGCCTTGAGGGATTCTGGTCACTTGCACAAGAAAGACACTTACAGTACCATGGTGTTAGCAAAAATCATTGCCTGGTATACCGCAAGGAAATAGAATTTAAATACAATTACAAAAACAAAAATCTATACCATTCTTTAATCAAGATTTACTCCAGTCTGTTGTTTAATGTTTTTTAGGAGAATCCAGCAGGCAGGAGATATAATATATCGAGATAAAAGCGTTTATTTATCTAATAGAAAAGCAAAAAAGTCCCCAGATTGCATCGGGGACTTTTTTAAATGTGGTAATATACAGAATTGACTGTTTTGATGATCAATGCTGATAAAAACAAGTTTAGTGGATCAGCAGGATTTTTTCGTTCGGTGGATGGAGAAACTCAACACCTCGGCTGCTGACAATGTGATTGCCTTCGATATTCAGGGAAATCGGAAAACCCGGTCACTGAGGAAGATTCACATGTACCATATATTCAAATGAGAAGAAATGATTCTCGTCGATCATCAGATGATCGCGGTCTGACCGGAAGTAGGACATCGAAGGCCCGACCGTTACGAGACTTCCGCCGTTATTACCCTGGCTGTGCAGATCGATGGAGATTCCCGGCTTATCGGTGTTGGCAAGCTCTCGCTGAATCATTGTGTAGTCTTCTGTGCCTATGTCGATAAATGGTGTGTAAATATAGCCTTCACGCTCGACATCGGCAACGATTGCTTTCAGTGTTTCTCCGGCGGTTCTGCCGGCTTTGACATTCCTTCGGATGATCGCCTGCGCTGCAATCGCTGTGTCATAAGCATATTGGATGCTTTCGGGAACAGTTGTTTCACCATCCCGCACAATATAGGCATTCCTCTTATAATCTGTCGAAAAGTAATCGAGATACCGTACGCCGTTATCAAAGGAATATATATATTTGAGATACCCTTCTTCAAGTGATTTGATTTCTTTTACCCCATATTGGAATACGCCTTCCCTCAACCGGTAATATTTTACCTCTGGGAGAGATTCGATGTCGACTTTTCTCCGGGTTGTATAAAGCATTGGCATTCCGTTATCTATACGGAGAAATCCAATATACGGTCTATCTTGTTGTGCGGTTTCTAAGAATTTTAAAATTTGTCCGGAAGGAAGTATGCCGAGAAACGGGTAGAAAGGCTGCCACCGTTCCTCTTCATGAAAGGCTTTTCGCAGATTCTCAGGCATCGGTTTATCCGAATCAGAATCGGCTTGATTTAACGCTTTTTTCGCTCATCGATTAGTTTGAGTAGAGGGTTGCTGTCGGTAATGTTCTGGATTTGCTTACTCCGTTTAACAAAAGTCATGTCAAGCACATGTTTAAAAAGAGCATTACGCTTCAACTCTTTGCTTTTATCAAGAGTCGGTTTGCTGATGGGCTCTTCTTCCACCTTCTTTTTCAAAAGGTCGGTAAGTTTTGCTCTCGGAACCATTCGTGCAACCATACTTATTTATACGATATTCTTACCTTGTGCTGTGAACATGTTACTGTAAATGAAATTTTCCAGATCTCTCCAGGTTTCAATTCTAGAAGCGGAATTGGAAACAATACGAAACTTTAATATCTCTTATTCATATGTCGATTCAGACTGGGAAACGGTCTCGATGGGGAACGTGAAAAGGGTGACTGGCTCCTGAAACTGAAACGTGATTGCTAAATTTTGCCACTCATCGACGATACCAAACCGGGACACCTTCGGTTTTTTCAATTCCGAAACAAGTTTTCCGATTTTTGTCCGGTTTTCATAAAAGTAATACCTGTCAGGTGCATTGCTTACTTCTTCTTCGAGAGTTGCTGCACGTATAGTCTGATGATATGGTTCCGGTCTGCGGGAGAGCGTATCAAGAAGGTTTGTATTCGAAGGGAGATAGTCCCATTCATAAATTCTTCCACCCGAATGGGGTTGAATATAGAGTTTGTGCCATTTATTCTGAACCGAAATCTCATCTATTCCGTCAAAATCAAAGTCCTTTTCCTCGATCTTCACATTCCGATTTTTGGATGTGTTGCCGGATTCAAATGCCGGTTCGGCCCCGATAATATTCCAGTATGAACTGTCCGGTATATATACTTTGCTGAGTGGTTTCAGCATGGTGCAAGTCTGTTCCCACACTCGTTCGGTCAGCCAGAAACACCGGGCCTCGACATAAAATCTCGATTTCAAAAAATAGGTAACACATAGTAGAAAATCAATACATTTCCTTTCATAAACGGCTTGCAGATGAAATCAGTAATTGGTACATTTACTTTATTTAATCTTCAACCTTTAATCAGGCACAGCCCGTGTAAGTAAATTGGAACTGCTATGAATCTATGTATATTTGAAGACAGCCGGTACAGGAACTTCCTCCCTTTGGTTTGGATGAGGCCGGTATATTTTCTCAAATGCGGGATTACCAATCTCGCAGAAAAAATATTGCATGCCTGTCAGTCTGAACATATTGTCTATCACTGCAGAGATTATCTCGTCGAAACGGTTTCCGCTGAAGCCGAAGGCATTCCGGTGAACAGGTTTGAAGATGACTGGTATACATTTATAAATGGCAGATTGCTGTTCGATGGAAATTTTTTATCACAGCTTCTCAAAGGCGAGGACAAGTGTCTTTTCTGCAAGGATGATACGGTAGCAGCAGCCATTCTCTCTCCGAAAGATGTGAAGACGGTCAGGTCGAATGCCGGAAAACCACTTGAATTGAAGTCTCTATTTCCAAAGCTGCCTGTTAAAAAAGTGAAGGTTGACAGTATCGGCTATCCATGGGATCTCATAAATAAAAACAGCGAATATATTACATCGGATTTTGCCCGTCTCTGCAGCGATCCCTATATCGATGGTATCGTTTATGAAGGCTGTTCCCTTGTCGCCAAAGAAAAAATATGTATTGGCACCGACACAAAAATCAAACCGGGTGTTGTTATTGATGCCGAAGAAGGCCCGGTTTGTATCGAATCGGGTGTAACAGTTATGGCCAATTCATTTATTGAGGGTCCTGCATACATAGGGAAAAATGCCGTTATTAAAGCAGGAGCAAAAATTTACGGGGGAACAAGCATAGGTGAGTTCAGCAAAATTGGGGGAGAAGTTACCGTATCGATAATTCATTCACACAGCAACAAGCAACATGAGGGTTTTCTCGGTCACTCCTATCTGTGCCAATGGGTGAATCTCGGTGCAGATACAACGAACAGTAATCTCAAAAATAATTATAAACCTGTCAAGGTTTTTCTGAACGATGAGCAGGTCGATACTGGGTCGCAATTTGCGGGTCTTTACATTGGCGACCACAGCAAAACAGGTATCAATACAATGTTCAATACCGGCACCGTAGTCGGTGTCTGTTCAAATATTTTCGGCGGCGGATTCCAGCCGAAATACATACCCTCATTTTCATGGGGTGGACGACACGGATTTGCGGAATATAGGTTGAAAAATGCCTGGGAAACGGCACAATATGTAGTAGCTCGAAAAAAAATGAAACTATTTGTTGAGTTCCAGCGTTTATTTACTCATATTCATAACACTACTGCGGATGAACGGGCGAAATTCATCCGTTGATATCAGAAGTGCAACTCCATTTGTGAGGTTTTTCAGGAATTACATGATCAGTAAAAAGCCGTGGTGGGTGTGTATTATATTATCGGTCGAATAGGCTTTAGTATATTTTGAATGCAAATTTAACGAGATTTTCTAATAGTTATTTTTGTAATATGTGAGTTAAAAATGTCCTGGGGGGACATATATATGTGTGGTCAATAGATTCAATTATGCTCGAATGGCACCTTGCCTCGGCCCTCAAGCGTCAGACCCGGCGACGAGTCGGGGTAGCGGGCATGGAGTTGGCGGCGGAGGTGAAGAGCTGTTCGCCGGTTTGCGGCGTGCCTTGAGCAGCGCGACCGGGCAGCGGTCGATTTATCAGGCACCGAGTGGCGGTCAGGCCGGCCGATATCAGGACCGGTACCGGTCGCCCCTGGTAGCCATCATACCCGTGGAGGGAACAACAAATAATGACGCACCTCTCGGTTCGTCTGGCTTGGCATGATCGTGGGTGGGACGGACGAGTCTGCGATGCTCAGCATCTCAACGCTCATTGCATTGTTCACCAACATATCCGCAACTCACGCGATGACGATAGGGAGCGTAAGGCTGCCGGCAGCCCTCTCATGGAGTTGGACGGTTGGCTGCCGCCTTGTTCACGCGATCCCGCTGCTTATGCAGACCGAGGCTTCGTTATTGAACATCATGACCCGCTGGAGTTCCGGAAATTACCGTCGGTCCCCGAGACGCTTCCTCCGTACTCAACATGCCCAGTCCCTTATCGCTGGATGCGCGAGGAGTTCTTCCAAGAGGTCTGCGAAGCGGAGGATCTCTCGATCCGATTGCCGGACAAGCCCAAAGATCAAGGCTGGGTCTTCGAACCGGATCGCCAGCGAGAACTTCTCAAGCGGTTTTGGGCGAAGTTGGAAGCTGGCAGGTCTCTCGTCTTCTACTACTGCAACCACGGCAATCCCCTCGATGAGAATACTCGGCGCATCATTATCGGTGTCGGCAGGGTCGCTGAAGTAGGTCCACAGCTTTACTTCGGCACGACCCCCAACTATCAGGAACAATATCCGGTCTGGTCACGCCGCATCACCCAGGCCTACCCCGACCAGGGTATCCGCATTCCATACCAAGAATATCTCCGGGACGGGCGCTCCACTGATAACATCATTTGCCGAGTTCCCCAGAATGCCCTGCTGCCCTTCTCCTACGGCGGGGAACATGTCTCGGACGATGTGGCCGTCGCCATCCTCGAACGCCTCATTCAATGCGTGGAGCGTGTGGCGGCGGACGGGCATGTTTCGGGGGATTGGGAGCGACGCCTTGATTGGCTCAACGACGCGCTGGCCGAGGCATGGAGTAACCGCGGTGCGTTCCCAGGTGCCGGGAGCGTGCTTCAGAATCTCGGCTTTTCGAAGGGGACTTCGTTTCAGCGAACCGTGCTCAAACCTATGTCTCAGCGAAATGAGAACGCCTGGAATTACGTTCTGTCGATACTTGAAGGTAAAGTCGAGCCAAGAAGATGGACCCTACCACGCAGGATTGCACAAGGCGCGGGAACGGTGGAGTGTACTTCAATCCCGACATGCGCTCCTGTCCAAGCTCGCCCGCTTCGAACTCTCGCGGCGCCAAGTCGAGCGGATCGCTAACCCAGACCTGCGGATGGCAAGTGGGATCAACGCCACCGAGGAGGAACTGGTCGCCAACCCCTACATCCTATCCGAGAGTGATCTTGGAGCAAGAGACTCGGATCTGGTCGCGCTGGAAGCCATTGATCACGGCCTTTTCCCGGAAGGAAATGCCGCATTGTTCCCGGACGGCGACGAAGTATCTCACGACGACCGACGCAGGGTTCGCGCGGTCGGTGTTTCGGTGCTCCAGAAGGCCGCTGACAATGGAGACACAGTTCTTACGTTCGACAATTTCCTTGAGCTCATTTACGAGCGTTTCTCCGAGCGGCGCGAATGCCGGCCAGATCGGAAAGTCGTACTGGCCGAGGCAGCCTTTTACCAACAAATCCTGTGGACAGCCTTGGACTCCGATCCGAAGCTGATCGCGCTTAAGCGACTCCAGTCCCTGGAACAGCACACCGCGTCGCTGATCAAGCGGCGGGCCAAGAGGGTGAATCCCGCCACCGATTGCTCGATCAACTGGCTTGCTGCGCTCAAGGAACTTTTCGGCAACCCAGAGTCTGACCGCCAGCATGCAGCCTTAAAGGAGAAGCAAGCTGCACTGGGTACACTGTTCTCGCGGAGGCTAAGCGTGTTGACCGGCGCCGCTGGTACGGGCACAAGACATCGGTGCTCAAGGTCTTTCTCCAGGAACTCCGTCGCGCCGAGGGGCGCCATCCGACGCTCTTGCTTGCACCGACCGGGAAAGCGCGCGTTCGTCTTTCGACAGCGACCGAACGCAACGCGATGACCATTCATCAGTTTCTGCTGAAGCAAGGTTGGTTCGTACCCGACATCTTCGCGTTAAAACCGGACAGCGATCAGAGTCCCTTTCAGGCGACGACCGTAGTCGTTGACGAATGCTCGATGATCCCAACGGACCTCTTTGGAACGCTGCTGCGCGCCCTCGATTCTGGGCCGTTGAGTAGGCTGATCTTGGTGGGCGATCTTAACCAGCTTCCTCCGATTGGACCGGGGGAGACCTTTCGCGGACATCATCGAGTGGCTACAGAAGGACTACCCTGACTGCATCGCAGCCCTCAACGTATGCATGCGTGCCGATGAAGACGAGGACAGCCTCCGACGAAGAAAGCATCGCTTTAGCCTTTGCCGACGGTTACCGAGCATCGGTCGTTAATCCGGGCGACGACGAGATTCTGGCTGCCGTCGCTCGCGGAGAGTCGGTTGGTGATCTTGAGGTCGTTTTCTGGAATAGCCACGAAGAGTTGGTAGCCAAACTTAGGGAGAGGATGGCGGAAAATCTTGGGATCCGAGAAAACGACTACCAAAGCTTCAACATCTCGCTTGGGATCGACTCCAAGGACTGGAAGCGTAGCGAGGATTGGCAACTCCTCTCTCCCACCCATATTCAGCACTTCGGCACAGACGATCTCAACCGTCTGATCCAGATGGAATACAAGGGAGGACTTATTGCCAAAGCAAGGCAAAACCGTAGTAATCCGTTGCCTTTCGGAGAGCAGGAAATCGTCTACACGGACAAGGTAATTCAGGTCATCAACCGGAGCATTGCGGGCTGGCCACGAGAGACAGGCCTCGATTACGTGGCGAACGGCGAGATCGGTATCGTAAAACGTACCGAAAAGACGGAGAATGGTTCCTACCTCGACACAGTCTTTTCAACACAACCCGAGGTGTCCTATCGGTACTCCGGAAACCAGGTCGATAACAATCTGGAACTCGCGTACGCGCTGACAGTTCACAAGGCCCAAGGAAGCGACTTTGATGTGGTCTTTCTGATCATCCCGCAGAAGGCCCAGATATTGAGCCGGGAGTTGATCTATACAGGGCTCACCCGTTTCCGACACAAGCTAGTTTTACTAATTGAAAAGGACACCGAGTTGCTGCGTCGACTGCGCAGTCCAGACTGCTCGGACACGCGTCGACGTAATACCCATATGTTCAGCTTGGCTGTCCGACCAGACGACGTGAAGCGGCCTCACCTGGAGTCGCTTATCCATCGCACGAGAAGGGGCATTGCAGTTCGATCGAAGAGCGAGGTCATCGTGGCGGATATTCTCGATTCGCTGGAGATCAGCTACAAGTACGAAGAGCCCCTATATTCGAAGTCGAACCCTATAGATTTTCGACTTCCTGACTTCACTGCAAGCTTCGAGGGGAACGTCTACTACTGGGAACATCTCGGTAAATTGCGGAATGTACCGAACTACCGCGAAGCGTGGAAACGTAAGCGCGATTGGTACAAGAAAAATAATTATGCGAGTCGGTTGATCTTCTCGGAGGACGGCCCTGACGGCAGTTTCGATGCCGCCGAGATCGAGAAAATCGCTCGAGAGAAAATTCTGGAAGAATAGAAATATGAGATTGAAGTCTGCAAACGAGAGTGTGTTTGATTCTGCCGCCATTAAACGGCGAAAGTTTTCGCAAGTTCCTACCCGTCGCTTCCTGCTTTGGGAGTTCGCCTTTCCGCCCGGATCCGCACCGGCGCCAGCCGGGCCGTCAGCACGTTCAAACCTTGATCGAGCCGAGCGGGAAGGCCGGTTCCCCGCCGCCTGCACGGCGGCGGTTCGGGGAAGGGATGCGGCAGGCGCGGGAGCACGCGGTATTAGACCCGGATGGGCATAATGGATTGTTACGATTGGGGGAGATTTCCCGCAGTACCGGGCCGGGGAGTTCTCGCTCAAGGGAGTCGCCGCGGCGTGTGAGCGGACGCTGGAAACGTGAAATGCGGTGCATGGAGCGCGGCCGTCCACTGGTGTTGCATGCTGTCGGGGCGTGGCATAATAAAATTGATGATATTTGTCCTCAACTACCTGAGAGGTTGGAAATGGGTCTCAACATTAAGAATAACGAAACCTGCCGGCTGGCTGATGAATTGGCCCAATTGACTGGCGAGACCATGATCGGCGCGATTACCGTCGCACTGCGCGAACGTCTGGAACGTGAGAAGCGTCGGCGCGACATGGATATTCGCGTTGAAGAGTTGGTTGCCATTGGTCAGCGCTGCGCCAATCTGCTGGGTCCGGGACCGTCCGCCGTGGAGCATGGATTGCCCAAGTGACTGTCGACAGCTCAGCGGTGTTGGCGGTTCTGCTCCACGAGGCGGATGCGAAGCACCATGCGGAGGCGATCATGACGGCCATGCCCTGTCGCATGTCGGTCGCCAACGTCTTGGAAAGCCGCGGCGGCACGGCGGCGAGTCACGAACTCGACGTGTTTCTGGAACGCGCCGAGGTCGAACTGATGCCGGTCACGGTAGAACATTTAGTAGCGGCACAGCGTGCTTGGCGTCGTTTCGGCAAGGGAAACCACTCGGCTGCGCTGAACTTCGGCGACTGCTTCGCCTATGTGCTCGCGGACACGATGGGTGAGCCGCTGCTGTTCAAGGGCAACGACTTCGCTCGAACCGATATCGAGGCGGTATGACCGGGCGCGTGTGTCGCTATGTTCCGCATTAGTATATAAAAATAATTTTGAAAGAAACTCTATTTTTCTTTGGAGATACCTGCCAATAAAGCTGCCAGGGGTCTTAGTTTTTGCTCCACGACGGTGCGAGGCACATAGATGCTTTATCGACAGGAGATTTATAATTTTTTATGTCAGGCAGTGAGAAGACTTTCCGGCGGGATAGAATGTGCTGCAAGCTGCTTTGGTGGGAAACATACGGGAACCAGCGGTCGCGGGAGTGCCAGTACAATAAAGGTTTTCGGTATGGTGGAACGTCATGGGAAGCTATTTACTACGATGTGACTGCCGCTTGATGAACGGGATCAGGGACACCGCTGAGCAAGGGAGCGTCTTCTACACTGATACGTTCCGTTCGTATACATCGCTGAAGCTTTTTGGTAAACAGCGTACGGTCGATCATAACACAGAGTGCATCACGGGACGTCGTCATAGTAACGGCCTTGAGGGGTTCTGGTCATGTGCACAAGAAAGACGCTTACAGTACCATGGTGTCAGCAAAAATCATTGCCTGGTATACCGCACAGTGAAATGGAGATACAATTACAGAAACCAAAATCTATTCCATCCTTTAATCAAAATTCACGTTAGTCCGTTTTTGACCTAATTTTCAAACTAAATAATAAATTTAAAATCAATAAAGAGTTTACTTTACCTCTCGCTAAGAGAGCATATCGGGAATTTAAGATTGCAAAAAATTATCCAGTGGCGATCTTAATTCGGAAAGCCTATAATACCCATTGGAATTTTTTAGACTGCTTTTTTCAAGATAGACTTAGAGTTGATCTGAATATTTGTCTACCATTTTTTTAAATTTGTATGTTGTTAGAACAAAACGGACACTCTGAATTAGATACTAGAGTATGTATATAGTTTTTCCAAGTGTTTTCTGCTCCTCGGATTGTACGATTTGGAAAGCTTCAACTCGCATTTGTTCTGAATCCTGGAAAACTGAGTAATAAGATTTATTACTGCTTATTTCCGTAATAGGTAGGTAATTTTTGCGAGGAGGGTTCGGTTGGTGGTCACGTCATTACCGGTTCCCAATAAATTTTCCTGATTATATACTAAATAAAAATCGCTCCCGAGCCTGTATATATAGCGGAGAATAATGTTTTGTGACACCTGATTTCTGTCATCGAAAAGCAATGCATCATCGACCCACTGGAAAAAACCTTTGATATATAATTTTGTATTAAATGCATAGCTCAACCGTGCTGAAATTAAATTCGTATGAAAATCCCCCTCCGGGAGTTCGACCTTGCTGTAACTGTAATTCCCACTTGCAAAGATTTGGGGATGTGCCAGAACCGTTGTACTCACTCCTCCTCCGAATGAAGTTCCGGTAAAAAAATCTCCCCCATTGATATTTACCGACCCATGAACGGGTTTTGTGTTGTCCGAACGAAATCGGCCGCGAAATGTCGTATTGGTATAGCTTTCCTGAGGAATTATCCGACCCGGTCGAATTTCAAAATCTTCATCGAGGTACTCCAACTCCCTGTCAACCGTAATGCTGAAATTCGTTGTATTTTCAAAGTTCATAGTCAATGTTCCGGTCGCCTTTCTATTGAGTACCCGATTATGGCGATTGGTCTGGTAATTGCCGTTGGCGGTAAAAAACACCTGTCGAATTGCGGGAATTTGATTGAAGCGTGGGGAAAACGTGACGCCACCTTCGGTGAACCTGATACCTTTTCTTCTTACAAATCCCATTTCGGGATTAAAATCCTTATCAATATTCAAAAAGGATAGATTATACTGCCACAGATCTGATTGAAACCGGAATCCGGTGTTACCGGCAAGATTATTTTTTTTGCCTTCTTTTCCAGGAGAAAAAGTGCCTGCTCCTACTACATAGAATGAAAACTTATCATTGACATTGAAATTGGAATCAAAACCGAACGAACGATTATAGCCACCGTTCACCGCTTCCTTATTCAAGAACATAACACCGACCGCAGATCGGGTTAATATATCCCGCTTCAGCCTGAATGCACTATAATTAGTCTCTGGTATAGTTGGTTCATCAACAACAGGGGACGTTTTTTGGGTCTGAAGCGACATGAGACCCAACGCATAATTGCCTATCCTGCCGTTGAGACGTGCCCCGCCTATGATAGGGACAAGATTTCCGTCCGACAGACCGATAGTCCTGCTGTGAAATAGTTGAATATTAGCTGCCTGTCGCAGCAGAGGATTTGCACCTCCTTGGCCTTGACCGAACGAAAATGTTCCTGCGCCTTCCAGAAAGAAATCCCGTTTTTCCGGAAAAAACAAGTCAAATCGTGTCAGATTCACCTGCTCTTGGTCTGCTTCGACCTGCGCAAAATCGGTATTATAGGTAAAATCAGCCGTTAATGTCGACGTGATGCTCTTTTTTAAGTCAATTCCGAATTCACCGAGGTCATCTTCTGCGAAGTCATCACGCTGCAAACCACCGGTTACAAAGGGTTTAAAATCAAAATTACCACCCATCTCCAAACCATTGAAACCGGTGACATCACCTGCATGAGAAACACGTTCCTGTCCTTCTACGCCTGCATAGAGCGGCACAAAACGCCAGATGTCTTTTTCATTTTTTCGTATTATTGTGCGTACAAAATTAGCTCCCCAGACAAGATTATCTCCTTCATTATACCGGAGCGTCTGCCACGGCACAAAGATCTCAAGGTACCACCCCTTATCATCGATGGAAGATACAGCATCCCAAACACCCACCCAGGCGCCATTACGTATTCTCCCGTCTTCCCATATGATTGCATCGGTGAGTTTTCCCGCAGCAGTAACAATAAGGTTATAGGCGCTTCGATGGTCATGGAATGTATCGAGCACTATCTCGAACCTGTCATCAAAAATATCGTTTCCATCCCTCCTTAACTCTGTAATGCGGATTTTGTCAGGCTCGGACTCATACAAGCGGACACCAAAATAAACATTCTCATCGTCATAAATGATCGCGATTTCGGTCTTTTCAGTCGGAGGAGCTCCCGTATCCGGGACCCGCTGGATAAAATCGTCCCGAAACACCGCCTCTTGCCACACCGGGTCATCGAGAACACCGTCGATTTTGGGACCGTTGGCAACCCGTACCGCCCTCATTTCCTTATGGAACGAGCTGTTTTCTGATTCGCTGGATGAATTATTTGGTCCCATTGATAAGGCAAAATCCTCCACATTTGGTCTATAACTATCTGAAAGATACCAGTCTTCTTTTCCAGATAGTTCTATGTAATATGGTACGACGACACCCGCTGTTGGATTTCCATACTGGCTCGGTGATTCGTTCCAGATAAAGTTACGGGAACTTTTTGAGGAGATTGGCTCGTGGAAGGTCCGCTCATACAAAACAGGTTTTTTTCTGTGTTGAAAGTACACCAACAGCCAAACATGCAGACTTGAAATCTCCACATCAGAAGAATTCAATATATCAAAATATGCTCTAAAACCGTTATCGACAACAATAAAATTGACGGGACCGCCGATTTTAAACGGGGCATTTTTATATTCAAACGAGGTCAGGGGGATATATGGATTAAGTTTTGAATTGCTGGCGAAATTACCAGACTGGGCATATGACGTGCTGGAATTTGTTGCTCCTTGTAAAAGGATCAAACAAAGTATCAGTTTGAAATAATTATGAGGGTTACAAAAAATCATGAGAGTTCAAAGAAAAACTTCCAAATATAAGCAATTTCCTGATCAATCAACCTGATTCGGCAGGTATAATTTTCAAATGTGGTCCCGTCGATAGTGTATGCTGTCAAAACAAATCGAACACGCTAAGTTAAAAATACAATTTGCATTCGCATGTGTTTTCAGTTCCCCGGACGGTACGATATGCGAACTTTTAAAGCTTTAGAATCTCTGATACTCTGATATCATCGGATGAACTCCCGACCATAATATTGAAATCACCGGGTTCTACAATCCAACCCTCAGTTTTCTCATCATAAAATTCAAAAGCATTTTTATTGAGGAAAAAGGTTACTGTTTTTGTTTCGCCTGGTGCAAGAGTTATCCGGCCGAAACTCTTGAGTTCCTTCATTGGACGGACAACTGAAGAATACTCATCATGGATATACACTTGTACTACCTCATCTCCTTCTCTGTTACCTGTATTCGCACTATCAACCGTCACTTCAGCTGAAGTTTGAGAGGTTGCATTTACTTGTAAATCGGAATATTCAAATGTTGTATAACTTAAACCATGTCCGAAATGGAACAGAGGTCCTACCGGAGAATCCCGATATTGCCAATCACCTCCGGGATATCAATTATAGTATACGGGAATTTGTCCCACATTCCTTGGAATTGTGACAGGGAGTTTTCCCCCTCGGATTTATTTCCCCGAAAATTGCTTCAGCTACTGCAGTCCCCGTTTCCTGACCTAAGTTCCAGCCTTCAAGTATTGAGGGGATATTTTCTGCTACCCATTCAATAGACAGTGGCCGGCTATGAAGGAGCAATACCATTACAGGTGTTCCAGTTGCATACACAGCTTTTACTAATTCCTGCTGATGTTCTACAAGGTTTATATCGTCGGAGTCTTCGCCTTCTTTTGCAGTAAGTTCATTTCCTCCAATCACCACTATTGCAACATCTGAGTTCTTTGCAAGTGTGACTGCGTCATCGATGTTTTCCCGGGACATATCAGCAAGACTGCACCCTTCTTCATAGAGGACTTCTGCGTCATTTCCAACATAGTCCCTAATACCGTCAAGCACTGTGACAAAATGACGTGCTTTCGGTGTGGAATAGGCTCCACAAGTATTTCGACATCGGCGTTTTGCCCAATGACTGCTATCCTGTTGAGTCTGTTTTTATCGAGAAGAAGTATATTACCGTTATTTTTCAGCAGGGTAATCGCTTTTCTCGCAACGTCGAGCGCCAGTTGATCATGCTCTTCATTGAACAGGATTTCTCTTCAGTTATTGCGCGGAATGGCTAACCTGTGAAGAGTATTAAACCATGAATTCAATCCTGCATCGAGTCCGCGTACAGCTTCTGTGTTTTCGACCGGTTGAAATTCAGGATAATCCTCGATGGGACCTCTACCTTCATCCCCGGATACCCAGTGGTCCTGCAACGGATATATCGGTTCTCCATTATCAAATAAACCAAGCCTGAATTTCGTGCGTAAAAGATTTCTGACAGCCCTATTGAGAAGCTCAACAGGAATACTCCCACCTTTTATCCCTTCAAGAAGGGAAGACCATACGTACGTCTTTCCCACGGTGCACCAATTTGCATTTCCTGATCAACGCCTGCTTCCAATGCAAGACGGGCAGCATCTCCTAACGTCTCTGCAACACGCTCATCCGAATGCAGATCACGAATATCGCCATTATCACTGATAAACGTCCCCGTCAAATCCGTACGTATCCCTGAGAACTGTCTGAAGAAGATACTTACTTGCGTGACATGGAATTCCATTCAAGTTGTGATGTGCAGCCATAATGCTGCCGAGGTATGCTTCTTCCATGGCCGCTCGATCTCGATAAGGAGGTAAGAATACTTCATGGAGTCTGCGTATCGATACATCCATTGGAGTTGCATTTATCCCGCCGACAGGTTGACCATCCGCAACATATATGTTTGGCGGTTGCGACGATGTGATTTTCATCAAATCGTTCATCATCTCTTCCCTGGAGTCCGTTTACAAATGCAACAGTGATTCTGGATACATGGCACGGATCCTCACCGTAGCATTCTTCAGACCTGCTCCACCTCGGTTCCAACAAAACACTCACCAACGGTTCATAACCGTGATAGACATCCAGTGCACGGGATTCCTTTGCAACCACCGTTCCCATCCTCTCGATCAGGTCTGGATCCCATGTACTCCCCATTGCCGGTGGAACAGGAAAGCTCGTTGCATACGCCAACGTAAGACCATGGATCATCGATGACCTCTTGAGATTCGGGATTCCTAATCTGACAACCGCATTGGGGTACTGGTCTGCAAGCTGAACAGCTTTTCCTTCAAGAGTCATCCTTGGAATGAGATCGCTTATTCGTTCTTCAATCGGCAGGTCAGGGGATTTCTCTCACAAGACGTTACCGTCAATACAAAACAACACAACAATGCTGTTGGTAACACCGATTGTATCGTCCTCATATCCATATCCTCTTTAAATTGTTGAATTCATGCCAATGTACACTGCTCGAACTGTACTGTCAATGAATCAGTATAATTCTTTCTTCGGGTGGGTGAAGCCATTCGGCACCGCGGCTCGTTACAATCTGAGGATTTGAAAGATTAATTGTAAGAGGAAAACCGGTGCGTTCGGGAATGTTCATCGTAACAAAAAAATCACCGGCAAAAATAAAGTTCTCCTGAATTGCTAAATGATCCCGGTCTGACCGAAAAGGCGCAACCGAGGGACCCACCGTCACCAGGCTTCCGGCAGAATTAAACATACTGTGAAGGTCAATGGAAAATCCCGGCTTATCGGTATTGGCGAGTGCTTTCTGTACCGATATGTAGTCTTCCGTGCCGATATCGGTAAGGTAGGGAGTATATATATATCCTGCTTCTTCAAGGGCTGAGACGATAACCTTCAACGTTTCTCCGGCAGTCCTGCCAACTTTTACGTTCCTCCGATAAATCTCGCGGGCTTCTAACGTACGGTCAAAGGCACGCTGCAGACTCGCGGGAACAGCGGTCTCCCCTTCTCTCATAACATATGCGTGCATTTTTGTTTCCGTCATTATGTTCATATATATATGTTCAAGATTACCGCCTAAAGCTATAAAATCACCCCGCTGAATGACATAGTCACTGTTACTGATCCAGGCCCGGACTGAAGGCGGAGCAACAGGTTCGGATTGTGCTGAATAGTACACAACGGGCTGTCCAGGACCGGTACTATAGCCGATTAAGCCCTCCGCATAACACTGCTCATTAGCCCATCGGTCTATGTCCCCCAGCGTCGTTACACCCGGTGTGATAACTTCACGGGATAAAGCACGTTCGACAATCCGATAGTGTATTTCTATGGCTTTTGTGTAAGCAGTAACTTCACTTTGAACCCTTCTTACCCTGAAATCTGTAATCACATTCTCTGCGGACACAATTCTCCGGGAATACTTCGGCCCTAATATTTTTTCCAGTTTCAGATACTGGGTATATGAAATTCCGTCCGCCACGGCAAGCCAGTTGGAAAAATTTACTGCAATTGTTTTCGGATCGCGATCTGTAACAAACTCCGTTATTTCGCTATAGACCGAGAAATCTATTTTTCCATAATCGTAACCCTCAATAGCGCGTGATACGTCGTGGGAACCGAGTATATCAATACTTGCAACAGCTCCACTGCCACCATCCAATACGGCACCGCCAAAGACACCAGCAAACATAGCCCGCTCGATTTTGTCACCCAGATCGGTAAAAATCAAAAAACCGGAAGTCAATCCAAATTCATACGCCAGTGGGTCAGGGTCTCCGTTACGAGTAACGTGAATCCACATGTCCACATTGTTGTCGCGCATTGCTCCCGGCAGAATAAGGTCAAGTTTTTCTTTTCTTATCTGGCGAAGAAGTTCCCTGCCTGTCTTTGACGTATGCACTCCCGGCTGTGCACTGGCAACAGGTACGATGGACATCACAGCAATGAAAACAAAAATTATTCGAGCTATCATGGCGTACTCCTCTAACGATTCTTGGTGATAAATAGTACGTTAAACATTTTGCACTTACAAGTGTTTTCTGCTCCTCCGGCTGCACGAATTGCAAACCATTGGAATTGCAACGAACCGTTCTTGATTGTACCTCATCAAAACGACCGATTGAAACTATTTATCGGACCAGTGGTCTGGAAAAATTACCGCATTTTGTACAAATTCCTGGCCGTCATACGTGAGGATTACTGTGTACTCTCCGGGCTGAACAGGAACAGTAATAAAATTTTGATCTCCGCCGGATGCACGGTTGTAAGAAACACTATCATAAGAGTGAAAACTTTCTTCTTCATCTGCATAAAATTCATTTTCATCACGGTCCAGTTGCCATTGAGCTTTTTCATCTTCAGTTCGTTCTCTCAGTGTTGACATTTTCCATTCCACACTATTTAAGCCTTGATGGTTTGTACCCGATATTTCGTTAATCACTCGTGAACCCTGGTAAATACGTAGTGTTACGTCGCTATTCACCCTGTTTTTTAAATAATAGTTCACCACTACACCATAAGGCTCGTTTGGCCCGGCAAAGTTTGAGGAACTAACAACTTTTTGGCTTGAGATCACCCATTGTATCTTTGGTTCAATAGTGAAGAGATGAATATCTTTTTCAAGGATACTCCCTGTTAGTTCCTGTAAGGGTGAAATGTCGGTAATAAAAATTCCTCTTCCGTGTGTTCCTACCACAAGATCGTTCTCACGAGGATGAATGACAAGATCATGAACCGGTTGCGTCGGCATGTTGTTTTTCATCTTTGTCCAGAACTCCCCGCCATCAATGGTTACGTAAACGGCCTTATCCGATCCTAAAAAAAGTAGATTGGGATTTTTGCGGTCTTCTCTGATAACATTCACCGATTCTTCGGGCAGATTGTTCACAATCGATTCCCAGGTTATTCCAAAGTCGGTTGTTTTGTAGATAAATGACCGGAAATCGTCCCGGCGGCGGCCATTGTAGGTCACATATGCTGTCCCTGCGTCGTGATATGATGCGATGACCCTGCTTACCAGGTATCCGGGATTGTCGGTTATACGATCATTTAATTTTATCCATGTTGTACCGCTGTCTCTGGAAAGTTGAACATTACCGTCATCGGTGCCAACCCAGAGTATCCCTTTCATAACCGGAGATTCATCTATTGTTGTAATAGTACAGTAGTTAGCGTTTTCAAATTCTCCAATTTTTACCGGATCATTCGTCGTGAGATCGGGGCTTACCTCAGTCCATGTTTCACCCCTGAAATCGGAACGAAGCAGAATGTTTGCCCCGTGATATATGACATTACTGTTGTGTGGCGAAATCAGGATAGGGGAATTCCAGTTGAAACGAAGGCTGCGGTCTTTTGCTATATAAGCAGCTAATTCTCCTCCTTTATACCGTATTCCCTTACTGCGCCCTGTCTTCTGGTCTGTTATTTGAATTTCACCCCATTGAGACTCGTTATACAACCAGCGACTATCAGTTGGGTCTACAAGATTGTAAAATCCGTCTCCGCCGCCGACATGCTCCCAATCTTCGAATCGAATGGGAGAGGTTCCTTTCTTTGTGCTCGGCCCCTTCCATGATCCGTTATCCTGCGTACCGCCATAGACATTGTAGGGATAGTCCATATCGATACCAACTGCATATAACTGGGCTAAAGGCAGGTCATCGGGATGATACCAGTTTTTCCCACTATCATAAGTAATCCCAAATCCATGGTCATTGCCTGAAAGCAAGTGTTTGGGATTTTTAGGATCGATCCATAACGCATGATGATCATCCTTAAATGCGAACGCAAGGAACCATGATTTACCACCGTCGATCGATTTGCGGACGCTGCCACTCAAAAAATAGAGGTGGTTTTCATCACTCGGATCGACTCTGATTTGACCATAGTAAGAACCACCTCCAATGATCTCTCCTTCCGGACTAACCTGCTGCCATGAGGTGCCTCCTGTATCAGTACGGAATACGTTGCTGATATTTGTATTGTCAAATCTTCCACGACGATTGGAGCCGCTGGATAATA
Organism: bacterium; assembly: GCA_965221205.1. GTDB lineage: Bacteria > SM23-31 > SM23-31 > SM23-31 > SM23-31 > CBDFMG01. The sequence goes on along the minus strand of OZ244870.1, from coordinate 684,405 downwards.
TAGCATAGAGGATTCGAGGATTTTTTGGGGAAATAGCGAGGCCGATCCTTCCGATTGCACCGGCAGGTAATCCACGTGAGAGTTTCAACCACGTTTTTCCGCTGTCGGTTGTTTTATATATTCCACTTCCCTTGCCGCTTTGCGTATAACTCCAGGGCGTACGTTCTCTGTCCCAGCTTGCTGCATAGAGGGTATTCGAGTCTTGAGGGTCCATTACCACGTCTGCTACACCAACGTATCTGCCATCAAGTGTCACCTCGAGTGTCTTTATCCACGTTTTTCCGCCGTCAGTTGTTTTATACAACCCCCGTTCCTGATTTGATGAATAAAAGTGACCAAGTGCGGCAACATAGACAATATCGGGATTTTTCGGATGGATGACAATGCGGCCGATATGAAAAGAATCCCTTAATCCCATATTTTCCCATGTCATCCCTCCATCGGTAGATTTGTATACTCCGTCACCCCAGTAGGGAACTCCGGGATCACTTCCACTGCCATTGGGTTCACCGGTACCTACCCAGACTATATTGTGATCAGATTGGGATACCGCAATGTCACCAATAGATATTACATTCTTATTATCAAATACAGGCTCAAAAGAATGACCGTTATTAATAGTTTTCCACAATCCACCCGTTGCCGTTGCAACATAAAAGGTATACGGTTCCTGTAATGGCACGGCAAAATCTACTACCCTGCCGCCTTGACGGGTCGGGCCAATCGAACGGTATACAAAATGTTGTAAGATATCCTGAGAAAGCTGCTGTCCGAATATATCAGACGTGCTTGAGAGGCAAAATGGTAACAGTATGATATATAAGGATTGGATTATTTTTTTACACTCCATGACTCATTCTCCAAAGATAACGTTTCGATGGGAAACGTAGTGGTCGTCAGAATAATTCGGATTCATTGTGTTCAATAGTACGGTATGTGTTTATCTACACCTAGGCATCTGTTTATATTGAGTTTAATACGAAAGGATATATTTGACGTATAATCAGTGGGTCGCAGGTTCGAGTCCTTCAAGCTCTGCTAATCATTCCCTTTTACATTCCACATCTTTTAACACAATAAACTTTTATTTAATCTACTGTATTTAATATGTCAATGCTTGTATTTGATTTTCTTAGATCACTTGAGATAGTGTCAATTAACTTCAAAAATGAACTCTTTTCAATTTGATTTGCAATATCAAGAATTTTCATTAACCTCATAAAATATCCTTTTATCTTAAAAGATAAGTATCACTATATTAGTAGTCTCATAAAGTAGTCTCATAAATTGAAAAATACAACCTATTTCAAGAGGGTCATTTTTTTCGTCAACACGGTGTTTTCCCCATTTGAAGTTACAGCTTCTAAGCGAATAATATATGTGCCACTTGCAACCCGACTCCCATTGTCATTGACACCAGACCATCGTACATTAAACGTTCCTGAGGGCTGCATACGTTGATCATACGTTTTTACACGTTGACCAACAATATTATATATTCTTATTTCTACCCTGCTGGGTTTTGCAAGCGTGTATGCTATTGTTGTCGTGGGATTGAATGGATTTGGATAATTCTGATGCAGCGTGAAATTACCAGGAATCGTTTCCTCTTCTACACTTGTTATTATTTCACCTTGGTTTGTGTACCCACTGTACACGCCATTACCATGCGTGGCAACAACAAGCAACCCATCGGAAGGTCGATTATCAATCATACTTACAATAACGTTTCCGATGGTAGAAATACCTTCCTGTACCCACAGTGTGTTCGCACCATTTAATTGACGTGTCGAGTATAGTCCAGTACTGGTACCAACAAAATAATCTGTTATTCCTCTTGTTGGGTGTATCACTGCCCATCGTGTTGATGGACCATTTCCTGTACCATCTGAATGCTCCTCAAGATTTCCACTTACATCTGTCCAGGACACGCCGCCATCCGTTGTATAAAACAGGCTTTTCACCTCATAATTTGAGAACACGGCCATCACCCTGTCACCATCATCTGGATCTACTGCCAAGCAGCTAACATATGCACCAGGTGTGAATGATCCGGAAGTTACTTCTGAAGGCAATGGATTGCCAAGATTAGCGCCATCTAAACGATATATTTTGCCCCTATGTGTTCCATAATACACTCGGTCACTAGGTAGAGTAGTAACTCCAAGTGCTGTAATCACAGATCCGGAAATCGCTGCATTGGTAAGAACCTCCCAATTGACATCGGTTTTTTCAAAAGGAGGAGGAGGAAATTCGAGGAGCCTTTCCTTGGTTATAAGGGGTATACCGGTAAGATCGCTGTTTCTCCAGATTCGGTCTCCTTCTGCAACATACATTATGTTTAAATTATTTGGATCCAAAACAAACGGATTAATAAAAAGATAATGTTGCCCTCCAATCGGATCAACTCGAGCAAATGCAATAGTCGTATGATCTTCATTATATACTTGTCTGGTGATATTTCCGTATTGAAGCGAAGTATACAGTGAATTTCTTGTGCCGTCTACTGCAGCAAAGCTCCCATCACCACCATCAATTTCTTTTTCCCATTTGTCCCCCAACTTATTTATTCTTGCTGTGCCATTGTCCTGCATACCTCCCATAATAATTGGATCTCCGGGACTGTTTTGGTCAACAGCAACAGTATAGAACTGGGTTGTTATATATCCATTGTTTAAGAACGTCCACGATACGTCTGACGCAAGATTGTTTCCAGTTCTGCTAATTCCTCCGTCATGCCCGGATACCATACTCTGAGAATTTGATGGGTAAAATGCAAGTGCGTGTTGATCCGGGAAATGGTTATCATACAGTGAGAAGTCATTCGCCGTAGAATAACCACCGATCCAGGCTGTGTTAGTATTCGATGCAAATCCATCGGTTGACCTGTACAGATTTGTTCCTCCGATAAAAACAACATTCTCATCATCGGGTTTTACTTTTATGAGCAAATCATAACCCCTTTGTGAGTCAAAATCCCCTGCTTGACCTCCGAATTGAGGTACATTGTCAGACCTGTTCTCCCATATACCTCCACTACCACTGCCATTGCCTGATACGTATGTGTATTTCCAAATACTATGCCATGTATCGTCATATTCATTATAATATCCGAATCCAGGTGTCTCAGCAAGGAAATAGACAACGTTTTCATTTGAGGGAGCAATGCCAATAACATTTCTATTATATACATCGGGCCAATTTGAAGGCGTTATATTGGTCCAATCAATCCCATTCGTAGATCGCCAAATTCCTTTCTTTTCCCCATCATCACTTAACGCAGCTATTATGACGCTGCCTCCTGGAGCTAAATAGGTTATTGGTTCATCAAATGTTATAATGTTGTCTGTTTCATCCAATTCTTCAACGAAATCAAACGGATCTATTACAGCACCGATATAATATGTCCCTTCAGGTAATTCATTAATGTCACTTAGCGTGACCGATAACGTTTTATTTCTAAAAAAACCATTGTCTAAACTGTCTTGAATTACTGTTCCAAGAAGATAAATATCAATATTTGTATCGCCAAAAAGATACCAGTCCATTACAACATTATGAGCAGAAGAAGAACCGTCATTTTGAATACTACTTGTAATAGTAAGCATATCGGAAGTTTCGTCGTAGCTGTATGTGTTAACAGATCCTTCTCCGGTATAAAATGTCAAATTTGGTGCAGGAGCTAAACTAGTTAAAGCATCTTGGTATGCTTGACTATTTTTAATACTGTCAACAGATATTTTCACAGATTTGTTTTGACTAATTTCAATAGGGATACTGCTATTTCTTGATTCAGTATGATGAGAAGATGTGTTTTTATTTAAAGTGTTGGATAGTAATGGTACAAGAGCAATATCGGAACAAAATGATGGGCGAGATGAGGAAAACGGATTCCCCAATACTCCTTGCCATGTCGTTCCACCGTCGTTACTACGATATATTCCATGCCACGTTGCAGCATACACTACATCTTCTTCCTTATTAGTAGGATCTGTTACGACATTCAACACACGATCGAACGCATCATAGATATGTGGAGTATTTGAAGATGTTGAAGGTAAATTAAACCATGTTCTGCCACCGTCTGTAGATTTGAAAATACCATCTCCCAGAAACCCGAGCCTGGTAGTACTTCCTCTAGATTCTCCAGTTCCATAATACCAAATATTTGTTTTTCCCGGTCGGGTATCTTGAGCTAAGCAGGTAACGCTGTGTAACTGAGATGGGGTTGTTGTTTTAGTCCAGGACTCACCACCGTCAGTAGACCGCCACATCCCACCCGAAACGCCACCAGCTAAAATCACATTCTCATTTGTAACGTCAATAGCGAGAGCACGTGTACGCCCACCAATATTATAGGGCCCCCGTGGCTGCCAATCGAATACATTGCTATTGTTTAAATTACCAGATTTTCTTAGAACTGCTGCATAATTCTCTTTACTTGGTATTTTTGAGGCGAAGGCTGTTTCTTTTGATCTAATGTTTTGAGGGATTATATTACTTTGTGGATTACGAAGCCGCATCCACTCATAACGTGCTCTTGCATCAGGATTAGTTTTTTCGCCAATTGAGTCAGGAACCTTTTGCAGTTCGGTCAACTGTTGATCAATTTTTATATGAGTATTTTCGCTGTCGGATAATGGCAAAATCATCAACGATATAACGATATAAAAGGATATTAAAATAACTTTTAACATTTTACCTCGCCTCTATTTTTGATAAATATTGAGAGGTTGTGTATCTAATTAGCCAATTGACTAAAATTAGCGAAAGGCATCTGACTTCCAGCTTGGATAAAAAAATAAAAGATATATTTTGCTTTTACAACTACTTTCTACTAAAGTGGAAAGTAAGTCGAAGTTAAACTCTTGAAATCTCGAAACTGCGACCTTAATGATTATGCGCTGCTGATTAAGTTACAATTACCTTGATAGACCTGGTAAAAATTAGCGTGGTTATCACATTGATGTGTTAATACACTCGAATAATTACAACAAATGAGATAATTTATGACACATCCTGACTCATGTCGGTAAATTTCAATGTCAAAATTTGTAATGTACATATATTTTGTTTATATTATTCTGATATAGCAAATTTGTTTGGAGCAGGAAGTCATGCTGTACATCAAAAAATAAAAGGAGAAAGGTGTGGATTTAAAACGCAGAGACTTTCTGAAAATAATGCCCCTTAGTGTATTATTGCAGGGTCTACCAGCAGATGTTAATTTAGACACAGTTCATAATAATTCTACAGCTATCCCCTTGCAACCTAAAGTGCGAAATCCTCAGAATTCGAACCAAATTGATCAGATTTACAAAAACGCAATCGTGATAGATGCTTTGGTTATCACAAGTGATTGGAATGAAAAGTCATACGAGGCTGTAGAGCAGTCAGGTTATACTGGAATTCAAACTTCATTGCCTTCGGAAAATCTGGAAGCAGCTCTAAAAGCGTTGACTGACTGGGGTCAGCGTATACAAGATAATACTGACAAGCTCATAATGGCTGCCTCTGCCGTGGATTTCGAACGAGCGAAGCAGGAGGGTAAGATGGCCGTGATGTTTGGTTTTCAAAATGCAACGATGATCGAAAATTCCGTCGACAATTTTGATATTTTGTACCAGGCTGGTACTCGATGTATTCAGTTGACGTACAACTCACGAAACCTTCTTGGAGATGGCTGCACTGAGCGGACGAACGCCGGGCTGTCTGAATTTGGTGTTGCTGCAGTCGAACGGATGAACCAATTGGGTATCATAGTAGATCTCTCCCACTGTGGCCGTCAAACAACCTTAGATGGAATTCAATTCAGTAATCCAGGAGCATGCTTTACCCATACAATGTGTGAGACCCTGTATCCTCAACATCCTAGGGCGAAGACCGACGAGCAGATTAGAGCCATGGCCGATAAAGGTGGGGTGATGGGAATTATTGGGCTTGGCTACATGATAGGACCGGATCCCGGTGGGGAGACAACTATTGAAACATACGTTGATCATATCGACCATGCGGTGAAAAGAGGCGGAATAGACCACGTAGGATTGGCAGCAGATTTTGCAATTCAAGGGATTTCATCCTATGCGACGCGTGAAAATTGGTACGAGCCTCGTCTGATACAATTTAAGCCATCCTATGAAGTCCGTTGGCCGCCCTGGATCCCTGAATTGGATACGCCTGACCGTTACAAAATTGTTGCCCGTATATTGGACAAACGTGGCTATCGATTCGAAGATATCGAGAAGATTTTAGGATTAAACTGGCTCCGGTACTTCCGCGAGGTGTTAAAAAACTGAATACCATGTAATAATTGATTTCACTGTTGTCTATGTAGTTAATGTATGATATTACTAAAATTAGTTATAAGGAGATAACCCTATGACATCCAATTCTTTTTACACACGAATAAAACCAAACTGTAACCGAACTAAATCAATAATCAGTTGTATGATCTTGATACATTTTTTCTTCACAGGTTGCCAAAAACCATCAACGCAGCAAGATGATGCCACAACCAATACGTTCAATGCTGAAGCAAAACTTGCGGAATTAGATATTACCTTGCCGCAGTCCCCGGAACCGGTTGCCAACTATGTCAATGCTGTCATGACAGGCAACCTCTTGTTTTTGGCAGGTAAAGGACCTACACGCTCAGACGGCAGCGAAATCACAGGTAAACTTGGTGGAAATCTCAATATAGAGGAAGGTTACGAGGCGGCTCGGTTGACGGCAATCAACCAGCTTGCAGTTTTGAAAGCAACATTGGGGGATTTGAATAAAGTGAAACGAATTGTAAAGGTTCTAGGCATGGTCAATTCAGATACATCGTTTGTAGAACATTCGAAGGTGATCAATGGATTTTCAGATCTGATGGTGGCAGTGTTTGGAGATCGGGGACGGCATGCACGCGCTGCGGTGGGCATGGCATCTTTGCCGCGAGGCATGGCAGTAGAAATTGAGATGATTGTAGAGGTCGTCAAGTAAGGATTTCGTGAACAATGAGAACAAATTCATATTTTCTTACTAAAAATTTGAATAATTAAGTCTAATGAGGAAAGACTTAAAGAAGAAGTCAAACGGACAAAGAAAGATATCTCCTTCAATGGCATAATTACTATATGCGAAATTATATTTGTTCCTTAATAATTATTTTGTTAGGTTTTAAATATTTAATTTCAAATAGAATACTAGCAATAAATTCAATGGTGATTTCTTTCTACACGCAAACTGCTATCGCTTTTGGATACGTCAGTATAGATTATTAATACAAACCAACGCTGGAAACGGTATCCGAGATGCCCGAAATTTCTTTGAGATATAGTGTTTTTGGCAGTAACGTTTGTAGCGCTTGAATGTTATGGTTACGTGCATACTTCTGTTGAGTCATTCCTGAATTCATAGAACCTGCTGATGTTTAATGAAATATTGACAGCTTTGCGAAAGACGTATGAAAGGTATTGTTTTTGATATCAGAGAGTTTACTCTTCATGATTGTCCCAGATTACGGACAACGGTATTCTTGAAAGGATGTCCCTTTTCATATTCGTGGTGTTATAATCCAGAAGGGATATCCAGTCAACCACAATTTATGCGCGGTGTAACAGGTGAGCGTGGCATGAGCAGGAAGAGAACGGCAAGCTCAGGAAAAAATGGACGAGGCAGAAGCCGCTCGCATTTGGTGAACAACACACTTTCGACAAATCATCAGACCAGTACGTTGGGTGGAGCGGTATGACGAATGAAAAAATCACCTTAGCCCAACTCGAATCCTTCCTGTTCAAAGCTGCCGACATCCTGCGCGGCAAGATGGATGCCTCCGAGTTCAAGGAATTCATCTTCGGCCTGCTGTTCCTGAAACGGCTCTCCGACGAGTTCGACCGTAAACGTAAGCAGGTACGAGTGAAATATGCCAATCTCCAAGACGGGCCTGATCTATTGGAACTCGTTGAGGACAAGATTTCCTACGGCGAGACCTTCTTCGTCCCCGTTCGTGCTCGCTGGCACGAGACATGGAGGGATGAAAACGGCGACTTGGTTCCGGCACTCAAGGACCTCAAGCACGACATCGGCAACATGCTGAACAAGGCCATTGCCGCAGTCGAGGACGAGAACGACTCCCTGGCCGGGGTGCTGAAGAACAACATCGATTTCAACGCCGTCAAGGGCAGGACGAAGATACCGGATCAAAAGTGGAAGGACTTGCTCGATCATTTCAATCAGCCTGGGTTCGTTTTGGTCAACGACAATTTCGAGTTTCCCGACCTGCTCGGCGCAGCTTACGAGTACCTGATCAAATACTTCGCGGACAGCGCAGGCACGAAAGGAGGCGAGTTCTATACCCCTGCGGAGGTTGTGCGCCTGCTGGTACAGCTTACCAAGCCCGCCGCCGGCAACGAGATATACGACCCGACCGCCGGCTCTCCGGCGGCTTTCTCATCCAGGCGCATCAGTACGTCGAGGAGCAGGGCGAGGACGCCAATGATCTGATGCTCTACGGCTAGGACTCCAACGGCACCACCTGGTCGATCTGCAACATGAACATGATCCTCCACAACATCACGCGGTTCACCATCGAGAACGGCGACACCTTGGAAGACCCGCAGATCCTGCAAAACGGCAAGATACGCAGGTTCGACCGGGTGCTGGCCAATCCTCCTTTTTCGCAGAACTACAGCCGCGCCGGCATGGAATTCACCAGCCGTTTCCGCGAGTGGTGTCCGGAAAACGGCAAGAAAGCCGACCTGATGTTTGTCCAGCACATGCTGGCGAGCCTCAAGGGCGATGGCCACATGGCCACCATCATGCCCCACGGCGTGCTTTTTCGCGGCGGCAAGGAAAGGCTGATCCGGGAATGGTTGATAAAGAACGACGTGATCGAGGCGATCATCAGTCTGCCGCAGGGGCTTTTTTATGGGACCGGTATTCCTGCCTGTGTGCTCGTTTGCAACAAGAAGAAGCCTGACAATTTGCGCGGTAAAGTTTTTTTCATTAACGCAGACCGCGAGTTTGCCGAAGGAAAAAACCAAAACAAGCTGCGGCCGGAGGACGTGGAGAAAATCGACTTCGTGTTCTCCAAAAAACGCGAGATTCCGAAATACAGCCGACTCGTGGAAAAGTCGGAGGTCGCCGGCAGGCACGACTACAACCTGAACATTCGGCGCTATGTGGACAACACACCCGAGCCGGAACCGGAGGACGTGCAGGCCCATCTCATCGGCGGCATCCCTGAAACTGAGGTTGCAGCGCGAAGTGACGAGTTCAACAAGTTTGGCCTCCAATCCGAAACGTTATTCAAGCCGGACCGACCGGGATACCTCGCATTCAAGGAATTGATTGCAAGCAAGGCTGACATAAAGGGGTTCATTGAAGTTGACCACCCGGTCGTGCAGACGTTGGATATCCACCGCAATGCCCTCGAGCAATGGTGGAGCGTCGCCCGTGACGACTTCGCCGAGCTTGAGCGCGCCAATCACGGCGGTCGGAAAATGCCGGAAGTACGGAATGATCTTTTGACCACACTCAAGGAGAAGCTCGTTCCTCTGGGTATTCTGGACGAGTTCAAGAGCGCAGGCGTGTTTGTCAACTGGTGGCAGGAAAATCGCTACGACCTGAAAACCATTGTCTCAACAGGCTGGCACCACACACTCATCCCGGACGAATATCTGACCGACGCGTTTTTCCAGAGCGATGCGGACGTCATTGAAGAACTGGAAGCCCGTATCGGTGGACTGCAAACCGAGCTGGCCGAGACTGTGAAAACAGCGCACGAGGTCGCCGCCTATGAGCCCGACGAAGATGAAAAGGTAACGGCCACGGTCATCAAGAAGGCCCTGAAAGCCCTCATTGACGATCTGAAGGACAGTTCGGGTATATCTGCCAAGCGGGAGCTTGATGACCTCAAGGCACAGGATACCGCCATCAAGAAAATCGAGAATCAAATCAGGGTCAGCAAAGCCTCGTTGAAGAATAAGAACAGCGAATTGGAACTCAAAATCCAACTCAAACGGCTTGGCGGCGAAGGATTCAAGACCGAGAACCGGGAACTTAACCAGCAAGTCAAAGCCCAGCTTGCCAGGCTCGACCCAGGTAACAAGACCGACAAGAAAAAGATCGATGCCTTAAACAAAGACAAGGCTGCACTTGAAGAGCGTATCGCCAAAATTGACACGGTACTGGAGACAATCAACGGCCAGCTAACCGACGACGAAGCCAAGCACCTCATCCTCACAAGAAGCTCTACGATATCGCCAGCACCGAACTCGAACGCTACCTCAATGCAGAGATGCGCCACCTGGTTTCAGGCGTCGAGAATCTGTGGAGCAAATACGCGCTGAGCAGCCAGATAATTGAGAGGAAGCGGCAGGATACCCTCGGAGAGTTGCATGAAGTCTTCAAGGGATTGGGGTTCATGGCGTGATGGCAAAACTCATATCGCAAGGTTGGGTCTGCAAGACGCTACGTGATCTTGCCACAATTAATTACGGAAAGTCGCCAAAAGAAGTTCTCTCAGCCGACGGGCTGTATCCTGTTGTCGGAACTGGTGGTACTGAGCGTTATGGCAATGGGTTTCTTCACGATGGAGAGTCAATCATCCTCGGGCGAAAGGGAACGATTGACCGCGTTCATTTTGTAACTGGTCGATTCTGGGCCATTGACACCGCATACTTTTTGAGCGATTTCAACGACACTACGCCACGTTGGCTTTTTTATTTTCTGCAGAACCTCGACCTACGGCAATTGAATGAGGCCACCGGGGTTCCAAGCCTATCGCGTGATTTGCTATACAAGATCGAAGTTGAGACTCCACCGCCAACCGAACAAACCAAGATCGCCGAAATACTCTCGACGGTCGATCAGGCGATTGACCAGACCGAAGCGTTGATAGCCAAACAGCAGCGCATCAAAACCAGCCTAATGCAGGATCTGCTCACGCGCGGAATCGACAAAGACGGAAACCTTCGCTCCGAAGACACCCACGAATTCAAAGACTCACCGCTTGGGTGGATTCCGGCCGAGTGGAAAGTTCTCACTATTGATGATATCGCTGGATACGTAGGAAGTGGAGTCACTCCCAGGGGTGGAAAAAGCATATACGCGACCGATGGAGTTCTGTTCATTCGGAGTCAAGATGTGCATTTTGGCAAACTTCTACTCGATAACATTGTACACATCCCTGAACGAATTCATTTGTCGATGCAACGGAGTGAAGTCTATGAGCATGATGTACTTCTAAACATCACAGGCGCCTCTATAGGTCGTTGTTGTCGAACTCCAAAAATCGCCGGTCGAGCTAACGTCAACCAGCATGTCTGCACCATAAGACTTTACGATGTAACGGAGGCCAAGGCTGGAGTACTGGCAGCGATTCTCGAGTCAAGCATCGGCCAGAATCAGATTGCTCGGTTAAATGCTGGAGGCAATCGGGAAGGTTTGAACTATCAGCAAGTTCGGAGTTTTCTTATCCCTTGGCCAAAAACCTCAGGGGAGTTTAACAGACTCTACAGAATTATAGAGATGGCGGCTGACCAGGTTCATGCATTGCAATCCTCATTAGAAAAGTTGCGTGCCCTCAAAACTGCCCTGATGCAGGACCTCCTTACCGGCAAGGTTCCCGTCACCCCGCTACTCATAGAAGCGGAGGTCGGTGCATGACCACCAGGAAGACTCCCAGGCACATCAAACTCGACGAACGCAATCACGTCGAGAAACCGCTCCTTGAGCAGCTTGAGGGGCTGGGCTGGGACATCATTGATCTGACCGGCAAGAATCAGAACCCCGGCGACACGTTCCGGGAGAATTTTACCGAAGTCGTCATGCTGCCGGTGCTGCGAGAACAGCTCAAGGTTATCAATCCGTGGCTGGAAGAGGGGCAGGTTGAGGAAGTCGTCAAGCAACTCACCGCGAACTTCCCCGGCACGGGATTGATCGAGAACAACAAGCACGTGTTTCACCTGCTTCTGGAGAACACGAGCGTCAGCGAAAACCGGCAAACGGGCGAGAAAAGCCCGACCGTGCGGTTCATTGATTTCAAGAACCGCGACAACAACCGCTTCATTGCCGTTTGCCAATTCAAGGTCCGTATCCTGGGCACCGAGCACCACATCATCCCGGATGTCGTTTTGTTCGTGAATGGCCTTCCCGTCGTCCTGATTGAGTGCAAGTTGCCCACGGTGAAGGACGCCATCCCCGAGGCCATCGACCAGATGCTGCGCTACAGCGAGCAGCGCGGTGCCCAAGGTGAAGGAAGCGCGCCGCTCTTTTATTTCAATCAGTTTATCGTCGCCACATGCCGCCAGGAAGCCAGGTTCGGGACGATCACCACGCACAGCGAAAAGCATTTTTACCGCTGGGCCGACCCTTACCCGAGAACACTCAATGACCTTGAGCATGGCGCAGGCAGCCCGAACGACCAGCAGCGGTTGGTCGCCGGGATGATGGATAAGGACAACCTGCTCGATCTTATTCGGACATTCACCCTGTTTTCGACCAACGACAAAGGTCAGACCATCAAGATCGTCGGGCGCTATCAGCAGTTCCGCGCGGTCAAACGCGCGGTCAAACGCCTGATGGAAGGCGCCAGCCCGCGCGAACGGAGCGGCATCATCTGGCACACCCAGGGCTCGGGCAAATCGCTGACCATGATGTTCATGGTGCGTGAAATGTACCGCCACGCGAAACTGGCACACTGGAAAGTGGTATTCGTCACCGACCGGACGCAGCTCGAAAGCCAGTTGAGCGAGACAAGCCAGAGCATCGGGTTTACCGTGAAGACGGCTAACAGCATCCGCGAACTGAAGGAACTGCTCCGTGCCGACACCTCGGACCTGGTCATGGCCATGATCCACAAGTTCCGCGAAGCGGACCTGACCGAGACCTTCCTGCAGCTGAATGACAGTCCGTACATCCTGGTCATGACCGACGAAGCCCACCGCTCCCAATACAAGATGCTCGGGGCAAATCTCGACAAGGGAATCCCGAACGCTGCAAAGATTGGCTACACAGGCACGCCGATTGACAAGACCGAGCGCGTCTTTGGCGACTACATCGACACGTACACCATGCGGCAGTCCATCGACGATGGCGTCACCCTGGAGATCGTCTATGAAGGCCGCACCCACAACGCAGAAGTGTCCGACCGGGAAGGCATGGATGCGGCGTTCGCGGATGTGTTCAGCGACTACGACCTTCGGCAAAGACTTGCAATCCTTGGCTACGGTTCACGAGACGCCTACCTGGAAGCAGAGCCCACGATTGAAGCCAAGGCCAAAGATATGGTCAGACACTACCTGACCCATGTCTTCCCGAACGGCTACAAAGCCCAGGTGGTGGCCGCATCGCGCGAGGCAGCGGTCCGCTACAAAAAGCACCTCGACACCGCCCTGGGTGCAGCCGTTACCGCGCTGGAAACATCAAACCCGAATGGTCTTGACCTGGAACAGCTCAAGAAGCTGCAAACCGATGTCGTGATCTCCGGCGGACACAACGACCCGCTGCACTTGAAGGAGTACGCCGACAAGACCAGGCACGAGCGCGGCATCAAGAGCTTCAAGATGGCGTTCGGGGGTGAAGATGAAGGCGTGATCGGGGACATGGGCATCCTCGTTGTCAACAACATGCTCATCACGGGTTTCGACGCTCCCGTGGAGCAGGTCATGTATTTGGATAAGGTCGCCACCGACCACAATTTATTGCAGACTATTGCTCGGGTGAACCGGGTCGGCGGCGACACAAAGGACAAAGGCTTTGTGGTTGATTACGTTGGCGTTGGGCATCATCTCAAGAAGGCAATCGACATTTATGACGAGCGGGAGCGGAAGGAAATCATTGATGCCCTCAGCTTTCCGGAAGAGGAGTTGCGCAATCTCAAGAATAGCCATGCCGCGATTTCGACGTTGCTTGAACAGCATGGCCTGACGGATCTGACCGACCACGATGCCTTCTTTGACGTGTTTTACGACGAGGACCTGCGCTTTGACTACATGCAGGCATTTAAAAAGTTTACGAAATGCCTGAACCTTGTTTTCCCCGCGCGACAGGCGTTGGAGTTTATGAACGATTACAACGCCTTCTCTGAAATCAACATGCTTGCCGGCAAGCACTTCCGGGATGAACGCCTGAGCATGAAAGGCATCCCGCCGAAGCTGCGCGCAATCACAGACAAATACCTGGAGTCAAAGAACATTGACCAAAAGGTCCGACCGATTTCGATTTTGGACGAAGACTTTCAGAAGGACGTTGGCAAACGCAGCCGCACAAAGACGAAAGCAGCAGAGGTTGAACATGCCATTCGCCACCACCTCGACGTTGAGTTGGATGACGACCCGGATTTGCAAGCATCCTTCGCGGCAGCGCTCGCGCAGATATTGCAGGACTTCCAGGACAACTGGACAAAGATTTACAAAGAGCTGGAGAAGCTACGAACAAGAATCATCAATTACAGCAAGGAACCAACCTATGGCCTCCATAGGAAGAAGCAGATGCCGTTCTTCCGTATGTATCGACGCGAGCTGTTTGGTGTGGACATGGTCAAGGACGCTGACGAATTAAAGGTTGCGGAACCGATTCCGTGTTACGGATTGAGCGAGGACGACAAAATCAGCCACTTGGTCGCGTTGACGAAGGAGGTCTCGCTGGTGGTCGAGCGAGAGTTGAACTTGACGGGATTTTGGGAAAGCACTCCAGCGCGCAACAAACTAGAGGAAGAGATTCAGGATACGCTTTTCCACTCGCCGTTCGCAGCGCTCCCGAACATGGAGCACAAGTATGCCCAAATAATCTGCCGTGTGATGGAGATCGCGGAAAAGAACAACGACATCATTCTCTGCGCGGAGTAAGCATGGATACGGCCTACACAATCAAACGATCACCAAAACGTAAGAAGCTGACGATCACCGTCGAACGGGACCGCAGCGTGGTCGTCCACGCCCCCGAGTCCATCTCCGAAGAGACGATTCGGGAAGTTGTCGAGTCGAAACGTCAGTGGATTTATGAGAAGAAGAAGCACGCCCAGAAATACGTAGAGCGGCCCCATCCGCCCGGCAAGGAGTTGGTGAACGGCGAATCCGCACTTTACCTTGGCCGCGAGTACCAGGTCGAAGTCATCTCGACCGAATCGACAGAGATACGCTTCGAACAGCGTTTCTTGATCCCGACTTCCCTGATGGGCGAACGAAGAAATGTCCTTCGTAACTGGTACATCGAGCGAGCGAAAGAGATAATTCTTCCAAAGGTAAAATCCATTGCGGCTACTCTCGGGGTGGATTTTGCCAGCGCAAAGATCGTGGACAGTCGCTTCCGCTGGGGTTCATGCACTGTCAAAGACAACGTGACCATAAATTGGCGGCTGATTAAAGCGCCCATGCTTGTAATCGATTATGTCATTGTGCATGAACTCGCTCACCTGATCGAGGCAAATCATACCCCCCGATTCTGGAATGTCGTTAGAACGCACGCGCCAACGATGGAAAAGGCGAGAAGCTGGCTTAGAGATCACGGCCAGGTGCTCGAACAAGATATCTAATTCTTGTCCGGAAACTATTAGGGCCTGTGGACATTCATGAACACGAAAGGCATTCCTATGCCTCCTGGACGCTGGCGCTCGGTGAAAGCCTGACGATGATCGACAGGCTTCTCGGTCATGCGAAGATTGGAACCACTGCCAGCTATGCGCATCTCGTGCGGGATGTCGAGAAGGCTGCGGTCGCGCCCGCCGGACCGGCGACAGCATTGGCGCTCACCTCATGCCGGGAGACGCCGAGGCGGCGTGAAGCCGGTCGGCAAGCGAGGAACGGAAACGATGGCGACACTGTAATACAGGACGATCTCGAACTGCACGGTTGCGGCGTTGAGGGTCGATTCAATATAACTCGTCATTCATCAGACAAGTTTCCAAGCTGGTCACCGGATGGGTCAAAGATTGCGTTTATTTCCAATAGAGACGGGAGTCCTCAAATTTATATAATGAATGCGGATGGGACCAATCAATTCAAGATATGGAGAGATTGTTTTTACAAATACAGTTTTATAAAGTTTACAGATGATCTGACAATTTTGCATTATTTTTCTCTTGAGGTTCCTGTTAATACGGCTGCCGGAGATCTTGGTTATGGATACAGGTAGGTACGAGGAAACTAGATGCGTTACCGTCAGGAAATTTGTGATTTTCTGAGTCAGGAATTTAAGAAACTTTCTGGAGAAATCGAATGTAACGAGCGTTATTGTGGTAGTAAGCGAAAAGGGATGCGAGATCGCAGAAGTGCCGTACGGTCGATCATAACAACTCGTTCATCACGGGACGACGCCGTCATAGTAACGGTTGAGAGGGGTTCTGGTCATGTGCACAAGAAAGACGCTTACAGTACCATAGTGTTAGCAAAAATCATTTCCTATTGTACCTTAAAAGAAAAGAAATTTAGATATAACTAGAGAAACGATAATCCATATCATTTATTAATCAAAATGCGCTTTAGTCTGTTTTTTACCTGAGTACCTTGTATTGATATAATATACAGAGGCACCTCTGAGGCTGCAGGAAAGGTTTTTTTGGAGGATTTAAAGTAAGAAAATAAATTATTCTAAAATTCAAAATGATTAACAAAACAATCGATACGAAAATCAATACGTTAGAAAGTTAAAAAATTAAGAAAAATTGAGTAAACTGGTTAAAAGATATTAATCCTATCTTCCATAAGTTAAATACATCGTATATTAAATATGTACTGAATTTAGTAAATACGTTTTGCTTATGTTATTCATTGTATTTACTCTAAGCGCGGAAATACAACAATACCATAAAGTTACCCGGGCTATCGATGGCGATGCTGGGTACAAGAGATTTAAGCAAGACAGTACCAAAATTGAGCCCATTCCCGAAAATCAAAATTACGAAAATTCCATCCACGACATACAAGAATTCGCATATATTCATTGAGTTGTCAGGTCGTCAAAAGTAATGTGATGATATTATTGTGTCGGGTAAAATAATGGCAGGAGCGGACAATGTTCGATAAAGGAATATTCTTCGGTGAAAAAGAATCATTATTTCGTGGCAGAGAATTAAGGTTTTATTTTGAGGAGATCGAAACAGGTGCTTTTCAAGAAATAGATTCTCTAAGTTCAGATTATTTGTTAAAAACAAAAGTCCGTGATGTAGTACAATATTTGATTGATAGGTACGTAATTACAATTCCAGGAATGTTAGAAGATAAAGTAACTGCTGAGACAGAAACAAGACGAATAGATGTTCGTGGAGATTTTGACAGACCAATATTGAATAGGAACGAGCCATGTTTTATAGAAGGCTCAGCGGTTCGATATTTCATTCCATTTGAGGGAGATTCTACTGTTTTTGATTGTCAAATATCTTTTCAATTTTGGTATCCTAAAGGATATATTCAATCTAATAATATTGTTTTCTCTGTTGTATACCCTCCTGATAGAGATGTTAATGAAGAAGATATCAAGAAAGCATATCAAGAAAATCTAAATAATATAAGTAATCTCTTGAGACAATGCGAATCTGAAGTAAAACAGTTCAACGATCAGTTTAAAAACAGGCTAGAAGGGAAGTTGAACTTTAGAAGGAATAAAGTACTAAAGGATTCAAATATTGCTGCCAAATTGAACGTTCCGATACGGAGAAAGAAGAATACTCCAAACACATATTCTGTGCCTGTTATAAGAAAGAAAGTAACAGTTGAAAAACCTGTTCCCTTAAATAAAAGTTTTGTGCCTGAACCTGAATTAGATATTGCAATTTATGAAGATATATTAAGTATAGTTTCGAATATGTCAAAAGTAATGGAACAAAGTCCAAAGCATTTTAGAAGTATGAACGAAGAAGGTTTAAGAACACATTTTTTGGTTCAGTTAAACGCTCAATTCGAAGGACAGGCAACAGCTGAAACCTTCAATTGTGGAGGAAAAACAGATATTATTATTAAAAATGAAGGTAAGAATATTTTTATAGCGGAGTGTGCGTTTTGGAATGGAGAGAAATATCTTATTAAAAAAATTGATCAATTGCTTGGATACACATGCTGGAGAGACACGAAAACAGCAATTTTTCTTTTCAATAAGCGGAAAGACTTGTCAAAAGTTCTTGAACAAATCCCGGATGTTGTAGAAAATCACAGAAATTATAAACGAACTGTTGAGAATTATCAAAACGAAACGAAATTTCGATTTATTCTTCATCATAATGATGATAAAAATAGAGAATTGACTCTGACTGTTCTTGTTTTTGAAGTGCCCACATAAATCGGAACAGTGATTTGTCATAATGGCGAAGAAACTGTGGAATTAGAAACGGATTTTGAATTATTAATGAAAAAATAAAATATGAAATTAGACCAGTTTTTTGATACTGAAAGAGGAAAAAACGGATAAAAATAAACTCAAAGGAGATGAATTAAAATTTTTTGAACCAGAAATTGAAGAAATTGATATTCCAGAACAAAAAGAATTTTATGAGCTGCCTGTCCGGTTTGGTGCGATCCCCTTAGATGAAGCTCCCTTTGGCTGGGAAGTCGAAACACGCAGGAAGCAAACAAAAATAACAAAATTTGAACATGCTTTTTCGAAAATCAGATTACCATTTCAAGAAGTATTTCGAGAAGATTTTGGACACAGTGATGAATTCGAAAAAAATCCACTTTTCCCAACCGGTTCAAATAGACTCTTTTTTGGAGACAATTTATACGTAATGAGACAATTACCGAGCAAAAGTATTGATTTAATATATATTGCTCCTCCGTTTTTTAGCGGACGTAATTACAATGTGTTATTTGGTGATACTCCGGTATTACCGGATGAACCGGAAGTTGAACCGCTTACTCTTCCTGATAGTACCAAACCAGCCTCTCGATCGGTTTTGGTCGATCATCCCGATCTTGAAATTATGAAACCGAGCCGTATGAGTGTGCTTGGTTTTCTTGCGTCATGGCTGGTAGTGGGTTTGTTAATCGGTGTATTTTTCTGGATCCTGCATTGAGATCTTAAACTCTGTTCTTCGTGACTGTGGTAATAGCAATTGAACGAGTATTCGAGGTTCTCTATTTCTTAAATAAGCAGATACTTTTAATTTGCTAAAAGGTTCGCATATCGTATAGCCCGAGGAGTAGATACTACTTGCAAAAGCTATATGAATTCTTTACTATGTACCACTCAATAATCAAATCATGACTCCTTTGCAAGCGAGCAAGTCGGCAACAATCACCACGGCGGTACTCATGAGATTGGAAAGATCGATAGGCAGTATAGAAACAGGAAAATACACTGACATAATCGCCGGCAAAGGAAATCCGCCGGATGACATCACTATACTCGAAAATGTCGAATTCGTCATGAAAGGCGGAAAGGGGTATCTAGGGAAGGAGAAAGAACAATGAAGAAGCTATTTCTTTGGATCATACTGGCAGGCTTATTAGTACCGAGCACGGTCTATGCACAATCCCTGCCCAACGTGTCCGGGGTCGAACCTCAGCCCCTGCTGGCACAGGCCCTCAGACTCGACGAAGCGCTTTCCTTTTTAGGCAGTGCGTTATCCACCGAAGATGCAGCGCGTCTCAGGGCGCTGCGGGTCAACGCCCTGAACGAAGAGACGACGAGACGTATCCAGCAGATTCTGGATCCGTACTGCCTGGCCATGGTGAATATCAACCCCGAAGGGCGCGTCATGGTAGTACGTGGACCTGGTACAGCAGAGTTGGTTCAAGGGGGATGGAAGAGTTTTCTGATCAAAGTCCATAACAATGCCGGCGTCACAGCGAGGTTGCAGGTAGAGAGCACCAACGCACGTCCTCTCCTCCATCGCTCGACCGACTCGCCGCGTGTGAAAACCGAAAATATCCTCACGCCCGGACAAGTAGCCAACCGCTTTTTGGAACTCTCGATGTATCGAAACCGGCCGCTCCTGTCTAACCTCTCCGGACTCAAACTGGAGTATGCTATCGTACAAATTTACAGCAAAGACGCAGGGCAGCGGGAAGCAAATATAGGGTTTCATATCGGCCAGGGTTCCCAGGATATCGGATTTCGTAATGCCATCGATATCCTGTTTAACTGCCGTCCTTCAGTGAGCGTAATCTTCAACGTAAAAGACGATGACGGCGCGCCGGTAATGGCTTCGTTTGTAATTTCGGATGGGTTAGAGCGGATAACAGACGGCGAGGAGTTACCATCCGATTACCGGTTAAGGCTGGCGCGCAGTGAATATAACGCCCCTGCACTCGCAGGATTTCGAGAAAAGTTTTCTATTCCCTCCCCTGTTAAACGGCTAACAGGGATCTATCCTCTGCCTTCACGTCGGGTCGCAGCGAGTGATACCTATCCCGATTTCTTCTTTCATCCTCAAGTTTACCGGACCGATGGCGAGCATGTATTGCTGCCGCCGGGTACCTATGATATAACCTTTACCCGAGGACCGGAATACATTCCTCAGACGAAGCAAATCGTAGTTCCACCTGATGTGGAAACGTTTGAAGTCTCGTTTCAACTGAAACGATGGATTCATATGGCCAGTCTCGGATGGTATAGCGCGGACCATCATGTACACGCAGCCGGATGCAGCCATTACGAAAGCCCCGAAGAAGGCGTACGGCCGGAACACATGTGGCGTCAGGTTCTGGGTGAAGATTTAAATGTGGCCAGTGTCTTAACCTGGGGCCCCTGCTGGTATCATCAGAAAACGTTCTTTACTGGCAAGGTGCATCCTCTTTCTACCGGACAGAACATTCTGCGCTACGATGTGGAGGTCTCGGGATTTCCCTCCTCCCATGCCGGTCATGTCTGCCTTCTCCGATTACAGGAAGACGACTATCCGGGCACGTCCACTATCGAAGAATGGCCCAGCTGGACCTTGCCTGTTTTGCAATGGGCAAAGGGGCAAGGCGGTGTCGTGGGATATGCCCACTCCGGATGGGGATTAGAGCCGGTGACCCCCACCGATGATCTCCCCAACTATGTGATGCCTAAAATGGACGGTATCGGCGCGAATGAATATATCGTTACGGTCACTCAGGATGCGGTAGATTTTTACTCTGCCGGCGATACGCCCGCGCCGTGGGAGCTGAATATGTGGTACCACACCCTCAATACCGGATTCAGGACACGTTTGAGCGGAGAAACCGATTTCCCCTGCATTTTCGATGAGCGTGTGGGGCTGGCACGCAGTTATGCCCGGCAGGAGAGGGGTCTAGATTACGACAGTTACGTGGAAGCGATCCGTAAAGGACGGAGCTACGTCTCTGAAGGACGATCCCATATCATCGACTTCTTCATTAACAATCAAGAGCTGGGCACACACGGCAGTGAGGTGTCCCTTGAGCGCGCACAGCCGGTACGGATTACCGCCAGGGCTGCCGCCTATCTCCCATTGGAGCGAGACGAAACCGGGGCACGCATAGCATCGAAGAAAATGCATGAACAGCCTTACTGGCATCTTGAGCGTGCCCGTATTGGGGCAACACGTAAAGTTCCGGTGGAGCTTATCGTCAACGGAATCTCTGTGGAAACACGGGAAATACTTGCCGACGGTGGTTGGAACGAGTTATCTTTCACCCATCCTGTTCAGCAATCGAGCTGGGTTGCACTCAGGATCTATCCAAGTGCACATACAAATCCTATCTTCGTGCTTGTAGATGGTAAGCCGATACGTGCCTCGAAGCGTAGTGCCGAGTGGTGCCGGCGCGCAGTTGATCAATGCTGGACCATGAAGTATCCCCTGATTCGTGAGGAAGAACGAGCCATCGCTGAAGCTTCCTATAACAAGGCGCGCGAAGTGTACGACCGGATCATCCAGGAGACCTCGAACAACTAATGTGGATAAGTAGAGAGGTTTGATATATCTACCGCGATACCCATGCGTCCCAAGGAGCCTTCAACATATAATTCTTACCCCAATGCCCCTTCTTAAATTGGAAAAACATGATTGTGTCACTTCCCAAATGTACAGAAAAGTGACATTGCTCCAAACTCACGCTTAGGAAGCAGATAGACATACTGTCTACATACAGTACATTGATACCTGTTTAACAAGAAAATCCCTGCCACACAGATAGAAATGTCTACAGAAAACATCTATCTAAACGACCTCTGCTGCCTTTTTCGTATTCTGGTAAGTAATCGTACAACCAGAGGATCAAAAAATACTTGTATAAACAAATTACATGCCTTACTATTTATAGTGTAATTCCCAATAAGTTCTGACCAAGTATATCACATCTTAAAAAAGCGTCATATATCAACACCATCCCAATCTATCTCATTTATAGAATTGGTATGGGGAATATATACTTAATGAAGGAGACTCAATTATGTCTACTCGACAAGTTTTATTTGCGATCTTTTCTTTGCCGTTGTTGTTGGGCTTCTCAAGTTCAGCAACGGCCCAGGATTTTAGGTCCCTCTGGGAAAGCTCCTGCATGATCCGCAAAAACAAATTCGACTACGTGCTCCCAAAGGCCATGCGACGCAACAATATCGATATGTGGATCGTCATTGATTCTGGTCGCGGCACCGATCCGATGATGCTCGACTTTGGCATTGAGAGCGCCTACGGTCAGGGCTTTTACCTCTTCTACGATGGGGGTGATGACCGCATCGAAAGGTATTCCCTCGGTGGCCCCGGCAGTTCTGATCTGGCTGAAATGTGCGGTGTCTACGACGATTTCCCGGGAAAGGTAGATCACCTATCTAGAGGTGGAGATTTACTTCGATCAATTGTCTATGATCGCGACCCGAAACGAATCGCTTTGAATTATCTCGATCCCACAATGCGGAGAGGAGCGCGCACAGCAGACGGTCTTTCCTACTCGGATTACAGGTTTCTCGAAGAGGAATTGGGCGAAAAGTATGCCGAACGCTTCGTGTCTGCGCAAAATCTCATCGCTGATTTTCACGGCGAGCACGTCGCCGGCGAAATCATCGAATTCTCCAAGGTTGCTGAAATCACACGAAAAGGAATTGAACGTGCCTTGTCCAACGAGGTTATCACGCCCGGTAAGACGACCTACCACGATGTCGTCTGGTGGTTGGAGGAGCACCGTAAAGCGATGGGTTTGCGCAGAACCTGGGTTCCAAGTGTAGCATTTCCACAATCACCTGATTTCAAGGGGTATCAAACCATTATCGATGGATGGGATAAGGAACGTGTCATCCAGCGAGGCGATGTCATGTTTATTGATTGGGGACTCAATCGCAACAATTTCGCCACTGATATCAAGCGTTTCGCCTATGTCCTCAAAGAAGGAGAACTGGTGGCGCCGCCCGGTGTCCTTAAGGCTTTTGGAGAGGCCAAGAAAGTCCGCGAGATCATTCGAAAAAACGTTCGCTCGGGAAGAACCGGCCGGGAGCAATTAGATGATCTCAAACAAATCATTCGAGACGCCGGCTATGTCTATACAGAAGTGGAACGCGCCAGTGACGACCCGGGTATCGAGGTGCATATCGGGATGCATGGCATGGGCAACCGCGCCCACGATGTGGGGGCCGGGGTCACCATGGGTGAAAAGGGAAAATACGAAGTCATGCCTAACGCCTTCCTTTCTCTGGAATTCAGAATTTACGTACCGGCGGACGAATGGAACGGAAAAAAAATCACTGTCGCCATCGAAGAAAACGTGCTGGTTACGGAACGCGGCATCGAATGGTTGTACCCGCCGCAAGATAAGGTGCTCCTGATTCGATAACAGCCTGACGAGAAGGGAACACGTGTAACAGTAAATTGCTTAATGTAATATTTATCATCAATAATCAAAAGAGGAGCGCGTCATGGTATCTCGCGTTATGATAATTCTTATTTCTGTGATGTCCACTCTATCTATATGCCAATGCACAGATAGAAGGTTACACACCGGAAACCGATTTGGAAATCCTTCGTCTTATACGAAACGAAAAACTCGACCTTATATTACCGGGAGCCATGCGTGACAATAACGTGGACATGTGGATTCACGTCACTCGTAAAGAAGAAGGGCTCGCAGCAGACAAAATTGTAGACCCTATGGATCAACATTTTGGATCAACCGGTGGTTATTTGATCTTTACCGATCTGGGAGACAGGATCGAGCGGGCTATGTTTGGCGGTATTTTTGGAAGAAGTGCTGTTGAAAATATAGACATATATGGCTCTCGTGAAGTCGGAATGGCTTTGGACGGTTATAATTATAACAACCTTGATCCAAGGCAGATTTTTACGATTCCCGAAGTCTACGACGAAATAACAGAATTTGTTGCCGAACGCGATCCAAAAACAATTGCAGTAAATTTTTCCGATTGGCTTCCTGCTGCAGATGGGATTTCACATACCCAATATCTGAAATTGGAAAAAATTTTAGGTCCTAAATATTCACAGCGAATAGTGTCTGCAGAGAATGTCATTACAGATTTCATAGTAAGAAAGACGAGCAGGGAAATTGCAGCGCAGACCCATACATTGGTAATTGCTCGCCAGCGTGCTTTAGAAAAATTACGCAGTATCGTACCGGGTAAAACGACAATCGGAGAAGCAGGTGGTCGGATTTACTATTCATTTAAATCCAAACGTATTGATCCACCGAATGCCAGGTGGTGGATCAATCACCCTGACTATGTTTATCAGCGTGGAGATTTTTTCGCTTTTGGTGTTGAATATAGCTATTTGGGCTTTGTGGTAGATACTAAAATTCATGCATATATTCTGAGAGAAGGGGAAACAGAAGTTCCGGAGAGTATACAGTATGCATGGGATCAGGGGAAAAAAGCCCAGGAAATTATTCGGAAACATGTAAAAGTCGGCATGACCGCCGGGGAATCTTTGAAGGCTATTGTTGCAGCCATGGAAGAGGCTGGCTACACATTTACACCTTTTACAGATGTCAGTACAGAAGACTATAAGGAGATACAGGTAGCGCTCGCTGATACTGATAAGTCAGGATTCTATCTTGATCTTCATGCTCATACAAATACTGGCGATATCGGACCCTCCATTTCTGCATTTCGTCCAGATACTCACCATCTGACGATTCAGGAGAATCACATATTTGCTTTTGAATATGCGGTCCATACGAACCTTTCTGAAAGACCCGGTTATCCAATTTCCATTAATTTTTCAAATCCTCAGATTGTAACAAGCCGGGGAGTGGAATGGATTCAGCCGTCGAATGATGAAATTATACTGATCCATTGAGCATAAAGCTTCGTAAATCGTACAGCCCGGGGAGTAGAAAATGCTTGTAAATGCAAATTACATCCTTTACTATTTAACTCAGCATGTCCAAATGATCTGACGACGTAAAGTAAGGACACATGAGACTGTCACCCATCACCATAGTAAATCTTAAGTAATCTCGGGAACTTGCGAAAGATGGGGGTAAATTATATACAATGTTATATGAGGAAATCCAGGTAAAAGTTATTCCAGCATCTATACATGAAAGAAAGGGTATTTTAAATGAAAAGTAAAGGCGGAAATATCAAACATCGTGGTCAAATAATTAACCGACGTAAATTTATGGCCAGTTCTGCAGCGACAGCAGCGGCGTTCACGATCGTACCTCGTTCTGTTCTGGGAGTGCCTGATCATACAGCACCGAGCGAGAAGGTTAATGTAGCCTTTATCGGTACGGGTGGAATGGGCACAGGAAATCTGAAGAACTTACTCGAAAAACAGGATGTGCATGTTATGGCCATATGTGATGTTGAACAGGGTAGTGGTAATGAGCGTAGCAGGGGACTGAAACCTGCACTTGAAATTGTAAAACAGCGCTATGCCGAACAAAGAAAATCAGGGACATACAACGGTTGTACCGGCTATGAGGACTTCCGTGAGATGTTGGAAAAAGAGAAAGGTATCGATGCCGTTGTGATATCCACTCCCGACCATGTACATGCAGCAGCCTGTCTGGCAGCCATCGAACGGGGCAAGCATGTGTATTGCGAAAAGCCTCTTACCCATTCAATATTTGAGACACGAATGGTAACAGAGGCCGCCAAAAAAGCAGGAGTGGTGACTCAGATGGGTAATCAGGGTCACTCAGGTGATGCGATCCGCATAACGGTAGAATGGATTCGGGCCGGAGCGATCGGTAAGGTACGAGAGGTCCATGGTTGGACAATAGATGGAGGATTATCATGGGTAGATATGGTGGACCGACCTGAAGAGAGTCCACCGGTGCCAAAGACTTTAAACTGGGATCTGTGGCTCGGTCCGGCCCCTTACCGGTCCTATCATCCGGCTTATGCACCATACAACTGGCGTGGTTGGTGGGACTTTGGATCAGGAGCAATAGGCGATATGGCCTGTCATAACCTTGACCCTGCCTTTTGGGCCCTTAATCTGGGCTGTCCCACCAGCGTGGAAGCCAGCTCAACAAGGTTGAATGACGAAACGGTTCCTGCGGGGGCAATGTACCATTACGAGTTTCCAGCCCGTGGGAATATGCCTCCGGTCACATTGAAATGGTATGACGGCGGTTTGATGCCTCCTCGACCACATGAACTGGAAGAGGGCCGTAGAATGGGAGGAGAAGGTGTCTACTTTGTTGGTGACGAGGGTGTAATAAAGTGTGGTGGCTGGGGCGGTACACCGAGAATAATTCTTGAATCGAAGATGATTGCATATAAGCGGCCTCCGAAGACGATTCCACGAGTTCCAGGACATCATCAAGATTGGATAAACGCCTGCAAAGGAGGAAATCCCGCCAGTTCAAATTTCGACTATTCCGGACCATTAACTGAAACAGTGTTGCTGGGTAATGTGGCGCTCAGAACAGGTAAGAAAATATACTGGGATGGTCCGAATATGAAAGCTACCAACGCACCGGAAGCAGATAAATATATCAAGCCGACGTTTCGAGAAGGCTGGAGTTTGTAGGTTAATAAAGTGTCTATGTTAATCTAATGCAAACTTAGTCGAATTTAATTGGTATGACCAACGTAATACTCCAAATATAATATTCTTCTTTACCTACTCATGCCCTATTTGCATAGGTTCGCAATTAGTACAGCCAGAGGAGTGGATAATACTTGCAAAAGCTATATGAATTCTTTACTATGTGCTTGCTGATTCCCCCAGCTGAGAACATTTTCTATGTCTTTAGTCGGCATTCGTGATTCGTGCGTCCGATTTATTAGTTCTTTGGGATCCTCGACAACAAACGCCCAGCACCATAAAGGTTCAACATTATTAACTTTGATATGGTCAATAAAGTGTGAATCTTTCCAATATTTTTCAGGTGTAACAATATAGATAGCCCAACCTTCTCAAACCTCTCGCCATGGTAATCTGTAAGCATCATATTGACTCTAAGGCACTTTTCGACATTACCCTGTTGTTCAAGAATTGAAAGAATCTGGTGAAGTAAAAAACACTTGCTTTGATCATTTTACCACTCAATAATCAAATCATGACTCCTTTGCAAACGAGCAAGTCGGCAACAATCACCACGGCGGTACTCATGAGATTGGAAAGTTGCGGAAATATTTATGCATTTACTATTGAAAGATGTATCAAACTACTTACAAATAAAAGTAGGTCAAGCATGATAGTTCAGTTACCTTTAATTTGTACAGATAGGATGGAATCGATTCAAAAGGAACTCATTCATCAAAATAGTAATTTCTGGTTCGCCAATTTTGATGATAGACCTTCAAAACTGTTTGATGGGTTAGAAGATATTCGAGCTACAATATATATTATACAAAAAAACTCTAAGGGAAACAAAAATATATATTCGACAAAATACAACAGATGGTATGCACAGAATAGGAACACATTATTTATCATTTACAGAAGTAGAAAAGTTTATAAGAAGTGGCACGCTTCCTAAATTAGGCAGTAAATTAGATGAGAATATTTTGAAACATATATTAAGATTCACTACAATTGAACAAGCGTTAACGTCACATTCAAAATTTCCTGTTTATTATCACAATGTTCCACTATATTGGATTAGAGCGATGAATTTTATTCCATTTTTTTGGAATGAACGTGATGGAGAAAAAATATCTTCTCATGTTAAAAAAATATACATTCTTACTGAAATGGATTCAAATGCTATTACATCAGCAATAAAGAGTAATTTGTTCTATTGGTGGTTTATTCTATTGTCAAATTGCAGAGATTTTACAACTAGGGGAATACATAATTTCCCTATTGGAATCGGAGAAATGCAACCAACCATAAAAGAAAAATTAGTAAATCTATGTCAGATTTTAATGGAAGATTACAAAAAACATTCATACAGGAAAAAATGTACTTACAAGACAACTGGAAAAGTAATATTCGATGAGTATTATCCGAAACATTCTAAACCAATAATTAATGAAATTGACTCTGTATTAGCTGAACATTATGGATTTACTGATGAAGAATTTGATTTTGTAATTAACTACGATATTAAGTATAGAATAGGTATAAATGAAGATTAATACTCTTGGAATGTCATATCAGAAAATCAGAGAATAAACAAGAGTAAATTAGCAATAGTATGCTGAAAAATGGCCCAAAATATTTGGTCAGGTTAATAAAAGAATACTAAAAGGATGTCATCAATAGAGTATTTATAACGAAATGAGCAAATGATGCAATGCTTCTCCAATGTCACTGAATCTTTGATCAAAGAGTTAATAAAATCTGCAGAAAAAAGGCTGACATATGTTGCTCCTGGTCTATCAACTGGTATTGCAGAGGAGTTTATAAAGAAATGGTTCATGCTTCAACCTGAAGCCGTTCAAATAATATTAGACGTGGATGAGGAAATAATTCGTATCGGTTACGGTAGTATTCATGCTCTACAAAAACTTCAGAAGACAGCACAAGCAATTGGATTTAATGCACACGTAGGTCATGAACCGGGTATAAGAATAGGGTGTGTAATCTCAGATAATAGAACACTAATATTCTCTCCATCTCCGCTTTTAATAGAATCGGGCGCAGATGATAAACCAAAAACAAATGGTATTCTTCTGGATTATATTCCTGAAGAAATCGCAACAGAAGTAGGAATCATTGAAGATGTTGAACAGTCGGAGACAACAAGTGTATTGGACAAAGATGAGTTTGATGAGGATAAGTTATATGCCCAAAAAATCGGATTAGAAAAAGTACCAACAAAGCAAATTGAACAGATTGCAGAAAATGTTGATAAAGATCCTCCTGTAGCATTCGACATTGCGCGAAAAGTTCGAGTATTTAACTCCAAGGTCGAGTTCGTAGAATTCGAGTTAATCGGGTGCGATTTTAAAAGAAGAACTATCCCACTGAAAAGCTCATTCTTTGCGAAAAACGATAAAATACAGAGACTGTTACAAGCTCGATTCAAGGTATTTAATGAACTCTCAGAAGATATTCGTGAAAAAATTGGGAGCATTAATAAATATAAAAAGGAATTAATCAAAGATAATCTCGTAGTATTACCTAAATATGGTACTGTCATACTTCGAGAAAATAGACAATCCTTTAAAGAAGCGGTTAAAAAACTTAAGAGGATGATAGTTGATTTCGAAAAAAAGAGCAAGGACTCGCTTAAAAAGGATCTTAAAAAAACAGTTGATGACCTTGTCAATGAAATATTGCCAAACATTAAAGATAATCCGCCCCAGGAATGGATAAAGCTTATTGGCCAAAGTTCAAATTCTGAAGAAAGGTTAAAAAAAGTATTAACAATGAAACTTCACAATAGTATTGGCCCAATTGAGTCTATTTTTAAAGGAATGAATGTTGAACTTCGCTTTAAAGGTGTAACTTATGAAATGCTGCAAGACCAAAAGTTTCGAGATCTGGTTATGGATAAATTCTACTTCGAAGGTTGCTTTTTCGAGGAGTTTGAAGCTGCCAGGAAAAGAAATTGAAAATAATGATAATAAAAGAATCTATTCAATGCTGTCCTTGTCGTATGATGTTGCTATTCTAAATAAAAATTACGGAAAAAATTCAGAAATGCAGTTCGACATTTTCTAACTTTTATCCAATTTTGTGAATCTCAGAACAAAGCCCTGAGAACAACATGAATGACTTCATTTCTAATCTGCAGGTCTGGGAGGTAAGTGCTGCGGATAAAGCCAGCGGTTGGGCTATCAAACCAATCCAAATATCTGACGACTTTATAGATATTCTAAAAAGAGAACTTGCTCAAAGTTATTTACCTATTACAACTTTTAAAGAACTTTACTCTGCTGCTGGTATGGATGCAGTTTTTGATTATCTCCAATCTAATACATTCCCTCAGAAAGAAGAGACTCTAAAGGGAAATTTCGGAGAAGTATTATGCCAGTTGTACGTAAAAGCTAATACTGATTTCGAAGTACCATTTCCTAAACTCCGTTTTCGCCTTGCTAGAGAACCTAGTCCACATGGAGAGGACGTAGTAGGATTTATATTCAGAAATGATGGTCCAGATGCGTTGCTGTTGGTGGAAGTGAAGCTTAGAACTGGTGAAATTACTACAGCCATAAAGGAGGCATATAATACTATTGACCAATCGATAAATGATCAAAGCAAGTGTTTTTACTTCACCAGATTCTTTCAATTCTTGAACAACAGGGTAATGTCGAAAAGTGCCTTAGAGTCAATATGATGCTTACAGATTACCATGGCAAGAGGTTTGAGAAGGTTGGAGCTATCTTTATTGTTACACCTGAAAAATATTGGAAAGATTCACACTTTATTGACATATCAAAGTTAATAATGTTGAACCTTTATGGTGCTGGGCGTTTGTTGTCGAGGACCCCAAAGAACTAATAAATCGGACACACGAATGCCGACCAAAGACATAGAAAATGTTCTCAGCTGGGGGAATCAGCAAGCACATAGTATATTAACTAGTCGCCAATACATTCAGCACTTTGCTGAGCTGATTACGAGAAGATTGAGGCTAGAACTTAGTGCAGAGAGACAAGATGAGCCGAAATACACTCATTCATTATCAAAATTAGAATATACAGCACATTACTTTTTAAATGCATCTCGATTTGTAGCTGAAACTGAAGCAGTCGTATATTCTCATGAGGCCGCAGTTCTTTTTGAGCAAGTAAGCGACCTTCTAAAACACAAAAATCTCCCGAATGGACCGGATATTCGTTACAATGAAAACCAAGCGGTTCTCTCTGCATTAATGTATTACTTGGCTGGATATGAGGCTAATGCAATTGTACTTGCTGAGAAATATCTTAAAGGTGTTCAACCGTCAGACAGGAGTGTGTATTGTGCCTGTTCCTGCTTGTTTTTGTCTAAGCAATTTATGGGATTACGCCAATATATAAATGATATCTGGAATAAAAATCCACTACCTGATCTCAATGACTATGAAGATGATTCGGTATTAGCAGATTTTACATTTCTGGCTGCTGAGAGAACAACTATACATGCAGCTATGCATATGATGGATTATATTCGTTCTGGTCAAGAAGATGAAATAAGCAATTCATTGAATTTATTATCATTTGCTGCCCAAGGATACGATGCATGCGGAGATACTGTTGGGGCATTGATTACCCGAACATTGAGACTTGTGTATGAAACTCTCAGTAAACGTAGTTTACACACCACCTTTGCTAACTATCAAGGAAACACAGATATAATTGAGAAATATTCTAGATTGCTTGTTGCTGGGAATAAACCTGTGTCTGAATTGTGGTGCTCGCAATTAAAATTTGGCCCTCATATTCTTAATGAAGACCAAAATGCCGTCATTTCTCTACCGACAAGTGCCGGGAAAACTCGTTTAGCCGAAATGGCAATCTTACGTTCTTTAGATAGAGATTCTGAGAAAAGAGTATTATACCTTGTTCCTACACGGGCTTTAGCAGCGGAGGTCGAACTGACCTTTGGTGATCATTTCGGCCCTCTTGGATATCGTATTTCTGCCCTTTTCGGTGGTTATGATCTCAGTGATTTCGAAGAACAAATCATTACTATTGCAGCCGGGATAATTGTTTCTTATAGAGCGGATTAAATTCTCATAGTCGGATGGTATGCTGACTTCATGGACTACCATTCTGTTGCTCCGAGCACAGAGCTTCTAGGTCTTTTTCGGATCTTCCAATCCAACAAAAATCGTGTTGTCTTTTACTCTGTAATCTATTATCTTCTGTATATGAGGCTGCCTCCTATAAGTTATGTGACGCTCAGCGGTCACGTTTAATAATAGAATTTAACTTAAAGGTGGCCTCTTTTTTTGACTATACACAAATTTTATGATTCAGTGTATGTCCCCTTTTATAACATGGTAACTTGTTCTGACCGACGTACAAAAAAATAGTTGACCATACAATTCTTACTCACTACATTAATCGCAATCAAAATAAAAAGTTCCATAAAACCCTAACATTATGTGACTTACGTCACACAAAAGCATATTTTTTAATTACAACCCCCCGTTTTCACTAAAAATAAAAAATAGTGCTTGACATAAAATTTTATTATTATAAATTAGCACAAGACCTGAGCACGGAAAGCAATCCTTGAAAGCAATCCTTTTCACGGTGAGATAAAGAAAAAAATAGTTGAAAATCCTTAGAATTTTCGCTTATTTTATGTCGATAAGCGGCCAGCCTTTGTACCACACAATTTAAAATCAGTATTGAAACGGAACTTACAACATATTAACCTGTGTTTAACGTACAGAGACAACGCCGGTTATAAAGTCGCGCCGGATGCATTAGTGAACATCAAAACGACTCAAATTCCAGAACAAAAAATACTAACTAATGATCATTTTCTTGTTGCATGAATGAAGATTTGCTATGCTTTTTTAGAATAAAGCAAAAAATCAGTCAAGAAAGCCGTAATTGTGCCGTTTAATACTGTAGAAAATAACTCAGCAAAATGTGTAATATTCGTCGAAAAATTGGAATTATTTTCCTACATCATGGTATACTTATAGTCTAATGTTATGTTGTATTGAATTGGCATATTATTTGCCGGTATAATTATAGTAGATTACTATTTTAATATTTGATTTCGCCATTTTACAAAATTGAAAAACTCGGAATAATAAGGAGTAAAAGATGTTGGCCTATTCTATTAGAAGTTATCCTTCACTATTTCGATATGTTGAGGACTATTTAGATGACATTTTTGATATTCAGAGTGAAAAAGAATCTTGGGAAGAGTCTAATGAAGAATTTTATAATTCAATCAGCAAAATTAGGTCATTAAATAAAGCAGGATTGATTGAAGATGTTGATATGAACAAACTTTTTCAAGAACTATCTAATATTTATTTTCAAAATTCTTTTAATAGACTTTTTTCACCTGACAAATTTTCATTTATAGAAGTCAGATAGTCTTTTAGTCTTTGCCTTATATTGTATCCAGATCACAATTGATAATATGTTTAAAAGAATGCCTCCTGATAAAAAATGAGAGTTCTTCTTCTAAAAGAAAACAAAGTGATCCATCAGAAGAAACATCCGAAACTTCTAATCTTCCTGCACCCATAAAAGAAATATTAAAAAAGGCAGAAATACCTCCTGAAGCAAAAAAAACTTAATACAAGAAATTTCTTCTTCACTTACAGCTATTTTTAGAGAAGGTTCTCCAAGAAGTCCACTAAGAGGGAATTCTCAAATCAGAACATGTTGACTTAATATTAGAGCAAATCGATAAAGATCACGATAGAGTAACGGAACGCAGCAAAAGTGAAAGACGTTATAATTTTTTTGGATATTATTTAGGTACTGCTATATTATTAATTATCATTTTATTATTTTTTCATTTTACAAACAGATTTTATTTTATTGAAAATTATTTTGCAGAAATTCTTGCTTTTCTATTAGGTATGGCAGCAGGATTTGGTATTGGAAAATCTAAACATTGATAGTTGAATTAAACATCATGAATCTCCAATTCAAATTCATCCACACCGTCCATCCGTTTCATAAAATCATCGAACACTGCTTTTGACGCCGCTATCACCCTCTCTCCGTTCATTGTAGCATAATTCCGTGCAATCAGTATGCATCCCTGTGTAGTTCCGTTCATAATTGCCCCAATGGATCAATATTAATGACTGTAGGGGTTCAGAACAAGTTGGACTGATTGAGGCTTAAAGTTAAGAGACAGTTTGTTGTATATTTGTGTGATCTGATCACCAGTCCCGCATATAGTGTTATAGCAGCAAGAGATACGTTCACTCGTCCAACTGTTCGAATAAATGAGCTCTGGCAGAGGGATTGGTATTACCTCGCTTCGGTAATGGATGATTACTCACGGTATAGCTTATCCTGGAAGCTGTTCAGTACAATGTCGATTGAAATAGATCGTAGTGAAATTCATACGGACAAATAGGGGGTCTATAACCATGTAGGGAACATCCTACCACATAAACAAGTAAATCATTCAGCGAAAGGAATATGTTTGTGGGGATGTCCATACAAACAGCGTTGAAGGTTACTGGTTAAGCAAGCATGGTATGGAACCAATCATCAATACTCACTTCAATACATGCCACTCTACATAGCAGAGGCTCAATTCAAGTATAATACTCGCAATGACCGTCAGGGTAAGATTTTTCACGATATGCCTGGGGCAGTATCATCTGCTGTCGAGTAAACTTAGAAATATCTTACATCATTCAAAATATGATTACAAGAATATCAGAAATTAATGAGCTCCTACGGGAAATAAGAGATTTATTGGGGAAAATAAGTGAAAAAGATTAAATATGAGTTTAGTACTAGCTTACTTTCAAGTCTTAAAGTATAACATTGCCTAAAGTAATTATACCCGATGTTATAGCGACAAACGGCCTTAATTGGTGGTTAAGGCATAGTATGCTCGATCTGACCAAGTTCAAAGGCGGCCGGAGTTAATTGAAATATATGACGATCCGGCAGAATACTTCACCACAGAAAAACTGGTAACGGCATCGATATCATTATCCGGCGGGGTGATATTGTTGGGGTCGATGCGGATATTATGCTTCTCGGTCTTGTGACTGATACGAAAAGGTTTGCGTATATCTTGCAGGATGGTGAAAAAGGATGTCCCGGAGAATCTGCAAGAAACGTTGAATAAAGTGAACAGATTACATGAAACATTTTCGAAAGAATTTAAAATAAGAAGAACAGGTAAAGAGATCTTTGATGCTGCACAAAATATACCGCTTGAAGAAGGGATAATAACGACTACAATGGTATTTCATCCGCCACCGATGTTTATAAGAAGATTCCTTCAAGGCGGTTTTATGTTCTCAAAGCAATCTTACCTTGCAGGGATGACCTCTTCTCCGGTAAATTATCCAACCGCAATAGTTTTGCAAAATCATAAACTTTACTATAACACGTTTTTTTCCCTTGATCCTGCACCTACCCGTGTTGCCGCTCAGGGGTGGGGTGAGAACGGAACTGAGATGCTATTGCAGCATGTAATGGTTTTTACCGAAAATGGATTAAAACATTTGGACGGCTCAATAACCGAATGGCATGCCATAAAATAATTATGCGTTGCTGGAAAAATAGCGCTTGTTTTGACGATATGCGACCACTTACTTCAGTTTTTCCGCATTATTTAAAAACAGAGAAGAGAAAAGGTCCGTTGTAATCACATATTCCTGTATAACCAGTCTGAGTGAATACGGGAAATGTTCTGGATGTAGAGGAAAATGTTAAATTTATCTATAACGAAGACTAAAAGTATGTATTCTAAAGCCGGTCAAAAAAGATTTAAAGGTGAGAAATCCTTCTTGAAAATGGAAAATATTTCAAAGCATTTTCCCGGAGTTCTCGCCTTGGATGACGTGTCGATAACATTGAATTCCGGAGAAGTGCTTGTCTTACTGGGTGAAAACGGAGCCGGCAAATCAACATTAATGAAAATTTTGACCGGTGTTTATCCGAAAGATACAGGCAGAATTTTTATACGGGACGAAGAGATTGAAATAAATAATCCCCGTGAAGCATTGGATCTGGGTATCAATATGGTTTACCAGGAATCCAATCTTGCACTCCATCTGAACGTTGCGGAGAACATATATTTAGGCAGAGAATTTCTGCTCCATTGGGGACTGGGAATTATTGACCGGAAGACGAT
Source organism: bacterium (assembly GCA_965221205.1). Taxonomy (GTDB): domain Bacteria; phylum SM23-31; class SM23-31; order SM23-31; family SM23-31; genus CBDFMG01. Next base: position 648,395 of record OZ244870.1, on the reverse strand, counting down.
GTATGAAAAGACCGAAGCGTTATTGGAGACCCTCAACCTGCCGGTTTCTCCAAAGACATCAGCAAAAAATCTGACAATTGCACTCCGCCAGATGGTAGAGATTGCAAAAGCTCTGTCGGCGGGAGCGGATATTATTGTTCTCGATGAACCGACAGCATCACTGACGGATCAGGAGATTAAACAACTATTTAATATTATCAGGCAGCTCAAACTTCAAAGAGTGGCATTTATATACATATCCCACCGCCTTGAAGAAATTGCCGAAATAGGTGACCGGGTCAATGTATTACGCGATGGACAATTGGTCGGAACAGTTCCGCCATCCACTTCAATGGATACCTTAATACGAATGATGGTCGGAAGAGACGTGGAAGAGCTGTTTCCAAAAACGATCGTTCCTAAAGGTGTGGAGCTCCTTCGCGTCGATGCGTTATGTAGTAAAGGTATTCTTGATACTATATCGTTCTCTATCCGGGAAGGAGAGATCGTCGGTATTGCCGGGCTTGTCGGCGCGAGGAGGACCGAACTTGCACGAACTATATTTGGAGCAGACTCAGGAGATTCAGGCCGGATATATCTTCGGGGGCAAGAAGTGCGAATCGAATCTCCCGCAGACGCAATAAAACTTGGCATAGGTTATCTCAGCGAAGACCGGAAACTATACAGCCTTGCCCTGAATATGTCGGTTAAAGCCAACATCACACTCGCAAGTTTGCAGCAATACTGTTCTGGGCCCTTTCTGAATAGGAAGAAAGAATCGGTCCTGGTAGAAAAATACATTGAAGACCTTACAATAAAAACCGTAAATCAGAATCAGAACGTTCAATATCTCAGTGGAGGAAATCAGCAAAAGGTTGTTGTCGCCCGCTGGATAGCAACGGATGCTCAAGTTCTCATTTTCGATGAACCGACGACGGGTGTGGATGTTGGGGCAAAGGTTGAGGTCTATCAGCTTATGAACCGTTTAGTGATGAATGGTAAAGCAATTATTTTTATTTCTTCGTATTTTCCTGAATTACTGGCGTTATGTGACAGGATTCTTGTGATGAGCAGTGGTAAGATCACTCATGAAACACCTCGTGAAAAAGCTACTCAGGAAGAGATTCTTTATTATAGTGCCGTTGGAAGACGATAGAAGTATATTCATAAATAAAAACTCGAATTTCTTTAGATTGTAACACGTGCTTATGGCCGATATTGACAGCAAAAACAGACTGGATCGTTATTCATTCAGGGTGCTGTTCGGAAAACTTGCATCCTTTGTAAGTTTGGTAATGCTTTGTATAGTATTATCTATTCTTTCTCCTTACTTTCTTACCGTTGAAAACTTATTTGCTATCGGTTTGCAGATATCGGTTATAGCCATCATGGCGGTTGGACAGATGATGATCATAATATCTGCCGGAATAGACCTTTCGGTCGGTTCTCTTCTTGCGCTGTCCGGGGTAGTATGTACATCACTTGTGGTAGCGGGTTTTCCGTTATTCATATCGGTACTGAGCGGAATTACCATTGCCACGCTTTGTGGGACTTTCAACGGATTTGTGATTGCAAAAGGACGGATTCCGCCGTTTATTGCTACGTTGGGTATGATGGGAATAGCTCGAGGAATCGCATTGGTTATAACCGGTGGCGCGGGAGTACAAATCGTCTCTATACCTGAGGCGTATGCATTTATCGGCGGCGGCCGGGTATTTGGAGTTGTTCCGGTCCCTGTCATTATTACGCTCATCGTTGTCCTGATCGGTTTTGGTATAGTGCGTTACACACGAATGGGACGATACACCTATGCAATAGGCAGTAACTCTGAAGCAGCACGGCTTTCTGGAGTGAACGTTAAAAAATACCTTATAATGATCTATACTTTTTGCGGATTGTTGTGCGGATCGGCAGGAGTTATCCTTTCGTCTCGAATGCGGTCGGGTCAACCGACAGCAGGAACCGGCTGGGAGCTGGATGTTATCGCTGCGTGTGTTATCGGCGGCGCAAGTCTGAGCGGCGGAGAGGGAACAGTTCTCGGTGCGGTTATTGGAGCGCTCATAATGGGTGTTCTGAGAAACGGGAGTAATTTGTTAGATATTTCCGCTTTCTGGCAGCAGATAGCGATCGGTGCTATCATTATAGTCGCGGTATTTATAGACCAATATAAACATGCCCATAGGCAATAATAAAGGAACAAAGGTGATAAAGATTAGAAGTATGATCGGCCGATTCGTATTTTTTACCCTTATAACGACTACAGTTTTTATGTATTGCGGAAGGGGAAAATCGGAAAGACTTCAGATACTTGTTTCTCCAAATGGTCTGACACAAAATTTTTGGCTCACGGTCAAAGCCGGAGCGGATTCTGCAGCGATGGAATTTGATGTCGATGTGATCTGGAAAGGACCCGGTGTCCCAACTGATATTGCCGGCCAAATCGGTATAATTGAAGATTACATTAACAAGCAGGTCGATGCTATAGTCATGGCTGCAAGTGATACAAAAGCGTTGATACCTCCAATCGAGGCAGCGGACCGCGCGGGGATACCGGTTATTACCATTGATTCCGGTCTCGATTCAGATGTGCCTCTCAGTTTTATAGCGACTGATAATATATATGGAGCACAAAAAGCCGCCGATGTTCTCGCAGAACTGATAGGCGAAGAAGGTGATGTTGCGTGTTTTCCGTTTATCCCCGGCGCTGCAACGTCGATCTGGCGTGAAGAAGGTTTCATAGAAGGGTTGAAGAAGTATCCGAATATCAATCTTGTAGCCGTACAATACTGTCAATCTGATGTCGCAACAGCAATGGCAATAACCGAAAATGTTCTAACAGCACATCCGGGTCTCAAAGGTATATTCGCCGCAAATGAGGCGTGCGCAATAGGCGCAGCCCAGGCGTTACGTTCCAGAAATGTCCAGGAAAAAGTAAAGCTGGTCGCATTTGATGCTTCTCCAAACGAGATAGAATCGTTAAAAGAGGGAGTGATTCAGGCTCTTATTGTACAGAGCCCGTTTACGATGGGATATTTAGGAGTGAAATCCGCTGTTGACGCTATCAATGGCAAGCAGCTCGAAAAACGGATCGATACAGGTGTAACGGTTGCAACCACACAAAATTTTGATGAACCGCACATTCAGAAAATTCTCTATCCGCTGAGCAGATAATGATATTCAACAGTAAACAGAAGCATGAAAATAATCTCTTGCTTTATAACTTTTATCGATTGTGTATTTCAGTTTTAGCCATTGCGGACAAATTTTAAACTTATTATTAAAGATTCGCAAATCGTGCCTCCCATGGTGTATGAAATGCTATTAAAAGTAAATTTCACACCTTGCTATTTTCAATTAAAATGCTTGGGAGACAATCTCCATGTTAACAGGTACAATGAAAACATCCGTCATAAAGACTGCGCTTGAACAGGGCGAAGGTATTGTACGATTAGCACCCTGCTGGGTGCCTCGATCTTTTGTGCGACCGGGAGGACGATTAAAATTAGATCCACGTGACTTGTATGCATGCGGAGCACATCGAGGTGGAATAGATGAACGGTGGTTTTCTTCCACAACAGTTGCAGATAACGGCCCTGGTACTCCAGAAGATGAAGGATTAAGTTATCTTGTTTACGAAGAGAATTCAAGGATTGATAAGGTTCTTTTCAGGGATTCCATTAGTCTCTTGGGCAATGAGTTTTTGGGGAAGAAAATTATGGAAAAATACCAGGGATGGATGATGCTTTGCAAATTTTTTGACAATCTGGGGCCAATTCCGCATCATATGCACCAGATGGATAAACACGCTGAAAAAGTTGGTATGCTCGGGAAACCTGAAGCATATTATTTCCCTCCTCAATTAAATCTTTTCGAGAATAGTTTTCCCAACACCTTTTTTGGTTTAGAACCCGGTACAACTCCAGATGATGTAATTCATTGTCTTAAACAATGGGACAGTGGGGATAATCATATTTTAGATTATTCAAAAGCATATCGTTTAGAACCTGGAACCGCCTGGAATATTCCTCCGGGGATTCTCCATGCTCCAGGATCATTAGTGACGTATGAGCCGCAAGGAGCTTCTGACGTACTCTCAATTTTTCAGTCTCTGGTAGAAGGACGATTTGTCCCCAGATATCTGCTGGTGAAAAATGTCCCTGAAGAATACCATTATGATTATGATTATTTAATAAGCATGCTGGATTGGGAAGCGAATACAAACCCTGAATTCAAGAAAAAACATTTTCTGCCGTGTCTCCCGGTAGATGACAGGCAAACAATGGATGACGCTGGATATCAGGAATTGTGGGTGGCGTATAATTCTGATGATTTTGCCGCCATGGAATTAACGGTTTATCCGGGCCGTACCGTGACAATTAAGGATGAATGTGCGTATGGACTCATCCTCACACAAGGCAGAGGAAAACTTGGCGTTTGGGATGTAGAAACACCCATAAAAATCAGGTATGGAGAGCTGACACGAGATGAATTTTTTGTAACAAATGATGCTGCCAGAAGTGGTGTTGTCATCACGAATACCAGTATATCAGAAAATCTGGTAATGTTAAAGCATTTTGGCCCCGGGAATGAAAACACTCCTAAAATTACATGAAAATTTTTTAATCGGCGCTATCATTATAATAGCGGTATTTATAGACCAATATAAACATGCCCATAGGCAAAAATAATAATAAAAGAGCAATGGTGACAATTATTAATAGCACGATAGGCAGATTTGCATTTCTACTTTTATAACGACTACAGTTTTCATATATTACAATGACCATCCATCACGATATTTTTTATGGAGATACTTGTTTGCTTCCGGCAGATTGGTTATTTCCATTTTTTTATGATCCCATTCCAAAATTGTATATTTTTCCTGCATACGTATTGCAATGTTGCCGAGTAGCATGGTTTCAGTGAGTGGGCCTGAATAGCTAAAATCAGTAGTTGACTTTTTTCCGGCTTTGCATGCTTCTATCCATTCTAAATGGATACCGGGTGATCTGGGTATGGTTTTTTCAGGAAGTGTATAATCTTTCATTTTAGTTTCAGGTATCAATCGAGGGTTTTCACCATAAATGTTGTGCATTAACTTACCCTTGTCTCCAACGAAGAGAACTCCTCCGTCTTTATTACCCATACGACGACCCGGTTCGAGTTCTTCAGGACGGGGCGCTGTTAATCCGCCATCGTACCATGTGAGCTTAACGGGAGGCATTGTACCTCTTGCCGAAAAAGTGTAATGGACTTTTGATGCTAACGGATAGGAATCGTTTGTCATTTTTGTTGATGATGCCGAGATAGTAGCCGGGGCATTTAATTTCAATGCCCAAAAAGGCTGATCAACAAAATGAGCACCCATATCACCTATTACTCCTGTACCAAAGTCAAACCAACCTCTCCACACAAATGGGCAATATGCGGGATGATAATGACGGTACTTTGCTGGTCCCAACCACTGGTTCCAGTCCAAAGTCGGCGGCACTGACGGTATTTCTTGTGGCGCTTCAATACCTTGCGGCCATACCGGCCGATTTGTCCAGATATACACTTCACGGACATCACCGATAGCACCGTCCTCTATCCATTCATTAATAAGACGGGCGCCCTCACTCGCATGTCCCTGGTTTCCCATTTGTGTAGTAACGTTATACTCTTTCGCCGCTTTCGTGAGCATTCTGGCTTCATATACGGTGTGCGTTAACGGTTTCTGGCAGAATACGTGTTTTCCCATTTTCATTGCCGTCATGGCTATGACCGCATGATTGTGATCCGGTGTACTTATGACGACGGCATCAATACTTTTTTCTTTTTCAAGCATTACACGAAAATCACGATATTTATTTGCTTTATCATACAATTCTAATAAATCAGGTCTTTCTGTTCGCATAGCATAATTTGTGAAACGTTCTATTTGTGTCTCATCAACATCGCATAAAGCAATAACGTTTTCAGAACTGACACCAGAGATATCAGATCTTCCCTTACCACCAATACCACAACATGCAATATTCAATTTGTCACTGGGAGCTGTTCGTCCGGGACTACTCAAAACATGGCTTGGGACTATAGTAAACACACCCGCCGCAACAGCAGTTTTACCGATGAAATTTCTTCGAGATATAGTATGCTGGGATTTCTTATCATTCATGTTGTTAATCATATTGAATTCTCCTTGAAAAGGTTAGTAATAAATATTCATAATTCTTAGTATATTACATTCCTTTGTCCAATATACCCTGTATCCATTCATGCATTCTTTCGTTTAGATAATCTCCAACATTACTACCGACTTGGGAGGCAATTTTACGGTAATCGTGTTGCCTTTTTTTTCATATCCACTAAACTCAACCGTATGTACTTCTTCCGATTTACCAAAGTCATTGTAGGAATTAATTCTGTTTGCAGTTAATAGCGTTCCACTGATGCCTGCAACACTTTTAAATCCACGGATCTCGCAGGCGATCTCAAGCTCCTTATTGGGATTAAGGTTGCTCAGGGAAATGTGAATGCGCCCGTTGTCATCTGTTGAAGCGGATGAGCTGATCGCAGGAATTGCTATCCCATCTATTGCATAATCTTCAGTCTGCAGGTCTAAAGGCAGCAATGTTGCGTCATGATGAACTTTATACATATTGTATACATAATATGTAGGAGTTAAGACCATTTGTTCTTCATTCGTTAATATCAATGCCTGCAATACATTTACCAACTGAGCGATATTTGCCATCTTGACACGATCAGCATGTTTATTGAATATATCAAGAGTAGTAGCTGCTACAAGCGCATCCCTTAAGGTGTTCTGCTGGAAGAGAAATCCCGGATTTGTCCCATGTTCGACATCATGCCAATTTCCCCATTCATCCACGATTAAATCGATTCTTTTTTCCGGTTTGAGATATCACATCATCTATTTTTAAAGATTCACTGAGCATGTAAAACCATTCCTTTTCACCAAAATCGGTTGCAGAATGATTTGGCGACAAACTGCGAAGTCTTGTATAGTAATGAAGCGAAAAACCCTGTATTGCGCTCCTTGCTCTTCGCTCCTTTAATATTACTTCATCGTAATCTATGTTTGTAGCACCGCCGGCTATTCTGTAAAGCTCATTATCTCCGTAATTACGAGTGTATCTCGAAAATCGACGTAATAAATCGGCATAATATTCAGCTCTCATGCTGCCGCCGCATCCCCAATTCTCATTGCCGATTCCCCAATATTTCACTCTCCAGGGTTTCTCCCTCCCATTTCTTTTCCTCAGATCGGTCATAGGAGTTTTCGCATCCGAAGTCAGGTACTCAACCCACTGAGACATTTCCTGTACCGTACCACTGCCGACATTTCCTACTATATAGGGTTCCGTACCGAGTTGCTCGGTCAAATCCATAAACTCATGCGTTCCGAAACCGTTATCTTCTGTAACCCCACCCCAATGCGTATTGATCATGGGAGGTCTCTCATTACGGGGCCCGATACCATCCATCCAGTGATATTCATCGGCAAAACAACCGGCCGGCCATCTGACATTAGGAATATTCAACTCTTTCAGCGCCTCAACAACATCATTTCTTATCCCACGTGTATTGGGTATAGGTGAGTCTTCTCCCACCCATATTCCACCATAAATACCGCTTCCTAAATGTTCGGCGAAATGTCTATATATATGCCTGCTGATTTTTTCTGAGCCGAGATCAACGTTGACAACAATTTTGTTTTGCTGATTTTGTGCAGGCAGGCTTATTGTCATGACAAGAAATAGTACCAGACAAAATGTTGTGGCCGTCAATTTTTTCATATTACCCTCGTTACTATAATCTTAGTTTTCGATTTATAGATAACCAAATAAACATGAAATTCCACTCTGACAAAAACGTTTGAAAATTCAACGAATTCTACAGTAATTCTACAGTAATGTCATACAGGTTTTGTTAAAATCTTGAGTAACTGACAATAATTCTTCTCTATCATAACATCAATTGATCATAACAGATTATCTACATGAATATTATGTTAAAAAAGTGTACGTTGTCAGAACAAGTTGGACATTTTGTGGTGAATAATAAGAGATAGATATTGCTTTCACAAGTGTTTTCTACTCCTTGAGCTGTGATTTGTAAACCTATATTTTCAATAGATCAGTTCAATTTTCTCATTTGGCGGCTGGAGCCATTCAACTCCCCGGTTGGATATAATTTGAACATTGCAAACATTGATGGTAATTGGAAAACCGGGTCTTTCAGGCAGGTTCGTATAGACCAAATATTCAAATGCAAAGAAATTGTTCTCCTGGATCACCAAATGGTGCCGGTCTTGCCGAAATGACGACATTGAGGGTCCGATACGATTTATTATGTCGGAATCACCATTATTAAGATTATTACCAAAAGCGTGATTATCGATGGTAAATCCCGATTTATCAGTAGTAGCAAGTACTTTCTTTATTTTCATTTGATCTTCCGATCCAATATCATTAGAGGGTATATATATGTAGCCTTCCTTTTCCATGGCTTGGACCATTGCATCCAAAGATTCTCCGGCAGTCATGCCGACTTTCATATGGTCCTTCATAATCCATTGACCAGCTATTGCCTGATCGTAGGCATACTGAATACTTTCAGGAGCACGTGTTTCCCCTTCTCTCAGAATATATGCGTATGTTTTAGTATCTGTCCCAAAATCCATATATCGAACCGGAGCACCGACTACAATAAAATCGCCACGCTGGTATACATAGTGAGGAGAACGTGTCTCGGATAGATCTGAAACGGCTGAATAGGAAACACTAGGGCCGCCACCGCTCGTACTAAATCCTGTTAAATGTCGTTTATAGGCTTCCTCCCTCGTCCACCAGCCTATATCCTCCCGTGTCGTTACGCCCGGCATAATAAGCGTTAAAGCCTCTGCAACAATCTGACGACGCGTTTCCAATGTATTGGTCAGTGCAGTTACTTCCCTAAGAACTCTTCTTGCCAGAAATTCAGAAATAACGTTCTCTGCAGAAATAATTCTTTGAGAATATTTAGAACCTAATATTTTTTCCAATTTCAAATATTCGGTATGCGAAATACCATCTGCTGAAGAAATCCATGAGGAATAATTAACCGCAATCGTTTTGGGATCCCGTTCGGCAACAAATTCTGTTAATTCATCATAAACGGAGAAGTCCAGAGTGCCATAGTCATATCCGGTAACAGCTCGAACAATTTCCGGAGAGCCGTAAACGTCAATTTTTTCAACCGCTCCTGCTCCACCAAACACAGCCCGCTCGATTCTGTCACCACGATCGGTAAAAATCAAATAACCCGATGTTGATCCAAATTGCGGAACAAGCGGGTCAGGATCTCCGGGACGTGTCACGTGAATCCACATGTCAACATCACTGTCACGCATTGCCCCCGGCAGAATAAGATCAAGTTTTTCGTTTCTCATCTGACGAAGAACTTCCCCGCCGGTCCTTGACGTATGCACACCCGGTTGTGCACTGGCAGCAGGAACGGTGAACATCACAGAAATTAAAATTAACAGTATTCGAGTTATCATAACATTCTCCTCTTTTGATTAGAAGGTGATAAGGTGATAAATATTACGTTAAGTATATTACTTTTACAAGTGTTTTCTACTTCCCGGGCTGTACGATTTGTAAACCTAAATGCTCAATGGATTAGGAAAACACTTGTAAAAACAAATTACTTACCTTATTATTGAACACAAAGTGTCCGCACTGTCCTAACAGCGTAAACTTAACCAGGAGTCATATTAATGAAAGTTCATTATACCTTTATACTAAGTCTATTATTGGTGTTTATATTATTACCTGCCGTATCTGCACAGGAACCGGTATACTGGGGTGTTGTGCAGGAGCTCACTGAAGAAGCTTTTGAAAATTCTGAAGTAATGGAGAATGCCAGCTGGTTGACAGATGTATTTGGGCCGCGGAATGAGAAAACACCTTCATACCGTGCAGCGGCAGAATGGGCAAGAGGCCGACTCATAGAGTATGGTCTCACGAATGCTAAGCTTGAACCGTATGAGTTCGGTAACGGTTGGGGGCATGCATACACGTCTATCCATATGATGACCCCCCAATATATGCGAGTCATCGGGTATCCCGCACCGTGGACGACCGGTACTGATGGAAAGGTCCGGGCGGACGTTTTCTCCATGAATTTTGATGAAATTTCCTCGGAAGCTGATCTGGAACAATACCGGGGAAAATTAAGAGATCGTATTATATTCATAAAACCGGAACAGGAAATCTCGCCTCATTTTGAAGCAAATCCGCTGACATGGACAGACGAGCGGCTCGATGAGATGGAGAAAATCCCCATTGCCATTGGTCCTCGAGTCTCAGAAGAGCGTCGCAGACGTGATCTCAGTGAACTGAAAAAGCACATTATTGATTTTGTGTTTGCAGAAGGTGCTGTGGCTATTGTACACCCAGATGAACAGCATTATTATGGCTCAGTTTCTCCCGGAAATTACAATGGAATAGAGAGGCCGTGGGAAGATAAGCCCCTCCAGCCTACGGAGTTGGTCTTGGCAGTGGAACATTATAACCGGATAATGCGAATCCTCGAAAAGGATATTCCTGTCGAGATGGAAATCGAGATCAGGACGACCGTTTACAGAGGAGAGTCCGTCGATCATAACGTCATTGCTGAGATTCCGGGTACAGATCTGGCGCATGAAATAGTTATAGTAGGCGGTCATCTCCAGTCTGATTATGTCGGAACCGGCGCCATAGATAACGCTGCCGGATCGGTTACTGCCATGGAAGCGGTACGTATTCTTAAGGCGATCGGGGTTAAGCCCCGGAGGACTATTCGTGTTGGTCTCTGGGGCGGTCACGAAATAGGATTAATTGGTAACCGGAGCCATGTCCGTAAAAACTTTGCTGACCTGGAAACAAAAGAGTACAAAAAAGATTATAATAATCTTTCTGCGTATTTTAATGTTGATATCGGTCCCGGCAGTATACGGGGTGTTTCCATCATGGGAAATGAAGCTGTCCGAGGGATAATTACCGAGTGGATAAAACCGCTGCGTAACCTTGGGATGTCACATCTTTTCACCACAGGATCTGCACATGAAGCATACAAAGAAGTTGGTTTGATTGGCTTTTATTTTAACCATGATAGAAAAGAGATCGATGACTGGAACGCTCACACAAATATGGATGTGTATGAACGCCTCTATCCTGAGGGTTTAACGCAAGCTGCTGTCGTCTTGGCAACATTTGCGTATCATGCTGCAATGCGTGATGAAAAACTTCCCCGAATTGCACCGTTACCGTGGTAATGCGGCGTTTGAGCTGTTGAATGATAGCAGATGACCATTGAAAAAGTTCACAAATCGTACATCCCGAAGAGTGTTTTATCAAATTAAAATCTCGTCTCTAAGACAATCTTTATTCAATCCGTAATTATTTAATAGTTACAGATAGACTTATCGGGATTGCCTCTTCCCTGTGGTCTTATGATCAAAAAAGACTCATTTGTACTTTTCATATTCAAATGTTAATATGGGATTAAACATCAAAAGAGATCATCATTAATTCTATTATAGAAATGAGAGAATAATATGAATACATACGTCATCATTAGATGTCTTTTAACATGATTTTGTTCTATTAACGGCAGGTCATGCCTCAACACAGCTTATAACAAAAGCTGCAATAACTAAAGCATGGGATACAATGACAGAGCTTACACTGGAAGTTACTGAGGCAATGCCGGAAAGTGATTATCACCACAAACTTGATAAAGAGGCTCGTGAATTTGGCGAACATATGACACATTTAGCCGAATCAAATTATGGTATAGCAACAATAATAATGAAAACAAGATTTCATACATATCCATTCATGGTAGATCACCAAACATATACGAGAAGACTTTCAATATTTTATTTAAGTTCTAAAGGAATTTTCGCGTCGAGTTATAATGGCTGGTAAAATTGAGAGTGAATTGTAAGGATCCGGAACATTTTGGATAGATTTAGACTTACTGTTAAAGGTTCGCAAATCATACGTGCCCTGGGAGCAGAAAACAATTGGAATTGCAAAATGTGTCTCTTGATTTTAACTCAATTAGTATGAAATATTATGGTGATATACAAAGAGCACTTTATTAATAAGTCGTTATTATATTGACCAAACTAGGAGAATTACAATTATGTTTACATTCAGGTTGGTTTATTCTATGCTAATTGTCTTTATAGTTTCCATATGCGGAACCTTAGTCGGTTGTGGTTTGGAAAAACCACAAATAGATGCAGAAAATAAGTGGATAACACTACTTGACAAGGATTTAAGCAAATGGAATATTTTTGTAGGCGTTCCACATGCAAGTGTTAATCTGACCGGGTATCCTAAAGATGGGACACCGATCGGCTTAAATAAGGACCCTTTAAATGTCTTTACGGTTGAGGAATCGAATGAAGCACCCATACTTCATATATCAGGCGAGATATTTGGTGGGATAAGCACAAAAGAGGAATTTGAAAATTACCATTTGAAAATAGAGTTTAAATGGGGTGAAAAAAAGCATGAACCACGATTAAACAGAAGAAGGGATAGTGGAATACATTATCATGCTCAGGAACCATACGGCCAATTTTATAATGCTTGGATGAAAGCACCAGAATTGCAGGTTCAGGAAGGTGATGTTGGGGACTTTCATCCTCTGGCTGGAGTTAGTATGGATATCAGATCATCAGAAACCAAGGAAGATCGTTCTGGAGATAATGATTATGGTGATACCCAGTGGATTTATAATCCAACCGCAGAATACAGGCAGTTTAGAAGCGGAGACCAATTTGAACCGAACAGATGTCGAAGAATTCTCGACTATGAAAAACCTCATGGAGAATGGAATACCGTCGAGTTGATTTGTTTGGGGGACAAGAGCCTTCATATCGTCAATAGTCATGTGGTTATGGTTTTGGAGAATGCAAAAAACTGGGTAGATGATGAAAATTATCTGCCTCTAACACGTGGGAAGATTGAATTACAATCGGAAGGTAGTGAAGTCTTCTACCGTAATATTGAAATTCGTGAGATAGAATCAATACCGGAGACGTTTTTGAAACAGACTGAATTAACTCAGACAAAATGATTTAGTGATAAACTGGCATTGATTTTTTAGTCACAATGATTTTTGTAGTATAACGTTGAAACGGGGAAAACAGGGGCAATAATAAAAACTATAAAAAGTTGTTTTACTCTCCCTGTGAAAGGTATCTGATATAAACATAGTATGCGCTGCGAGATTGTCCTTTATCATCGGTAAACCAGGTTTGCAGTCGTGTTTTGCCAGCTTGGAGCTGAAGCCGGAAAAGTACGGCAGTCTCATTTTCAGAGACCGATTTGGTCTTTTCCACTTCTGCAATCTTGATCCGGGCATTGGTCACATTAATGGCTCTACCTTTGGGATAAGGTATACCCCCGGGAATTGGTCCACCTTCAGGGATAGTGGCATTTACTGGCTTATCGATTTCCTCAGGCCATCGCCTCAATACAAATTCATATGTACCTGTTTGTGCTACGTCTATTGCCCAGAATCCACTAGACTGAAGAGCCTCACGGACGAGAGGCTGATCCCAGACCACTGTTCTACCTTCCTGACCGTCATGAAGATCATGACTTGTCAGTCGGACGGGATTTTCTTTGTCGGAACCAATGATTATTTCGCAAAATTCGTCAAATCGTTCTGAGACATCGTTCCACCATCTCTCATATGCATTGCGTAATTTTGCAACAACATCAGGATATTGTTCGGCAACATCATTTTTTTGGCCGGGGTCCATATTCATATCATAAAGCTCCATACCGTTGACGAGACGCCATTGGTCGGTCATTGTAACGTTTCTTCTCCATTTTTCAGGATGCTCAATTCGCTGTCTATCGGTAATAATTATTCGGTCCGGCCAGTTCGTTACCGCATCTTTTAACAATGGCGTTATACTCGTTCCGTCAAACTGTACCTCCTCCGTTGTTTTCAACTCGCACAATTCGATCAGGGTGGGAAGAATGTCGATGTGCGCTGTCAGGCGATTGACATCACTGCCACCACCACCAATTCCATCCGGCCAGCGAATAAAGCACGGTACCCGATGTCCGCCGTCATATACACTACCTTTTTGCCCACGCATACCCGCGTTGAAACCTCCTGTCGGGAATCTGTTCTCATCGGTGCTGACTCCTCCTGAAGTCCCGTTATCGGTCATGAATATAAAAATCGTGTTGTCTCTAATGCCAAGTTTTTTTAATTTCGACTCCAGTTTGGCAATGTTTTCATCTATATTCGTTATCATTCCGTAAAATTGCGCACGGTAGTCCGGAACACCTTGATCGAGATATGGCGTACTGTATTTATCTTCGATATGAAATGGATCGTGTGGAGCATTTGTAGTCAAATAACAGAAGAATGGATCATTCTTATTGGTTTCAACAAATTTCATGGCCTCATCAAACCAAATATCTGTGCAGTAACCATGGAATTTCTCCGGCTTTCCGTTGCGCCAATAAGTATCATCAAAATAATCATTATCCCAGTAGTCGGGCGTATTTCCTACGCCTCCTCCTCCATTGATTACTACTTCATCAAAACCTCGGTCCTGCGGTCGGAACGGGTAATTATCTCCAAGGTGCCACTTGCCAAATATCCCGGTTTTGAAACCGTTCGACTGAAATACATCCGCCATGGTCATTTCATCTTTTCGCAGGAGAGACCGTCCCATTACTGTATGCCATACTCCTGTTCTGTTGCTATAGCGCCCTGTAAGCAAACTTGCACGCGTAGGTGAGCATTCCGGTGATACATGATAGTTTTTCAGTCTTATACTTTCGGTGAAGAGGCGATCAATAGCTGGCGTTTGAATTATCGAATTGCCATGACACGCTAAATCTCCGTAACCTTGATCATCGGTAATAATCAAAATTACATTTGGCGGCCTGAGAGTCTCTTTATCAGCCGAGAACAATTTCATATCTTTCATGTGGTCCGGCACTACCAATAAAGCGGCACTCGCGCCAAGAGCTTTTAAACAATCACGTCGCTTCATAACGCTCATTTTCATATCCTCTAGTTGATAGCAAACCTATGGATTTTTTCTGGTATTCCTCATATCAATCCAATGAAAGAGATTTATATAGAATTTCTTGTTTTTCGGCTGAAGTCCGCTAACCATGAAAAAGCCTGACTGGTTAGTCATTGCATTGTATAATATCTGGAAACTTTTAATTGGATAGATATGAAAATGATTAAAAAATGACATAATAATTTTCATATTAAATCGCTCTACTATAAGGGAATATAAGCAAAAAAACAATATAAAAGTAGTTTCATATTACTAAAAAGTACTAATATTTTATCTTTAATCAATAACTAGAAATGACTAATAAACTTATGGACAATATGCATGAATAGTCATCAACGGGTTTCATTTGACGAGCTCCTGCTTGCTGTAAACTTTATGCAGGGTACACTTATAATGCTCTTCGAGAAAAAGGACCAAGTGTTAATTTGGCATTATAATTCTTATAATCCCTATTAATCTCTTTCAAAGGAGGATAATAATTAACTCTTGCAAAGGCTAGATGCATTTCTTACTATCTAAACACTAGTGCCCTTAAAGTTGTGACGCCGCACATCCTGGTTGTATATGGTTTATGATCAGACAGTTATGAAAATCATGACGTCACAAAGTTTATCCACACTCGAAGCCTTCAGCTAATAAATGTTTTCTAAAAAGCCACAAGCAATCAATAGAGGAGCACGTAATGATAACTAGAACAATGCTATTTTTCATTTCTGCAATGTTTACCGTATCTGTTGCCAATGTACAACCTGGTGTACATACGGCAAAGACCGGCGGGGAAGTCCTTGATCTTATAAGAAAAGATTGACCTTATTCTGCAGAGAGCAATGCACGACAATAATGTGGACATGTGGATTCATGTAACCCGTGCCGGAGATCAAGATCCAATGTTTCGGGAATTTTGATCGACCTTCGGTTATATAATATTTATGGCTCTCGCGAACTTTCCCGAGCAATTACCAACTATGATTATAACACTCATGACTTTTCCGTCTACGACGAAATAACTTAATTTGTTGCAGAGCGTGACCCGAAGCGGAGTGTGCGTTTTGGGATGGAGAGAAATATTCTATTAAAAAAATTGATCAATTGCTTGGATACACATGCTGGAGAGACACGAAAACAGCAATTTTTCTTTTTAATAAGCGGAAAGACTTGTCAAAAGCTCTTAAACAAATCCTGGATGTTGTAAAAAATCACAGTAATTATAAACGAACTGTTAAGGATTATCGAAACGAAATTTCGATTTATTCTTCATTATATTGTCGCGCATGGCTCCCGGTAGAATAAGGTCAAGTTTTTCGTTTCGTATAAGACGGAGCACTTCCCTGTCGGTCTCTATCGTATGCTGCGGAAATAGGTTAAAGGATTCTCCTCCCCGCTGTGCTATGGCATTAGGTATGGAGAACATCAAAACTATTAAAAATACCATAATTAGAGTTATCACGGCCTTGCTCCTCGTTTAACTTTTGGTGATAAATATTACGTTAAGCAATTTACTGTTACAAGTATTCCTTCGATGCCGCGTTCCGTGACCAGCACGTTCTCTTCGATGGCGACAGTGATCTTTTTTCCGTTCCATTCGTCCGCCGGTCTGAATTCCAGGAAAAGGAAGGCGTTAGGCATGACTTCGTATTTGCCCTTTTCACCCATGGTGATCCCGGCCCCTACTTCGTGGGCGACGTTGCCCATGCCATGCATCCCGACATGCACCTCGATACCCGGAACGTCACTGGCACGTTCTGTTTCCGTGTAGACATAGCCGGCGTCTCGAATGATTTGTTTGAGATCACCTAATTGATCCCGGCCAATTCTTCCCGAGCGAACGTTTTTCGAATGATCTCGCGGACTTTCTTGGCCTCTCCAAAAGCCTTAAGGACACCGGGCGGCGCCACCAGTTCCCCCTTCTTTGAGGACATAGGAGAAACGGCTTAATATCGGTGGAGAATATTGTTGCGATTGAGTCCCCAATCGATAAACAGAATATCGCCTCGCTGGATGACGCGTTCCTTATCCCATCCATACGATAATGGTTTGATACCCCTTGAAACTAGGTGCTTGTGGAAATGCTGCACTTGAAACCCAGGTTCTGCGCAAACCCATCGCTTCCCGTTGCTCCTCCAACCACCAGACGACATCGTGGTAGGTCGTCTTACCGGGCGTGACAACCTCGTTGGACAAGGCACGTTCAATTCCTTTTCGTGTTATGTCACCGACCTTGAAGAACTCGATGATTTCGCCAGCGACGTGCTCGCCGTGAAAATCGGCGATGAGATTTTGCGCGGACACGAAGCGTTCAGAATACTTTTCGCCCAATTCCTTCACGAGAAATTTATAATCCGTGTAGGAAAGACCGTCTGCGGTGCGCGCTCCTCCCCAAATTAGAGTATCGAGGTAATTCAAAGTGATTCGTTTTGGGTCGCGATCATAGACAATCGATCGAAGAAGAGGTAAAAGCTCTGACCATAGGCGCTCTCAATGCCAAAGTCGAGTATCATCGGATCGGTGCCGCGACCAGAATCAATGACGATCCACATATCGATGTTGTTGCGTCGCATGGCCTTTGGGAGCACGTAGTCGAATTTGTTTTTGCGGATCATGCAGGAGCTTTTTCAGAGGGACCTAAAATCCTTGGCCGTTGCTGAACTTGAGAAGCCCAACAACGGCAAAGAAAAAATCCAAATAAAACTTGTCGAGTAGACATAATTGAGTCTCCTTCATTAAGTGACGATTGTGTTTGGAGGAACTCATTTAATGAGATAAAGCTCTTTTTGCGGTGGAGATAAATACTTGACTCCACGTCCGGTTGCAATTGCCTGCTCATGATCCCAAAATAATAAATACTGGTCTTCACGTTCGTTGGATGTAGGAGACGGCATATAGAAGAAATATTCTAAAACAAAGTGGTGATTGGGTGAAAGTGGTATATCTAAAGTCCATTCCGGACCATTAGAACCAATCCTGGGGCCAAAATAAATATCGTGCTTCCTCTCACGCGCTCCTTTTCCCATGCCATGGCAGTCGATAGCAATTTGGGTATTGTCAGGATCATAGCCTATGGCATAAACAGGAAAATTGTTCTTTGGCTGAACCATATGTAATTGGGGATCCCTGACAATAATTCCTTCCTCCTCAAATTTCCTGGTGTAGTTTTGGATTATTTCACGAGGAGTACGACCAGCCTTAATGGTCTCCACCAGAATCTTTTTGATTTTCAGGTATTCTGCCCAGAGTTTTTGGATTTCCGGAGGCGGTTCAGTCTCTCCGTCACGGAGCACATAGGCGAACATTCCCTGGCTTGGTGCTGCAACGACGTCGCCTCCCTGGACCACGCTGTTTTCCCAGCCTGCACTCCTTCCTCTTTGGGACAATCCTGTACTCATCCGGCGAAAGACAACTACATCCACCTGATAATTTCCGGTTTCACCCAGCTCGCGAGTTCTGGTTACACCTGGCACGATTTCAGCAAAGGCTTTCTTTGCAAGTTCAACTTCGTCCTGACGCATTTTCTTAAGGAGTTCGATTTCGCTCGGCACCGGAGTTATTTGGTAATCCATCATTACATATTCAGACGAGACCAGCCTGTCGGCATAGTTTTCACCGAGCTCTTTCGTTAAGAGGAGGTAATCTATATGCGAAATACCGTCATTTGCTCTGGGGGAAGTCGCCCACGTTCCCAGGTTTTCCCTGTAATTTATAGCAATGCGTTTGGGATTACGTGCTTCAACAAATTCTCTGAGGCCCTTAAATCGGTAATCATATTCTGTCATCGGGATTACCACCGGTTGCTGCACAAAAACTGGGTCGTGGATTATGTCGTAAACTCCATATTTTTCAACCAACATCTCAACCTCTCCCCTTTCACGCTGTGAAGCTCCCCAGCGACGTCCAAGAACCGCGCGTTCAATCCGATCACCGCCACGGTCCGTGAAGATGAAAACACCGGAGGTACTGCCCAGTTCTTCTGCACCAAAGGGATCAGGAATTGCTATTCTCATCACATGGATCCACATATCGATATTGTTCTTTTTCATGGCTTGGGGTAGAACGAGGTCAAACTTTTCCCGGCGTATCTGATTATTCCATTCCTTCAGGTCGTCCATTTCCTGAGCCTGGCAATTGGCAAAAGGTACTGTAAACATCACAAGTATTAAAAACACCAATATTCGAGATATCATGACTTGCTCCTCTATTGCTTTTTGGTGATAAATATTACTTTAAGCATTTAACATTTACAAGTGTTATTTTACTTTCCGTGCTGTGCAATTTGAGAACCTTATATATTTCAGATTGAAATTTTTCTGAAAGTGAAGGGAGTTGACGATAAACCAATATTGTAAAATTATGATTGATGGCACATCGGTGAAACGATGAGCACATTAAATCAATACAAGTGAATTATGTATAAACTATTTTATGACGGAATATAATTCTTTGATTTCGTCATCATTTCCTGTCATCTCCCACCTCGTAAGAGACATGGGGATCATTCCGGATGCGAAGAATTCATCCATAAACTCACGAATGTTAAATTCGTTTCCCAACTGCATTGCCCGCTCTCTGAAGAGCTTCATGAATTGGGCTGTGCCGACAACAGAACCTGCAGTATGCCAACCTGGAATACGCAAGTTTGATTGCTGTTCGTACCACACATTTCTATCATCTTCGTATGTCCATTTGTTCGGCATTAACTCGGCATTCAACCGCCTTGCTTCAGTAAAGGTTATCTCGTTGCTGTGCATTTTTAGATCAGGAAGTGCAAGGGCCATATGTGAAGCATTCATGAGATGTTGCACTTCTCTTCCCCTTCGCGGTCGATTATCAAGTACTCCCGCCACCATAAAAAGCTCTTCAAGACTGCATGCCCATCCTTCCGAGCGGATCCAATCCATATTATACAGGCGCGGTGCACTACGGATCGGACGGTCATCACGTTCTAATCTCCGTCTATCGAAAAGATGGCCAATAAACTCATGTGCCTCACCAGGAAGCACCTCGAGTTCACGTGCTCTTGTATCGATGGTAGGAGGAGATGGCCGCGGCCCTCTTACTTCATTCGGATCACTGTAGTCTGCGGCCTGGAGCCAGTCAGGGACTGTTAAAATTTCTTCTTCGCGAAGAAAATCAAGAACGAAATTAAGGGCTATATCCAGGCGACGGTAATATTCCTCATCAGTATCTGCCACCTCAAGCTCGGGAAGGTTACGGTTTCTGTTTTCCTCTAATTTCAAAAAGGTCACCACACGATTATATTTATGCTCCATTATGGTGCGGCATTCTTCCCATGTGTATGGGAAGAGATGAACATTTTTCAACCACCAGTTGTAGTTCTCTATCCCAATACCAGCAGGGACTGTCATCCGGCTTATGTTATCTTCGAGCCATTTCCCATAGTTTCTCACTGCATCTGCGGCTCGTTCAGCATCGGGAACCAGATCAGGATAGTGTTCTGTCAGGCTGTTCGCAAGATTTTCATATCTTCCAGCTTCACGATCAATATAATGGATTGCTATAATCGCCAGATCACCTTTTCGCCTGTTCGTATATAGCAGGAATAGCTTTTAATCGCTTTCTCAATGCATCAATCTTATTATCGGGGAGAGGCAGGCTACTGGGAAACTGAAGTTCGATGCTTATGGCAGGTCCGGCTCCTCTCTGTGAAGGGAGGTAGAAGACAGGGTCTCGTGACCAGGGTTTATAAACCCGATGATAAAAATCAAGTCCGTTCATTTCCGACCAGACTAAAATATAGTCAACCTGCTTTGAGACAATCAAGCTATTTTTATCAATGTCAGCCAGACGCCTCTGAAATTCCTTCAAGCCGCGTTTTTGCGCCTCCATTGCGTCTGCTGTGTAATCGGGGACACCGTTAATGAAAGTCGGCTGCTGGAACTCACGAAATTCGTTGAAGAGGCTGACAAGATCCGCATAGTCGCTGCTTTCGACCACAAATGATCCTCCTGTATCCGCAGTGCAATAAAATAATGTAAGATTTGAAAAAATGATACATGCAACAGCAAAATGTTTACGCTTATGCATAACGCAAACCCCCTTATTTAGAATTAATCCAAGATAACCAATATTTTCTATATCAATCTACTGAAAAAGAATATATGAGGAGTGTGTAGATTATCGATACTATTTTTAACATCTGGTGTGCGTCGTAAAAAAAGTTGGACAGTAAAAATCAATTTTTTTTGAATAAGAGTCGCTTTATGAAACAATAAATAGCTTATTGCTTAATAAAAAATTGAGTAGTATCATTGGTCCAGAAATATATTCGTAATAAAAAATTTATTTCTTGTGCCATCGTCTATTATTGTTCATCATATTATTTGAGCGAGGAAGTAAATCATCATGCATAGCGGCAAGATAGACCATCCCGGCCATAACGACTGAATTAGCTATTAAATCTTCGGCAACTAACCGGTCATATACATCCATGCTGGTGTGCCAAGTTGTAGTCCAAAATTCAAGATCATCCTGGATAAATCGAAATCCTGGAAGACCTACGGATAAAAATGACATGTTGTCAGAACCTCTGTTATTACCCGGCGAAAGATGCGTAAATCCAAGATCGTGGAACGGCTTCATCCATTCCTCAAAAATCGGACGAACGAGATCATTTCCATACAGGAAAAGACCCCGAAACAACCCGTACCAATCTGTGTTAAAATAGACAGATAGTTTTGCATGATCAGAGAGAACTTGCTGTGTTACCGGATTTCCAAAATGCTTTTTCACATATGCTCTTGATCCTAAATGGCCGACTTCTTCTCCACCCCATAAAGCTGCGCGGATTGTGCGTCGAGGCTCGGCGCCAACCACTTTTAAAATACGCATTGCCTCCATAACCACCGAACTTCCAGCAGCGTTATCCGTTGCACCGGTTCCAGAAGATGCTGCATCAAAGTGAGCACCGAGCATCACAATCTCATCTCCTAAATCTGTTCCCTGTATTTCAGAAATAATATTATAATCTTGCAGGTCTTTTTCATCATATTTGACTCTGACCTCTATCTCCAATTCAACGTCAATACCGATCTCGAGAATTCTTACTATTCTATTATAATGTTCTACTGCAAGGGCCACGTGTGGCAACGGTTTTGGATCTTCCTTTTGTAAAGGTCTTCCGCCTCCCGGACTGACGTTACCTTTGGCTATTTGGGCTTGATCCTGAGGTCTTCCAGGACTGACCAGGACTGCTACTCCTTCAGTTTCAAAAAAGTTGTTGAGCAGGTCCCTTGACAGAATTTCTCGAACATTTCCCTGTAGTATAGTATCATATTCATGTTGTTTTAATGTAACCATTGCCGGTTTTGGAATAATACGTAGACGTGCCATGTCATTGAGCTCTTCATCTGATAACCGGTTAGCGTCTGGTGTGAAATCTGGTTTAAGCTCTCTTTTCGGTTCTATGAGAACGATTCTCCCTCTGATTTTATTACGATATTGTTCGAGGTCTGATTGAGAGTAAATCTCTTGCGAATTTATATATACAACATTTCCTTTTACTTTTCCCATCGTACTTCGTGTCCAGGCTCTGGGATATGCAATTATTGACTGATACTGCGGTTTGATCATATGGACAGACGTGTATTTATTTTCCCAACCAAGTCCAACTTCTCCATAGGCCTGCATTTCTGCATTGATGCCATATTCATGAAATTTTTCCAATGCCCATTCTGCTGCCTGATTAAAAGAAGGTGAATTTGCAAGTCTGGGACCGTATACATCGATCATATAGCGTGCCAATTCCATGACGTTTGAATGGTTAAGTCCTTCATTACGAATCCTGTCGATCACTTCATAATTAAGTTGATCTTGAGCATTTGTCATTGATGAAAAAAATAAAAACAGTAGTATAACAGATATTTTTGTGAGGGAACGTTTCATGTGATATTCTCCATTATTACTATACTATCTTTAACTGACCTGTCTAATTGATATGTTACAACAAGTGCGATACATGATGTACACTTCCCAATTCTTTCTCACTATTACTTTTCTTAATACTTTTTGAAGAGTCGAGCAGGGTTTTATGTGTAACCCGATATCCCCCATATCAAACTCTGAAATAGTATGGTATGGATATTTTTAAACTATGATAGTATACTAACATATAATCCTGTCATCTGCTAAATTGGGAAGGATTTTCGAGCTAACTTGTTATTATTAATAGTGCGAGAGAGGGGACTTGAATCCCCACAAGTGCTAGCCTACTGGATTCTAAATTCACACGATCAAGTATAAATCCCAAAATCTCAAAATTTTCAATACGACATATTGGACACCTATCTACTACCTATTGTATAAATAAGAAATCAGTTGTACAAAATTTGAACGATTTTGAATAAGGAATATATAAAATATCGGTAAGAAAAATAGCTTCTTAATAAAACTGTTATCAACATCATAAACACTAAGCCCTGAATTATTTTTCAGGGCTTTTTACATTTGGGTTGGTAATTTGCAAACATTTAGTTAATTAATCGTATCCCCCCGGCTCGGTAGAGAAGGAAACTCAACTCCGTTTTTAGAAACAATCACACCATCATGGAAGCATATCACGATGTTGACCAGTATCATGAGTGGCGTACATTATCTACTGCTGCCTACGGGTAAACAAGGCATATACCAGGCCGAATTCTCCGCTCATTAATTTAAGAAAGTAAATATACCTCTAAAAATTCTGTTTATTTGAACAAGAGAGCTCTCGGTATCATTGTATCAATTTGTACAAACTGCGGTGAGATTCCCTGACACGTTCACCATCAATCTTAATTATTGCCCTGTCGTAGGTCATATAGCCGTTCATCTCTAATTCAACATCTGTTGTTTGAACATATACCGCAGCAGACAGCCCTGACTTTACCACTGTTTTTAGATTGTCGATCAATTCCAGATAAGCAGCAACAAGTTCACCGGTATCCCTTAATAAGGAATATTCCCCAGCCCTCGTTAAACGGCACCCACATCACAATGCTGGGATAGTTGTGATATGCATCGATAATACGTTTTAACTCCAGCTCGAACTGAAGGGACGATTGGGGAAAATGTTCAATATCTGTTCGTTCATCTCTTTGATATGCTGGTCTGTTTCTCCGGTCGTAATCGGAAACATTCGGCATGTCCTGCCACACCAGCAGACCAAGTTTGTCACACCAGTAGTACCATCGGGCAGGCTCAACCTTGACATGTTTGCGCGCCATGTTGAAACCAAGCTCCTTTAAAACCTCGATGTCGTACCGGAGCGCCTCATCTGTCGGAGCAGTATAGAGACCGTCGGGCCAGTATCCCTGATCAAGCGGACCAAACTGGAACAGTGGCTTGTTATTGAGAAAAAGGCGGAGAATGACGTGTTCGTCTTTGCCGAGGGATATCTTGCGCATCCCGAAGTAACTTTCAACGTGACCTACCACTTTTCGGTTCTTTATTAATTCCACCTTCAGATCATAAAGGAACGGGGAATCTGGTGACCAGTGCTTTGGATCATTGATGTGAAGATTCAGGGTCTCATCGACATTTCCTTTCATTTCTCCAACGTTTCGTGAGCCATCAAGTACTTCTGCGCTAATAGTAAATCAACTTCCGGCACCCCGACTATTTCCTGTGATATGTACCTCCTCAGCATCTAAATCCAGAACAATCTTCAACCTTTCGATTGATACGGTTGGTACAGGTTCAATCCATACCGTCTGCCAGATACCAGAGGTTGATGTATAATCGATACCTTCCGGGACGAGAACTTGTTTGCCATGCAGTTGGTAACCGGCATCTGTAGGATCCCAAACTGTTATTACAACCTCCTGTTCGCTGTCTTCAATCAACATAGCAGATATGTCGAACTCAAACGGATCATAACCGCCGCGGTGTTCCCCAACTCTCTGGCCGTTGATCCATACAATCGTTTTCTAGTCAACTGCCCCAAAATGGATCAACACGCGACTATCGAACCATGATGGAGGCACATCAAATGTTCTTCGATACCAGAGACTCTCCTCCAGACTAATCATCCTTCCCACACCCGACAATGCTGATTCAATAGGAAAGGGTACGAGAATACTGCCGTTAAACTGATCAGGGCGATCACCAATTCTCGGCTGTATTGCGTGCTTCCATAACCCGTTGAGATTCATCCATTCCGAACGGACCATCTGTGGACGGGGATATTCTTGGCGCACATTATCAGGCGAAACGTCTTTTGCCCACTGCGTCATTAACACGGGATTTGTCGGCGCCTAATCTTCGTTTTCTGTGATTCCTTCGGGATTAAAGAACATACTGACAACTATGAAGCCAGTTGCCAACGCTTTCTTTATTTAGTTCCTCATTGAGTTCGTATCTTCAGAATAATTCGGATTTAATGTGTTAAAAAGTAAGTAATGCAATTTGCTTATACAAGTTTTTATTAGTTTAACTCCCTCATAAAGGTAGCAATCCAGATAACTCTCCACCAGCATACACAGACCACGATTCAAATTATATCTGTTTGCGAGGACGAATTTACTGAAAGGGTAGAAGAGTTGAAGAGTCGAAAAACTGGGTAAAACCGAATTAACCGATCTGTCCAAAATGATTCGAACCGACACATTGTTTTGAAACGGTTCTAATAACGTTTATTAAATTATTATTAATTTAAAAACCCCCATACACAACAAATATAATATTTTCTCTTACTTTTTTCAATTAAAAGCGGGTTTGTCTTTTTAGAAATACCAAATCTCAATCTCAATTGTCTGAGCATAGTTTATCTCATTGAGGTAGGACAGTAGGTATCTTAAACTGCGGATCTGTAAGCACGGTGTAAGCAGCAGGATCACGTTCCTGCGCTTTTTCTCTTGTATTTAAAGAACAAGCAGGTTTTCGAAGAGGCTGTTATTCCAACAAGAAAGCTTTTTGTTTTGTAGTTGTGCAAACTGTGGTTAAAGTGAAAGCTTTGAAAAGGCCATTCCGTCCGGCTCCCGTCCGGATTTGAGTCTTGTCACAACATTCCAACAGTTTAGATCGATAACGGAAACAACATCCGCGCGGGTGTTTGTGATAAACGCAAACTGATTGTTAGAATGTATGAGAATCCCAGCCGGCGCTGCTCCTTCGTAAGATTCTGATATTCTCCCGACAGCATCGTCAACAACGTCTTCGATTATCGGGATTCTATGAACTTCCTGCCGTGTTGCAGCGTCGAAAACGGCGACTTCAAAAGAATTTATTTTGAAACTTCTTACTTTTAAGTGCCTGAAATACTATTAATTCAAAAATGAAAAGAGTAGTGCGAGAACAGGCTCTTCAATATTGAAATAATTCGTGAGGTTCGTGCTGGGTACATATTCAAATATTTCAACCGCACTTCATAGTTTCATACAATAGTCACTCAAAAAATTCTTCCACTAATTTTTTCATGGTTAACCACAAATGAAAAGTAAAAGAATTAATTGAATGATCAATCGGCAAAATTATGAAATTTTTATTGCCAAATTGGCAATAAAGGATTGCTAAAAAAGAGAGATGTTCAGAAATTGCACCTATAGTTGCAACTGAAGTCAAAGGTACTTCAACAGCATCACCTAATACATCAATTCTAAGAAGCTCAGGTTTATCAATGCTCCCAAACCACTTATTGTTTTCCTCATCTACAACAATAGATAAATAGGAATCATTGGAATATTTATCCCATTCATTAATTCCATTCAAACCGTAGACACATTCAGGGCCAGCTACACGAATAATCGTTCATCATCATTGTCAATAGAACTGCTAAAATTTCTTGTTTGAAGGACCACGTATATATTAGATGAGTCTTAAGCAGGATCAATTATTTTGCCAATAAATAAAATCGTGTTGGAGGATTTTCCTCTGATTAAAAAAATGTATGGTCTGTTTATCCTAAGTTCTACAAAATTAGGGGCAGACGTTAAACCAATCCCAACCGAAGTTGCTGCCGCTGCTTCAGTCCCTTCTTCATTGACGTTAATAAACGTACTGTGTAGAACTTCATCGATGAATAAATTTTCACCGAATAAATCTTCACGCGAAATTATATTTGAGAAGTCAGCTTGATTGTGGATAAACGCAATTTCCATTCCAAGAATTTTTAATACATCATTTAAGGTTTTATCATATTCAAGTTTGAATTTAGGCATAGAGAGCGCAACATTTGACTCCTGAATGCCGTCAATCCATTGCTGCAATTGATTATTATCTAATTGTGAGATGAAATTATTGATATTCTCATTTTCATTGGGAAGAATAATTGTCATACTAAAAGCTTGTTCTCCATATGGAAGATTAACAACCTGAAAATTATTGCCTTTCATATATTCGAATGTGAATTTTTGAGACATCATCTTCGTCAATTTATTTGTGCCGTCTATCAGAAAAAAATCGCCATCGACTGTGTTTTCTGATTTAAATTGATTTGTCCAATCTCCCTTAAAATATATTGCACTTATAAGAAACATTACAATTTCATCATTGATATTTTCAATGATTTTTGGAATTTTCCCATTCGTTTTACTATTTACCCAATTATTTATAGTGGACACAGATTGTGGGTCAGTGAAATCTAATAAAGTCACTTCGGCATCAAAATAAGTTCTGTTTATATCAAGAAAATTCTCAGATACAAATGCATTAAATTTTTCTCTCAACCAGATTGAATTTCCAATTAGAATTTCTATACGTGAGTCAAGCCCTGTTAACATATCGGTAATATGACGGAAAGAATTGTTGATGTCTTGCTGCAATAGACCACCGTATTTCAGTGCGGCTCTCATAGCTTCTTCAGTTGTACCATCGGCACCGTTATAGGCCATGGCAAGAGCAAGAGATACACTTCACGGAGATATGAAAATATTGTCAATTAGTTCGGATTTATTGATTTCTTTGAATAGCGATATGCCGAAATCATTGCTTAAACCTATAACCTCACGTTCGGTTATACTTAATGATGGTGGTGAATTAGGATTCGTAATATTGTTTTCGCTACAAGTAAACAATAACATTTGAAACAGAATGAGTGATATTAGAAATGTTTTTTTGCTTATGGTTGTCATAATAAATCTTTAGGTCTAGACAAGGAAATTACGTTAAATATTAGTAATATTCTGTTGTAATTTATCGATTTAGTGATTACGGTTATTAAACCGGATCTCAAATTTTTTCAGGTAAAGATTAAAATGTTCTGGACGAATACCATTTCAATGTAACCGGCAAATTTGTGTGTTAAACGGCCTTCATATTCGGCAACACATTCGCGAATAATGCAATAATATCGCAACTTATCCTGAGTAAATTTAGCCGTTTGAATGACCATTAACTCGTGAGCTAAATAAAAAATAATTTTTCGCTTATAATGTTCTAATAACTTTTTACGGGATATTGACTTACAAGATAATATCTCAACGCATATTGTAAACAGTCAGTGATACATACCCTGTCCGCCCAGTATCGACGTAAACCACCAGTAAAGATATTCCGAAAGCTGACGGTCGTAATCGCACGTCTCGTCGTAGTCGTAATAGGTATACCAGGCGTCTTCAGGGTACTGTTCCGGTGGATCCATATAACGCCCTCCTCTTGCCAAATCCACCGCATTTGCCATTTCGGTGCCGGGCACTCTGCCGAAAACTTCAGGATATGCACCTCCCCATCAATGTCGGTTACCTGGTGCAGAACCTCCTCTAATGAAACGTCAAATACTCCCCGCGCTTTCGCATTCAGATGTGCATACTCGCCGCCCTCTATCTCCTGGCCTCTCGGACGCTTCAACCCCTCTCTGCGGATTCGCTGGGCATCTTCCTCCGTATCCGTCGTTACGATGGCGCCTTTACCCTCAATCAGTGCCTTCATAATCTTTGGGTTATCGGGAACGCCGTCTTCGTTGTTGTCGATATATTCTGCCAAGACTGCGGCTACATGAAGCAGCTTGTCATCCTCTGTCGTGTTTGTCGCATAAACGTGCAACCCAAGCACTTCTACCTGTTTGGTAAATGGACTTGTTGCTGTGCTAGTCGAACCGCAATTCACACATACTATAACTAAAAGTACAAACCATACAGTTGATACAAATTTCATGCAACCTCGACTTAATTAAGGTACAACTTCACATTAACTTTTTGACCGGTCGCCGTCAAAACATTATGATATATTGAATCAAATAGTACGGTAAGCATTTACTCTACAAAATGTACAATTTGCGAACTATCAACGAATGAGACGAATCTCCTTTAAATACCAAACAACTCACCGAGCAGTGAGTGACCTGGTGACACCATAATTTTCGAAACGGTCTGTTCATACATCTCATAAAGTTGTGGCATTTTATCCTGTAAATCAGCATTATTCCTGATTGTCCACTCGTCATGTCCCGGGCCATAGGGTTCCTGAAGATCCCATACGGTGGAAATGATCCAGTAACCGAATTCCTGAAGTGAAACCCGTATCCGGCGCTCTTCATCTTCGATCCGTTCATAGGAACTTACGTCATAGTAACCTTTTTCAACCGCCTCCAGCATGAACTGATATAGCTGCGATTCGGTCGTGACCGCCCATTCATCGGGAAATGTATAGTGAAGTCCTACATCATTTGCATAGTGTAAAATGTGTTCAACTACTTCCATCACCTGTCTTCCTTCGAGTTCCATTATTACGTCACATACGCTGTTCCGACTTCTTGTAACATTCCACGCTGCCAGATCTTCGGGATCCGTAATACGGTCTCTACCCTTATATAAAGGGATCAAAGCCCTGTATTCGTACATGTTCCTGATAAACGATTCCTGAAGTGCACCATCAATAGAGCCACCCTGCGGAAACATTTCTATGATAGTTTTAGCGACGTTATTCATAAAGTCATCTGTAATGTTATCCCGGCCTACCAGGGTAAAGCCGTAAACCGTGATCTTTTTTGTGAATGGCGGGTATTCGTCTGCTGGAACAATACCGGTATTCATATACAGATTACCTGGAGCCGAAGTCGCCTGTGAAAGCATGACACATCCCCCATAATGGGTTTTCTCCACATCGGTCACTACTGATTCGGGCGTTTCCGAACTACAGAAACTCAGAAATAAGGCTACAGTAAGGATGGTATACAAAATTTGTTGAGATGACATAAGTTGCTTCCCTTCATGTTGTTAGAAATTTTCTAAACCAATCAAAAATTTTAAAAGAAATTATTCTGGTCTGGTAATACATACTTATTTAACTACATGCCATTCGATATTTGGTCTATCAAGATATTCTAAACCATTTTCAGTAAATATTGCAAGTTGTCCAACTCCGACTTCTACGCCGTATTCACCCCATCCATCGACTCTAACACTGGTATGCGGCTCAAACGCATAGATCGTATTATAATGAAGTGGGAGGTCAGGAGATAGAAGTGGATGCTGTTTATACCCTGAACCCATTCCCGTAACGTATGTTCCACGAGAAAACAATAATCCATTCTGAGTAAACCTTCTGATGAACATCGGCGGAGGATGAAAACCATTTGATGTGTCTATTATAAGAGGATTACGCGGAATTCTCTCCGAGGCTTCGCGTATCTCCTCCGCTGTGCGACCCATTTTGAATTCTTTTCTGTAGTCATCCTGAATATCATTAACGATCCGCAGTGCCCTTTTTAAACCCTCCGGAACATCTTCTTCGCCTTTCTGAAGCACATACGCGTGCTGGTGAGAATCGGTTTCTACACCGAGAAGCATAATGTCCGAATCACAATTGATGATATCTCCACGCCTGACAATCATATTCACACCGTTTCCGGTTTTGCCACGTCTGAAATTATCGGGATCATTACCATATTCAGAAATTTTTGATGGCCTCCTCGTAACAGTGATGGACGGGTGGTTGTCTATGTCTAAATGAAGATCTGAATATCTATGCCGCAGCCACCAGTTGATATCGTCTGTTGTCGTAACATCGGGTGTAACAACTTTATTGGAAAAAGCTTCGGCAAGAATATCATTATGCATTCCCTGAACGTAGCGGTATAAACTTATCTGCTCAGGGCTTAACGTCGAGAGCCACCGAATACCGAGAATCCATGAATCGACACTCCGTGAAGCATATTTATTTCCCAAAGCTTTGGTCAATTCATCAGTCGTAACAATACTATATTGCGATGTTTCACCGATTTTCTGTCTTCGAATAGCGAGGTTTTTCATGCTGACCGCGATCTTTTTGGGATCCCGTTTTCTTACTAATTCCGTAATATGAACAAAATCTTTTGGTTCAACATATTCGATCTCGTTTCCCGTATCGTAAAAAAGCAAAAATCCGGGTATCCCGGAACGGGAACCTCTGTGTTGACTTGGATAAGCCATCCCCTCATGATTTGCCGGAAGTAAGGAGAGAAATACCGGATGCTCTCTATAAGAAGTCGAACGGTAGAGTGGCTCTTCATCATTCCTGATGATCCACATGTCTATTCCCTGCTCCCGCATAACCATCGGAAGTACGTTCTCTCTTTTCCACTCCCAGAACTTTTGCATGATCTGGACACGTTCCCGCATCGGGATAAAATTCGCCGTATCTCTGCCTGAACCCGCTTTCGGTACCTGTGCAAATGTGATGCTACCAGTTAACAGGATAAATAATAAAAAAAATGACCAAAAAAATCGTTTCGTGTTCAAAGCGCTTCCCTTTCTTATAATTGATACTATTTGTAAATAATCTGAAGTAATACTGACATTTGCAACTAATTTGTACGACTTCACCTTATTTCGGATATTTCGTGTTCTATAATAAGAAATGTGCTTGACATTTACAAGTATTTTCACCACCTCAGGCTGCACAATTTGCGAATCTTTATGCTCAATGGATCAGTACAATTTTCTCATTAGGTGCCCTAAGCCATTCAACTCCCCGGCTGGTTACAATCTGAGGATTCGAAAAATTCATTGCAAGTGGAAAACCCGGCCTTTCAGGAATGTTCATGTGGACCATATATTCAAAAGCAAAAATGAAATTCTCTGGAATTTTTAGATGAAGCGTGTTTACCCGAAAGGGCGCCATTGAAGGTCCTTCTACTCTCAAGTTACCGCCATTATTACCAAAAGAATGATTGTCAATGGAAAATCCCGGTTTATCAGTATTAGCGAGCGCCTTCTGTATTATCTTATAATCTTCAGTGCCATTGTCTAAAAATGGAGTATATACATAGCCTGCATCTTCCATGGCTTTGACCATAGCATCCAAAGATTCCCCGGCGGTCATGCCGACTTTCATATGTGGCCGCAAGATATCCAATGCTTGTATCCCCAGATCAAAGACTTTCTGAAAACTCTCAGGAACACTGGTTTCCCCTTCTCTCAAAATATAAGCATGAACTTTACTATCTGTCCCAAAGCCCATATATTTAAGATCAGTATTAAAAATAAAATAATCACCACGCTGAAGAACATAGTCAGGGTGACGGATCCACCATCTGACGTCTGGTGGTTCAACAGGTTCAGATACTGCTGAATAGTAAACCCGAAGACCCCCCGGTGACCATGTGCTATAATCTACTAAACCCCGCTTGAATGCCTCTTCATTCGCCCACCAGGTTATATCTCCTATCGTTGTAACACCCGGCTCGATACGAGATAAAGCCCGTGAAAAATTCTGACGATTCATTTCCACAGTATTGGTCATTGCTGCTACTTCCCTCAGAGTCCTTCTTGAAAGAAAATCTGTAATGACATTCTCCGCTGAGACAATCCTCTCAGAATATTTTGGTCCTAATATCTTTTCCAATTGCAGATATTGGGTATAGGAAATCCCATCTGCTGCGGAAAGCCAATCAGAATAATTTACAGCAATCGTTTTCGGATCTCGTTCGGCAACAAATTCTGTTATTTCATTGAAGACTTCGGGAACCGAAAAACCCTGCCTAGGGTCTGAATTGTTATAATTATAACCCGCAATAGCTCGTGAAATGTTGATTGAACCGTGTACGTCAATATTTTCAACGGCTCCTGAACTACCGAACACAGCCCGCTCAATCCTATCCCCCAGATCGGTAAAAATCAAATAACCGGAGGTTGATCCAAATTGCTGAACCAGTGGATCTCTACCACGAGCGACGTGTATCCACATGTTCACATTGTTGTCGCGCATGGCTCCCGGCAAAATAAGATCAAGCTTTTCGTTTCGTAAAAGACGAAGCACTTCTCCGCCTGTCTTTGCTGTATGAACACCCGGCTGTGCATTGGCAACAGACACTAAAAACATCACAGAAATGAGTAACATCAAAGCTCGATATAACATAGCCTTACTCCTCATTATAGTACAATGTTGATTTTTTATATTTATTTGTGAATTACTTCGAATGTGATTAAACATTGTAATGTTATGATTTTCATTTAAGATTTATTTGATCAGTATCATCCCCTCATTTGGCACCTGAATATTTTCAACTCCCTTACTGGTAATAATTTGAGGATTCGAAATGTTAAAGGCTAACGGATAGCCGGGCCGCTCATCAATATTCTTATGGACCATATATTCAAAAGCAAAGAGATGGTTTTCCTGAATTTTTAAA
This sequence comes from bacterium, assembly GCA_965221205.1. Lineage (GTDB taxonomy): Bacteria > SM23-31 > SM23-31 > SM23-31 > SM23-31 > CBDFMG01. The sequence goes on along the minus strand of OZ244870.1, from coordinate 614,778 downwards.
TGGTGCGTGAATGTTCGAAAAGGCCCCATTGACGTACCTTCTGTTCTAACGTCAACTTCAACTTCCCCGGTTTCGATGCGATTATTAATCATACTGTGATTATCGATAGAAAATCCCGGTTTATCAGTATTAGCAAGCACTCTCCGAACCATTTCATAGTCTTTTTGACCATTATCGGTAAATGGTGTATAGATATAACCCGCATTTTCCATGGCTTTGACCATCTCTGCCAATGACTCTCCCCCGGTCATACCGACTCTCATGTGGGGTCGCATAATTTCTTGACCTGCTATCGCCAGATCATAGACTTCCTGTAAAAATTTGGGAGCTTCTGTTTCTCCTTCTCGCAATATATAAGCATACGTTTTTGTATCAACATCCATGTCCATATATTTGCCCAGGGTACCGCCTCCACCGCCACCATGAAATAAATCACCTCGCTGCAATATGTAGTCACGAGAGCGTGTCTCGGACATACTGGAAACCGCTGAATAGAGGACATTGGCTCCTACATCCCGTACCCTTGTTTTACCCGGTACGATATTCCTTATATTTGTTACAGCACGCTGACGTGCCAACGCCAATATTTCAACCTGTGCCGCTACCTCTCTACTTGTCCTTCTTACCAGAAAATCTGATATAACTCTTTCAGCCGAGACAATTCTTGCAGAATATTTCGGTCCCAATATTTTTTGCAGTTTTAAAAATTGGGTATACGAAATACCATCGGATACAGGAAGAAAATCGGAATAATTAACGGCAATCGTCTGCGGATCGCGTTCAGCGACAAAATCTGTTATTTCGTTGAAAACTTCGGGAACAGAATATCCCTGACTCGGATCAGAATTGTCATAATTATAACCGGCAAATGCCCGAGCGACATTTTCAGAACCACGTACATCAATATTTTCAATAGCGCCGGCACTTCCTCCAAAATGAGCCCGCTCGATCTTATTTCCTAAATCGGTGAAAATCAAATACCCGGATGTCTTTCCAAGCTGTACAGCCAATGGGTCGTGACCGCGAGTTACATGGATCCACATGTCTACATTATTGTCACGCATGGCTCCCGGCAGAACTAGGTCAAGTTTGTCGTTCCTCATCAGGCGAAGCGCTTCCATATCGGTCTCAGCCGTACGCGCCGGCAATGGGTCTATGAAACTTGAGCCTTGCTGTGCAAGAGCATCCGGTACTGCGAACATCAATGATATGAGTACAATAATAATTTTTGATACCATTACATTCTCCTCATTTGATTTATAGATGATTTTCGGTTGTACTGTCTGTAACAAACACTATCCTAATAGTTAAAAAAAATTTCCTTATGATTCAAAGTGTCTGATTATAAATAGTTTGCCTTTATATTACTTCGAGCGTTGCCAGATTCTTTATTGTCACGAATGAAGCCTCAGAATCAGTGGATCAGTAAAATTTTTTCATTCGGTGGATGAAGAAATTCAACCCCCCGGCTGGACACAACATGATTTCCTTCTATATTAATCCTAAGTGGATAGCCAGGTCTTTCAGGAATGTTCGTATTAGTAATAAATTCAAAAGAAAAAAGATGATTCTCCGGAATTATCAAATGATCCCGGTCTGACCGAAAAGGCGCAATGGATGGACCGACAGTCTCAAGACCGCCGTTATTATTACCCTCAACATGAAGGTCAATGGAAATCCCTGTTTTGTTTGTATTTGCCAACACCTTCATTATCATCATATGATCTTCTGGACCACTGTCGGTATAAGGTGTATAAATATAGTCCGCATCTTCAAGGGCTGAGACGATAGCCTCCAATGTTTCTCCGGCAGTTCTGCCGACTTTTACATTTTCCCGAATAATCCTGCGGGCATTCATGGAGCGATCAAAGGCGTGCTGCAATCCCTTCGGAACACTTGTTTCCCCTTCCCTCATTATGTATGCATTTCGTTTATAATCTGTCTGAAAGTAGTTCAGATATCGAACCCCGTTATCAAACTGCAGAAAATCTCCACGTTGTAATACATACTGGGAAGAGCCTGTCTCGGATTGGTCGGAAACTGCTGAATAGATAACCGCAGGAGTACCTACCCCAGTACTATATCCACGAGTTAGACCCCGCTTAAAAAACTCCTCACGGACCCACCAGCCTACATCTTCACGAGTGGTTACACCCGGAGTGATAACTTCATTAGATAAAGAACGTTCAAGGATCTGACGATGTATTTCCAATGCATTGGTCATAGCTGAAACTTCCCTGAGTATCCTTCTTGCCCTGAAATCGGTGATGACGTTTTCCGCAGATACGATTCTCTCTGAATACTTCGGCCCTAAGATCTTTTCCAGTTTTACATATTGCGAATGGGATATGCCATCTGCTATAGCAAGCCAATCGGAAAAATTTACGGCGATCGTTTTCGGATCGCGCTCTTCAACATATTCTCTCAATTCGTCATAGACTGAGAAATCTTGAGTTCGATAATCATAACCGGCAATAGCTCGTGCGATGTCGCGGGAGCCTCGTATATCAATATTTTGAACAGAACCGCCTCTGCCAAACACGGCCCGTTCAATTCTGTCGCCCACGTCAGTAAAAATCAAATAACCGGATGTTGACCCAAAATGCGCAGCCAGTGGATCAGGGTCTCCAGTGCGGGTGACGTGGATCCACATATCCACATTATTGTCACGCATTGCTCCCGGAAGAATCAGGTCAAGTTTTTCATTGCGAATCAAGCGAAGCACTTCCCCGCCGGTCTTGGCTGTATGTACTCCAGGCTGTGCATTGGCAATAGATACTATGCATAACATAGCAATTAAAAATACCATGCCTCGAAATTTCATAACATTCTCCTCATTTTGACCTTGATAATACATGTTATTTTAAGCATTTGCTTTTACAATTATTTTCCAAATTAAAGGATAGTATTACTCACTATAAATCCCTGACATATATTTCTCTGTCATTAAACTGAAGCTTTTCAATATTAATAAGAATATTATAACCGTCCCGCATGAAATTTATACCTTCCACGATCACTCTTTCATCTTGTTTATGCACTATAAAATCCTCACGATTACTGGAAAACACGGCAACATCATTACCAGGGCCGCCATCAACAACGTCTGAACCTGCCATTGGTGTAATAACATTATCGCCACTGTTGCCGAACAGATTGTTGTCTTCATCATTTCCCGTCAAATTTGAATCATTGCGACCGGTCAGCATCGCTTTTTTAATATACTGAGTTTTATTGGTATAAGTAGAATTTTCGCTGCGGGTTAACGAAAACGTACCATCAAATTCTTCCGCAATATTGGCGGTAAACATCCAATGCGTACCCAAAAAGCCTTCCACAAGATCGTACATCGCTGGGTCGAGTGCTTGCAACTTAAAGTTATCCAGGGGGATATATTCTTCCCCCCGTGACCCGGTACCGGTCGGGTCATGCCTCCAAAAATCAAAATAGGCTTCAAACCCGCAGATCCAGTATTCGCCAGTTGTGTTCCGGTTGTATAGACCTTTTGCCCTGGCGTTGTCGTGTGCGTCATTCAAATCACGAGTAAAAGTGGGATGTGCTGTCCTAAGACCAAATCGATCGACATAATGCATGATCTCTTCATAGGTAGCGTCACGTACCGGATCATCCCTCATGAACAGTTCAGTACCTTCAGGGATGGGCGGGGGTGTATGCTGAGCCTGTGTATTAATACCTGATTCCAAAAAACTTCTTGCATCGGTTCCCATGGAAGTTCGGTTAATATAAAACGCCATTATTGAATTTTTATCTGCCAGCGCATTTGCTACAGTAGTTTTATCACTGCCATACAGTGATCCCGGAACGTTCGTCAGATGATTCACAAGTATTTTGCGTGCATGGACAATTTGATCATCAGAGATACCTGGTTGAACTACAATATGGATCGGTTTTCCATTTGGAGCAAACACTTTAGTATATTTGGTGAAAACTTTAAAAACATTGTCAACATCATCCGGCATATCCACGACTCCGGTTTCTGATTTGGAAATGTCTATATCAGGAAGTACCGGCGGATTTTGGGCAAATGTGTTACTGAAGCTTATTAATACCAATGATAAAGAAAAAGTCATTAAAATTAGTCTTGATACCATGGTATCCTCTTCTCATTAGAAATTTAATTATTGTACATAGTTAATCTATGTTTAAAGTTTTATTTTTCGATCATTAAATTGAAGAAATTCTACACTTGTTAGTTCATCGGTTCCATCTTGGTTTACACGTTTATCCTTGACAGTTGTATATCCATCGTAATTTATTATTGAATAATCCGCATAAGCACCCCAGTATAGTGCTGTGTCATCCCCAGCATCTCCGAAGAGCTGATCATCTCCTTTACCACCTTGCAGTATATTATTACCAGCATTACCTGTTAATACATTATTATAGGCATTTCCTGTGAGGTTTGCATCATTACTGCCCCTCAGTGTCACATTTTGAAGGTGCTGAGATTTATACGTATAAACCAGACGCTGATCAAGTTTAATCGAAAATGTGCCCTCAAAATCTAAAGGCAGCAGCGGCGTGTACGTCAGGTACGGATGAAAGAAATGTGTCAGCAGTTCATATACAGCCGGGTCGGCTTCCAGCAACCGAGCGCGGCTGTTTGCTATATGGAGTCCCCATGCATAAGCTTGTCTCTCCATTCCTGAGGGCGTCTGGTCTCTGCCTTCCCATCTTGTTCCTGGTACTACCCACATAGATCGAGGTATATGTCAAGTTGTGCGGCAAAATATTCATTCGGACTGTATTTGTGAGAATCATCACCGGGATCATACTTCCCCGCAGCAAGATAAGCCTCATGTGCTGTTACGATCTTAGCCTGAAATTCCGGCAGAGCGTTCATGATGCCTCTGCGCTGCACCAAATGGAGAACTTCCTCGAATGTGGCATCCCGGGTTACCTGGTTCATGTAATCGTCACTACCTTCAACGGTTATTTCATTCGCCCACATACTTTGGAGAGCTAAGTCAGTTGCTCCTTTTAATCCTTCCCGTGCTTCCCGAGCCTCAACAGAGTTGTTATATAGTGTCATTGTCGATTTTCTGTCTGACATAGCATTTGCTACTGCTTCTTTATTACTGCCATATTGAGAGTAGGGGTAATCGGTTAGAAAGTACTCCATGACTTTCTTTGCTTTAATTATCTTATCGTCCGACCAGTCATCTTGAGCAAGGAAATGAATGGGCTTGCCGTTTGGTGCGATTATATTGGTGTATCTCGTAAATAAATCGGTGAATATGGATGGCGTGTTCGCGGGTAAAAGAACAATGCCATTGGGAGAACCTGAGATGTCGATATCGGGCAACGTAACAACCTGCGCATTGGCAAATGGTACTGTAAACATCACAGATACTAAAAAAATCATGACTCGAAACATCACATTTTTTCCCCTTTCCTGAATAATGGTGGTATTTTGTTAAGTTGTAACTGAGATATTTCCCATATCAATCCTTCAAAAGAGATTAAAGTGGGTTTGAGTAGATATATGTAGCTAATATAAATTATGAGATACATTGTCAATCGTCTATAGCAGACACAATTGCATCCACATCAGAAACAAGTTTCGGATAATGTTCGGTCAATCTATCCGCAAATGATTCGAGTGATTCTCTTGTATCCCCAGGTGATAAAACAGTAAGTGTACCGAGATCGCCGGTAATCTCGCCATTTATTTGGGAGTAATTAAATAAGATTAGACCAGCAAGAAAAATGAAAGCAGCAGTGATTTGAAAGTATAAAATATTGGTTCATTTCTCTTTTAGTAGACTTATTATAAATAATAAATCTACATTCGAATTGACACCTCATTATCTATCGAGCAATATATGACGTTTACAATGTATACCCATTCGGGTTGATGAGCTCGCATGTGCATTGGATTCGCCGTCTGACATTGTCTCCCATGGATCAGCAGTGGTAGTATATATATGGATGCTAAATTTTTTTTATATGTATGGAAAGGGATTGGTTACTGTAATGTCCGATTTCTATCCTGAGATCATAAAGATTGTTAAATGAAGTCAAATTGTCGACACATTGTTTATGACCTCACCTCTGAGAATATGTCACACAATTAGTTCGATGATTTTAGAATCTAATATACCATCGTCTACTCAATTCTTTATATTTCCCGGAATCCGCCATCAACCAAATCGGCATATCTTTTCATTGCATCGCCCATTTCCGGTTTCCGGCTTATCTGCTTTGCCATATCTACATACGCATTAAGATCGTCTACTTCACTCTGAATAACGACCGTCCAAAATGTTGCCAAAACATCTGTCATCACCTGTGTGTTTTTACACCGAATTCAGGCAAATATTCTGCAACTTTTTTAAATTTTTCAACCAGTTCACGAGCTTTCATCGGTTTGGCATGAAATACATTCCTAACTAAAAACATAGTGCTGTTCTTCTATTGAATTAGTACAATTTTTTCCTGCTCACAGATATTAAATATAATAACATATTTCTAATATAGTGTCACAAATCTTTTCATAATGCCTCCTAATTTATTTATAACTATTATTAATTAATGTGAGAGTGAGCAATTGAAGATTATAAAAATGTTCTGAGTTGATGCTATTTGAGAAGATCTGCGCATTAAATTTGTGACTCATTGAATTAATTGATACAATATACATTTTGCATTTGCATGTGCTTTCTGCATTCGGCATCACTTTATCGTCGAGGTTCGGTTTGCTTGTTTACCCAACAAATGGTACTGGAATATCTTATTTCACATTTTACTTGCAAAACATGTCTTGAGTTATTATTGTTCAAGCAATACATCATATATGTAACTCTGACATAACCTGTTTTCCAGCATCAAAGAAATCATATTGCATGTTCGTCTGAATTTTAAATGATAATTTTTATTACACTGTAATTTGTTGTGTTACAAAATTGGAGAAAATCAAAATGCAAAAAAAATGTTTTAAATACGTTCTTACTCTGTTTCTCATCACTCCTTTCTTGTTACTTCCAGCAACACCACTCCGGAACACACATACGAATAATCTCTTTTGAATAGCAGATCATATGCGGCAGAGAGTGACAAGCATGTTTTGCAGCATAACACAGATAAGGAGGACCAATATTTGTTTGATGAAATCGACAATAACAAAGACGAGTATATTGCTTTTTTACAAGAGCTCATCGTAGCACAGAAAGGTGGAGAAGAAGTCGTTCAGGGTCTTGTCGCAAAGCGGTTTGAAGAACTCGGCTGCACAACAGAAGTACCCAGGGCGCTTCCTTCACAAATTGAAATGGAACATGAGTTTGCCGCAGATGAAGCAATTCATGATATTGAACGTATTACTGTTGTTGGGACTTATTCCGGCAGCGGGAATGGAAAAAGTCTTTTGATGTATGGACACCCTGATCCCGTACCCAATCCACAAACCAATGACTGGACCCACGATCCTTATGGCGCTGTGATTGAAGGTGACCGACTCTACGGATACGGTGTAGCGGATGATCTCGAAGGAATCGCCATCTTTACAGAAGCGATCAATGCACTCCGCGATGCCGGTATGCAGCCAGGTGGTGATGTCATTCTCGGCAGTGCGACAACAAAACAGAATGCTAGGGGAATCATCGCACTCTTAGACCGAGGCTATCGTGCAGACGGTTGTATTTATCTTCATCCGGAAGAGACCGGTGTTGGAATGAAAGAAATTCAAAATATCACTCCGGGGATTCTCCGTTTCAGAATCACCATTTCAGGAAAGCAACCATCCACAAAAATTCCAGATAAAACAGCTTTTGCACATCTTGGCGTTAATGCCATTGATAAAGCCTTTGTTATTGTCCAAGCACTGAAAAAACTGGATGCGGAACGAGGTGAGCGGGTTTCATATAAAATTTTTAATGACAGAGTAGGAAGATCAACAAATATACTGATCAACAATATCAGTAGTAAAGGAAATTTCCCCACAGAGTGCATGGTTGAAGCATCAATCACTTTTCCCCCTACGGAAAAAATGAGCGACGTTAAGAAAGAGGTGGAAAATAGTATTGCCGGAGTTTCTGAATCCGACATTTGGCTGAAAGAAAATCCTCCTTCTTTATTGTGGCTGTTTGGTGGTGAAGGAATGGATATTTCAGCAGAACACCCTCTCTATAAAACGGTTAGCAGTGCTATAGAGGCCGTCACAGGTGAAAAACCTGTTACAAATCCTATGCATGCCGCAAGCTCGATCTATAATCCCTATCTGTACAGTGGAATTCCTTCGGTAGCGTATGGACCACTTGGCGGTAATTTAACGCAGAACGGTCTTACTGACGAATGGATTGATTTGCCCGATTATATAAGAGCTATCAAAGTAACCGCAAAAATAATTCTTGACTGGACCCGATAGAACTTTAGAAAAAATGTTATTATCTGAGATTATTCCCGCAAAAGATAGGTGAATTTCGCGAGGAGGGTTCTATTGGTGATCACATCATTACTGTTTCCTATTAGATTCTCCTGATTATACACCAAATAAAGATCGGCACCCAGTTGGTACCTGTATCGGAGTATAATATTCTGTGACACTTGATTTCTGTCATCTAACAGCAAAGCGTCATCAACCCACTGGAAAAATCCTTTGATATATAATTCTGTATTAAATGCATAGCTCAACCGTGCTGAAATTAAATTCGTATGAAAATCCCCTTCTGGAATTTCGACTTTGCTGTAATTATAATCCGCACTTGCAAAAACTCGTGGATGTGCTCGAATTGTTGTGCTCACTCCTACTCCTGATGAAGTGCCGGTGAATAAATCCCCCCAATTCATATTGAACGATCCATGGACGGTTTTTGTCCTGTCCGAGCGATAAAGGCCGCGAAATTTCGTATTAGTATATTCTCCTTGAGGGATTACACGACCAGGTCGAATTTCAAAATTTTTACCGAGGTACTCAAACTCCCTGTCAACAGAAATGCTGAGATTTGCAGTATTTTCAAAATCCATGGTAATTGTTCCATTTACTTTCTTGTTGAGTACCTGATTACGATGATCAGTTATATAATTTGCATTCGTTATAAAAAAGATCTGTCGTATTGTCGAATTGTTTGGACGGGGCGAAAACGTGATACTGCCATCGGTGAACTTGATATCCGTTCTTTTGACAAAACCCATTGCCGGATTAAAATCTTTATCAATGTTCAGAAAAGACAGGTTATACTGCCAGAGGTCCGATTGAAATTTCAGTCCGGTATTTCCTGAAAAATTATTTCTTTTACCTTTCTTCTCCGGCGAATACGTTCCCGCACCAACCATAAAAAATGAGAACCTCTCGCTGAAATTGAAGTTGGAGTCAAAACCGATCGAACGGTTATATCTCCCGTCCCTTTCTTCTTTATTCAAAAACATTACACCGACAGCGGAACGCGAAAAAATGTCACGTTTCAGCCTGACTGCACTAAAATTAGTTTCAGGAATAACTGACGTATTATTCGCAAGAGAGGTTTTTTCGGTTTGAAGAGACATGAGTCCCAACGAATAGTTTCCAATTTTACCGCTAAGACGTGCACCACCTAATATAGGCACGAGATTTCCGTCTGAAAGACCGATTGTGCGACTGTGAAACAGTTGGAAATTAGGTGCCTGACTAAACTGTGGGACCGTTACATCATTGATTGGATTTCCACCCGGTTGTGCTTGACCAAACGAAAATGTTCCCGCACCCTCTAAAAAGAACTCCCGTTTTTCAGGAAAAAACAGGCTGAATCGCGTAAGGTTTACCTGCTCCTGGTCTGCTTCAACCTGCGCAAAATCGGTATTAATAGTAAAATCGGCTGTTAATGTCGAAGTGATGCTCTTTTTTAAGTCAATTCCGATTTCGCCGAGTTCATCTTCTACAAAATCATCTCGCTGCATTCCACCTGTCACAAAGGGTTTAAAATCAAAATTACCTCCTGTTACCAGACCGTTGAAACCGGTAACATCACCTGCCTGAGAAACGCGCTCCTGCCCTTCAATGCCTGCATAGAGCGGCACAAACCGCCAGATATCTTTTTCATTTTTTCTTATTATTGTGCGCACATAATTAACTCCCCAAACAAGATTATCTCCCTCATTATAACGAAGTGTCTGCCATGGCACGTAGATCTCGAGGTACCACCCTTGTTCATCAATTGAAGATTTAGCGTCCCATACACCCTCCCAGGCGCTATTGCGTATTCTCCCGTCCTCCCGGATGATCGCATCGTTGACAGATCCCGCAGCATTGATTATAAGATTAAAAGCACTTTGATGGTCGTGAAACGTATCGAGAACTATCTCGAACCTATCGTCAAATACTAAATCCCCATCTCTTCTCATCTCCGTAATGTGGATTTTGTCAGGCTCTGAATCGTACAAACGAACACCAAAATAAACATTCTCATCATCATAAATAATAGCGATTTCGGTCTTTTCAGTCGGAGGAGCACCGGTATCTGGAACCCGCTGGATAAAATTGTCCTGAAACTTTGCCTCTTCCCACACCGGATCATCGAGAACGCCGTCAATTTTTGGACCATTGGCTACCCGTACTGCCCGCATAGTTTTGTGGAATTGATCTGATTCCCGTGACGACGCATTCTGTCCGGTTTCCTGTGCATGTAATATACCAGGAACAGAAACTGCGATGAGCAGCATAAATTGAAGTGTTAATTTTAGAAGCTTAAATGTCGTATAACGTTTCATCGTTTGCATAGTCTTCCTGAAATTTCTGAGACCAATCTTTAAAGGAAATGAATTTATTATGTTCTTGTATATCGTCTGAGTATATAGAAGCAAAAAATACGAGATACCGTTTACTTTAACAAGCGTTTTTTAAATTCCGAGCGGAATGAGCTGCATACCTTCAGTGTATTAACCGTATCCCCATCATCGGCGGATAGAGAAATTCGACACCACGTTCGGTGACAATCACATCGTCTTCCATTGCCATATAGATATGTTTCTCTTTGCCCAACTCCGCTATCGGTCTGTGCACCCCATATTCAAAAACGAAGAGATGATAGGGAGGAATCGTCAATTGAGCTTTCTCTGAGTTCTCGACAATACTCGGGCCGACTCCATCGACCGGCCAACTGTTACCCAGCGGGTGGAAACCTAAATTAATCTGGGTTATTTCAGGATCGACATTAGTGTCATATTGATCCCTCGATGTGTAATGAAATCCCGACTTCTCTAACTCAGCCTTAAGGATTTCAAACGTTTCCTGTCCGGTACGCCCTGCTTTGATATTTCTGCGAAAAATTTCCCGGACTTCTAATGCTTCATCGAACGTTTTCTGAATTTCGGACGGCAGGGTCGTTTCTCTCTCTCGTAGAATGTATGCTGTCCGCTTAATATCTATACGGTAGTTCATATGTATCGTACCGAAATCTATGTGAAGCACGTCTCCTCTTTGGATAACGTAATGATCGCCTCCACGTGCATCATTTTCGTGCCCGTCAACATCTCTGACAAATACACCCGGTATCAGAAACTGGAACATCGAGTCAAACCCTCTCACCATGTTCTGGTTTACAAGCCATCTGCCAATATCATCTACGGTAGTGACGCCGGGCTTGACCATATCGAATGCCTTCTCAATCACATCTACAGTTTCTTTACACAGTTCTCCAAAGTAGACAACTTCGCTCATCACTCTTCTTGTTCGAAAATCTGTAATAAGGTTCTCTGCCGAAACGATTCTTTGTGCATATTTGTCGCCTAAATCACTGACCAACTTTCGGTAGTCCGAGTACGATATGCCGTCAGCAACGGCAATCGATTCAGAAAAATTTACAGCTATACGATTTGGATCACGTTCCGAAACAAACTTTGCAATCTCATCCGCCCGTCCCACAATATCGTATGCTTTACTGGTGCGAACAGTGGCTGATATGCGGCCCAGAACAGCCCGCTCGATCCTATCATCACCTCGGTCGGTAAAAATAAAAGTGCCGGTATTGCTGCCAAAATCCAATCTGAGTGGATCGAGATTTCCTTCTTCCCCATTTTTTGTTCCCATTACGTGAATCCACATGTCGATATTGTTATCCCGCATAGCCTGGGGCAGAATATTGTCAAACTTCTCTTTGCGGATCAGATTCAGCATGTCTAGCATATTGTCTGATTCGAGATTTTGAGCCGGGAGTCCTTCGACAAGCAGAAAGAACGTTAAAATCAACACAATAATCCGTGATTTACGCATGATTTCACCTCATAATTAATGGTTATATCAAATAACGTATTAATGATCTATATATTATCGAGAATGATTAATAGAAAAACTTGTTTGAGCAATTATGCGGAATTACTCAAAATCCGGATATACTTGTATGACTTCTCAAACCGATATAAAGAAAGTATAAAGATTCGTTACAGGATTATTGCAGCTTTTCAAATAGATCGTTGATCGGAGGGTTGTGGTTTTCCTTAAATATCTCAAAGAAAAATTCATGTTGAATCATATCCTTAATTCCCACTGCATCGATTGTGTCCTGAAACGTCACATAGCAGTCCAGCGCTTTTTTATTTGCCTCGATATCAACATTCTCAGTGGTTACGATACAGTCAATTTCTTCATCGGTTGAATAACTCAGATTGAAATAGGTAACTTTTTCGGCACTTTCCCGGGTAATCGTTACAAAGGCCAGCCTCTTAAGATATCGATCGGATTGCTTCATATTCATATAGACTCGTTTAACAATCCCATGACAGATCAGGTGGTCGTGGAAACCGCTGATGCCGTGGACGGGATAGGTTACAATTACATGTGGCTGCACAGTTCTGATCTCATCTTCTATTACCTGCTCAATCGCACGAGGGTCCATTTCCTTTAACCCGCTGTCGGGAAGATCATGCACGTTCATCCCGGTAAGGTTGAGTGTTTTAGCTACATTCAGCATCTCTTCATAGCGAATCTTTCCCATTTCGTCAATGGTTTTACCGTATTTGTGCCGCTGTTTGGTAGCACCGCCTTTTGTCAGCGTCAACAAATAGACCTCATGGCCATCTCTAATTTGTTTATGCATAACGTGCGCAGGCCCAAACGACTCATCATCAGGATGGGGATATATATAGAGTATTTTCATATCTATTCCTTTCTATAACAGAACAAAATATTCTCATATTACAATTCTGACAATGCTACAATATCTTTACACTCGATTATTTGTTTATTATAGCCATGTGCAACGCTATGGATCATAGCAAGCCCAATCTTTTTCAATGTTGTGACATATTTCGGAAAAGAGTACCCTCAACAGAGGATAGAATGGTGCAAGAGATACCTGTAAAATGCAACTGTATTGTTCAGCCCCTTGGTTGGCTGAATATATCCCGGCCTGATCATATATGCTGCTTTGAACGGTAGATTCACCAGATCATTTTCTGCTTTACCCTTCACCCGCGCCCACATACTTGCGTCTTTTTTCGCTGCTGTCAGTTCCTGCACCAGAAACATAGCAGAACGTCATATCAGCATTGAGCTCGGCTAAAGTATTGGCAACATTCAATGTTAGATCATAGGTAATACACCGGTAATCTTCCTCCTTCATACCAATGGCGGAGACTCCCATGCAAAAATAGCAGGCACTATATCCGGATAATTGGTCTCTGAGCGATACTAATTCAAAAAAATCCTGATGAATAATTTCCTTTAGCTTGTCATGCCTGACTCCACAGGATTTTCTGTTGATCACCAACACGGACGACATATCGGAATGTTTGAGGCATTCATGGAGAACTCTCTCTCCGACTGTACCGGTTGCCCCGAATACAATTGCACGTATTTTCATTGTTTTATCTTCAGTCATTGTTATAAATGAAATGAGTTATAACGTTGATAATTCAGACAATTTTTTATCGTATTCGATTATCATCTCCATCCAGTCATATTTTTTAATGAGTGTTGCAATCTCTTCCGCCCGTGCTCTCGTTTTACCTACATTCAATATATTGTTTTTTAATTTTATATATAAGTCTTTGTCATTTTTATAAAAAAGATCGGGATTGTTTGATTCGTCGAAAAGTTCTCCATAGGATAATCTCTCTGGCAGTAAATGGAGCGTATTACAATAGACCGATTCGACAATGCTGATACCGAAAAAATCCTGTATTGATGTCACCGGTATAATATCCGCCTTCCATAGCCAATCTCTATACTCTTGGAATGATTCGCAGTATCCGATTTGTATGATTTCATCACGCAAAATATCAGCTGCTTTTGCAAAAATATCCGGACCATCTTGTTTCAATTTGATGAGCGTATTAAAAAACAATTCGGGATTTTTATCGAATTCCCATCTATGATTCCAGAGAATTATCGGACGATCACTATCATATGAATAGTTACCCGGCAGATCAAATTTTTTTAAATCACAACCGAGATAAAGGACTGACGATTTATTCGATATTTCATCGATGGTTTGTTCATTGTGATAATCGAGCATTTTCTTGAGATATTTCTCGAGACCTGAAAAATAGCTGCTTTTATGATAGTGAGAATTGAATAAATTCCAATGACTCACAAGAGAGGATGTGTAATTAATGTAGTAGTAGTGAAAATCTCTGTTCAGTTCAACATCATTATCATCTGGCGACCACGGATAGGAAATCTGATTTTCATGAAAATATATAACGACCGGAATATTCTTTATCTTATCATGGCAGATCGATTTAAATATGGGAAGGTTCAGCATGTCGGAGCATATGATTAAATCTGGTCTTTTAGCATAATTCAAAAAATCATACGCCAAGGTAATTGCACCGCCGTGCATTCTCCATTTCCATTTTCTCCCCGAAAGATGCAAAATATCGATAGTATGTTGAGAATAGCCTTGGTACGATTCGATCCACTGCTGATGCGAACCAGCATAATAAAGGTTCATTATATAGAAAATTCATTGTATTTGATAATTAATATAGTGATTGGATATTGTGAGTCAAAAAGTTTTGGGATATAACGTGCAATAAAAAGTTCATACTTCTCGTCTGCAAATTATAAATTACTTTCTGGAATATCAAGTAAGGGATTATACGTGTGGTAGAGTGATGTTATTAATAGTATATCAAATTATTGCATAAGCGGTGTTACTGCCTCTTATACGATTAGGGAGTCATGTACAACTGTTATGTGATTATTTAAGGATAACATGAAACTCAATGGTGAAGTGTAGTGAAATTGTAATAGAATGGACACAACATTTAGAGAAACCTGATTTATTAAAGGCGAAAAATATAGAAAAAGCAGGCTTTAATACTTAAGAAATTGGATATGATTTAGTGAATTAATGTAAAAAGGTAAATCTTTCTAATTTGAAATAGTTTCTTGTGAGAATCTTTAAGACTTTCTACCTACAATAATAAAAAATGATTGAAATCTAATTGAAATCTAGAAGTACTGCTAATGAAATTTAAATACGATGCCTTATATCTAGGAGTACAAAAGTATACTTCAATGTTATCAAAACTATTTTCCTGTATTAATTTTTTAATTTCCTTTGGTTTAAGAAATATTTCACCTTCGCTATATAATCCCAGAAAATTCCTAAAGAACAACATCGGCTTTCTATAAATACAATCATCATTTGGCTCAAAACAAATAAATGATCCTTTTTTCTTTAATATTCTATTACAATTAAAAAAAGTTTTTCTAAATTTGACAAATGATGTAACCCAGCAAAAATATATATCATATCTAACGAATTTTCTGGAAAATCGGGTTCTTCTGCATTACCCTGCATTGTTGCTATTGTAGGAATTTTCTTTTTTTAAAGAATCAAGAAGGCTATTTGATAAATCGAGACAAGTCTTTATACTTACATGATCAGCAGATAAAAAAATTTAAAATCCGCAACACTATTCTCCATTCCGATACTTCTCTTGACAACTTTTGACTTATTTATAATTATAGAAACCTACTTAATTTTTGCTACCGCTGATGCACAGTATTTAAATCTCAACCCTGTGTAAATTATCGACAATATCTATGGAATATTAGTCAGTTCGGGAAAGTCAATTATTATATACTCTCCATTGACAGTATTGTATTTTTTTAGTATCCGTCAATTTCATAAGGAAGCGCTATTATTGACAATAATTATTACTTCAAATATACTATTCTATTCATTATTCTTGGGATATTTTGTTGGAGGAACCAGCTGGGGACCTCGTTTTCAATATACGAACATTCTTTTGATGCTGATACCAGCAGCATATAAGACAATAAAATTTGGATTAAATAAGAAAATGTTCTACACCTTGCTCATTGCCGGTATATTTACTCAAGTTCCTACAATCTTTGTAAATAGCGGTCAAATGTTGCATACTTTTCAGGCAGAGTTAGAAAAAACATCCTATATGGGAACTTGAGAACTAACAGCTTTTACATCTCGATATTCTCCAATAATACTGGGTTATATTCAAATAACCTCAGCCATAAAATCTTCGTTAGGTTTTCAATCTGTATCTTTAGTGCTTACTGATATATGCGGTGCGAATCTTGGTCAAATTTCTATAGGATCAATAGATTATTGGGATATTTGGTTTACTAATATCATGAGAATTGGAGGAAGTGTTATTCTGAAACTTACTGTTGTTTCTATCTTGTTGATTGAATTAGCAACAATAGTATACATTTTTAAGAGTTTAACAACAGGCGCAAAGGACTCATAAAACCAGACAAAATGAAGCTAACTCTCATAAATCCCAACATAGTCGTTCTGAAAAATGATCCTCTGACTACCGGTATCCCTTTCATGCCGATTTCTTTGGCATATCTGGCAGGCAGTCTTCGCAATCTAAGGATATGACTTACAGATTATTGACTCATTCGAAGCAGATTCGTTCTTAATCAGAACTCAAGGGAAATTCTACTATCAAGGACTACGCTCAAATGAAATTCTCAAACGGATCGACAGTGAATCTGATGCGATCATTCTTTATGCCGGTATATTGACCTCTCATTCATCGGTTATCGAAATAATCAAAAGTGTGAAGTCAACTTTTTCCGATATCCCCACTTTGGTGGTTGAAAACACTCAGGCTGTTACTGCTTATTCACTTAAGAGCGCCCTGAAAGAGTTTTTTGATGCAGGAGCCGATTATGTTCTTACCGGTGAATGTGAGTTACGCGCCAACATACTCTTAAAAGAGATTAGTGAGAAAAAGGCAAATATCACAATCGATGGCATTGCTTTCTGGAACGGTAAAGAGGTTGAATATACTGATCCTGAAGGTTACATAGAAGATGTGAATGCCATGACATTTCCGGCCTGGGACTTTTTTCCGCTGGAAAACTATTGGAAACTCGGTTATTCGCATGGACCGGTACAAGGAAAGTTTTTACCACTTCTGACGTCAAGAGGATGTCCGTTCCCTTGCAGGTTCTGTGTTGTGCCGTCACTCAATAATCAGCGATGGCGTCCTCGGTCAGCAAAAAATGTCGTTGATGAAATGGAACATCATGTCAGACATCTGAATATTGATGAATTTCATATTGAAGATCTGAATCCGACTATAAAAGGCCGGCGCGTCAGAGAAATGTGTGAAGATATTCTGAAACGCTGCCTTAGTGTTAAATGGAAAATCGTTGCAGGAACTATGATTCCGGATATAACGGACCGTGAAACGTTTCAACTTATGTATGATGCAGGTTGTCGTTATATCTCTTTTTCACCAGAAACAGGATCCGAAGATATGTTTAAATCTATTGGTAAAAAATTTGATTTTAATAATGGCCTTTATGCGGTAGAACTTCTGAATTCAATAGGTATTAAAACTCAGGCGTGTTTTGTTATAGGATTTCCTGAAGAGACCGATAATGATAGAAACAAAACATATGAATATGTTAAACAGCTTACTCGTAAGGGAGTTGATGAAATAGCACTGTTTATTATTGCGCCTGTTCCGGGTTCAGCTATTTATTCTCAATTTCACGGTTTCGAAACACTTTCTCAATTAAACTTTACACCAACCTGGAGAGATGATTTTTCTGCACTTAACTCATTCAGGCTTGCATTATACAGGGCATTTTTAATTTGGAAAATTCAATATTATCCTTTTAAAATCATCAAACAATTGATTAATTTTCTTGGAAGAAATTTTGAAACAAAAATGAAAATGGTACCGTACAAGGTATTAAAAATTAAATCACTGATAATAAGAAATAAATTGATTGGAAAAAGATAAGTGAGCGACCTGCAATTTGACAGTAAATACTTTGATGAAATTCCTTGCAACAACTGTGGTTTGAACGATTATTCGATTAAGTATCAGGTGAATCCAACCACAGAGGATGTAGATTTTACAGAAATGTTCTCTTCATCAAGCGGAATAGTCGGTAAAGATCAAATTGTTGCATGCAGTGAGTGTGGGTAGTGAGTGCGGATTGATATATGTCAATCCGCGGCTGAAACCGGAAATCATTTTAAGGGGATACTCAGAAGGACATGATGAAAACTATGTATCACAGAGCATAGGACGTATTGAAACCTTTACCAAGGGTTTGAGTTATGTTGAAAAATTTGCTCCCTCGAAAGGTAAAATACTTGATGTCGGTGCTGCAGCAGGCTTTTTTCTGAAAGTGGCTAAAGATAACGGTTGGGAGACTTTTGGAGTTGAGCCATCCGAATGGCTTGTTGATTACGGGAATAAAAATTTCCAAGTGAACATGGCTGCCGGAACGTTAATAGGATCAAAATTTGATGATGATTCATTTGATGTTATAACTATGTGGGATGTGCTCGAACATACTTCTGATCCAATGGCAGAAATGAAAGAAGTACATCGCGTTCTGAAGCCAAGGGGTATTGCATTGATCAACTATCCGAACATCGGCTCTCTGCTTTCAAGACTTGCCGGCAAAAATTGGTGGTTCATTCTCTCTGTCCATTTGTATTATTATACTCCAAAGACTATTACAATGTTGATGGAAAAAGCCGGTTTTGAGATCCTCGATTCACGGAAGCACTATCAAAAACTAAGTTTTTCATATTTGATATTTAGGCTCAAACCATATTCAGCACTCGTATCAAACATAATGAATATTTTTTGTAAAATTTTCGGTTTGAAAAACCTGCAGATACCGTATTATGCTGCTCAACAGAAAATAGTCGTTCGTAAATAAACCTAACACCTGTTCTTCTTTGGGGAAACAATGGTAAGCTATGCAACAAAGAAAAGATTGTCAATTCTGATTCCCGTCTATAATGAAGAAAAAACATTGAAATTTGTTATTGACAACGTCCTTGACGTTCCACTTGATCATCTTAATGTTGAAAAAGAAGTTATTGTTGTAGACGATGGTTCCTATGATGATACAAAAGAAATTCTGTCACATTTTGACAGTATAATAGTCATTTCTCATTATATTAATCAGGGTAAAGGTTCTGCGATTCGGACCGCTTTAAACCATGCCACTGGAGATATTATTCTGATCCAGGATGCTGATCTAGAGTACGATCCGGGTGAATATGCGGCATTGATTCAACCAATTCTTGATAATAAAACATCGGTAGTGTATGGTTCACGGTTTCTGAAAAAGAAATATCCAAAACGTATGAATGTACTTAATTTCCTAGGAAACAAGCTGCTGACTTGGATGACAAAAATTCTCTATTTCATAAATATAACGGACGAAGCAACTTGTTACAAAGTGTTCAGTGCCGATGTCATCAAATCAATTAAATTAACATGCCAGGAATTTGAATTCTGCCCCGAAGTGACTGCAAAATTAGCAAAAAAGAAAATCCCGATATGTGAAGTGCCTATTTCATATTCTGCGCGTACACTTGCAGAAGGAAAAAAGATCGGATTAACCGATGCTTTACAGGCTATAAAAACCCTGTTGAAATTTAGATTTGTAAATTGAAAATATTGTTCGGTTATACAGATACATTGATCTGGAGATAATAGATGAGTGAGAAAAAGAAAGTGGTAATATTTGGCGCCGGTGTCGGTGGACTTGCTGCCGGTTATTTTCTTGGAAGAACTGAGCAATATGACATAACGGTCATAGGCGGTTTGTGTGGCAGCTTTGTACACAACGGTTTTGTACTTGATTATTGACCGCACAAAATATACAGTGTGTTGCCCGGGATTCTCGACGAAATAAGGGATTTAATGGGTGACAGGCTTCTGAGACTCCCCAAAAAACACCGGTTGTTCCTGAGAAAAAACCTTGTTTATTATCCAATGCAGATGGGGAATCTTGCAAAAGTACTTTGCATGTCTGTCTTTCTAAAACTTGGAGTAGGTTATGCAATACAGCTTTTACTGGGCCTTCTACCAAGACGAGCCCCACAATCTTATGAAGAGTATATTATTCATAGATTTGGACGGCCAGCATATAAACTTGTTTTTGAACCTCTTGCAGAAAAAGTCTGGGGGACTCTTTCACTTCTGCATCCTGATATGGCGCGAACCAGAATTCCTACGGAAAGCGGCCTTGATATAATTTTGAAACTACTTAAGCTCAAAGAAGAATCATCCGATACAGATGCGGATTTTTTCTATTACCCCAAAAAAGGCTTTGGAGACTGGCCTCTAGCACTCAATGAAAAAATTGAAGAATTCGGCGGCAAAACTGTTCTCAATGCTAATATTACCGGTTTAAAAACAGAAAATGATGTTATTACATCAGTTGAAACAGAAGTAAATGGTGAAAAAATTTCATATCCCTGTGATTACCTTGTGTCTTCCATACCGTTACCGGTGTTAGGAAAAATGATCTTCCACGATGAAAATGAGCAGTTCAGTAATGCGATTACTGGACTCCATTTCAGACATCTTATTCTTGTCTATCTTTATGTTAATAAAGCAAAAATTTTTGAAGACCAATGGATTTTTCTTCCAGAAAGTGATTATATGTTTGGTATTAATTTTCAGTAACTCAAGCTGGTCCCTACCGAATTTGTTCGGGGATTTATCGCGTTAGTGAAGTTGGCCGTATATTATTATTATTGCTCAATTAAATTCATAAGAATTGTTTGTACTGTGATATTGATTTACATAATCCTCAGCAACCTAATATTCTCCTTGTTAAAAAAAAATTTCATCACTACTTTTTCATTTGGTCAATTAAGATCAGCCAGTATAATAATACTTTGATTTTACAATAAACACCATGAATGGAGGAGATTATTCAAATGAAAGTAAAGTTTGATATGATAGGATTATTTGTGAAGGACCTGCAAGCAATGGTTTCATTTTACAGGGATGTAATCGGAATTGATATAGATTGGAATGGAGAGGGTCCCTATGCCGAGTTTAAACACAATGGGATCAGGTTCGCATTTTTTGAGCGGAAAATGCTTCCCGATCTGCTTGGACAAGAACCTACATATCCGGACGGATTGAACGGTACGTTTGAGCTTGCAATTAATTACCCTTTATTAGATGATGTTGACAGGGAATTTACCCGAATAGTGAATGCCGGAGGCAGACCAGTCTATGAACCACGGAATGAACCGTGGGGCCTTAGATCGTCCATGATAGCCGACCCCGAGAATAATCTCATTGAATTAGGTTCATGGATCGAGGGGCAAAAATAACCTCAAAGTATCCCTTTTCATCACCCTGAACTGAATGGTTTGAGCACCTGCCGTTTAAAAATCAGAACCATTCGAAACGGTTACTTCTAATAAATAATGGACATTTTATTTAAAGTAATCGTAGTAAGCATAAGAATAGCCTTGATCAGCCATTAATAAAAGTGCACCTCGCCCAATTGTTGGACGAGGTGCCGCATAGATATTTAACCTTTACTATTAATCTTTCAAATTCACTGCATCATCGAATCAGGAGTACCCGATTCTGAGGCGGATGGAGCCATTCGATGCCGCGTTCCGTGACTAATACATTTTCTTCGATGTTGACGGGGATTTTTCCACCATTCCATTCGTCTGCCGGTGTAAAAACAATATATTCCATTGAAAGGATGGAGTTAGGCCTCATTTCGTATTTTGTCCTTTCAGGATAAATCTCGAAGAGTCCGGCCGCCACATCGTGGCTGATATTGCCCGCAGCATGCATCCCGACATTCACCTCGATACCCGGGACACTACTTGCCCGCTCCCTTTCCGTGTAAACGTAGCCGGCGTCTCGAATGATCTGTTTAAGCTCATCTATCTGCACCCGGCCGGTTCGTCCTGATCGAACGTTTTTCCGAATGATCTCTCGCACTTTCTTAGCTTCCTCAAAAGTATTCAAAACACCCGGCGGTGCTTCCAATTCTCCTTCTTTGAGGACATATGCGAACCGTTTGATGTCGGTAGCGAAATTATTGCGATTGACACCCCAATCGATCTGCAGGACATCACCCCGCTGGATGACTCGCTCTGTTCCGCCGATTTCACTCCCATCGGGCCGATGAGAGTATAATGTTGGGAACCAAGTTCTGAGCAGACCGAGTTCTTCCCGCCGCTCTTCCAACCACCGTGCAACATCGTTGTGGGTCGTCTTGCCGGGCGTAATAACATCGTTGGATAAGGCACGTTCAATTTCTCTCCGGGTGATGTCACCGATCTTGGAAAACTCGATGATTTCGCTTGCGACGCGTTCGCCGTGAAAATCGGCGATGAGATGCTGAGCTGATACAAAGCGTGCGGCATATTTCTCACCTAATTGCTCCTCGAGAATCTTGTAATCCGTGTATGAAAGACCATCCGCGGTGTGGATACCCTCACCTTCTGCGAGTGGCTTAGCGAGATAATTGAGAGCTATTTGCTGCGGATCGCGGTCATAGACAAGTGACTGGAGATCACCGCGCCCCTCAATTTCGTCATAGGCACCACACATTCGAGCCAGATCGGAATGGCCACCAAGAGAATACCGTTCTATTCGGTCACCACCTCCATCATAGAAGACGTAAATCCCCTGACCGTAAGCTGTTTCAATACCGAAATCGAGCATCATCGGATTGGTACCGCGGCCGCGGTCAATGACGATCCACATATCAACGTTGTTCCTGCGCATTGCATTGGGAAGCACGTAATCGAATTTGTCGTTACGTATCATACAGGAAATTTCCCATTGGGACTGCCAGGAAGTTTGGTGATTATCGGGCGGCCGTTGCGCATAGGCATCAGTTATAATGAGTATCACCGCAAACAATAACATCACAAATCGAGATAGCATAATGTTCTCCTCAATTGAATAAAACGTGGTTTTAAATGACATATCGGATTCTGTTTTAATGATACATGTTTTCAAGAAAGTAGTCAAGTTGAATATGCGGAAAAAAAGAAAACTTTATGAGAATATTTCCATAGAAATACAAGAATCCGTTGAACGGTATACTCGTCGAATCCGAATGTGTTGCAAAAGAATGAAAAATATGTTGAGTGAGCATATCAAGAAACAGTGAATAGTATATTTTGCAGAAAGAGAAGTGGAGCGTGTGTGGTGATTTGTGATTGTTTGAAATTAATATCTGTACTTTAAGTTATTGATGAGAGATTATATTATATTTTTTCTTCAAGTTTAAAACCAAAATCATTTATTTCACTTAATATACATATCTCATTCATGAAATTTCGAAGACCAAATAATTCTTTCTTTGATCTTGCCCCTATAGTTGAGCCAGTTATACTATCAGTGTAGGGATTGAATTGATTGAAAGCAGTAAGGTCAATCGCATAGAGAATCTATACTGCGAAACAGATTATCCACAAACTTCGGGAAGTGAATGTGCCTGTTGAACGTAGGCGAAGCGAATATGAAGTACTAAACCAACTATCTAAAGGAAGCAGTGTGGCCATAGCTCTGGACACAAATGTCAGCCAATTCATTAAAAGAAGGGAAACTAACCTCGATCGAAGTCGAACCAATAGTAGAACGAAACCTTGCTTTGCTTGCAAACAAAAATATCACCAACCACTCTTATACCAAAAACATCGTCAAAATCCTTTCCGGGTAATGAGACCTTACTCCAAAAGTTGAGCTAGATATTGTACTCATATAGGGATTGCTCTTATAGGTTCGTAAATCGCACATGTCCGGGAAGTAGAAAACATTTGTAAAAGCCAAATGCAAACCTTATTATATTAATTCAAAGTTTCCGAATTGCCCAGATAACTCACAACTGGTAATATTCAAAAGAAGGAATCTGCTATGAAAGTACAACGATTAATGGGGTCTTTTTCTTTATCATTATTACTTATAACCGTTAGCATCACGTTTGCTCAGGTACCTCAAGCGGGTTCGGGCGAAGATGCGGCAAATTTTATCCCGATGCGGAAACGTGTCCAGATCATGCAAAAGTTTTGGGACTGGAAAAGAGAGAATGTGCTCCCGATGATAATGCGTGAACAAGGGGTAGATATGTGGATAATACGTAATGATGAAGAACCGCTTTACCGCCAGACCTCTTATAGAGAACATCCGGTTTACACATCATTACTTCCGGCAAACCATGAGGGACAGGTATATCCGAGCAAATATAAGGGCAAACTATCCGGATTGCCCGAATTTCTCCTTTTTTACGATACAGGGAGCGAAATTGAATATGTTGAACCGGAGAATTATGATCATATAACGCAACTGGTACAAGAGCTGGATCCTAAAAAGATCGCTATCAGTATAAAGAACCTCTATATTCGAAGAGGAAATTTTGGCGACACATCACAATTAATAGTAGTAACGGGTGATGAAATGCCGCTGGCTCTGGGGAATAAATATGTTTCCCGCACTGTTGATTCGAGGGATCTTGGTGTACTTTGGCTTTCTATTATGAGCCCCGGGCAGATAGGTATGTACCGCTATGTGCAGGGAGTCCAAAATGACGTTCTTGCGGAAGCCTTTTCAAACAAAGTGATCATACCCAACCTGACAACAACCGATGATGTGAATTGGTGGATACGACACAGGTATCGTGATCTTCATCTGGATATAGATAACAATCCCGGTGTAGACATCTGGAGAAGAACTTCGAAAATTACCGAATATGAAGAATCCTCCGCACTATTTCGAGGTGGTCTGGCAGGCGACGGAAGAACCAACGGTGAGAATCTCATTATAAGACGCGGTGACATTGTCACATTAGACTCCGATATCATGCTGCTCGGCGTGGAAACCGACTCGCACCAGCATGCGTACGTCCTCCTGGAAGGTGAAACAGATGTTCCGAAAGAATTGAAAGAACTGCTTCGGATTACAAACGAAATTCAGGAAGAATACAGGAAAGAATTCATACTAGGCCGCACCGCACAGGAAATCCGCGAAGCCGGTAATAAAATTCCGCGCCATCCCAGTATCATCAAATCCAGCCTCTCGTTTCATCCCCCGCCAATGTTTATCAGGCGGTTTACTGCTAACGATTTGCAATTTTCGCGAGGAACCTATGTTGCGGGAATGGGCAGAGCGTACAAACAGCATCCACTTCTATCTCCTGCTATCAAACTTCATTATAATATGATCTATGCGTATGAACCGCATACCAGCATTGCTGTTCCGGGATGGGGTGAACAAGGTATAGATGTAGGCATCGGTCAATTAGCAGCATTTACTGAAAACGGATTAGAATATCTCAATAGACCAATGCTCAAATGGCATGTCGTTAAATAAGTACGTTTTATAAGATCAGAATAATCAAATAATTAGTTTTGATTTTTTAAATTAGATTTTGTTCTAAAAATCTTTTAGGACTAAAAGGGTGAAATGGAATATTTTGATGACATCAGTAATGTGCGAGAATACATTGAAATGATAGAAGGACTTGATGGTGCAGAGCTTATTGAAGGTGTTGAAGAATTATGTAGAAAAAGACTCGAAAGTATTAGAACTTGGTATGGGGCCGGGAAAAGATCTTGATTTACTGAGTAATTCATATATCGCCACGGGTTCGGATAGTTCTAAGGTGTTTCTTGAATTATATCGATCAATAAAACTAGATTGCTGATCTTTTGCTCTTAGATGCTGTAATGATGGAAACAGACAGGAAATTCGATTGTATTTATTCAAATAAAGTTCTACACCATCTTTCTAAAAATGATCTCCGAACATCGTTTCGAAACCAATATAAGAGATTGAGTGAGAGTGGTATATTATTCCACGCTTTTTGGTATGGAGATAAAGAAGAAAAGCACCACGGCTTGAGGTTTGTTTATTATACAGAAGAAACTTCATGGATCTTTTAGACGACAAATTTGAACTACTTAAATTTAATCAATAAGCGTACTCGCAGGTATACTAAAGGATTCTAATTGAAGCCTTTAAAATGGAATAAAACCTACTCCTCAGGCTGTACGTTAAGCTAACTTTTATAGTAGAATTGACCTGTTGAATTTAAGAGATATTGTGGAGCGTGTGTGACGTTTTGCGAACTTTTGAAGCAGTATAAAATTGCAGTACTTAAGAGAAGTCGTTGGACCTACTGGTCAATGAACAGAACTTTAAAATGCTGCTATAACTTCATAAAAGAGTAAATTCCCCGCCAGGAAATTTTCGGTTTTACTATGTAGATAGTAAGGCTTCTATTTGGCTTTTACAGGGAATTATAGCTTTCCGGATTGTGAGAATTAGAAAGTTTAAAAATTGATACCTCACATTCCTTAGTCGGGTAATTATATTGATATAATTATTGCAAATCTTCCTGATCAGCTTCTACTAATATATTCTTGAGTTGAATAATGACATTGTTACTGATTAATTCTAATTATAGTATTGACCTTGCCCCCAAAAGTTGATCCAGATAGTATATTAGTACAGGGATTAGATTGAAAAGAAAGGAGCAAGATCAATGGCACGTAGAATTCACACATCAGAACAAATTATCCACAAGCTTCGAGAGGCAGAAGTACTGCTCGCTCAAGGTCAGTCGGTTCAACAAGCTGCTCGCCAGATTGAGGTTACAGAGCAGACCTATTATCGTTGGCGAAAGGAGTATGGTGGTCTTCGGGTGAATCAGGCGAAACGATTGAAAGCGTTAGAGAGAGAGAATATTCGCCTGAAACGCCTGGTTGCCGAGAAAGAGTTGGATATTCAAATCCTCAAT
Source organism: bacterium (assembly GCA_965221205.1). Classification (GTDB taxonomy): domain Bacteria; phylum SM23-31; class SM23-31; order SM23-31; family SM23-31; genus CBDFMG01. Next base: position 587,792 of record OZ244870.1, on the reverse strand, counting down.
GAGACTCTGGCGGTTGATGCAAAAAACTTCTGAGCCCGGCGAAGCGACGGGAGGTGGTGCAGCATCTTTGCACGACTCTCGAGATCTCGCAGCGCCGGGCCTGTAGTGTGTTGGGAGTACCGCGCAGCACTCATCAATATCGCCCGATTTCTCCTGCGGATGAACCGGTGTTCGTGCAACGTATGGTCGAGTTGGCCACGCAGTATGGTCGGTATGGTTATCGACGAATTACCGCACTGTTACAGCCAGAAGGCTTCAAGGTCAATCATAAGAGAGTGGAGCGTTTGTGGCGTCGAGAAGGATTAAAAGTTCCCCGGAGGCAACCGAAGCGCAAACGGTTATGGCTCAATGACGGTTCGTGTATTCGGCTGCGACCTGCGTACCGGGATCATGTCTGGAGTTATGACTTCATGCAAGCACGAACCCGAGAGGGAAGGAGCTATCGTTTGTTAACAATATTAGATGAATACAGTCGGGAGTGTCAGGCAATTGTGGTAGGCAGGAGGCTGACTCACAATGACGTCATAGAACATCTTGCAACACTGTTCGTGCAGCGAGGAGTTCCGGTTCACCTGAGAAGTGATAATGGCACAGAGTTCACTGCTCAAGCGGTCCGGACATGGCTCATGCGCCTGGGAGTAAAAACATTGTATATTGAACCAGGCAGTCCATGGGAGAACGGGTATATTGAGTCGTTCAATGGCAAACTGCGTGATGAAGTGCTCAACCGGGAAATCTTCGATACCTTACACGAAGCAAAAGTGCTTGTGGAACGCTGGCGAAATGAGTATAATCATAAGAGACCGCATAGTGCCCTCAGATACCGGCCACCCACCCCCGAGGCCGTTATACCACCGGATTCGGTCTCAAGGCCAATGGATAATACAACAATGAATATATCGATGAATTGACTAACTTAAATAATGGCCCAAACATTAGGGGCAGGTCAACAGCGACAGTTAAATGGTTTGTACCTAAGGCTTTTTCGTATATATCCAGTGCTTGGATAAAAAATGGCTCGGCTTCGGTGTATTTTTCCTGTATATAATACAGTGATGCCAGACTGTTCAGGGTACTTGTAACACCAGGATGATCCGGTCCACTGTCCTTTTCTTTTATGGCCAGTACCCGCTTTAAAAGAGGCTCGGCTTTTGTGTACTTGCCCTGCGTATTATATATTGACGCAAGTCTGTTCAGAGTTCTCACCAAACTGGGATGGTCTGGTCCCCTTTCTTTTTCTCTTATGGCCAGTGCCTGCAAGTAAAGGGGCTCGGCTTCGACATGCCTGTTCTGAGAATTATAAACTGACGCCAATCTATATAAAGTTCTTACCATATCAGGATGGTCCACCCTTAAGGATCTTTTGTATAGAACCAGTGCCTGTTTTAAAAGGGGCTCAGCTTCTGAATACCTGCCTTGGGTAGAATATAATGATGCCAGGTTTATCAGGGGATTCACCTTGGTGAAAACGTCCAAACCTCGTGTCCTGTCACTTAAGGAAAGTGCCCGTATGAGCAATGGTTCGGCTTTGGCGTTCATGTCCTGGGCTCTATACATCTCTGCAAGATTGTTCAGGAGTGTCACCATGATGGAATGGCTTCGACCAAATGTTTTTTCGGCTAATTCTAATGCCCTTATAGCCACATCCTCTGCTTCTGAGTATTTATCCTGCCGGGAAAGTTCCTCTAACTCATCGATAAGTACAATAAGCTCCTGTGTTATTTCTTGTTTTGAGGGTCTAAATAAAGTACAACCGGCAAGAATGAGTACCATACAGACCACAATAATCTGGTTATATTTATATATCATTAGAATATCTTTCTAATAATGTTATTCAATATAAAATGTTTTACAAATATACATTCAGACTGAAAAATCATGGGATTATCTCAAATATGCAAGTAATTACTTTAGAAATACCGAAAAATAAAATGAAATGAGACATATCTAATATGTAATTTAGACATCTGTCAACAGCAACGCAATTAAAAAGCTCCGAATATGGGGCTATTTTAATTCGCTCCCCGGGCTGTACAATTTACGAACCTTTGAAGTATAATTGATTTGCCGAATTTAAGAGAGGTTGAGGAGATTGAGGTTAAAATGCAGAACATTTATAAAAGTTTTAAAATTGCAATTATTCAGGACATATTTATCACAAAATCACTTTGTCTGAGGCAACTCGGTTTGCTTCAAAAACGTATCCGGTATTGATTCTATCTCACGTATTTCTATGTTGCGATAGAAGATTTCAGCACCTTCCGATTGTAATTCAATCTTCCCTCGAGCTAAAGGCAGGTAATTTTCATCATCCACCCAGTTTTTGCATTCTCCAAAACCATAACCACATAACCATTGACGATATGAAGACTCTTGTCCCCCAAACAAATCAATTCGATGGTATTCCATTCTCCAAGAGGTTTTTCATAGTCACGGATTCTTCGACCTCTATTCGGTTCAAATTGGTTTCCGGCTCTAAACAGCCTGTGTTCTGCGGTTGGATTATAAATCCACTGAATATCTCCATAAAAATGATCACCAAGACGATCTTCCTTGGTTTCTGATGATCTGATATCCATACTAACGCCAACCAGAGGATGAAAGTCCCCAACATCACCTTCTTGAATCTGCATTTCTGTTGCTCTCATCCAAACATTCCAAAATTGGCCGTATGGTTCCTGAGCGTGATAAAGTATCCCACTATCCCTTCTTCTTATTAATCGTGGTTCATACTTTTTTTCACCCCATTTAAATTCCATTTTCAAATGATAATTTTCAAATACCTCTTTTGTGCTTAATCCACCATATATCTCGCCTGATATATGAAGAATGGGAGTTCCTTCCGATTCCTTAACCGTAAAGACGTTTAAAGGATCCTTGTTCAGGCCGATCGGTGTTCCATGCATGCCATCTCCTTTAGGATACCCGGGGAGATCAACACTTGTATGAGGAACACCCATAAAAATATTCCATTTGTGACCTGCCCCTAATGTTTGGGCCATTATTTAAGTTAGTCAATTCATCGATATATTCATTGTTGTATTATCCATTGGCCTTGAGACCGAATCCGGTGGTATAACGGCCTCGGGGGCGGGTGGCCGGTATCTGAGGGCACTATGCGGTCTCTTATGATTATACTCATTTCGCCAGCGTTCCACAAGCACTTTTGCTTCGTGTAAGGTATCGAAGATTTCCCGGTTGAGCACTTCATCACGCAGTTTGCCATTGAACGACTCAATATACCCGTTCTCCCATGGACTGCCTGGTTCAATATACAATGTTTTTACTCCCAGGCGCATGAGCCATGTCCGGACCGCTTGAGCAGTGAACTCTGTGCCATTATCACTTCTCAGGTGAACCGGAACTCCTCGCTGCACGAACAGTGTTGCAAGATGTTCTATGACGTCATTGTGAGTCAGCCTCCTGCCTACCACAATTGCCTGACACTCCCGACTGTATTCATCTAATATTGTTAACAAACGATAGCTCCTTCCCTCTCGGGTTCGTGCTTGCATGAAGTCATAACTCCAGACATGATCCCGGTACGCAGGTCGCAGCCGAATACACGAACCGTCATTGAGCCATAACCGTTTGCGCTTCGGTTGCCTCCGGGGAACTTTTAATCCTTCTCGACGCCACAAACGCTCCACTCTCTTATGATTGACCTTGAAGCCTTCTGGCTGTAACAGTGCGGTAATTCGTCGATAACCATACCGACCATACTGCGTGGCCAACTCGACCATACGTTGCACGAACACCGGTTCATCCGCAGGAGAAATCGGGCGATATTGATGAGTGCTGCGCGGTACTCCCAACACACTACAGGCCCGGCGCTGCGAGATCTCGAGAGTCGTGCAAAGATGCTGCACCACCTCCCGTCGCTTCGCCGGGCTCAGAAGTTTTTTGCATCAACCGCCAGAGTCTCATTGAGGATTTGAATATCCAACTCTTTCTCGGCAACCAGGCGTTTCAGGCGAATATTCTCTCTCTCTAACGCTTTCAATCGTTTCGCCTGATTCACCCGAAGACCACCATACTCCTTTCGCCAACGATAATAGGTCTGCTCTGTAACCTCAATCTGGCGAGCAGCTTGTTGAACCGACTGACCTTGAGCGAGCAGTACTTCTGCCTCTCGAAGCTTGTGGATAATTTGTTCTGATGTGTGAATTCTACGTGCCATTGATCTTGCTCCTTTCTTTTCAATCTAATCCCTGTACTAATATACTATCTGGATCAACTTTTGGGGGCAAGGTCAGTAATTTCTCAGGTTAATAACTCATCCAACTCTACGAAAAACTCCTTTTGGAAATATAACTATACGTATATAACGAAACAAACAGTAATTTATACATTAATAAATTGAATAAACCATGAGTTATGTACTTGAAAGTGAAAATTGAAGGATGTTTAATTGTTGTTTAAGGTGAATTTTTGTGGAGCGTGTGTGACGTTTTGCGAACCATTTATATTGATGTTTCACCTTCCTGACGAATGGCAAAGATATGCATCTTTCCGTTATAATTTCTACGCGCCGGTAGCAATTATGCCAGGCATCTTCTTCTTTTTGCAATAGTATTAGAGATATAATCGGCTTGACTTTCTTTTGTATTTCATCTATATCCAACTTTTGAACTCGATAAATTCCTCTTTATTCGCAAACTGGAGATCCCCGTATCTTATTATGTCATTGAATCAGCATTAAAATATCTAATAGAGTCTTCGCAAAATTGTTTGAAAAATTAAAATGATTTCGCTTTTGAAAAGATTTCTATTATTTTGAAAAAAGCTCGTGATGTGAAAGCGAAAATTTTTGGAGTTGCAGTCGCTGCAAAGAGAAGTAATGTGGCAATACCACACATCATCGTGAGAGCAGAAAAATCGTTCAAGGAGGCAAAGAGAAAGCTCAAAGCCTATGGAAAGAAGAAAAAGATAGAGATAATAATACCATTGAAACCATCTGAAAGGGAAGATATAGGGGGGGGGGAATATTAAGAGATATACGTGCTTTGCTCGAAGAAATATATAAGCTGATTGTGGATGATATTGAGCACTTGAAAGAAGCCCTTGCAGCAATTGGATAGTAATAAAAATTGTAAATCTATATATTTCATGTGTGTATATAAAATCCAAAAGTGAATCCTTTAGAATTCCAACTCTTTTGGATCGTACAATTTGCGAACGTTTGCAGTAGCATTAAATAGAACCATTATAGAAAGTGAAGGTGTTATGAAGATTAAACCTTTCATTCTAGGAGCCCTGGCATATGCCCTTCTCACCTTTCCCCTTGCAGTAGTTTGGCACGTGCTACTATTCAAATCTATGTATGTGTCGCTCGGCTATTTCGGAGATGAACCAAGTTTCTTACTCGGTTTTATTGCGATATTGACACAGGGTATACTCTTATCATATGGATTTCAGATATTTTACTGGGGCGGGAAGCCGTGGCTGCAAGGGTTGAAATATGGGGCTTTTACCGGATTGTTTCTTTGACCCACTCATGTGATTGCGTTTGCCGCAAAACAGGCTATAAGTTCACTGATTTTATTTTTTATAATGGAATCGGTATACCTCAGTGTACAGTTTGCTTTATTCGGGATAGTAGTGGGCCTGGTCTATGGCCCAGTGTATCGAGCTGATGGAATAAGAGCCTTATGTATCCTTAAACGTTATCATGTATTTTCATGGCGCTCGGGACACATCCCATGCGTAACATCCGATATGTGAGGTAATTTTCAATTGAAGCAAATAAACGGTATTGGTTATTGATTTTGCAGGTATCGGAATCTCTAATGAATCACGTTATATCTCCATTCGGCATTCGGCATACTGAAAATCACTTATTTCTTATTCTTTCTTTTGTTATATGCTTGATACTCATATTAATATAATAACACAAAACTTTCAAATCATCAGTCATTGCCTTAGATAATATGATATAATCCTTCTTTATTGGAGCCTTAGAAAAATAGCGAAGCTTTTTTGCTTTTTCTTCATTCAGAAGCTTTTCTCTATTTTTTTCTGGAAGTTTTATTGCAAAACCCGTGGGAGATAGTGTTGCGCAAATTTTTCCATTAGCAAATAACACTGCTCCACTAAAGAAATGCTTACACTCTAATTTAACATTCTTAACAGGCCTCTTTTTAAATGTTAATAATTTCTGATTATTTTAAATACATACGCATGTTCGCTTGGCGGCTTTGTATCGGGGGAATTTATTGTGAGACCTTCTTTCGTCAACAACCAGTTTAGTTCTTGATCACTACCGAGCATTGTTATAGTATTAATTTCCGATTTATATAATGATGGAAACACATCGAGCATATTCAGAGAAGTAATATTCACCTGTTCTCCTGGCCATTCCAAACATATTGCGTAAAGAACATTGTTTTTTGCTGTGAACCGTATATCTTCTGCTGTATACTGAAGTTGTCCCCCTTCTTCACTAAAATGTCCGCCTTCTGACATCGTTGTGGGGCCTTCTCCGTAAATTGACCAAGGTGTCGTTCCGTAAATTGCTTCGCCGTTGACCTTCAACCACTCTCCAATACCCAGCAGGCGGTTTTTGGCTTCTTCTGGAATTGTCCCGTCCGGTTTTGGACCAACGTTGAGTAATAGATATCCGTTCTTGCTGACTCTGTCGATCAAATTATCCACAAGTTGGTTCACTGATTTATAACCCACATTCTGAACATACGCCCACGAACCTTGTTCATCTACGGATGTATCAGTCAGCCACCCATGATAGGTAAGTTTATCCATTGTTCCCATTTCAAGATCTGTAACACCGACTACCGGAGGAATATCATAGTTTTTATACGTTACTTCAACTTCTTTATCCCATTCCATTGCCTTATTAAAATAGTAAGCAAGAAATTCAAGCCGATAATTCTCTCTGATTCCCTCTAATGCGAAATCAAACCATATTAAGTCCGGCTGGTAGTTGTCCACAACCTCTGCAAGTTTATTTTTCCATTGCTCGAGGAATTCTATGTTCGGTTCGTCTTGTTCTTCCCATTGTACAGCCATATTTACGCCTGGTTTGTCTTCCAGATTATGCAATGAACCATATAAGCCTGAGTATTCTGGATCTGATGTATCATATTCTTTTTTCCAATGGGGATAAAACCACCAATTCATAGAGTGGTGAAATGCTGTTACAAATTTCATTCCTCGATTTTTGATCGCCACCTCCAGTTCTCCAACAACGTCTCTTTTCGGACCCATCTCTGCAGCATTCCATTTCGTCAGTTTGCTGTCCCACATTGAAAAGCCATCATGGTGTTCGGCAACAGGACCGGCAAATTGAGCACCAGCCTCTTTGAAGAGTTCAGCCCACTCATTAGCATCGAATTTTTCCGCTGTGAACATTGGAATAAAGTCTTTGTAACCAAATTCCTCGGGAGGACCATAAGTTTTTACGTGATAGTTGTACTGGGCAGTACCCTCCCGATACATATTAAAAGGATACCATGTGCCATCTCGACCGGTACGTAATGTGATGAGGCTTTCTATAACTTCCAACCTCTCTTCGGCTGAGTCAAACATTGTTTTCGAGCTTTTCACCTGCTTTAGAGAAATCCCTTTATATGGATGCGGCGGATCATCTTTACGTACAACGCGAGCAAATGCGGGTACAGACCAAACTCCCCAATGCGTATAAATTCCAAATTTGGCATCCTTGAGCCATTCTGGTGAGGAGTGGTTTCTGAGAGAATTCCAGGTAGGTTTATAGGGTTCCTCACTAATAGAGTTTTTTGTGCATGCAGTAAAATTGCTCAGTGCCAACATCCCCATAAATAGCAATCCTATGAGAGAAAATTTAGACTTGTTAAACATGATTTCTCCTGATGAGTTTGAGTTGTTATCCGATATATCCCATATCAATACTTTAGGAAGATAATAAACTGGGATTTTGTTGAACAATGATACCAAGTTAACAAATGAACCTTCCTGTCACAAATAAGTAATGTCTTTCGGGGAATCAATATATTATCATTTTAACGCAATGCCAAACCCATATTGGCAAGAATTGGCACAATTTTTATTTATAACATTGATTCGAGGTAAATCACATAGTATGTAACTCCTCCGGCTGTACAAATTGTAGACTATTATTGAATAATATAAAGCTCCATTTGCGGTGGAGAAAAATACTCGACTCCACGTTCGGTGGCAATCGCCTCCTCATGATCCCAAAAAAATAAATAGTTAAATGTGATGCATTTCGTTAGAGTGCACTGGTTACTTTGATATGTTTGTTATAACTAGTAAAGTATGTTATTTACTATTACAAGTGATTTCTGCTCCTCTGATTAAAAAATAGAATTTTACGCTGTCATAATATCACTTAGGAAGAAAAAATGGAAAAGCAGCTGAATTATTTCTGAGGGAGGTTTTTAAAAACGGGGAGTGGATTATTTAGTTGTTATCTGGAAGACTCCTCCACCCTTAGTAGTTAATCCGTATCGAGAACCTGCTTCCGAAGGTCTCAAATATTGAATCTTCGCAATGGATTCTGCAGTAATATCTGCGAGGCTACGCACGTTTCCCATAAAAGCTCCATTAAGATAAACAGAATCCTGAACCGGTTTAATTCCTTCATTGATGCGAAGCGATATATTGTTCCTTGAAGAGATATCCAATAAAGTAGGCCTCAATGCCCTGATTACATCATAAGCTGTAGTCACTCTCCTTGAAGAGCGCTCAATTTCTTCAGCAAGGATAAGATACCGATCTCCCTGTACAGTTTTTCCATCGGATGTTGTCGAACAACCGATGCTTACTATCATGAGTAACAATACAACATAAAAGCAACGCATAGGAATATTTTCGTGAAGTTAAACTTATTTTCTGATATACAATATGTCTGTCGTCAGAACATATCGGACTCTACTATTCAAATATCAATAAAATCTTTTGTAAATGCAAGATTTATATCCGATCTCAAAGGCTTAATACGCAACCATGAGACATTTTTCCAGACATATCTGCTACCCTCCATACCGAAATGGTATGGAAATTAGGTTAGAAGCGAGATTATGATGTAACGAAACACTTTTGCTTTGCGTCTTGCACTCGACGAAAGTTTGATCGTTTTACTGATTTTTACCACGGTTTTCATTTGCCTGTTCCTTCAACTTCTTTTCTTCCTTATTCTCGCCAATCCTCTTGTAAAGCACTGCCAGATAATCATTGGTGATATCTAAATCAGGGTGTTCAGGCCCATTGATTTTTTCGTATATTTCCAATGCCCGCTTATAAAGAGGCTTCGCCTCGTTATAAAAACTGTTATTCCAATACAAATCTGCCAGATTGTTCAGGGTAGTCGCAACACGGGGATGTTCGGGCCCCAGACTCTTCTCATTTATTTCCAATGCCCGCTTGAAATTACCTTCAGCCCAGACCATGTTATCCCGTTTAATATACACAAATCCCAGATTATTTAAGATTTTTGCTACTTCGGGATGGTCAGGCCCAAATGTTTTTTCGGCTTTTTCTATAGCTCTTTTACCCACCTCTTCAGCTTCAGAATATTTTCTTTGTTGGATAAGTTTCTCAAATTCTACATTGAGTTTTTCCTGCTCTGTTGAACATGAAAAGCATAGTGTAATAAATATGATATGAGTTAAAAATAATCTGTATTTCATTGTGTATATCATCCTGCTTATAGTAAATAGATGATTTATTATCATTAATTCTGTTCATAATCTGAACATGTTAATACTTTAAATTAAATTTCTCGGCATAAAGTTTCAATTCGTATGTGTTTTTTGCACCCAAGACCAAACGTTTTGCGAACCTCTAAAGTAGACTTAAAATGCAGTTTTTGAAGCAGTAAATTGGGCACTGCAGGACTCAAATCTGCAACCCACTGATTGTGAGTCAGAAATGTAGGTTATATAATAATTCTCTATAAACTCGATATAAACAGATTCCTAAGAACATGGCCATTGGCTAGATTTGGCAAGATTTTTGTTTGCAACATCGATCAGAGATAAACAATAGAGTATGCAACTCCCCGGAATGAACGATGTGCGGACCTTTAAACTCAAGGAATCAGTATAATTCGTTCATTTGGCGGATGTAGAAATTCAATTCCCCGGCTGGATACGATATGATTACCTTCTATATTAATAGAAACAGGAAAACCAGGTCTTAGAATAGGAAGGTTCGTATGAACCACAAATTCAAAAGAAAAAAAATGATTTTCTTCAATTGTCAAATGATCCCTGTCTGACCGAAATGGCGAAACCGAAGGTCCGACAGTCACCAGGCCGCCACTATTTTGACCCTGAGCGTGCATATCTATCATAAATCCTGACTTATCAGTATTCGCTAACACCCTCTGTAAAAGCTTATATTCTTCAACGTTTCTATCTGCCAAAGGAGTGTATATATAGCCTTCATCTTCCAAGGCCGAGACGAGAATCTTCAAAGTTTCTCCGGCAGTTCTGCCAACTTTTACGTTTTTCCGAATGATCTCTTGAGCTGCCAGCGCACGATCAAACGCATGCTGTATTTCCTCGGGAACGCCTGTTTCACCTTCCCTCAATATATATGCATTACGTTTATAATCTGTCTGAAAGTAGTTCAGATATCGAACACTCGTATCAAAGGTGAAAAAATCACCACGCTGGAGAACATAGTCAGCCTGATTAAAAAAATATCTGACATCAGGTGGCCTAGTGAGTTTGGATACTGCCGAATAGAGAACTCGGGGGCCACCTGACCCAATACTATATCCTGTTAAACCCCGCTTAAAAAACTCATTCTTAACCCACGTTCCTACATCACCTATTGTTGTTACACCCGGTGTGATCACTTCACGAGATTCAGCACGTTCAAGAATCTGGCGATGTGCTTCAAGTGCATTGGTCATTGCTGTCACTTCCCTGAGAATCCTTCTCCCCCTGAAAGCAGTGATCAGGTGCTCTGCAGACACAATTCTTCCAGAATATTTAGGTCCTAATATTCTTTCCAATTTCACATATTGAGAATGTGAAATCCCATCCGCTATGGAGAGCCAATCGGATGTATTTACTGCAATCCTTTTCGGATCACGCTCTGCAACAAATTCTGTTATTTCGTCGTAGATTGAGAAGTCCTGAGTGTTATAATCATATCCTTCTATAGCTCGTGCAATTTCTCCAGAGCCATGCACGTCAATTTTTTCAACAGCTCCTCCACTGCCGAACGCAGCCCGCTCAATCCTGTCTCCTAGGTCTGTGAAAATCAAATAACCGGAAGTTGATCCAAATTCATATTCCATCGGATCAGGGTCGCCGGGACGAGTAACATGGATCCACATATCTACATTGTTGTCGCGCATGGCTCCAGGCAGAATAAGATCAATTTTTTCATTCCTTATCAGACGAATAACTTCAGCACCGGTTGTTGACGTATGTACCCCCGGCTGTGCATTAGCAACGGATACGGTGAACATAACAGATGATAAAAATACTATTATTCGAGATTTCACTGCTTTTTCCTCATTTCATTTTTACAATTATTATTCAACCCCTCGGGTTATACGATTTAGGAACCATTTCAATGGTAATCTATTACTCTTCACTATCGTAATTGCCACGTTACCATGGCCTAGGTGAAAGACGAGGAAGCTTTTCATCACGCATGGCGGCATGATATAAAAAAGTCGCCACGACCACCGATGACTGCATCATGCCTTCCGGAAAGAGGCGTTCATACGTGTCCATATTGACGTGGGCAATATAGTCAAGCATATCATATGCATCTTGATCAAACTTCAAACCAAGCAATCCGACTCCTTTTAATCCTGCACCTGGATCATTGCCGGTATAAATATGTTCAAACCCAAGGCCATGCAAGGGCTTTATCCATTCTTTAAATATTCCCCTGAGAACTTCACTTCCCGCAGCGTCAATACCCCTCATAGCGCTGGGACCGAGATCCTGATTAAACGTTATAACATGATTATCATAATCCTTTTTGTATTCCTTTGTTCTCGGGTCGGCAAAGTGTTTGTAGACATGCATCGTTTGACCTGTATCTCCGGAGCCGTCGTGTCCTCCCCAGAGACCAAGACGAATAGTCCTCCTGGGTTTAATCCCGATTGCCTTGAGAATTCGCATCGCTTCTATGGCAGTAGTTGAACCGGCAGCGTTATCTATGGCTCCGGTTCCGTGAGGAAGAGATTGAAGATGAGCGGCATTTATAACTATTTCATCCGCCAGGTCTGTACCAGGAATCTCGGCAATGACGTTATAATCAGTCGGGTCGTCATCGTAAAGGGTTGTCCTGACTTCTAATTCCATTTCGACAGGAATGCCCTCTTCAAGAATATGCAATATCCGGTTATAATGCTCTACAGCCAAAACCAGTTCCAAGGGCCGGGAAGGTGAATCTACGTCCCATGGTTTCTCTTTTCTATTGTATCTGCCTGTTCCGGCAACAGTTCCGAAATAATGGACTGGATCCGTTTTTACAATTGCCACGGCACCCTCGGCAAATACAAAATCAATAATTTGCTGTTTCAATTCACTGGAGCCGCTATTGTACTGCTCTCTCGTGACAGGGGGACCAATGGGCCTTTTCTCCTGCTCATCGAGCCATTCGTCGCTCCTCTTTATGGGATAGCCGTTTTCATGGCGAAAGGTGCCTGCCCGGTTCCACATTTGGACACCCATATAGGGCGAGATCTCCTGTATCGGCATTATGAATACGACTCGGCCTCTTAATTTTCCACGGTATTGTTCCAGATCCCTTACTGATGTAATTTCATCAAAATTGATGTGGATTGCCTGCGCCTGGACCTTTCCATTTGTACCGGACGACCACAATGCAGGGAAGGCAATGATCGGCACATAATCAGGGGATGTCATGTGTACTGAGACATAATCGAAATCCCAGCCGTTACCGAACTCATACGGCTCAAGATGGGCATTTGTGAGACCATACTCTTTAAGTCTGTCCCGAGCCCATTCTGCCGCCGCACGATACGAAGGCGTTTTCGACATCCGGCCTCCAAAAATATTGGTGAGCATATGGGCATTCTCCATAACATCCGAATTTGCAAATTCATATTCCATGAGCTGTTGCACAACATTATAGTAAACCGGTTCGAATACCGGTTCGTAGGCCTTATCCTGTGCAAAGACGGAAGATACTGCCATAAGCAGTAAAAATAAACCGACCATAAAAAAGCGCATACCTTTCATAATACTCCTTCAGATATAGGTTAATTTGATATTGTTATATATAAATATTCTAAAAATTATTTATTTAATTTAAATTAGAATGTGATGCGATGTAGAATTGTAATGCGCGTCACCAAAGCATCTTTGGTACATTGGAATAATATTATAAGGAATGCATTTTGTTTCTCCAAGGACTTTTTAATCCTCAGTAGAACGATCTGCTTGCTTTCTTGTAATTAATTGATGTATTTTTATATAAAAAGGCCGACTTATACAAATCTGCCTAAAAAATCTTGAAAAAAGCTCAAGTGTTCTGCATCCGGATCGTTCTGTATCAAGCCATAAGAGCAGTTCCGACACAAATTGCTCAAGAAACACTAAGAGCAACTTATTATCTTCAATAGTTTTGGATTCAGCGAATCAGGAAAATTTCCTCATTTGACGGTTGAAGCCATTCAACTTCCCTGCTTGAAATAATGTGAATAATTGAAATATTATTGGAGGTTGGAAAACCGGGTGTTCAGGCAGGTTTATGTGGACTTCATATTTAAAAGCAAAGAGATGATTCTCCTGGATTGTCAGATAGTGCGTGTCCCTCCGAAACGGGGACATTGAAGGTCCGATCTCACCAAGATTGCCAAATGCATGATTGTCTATGGAAAATCCTACAATATCAGTTCCTTTATTTTTAAGCGCCTCCTGTACAATCTTATAGTCTTCTATAGCATCATCTGTAAATGGCGTATGGACATATCCTTCATCTTCCAGGGCTTTGACCATGGCATTAAACGATTCCCCCGCGGTCATGCCGACTTTCATATGATCCCGCATAATCCACTGGCCTGCTATCGCCTTATCAAAGACCTTCTGTATAAAATCCGGTGCTTTTGTTTCCCCTTCTTTCAAAATATATGCGTGAACTTTCGTATCTACTCCGAAATCCATATAGCCGCCCCTGGGACCGCCACCGCCACCGCCGCCAACAAAAAAATCACCGGGCTGAAGAACATAGTTAGGATTACCAAGAAACCTCCTTACATCAGGAGGAAAATCCTTCACTGATTCACTCGGTTTTGTTCCTGCTGAATAGTAAACTCGAGCTCCAACATCCCTTACCCTCGTTTTACCCGGTACAACTCGGGATAATCCTTGTTTAGCTTGCTGACGAGCCAGTGCCAGCACCTCGACTTGTGCCGCTATTTCCCTGCTCGTCCTTCTATTCGCGAAATCTAATATAACATTCTCTGCTGACACAATTCTCTGAGAATATTTTGACCCTAATATTTTTTCCGGTTTCAAATATGATGAATGTGAAATCCCATCTGCTACAGGAAGCCAATCGGATGTATTGACTGCGATTGTTTTCGGATCGCGATTTGCAATAAATTCAGTTATTTCGTTGTAGATTTCGGGAACCGTAAAACCCAATCTGGGATCTGTGTTGTTATAATTCCAACCGCCCAGAGCCATTCCGACTTCGTTAGAACCGTATTTGTCAATGTTTTCAATTACTCCTGCTTCACCAAAAACAGCCCGCTCAATCTTGTCCCCCAGGTCCGTAAAAATCAAATAACCTGAGACCGGACCAAAATAGAGAGCCAATGGACCACTATGAGGATTTGCAAAGATTCCATTATACCGACCAACAAAAATCCACATGTCTACGTTATTGTCACGCATTGCACCTGGCAGAATAAGGTCAAGTTTATCTTTTCTCATTAGACGGAGCGCTTCCCTGTCGGTATCCGGTGTACGCTGCATTAATGGAACCTGTGCAGTGACAGCAGATCCTGCAAACATCATAGAAATCAAAAATAGAATTACTCGAGGTAACATAAAACTCTCCTTTTGTTGAATTTTGTGATAAATTTAACGAAAAGCACTTGATATTCACTACTATTTTATACTCAGAGAGCTGTACAATTTGCGAACCTATAAGCCTGCTCTAAAATTTTTCAATAGCTTAATCTCCACATCACCATGGCAAAGGCCAGACACGGGGAAGCTTTTCATCACGCATGGCTGCATGATACGCAAAAGTCGCCACGACCACTGCTGTCTGCATCATGCCTTCCGGATAGAGGCGTTCATACACATCCATATTGATGTGGGCGATATAGTCAAGCATATCATACGCATCATGATTAAAATAAAAACCTAGCAAACCGACATCAGTGTATGCCTCATGTGTCGATCCAGTAGTGGAAAGATGTGACATCCCAATGCTATGCAAGGGCTTTATCCATTCTGTAAGTATTGCCCGGAGTTCTTCGTTCCCCACGATGGAAACAGTCCGTATCTTACTGGGACCGATATCCTGATCAAAATACGCAACAAGATTATCATAATCCTTTTTGTATTCCTTTGTTACCGGGTCGGCAAAGTGTTTTCGAACATGAGCCCGGTTACCTGCTAATCCACCTCCATCATGCCCTCCCCAGAGACCGACGCGAATAGTGCGTCGTGGCCTGGCACCTATCGCCTTGAGAATACGCACCGCCTCAATCGAAGTTGTTGATCCGGCAGCGTTATCGATGGCACCGGTTCCGTGAGGTAGAGATTGAAGATGACCACCAACTATAACTATTTCATGTGCTAAGTCTGAACCTGGAATCTCAGCAATGACGTTAAAATCATTCGGGTCGCCTCTATAAACGGTTGTCCTGACGTCTAATTCCATTTCGACAGGAATATCTTCTTCAAGAATATGCAAGATCCGGTTATAATGTTCCACTGCGAATACCAGCTCCAGGGGTTGAGGAGGCGCATCCACGGCCCACGGATTCTCTACACTATTGTATCTACCCGTTCCGGCGACGGATCCGAAATAATGGACCGGATCCGTTTTTGCAATTGCCACGGCACCCTCTGAAAAAATAAAATCAACAATTTGCTGTTTCAATTCATTGGATACGCGTTCACGACGCTCTCTCGGGGGAGGGGGAATAATAGGGACTTTTGACATCTCATCGAGTCGTTCTTCGGACCACTCCACGGGGTAACCGTTTTCATGGCGAAAGGTGCCTGCCCGGTTCCACATCTGGACACCAAAATAGGGTGAGATCTCCTGTATCGGCATTATGAATACGATTTTATCTTGTAGTTTTCCGCGGTATTGTTCCAGATCCGCTGCTGAGGTAATTTCATCAACGTTGAGGTGGAACGCATTCGCCCGGATCTTCCCATCTGTACCGGACGACCACAGTGCGGGGAAGGCGATGATCGGCACATAATCAGGAGCCATCATGTGTACTGAGACGTAATCGAAATCCCAGCCGTTACCAAACTCATACGGCTCGAGATGGGCATTCGAGAGACCATACTCTGTGAGCCGGTCCCGGGCCCATTCTGCCGCCGCACGATACGCAGGCGTTTTCACAAACCGTCCGCCAAATATATTGGTCAGCATGTTGGCATTTTCCATAACATCTGAATTTTCAAATTCAAAATCCATGAGCTTTTGCACAACATCGTAGTAAACCGGTTCAAAGCCCGGTTTGCTGGCCTTTTCCTGTGCAGATATAGAAGATACCGCCATAAGCAATAAAAATATACTGATCATAAAATTACGCATACCCTTCATAAAACCTCCTGATATAAAGATATAATTAATATCTATGATTCTAACAAATGTAGTTATTTGATTTAAGTTGGAATGTGATACTAAGTAGAGTTGTGAAGCGTGTCGTTAAAGCATCTTTGACACATTGGAGTAATAGTATAAGAAATGCAATGTGCTTCTCCAAGAACTATTTAATCCTCGGGCGGGACGGAGTGTGAACCTTTTGATTGAGATTTACTCATGCATTTTATGGATATGGTTGAATCTCAAATATCTGAGCACTGTAACTCCCGTCAGGCAGGACAGTTGGTAACTTATATTGCGGATCGGTGAGCAGCGCATACAAAACAGGATCACCGGTTTGTACTAGTTCTCTCGTTCTCAAATCCCATTGATCTTTTCCTCGTTCGAACGTTCCGGGATAATCTTGCCCTCCAAGTATCGATGTTAAACCCCAGTGAATATACTCAGACATCTGACAGTCATAATCGCACGTTTCGTCATAATACGTGTGCCAGGCACCTTCAGGATATTGCTCGGGAACCTCATCAAAATATCCCCCCCTCGCTGCTTCCGATGCTTTTGCAATCTCTGTCCCGGGTACTCTGCCAAAAACTGAAGGATATGCACCTCCCCAACCGTAGTCAGTTATCAAGTGTAGAACCTCTTCCAGTGCCTCGTTATAGAGTCCGTTAACTCCATTTGGACGAATATTGTCGGTCCAAACATTTTGCCAGTTGCGAGATGGGAAAAATTTCCTGTCAATTGCTCGTAAATCCTCCTGGTTCTTTGCTACAACCTGAGTAGCATTCGCCTTAATCATCGCATCGACGATTTTTTGGTTGTCCGGGACACCATCCTCGTCATTATCCAGATACTCTGCAAGCACGTTGGCTGCATGAAGCAATTTATCATCAGGTGAAGCCGCAGTTGCAATAACGTGAATACCAAATACGTCTATATATTTTGGAAAAGGATTGGTTTCCGAGCTGTCAGAACTGCAAACAACAAGTAGAAAGACTAATATAATGAACCACACGGGTACAATGAATTTCATTACTTCACCTCAATGATTGTTGCACATCATTATAATATATTAAACTTTATTATAGTAATAGTAAGGTATCCTAGTTTTATTCACAAGTACTTTTGCTCCTCGGGCTGTACGATGTGCGAACCTATAAACTTGAAGCAAAATAAATTGCCAAGTTCGTCACCTGCTGAATATTTAGTAAAAAGCATTCTTTAAAAAATCTCTTCTATTTAATTAGGTAATACTCAGTTTGCCGTCCACCGGGATATACCATTCCGCTGGGAGTAAACGCCATGACATTTTCTGAAAAAATAAATACATTTTGATTGTCCCATTCCGGAACCTCATATTGCACATCCATTTCAAACGCATACACGGTATTATATTGAAGCGGATAGTCGCTGCTGCCTACTTGAAATCTAAATGATGGGCGCAAGTCATATTGAGGTCCTTCAGTCAAACGACGCTCCGATCTTCTCGGTTCAGAGTTTATAAATATTCCGGCATAGTAGACATCGCGCGGCAAAAATCCTCCTACAAGATCATAGTGGAAGAAATAATAACTCAGATGATGACAATAGATCTTTGGCCGAATTCCCTCCTGCCGTGCTCTTTCTGCAGCAGTCCGGCCGATCTCATACCCGGTTCGTCCCTGTTTCATCTCTTCGCCAATAATGTCCTGCAATCTAATTACATGCCGTAATGCTTCCTTGAGACCTTGAGGAGCATCAGTCTCACCTTTCTTTAAAACATACGCCATTTGCTGGATATCTGTATTGAGACCAAGATACTTGATTCCAGTATCACAAAATATAATGTCTCCACGCCTGATAACCGTGTTCAGTCCGTTCATCGGTGCGGGAATAACTTTATAACGTTCATCCAGAATTCTAAAATACTCGTCATCATCATCATATTTAATTCGTTCTTTCTTGCTTCTTTGAATTGTGATGGTGGGATGATTATTAGTGTCTATTCCTATATCAATATATTTCTGCCTGATCCACCAATTAAGTTCATCGGTGGTGGTAACATCGGGAATGACTACTTTATTTGAAAAAGCCTCAGCAATAACATCATGGGCAACCCCGGCTACATGTCTGAAAACACTGAGCTCTTCGGGAGTCCTTGCTTCATGCCACCAGATACTTACCATTTTAGCGGAGACTAATCGAGATGCATATTTACTGCCGATCCGGTGTTCCAGTTCTGCTTTGTCAGATTCAGAAAATCCATAGTTATACTGTGCCCATTCGTTCATTACATTTATTCCTATCTTTTGGGGGTCTCGTTCTCTAATTATTTCTGCAAGGTCATCAAATCTTCCCGTTAGCCACTCGATTCCAGCTTTGTCACCTCTGTCATAAAAAATGAGGAAAGAAGGCCTGTTTGTAACAAGCCCTTCTTCATTGGATTGCAATAATGAAAAATAAAAAGCCTCTTCATTATTACGGATGATCCACATGTCAATTCCTCCCCTCCTCATCACTTCAGGTAGGACAGTCTTCTGTTTTAATTTTAACAATCGGTTCATTACCTTAACTTGCTGCCAGATGGGTAAGACATTTTTACTGTCCTCAACAGATTCGATACCAAAATCCTGAGCATAAGAAATACTGAATGTCAAAATTAACATTGGTATAGTAATAGTATGTAAAAATTGTTTGGTATTCACCGTGTCATCCTCCATTATTATATGTACTAAATTTCGTTGGTTTGGTAAATTTACGGACAACTTATACTACCGTAAAAGCAAACTTCTGCAGAGCCTAACTAATCTTTAAGCAGATGATTCTTCCTGAGACTTTGTATCACCAAAAAACAACCATGCACCAACAGCGAGGTCCGTCGGCACAGACACGAATTCATAATATGGGTCAATAATTTCAAATAACCAGGCTAAACCCACATTATAGATTATAAAAAATAAAATCCCATGGAGAAAAGATATAAAAAAAAGAATACTTACAATTTTTTCCAATCCTCTGCTTCGCCATGTCGCCAGAAAGAAAAGGAACGTACCGACAAGGATCAAAGGAATGCGCATGAACGCAAGAGCTTGGAAAATTCCATCCATATGCTTATATAAACTTTGAATGTTGATTTTAGCAATTTCACTCGTTGCCTGAGAGTAATTGACAACGAGATCATTATGAACGAAAAAGAGTCTCAACGAGTGGTTCATCATATCTGAAATCCACCAAATTATCAAAAAAATGAATGCTGTAAGAACGATAGGAGCATGAGTGTTCATTTTTTTTGCTGTGATTCCCCAGTAGACTGGCAGAGCAAAGAACAGGGCGATCACAACGGAATACATCTGAGCCGGATAATAGGGATTTGACATCATTGCTACGTGTTCGTTGAAATTCAATGGGAAAGTAAAAGACTTCGATAGAATCCAGGAAATGATTCCTACAGCAGCTGTTATGAACGAACAGATTCCTATGAGCCTGAAAAATGTCTTTCCAAATTTCATAACTCCTCCTAAGTTTGGATAAAAATAGAATGTACTAAGTGGCCTTTCAGGGGTTTATTACTCTTCGGGCTGTACGATTTGCGAACCTTTAAGTTTGCTCTAAAGTTACATTCCTTACACAGTGTGTAAGCTACACATCACAGATTTGAATCGCTTGTTCCAGAGACTTTATCGGGTCTCTCTTGGGGATGAACTCCTGAGCGACATAGCCGTCAAAATTCGTTTCGGCAATTGCACGCATGATCGCAGCATAATTGAGCTCCTGGGTATCGTCGATCTCATTGCGGCCTGGTACACCTCCCGTGTGGATGTGACCAATATACTCGATATTGTCCCTAATGGTTCTGATAATATCGCCTTCCATAATCTGCATGTGATAGATGTCGTAAAGGAGCTTGAGACGGGGAGAAGCGACACGTTTGCATAATTGGACACCCCAGTCGGTGTGATCGCACATGTAGTCTTTGTGTTCCAGTTTACTATTGAGCAGTTCTATGCAGATTGTCACGCCTTTCTCTTCTGCCAGACCGACAACCTGCTCAAGACCTATGGCGCAGTTTTCCAGTCCTTCATCATCCGGCATACCCTCACGGTTGCCCGAGAAACAGATAACATTCGGGAAACCCGCCTCAGATGCTGCTTCGATACCTTCTCTGATCCCGTTTAGACAATAATCATGATTCTCTATGCGGTTAAGACCCTTCTCGATACTAGGATTTCCAATCATCGCGCAAATGAGTCCATTTTTCTTTAGAACCGGCCAGTCTCTTGGATAAACATCAAGCTCTATTGACTTTATACCTATCCGGGCAGAATTCTCAGCAAGCTCTTCAAGTGAAATATTTTCATAGCACCATTGGCATACAGAATGTTTAATGTTGCCTTTAAGC
Organism: bacterium; assembly: GCA_965221205.1. GTDB lineage: Bacteria > SM23-31 > SM23-31 > SM23-31 > SM23-31 > CBDFMG01. The sequence goes on along the minus strand of OZ244870.1, from coordinate 566,653 downwards.
GGCATTGATGTCCGAGTCTCGCCTATTGCCGCTACCGTTCCTTCATTCAGGCCCATCGTTGCAGCAAGTGCCGCCCCTCCAGCTGTTTTCAGCAGTTTGCGCCGGCTAATGGTATTCTGACTATCATGAATTCCACGTGCATCATTGCGGTGTTTTTTGTTGTACATGGAATATTTCCTCCCTCATTTTTTTTTCGTGATGTGCATCGAAGTAAAAAATGCTCTCCTTAACCTTTATATAAATCTATCTGATATTCCTCATATCAATCCTATAAAAGAGATTAACAAGGATTTTGTTGAATAATGACAGCAATTAATATTTAACTTGATTAGCCTATAAGCCCCAGCCTTCTCGAAACGCCGGCTTGATAAATTTGTCTGCTTCCTGTGCATTGATAGCCTTCATGTTCGGACCATCCCAATATATTTTCTTGCCCGTACGCAGCGCCACAGTGCCCAGCAGTACCATTTCAGTTAATGGCCCGGAATAGTCGAAATTCGCACTGGTGGGATCGCCGCCTTTGCAGGCTTCTATCCAGTCTTGATGGTGTCCTTCAACCCGGGGGATTGTCTTCGGCGGTAGCTCATATGCCTGCATTTTTGACTCTGGGATTATTCGCGGGTTTTCGGACCAGCCGCCACATTTTATTACGCCCTCGTCACCCACAAAGTAAATACCATCGAAACCCATTCTACGGCCCTCTTCCAACTCTTGCGGCCGTGGAGGCATCAATCCACCGTCATACCATTTCAAACTGACCGGAGGCATATTTCCACGGGCCGGAAATTCATAATGATACAGTGCCCCTGTAGGTACCGTTTCGTCATTCAACCTGGTGCCGCTGGCTTCCACGCTGGTGGGAGAGCCCAGCTCAAGGGCCCAGAAGGCAGGATCCATGTTGTGACAGGCCATTTCGCCGATGCATGCGTTACAGAAATCCCAATAACCCCGCCAATTGTACGGCACATATGCGGGATGATAGGGCCGGTAAGGCGCCGGACCGAGAAAGAGATCCCAGTTAAGAGTATTCGGTACCGGCGGCGTCTCCTCAGGTCTGTCTGTCAATTCTGTCCATTCTGATCCTGATGAGCCGCTCCATGCGTGGACCTCACGCACCGGTCCGATCGCTCCGTCTCGTATCCACTCCACGGTCAAACGCATCCCTTCGCCGGAATTGCCATGATTTCCCATCTGGGTTGCCACTCCTGCTTTGCGGGCGGCCTCCGTTACCACTCGCGTCTCATATACCGAATGGGTCAGAGGCTTTTCACAGAACACATGCTTGCCACGTTCGATGGCTGCCATACAGGCCACTGCGTGTATGTGATCGGGAGTAGATATCACAACGGCATCAATGTTTTTCTCTTTTTCCAGCATCTCACGGAAATCCACATAGCTGGGGCAGCCTTTGTAGGTCCCCGATTTGCTTAGTTCGGCGTAGTGCTTATTTACTCTCTCAAGTGCAGGTTTCAGTCCAGCTGTAGGGTAGCCCCAGTAAAATGGGGTGTAGTCACTTTCCTGATTGACATCACAAAGGGCTACCACCTGTGCATCCGGAAGCCCGAGTAACCTTCTAATATTACTTATGCCTTGTCCTCCGGTGCCGATAAAGGCTACATTGATCTTATCACTCGGTGCTGGATGACCGGGCGTTCCCAGAACAGAACGAGGTACGATTGTGAACGCCGCTGCTGCCGCTGCTGAGCTGGCCATAAACTTACGACGGGTTATTTTTCGCCCCTGCCTGACATTTTTTCCATTAATTTTCACCTTTAACATCCTTTCCCTCAAATGTAGATGTTGGATTAACTTTAATCTGGGATTTTATCGATTTCATTAAAATTTACAATAAGTCATTTTTATTCCTTATTGCTTTATATTTAACTGTAAATTGAGAGATCTCCCCGGTAAACTTTGAATGGCAATTTATCACCAAATCACTTTGTCTGAGGCAATACAGTTTGTTTCAAATACATGTCCGGTATTGATTCTATCTTACGTATTTTAATGTTGCGGTAGAAGAGTTCGGCGCCTTCCGCTTGTAATTCAATCTTCCCACGCGTAAGAGGCACATAATTTTCATCATCCAGCCAGTTTTTTGCATTCTCCAAAACCATAACCACATGACCATTGACGATATGAAGACTCTTGTCTCCCAGACAAATCACCTCTAAGGTATTCCATTCTCCGGTAGGTTTTTCATAATCGCGGATTTTGCGGACTCTGGCCGGCTCAAATTCGCTTCGAAACTCCCTTGGTTCTGAAGTGGGATCATAGATCCACTGGATATCCCCAAAATTATAATTACCTGGGCGATCTTCTTTGGTTTCCGAAGCCCTGATATCAATACTAGTTCCACCCAGAGGATCAGAATCCCCAATATCACCTTCCTGAACCTGCATTTCCAGTACCTTCATCCAAGCATTCCAAAATTGGCCGTATGGTTCCTGAGCGTGATAAAGTATACCACCATTCCTTGGGCTGTCTAATCGTGGTTCATACCTTTTTTCACCCCATTTATGTTCCATTTTCAAATGGTAATTTTCAAATTCCTCTTTTGTGCTTAACCCACCATAAATCTCGCCTGAAATACGAAGTACGGGTGTTCCATCCAATTCCTCTACCGTAAAGACATTTAAAGGGTCTTTATTCAAGCCGATCGGTGTTCCATTAATACCATCTCCTTTAGGATACCCTGGAAGATCAACACTTGTGTGAGGAACGCCCAGGAAAATATTCCATTTGCTTAAATCCTTGTCAAGCAGTGTTATCCAATTAATTCCTGCTTCTGTCTGCGGTTTATCCAAACCACAACCGACTAAGAATCCGCATACGGAGACAATATAGAGAATAGAGTAATTGTACCTGATATTCATACTATAACACTACTCTTAATTTGTTAAAAAGATTAATGGGTTGGACTACTATGCATTGTGTATCGCCGGAACATTTTGGACTAATTAAGTTAAAACTAATTAACATTTATTTCATTGACAAGAGTAATTTTTCTATGGAATATACAGAATATCAACAACATGAAGAGAACTACAATCCTCGCTAATATATTTATAACCGCACGTCACTTCATGTTAAAATTTCTATCTTGACTTATACAATCTCTAATTTCTAATCCCCGGATAAGATACGAACAACGCACTGATAAGGAATATTTTACGTATGTAAGGATCACCGATTCTATTTTCATTCAGGAAGCGCAAAAGCGACGTATAACGCGCCCGAAGGTTGAGGCCCTTTGCCGCCACCTGCGGCAACCACGATGAATTGCCGGCCATCCACCTCGTATGTTGCCGGTGTGGCGTTTACGGAGTTGGGCAGCGTGGTTTCCCACAGTAATTCTCCGGTCAATTTGTCAAAGGCTCGAAACTTACTATCATATACGGTAGCACCAATAAAGAGTAATCCCCCTGCGGTGACAACAGGGCCGCCGTAATTTTCCGAGCCGGTATTTGTCACCCCCTGTGCCACCAACTCCGGATACTCTCCTAAGGGGATCTGCCACCTGTATTCACCCGTGTCGAGGTCAAGGGCGTTGAGCGTTCCCCACGGAGGTTTTATAGCGGGGTACCCGTCGGGATCGAGGAACTTTTCATAACCAGCAAAGAGGTATTTCAACTCGTACGGAGAACGAATATTCCTGCCACGATCCACTTCCTTTTCTTCACCGTAGAGAACATAACGAGTGATTGCTTCGAGTTCTGTTTCCGTCAGATAAGAATAAGCAGGCATTCGCCCCGCACCATTGACAGTGAACTCGATGAAATCCTCCTGGTCATAAATTTCGGATAATTCGAGAAGCGTTGGGAAATTTGGCGGAAATCCGCTCATATCGGTTTTATGGCAGCTCGCGCAATTAGATTCGTACAATTCCCGGCTATTCGTCATTTTATTCCATACACTGTTTTCCACAAGCTTGAGTATCCAGGCCATTTCATTGGAATTAACATAAAGCAGTCCTGTTTCCGGATCGAATGCAGGGCCGCCCCATTCGGGGCCGCCGTCATATCCTGGAAAAATTATGGCGCCTTTTGTTGAAGGCGGCGTGAATTGAGGACCATTGTCCAATGCCCGGAGCCGTTTTAATACATCGTCGTGGGCAGCGGGTGTACGGTCGGTAACAATGTCTTCTGTAAAGACCTGTCTTGCGAGCGGTTGAGGTTCCAGCGGCATGATTTGCGTCTCCGAGAGGACTTCACCTTCCACATTCGAAGGAGGTACGGTTATTTCTTCCAAAGGGAAAAGAGACTCGCCTGTCTCGCGGTCGAATACAAGAACGTTTCCGTATTTAGACGGCTGTGCGACTGCGTCTATCAGTTGACCGTCGCGTTCCACGGTGACAAGAGCGGGTGGTGTCGGCAGATCACGGTCCCAGACATCGTGTTTAATCAGTTGAAAATACCAGACGAGTTCACCGGTATCCGCATTGAGTGCGAGAAGACAGTCGGAAAAGAGGTTATCACCGACTCGGTTGGCACCGTAAAAATCAGATGCTGCTGATCCCGTGGGTACAAATACAAGGCCGCGCTCTTCATCCAGGCTCATCCCTGCCCAACTGTTGGCACCGCCAATGTAGAGCCAAGCATCTTCGGGCCAGGTTTCATATCCCGGTTCGCCGGGATGAGGAATAGTATGGAACGTCCAGCGGAGTTCCCCGGTGCGAACGTCGTATGCACGTATATCACCCGGCGGTGCTGGAAGGCTTTCGCTCACCCTGCTTCCCATAATAATCAAATCTTTATAGATGACACCCGGGCTGGTTGTGGTAATGGAGACTTCTTCTACGGGGCGTCCCAGGTTTTCACGCAAATCCAAGCGTCCGTCGTCCCCGAAGCCGGCAGCCGGTTCACCCGTCATGGCATCGAGCGCGTAAAGATAATACATATAATTGGTGAAAATTCGTTTGTCCGTACCGTCAGTCCAGTAGCTGACACCCCTGAACGCATTAATTCCGCGAACCTCTTCCCCATTCGGAGGATCGAAACTCCATAGCAATTCCCCGGTGGCCGCTTTCAATGCGAATACTTTTCGTTGGGGAGTGGCCGAATAGAGAATGTTCCCGATAATAATTGGGTTGGTTTGCAATTCGGAATTTTGAAAGGCATCACCGGAATCATACGTCCAGGCTATTTCAAGACGATGGACGTTGCTGCGGTTTATCTGGTCGAGCCGGGAATAGTGACTGAAACCGGCATCCCCGCCGTAGACGTTCCAGGTTCCGTACCCTGTCTCGGGTACCGCACGTTCCTGACTTCCGCAACTTAAAAAGAGAAACAACGGGATAAGTATCGAATCTATACGTCTGAGAATGGTCACGGTTGAAGGCCTCGCCTATAGATGTGATGTGTCGAGTTCATTAAATTGAACAATAAGTCATTGCTATCTCTTAATTCTCTCTGTTCAACTGTAAATTGAATAATCTTCCCGATAAACCGAAAAGGGCTATTTATCACCAAGTCACTTTGTCTGAGGCAATGCAGTTTGTTTGAAATATGTATCCAGTATTGAATCTATCTCACGTATTTCAATGTTGCGATAGAAAAGTTCACTGCCTTCCGATTGTAATTCAATCTTCCGACGAGTTAAAGGCAAATAATTTTCTTCATCCAGCCAGACTTTGAATTCTCCAAAACCATAACCACATGACTATTGACGACATGAAGGCTCTTGTTTCCCAAACAAATCAACTCGACGGTATTCCACCCTTCAAAAAGCTTTTCATAGTCGTTGATTCTTCGACACCTGTTCGGTTCATATTTGTCTCCGCTTCTAAACTGCCTGTGTGTTTTGCGGTTGGATTATAAATCCACTGTATATCCCCATAAAAATAATCACCAGGAGATCCTCTGTGGTTTCTGATACTCTGATATCCATACTAACTCCAGCAAGCGGATGAAAGTCCCCAACATCACTTTCCTGCATCTGCATTTCTGGTGCTTTCATCCAGGCATTCCAGAATTGGCCGTATGGCTCCTGAGTGTGATAAGGTAATCCACCATTCCTTGTTCCTCTGTCCAATCGCGGTTCATACCTTTTTTCACCCCTTTTAAATTCCATTTTCAAATGGTAGTTTTCAAACTCATCTTATGAAGTACGGGTGTTCCATCTAAATCCTCAACTCGTAAAGACGTTTAATGGGTCCTTATTTAAGCCGATCAGTGTCCCATGCATACCATCTCCTTTAGGATACCCGGGAAGATTAACGCTTGTATGAGGAAAAACCATGAAAATATTCCATTTGCTTAAATCTTTGTCAAGCAGTATTATCCAATCATTTCCCGCTTCTATTTGCGGTTTTTCCAATACCACAACCGACTAAGGTTCCGCATATGGAAACTATAAAAACAATTAGCAGGGGATAAACCAACCTGGTTTTATACATAATTGCAAATTTCCTAATTTGTTCATTAGAATTACGAGTTATGAACAAGGCGTTCTAAGTATATCATAATAACAATTCGAACTCATTGAGATAAAACTAATGAAAACGTATTGCATTTACAAGTATTATCTACCCACGGACAGAACGATATTCAAACATTTAGAATTGAACGGAAATTTCCAAATAAATAGTGAATGTTTACAAACTTCTTAATAGGAAGTTTGTAGTAACTTTGAAATAATATTGTTTTATTAATATATTTATGCTAATTTTTTCCTCATATAAACAAAAATTCCAACTCGTTTTTAATACCACGAATTCTTTACATAGAACAAGTGGAGGTATACTATGTCTAAAGAAAACTTCGTTACCAAAAGAGTGTTTTTGAGTTTACATTTAATATTATATATGGTGTTTGCAGTATCTATATCTAGTGCACAGGAAAAAGGTCTGAATGCAAAAGCTCAACAAGAAATCATTCATCTGATTAGAAAGGAAAAACTTGACCTTATTTTGCCGGGAGCCATGCGCGACAATAATGTGGATATGTGGATCCATGTCATTCGTGCTGGTTTCTCCGACCCGATGGCTTTGCATTTTGGATCGGTATCAGGTTATTTGATATTTACAGACAGAGGAGGGGACAGGATCGAAAGGGCTCTTTTTGGAAGTGGAGGGCATCCCGATTTTTTTGATATTTTCGGCTCTCTTGATGTCGAACGAGCAATTGCTGGTTATGATTTCGGCAAACAAGATCCTGGAGTCTACAACGAGATAACAGAATTTATTGCTGAACGTGATCCGAAAACGATCGCAATTAATTCATCCGATTGGCTCGCTGTGGCAGACGGAATCTCATATACTCAATATCTAAAGCTGGAAAAGATCCTGGGGCAGAAGTATTCGGCACGGATAGTGTCTGCCGAGGCCGTGATCACCGACTTCAGGGTGAGAAGAGTGCAACGGGAAATAATTGCTTTTGCAAATGGTGCAGAGATACACCGCCAGATCCTTGAACGAGCTCTTTCTCGTGAAGTTATCACGCCCGGTGTAACAACGCTGGGGGATGTAGGATGGTGGGTTCAGCAGCGTCTCTATGAAAAAAATTTAATAAGAAAAGATCGTGGTGATGGTATACTTCTCCCCCGGGTTCTTTATTCAGCAAAATCCGAACCCATTGATCCGCCCGATGCCAGGTGGTGGATTCATCACAATGACTATGTTTTACAGCGAGGTGATTTTTTTACGTACGATCTTGGGCTTAAATACCTGGACTACTTTGCGACAGTTTTCAAACGCAATGCATATATTATGAGGGAAGGGGAAACAAGTGTTCCCAGGAGTATACAATATGCCTTTGACAAAGGGTTAGAAGCTCGTGAGATAATTCGTAAAAACATAAAAGTTGGCAGAACAGGTGGTGAGACTTTTGAGATTGTCGTATCAGCAATGGAAGAAGCAGGTTACATCCATACGCCCTTTACCGATGTTGGCACGGAAGATTATAAACTCATTCAGAAATCGTTGGCTAACACGGACAGATCAGGATTTTCCCTTGACCTTAACAGCCAGGGTATTAATAACGGAACCGCTACTTCAGGGGGCACAAGTGTGTCTGTCGGTCCCTCAGTTTCGCCGTTCCGCTCAGACCGGGACCATTTGACGTTCCAGGAGAATCATCTATTTTCACATGAATTTCAGGTACACACAAACCTTCCCGAGAGGCCCGGTTTTCCGATATCCATCAGTATATCGGGCAATCATGTTCTAACAAACCGGGGAGTTGAATTTCTTCATCCACCAAATGAGAAAATATTACTGATTCATTGATCTGCAACAGGTTTGAGAATGAAAGAACAGTTTTAATATTAATCGCAAATGGTATTGTGTGAGATATACAACAAATAAGCCCTGAATGATTTTCTTCAGGGCTTATTAAACCAATCGTATTCTACTCCTCGGGCTGCACGATTCGCAATCCTATGAGATAGAGTTAATTTGCAGAATCTTAAGGAAATTGTGTGGAGAGAACTAGTTAAATAACAGAACTTTTAAATGTATATTTAAATACTTAATAGAAGGTTATGTAAAAAGAAGGGTTTAAAAAGAAAACCAAGTATGTACAGAGTAATCGAAATAAAAATGACAACTAGTGAGATTTTGACACAATCTGCTTGAAAGTCTGATCTACACCCCATATCAATTATCGCATCTTCAAATTCTTTTCTGGTTTTAGTATCGAAAGAAGGTGGAGTAGAAAAATCATCTAAATCTGGCACCACTACCGTAGAAATAGATAATGCTCCAATCGCCGAAATAATTCCAGAAAATACAAGAACTAGACAGAAGCATTGTAAGAAGTATTGTATTAGACATGGGGAATATGTAGGCATTACGACACTGAGGCTGAATAATCCAACTAATATTGACAAAATAGTCAAAATTCCTGCAAGTTTGCTTTGGAGTAATCCTTCCCTATCTCTAGCTTGATTATATAAGAATACTCCGGCCTCCCACGACCGAATTTTAACAGTGTGTTCCTTATCGTTATTATATCGTCTTTCTTGTACTTCAGATAAACTTATTGTATCCAATATGAAAACCCTGACAACGAGGAAAAGAATGCGGTCTAATACACACAAAAGAAGCTTATTCATACTCACGGATGTTCCTTAAATTATTATAAAAAAATGTCCGTAGTTCACCATGAAGTTGTTCGTCCATCCAAACCCACTGGCCGTTTGGATTATTTTCCAAAAAAACCCATTTATTTTCTCCTGTAACCACAAAATCAGAAGTGCAAAAACGAAGCGAATAAGAATCAATTAGTTTATTGTATGCAAAAGCAACGTCATCAGGTGGCTCTACCAGATCATATTTTAGCCCTTCCATCTCATTTCTTCTTACGTCTAAACCGCCACCGAGAATACGTACGTATATTGTATTTCCGTTGACATATACAGTCCTTACATCAAATGATTTTTCAATTCTTTGTTGAAAAAATGCAGGGCATTTATGAAGAATAGATAGATTAATCTTTTCCTTTACCGTGGCATTTGTATAAATATGGTAAACTTTATCATTGTTGGTAAAATAGCCGCTGTTTATCGGCTTTATAATGCAATCCCAACTATACCGATTTAAGAATTCCACTGCAGTTTTATCATCGTTTGTCAAAATCCAATCTGGTGTGTGAAGGCCGTATTTTTTTGCTTGTATTAATTGGTTAATTTTTTTTCAGCAAGCCAGTTGTTTACAGGATAATTTACCCACTTTTTTTGGGGAATTTGCAGTAAATAGTTCCAAACAGCCTCTTCATTTTCAGAAAAACGTACTTTATCCTCTATCTCATCTAAAAGAATCTCGTTTTCAAAAGGTCTCCTGTACCATAATACGTCAATGGTTCTAAGCAATTGTTTGGCATCATTTGATAATATTATTGGAAAAAGGACATCCGTGTTAAATCTAATAATTTTAACCCAATCTGGCTTTTTATCGCATATATAATCAGCAGTAACATCATCAGAATTTGTGTAAACGGCCAAAATCATATACTTCTTGCAGAAAACAATGTACGATCCGGAGATTCTTTCTCATATTTGGTAATAGTCCTTGTCATACAAAAATTATTTTTTGTAGTCTTTCCTGCAATTGACTCTCTTTTTTTAGTATTCGAAACTTCAACGAACGACTCTATGACACTTTTCATAAAATGCTCCATGTATTGATATTTAGGTATTGACTTAAATTTCCAATAGTCTCCAAAAGTGTAGCCATTAACGATGCCAACCGCAAGATGTTTTCATTAAGTTTTCAATAATTAACTTTCATATATAGAGCCATACATAAATTTATGGTTATAAAATAACACATATTAGGGTTACAGATATACTTGATAATTTATTCTCAATAATAATTAAGGTACTTAGGTTATTTTCGGGCCTAGTGTTACAGTATACTTGGAATGGAAGAAGTCACTGGATTGATTGTTGGTACATCGTGTCCCTTTTGTTCTGGGGATCGTCTGTACCGTTTGCGTGATAATCGTTTTACAGGTACTCGGATGTTCTTGTAAAGAGAGCCCGAAGCGGTTCAAGGACGATCTTGCTCTACTGCATTATGTTTCTTTGGAGATACCTGCCAATAAAGCTGTCAGGGGTCTTGGTTTTTGCTCCACGACGGCGCGAGGCAGATAGATGCTTTATCGACAGGAGATTTATGATTTCAGGAATTGAGAAGACTTACCGGCAAGATAGAATGTGACGTAAGCTGCTTTGGTGGGAAACGTACGGGAACCAGAGGTCGCGATAGTGCCGGTACAATAAATGTTTTCTGCATGGTGGAACGTCAAGGGAAGATATTTACTACGGTCGTCGATGATGCCTTGATGAACGAGATCAGGGACACCGCTGAGCAAGGGAGCGTCTTCTACACTGATACGTTCCGTTCGTATACATCGCTGAAGTTTTTTGGTTAACAGCGTACGGTCGATCATAACACATAGTGCATCACCGAACGTCGTCATAGTAACAGCCTTGAGGGGTTCTTGTCATTTAAAAGAAAGACGCTTACAGTACCATGGTGTCAGCAAAAGTCATTGCCTGATATTCCGCAAGGAAATGGAATGGAGATACAATTACAGAAACCAAAATCTATTCCATCCTTTAATCAAAATTCACTCTAGTCCGTCTTTGACCTAATTACCTTTATTTAAAATAACTCATTAAAAATTTCTTGCAACCGCTCATCTAGGTCTCCATTAAAATTCTCATGAGGAACATTTAAACTGTTTAGAACTTGATGAAATCTCTTATATCCTTTTTCGTCCCTTAGTGCTGCCCACTTAACATCTAAGTCATAAGCTTGCTCTTTATTTTTATTGGATGATTTCTTAAACTATGTACTATTTCTCTGACCTCACTATTATTTTTGAAAACCAATAATCCTCTTATTGCTTGAATAACGACTTTTGGATCTTGGTCACTAAGCATATCAGTAAAAATTGGTATCGAAGTTTCGGACCGCATCCTTCAAATTGCTGACATGGACTTTCTTCGGATCATAGTATTGGCTTCATTTTTTGCAAAATTAATAATTACACTTAAATACTTATTGTTCGCTAGTTTACCTAAGTTTTTTATAGTCAATAATCTGATTTTATCATTTTCATGACTTAATAGAGGTATTAAATAGTCACCATTAAAATTGTCAGGAAGTCTTCCTAAATTCTTTAATACGTTATATAAAATTGTATTGTCTTTATGTGTTTGACAATAATTTATAGATTTCATCAATATTAGAATTAGTCAAATTAGTTATATGTTCTTTCATAATCATTGAAATGGCCTAAATAGAATTACTTTGTAAATTAAAAATACAATACAGATACACTTTTTAATTTCCATAAATCACAAGCTAAATTTTAAAAATTAAGTTTAATGTTTTTTTGTAATTACTGCTTTGTAATTAAAAGAAGAGCTATTTAGAGATTTAAGAATATTAGTATACTAATCGCAAACTTACACACAATTTCCAATTTATTTTGAACAAAATTTCCGAATAGCATTTTTTAAATTATATTTTTCCTCCACTTTTCATAATTGCAATAAATTCTTCTATATTTTTTGCTCTGTCAGTTCGAAAATTTTTGTAAAAAATCTGAAATAAGCTTTTTATTTTCAACAGCACTTTTTCTTGAAACTCCCATTTTTTTAATGGATTCAAAATAACTTATCTTTGAATTAGATTATCAAAAATATAATCAATTTTTCTCTCCGGAACAAATCTTTCAATTGTTTCTTTTCTGTTAATTTGAACTTCATGTCTTATTACGTTTTGACAATAATCAAAGTATCTTAAAACAAGTTTGTTTTCCTTTTTATTTTGAAATTCTTTATAATCATGCTGTTTATATTCTTTTTGTTTATCATAAATTCTTATAGTATATGTTGGACTTCTCCAAGTTACTGTTTCATTCTTTCTATAGAGTTTAATATTATTGAATATAATAAGGCTCCTTTTGCGGTGGATATATATACCCGACTCCATCTTCAGTAACATATGCAGGGTCATGAAACCATAAATTTAAATATTTCACTTGGTGCTTTGAACTTGGTAATGCCATATAGACAAAGTATTCAGTAGTAAAATGGTGAACAGGTGAGATTGTCCAATCCCGCATCCAATCCGGACCAAAAGGACCAATTCTAGCAGGGTAAGGATCCTCTTGGAGGCCATGAGCATCGATACCAACCTGGGTTTTTTCAGGATCAAGATCTTTATAGTACTGCTGCCTATTATTAACAATAATTCCGACTTCCGCACATTTCCGCTTGAGGATTTCAAAGGTTTCACGGGCGGTACGCCCCACCTTGATGTTATCTTCCATAACCGTGCGGATTTTCCATGAATCTGCCCAGATTTTTGCGAGTTCCGGAGGAATCTCCGTCTCTCCTTCACGGAGCACATAGGCATATCGTGCGTCTATTTGAATCAGGTCGCCTCTCTGAAACACATAATCGGCAGGGGTAAAAATTCTTTCCGGTTTCATAGCAGTTGCACTGTTCTCAAGATCGTTGTTTTTGGTTTTACTCGGAACAATTTTAGCAAAATCTCTATCTATACTTTCGTATCTCTCCGTGTAAATTCGCTTCATTAGTTCAATTCTGCTCGGCACTGCTTCCGCTAAGTAATCCACTCTCAGATATTCAGCCGAGACCATCCTTTTCGCATATTTATCACCGACAGCTTTGACCAACAGATTGTAGTCTGTATGCGAAATGCCATCATTCCATCCTGAGTCATCCACGGGAGGTCCCAGCTCGTTCCAGTAATTAACTGCAATGCGTCTGGGATCTCGTTCGGCAACGAATTCTCCGACACCTTTATATCGGTGATCATATTCGGATTCCGGGCCTCCCGGCATTGCACTCCGAGATAGTGCTTCCCCGACAAAGTCGTAGTCTCCACTTTTATCAACCGCATCCGAATCATCACCGTTCCATCGTAGACCGAGAACCGCCCGTTCGATCCTGTCACCACCACGGTCCGTGAAGATGAAAACACCGGAAGTACTGCCAAAAACATCTGAAAGGGGATCAAGATTCGATTCTCTCAGTACATGAATCCACATGTCGATATTGTTCTTTCTCATGGCTTGTGGCAGAAGATTGTCAAACTCTTCCCGACGAATTTTATTCAGCAATTCTTTTTGATTGCTGTAATTTCGTTCCCACGGTCTGGACATTGTCTTGTCAGTTGTTGTCGGTTCAATCCAATTCGAATCGCTCGGCACCGGTCTTGACACATACTCTTTTATCAGGTGTTCAGACGAGACAATCCTTCTTGCATATTTATTACTGATAGCTTTAACTAAGAGGTTGTAGTCTGTATGTGAAATGCCATCTCTTGAGGGTGTTCCCGCGAGTGGTCCCAACTCATCCCAGTAATTTACGGCAATGTGTTTGGGGTCCCGTTCGGCAACAAATTCTCCGAAGCCTTTAAATCTGAGATCATATTGCGATTCCGGGCCTCCCGGCATTTCTCTCTGGAACGTTGTCTCTCCGATTATGTCATAGGCACCACATTCTTCAACCAGCTTATGAGCCAAACTGCTCGCTCTGCCACTAATAGTCGGACCCTGTCTCCAACGAATACCGAGAATCGCCCGTTCGATCCTGTCACCGCCGCGGTCCGTGAAGATGAAAACACCCGAAGCACTGCCCAGGTGTTCTGCACCAAAGGGATCTGGGATAGCTTCCCTCACCACATGAATCCACATGTTGATATTGTTCTCCCGCATGACGTGTGGCAGTACGAGGTCAAACTTTTCCCGGCGAATTTGGTTCATCAATTCCTTTCGATCAGTGTCTTCCTGAGCCTGTGCATCGGCTAATTCCATTTCGGTTGTTTCAGAGCTACAAAAATTCAGAAAAAAAGACAACGAAAGGATCACGCAAAATATTTGTCGGGTAAACATAGTTGAATCTCCTTCAATGAGTATATATTCCGTATATCAATTCTCTTAAGAGATTAATTGTAATTGTGTTGAATTTCGATACTATTGTAACATTGTGCGTATGTCGTCAGAACATGTCGTTTTCTTAAAAATTAAAATGGAGAGAAATCGAATTCTTCCATATCCATGAAAACAACCTCGCCATCAATATATAAACTTATTTGTAAAACAGCTCAACTCGCCTCTTTTTGCCGCATGATCATATTTATAATTCCGATATTGTATGTCCAGTTTTTCTCTACTATCCAAATATTCTTCATCTTCCATTCTCTTGAGTCACTCTTCGAAAGTGGAGAGTATGACATAATGGTTTGTATCCTGATCTTTATCAAATGCGAAATCAACGGTGTCTTCGTAGAGAGATCAAGATTTAGAAACAACTAGTTATGCAGTGTAGCAATATGGTGCGCTAATCGAACAGCGAGTGCACCCAGTGTTAATGTCGGGTTAATTGCCGTGACATTGGGAAAAACTGCATTTGAGCATAGGTACAGATTATCAGTACCGTGAACCTGTAAGTTTTTATCAACCACACCATCCGTGTCAGAACTGCTCATCCGGCAGGTCGATGTTAAATGCGCACCGGTAGGTTTACCTAATGAGGCTTTAATACTGTCTTCTTTACAACCTGCTGCTTTCAAGATTCTCTTCAGGTTCTGGGCATGTGTTTGAAGAACCTTTCTGGTTATTTCATTAACACTGAAATCTATGACTGTTCCAGGTAGTCCAAATTTACCCGTATTAGTTCCTCCAAGTCTCACTCTGTTTTCAGGACTTTCAAACTGTTCAACAGAGGCATAAAATTCGAACTTCATACTTGATGCCATTTTGGTATTAATTTTAGCCCGTGAGGCATTGGCGAGAATTTCTCTTTCCAAAAAGGTTTTGCCGCTATCCCCAATTCTGGCAATTAGCATTTTACCATCTTTCTGGTATTGTGGTGTGTCAAAATGCCGGCATGCTAATGTGACAAAATCTAATTCCTGTTCTATTTTTTTAGGATTCCCCGGGCGAATACCTTCGGCAGAGATAAGAGGATGGCCTACAAGGTGATTACCGACATGTCCTGAATCGTTGCCAATACCTTCAGTCCAATCAGTATTGGCAGAAGCCAGCAAGAGTTTAGTGGATTCAACGGTACCGCTGCAAATGACCACTGTGTCGCCTTCCATCGATTCATTACGGCCGGTTTTTCTATTCAAAAAACTCACACCCCTGGCCTGTTTTTTATCATCCATTACTATTTTTAATACAGGCGACTTAGTACGTATATCCAGTTTATTGCCATATTCTTTTTCTAACTCAGCCAAATCGAATGCTGCAGAATACCGGGCATTGACAGGACAATACCTGCACGTTCCTGTCGTAACGCATTTATCTCCATTTCTTGCCATCGGCATATGTGAGTGAGACATACCCAGTTCTGTAAGCGCCTCTATTATGGGCATATCATTTAATGTGAACGGCGCGGCAGTAAATGGAAATTTCTGCCCATACCGTGGTGGGTCATCGTTGTTCGAATCTCCCTCAATCCCCAGCAGGAACTCTGCTTGTGTATAGTATGGAGATAATGCGTCATAGGTAATGGGCCAGTCAGCGCCAATTCCGGTACGGGATTTCAGTTCAAAATCTTCCGGTTTAAAGCGCAGACTCCACCCTCCCCAATGGTTGGTAGTGCCACCTTTCACAAAAAGCCTCGAACCTCGAAGCCCAAAATATTGATTCTCTTTTTGCGATTCATCCAGAAATGCTCTATAGGGGTTTTTATTCGCCATCAAGAGATCAAGCCATACACGGTACTTGCCTGTTTTAAAATCAGGGCCTGCCTCAAACATGGTGATGTGACAGTCCTTTGTTTTAAGAAGTTGTCTCGCTAATAACGCACCGGCTACGCCAGAACCAACTATAATGATCGACTTCATCTTAAAACCTCCCCTCTCCTATAGCTATCAGGTGTGGTGAACTGTCCGCCAAAAAAGCCCCTGTAATTTGACAGTCCGAATTTTTTGAATCCTTCCGATAGTGGAACCTGATGCGTGATAATTTCGGCAAAGACAAAGTTTCTCGCACGGCCTAGTTTTGTATGTGCAAAATTATCAACCTCGAATTTTGAAAACAGGAGAGTTGACCAGACTTCTTCATGAGTATCACGTCTATTAACGACTAGATTAATCAATTCAATTGCATGCTCGTATTCAGTCAAATAGCTGGGTTCTTCTTTCGTTTTGAACGCAAGATCTGATTGTAATCGAATACTATAATTACTCAGATCTGTCGTTAACTGCCATACCTGGTTTACATAGCTGCATAACGTTGAGAGGGTATCAAAATCCAATTGACTTAGCATGCCTGTTCGCTTCTCATTAACCGGTAAGTCGGAGTCACTAACATATTTGAGTAATTCGCTGACAACATCATCATCCAGCCCGCTACAACCAAATGGTAAAACTGCCAGCACGCCGGAAGAAATCCCAATTTTTAAAAACTGCCTTCTATCTATGTTCAATGTCTTTATTTACAGCTCTCTTTAAAGTGTTTCATTATGAATTGTCAATTATACTTACTTTCTGTTATCACAGATAGGGAGCCCTTTCTGACCACCTACTGTAAGTAACACCAAGTATAATTCCTCTCCTCCACAAGATTGCGGCTCATTTTATAATGAATATTTCTTCATTTGGTGGTTGAATAAATTCAACTCCCTTGCTGGTTATAATTTGAGGATTTGAAATATTAAAGGCCAGCGGATAACCGGGCCTTTCATCAATTTTCTTATGGACCATATACTCATAAGCAAAGAGATTATTCTCCTGAATCACTAAATGATCCCGGTCTTTCCGAAATGGCGCAATGGAGGCTCCGACGTCGCCACCTATACCAAAACCGTGATTGTCTATGGAAAATCCTGGCTTATCAGTACTAGCAAGCGCCTTCTGTATAATCTTGTAATCTTCTATACCATCATCTATAAAAGGCGTATATATGTAGCCTGCTTCTTCCATGAGTTTGACCATGGCCTCTAAAGATTCTCCGGAAGTCATGCCGACTCTCATACCTTCCCGCATGATCCATTGACCTGCTATCGCCAGATCATAGACCTCCTGTAAAAAATCGGGGACTTTTGTTTCCCCTTCCCTTAATATATAGGCGTGAATCTTCGTGTCTACTCCAAAACCCATGTAGTCTCCTCCCGGACCACCCCCTCCGCCAACAAATAAATCACCACGCTGTATTACATAATCAGGATTATGAATAAACCACCGTACATCAGGCGTAGAGGTTGGCACTGTTTTATCAGGTGTGTTTACTGCTGAATAGTACACTCGAGCATTTATATCCGCTATTGTGGTTACACCAGGTATTACCTGAGACAATCTCTGTTTAGAACGCTGACGAGCAAGTGCCAATACTTCGACCTGTGCCGCCACTTCCCGGCTTGTCCTTCTTACCACGAAATCTGTAATGACATTCTCTGCAGACACAATTCTCCGAGAATATTTAGGTCCTAGAATTTCTTCCAATTGCAGATACTGGGTATGCGAAATCCCATCAGCTTCAGCCAGCCATTTTGAATAATTTACCGCTATTGTTTGCGGATCGCGTTCAGCAACAAACTCCATTATTTCTTCGTAAACTTCGGGAATCGAAAATCCCTGACTGGGATCAGTGTTGTTATAATTATAACCGGAAAAAGCTCGTGCAACATTCAAGGAACCCTGTATGTCAATATTTTCAACAGCTCCAGCGGCACCGGTACGACCATACCCTGATATTCCCGGCCCACCAAACACAGCTCGTTCAATTCTGTCTCCTTGGTCGGTAAAAATCAAATAACTGGTCCTTCCAGAGGATGATCCAAAATATGGAGCCATTGGATCTCCTGGACGAGTGACGTGAATCCACATGTCCACATTATTGTCGCGCATTGCGCCTGGAAGAACAAGGTCAAGTTTGTCATTCCTCATCAGACGAAGAGCTTCCCTATCGGTCTCTACCGTACGCTGCGGAAGTGGGTTGAAGGAATCTCCGCCTCGCTGTGCTATTGCATTAGGTACAGTGACCATCACTGTAATTAAAAATAACATTACTCGAGATATCATTTCTTACTCCATTTTAAATTAACGGTGGCATTTTTTACTATTTTATTTGTGATTTGTGCTTAAAGCGCAGTTAGACGTTATCACATCAGGATTATTGCAGCAGCGTGTTTATAATTCTTGTACAATTTGGGTGTGCGTTGTAAGAATATATGAGGCACTTTTATATAGATAGTAAGGTATGCAATTAACTTATACAAGTAATTTTTGCTTCTTAGGCCGTACGATTTGCAATCAACGGAATTTTGACTGCTTTACAGATTTCCACTACGGATTTCTTTTGTCCGTTTGTCCAACTTATTCTAAACCTTTACAATCTTAGCATTTTAGAATTATGACATTAGAGCTATTCTATAAAGGTTTCGTTGGGGGGATTCAAGCTGATTTGTCTCTTTTGACTTGTATTTTTCGATCATTTAGTACAGGCTCAGTATAACCATTCGGTAATTCAAGACCTTTAAATACAAGCTCCAAAGCTGCCATGAATTCATGAGAATCAAGAGTTGCTGCCATAGGCCGGTATACTCCTTTTGCTATATCTGCAGCATTTTGTTCGTCAACTATTGCTGCCATTCTTCCAATCTTCCAAAAGTTTCCTTTACCTGGACTGTATTTACAATTCCGTGATGTAACCAATTTGCAATATGTTGACTTGAAATCCTTAAAATTGCTCGATCCTCCATTAATATCCGGAACCCTAGAGCATCCAATTCCCTGATAAACCCATCTTGAAACATAACCTAAAATTCCTTGGACATTATTCTCAAGTTCTTTTCTTATTTCTTCTGGTTTCAAATCGCCTTCAAGCAAAGGTTGAGTCAATATTTGATCCAAACTTGGTCATGGTTTGTTTTCAAAATCTCTCTGTATTTTTTTGACATCGACTGAATGATAATGCATAGCAATAGCATGGATAGTAGCTGCACTGGGAGATGGCTCCCAGGCAGTATTTGCGCCGGTCTAAGGATGGGCAATTTTTTGAATATACATTGCTCCCAAATCATCCGCTCTCACCCACATTCCTTTACCAATTTGACCGACACCGGGTAAGCCAGTTTCTAAACTAATCTGAACATTTCATTTCTCTTACGCTTCAAGCCATCCGGCCTGTTTTATTTTCTCTTTAGCAAGCATAGCTCTCGCATACATGCTTGTATGAATTTCATCTCCTGTTCTATCCAGGAAACCCGTCAGGAAACCCGTATTGATAAACACAACTCTATCTTTGGCAGCACGAATACATTCATACAAATTAACGGTAGTTCTTCTCTCTTCATCCACAATACCAATCTTGATTGTTTCTCCCTCTAAACCGAAAGCATCTTCATATCGTGCAAATCCGATAATGTAGTTACTGCTCCATCAAGAAATCCTTCCGGGATAAGTTTTAACCAATTTCCATAAGCATGTGTCTTATCAACAGCATCAACCACAGAAACAGAATCTTCAATATCTTGAATTGTTGTGACTGCAGATTCAAGAAAAAACAGAAATAGCATGCGGATAATAAATGTTGTTATTTCCAATTGTAATCACTTTTTATCTATTTACGGCTTTCTACTAAAATATAACGATATATAAAGGCATCCTTTATTTTAATATAATGGAAATGTATACATCCAGGAAGAGCCGGATGCATAGCGGAATGATTATTTCCGTCTTGTTTTCCAATTTTAAAGAGGGAGTGTTGGGATATGTTTATGTATCGAACGTTTGCAATTGACAGTGTCATATGTTAACTTTCTGTCATAATTCAAAAAATCCATATTAATCTCTTTTCCAAAGATTGATATGCGAGACATCGGTTAATAAAGCTTTTAACACAGTTTAACATCCCACAAATAACGAGGATTTGAAATGACAAAAACAAAACTGTATTTGATTGTTCTATTAATAACCTCCTCATTTGCCGGAAACATTGCACTTGCTCAGGATCTCAGAATCGGTGATGTTCAAGATATAAAAAATATATTACCTGAGAAAACTCGATGGGAGTTAACAAAAAAATGGGCACAATGGAGAATTGAAAATCTTCTGCCGGGGATGATGACCCAAGCAGGTATCGACATGTGGATAATTATTGACCGTGAGAATAATGTTGATCCTGTATCAGCTTCAATTCTCGGTGAACGAACGAACATGTTCGGCGTAGGATTTATGGCAATTGTAAATAAAGGTAATCGGGTTGAATTAATAGATGCAGGTTTTCGTAATATTATAAGGGTCGTTGAGCAAAACGATCCTCAGACAATTGGTATAAATACATCTGAAATCTGGAATAGCTGTGATGGATTATCTGCTGCGATGAAAACAAGACTGGAAAATGCGCTTGGCCAGTATGCATCACAGTTGGTATCCGCGCAAGATCTCTGCAACGAATGGTTGGAGACAAAAAGCCCTCAAGAATTAAGTGCGTATCGTTATATCGGTGGAATCGGCCACGATATTATAGCCGAAGCATTTTCTAATAAAGTGATTATTCCTAATGTAACTACCACAAACGATGTTACCTGGTGGATTCGGCAGAAAATCAGAGACGTCGGTGTTGATAATTCCTTCTTTCCCACGGTAGTGCTACAAAGAAGTATTAAAGAACGTGAGAAATACGACGACCCTGACGACGATTTTCGAATTGATGTTGCACCTCGTAGATTGATTAATACCGTAATTAGGCGGGGAGATGTAATCAGCGCAGACTGGGGAATAGAATATCTTGGGCTTGTGAGTGATATGCAAGCTGTTGCCTATGTATTAAAAAAGCGTGAAAATGATGTCCCGGAAGGCCTCAAAGAAGCACTGCGAAAAGCAAACCGATTGCAGGAAATATTTTTGGGTGAATTCAAAGAAGATTTGACTGGAAACGAGATCTGGTTTAATTCTATACGCAAAGCTCAGGCTGAGGGATTAAAGTCGAATATATATACTCATCCTATCGGATTTCATGGTCACAGCGGAGGCCCTTCATTAGGTTCGGGTGGTACACCGTTTGACCCTCTTGTAAGAGGTGATTATCCAATGCACTATAACACAGTTTATTCGGTTGAGTTGGATAATTCCCATTCCGTACCGGAGTGGGATGGTCAAGATGTCATCATCATATTAGAGGACGAAGCTGCTTTTACTGAAGATGGTGCTTACTTCCTTGACGGACACCAAACAGAATGGTATGTAATAAAATAGTGGTTTAACTGTTTTTAATTCTCAGGCTGTACGAATATCGGGCCTTTAACGAATTAGATAAAGCTTCTTTTACGGTGGAGATAAATACTCGACACCACTTTCGGTGGCAATCGCCTCCTCATGATTCCAAAATAATAAATATTGGTCTTCGTCATCGTTGAATGTAGGCGACGGCATATAGAAAAAATATTCTAAAACAAAGTGGTGATTTGGTGGAAGTGGTATATCTTTCGACCAATCCGGACAGAGAGAATCAATCCTGGGGCCAAGATAATTCTCGAACTCCTTCCCATCACGCGCTCCTTTCATCATGCCATAAGCGTCCATATTAGGGCGCGTTCTTTCAGGATCAAAACCTATGGAATAAACGTAGAAATTGTTCTTTGGGATAGCCATATGCAATTGGTTATCCCTAATAATATCCCCTTCATCCTCAAATTTCCGCGTGTAGTGGGGTAAGACCCGTCCTGATGGTTGGAGCACATAGGCGTGCATTCCCCGCTCTGGTGAGGCAAGGATGTCGCCTCCCTGAATCACACTGTTTTCCCAGTCGGCACTCCTTCCCCTTTGTGACAGTCCTGTGCTCATCCGGCGAAAGACAGTTACTCCTGACTCTTGATTCTTAGTGACACCCGGCACGATTGCAGCAAAAGCTTTTTTTACTCGTTCAACTTCTTCCTTACTTATTCTCTTCAGTAGCTGAATTTCGCTCGGTACCTTTCTTGTAATGTAATCCATTATAACATATTCAGACGAGAACAGCCTGTTGGCATATTTATCGCCGAGCTCTTCAATCAAGAGAAGGTAGTCTGTAAGCGAAATGCCGTCTCGTGCTCCTCTGTAAGTTTCCCACGGCCCCAGATCATGAATGTAATTTACAGCAATGTGATTGTGGTCACGTTCTTCAACAAATTCTCTGATGCCCTTAAATCGGAAATCATATTCTGTCATCGGGCTTCCCACCGGTTCCTGCACACGAACCGGGTCGTGGATTATATCGTAGACACCATATTCTTCTATTAAATTAGTCTCCAACTCTTCTCTTTCACGCTGTGAAGCTCCCCAGCGACGTCCAAGAACCGCGCGTTCGATCCGGTCACCGCCGCGGTCCGTGAAGATGAAAACACCGGAAGTACTGCCCAGTGCTCCTGCACCAAAGGGATCAGGAATTGCTATTCTCATCACATGGATCCACATATCGATATTGTTCTTTTTCATGACTTGGGGTAGAACGAGGTCAAACTTTTCCCTGCGTATCGGATTATTCCATTCCTTCAGATCGTCCTCTTCCCGACCCTGTGCATTGGCAACAGGTACTGTGAACAGTACAGCAAATAAAAAATCATACCTCGAAATTTCATAACTTTTTCCTCCCTTGGTTAAACTGATATTCCCCATATCAATTCTTTAAAAGAGAATATATGAGGAATCCTTTGATATGCAACTCCATTTTAACATTTGATGTAAGTCGTCAGAACAATTATAATAGAATTTATTTATCATACCAGTGGTCTTGAAGAATAATAGCTTTTCTTTCCAACACCCGCCCGTCAACGGTAGTTCTTCTCTCTTCAACGGTGAGGGCAATAGCATACTCATCCGGTTGAACCGAAACATTAATAAACTTTGGATCTTTGTTAGGTATACGATGGTAATCAACGCTGTCATAAGAATGAAAACTTTCTTCTTCATCCGTATAAAAATCACTTTCATCCTGGTCCAGTTGCCACCGGACGATTTCGTTTTCAGTTCGTTCTCTCCGTATTGTCATATTCCATTCCACACTATTTAAACCCGAATTGTTTGTCCCCATTATTTCGTTGATTGCTCTTGTACCCTGGTGAACCGTTATTTTTACTTCACTATTAACCCTGTCTTTTAAATAATAGTTAACCATTATATCATAGGGTTCATTAGGTCCGGCAAAGTTTTGCGAACTTACAACGGTTCGGCTGGGGATCACCCACTGTACTTTTGGTTCAATTGTAAATAGATAAATGTCTTGTCCAAGGACTCTCTGAGTTAGATCCTGTAGTTGAGAAATATCAGTATAAAAACCACTCTTCCATGTTTGTCCATATCATTCCTCCATCAGTAGACTTGTATACGCCATCACCCCAGTATGAAATCCCCGGATCAATACTGCTATTATTAAGCTCACCCATCCTAATCCAAACATTGTTTGGATCAGACGGTGCTACTGTAATGTCACCAATAGATACTACATTTTCATTATCAAATACAGGCTCAAAAGAATGACCATTATCTATTGTTTTCCACAAACCACCTGTTGCTGTTGCGACATAAAAGGTATACGATTCTTGTACGGGCACGGCAAAATCGGCTATTCTGCTGTCTTGACGAGTCGGGCCAACCGAGCGGTAATTGAAGTGTTTTAAAAAATCTTGAGAAAGCTACTGTCTAAAAATATCAGAAACGACTAAGAGGAAAATGGTAACACTACAATGGAAAAAAGTTGGATTATTTTTTTAATTGTCATAGCTTATACTCCTGCTTGAGTTGGGTATGGAAGATTGAAATACATCTATTGGGAGGAATGTAAAGAGTTGTATAGTAGAGTATAGATATTATTGTATTTCTCTGAATCCGTGTGTATCTGGAATGTATATTATCTGCTCCACGGGCTGTACGATTTGCGAAGCTTTAAAGTTTAAGTGTTGCCGACAACCTGATATCTTTAGAAGAACTTCCAACCATAATAGTAAAATTTCCCGGTTCCACAACCCAATCGGCATTTTCCGAATCATAAAACGCAAACGCATTTTTATCAAGAAAGAACGTCACCGTTTTCGTTGCATCAGGCAAAAGCGTTATCCGGCTGAAACTTTTAAGTTCTTTAACGGGGCGTATTACCGAGGAATATTGGTCATGGACGCATAGTTGTACGACTTCATCACCAGTCCTGCCACCGGAATTTGTAATATCAACACTTACTTCGGCTGATGCTGATGTCGATGAGATTTTTTGGATATGCAGATCAGAATATTCGAATGTTGTATAACTTAAACCATGACCAAATAGGTACAAGGGGCCGCTTGGTGAATCCCGGTAACTATCATCGCTCCCGGGCAATCTGTTGCAATATGCAGGAATCTGTCCGACATTTCTTAGGATTGAAACGGTAAGCTTTCCTCCGGGGTTTATTGTGCCAAAGAGAGCCTCAGCTACTGCAGTTCCGGTTTCCTGCCCGAGTAACCAGCCGGCAAGTACTGCTGAAATATTTTCGGCTATCCATGGAAAGGACATGGGTCTGCTCTGCAAAAACATCACAACGACTGGAATTCCTGTCTCGTATACAGCCTTGACAAGTTCATTCTGGTATCCCAGAAGGTCTATGGTGTCTGTATCCTCTCCTTCCCGTGCGGTTAGTTCATTTCCTCCAAGGACAAGTATAGTCACATCAGAATGTTTAGCAATACCCATTGCTTCAGCAATATTTTCTTTCTCCAGGTCGAAAAGGCTGCAGCCTTCACTATAGAGAATTTCGGCATCATTTCCGACAATGTTTTTAATTTCATCGAGTACCTTCACATAATGACGGGCTTCCGGTGTGGAGTATGCACCGAGAATTTCCACATCGGCGTTCGGACCGATTACCGCTATTTGATTAACTTTAGTTTTATCCAACGGAAGAAGACTATCTTTATTTTTTATTAATGTAATGGCCTTCCGGGCGACATCAAGAGCGATAGCATCGCTTTTTTCGTCGTAAATGACCTCTTCCCAGTTTTCCCGGGGAAAATCCCCACGGTGTAATTTGTTGAAATAATCGTTTAATCTTTCGTCCTGACCTCGAACCGCTTTAGTATGTTTTAATTCCACATATTCAGGATAATCTTCAATAGGGCCGGTGCCTTCATCACCGGATGCCCAATGATCCTGCCACGCATATATAGGTTCATCGTCATCAAATAGACCGAACCGGAATTTGGACATTAAGACATTCTGAACCGCTCTGTCAACAAGTTCTACTGGAATGCTGCCGTCCCGAATACCTTCAAGAAGCGGAGGTCCGTAAGTCCGCTGTTCCCATGGTGGTTCTATCTGAAGATCCTGGTCTACTCCGGTTTCCAATGCAAGCCATGCTGCATCGGTCAATGTTTCAGCTACAAGATGACGCGTGTGCAGAGCTCTGATGTCTCCATGATCGCTTATCACGTGACCGTTAAAGCCGTAAGTTTTTCTCGGCATTTCATCGATCAGATAGACACTTGAATGATCGGTCATAACTGCACGAAAAGGAGGAAGAAATACTTCGTGAAGTCTCTGGATCGATATATCCATCGGTGTAGAATTGATCCCGCCGAGAGGTTGTCCGTCAGCTGCATAGTGCTTTGCGGAAGCAATTATATGATTTTTATCAAACAGTTCATCCCCTGTACCCTGTAATCCCTTGATATAACCAACTTCGATTCTGGAAACAAGGTAAGGATCTTCCCCATAGCTTTCTTCTGATCTTCCCCATCTCGGATCGATAAGAATACCAAGTATGGGTGATGGGTACCAAGTGCCCGTGCTTCTTTCGCGACGATCGAACCCATGTTTTCAATTATTTCCGGATCCCAGGTGCTTCCCATTGCAAGCGGTGACGGAAAGCTTGTCACATGCTTGAGACATATACCGTGCAACGCTTCTCCCGCTTTGATATGAGGAATTCCCAGTCTGACTACCGCGTCAGGGTATAAAGTCGCAAGCTGAACAACTTTTTCACCAATGGTCATCCTCGGCATGAGATCGTTTATCCGTTCTTCAATTGACAAGTCGGAATTCTTATAGGAAGGTAAACCCTCAGGAGATTTCGTACAAGATATTACCGTCCATACAAAAAAACATAAAAATGCCATAGGTAACATCGATTTTGACGATCTTATTTTTTTCTCCTTTTAATTTATTGAACGCGCTCTAAAACAAAATTTTATCAAATCTTTACAAATACATAATTTGTATTTCTTTAAATATCAATCTGATATTCCCATGTCAATCCCCTAAAAGAGATTAATAGGAATTGTGTATGAAATATGACGCTTTTTTAAGATGTGATATGCTTGGTCAGAGCGTACTGGTACTTGGAAATAAATGGTAAGGTATACAATTAACTTTTACAGGTGAATTCTACTCTCTCGGGATGTGCGATTTGCGAACCTTATCGTACAACTTTTCATCAATCTGTTGAAGAAAAATGAAGAAATTTTACATATTATATTTTTTCAAAAGGTCTCTGGCTCTTGGATTAGAATCGGCATGCAACCTTTTGTATTCTTCTATCAAATCTGGTTTTGATGCCAATGATCATACCAATCTGTTATCTTGCCTTATCAACATCAAGTACTACAACGGAATTGACTGAATCCCACGCCCGTCCGTCCAGAGTAACAACTATATATGCGTTTCCTTCGATCGCAACTTTGTAGTTTTTCCGGGGGATGCTCCGCAGAGCATACGCTTGTATCGGACGGCGGCGTAAGGTATCAATCACCAGCCTCCCATCCTCAGGCCAATCGAATACATGCAGGAACAGTCGCGTTGTGCCGTCAGGAAGGATCTTATGAGTTATCCTCCCCCACTCGGGCTGCCCCCATTGGGAGCTTTTTGTCCCATAGATACTTTCACCATACTTTTTAAGCCAGTCACCGGATTCAAGGAGAACATCGACCGATTCTTTGGGAATTATTCCTTCAGGCGTCGGGCCAACATTCAGCAGGTAATTTCCACCCATGCTTGCTATGTGGGTAAGATCACGCACGACCGTCTCAGCAGTTATCCAGCTTGTAAAGTTTTTGTCATACATCCAGGTTCCGTTCATCTCCGTATTAACTTCAAAATTATGGAATGTCTGAATTTCACCCTGCTCGGGCATAAACTGCTCGGGAGTTATATAATCTATCGTTCCGTGGCCAAACCGGTCATTTATGATAACGTCGGGCTGGATCGAGCGTATCATTTCCATGATCTCAATATTATGAATCAGCCGGGGATGCTCATTAATGTAAGCTTCTAAAGGACCATCACTATCTGCCGAAAAAGCACCACCGTCATCGGAAAAGAATACGTCTATCTGTCCATAATTGGTGAACAGCTCACGGATCTGGTTCTTCATATACTCGACGTAAATCTCCAGGTCGGCATCCGGTTTTGGATAATAATGTCGGTTACGGTACCACTTCGCGGGGAATTCGGGATGATGCATATCGGTAACCGAGTAATAGACCCCCAGCCGTATTCCTGCCTCAAAACAGGCATCCGCCAGTTCTTTCAACGGATCACGGTCGAAAGGAGTATAGTCCACGATATCATAATCGGTATATTGGGAGTCGTACATACTGAATCCGTTATGGTGCTTGGTGATATACACGATGTATTTCATTCCGGCATTCCGGGCGATATCGACCCATTCTTCAGCATCAAAATCGACCGGATTGAGGACCATTCCCGCTTCCAGTAAGTCTTCATAGTTTCTCCAGCCTTCATCAAGATTGGTTAAATGCGGCAGGGCATCAGGCCCCCAATGGATAAACATTCCGTAGCGGGCATTGTGCCACCATTCCATCCTGTTATCCATGGACGTGTTCCAGTCAGGACGGATCTCGATCATTCTTTGTGCCTGCACAGATGTTGCTGTTATAAAAAGTACAATAAAGAAAAACAAAACGCTGCGGAGTATTAATTTAGATAATAGTGTACTCATAATTGTCTCCTTAAAATATTTAATTTTTACAAGTTTTTCTATAATAAATTGCTTGCCTTCAGAATAATTCAGATTCATTGTGTTAAATAGTAAGATATATAATTTGTTTTACAAGTTTATTCTACTCCTCGGGCTGAACGATGATATATGAACTTTTTCAATGATGATCTCTACCATTCAAGAGCGTGATCGTCTCATTACTACCAGGGTAAAAAGGAGCAATGCGGGGGAGTTTATCATCACGCATTGCGGCATGATACGCAAAAATCGCCACGACCACTGTTGCCTGCATCATGCCTTGCGGAAAGAGGCGTTTATACACGTCCATTTTGTATTCCTTTGTTACCAAATCGGCATAGTTTCTGTGAACATAACTCCGGTGACCACTATCTCCAGCTCCATTATGCCCACCCCAGAGACCAACACAAATAATCCTTCGCGGTTTAACACCGGTCGCCTTGAGAATACGCATCGCTTCAATGGAAGTTCAGGAATCTCAGCAATGACGTTAAAATCAGTCGGGTCGCCTCTGTGAAGGGTTGTTCTGACTTCGATCTCCATTTCGACAGGAATGTCCTCTTCAAGAACATGCATGATCCGGTTATAATGTTCCACTGCCAAAACCAGCTCCGTGGGCCGGGAAGGTGCATTCACGTCCCATGGTTTCTCTATCCTATTGTATCTACCCGTTCCAGCAACGGATCAAAAATAATGGACCGCATCCGTTTTTGCAATAGCCACGGCACCATCGGCAAATACAAAATCAACAATTTGCTGTTTCAATTCACTAGGGCCAGATCTGCGACGTTCTCCAATGACAGAGGGAGCTATTGGGACTTTCGCCATCTCATCGAGCCGTTCGCCGGTCTACTCCACGGAATAGCCATTTTCATGAGATTGCCTGGCCGGTCCACCATTTTGACGCCAAAATAGGGTGAGATTTCCTGTATCGGCATTATGAATATGATACTACCTCTTAATTTCCCACGGTATTGTTCCAGATCCGCTACTGAAGTAATTTCATCAAAGTTGATGTGGATAGCATTTGCCCGGACCTTCCCATTTGTACCGGACGACCACAGTACGGGAAAGACAATGATCGGCATATAATCAGGATCCGTCATGTGCACTGAGACGTAATCAAAATCCCAGCCGTTACCAAACTCATACGGCTCAAGGCGGGCATTCGTGAGACCATACTCGGTGAGCCCCGGCAAAAATATTGGTCAGCATGTTGGCAGTTTCCATAACATCAGAATTTTCAAATTCATATTCCATGAGCTTCTGCACAACATCGTAGTAGACTGGTTTATATGCCTGTTCTTGTGCGGATACGGAAGATACTGTCGTAAGAAGTAAAAATAAACTGACCATATAAACGCGCACAGCTTTCATAACATCTCCTGATAAAAGATTAAAACTGATATTTTCTAATCAATTCTTAAAAAGAGCTTAGTTTTAGGTATGTGTTTGATGAAGACAACTATGATAATGTGACGTACTTCTACGGAGCATACTGGTTATTTTGATATGTTTGATATAAATAGTAAGGTATATAATTTGCGATTTCAAGTGATTTCTGCTATCCGGGCTATACGACTTGCAAATTTTTCAGATTAATGGATCAGTAAAATCCGTTCGATTGGCGGATTAAGAAAATTAAACCCCCGGCTGGTTACAATTTGAGGAGTTGTAAAAGTAAATGATTTTTTGGGTTTTATTTGGTGAATAGGGATTTAGGAGAGAATTGCTGAAATTGCCTTTAATTATTTATTGTGATGACTAATAGCGGAGCGTGTGTAACGTTTTTCGAACCTTTTCTGTAAATATATATTCCATTAAGTCTACGAATTTAATCCGTCGATCAGATCACCCTAAACATGAAAAATGCTGTCACTTTACTTTAAGCTTAATTTAAGTCCAACTTGTCTTTGAACCCCTACAATGCGGTATAATCGGGGCCGTAATCCACAAACTTCCAACAAAAGACTTCAGTGAAAAATGCTTTAAATACTCTATTTCTTATATTATTTATTAGAAAATTTCTCGGTTAATTTCCAACCTAACCATCCCATTGGAATATATGATAATCCCAAATCTAATGCATTGAACCACAATGGAGCAGGAAGTTGAATTACATTTGCAATGCCTGCCACTAGAAAGATACAACCTATGCTTAATGCAAATATCATCTTATGAGTTCCGGCAATCATTGATGCAGCAAATGCTCCTGCCAATGTACCCAAAACATGAGCAAAAAAGGGAAATATGAAATTCATGGGTGTAAATAAATGCATTGTAGATTTAAGGCTCTCCATATCCGTTACAATAACTCCTTCAGGTGGAAGAATCAGCTCACTTCCAACAATAATCAAACCCATATTGACCAAAGATCCAATTGCCATCCCCGCAAATATTGCAATTGTATTTCTAATGATTGGCTTCATATTTATTACCTTTCGGTTTTAAAATGGTTAATAATCAAATAGTAAAGTATTCCTATCCAATCGGTAAAATACTGTTGTACCTTATAAAAGTCAAACAGCTTATCCAAATCTTAGGTGCAGAAAGTCAGGTCAGATTGGGTTATGATAATTCAATTTTCAATTTACCATAAAAATTTCATTAGAAATGATGGTTCGAAAAGCATTCAATATGATGGAGCGTGCAGGACTCGAACCTCTTAATATACTAATATCCGTGCAATATACTACGTATATAGCGGAGTTCGGTCAGACTAATTTTTGTACTATCCGAGTTATTTTTTTTATGTGTGACTCTATCTATGATAGCAAAATACTATCCTACCTAAAGTCTTGTATATGCTTCTAATTATTTTTCAGACCCAAGAATGTACGTGTCGGTAGCTATATGACAACAGTATGGGACTCCTAACCATGCTATGATGGGGTACACAATATTGAAATGCTAAGAATGAAATACTATCACCTTGCCAATAATGGTGTGAAATGGTGGTAATCATGGCACTTATAGCACAAAAGACTAAGGTGGGATAAAAGCGGTAGCCATACTGCAATATGCTGTTTTTTAAGAAGTTACAGATGTGGGCACTGCAGGACTCGAACTTGCGACCCACTGATTATGAGTCGTAAGGTTTATTAATAATATTGATTGCATTACATAACCTATTAAAAAAACAGATAATTAAGCGTATGGCTTCCACAATTTATTTAGTGCAAATGATGAAACCAATTGACACAAATGACACATTTACATCGTTAAAACAAGTTGGACTAATTGAGATAATAATGTATGCATTTGGCTTTTACAAGCAAATTCTGCTCCCCGGGCAGTACGATTTACGAACCATCAGCGAATAAGACGAATCTCGCTGGGCGGTGGTGAAAAATACTCGACACCACGTTCGGTGAGATACGCACCATCATGAAAATGTACGTTTAAAACGTTTTCTTCGGTAGGAGATGGCACATAAATAAACATTTCCATAACAAAGTGGTGATAGAGTTGGAGTGTCATATTGTGCTGCCAATCCGGACCATAAGAACCGATTCCTGGGGCATACGATCCTTTTCCCTCGCCATGCACGTCGATCTAACCTGGGCTTTTTCAGCATACAGATCTTTGTGATATCCTGCTGTATCAGTAACGATAAATCCTGCTTCATCACGTATCCGCTTGAGGATTATCCACGTTGCACGACCGGTACGGCCAACCGTGCTGGTATCTTCTAAAACCTTACGGATTGTCATCGCTTCTGACTAGAGTTTTTTTTGAGGTCCGGAGGCGGTTCAGCCCCTCCTTCACGGAGCACATAGGCTCTTTCTGATGTAAGCTCCCGGAAGTTCCCGAATTTCCAACTGCGGGGCCCCTTTATGTCGTCAGCAGGGAAACCTCCTCATTCTGGCGGATTGTACTCCCCTTCAAAACCACCGCCTATTGATATAAGGTCGCCTCTCTGGATCTCACGGCCACTTCTTGTGGTGACACCCGGAACGATTTCAGCAAATTTCCTCTCTCTAGCTTCGTCGACCCACGTACGAATTTTCTTATATATTTCAAGTCCGCTCTCCACCAGCCTCTATAGGTAATCATACATCAGATATTCGGATGAAACCAGTCTCTTTGCATATTGTTCACCGAGTTCTTCAGTCAACAGAAGGTAGTCGGTATGTGAAATGCCATCGCTGAAGGGTGAAGTCACGTGCGGTCCACGCTTATCCAAGGAATTTACAGCAATGATCGAGAACCGCACGTTCGATCCTGTCCCCCAAGTCGGTAAAAATCAAATAACCGGAGGTTGACCAAAATTCATAAACCGGTGGATCAGGGTCTCCATTACGAGTGACGTGAATCCACATGTCCACATTATTGTCACGCATGGCTCCAGGCAGTATAAGGTCAAGTTTTGCGTTTCTTATCAGACGGAGCGCTTCTCTATCGGTCTCTGCGGTACGCTGTGGTAGTGGATTAAAGGTATCTCCTCCCCGCTGCGCAATTGCATCAGTTACTGTGAACATCACAGCTATTAAAAGTACCAATACTCGAGATATCATGACTTGCTCCTCTCATGATTAAAAGGTGTCTTTTGTTACTATTCTGCTTTGCTTGAATGATACATTTCTATGTTTATTTCGTTGCGGGTATCATTTTATGATCCAGATAAATACGGCGATCAACAATCCCACTGCCAGCCATGATGCAAGGAATCCCAGCACACTCACTTGGCTCGGTTTCATAATCTCAAAATCGGGATGTTCGATCAAAACCGATCGCGGAGCAGGTTTTGTACCTTCAGGAAGAGTGAGCGGTTCGACTTCGGATTCACCCGGCAGGACCGGAGTACGCAGACATTCATAAACGCGGTCAAGCTTTTCTTTGGCGGGCGGTTTTGTAAACAGACTCACACCTACCATGACAACCAGCCCTACTGTTAAATAGAAAATCATCTGCCACGGCAGAGAAAGGTTACCTTCAAACAACATGAAGCCGGGTAGATAATGGGCAAAATGAGCATTAAAGTCCCAGCCAATGAAATCGATAGTGCTTGTGAAAAACCAGGTTGCAAAACTGCTCAAAGTTGAAGCCCAAGCAGCGGCAGCAGTCGCTTTTCTCCAGAAAAAGCTTGCCCATATAGCGATTCCCATCATTGCATACACTTTCCAGATAACTTCTAAACCCTGCACTACACCCGAAATTGCGAACGCTACGATAATGCCAAAGATAACAACAACTACAGAGGCAATTCTCCCTATCAGAATATAATGCTTATCATCCTGGTCAGGCTTGATCAAAGGTTTATAAATATTTTCCGTGAACAGTGCGGCTGAGGAAACCATAAAGCAATCACATGAACTCATGACCGCTAGCCAGCATGGAAGCGACAAAAACACCGATGAGACCCGGCGCTATATTTGGCAGGAAATCACGTCCCAGGAAGCCCCAAACAAAGTCCGGGTTGACAGCTGTACCTGTGTACAAGCCTATACCGCACAGACCCGTCAGGACCCATGCGATCGTGCATACCCGTTTGAGAAACATCCCCGCCGACGAGTCCTACTCTCGAGTCATACTCGCTTTTGCCAGCACCGCACATTGCCATGGAATAGGGAGCTGTAACCCAGCCAATAAGTCCATTCAAAGCAATTACTATGATATACAGTGTCGTGATCTCACCGGGAGTTACAATCTCAAACATTGACGGATCATTGACAATTATTTTTAATCCTCCCAGTCCTCCCACTGCACTTAAAACAAATGGCAGAATCATAAATGAGAGCACGAAGGTTAAAATGCCCTGAATGAAATCGGTGATTATCGCTGCTTTCAATCCACCAAGCACACCATAAAATACGAACAGACCTGTCAGTGCAAATATGGCAAGAGCAGTGCTGATTGCACCACCGGTTACAGCTGTAATGAGGGCGCTCGATGCTCTGAGCGTTACACCAATATTGACTGATAATTGTGCCATGCCGACCAGAGCGAAAAGGACGGCTACACTCCGACCATAACGCTTGAATAAATAATCTGCTGTTGTTACCGCTCTCATACGCCTGAACAGCGGAGCCAGTAACCAGTAGAAAGGCGTGGCAAACAACCATAACCACTGATACCAGATTCCTGAAGCCCCGGACACAAACGTCTTTGACACTACGGTGACTGCCTGATCCGTATTTGTCCCCGTTCCGAAGTTAAAAAACGTCATCATGGTCTTTCCGAAGTTACGCTCAGTGATAAAAAAGCTTGACGCTGTTTTTATCTTTCTGGCACTCCAGACTCCTATTACCATTAAACTGCTTAGATATACAATAATGACGAGCCAATCAATGAGCATAATCCGATTTCTCCCGTATCAATCTTCTGAAGACGAAGCACATTAATAATCCTCAATCTGCTTCGGCAAGTAGTTCTCGCAACTCCCTTCACGATACACGTCCAATGTGGTACAGTGCAAAGCGCCGCCAAACGGTATCACGTGCTTCAACGGGTCCTATTCGTTCCATGAATTTACTGTCTTTGTCATTTCATAATTCTCCTTTTAAATGATCGGTTATCTGAGTAAAAACTGCATCTGGTCATTGAGACCGATCAACTCCCACCGTGTCAGAGAAATAGGGATGATGCCTCCGTTTATGAAATCATCAAAAAATTGTCGAATGGTGAATGTGTCACCTAACTGTCTCGACCTGTCTGCCATAAGCTGCTGCATCATATTCTTTCCAACTGTGTAATTCGAACTGTGACCCGGTGCGCGCAGAGTCTCTTCAGTATCCCACCACACCGCGTCACTGTCCTCGTCCGCCCACGGATAGGGAAGTAATTCAGCAAAATTCTTACGTCCTTCTTCTAAGGTATACTCGTTGCTGTGCATTTTTAAGTCTGACAATGCCCGAGCCGTACGAAATGCCATCCAGATGTACGTGATCTCTCTTGATCTTGGCCGATCATCGAATAAACCTGTCTGCATCAGCCACTCTTCAACACCGAATCCAAAAGCTTCGGATCTGGCTTCATGCATATCATAAAGACGAATATCGCTGCGAATAGGCCGTGTGTCTCCCGCCTGGTACCATATCTTTCTTCCGCCGACATAATAATGGCTGAATAGTACGTGAAGAACATTACACATCGGTTCACGATCATTTGTCTGTTCGAAATAACCACGATAATTAGGCCTGAGATACGCGCTCATACCCCACATTCGCGGATAGTGGTCAGGCGGAAGCGGCGGGAGGTCCTCAGGGACGGTTATGATCTCTTCTTCACGGAGAAAACTCATGACTTTTGCCGCAGTCTCTCTCTGCCGCCGAATATTTTCTTCTTCGCTCAATGTCAATGTAAAATCGGGAAGTTTCCGGTTTTTGTGTTCTTCCAACTTCAAAAAGGATAGCGCTCTGTTGTATTCGCTCCGGACCATCGTATGAAACTCATCCCATGTGTAGGGAATTAGGTGGACATTTTTCATCCACCAGTTATAGTTCTCCTTCCCTACTCCGGCAGACGCAGTCATTGTATCCTTGTTTGCTATAAGCCAGTCACGAAAATCTTCCGTAGCGGTCACCGCCCGGTCGACAGTGGAGACCAGCCCGGGATAGTGTTCGGCAAACTGCACCCGAAACCGGGTGAGCATCTCGACGTCTTTTTCCTTGACACGGATAGCGGACCGTTGCGAGATCTCCTGCCGCTTCCGTAAGATTTATCTTTGCCTGAGCAAAAAGCTTCGGGACCGTTTCCAGTTTTACCCGGAAATCAGCAACTTTGTTTTCCGGGAGGGGAACTTCCGGTTTATACAGTCCCCAGTTGGACAAACTCCTCGAATGGTGAACAAGAAGACGGGGATATATACCGTCGGTAAGATTGTAGAAACCGGGATCACGAGCCCACTGCCTCAAAACCCGATGGTCAAATTCTACACCGTTCATCTCCGCCCGAACGACGTGATAGTCGACCTGATGGGCGACACTCCAATTACGAATATCGAATGCAGCAAGACGCTTTTGAAGCTGTTGCAATCCGCTGTATTGCTTTTTCATTGCGGCGGCTGTGAAATCGGGCACACCGTTGACAACCTCTGGTCTTATAAACTCGCGAAATTCCTGAAATAAACTAACAAGGTCCCCATGATCCACATAGATCTCCTTTTTTAATATGATCTAAAAAAATTATATAAAGTTTGAATACGCACGCTTACATTTGAGGGGTCTGTTGAGCTTGGAGTATCTCAATCGTTTAAATGCGGATAATTGACCGGATCTCAGGATTCCGGTTCCGATCGTTCGATTCTGCGGATCATCATTAATGTCCATAAACTCATTCACATTGTTAATTGTTTCCGAAGGCTTCGGGACCGAATACCCTTGGGACAATAATGAAATCGTCGTGGACCTTTTCTGCAGGAGCATCCAGTAACTCCACAAGGGAGTCGCGTAATTCAAGTAAATGTCCGGTATTTAGTTGTAGTACATGCTCGTTCGGTTCATACGTACCGCCGTATCCTTCACCCGGAGAAGTCGTCATTTCGATATGGGTTCCCAGTATGTATGACACCGGATATTCATCGGCAAATTCGACCAGCCTGTTCATACTTCTTGTCAGCTCAGCCCAGTCGGGAACGAAAATATATCCGGGATAGACCGAATCACCGGTCAGAAGAAACTGTGTCCAGGGATCGTAGATCGTTATGCTGTCCTCAGTATGACCCGGAATCGGTATCACTGTTAATGCTCGGTTTCCGAGATCAAATGTCGCGGTAGTATTCGGCCAGTCTGTTAATCCGAAAAATTCCGCAACGGCTTCCGGACCGGTACCGACCACAACGGCACTATCATCAGCTTCAAACTGCGGATCGGCATAGAGATGATCGACATGGTTATGAAAATGTGCCACAGTCAACCTGGGGCGTTCTCTACTCTGCTCAGCGCTCCAATCGGAGATTATACCGTCAACAATCTCTTTCAGCCCGTTCTCTTCTTTTTCATCCGCTTCTTCACTTGCGTCAGGTATCGCTCCGGTATCGAATAATATCGCTCGTTCCTTCCCGAACAATAAATAGCTGAAAGGAGAATGACGGCTGACGCATTTGTTCTGCCTGAGAATGTAGGTATTCTCCGTATAGCGGTACACCTGGAATTTCGGATCGATATTGCTGCTGCACGGATCGGAACCGTAAATCCAATTCACATCAAGCGAACCTGTCTCAATCGGTCCGTTCCCCATCCCATTTCCTCTTTGGCCGACTCCACACGCCACAAAAAGTAAAAAAGCGCCTGCCGCGGTGATCATTATATGAACATCCCGTATTCGGGGCATCAAATTGTTCCGATTTTTCTTCATTACAGACATATTTCGGACTCCTCTTTTTCTTAGACTTACTCCGAAAACAACCTAATTACCGTTAGTCTTGCTGGGATCCCATTCATCACGGTCACAGCTGCGTTTTGGGTTACGTTCGGCAACAAATTCTTCGACGTCCGTAAATTCGACGTCCGTAAAGATGAAAACACCGGCGGTACTGTCCAGGTCTCCGGCAATGGGATCAGGTTTTCCTTCTCTATATTACTTGAATCAACGTGTCGATATTGTACTCCCGTATGACTTGTGGCAGGATGATGTCAAACTTATCACGGCGAATCTGATTCCGCTATTCCGACAGTGCTTTTGCTTCTGAATCCTGAGTCTGTGCATTTAATACTGGGACGAGGACAATAATTGATAACAATGCAGGTAAAATAAATGTCCTTCGCATACCATATCTTTAGAGGGATAGTTACGTTTTAATTGGCGCTTTTATCTGAATGTCAATAACGCTTATTGTTACAAAATTTGACTTAAAGATCGTGTAACAGATAATTAAGGTATTATAATAATCTTTTCGTTAGGAGGATATAGCCATTCGACACCATTTTCTGTAACGATGTGGTTATCTTCAAAATTAATGCTTACTCTGCCATTCCCTTCGGGAATCCATGTATGGACCATGTATTCAAATGAAAACAGATGGTTCGGTTGAATTTCAAAAAGTAGACGGGCGGGACTGAATGGTGCGAATCTCGCACCAGGTTCGGTATCACCGTTGCCGGTGTTGCCAAGTGGATGGAAATCGAGCGAGATTCCTGACTTCTCATTATCGCCGAGTGCATCAACGATCTGCTTGTCGATGGATCCGATATCGGAATAAGGAGTATAGATATACCCTTCGGCTTCCAATGTGCGGACAACCGCATTCAGCACTTCACCTGCCGTACGGCCCGCCCTGATATTTTTTCGGATGATCTTCCTTGCCCGTAAACCGCGGTCGAAAGCATGTTGGAGACCTTCAGGCGCCCTGGTTTCGCCATCCCGAAGAATATATGCGTTTCTTTTATAGTCGGTACCGAAGTTCAGATAACTGACGCCCCAGTCCCAGGAAAGAAAATCGCCTCGCTTGTAAATATAGTCGGGTTTCCCGGTTTCTGAACTATATGCCACGGTAGTTTCGCCGAAGGTACCCACCGATTCTGAAGGTTTTGTAACAGCGGAATACAGCACACTGGGACCGCTGCCGTTTTGAGCAAATCTGGGAGTCATTCCCCGGGAAATAAGCTGGTCCTCAGCCCACCAGCCAATATCTTCGCGTGTCGTTATCCCCGGCTGGATCCTTCGGATAGCTGCTTCCTGGATCTGTCTATGAATTTCACATGCATTTGCGAATGCGATGATCTCCCGCTGAATCCTTCTCACACGGAAATCGGTTATGACATTTTCCGAAGAAATAAGCCTTTCGGCATATTGCTCACCCAATACTTTGGTCAGCCTCAAATATGCGGTATAAGAAAGACCGTCGGCTGCATGAAGCCAGGTGGACATATTGACGGCGATCACCCTAGGATCCCGCTCCTCTACGAACGCCCGCAGGTTTTTTTCGGTGTCGAATATATCGTAAAGACCCCGCTCTGCGGATCCGCCGAAAAGCGCTCTCTCGATCCTGTCGCCACCGCGGTCCGTAAAGATATAGTAACCGAGTGTATCGGTCACAGAAAAGTCAATATCTCCTCCCAAATCCAGGTCGAGGGGGTCGGGATCGCCATCCTTCACGACGTGGATCCACATATCAACATTATTGTCCCGCATCGCACCGGGTAGAATGAGATCAAATTTTTCATGTCGTATAAGTCTCAGAATCTCATACCTTTGCTTTGCTGTCTGGGCAAAAGCATCAGTTCCGATCACAAGGATAATAAGGGTAAAAATGACGGATATTGCCCGTTTTTTAATCATGAAACATCCTCTTTTATTCAGAAATTATATTTTAATACTATTCATTTATTGAAAAAATCAGGATCATAAGATATAATTCTCTTTAAAGATAACAATTGGTAATTCCAAGCATTATGTATGTGACCCACGAATACAGAAACCGGAGAAAAATTCTTGGATATAACTAACATTATAAGTTAGTAATACAACTAAAAAACACAATATAATTATGCGGATTCAGGTGAGTTTTCAGCCATCTTGTATTTCTTGAATATTCTGAAAAAAAGTTACTCCATTATATTAACGGAGTAACGTTTTTTGAATACGATATTCTCCCAACCAGTTCCAAACATTACAAATCTCTTGCCCTGTCTTTAAGATTCGGATTCACTTTCGATTCATTTGTCGGGATCGGCTGATAACTTCATGTAAATACTTCAAGATACCAGAGGTCGAATCTCTTCTGGTCAACCATCCTCGTCCCTTTCATCCACAATGTTTTGTCGCGCTCCTCAATGAGATACCCCAACGCTCCTGTCACCAAATTTCCGACCGCACGGGGATACAACACCGCATCTGCTGTACTTGCGCCACCTTTTGTTTCACTGAAGTTATTGAGGTCGGCTTCCGTGGTAAGAGTGAGACCATGATAATCCCTGACATTGTTGATATGACCAACTGCCGTTGCAATGTCGAGATCCCTGATTGCAACTTCGGCAAGAATCAATTGATTTTCACGCCAGTCGATTATTTCTACATTATTATCCCTCTCGGTGTACTTGTCCTGAACATATCCAAGTACAAAGTCACCTGCAAACTCCGGGGTTCTACGCCGTTCCCAGAGAGGAAGCCGCTCATTCTGATTCGCAATACTTGCCCGGGGAAGTTTGGTAGCCGAGTCTGATGAACCTCAAGGCTTAGATTGCTTCATTTCGCAATTCACCTTAGCGGCTTAATTCTAAGTTTGGATTCTGAAGTATCTCCGAATCCGGGACGGGTTGATATATCCAGAAAAGCGAAGTCTGAGGCAGATGCCAGAGTCCCCATCTTCTCTGATCCATATGCCTTACACCTCTCAGCCAAGTCGATTTATCACGCTCCTCGATAAGCAGCCCTTTCGGTCCAGTAATATTCACTGGATTGGCAAGAGAAACGTCCGTGATACGTTCCGTGCTAGCTCCGCCAAGAGGATTATCATAATCCATT
Organism: bacterium; assembly: GCA_965221205.1. Classification (GTDB taxonomy): domain Bacteria; phylum SM23-31; class SM23-31; order SM23-31; family SM23-31; genus CBDFMG01. Next base: position 525,833 of record OZ244870.1, on the reverse strand, counting down.
GCATCCTGTACAGTCAAATCTGTCAGACTATGCCATTGACGGACATTGTTAATATGAACAAGCATATCTGCCACACTACCGGAATAACCGTTACCACTACCAGTAGATGGATCAAGATCGACCTCAGCAAGAATTATTTCCATTTCCCGCCAATCGATCAGGCTAAAATTACTAGATCTGGCTGTATAAATATCCTGCGTGTAACCTACATCTGTACCCGGTAAGTTCATAATCCAATCTTCCAACAGGGGCAGACGTTCATTTTGATTGGCAAGTCCTCCTCTTGGATCTACTGTGTCATAATTCCCGGGCAATCCAGCACCACCTTCATACCCTCTCAATGAGTTGGTTTTGCCATCAGGGTCCTCATCCGCTGTGAGTCCAGTGATAATCTCACCTTCATCCCGGTCAGCCATTACATAGTGATAAAATCGCCAGTCGGCACTAGCTGTATGAGCATGACTAGGAGATCTACCAGAGCGTTCCCAATAACGAGTATTGAACTGCGCGTCACGAAGTATTTGAAACGGTTCATCTCCCTGTTGCAATCCCTGCTCAGCATGTGTTTTTGCCTGGGTTAAATTGCCTTCAAAGAGGTAGATTCTTGCCATAAAGGAATGAACAATTTTATCGGCAGTGCCCGGTTCCACTCCTGGTGCATCATCTCCCGGATCATATTTCAATGCCTCGGTGAATTTTTCAAGGGCCATAGCATGCAGCGTAGATGTGTTTATGAAATCACCGTATTCTCCAGCATCAATTTGCTCTATGGTAGTTACTACACCCCCGGGTTTATACTCAGTCTGAGATAAACCAAAGAAATCAGCCATCAGCATCCGGTATACCCCTCCAAATAAATAACCCCACCATAGAGCTCTATCCTTTAATTCACTATCGGTAAGTGTACCTATACGGTTAACTCTTGCGACGAGGTCATCTGCAAGGTATCGCGGAAGATTTATAGGTTCCCACTCGTATTCAGCAAACTGCATGCTAAACGCCCATATTTGGGCCCAGGTAACATGATCCGGAGAATGACCAAGTACTCGAGTAGTCAATTCATCGGCGAATAGAGCATTTCTCCACATAGAATACTCTATTCCACTACCTGAAGAAACTTCGCCCATCAGACCGGTGAGAATAAAATCGATCTGTGCTTCATCGTCGAGAACTTCACCCTCGAGCGCGCTAGTAATGGGGTCAACTTCATTGACCCAATTATTGCATGATATGAGGGTACAACTTATCACCATCAATGCAATAATGATTTTGATTTTATTTGGTTTCTTCATATAATTTATCTCCTCAAATAGAGAATACTCTTATTTATAATATTACCCTCACATACATGGTTAATGTTTTGGGAGGCGGAATTGTACCTGCCTGCATCGAATTCTGCGGATCGTAGTCTCCGAAACCCATAGAATTGATCTCAGGATCAAATCCATGGTAAGCATCTTTAGTCAAGAGCCACAGGTTTGATCCCGCAACGCCGAGCTTTAAGCCCTGGATATAATTGCTCATTCCGGTCTTGCGTATCAGATTATCAAGATTATAGGTAAGACTTAATTCTTGCAGTCTGAGAAAGTCACCCGGTTCTATAAAATTCGCGTCATGGGCAATATTGTATCTTGCATATCTATTCGCAGCGTCAACATACGCCTGAGTACCCGGTGTGAGCTGTTCTACTCCCGTACCCGTATCTCCCCATCCTATCAATTGAACCAGTACATCGTGATCATAGTCCATTGTTCCATAACCTGGATTATTAGTACCATATTCCGTATTAATCCATCCAGCGCCTGACCAAATACCTTCTCCCTGCTGGTTCCATCTTGATTCGTTATACAAGAAGAATCCTGTCTTGAACTGAAACAATCCATACAGAGTGAAATCAAATAAATCGATAGTGGCAGAAAAATGACCTATATACTCCGGTGTACCCGTTCCCCGAAATACTCTACCGCCGTCAGGATATATAGGGGATCCGTCAGCATTGAAAACTTCAGAAGATGCCAGATCACCATACATGACACCTTCCGGCATCACTTCACCAAACAACGGGTGATCCCCATTCTCCTGAACATTGGTCCCATCAGAAAATTTAGCCCCTTCATTCTGCACATTGTAAAATGACATCTTCGGAAAACCTTCCCAATAATACTGTTTTCCTCCGCCAGGTCCGCCGGCAACTGGTTCACCACCGGCCAAATTAACAATTTTATTCTCCTGATAACTGACGCTGGTACTCAGGTTGAATCTCCATCCTCCAAGTTGTCTTCCGGCATAGTTTGCCATGAGCTGTAATTCATATCCACTTCCTTCAACCTCGCCAAGGTTGAACATACGCGTCCCTACAGTCTTCCCAGAAGATCCCACCAGACTCTTTCGTACCAGGCCATCTTTAGCCCATTGCTTATAGTAATTAAACTCGAGGGCATAATTGCTAAATTCTGCTTCGATACCGCTCTCCCACTCTTTTATGCGTTCAGGTTTGATAGCCCGATTGCCAACATCAGAAAGCACGCCACCAATGCCGTATGGCGAAATATTAGTACCCCAGAGTTCTGGTATTCCATCGAGTCTACCCGGCAGGATTCCGGTTTCCCCATAAGCAGTGCGAACCTTCAAAAAAGGTAAATAAGATGGTAAAAAATCAAACTTATCAAGACGTACTGCCAAGCTGCCTCTCGGATAGAAGACACTCGACTCTTCGGCACCCAACACACTGGCATAATCCTTGCGAATCATAAAGGAGCCGAAATAGGTATCTTGATATGATAAACTATGTTCTGTAAAAAGACCGGCCGATCGGAAATGATCGCTAATTTCAGCTGCCGAAGAATAATTATTTCCAGCCTCGATCTCCATAAGCGCTGGATTGTCAAATAGTTCTTTTTCTGCCGAAATAATCCGGACTCTTTCATTAAACATCTGAGCGCCAATGGTAGATGTTGCATTTATCCCGAATAATTCATAACCGTACCGCACATCTCCGGAATAGGTTGCAGTCCTGCTGCGACGCTGTGATATCGATCTTGAACCTTCATGACCCCACCCATAAATTTCAGCAGAACGAGGTGTGTTATTGTATGTGTTTCTATTATTTTTATCATCAACACCGAATGAGAACCTTGCAGAGAGTGGTCTAAGCCACTCTGAGCCACCTGCAAAAGGTGTATACTCAGCCGAGACCGAGCCGATGTAATTAGTAATAAAATTTCTATCGTCTTCGCCATCAAAATAAGTGTCGTCTAATAAGCCCCATGCTCCATTCCAGTCTCGAAACTCTGAAAGAATGGCAAACATACCCGCGTAACGTCCTCTCCCATAAGTCTGGAGCTCAGCGTTGTTATACTGGGTGCCGATCGAAAGGTTGAACTTCTCACTGGGAAAGAAATCAATATTTGCCCTCAAATTAGTCTGGTTGATATTATTACGAGGCGTTATACCCACTTCATCTGCTTTATCAAATGACGCATATAATCGGGTCGATTCGGATCCAGCTGATAAAGAAAGAGCGTTTCTGACAATCTGACCTTTTTTGAAAAACTTATTGAGTGCATCGGGATATCGTAGAGTTTTTCCATTGGTTTTATATTCCTGCGGCTGGTCATGATAACCAACTGTATTTTTGTAATTTATCGACCAGTTCTTGCCCGTACCACCTTGTCCTGCAAATTTGCCTCTTTTGGTGGTAATAAGAACAACACCGTTGGAACCGCCTGTACCGTATGATGATGCGCCCGCTGGCCCCTTGATAACTTCGATATTTTCGATATCATTAGGGTCAAGGTGGAGAAGTGACGAAATTCCAACCCCGCCGCCTCCGTACCTTCCCGATCCTTCGCCTCCACCTCTCCAGTTCGTATTTTCTATTTTGACACCATCCACATAAAAGACAGGCTGCCCATTTCCTGCTAAACCTGCTCCGGAACGTACATTCATCCTAAATGACGCACCAAAATTTCCCTCTCCCTTTTGAACAGATACACCGGCAACCTTACCCAGGAGCAAATTGTCAACCGTGGTGTAACTAGCCTGATCAACCATTTCACCCACTGCAACACGTTGAACAGCAACTTCAGCAACTGATTTTGATGTTCTGGAGGCAATACCGGTTACAACTACAGCTTCTGTCTTGAGCGGATCGATTGCCAAGGCAAAATCAGCAGTGGTTTCCTGATTCACGATAACTGTTACATCCATAGTAATGGATTTGTAACCGATAAAAGAAACTTGGAGCTGACTTTGACCGGTTGGCACGCGAACAATTTGAAAATTCCCGCTCGCATCAGTAGCCGCACCTAAATTGCTACCGACGATAACAACATTGGCACCAGACAAACTTATACCCGTAGCATCTTCAATAATCGTACCTGAAATTGAGCCAGTGTCTTGTTGTGCAAAGCCGGTTCCCACTAATGGTACACTCATAAGTCCAATAACTATAAGCGCTCCAGCTAGTGCAAACCAACCCTTTTTGAAATTTTTCATATATACCTCCTTTAACATATTTGTTAATAAATCTATATTGAAAATGACGGACTATTCTTCACATCATTTCCTTATTCCGGTTTACCTTCTATGGGCTGTTTCGTAAATGCGAGTTAAATTCTTATAAAAAATGTTCCCCCAAAACTATTTTAAAATAGAGATATTATGTCTTTATAAATTAATGAAATAAATTATTTTTATAATTATAGGTTAAATTACCTTACATTATTAAAATATGCTAAGGATAATTATTATATTTTGTTGGTATATGCGACAAAACGATTCTAACACTAAATATTAAAAATTAATAGGTACAGTTAGTTTTTCCAACGGCTTAGAAGGCCGTTGCTCTATCCAGAAGAGCTACTGGCGCATCAATCGAGTCCCATAGCATCCGTGAGCGCGGTTTTCATTTCATCCGGACTGTGAACGCTGGTCGGGGTGAGAGGATTTGAACCTCCGACCCCCTTCTCCCAAAGCAGGTGCGCTAACCGGACTGCGCTACAGTCAACCTGGGGCGCTCTCTACTCTGCTCAGAGCTCCAATTGGATATTATATCGTCAATGATCTCTTTCAGCCCATTCTCTTCTTTTTCAACAGCGTCCTCACTTGCGTCCGGTATCGCTCCAGTGTCGAATAATATCGCTCGTTCCTCCCCAAACAACAAATAGCTGAAAGGAGAATGACGGCTGACGCATTTATTCTGCCTGAGAATGTAGGTATTCTCCGCATAACGGTACACCTGGAATTTCGGATCGATATTACTGCTGCACGGATTGGATCCGTGAATCCATTTCACATCAAGCGAACCTGTCTCAACCGGTCCTGTCCCCATTCCATTAGTACATTTAGTACATTTTCTCAATATACCGCACATTACATGCAGTATATCGAAACACTTTTCCTTTTTATACGGTATGAATCCCCCCTTTCCATTTTCAATGCAAGAATTTCGGTAGGATAGATCGTAGGTAAGCTAATGATACAAAAGTTCGAATAAAGATAATATCAGATAAAATCCAATTTTTACGTAAGAATAGATGATATACTCTTGATAGGTATTTATCCTACATAAGGGAATTATCCATATTAAATTAAGGAATACGGACATGAAAAAATTTTGAATACATTTATTTGTTGATTGTATTACTGTATACAATAAGTTACATTTCTAAATGAGGAATTTCGTCGAGGTGGTTTTGTATTCTATCTGAGAGATTACACACTGTATCTAATACGGTTAGTACCAATGTAGAAACTGGAATTTACAATACGTAGTGATCCTATTGATCCGGCCCACTTTTACGGAGAGACGGAGAGATAGATTATATTGATAATTACTATTCATAAAATATTTTTAATCATATTATCGTATTAAGACTCCTTAAATAGATTCTGGGCTCCTTCATACTATGATTTAATTCATTCTCCATTTGACACTCCATACTATCTGCTCGAAACATGTAACACTATAAATCTTGATATGTTAGAAATTGTAAATATTTTGGTAAAACAGTCCAAAATAATCAAAAGTTTATAAAAAAGGCGGAATAATGAAAAGAGATAATTACTCTTTGAATAAAGATAAATTAGTTGCAGTAGATTATAAAAATCACTACAAGTCAACACCTAAAAGATATGCATTTATCTTGATTGTAGTTTGCGCAGTAGTAATTGTATTTGGAGGATATATTTTCAGGAGATGAATATGCTTATTGGAAAGGAGAATACTCCAATAGCACCGAACAAATTATTAGGATAACATATAATGATTTGAATACTCTTTTAAAAAACCAACATGACCAAACAAATTTTGCTATAGCTATGCTATTTATTCTGCTTCCCATCTCACTACTCTCTTATATATTAATCAAAAAATTCAGCTCCGAACACATTCAATTAATCAATAAGCTCATTGCAATTAGGGAGCAATTTGAACTGGCAGTATAAGGTCAAGTTTTGCGTTTCTTATCTGACGAAGAACTTCCTCACCAGTCTTTTGCGTATGAACATCCGGCTGCACATTGGCAACAGGTACGGCGAACATCACAGAAATAAAAATAATTATTACTCTAAATAGTATGACTTACTTTTTATTTGAATCTTGATGATAAATATTATTTTAAGTATTTTGTTTTTACAAGTTTTTTTTGCTCCTCGGGCTGTACGATTTGCGAACCTTTTCAATGGTGAGCTACTACTCTTCAGTAGCTTGATCGCCATATCACCATGTCGAAGGTACAAAACGTTTATCGCCCTTTTCCAACGAAATATCCTTCACGCCTGTACCGTTCCCATGGCACAGGCGCACTACGAGGAAGCTTTTCATCACGCATTGCAGCATGATACACAAAGGTTGCCATAATCACCGATGCCTGCATCAGGTCTTCCGGAACGAGGTGATCATAAACATCCATATTGGAATGGTAGGTCCGCCTGTCCAGCCTGTCCTGCACAAAATCAAACCCCGGTAGCCCAAGCTCAATGAATGCACGAGCTTCGCCGTCTGATACTTTGGGGATAATATGTGACATTCCCAGATTCTGAAGCGGCTTCATCCATTCGGTAAATATGGACCGGATCTCTTCATTGTCCATATTGTTAACACCCCGTATCCTTCCTTGCCCATCCACATTAAAATATCCACAAAAATTCGATTGTTCCGGTTTGTATTTTTGTGTTATCACGTCACCAAAGTGGTCATGTACGTAATTTCTGGAACCAAAATTTCCTATTTCGTGTCCACCCCAGAGCGCAATACGAATGGTCCGCCTGGGTTTGACACCGATCGCCTTGAGGATGCGAACCGCTTCCATAGAAGCAACTACACCGAAAGCATCATCTGCCGCACCAGTACCGGCAGGATTCGCCTGAAGATGACCGCCTAACATAACTATTTCATGTGCCAAGTCGGTACCGGGAATCTCAGCGACGACATTATGATCGTTCGGGTTGTCTCTGAAAAAGGTCATCTTGAGTTCAACTTCCATCTCAACAGGAATTCCTTTTTCTAAAATGCGCATGATCCGGTTATACTGTTCCGCAGCTATAACCAACTCTGTGTGAATAGGAGGAACATTCTTTTCCCATGGTCTCATTTCTGTTTCATATGAGGTATTCTCGACAGCGACGGTTCCGAAATCATTCCGCCCGTCCGTGCGTACAATTGCCGCGGCACCCTCACCAAACACAAAGTCGATGATCTGCTGGCGCGATATTCTGTCTTCACGAGGCATAGGACTACTGCTCTCCTCAGAGACCCGGGGACCAACGGGGATTTTCGCCATTTCATCAAGCTGCTCCTTCGTGTATCGCTCCGCCATGGGTTCGAAATGGGGTGTGATTTCCTGTTGAGGTCTCGTGAATATGATAGCATTCCGTAACTTTCCCCGGTACTGTCTCAGACCCGCTTCCGAAGTAATTTCATCAAAATTGATGTAGATGACCTGCCCCCGGACCTTTCCATCGGTACCAGCTGACCACGTCGCAGGATACGCAATGATCGGCATATACTGAGGAGACATCATGTGGACAGATGTATATTCATTCATGTAGCCGAACCCTACCTCGTATGGTTCCAAGGCGGCATTCAAGAGGCCATACTCCTCTAATTTTCCTTTAGCCCATTCTCCGGCTGCAATATATGAAGGCGTATTCACATTCCGCGACCCAAAAACATCGGTGATCCAGCTGACGTTCTCCATCACATCAGAATTTTCAAATTCTTCTTCCATGATCTTCTGCACAACATCCCAGTAGACAGGCTCCTGTGCTGATGAAGAAGATGCTACTAAAAGTAGTAGAAATAAACTGAACATAAAAACGCGCTTTGCTTTCATAATACACCTCCAGATAAAAGTTTAATCCGACAAGGCTTCGGCAATGGAAACCAGACTGTTTCGTTTACGGTTCATGGCTTTATTCTCTCATGCTTCCAGCGGCCCTCTTCATGTTTGAGATATAGATCGTTTGATAGATAGATCCAGTCGAAGTTGGGCGGATTAAGGGAGTTGATCACGTACTGGACTTTCCTCGTGGTCGTGACGGTTCCTTGTTTCCGCACGGCAGAGTACTCGATCTCGTATTCTAAGAAACCGGTGCCGGGGAGAGCGGACATATCGACATTTAGGATCGTTCCATACCAAAAGATCTCTTCGTCTTCAGGATAGATTGAGCCACCACTATTAATGAATTTTGGGTTGTCGATCGTTCTCCCTTCGAAGGTCAACCGTAACGATTTTACTTCGTACCGAACTGGAATTTTTCCAGGGTTGCGAAAAATGATTCCGGTCCTGAGATCTGTTTTTTCTATCTCACCTTCCTCGCCAGGCGGTTGCACGAACACCTTGAAAAGGAAGTTCCTGAAAGTGAAATACGGTTGAGTCTCTAGCTCAAACGCTTTCTTGCTGATAGATGCCATTCGCCAAGTCGCGAATGCAAGCCAAACAGTGGTGACAGCTAGGATCAGAGTTAGGAACGGAGTAATTACTAAGGAAAATGCTTCCACTAGTTTGAGGCCTTCCATTAGTTTGAGGCGATAAAAATCACCTCTTCACGATAATCCCGAATTGCGTCTTTATCTAAAAATGTTGATCCACTACCCAATCTATTTTGTCCCCTGCCGAGAATTGCGGTATTTTGAAATCTACGCACTTCCCTAATAGTCTATATTCGGATTGGCATTTACCTCTGCTTCCGCCATAGGAAAATAAGACCACGCATCCGGTAGATGCCAGAGACCAAATCTGAATTGATCATAGGCCCGATTTGATTATTTCGGTTAAATATTTAGAGACACTATACACTGCACTCTGAAATCTGTAGTTAACTATCATTACCACAATTTCTTGATCTTGTCATCATATCCTGTCATTTTCCATCTTGTGAGCAATATCGGGACCACGCTCGCCGCTAAGAACTTATCTAAAAACTCATTATTGTTTTGCGACATCTCTTGATAGCTTATTTGGTTCAAGATGCAAACTTGGCTAACTTTGAAGTATCTCTCAGTATGACATAACACTTATAACACACACGTGATATGCGTTTCACTGGATAAAAAGATGCTCCGCCTGTCTTTCCGAGACGGAGCATCACTCTGACAACTATCAGATTTTTAGGAGAACGATATGAGTTGCGTCAGTTTTTACTATCAAAAAAACTTATAAACAACCACATCAATCCGCTGCCGAGAATTGCGGTATTTCGAAATCTATGCACTTCCCTAATAGTCTATATTTGGATTGGCATTTACTTCTGCTTCCGCCATAGGAAAATAAGGCCACGCATCCCGTAGATGCCAGATACCAAATCTGAATTGATCATAGGTCCGAACGGATTTCAAAAACAACTCTTTGTCCCGCTCTTCGATGAGCAGACCGATTGGTCCTGTAACATCATATGCACCGCCGTCAGGATTACTAAAGTTGATCATTTCATCCATCGTCTTCGGGTCCAGATCATGGGAAGCGCGGACCGTGTTAATGTGGTCCAGTGCAGATTGAAGATTGCTATCATAAATGTCAAGCTCAGCAAGAATGAGTTCCATTTCCTGCCATTCTATCAATTTCATATCATCTGACCGCTCCACATACTTGTCCTGAGAGTAGGCTAATGGCAGGAGCGTCTCCGGACCAAAAACATGCTGCGTACCAAAAACATAGGGTTCTTCCGGGTCCCACAACTCGAGATCTATAACAACCTCCCTCAGCTGAATCCGCTCTTTAGGGTTTGCTACGGTTGCCCGCGGGTTTGCAGTCATCGAATGCCCACGCTCTCCAATCTCACCTTCTGCGCCAAACTCTGAAAGACTAAATGCTAGAAGATTCGGGTAATCACCTAAATCATCCGAGTCTATAGCGCTGATGATTTCTCCCTCTTTCCTGTCAGCCACAACGTATCTGGCAAACCGGGGAGCGACGTGAGTTTTGCTTTGCATACGCTGGCGACCCCTCCCCGTTTCATAGTAGAATATGTTAAAAGCATCTGCGCCAATTTTTAAGACGAACGGCGGATCGCCATCTATCAAGCCTTTTCCAGCAGCTTCGCGGGCACCATCAGAATTACGGATATTCTCCGCATCACCCATTACTCCACCGGCAAAATCATGAAGACGCAGACGCGCGAGAAATGACCAGACAATTCTTTCCGCATGATCTCCATCCATGATTCCATCTTTGCCTGCATACGGGTAGTTCACGGACAATGCAAGCTTGTATTTATCCTCGGCAAGCGTGAACAACTCGTTCGGCGTCAAAAAGCTGCCATATTCCTCGCCGGTACGGGGGTCCGGAGAGATGACCGAACCGGGCTGGGACCCGTCTTTTTTCAAGCCAAACCACTCGGCAAGATACTGTCGCGATATTCCTCCCATTAAATAACCCCACCAGAGACATTCATTATACAGATCGTCATCAACTAGGCCGTCGGCATTCATCAATGGCAACCGTTCTATCATCTGGTCTGCCATGTTTCGCAATTCCTGGACCCTGCCATTTATTCTATTATACAAACCTATGTCTGCAGAACCTATGGTCTGGTCCATGAACCTGGTTTCCTTGATGTCTCCTGGGACCCGCTCATCACCATAGGTTGCATCTCCGTGTGTCTCCGTTACGGGATGCTGATACTCCCAGACCCTATAGAGCGCACCCTTTACTCCATTGAGAAAGAATACCGTCTGGTCTGAAGAGTTGAGCCTGTCACCTTCCACTATGTCTGAGAGCGGGTCCACATTCGCGACAAAATCACCACATGATTGGAAGCTTACTACCAAAAATACGATGATTAATGGTATATGATATCTGTTTTTCATAACTATAGTCCCTCATATTGCGTTCAATTATTATAGTGAAACCCGAACAAAAAGCATTTGCGTTTGAGGCAAAGGAATGAATGTGCTGCCACCAGCCGCTTCAGGAACATTACCTGAAATATTTCTCATTGAGCCTTCAGCATCAAGAAGTCCCCTTGTATTAAACATGGTGTGGTTCATAGTCCAGAGATTGTTTCCGACATAACCGATCGTCAAGCCTTGGACATATCCCTCCAATCCGAGCTTCGGAATCAGTTTATTCAGGTTATAACTGACGCTCAGCTCACGGAGTTTTAAATAGTCTCCCCGTGTAAGTTTATTACTTTCAGTCCAATTTTCTCCCCATGATCCCCACCAGTTTGCAAGGTCTATATAATCCTGAGTGCCCGGTGTCAGCTCCTCAAAATGTCCTAAACCGACATCCTGAAGTCCCAGCTTTTCTCTTATAATGTCAGCATTAAGGTTGAGCGACCCATTCGGAGTATATGACGGATTGAGCGTGTCATTCATAAACCAGAAATTGTGCTTCCATTCTAACATTGCGTACGCTGTGAATCCAAATGCGCTCAAGGTGGCGCTCTGACTACCATACCATGGTGGAAACTCGTATCCAACATCCACTCGCTCTTCGCTTACTTTAGCCCTGAAAAACTTTCCATCTTCATCAAATTCCGCACCAATACCTTTGAAGGTATGAATATAACCCCTTGGGTAGCCTTCTTCAATTGCAAAAGCGCCATGGTTGTAATATGGAGAACCACCTCCAAGGTCCACTACTTCATTATCCATCCAGCTGGTGACATTGGTCAGGTTGAACGACCAACCGCCAAAGTGCCTGCCGCTAAAGAAAACCTGAACCTGCGATTCAATTCCCTGTCCTTTAATCCTGCCAATATTGTCATCGAACCTCTTATTTTCATAGCCCGCTGATGGCACTTTCGCCTTACCATAAATTGAATCCTCTGCATTCTGCCGGTAGTATGAAACATCAACTGAAAGCAAAGACCTGTATTCGGCCTCTATGCCGATTTCCCATTCACTAACCTTTTCGGGCCTAATTTCGGTATTGCCGACTCCACTTATTCTGGCGCCAACTCCATACCCACTGAGCGTTGTTCCAAACAATTCAGGTATTGCGGATGTTCTTCCTGGCAGGATGCCCGTTTCGCCGTACGCGAGACGAAGTTTCAACATCTGAAAAGTTTCCGGAATAAGATCAAACCGGTCAAGACGAACTGCACCGCTGAACCGCGGATAATAAATAGATTGATGTCCCTTTCTCAATACACTCGTATAATCCCTCCGAAGCATCGCGGACCAAAAATAGGTATTATTATAAGAAAAGGAATGTTCGGTGAAAATGCCAGCTTTCCTTCCATGGCCGCTTGATTCATCTGTCCGTTCGTAAGTATCTCCTGCATTGATTGTTGTGATCAGTGGTGTCACGAAATTCGACTTATATGCCTGGAGAAAATTGGACCTGGTTTCATAGACCTGTGTTCCAGCATTAGCCGATGCGTTTATTCCGAGAAAACTATACTCATACCGCACATCCCCGGTATAGGTGAGATCCGAGTTATAGGTTCGTCTTAGCTCTCTATCTCCAGGCTCGTTAAGACTAGCATCAGGCGCATTAGTCCATTCGTCCCAATCATGACGGTCCATAACACCAAAAGACAGCCTTCCCGACAGCCCCGTCAACCATTTGTTACCACCCAAGAACGGTCGATACTCAGTGGAGATCGAGCCGGTGAATTGATTGGCCCTGAAATCAATTTGTTCCAAATCAGCACGCGCTCTTTCCTCAGCTGTTACATTACCTACATTACCAGGAGTTAAACGAAACGAAGCTGTGCGAAACAATCTGCCAGGATTATACTCTATTTCGTTCCTGAAATACCCCGCGCTGACACCAAAGTTAACCTTCTCATGCGGATTTATATCAAAGTTTATCCGATAATTTGACCTGTCCTCCTGGCTGGAAGGGATATGATAATTCTCAAGGGCTTTGTCCATCGACACAAAGTACCGGAAAGCCGACGTTCCGCCAGAGACATTCAAATTATTTCTCTCGATTGGACCATTCCTGAAAAAACTATTTATCTCAGGGGCAGTCCTTCTATGCCACTCGGTAAACTTGTAAGCCTGTTGATTCCAGCCATATGATCCTTTGTAGTTAAGCGACCAGTTTTTGCCGGTCTCAGCACCTATTTTACCTCTTTTTGTCGTTACCAGAACAACACCATTGGAACCATCGGTCCCGTACGCTGACGCCCCGGCCGGGCCCTTGAGGATTTCGATCGATGCTATTTCCTCCGGCTGAAGGAAGTTGAGCGAGGTCACTCCAATGCGCCGGCTTCTACCTCTCCGCCCTCCGATAATCCTCTGTTGCATACGAACACCATCTACAATAATGAGCGGCTGGGAATCTCCGTGCAACCCACCCCCGGACCTTATCTGAAACCGGAACGGCGCACCAATACCTCCGCCTGCTGCATGCATAGTTAACCCGGGAGACTTCCCCAAGACCATCGACGATAAACTCGTTAAAGCCACTTTATCAGCAAGTTCTTCCATGTTAATGCGAGCCACAGCAACTTCAGCAATCGCTTTTGATGTCCGGGAAGCAATTCCGGTCACGACAATCTCATCAAGCCCGAACGGGTCCAAAGCGAGATCAAAGCTCAGGTTTGAGACGTTGTCTCCGGGAGAGAGATCCAGCTCGGCGGTCTTGTAACCGACGAAGGTAACTGACAGGGTGTAATCATCGTTGGGATGATACATAAATGAGAACCTCCCCTCATTATCCGTAGCGGCACCGGTCATTGTACCCTTGACAAGAATGTTCGCACCGATCAGCGGCTCTCCGGTCTCGGCTTCCGTGACAACCCCGCTGTGCTCCTGTTGTACAGCAACCTGTTCCTCGGTTGAAATAGTTATCTCAGCTATCTCTGTTCCCCCGTTTTCATGTACAAGGGAATTGATCTGGGCAAAAAGAGAACCATTAAAAACAAGGACCAAGCTAAAAATAGATAAGAAAATAATTCGAATTTTTAACTGCATATTCACCTCCTGCTTTTTTTATTCCTTCATGGTAAGAATGAATTCGTAAACGGGAAAAATCACATTAACGGCATAGAATCGCTCTGGTGCTTTGCAAAAAAACGTTTAGAAAAATTTCACGCTCTCCCACAATCAACGTTTCTCTTGCACCTAAAACACCTAAAAGAATGTGCGGTTGGGTTTAATAATAGAAATAAAAATATCTATAAACTATTACCACAAAATATCAAGCCTAACCCGTTAAACTAGTCAAGTGCCTCACATAAATATTGTGCTTAACATTTACACCAAAAACTAAAATCCTTAATCATACCTTCTTTGTACACATAGTCGCACCTATAGTACATTTTCTCAATATATCGCACATTACTTGCAATATATCGAAACACTCTTCTTTTTTTCGGTATGAATCTCTCTTTCTATTCTCAATGCAAGAATTTTGGTAAGATGGACCGTAGATAAGTAATGATACAAAAATTCGACTTTAGATAAAATAAGACAAAGTCTAATTTTTATATAAGATTTAATGACGTATTTTTGTAGGTATTTATCTTACATAAAAGAATTAACCGTATTAAATAAGAAATAATGATACAAAAAAACTTTGAATATATCTTTTTATTGAATGTATTTATTATGTACATATTAAGATGCATTTCTCAATGAAGAGTTCCGCAGGGGGTTTTGTATTCTACGTGAGAGTTTACACTCTGCATCTGATATGGCTAGCACCAGTATAGAAAACGGAATTTACAATACATATTGATACTATTGAACCGTCCGCCTTTACGGAGAGATTAGGATTAAATTTATATTTACTATTTATAAATTCTTTTTGATTAATATGATTGTATCAAGATTCCTTAATAATTCTTGGGCTTCGATCATACTGGGATTAGATTCATTCTCCATTTGACACTCCATAGTACCTGCTCGAGACATCCAATACTATAAATCTTGATATGTTGAAAATCGTTAATGTTTTGGTAAAACAGTCCAAAATAATGAAATGTTTATAAAAAAGGCTCAATAATGAAAAAAGATAATCACTCTTTGTGTTTTTTGTGTAAAGATAAATTAATTTCAATGGATTATAAAAATCACGACAAGTCAACACTTAAAAAATATGCATTTATTTTGCTTGCAGTTTGCGTAGTAGCAATTGCATTTGGAGGATATATTTTCAAATCTAATCAGATATTTGAAGATACGCAATACAAACTTCTGAGATTACAGGCAATAAACAATGGTCTTTTGAAAGCGGACAAAGATGCTATTCAAGATTTTACAAGAATTTTATTGTCAGATGGATGGTACGGCGTACCTATATTCTCGGGAACCGGCACATTTTCACGGCTCTTTTCGGAATTAACTACATACGTTCAGGTTGATGAACAAAATCTATTTATTGAACAAATTAAAACTGCAGATAAGAATTTAAGCAAGCTTGAAAATGATATTGATAAATTGTACATAGAGAAAAATTTGGGTGAAGCACAAGCAATCTTTTCAGGAGATGATTATGCATATTGGAAAGAAGAATACTACAATAGCGTCGAACAAATTATCAACATAACATTAAATGAACTGAATGCTCTATTACAAAAACAACATGACCAGACAAATTATGCTATTGCTATGCTACTTATTTTGCTGCCCATCTTATTCGTCTCTTATAAAACAACTCGAAAGCTCAACAATAGATCTGCTCAATTAACTGATAATCTCATTGCCAGTCAGGAGCAGTTCGAGCTGGCAGTACATGGTTCACAAGACGGAATGTGGGACTGGATAGACATTAACGAAGATTATATGTGGTGGTCATCGAGGGGATATGAATTACTTGGTTATGAAGCAGGTGAAATAGAAAGCAGCCGTTCAAGCTTCAAAAAGTTACTCCATCCTGATGATATTGACAAATGGGTAAATGCTCACAAATTACATATCGAAAAAAAGATTCCGTACAACTTTGAATGTCGGTTACAAAGAAAGTCCGGAGAATACCGTTGGTTCAACTCCCGGGGACAGGTGATATGGGGAGATAATGGTCAACCGCTGCGTATGGTAGGTTCATTAAGAGATATACATGATCAGAAAGAAACTGCAAAAGAGTTGAAAGATTCTCGTGATAAATTGAGAAATCTTGTTCTTCATAAACAAAAAGTTCAAGATGAAGAACGTCTTAATATAGCACGGGAGATTCATGATGAATTTGGGCAGTCGCTTACCGCTCTCAATATGGATATTGCCTGGCTGAATAATAAAATACAAAACGGAAAAAAAGAACAACGTGAAAGAGTAAGATCAATGGCTGTTCTCGTGAACGATATGATAAAAAGTGTACAGCAATTATCAGGTAGACTACGTCCAAAATTACTTGATGATTTTGGTCTTCGCGCAGCAATCGAGTGGGGCTTATCAGATTTTCAGAAAAGATCTGGTATTTCCTGCAGATTGCAGGCCAATTTTAAAAAAGAAATAACAAATAGGCAAATTACATCCGCTCTTTTCAATATTTTTCAAGAATGTCTAACAAATGTTAAAAGGCATGCGGAAGCGACACAAGTTATTGTTTCAATCAGTAATATGAATAATAACGTAAAATTGCAAATTCAAGATAACGGTAAAGGTATTAATGAATATCAAATAAATAACCCTCGATCATTTGGCTTAATAGGTATGGCGGAACGTATACATATGTTAAAAGGAAGTTTTGATATAAATGGAATTGAGAAAAAGGGCACAACCATAAAAGTTGAAATTCCATTAAATCATAAAAATCGGTGATTTAACATGATAAGGGTTTTGATAATCGATGATCATGCGATCATACGTGAAGGTTTGAAATTAATGTTATCAGAAACCCACGATATTGCTGCTGTTGATGAGGCGGCTAACGGTGAACAAGGTCTTGATAAAGTTTTAAAAAATGATTATGACGTCATTCTTTTAGATATTACTATGCCGGGAAGGGGGGGCATCGATACTTTGAAGGATATACATAATGTCAAACCAGATATCCCGATATTGATCTTAAGTATGCATCCTGAAGAACAATATGCACTCCGAGTATTGAAAGCAGGAGGTTCGGGATACTTAACAAAGCAACGTGCGCCCCAGGAGGTAATCGATGCTATTCGAAAGGTTGTATCTGGAGGCAAGTATATTAGTGACTCACTTACAGAGGAATTAGTACGTGAAATTGGCACGGATAGTGAGAAGCCCCTGATTAAAAGACTTTCGGATCGCGAATTCCAAGTATTTGAAATGATTGCTTCAGGAAAAACCGTCGGGAAAATTGCAGAGGAATTAAGTTTAAGTGTCAAAACTATCAGTACATATCGGGCACGAATTTTGGAAAAAATGAATATGAAATCAAATGCTGAACTAACATTTTATGCTGTTAGTAATAAATTAGTATATTTTTAACTGATGACGTGCTCATTATGTTCGTGCCATTTATTAATTGAGTAAATTTATCGATATTTTAATATTCCATTGGCATTGTTACTGCATTCTGTGGTAAAGTGGCCTCCGGAGCAGGTGCAGGACATTCGAGGGCACTATGCGACCATTACATTGAGCAAACAATCCACAAGCACTTTTGCTTTTCACAGGCCCAATCCAATATCCGTCAAATAACCTTTCATAAAACACGCTCTGGTGGAATACAGGAAGAATATAAACGAGTTATTTTATTAAAATCATTCTTCTCGCAGTTGTGAATCTACCTGCCTGTATCCGGTAAAAATATAACCCCGAGCCCACCTTGATACCGAGGTCATTCGTACCATCCCAATTAACATTGTGATTTCCTGCGGTCATTTGTTCAGAGATAAGTGTTTTTATAAGTTGACCCTCCAAATTATAAATTTTCAAGCTCATATGAGAAGTTGCGGGTAATTGAAATTGTATCGTTGTATTGGGATTAAATGGATTGGGAAAGTTTTGTTTCAGCTCAAAATCAGTTGGTAAAGAGTTCGAATGCGCGCCTTCCACACTCGTAGTGGTAATCAGTGCAACAACTTCTGACTCAAGGTCGCTGACGATTTTCTGTGGATCCCCACCACGCAGCGTACCAGAGGCAATATAATATACCTTGTGTTCCTGGTCAAGGAGAACGAACCAGTCATAAGTGACCTTATATTGAGCTGCAACAGCAGACCCATTCTCAAGTAATGGATATGTTACACCCGTTGGGTCTTTAAACAGGGTTCTAATCTGATTGCTGCTGCCTCTCCACTGGTTAACACCGAGTACGGTAAAATTTTGACCGCCGTGTCTCTGCCAGATTAAGGATTCGACAAACGGCGCCGAAGCCTTGCAGTAGGGGCAATTATGCCCGAAGAATATAATAAGTACTGCCTTGCCTGTAAAATCGTTTAATGAAACGGGAACATTGTCAATAGTATTTAAGGTAAATTCGGGAGCCTGGTCTCCAATGGAAAGCCCCCTCTGTGCATACGATACGGTTTGCAAAGCGAAAAAGGATAGAATAATAATTGATGTGATTACTATGATTTTCATCGAATAGTACCTTTTTTTATTGCGCATTTTCAGCCATTTCAAATAAGGAATGTTCTCTATAATAAAATGCAGGTATGGATTTTGGTTTCTGTAACTGTATCTCCATTCCATTTCCTTGCGGTATACCAGGCAATGATTTTTGCTGACACCATGGTACTGTCTTTCTTGTGCACATGACCAGAACCCCTCAAGGCCGTTACTATGACGACGTCCTGTAATGCACTACTGTATTATGATCGACCGTACGCTGTCTACCAAAAACTTCAGCGATGTATACGAACGGAACGGAGCAGTGGAGAAGACGCTTCCTTGCTCAGCGGTGCCCCTGATCCCGTTCATCAAGCGGCAGTCACATCGTAGTAAATAACTTCCCGTGACGTTCCTCCATGCCGAAAACATTTATTGTACCGGCATTGCCGCAACCACTGGTTCCCGTATGTTTCCCACCAAAGCAGCGTGCATCACATTCGGTCCCCAGAACAAAAGGGACATGATGTACCAGCAATAAATATAGTGACTTTTTCTTCCCATTCCAAGTATACTGTAACACGTGATCCGAAAATAACCTCAGTTCCTTATAGTATATTAATAAGACATGACAAGAATGTCAGCGCCACTAAAAATGATATGCAGTCCATCGTGCAGTTCATTATCTTAGATTTACAGCTGTGTGGTAACTCTCAATTCCGCACCACGAAACGAGAGTACTTCATAACATGTTCCTGCTGTACACGCCGGCCCTCCACGGCGCGTTCCAGCAAAAAAATTCACATCATACCGGTCGAGAATATTATACCCTGCAAAGAATCCGAGCCAGTATTTCGGATCAAACTCATTGACCTCTGTATCCGGGTCATCTGTCTCAAGAAAATCGGTGCTTCGTTCTATGGAAACTCCGACACTCAGGTCTGGTGCGACTGAGAACCCGGCACTTCCATACATATTCGTAAACCGCGGTTTTTCCGGAGAAAATAACCGTTCTAATCGCTGCCATTCATACGATAAACGCATGCTCCATGTATCGGTCCAGAGATATTCAAATAGTGTTCCAAAGGTTATACGGTCTTTCTCTTGCTGTGATATATCTTTTGCATAATCGAATGAGTATTTCCCGGTCAATTTGCGGGAATAGGTCAGGTCCACCTCGGCAAAATACTCATAAAAACGCTGGTCACCGAAAAAACTTTCTATATCCGCCTGAGAGTAATTAGCGACAAAAAGGTTTTCCCCAGGTAACGCATAATACGCTTCTATCTGCAGTCCATGCTCTCCACTTGACCGCAGGACATGAGTCGCACGGTTAAGCAGAACCCACGAATGCTCACGGATAAGCGATGGAGGGTCATTGAGCCTGTACAAAAAGTCATTATAATCCTTATATTCTATACTGAACCCTACGTCCTCTATCAGGATATTCGACATTACGTATGCAGCATATGGCCGGTCAGTATTAAAACTTAAAAATTGTGAAAAGCTTCCATTTGCCTGCGCATATTCTCCGTATACATCGAAATATAATAACTCAACACCTAATAATCCGGTATCAGGAGTGAAGACATATCCGATATACCCAGAAGAAAGATCCGTATCAGCATTGCGCAAATTTACGTATGTTGTCCCAACAGTCAACGAAGAGAATGGATGAAACTTTGCTTCGCCACCATGTATTTCTTCATTACGTTGATCAAGGTCACTGTTTCCAGGGGGAAAATCGACCATTAACGGTTTACCATACAGTGCTGTTGCCTCAAATCTGTTTGTCGATGCCTTGACGAGAAAACCGTCTGTATCACGGCTGAGAGCGTACCGCCTGCGAAATGAAAAATCTTCATTGATTACTCCGGCAAGTTCAAAGGCGCGGTAGGTCAAACCTCGCCCTAAAATCCCGTAAAAATTGCCTGCTGTCGCCGCTACGGGTCCCTTTTGCCATTTTACATACCGCTGTGTTACGTTAATTCTGTGAAAATCTGGCTGTTCATAGGATGAATTGAAGAATTCTCCTCGTACGCCTCCTGTAAAGTCCCCATAAATCAATCCGGTGTTAAACTGACTGTAGGTTGCCGTGAGATCTGCGGGTTTTGTGTGCGGTAAATTGCCCACCTGCAGTTCGGTCCTGGTATGGGTGCTGATATCAACCTGCCCAAAAATAACTGTGGAATGCAATAATATCCCGATAGAAACAAGAATATTCGCAGTAAAATTATTCATAAACTTCCCATCATTTTACTGGAATAGTTTATCAATTGCCTTTATAAGTTCTTGCTCATCTCCCGGTTTGTAACCCCTATGGAAATAAGTGATTTCTCCTGTTGTATCGATAAGAATCGTTGTTGGTATAACATTCACACGGTAAGCATTCATTACCTGGGAATTTAAATCGAGCAATACGCGAAAATTCAATTTATGGGATCTTAAAAACGGACGGACTTTTGATAAATTTCTCGGACCATCTACATTTACAGTAACAACAGTAAGGCCTTTCAGAGCATAATTCGATTCTATTTCCTCCAGTTTCGGTAGTGCTTTTATGCACGGCTGGCACCAGGTTGCCCAGAAATCAATCAAAACCGGACCGGATTCCAGAGCCTTTTTGAGCTCGAACTCCTTTCCATCCAAATCTTTAATTTTAAAATTCGGCGCATTATCGGCTATGGCAGTCTGCGAAATGAAGAATCCAAATATGAAAAGAGTGCACATCAATGTTCGCATACTTATACCCCTTGTTCATGAGTCGGAAATTGAACCTGACTAATATTAATAAACAATTGAATTTCTGTTTTGTTCCTGTGCAATATTGCAACAACATTAATCATTATCTTAATTGTTCAAGTCCTTAAACAGAAAAAACGTGATGTTTATCTAACAGTTCAACAAGCAGCAACATTGTTAGATGAACTTCCTGAGCCCATTGCGGATATAGTAGAATTTGCCATATACACAGGCTTTCGAAAAGAAACATTTAAACTTTCGAATTGAGGCGATCAGGTTCCATGATCTTACACTATCCGATGATATAAAATTAGTTGAGAAAGGAGCGAGAAAAGTATTAAAACCAATTGGTCTGCAAACGGTAAGAGTCTTGAAAAGGGTTATTAATGGAAGAGACAAAGGTTATGTTTTCATCAATTTTAAAACAGAAACCAGGTATTATAGTATTCATAAGACATTTGACCGCGCTGTGAGAAAGTTCGATTTAACTGCAATGGATTCAAAGCTCCGTTTTCACGATCTCAGGCATGTATTCGCAACATGGTTACATAGAGCAGGTGTAAGCCTTGATACCATTCGTCCTCTTTGTGGATCATAAAGACCGTGCAACCACGGACCGATACACAACAATCGATATGGTTAATGTCGGCAAAGCTCTATCTTTAATGCCTACAATACGGAATATCAGCAATAAAAAATCCTTGGCATCTGACACACCAAGGACCCTGAGCTTGAATGCTGACACATATTGACACAAATCGACATTTGACCCACTGTTTTATGTGTCAATATTTCTTGTTAAATCCTCGTAACTTCAGTAAAAACAGGCGTGGGCCCTGCAGGACTCGAACCTGCGACCCACTGATTATGAGTCAGTTGCTCTAACCAACTGAGCTAAGGGCCCGTTTGTATAAGTATGTGTAGTCATGAAATTTACTCAATCCTGGCTAAAATGTCAAGGTGTAATCACTGCCGCAATTGCATTTTTTCTCATCATAAATGGTTCTTGCTGCTGTATATAATTTCTGAGATGGTTGTACATTACAAAGGCTGCTACTACCCTCCTCTCAATAACCGGGGTAAACACTAAATATCATCTTATAAATATATTCATGTAACTACAAATATATGAGCGTTTTTCAGAAACTACTGATAAATATCTCATACGCATATCTTAAAACCTGATGATTGAGTAACCTGCGAAATCACTTGACTTGGGGATTGGATATGTGATATATTTAACTTGTATTCGACGTACCACCACTCATCTCTAATCGGATCCACACTATGTATAACAAAGTATTGTTTCGTTATTTCCTGATTTTGCTGACATTTTCACTTTTATCATCATCCGCTCATGCACAGTGGCTGGATACACCTGCCGAACGGAGTGAGTATAGAAATGGCGGAACACTCTATGAACCGCTGATGGATTTTTTATATGAGCTCGAATCTCAGTCCCCGCTTATGAATGTCCAAAAAATCACTGAAACGCTTATGGGGCGGGATGTGGTGCTGTGTATTCTTTCCGATCCGCCGATATTCAAACCTGAGGATGTTACCAAGACCGGAAAACCGGTTGTGCTGATTGTGAATAATGTTCACGGCGGTGAAGTTGCGGGAAAAGATGCGAGTATGGAGATCATACGTGATCTTGCTCTCGGTGATTTGCAGCCGCTGCTGAAGGATGTTGTGGTATTGAATGTGCCGACTATCAATCCCGACGGTGCGGAACTGCGGCGCAGGACAAACGAACGGCGGTTCGATATGAACCGGGATTATTTAAAACTGGAATCACAGGAGATTCACGCACTTGTTACCAAAGTAATCAACAAATGGCACCCTGACATTCATATCGATACCCATCATGGCGGATCAGCTCCGTATACGCTAACGTATCAGACCTGCATGAATCCCGCAGGTGATGCCGGCCTTATGCGATACGGCAATGAGGATATTATACCTCGCATTAAAAGTGCACTCCGTGCTGAGGATTACGATGGATTCTGGTATACTGGTCCTGGTACGGTTGACGGTGTTGAGGGCTGGGTGCCGACATCGGTTGAACCTCGAAAACAGCATGTGTATTCGACATTGGCAAATATGATCGGATTTCTGTTTGAAACACCATCCAACACATACAGAGTAATCAATGAAGGCTCTCAAGTAGTATCAATTTCAGCTGAGGAACGGTATGAACATCAGATCAGAGGGCAGTATATCGGTCAACGGGAGATTATCAGGTTTGCTTCGGAACATTCTGATGAGATCAAATATGTTATCAAGCAGGCGACGATTAGAGCAATCGAGCTCGGAAATGACGATTCGGATAACGACCAGATACCTGTCTGGTACAAACAGGAGGCAAAATTTGATGAGAAATTCTGGCGCAGGACTGATTGGATGAACCGTCCAAGGGAGTCGAAAAATGGTGTTGAATATGATTATGTGAGTGGACCGGTATTTACGAAATTTACTCCCACTGAAACAGTTACCCGCCCATGGGGTTATCTCATGCCTCCGGGACTGGCACATGTTATTCCACTTTTGCTTGAGCATGAGATCACTGTCAAACAGCTTTCAGAAGCAGTAACACTCAATGTGGAAGCCTACTATGCGAACAAGATCGTTCAGACAAACTATTTTCAAGGGCATTACCTAAAACAGGTAGCAGCATCTGTAAAAAGCGAAACTGTTTCCTTTCCTGCGGGCACCTTTTTTGTGCCGTCCGGGCAACCGAAATCGAATCTAATCAGCTACATTTTGGAACCTGAAACGAATGATAATCTGATTACTTGGGGTTATCTCGATAATTTTCTTCAGATTACGAGTCCGGATGACCAACCGGATACTGCAAATCGGAATCAGGGCAGACAAAACAGTGAACGAAACCAGCAGATTCCGATCTACCGCCTTATGAAGCAATCAAAATTGAGCGGTGTTCTTGTCCAGCCCTATAATGACTATCAAAAAAACAGGTATATAAAATAATTAGTGCACATTAAATAGTTAGTCTGATAAGAAATAAAAGTAGATTATCAAGGTGAGGAGTATTGTATGCGGCAATCATTCCTGATGGGTAAACTTCTCTTTTTGGTGCAATAAGTCCTGATATTTCGAAACAAGTTCGAGTGTATCGCTCCCTTTTTCCTGGGCCTGTTTTATTTCCAGCCGCAGTGAATCGAGTTCGACATCTATTTTACGCCTTTTGAATTTTTCAACAATTTCATCCGCGGCCTGTGCTAACCGGTCGTATACTTCTGTCTCATCCTGCTTTGGAATCCCAAACGGCGCAAATGCTAATTCTGTTATCAACTGCTGGAGCTTTTCACCCTGAATTTTTGTGATGATATCCGCTGCAGAGTATTTTTTTTTGCCTGATCCGAAGGATTTGATAATTTTAAAAATATCCATGATGAGCGGACTGCGGATGAGATTTTCTTCAATAGAATCCATAATAGCAAAGGTAAGGTCAGAACTGTTGACCATAATCGAGCCGAGCTCACGTTCGATTTCATCAATATTGATTCCCGGAGACATATGTGTCTCAACCGATGTTTTTTTTCGCACCGTCACCCTATTTTTCATCCGTTTTTTACGGTAGAACTCTTTAAAAATTGTCTTGAAATCGGCCGACAGTTTTTCCCCAATTTCCTGCAACATAAGATCTCTTTTGAGGGAATCTTTAACAGAGTCGACAAGATTAATCATACTGCGTATCTGTTCGGCTTTCTCCTGATATGATAGTTTTTTGCCCGAATCGGCAAAACTCGTTGCATAAAAATCTATAACCGATTTTCCGTCCTGTACCGCTTTGATAAAATCATCCCGCGAATGTGTACATAAATATGAATCCGGATCGGCATTGCTCCCAAGATTGACCACCTGAACATCGAGATTCGAGCCGAAGAGCACCTCCGAACCCCGCAGTGCGGCTTTAATACCTGCCGTGTCGGCATCGTAGAGCACAACCACATTTCTTGAGTACCTGCCAAGCAGCATCGCCTGTTTCGGTGTTAATGCCGTGCCAGATGTCGCTATCCCCAGTCCGATACCGTGTTCATAGAGTGCCATAACATCGGTGTACCCCTCAACGACGATTGACATATCTTTTTTTCTGATCCTGTCCTTATTCTGGAATAGTCCGTAAAGGAGTTTACCTTTGTGATATACAGAGGTTTCGGGTGTATTGATGTATTTCGGAGAATTCTTATCATCATTCTTTTCAAAAGAACGTGCACCAAAACCGACAATTCGTCCATATTCATTGCTAATCGGAAACATTATCCTGTTTCTGAACCGGTCGTACGGGGAACTTCCGGGTGATTTTCTGATTGTAAGTCCGCTTTCGACAAGTGTATCATGATCGAAGGATGCTTTTCCCGCTTCATGGACAAGTTCCTCCCATGCATCAGGCGAATAACCGACATGGAAGTCAATGAGAGTTTTTTCCTGAAATCCGCGCCCAAGCAAATAATCGAGCGCTTTTTTCCCACCTTTAGATCCAAAGAGGTTTTTGTTGTAAAATTTGGCGGCAAATTCATTGACTGCGTACAGTTTTTCTACCTGCTTTGTTTCTACCTCATCTTCTTTGTGACGCGGAAGCATGATCCCTACCCGCTGAGCAAGCTGCCGGAGTGCGTCGATGAAAGAGATATTCTGCTCTTTCATGATGAATGAAAACACATTGCCGCCTTCATTACATCCGAAACATTTATAGATCTGCATTTCGGGATTGACAGTAAACGAAGGGGTTTTCTCCTGATGGAACGGACAGTGGCCAAGAAAATTTTTGCCCGTTTTTTTGAGAGTAACAACATCCCCAATCACATCGATAATGTCGACTGCGTACCGAACTTCTTCTATTTTCTCATCAGGTATGCGCATGTTGAATCACTACATATTAATCAGTCTTAATGGAAAATAGCTGTCCGTCTGAATTCTGAAATCTCAGTAAAAAGTTCTCTTCAGCATCTCAGTATATATATTTTCAGTAGCAATATATCCTGAAACAGATTTAGGATGACATTGTTTTAAATATTGAATAATGATTTTAGGGAAAATGCAATTCAGGAGAACCTTAAAGACACATAAAACAACCATGTAATATAGGTGGTTCGGGAGATTAAATCAACCGTATTATCACTTCTGTAAAAACTATTTTATACATTGATTCTAAACTATATGTGGCTATGACCTACTACCGTTCTTTATAGAGATATAACGTAAAATCATTCGTGAGATAATCATGTCGCAGGACAACGTCCGGCGTAATGGTAAGCGCAAATTTCAACAACTGATCAGGATAATAGAAGAACATCCCTCCATCTTTTTCAGTATGAGATGATTTGTTGCTGAGCATGTTGACACCAACCCCTTTCCGGGCAAGTGAAAACATCTTTCTTATCATCGATTCCATGTAGTTGAGATTGTTGGGCATAAGAAGATTCGCAACTCCGGAAGCAAAAACATAATCAACTTCAGGATAGTGAGCATCGTGGAGAAAGTCCCGGTAAAAGATGTTAACCCCCGGAAATGATGCTTTAGCAAGTTTCACGAGATCAAGGGCGCAATCGACCCCATAGTAGGTTATATTTAATCCTTCTTTGAGGAGATACTCGTAGAAATCGGCCTTCCCGCAGCCGACATCGAGAATTCTCATTCCGTCCAAAGGAGCAATTTCGGTGAACACCCAGAACCGTGCCTGCTGTGTATACTCACTTTGCCAGGCAAGAGAGTTGACCGAATTGCCGTACTGTTTTGCCTGTTTATTAAAAAAGTTTTTGATTATTTTAGTATCTTTGTCCATAAAAACGCAGTCTTAAACTATGTTCTTATTTAATTGTAGCAATCGTTACCCCGGTATCACCTTCACCCCATTCACCAAGTCTGTATTCATTAATTCTCTTATCGTGTTTCAGAAATTCACCAATTCGCTTTCGTAAACGCCCAGTGCCTTTGCCGTGAATTATTCTGACTGTCTTATGACCCGATGTTGCCGCATCCGTCAGATACATATCGACCGTTGCAATTGTTTCCTCTAATTCTAGACCACGCAGATCGATTTCCGATTTCACAGAAATCAGGGGTACCGAATCGGTGACTTTCCGTTTCGATTTCGAAGAAGCAGGCACTAATTGTTCCTTGTTCACTTCCATTTTTACCGAATTTATTTGAACAGTTGCTTTTTTTTTCTTTAAATTTTCGGTAATAATGACACCCACCTGGTCATGTCCGGCGAGCTTGACTGTTGAGCCAATTTCAAGAATCAGAGGCTGACTTGTTTTATCCGTGGGTTTTTGACTGAGGCTCTTTTTTCGCTTTGCAATTTTCTCTCTCTCTTCCCGGATTTCATGCTTTACGTTTGCGATCGAATCTGCCGATGCCTCTTCTTCTTTGAGTTTTCTGACAAGATTTTCAAAACGGCGGTTAAAATCATCCATCTGCTCTTCCGACTCCCGGAGCGCTTCATCAAGAGAATTCCGGTGCTTTTTATCAAACTGTTTCAGCTTTCCGGAGTATTCCTCTATCAAAGCATCAAGTTTCTCCTGCCGACCCTGCACTTCACTATTCTTTTTTTTGTAAACAGCAATACTTTCTTCCAGTTCCTGAATAAAATCTTCGACACGTACCTGTTTGTCACCAAGCCGTCTCTCTGTTTCCTCGATAACTGATTCGGGCAGTCCTATCCGTTTTGCAAGTTCGAGAGCATAACTAGATCCGGGAATACCAACGGTTAACTCAAATGTCGGCTGCAGTGATTTCTTGTCAAATGAGAGGGAGGCATTTTCGACACCGTCTGTCTCCCGTGCAAACCGTTTTAAACCACCGTGATGCGTCGTCGCAATAGCAAGTGCTCCGGATTTGGTTATATGATTCAGGAGTGCCATAGCAAGATGCACTCCTTCTTGCGGATCAGTTCCAGCACCAATTTCGTCGAGCAAAATCAGGTCGTCTTCAGACAGCGTTTCAAAAATCGAGCTCAAGTGAATGAGCCGTGCAGAAAAGGTGCTGAGATTTTCATCGATAGATTGTTGATCGCCAATATCTGCAACTACCCGTTTAAAGACCGGAAAGCAGGAGTCGGGTGATGCCGGGACCGGAAGACCGCTCTGAACCATGAGGCTGAGCAGACCGACCGTTTTCAGAGTAACCGTTTTGCCACCTGCATTCGGCCCTGAAACAATAAGCGTATTAAACGTTTCTCCTAGTGAAACATTCAGCGGAATTACTTTTTCCGGCGATTCTGATTGGAGCACTAAAACTGGATGACGAGCAGTGCGGAGGACAAGTCCTCTACCAGATGAAACTGCCGGAGCAGATGCACCGAGTTTCTTCGACAGCATGCCACATGCATAATGCGTGTCGAGCTTGGTCAAAATCTCCTGATTGTGAGAGATGTCCGTTACCGTGGGACGCAGGAGATCGGAACATTTCTGTAATATCTTCCGTATTTCTTCCTCTTCCTGCGCGATATACCGACTGATTTCGTTGCTCCGCTCAACAATATCTTTAGGTTCGATAAACACTGTTGCCCCCGTTGAGGAAACATCGTGTGTGATCCCATCGATCTGCCGCTGGTGCGAATCTTTTACCGGCAGGACACACCGTCCATTTCTGACCGTGTAATGTGCTTCCTGGAGCAGACCTTTTCTCGAAGACTGCTTCACAATCGCTTCAACCCGCTTCTTCAAGGTATTTTTGAGACGCCTGATTGCACTTCTAATCTTTTTAAGCTCGGGAGATGCGGAATCGAGAATTTCGCCATTATCATCGATACAGGAACGAATTTCTTTGATGATTTTTTGGTGTACACATACCTGATTGATGAGTTTGCACAGTTCAGGGAATGTTTCTGAACGATCTTTAAAAGCGTTTGCTGCGCGTTGTGCGATTTCTAAACTGCCGGTAATACGGTTAATTCCGTCAATCAGCAAAAATGACCCTTCAACTGATAGTAATTTCAGGTCATTTGAGCAGTCCGTCAGACCGGAAATCGGAAACCGAACTCCTATCTCTATTGCATCTCTGCATTCCGAATTTATACGAAGCAGATATTCTATATGCTGTACATCTTCCTGAGGTTTGAGTTGTAGAATCGCCTGCTCTCCAAGATCGGAAAACGTGTAATGCCCAAGAGCAGAGACAATTTTATCCCATTCCAGTTCAGCATATGAGCATTGGTTGTTGTGAAGCATTTTGAGTACCAGGAAGTAATAAACGTGATTAATTAGAGGTGATGAGAAACGTGAGACAAAATTTCAGGCACACATTTGCTTGTGTTGTCAGTATTTAGTTTGCCTGTAGCATTGAAAACAAGCAGAGTTATTGCACTAGTATGTATTATACCTCGGTCGGTATGTGATATATTGACCGATTTCAGTAAATCACCATTTATTATATCTTCCACTATTTCCTGAAACGATTTCGCAGATGGTTTCAGTATGACAACATTATCATATATTGCAGGAAAGAAATTAAGTGCACAAGGATAAAGGAGAGAGTTCTCCTTTCCGGGAAGCAGCCTGTCTGAAAACGGAATAAATGTCAACACAATAAGTAGTGCACTGACAATAAGCCCCCCAATACAAAAACCGAATATTCCACCGCCGACCCGGTCTATCCAACGTGTTGATGTGATCGTGAATAATTTCAGGATAACATTAGTGATCCCTCTGCATACGAGAAGGACAAAAAAGAATATGAGAATGGAACTGATGATATAACCAAGCCCTTTCGGCATACCGGTCAGTTCTTGTAATACCCCGGAAAACAGGCTCATTAAGCCGGTAGCAGTTATGAGTGCCAGAATAAATCCTGCAATCCCCATAAACATTGTAACGATGCCTTTTCTGACACCGAGAACAATAAAATAGACAACAACCACGGCTATAATAATATCTAAGTAGTTCATAAATTATTCTGTAAACAAAAAATCGCGCAAATGTATGAAACATCTAACGCGATTCCATAGTAAAATTTATTCTCTTTTATTAGCCATCGAAAGATTCTAAGTGAATTTTCCTCATTTTTCTTTTTGCTGCATTCATTTTCCGTTTCCGTTTTTCGCTTGGCTTTTCAAAATGCTGATGTTTTCGTATTTCTGACATCAGTCCAGACTTTTCACACGATTTCACAAACCGTCTGTATGCACGCTCAAAAGACTCTCCGTCCCGAACTTTCACTGAAGGCATAAAGTAAACACTCTCCTTTCTTTGATTACCATAAAATAATTAAACAATATAATAATTTAATTGTCTTATAGCAAGTTCTTTTGCTGTTCCGGTTTGTTTCGCAGCAGTTCTTCAAGACTATTATTCGGCATGTTCAAAGGAATTGTACAAATGTCTCGACTTGACAGGAATAATAAAAATATTTCTTGATAATAACAGTGCTATCACCTACATTAAGAGTGACATTCCTTGTATTTACTGATTATATATTATTCACTGCAAAATTCAGTTCATTGGAGACAGTGTGGATAGTCATATTATCCTCAAGAACCTGTTTATCGTCATTACATCCCTTGCCGGTTTCATGGATGCTTTTTTCCGTGTAAGGGCTGACCGGAAAGGCGGTATAATTCAGACAGGAAGTCAAGGCTCCAGTTTATTCAGGGTCATGCAGATTTTCAGCTTTCTCTTTTTTCTCAGTGTGTTTCTGATCTATATAGTGCATGAACAATGGATTTCATTTGCGGCTTTCCACGTTCCAGACACTCTCCGTTTTGCGTGCGCTTTAGTGGCGGGATTTGCTTGTATTCCTTTTTTGTTCTGGGTATTTCTTTCTCTCGGTACAAATATTACCGTGACACCGTTCACACGGGATGGACATAGCCTGATAACAACCGGACCCTACAGCTTAGCCCGGCATCCACTGTATGCTATCGGTTTCGTCTTGATCTCTTCCCTCATTATCTTATCAGAAAACTGGCTCATGTTTGTCCCGTTTCTTGTCGTCTATCCGCTTGTCATAAACCGTATTAAAATTGAAGAGCAGAACCTGATTGAAACATTCGGTGATGCTTATTTACACTATATGAAAACGACCGGGAAATTGTTTCCCCGGCTGTTTTCATCCAAAAAATAAGGTACTTGCCCACTCAGCGCCCTCTCGGCTGAGGATAATACACTCCCCGCAGGGTGACGTTAGGATCGGCATTGAGCTTCAGCATTTCCTCTTTATTTGCTGCGTTATATGCAACTCCGTAACCAAGCCGTGCTACTCGTGCCAGTTTTTCAAAATCAATTTTATCGTAAGTATCGGACGGCTGGTGGTAGTCCTCGTGAACATCCGTGAAGAAAAACGTACTGGGAATCCCATATTGCGCATACATATAATGATCGCTTCTGAAGTAGAATTGATTCGGATCGTCCGGTGCGTCGTACGTATAATCTAAATTCATTCCAATGTAAGACTCATTTACATTTTGAACTATCGAATTGAGTTCTGTGCTGATCCTTCCTGCTCCAATGACATAAACCTGTTCGGGATCATTTCTGCCAACCATATCGATATTGACATGCGCACTCACTTTTTCCAGTGGTATCGGCGGATTGGTAGTAAAATACCGTGACCCCTGCAATCCTTTTTCCTCTCCCGTATGCCACACAAAAATTACCGACCGGCGCGGGGGATTGAGCGCCATGGCCTGTGCTATTTCGAGGAGTGCAACTGTCCCCGATCCATCGTCGTCCGCACCGTTCCATATTTGCCCCCGCTGTGTTCCCACATGGTCGTAATGTGCTCCAAGCAAAACATATTCATCTTTGAGAGCAGGATCGCTCCCTTCGACTACGGCAGCAACATTCTGTGTGTATCCTTGACGGACTTTCGGCACAAATGAAATCGTTAGCGATTTGTCAGGAATCTCATTGGTCTGCACCTGTTCTCCCCGTTCAATTTGTGCAAAAAGTTCTTTAAGTTCCCTCTGCGTTACGCCGAGAATTGCTGCGGATGCCTCATGGCGCAGTTCTCCAGTAAAGTAGGGTGATCCCATCGGTCGGGGCTCTGTGGCGCTACCGCTGGAATCCGAGTCGGTATCAGTTTCGCTGGATTCACGCTCAGGAAAGATACCGCGTTCAATGTTATCAAATGTATACCCTTTCAATGCCATGTCGCGTTCTCGGGTTTCATTAATGACAGTTAAAACACCCGCTGCACCCCTTTGACGTGGAGCAATAGTCCGGCTTCTGATACGCTGCCTATTTTCAGTCGTGTTGAGAACATGGCCTGGCGGCAGTTCAACATCGAGGAGAATGACAATTTTTCCCGTCAGGTCAATCGTACCGTAATCGTCCCATTCATTTTCCGGATCAGATATTCCATAGCCCAGAAATACTACATTTCCCGTATAAGAACCTTCATCTGATCGCCTTCCAATTCCGAACATATCAGGGAAACCAAATACCCGGTCGCTCCCATCACTACTCAATGATAATTGTGTTCTCTTTTCATCATATGACACAATTGGAAGATCGATCAATTGTAAATATAATCCGTTTGGCATGAGCGATTTCAAACCGAAACTTTCTGCACGTGTCGCAAGATACCGAGCTGCAATCTTGAGCTCCAGAGAAGGCGCATTCCTCCCTTTGAGCTCGTCTGATGCAATGAAAGACAAATGTGTTTTCAATTCGTGTGCCGTGATCGATTCCGCGGCGTCAGTCTGTGAATAGGCTGGACAGATTGAGCCGATAAGAAAAACTGCTACTGAAAATGTTAAAAACCAAGTCCGTAGTATCATGATGAATCCTTCCAATCATTAACTGGTGGAACAAACACTTTCTGTGGAAATAAATTTTAAGACGGGAGAAAGGGAAAACGTTACTCCACGGTCACACTTTTTGCTAAATTCCGCGGCTGATCAACATTGCATCCCCTCTGAACAGCAATATAATACGCAAGCAATTGTAGCGGGACAACCGCAAGGATAGGTGTTAGATATTTCAGTGTTTCCGGGATAAAAATTGCGTGATCGACTTTATCCGCGAGACCGGTATCCCCTTTAGTACCGATTCCGATAACTTTCCCTTTTCTCGCTTTGACTTCTTCAATGTTGCTTAAAATTTTCTGGTAGGTTGGATCGCCTTTCAATGCTATAAAGACAACCGGCATCGACTCATCAATGAGCGCAATCGGCCCGTGCTTCATTTCCGCAGCAGGATACCCTTCTGCATGTATGTAAGATATTTCTTTCAGTTTCAAAGCGCCTTCGAGCGCTATCGGGAAATTGTACCCCCGTCCAAGATAGAGAAAATTTTGAATATGGGCATATTCTTTTGCTAAGTGCTCAAGAGACTGGCTGTCGTCGAGGATTTCTTTCAATTTTCCGGACAGTTCAAGAAGTCCGGCAAGAATTTTTTTCCGCTCCGCTTCCTGCACACCACGGAGGCTTCCGAGATAGACAGCCAGTAGAGTCAGGACGGCAACCTGTGACGTAAACGCTTTTGTGGAAGCAACGCCAATTTCTGGTCCGGCATGAGTAAAAATCCCAGCATCGGTTTCACGGGCTATCGTACTGCCAACAGCGTTACAGATTCCGAGAATGAGCGAATCTTTTTTTCTGGCTTCACGGACTGCTGCCTGTGTATCAGCTGTTTCTCCCGATTGGCTGAGAGCAATGACAACATCGTCTTTATCAAGTACTGGTTGCCGGTACCGGAATTCCGATGCATATTCAACTTCAACTGGGATTCTGGCAAACTCTTCGATCAGGTACTCTCCCACAAGCGCGGCATGCCATGAGGTTCCACATCCGGTTAATACCATACGCCGGGCATTTTTGAGCCGAATCCCCACATCATCGAGTCCCCCGAATTTGACCGAACCACTCTCGAGTAATACTCTTCCTCGTAGTGCGTCGCTGATTGTTTCGGGCTGCTCGTGAATTTCTTTAAGCATGTAATGGGGATACCCGCCCTTTTCCACATTTTTCAGATCGAATAAAACTGTTTCACGCTCTCTGATAATAACAGAGTTTTCTAGAGATTTGATTTCAACATCGTCAGTCGTTATCTGTGCAATATCTCCATCCTGAAGCGGCAAAATATTTTTTGTATATTTCAGAAACGCAACAACATCGGAAGCAACAAAGTTTTCATTTTTTCCGAGTCCGACAATCATAGGACTGCCGTTCCGGGCTGCTATGAGAGTATTGGGATTGTCCTGTAATAACACTACTAATCCATAAGCACCCCACATATCCCGCAGTGTCAAGCGGACAGCTTCAAATAGATCTCCATCATAATATGATTCAATCAGGTGGACAATGACTTCGGAGTCTGTCTCCGACTCAAAGGTGTGACCCTGCTCTATGAGCCTTTTTTTTAACGAGGAAAAATTTTCAATAATACCATTGTGTGCAACAGCAAACCGGATTTCACATCCAACGAAAGGGTGTGCATTCACCTCTGACGGTTCTCCATGTGTGGCCCATCTGGTATGACCAATCCCGACACCATTGAACTCATCGAGGGGGATAGGGAATTTTTTCAGTTCGGAAATCTTTCCCGGTCTTTTATGGACAAAGAGATTTTGTTTACGGTCTAAGAGTGCTATGCCTGCAGAATCGTATCCTCGATATTCCATCCGTTTGAGACCCTGAAGAATCACACTCGAAGCTTTCTTCGACCCTATGTAACCTATTATTCCACACATATAATAATTCCGTTAGAACCTGCTGATGTGCAGCATTTTCAAGAGCATTTCACCTAAAAATAAACAGCCAAATATAGTGATATAATCGCTCAAATGCAAACACCATTCAAGGTTGACAGAACTCTTGCTGACGGCAATTCATTTATTGATTTTCATACCGCAAATTGGTATATTCGAATTAATTTTTAAATGTTTTGCTGTTCCGTAAAGTAGATGATTACATTTATGTTGTAATTTCTCCGCTCCGTCCTGAGAGATACTTTCGGGACTCCAGTCGAAATGACATTTTGTTACATTAAGACTGAATAATTCCTTGCCGTCATTGCGAGGAGTCTCGAATCTTCGGGGCAACGTGGCAATCTTTCAATTTTCATTACGTAAACAGTATACACATAAAACAAGCTATCCGTTTGAAGATATCCGGAGTCATGCCCAATGCATAGAGATGAATATGAACACGGCAGAAATGTCACCCTGATTGGTATCGCTGGAAATATATTCGTCACTATTGTTGAGTTTTATCTCGGAATAATCGGACGCAGTGCTGCGCTTGTTGCCGATGCTCTTCATTCACTTTCAGATGTCGGCGCAACAGTCGCCGTGCTCTTCGGTCTAAAATATTCTTCCCGTCCCAAGGACAAAAACCACCCCTATGGTCATGGTAAAATCGAATCGATCATTGCTCTGTTTCTCGGGATTATTCTTGGTGTGATGGGAATTTATCTCATTTATAATAATATTGACAATATCTACAACCGTACGTTTCTCATTCCGGAATGGTATACCCTCGGTGCTGCTTTACTCACCATTGTTGTGAAAGAATGGATGTTCCATTACACAATCAAAGCCGGGAAAAAGCTGAATAGCCCTTCAATAAGTGCGAATGCGTATCACCAACGATCCGACGTATTGACGTCGATTGGAGTATTTTTCGGCATTCTCGGTTCTTATTTGGGATTTCCGATACTCGATCCGGTTGTGGCCCTTATCGTAGCGGTATTTATAATCCGGATGGCATTCACCATCACAAAAGACGCTCTCTGGGACCTGACAGATGTGACGATTTCCGACGAGCTTTGTATGGAAATAGAAAAAGTTACAGAAAAATGGAATTCCGAATATCATGTTGTTGATATTATCGGCAGACGGATGGGTACCCGCTATCATGTAGATATTAAAATCAAGATTGAGCCATATATAGCGGCAATTGACGGTGTGGCCGATTTAAGAGCGCTTGAAAAGCAAATCAAAAAGAGAATCCCTGTAATACAGGCAGTTGACATTAAGGGAATTGTGGATTCGGAGCAGGCAGAAAACAACGAAAGTATCTTTAAGTATCATGTCAAACAATTCTCAGTAAATATGAGAGCCACTACCGCGCAATTAAATCGTTAGAATTCCATTTCCTGCCGAATCAAGCCGAAGCCCACTTTAATATGATTGTCGACCCTGCTATATCAGTAGGTGAAGCTCACGACATTACCAACATGATCGAACGGGACATTATGAAGAAATTCGATCACGCCCAGGTTATTATTCATGTTGAACCCGATGAGTAATCATATCGATCAAACACTCTGACCCTACAATTTTTTGCCTTTCAAATTAACAGTACAATTACATGAAAAAAACCTCTATATGATTCCACGGTATGCTTGACGGATGTTGGTGTTGGGGTAACTATGTAGGCTTATTCGAGCAACGAGGATACCGATGTATAACACCTATTCTTCGGCAACACATGATACACTTAAAGGCGAAACACCGCATCCCTTACTCGGTACAACAAGCCGTCTCGATTTTGCCCATGATCTTGAAAACGAGATCAGACAACTTTCTTCACCGCCTGTAATCATCGGCCACTTGGAGGACTGCTGGCATAAATACTCGGCTCTCAAGATGAGCAAAGAGTATTATATGACAAACTTGTATATGAATCGGGCAAAGCGGCAGCTGAAATCGACTTTCATTTTATTGACAAGAATAAAGCTTCATATGTCGATTTATTGGTGCAAGACAGGATCACATTACTCCTGCGTCGGTAGTACGGAAGGTTGCCCGGTTATATAACTAGGCAGATTACAAAGAGTTTCCAGACCATGCCTACTGGCATCTTTCTCTGCGGTCAGATAGTCGGCTGCCTCAGCCGCCGACCCTTGTCTCTCTCCCGTGGAACTTAATGTGCATCCCCGTCTCGTTCGCCGGAAAACGAGTTGAGGGCGCGACTGATGGCGACGAGATGGGGGTAGAAGGGAGCCAGTAAGCCCTCTGGCCAGCCCCTGTGAAGGGGACATACGTATGCGTGGCCACAAAGGGTAGAGGCTAGCTACCCTTTTCTTTGATTGTAGCACAGGGCCGCCTGTTAGGGGGCAGTTAGCCCCTCTCCGCCTGTGGTCTTCTTGTTCCGGGGTCCGTTTGGGTTGATTAATCCACAAGTAGCCGCTACTACTACCTGTAATCTTCTACTTGTTCTTAACTACTTGTATAGGTGTTCACTTTGGTACTGGGAAACTCCCCCGCGGATTACGAGGTTCTGTGGATGAATCCACGACGGATCGCCACAAGGAAGCCCCAGAAGCGGTTCTTAACGAGCGGACACATAAAAGGACACCAGCGACGTGCAAAGCCGTCAGGGGCAGATTACTTGAGTCAGGAAAGGGGGCCTTGAGGGTGTTCATGTCGAGTGGCAACGGGTGGCGGATGATTTCGTTGAAGAACGCGCCTCACCCAGATAGATTTTGCTATCCCAAAGCGCCCGCTCGTTGGGCTTGCGCTCGTTCCACCAAAGCTTGGCGCGGTCAGTGACCTGTGAACACGCGATGACAATATCTCGCTTATCTTCGTAGACCAGCGAGACATGAGCGCTGAAGAGCCGTTGTGCCGGACATACTCTTTCTGTGGTTGCCGGAATTGGTGCGCGGCAACGAGCACAACACCATCAGCCGTGGCAGGTCAGTACCTCGCAGCGGGCGCGACTGAGCCCATAGACACTCTGTGTGCGGGAGCGGACATCCGCGCCAGCGGTGTGCTCGTGAATCATGTCAAGATCCGGTCTTGGACTTTTTGCAGGCACTATGGTCGGCGAGAACTCTCATCAAAATTCAAAGCCTACGGAAAACTTGCCGAGAAATCCGAACATCCCCGCATACTCCAGGCGCGCCGGACTATGAGCGATTCTATTTCTAAAGCTTTCCCCCAACCTGGCATAGCGCATAACCGGAGAGTGAGCCTGATATTTGATTCCGGACTCAACCTCAAAAGTTATTCTCGTAAGGTATTTGACTCTCAGCGAAGCTTGAACGCCGGTTGCTGCAATCATTTTTGAATCGCTTGTTTTCAAATAGACGGTCGCGGCCACCGGATTATCCGGATCTTCCGACGACAGGAAAGTTTCTTGGAACCCTTCATATTCAGAATCAAGGTAGTAAATCCCGAATTCGCCACCAACGGAGAAATTCCAGCCTCCTGAGTCAGTCTCTTGTAGCTTGGACCGATGAAAAGAGAGGTTCTTCTTCGCCCTTCCCGCCCGAAGGAAACTCCGGTAACGAAATCCCCGCCCAAGAATTTCACCTGCCTTTGCGTCCTGATGTGTATTGGATCGCCCCAGGCAAAATTGGGGGGGTGGCGTCAAACGCCTCTCCGTCTATCGATCCAACCCAACCGGCAAACCTGATGTCCGGATGTTTCAGCACCTCCGTCCCCACCAACTCCTCCAGTTCTTTCGGTGTCAACGACTCCACGTCGTCACTTCCAATGGTATTCCGTCTCACGGAATCCCAAGATTCGCTCCTTCTGTCATATTCGTTGACATCCATTGTGCTATGAGAAGTGAAGAAACCTCGCGCCTCGGTAAAAAGGTTTTGCCCGAAGGTCTCGTATTCGCCGCCGAACGTAAGACTGAAAAGAGGTCCGGTTCGATTCGACGCGTCGTAATGTTGAAGAAAACCGACGACCTCCTCGCGACCGTTTGTCTCGATGAACGGGCTTGATTCCGCAAGGTCCAGAAAGAACACGCCCGAGCTTGCCCTGACATAAAGCTTCTTCGGCGCTCCGTTCGGCGATGGACTCCCGCAATCCTTCCAGCAGCCCTTATAGATGTGCCATGCGCTCGCGGAGTTCGCCAACCGCGCCATGTGTGCTGCGGTAACCCGCGAGTCGCGGTGAGGGTCACTCCGGCCAAGGCCGCTCCAACCGCCACGATGCTAATGAGTTTAACGCGCATACTTTCCTCCAATCCGTCTGCCTATTCTCCCACATCCCCAAGACAAACACAGAAACAAGCCCGACCACAAAGGAGGGCTACACCCTTGAGAAAGAACTATCTGATCGGTCAATAGTCTCGCTCCGGTCAGCGCGCGGTCAAGGCACCTGTCACGCGTCAATCCACAACTCCTGCCGCCAATCCCGCATTGAGTGCTAAAACAAATGAAGGAAAAAGTCCGAGCAGAAAAATTCCAATTACCGAGATAGTCAATACCATTGAATCAGATAGCCGGAATCCATAAACAGAAAAATCGGATTCAGGTTCACGCATATACATGACGAGCACAATACGCAGATAGTAATAGACACCGACCACTGCATTCAGGGCTCCGAGGGCTGCCAGACCAGTGAGACCGGCATCAACCGCCGCGCGGAATATGTAGAACTTTCCAAAAAATCCTGCGGTCGGTGGTATGCCTGCCAGAGCAAACATGAACACTGCCATAGCGGCAGCAAGCAACGGGCGCTTATAGTTCAGACCCGAGAATCCGGGAACGGTATGGATGTGTTTTTTGTCAGATTCGAAATAGGACACAATCCCGAATGCTCCGAAATTCATGAATGTATAGGTTGCAAGATAATAAATGACTGCCGAGACTGCTTCATCGGTTCCCGCAGCAAATCCGACCAGAATGTACCCTGTGTGTGCAATACTTGAGTAAGCAAGCATCCGTTTGATGTTGTCCTGTACAAGCGCAATGATATTACCGACTGTCATTGTCAGGACAGCGAGCACCCAGAACATATTCTGCCAATTCAGGAAATAGGTTCCCATCGCATAGTAAAAAATACGGACAAGAACTGCAAAACCTGCCGCTTTGACTCCGGTGGACATAAAGGCTGCAATTGGGGTTGGTGCGCCTTCATATACATCGGGTGTCCACATATGAAACGGTACCAGTGCTATTTTAAAACCAAAACCAACGACCATAAACGCTGCGGC
Source organism: bacterium (assembly GCA_965221205.1). Taxonomy (GTDB): domain Bacteria; phylum SM23-31; class SM23-31; order SM23-31; family SM23-31; genus CBDFMG01. The sequence goes on along the minus strand of OZ244870.1, from coordinate 485,358 downwards.
AACCAATATATAGGTGTTCGATTCTCCGATGCCTGCACCGAGGAATGTGAGGATAAGTTCGAGATTTGTCGAACCGGTCGCGCCATAAAGGTACGCCATACCGTACAACAGAAAGCCGGAAGCGAATGCACCGATCAGAAAATATTTAAATGCTGCTTCAAGCGAATAGGGATCCGTTCTCCGTGTTCCCGAAAGAATATAGAGGGCAATCGAAAGCGTTTCGACGCCGAGAAAAATCATCATGAGATCGCCCGCCGATACCATGACCATCATCCCGAACGTTGCAAAACAGATAAGTGCGCAGTACTCTCCCATGAACTGCTTGTGTGCTTTGAGAAAATCGAACGAAAGCATGAGAGCGAGGAATGCACTCAATAACAAAATGAAATTGAAGACCAGTGTGAAATTGTCCAGAATGGCCGTACCCCAAAATCCAGTCTCATCCATACCCCAAAGAGATGCCGAGTAAAGAAATGTCAGAGCGATTCCCACAAGCGTAAATAAGGTTAAGAGCCTGACAGATTTTGAAAAAAGTCCTATCAGAAGAACTAAAAACCCTGTTCCACCAATAAGCAGCAGAGCACCAATTGTCGGCCAATTAAATGTTGGAGCTGAAAATTCCATTATCGAGATTCTGTTGTTTCTGGTTCTGGTTCTGTAATCAACCCAATTTCTTTATCGTTGTTGTCTACACTGGTCCACCTGATCGGTTCGCCGTACTCAATATGCCTGACGAGCCGATAGACCGATGCTTCTGTCTTATCGAGAAAAACTTTCGGATAAATACCAATCCAGACAATAAAGACAACGACCGGAATTATTACGCACAATTCACGTAATGAGAGATCTTGTAACGCCGCAAGTTTTGTATTCGTAACCGGACCGAGCATAAACCGCTGATACCATCGCAATAAATATACTGCGGTAAGTATAACTCCTGTGGTCGCGAGTACGACATAAAGCCAGTGGATATAACTAGACTGGTACGCACCAAACAGGATAAGAAATTCACCAATAAATCCATTCAATCCCGGCAATCCGAGCGATGAAAGAATGACAATCATCAAAACTGCTGCATAGACAGGTACTTGTTTAGCGATCCCTCCGTAATCGGAAATCATTCGTGTATGCGTCCGCTCATAAATCATTCCGACCATAAGAAAGAGTGCCCCGGTCGATAGACCATGGTTGACCATCTGGATAATACCCCCCTGAACACCCTGTGTATTCAGCGCAAATAGTCCGAGCATCACGAATCCGAGATGGCTTACCGATGAATATGCTACTAATTTTTTCATGTCTGGCTGAACAAGCGCAACCATTGCGCCATATATAATGCCGATAACCGAAAGGCTTGCAGCAAGCGGAATAAACTGCTGCGCCGCATCCGGGAACAACGGAAGACAGAAGCGGACATAACCGTATGTCCCCATTTTCAGGAGCACTCCCGCAAGGATAACACTGCCAGCTGTCGGCGCCTCGACATGTGCGTCGGGCAGCCATGTGTGAAAAGGAAACAATGGTACTTTTATTGCGAACGCCAGTGCAAATGCGGCAAACAACCAGAACTGGATCTCCGGTGCAATCGGACTCTGGAGAATTCGTTCGATGCTGAAGGTGATGATACCAGTTTCCTGATAGGTGTGATACGACAGAAAAAGGATCGCAACGAGCATGAGTACCGATCCAAACATAGTATAGATAAAAAACTTGACCGCTGCATAAATCCGGCGCTCCCCACCCCAAACACCGATAATAAAATACATCGGGATGAGCATCAATTCCCAGAATACATAAAAGAGAAAAAAGTCGAGTGATATAAACACGCCGAGCATGCCGGTCTGGAGCAACAGGACAAAAAACATAAACTCTTTGACATGCTTTTCAATTGCCTGCCATGTCGAAAGAATAACAATGGGCGCCAGAAAGGTCGTCAACATAAAAAGCAGGATCGATATGCCGTCAAGCCCTGTGTTGTAGGAAATGCCGAGTTTTGGTATCCACTCCATCTGATCTACAAATTGCATCGATGATATATTGCCGTTAAAATTAATAAACACCGGCAGTGAGAGGAAAAAATCGAGCAGGACTGTCCAGAATGCGACCTGGCGGATTGTCTGTTTCCGTTCCGACGGAATCAACAGAATGATCACCGCAGCAGTAAGAGGGATAAAGGTGATAACCGATAAAATATGTGACCAGTAGAAATTCATAGAATAATCCGGGTTCTTTTCATCTTATTCCAAACAACACATAGCCGAAAATAAATATTGTGCCGAGCATAAAAATAACGAGATACTCCTGTGTATAGCCGGACTGTACCTTTCGCATTACACCACCCACTTCGCGAAACATGTGTGCCGTCCCATTGACCAGTCCGTCGACAAATTTAACATCAAAATATTTCCAAAGTATTTCTGATAAATTCATAAAAGGCTTTAAGACAATCATCTGATAAATCTCATCAACATAGTACTTATTCAGCACGATTCGGTAAGAAACTCCCGCTTTGCGTGCGAACCGTTCGGGGAGTTCCGGCTGCTGCATATAGAGCCTGTATGCTAAATATACCCCTCCTGCCGCAATAATACTCGCAGATAACATCAGAATATACTCGATCGGACCGTGGTGAGCGGCTCCGCCACTCTGAATAACCTTTTGCGCTCCTGAAAACACCGGATCGAGAAAATGTTCGAAATGGTTTCCCCCACCAAGCGACTGTGGTATGCCAATCCAGCCAGCGATCACGGACAAACCTGCTAGAATGATCAATGGAATTATCATAACATTCGGTGACTCGTGGAGATGTTCGGCTGCTTCTTTTGTTACACGAGACTCCCCAAAAAACGTAAGAAAAATTAGACGGAACGTGTAAAAAGCCGTAATTCCCACGGCAACTGCCCCGATTACCCAGAATAGTGTACCCCCCCGCGGGCTTGAAAACGCATACCAGAGAATCTCATCCTTACTGAAAAATCCTGAAAGGAGAGGCGCACCGCTGATCGCGAGTGTTGCTATCAGCATGGTTATGTAAGTTTTCGGTAAATGGTTCTTCAGTCCACCCATTTTCTGCATATCCTGTTCACCGGAGAGCGCATGGATAACACTGCCTGACCCCAAAAAGAGGAGCGCTTTGAAAAATGCGTGCGTCATTAGATGGAATATTCCGGCGGCAAATGCTCCAACACCGACCGCAAGAAACATATAGCCGAGCTGGCTGATGGTTGAGTAAGCGAGTACTTTTTTTATGTCACTTTGGGCAAGACCGATGGTCGCCGCAAATATTGCGGTCAGGGCACCTACAGACGCAACAACCATCATTGCGGTCGGAGCCAATGCATAGAGTATGCTGCTCCGTGCAACCATATAGACACCTGCCGTTACCATTGTTGCGGCATGAATGAGTGCACTCACCGGTGTGGGGCCAGCCATTGCATCGGGCAGCCACACAAAGAGTGGGATCTGTGCTGATTTTCCGACTGCGCCCACAAAGAGAAGGAGTGTTATTGCAATCAGAGCAGGATCATTCAGCAGACCGAATGTTTCGGCACGGCTGAACACATCGCTGTAACTAAGGCTGCCAAATACGCTGAAAATCATGAACATACCGAGCAGAAATCCAAAATCGCCGATACGGTTCACAATAAATGCTTTTTTCCCGGCACTGGCTTTTTCGTTATCCTCATACCAGAATCCGATCAGCAGATAGGAACACAGTCCGACACCTTCCCATCCGATAAACATGAGCGGATAGCTGTCACCGAGAACGAGAATAAGCATCATAAGTACAAACAGATTCAGATAGGTGAAATAACGGGAATATCCCTTGTCACCGTACATATAACCGATGGAATAAATATGGATCAGGAAACTGACTCCCGACACGATTAATGCCATCACAGCCGACAACTGATCGAGCATCAGAGAAAACTCGATTTTGAATGCACCCGAATCGATCCAAGTGAATATCTCATGCTGGATAAGCCTATTTTCCACCGGAAGCGCGAGAAGTCGCATAAAAAAGTAACAGACAAACACAAATGATAAACCTATTGCGCCGCAACCGACAAAAGATACTATTTTGTCAGACAGCCACTTGCCTATAAAGCTGTTTATCACTACACCGATAATCGGGAAAAGTAATATATACCCTAAATAATCCATTCAATTCCTGTTAGATTCATAAAATCATCCGTACTTTTATTGACTACCACTTCATGAGATTCAGGTCTTCGATGCGTACGCTCTTTTTTAGTCGGAATATCGCAATAATGAGCGCAAGTCCGACGACAACCTCTGCCGCGGCAACAACCATAACCATCAATACAAATATCTGCCCGTCCAGCGACTGCAGATGTGTGGAAAATGCTACAAAAACGATATTTACAGCGTTGAGCATCAGCTCAATCGACATAAACACGACAATCGCATTACGCTTGATAATTACCCCGAGAATACCAATGGTAAAAAGTATTCCACTGAGCAGCAAATAATATGGTAACGGTATCGTCATAGTATTAGTTCAGATTCCTTTTTGCAAGAATTACTGCTCCAATGATCGCCACGATCAGGAGAACAGAGGTAATTTCAAACGGGAGCAGAAAATTAGTAAACAACAGTTTGCCGACAAGCTTTGTGTTGCCTTCCTGTGCGATTATATCGGCAGTAGCATCTCCGGAAATACCGATAGAAGATCTTTTGTTTATAAGATAGAATGCTTCAATAAGAAAAAAGAGCGCCGCACCGCATCCGAGGACTTTCAACGGCATAAGTTTTTCAAATTCTCCCTCAAGCGCTTTGAGATTCAGGAGCATAACGACAAAGAGAAAGAGCACCATGATTGCCCCTGCGTACACCATTATCTGTATTGCAGCGAGGAAATGGGCATTCATCAACACGAAGAGTCCCGCGACGCAAAACAACGTCAGGATCAGGTAAAGCGCACTGTGTACCGGATTTCTGCTTACGACTACCATGAGACCAGCAAGCACAGCACAGATACCGAATGCAAAGAAAAAAAGATATCCCATAACATTACCACTATGGTGTTACTACCGCAATCCTCTTTATTTGCAAAGAGGTAAATACGTCACACTGTTCTTTGTCATTTTCTTATGCGACAAGCGCAATAACAATTCCCGAAACAAGTGCATTGATTATTGCAAGAGGCAGAAGGATTTTCCAACCGATTGACATTAACTGATTATATTTGAATCTGGGTAATGTCCAGCGCACCCAGATAAAAACAACAATAAAAAATACTGTCTTTGTGGTAAATGCCAAGATTTGCAGTAATTGCAGCAGCCCATCCGGCATAGGTATATTTTCGATCCACGGCAAATGCCATCCCCCGAGAAAGAGAGTCGAAATCAATGCAGACATCGTGACCAGATTCATATATTCCGCCAGCAGGAACAGGGAAAATTTCATGCTGCTGTACTCGGCATGATACCCGGCTACCAGTTCCTGCTCAGCTTCCGCCAAGTCGAACGGCAGACGGTTTGTCTCAGCAAAAGCGGCCGTTACAAACAGAAAAAATGCAAGTGGATGGAGAAATAGATTCCATCCGGGAATAATTCCAAAGTACATTGTGTGCTGCTGGGTGACAATATTGGGCAATTTCAGTGAACCGGCCGCAAGTACCAGCCCAATTACCGACATACCGAGTGTTAATTCGTAGCTGATCATTTGTGCCGAAGCACGGAGACCTCCGAAAAGAGAATATTTATTATTCGATGCCCATGCTCCGAGCACGATTCCGTAGACGCCGAGTGAGGAAATTGCAAAAATATAGAGAATACCGAAATCCAGATTTGCGATCTGAAGCACTATTTCCCTTCCTGCTATGACAATTCTGTCTCCGAAGGGGATAACACCGAAGAGGAGAAAAGCAGGGATAAGAATAATTGCCGGGGCAAGTACAAAAACAACTTTATCACCACGTGCAATAATGAGATCCTCTTTAAAAATGAGTTTAAAGAGGTCAGCCAGTGGCTGCAACAGTCCCTGTGGCCCAACCCGATTCGGACCGAGACGGTCCTGAATAAATCCGGAGAACCGCCGTTCCGCAAGGATCGACAAAGCAGCCCCAGTCATCAATACGCCGACAACAACTGCTACTTTTGCTGTTGCAATCATGATATCTACCGTATCCATGATTATTACATCAAAACTCTCAGTAAAACTTTAAGCATCGTTATTAATATAGATTGAAGACAAAATATTAAAAGTGTTCAATCTACAGACTCACCAATTTCTTCTTGCTCAAATAGAAGTTTACCAGCTTTGTCAATCTTGAAATGTGACAATCCTTCAAGTTCAGGATATTGTTTAGCCATTTTCAAAAACACTTCGCTTTCCGAGAACCACTGGAGCTGCTGTTTCTGAAGAGTGGCCATTTGCTTTACGATATTCCAAGTTGCCCGGGTACCTTCCGGTGCATTGACAGCCTGCTGAACAACCTGAAGCCTTTTTTGAAAATTGACGAATGTCCCCGATTTTTCGTAATATTTTCTTCCAGGCAGTACAACATCGGCAATCTGAGCGAGCGGCGACATAACAATATCTTCGACCACCAAAAATGGTACAGCTCTTAGGACCTCCATTGTCCTTGCAGAAACTGTGCTCGTGTCGTTATGTATGTAATATACCATTTTTATGTCGCCTGATTCTATCCGCCTGAGCACAGATTCACCGTTATAATCAAACTCGTCCAGTCCAAGCATAAATTTTAGGCCTTCCTGATTTGGAAGTTTATCTCCCTTAATAACAAATCCCCCTTTGAATTCCTGATCCTCAACCGATGGTAATTGAAACACTCCGGTAGCTACCGAGGAATTAGCAGTGTATTTCAGCAGCTCCATAATCACATACGCATCTTCATTCGGTGCACCGGGAGAGATTAGCCCGGCAACCGAATCTTTTGTTTTCTGAACATTTCGTATACCATCGACTACTGCCTGAATCGCTTCATTCCACGAAGTTTCCACAAGCGACTCGTTTTCTCTGATATGGGGAATCGTCATGCGGTTCAGAGCAGAATATCTTTTATGCGCGTATCTGCCGGTATCACATATCCAATCACCATTCACATCGGCGTTGACTCTCGGCACAACCCTGAAAATATCATCATGAAATGAATCAATCGAGATATTACAACCCGCACTACACTCACCACAGACAGATGGAGTTCTTGACAGATGCCAAACTCTGGTCTTATGGATAAAGTTTTTGTCGAGCAGAGCACCGACCGGACATATATCGACAACGTTTCCGGCAAGAGGGTGGTCAAGTTCCTGTCCAATACCTGTCGCAATCTCAGTGTGCGGTCCCCGATTGATTACACTGAGCTGAGCATCTCCTGCAATTTCATCCATAAACCGGACACACAGTGAACAGAGGATACACCGGGTTGTGGCAAGTTTGATGTTGTCACCGAAATCTTTAAACGGTGGAATACGCTTCGACTCGTCAAACCTGCTATGTCCGGTACCGTATTCAAACGAGTAGTTCTGAAGGTGGCATTCTCCCGCTTTATCGCACTCAGGGCAATCGATCGGATGGTTCAGCAGTAAAAATTCCAGAACATCTTTCCGTGCCTTCTCAACTTTTTCAGATTTCGTATGGGCGACCATACCGTCATCAACCGGCGATCCACAAGCTATCATTAACCTCGGGGCACCTTCAACCTCTATGAGACAAAGGCGGCAGCTTCCCGCTATTGACATCGCAGGATGGTAGCAATAGTGCGGGATGTCAATACCAAGTTTCTCGGCGGCCTGAATTATTGTGGTACCACGTTCGACCGCTATTACTTTTTTATCTATTGTTACGGTAATCATTTTATTGCTTTACGATAAATTCATAGTGAATGAACATTTGGGTTGAGATGTCTCGACTCGTTCCTATCTTTGGGAACTGCATTCGGCATGTCAATAATTATCAGTAATCAATAACGACATACTTCAAAAAGAATCATGCGGCGACAGTACACTTTTTTTCACGAATGTGCGCTTCGAATTCGCTTCTGAATTTTGTTGCGAACGCACGCACAGGCCACGCTCCTGCTTCACCGAATGCACAAATGGTACGCCCTTCGATATTGTTTGTGATCTCAAGGAGCATATCGACATCACCTTCATTACCTTGACCATGCTCAATTCTATCGAGAATCATTTTCATCCAAGGCATACCCTCTCTGCACGGGGTGCACTGACCGCACGATTCGTGCGCAAAAAATTTCGACAGGTTCAAACATGCATTGACCATACAAACTGTTTCATCCATGACCATGACGCCAGCTGATCCGAGATGTGATCCAACCTTGGGAAGCGAATCATAATCCATATTCACATCAATTTCGTCTGCGGTCAACACCGGCATAGACGCTCCACCGGGAATGACAGCCTTTAGCTTTTTGTCATCTCTAATTCCACCAGCATGCTCATAAATCAACTCACGCAGTGAGATTCCCATAGGGAATTCGAAGAGTCCCGGCTTTTTTACGTGGCCGCTGACACAATAAATTTTCGTTCCGGTACCTCGCTCAACACCGATTGCGGAAAATGCCGCCGCTCCATTATTAATTATGAATGGCACATTTGATAACGTTTCGACGTTGTTTACAACAGTTGGACTTCCGAATGCACCTTCTACTGCGGGAAAGGGCGGTTTGGTACGGGGCCAGCCGCGTTTGCCTTCAAGCGACTCAATCAGACCAGTTTCCTCACCGCAAATATATGCACCGGCACCGCGATGAACATAGATTCTAAGATTGAAACCGGAACCGAGAATATTATCTCCCAGCAGTCCGGCATCCTCTGCCTCTTTGATTGCACGCTCAAGAATTAGTGCTTCGTGGTAAAACTCCCCACGTATATAAATATATGAAACATTCGACTTTATAGCATAGGCAGCAATCATCATCCCTTCGAGTGTGAGATGAGGATCGCGTGTCATGATTGCTCTATCTTTAAATGTTCCCGGTTCGCTCTCATCAGCATTATTGATTAGGTAACGGGCTTTTGGCGTGTCTTTCGGGACAAATCCCCATTTCATCCCACAAGGAAATCCCGCACCACCTCTGCCTCGCAACTCGGAGTTTTTCACCTCTTCGATAACATCGTCAGGAGACATGTCATTAAGCACTTTTGTAAAAGCGGTATATCCCCCAGCAGCACGGTAGTCGCCGATGCAACCCGTGTATCCGGGATTATCCATATTTTTCATGAGGATTTTACCAGCCATACTCACTATTGCTCTAATTTCATAAATAACCAAATTTGACATTCAAGATACTGAAATAAATTCAGTATGACATGAACAGTTAATAATGTGCATCATAATTATGATTTTATACCACACTTTATCCCTGATTTGCGAGTTTGTCGATCACTTTGTCAAATTTTTCAGGAGTCATATTTTCATAATAATCGTCATTGATACGAACAATGGGTGCTGTCCCGCATGCTCCGAGACACTCGACTTTAATCAGTGAAAATTTATTATTTACTGTTGTTTCTCCGGGACCTATACCAAGTTTCTGCTCGATGTGATCCACTAATGAAGCCGCCCCAATCAGTGAACATGACAGCGTATGACACACTTGAATAACATACCTGCCCATTTCCTTGCGGTAGAACATGGTGTAAAACGTGACAACATCGTACATCTCTGCGGGAGTCAGTTCAAGGAGTTCGGCAATGTAGTCGACCATTTCATCCGAAACATACCCGAAATCCCGCTGTACGAGATAGAGTGTAGGTATCGATGCTGCCCGTTTTGACGGATACCGGGACAGGATATCTTCGAGTTCGATCAGTGTTTCTTGTGAGAATGCAACAGCCATATAGAGTGTAAATTAAAATTTATCGGTCTAATTCGCCGGCGATAATATTCAGGCTCCCCAGCACCGCAACGGCATCGGAAAGCATTTTTCCTTCGAGCATCATCGGAAATACTTGAAAATTGATCAGACTCGGAGGTCTGACATGGAGGCGGTACGGATGGTTTGTACCATCGCTCACGACATAAAACCCGAGCTCACCGTTCGGTGATTCGGTAGCCATATAAATTTCACCGACCGGAGGACGTATTCCTTTATGTTCCATTGTTATCATAAAATGATGGATAAGCTCTTCGATGTTTTTATACACATCCTCTTTCTCCGGCAGAATTGTTTTAGGATCATCTATATTGATTTTTCCTTCGGGCAGGTTGTCGATAACTTGCTTCACAATTTTCAGCGATTCTTCCAACTCAATCATCCGTACCCAGAACCGGTCATAAGCATCGCCTTTATCACCGACGGGAATGTCGAATTCTAAATCTTCATAGCAGAGATACGGTTCATTTTTCCTCAAATCCCAGGGAACACCCGAACCGCGGAGACAGGGGCCTGTTAATCCGTAATTAATCGCCTCCTCACCGTCAATGACTCCAATTCCTCTCGTCCTGCCGATAAAAATTTTATTCTTTGACAACAGCGTGTCAACCTCTTTGATGACTTTGGGAAAATGGCTGATAAACGATTTGATCTCAGGGAAAAATTCATCCGGCAGATCCCGCATCATACCCCCGACACGGGTGTAGCTCGTGGTCAGCCGGGTGCCGCATGCAATTTTAAAGAGATCATAAAGTCGTTCTCTTTGTTCAAATAAATAGAGAAATGCAGTAAAAGCGCCGAGATCGAGCGCTGCAGTACCGATACTGACAAGGTGATCAGCAATTCGCGAAAGTTCCGACATAAGCACACGAACAGCCACACACCGTTTGGTTATCTCTATATCGAAGAGTTTTTCACACGCCAGTGCAAATCCAATGTTGTTGTTGAGTGGAGAAAGATAATTCATCCTGTCGGACAGCGCGATGAACTGGTTGTAATTCAGATGCTCCGCCAATTTTTCAAAACCAGTATGGAGATAGCCGATATGAGGAATAGCCTTGACAACTGATTCGCCGTCGAGCACCATTTCGATCCGAAGCGTACCATGGGTCGCAGGGTGCTGCGGTCCCATACTGAGTGTTACCCGGTCAGTCTCAAGATCACTCTGTCCAGAATTTTCTACCTGTGTTTCCAGCATTATCTATCTCAATTATAAGATCTTTTGTATATGTCGCTTTGGTATTCTCAAGTATACGAATTAAATTTAATCATTCTTGAGGTCAGGAAAATTACTTCTGTACCCTTCCCCTTGAACAGGGTAGTCCTTTCTGAGAGGAAAACCTGAGAAATCGTCCGGCAGGAGTAGTTTTCTTGGATCGGGATGTCCGGCAAATGACAGACCGAATAGCTCAGCTGCTTCACGTTCCATCCAGTTGGCAGCCTTCCACAATGGCACCATAGTAGGAATGTTCATATCGTCTTCAGGAATCCATGCCTTTACCCGTAATCGGCGAAAATAGGTGAGAGAATAGAGATGATATACAACGACAAACCGTTCATCACCGCCCAGCTTCAGACAATCCACCACAGCAATATCAACAAGATAATCGAAAACGGAATCGTCCGTTTTTTTGAGACACTGCATGATTTCAAAGATTTCAGATTTTTTTACATGAACAGTAGTTTCACCGCGAAATTCTTCACTACGTAGAAAAGAGTCCGGGAACTGGCTGGCAAGCTTAGTTATGTATGTGTATTCTTCTTCCGGCATATCGGCTCACAACATTATCTTTCATACACAGGCAAACAGGCAGAGGGAATCAATCCAACTCGAAAGCACCTTTTTTCAACAAATAGAAATAACTGAACAATAAGAGACCAATAAAGGCTGCCATTTCGTATAGAATAAAATCCCCTAAAGAAAGAAGGTCTTTAAAGACAACTGCCCACGGGAATAAAAAGACAGCTTCTATGTCAAATATAATAAAGAGCATTGCAAGCAGATAAAACTTAACATTAAAACGAAACCGCGCATCCCCAACAGGATCGACACCTGACTCATACGCAATTTCTTTGACGGGATCATATTTACGCGGGCCGAAAAAGTGTGATATGATCAGAATAATTCCAGCAAATCCTATTCCTGCCGCAGCCAGAATTAATACAGGTATGTAATCTAAATGCATTCCATTTTCTCTCGCGTCAGAGAATAAAAAATGTTTTAAATTTGATTGGGTTTCAAAATACTGAAAATATGCTATTTTAGCAAGCGAAAAGTTCCGATTATGACATTCTCACAAACTTGTAACACCAGAATTACACTGGCATATTAACCCGGAAAACCGAGCAGTATTCCGTACTAATAATCACCCTGGACTCTATCCCAACTATTATTTGCCGATACGTAACTTTTACAATTTCTGTATCGGAAATGTTTTAATTATTTCCGGAACTATGGTTGAATTTTCAATTTTTTGTAATTTTTTTCTCGAAAATAAGAGCACAACTCTATGTGTGTGCATCTATATATGATGCTGTTCCTCTAAAATCCGATTCTATTTTATTCATTTTTTAGTCTAAGGTGTGTTGGCATTGTTTTTGCCAATATTAAGTTAAATGAAAATCTAACCACATATATTTTAAATTGTGTATTCTTTCACATATAGTAGCATTATCACCACATTTTTCGAAAGAGATCTTTATATGACCTTAATTAATCCCATTTATCCGAAAACACTTTCGCATCCTACCATTCTTCTGACACGATTGCCGGGAATATATCTTCTTGCTTGCAATCAAGTGCTTTTGCCCAAGACAACTGTTCTTCAGAGTCAAATTGTATCGCCCTCTCACTACAAGGGAAATAACCGAGTCTTGAATATTAAGCTTTTTCGCAAACCTTGATTGATTTCCGAAACACTCGATAATTTTCAATCTTAATTTCATATTGATCATTCAACATCCTTCTAACTATGGTTAATAGGTAATAGTATAAAAAATTACAGTCTTTCTTCTGTTTTTCTGAAAAGTACCCGGATGTCTAAAATCATAATGTTTGAATACGACTCTTCAGGTACCCAGATGAGGTTCCGCATAATTAATTCTAATTTTTTTTAGATGATCTAACCGGAAATTCACTGAGAGACACTTTCGCTTTCTTATTTACGTCAAATAGAACCAAGTATAGTTCATTGTGCCGAAGATACTCTGAGGAGAATCTATCATTTCTCTTTATTGATGACCACGTATTATCAATCCACTCTTTTGTTAATTCTCTATCACTTTTCAACTGTTCTTTTGTTACTAAAGTAAATTCTATAACCTTATCAGAAAATGCTTTTAGAATTATGACGACCAACCGAAGAGGTAACCCATGCGAACTAAGCTCTTTTAGAAGCATGAACTGAATTATGTTTCGTGAAGAATATATACGCGTTGATCCACGTCCGTATGCATCCTGGATGTCAGGAATGACCATTCTCCTATTCGCGTATGAGCTAATGGATAATAGGGTAAAATTTATGAAGAATAAGTGCTAATAAACAATCAAGATACCCAAAAGGGATGCCCCCCTTGACACGTTACTGTCATCAATTGAAATATCGCTATATATTCCTTTCAAGTTACTCATGATACAGCCTGCTTTACAATAGAATCAGCCAATTGGATCTGATGGGAGTGAAGATCAACGATATTAAACCAATAATACGGTTTATTTTCTATCGCTATGCCAAAGTCTTAATTTCAACAATTGCTTTGCAAAATGATAAAAACGTCTCAAATTCATGAAACGTTTACTATGCTTTTTTCTGAGGAAAGCTTGATACTTCCGGGAAGCAACATCAAGTTCCCTTAGGACTGAATGTAACTCCTTTAGCGCTAAATCGCTCTTAGAATGGTGCTCGTCCAAGATCGAGCCTCTTATAAAAATGGTTTTCGACAGTCCGAAGCAGTTCTTTGTAAAGTTCTTTCTCTGTTGGACCAGTATCAACTGATACAAGAATGTTATTTGCAGTTTGTTTGACCTCTAGGTTGAGATTGATTCCCGTATTCTTAGCGTCCTCCTCAGTAAGAGTCTTGACTAAATCCTTAGCATCCTCAGTAAAAGATGTGACCAGATCCCCAGAACGTTGTTGCACTTCCTAGTGAAAATATGCAAGATTTGTTGCATCTCGATCAATCCTGTTTCCTGATCTATTCTGCTATCATATAGCGCAAAAGCCATACTTACAAGAGTAAACAATAAGCCAAGATAGTATGCATTATCGCCAGCTTGGTCCATCCTAACACGTATTAACATTATATGTGATACTATCAATGCATAGGTAACCATGACGGCAACAATTGCAATGGTAACAATCCATTGTTCCAAGTGTAACACTCTGTTGAGTACGTAATACAAGATCAAACCCGCAGCAAACGTTGCAATAAAGACGACCAAGTCTAATGGACCAGGTGTATCAGTAAAGATTATCCTCTTATAATTGTTTTTCTTCATTGCTCACCATAAACAGGTTCTACTCGAACCACGATTGCTCCTTGTCCTAAAAAGAACAGTTCCCAAAATCGGATGTGTCCTAGCCATTTCTGGGGTGTTCGCGGTCGAACAAGATAAAGTATAGTAACATTTACTCCCGACAGATCAGCACGTATATCCATATAATATGTGGTTTTATTGAAATCTTGGCATGATAGCTTTTCCATGAATCTGAATAGATAGTACTTCCCGTGCTAACTTTTTGTTTTATTATGGACTGTACGTTGTCAGAACAAGTTGGAGTGATTGGGTTAAAAGTTAAGAGGTATATTTAGTCTATGAACGTGTTTTTTATCCCCCTTTTTTTCAGGTTATATTCGTGCCTTAGTTTCATTGTTTGTTGTTTGATTTTATCTCTCATTGAGATAATTTTTTCATCTCTTTCGTAATAGACATCGGCTGGAGTGAGATTCTTTAGAGACTCGTGATACCGATGATTATTGTAATACTCTACGAAGGCGGCAAGCTCTTTTTCCATTTCTTCCGGTGTATAATAATTCTGTAAATTAATTATATTCTTGATCGATCGATTTTCCTCTGCGTCTGTGGGTGATGTGGTGCTCAATCGAGAAATCTTCGATACAGTACACGAAGCAAAAGTGCTTATGGAACGGTGGCGAAATGAGTATAATCATAGGAGACCGCAGAGCATCCTCGGATATCGGCCACCCGTCCCTGATGCCGTTTTATCACCCGGTACGGACACAAGGCCAATGGAAAATACAACAATGAATATATCGATGAATTGACTAACTTAAACAATGACCCAAATCATAAAGGCAGATTAACTGCGGCTCCTTCTTTCAATATGTCATTTTTTCATTTTTCTCTTGCACTATTGTTTTCATAACATATATTTAATCCGATGCCACGATGCCGATTTTTATCATTGGAATTACAACCAAATATGTCCAACTGCATTAAACCGGGTCGAATTATGAAAAAACTTCACAGTTTTGCAGCAGTACTGTTCATCCTGCTGTGCATGCCGATAAGCGTGTTTGCGCAGGATTATAGCGAGCAAAGCATCTCATTGTATTATTCAATCCCTTTTGTTTTAATGTTGGTTAGCATTGCAGTTATTCCTCTCAAGTGGGAACAATGGTGGGAAGATAACAATAATAAGCTAAAAATCGCCCTTATTCTCGGCATACCGATGGGCATCTTTTTTGCATTCTACGACATACATAAGTTGCAGCATACCCTTGAGGAGTATCTTGCGTTTATCATTTATGTAGGTTCGCTTTTTGTTATTTCCGGCGGTGTCGTTCTCCGCGGAGAAATAAAGTGTTCGCCGAAAACAAATCTTATTATTCTAGGAATAGGCACCTTGCTTGCCTCTTTTATCGGAACTCCTGGCGCAAGCATGCTGCTGATACGGCCCCTGCTCAGGATAAATGCGGGCAGAAAAGATATAAAACATGTGGTCATCTTTTTTATTTTTACTGTCAGCAACATCGGCGGCTGCCTGACACCGCTCGGTGACCCGCCGCTTTTTCTGGGGTATCTGAATGGAGTCCCGTTCACCTGGACATTTTCGCTCTGGCCGCAATGGCTGCTCGCAAATTCGATCATTTTAGCACTTTTCTATATCATCGACAGTAAAAAATTCAAAGCAGAATCACTTCCTGAATCATCACAAAGTGACGGCAAAGAAAAACCGCTCAGTATTGTGGGTCTTATAAACTTTGTATG
This sequence comes from bacterium, assembly GCA_965221205.1. Classification (GTDB taxonomy): domain Bacteria; phylum SM23-31; class SM23-31; order SM23-31; family SM23-31; genus CBDFMG01. The sequence goes on along the minus strand of OZ244870.1, from coordinate 469,243 downwards.
GCTTGCTGGCGTGATCCTATCTGTTGCATTCGTCCAGAAACTGTATGGACCTTTCGTTATATTGGGACTGCGTGAAGTTATAATGCTCATGATGGTTTTTCTATCGCTAAAGACTACGAAAAAGGGACTCCGTGAAGAAAACCAGTTTTCTTATCACCCGGTTCTTGAGGTTGCCTATCTCTTTATAGGCATATTTCTTACCATGATCCCTGCGCTCGCTTATCTTGAAATACACGGGTCGGCATTCGCAGAAAAAGGCCTGAACGAGCCGTGGATGATTTTCTGGTTTACTGGTATTCTTTCTTCGTTTCTTGATAATGCTCCGACATACCTGGCTTTTTTTTCACTTGCTAAAGGTATGGAACTCGCCGGAACACTTGTCGCACAGACGGGTGTCACGGAAACGATGCTGCGGGCTATTTCTCTCGGTGCTGTGTTCATGGGGGCAAACACCTATATCGGGAACGGCCCGAATTTCATGGTCAAAGCCATTGCCGACGAGTCGGGGACCAAAATGCCTTCGTTTCTCGGTTACATGCTTTGGTCGGGCGGAATTTTGATACCTATTTTTATTGTGGTGACGTTCCTTGTATTTATATTGGGTATTATTTAAGAAAACAGAAACCTATGCAGAAATACATGGATAATTGTTGTAGAGTTGAATTCCAGAGATTGCGATGTTCCGGAAAACCGTGACTCACAATGACACAATAAGAGATAGTGCAATGAGTTTTTCCGTATTAGGGGAAATGATGTCGCAATCTCTGGATATGAGCTTATTGCAACCCTTACAATAATACCTGTTTTTCCAATTCATTCCATTGGGAATTATTGCGATAACTAGATAAACTCACAAGAAGTTTGCCTGAAACCCTTGACTTTCGCTTGCATTTTAGGTAATTTATTAGACAAATAAAGCGAATGATTAATGAGACTTAGAAATGTCTAAGAGAAAACACAAAGCCCTTGGAAAGTCGAGTAGAAATGGCTAAACGAATAAAATCTGCTTTGATAAATCGAGGAAATCAGTCTGTTGGAAGACCTGATTCTCCAGAAAGCTTTCGATTTTCTGGACATCAAACATTCCCGCTTAGAATAGCCTGGCTCCCCAAAGCGTCTGTAGAAATTGACCTGCCCCTAATGTTTGGGCCATTATTTAAGTTAGTCAATTCATCGATATATTCATTGTTGTATTATCCATTGGCCTTGAGACCGAATCCGGTGGTATAACGGCCTCGGGGGCGGGTGGCCGGTATCTGAGGGCACTATGCGGTCTCTTATGATTATACTCATTTCGCCAGCGTTCCACAAGCACTTTTGCTTCGTGTAAGGTATCGAAGATTTCCCGGTTGAGCACTTCATCACGCAGTTTGCCATTGAACGACTCAATATACCCGTTCTCCCATGGACTGCCTGGTTCAATATACAATGTTTTTACTCCCAGGCGCATGAGCCATGTCCGGACCGCTTGAGCAGTGAACTCTGTGCCATTATCACTTCTCAGGTGAACCGGAACTCCTCGCTGCACGAACAGTGTTGCAAGATGTTCTATGACGTCATTGTGAGTCAGCCTCCTGCCTACCACAATTGCCTGACACTCCCGACTGTATTCATCTAATATTGTTAACAAACGATAGCTCCTTCCCTCTCGGGTTCGTGCTTGCATGAAGTCATAACTCCAGACATGATCCCGGTACGCAGGTCGCAGCCGAATACACGAACCGTCATTGAGCCATAACCGTTTGCGCTTCGGTTGCCTCCGGGGAACTTTTAATCCTTCTCGACGCCACAAACGCTCCACTCTCTTATGATTGACCTTGAAGCCTTCTGGCTGTAACAGTGCGGTAATTCGTCGATAACCATACCGACCATACTGCGTGGCCAACTCGACCATACGTTGCACGAACACCGGTTCATCCGCAGGAGAAATCGGGCGATATTGATGAGTGCTGCGCGGTACTCCCAACACACTACAGGCCCGGCGCTGCGAGATCTCGAGAGTCGTGCAAAGATGCTGCACCACCTCCCGTCGCTTCGCCGGGCTCAGAAGTTTTTTGCATCAACCGCCAGAGTCTCATTGAGGATTTGAATATCCAACTCTTTCTCGGCAACCAGGCGTTTCAGGCGAATATTCTCTCTCTCTAACGCTTTCAATCGTTTCGCCTGATTCACCCGAAGACCACCATACTCCTTTCGCCAACGATAATAGGTCTGCTCTGTAACCTCAATCTGGCGAGCAGCTTGTTGAACCGACTGACCTTGAGCGAGCAGTACTTCTGCCTCTCGAAGCTTGTGGATAATTTGTTCTGATGTGTGAATTCTACGTGCCATTGATCTTGCTCCTTTCTTTTCAATCTAATCCCTGTACTAATATACTATCTGGATCAACTTTTGGGGGCAAGGTCATCATAAAGAACCGTTGAAATTTGAAAATGTACATCTTGCGACGCGGAGCTATAAATAAGTACTGATGGGCACAGTACCAAGAACAGTAAATGGATGAGCTTGTACGCCTTTTCTTGTAATAGGGAGCACAATTCTGTGAAAACAATGACAATACATTTACGGATCTGGCGGCAGAAAAACGGTAATAGTCCCGGTAGACTGGTTCCGTATACTATTATCGACATAACAGAAGAGATGTCGTTTTTGGAAGTGCTCGATATTTTGAATGAGCAGCTTCTTGAGAAGGGCGAAGAACCAATTGAGTTTGACAACGACTGCAGGGAAGGTATTTGCGGTATGTGCAGTATGGTTATTAACGGCATCGCACATGGGCCTTTTCCTGCAACAGCAACCTGCCAGCTCCATATGCGCATGTTCAAAGATGGCGAGACAATCACGGTTGAACCATTTCGTGCTAAACCATTTCCTATCATCAAAGATCTCGTTGTTGATCGTTGTGCGTTTGACAGAATTATTACTGTCGGCGGATTTGTCTCAATCAATGTGGGTAGTGCTCCGGAAGCAAACAGCATCCTCATTCCGAAAGACCATGCGGACAAATCTATGGACGCTGCAGCATGTATTGGCTGTGGTGCCTGCGTTGCTGCATGCCCGAATGCATCGGCGACACTGTTTGTATCTGCAAAAATTGCTCAGCTTGCACTACTGCCGCAGGGGCATCCGGAGAGGAAACGGCGCGCACATCGGATGATCACGCAGATGGATGAGGAAGGATTCGGCGACTGCTCAAATCATGCGGAATGCGAAGCTGTCTGCCCAAAGGAAATTTCGATTTCCAATATAGCCTATATGAAAAGAGAATATGCAAAGGCGGTCATTTCACGCGGCTGGCTCGACCCCCATTTTTAATGATTCAAGCGATTGTAACGATTGTAATATTCCGATAAGTATAATATTCAATGCCGGCAGTAACGCCGGCATTCTTGTTTTATTGGGAAATGAAATAATCAGAGAAAGTAGTCTAGGGCACTTCAAACACGCCATAGGAGAAAAGCGGCAATGAGTGTCCCGGTAATTGCTCCGCCGTATGAGAAGAAGGAGAGGACTGACTTTTGTTTCCAGAGGCCTGTATGGACGACCGTAAAATAGAAGCGGTGCGCAAAATGAAAAAATGGCAGCACGATGACGGCAAGGAGAATAACTTTCAAAACCGGATTGGTGACAGCATCCTTCATCCGCTCATAAGATATTGCATCCTCATCAATGAGATTGAACGGGATGGCAAACCCGATAATCACAATCAGTATCGGCAGGAAAATAGCCGCCACTACGCCCCCGGCTGAGAAAAGCCCCCACCAAATCGGTTCATGTGATTTCTGCATACTTTTTTCTCCTTACATAATCACTGGAAAATGTATTAAAGATACACGATAATCCATGTAATGACAACCGAGACAACTAACCATCCGGAATAGACTCCGCCGAGAATTACCCACTCCGGAATTTTTTGCTCGCCAACCCAGAACACCATCACTTTCGGTGTCAGGTCAAACCATGTATACGTATGGTAGAGCGCAAACAACAGAATAATCCAATGAACTACTATCGCAGATGTTGATTTCAAAACTGCTATCAGTTTGTTGTAGATCTCAGGGCCCTCACCGAGTGCATAGATAAATGTCAGAAGGAATATACAAAATCCTGCGATAAATAGGCTTGTCATTTCTCTGATAATAAACATGATATAGGGCCACCTGCTGAGCCAGAGTCTATGAGGTGGTGGCCGAAGATACGGTTTCGGCATGCGTTACTCCCGTAATGTACTAAATGGACAGAATGTTTGTTACTATTTCCATTCCTAAAGTTTTGTTATAATCATTTTGTCAGTCTTTTCCGCCGAAGGGCAGGAGAAGCGATTTGAAATAATTTTGCGTATTGATAACCTTTGCTTGTTGAATAGCCGCTGCAGGATCAACATTTTTGGGACAGACTTTAGTGCATTCTCCGACAAATGTGCATTCCCAAATCCCTTCATGGCTCGCGATATATTCCTCCCGCTTTGCAGCTCCCTGATCCCGTGAATCGAGATTATATCTCATCGCAAGTGCAACTGCTGCCGGACCAATAAAATTATTATTTACCACATAGACGGGGCACACCGAATAACAGAGCATGCAATTGATGCACATCGAAAGCTGTTTATAGCGCGCAAGCTGGGCCGGTTTTTGGAGATACTCACCCATTTCTACCGGTTTTTCACCTTTTTTTCTGACGATCCACGGGCGAATCTCCCGCAGTTTCTTCATGAAATCGTCCATGATGATGATAAGATCGCGTTCAACCGGAAATCCGAGGAGCGGTTCGACGAGCACCTTTTCCGGATAGTAGTCTTTAAGAAATGTCGCACAGGTTAGCTGCGGAATTCCGTTCACCATCATACCGCAGCTTCCGCAGACTCCCATCCGGCATGACCATCTGTATGAGAGTGTCCCGTCGATTTTATCCTTGATATAGTTGATGCCATCAAGAATCACCCAGTCGTCTTTGAACGGGATTTCATATGTTTTATACGTCGGTTTATCTTCTATGTCCGGACGGTACCGGAAAACTTCGAGTTTTATCTTTTTGGGCATGCGTCTCCGACCGATTTAATATTGGGTGCTCAATTCTACGCTGCCATGAGACAGCAAGGTTTTCCAAAATAGTACTGGAGGAACTCGTTGCTCCGGAATAAAATAACAGGTATTTTATTTTCCATAAACTCGTTCACCAGGAGGCCATCGGGTGATCACAACATCTTTATAGTCAATACGTGGTCCGTCGTCGGATATGTATGCGAGTGAGTGATTGAGATACGTATCATCGTTCCGTTCAGGATAATCGGTACGCTGATGGGATCCGCGGCTCTCTTTCCGTTTGAGAGCGCTGTGTGCTAGCGCCTGGGCCACATCCAGCATACTATCCAATTCCAGTGCTGATACGAGTTCAGTATTAAATGTTAAAGTTTTATCGTCAAGATTAATATTGTTAAAACGATCGCGCAGTTCTGCGAGTTTTTCGCACGTCTGCTGCAGGCTATCTTCCGTCCGGTAAATGCCGGCGCCTTCCTCCATTGCTACCTGCATCTCATGCCTGATGGTGGAAATCCGCTCCTTTCCATCATGCTTCCTGAAGTAGGTTGCCGCGATTCGCTCCTGCTCATCTTTTTCCTGCTTTTCGAGTGTTCCAAGATCGGGTTCGGGATGTTCACGTGCCAAATCGGCAGCACTTGTCCCTGCCTGTGCGCCGAACACCAGAATTTCCGTTAGTGAATTCGATCCGAGTCGGTTTGCGCCATTAATTGATACACATGCACACTCTCCCGCAGCAAGCAGGCCGGGAAGACTTGTCTCCGAATTAATATCGGTGTCGATTCCCCCCATACAGTAATGGATTACAGGACGTACCGGAATTGGCTTTAACACTGGGTCGATCCCCACATATTTTGTTGCAAGTTCCCGTACAAAGGGGATTTTCTTGTCTATTTTTTTCTCACCGAGGTGCCTGATATCAAGATGCACAAAATGACCGTATTCACCCGATATGGTTCGTCCCTTATCAAATTCCTTCATAAATGCCTGGCTGAGTCTGTCACGGGGACCAAGCTCCATGCTCTTTTTTACAGGATGCTTAGGATTGGTAATCTTGACCGGCGTACCGAGATCGTAATCCTGAAGATATCGATATCCATCCTTATTAACGAGAATTCCTCCTTCACCACGTGCTGCTTCAGTAATGAGAATTCCCGTGCCGGGAAGTCCGGTCGGGTGGTATTGAACAAATTCAAGGTCTTTGAGCGGAACACCTGCCCGATAAGCCAGCGCCAAACCGTCCCCGGTTTTGATCGAGCCGTTGGTCGTGAAAGGAAAAATTCTCCCCGCACCACCGGTACAAACGATGACCGTTTTCGCAGTGATCGCTTCCACTTTACCAGAACGGAGCTCAAGTGCAGTTACACCCTGACACCGTCCGTTTTCAACAAGGATTTTTGTTGCAAACCACTCATCGTATTGAGTGATGTTGTTGAATTTTAATGAGGTCTGATAAAGGGAATGGAGCAGATGAAAACCGGTTTTGTCTGCTGCAAACCAGGTTCGCTCGATTTTCATACCACCAAACGGACGGACTGCAACTTTCCCGTTCTGCTCCCGGCTCCAAGGGCATCCCCAGTGTTCGAGTCGAATCAATTCATCGGGAGCCTGCCGAACAAAATATTCGACGGCATCCTGATCACAGAGCCAGTCCCCACCGGTTATAGTATCTATGCAATGATCGTCAAAGGAGTCGTTATTCTTGATAACTGCGGCTGCACCGCCTTCAGCAGCAACAGTATGACTGCGCATTGGGTAGACTTTACTTACCAGGGCAACATTCAGGTCATGATTCGTTTCACCAATTGCAATTGCAGCTCTTAAACCGGCACCGCCTCCTCCGACGATCACGATATCGTGCTGAATCATTTGACGTGTCTATCCATATTTATATTTGCAGGACATGCTAAATTTACACATAAAACTGCCATTGTCAAGGTCATTTTCCATAACCCGAATAGAAAAATTATATAATTGTGAAACGAGTGGCGGAAAAAACGGAACTACAGCTTTATCTTCTGACCTTCATATGCAGCAAAGCATTCAGGATATAGTTTTTGAGCACTTCTTTCAATTGCCGCAATCGTCTTATCATCGTAAGCAGGGTCGTGATGAACAAGCGCAAGCCGGCCGACATTTGCTTTTTTAGCAACTTTTATAGCCATTTCCATAGTGCTATGTCCGAATCCCTGTTTGTTCTGATTCAACGATTTATACATGTCTTTGGTATAACCGGCATCATGGATAAGAAGGTCAGCATTTTTTGCAAAGTTAATTAACCGCGTGTCGCCATATACGTATCCTTCGATATCGGTTGCAATAACAACCGATTTGTCATTATAATTGATTCTGAAGATCATTACACCGCCATTTGGATGGGCGTAATTCTTCATACAGGAAATACGTACATCATTATCTTTTTCAATCTGTTTTTTCCGTTCGAATTCGCGATAATCATTAATAACAAATGGTATGCCTTGTTTCTGACTCCAATATATTGAATCAACCTGACTGATCGACCTGAACAACTTAAGAGAATACATATCATCAAGTGAAATCTGATAATATGGAGGTGTAATCAATTCATCGACTGCATCCTGGAATGTGGAATATTGTGTGTCGGGTCCGTAGATATAAAATGTGCTGTCGGGAAGAAATATCGGCGAAAAAAAAGGAAGTCCTTGAACATGGTCAACATGCAGATGGGAAAAAAGAATGAGCGCTTTTATCGGTGTCCTGGTTTCCAGAGATTTTCCAGATGCCGCATAAGACTGTATCAGGTCATTTCCGAGGTCGATTATTCCAGATCCTGCATCGACAATGATTAAACAGTCACCGGCATGTACTTCATAACATGTTGTATGGCCGCCATATTTAAGAAATTCTTTTCCGGATATAACATAGCTGCCACGGACACCTCTGAAATGTACACTTAATTCGAATTTTTTCTTCGATGTGGGAGTCAAAACATGACCTTCGTCTCATTACGATACGACAACCGATTAACCTTGGATTCAATTACAGAACTGAAGAATAATAATACTCAGAAAAAGTGCGCATAATCGTGTTCTTCTGTGAGGCAATATACAATATTCAGGAGCGTTAGTCATGCGTCTTTTTCCGACTTACCAAGGCTGTGATATGAATCACAGCTGAGAAACTAAAAAGTGATCCGGTTCAAAAATAGCACTCGATGATGCAAAAATCTTCCTGCCTATTCTGATCAACTTCTTGAGACCTTGTCAAGTGCTGTTCGAGCTGCTTTCTGCTCTGCTGATTTTTTGTTCATCCCTTTTCCGGTTCCATAGGTTTTATCACCGATCTTAACCGCAACTGTGTAGGTCTTTTTATGATCGGGCCCCGTTTCACGGCTCGTCACAAACTTTGGCATGGGAAGATGCCGTTTTTGCACATATTCGAGCAGATCTCCTTTGTAGTTACTTCCTTCGGAGCGGAGAGATTCTTCGTAATTTTTAAGTACAACAGATTCGACAAAGCCACGGGCGGCGTTGTGGCCTCCATCCATGTACAGAGCGCCAATAATCGATTCAAAAGCATTTGAAAGAATGGAATTTTTATACCTGCCTCCGGACCGTTTTTCACCTTCTCCAAGTGATAAGTATTTTCCGAGTTGGATAAATTTACCCTTCTTTGCAAGAAAATCCCTGCTCACAAAAGCTGCACGCTTAATTGTCAGATCTCCCTCAGGCGCATCCTGAAATGTATTGTAGAGAAATTCTCCAACATAAAAATTCACAAGTGCGTCACCAAGAAACTCTAACCGTTCATTTGATAAATCATTTACCGGCGGTAAACAGGAAGAGTGTGATCTGTGACGGAGCGCTTCCCTGAAGATATCTTTATTCCTGATTTTGTACTCTAGTTGTTCCTGAAATTCCTGCCAGTTGATAATATCTTGCGATTCCGATTTGTACTTTTTCGGAAAAAAACCTGGAAAATGTTTTCTGAGTATTGTTAACATACAACGAATAGCCGTGGCGCTGTATAAAAAGCACCAGTTTGTGATTGTGATTGTGATTGTGATTAAAATGGCAAAATGTTTTTCAGACCACAATCATACATTAATCGTAAACCCGTGCAATCAAAGAGGCATTATGTCCTCCAAACCCAAACGTATTGCTCAAAATTGAGCGAATTTCCTGTTTCCGGGGGATATTCGGGACATAATCCAGATCGCAGTCTGGATCTTTGGTAGTGTAATTAATTGTCGGGGGGATACATCCGTACTTCATTGCAAGAAGAGAAGCAATCAGTTCAACGGCACCAGAGGCGCCAAGAAGATGACCTGTCATTGATTTTGTAGAACTAATAGGTACTTTATACGCATAATCTTCAAAAACTGTTTTTATCGCACCAGTTTCGGCGCGATCATTGTACGGTGTTGATGTACCGTGTGCATTAATATAGTCAATTTCATCCGGTCTCATACCTGCTTCTTTGAGCGCAAGTGACATTGACCGGACAGCCCCTTCCCCTTGGGGAGCAGGTTCCGTAATGTGGTGTGCATCCGCGGTAAAACCAGTCCCGACTATTTCGCCATAAATTTTTGCATTCCGCTCTTGGGCACTTTTCTCCGACTCAAGTATTACGATACCGGCCCCTTCTCCAAGCACAAAACCATCACGGTCACGATCAAATGGTCTGCTAGCTTCTGCCGGTTTATCGTTGTTAGTCGATAGCGCCTTCATATTTGCAAAACCGCTGATGCTTATCTGGGTGACAGCCGCTTCGGACCCACCGGTAAAAATTATATCGGAGTCCCCTCTTTGAATAGTCTTGAACGACTCGCCGATTGCATGGGTAGCGGAGGCGCATGCTGATGTTATAGCATAATTCGGACCCTTGAATCCGTGCATAATGGAAATATATCCGGGAGCAATATCAGTAATCATCATCGGAATATAGAACGGACTCACACCTCGTGGCCCTCTATCTTTTAGATTGAAACACTGTCTTTCATGTGTTTCAATACCCCCGATTCCTGAACCAAGGATTACTCCGATTCTATTCCGGTCATGTTTTTCCGGATCAAGTTCAGAATCGGCTACTGCCATAGCGGATGCGGCTACTGCAAATTGGGTGAACCTGTCCATGCGCCGCTGAGTCTTCTTTTCGATGAAATCATCGGCATAAAAACCATTGACTTCTCCTGCGATTTTAACTGAGAACTCTGTCGAGTCAAAACGAGTTATGGGTCCGAGACCGCTTTTACCGTTCGACAATGACTTCCAGTATTCATCTATCGTGTTACCACAAGGAGACAGTACTCCCAATCCTGTAATTAGTACTCTCTGGTTCATTTATACTTTAGTCCAAATGTTCATCAAGGTATTGTATTGCAGATCCTACAGTTGTTAACTTTTCTGCATCTTCATCCGGAATTTCAAGATTGAATTCTTCCTCTAATGCCATGACAAGCTCAACAGTATCAAGAGAATCGGCTCCAAGGTCTTCAATGAATTTTGCTTCTTCCTTAACCTCGCCCGAATCGATTCCCAACTGCTCAACAATAATTTCTTTTACTTTTTCTGAATATGACGACATAAAGTGTCCTCCTGAATGTTGCACATACCACATTACATGGTATTTTCGGCGATTCAATTCCCTAGTTTGGTTAATCCAAGTCGTTGAACATTGGCCATGAATCTTTAACTTTAATTTAAAAAGAGGTTAATATAATGAATAAAATGGTTTAAAACACGTTTTTTCTCTTTTAGCATTACCATAGCGAAAAGACATCACATTATCAATCCGCCGTCCACATGAATTACCTGGCCTGTTATATAACTGCTGGCGTCCGAAACCAGAAAATGGACAAGATTTGCAACTTCCTGTGTTGCGCCGTAGCGGCTCAGCGGAATTTCAGAGAGATATTTCTCTCTGACTTCATCGGGCAGCGATTCTGTCATTGCTGTCTGAATAAATCCGGGCGCTATGGCGTTCACACGGATTCCGCGCGACGCAAATTCTTTTGCGGCAGATTTAGTTACTCCGAGCAGGCCCGCTTTCGAAGCAGAGTAATTGATTTGACCTGCATTACCCATAACACCGATTACCGAGGAAACATTTACGATTGTTCCGCTCCGCTGTTTCATCATCTGTCTGGCAACTCCTCTTATACAGTTGAAAGCACCTGTCAGATTTATATTGAGAACCATATCCCACTGCTCGTCGGTCATCCTCATAATATAACCGTCACGTGTGATGCCCGCGTTATTAATCAGAATATCGATTGCGGAAAATTCTTCGGTAATTCGCTGTACCATCTGCTTAACAGAGTCTGAATCGGTTATGTCGGCAATTTGGACGAGTGTACGGACACCAAGATTTTGAATTTCTTTCGTCGTCTGCTCGGCTATTTCACTGTTCACATCATTGACAACAATGTTTGCGCCAGCCTTCGCAAGCGCAAGCGCTATATCTTTACCAATCCCCTGAGCCGAGCCGGTTACCAGAGCGGTTTTACCATCTAACTTATAGAATGAGTCCACGTGTCACCTATATATTCACAATAATAATTGTCTGAGTCTTTTTGTTTTTTTCGAAGGAAATCGATTTTGTATAGTAATGCAGTCCGCAGTCACGATACCGATTCCATTATACGTTCCAGTCCCTCAACAGTTCCGACACTGATGCAGGGGATTTCTTTATCGATCCTCTTCACCAATCCCTGCAATACAGCTCCTGCACCGACTTCTATAAGAGAATCGATGCCGTTTTCTACAATATAGTTTATCGACTCGCTCCAGCGGACAGGATTGACGAGTTGTTTTTCGAGATTACCTTTCATTTCATCTGGAGCGAACATCGGCTGCGCTGTAACGTTTGACACGACCGGTATATCCGTCAAGTGGAATTCTGTTGCCTGAATTTTAGTAGTTAAACCGCTGATTGCATCAGCCATAAGCGGAGAATGGAAAGCAGCGCTGACATTGAGTTCTACGGCTTTTCTGATCCCGTACTCTTTTGCTAAATCAATTGCTTTGTGAACACCTTTCACGGAGCCGGAAATAACAATCTGTCCCGGCGCATTGAAATTAGCCGGACAGACAATCCCGGCTGATGCCGCCTTTTGACAGAGGTCGTCAACTGTTTTTTCATCACTACCAATGAGCGCAGCCATTGTACCTGGTGCTTTTTCTCCCGCAGACTGCATTAGCTCTCCCCGGACTTTTACGATCGAGAGCAGAGCATCAAATCCAGCGACACCGGCACCGTATAAAGCAGAATATTCTCCGAGACTATGACCAGCCGTGATTACCGGGGTTAATCCTCTCTCCTTCAGGCATTCGGTCACAACAACACTGTGCACAAACAAGGCAAGCTGAGTGACGTATGTCTGCTTCAAGGAATCTTCTGGACCCGAAAACGAAATATCCTTGAGAGGAAATCCGAGAATATCCTCAGCATTATCGTAGACCGAACGGGCTTCTAGAAATGATTCATAAAAATCCTTGCCCATTCCTACTTTTTGCGACCCCTGACCGGGATATATAAAACCAATACTATTCATTGACATATCTGAAAAAGAACGAATTCTTAAAACCGTATGAGCACTGATCCCCAGGTAAATCCCCCACCGAATACCGTCATCAAACATAACGATCCGTCTGGCAGCAGTCCGTTTTTCCGCGCTTCATCAAGTGCAATCGGGACTGAAGCAGCTGAAGTATTTCCATACTGATCAACATTAACATAAAATTTTTCTTTCGGTACGCCGGTTCGTTCAATAATCATATCCATGATCCTTGCATTCGCCTGATGGGGGATAATCAGATCAACATCATCAATGGTTATTCCAGCCTGTTCGAGAGATTTATAAACTGCATCTTCCATAAAGCGGACAGCATATTTAAATGTTTCGCGCCCTTGCATATTAATATAGGGGAGCATTTCATTACCATCGGAATCACGAAATTCATTTGCGGCATTTTTTCCAGGATTCATGAGCAACGACGATAGCCGTCCGTCACTCTTGAGATAAGAAGAAAGTATCCCTTTTCCATCCTGCGAAGTTTTCAACACTGCAGCACCTGCTCCGTCTCCGAACAACACACAGGTATTTCTGTCCTGCCAGTTAACAATACGTGACAATGTCTCGGCTCCAATAACGAGAGCGTATTTATCACGCTGGGCGGCGAGCAGCCCGTTACAGACTGTCAGGCCGTATACAAATCCGGAACATGCTGCAGAGATATCGAACGCAGCAGCATTGACCGCACCGATTTTTTCCTGCACATAACAGGCAGTGGCCGGAAAACAGACATCGGCACTTATGGTTCCAAGAATAATAAAGTCAATTCCTTCGGGCTGAATACCGGCATCTTCGATCGCTTTCTTTGCTGCTACAGCACCTAAATCGGAGGTAGTTACACCATTTGAGGCGATATAGCGTGTTTTTATCCCTGTTCTGGACGTTATCCAATCATCGGAAGTATCAACCAATTTTTCAAGGTCTTCATTTGTCATGATTTTTTCAGGAACAGAAAAGCCTGTTCCGACAATTTGCGCTACCGGATTCCCAGTCAATGTAACTCCTTATACTGTGCAATTTCCTGATGGATTTTTTCCTGAATGTCCTGTTCATACATTGTTGCCGCAGTTAATATAGCAGTTTTCACGGCTTCTGGTGAGGAATGACCATGCCCGATGATTGAAACCCCATTAATCCCCAACAGTGGGACACCGCCATGATTCTCATAGTTGAATAATTCTTTAAATTGTTTTATCGGTTTACCGAGCAGCTCCTTGCCAAGTTTATAAAATAGATTTGATCCTATCTGATTATCGACCGCTTTATCGAATGTTGTCCCGACTGTCTCGAACAGTTTTATCAGCACATTACCGACAAACCCATCACACACAACAACATCGGCTGTTCCGGCAAGCACATCCTGACCTTCTATATTTCCAATAAAATTAAGACTGCTCTCTCGAAACAATTTATGAGCCTCGATCGTAGCCTGATCCCCCTTAGTAGCCTCTTCACCAATGCTGAGTAATCCGATTTTCGGTTTATCAATGTTTTTGAAATATTTTACTAGTGTTGCACCCATGATACCGAAATGGAAGAGGTGGTGGGGTTTGCAGTCGGTATTTGCTCCGACATCGAGCAAAAATGAAGTACCATTATACGTCGGATAGAAAACACCGATTGTAGGTCTGTTGACACCTTCGATTTTTCCGGTGGCTAATAATGATGCTGCCATAAATGCCCCGGTGTGTCCGGCGCTAAATATCGCGTCCGCCTTTTTTTCTTTCAATAGTCGAGAAATTTTGACAATCGAGGAATCTTTTTTTTCTTTCAGTGCTTCAAGTGGTGTGTCATGCATTGTGATGGTTTCAGAAGCATGCACAACAGAGATATTTAGTGATTCAATATCCGAGTTAACGCTATGAATTGCACCCTCATCACCAACAAGAATAATACGCAGATTCCCGCCCGCTTCTGTCACAGCGAGCCGGGCCCCTTTTACCGGTGCTTCCGGCGCAAAATTCCCCCCCATAGCATCCACAGCTATTGTACAGGCATGCTTCAATTATGCCTCACTTACGATTCTTTCGGGAAGTAAGCTTCGCGGTTATTATAATGACCGCAATTTGGACAGGCACGGTGGGTCTGTTTTGGTTGATGGCAGTGGGGACACTCCATTAATGTTGGCGCTGAAAGCTTCCAGTGCGTTCTCCGTTTGTCACGTCTTGATTTCGAGATTTTACGTTTTGGTAATGCCACCTTTTTACTCCTTACTCTTACCTATCTCACTTCTCACTACTGATTCTCACAAACATTTTGGGTCTTTTTCTGTACAATTGATTAGTTCCGAAGACCTTTCAACCCTTCCCAACGAGGATCAATAGTTTCATCAGTACAATCGCACTGCTTTTCATTCAGATTTGCGCCACACGTCGCACAAAGACCCTTGCATGACTCACTGCAGATGGACTTCATCGGCAGATTCAGAAGCAGGTTCTGCCTGACATCATCGGTCAAATCTGCTGTAGCCTGACCTGCAGACAAAAAATGGAGATCATCTTGCTTGTTTTCGGGATCAAGTGTACCGTCTTCGGTATAAATCATCTTGGTTCCTGTTGAGTATGGAATAGAATAGTCTTCTAAACAGCGGTCACAGGATCTATTGATATTGGTTGAAAATGATAATTTTAAGTAATAATTCTTACACTGTACATTGATCTCGACATCAACCTGCAAATCGTTCGAAAACTGATCCTTATCAAGACCATATTTTGCGATCCGTTCAGTCAGCGAATATTTATGTTCGCCTTCCTTCAGACCCCGCAATTTCAGTTTCATTGCTCAACCTTCTGACACATATTGTGAACTTTTAACAGCTTCAATCATGTGAACCGGATATCAGTGAGTCTGTGCCAAAGAGCGTTCGTATTTCTTAATCTATATTGTTTCCGAAAAAATACTCTACTTCGATTTCCGCATTCTCGGGAGAATCACTCGCATGAATCAGATTATTCTGCTTACTTTCTGCCCATTCTCTGCGGACTGTTCCGGGATCTGCTTCTGCAGGACCGGTTGACCCGATAACTTCGCGTAGTTTCACAACTGCATTTTCCCGTTCGAGCAACATAACAAACACCGGTCCCGACGTCATAAATTCCATCAAGTCCGGGAAAAAAGGTCTCCCCTTATGAACCGCATAGAATCCTTCTGCTTCTTCCTGCGTCAAATGTTTTATCACTGCATTGACAAAGGTAAAGTCCTCATCTTCGAGACGCTGTATCACTTTGCCCATCAGTTTGCGCTGTACGCAATCTGGTTTTAATATTCCCAGCGTTCTCTGTTGTTCACTCATTGAACTGCTTCCACCTCATGAATCGAAATTTTCATCAACTGTCGTTGTCAGCAAAGCCCTGCCAAACCAAAACACTTCAGCTTCAAAAAGAGACTACGATTCTGGTTTCGGAGTTCACTCATTGCTATTTCTATAAAACTTTTAAATATAGTGAATAAAAAATCAATATGAAAGTCATTTTTAGTATCCAATGAATAAATTGCCACTCATTCTTGTTAAAGGAAAAGTTCTGACCGAACCGAACCTTTTTGCATACTTCGCACACAATCTGTACTTCTTTATAACGGTTACAGGTAGTTCCTATGCGAGAATCTCCTGAACCATAGCACCAATCTCTGCAGGATTGTCAACAACTGCAATACCTGCAGCTTTCAGTGCAGCCTTCTTTTCCGCAGCGGTCCCTTTTCCGCCGGAGATGATCGCTCCCGCATGTCCCATTCTCCGTCCCGGAGGTGCCGTTGCGCCTGCAATAAAACTGACAACCGGCTTGTTAAATTCAGCTTTGACAAACTCCACTGCCTCTTCTTCGGCAGTCCCACCAATTTCTCCGATCATCACAACGACATCAGTATCCGGGTCATCATTAAACAGTCGGAGAAGGTCGAGAAAAGTTGAACCTATGACCGGGTCGCCACCGATGCCGATACAGGTACTTTGTCCCAGATTGAGCTTTGTGAGTTGGTCTACTGCCTCGTAGGTGAGTGTTCCACTACGCGATATTACGCCGACTCTTCCGGGCACGTGGATGGCACCAGGCATGATACCGACCTTAGCCTGTCCAGGTGTGATGACTCCAGGACAGTTCGGCCCGATTACACGAATTGTGGTTCCGTCGAGGTACCGCTTCACCGTTACCATATCGAGTGCTGGAATACCTTCGGTAATACAGACGACTATGCCGAGACCTGCATCAGCGGCTTCGAGTACACTGTCCGCCGCAAAGGGCGGTGGGACAAAAATCACCGAAGCATTTGCACCGGTTGCATCAACCGCATCTTTGACCGTGTTAAAAACCGGAATTCCCTCAAAACCCTGGCCGCCTTTACCCGGTGTTACACCGGCAACAACGTTCGTGCCGTACTCTAACATCAGTTTTGTATGAAAGGAACCTTCGCTACCGGTAATTCCCTGCACAACAACTTTCGTAGAAGAATCTATCAGAATACTCATCGTATTACTATCCCCTTAATCGTATTTAATCTGCTTAATTGAGCGCTGCAACCACTTTTTCAGCGCATTCCTGAAATCGTGTCGCCACAATGAATTCGAGATCCGATTCTTCCAGAATTTTTGCAGCAACATCTGCATTATTACCCTGAAGCCTAACAACAACCGGCACTGTCACATCGATCTGCGACAGTGCTTCTTTGATTCCGTTTGCAACACAGTCACAACGGACAATTCCACCGAATATATTGACAAGCACCGCTTTGACATTCGGATCGGACAAAAGAAGGAGAAATCCGTTCTTGACAGTTTCGACATTCGCGACACCGCCGACATCAAGAAAATTTGCCGGTGCCGCTCCAGCAAGTTTGATGATGTCCATTGTTGCCATTGCGAGTCCTGCTCCATTCACCATGCACCCGACATTGCCGTCGAGTTTGATGTAGTTAAGGCCATGTTTACTCGCTTCGACTTCGAGCTGGTCTTCTTCATCAGTGTCTCGGAGTTTACTGATTTCTGGATGGCGGTACAGGGCATTGTCATCAAAATTTATCTTTGCATCGAGGGCAACAACGTCACCGGAACCAGTTACGATAAGCGGATTAATTTCCGCAAGTGACGCGTCCGATTCGGTAAAGGCTTTGTAGAGAACCTGCATAAGCTTGATGCCCTTTTTAAACGAATCTCCGGTCAGACCAAGTCCGAACGCAAGCCTCCGTGCCTGAAATGATGAAAACCCCACGGCTGGATCGATAAATTCCTTTAAAATCTTCTCGGGTGTTTCTGCGGCGACTTTTTCAATTTCTACACCGCCTTCGGTACTTGCCATAAAGACCAGTCGCGACCGGGCACGGTCGAGCACAACACCAAGGTAAAATTCGCGCTCTATATCCATTCCTTCTTCAACGAGGAGACGTCTGACAATTTTTCCTTCGGACCCTGTTTGATGAGTTACAAGATTCATTCCGAGTATCTCGGAAGCAATCTTTTTTGCTTCTTCCGAACTGTCGGCAAGTTTCACTCCACCACCTTTACCCCTGCCACCAGCGTGAATCTGTGCTTTCACGACAACTTTTGCAGTTCCGAGCTCACGAGCAATCGAATATGCCTCGTCAGCAGAAAACGCTACCCCACCACGCGGAACTACTACATTGAATTTTTTCAGAACTTCTTTACTCTGATATTCGTGTATGTTCATATATCTATCCGTTTCTGTATTGGAGTGTGCATAAACTTGTAAGCTGCGCGATGAAGCTGAAAATATATCAATTATTGCTGTTTATGTCAATACTATTTTAGGGCTTAATATATTGTCAGGTTGTACGTACTAATAGCGAAGTAGCAATAAGGTCTTTTTCTGTGTCCGGCATAGTATAGGCACAGAACACTGCCTTTAAGCAAAGTATTTTCTATGATGTTGATTTCGATGATAATTTTATCTACTTTCCGATCATTATTTTATCCATGTTCATCATTTCGGTACTCAGTATTGCCTTTTAAAAGGTATGATACTCATTAACGCAGCTCAACAAAAAGGATGATTTTCTATGAACAATTCTCATGATACCAATGAAGGAAGAGATCGGTCTAATCAGGCAACTCGAACTTTTTGATTCTAGCATGATCTTTATCTGAATCGAGATCGGTTCAGGAATTTTTCTCACTACAGGTATAATTGCCGAGTCGACCCCGTCAGCATCTCTTATACTAATAGCTTGGCTTTTTAGCGGGCTCATCACGGTTATCGGAGCGCTTATCTATGCCGAATTAGGAACTGCAATGCCGGAGGCAGGTGGACAATACGTTTATCTCCCCGAGGCATATGGAACGTTTTCAGCTTTCTTTTACGGATGGATTTTTTTCTTGTATACTTCTCGGATCAAGAAATATTCTTATTTCGACCCCTATGAGTATATTCGGATCATCCTTTGACTACACAATTTCATCAGGCAAGCTTATTGCTATTCTCATCATTCTTTTGCTTTCGGCGTTCTCTTCGGCAAAATAATTCAGAATATATTTACGATAATCAAAATCGGAACTGTCCTCGTGTTTATCATCATTGGTTTTACAACCGCGCAAAACACGCAGATAGGTTTTTCGTTCGACCTCGCTGATTCCAGTCTCAGTCAGCTCACTATTGGATTCGGTGTTTCGCTTATCGCAGTTTCGTATGCATTTGACGGCTGGAACAACATTAATTTTGTAGCGAGTGAAATAAAAAATCCCAAACGGAATCTGCCTTTTTCTCTCTTCTACGGTACCATCGTTATTACAGTGCTTTATCTGTTAGTGAATGTTGTTTATCTTCTGGCGCAGCTGATGAATGACATTGTAGGAGTTCTCCGAATAGCAGAGCGGGCAAGTTCAGCGCTTTTCGGTACGGTTACTACCGGTTTAATTTCCGGTGCTATTATGATTTCAATCTTCAGAGCACTGAACGGCACTATTTTGGTAGGGCCACGCGTATATTACGCCATGGCAAAGGACAGGCTTTTCTTCAAAAAGGTTGTAGAAGTCAATCCGAAATACCGGACTCTCGGTTTTGCCATTATCATTCAGGCTGTCTGGTCTTGTTTTCTTACGCTAACCGGGACATTCGAGCAACTTTTTACTTATGTAATTTTTGTCGCTATTATATATTTGGATAGCTGCAGCAGCCTCGGTTTTCACTCTCAGGAAGAAAAAACCGGATATGGATCGGCCGTACAAAACGTGGGGATACCCTGTTGTCCCACTCATATTTATCATCGCTTCGGCCGGTATTCTTATCAATACGTTATTTGAAAGCCCGGTGGAGTCACTTGCAGGTATTGGATTGACACTTATTGGAATACCGATCTATTATTACTGGAAAAATAAAAATAGGTGAGTTATTTAAGGTGCACGTTGATTGAAGCCGGATTTTGTCTCCGGGCTTCTTTGAGGATATCTGCAGTCTTGTAGAGACCTGTAATACGAATACCGAATCGTTCGTCAATTACAACAACTTCACCCTCAGCAAATTTTTTGTCATTTACCAGAAGGTCAACCGTTTCACCGGCAAGCTTGTCAAATTCTATGAGTGAGCCCTTTTCAAGTGCAAGAATGTCATGAACAAGCATTCTTGTCCTGCCGAGTTCAATGGAAACAGGAAGGAACACGTTGTTAAGGAATTGGATCTCATTACCCTGCTCCTCTGCCAATGCTTCAACCTCGTCAATATTCTGAAACTTCGCATTTGCTACTTGCGATAGTATGTTAGCAATTTTATCCTGAAACTGAAATTTTACACCTCTCTCAGTCACAATTTATGATTATGATTCTGAAAAACCGTTTTAATGCAGCTAGTAAGATATTCTCGCACACCATCAAATCCTGAGGAAGTGTGTATCGGTACTATATGAGTTTTTTATTGTATTTTCTCCGAAAATCGGTTATTTTTAGTGACACTGTTATCGATTTTTCCGTGCATTTCACATTCGGATCAATCACCATTTTACCTCTCAGTTATGGTCAGGAGATGATATGGTCCTGCTATGGATTGTATTCGGCTATTTGTTAGTCCTTGTTTCAATTGGTGTCTATCGCTCAAGAAAGGTCTCCAACCAAACCGATTTTATGGTTGCCGGGCGTAGTGTGCCAACCTGGATACTGGTCCTGACCCTTATCAGCACCTGGATCGGTTCGGGAAGTCTGATTGGTGGATCGGGATTAGCGTATCGGCAGGGTATCTCGATGCTTTGGTTTTCATTCGGTGCATGGATCGGTATTATTGTTGTCTATTTTCTCGCAGGACGTGTACGGAGAATTGCCGAATTCACCCTCCCGGACATTCTTGAAAAACGTTATAATGCAACAGCTCGTGTTCTCGGAACGATCTGCATTATTATAGCCTTCACTACTATAGTCGGCTACCAGTTCAGGGGTGGGGGAATGATCATCAATATTGTGACTGGTCTACCTATAGAGTACGGTATAATTATCGCGGCGATCAGCATTATTCTCTATACTGCAATTGGGGGAATGATCTCAATAATAACACTCGATATTTTTAATGGAATTGTTATAATCATTGCTCTGTTCATAGCGCTGCCTGTGCTTTATTTCGGTGTCGGAGGCATGGAGTCACTCAGGATAAACTTGAGTCCTGATCATTTTACCGTGTTCGGTGATAAAAACATCTGGTGGACTATCGGCATATCATTTCCGACCTTATTTTTGCTCCTCGGTGAATCGACTATGTATCAGAAGTTTTTTTCGGCAAAGGATGAGCAGACAGCACGACGTTCTGTTATCGGAATGTTTTTCGGTGTTGTTATCATCGAAACTGCGCTTTGTCTTGTTGCAATCTTCGGGGCGAGTTATTTTACCGATCTTCAAGACACTGAGACAATAATTCTCCATACTGCTCGGTATGGAGGTGAAATTGGACTGCCATTTTGGGTAGGTGCATTATTGTTGTGTGCCGGGATCGCGATTATTCTCTCAACTGCAAACTCATTTCTTCTGACTGCCAGTACCAATATCACACGGGATATATACCAGCGGTTCATTAATCTGAATGCGAGTCAGCAAAAAATAATATGGGTTCAGCGGCTATGGATATTCATCCTCGGCGTTCTTGCCTATCTGTTACTAACCCAATTCAAAACGGTGCTCGACATGGCATTGACTGCCTATGCAATGATCGGTGCCGGTATCACTCCGGTACTCCTGGCAGCATTTCTCTGGAAACGGGTGACACCTGCAGGCGGGGTTGCCGCAATGGCAGGCGGAATGCTCGGGACTATCATTCCGAAATTCTTTTTTAATCTTGAAGGTGACATGATAATTTATCCTGCTCTGGGCTTATCATTGTTATGTATGGTTGTAGTCAGCCTGCTGACACAGCGGCCACCTGATGAGAAAATTGCTCCCTTTTTATCAACAACAAAAGGATCTAACGATGGATATTCCGCGGATACAAAAAGCTCTTAATGAATTAAACTTTGATGGGTGGCTACTTTACGATTTTCATGGTATTAACCCCATTGCTAACAATCTCTTGGATTTGCCTGAGGAACTGCATGCGACACGGCGGTATTTCTATTTTATTCCTGCGTACGGCGAGCCGAAGAAACTGGTCCACAGGATAGAATCACAGAATCTCGATACTTGTCCCGGAGAGAAATATGTTTACTTGAGCTGGCAGTCATATAGAGAAGGACTTACTACTATTTTAAACGGACATCGTAGAATCGCGATGGAATTCTCGCCCGATAATGCTATTCCATATATATCCCGTGTTGATGCAGGGACAATCGATCTTGTGAAATCGCTCGATAAGGAAATCATCTCCTCGGCAGACCTTGTTCAGGAAATCGAAGTGCGTCTTACTGATGAGCAAATCGATTCCCATATTGTGGTGGCAAAACAGATTAGACAATTTATTTATAATGCCTTTGGTGAGATTCGTACCCGTATTGTAAAACTGGGAGAAATCCGGGAGCATGCTGTTCAGCAGTTTCTTGTCCGGCGTCTCGGCGAACATAATCTCATTACCGATCATCCTCCAATTGTTGCAGTCAATGCCAATGCGGGCAATCCCCACTATGCACCGTCTGAACACGACAGTGCGTTTATCGGCCCAGATAATCTGGTACTTGTCGATCTCTGGGCAAAATTACCGAATGCCGGTTCTATCTATGCGGATATTACTTGGATGGGATATACAGGAGAATTTGTTCCGGAAGAATATACACAAACGTTTGACATCGTGGCAAATGCGCGTGATAAAGCATTTTCATTTATTCATGATCGATTTGCCGAAGAGAAACTGGTTATGGGGTGGGAAGTTGACGACGTTGCCCGAAATATCATTAGTGAAGCAGGATATGGTGAAAACTTTATCCACCGGACAGGCCATTCTGTAGGGGAAGATGTGCATGGAAACGGGACGAATCTCGACAATCTTGAGACTCACGATGAGCGGAAACTGCTGAGAAGTACCTGTCTTACCATTGAACCGGGAATCTATACCGACACCTATGGAATCAGGACAGAGATAAATGTTCTGATAACTCATGAGGGTGAGGTACTCTGTACCGGTGGGGATCCGCAACAGGAAATCAAAATCATATAATGAAGTTTAAATCTGCAACGAATTTCTGATTCGATTCTCCCATTCATTATCCTGTCTGCCGAATACAAGATATTAAGGATTTTCGGGTTCTGCCTCGAGACTCTCGAACATCCGCTGTTCAATGATTCTATTTGAAAGCTGATCGCGCCATTTGTAATATGACATGAGTGACCGTGAATATTTGCTTAGATGCACCTCAAGCTGAACTGAAATCCCCTTGCCATCGTTTTCCATAATAGCACAATAGTTATATCGTACTTTGCTTTTTCAATGATTCTCTCACTCTTTTCAAGGAATAATGATTCTTGACCGAGTTCAGATTTAGAGTTAAGGGGGATAAAATCGGTAATAATCACACCGAGCTCTTTATTGAACGTCTCAACATCGATATTCTGACCGGCAAGCATATTTACAAGTACGTCCCATACATCGTCGAACGAATAATTAAGATGACGAGTTTTCTGGTCCGGCATTACCGGCACAAACCCTCTCGACTGCTCAGCTTCGCAGGCAAATAGCAAAAGTATTCCGACAATAACCGGGAAAACAACTATGGTTTTATCTCTTTTTGACATCCTGTTTTGACATCCTGTTTCTTGGCTCTATTTGAATGAGTATACAACAAAGAAACCCTGAATGCAATAAACAATCCGGGATTCAACTACAATTCAGAAAGGAACACTTGCCAAATTATATTTTCACAGTTTTTGACCGTCACCTTTGACGTAATCTTTAATCCAATTGGTACTAACAGATTTCGGTCTCGTAATTGGGGCTCCGACGATCCTGTTAACAATCAACTGGGAGAGCATACCCATAACGCGCGATACGCTGAACAAAACAGTGTAATACGAAAATTCTTTCAGACCAAAATGGTAAAGCAGCGCTCCGGAAACGGCATCGACATTTGGCCAGATGCTCTTGGCTTTTCCGTGTTTCTTCAGCACATTCGGAATTGTTTCAAACATAAGCTCGACGGTTTTGAAGACCTCGTCATTAGAACAAACACGTTTTCCGAAATCGAGAAATGCCGAATAACGCGGATCTGTAACACGAAGTACTGCATGGCCGTAGCCCGGGATCACTTGGCCGGAATTGAGCGTTTCCCATGCAAATTCTTCAAGCTGAGTTTTAGTAGGTGATCCACTGTAACGCTCGTTGATACTCAGAACGAATTTGAGACATTCCTGATTTGCAAGACCGTGAAGCGGCCCGGCAAGGCCGTTCAAACCAGCAGATATCGCGTAATATGCATCAGAGAGCGCCGAACCAACCGTGTGACATGAAAATGCACTGACATTTCCCCCTTCATGGTCGCTGTGGAGAACAAGATAGAGCCGAATCAGGTCGGCAAAATCACCGTTTGGATCATCGACACCGAGCATATGAGCATAGTTACCACCCCAATCAAGATTTTTTTCGTAGGGAATGAGATCGCCCTTATTAAAATGAATCCGGTACACCGCAGCAGCAACACCGGGCATCACTGCGAGTAACTTGATTGCATCTTCGAGCATTGGTTTCCAGTAATCGTTCTTGCTGATGCCTTTTGAATACATTTTACGGAATGTTGAATCGCGTTCCATCGTCAGAATTCCGGTACTCAACATCGCCATCGGATGAGAATCATTCGGCATTGCCTGCAACACATTAATAACATATTCAGGTATTTCTGCATCTCCGGAAAGATCATTAAAAAGTGCGCTGAGTGCACGTTTGTCAGGAAGTTCACCTGTGCACAACAGATAAAATATTTCCTGAGGAAACCTGTCAGCCAACTCACCTATTGGTATTCCCCGAATTACAAGGCCACGATCCGGCTCTACTACAGAGGTGTCACATATTAACCCTTTGATACCCCGCATTCCTCCAAATGCCTGGGTAACAGTCACATCTGATATGACCGTGTCACCATGCTCGGCCAGCATCTGTTTTTTTTGCTCACGTAATACACTAACGAGAGAGAGGAGCTTGTCCTGTAGCGTAACCATAACTTTTCTCCTTCAGATTTGAATGTTTGTTGTAGTAACATTGTTGAAAACGAAAAAATGTTCGCCATCCTCTTAACTAATGAGACGTAGCGAAAGAAATATAAGTTCTGAAAAATTCAAAATCAATACAGCAGATTGTGAAAAAATTCATTTGGCTTTTATCTATACCAAACCAATTTCACAGTATAATTAATCTATCCGGATACCAAGCAGTGTTTTAGTGTTCAGAGTTAATCCAGAAATGACAAGGAAAGTACAGCGTTACCGTATTAGGAATGAGCGTATGAACATGGCTACACTCTGTGGGACTGAACTTCAATATGATTGTTCTGTTAACATACTATTATTCTTAATTAAATAACAAGAAAAATTTATGATCAATAAAAATTTTGCCATTTTACTATTTTGCCGTTTTTACTTATATTACTTACTTTTTATCACAATAAAACTGACCTACAATATCCAAAAACTCCTTGCATATTACTGTGATTTTGATTTTATTTAGGATTCGTTTGTCTCGTTTTTTGTGTTAATATCGCCTTATCAACTGTTTTTCGAATAGAGCAGGCTTTACTATTTTGACAGAAAGGGAGTATAATGAATAGATTTGCAGCAGTTTTTGCAGCAGTTGTGCTAATGAGCACCAATATTTTTGCACAAACACCGTGGAAAACATATGGGGTTGATTCCGTTACCGTTACGGCGACCCGGCTCGACGTTAAATATGCCGCAACACGGAACGTTTCAGTCCTGACTCGCAGTGATATCATACAGCTTCCGGCACAGAATATTACGCAATTGATGAACTATGCGCTTGGAATTTCCATGAATGCCCGGGGAGCAGCCGGTATTCAAGCAGATCCGTCGCTTCGCGGCGCCGGTTTTGAGCAGGTCCTCATTATGCTTGACGGCGTCAGGATGACTGATCCGCAGACTGGTCACCACAATATAAATGTTCCAGTAACCCTCCATGATATTGAACGTATCGAAGTACTTCGTGGGCACGGTTCTGCACTATACGGTCCGGACGCATTCGGAGGCGTTATCAATATTATCACACGAAACCGTGCCGATTCACGCTATACTATTGATATCAGCGGTGGGTCGTTCGGCACCTTTAATGCGGGGGGCTCTTTCACAGCAGGCTCATCAGGATTAGGAGTACATCGTCTCTCATTCGACTCACAGGTCTCAGACGGATACGAAGATTTTAATCGACAGTACAGAATGAGAACAGCGCACTGGAAAAGCAGCCTTCCAGTAAGTAAACACAAAATATCGTTATCCGGCGGCGTCGTTGAAAAGGATTTCGGCGCGCAAGGATTTTACACAACAGCCGGGAAAGAGTATGAAGAAACCCGGTCGATATATGCCGGAGTCAATACAATTTCGAAATTTTCAGACACGTTTACCTCGACACTCAATCTCCATTTTAAGCAGCACAAAGATATGTGGACATTTTTCTATTTTGATCCATCAATATTTACTGCAAACCACACAACCCGGCGCTCAACTTTTGAGTGGACAGGCCGGTTTACGACAGAAAATACAGGCAGTTTCACTATCGGCGCTGAGGCAAATCTTGTGAGTATCGAGAGCACTAGCCTCGGTAACCACGATAATGAGCGTTATGCATTTTTCAGTGAATACGGACAGAGTTTTTCCGATGATTTTCTTGTCAACATGGGCATCAGGATTGATAATCATTCTGAGTGGGGAACTGAATTAAATCCATCCCTCGGCTTCGGATATATAATGAATCCAAATCTATTTCTCAAGTCGTCAATCGGTAGATCGTTTAGAGCACCTACCTTTATCGAACTCTATTCTCCACTGAACTCATTTAACGAAGGAGACCCGACTCTCGAACCTGAACGTGCAATTAATTTCGATTCCGGAACAGAATATCAGATCGGCAGCTCTATAAATGGATCGACGACATATTACCGGCGTAGCCAAGACAGTACGATCGATTGGAAATTGGTCGATGATCATTTCGAAGCTTTTACGTTTGTGGATGTAGTGTCGCAGGGTGTTGAACAGGAATTAAACATTGCCCCGAATACGGTTTTTTCTTTTAAACTTAGCTATACCTACCTCCATCAAAATATTGATAAGGATGATGTTGATTCACGTTATCTGTTTATTTATCCAAAGCACCATCTCTCTCTGACACCAAGATTTGCGATATCAGACAAACTCCATTTTTTGACGGCAGTGAACTGGCGAGAACGGACTGCAAATGCGCCGAAAGGTGTAAACAATTCGTGGGTATTGGATGCACGCATCAGTTACCGGTTTGAGGACTTTACATTTAATGTTGACGGGTTGAATCTTCTGGATGAGGAATATCAGGAAATCCGAAATGTGCCTATGCCTGGCCGCGCTATTTACATCCGGGCACGATTCTCTCTATAAAAAATGTTGCTCTTTGAGTATTTAGTTCAAAAGAACTCTCGTCCTGTGTTGCGCATTCTATTAATGTACCCGCATGCTGATCTACCTGTAAATATCATGTCCGTCTTAAGTGGCATAGAGGCGGCAAATGGACGACTGTATACCTATGGACACATCCGGATATTACAATACATTTATTGGCAGACTGAACCGGCTGAAAAAGCTGGAACAATCTATATGGATTGTAACGTACCTGCTACGGCTTTTTCTAATTGTCGGACCGGTGTGTGCAGCAGGTTTGGCAATCGAGCACTATCTATGGCTTCCGGTGCCCTATAGGATTCTTGTCAGCATTGTAATAGCATGTGTTGGGTGCGGCACCATTGTGTTCCATGTCTATCAAATCGTCAAAGCGTATACCGGTCAAGAAAAACAGTTTTCGTTCGAATCTATTTCGAGAAATGTTGGAAATACCTTCCCGGAAATAGAGGACAAGTTGTTGAACGGAATGCAGTTATTCGGAGAGCTTTCATCTCCAAAGCTGCACACTTCACCTGCACTTATCAATGAGGCAATGGACCGGATCGGACACGAGTTCGGTTCATTCAACTTCAAAAAAAGTATCGATTACCGTAAAATCCGCTCACTGGGAAAATATTCGGTGGTTTTTTCTCTTATCGCGGCATTTCCGATATTTTTTAGCTCCGACGCGTTGTTTCAATCGGCAGATCGCCTTATCCATCCCACAATTTTTTATCCAGTACCTGCATCGTTTTCATTCGATGTATTTCCAGGATCTGTTGAACTGATCCGAGGAAAACAGCTACAAATCGCTGTACGAGTTGACGGTACTGATCCGGGTGATATTCTTCTACATACACAACAAGAGGGCAAAACTTTTACCGAATCACACACTCCGGAAAATAGCGCTACTGGACGGTATACCTTCGACTTTCCGCAAGTCAACACTCCATTTGACTACTATGTAACAGGATACGACGATGAACGGTCTCTTATCGGAAGAACCATCGTATCGGAATCGTTTACAGTATCAGTTGTTCACCACCCAATGGTCCGAATGATGAAGGTACTTCTTGAACGACCTGAGTATACTGGAATCGGCAGCAATTTTCTTGAAGACAATATTGGAGATATTGCGGCGCTGAAAGGGACACAAGTCAGGATCGATCTTACTCTGAATAAACCGGTTACGGAAGCACTCATTCAATTTAACAAAGGAAGTACTCTTCCTCTGTCTGTTAGCGACTCAAACGCGACCGGCACATTTGCTGTTACTCAATCGAAGCGGTATACAGTTCAGCTCAAGGATAGAGACGGAATAACGAATAGTGAACCTATCGAATACAGAATTACCGCTCTTGATGATGCTTATCCGTTTATCCAGTTACTACGCCCAGGGGAAGATACCGATCTTACCGACGATCGGCAGGTGATTCTCGGTTTGAAGATCAGCGACGATTACGGAATTTCCCGTCTCAGGCTCGGTTACCGTATCGAAGAATCGGGGACTTCTCAGAAATCTGCTGAACTCGTAAAAGAGCACAATGACAATAATTTTACATATTTAGAATTACCATTTGAAAGACGCAGCAAAGCTGTACAGGATATTCACTTTCTGTTGGATTTGAAACAGATTCAATTATTTCCCGAAGAACAGACTACCTATTTCGCGGATGTGTTCGATAATGATGCAGTTTCCGGCCCGAAGCATACCCGGTCTCGCTTCTTCCGCCTACGGTTGCCGTCATTGAACGAGCTATTTTCTCAGGCCTCTGAAATTCAGGTAGAGCAGGAAGAAAAGCTTGAGGAAATTGTTGAGGAGAGTAGAGCACTTCAGAATGATTTGACCGAATTGACTCGAGAATATTTGAAATCGGAGAAGCTTGACTGGGAACAACAGCAAAAAACTGAAGAAGCAATACGCAAACAAAAAGAAATCCAGAAAACTGTTGAAGAGATAAAGAAAGAGATTGAAAACCTGACCCAAAAGTTTGAACAGAATGATCTTCTTTCTTCGCAGACGCTCGATAAATACAAGGAACTTCAAGAGCTTTTAAGCGAACTAATATCTCCAGAACTGCAGGAAATGCTCCAATCTCTGCAAAAATCAATGGAGCAAGAAGGACCGCTTAAAGAAAAGCAGCAGGAGATTTCCAACTTTCGGGCAGCACAGGAGGAATTTCTTGAACGTGTTGACCGGACACTTAAACTACTCAGAAAACTTCAAGCTGAACAAATGATTGACGAGATAGTCACACGGATCGAAACAATTACCCACACACAACAGGCGATTAATAGTGAACTTTCATCGCTTGAAAACAGTGAATCTTCTTCTTCGCAGCAGTTGGAGCAAAATTCTCTTGCGCAACAGGAAAGCAACCTTGCGCAGGATACCGATAATTTACAGCTTGCAATTGAAAATGTCTTGGAAAAGGCAATTGAACAACCTGATATTCCAGCAGACCAACTCGGTCGTATGTTTGAATCGATAGAACGGCAGGAGATATCTGACAGAATGGACCGCATGAGCAAAGCTATCAGGGAAGATGACTTTGCAACATCTCGTGAGTCTGGTGCAGGAATTTCTCAGGATCTTGAAGCAATCGAGGACGGCCTCAGGGCTGTTCAACAAGAAATGGCCAATTCCATGAAAGATAAAATTGTCTCGGAAATGCGGAAATCCGCCTCAAACCTTCTTCAACTCTCGAAAAATCAGGAGACGGCTAAAACGAACAGTAGTTCTCTTACACCAAACAGTAACAACTACACAATTATTGCCGATGAGCAACTAAATATTTCGTCTGGTCTTACACGTGTCATTAAAGATCTTGTAGAGCTTTCGGAACAGACATTTTTTATCCCGCCGGAACTAGGAAAAAGTATTTCCCAATCTATGCGTTCGATGCAAGAGTCAATAGCCAAGCTTGAAGCTCGGGATAAAAACGGAACCATTTCACAGCAGATTCAATCGCTTCAGGGGCTTAATGAGTCGATTGATATCCTCAGGTCGACCATCAGTCAGGCACAAAACTCACAAACAGGCATCGGATTTAATGAGTATCTGGAGAGAATGGAACAGCTCTCTGGTGCGCAAGGAGGTGTCAATGAACAAACATTGCCGCTATTACAGAGACAGGGATACTCGCAAAATGAAACGGCCGCACTGCAACGATTAAAAAGAGACCAGCAATTAATACAGAAGAGTCTTGAAGAATTACAGAGGGAAATGCAGGGGCAGGAAGGTTTGCAATCACGGCTCAAAAACATAAGTTCTGAAATGCAGGAAATTATAAACAATTTGGAAAACATGAAAATCACTGAACGTACCGTGCAGCTGCAGCAGCGTATTTTTTCACGAATGCTTGATGCGCAGCGTTCGATTCATCGACGGGATTTCAGCAATAAAAGAGAAGCAGAAACCGCACAGGAATATGACGCTGTTGATCCGGGAATACTTCCTGAAAATCTTGGAGAGGGTTCAAATATTCTTGAGGAACGACTCATGAATGCACTCCGAGAAGGTTATAAGAGAGATTTTGAGGAGTTAATCAGAAACTATTTTGAGCAATTGAATAAGCAGGAATGACAAAGCCCAATCGGAAAAGTTCAGTCCTTTACGTTAACCTGGGTAATCCCTGTCTGATCAAGCAGGCGGTTGAGTTTGTCGATGTAGGTATTAAATTCTTTTTGGCGAATCATTTGAATATTATTCTCAATCTGTTTTAGCTTACTTGCCAGGACAAGCAGGTCTTCACGCCGTTTGCCTTTTTCAAGGGGCAGATCTTCCTGCTGCGCATTGAGAATTTTGATTTTTTGAGAGAGAGAAGTAATATTTTTCTGCAAAATTCTATGCATGATGAAATAGGAGATGACACTGCCAAACAGCAGTCCGATTCCAAGAACCAATATTAAAAGTTGTATTGTGTATATATCCATTACTGCAAATACCTTTTATACATTAGTTTAACAACTTTAGGAGACCTGTAGTTTCAGAAAATTTACTAAAGCATAATATAAATGTTTTTTTATTTCAACGCAATTATTAATTTGGCGACTTTTCTGCATGTTATTAATAATTTCATAAAAAAATCAGAAATAAACATTTAGTACATAATAAATGAATAAGCATTCAATAATATTATCGGCTCATTTCTTGAGAAGGATTAATTTCATCCATACGGACATACTCCTTGTATTCATGACCGTGTTTGCTGTCCTATCGGTTAATACATCGGCATACGGCCAGACAGACGATGCAATAGTCCGAAAATTTGTCTTTGCACAGCAGATAGAAAAACAGGGCTATCCTGAAGAAGCACTCGCGATATACAAAGAGATATATTCGCTGCATCCCGACAATCAGACGTATTTTTTTAAAGTGCGCAGAACTCTTGAGAATCTGAAACGGTACGAGGAATGGCTTGAGTATTTAGCAGTAGCTATTCAGGCCTATCCTCGAAATAAAAATCTTCTCGGTGAACGGGCAAGAGCATTCTTTTTGTCTGGAAAAGAAGGTGAAGCAAAGCAGGATTGGACACAAATTATCGAACTGAATCCGGGTGATGAATCAAGTTACAGATTTGTTTCTCAGCTTCAGCAAGGATCGAGACTCTATGATGAGGCTGTCGGTACCCTGCACTTGGGAAGAGAAAACCTCGGAGATCCTGAAGCATTCGCCAGTGAACTGGCAAATATATATTTTTACCGTCAGGAATATATAAACGCCTCACTTGAATACATTACAATGGTAACGGTCAATCCTGCATTTCTCACAATTGCTGAGCAGCGCATTAACAGTTTTCCAGCCGACAGCAGTGTGGTTGCCGCTGTGACGTATGAGCTGGAATCCGTAAGTGAGGACTCATTAAATGGCCCGCTATTCAGAAAACTGCTCTCGGGTTATTATATCAAAAACAAAGAGTACCGTAAGGCTCTTGACAGCTATATCACCCTTGATTCGGTGCTGGCATCTGAAGGCACACAAATTTTGAACTATGCCGATCAAGTTTTTGCAGTCGGGGCTTATAGTTACTCAGAAGAAGCATACAGCCATTTTCGTGATCTGTATCCAGACAGTGACCAGAATGGGCGGGCACACTTCGGTGTTGCCCGCTCGATAGAAAACGCTGCTCTTGATGAACATTCTCCTGCGGATCAAGAATTTTCCACAAACAAGCACATCAGGAAGAGAGATCTTCAAGAAGCACTTGATGAATACTCTTCAATTACAAAGCTCTTTCCAAATACGAAACATGCTCTGGACGCATTCTATAGAATCGGTGACATTTCATTTCACTATTTTTTTGATGTTGATGGTGCCATAGAAGCGTACAATTCCGCAAGGAAAATTTCACCGCAATCCGAAACCGGATTGAAAGCAACTATAAATATCGGTGACTGCTATCTTGCCTCCGGTGACAGAAAGCAGGCAACTTTCTATTACGCATTGCTGAACCATGCACAGGAAAACATGATTGAGCTCAAAAATGCTGCAGATTTCAAAACTATTCAGACCGATTATTATGGAAGCGAAACAGAAAATGTTCTTAAAAGACTCGAGAACCTCTTTGACAAGACATCCCGAACTAGTGATCTGAGCAACGATATTCTTGATCTTATCTTAATTATTGAAGATAACAAAAATGGTGATTCTTCCGCTTTTCGGAGCTATACTCAAGCAGAATTTTTATTGAAACAGCGAAAATTTTCAGAAGCGGAGTTGCTACTTCAAGAGATTATCTCGGAATCATCCTCGTTTGCAATTGCTGACGATTCGGTATATAAAATTGCGGAAATTCAGAGATCGATGGGACGGTATGATGAATCTCTTAATACACTTCATGAATTTCAAAATCTGTTCCCTGACAGCCCTCTCAGTGAACGGGTGTCGATATCGATTGCAGAACTTTATAGTACCCGGCTTGAACAGCCGATTCTGGCACTGTCTGAGTATGAGTCATTTTTGCTAAGGTATACTAACTCTATTTATCTTGATTCCGTCCGGAAACATATCCGCAATCTGCGTGACCAGTAACTCTCAAACAACTTTTAACTTAAAAACACCTATGATTATGAAATCTATCGCTACAATCATTCTCCTGCTGCTTATTTTTTCCTGCACAGGGATATCGCCATCATTTGCGCAATACATTCTTATTCCGATGGATATTGCCCAGAATGACCATCTCAAAGCATATGGAGCAGCCTTCTGGACTCTTCAGAAAGACATTTCTATCGATTGGCTCCTCAATTACCGCGGTGGCTCTTTTCTGGTAAACCATTTCGACAAACTTGAGCAGGAACTGCGCATTCGCGGTGTAACGTATCAGATCATCAGAGAACACGAAGTCCTTGCAATCAGGAGCGAGATTGACGAAGACAATATGGATATCGCAAAGCTCGAGAAGGCGCCCAATATTGCTATCTATGCCCCTCCGAATAAACTTCCCTGGGACGATGCAGTAATGCTCGCCCTCAATTATGCAGAGGTTTCCTACACGCTTTTATGGGATGAAGAGGTCTTCGCCGGCAGACTTGAAGATTATGACTGGCTTCATCTCCACCACGAAGATTTCACAGGACAATATGGTAAATTTTATTCGAACTACGGCGGAACACAGTGGTATATTGAAGACCAACTCATGTCTAAAACAGTTGCAAACAAACTCGGTTTTAGAAAAGTATCCGAGGAGAAGCGGGCAATCGCAGGATGGATTCGCGACTACGTCTCTAAAGGTGGATTTATGTTCGCCATGTGTTCGGCCTGTGATAGCTACGATATTGCGCTTTCTTCCGAAGGAGTCGATATCGTAAGCTCTGTCTATGACGGAGACCCTCCTGACGGTGATAGTCAGGAAAAGCTCGATTTTTCCAAAACATTTGCTTTTCGAAACTTTTCACTCATCATGAATCCGATGGAATATGAATATTCCGATATCGACTTTCCCCCGAGCAATACGGGCACACTTCCCCGCAATGAACAGACAGATTATTTTACGCTGTTTGAGTTTTCGGCAAAATACGATCCAATCCCGACAATGCTGACTCAAAACCACGTTGGTGTTATCAAAGGTTTTATGGGGCAGACGACCGGATTCAATCGTGATGTGATAAAAAAATCAGTTGTCATCATGGGTGAAGTTGAAGAATCATCGCTTGTTAAATATATCCACGGAAATTTTGGACAGGGGACTTTTACGTTTTACGGCGGGCACGATCCGGAGGATTATACCCATTATATCGGCGACCCGCCTACGCAGTTGTCGCTTCACAAAAATTCACCGGGATACCGGCTGATCCTTAACAACATTCTCTTTCCAGCTGCAAAAAAAAAAGAACGTAAAACCAATTAATTTTCAATATCATACTATTTTTGTTTCTTTTAAGTATCTGTAAATATGCTCGCAGCTTTTCACTTCTTTAGTATTAACATACACATTAAAACCGGATCATAATTCTCCGAAAATTTCCTCGAATTTTCTGCCACTGTAATCTACATCACATTGTACAATATTTTCTTCCTCTACATTTTAGTCAAAATCGGAAAATGCCGATATCTATATCAGATAGGAGGGATGGTTATGGCAGCGGAATTTTTATCCGAAGAAGAAATTAATAAGATGTTTGAGACGGTGGATACTGATGAAGGAAAGTCCGACGACGTTTCCGATCTTAGTGAGGACTATGCACAGACAGTGTCGTACAGTAAAGTGTTCAAGTGGAAAGACCGGGAACAGGTGAGTTTTGCGAAAGAGTATAAATCTCCGGTAATTAAAGAAAAAAATGTGCTTTACAATCCTGAACCGCATCAGATTAAATGGTGATGATCAGATTGTCGTTAAACCGATCAATCAGTGATAGAATGCAGATAAGATAGTATTTCACACAAACTTATCGCAGACTGCCGAGTGCACTTCCGCCATAGTCTTTTGTCTCGACTTTCAGGTCGCGCAGTTTTGGTTCCTTGACTCTGATTTCGAGCCAGAATCCTGAGCGGAACGACCCCGGTGGTGTCCAGCTAAAATTAAACTCCCAGCAGTGTAAGTCTCGGCGGACCGAAATATCCTGATATGATATTTTCTTCTTAAGAATATTGAATTGTCCTGCATAACCAACCCGCCAATTTTCGGTAGCCTGTACTTCAAGCTTTGCTCGTGATGAAAGCGTTTTAGTTACTCGTGTTGGATTATTCCGGTTAATCGCCATGGTCAACCCTCCGCTAAGTTTCCATGGGATAGCTTGATCCGTCAAATCACGTGTAGTCTCAAAACGATCCTGCTGGTCAATCTGTGCAGCCTGGGTAATAACTTCTTCTTCTTCGAAGGCATCAGATGATACTGTCTGGTCCTGCCCGGAATCACTGTCTCCCTCACCTCCACTGAATTCAAATGACGTGGAAGTCGAAATTCGAGTCAACCGTAAAAAAGCCAGTTTTCCGATCCCGGCGTTCGAATTGAACAGCGACTGAATTGTTTCCCTGCCTGTGGAATCGACATCATAAAAACTGTGTGTCGTACTAAAGTTCAAATTCCCTAACGACGGCAGCCGGACGGTTGAGTTCAGGTTTGACAAACGTTTTGTGCTGTCCGGAGCGGCTAAATTGTATGATGTGCTTGAGCTCATTTTCAAGAAATCAAATTTCGACTCGACGCTGTCTTTGACTGTTCGTGCCTGAATAAGGTTCTGAAGACTAATTCCCATTGACAAAGATCTGTTTTTACTCGTAGCGCCAAAAAGTGATCCAGCAAACCTATCGTACTCTATTTCCTCTCCGAGAGAATCTGTATAAGTATCATAATAGCCAAATATCTCATTAGAAAAATCGGGCCTATATGTCAGGCTTACTGACGGAGTCATGACATGCCTGATAGTTTTGAGCCTTCCGACATTCATGTTGAACATTCCGAAAAGCTTTGTATTAGCTGAGACAGATAGGCTGCCTGTTCTCCGTGCAAAAAATCCGTTTTCTATTTCGGAAACGACCTTATTATCTTCACCCAACTGCTTGACAACTGCTTCATTCATCCAATCTTCCCGGTAACTTGCCGACAAACCGACCGTAAAATGTTGTAAAATACGTGTCGGCATGTTGATACTGAGTTTATGTTGAACACCTGACCGTCTTTCTCTCCCGAAAGTGTTTCGCTGAATCTCTGTAGTATCAGGCGGAAGTTCTTGATCGTCTGGTATCGTGATAAGTGTATCAGTAAAGGAGCCTTCAATAAATTTTGACAGTCTGTTTTCCAGCTTTGCATCATATCTGAAATTCAGATCCGTATAAAACCGTTTCTTCTGCGCACCCGTTCCAAAATTGTCTTCATCATCTCTGAACAGGTAGGTCGGCGTGCTCCTGTTAAAACTGATTGATGGCAGTGTTTCGTTGATAGCCCCCGACTCCAGATCCTGAGTCCGGGATAACGATATACTCATACTGTTTTTAGACTCTTCCCACTGTTTTGATAACCTTGCAGTCGATTGAATTCTACTCTGGGTCCGAATATCTCTGTCAAAAGAGAATTGTTTATTAAAACTTTCACTGCTCATAAACCGGCCCGACACGCTGAGATTCATTGTCGGGCTGATTATTTGCCGGTGATTGATACGGACATCCCAGCTTCGCTCTTCGGTTTTTGATCCACCGGCAGGCCTTCCTAAAAAATCAAGAGCTTGTGAAGTTCCTCTTGAAACAGACCCCGAGATATTGCCCGACATTTTATAGCGGACGGAGTATCGCATATCGCCTCTGAGAAAAAGGCCCTGTTTCTCAAAAAAATCAAGCAGCAATTTTCCGTCGATATAGTCGTTCGGTGCATAGTAGTATCCAAATCCCCTCAAGTGACGGCCTTCCCTCCGGCTTTCCCCATATGTGGGCATGATAAATCCTGAACTCCGCCCACCGGTGATAGGAAAAACGCCAAACGGCAAAAGAAATAAGGGAACATCCTGAATGTAGAAAATGACCGGGCGCGCAACGACTTTGTCCTTAATTTTGAGCTTCATTCTGGAACTTTTGAAATGAAAATGGGGGCCTTCTTTGTCACAGGAAGTATAATACCCATCACTTATCTGGAGAAATTCAGGACTAAGTCTGACAATATTTTCACCGTAGTAAAATCCGCCTTCGAATTGTGTTCTGCCTTCATGAACACGTGCTCTCTGTGTATTGAGATCATACACCATTCTGAGTCCTGTCATTGGCTGCTGACCTGCCTGGTCCAAAACAGGCCTCCCGATAACTCGTGTGCCGCCGGGGAAACTGTCTGGATTTGCAGCGACTGTTTTTCCTTCCGCCACTAGGGAATCACCATTGAGGTAGAGGGTTATTTTTGACGCCTCGAGTGTCATGCTCTGATAATCGATTCTTGCTGGTTTATTGTTAGTACCGTAAAACACCACTGTTCTTCCGTTAATTCTTGAGCTGTCTGCATCATAGGAAATTGGTGAAAAACTTTCACTGTTTTCAAGTGAATCGACATCGACCAGAGTATTAAGGGAGTCGTTAGAGAGCGTATCGACACCGGTATGTATCCCCTGCTGCTGAGCGGAGCACGAATCAGAGAAACCGATTCCGATGATCAGGATAAGAGGAATTAAGAGTGTTTTCAGAAAGAGGTCTCGCACAATTTTTGTTTCAAAGAAGTTTATATTATTTGATTCATAAAAATTGCTCGATAATGTATTCCTACGTTTCAGCTAAGAAGTTTTCTGCTTAGTCTCGGTTTTCACCGTGGCTTCAAACGAAATGACATTTCAAATTATTGAGAGCCTCTACAAAAATTCCTTTTGAGCTTAAAGAGATTATAAATTCACAATGCATTAAATCAAATTTGTAAACAATTTAAGCGTTTAAAATACATCTTTTATACGAAAATTATCAAAAAAAGATTAGTTTTTACGAGAAAAACTAATCTTTTTTTAATATACCGAAGAGATGATGAAATTATTCATTCTGCCTGAAGAACAAGCCGGCATAATTTCAGCAGTTGACACTGCTCACAAAGAACTTTTTTGTAGGAATGTTCACACTAATCGAGTATTCCAAGACGGCTCAGCGCGAAATCGTATTTTACGGGATCATTAGGGCGCAATTTTTCTACATTTTCCGTGACTTCGAACACCATCTTCCACGATGCCGTTATTCTTTGTCTGTTAATACTCGAATATGGTATGACTAAAATTAATACCTAATTCGGCATGGCAGCACCCTCTCCGGAGGGCGTTTTTTTATCTAGTCCGATAATATACTAAGCTTCTTATATGCACATAATACAACATCATATGAAATGGTTTCTGATCTTTTTGCTATCAGCATGATCTGTACTCTCATCTAGCCAGCCAATTATTCCTGATGTTATTCAAGGAAAAGTTGTCGCCATTGCAGACGGTGATACCCTAACAATATTAATGGACAATAATCAGTACAAAATTAGGCTGGCAGAGATTGATACTCCAGAGAGAGGACAACCTTATGGTACGAAAGCAAAGGAGGTTTTATCTGATCTGGTTTTTGGGAAGGAAGTAATTGTCAAGGTACAAGATATAGACAGGTATGAAAAGTATGTAGGTGAGTTGGATGTGAGCAGGGAAATGGTTAGGCAGGGAGCGGCTTGGGTATTCAGGCAATATTTAAGGGACAGATCATTACTAGCCGTCGAAGCAGAAGCAAAGAAGGCAATGCTAGGGTTGTGGTCTTTGCCAGAATCTCAAAATATTCCACCTTGGGAGTGACGAGTCGGTCTTGAGAAATATGGCTCTTAGCTGTTTGTCTGTCAGTTCTATCTCCAACTCATGGACTCGATTGAATAACTCGAACAGCTTCACGAGCGCCCGTGTGTCATGCGTCAAGAATTCCGTGAGCGGATCGTTGTTCAGCTCTCGACAAACATACAGTACCCTAGCGCGTCGAGTGGGGCTGCCTTCATGCACAAGATACTGCTGATTGGGATTACCAGGGATCCATGCGGAGACGAGTTGGATCTCCGTACCAACATCTTCCTCATCCCGTTCATCCCAGAGGCGAAGGGTCTCGAGAGCAAAGCCTGTGGTACAGATTTCGCGGATGGTCCCAGGCAAAACAAAGGCAGGATGAGCGGCACTCAAACTCCCGCCAATACGACTTGTTGCGGTGGCCTGATTGAAGATGTCCTGCCAATGTGGATTGGCACCGAGGATGTCTTGATGGAGCTTGGCGAGAGCGGTTTTTGCTGTTTTCAAATCGTCGGACATAGAACTACGACTCGTTAATTACGCTTCCCACTACAGGAGATCATTCACCCTCTCCTGGAAACATGTCGGATATTTTTCAATTACTGCGATGGCTGCATCTCGGCGTGATTGATGGGGCAAGCTGCCGCCACGATCTGATGGTGTCGACCGCTCTCGCGTAACCGGTCAAGACTCTAACTGACCTGTTGAGGCACTTAAGTCTGTTTCCACCCAGAGTAGATATTTATCAAATTCACCAAGTTCATGAGCTGCTTCTTTAAAAGATAATCGTCTCAAAATTTCTGTTGTAATAGGCCTTTTTTCATCCAAAAATATCATTGACTCTAAGAATTCCAGAGCCGGGGACGATGTAACTAAATGATAAATAAACTTAGCTTCTTCCTCACTGTCAAAAGATAGAAAATTCACAGTGTCATCAAATACTACAATGCTCCCATCTAGTGGCCCGACAAGACTGAACTTCAATCTTTTGTATAAGCCAGATATTGCAATTTTCCACTGCTTGAAAGAGTAGGGCCCCCTATACCAAATATAGAAAAATAAGGCTTGTTGTTGTAAATTGAGCTTCTTCTTTTGTCCAAATATTCTCTGTGCTCGACTAAGTATTTCCAAGTATTTGGGGCAATCTCTTTGATTTTTGATGTGTCCTCACCGACAGTCTTTTGGGTTATCAGCACTACTTTTCTATAAGAATTAATTCTTCCATTTCCGAGATCAGAACTTTTTAGTAGAGGGTATATATAATCTTTTTCAAGCTTGATAGTCTCGC
Organism: bacterium; assembly: GCA_965221205.1. Taxonomy (GTDB): domain Bacteria; phylum SM23-31; class SM23-31; order SM23-31; family SM23-31; genus CBDFMG01. The sequence continues at coordinate 428,687 of OZ244870.1, read as the reverse complement.
CTAATCCATTTTTGTAGCTATCACCAACTGGTTGTAATTCCATGATCTTTGAACAATCATGTTTAATTCCAGAACGCCAGATGTACCGTGGGTCTTGACTTCTCAAGTATCTCCATTTCTCGTAGTGATATGTATCACTCACAATGAACCCGTCTCGCTCACCGATTATGTGAGAAGGTTTAACAGAGTCTAATGATTCATATACTTCACAATCGGCATTTCCAAGATCTGTTGTTAGGACAAAAAGACATGCTTCTACAGATGCGCCAAAGTACGCTTTTGCGTCGATCGGGTATATATACCCAAAAAAACGATGTTCTATGCTCTGTCTAGCTTGCCGCATTACTTTACGTGCAACTGCATACTTACATAGAAATGCAATTGCCCCCTCACGCTTTAAAAGCCACTTAATATGCTGCAACAACATCCATTCAGAAATATCAAAATTTCCTGAACCTGTGATTGCCTCAATACCTTTCCTGTTTTGAAAGTTAGATTTTTCGGGGAGGTTTGTGCTGTTGAGAACACCTAACTCACTGTTTGTAACCCAAGGTGGATTCCCAATAACAAGGATATACCCTTGTAGCGAAGACAGTATTTTTCTCCAGTCAGTACGAAAAAAATCGGATTCGTTGATTTCTACACGGTTTGTTGCCAAAATTTTTTTAGAGAAGAGTTAGCCTCGTCAACATACTCAGGATTTATCTCAAAACCTAAAATATTAGATTTCTTGAATCCTTCGTAAGAAGCTATGATAAACTCACCTTTTCCACAAGTTGGTTCAATTATAATGTCAGGATCAATACCGTGATTCTGTTTCAGAACCTCGACTACTTTTCTTGCGAGTTCAACAGGTGTCTGAAAGTCACCATATTGCCATTTTTCAATTGATTTTTTAGCCACTATTTAATGAACACGTGAGATGCCTGAAACTGCTCCAGCTTTTTGGATAATTCTACCATATTGAAGCCTCCATTGAAGGGCGTTTGAGATTGTCAAATAGCCTTGATTAGGTGGTGTTCCTAGAATTTCTTCGGCAAGTTGTTTCGCGCCAATTTCATCTACGGGTAAATTCCTCTCAATGATAAAGGTGATAACATCGTCTTTATTGCCTTCTCGATTTAAAATATCTAACAATCCTTTTGTAGTTTGAAAGTCCGCTGTGCGTTCTTTTTCTACGAAGATTGTGTGTTGCATATTAAGCCGTCCGTCCGGTTTTATTCTTTTCATCATCAGTTTTCTTATACACAAAAATGAGCAAATGATAACCAAGACCGAATATCTTTTGAGATGCAGACTCAAAAGGACATGAAGACTGCGGTTGTTTAACGCTAGTTACTTTTATATCGACACCAAGGCCAGGAAGATCAATTCCAGATGCGGAATTGCCTAGTTCATAATCGTAAATATCTGCAAGGTAAGTCGTGAACTTGTGCTCAAGATATGTACCAATTGCCTTGCCATCAGTTATTCCATAGAGAGAAGGCTCATTATATGAGGTCTCCTTCTCTGCAAATTTTGATGCCTCTTCTCTTGCAAAGTTCTAGTTGTCAATTTCAGCTTCATGCTTATCTCTATGTGTGGCTTTCAGCAGCTAGCAAGCAATCCCCCGCTTGTCGGGTGTATTGCTTTGTTTTGTGTTTTGATTTTCAACACAGGCTTAATCCGTCCTGAATATCAAAGGTTATTGACAGAGCGCATGATTTCGGCCGATTTGGATTCGACAACGATTTTTCCCTATCGATCTCTTTGAGTGCTTCATGCTCCAACTGTGTCTGTTTTTTTGCGGATTTCTGCGGTTCAATTAGCGGAAAACCGAGTGGCAAAATCGCCTGTGCATCGTAATATTTCGGTACATCAAGAATTTCATTCATGAATTCTTTATTCCCGGGAGTGTAGGTTACCGTACCGAGTCCCTGATCGACAGCGGCAAGCATCATGTATCCGACACAGATCCATACCGACTCAAGCCAGTAAGGATCATGTGTATTGCCAAAAACAGCAAGGAGGACAGGGGCGTCTGTCAAAAATCTTTTTTCCACCGTTATATGTTTTGCTTTCAACCAATTTTGCAACCGTTTACTCGCTTGGTCGTGCCACTCTTTATCGGCAATCTCACATTTTTCCCGAATTTGATGTTTCGTATTGCCATCGGACACAGCTTTGCACAACCATGGATGGCGGTGTGCGCCTGACGGAGCATGTTGTCCGGCAGATATCACTGCATCAACTTTTTCCTGTGGTATCTGTGCAGGTTTATATGCCCTAATGCTCCTCCGTTTTTGAAGAAGCGAAAAGAAATCTAAGCCCGATGCATGAGCAATTTTGGGGAAATGCCGTGTCATATATACTGTCCTGATTAGATTGCGATTATTACATTTATTTAATACTAAGTAATACCATCAATGTTTTGCAGGGGCATGTACTTCTTCCAAGAGAGTCCGTAGGTTCTCAAGTGCATTCTCAAAAGGTCTCTCTTTTGATATCTGTTTTTCTATTTCCTGAACTGCAAGCTGCATGATTTTTGAAACTGCAGAATCGAAATGTGTAAGCTTTACGACCGGTATACCGTAATGTGCCGACTCTGTCACAAGATGTTTCTGAAGGTTCCACAGTGCTTCGATCGGTGTATCCATCTTTTCATCAGTTTGAAGTGCTTTATCTCTAGTCTCCCGAATACCAATTTTTTTAGCATATCCGGAGAAATGACAATCTGTATACCGAATCTGAACGCAGCTGATTGTGCAAGACCCTCCATACCTAGTCCAAGAAGGCCGTTCACTATAATAATAAACGGAGTGTGAGTTTTCATGAACTTCTTCCACACAGTAAGGCACTCTACCGCTTCAGTACCTGCAATTACCGAAAGATTACTTTTTGCTAACTAAGCAATAGTATCAGAAGAAAATTTTTGTCCTCTCTCCTCTTGCAAACGGTTTTCAACTTGCATAACTATCTTAGCAGCCTGAACATAATCGACGCTTGAAGGAAGGATTGACCGGAAAAGTAATTCTCTTGAAAAATGCACTGAGCCTCGATGTGACCGAATCTGTAAGGTAACAGGAAGTTATTCCAGATTGGAAGTGTTTGATCCTGATTCATCCTACTTTCCATAAATCGGACGGCTGTTTTTATCGGGCAATTAAGTATATATTAAAATAGAAAATTGAAAGTGCTTTATACATCTGTTTTACTATTTTTCCCCATTTCCGACAACAAATAACCAAATCTGACACCTTTTGTACTGACCTAGACAGATGATACTGCAAGAAGTTGCATGATTTCGAGTAGGAGTACAGTTCCTCCTACCATAATATCTGCTCTACCGGCTTCCATACCGGGTAAACCGGCCCGTTCGTGTGTTGTCAATGAGGTCAACCGGTTCAAGATCTCCTTCACTGTGTCGGTCGTGAGAATGGTTTTGTCAATCGTCTCAGGATTAAACTTCTCCATTTTATGATACACTGCTGCAAGTGTCGTTACCGTACCTCCGATTCCGATCAGGAATACCGATGGCTCGGGTGTGAGATATTGCTGCATGCTCTTGTGAATTGCGGTACGCATTGCTGTACACTCATTAAGTCGGGGTGGATCGTTATTAATGTACTGCTCGGTCAAGATTACCGCTCCCTGTGGGATACTCACCGAATCGACACGCGAGAGATCGAGGCCGCGAATAATTTCCGTACTTCCTCCGCCCACATCAATCACTATGTAGGATCCGGCATTGGATGAATTTTCCCTAACAGCTGAAATAAACGAAAGGTGCGCCTCCTCTTCTCCGGATAAAATTGAGACAGAAAAACCTGTCTCTTTCTGAATGTGGTCAAGAACATCAATATTGTTTTCTGCACGTCTGAAAACTTCCGTACCTATACAGCCGATATGCTCTACTTGCATATCTCTGCACAGTGCGGAAAATAGTCTTGCAGAACCGCAACTGTTCTTTCAAGAGCGGAAGAATCGATAACCGATGATGTTGTAATACCTTCTCCAAGACGAGGAATACGGGCACATTCCCAAACAACACAGTAGGAACTATCTTCCCCGATGTCCGCGATAAGCATAAGTACGGAATTTGTACCAATATCGATGACAGCTTTTCGCATGTAATTACATTAACATTGTTGCTATGAGCAAATAGGAACCCACACCGAGAATGTCGATAGCTGTAGTGACGAATGGCCCTGAAGCAAGTGCTGGATCAATCTGAAGTTTTGCAAATACTATTGGAATTAACGTACCTACCGTTGTGGCAATAACCATTGAGGTAAAGATGCCCAGACCCACAATTGTGCCGAGTGAGGTGATGCTGATATTAGATGTGGCAGAATAAAAACCGAAGGAGGTCAGAAAGAGCGTTGTCACACTTAAAAGTATACCGTAACAGAAACCGAGTGAAAGACCGACGGTCATCTCTTTGAAAAGAACATGCCAGATATGTTTCACATTGATCCGGCCGGTTGCCAATCCCCGGACCATGAGTGTTGTCGATTGCACACCGACATTACCTCCCATACCGATAATAACAGGCAAAAACGCTGAAAGGAGAATAATTTGCTGGAGTATCGATTCAAAACTGTCTATGACTATGGCGGCAATAAGACCGCCGGCAAGACTGGCAAGAAGCCAAGGTGACCTGACTTTTACGCTCGAAAAAACAGATTTCTCAACTATCTCTTTTTTACTGGTTCCGGCCATCTTTAGAATATCTTCTGTTGCCTCATCCCGGAGCACATCGATCGTGTCGTCGACCGTTACGGCACCGACCAGTTTATTCTCTTCATCAACTACCGGAATGGCGAGTATGTTGTACCGTGCAACGAGACGGGCGACATCTTCTTGGTCTACACTTGTATCGACACTGATCATATCTTTCTGCATCAGGTCTTTGAGCTTAGTGTTACCTGGCTTTACGATGAGCTGCCGAAGGGAAATGACTCCCACAAGATGATTTCTGTCGTCGACAACATAGAGATAGAAGAATGTTTCCACTTCACTCGATTTCTGGAGTACTTCGATTGCTTCTTTCGAGGTCAGCTCTTCATTAAGGGATAGAAAATCGGTCGTCATAATACCGCCGGCGGTATTTTTATCGTAACCGATAAGCTGCTCAATCTCCTCCGATTCGGCTTTCTTCATGAGATTCATCACCGCATCGGACACCTCGTCAGACAAGTTATCGATAATATCAACTCGGTCGTCCGGGAGCATTTTTCTGAGGATACTGGTTATTTTGTCCGGTTCAATTGATTCAAGAAGTTGTGCTGCGTGAACTATTTCCATTTCAGCCAAAACTTCAGCCGCTATCTCTACATTGTCCTGAAGAATGCCAAACAATACGGTCTGTTCATGATTGGTGAGAAACCGATAGATATGTGCAATATCGGCCGGGTGTGTTTTGTTAAGAATTTTTTTCAGGTGTGCGAATGCATCTCTCCTGATTAGTCTCCGAATAGTATCGGTAATTTGCTGAACCTGAATTTTCATAGAAACCACCAGGTGATAGTCTTCAAACGTGATTGGATATCTATTACATTGTTATGAAATCTCACGTTAACTTCCGAAAGCAAAACGCAGTATGTGCATAAATATTATAGCCAGAGCTGCACTGGCAGGAAGTGTAATGAACCATGAGGCTACAATGTCTCTCAGTACTTTCAAATTAATCGAGCGGACTCCGCGCGCAAAACCGACTCCAAGAACTGCGCCTACTAAAGTGTGCGTTGTCGATATTGGGAGACCTAAACGTGATGCAAGTGCAATAGTGATTGCAGCGCCAAACTCCGCGGCAAAACCACGTGTCGGAGTCAACTCGGTTATTTTTTCTCCGATTGTGAAAATAACTTTGTACCCCCATGTTGCAAGTCCGATAACAATACCCACACCGCCGAGTGCAAGAATCCACATAGGTACAGCAACTTCCATTGACACCGATTTCGTCAGCAGAATGTCAACCACTGCAGCGAGTGGACCGATTGCATTTGCCACATCGTTTGCCCCATGTGAAAACGCTACAAAGCAAGCGCTCAATATCTGCAGTTTACCAAAAATTTTCTCCGTGTGCTGGCAACTTTCTACTTGTCTTTCGGGACTGATTTTTGAGATCAGACGGCTTAATTCTTTTTCGATTGATGATACTCGTCGCTTTAAATCACCGTTAGAATCATCTGAAATATATCCGAGTATTTCAGGTACTTTTTCCAATTCTGCCGTGTCAGGAACATCTTCACCGAGGTCCAATCCTTGAGAAGTAGATGTGTCATTTTGATGCCTCCAATAATATTTATCGACAAGAACTTTTCCAACTCCGGAAGCACACAACCCTACCAGTGAAGAGATGAGCAGCGCTTGCGACAATTCAAGATCAAGATTCAAATTGGCAAGCCCCTTGAATACAAAGACGAAGGTGAGAACAAAAAATACGGAAAATACTAAATAAGGCACAGCCCGCTTTGTTGCCTGAAATGGGTCGTTCGCAAAGAATATTTTCTTTCGAATTATCGAGAAAATTGTATAAGATATCACTCCGCTCATGAGGGGTGATACAACCCAACTTGCAGCAACATTACCAACTTTCATCCAGTTAATCGCGTCATATCCCTGGAGAATGAGAACAAATCCAACAACTGCTCCAACAATAGAATGAGTTGTGGAGACAGGCCATCCGAAAAATGTTGCAATCTGGAGCCATGCACCTGCTGCGAGCAGCGCAGCAAGCATTCCATAAACAAGGCTGTATAAATCTTGAGAAAAGATTTCGGGGTTAAAAAGGCCTTTTCTGACAGTATTCGTCACATGTGCACCGACCAGAAAGGCGCCGGCAAACTCGAGTATTGCAGCGACAATTACGGCCTGGCGCAGAGTTAAAACACCTGAACCTACTGAGGTTCCCATTGCGTTCGCAACATCATTTGCCCCAATATTCCAAGCCATGTAGAGGCCAAAAACAAGGGCAAGGCTTAACAACACTATATCTAAACTAATCATCGAATCTATAGGAACAATTATTTAGCTATTGTTAAACGCATAAGATTAGCCATTTTCTGGGCATAATCAGCAAGATTCCCGATAAGATCACTTAACTTAAACCAGAGGAAGACCTCTACCGGAGTGAGTTCTTTTTCAATGACCACAATCTTATGTGCAAGATTTAATCCAGCCTGATCGTTCTCACGCTCAAGTTTATTTAATTCGGTAATCATACCGAGGACACGCTGTGCTTCCGTACCTAAAAAAGAAGCATCCAAAAGCTTATCAAATCTTTCAGAAATTTCCACAGCCATATAACAAACTTTAATTGAACTATCGACATATTCTCTAAGATCGGCAACAATATTATCCGGAATAGTCAGATGACGAAGTGTTAATATAGTACTGATGTCTTGCGCGGTATCTGCAATCTGGTCCTGAATGTGAAGCATTTCAAGAAGATCATGCCTGCTGATAGGCATAAAGAGGGACCGGGGTAAATTATCACGCAGCGTATTTTTTACATCATCTGCTTTATCTTCAAGATCAAAAATCTGCTGTGCAATGGTTTTTGCTTTTCCTTTGTCTCCTGAAATCTCAGCTTCAAAAAACGGAATAATCAGATTAACACATTTCTTGACAATGTACATATGTTCCTGCAGCGCACCGAAAGGTGACCTGCCGAATAATCTCTCTAATGTTGCCATGCTTCACCCCTGATTTTGCATAGTCAAAGGCACAAATGTACTATAAAATTTGTGAAAATTCAAATGATTAATCTGGAATTGGGCGAAGAACAATAGTTCTTTAATCCTTTTGGCGTAAATACGGAAAACCGGGATGAAAATATGCTTTTTAACTATAACTGAAATGTTCTCGTATTGATAAATACCAGTGTGTAAGATTATTTTGGGGACGGTAAATTTTCTTCTGAGGCTCGCTTCCTGAACGAGAAACCGGGCTTCATGATTTTTGATCCGGGTGTCAATACTCGTAATTTGTCTTTTTACACTGTCTTTTCCTCTGTCAACGGCTCCCTCTGAATCGACAAATCGGTCGAGCAGCGAATCAAGTTACTTAGCAACGCCGTTTTCTGACGAGAACAGATTTGTGACCTGATCAGTTTTGGTCGTCAGCGCTTCATTGAGCTTTTCGCTGTCTTTGATCGAAATGGTTCCCTCACGTGATACATCGAGTCCGATCTGTGAAAGGAACTGTAAATCTCCGCTCGGCAGGTCGGTGACTGAAATCGGAAATAAGGCTTCTCAGTCCGAATTTCAGCCCCGTAAAGACGGCATCTCCGGTAAAGTCCCCCCTGATGAAATTGGTTGTATCGACTTTTGCCTTCTCGTTCAAATTAGGTTATCGCGGCATTATATTTCTCAATGAAAGTCTCAATTTCGGCTTTGGCACTTGTTGTGTCATTGGTGATGGTGATTGTCAGAGGAGAATCATCGGTTTCCTGAGCCCTCAGAAACTTAAATGTAACGCCGTCGATGATATCGCTGATTTCATTGGTACCCTTGACAATGTCGACGCCGTCGACATTAAGCAGGGCATCGAGATCGGTGGTATTTTGCTGAAGAAAACCGCCATTGGTTCCGGTTGTCTGCCATTTGTTACCACCGTTAGTGAGATATTTTAATTTTCTTAGGATGTTCGAACCGTTAATCTCGGTCAGATCCAGCGCTTTTTCTGATACGGCTTTTGAACCTTTAATGACCAGACGAGCCGTGGTTGACGTATCATGAATGACCGAAACCGATACTCCTTCGAGATCCGATTCATTGATCGCATCCCGGACTTTATTCATGACGTCTTCATCGGTGTCTGCAGCTTCAACATTCACACTGATGGTAATGGGACCGTCGCTTCCGACTGAAATCGTAAATTCCTGAAGACCAAGCGATGCTCCGGCAAGAAACGTTCCTGATAGATCAAGTTGCCGCGAAATGCCGGTGTCATTCGATGCCAATCTGTCTATAATTTACTGCGTAATTTCTACAAGTGCTGATGATGATGCGGATACTGTCAAAAAGCTGGTATTGCTCGAAGTGGCAGACTTTTTACTGAGCGTATTGAGCGCAACCCGTCTGTTCAGATTGGTCTTTGACGACTCCAGATCGGTGATCGGCTGTCTCTCCGGTACCATAAACTGATCAACTAATGTTTGAATACTATTGGCGCCGCCCGTAACTGATGATATAGCTTCCACGAACTTCCTCCTTTGGAAAACGTGCCAAAGTACTCACCGTATAATAATAGTCGCTTAACTATTTCAATTCACTATTGTTATCGGTAAAAATAACGGATAACTTTAGTAATGAGGATTACATCCTGCATAACTTGCCGTACATGCTTGAGCACAAATAGCGGTGATTTGGGACTTTGTTCCATGGACAATTGCAAAATAGTTTTGACATCGATGTATATTTGTTATACATTGCAGTTTAAATGGCATATTGCCGATACTATTAACGGTTAACGGTTGGGGCAGTCGGTTTTCCTACAGAAAATACGTGTTGAAAAGCGAACTTTTTAGTGCCTGTTATAGTTAGTAGTATAGAGGAGGTAGATGCAATGGGCAGCAACTTTAAAAATTATGCATTTGCAAGCTCGGATGATCTTCTTGGAGTATTTATGCTTATAATCCTTGGACTCATTGCAGTCTATATCGGTTATAAGGCATTTCTCTATTATATGGATCGGCGCAAGTGGAGCTGGTTTCTGCAATTATGCAAAGAGAAAAAAATGAATCAGAAGGAAGTTTCCTATCTCAAAAATGTCGTAATGCGGAAAAAATTGTCAGCTCGGACGAATTATATGGTTCGATCTATTCGCTCAATCTTCACAGCCCGATCAAGAGAAAACTGCTTTGGGATGATGAACCAGTCAATCAAGCGCCCCGGCGTCCGTCTCGTGTTCAGCGGTAATAATTGAGGTGCCGCGGACTACATTTCTGCTGAATTTGACCGGATAAGATTTAGCAGGTCCTCACCACACACATTCCATTTTTTGTTTCCAAAACCTATTACCTTTTTTAATTCATCTTCAGTTACCGGAGATTTTTGTGCAATCCGTTTTAACACACCGTCGGGAAAAAGTGAAAATGCAGGTATGTTGAGCTCTTTTGCGCGTCTGCGCCTGAAATTACGCAGTGTTTCAATTAGCGCTCTGTCGACTGTTTCACCTTCTTCCAGACCATAGCGTTTTGGTAGATTAATGGGGTGAACAAAAAATGCTCCAATCATCTTTTTCCCGACTGGACTCAAAAAAATCGTCGGATACACCCCTAAAGTGCGTTTCAGGTATCCATTTTCAAATAGTATTTCAAACAGGTCTTCAATATTTTTTCTTGTTTTATAGTGTAGTGAACCGAATGTTCCCGCTTTGTGAAGACCAAAACGTTTGATGCGGCCGGTTGCCTTACCAAGCAACACATCAATCAATATATTTTTCCCGAATTTTTCTCGTGTTTCAGCTATACAGAGTAGCACTGTAAGCACATTTTCCTGCTCATTTTCAAATTGGACCGAACGATCTATTTTCGATATCCGGCAGTTATCGCAATTGCCACACTCCTTAATATTGCTATCTTTATCTAATGCCACATTCAAGTACCGGAGCCTGCATGTACGTACTACTGCATATCCCTCCATCACATCGAGATCAGTAAGCCGGCGGTCCTTTAAACTTCCCGACTGTGAGCCTGCTGTTACAGAAATAATATTTTCATGATAATAGCGGTCTTGCGGATTATACAGAAGAACAACATAGACATGTTGCACAGATTTGCTGAGATTTTTGAAGGTATGAACAAAATCACGGACCGTTTCGGGCATACTCCAGAATACTATAAAGTGGAACACCGGAGAGGTTATGTAGCGAGATAGTTCTTCTTCTATAACGAGAGATTGGTCATGGTGGGAGAGAAATTCGTTTTGTTTTTTCAGATACTCTTCCGGGCGATCGACACTACTCAGGGCAATGAACCGGTACGAAACATCATCGAGCACATCACAAACAAGATCTGTCCCATTACTGTCGGGTGTTATGATGAGGCCCGGCCCGGTAAGCGTCCTAATGATTTTTGCTAATTTTCCCCGTTTTGGTTCATCGGGACTAACCGTGCACCTGAGATTGGGTAATACATGGGAACGCCAGGCAGCCATTTCTGACTTCTCTAATGCCGTTGTATTTACATCTGAAACAATCATTTATTATTGTTATAACAGCAATAATACCAGGAGATATTCTTTGAGCGTGTTCACTGTACGTCAATAAAACCGCACTACAAATGAAAATATTTGGATACTTCGATGCAAATATTTTCTGCTTAGTCACCCAGTGCATTTTTTATAGCATCAATAACCGTATCATTGGGAATAATTCCCTGATTCACCGCACTCCTATTGTATTGTCTCGTCTGTCTCAATGAGAAAATACGAACGCATGGCAAAAGGGCTATTATCGCTCAAAACACCGTAGGCATTTATCACATTTTGAGCAGGATCACTGAGGAGTGGAAAGGATAGTCCCATCTCTACTGCGAATCCTTTATTGTCTTCAAAAGTATCTGCGCTAATACCGAAGAGCTGTATATCGAGATCCAGAAACTTCTGGATTTCACCCTCAAAGTTTGAGAATTCTTCGCGTCAGCCGCCGGTGAACGCTTTTGGATAAAACGCCAGCAGTACCGGCTGTTCACTCAGCACATTACCGAGAACGATGTCGTTTCCTTCAGGTGTCCCCGGCAAGGTAAAAAACGGAGCCTGGTCACTGATAGAAAGGTTGACTGATAGCATGGCATTCTTCTCTGTACGAGCATCACCCGAATTCCCGGTACACGAGATGGACACCATCCCTATCAGCATCAGGAAAAGTAAAAGGAATCTATACATGTGAGTCTCTTGATTTTTTAGAAATAATTAGTTGTTTTATGGCTTTAAAAAATATATTAATTGTATTGCTACTTACACCATACATGATACAAATCAAATTTAAATGTATTCAATACTCAGGAAAATAGCGCACCATGTTTAATTAATCAACCTTATTTTTCTTTTTTGATATTCTTCAGTGTTGAGGATACTGGTGTTATTCACAACCATTGCAGCAATATTAGCCTTGGCTCTGCTGATTCTATCAGTAGGAGCGGGGTGTGTAGAGAGCATATTTTCAACAAAAGTCGGTTCCGATTCTCTGAGTTCAGCTAATTTTTCAAAAAAAGTTACAAATCCCTGCGGATCATAACCGAGTGTATTGATGTATCTGATACCAAAATCATCCGATTCAAATTCATTATTTCTTCCGTAGTTTAACATACCGATCCCGCCCAGTATTTCTGCTGCCATTTTTTCCATTTGGCTGGGGTTATTTCCCAGTACAATGGCAAAGAGAATCTGGTACCCGTACATCGAAGTCAGCCGTTTCATACCGTGTCTGCCGACAACATGGCCGACTTCATGTGCAAGCACTCCTGCAACTTCTGCTTCATTGTCTGCTCGTAACAGCAACCCTGAATAAATATAGATAAATCCTCCAGGCAAAGCAAATGCGTTAATCATTGATGTGTCATCGACAACATTGAAAGTATATTCAATATCGGGACGGTCACTTATCGAAACAATTCGCTGCCCGATACCGTTGATATATTCTACCCACTCTTCATTGTCCAATATTGTCAGCTCCCTTTCGATTTCCTGCGAGAACTTCCTTCCCATTTCTACTTCCTGATTGGTAGAAAATAAATTTGCTCCGCAGGAAAGCAGACACAAAATGCTGAAACCGAGAACATAATAAACAAACTGATATCTGGGCAGTGTCATTTTACTGTACTTCATTGTCAGTCTTTCATTATCTTATAAGTCGTGATGTTTCAATAAATATACGCAAATCTCAAGAATAAATCCTACGATTTTACGACGATTCCCTAGATTTTTTTCATCTGCTGTTGCGACACTATCTGCATGATTACGTCTCTTGTTTTATTGAGGACTGTGCTGAATTCCATAAACACTTTATACCGCTCATCTATCGGGTCTGTTCTGACAATCCTTCCAACAATTCCCTTAAACGTCTGACCTTTCGAAACAAGTAATTCAACACGAAGACACGAAAAACAGTATCAAAATCAAGCTACTTAGCTGCTTATTGGTAAAAAAGGGGATACCGCCACCACCCGTAAAATTAACCCGTATTCTGAAAAAATGCCGTCGTTGTTTTCTGGAGAATTCTTTGGAGTGCTTAAAAGTAACAATATTATTGATTCGAATTCGCCACTTTGTCGAGAAAGCTGTCCGTCGGTATATCTTCCGGAAATGTCCCGTGCTTCATCAAAAAATATTCTTCCTCATCTGAAATAACAAAAAATCTCCGACTTTCGACGCGACAGTCAGCGGAAACCGATACCCCACATCCCGCCCCCACCAGTAGTAGCCGTCGGACTGTGCCATATGGTACGGAGAAACCGTTTTCCTTTCTCGGTGGGAACGAGGAGACTAGTTTGCTAGCTTGCCTTGATCTGACGGAGAGATTGCCAGAGTTGAAGGGTAAAGGATCAAAACCCTCAGAGCCATGGTGTAGTTCAACTCCGTCAACGCCAGCTTGATCTCCTTCAACTCGCGTAGAACATTTGGCGGAAGTTCCGAACGATGAATTTGTCGCTTGCTTTTGTCTGGTCTGTTCCGAACTGCTGGTACAACTGCCGCCGGGTGAGCCGCAGCGGACGCTTCAGCGTGAACATCCGGTAGGCAAGCCACAGGTAGAGATACAGATCCAGGGCATAACGTTTGAGGGCCTTCAAGGTGCTCATGTACAGCGGAACAGGGTGGTGGATGATCTCTTGGAAAAACTTCTGGCCGAGCTCGATCTTGCTGTCCAACAGCGAAGACTGGTCGGGCTTGCTTCACCAAAATTCCGTGCGGTCGGCAACAGACGAACTTACGCGGGTTTCGCCGTGCTCATCCTCGTAGATCAATTGGACAGTGGCGCTGAACAGCCGATTCACCCGGTTACGAAGCCGGGTTTGCATCCACCCCGGCGTTGCTGTAGACCCCCAGAGTCCGCATGAACTCGGAAAGCGAACGGCCTATAATCAACAAGGGAAGCTTTGTTGTCGGCCCCCGAGATCATGACCAGCTTGTACTGGCCGTTGACGCGCTTGTACTGAAGCTGGTTGTCGGGGTTAATGCGCGGCAAGCTTCACAGCGCCACCAGCCGCGTCATGAAGCCGAGATATTGGTCCGCTTGGCTAGCCGTGCCGTCACCAGCTGGTACACCTGATCGGCTTGGATAAAGTACCGCTGTACCTAGGGTGAGGCTTCACGGAGTTCTTTCACCGGGACCAGTCCAAGCCGCCCCGCGACCGCTGATCGGGTTGGGGTTTGGGACGAATATCAACCTGATCCAAGTGGCTCTCTGCGCCTGGATAGGTCCGCAGGAAGCTCATACAAGTATCGCAACAGTTCTTGCACGAACGAAATAAGGTCCTCAGCATCTTTCGTCGACACACTATTTATTGGATCGAAATGAGCGCCGACGTTACCCATCAGCCGCACCTCTTTCGACCACTCTGCCAGCGTCGGAAGCAGAACTCCCCTCAAGGCCAAGTTGTTGAGTTGGTCAACAAGCGACCCTTTCGCCTCTCCTTTATCAAGCGTGATCGCTTCCAGCGTTCTCCGCGCCATGACTGCCGCCGCGCGCGGACATCCCGCATGCTGAGCCAGCACAGCTTCTTGGAACACCTCCGCGATTTGAATAGGCACGTCGGGCGAAACGCGCGCATCCGCAGCTGGCCACCAATGAATGCCTCTCCATGTAATGACGCCGCCGCGGGACTCTTTCTCTCCGCGCCATGAACGATCATCAACGCGCTGCTCCTCGACCACCAAAACCCCTTGGCGGCAGTTCCGGCAATATAGGATCGAAGCCTAGTTCACATGTACCGGCGTTTGCGTCCCGTCGGGACTTAGTGTATAGCCGCCCGGCTCGAAAGTAACTGGTGCCGAGGCAGCTACCTCAAAGCTCGATTGCTTTTCACACCGCGGGCACAATCCATACGCGAAGGTAGAATCGGGCAGTCCTACATGCTTTTCCGGAAGCTTCTCTCCCGTCCTTCCAACGCTTTGTTTTTTTTCGCTAAACATCCAACATCACAAGCCTCTTCGATTCGTGCTATTTACGCTGGAGCGAACAATGTCGCCGGACTAATCTTCACCTGGAGCGCCCGGATAATCTCTTCAAGCTCCACCCGCGCTTCTGCCTGCAGGCCGAGGCAGGTTGTGATCCCTTCTGCGTCAGTGCTCAGGCGTGACTTAGAACCAACTGGTACGATTTATTCTCCTGGGCCTCCACCTTGTAAGCGTGCAGATGCATTGAATCGCCAATGACCGCCGAGTTTTTCAGGTGGCCGAAGTTGAACTCATGTGTCATGTATTCCAGAAGCCTGTCCTGCAGGAGCAGCGTCCGGCAAATCCGATCGCCTACGTACTCCCTGAACTTCTTGTGATGCTCATCTTCTCTGATAGTCGGCACGTTACTCATGCTGTATTTATTCTCCTTCACCAACTCCGTCGTGCCCGAATCGCCCTGGTACTTGGCCCATTTGACGCGCTTGTAGCGTTACAGGACTCATCCTTTCCCTCTTCAGTTTGCGCCTCCAGCGAGCCGGAACATCATCAGCGAGAGAAATCCGCCTGTGATCCCTCCTGCGAGAGCAAGCAGAAATACCCAGAGCAGCACCAGATTAGTCAATCCTTGCATGCGCCCAGTCCACGTCATGTAATGCCCAAACTGGGCGTCAGTAAACTTCTTGATTATCCTCTGCATTGCACTCATCCGCTCGATGGACTCTTCGGCCTTGCCGTGGTAGGCTAAGACCCCTTGGTGTAGCTTGTGCACGTCCTCATAAAGGCCCCGCACTTCCTTGAGCATCTCGTGAATACCCCCCATGCGCTCACCTGCAGGAACCGTTTACCGGCTCGGTCCCCAACCCCGGTCGCGGCCTCGCTCCAAGATCTCCCGCGCCCGTTCCGCGATCTTCTCTACCGTTTCCCGAATCCATCCCTTAACCCAGCGAAGCTCCTGCTCGATGCCGCTGATATCCTTTGCCTTCGCTTCTTTTCGGTCTCCGACGGCCGCCTGCCGGGCATGACTTATGAAGATTTACGAAGACACAACTTCCGTAATATTGATAATCAGCTGTTTTCCGGAGGTTACAGTGCACGAAAGCTTTATAGGTTCTTCACAAAATAGCCCGAACATCCGGCTCATACCGGCTCATATTTGTACTGTCTCTTTTTCAGATAAAATTACAAATATTTTTAATTTTTGTCAAGCAAAAGAAACAACCTATCAACAGACTCAACACCATTATTATACTATTTTATTGTAAAAACATGGCCTGCTGTGTTATGTATGTGACGCAGGTCACATACATAATCTTTTTTATTTCAATGCTCTCTATAAGTATATAAAAAACTTGAAAATTATATATGTTATACATATCTTGGTTAAGAATCCTGCATTTATTTATAATAACATAATATCGCATGAAATTAAAACTCGAAATATCCAGTAACAATCTCAAGGCATATCTCTCTTCGTTAGAATCCGATAAGGAAGATAAACCTAAACCGATAACCTCCGAACAAATCATTGAACTTCTCA
This sequence comes from bacterium, assembly GCA_965221205.1. Classification (GTDB taxonomy): domain Bacteria; phylum SM23-31; class SM23-31; order SM23-31; family SM23-31; genus CBDFMG01. Next base: position 412,046 of record OZ244870.1, on the reverse strand, counting down.
AAGAGAAAAAGATAATATACGGTGTCAAACAAGATGCCATTGCGAAATTCGTTGATAAGAGTGAGCCGGTTGTGGATGTAGCGATTGCAGAGAGAAAAGCTCCTACCATCGGTAAAACTGCGGAAGCGAAGGTTCATAAACGTCCTAAAAGACGTGTCGTCAACAAAGAAGATGAAATAGCAGTTAAAATTCCCCCGATACAAGGTAAGACCGGAATAAATGTTTTCGGACAGGAAATTCCCGGTATTTTGGGTAAAGATTTTGAACTAGAAGAGTTTGGAGGAATTAACACCGAGGTTGATGGCAACGCACTTCTTTCTAAAAATGAACGTTGAGCCTGTTTCCAGAATTTACGACAATGTTGGCTCTTCTACTGGTTCAATCGAAAGTCCTACAAAATACAAGGTTGAGGTCTCAATTTCTAAGGACATAAAGTCGGGATATTGGGTCAAGGCGCATAAAATATCTGTCGGAGGATGTATTGAAGACTCTGAAATTGAAGCGCATAAGCTGATCATCAGCCAGAGGATTGTGAGGGTAAATAAGATTCCAATTCATGCAGATAAAATTAGTGTCGGTTATATTAACGGGTCACGCAGGGTTATTTCCAAAGGAATCAAGGTAACCCGTGAAATCAGTAACGGTGCTCATGTACATGTACGGCAGACTTAAGACTCACACAATTCAAGGAAGCACTATTGTCGCAGGTGAGAGGACCTGGGGTGATTATATAAACGGTCCGAATAAAATATATGTCGGCGTTAATCACAAAGCAAAAACAGTCTACGATAAATGCATTAAAGAACTGAACGATATGGAAGAACCGTTTGAACAGCTCAAAGTAGGTTGGGGAAACTAGGTTGGGGAAACAATGAAAAGCTGATGATGTATTTAGATGTATTTAAAAGAACTAAGCAAGAAAAATCCACAGCATCCGTTGATTGCAAAAGAATTACCACAGATTAAAGAGATAAAAGAAAAATTTGATTACTTCCAGAAAAAAATAGAATCACTCAAGGAAGAACGGGAAGATGCGCTGAAAAAAGATGTATCCGACCGACAAATCATTTCTTCTTATCAGAGTTGGATTTGCAAAGGATAATTCAAGTGGATCAATTATTGAACCACAGAGCACAATCAATATCGGGACCGGAGAAGAGGTTAGAAGAATTTTTGAGCCGACAAAAGGCGGGCTCATGAGATATCATGAAGACAAATTTACTTTTTCCCAGGAATATAATATTAAAGAAGTAAAATCAAAATTGCCGCTTATCGAATGGTAATGATGCTCTGTATTTCTGATTATTGTGAATTGCATAATGATTCGTCCCAAAAAACTTTCTTTAGCTGCATTTCCTTCTCCACTCCATCAACTCAGAAATCTGAGTAAAAATCTTAATAGAAATATCTATATCAAGCGTGATGATTCCACCGGAATGCTGCTTTCCGGCAACAAAATCCGAAAGCTTGAGTATGTTTTGAAAGAAGCGCTAGATCACAAAGCTGATACTATTGTAACCTGCGGCGGCATCGATTCCAATCATATCAGATCGACATCTGTTGCGGCGAAGCTTCTTGGTCTTCAGCCGTATGCTTTTCTTCACGGCGGTAAACCGGAAATTCTTGACGGGAATCTACTTTTAACAGAGAGTATAGGTGCAAACACCACTTTCGTAAGTGATAAAGAGTATGCGGAGATCGACCAGATTTATTCTGACATGGACAGAGATTTGCGGAAGAAGGGTCTGACGCCCTATTTTATTCCTTCGGGCGCTTCAAATGCTCTCGGCTGCTGGGGATACATTTCGATGATGGAAGAACTAATGCAGCAGCAGAAAGAAATAGGTGTTCAGTTCGACTCAATTTTTGTAGCGCTTGGGTCGGGTGGCACGGTCGGCGGATTAATTCTCGGTAAATTTCTTGTCGATAATCCTGCTGAAGTTTTTGGCATAAATGTGTTCAGTAAAGCTGCAAATTTTGAAGATGCAATATTTACTATGGGTAGTGAAGCAATTGACAGGTTCCAGCTACCCTGCACACTTAAGATATCTGATATTAATTATTTCAACAACTATATCGGGCGAGGTTACGCATTGACGACCGACGAGGAGATGGCGTTCATTCTTGACATTGCCCGCAGCGAGGGTGTTGTTCTCGATCAAGTTTACACAGGAAAAGCACTGTTTGGAACGGTCGACCTTTTGAAACGGTATCCCGAGCGTTTCGGCCGGAATATTCTTTTCATTCATACCGGCGGTTGGTTTAGTTTTTTCAGAGAACGTGAACGTATCACCCGGCTCCTGGATTTTTAATATTACGGTGAACAAATTCAAAGTGCATTTGAGCTATTTATACTCAAAACCATAATTCATTCACCCCGGAGAGACGTGTGAAATATGTATTAACAGGCGGTGGAACAGGTGGCCACGTTTATCCCGCATTAGCTATCAAGCAGGTTATTTCTCAGCAGGATCACAGCGCAGAATTTCTCTATATTGGCATAGCAGGAAAAGCAGAACAATATATCATTGAAAATCTTGAAAGTAGTGAAACTGTTCCCATTGACTATATCCATGCTGAAAGACTGCCTCGGTCGCTTCATATTGTTCGGTTGTGGAAATTTTCTCTCAGTTTGCTCCGTGGTTTTTTCAGATCAATTTTTCTATTAAAACGATTCAAACCGGATTGCATTATAGCTACAGGTGGTTATGTTGCCGCACCTGTTATCCTTGCCGGTTATTTACTCCAAATTTCTATCATACTTTTTGAATCAAATAGTGTCCCTGGGCTCGTAAACAAGCTATTAGCGAAGTTAGCTGATGCAATTCTTATCACTTTTTTAGAAACAAAGACTCAGTTTACAAAATCAAAAACTGCTTATGTGGGTTATCCGGTGCGAAAAGTATTCGAGGCTTATTCGAAAGAAAAAGCAAGAAAAAAGCTCGGTATAGCAAGCGACGCTAAAATTGTTTTTGTATTCGGAGGCAGCACAGGCGCACAGACAATTAACGAAGCAGTTGTGAGAAATCTTGAAGTTTTTTTGTCGCTCGATAATCTTATATTGATTCATGGAACTGGCAGAGGAGTGCAGCACACAAATTCTCAAAAGCTTATTCATGACCTGTACGCCTCTCCTCCTCCCGAAACAAAGTACCGTATGAAAGAATATTTTCATGATATTAATGTGTATTATTCGGCTGCAGACATTATTGTCAGCCGTGCCGGTTCTGGTACGATTATGGAGTGTGCGGCACTCGGTCTTCCGATGGTACTGATTCCAAAAATCGGCCTGCCTAGAGATCACCAGGTCAAGAATGCCGAATTGGTTGAAAAAGTGGAAGGCGGAGTGCTGGTGAAAGAAGAGTATTACCAGGACGATGTAATTCTTGACGGAGAACTGGTTGCAAAAACCGTCCATACACTTGTTTCAAACACATCACGGCTCTTGGAAATGGGTAAAAATATACGTACAATATATCGGTCAGATGTCAACGATCGGATTGCCGAGACATTGCGGTCTACTTTAAACATTACTTAGGATATTTTCAACAGTGTCATCAACAACATTAACCCCGGAAACAGTTCTGAAAAAAGCGAATAACGCGGATTCCGAGACGTTGAAGTCTCTTACTGAGTCATTATCTCCTGAACTCATATCTGAGTGGCTAATGCATCCCAACTGGAAAGTGCGAAACTCTGCTGTGAAAATTGTCGGTGCTCTGCGTCTCGTAAACTTTAAAGAAAATCTCATAGAATTGATAATCGACAGGACTCCTGCACGGTTTCTTGTCAGGCTTTTCGGTGGTGATTTCCGTCAGGTCGGATTTATCAGACGCAATGCAGTCCGTGCATTGGGAGCTACAACAGTGCCCGATCAGAAAGTCACTGCCGCATTGCTCACTTCGCTAACAGATTCGTATTGGGAAGTTCGTGCTGAAGGACTTAAGGCTTTTCGGAATATGTATATTGAATGCTCAACTCCTGAAGTCATTAGTGCTGTCGCTGGTGCGCTCAGGGATTCGACATTTGAAGTTGTTGAGCAGGCACTGTATACTCTCGGCACCTTGTGTCAGTCTGCAGATATTCTGCCAATTATCAGAAACTTTTATAATCATCCGAATAATCTTGTTAAAAGTGCTGCCGTTGAATCACTTAAAACACTTCACCGGCGCGGCGTAATCGGTTCTCGCGATGACCTTGCCAAGGAACTCAACAATATTTTTATTCCGGGGCATTATAACAATAATTCTCATTAAACCCATAAATCACAATTTACAATAACGTGTATAGAGTATAATGGGATATTTTTTATATGATTTTTTTCTGTCAATAGACTTTTTTGACGGACCATTTTCGTTTTTGCGCCTCTTAAACTATATCAGTTTCAGAGCAGGGTTTGCATTTCTAACCGCGTTTTTCATATCTCTATTCTGGGGACGGAAAATTATCATCGGCCTCTATAGGAAAAATTTCCGTGAGACTTCGCGAGAGGCATCGGATGCCGTTGTTCAGAACAAAAAAGGAACGCCTACAATGGGGGGATTGATCATTATATTTTCGGTCATGACCTCTTCGCTGCTCTGGTGTAATTTATCGAGTCTTTTTGTGCTCCTTCCTCTTGCCGCTCTTAGTTGGTTCGGTTTTATCGGTTTTATTGACGATCGCCGTAAACTCCTCAAGCAATCAAGTGAGGCAGGACTATCTCGTTCTTCAAAACTCCTTGCCCAGGGAGTCTTCGGACTGCTTTTCGGATTGGTTATCTATTCCGAAGGTTGGTCACCATTCCCGGAAAACATGATCTACAACCTCTATTTACCCTTTTACAAACCGGCAATTTTGCATTTGTCGTGGTTTTATATACCATTATGTATATTTATTATTCTGTCGATATCCAATGCCGTGAACTTTGCCGACGGGCTGGACGGACTTGCCATTGTACCGTCTTCAACGACCATTGCGGTTTATGGTGTTTTTGCCCACGTCATCGGGAACAGCAAATATGCCGATTATCTTCTGTTTGAATTAATTCCTGGTACGGGTGAACTGACGGTTCTGTGTGCCGCTGGAATTGGCGCAGGACTCGGTTTTCTCTGGTTCAACACCTATCCTGCGCAAACCTTCATGGGAGACACCGGTTCGCAAGCACTCGGCGGATTCATTGCAACAATAGCAATTCTTGTGAAACAGGAGATGCTTTTCTTAATAGCGGGTGGAATTTTCCTCGCCGAAGCAGTTTCTGTTTTAGTTCAGGACAGAATCGGAATCGACCGAATCGGCAGACGGCTTTTTTACCGGGCACCTCTCCATCACACCTTTCAATTCCGAGGTATTGCGGAACCAACAGTTGTCGTTAGGTTCTGGATTGTCTCGATTATTCTTGCCCTGATCAGTATCCTCTCATTGAAGATCAGATAATGATCTAAATATAATCCGGATAGCGCGTTTCCTTGGATTTCCGGTAGTGGAGCGGAAACGATATAAGCACACCTATCAACGGAAAGTATGCCAGCACTTGCAGAGTTTCGATGAGACCATATATGTCCGCCACTTTTCCTGCAACACTTACCAGCAATCCTCCTACACCCCATGAAACACCCATAACCATACTTGAAACCGTGCTCATGTTACCCGGCATCGTTGCCTGTGCCTGTGTGATTACAGCCGGTATTGAGAAAAACATCATACACCCTGCAAAACTAAGTGCTACATAGGCAGCAGTACCTGTGGTGTTTAAAAATAAAATATATGCAGGAGCAGCAAATAAAAACGAACCGGAGATGATTATTTTCGGTTCCATCCAGTCTGCAAGATAGCCACCAATAAGCGTACCGATTCCACCGAAAAAGCTGAACAGAAAGAGTGCAAACCCTCCTGATTCAAGAGGCATCCCTCTATACGAAAAAAGGATTGGTATAAAGGTATTGAAGCTCATTACAACAAAACTTCGGAGCAGTCCGACAAAGACAAAGATACTGATCGATGTTAAATCTTTTAAATTCTCTTTTGTGATTGCCGTTTTATTGCGGGTCGATTTCTCAACCGTATGTTCCGGAGAATATCGGGTCATCAGCAGCGCATAAACTACCGCAGGTACTATAGCAATAGGGACATATTTGATATTCCATATTGCTATAATTGATGTTATCACAACCGGGCCAGTCGAAAAACCGACGCTACCGCCGGAGACAAATATCGACATGACCGTGCTCCGGTTTTTTTCGCTGATGCTATAGGTCATTTTGGCAGCAAGCGGATGAAACTGTGCCTGGCCGAGGCCGCCAAAGAGAACCCACAGGAGTATAAACCACTGGTTGGGCATGTATCCCAGAGTACAATAGAAAATTCCGGAGAACACCGGACCCATAATTACAAAAAACCGTGTCGACATTCTGTCGCTGAGGAGTCCGAAAACCGGCTGCAACAATGAACCGGAAAGTGAAGCGGTAGCCATAAGAAGCCCGGCATACGATATTGAAAATCCATACATAGACATCAACAACGGTAATATCGGAGCAAGAAAACCAGGATATATATCTGAACAGAAATGACCCGAAGACAACATAAATGCTTTGGGCATCCATTTCTTTTTATTATTACTATTATTCACTATTTTCGTAACCCGTATTCCACATTAAGTTCACTTTTAAACTTTTTTTATGACTATCAATTGCGCTCTAAGAGTAGTGATATGATATCTCATAATTTTTATTGCATTTATACAGCATATCCGCATTCTGAGCAGCGGAATGGTTTCGATGTGCCAATGATAAAATTCGGATGATCCGCTGTCAAAAGGGGTGGTATGACTCATATTAGTTATAAGCGGGATTTTTGAGCACGGTCTCGAGTCTTCTGATCGTACTCAGAAGAACTTCCACAAGCGAAGCATTTTTTTCTTTGGAAAAATGTTCGAAATGAGACTCGTGCTGACGCGGGAGTATCAACGTTTCAAACGGAAACCGTGATGCAAACGGGCAAAAATCATAAAAATGCTCATTTTCCATAACTTTGCGAATGCTGTCCTGCTGTTTGATTGAACTATAAAGAAGTTAGAGAGTTATTAAAGATACAAAAACTTTCAAATTGTTTCAATGAAATTCAAAAATTCCCGAAAAAATATCTGATTAATCGCAGGGACATCGCAATTAAACCTCATTCGTACCGGTTTCAAATACAACCTGCACACTTTTAGACGATAATGCATCATGAACTTTACAGCAATAGTGTATAATAGAGTAAGAAATACCGATACTAAAGTGAGAATGTGAACACAGCACAATAAGCGTATTATCGAGGCAACAGTTCTTGATTTTTCTTGACTTTTTTTATGAAAGATAGTACTCTGTTTTAATGTTATAAAGTATGTTCGGTATATTATACTTGATATGTTCTCATTGGTATGAACATTCAAATTAGCACAAAACATTTACTGTAAGCTATGCACGACCGCGAACGACTCCGCCGGATGGTGGAACTGGTTAACGACAATATTGTCAAAGCACACTATTTCAAGACCATTGGCGACTTAAAATCTGCTCAGGATTGGGCAGAAGAAATTTGAACAGAATGTCTCACTGGGACTGTTCAGGGGTGCCACAAAAATAAAATGGGAATATGAACTGCCATCAGATAAGATTCGCAGCACAGCAGGTAAGGTGATCGAGTCAGATAATTATGAATATACTGCGCGGCTCATGAAAGAATTCGGCTTTCCCGAACAGATTTTCGTCGATACTGCTGTCAAAGCTTTTAACCTCTGTTTCAGACAGATGCGCTACAAAAAAGCACGGCGGGCGTGTCGAAATGGAATTCAGCCTTCCTCTTGCCCGAATCCAGCCTCCTGTCATTAATATGTTCAAACATGCCCTCGAAAATGGAGTACAAATTACCGAAAAAAGTGTGCCGGCCTGCTGCTTCCAAAGCTTTTTACATTATCTTAACAAAGATGATTTTGACAATGCAATGAAGTTTTACAGAGTGTATAAGCTCAAGTGCAAAGAAGTTATGAAGCATTTGCTCCATATATTTAACGAAAAAATTGATAAGGGAAATTACACAGCCGTAATACTTCTTAATACGCGATTTCGTCTTCTGCATGATAAAACATTACCTGCGGTAAAGCGTTCGTATGAAATGAACAAGAAGCTCGGCTATATTAACCAAGCCGAAGACCTGAAACGGAAGTTTATGCTTCGTGACAGAAATGTGTTTGGCCGGATGTTGGAGAAAATATCCTGAAAAAGCTAAAATAATTAGTAATAATCTTTGAATTAAATGTGTATATTATAGAATATACCATTATATTTTTCAGAATAATTTGCCCTATCTATGTATTACCGTAATTATGAAATATCTGTCGGGAGTAGTCTGACACCAGGAGTCAAGAGGCTCTTGATAGCAAATGGTGTTGTGTTCCTGCTCCAGACGATCGGCGTCATATCGTCCCGGTTTTTCGGGTTGGTACCGGCACTGGTCATTCAGAAATTCTATGTTTGGCAGCTTTTTACCTACATGTTTTTACATGCAGGTATGTTCCACATTGTATTCAATATGTTCGCCCTTTGGATGTTCGGAAGTGAAATTGAGCGTCATTGGGGAACACGGGAGTTTTGTAAATATTATTTCATTACGGGTGTTGGCGCCGGAATTATTAATGTCATTTTTCAGCATGCAGGGGAGTTTTCCATCATTGGAGCTTCTGGTGCTATTTACGGTCTTCTACTTGCATTTGGTCTTATGTTTCCAAATAGACCGATCTTACTCTATTTCTTGTTTCCGATTCCCGCAAAATACTTTGTTTTTATTTTCGGCGCTCTCTCATTTATTTCAGCATTTTCAGCAACAAACGACGGCATCGCTCATTTTGCACATCTAGGCGGTATGGTCGTCGGATTTCTCTATCTCCGGTTCGATTGGAAGATTAACCAGTTTTTATCAAAATCAAGTAAGCCACCGATGAATTTGCATCGGTCAAGTACAAATAAGGAAGAGAGTTCCGTTGATTTTAGAAAACAGATTGATAAAATTCTTGATAAAATAAACGAAGTTGGTTATCAGAACTTGACCGATGAGGAAAAAAATATTCTTCAAAAGGCCAGTAAATATTTTATTAACAAAGAAAAATAACCTTATAATCTTACACAGGGGAAATTCACAAAATAATTAAAATTATTTCGGCTAGCTTGAGAAAATGACGTTCACTATTGTGAACACATCTTTGTTCATTCCATAATAACCACGGGAGGTACATCTATCGTACATTAGTAATACAGTTTTTACTAAAAGTTGATTATTCTTGTATAGTTAAGGATTTGTTATTATGTACGATTGGAGTACGCACCGGCGGACAGGTTGTATCCACTGTGTTATTCCGGCAAAGGCTAAGCCTTTTTTTATCCACCTCATTTTTATAGCATCCATATGTGTGGGATCCGTGTTCTTTCCTGTTTTCGGAAAATTATACGGACAAACACTTAAATCCGTCAGCAGTTTTGCTCCTCTGAAAGCTCTACGGCTTCAAAGCAACACCATCACCGACATACGGTTCGACGGTCCAAATATCTGGCTCGGGACCGGAAGCGGTCTGACGGTTACGTCTGATGGAGGGCAGACCTATACCTCTTTTGATGACCGTAGTGGTATGGCGCCAGGAAGTACATCTGCAATTGCCCTCGGCAGCTCTGTTATCTGGATCGCCACAGCATTTGATACGGTTATTAACGATGAAACATTTTCTGCAGGGGGTGGATTAAGCTGGTCCGACGACGGTGGTGTGAACTGGAATTTTGTTGATCAACCGGTCGACCCAAATGACGAAGAAGGTCTCGGGTATAAGCCGACAACCACGATTGTGCAGAATGTGACATTCGATATTGCTCTCGATGGCTCTTCTATCTGGATAACAAGCTGGGGTGGCGGTCTCAGGAAATCCGAAGACAACGGCCTAATGTGGGCTGTAGTGACTTCCGACGGTTTACCATTTGATGCACTTGGTAATTTGAATCACAGAACCTTTTCAGTTATTTCTGCCGCAAACGGCCTCTGGACTGGTACCGCACAAGGAATCAATAAATCTACGGACGGCGGGGAGACATGGACCCATTATACAGCACAGAATGGCAGTGGCATTTCAGGAAACTTCATCACACAGCTCGCCGAACAGATAACTTCTGATGGGAGTATCATTTGGGCGACAACTTGGAAAGCAGAGGATGAAAATGAGTTTTATGCTGTTAGCCGGACAACAAATAATGGCCTGACCTGGGAAACAATGCTCGAAGGGGAATTCGTTCATAATTTTGGTTTTGACGGAGATGCTGTGTATGTTGTGTCCGATAATGGTCTTTTCAAATCACCCGACCGAGGTAAAACGTGGGGATTATTTCCTTCGATATCCAGTACTGCAGGCGAACAGATTCTGACAACAGAATATTTCGATGTCAAATCCAACAACGGAATAATCTGGGTCGGCACGAATGACGGACTGGGAACTTCGATCGATAACGGACAGAGCTGGGATGTTTTCAGGGCATTTCCAATACCCGGTTCCGATGGCGAATCGGAGGCCTATGCTTACCCAAATCCTTTTTCTCCGCTGCGGCACAACAGAATCGGTGATGACGGGTATGTCCGTATTCAATACCGGACACTCAAAGTTACAGAAGTGTTTCTCGATGTTTTTGATTTCGGAATGAATCCTGTAAAAAGTGTTGTGTCAAATAAAGCGCGGCCCATTCCGGGTATTTATACCGAGCTCTGGGACGGAACCAATACCTGGGGTGTGATGGTTGCGAACGGTGTCTATTTTTACCGATTGAAAGTGCGGGGACAAGCAACGTTCTGGGGTAAAATTATAGTAATGAACTGATACATTAATGATAAAAAAATCGCAATATTTTATTCAATTTTATTATTCGTTTCGGCTGTATTGTCAGCATGTAATAAAGACTCGCTTGTTCTACCACCGGGAAATATTCCTCCTGAAATCTAATCCATCTCTGCTCCGGACACTGTCTGGACACAATCGGATTATGAAATTCCTGTAACCGTTACGGTCGAATCGTCAGGTAGTGATCTGGTAGAGTTAAGCGGAGTTATCCGGTTGGAAGAGTCTTCGGATGAGCCGATATTTTTTAATCTCTATAACGACGGAACTCATGGAGATAACATTTCTGGTGACAAGGTCTATTCCTCGGTTATTGTGAGTTCTGAATTAGAATCATTAGACGGAGATGGAATTCTGAATACTCCACCTGTATTTATTCTGGAGACGGGGGCAGATTCCCTCTCGATTACGTCAGGATCCGTTACGGTTATTACAGTCTCAGTGAGCGACGACCAGGGAGTCGATGATATTACAATTGTTATGGCAGACCTTTACCCGCCATTATCTCCAGTACCAACTGGATCGATTGATTTTCACGATGATGGTTCCGGAAACGATCTTGTCGGCGGAGACAGTGTTTTCACAGCCAATCTGTCTTCCGGTATTGGTGAGACAACAGGACCGGGGATGAATATACTTTACTACTCAGTGCCGTTGACCGTGCCGGCACCGGCAATAGAGGTAATGAGGTAATTCATCCAATAGTATCTACTACTGAAGTGGACAATTTGCCGCCAGTAGTTATTAGTATTGAAGCACCCGACAGTCTCGAAGCAGTCAACAGTCTCGCGGTGCTTCAGGCAACTGTAGATAATCCGAACGGTCTGCAGCACAACATTGAGCATGTCATTTTCTTTTCAATAAAACCCGATAAAACAGTAGCAAACAGTGGAAATCCGTTTTTTCTTTTTGATGACGGGGGCACCATATTCCATGGCGGTGTCCTTTCAGGCGATACAGAAGAAGGCAACGGGATTTATACAATAACAATCATTGTACCGCCCGGGACAGTGAAGGGCGGATATATTTTCAAATTTCGTGCGGTTGACAAGAGCGGGCTTGAGAGTGAGTTTTTCGAGTGGCCAGTTGTTGTGTTTTAAAAAAATATAATTTTGAGATTTTTCCACTTCATCCCGGTCATTCTCAGAAATTTCGGTCGAAGTGACAAAATTTATTTCATGAATTCTTTTAGTAGAATTGCTCTTCATCAAATTGTCCTAATTACCAAGAATAAATATGGTTTCACGATCCTTTAAAACAACATTCAGTATAGCAATTATTTTATTGAGTATTTTTCCTGAAAATACGCTCTATGCTCAGGATCGTGGTGGATATACCGGCAGCTTTTTACGATTGGGTCTCGGAGCTCGTGCACGTGCATTAGGCGGAGCTTTTACCGCTATACCGGGTGATGGCTATAGTGTCTATTACAATCCTGCAGGACTACCCGATCTTCCCGGCAAAGAGGTTACACTTTCGTATAGAAATCTTTCACTTGATCGAACATTTATCTATACCGGTGTCGCCTTGAAAATTCCGCCAACGGGAGGCTTTGCGCTCGGATGGCTCCACGCCGGTATCGACAATATCGACGGCAGAGACAGTAACGGAAATCCCACGCAGACATTCTCCGACAGCCGGAATGGATTTTTATTTGCATTCGGGGTAAATATTGCCGAAGGACTCAATATCGGTATGGGCGGTACCATTCTCCGGCAAGACGTGGTCGATATAACCGCAACCGGATTTGGACTTAATTTCGGGATTCTGTACAAGCCACTCTCTTTTGTATCAATCGGCGCTGCTATCCGGGATATTAATGCGAAATTATCATGGAATTCGGAACCGTTATTCGACCGCGGGAGTACAACTTCAGATGCTTTCCCACAAGTATATACTGCCGGTGCAGGGATCGATGTCAAACGGTACAACACATTAGTTGTGTTCGACATTTACAAAAATTCCAAGAGCGATCCTGGATTCCGTATTGGGTTTGAGAGTAAGGCTCATAATACGCTTGTGCTTAGAGCCGGTATGAATGACGGAGAGTTAACCACTGGATTCGGGCTGAAAATACCTCTGATGAAAAGCGAAGGCTTCTTGAATTATGCATTTGAGATGAACGACCGTGACCCCGATTCACCGCAAATCATATCATTCAGTGTAGCGTTTTAATACTATAGTTGATAAAAAGAACAGTTGGCAGAAGAAGAAAGAAGACACATAATGGATTATTTTATTCAGAGAATAAATCGCACGCCATTCTTGTCTATACTTATTATCTTGGGCAGTTTCGTGTTGAGTATTCCAAAAGACATGCATGCAGGAGAAGGACCTCCGGGTTTATCATTTCTACGATTGGAGATGGATGCCCGAGGGAGCGCTCTTGCGGGAGCAATGACCGCAAGCGGCACAGGAATTAATTCACTTCAATGGAACCCGGCTGGATTAGTCGGCACCAGTGAGCAGGAAGTTCTGTTTTCACATTTACAGGGATTTTCGGACACTAACAGCGAATTTATAGCACTCCTTCTCAGAAAAGGGAGCAAACACGCAATTGCGGTAAGTGTATTCTCAAATAATATCGATGGCATTGAGCAGCGATCCGGTCCGACGGTAACACCGAACGGTATCATAACAGCCCACGATTTCTATACCGGACTGACATATACGTACGTCTACAGTGAAAAACTGCATATCGGTGCATCGGTGAAATATCTATTTCAGAAGCTCTTCTTCGATTCCGCTACCGGATTTGCGGGAGATATCGGCGTCAGGTATATAATGCCTGATAACCATCTGAATTTCGGAATCGTTCTGAAAAATGCAGGGAGCATGGATGCGTTCATACAGGAAAAACCGACTATGCCAACGCTGCTCCGTGGTGGCGCCGCATATACAATTCCCCGGATCTCGCACTATAATATATCCCTGACGGTTTCATCGGAATATGAGATATTGTTCGACGGCGACAACTTCAGTCGCTTCGGAATTGAATACCGTTACAACGACAGATACAGTTTGCGTACAGGATACCTTTCCGGTTTTGAGGAACGTAGTTGGACGATCGGCGCCGGAATTGCCGTCCGGCGATTCGGATTCGATTATGCGTACATTCCTAGTGTTACTTCATTCGGAAATCAGCACATTTTTTCGCTGCAGTTAAAAATATAATAGTTCGGCAAGTTCTGCACAAATGAAAAACAGAACCCTCAGGTGAGTTCCGTTTTATAAAATTGTATGGTGGAAAAACTACTTTGAGGAAAGTATTTTATACATTCCTGTGCCACATACGGAACAGATACCTTTCATTGCAGGACGACCGTTTTTCATAGAAACCTGTTCAGCGTCTTTCATGTCTCGTTTGCTTTTACACTTTACACAATATCCAGTTTCTGCCAAAACACTTACCTCCTCTATTTAATAATAGCATTATGATGTAGTTGATTTAACTTCTCAAACAGAGTACAAATTAAAAAATCAAATGTCAACAAAAAAATATTCCCTGCCCATTATTCATTAAATCATTTGAGGTGAAATATCCTCTTTCAGGAAACATACTCAGCATAGAGAGAAATATTTTCGCGCAGGTTGCTGCGTCACTTCCGGTGCGATGCGGTTGTATGTTAATAATTTCAAAGTGGCGCGCGAGTTTTCTGAGACTGTGCTTATTCAGTTCGAGGAGTATGCGGCGGCCAAGTTTACATGTGCAAAGGACACCGTTCCCCATAGAGAAATGTCCCCTTTCTTTAAATGCCGAATTGATAAACCCCACGTCAAAGGAGGCATTGTGAGCAATAAGAGTGCTGTCTTCAATAAAATCAAGAAATTTTGGCAATACCTCTTTCATTTTAGGAGAGTTTTCGACCATTTCTAAAACAATCCAGTAAGACGGCTCACATCGTAGGGAATATATCGTCTGGGATTGACAAGTGTTTCGAAGGTATCGATAATGCATCCATTTCTGATTTTTATAGCACCCAGTTCGGTAATTTTGTCTTTATTGTGTATGTATACCGGTCGTTCCCAGATCAAATGCTACATATGTCGCTTGATACAGGTCTTTAAATTGCATACCTTCCTGGGAAGCAACAGAATCGAGCGCGATTCCGTCTGTGTAAGTCAAGACTGTCTGAAAGAGTCGATTTTCGAGTATTATTGTTTACTGTGTTTTTTTCTATGTGTTACAGTGTATTACAGTCTGTTCAAATACAATAAGAGAGATTGACACGTTGCTTCACACCTCACTAAATGATAGTAAGATTCTATAAATGTCATAAAATGTCATTTCGACCGAAATCTCGATTCCAAATCATATTGAGAAAGAGTGACAAAATCTCTACCTTATTTATTCGCTAACGTTTAAACACGTGTATGAAAATTATACAAAGTAATAAATGTTTTCTGCTACCACGAATTTCTCGGAATTTGGATGATTGCTTCCGACAACTCTTGATGAATTGCGCCGTTCGTTGCAAGCAGATCAAATGAATCGATTGAGTAAGAATCGCCGGAAAAGTTTGAAAGCGTTCCTCCAGCTTCTTCGATCAGGAGAATACCGGCTGCAACATCCCATGGATGGAGTTTCAATTCCCAGAATCCGTCAAATCTGCCTGCTGCAACATAAGCGAGATTAAGAGCTGCAGAACCGTCCCGGCGCACAGCCTGGACTTTCATAATAAGATGATTAAAGAGACCTACATTGTTAATACCGCCTTCGCGGATGTCATAAGGAAATTCGGTTACAAGAAGAGATCTGTCAAGTATTTGTGTTTTCGAAACAGATATTCGTTCTCGGTTTCGGAAAGCCCCTTTCCCCTTCACAGCGGTAAAGAGTTCGCCCGTGAATGGATCAAATACAACACCGACCCTAATTGTGCCTTCTATCATCAGTCCAATAGAGACACAAAAACATGGATATCCATGAGCAAAATTTATAGTCCCATCCAACGGATCGATTATCCAAAGATACTGTTTGTTATAATCCGGTTGATCGTCAGATTCTTCTGCAAGAAAATCGTGATTGGGAAATGCTGACGTAAGGATTTCGAGAATACACTTCTGCGACTCTTTGTCCGCTTCGGTAACAAGATCTATTGTTCCTTTAAATTCTACAGTAACCGTCTTTGATAGTTTAGTCAGAAGGAGTGCTCCGGCTATTTGTGCGGCTTCAACTGCTTTTTCGAGGTATGTGTCGAGGTCGGTATTCGAGATGTGATGATTCAAAAGTCTTTTACCTTGCTGTTATTCTTAAAAGAGCTCCCGCTCAATAATATCGCAAATTATATGACCTACAGTTATATGTCCTTCCTGAATGTGACCGGTGTCATTATGAGGAATGATAATAGCTATATTTCCTAAATTTGCCATAGCCCCACCGTCGCCGCCTCCGGTGAAGCAGATCCTCTTCATGTTAAGCTGTTCTGCTGTTTTGAGAGCCTGTACGACATTTTTTGAATTTCCGGACGTTGAAATACCGATCAGGAGATCACCCGGCTTGCCAAATGCTTCCACCTGGCGCGAAAAGATCGAATCGAAACCGTAATCATTTGCGCATGCTGTCAGCGTTGAAGAGTTCACAGTAAGCGCTAAGGCAGGAAGTGCCTTTCTATCCATCCGGGATGAGAGGCGTACAACCAGTTCGGTTGCAATATGCTGTGCATCGGCAGCACTTCCTCCATTGCCGCAGAGAAGTAGTTTACTACCACTGCCCAAAGTTTCTGCACAGATGAGACCGGCCTCCTCGATTTCATCGAAACACTGTTCCACAGTTTTCTCTTTGACTTCTGCGCTTGTCTTGAGATAGCTTTGAATAAGCTCTTTATATTTTGTCATATACTTCTCTCTGAGTCAACTCGTGCGTTCTTTGTGGTGAATTGCATCCGAAAATTGCCGGATTCGGCCTTCATCCCAGTTATTGTCGAGAGCATTTCCAATAACGATAATATCCGCACCTGCCTCTACTTTTTCTTGTGCAACACCGGGTTCGGTTATCCCACCGCCCACTATTACCGGAAGGTCACAGTTGTTTTTGACAGAGTGAATCATCTCATTCGGGACTGTGCTTGATGCGCCCGAACCAGCTTCGAGATAGACCATTTTCATACCAATATATTGTGCAGCAAGTGCATGAGCAACTGCAATATCTGGTTTGTTACGCGGTATCGGACGGGTATCGCTAATATATTCTGTTGTAGATATACTACCCGATTCTATTAGCATGTATCCCGTTCCAATTGGCTCAATATTGTTCTCTTTGATCGCGGGGGCTGCTACAACGTGATCTCCAAAGAGGAAATTCGAATTGCGGCCGCTTATCAGCGAAATAAATAGAATAGCATCTGCATAGTAAGAAACCTGTTTCGGGCTGCCCGGAAACAAGACAACCGGGAGGTCGGTATTAGACTTAACCAGTTTGACTGTATCTTCAAATAAATCATTGAGAAGCAGACTTGATCCAACTAACAATAAATCAACCTGCAGCTCTTTACTGTTCCGGACAAACAGACGGAGTTTCTCAGAATCGGCCTTATCGGGATCAATTAACACAGCGAGCAGTGCTCCCTGTCGAGCAATCGACTCAATGAGATTTCTATAAACGGTCACGTATATTTCCGTTATTATACATTCAGGTCAAAAAAACGTTCGACAAAAAAATGCTGTGATGCGAAATAGCTCTCTTAATTTTTTTTATCATTTCAACTATACAAATTGTTGATGACATCGCGAAATACCTCGAACGCCTGCTCGTGCTTATCTGCTCCCTTTATTCCAGCGGTAGCCATATGGGGTCTGCCGCCTCCACCTCCGCCGATCGATTTCGCAATGTCTTTTATAATCGTACCGGCATTCCACTTATTGTTCTTAATCAACTCATCGCCGACAACACATACAAGGAGCGATTTATCATGAGATTGAGTACTGATAAGAGCAGCGCCTTGCGGCATTTGCCTCCGGATAGTGTCGCCCATTTTTTGCAGCTCTTCCATTTGCGGCATTTGCCTCCGGATAGTGTCGCCCATTTTTTGCAGCTCAACAGGGAAATTGTAGGTTAATATCGGCGGATTCCCGGATTGTACAGCTCCAGCTATGAGTTTTTCGAGGACTGACTGCTGACGGTCAACTCGGAATTCTCTGATGGCTTTTTCCTGCTTGGTATTTCGTTTAATGATTTGCTCTAATTTCTCTATGATATCGCCGTCTTGCGCATTTAACAGTTCTTTGACACGACCAATCATATGCCGTTCGCGACGCATTCGTTCATACGTATAATTGCCAGTCTCCGCAACAATTCTTCGCACACCCGATGCCGCAGCGTTTTCCGAAATTATCCGGAATTCGCCGATGTTTCCTGTCGTGTCTACATGAATTCCCCCGCACAACTCAACACTGATGCCCTCCACGGTAATAGTTCTGACGCGGTCACCGTATTTCTCACCAAACAGAGCCATAGCGCCCCGGCCTACCGCATCGTCGTAAGGCACATCTTCTTCGGCAATCACCGGACGATTACTACGGATCACTGCATTGACTCTTTGCTCAACATCTTGCAATTCATCCCCCGTCATTTTGTGAAAATGGTTAAAATCAAACCTGAGATGAGTCGGATCTACAAGCGATCCCGCCTGTTTCACATGAGTGCCGAGCACCTCTCTGAGCGCTTTGTGAAGCAGGTGTGTTGCCGTATGGTTTCTTCTGATATCGAGCCTTCTGACCGTATCAACCGACGCTTCGACCGTATCGTTTATTTTGATAGTTCCCTTATCAACTATTCCATAATGAAAAATCGTTATATTATTGACTTTTTGCGTATCATAAATAGTAACTACCGTTTCCCTGTTTGCTGTTTTCAAAGTACCAGTATCACCAACCTGGCCTCCCGACTCAGCATAAAATGGCGTCTCATTTTTTAACTGAATTTCCACCTTGCTGCCGACTGTCGACTCGGAAATGTTTTCTCCGTCTTCATCGTAAATTCTCGCTATCTCGGTCGACAATGATGCTTTCATATATGAAAACTTGGTCCGAATAGTCGATTTGCCGAGCTTATCGAGATCTACAAGAGATCTTTTACTGAAAGACCGCTTCTTCTGGGCTGCCATTTCACGATTAAATTCCGGAAGGTCGATGTTGATATGCTGCTCCCGTGCCATGAGTTCAGTCAAGTCGAGCGGAAAACCATAAGTGTCATACAGCTTAAAGGCATCTTTTCCAGTGATTCTCTGTGAACCGCTTTCCACGGCAGTTTTTGCTAATTTATTAAAAATTTCTATTCCCCTGTCGAGAGTTTTACCGAATCCTTCTTCTTCGGCTTCAATGACCTGAACAGTATATGATGCATGATCTTTTAACTCTGGATACACCGACCCCATCGTGTCGACAAGCGGTTCGACTAGTTTATACATAAACGGTTCATGAACATTAAGTTCTCTGCTGTATCGGGCAGCCCGTCTCAGAATCATTCTAAGAACATAGCCGCGTCCGTCATTAGAGGGAAGTGCACCGTCTGAAATTGCAAAAGAGAGGGCACGGATATGGTCGCAGATTACCCGGTATGCAACGCCGGTCCCGTTCTCTTCTTCATAGGCAATGCCGGTGATACTCCTGATTGCATCTTTTAATGCATCAAAGAGGTCGGTGTCGTAGTTTGATCTTTTATTCTGGATCACTGCCACAACCCGTTCAAAACCCATTCCTGTATCGACATGCTTTTCCGGCAGATCTATGAGGCTACCGTCAGACTCTCGGTTATACTGTATGAACACAAGATTCCACAATTCCACAAAGCGGCCGCATTCGCATCCCATTGCACAGTCCGGGCAACATGAATACTTCTCTCCCAGATCGTAGTGTATTTCAGAACAGGGACCGCACGGTCCGGTTTCACCCATTTCCCAGAAATTGTCTTTTTTTCCGAGCCGGATTACTCTTCCTGAGATTATATCGGTGTTAGCATACCAGAGTTCTTCCGCTTCATTATCCTTTTCATAGATGGATGCATAAAGTCTGGCTTTGTCTATCTTCCAAGTTTCGGTAAATAGTCCCCATGCCCACTGGATCGCTTCCCGTTTGTAGTAATCACCAAACGACCAGTTGCCAAGCATTTCAAAAAATGTATGGTGATAGGTATCGACCCCGACTTCTTTGAGATCGTTATGTTTGCCACTCACGCGAATACATTTTTGAGAATTCGCAACTCGTTTATACTCACGGGTACCGGTTCCAAGAAAAATATCCTTGAACTGATTCATCCCTGCATTTGTAAACAAGATCGTCGGGTCCTCTGCAGGAGTGACCGGAGCACTTGAAACAATCAGATGGTCTTTACTCTTGAAAAAATCCAAAAAACTCTGTCGTACTTCATTAGAAAGCACTTTCTTCTCCTACAATTTCATCAATTACAGCTTTGGAAAACCCCCGCTGATACAAATAGAGCCCAACTTTATTCCGTTTTTCGTGTTCCGCAGTCCGGGGATGCCGTGACAGCCACTGCCTCATACATGTTCGTGCCAATTCAAGCGTGTCAAATTCTTTGAAAATATCAGTAATAACTTTGTCAATAATGTCCTGGTCAACTCCCTTTTTCTGCAATTCTGCTTTGATCAGAAACTCACCGGCAGGTTTGCGGTGGATTAAATCAATCACAAAGCGTTTCGCAAAATCTTCATCGTCAACCAGCCCTAAACGTTTGAGATCATTGACAACCGAGCGTGGCGTCGTCCCACTCAACCCATTTTGTCGCATGCGCTGTTTTAATTCATTTTCGCTCCGTGACCGGTATGAAAGAAGTCGCAGACTTTGCTCTTTGCCCTTCGCCAATTGAGACTCAGCCATGAGTGCATCAAACGTGTCATTGTCTATCTTCCTCCCGGTCTCCAACCTCCGCCGGAGAACCAATTCCAAAGGAATTTCAACTGATTCTTCAGAATCGAAAACACAATTTCTCCAGAGTTTTCGTCGTTTTATATCCTTTATTGCTACGATAACACGTTCCGACATGAGCTCACAACAAATATATTGCTACATTTTTTTCAAAATTTCAGAAACCAAACAGCCGTTTTCTGTGTTTATATAAAATAATGAGAATCCTTTCTGATTTCCTCCTCACCCTGAGTCTGCACAAATCATGAAGAAACAACATTTAATGTATTGAAATTATGGGTTGAATTCAATATAATTTTTGCTGCACCTGACCACGTACATAGAATACTACATCTTCGCAACTGTAACATCAATACTTGAATATAATTACTCAGACACAATCGGTTTAATGTGACAAAAAGATTGCTTTATCTAAAAAAATAAAATATTTTAGCTTCGGAATGTATGGACAAATTAAAATAGCGGATAGAAAACCAGCAGACATAATTTTATATCTGCTTGTTCCGGCCCTGCTAACATTAGGAGTTGTGAAAACCGGATATGCGCAGGAAAGCATCTGGGAGTCGATCAATTCCACAGAGGAATACTTTGCTGCGATCGAGGATGCTGATAGCGCATTGTTTTCGTTAGAATTTGAAAATCCGTTTTTGCTGCTATTGAGCACTAATCAGAGAGAAGAATACTACAAAAGAGACAGCAAAGACGAAAAGATTGCACTGATGAAAGAGTACTGGTGGCGCCATAATCCCAATCCATTAAATCAGAATAATCCGTGGCTTAAAGATTTTATAGACCGAAACCGATATGTAAAACGCAATTTTGCACGAAACAAATATCCGTTTTATGACGACCGGGGAAAATACTGGTTAAAATACGGCAAACCGATCCGGCACTACAATGACCACAGGACATCGTTTTATATAGATTCTCATTACTATTATAAATACCAAGATGAGACGTGGTCGTATGAAGATATTTTTCCCGACCTCGTCGTACATTTTCAAAAACGGTTCTCTTACTTTCAGGAGCTTGGACCATTCCAGAGCCTCGGTGAGGGACGACGGCGTGAATTCATATCCAGCATGCTCCTGCAGGATCGCCTCCACGTTTCACCCCTGATTCGGGAAATTCTACAGGATTATCCGGCACAAGGCAAGTTTATGTTCGGGAACCGGCAGCGTACTGCGATAGAGCTTGCCCCTGCAGCCGCACCCAGTAAAATACCGAAAAATGAGCTTCTCAGCTTTGTCGGTGACATTTCACAGTTCAGAGGTCCTAATGGGACAACCAGGTTAGAAGCCTCCTTCCTTGTTCCTCTTCCAAAAAATTTCGTGAAACATTTTTTTGAAGAATCAGGGCAAACACTTCAAATCGAATATTCCGCAATGCTCAGAAACACAAATTACGAGATAATTGTATCTTCCCGTTCACCACAGGAGGTGCCAATCAGCGTAATGGCAAAGGAAAACCTTCTCAACGCTGTTGGTAAAGTGTCACTGATCGCTCCGCCGCAGGCAGCTGAACTCACGTTACAGGTTCGCGATCTGACAACCGACAGTCTTGGATACGATCAGGGGATGATTGACATCCGTGATTTTGGTGGTAATGATCTCATGATCAGCGATTTACAGTTATATAAGCAGATAGAAGAAACCAATACTCGCCAGAGTTCTGTTCTCCCATTTAGAGCGATGGAAGGATTCTTAGTATCTCCATACACTTACCTGGCCATACGTAAATCAGAACCTGTTCTTGTTTATTATGAGTTGTATAATATTCTTAACGGCAGGGAGTCTGCAGATATCGATTTTGAAATCACTGTCCAGTGGGATAATGCCCGACAGGCACTCCCCAAACGGATTCTCGGATTTTTGAAAGGAAAGCAGAACTATTCTGTCAGTTTCGCGCAGACACGTACTTTTACGGCAAACGCAGCGAAAGAAATTCTCTTGCTCGACCTTTCTGATCTTGAAAAAGGCCCTTATGACCTCGTTATCAAAATCACCGATATTGAAAGTGGTCAAGCTGCTTTTACATCAGTCAAAGACATTGCAATCGCCGATTTGTAATGGTTGAGCTTTGACACTCCCACAACAGATCTACACCATACAATCTCTGAATCGATATCCCATACGTATTAGAATTGGTTATGGATACATTAGTGCATCTCAGAAAATACCACGCCACTGCGCTCCTCGCAATGATAATAGTTGATATGAGCTATTCAAATGGTATAGAAAAGGTTTGGAAAAAGGTGCTTTTATTCAGCAACTTCTATTGTTCCGGCGAGGCCGGATTGTACTTCTCCGATGATGACGGCATCGGTAATGTCACTTTCATGGAGACTTTTTAGTAAAGATTCTGTTTCGCTGCCGGGAACGGCAATGAGCAGTCCACCCGATGTCTGCGGATCGAAGAGAATAAGCTTGTCTTCCTTAGTAAGTCGGAAGTGAAAACTGACTTTATCTTCGAGAAATTCCCTATTTGTATAAGCACCTCCGGGAATTGTCCCTTTTTTGCATAGTTCACGGGTTCCGGATATAGTTGGAACAGCTCCGGCATGAATCATAAATTTCATACCCGATCCTGAAGCCATCTCATACGAGTGGCCGAGCAGGCCGTATCCGGTAATGTCGGTGCAGGCATTGACCGGGAATTCGAGCATAACTTCGGAGGCGGTCTTGTTTAAAGTTATCATTACATCACTTATCGATTTTTCAATATCCGTACCGGCTTTGCCCATTTTAAGCGCAGTTGAGAGGATTCCGGTCCCCACCGGTTTGGTGAGAATCAGGTTGTCACCAGGCTGAGCGCCGGTATTGGTAACGATACGGTCCGGATGTACGATACCCGTTACCGAAAGTCCGTATTTCAACTCCGGGTCCATAATCGAGTGGCCGCCCACAATCAGCGCATCTGCTTCACCGGCTTTGTCACTTCCGCCTTTCAGAATAGCAACAACTGTGTCAAGCTCGAACTTGTCCTTCGGATAGCCGATAAAATTAAGCGCGGTCAAAGGTTTTCCACCCATTGCGTAGACATCGCTTAGCGCATTCGCAGCGGCAACCTGACCGAATGTGTAGGGATCGTCGACAACTGGTGTGAAAATATCGATTGTCTGGATCAGCGCAATCTCATTGGTCAATTTATAGACAGCCGCATCATCTGCATGAGCAGTGCCGACGAGCAGGTTTTCACTGTCGGGCTGGGGAAGCTCTGCAAGTATCCTGCTTAACTCCGTTAAGCTGATCTTGGAAGCTCAGCCAGCACAGTCGACCAACTCAGTCAACCGTTTTCTTTTATCGAAAATACGCACGCACACAAATCCTTGGTTGCTAATGAATTCTTAAAAGTACATTTTAGTGAAGATTTCTCCACTTCGCCTCAAGTCATAAAAAAATGGAGGCTTCCGTCGAAATGACATCTGATAAATTTGCTCATTTTTAACATGAAAACAACTAACATTAATTGTTCAGGTAATATTTCTGGGCACTATGCATTATGAGACTCAAATTATCCCTGTTATAAGGAGCAGTGCAATAAGAATCAAAAGACACCCGACGATTATCTGGACACTTCTCAGATTCACTTTTTTCATCAAGCGGGAACCGATGTATGATCCGAAAAATGCCGCACCCGTTGCCACTATAACAAGATATATACTATTCCCTTCGCTGAATACCGAAAACGAATTTCCATAAAATATAACTCCATACACAGCGATACGGGAAATATCAACAACAATTGCGCAGAGAACAGAAGTTCCTATAAATTGCTCTTTATTCAGGCCGGTATTAATCAGAAATGCTGCCCTCATTGCGCCCTGATGCCCTGATACGCCGCCAAAAAATCCCGATATTACGCCGCCGATCGGGATATATTTTTTACCAAACTGAAATTTCCCGAATGCAGGCACTAATTCAACCAGCCCAAAGAAAAACATCAATACACCGATGAGAGTATTCACCGGAGTAAACTCCAGTGATTGTCCGAAAAGTGAAACAGTATAATCAGAAGTACTCTCTGCCATTTTTACGAGCAGAAACGCTCCAAACAGGGCACCGACTGCTGCAGGTACTGCAAACAATAGAACAACTTGTCGGTCGGCATGTTTCCCGACAAGAAAAAGTTTAAAGAGATTATTGAGAAGATGGACAACTGCGGTCGCCGCCACGGCTATTTCAACCGGGAAAAAGAGGATAAAAGCCGGCAACAGTAGTGTTCCAAGTCCAAAACCAGAAATCAGTGTCAAGCCTGCGACGCAAAATGCTGTTACACATACAATAAGATATGACATCTGCCTTTTTACCGGTAAGTGGAATGATTATTGGGCAAGAACGTCTCGCAGCGAATCGACAACGGTATCAAGTTGTTCATATTCAATGGTCAGTGGTGGCAACAGACGGATGATATTTTTGCCTGCCGGGAGCACGAGCACACCCCGCTCCATAAGTGCCGAAATATATTCCTTATTTGCAGTTTTCAGCTCTATACCGATCATCAGTCCCAGCCCGCGGATTTCCCGGATTACCGTCAGGTCGAATGACCGGAGTTTACCGATTATATAATTCCCTTTCTCCTCAGCCTGTTCGGCAAGTTTGTTCTCGACCATAAAGGTGATTGCGGCATACGCAGCCGCACAAGCAAGTGGATTGCCGCCGAATGTTGTACCGTGTTTCGCATTTACTGCTTCGACTTTGTCCGAGACAAGGACTGCTCCCATAGGGAATCCACCTGCCATCGCCTTGGCGACGCAAAGGATATCGGGCTGAAGATCGAAGTAATTGCTCGCAAACATTCTGCCTGTTCTGCAGAAACCGGATTGAATCTCATCAATGATGAGCAGTATCCTTCGCTCAGTACACAATTCACGCACTTGAGAAAAGAATTTTTTATCGCCGATATGGACACCACCTTCACCCTGTACAATCTCAAGGATAATCCCGGCAGTCTTATCGGTAACTTTCTCCTGCAGTTTTTCAAACTTGTTGAACGGAGCAAAATGAAATCCGGGAACAAGCGGTTCAAAATCTTCTTTAAATTCTTTTTTAAACACTGCACTCAATGCTCCGAAAGTCCTCCCGTGAAAACCACGCATTGCACAGATGAAGTCAGTTTTTTTCGTAGTAAGACGAGTAAACTTGAGCGCTGCTTCGATACTCTCAGCGCCTGAGTTGCAGAGAAATGCTTTTGTCAACGATCCCGGAACGACCGAAATCAGCTTTTCGAGCAGTATTGCACGGGCATCGTTATGAAATGTGAGCGGCAGCGTGATGAGTTTCTTTGATTGTTCATGGATTGCAACAATAACAGCATCATTACAATGCCCGACCACTGCGACACCGTGACCGGCGATACAGTCTATATACTCATTCCCATCGCTATCCCAAAGGAGCGCGTTTTTCCCTTTAACGATCGTGATGCTCCGTTTCGGGTAAAACATCAATTCATATTTTTCTTCTAATTCTCTGTACTGTGTCACGATATTACCGTACCTTTCCCTTCAAGTGCATCTTTGATCGGATTTTCTGTTCTTCCGTCACTGATAATAACTTCTTTTGCCCCCCCCTCGAGCAGATTTCTAATTGCCATAATCTTCCGTTTCATCCGTCCATCGACCATTTCTTCCCTGTCGAAGAGCTCTTGGTGCGAAATTGTATTAACTAGTGAATCAGGATCATTTTTATCGTTTAAAAATCCTGTCGCTTCGATGAGCTGAATGACTTTATCGACGGAAAATGCGCGCTGAATCACGCCGACGATATCGTCATTTTCAGAGTTAATGGCAAAATTATTTTCATCGATAATCGGTATGGTTAAAAACGGTACATATCCGTTATCGAGCAGTAAATTCAGTAATCCTGTGTTGATTTCCTCTGGTTTACCCGAGAAATCACGGATAATCTTCCGTTTTGTCCCTTCCTGAACACGTATTCCGGGATTCCGTTTACCCCGGACAATTGCGCCGTCAATCCCGGTTAGCCCGACAGCGTTGATCCCTTTTTGATGACAGAGTTCAACGATCCTTTTATTCTTAAGGCCACCGTAAGCCATCATGATGTTGTCAATCATGGTTTCGTCCGAATAGACGCTGGCATATCCAGAGATTGAGGTAAGAACCCTTTTGGGTGTACCGAGTTTTTTAGTCAGTTCGTCACGAGCGGCGTTTGCGCCATGTACAACAAGATACCTTTCATTAAATTCGGCCAGATCACTAACTATTCCTTCGATATTGATGGATTGACCACCGCCAATTTTTATAATAAGCATTTAAAAGTCCATAATTGTGTTATTGTCAAACTTTTTCCAGTCAACTTCACCGGGAAACGGTTCAGAACAGATCATCTTCAGACCAGATGCTTTTTTGTACCGGAGCGTGAAATAGTCAGGATCGTCATTATACTGTGTTGAAATATAGAGTTGTTTCCCATCTGAAATGATGAAATTCATTGCTCTGATATAGCGCGTTTTTTTATTGAGAATTTCGACCCCTTTCATCAGTGCGGTGAGTATATCGTCATGGTCAAACCGCTTGATATAATTGAAAACCTTTTCCGCACCGATTCGGCCAGGTGCTTTCGCCGTCACACCATGAAGTTCACCATTAAAGATAAACACATACTTCTCATCATAAAACGGCATATTGTTTTCAACCACAATCCCTTCATCTCTGAAGGCACTCCGTGCATGCACAAGCAGCAAGGTTGTTTTTCCAAATTTCTTCAGGTCGTCTTCCCAAGCCGGTGTAATAGTTTTGTAATGACCCCATATTCCGTCGATTAGGTATGAGCATCCCCATCCGTGTCCCTGATATTCTTTGCATTTCTCTGCAAGATCGGCAAACGGCTCAAGGTAATCCGCAATCGAAATTTCTTTTTCTGCCTGAACGGCTAATATTCTGCACATATGTTTATATTAGGATTACATCATTGTCAATTCGGTTTCCGCAGGACGCGACACTACATATATAAAATATCAAAAATTCGGTCGGAATGAATTGATATTAGATAGGGTGCAGACCTGGAAATTCAAGTCCAGTTGTTTCTTCGAAACCGCACATACAGTTCATTTGCTTGCACTGCCTGACCTGCAGCACCTTTCATCAGGTTGTCGATGGCACTGATCACGACCAACCGTTCAGACCTATCATCTTTTTCAAATCCGATATCACAATAATTTGTTCCGGCCAACAGCTTCGGTTCGGGGTATCGGTAACTCCCTTCAGAATCTTTTACTATGCGTATAAACGGCTCTGACCAATATTCCTGACGGTAAAGCTTCCAAATATCTTTCTCGCTCATTTCATTTTTGAGGAATACATGTCCCGTTGCGAGAACTTCCCTCACCATTTCGATTGTTGTTGCGGAAAACCGGATAAGCTCTCCGCCGGTATAGCCTGATAAACCAACTATTGAGACAGTAATACTACTCATCTACTTCTCCGCGGGCAACTTTAAGTGTATAATCTATAATCAATTTAGGGATATTGACTCCGGTCGTATGGATAGAATTACGGAACTCCATTGTATAATTGACTTCGTTCACCAAAAAACCATCTTTTGTTTCGAGAAGATCCACCGCAACGATACCGCCGCCAACCGCTTTCGCAGCGCGGAGCGACAAGTCGCGTATCTCATCTGTGACCGGACAGTTCGATGCTTCTGCCCCCCGAGCGGTGTTCGTTATCCAATGTTTTGATGTGCGGTATATCGCTGCTATACACGCATCCCCCACTACAAAGCTTCTGATATCACGCCCTTCAACCTTATCGATATATCGCTGGATGTAAAATATTGAATGGTGATATGTGCCGAGAACCGTTTTATGTTCAAGAAGCGACTCAGCGGCATCTTTGTCATTGATTTTAGAAAGTAGCCTCCCCCACGAGCCAACTGCCGGTTTCATGACGACCGGATAACCCATTTCCTCAATCGTTTGAAGTGCAGATTCTTCCGTAAACGCAATCCGAACCTCCGGCTGTGGAACATTGTGATCGGTCATTGCGTCTGAGGTCAGCAGTTTATCACCGCAGACCAAAGCAACGCTATAATTGTTCAAACACCTGACACCTGCACTTTCATAGAGTTTAATGGCATAGAGAGCGCGCGAATGATTAATGCACCGCTCAAGCACAACATCAAAGTCAAATGTGTCTTTACCAAGATTGAATGAGAGATCTCGTACATCGATCATTTCCAGTTCGACATAGCTGTGTGAGCGGATTTCTTTCATGAGAAACTTCTCTTCTGGTCTTAAGACTGTATGTAAAAATCCAATTTTCATCACATATCCGTTTGTTTGGTAATTATAAAAAAATGGTGCTGTTTGCACTGACTTGTAGGTTATTTTACGGGGGCAAATTCAATGAATGCTTTGTTTTCGTAATGATGCCTGCACCATTCTACAATATGAGGAAGTTCGGACAATCCTACGGTTCTCCCTTTCTGTCCGACTGATTTCACCGTATCAAGCACTTTGGTTGCGAGCTTTTTATCGAATTCCGCACCAATTTTTTCGAGAGCCCAGAGCACCGAGGAAATCCCTGACATATGATCCAGGGCTATTTCGGTTTTTCTGCCGATAACAGCCGGGTCAATGCTCTGGTAATGAAACGGGTCTTTTGTGGCTGCGTGTGTGTGGACTCCGGCACAATGGGTAAAAGCATTTTTACCCACAATCGGAAAATTATCAGGAATTGCCATCCCGGTATAGTTGCTGACCAATTCATACAGCTCCGGCAGTTTTTCAAGTTCCCATCTGCCGGCCATATCGAAATCGTTTGCCATAAGCATCAGGAGCTGGGCAAGGTCGACCAGTCCTGCCCGTTCACCGATTCCGAGCACAGTAACATCAATAACTTCCGCACCTGCTCTGTAACCGTCAAGTACGTTCGTCAGTGCAAGTCCACGGTCATTGTGACAGTGCACGGCGATTTTTGGATTCAAACTTTTGGCGGCAAGGTCTGTCTTCAACCGAGCAACATAGTCGTACATGCTCCGGTCGGTTCCCGGAATCATGTATCCGGTCGTGTCGGCAATGCTGATAATATCCGCGCCCGCCTCCACCGCTGCCGATGCTGCATCGAGGACATTCTGATACTTTGATCTGACAGTGTCTTCCGGTGTGTAGCGAACAATCAGACCAGGTTTTTGCTCTTTTGCGTAGGCAACTACTTTCACAATCTGGTCAATAGCCGCACTTAATTTCTTTTTAAATACATTATCCAGCCGTTCGTCTTTAACACAATAGAAAATCCCGATAAATCCCACACCACAATCTAGTGCGAGATCAACATCTTCTTCCAACGAACGGGAGTGGGCACCCACAATCGCATTAAGATTTTTGTTTGCAATCATTTTGGTTGCAGCATGAATTTCACGGCTGACGAGCGGATGTCCCGTTTCGATCACATTGATTCCAATCTCATCGAGCAGGTTTGCTATTGCCAGTTTGATGTGTCCGTCAAAACAGACTCCGGGAGTCTGTTCACCCTCCCGTAATGTTGCATCCAGAACTTGCAGCATTGATTTATTCTCCCCAATCTTCTTCAGTCTGCGGAGCTTCCCGAAGTGAATAAGGATCGATACCAGCGACTTCTAGGTCTGTTCCACAGTCATCACACTCGATCAGCTCATCCCGCTCCGTATCGTCTGTAAGCTCAACATCGGCACCGCACACAGGGCATTCCGCACTTGCCATGCTTCTCTTCCTTCCACTATAATTTGATCTGAAATAAACTTTTAAATATACATAAAATTTTGTATTTTTACAAATGCTAAATTAATCACACAGTTCCTCCCAGTTCCTCCGGAGACACTGCTCTCTTTTTAAGTAATGAAAGGTCCACTTTATGGCAGTTATCAAAGGATTTAAAGGCTACCGGTATAATCAAGACAAAGTAAACCCGCAAAATGTTATCACACCTCCTTATGATGTCATCGATTCCGATTACAAAGCACAACTAACAGCTTTATCACCGTACAATTTTGTGAATGTTATCCTCAATGACGACCATGTAAAATCAAATGAACTATTGAATTCAATGATTGGTGAAAATGTTATGATCCGAGATGACAGCGATTCACTCTATGTGTATGAGCAGCAGTATTCAGCTAACAAAAAACATTACACGAGAACTGGATTTGTCTGTCTGCTGCAGATTGAGGATTTCGGAACCAATGTTTTGCCTCATGAGCGCACGTTTGAGAAACATACTGCTGACCGGCATGATCTGATGTGCAAAACTAAATCTGATGTCGGTCAGATTTTTCTCATCTATGAGGACGAGAAAAAGGCGATTGACAGGCTGCTGGAAGTGCAAAAATCCCGCACAGAAGATATTAAATACGTCGATCAGGATGAAAATGTCCACCGAATGTGGCAGATCAGTGATGAGGATGTTATTTCTAAAATTATATCAATAATGGAACCCAAAGGACTCCTCATTGCAGACGGCCATCACCGCTACAAGACCGCAGTTAAATACAATAAGGAGAACAGCGGTAAAATGCATGTCATGACTACACTCGTCAATGCATATAATGAAGGACTTGTTATCCTCCCGACAAACAGGATTTTGAATATTACCATTGATATCAACACTCTGAAAGACCACTTCGATATTGAGTCGTTGGATTCGTTTGATTTTGAACTGATACCACGGTCGTTTGTTGTTGCCGACCCATCCGAGAAGCACAGAATCACCCTTAAAGAGGGGTACGATAACGAGCTCGATGTTGTGATCCTGCACGATCTTATTTTTTATAAAATTATGAATCTTTCCGAAGAACAATTAACACAACCGAATATAGAGCTTGTCAAGGGTAATGAATTGACAATTCAGAAAATCGCAAACGGAAAGACGGCATTTTTCGTGAATCCACCCTCACTAAAACAAACATTCGAAATTGCGAGGTCGGACAGAATTATGCCGCAGAAATCGACCTTCTTTTATCCGAAGATGTTTTCGGGCTTAGTACTTAACAGATGGGAGTAATACTATGGCGAACAAGCTATTTATCCCGGGACCTGTAGAGGTAGGTAAAGTGGTTCTCGAGGCAATGTCGGGGCCGCAGATCGGCCACCGGACACCCGAATTCAAAGAATTGTTCGGTAGCCTAAGACCGGGACTGCAGAAGCTGCTCTTCACCGAAGGTGATATTCTGATCTCCACGTCGACTGGATCCGGATTCTGGGAAGCCGCAGTACGGTGCTGCATCGGAACGAAGGCGCTTCATGCTGTGAACGGTGCATTTTCCAAAAAATGGTCAACTATTTCCGAAAACTGCAGCCGTCAGGTAGAGCGAATCACGTACGATTTCGGAAAAGGTGTTAAAGCAGACGATGTCGATAAAGCATTGTCGCAGGGTGGTTTCGATACATTCTGCATAGTCCACAACGAAACATCGACTGGTGTTGCATCGGATCTTGCATCTATTTCCGAAGTCATGAAGCGGCATCCGGATGTTCTTTTTCTGGTCGATGCTGTTTCTTCATTGTCGGGCATGAAAATTGAAGTCGATAAACTTGGAATCGACATGTGTCTTGCCTCGACACAGAAAGCGCTTGCCATACCACCGGGACTTGCTGTGTGTACAGTGAGCGAGCGAGCATATGAGCGGGCAAAAACAATTGAAGGCAGAGGATATTATTTCGATATTCTCGAACTGAAAAAAGCCTATGATGGTGATCAAACACCATATACTGCCTCGATACCGCATTTGTATGCTCTTCAGAAGCGTCTCGAACTCATCGAGCAGGAAGGCATCGAGAACAGATTTAAACGACATACAGAGATGGCCGAATTCGTCCGTGGATGGGCAGCCGGACAGGGATTTGAACCGTTCCCTGAAGAAGGTTGTCTGTCAGATACGGTCGGCTGTTTCATTAACACTAAAGATGTGAGTTTTACCGACATCAAAAAAGATTTATGCTCCAAAGGGTATTCCGTCGACTCCGGTTACGGAAATCTCAACAAAAAATTACTTGAAGAGGATAAACCGCAGACGTTTAGAATCCCCACGATGGGCGATATAACAATCGATGACTTAAAGGAGTATACTGCAAAGCTCGAAGAATATTTTTAAAAAAGGAAAAGCTATGAACGTAACAATTCCTGATACGGTCGGCAAAACGGCTGTCTCGACATTCGAAGATACATGGTTTTCCGTAACACAGAAACCCGGCATTGAGATTGATGAGTGCAGTGAACTGAGCAAAGATGCCGATGCAGTGATTGTTCGGAGCTACAGGCTTCACGATCTGGTATTCGGTGGATCGCTTATTAAGGCAATCGGCCGGGCAGGAGCAGGTGTCAATAACATTCCTGTTGATAAGTGTACCGGATCTGGGTGTGGTTGTTTTCAACACACCCGGAGCAAACGCAAATGGCGTAAAAGAGTTAGTATTCTGCGGTATGTTCCTCGCCGCTCGAAAGATTGTCAGCGGTATAAACTGGACTTCCATGATTAAGGATACCGGAAGTGAGGCGCCAAAGCTGATTGAAAAACAAAGACTTTTTCAAAGGGACCGAAATTAAGGAAAAAATCTTGGAGTCATCGGTCTGGGCGCAATCGGTATGCTCACCGCGAATGATGCGGCTGCACTTGGGATGAATGTTACGGCGTATACCCGGTCATTTTCAGACGATAAGCGGAAAAATTTATCTCCGGGAATCAAAACAGTCAAAACAATTGAAGAACTGTTGCCTGATTCGGAATTTCTTTCGATCAATATTGCTGTAAACAGCCAAACTGAAGGCTTGTTCAACGAAGATATGTTCGCAAAAATGAAACCGGGTGTTAAGATCCTTAATTTTGCCCGGAACGAGCTGGTTAATACGGACGATCTACTTGCAGCGATTCAATCGGGAATTGTGTCCTCGTATGTCACCGATTTTCTCAGTGTGGCATTAATCGATATTGAAAACGTTATCGCAATTCCCCATCTTGGCGTTTCAGTCGCTGAGGCAGAAGAGAACTGTGCGGGTCATGGTCTCGGACCAAATCGTCGATTACCTCAAAAACGGGAATATTCTCAATTCGGTAAACTTTCCTGCCTGTTTTTTGGAACGCAGTGGAGAAAACAGAGTTGCTGTTATTTCTAATGGTGACGGCGCGGCTTCAGGGGCAATAAAAGCACTCCTGAACGAATCATCAGTAACGGTTAATGACGCCGTTTCCGAGAGTCGTGGCAATATTATGTATACGCTTATAGATACGGCTGGTCCGCTTTTCGAGGATGTAATACAAAAACTCAATGGACTCGACAGTGTCGTAATGGTACGGCGGATTTAGGACAATAGTGCTTCAATGCCGGTTCTCTCAATACTACCTTTGCTGAGAGCCGGCTTTTCTGTTGATTTCGCTATCGTGCTTTTCCATCGAAAAGGTTCGCATTCGTGCGAATCAGCCTCCTTCAACATAGTGCTTCACTATTTCTCCCAATTTTTACACTCGATTCTTACAAAATAAATTTGTACATTGAGTATTTTAGTTTTGTCACTAATCCGACACACCTGAGCCCGTGACACAATCATCAACCAGCCGGCTACCCGCTTATGATTGAATCGCTAAAAGACATGAAAGGCGTTGTTCCACAAACAAAAAGGCAGGTACCACAATGAAAATCGTAATTCCCGATAAAGTGAGCAAGACTTCCGCAGAATTGTTCACTGACGCTCAGTTCGATGTTACGCACAAAGCAGGAATTGACATCAAAGAGTGTTCAAAGCTTTCAAAAAATGCAGACGGCATTGTCGTCAGAAGTTACAAACTTCATGCATTGGAAATTTCATCATCATTGAAAGCAATCGGGAGAGCGGGTTCAGGTGTCAACAATATTCCCGTCAATATCTGTACCGAGAAAGGCGTCGTTGTCTTTAACACGCCCGGTGCAAATGCAAATGCGGTGAAGGAACTGGTATTGTGCGGGCTGCTGATGTCGTCGAGAAATGTGGTTGCCGGTGTGAATTGGCTTGATACATTAAGAGAGACTGATCAAGACACCGCTCGGCTTGTCGAGAAGAATAAAAATATGTTCAAGGGCTCCGAGATTATGGGGAAAAAACTCGGTGTCATCGGATTGGGATCAATTGGAATGCTGGTTGCCAATGCAGCAGAATCGCTCGGTATGTCTGTTACAGGATTCGACCCGTTTATATCGGTCGAAAGTGCCTGGCAGCTTTCAAGTACCGTTAAAAAGGCCGACGAATTGAATTCAGTGCTTGCAGAGTCTGACTTTTTGTCACTTCATGTTCCGCTCAGTGTTTCGACAAAAGGATTTTTGAATAAAAAGCTCTTTTCAAAGATGAAAAAAGGGATTAGGGTCATGAATTTTTCCCGGGGCGAACTTGTTGACGGAAAAGACCTCGTGAAAGCGCTCGATAACGATATCGTGATCAAATATGTAACCGATTTTCCGTCCAAGGAACTTCTCGGTGTAAAGAATGTCGTCTGTATTCCACATCTCGGGGCATCGACCGCTGAAGCTGAAGAAAACTGCGCTGTCATGGTAGCGAATCAGATGATCGATTTTATGAAAAACGGAAACATCAAGCATTCGATTAATTTCCCCAACTGTTTTCTCGACAGAAACGGTGAAACGCGTTTGATCATTATTAATCAGAATATCCCGGCGATGATTGAGAAAATAACAAAGATCATTGCAGAGGAAAAGCTCAATATTACAGAAATGATCAACAAGAGCCGCGGTGATATTGCGTATAACATTGTTGATGTGAGCGGATCGATTACCGAAGCGGCGCTCAAGAAAATCGGTGAAGCTGAAGGGATTATACGGGTTCGAAAGATCATGTAAAGCGAATATTAATAATTTCTAAAACTCGACAAGTGTTTTTTCAATTCCGGGGTATATTTTATCAACTTGATTTTGAATTTCTATAGTTTTACTTAAGGCTGTAACTATTCGGCAATAGCAAGGTGCAACATCCATCATTCGACCTTTTCTATCTTTTAAATATTTGTGTAAGACTTGATACCCCCCAATGTGATAATTCCAAACCTCTGACGTTACACCTTCAAAATATTTGTCTTTGTTGATATATATGCGCTGTTCGTCTTCTTTGTAGGTAATCTTGTCAATCCGGTCGTTAGCGCCGCTGCCCTGATATTTGGCAACTGGCGGATCGAGCTCCGGACTTTTGAGTAGATGTAAGTCAGCCAGTTTTATGCCAAGATCGCCCATTGTTTTGAACAGGCCATAATTTGATGTAAATGGCACACGTGGAAAATCGACTCTTAAAAACTCGGCCTCGGCATAGGTTTCGCGGTAGATAGTGCTGTAAAACACGCTGTAGATGTAGTAAAGAATCTCTTCCGGTGTAGGTTTTTGATCATAGGATACCGATAATGTGTCAAAAAGTGATTGCTGGATATTCGGTTCTTTTTCGGTTTGCTTGTGATTAAATAGGTCTCTCTTTTCTTCATCGGGATAAATGTATAACGATAAAAAATATGTGATTTCACTTGTCTTATTAGAAATAAAAGTGCTTTCAATTATTGAATTAGATATAAAACAATGTCGCCATTCTTTACTTGCCTTAACTTGCCTTCCGACTGTCAAGCCAATATTATCTTTCAGCATGTGACGCATGACTTCTGAACGCATACGTTCAATTAATGAACTGTGTTAAAAAATATATCGTTTATCAAAAGGACGGTATAATATTTCGGCAAAATAATTTTCTAATTCATCAATTTCATCCAAATTTCTTACTTTTTTTCTGGCTTCTTGAATATTCCAATTGGATTTATCATTTAAGTTGTAAGCCTGTGCAATTATTTCATCTGGTTGTGAAAGGTTCATAAATTGCAATATTCTGTTTTTTAAGTTCATTTTTTTATAATCAATGACAAATGAGTCCCTTGAAGTT
The DNA here is from genome assembly GCA_965221205.1 of bacterium. Classification (GTDB taxonomy): domain Bacteria; phylum SM23-31; class SM23-31; order SM23-31; family SM23-31; genus CBDFMG01. The sequence continues at coordinate 375,387 of OZ244870.1, read as the reverse complement.
ACAATTCCAACACTATTGACAGGGAATATTTCATTTATTTTTTTCCATTTCAGGTAATGTCTAATCATTTCGGTGTTTCTTTTCACCAAAAAATAGTAAGGGCTTTGCGGTTTTATCGTTGAATAATTCTCTTTTTTAAATTCGTTTTTTTCCAGCCAATCATATTTTTCTTTCCGTAAACCGTATATATCGGTATGATATACCTGCGATTCTATCAATTTCTTATTTCTCACAAACAGAGAAATGGGTACGCCCTGGCGAATATCAAACACATTTTCGTCCTTACCGCCTTCGGGCGTAATTTCCTTTTTAAGGCTGTTGCCGTGAAGATCGAGAATGTACATCTCATCAAAGGTTTTCATCAAGCTCTGTCGCATACCGCGGAAGGTGGGGCTGTCCAGATAACTGTGATTGGTAATCATCCCCACGATGCCGTAACCGGAAGTCTGTATTTTCCACTGGGCAAATCGCAGAAATTTCACGTAATCGTCCTGCAGCCATTTCGGATTTTTCTCACCAAGCGGCTTGCCATCAACTTTATAATAGCTTTGTGCGCCATTAATATCTTCTTTCAATAACCGTTCCGTCCAGTCGTTGATATTTGCGGAACTGCCACTATAAGGTGGATTTCCAAGAATCACCAGAACCGGCTGTTCTTTTTTGACTTTACCCGCCAGATGACTTTCTTCACTGAGAGAACTCAAGCCTGGTATGATGACCTGTTCAATTTCTGCCATTTCTAACGTATTAGTTAAATAGAGTTTAAACCGTTCATCATCCGTCAATTTATAGCCCAATTCATCAAAAATAATGCTCATTTTTAAATGGCCTATTGCATATGGCGCCATCATTAATTCAAAGGCATAATAATTGGCAAGAATGTGCGTGCTGATCCAGCGGTGCAAACCGCCTTCGCCATATTTGGTTTTAAATTCTTGAGCCGCCACACGAATCGCTTCAGCAGGAAATGTCTGTGTGCCGCCAGCAGGATCAAGAAGTTTAACATCGTCACTTGCCAAACCATCAACTAAACCGAAATGTGTTTTTAAAATAGAATGAATTGAACGAACGATATATTTTACAACGGCTTCCGGTGTGTAATAGACACCCCGTCGTTCACGGATTTTCGGATCATAGGTAGCTAAAAATGTTTCATAAAAGTGAATAATTGGATCTCGGCCTTTGCCGGTTTGGTAATATTCTCGAAGTATATTATTGACATCGGTTACGTATAATATTGCAGAAATATCTTCGACAATAATTTGTAGAGATAAAGGAGGTTTTTCTAAAGAGATATATCTAAATACATCACGCAGAATGCCGATAGTGTGTGGAATATAATCGAAAGCCATTCTGCGGTTAAAATCACCGTTAGCTCTCATACGTGCGGCAAAAAGACCGTAGGTAATCGTTTGCGCATAAAGATCAGCAAATTGTTTTTCTGTCAATGTTCCGATGAGGTATTTTTTAAATGCTTCATAAAAACCGAGAACCTGTTTGTGACCTTTGCCTCCATTTTTTCTCATTTCTACGGCAACGACTTCATCACGGAGAAAGCGGGTACGTCTTGCCAGTTCAATAGCAAGCGATCGTGCCGTATTAACTTTTGGCTGAGCAAAAGAAAAAAAGAGATCAAATAATTTTTTGAATTTGTCAATATTTTCAACTGGCGGCGTGGTATGCAAACGTTGAGCAATAACAGGACGTCCTATCATGACGTGTGCTATACGTTTATTACTGCGATATAAACGAAACTCATAAAAATTGGTTAAGATGACATTGGGGAAAGTCAAACAATAACGTTCCAATTGTTCAGTACTTTCGATATGATCAAGGTTTGTAACGGATGGGTCTTTTGCTTCGATGTAGCCAGTGATATGATTCTTTCCATCCCAAACACGAAAATCGGGATTTCCGGCCTCTGTTTTTTTGGGAAGGATAGTAACATCAATATTTTTTGCATTTTGAATTTCAGCATATTGTTTAATTAACGCATCAAGATGTTTATAATAGCTTTCTTCCCGTGCATCGCCACGTTGGGAAGTGTTTGAGATATTTTTTAGATACTGTTCTAATAATTTCTTCACAAAAGTAGAATTCCTTTTTGACAATTATAGATATCGTTACAAAAAATACCCAAAAAACACATTATAGATTTGAATAGTAAAATATGCTGAAACGAATTTAGCATGAATTATTGTATGATCTCAACAAATAATAGGGTATTTACTTTTCACGAAGCGGGCCGGAGCTCACTCGGTAAAGCGTGTAGATGACTGCCGCAAGAAGTATAAGGGCAACAACACTCATATTGTGAACCCCAAAGAGCGCAAGAACTTCGCTGCTGCCATATACGACAATCGGGATTGCCATGAGAATACCTATCAGTGCTTCGCCTGTGATAAGCCCTGCGGCAAAGAGGAGTCCACGCCGTTGACCGGTTGATTTGGCAGTCCGTATCTTTTCAATTTCGGATACTTCGACTTCTGATTCTCTTGTGTTGAACTGGCGTCCAACCAACCAGGCAATAATCCCTCCGATTAAAATCGGCACTTCAAGTTCAAACGGAAGATAAATACCGACAGCCACCGCAAGAACCGGCGTTCTAAATTCACTACCACGTTTTTCGAGCCAGAGGTCCAACAAAATGACCAGCACAGCAACACCCATGCCCATTGTTACGAGACCCCACGGGAGTCCTCCCCCGAAAACACCCTGTGCAACCGATGCCATGAGAGTAGCCTGCGGTGCCGCCAGAGGATTGGGATGTTCCGATGTTGGCACACCGAGACCATAGGCATTTAAAAGGAGTGTCAGAACTGGAGCCATAACAAGTGCCGCTGTCCCAACACCGACAGCCTGCATGATCTGCTGTTTATAAGGAGTTGCTCCGAGAACATGTCCTGCCTTTAGGTCCTGCATATTATCACCGGCGATTGCCGCACCGCAGCAGACAACTGCCCCGATGAAGATTGCAGCAGCGGGACCGATCAAGCTTTCAGGTCCCATTAAAAGTACCAGAAGCAGTGATGAAAATAAAATTGTTGCTATGGTAACACCCGAGATCGGGTTGTTTGAAGATCCAACAAGCCCTGCCATATATGCAGCAACTGAGGAGAAGAGAAATCCAGCTATCAGCATGATGACAGCCATGATCGCCGAAATAAAGACACTCCCCGTAAAATAGTTAAATATGAAAAAAAGTGGAATTACCAGAATGACGAGGGCAGTACCTACCCAATGCATCGGGGTATCACGATCCGTCCGTTTTAAATCCGAAGCACCGCCTTCTTTGATCTTTTTGTATGAATCAACGCCTGATTTGATTCCGCTTACTAAGCTTGTACGCAATCGAAGTAGAGCCCAGAGACCTCCGACTACCATTGCTCCGACACCGAGATACCGTGTCTGTTCCGACCACATCTGGCCAGCAACAGCACCAGCTTCTACTCCTTCCGGGATTCCTTGCATTGCAGAAAAAATCGGTATAAAAATCCACCAATTGATTGCACCGCCAATAAATATCAGAACTGCGATGTTTAAACCTACAATATAACCGACACCCAGGAGTGCCGGAGATAAATTGGTTCCGATATAGGCAATTGAACTACCTGCATACCTCGCATGCTCAACAACACTATGCCATAAGTGAAGGCCTGTTTCACAGAATTTAAACATAGCACCAATTAATCCTGCCCAGGCTATATACTTTACCTCATCGCCTCCCTTATCCCCCACTTTCAGCACCTCCGCCGTTGCAATCCCTTCCGGAAACTTTAACGGATTTTCGATGATGAGCGCTCTGCGGAGCGGAATAGTGAACAATACACCAAGCACACCTCCGAATCCGGCAATCATGGTGGTTTCCCAATAATCAAATTGAGTCCACGCATTTAAAAACAACAATGCCGGAATTGTAAAGATGACGCCGGCTGCAAGGCTTTCACCGGCGGATGCAGCAGTTTGAACAATATTATTTTCTAACGTATTTGAGCTTTTAGATATGCGCATCGCAACAAATAGACGCAGGACTGCCATAGAAATAACCGCTGCAGGAATCGATGCGGAAACAGTCATCCCGGCAAAGAGTCCCAGGTACGCATTCGCCGCACCGAGAATGACCGACAGAATCATCCCCAGGAAAATCGCTTTGATGGTAATTTCAGGCAGTGTAGTCGACGCAGGAATGTAGGGTTTATGTTCAGAATCGTTAAGTTGGGAATCGTTAGCCATGAATACCTCCTTCTTATGAGAGAAAAGATCACGGAGCACATACACTCAATGAGCTGAGTGCAGTCATCAATAGTGGTACAGTATAACGAATGGTTTTTTTAATTTTTTTGCTTGTGGAATATACAAAACACGCATGGAGTGCACAAGGAAAAAGGGGAAATAGCAGGGATTCCTTAGTGAGCTGAATTCCCGTTACGTTCTATAATCCATTTTTTGAGGGCCAAAGCAATGCGGTCAGGTTTCTGCTTTGCAATGAGGGTAAGTGTGTCTTTCTTCTTTTCACGCTTTTTTGTTTCTTTTCCGACCTGTTCTTTGAGCAGGCGTGTTTCTCGGCTCCAGATCAAATGGATGCCGGTCGTGTTTTTTCGTTTGGCGGACGGTATACGAACACCGACACTGATAATAAATAGTATGCCGTAGATTGCTAAACAGAAAATAAATATTTTCAATACATGATATGATTTTTATACATTTATTACTGTTTTATACAGCTTATGTCAGCAACTGCTACCGCATCAAAAAATCAAGTAAAATCGGAATCAATGATACCTGTTTTCACTTGAATATCAAAAATTATTTATTATATTGCTTGTAAAAATTCTTTCGACATCCTTAATTACTATGGATAAAAAATCAAATATTATCAAAACTTGTGTTGTATAAATAGATCGGGCACAATCAGCATATTGACTATGGATAAAACTAATCTCGAAACATTTAATAATCCCGGAAATAATGACTATCTCATTACCATCGAAATGCCGGAGTTTACCGCACTCTGCCCGAAAACGGGTAATCCCGATTTTGCAACGATCCACATATCGTATATCCCGGATAAGCTCTGTGTTGAATTAAAATCGTTGAAACTCTTTATTCAGTCGTACCGAAGTGACGGTGTTTTTCATGAAGCAGTGACGAATGAGATTTTCAATATCCTGAGCATGCTTCTCGATCCGAAATTTATCCGGGTAATCGGTGATTTCAACAGACGCGGAAACGTGAAAACAGTAGTGACAGTGCAAAAAGCCTTCAAAGACCATGCGCCTGTTGAGATACCCATCTACAATCCGAAAGAGATATAGACCGATTATTCAATTTTAATGTGCCGGTCCATTGTAATTGATTTGAAGAACATTTTAGAGATAGATTTTTCTCGACTCCTTATTATCTGCAGCAGCAGATGAAATCTGCTCGAAATGACAAAATATAATTGTATGTTAGGAGGAGGGTTGTCTGTAATGTTTAAAAGTACAATTGCACTTTTGCTGGCTGCAATCTTTTTTTCCGGCTGTGTGCAGGACCAATCGTCGTTCTCATTTCCGGAGGGTCGTTGGATCGATCTTTCATATGAGTATTCTGATAAGACAATCTACTGGCCGACAGCAGAGGGTTTCGAGCTAACAATTGTAGCAGCAGGCATGACCGAGCGAGGCTATTATTACTCGGCAAATATGTTTTCAACCGCCGAGCATGGCGGAACTCATCTCGATTCACCAATTCATTTCTCTGAAGGACAGAATAGTGTTGAGGAAATTCCGTTGGACCGGCTCATCGGTCCGGCTGTTGTCATCGATGTGTCAGAACAGGCTCTTCAAGATCGAGATTTCAAAATAAGTGTTGAAGATATTACTACGTGGGAGTCAACGAACGGCGTAATTCCGGAAAATGTAATTCTCTTCTTCCGTACGGGATACGGACAATATTGGCCCGATGCGAATGCTTATATGGGAACAGATAAACGAGGCACCGATGCGGTTGCGGAACTCCATTTCCCGGGAATCGGTCCGATAACTGCGCAATGGCTCGTCGATAACCGTACTGTCAAAGCAATCGGAATCGATACACCGAGCATCGACTACGGGCAGTCAAAACTTTTTGAATCTCACCAAATTTTATTTGAAGAGAACATTCCGGGAATAGAAAACGTGGCAAATCTCGATAAACTTCCCGTAACCGGTTCACTTGTCGTTGCCCTCCCGATGAAAATTAAGAGAGGAAGCGGCGCTCCATTAAGGATTGCAGCATTATTACCTTGATTTTACAATAAAAATACAGGTAACAATATGCAGTGCATATTTTCTATTGACGTCGAAGGTTGGTTTCATGTGCTTGATGTAGCCGAAGCGCCGAAACCATCAGAATGGCACAATCAGGAATCTCGTGTAGAATATAATTTTTTACAGCTGCTTGATATTTTAAGCGAGTATAATGTCAGGTCGACCTGCTTCTCCGCTGATGGAGGATTTCTTGCATTGTGGCAAAAATTCCGTTATAAGACAAAGTGTGATCTGTTTCTCTATTATAAAGAAGGCATTCAGAAGTTGTTGCATGAAAAACACAGAAATAATTCAGAAATTGTCAAACTGAGCCGAGATTATTATTTGACAATCAATCGTATGAAAAGAGGAACTCACTGTGTGAAGTTTACATAATTTTCTTTATTTTTATTTTAAATATTACTACTTATAGTAATAATGTGTATTTATTGTAACCGGCAAACTTTAATGTTAGCTCATGGCTATTAATCTTACAATTATCGATCACCATACAATTCCTGAACAGGATTTCATTCACCATCCCAAGGTGAACGTGATCCTCGGATATGATCAGGACAACTATTACAGCAACGTCAAACAGTATGTGGACAAGCAGTTTGACTATGTATTTTACGACGAAAATCCCGACGCAATGATTGCGGCCGGAATTTACCTGCTCAGCAGGGAAAATCCACCCCCTCATAAATGTCTGACACGTGGAATAAAGTCGGGAGATTTTCAAAAGCTTGCTGATGCGAGGAAAAAAGCATCGCGGTATTCAACACACTGAACACCTATTACTGTGACCTCGATGCAGTCGATTCTGTTACGTTGATCAATCCCCATGAGTCCGGCCTTCAGAATATCAGTGTTTCCCAGATTATACACAAAGCCTTCGAAAACCCCAATTCATCGATTCGTGATCTTGCTGGAATCGCAATCATACTGGATTACTCACTTGATGAAGCGTTTGAGACTATAGTTGAAATTGTTACTGCCTATCCCGATGTGTTTGCCGATCTTGCCGAGCGGCGGATTAAGAACATTACGCTCAACAAGTATAATGTGCACAATTCTGCCTTTGGTGAACTTTCCATGCTTTTCCCTGCACCAAGTATCATTCACGGTACCAAAGGCGTTGAAGCAGTTATTCACCAGCTTATAAACAATCCGCCGTTTCAGTTGCCCGATCTATTAAACGGTTCAAGTAATAAGACAATTGAATATCTGCAAAAATGTCTTGCCGAATACAAAAAAATCCTGAAGGATTTAGGTGTCGGCGGAGGAAATCCATTTGCTGCCGGATGCAATGTCCGTAATGAAAAAGAATTCGAAAGAGATTTTTTCAGGAAATTAGAAGCGTGGGGAATAGTATAACTTTAATATCCATAGATCACTTGATGACCTTTTGATTTACAAATTCACGAATTGTAAAAAAAGGAACCCATCACCATGGTTACAATATCAACAGTCCTTTTTCCTACCGATTTTTCAGATTGTTCTTATGAAGCACTCTGACAAACCTTGAGAATCTGTACTACCTTTTGACGCTCACCTTATATTGTTCCACATTATGACGGTTTTTGATGATGATCCCGACAGGGTGAAAAACGGATTCCAGGAAATGGAAAAACTGATCGATTTTTATGAGAAACAAAATGCGGAGCATTTCGAGTCCTACCGGAAATTGTTTCGTGAACACATCGTCTCTTTTACTGAAAAGATCATCCATGGTTTCTCGGTAACGGAAGAGATCCTCCGCTAAGAAAATGAAAACGATATCGATATGATCATTATGGGAATGATGGCCGAGGTTTGCTAAGTCATTTTGTGCTTGGCAGCTACGCTGAGTGAGTCACCCGGTATCCCTCATGTCTGGTTATGACGGTAAATTAACTCGGACATCAAATTGATATTGTGGATAAATATAATCAAACTTCTCGTGCCACACGATTTTTCGGAGTATTCAATAGCAGGATTCCGGTATGCGATTGCTCTTGCCGATATGTTTGATGTCTCGATCACAATACAGAATATTTTCGAGACATTCCTCCATTCCGCTATATACATGCAAAGTGCAGACACACCTGCACCGTCCAGCATGGAAATGAAAACATAAGCTAAAAAGATCATCGGTTATTACTACTGGAATAATAGTCTCAATAACCCTGCTGATAATGTACAAAAAATCAGGTTTGATGACTTACGTTCGGTTCCCGTTAATAAATTTGTGTTGAAGTGAAACAGTAACTGTTGTTTTCGAGTTTAATTTTCATTCTCTGGTTTGTGAATTGGTTCTTAAAAACTCCTTGCATTTTAGATGCAAAAAAACTACCTTTTTTGTATTATATTTATTTAAAATTGTCCTTTATATTATTACAACCAGAGAGATCAATAAAGCGAGTTATGAATAGTCTCATGTGCTTACGCGGGGCACACGAACGTATTCCAGATACAATAGAACAACTACCTTTAATTCTCTCTATTTTCTCCCAACGGTTTAGCATCTGTTTTTCCCCTCTTCTCATATGTATTCCTCTACGAACACAAACCGTGTATCGCTTGCCGGAATCTACGGTTTAAGGCTTTGGATATCTGAGAGAGCCGGGCGTTAATACGTAAGGACAATGAGTTTTTTTAAGCAGTACATTTCGCTATAGTGATAATCCTGCCGAAATGGAGGGATTAAAAAGGAGATTCATATTTTATGAGTGCGAGCAGCGGCGAAAATATTATAACAAGATACCTTGAAGAAGAAATGCGGGACTCCTACATTGATTATTCGATGTCGGTTATTGTTTCGCGTGCACTGCCAGATGTCAGGGACGGGTTTAAGCCGGTCCACCGGAGAATATTATATGCTATGAGCGAATTGAGCCTGGCTCATAACCGTTCTTTTAAAAAGAGCGCACGACTGGTTGGTGAAGTTATGGGTAAGTATCATCCGCACGGTGATGCTGCTATTTATGAAACTACCGTCCGTATGGCGCAGAATTTCTCGTTGCGTTATCCGCTCGTCAACGGGCAAGGTAATTTTGGTTCCGTCGATGGCGATCCTGCGGCGGCAATGCGGTATACTGAGGTCAAGATGACGGAAATTGCCGGCGAGCTACTTAAAGATATCGAAAAAGATACCGTCGATTTCGGAATGAACTTTGATGACACTTTGAAAGAACCGAAAGTACTGCCTTGCAATTTTCCGAACCTCCTCGTCAACGGCTCCTCTGGAATCGCTGTTGGTATGGCAACAAACATACCGCCTCATAATCTGAGTGAAGTGGTCGATGGCACTCTTGCTCTTATCGAGAATCCCGAATCTACTATTCCCGAACTCATGGAACTTATAAAAGCTCCCGATCTTCCAACTGGCGGTATTATCTTCGGTATGGAAGGTGTTCGAAGTGCATACCTGACAGGACGTGGAAGAGTTCTTATCAGAGCACGAGTCTCTTTTGAAAAACAGCCGAGCGGCAGAGAAAATATCATTGTCTCCGAAATACCGTTTCAGGTTAATAAATCTTCTCTCATTCAAAAAATTGTCTATCTCGCAAAAGAGAAAAAAATAACTGGTATCAGCGATATTAGAGACGAATCCGACCGGGACGGAATGCGTATTTTTATTGAATTGAAAAAAGACACGTACCCTGAAGTTGTGCTCAATCAACTGTATAAACACACACAGATGCAGTGGACATTCGGTGTTATCCTTCTCGCTCTTGTAAACGGCGCACCGAAAGTGCTCAACCTGAAGCAGATGCTCCAGCATTTCATCGACCACCGTCATGTAGTGATTACCCGGAAAACGCAGTTTGAACTCGATGAATCTGAAAAACGAGCGCATATTCTGGAAGGATTAAAAATTGCGCTCGATAATATCGACGCAATCGTGGAACTGATAAAAAAATCGAAAAATCCTGAAGATGCCCGGATCAATCTGACGAAACAATTCAATCTGTCGGAAATTCAGGCAAAAGCGATCCTCGAAATGCGCCTCCAGCGGTTAACAGGCCTCGAGCGGGAAAAAATCGAAACCGAATACCGTGAGACGATCCAGCTTATAGAGAAATTAAAATCGATCCTGCAGAGCAAACAACTCCGTATGGAGATTATTAAAGAAGATTTACAGATTCTGAGAAAAAAGTATTCCGACAACCGGCGTACTGATATTATCGCCGATTATTCGGAATTCAGCATAGAAGATATGATTGCAGAAGAGGATATGGTGATTACCATATCTCATCGGGGATTTATCAAACGGTTTCCGGTATCGGGTTATCGGCGTCAAAACAGAGGAGGACGGGGTTCTACAGGAGCCCAGACGAAGGAAGAAGATTATGTAGAACATCTGTTTATCGCATCGACACATCACTATATTCTGTTCTTCACCGAACGCGGACGGTGTTTCTGGCTGAAAGTGCATGAAATCCCGCCGGGCGGCAAAGCAGCAAAAGGCCGCGCCATAATAAATTTACTGGAAAAAGATAAAGACGATAAACTGCGGACGTTTGTTACGGTCAAAGAATTTGATCCTGACAGACATATTATCATGGCCACCAAGCGGGGTATTGTCAAGAAAACTTCGTTGAGTGCGTACAGCAATCCTCGCCGCGGTGGAATTAACGCTATTTCAATTCGGGGAAATGACGAGCTCATTGAAGCCGAATTAACCGATGGTGCTCAGGATATCGTGCTCGGCACCTATCACGGAAAGGCCATTCGTTTCAAGGAGACCGATGCACGAGCAATGGGACGCACGGCATCCGGGGTAACCGGAATCCGGCTCAGAAAAGATGACTTTGTCGTCGGCATGGTCGTTATAAAACGGGATACCACACTGATGGTCGTTACGGAAAACGGCTATGGCAAGCGGAGCAGTATGCAGGACTACCGAATTACCAGACGTGGTGGCAAAGGTATTATTACGATCAAGACGACCGAGAAAGTCGGCAACATGGTGACTATACAGGAAGTAGTCGATGACGACGACCTGATGATTATCACTGCCAAGGGCGTTATTATACGGCTGAAATTGCATGGTGTCAATATAATTGGAAGAAATACACAGGGAGTCCGTCTCATTAAGCTGGATGAAGGTGACCGGATTGCAGATGTGACGCGGGTAGCAAAGACTGAAAACGACAATATTGACGACGAGCAGCTGGACGGACAAACCGAAGATTCGCAGGAAAGCGACACCGTTCCGTCCGATGAGTAAGCATTTTACCGTTATTGATCACACAGCAGGCACTGGAGTACAATGTGCCGGAGATATAAAAGAGGAAGTGTTTGAAGCTGCTGCTGAAGGGATGTTCTCCATTCTTACCGATCTCAAATCTATAGTTGTGAGGAAACATCATACTCTTAACGTACAGGCGGAAACCTGTGATGATCTTTTAGTGATATGGCTGCAGGAGTTACTATTTCGAAAACATTACCGACAACACCTATTTGCTGGTCGAAACCTGCGGCGGAGGGCAGAACGTATCATCAATTAACCGTACAAAACTTACATGATCATTGGGAAGCAAAATTGATGCAAAGAAAGACAATCTTACTATTTTGACAATTCTACCTCAGGATGTACAATCGGTCATCGACCGGCTCAGTAACATAGGGATTAAAGGTGTCCTCTATTTTGCATCAAAATCGATCAGCGTACCGAAAAATATGTATACCCGCAATGAAGATACGACAATTTGAGCTTGAAGCGCTTACATATCATAGTTACGCACAGAACAAAGTATACGACGAAAACTATACTGTAAGTCCGACTTTATTGAGCCGCCAACGACATTTTACACGTAAAAACGACACTCCTTAAAATGAATAACTTTATGCCAAAGAAGACAAATCATGCTATTTTCACAAGAGCGCAAGAACTATTTGATGAGCTCGTCACTATCAGGCGGCATCTGCACACCATTCCTGAGTTGGGCAACAAAGAATTAAAAACATCTGATTATATTGCCAGGTTGCTAGAGTCGTGGTCAATCTCATTTGAACGCGGTATCGGCGGAACTGGGATTGCGATAAATCTCAATCATGATACGAAGCGAAAAACAGTTGCACTTCGGGCAGACATGGATGCACTTCCAATTCTTGAGCAAACCGGTCTTCCGTTTACCTCGGAACATGAGGGGTGTATGCATGCGTGCGGACACGACATGCACATGACCTGTCTGCTAGGTGCTCTCAGGATCCTCAAAGAACGTGAAGAGACACTCCCTGTCAATATTAAAGCCATTTTTCAGCCTGCGGAAGAACTTGTCCCCGGTGGAGCGCCGGCTGTCATTAATGACGGTTTTCTGGAAGACCCAAAGGTTAATTCGATATTCGGACTCCATGTCGAGCCCTATCTTGAAACCGGAAATATCGCTGTCACACCTGGAGCCATGATGGCGTTAACCGCAGCTTTTACCATCCACATTAAAGGCAAAGGCGGCCATGCTGCATCATCATATAACTGTATCGATCCTATTCCCATTGCCGCGCAGATTATCACTGCACTTCAGACAATCCCAAGTAGAATGATTGATCCACTCACTCCTGTTGTTGTGAGTGTTACCAAAATGAATGCCGGAACAGCAATGAATATTATACCTGAATCGGCTGTTCTGGAAGGAACGGTTCGTTCTCTTGACAAAGAGACAAAAGTCGTTTTGCCTAAAAAAATGGAAAAGATTATCAGAGGTATCACCTCTGCCTCTGGTTCGGGCTATATTTTTGAATATAATGTCGGCACCGATGTTTTGGTGAATGACGAGCAGATGACCGAACATGTCCGGACAATCGGCAGAACGCTTTTTGGCGATGCATCAGTACATGATTATGTGCCGACATTCGGCGGTGAGGACTTTGCTGATTATCTGAATAAAGTTCCCGGCTGTTTTTTCCGGCTCGGTTGTTTCAGCGGATCGGGAAATCAAGTTCCGCTTCACAATCCTGCCTTCAGCCCCGATGAGCAAGCACTGGTCTACGGAGCCGCAATACTGGCCGGAATTGCCGCAGAATACAACACAATATAATTGATCCTGGTAGAATTCTGAAATCTGCCCAATAGGCGAAACACATTTTGGCAACTTGGCGCAATCCCACCACAACAATTCTCTTTGCTTTTCTCATCAAGCAATACTATTTTGGATAGGTCCGGTGCAGAGTGCATCAGGACAGAATAATAATGATCCGGCTAAACGATGAACGATATATCTCCGCTTGTAATTAAAAATATTTCAAAATCGTATCCTCTCGAACGCTCCGATAGTCTGAAGGCGTTGAAAAATCTGAATATCACATTACGCTCCGGTGAGATTTACGGTTTTCTCGGCCGAACGGAACCGGAAAAACAACTACACTGAAAATTCTCCTTGATCTTATCAGAGCAGATTCCGGTTCTTCCACCATTTTCGGCCATTCAACTACAAAGCATATAGCACGGTCGCAGGTCGGATTTGTTCTCGAGGAAGCTGGATTCTACGGATTTCTTACAGGAATAGAAATGCTCAAAGTGTGCGCACAGCTTCTCGGCATTTCTCGCTCGGATCAGAAAAATGAAATGGAAAGAATTGTTTCGCTGGTATCACTTGAACAAGAAGTAACAAGAAAAATCAGGACCTACTCGAAAGGGGTACGACAGCGGCTTTCTATAGCACAAGCTCTGTTGATGAATCCCCCGGCTGCTGCTCCTCGATGAGCCTACTTTCGGGCTTGATCCGGTCGCCACAATCGATCTTCGTGATATATTGATCAACTTAAAGCAGCAAGGGGTTACCATTTTTCTCTTCTCACATCTGCTGACTGAAGCCTAAAAAATTGTCGACCGGATTGGAATTCTGAAAGAAGGAGTACTGATCGAGGAGACTGATGTAGAGTCGGTAAAGTCAACCATGACATTGGAAAATTTCTTTTTGAAAATAGTGGGAACTCTGCCGGAATAGCCGGCTACAATCGGGCATAAATGCAATAATAAAAATAACTGCACGGGATATGCTGTTCCGGTTTGAATATGCAGCCGTACTCAGTATTGGCGTTTTATTTATTATTCTTTTTGGTGTGTTCTATGTCAACGATACACTTGCTGAGCAAGTACTAACACTGGCATTGGCTTCCTCTTCGAGCACTTTACCAATGCCGCGTGATATCTTCATTTCAACAATGTTTCTGGTCGGAGAATTTTTTGTGACAATCATTGCACTCGTGACCTTGCCACAACTTATTGTCAGGGATGAACAACAGAAACCGCTCCCTCTTTTTCTGTCAAGACCAATCCCGAGATGGAACTACTATTTCGGGAAATACATTGCGAGTACAGCAACTTTGAGTGCTTCAATGTGTTTTCTGGCGGCACTTATCTCTGTTTTTGTATTCATTCAGTCCCCCTCTCTTTTACCGGTGGTGGCTGTTTCTACTTTTTTCTGGTTTTCAAAATTGCCCTTCTGTCTGAATGGGCGGGAACTATCATTGTACTCTTGTACTACATCGGAGGCCATTTTAACTTTCTGTTTCCTAAATGGGGATCGGCTTATGCGGGGACCTGGGGTGATATGATGTTAACGGCATACTATATTCTTCCGGATTTGACACCAGTCAGTTCTTGGTCACTCCTATCGGCTGCGGTTGAGAACTACCCTTTAGATATTAATTATGGCTACTGGTTTCTCAAACAAACTGGAATTTATACGATAGGATTTTTATTTCTCGGTTATGATTTATTTCGAAAAAAGTCTTTTTAAATATAAGTATGTTACGAGAGCAAAATGTATCGCTCTCTCCTTCTTATCATTGCTTGTTATTTTTTCATCATGCGGCACCAAAAAAGAAATCCCCCTATTCAGCGGTGAAAATTCCTTTGCATATTTGACGACACAAACCGATTTTGGTCCCCGCAATCCTGGATCAATCGGACATAGTGAGTGCCGCGAATATCTTATCACAGAGTTCTCGAAGTTTGCTGATCAGGTCAACAGGCAGGATTTTACTTTTACCGACAAATTCACCGAATTGTCGTTTACGATGACAAACATTATCGCCTCATTCAATCTGAATCCTCCCGGAAACAGAAGAATTCTGCTGACTGCTCACTGGGAAACCCGCCCGTATGCCGACAGCGACAGCTTGTCACCCGATAGAAACAAACCCATTCTCGGCGCTAACGATGGTGCATCAGGTACCGCGGTACTCCTTGAACTCGCTTCGGTTTTGCATAATAATCCGCCGCCGATAGGTGTCGATATCATTCTTTTCGACGGTGAGGATTACGGCCGGACAGACCAAAATGGACTCGATTATTACTTTATTGGTTCCAAACATTTTGCTGAAAACAAAGGTGATTACCGTCCGGATTATGCGATACTGCTCGATATGGTAGGCGGTGCCGAACCGCAGTTCTATATTGAGGGATATTCGAACCAGTATGCTCCCACAATCGTGCGGAAACTATGGAGTAAAGCCCGTGATCTGGGCTATATCGAATTTGTCAATCAAATGGGGGTGAGAATCAATGACGATCATGTTATCCTCAATCAGGCTGGAATTCCAACTGTAAATATTATCGATATAAATGCGCAAAAGTTAAACTATCCCTACTGGCATACTCTTGAAGACACACCCGATAAATGCAGCACTGAAACCCTTGGTAAAATTGGAACGCTGCTGCTCAATGTGATCTATGAATAAATCCAAAAAAATTGGTATCCCCTAACGCTGTCATTTTTCCGATTCCGAAGCGAAAAACGGCACACCTCTTTCTCTTTCTGAAAACACGCTTGAAACATTATCGGTCAAATGCTCCGAATTGGATCATACGGGACGGAAATACGAGGCATTCTGCTGATCGCTTATTTTACCGAAAATAGTTGGAAAGATACGATTGCAGTAGAAATAAAACGTTATTGTGAAAGTGTCTTGCAGCAATAGGTTCTTTGCCGTCTGTTCCTGAATTGAAGGTAGATGTAATTGCCGATGACGATTGGGCGGAGAACTGGAAACTCAATTTTCAACCTATTGCAATCGGTAAGCGCTTTCTTGTCGTACCACCTTGGAATACGAGAGAAGGTTTCCAGGGAGAGTGACGATCATCATTGAACCGGGAATGGTATTCGCAACAGGATGCCACGCCTCTATACAGCTAACACTCGAACTATTTGAGGATTATTTTTCACTCGGAATGTCAGCGTGCGACGTCGGAACAGGTACGGGCGTTATTGCAATTGCGGCCGCAAAAATCGGTGCGAATAATGTTTCTGCATTCGATAACGATCCCGAAGCAATCGAGTATGCCCGGAAATGTATTGCAATCAACAATGTTACAGAGACTGTTACGGCAGAAGTCCACGAAATCGCCGCTCTTCCGGACGGTCAATTTGATATTGTAACTGCAAATATAAATCGTTCGATATTGACCACATATACTTCCGCACTAGCAAGAATCACTATGCCTAGCGGATATATCATCATATCTGGATTTGAAATCGGAGAAGAAAATAGTGTGATATATGCTTTTGAGACAATTTCTTGCACATTAGCACATTAGAAAAAAAGATTGAACGATTGGGATGGATAGGGATTGCGTTTCAGCGTAGAGGGAATCAAAGCTGAAAAATTTCTTAAATGGTACCCTCATTGTGATGTCAGTCTATTGAACAATTACAGCAGATTGACCGGATCGACATCGATTGTCATCGACACTGTCTGCTTGAGTGATGATTTCATAAAATAATCACGTGCCATCCGAGCAGCCTCGCGTATGATCCTTCCATTGAGATCCTCCAATTTACCGCTCCGTAGGAATATCATCCACCGATATTTGTTTCTGACTTTTCCTATTGGTGCAGGCGCAGGGCCGAGCAAATGATTATGTGCTTCGGTTTTCCGCAACCATTTACCAACCTGTGTTGCTACCTTCTCAACTTCACTTTCTGCCTGACCCGAAAATCTCAACAATATTATTCTCCCGAACGGCGGATAATCAAGTTCTTTTCTCTTTTTTGATTCCTGCTCATAAAACTCGATAAAGTCATGCTTGATAACCGCATTGAGGCAGTAATGATCGGAATGGTAGGTCTGAACGAGCACAAGTCCCTGTTCTTTTCTCCTTCCCGCGCGACCGGCTGCCTGTGTCAGCAGTTGAAACGTTTTTTCGGCCGCCCTGAATTCCGGTAACAGCAGTCCCGTATCTGCTGAGACAATACCGACCAGGTTGACCCGTGAAAAATCGAATCCCTTTGCAATCATTTGGGTTCCGACAAGCACATCCGAATCGCCCCGCTCGAATTCACTTGTTATTTTTTTGTGCGCACTTTTCGACCGTGTTGTATCAAGATCCATCCGAATCGTCTGATAGCCGGGAATATATTCTTTGAGCGATTCTTCTACCTGTTGTGTTCCGACACCGGTATAGCGAAGATTGGTACCACTGCATTCAGGGCACGTAAGCGGAGCCTTCCATTCGTTTCCGCAAAAATGGCACACGACCTTATTGGTTTTTTTGTGAAACGTCAGGCTTATATTGCACTGGCTGCATGTCTCGATATAGCCGCAATTGCTGCACGATATAAAAGTTGAAAACCCCCGCCGATTATGCATGAGCAGCACCTGCTCTGATTTTTTCAGCTTCTTCGTGATTTCATCAATCAGCACATCGCTGAATATCGACCTTTTGCGATAGATCTCTTCCTCTTCCTGATTTTTCAGATCGATTAATTTCACATCAGGCATCGGCACATTATCTATTCGGTCAGGGAGTTTCAGGAGGGTGTATTTTCCATTTATTGCGTTATAATATGATTCCAGACTCGGAGTTGCAGATCCGAGAATTACAACACCGTTATTGAGGACACCGCGATAGACTGCAACATCACGTGCATGATAATAGGGCGGTGATTCATGCTGCTTGTAGGAACTGTCATGCTCTTCATCAACGATGACGAGCTTGAGTCGTTTGACTGGTGCGAAAACCACAGATCGGGGACCGATGACGAGCCGTTTCTGTCCCGAAGCTATCGAACGCCAAGAATCGTACTGTTCTCCGGTCGACATTCTGCTGTGGAGAACTGCCACTTCGTTGCCAAATTGTGCACGGAAACTCGTTAGAAAATAATCCGTCAGCGCAATTTCGGGCACAAGTAAAAGGACACCTTGACCTGCTTCGAGGGATTTACGTATCAGTTCCATGTAGACGCGGGTCTTACCGCTGCCTGTTACGCCATGAAGAAGGTAGACACTGTTTCTGTCCGAATCTTCTGAAGGGACTATTTGTTTAACGAGAAGCTTTTGTGCTTTTTTGAGCGGCGGTAGAGCATCTTTTTTCTGCTCATCTGGAGCCAGATATTCGCGGACAACTGCTTTGCTGAATTTTTCGATGAGCCCCTTCTTTATCAATGCGGAAAATGCTTGGTCTGCACTGGAATATTTTTTGACTATAATGCTTCGGCTTATTGGGTTGTGTCCGCATATATAAGTGTACACTATTTTCTGAAGTGGTGCCCGTGAAAAGAGTTCTTCCTTTTTCTTTTCAGATAAAGTTATGAGCGGCCGGTAGTAGAGCAACGTTTTCGGCTTTACTTCCCGGGAAGCAATTTGCTGATGAATGGTGATGAGATTATACTTTTTGAGTTTGTCGAGCGAATGGTAGAGATGGTACCTGCCAATCTCCTTCCGGATGGTCTGCAGCGTCACCCGTTTCTGGTTCCTGACACAGTGTACAATTTTTTCCTCAATGGTACTGAGATTCACTCTGTCCGGCGGAGTTTCTGCCATACCGGGTGTAATGAGTTCATAACTCTCCCTGTTAATTCTGACCGGAAGCATAAGGTCGAGTATTTCTCCGGTCGAAACAAAATAGTATGATCCCATCCATCGGGCAAGTGCAAACATCTCCTCATCAAAAACAGGCTCATCAAATAATATATCCCGTAGCTCTTTCACATTGAATGTCGGCTTTTGTGATGAGAGCGCTGTCACAAATCCTGTTTTCAGGCTGTTGCGGAATGGTGCGGCTACAATAGAGCCGGGGACAACTGTCTCTTCCATATCGACAGGAACTTTATAAGTAAATTCCTTTTCCAGCGGCAGCGGAAAAACAACCTGAGCAAATTGTTTCATACGTTATATTTTATGGATTTTAATATTAAGAACGTTATAAGAAAACTAATCTGCAGACGATGAAAGCGGCTACAAGTCCGACAAAATCGGCAATCAAACAGGCAGGTACTGTATGGCGGTGTTTTTTGATAGCAACACTTCCGAAATAAAGCGCGACAATATAAAACGTCGTTTCCGTACTCCCCATCATCGTCGAAGCAAGCCTGCCGATGAAGGAATCGGCACCATGGGTATTGATAAGTTCCGACATTATGCCAAGCGACCCTGAACCGGAAAGCGGTCGTAAAAACGCCATAGGCAGCGCCTCAGCCGGATATCCAAAAAATCCGGTTATGGGTGATATGATACGCACAAGCATATCCATTGCTCCCGATTCCCTGAACATACCAATGGCAACAAGAATAGCAACAAGAAATGGAATGATCTTGATCGCTATTTCAAACCCTTCCTTCGCTCCTTCGACAAAGACTTCATAAACTTTGACCTTCCGGACATAGCCTGTGACGACTATCGTTACAAAAATGACCGGTATAGCCCATGAAGAAATGAGTTCGATTATTTCGCGGAATCCCATAAAAAATCCTGTGCTATTTGATGTTATGAATCGTCCGCATTCAATTTTTAAGCCGGAAAACCTTTAATCTCTGCAGCAATTTTGATGCAGCAATGGCCGTAATCGTCGAGCAGGTTGTCGCGATTATTGTTGTCCCGATTATATCGGTCGGACCCGCCGATTCAGCGGCAACCCGGATTCCGATCACAGTAGCCGGAATAATCGTCACATCCGAGGTGTTGATAGCAAGAAAAGTTGCCATCGCATTCGATGCATACTCCTTATCCTCATTCAATTCCTGCAGTTCCTTCATCGCTTTGAGTCCGAGCGGTGTAGCGGCGTTTGCCAAACCGAGCGCGTTAGCCGCCATGTTCATGAGCATTGATCCCATCGCAGGATGATCCGACGGTACATCGGGAAATATCCTCCGCATAACCGGTTTTACTGCTTTTGCAAGCAGGGTCACAAGTCCCGACTCTTCAGCGACGCGCATGATACCAAGCCATAACGCCAAGAAACCGATCAACCCCAGAGCAAGTTCGACCGATGTACGAGCACCGTTCATAGCACCATTGGTAACACCTGCAATATTTCCTGTTGCACCGCCGACAATCACCGCAAAAACAATCAACAGCAGCCAGATGATATTTATCATGATTGGTTATTTATGTAAGAGATGGTAGATATTTTAAAGTTACAGCAAGATACGGTTTTTAAAACATATTGTCAACCTCTCATCATTGTTGTGGAGTTTGGTCAACACAGAGCATAATTTCACAGAAATTTCTATTACTCTTGAGCAAAAAATAGACGGAGATTTTAATTGATTTTTATGAATATTCTCTTAACTTTTGGATTAGTGATTGTTCGTGTTGAAAGGTCAAGATAACCTCGCGATTTCTACACATTTCAGTATCCTTTCGGACATTTTAAAACTTACGTATACTTGAGAATGACTAATTTCGTACATCTTCATAATCATACTGAATACAGTCTTCTGGACGGTTTGTGCAAGGTCAGTGACCTTGTTAAAGCAACTCAGGAGGCAAAGATGTCTTCTGTGGCTATTACCGATCACGGAAATCTCTTCGGTGCAATCGAGTTTTATCAAAAGGCGACCAGCGAGGGGATAAAACCCATTATCGGAATGGAAGCGTATGTAGCAAAAGAGCCCATCATTGATGGCAAAAAAGGCAGTGGTGGCATCAAGAATTCATATAACCACCTAGTTTTGCTAGCCAAGAATGCAAAAGGATATAAAAACCTCATCAAACTCGCTACACTTGCATATGAAAAGGGTTTCTATTACCGGCCGAGAATCGATGATGCAATGCTTGAAGAATATTCCGAGGGCATTCTCAGTATGTCTGCCTGTATCAAGGGAATCATCCCCGAACTGCTAATCAACAACGAACGGAAAAAAGCTGAAGATAAATTAGCACAATACCTCGATATTTTCGATGGTGATTTCTACATCGAACTCATGGATCACGGCATCGATGAAGAGATCATTGCAAAACAGTGGCTTGTTGATCTCGCACGAGATAAGGGCGTACCGCTTGTCGCAACCAACGACAGCCACTATATGAGACGCAATCACGCTTCTGCCCACGAAATTATGTTGTGTGTGCAGACACAAACAACAATGTCTGATCCCAAGCGATTTAAATTGTCAACTCACGAGCTCTATTTTAAAACGCTTTCGGAAATGGAAACCTTATTTGATGCAATACCTGAGGCACTCTCAAATACGGTTATGGTTGCAGATAAATGCAATGTTCTTCTTGATTTTAAATCGCGCAATCTGCCAAAATATCCCCTTGATGATCAGTATAAAGAAAAGGGGGTTGACTCATATTTAACAAAAATTGTTTATGAAGGCATTGAGACAAAATATAAAAAGGTAACTTCCGAGATTCAAGAGCGGCTTGATTATGAGCTGAGCATCATCCACAAAATGCATTTTTCCGATTATTTTCTTGTCGTCAAGGATTTTACCGACTTTGCGAGGAAAAACGATATCCCTGTCGGACCGGGACGCGGGTCTGCTGCAGGGAGTCTTACATCTTATGCACTCGGCATTACAAATATCGATCCGATCAAGTATGATCTTCTGTTTGAGCGGTTCCTGAATCCTGAGCGGGTTACTTTGCCCGATATCGACATCGACTTTTGTTATGAGAAACGTGATCAGGTTATCAATTATTGTAAGGAAAAATACGGCGAAGACTGCGTTACACAGATAATTACGTTCGGAAGCATGAACGCCCGTGCGGTGATACGCGATGTTGGACGGGTCATGGATTTAACCTACAATGAGGTCGATAAACTTGCGAAACTAATTCCGAACATTCCGAAAATTACGCTCAAGTCTGCCCTTGAAAACTCTCAAGAATTGAAGACTGCCGTTAATGAAAATCCCCAGTACCAAACGCTTATTAAGGAAGCGCAAGTTCTTGAAGGTATGGCACGGCATGCTTCAACCCATGCTGCTGGCATTGTCATTGCGCCGGAACCGCTAACAAATTTTTTGCCGCTATTTAAAAATCCGAAAACGGGCGATACTACATCGCAATTCACAATGAATTACATTGAGAATATCGGGCTACTCAAAATTGATATTCTTGGACTTCGGACCCTTACCGTGATTAACGACTGTGTAAAAATGGTTCGCAATAAAGGAATAGCGCTCGATTTAGAGAGTATTCCGCTTGATGACAGAAAGACGTATGAGCTTTTTTCACGAGCAGATACCGTCGGTGTCTTTCAGTTTGAAAGTACCGGAATGCGAGACTATCTCCGAAAGTTGAAACCAGAGTGTATTGAAGACCTGATTGCTATGAATGCACTGTACCGCCCCGGTCCTCTCGGCAGCAATATGGTTGATAATTTCATCAAGCGAAAGCACGGTGAAAAAAAGATCGAGTACATTCATGAAAAACTTGAACCGATCCTCCGTGAAACGAATGGTATTATTGTGTACCAGGAACAGGTTATGCGGATTGCGAACGATCTTGCCGGATTTACGCTGGGTAATGCGGACATCCTCAGATGGGCAATGGGAAAGAAAAAACTCGAGCTCATGCGGGAGAAAAAAGAAGAATTTAAAGACGGATGTGAAAAAAACGGTATCAACAATAAGACGGCTGAAGAAATATTCGACCACATTGACAAATTTGCCGGATACGGATTCAACAAATCGCATTCTGCCGGTTATGCTCTGGTAGCATACCAGACTGCATATTTGAAAACCAACTTTCCGAGTGAATTTATGGCAGCTACAATGTCATCGGAACTGGACCAGACCGACAGAATTGTCACTTTGCTGGATGAGTGCTGTCAGATGGGAATCGAAGTAAAAGCTCCCGATATCATGAGGAGCGAAGTTAAATTTACGGTAATAGATAATGCTATACGATTCGGGCTGGGGGCAATTAAAAATGTTGGACAAGCAGCGCTCACTTCTCTTCTTGAGGAACGAGGTTCGTTTGAACATTGTACCCAATTTTTTGAATTTTGTGAGCATGTCGATTCTCGTACTGTAAACAAAAAAGTCTTTGAAAGCCTAATTAAAGCAGGTGCCCTCGACAGTCTTGCAGGAAGCCGCACGGAGAAATTCCAGTCCATCGATATGGCACTTAACTATGCACACTACTCGAGTGCTGAGCGAGAGAAGGGGCAAACAAATATTTTTAATATGGACAAAGACAGCGACGTACCTGTGGTTGAGAAAGACTATCCGTCGCTCATTTTTAATGAAGAAAACGATTGGTCGGTTTACGATATTCTCGCATTTGAAAAAGATGTTCTCGGATTTTACTTGTCCGGCCATCCGCTCAATAAATATCGTGACGAACTGGAAGGGCTATCGCTTCATCAAATAGCCCTGCTTCCAGAATTAAAGACCGAAGTTCCCATCCGGAACGGCGGAATCGTTACATCATTAAAAATCTCCTCAACAAAAAAAGATCCGAGCAAAAGTATCGCCTTTCTGACAATCGAGGATTTCACCGGATCGATCGAAGCAATTCTTTTTCCCGACCGATTTACCAAATTCCGTAAACTTATCGAAGTAGATACGATGATTTTCATAAGCGGACAGCTTTCCCGCCGTGAGGAGGATAATCCGAAAATCATAGTTGACGATATCATGCCGATAGAAAAGGCACGGGAATCTTTTA
The DNA here is from genome assembly GCA_965221205.1 of bacterium. GTDB lineage: Bacteria > SM23-31 > SM23-31 > SM23-31 > SM23-31 > CBDFMG01. The sequence goes on along the minus strand of OZ244870.1, from coordinate 351,286 downwards.
CAAAGAAAGTACTGATCTCGCTAACAGCACAGGGATTAGAACCCTCTGCGCTTGAAAAGATCGATTCAGTTGCTCAAAAATCGAAAGGGAATTGCGACCTGCTCATAGAGGTTAAAACATCTGCGAATGAACGAGTGCTGATGAAATCGGGAAAATATCATATAAACGCAAATGACAAAACAATCGGCAAACTCCGGGAGCTTCTCGGCAAAGATAACGTAAGAATTGCCGGATAGCAGGCAGCTTTCTGCGCGTGTGATCAATTGGATATACGACGTGACATTATCAATTACAATTCTCGGTTCAGGGGGGTCTTCCGGTGTTCCGGAAATAGGGTGTGCCTGTTGCGTATGCACTTCTTCCAACCCACGTAACAAACGACTGCGCAGTTCAATTATAATTCATCATAATGCAAGCAATATTCTCATCGATACCACTCCCGATTTTCGCCAGCAGATGCTCAGTAATAGTATACAGGATATTAGTGCTATCCTTTTTACTCATGCACATGCAGATCACGTTATGGGTCTTGCCGATATTCGTCCCTTAAATTTCATGAAGGGTATGCCGATCGATTCCTACTGCAGTGACGAGACATCTATCCATATTCAGGAAACATTTTCGTATATTTTCAATGCACCTTTGTCACTCAGACAATATTTCCCACAAGTACAATTACATACTCTGAACGGGTCTATCGAAATTTTCGGTCTATCCATCACTCCATTTACGGTTCTCCATCGTAAAATGCCGGTAACTGCCTTCCGGTTTGATAACTCTGCCTATATTACGGATGTCAGCTTTATTCCCGAGGAACATTTTTCATTGTTAGATGGGCTTGATCTTCTGATTCTCGATGCTTTCCGGTATGAAAAACATATTTCTCATTTTTCTTTAGACGAAGCGGTCGAAACCGCTCAACAGATTAATGCCCGGAGGACAGTTTTCACCCATTTAAGTCACGCATTTGACCATGATAAAGTGAATAATTATCTTCCCGACACTATGAGCCTTGCGTATGATGGTATGAAAATCACACCTAAAAATCTGTGATTTCTTTTTACTCTCCATCATTTTTTAAATATAATATTACCAAAACTTTAAAGTTTCACAAAAGGTTGTCGATACTTTAGAGTAGCAAGATTACACTCACGTAGTTTGTAGTATATTTTTTTAGTTTCAGGAAACAGAAGCCTGCTATTGTCCGGCATGGAGGTCGGGCAGGCCACCAATAACAAGGAGGTTATGATATGGCCATTGGAGATTCCACCCGTATCAACACTAATATAGCTGCGTTTAATGCACTCAACGCCCTCAAGAGTGTCAACCGTAATTTAGAAAAATCCCAGTTAAAACTAGCGACAGGTCTCAGGATTAAGGGGTATCAAATGTCGGAACCGCTAAGAATGTGCTCTCGATTGCTGAGGAATGGCTCTTGAGTATCTCCTTCATCCTGATCATGATGAAGGAACTGGTAACCCAGACGGCATCCGATACACTCGGTACCGATGAACGGAATGCTATTAAATCGGAAATTGATGAGCTTTCAAGCGAAGTCGGCGACATCGTCTCGGAAACACAGTTCAACGGAATTGCGTTGGTTAATGGTACCTATACCGGTATATCGTTCCAGACCGGTGAAGGCACCTCCGTATACGCTCTCATTTGCGATTACTCAGAATCACACGGCGCAGCAAGCCTGTCGGTCGCTTCAGGGGATGTCTCAAATAATATCACGAACGCTGCGAGTGCTGCAAGTGCGCTTACGAATGTGAACGGTGCAATCGATCTCGATTAATACATCGCTTCAGCAGATCGGGGCGACTATATCGAGACTCACGGTTAAAGAAATGACCCTCTCGATCTCTATCACCAATACTGAGGCTGCCAAAGCAAGAATCCTGGATGCCGACATTGCTGAAGAACAGTTCGAAAGTACACGGTTCCAGATACTCCAGCAAACTGCTACTGCACAGCTTACGCAGTCGAATGTTATACCGCAAAACGTCCTCGCGCTCTTTACTTAAAAGCAGGACAGAGGGAATAACGATGACGTAGTTGTAACATAAATGTTTTTTAATTTCAATAACCGATATTACAATTGCGCGGGAATATCGGTGTTTTGAAGAGGCAACACCAATAGCTAAAACCACCTCCAAAGGTAGTGCAACACTCTGTACTGCCTTTTTTATTGCTCTAAAAATAACGAAAAGAAGGAAATGTTTGAGGATACATCAGTCAGTAGTATTGCACTAATGTGAATAGAATAGCTTATTGGGCTTGCTTTACTGCATCTACCTGTTTTTCTGCAACGTCACTAGATTCGTTTTTATCATCATTACTCTGAACCTGTTGTACTTCTCCGTCATCATTTTCTAAAAACATCGGGAACAGTTTTTGATAAATTCTATAATCCAGATCAATATTCCTACATTGAACCGGTACTCTTCTCGAATTCTCTGCGCAACGTCGATATTTCCCTGATTGATCAGGGTGTTATACTCATCACGGGCAACAGAATCGGTATGTTTTTTTGTCAATTTGTGTTTTTTCCTCAGAACTTTGGCTTTTTTATATTCTTTTCTCCGCATGAGGTCTTCTCATATAAGCCGCGCTGCATCTCTAACTTCGGGAGATCAATATCGAAAATAAAACCGATTCCTGATAACCACTACGACGGCATTGTTCGAATGTGCTTTGGGCAGCTACTTTTATCTCAAACTAGTCTGTCTGAACATGAAACTTTGAAACTATATCGACAGCACGTTCATACGATCCTGATATAAGTGAATTGATTACAGCATCCGATACGACTTTCTCAATTTCGGGCTGTAGAATATTATATTCCTTGATGATACCGTTCCCAATTTTTGTCTCCCCACTTTCGATCAGTCAAGTCAATTCGGAAATTACTGCGTTCTGGACCGCATCAATACTGTCAGCATTACTCAAGGTTACTAGAAGATCGTAATCCTTCTCCACTTTGATTGCGAGTGATATATTTCCGTTTTTGAGATATTTGTTATGGCAGTTGACCGTTTGATTAAATATCTCTCTGGAAATTTTATCAGGAGTATTTGATTTCAGTAGATTCAACTCACTTTTGAACCATACGGCATTATCATATTTGTTCTTTTCAAAAAGAAGTTGATGAATCTCTTTTGCCAAGTTGTACGTAAACACAACCAGATCACGAAGAGTGTGATTGGCAATTTTCTTATAATGAGTACTCCTAGTCCATGAATCAGTTCCACAACTTGTTCAAAGTCGGCTGACCTAATCTGCTGCCGTATAAAATCTTCAGTTGCTCGTATCAGAGAACGGCCATCTTCAACGCCAATATGTGTGAAGTCGGAATCGTTAAATCTACGAAATTCATCTTCAACGCGGACCATCTTTTCATAATCTTTGTACTCCATTGCTTTCCGGAATGCCCGTGATGCAGTAATTGCAGTTTTTCACGCGGACATGCCAAATTCTCGGCTGAGGAGGGCCGCTTCAAAGTATTTTTCATCTTTAACTGCTTTGTCATACCATTTTTGCCAGATGTTACCAATCTGTTCTTCGGTTATTGAGTATTTATGTTTAATTTCCAAAGCAAGGGTAACATTTTTGTTTAAGATTGTGCTTTCGATACCTCTAATTGCGGCACGGGTGATTTCGTAATCGGGAAGATTGTTTACCAGTGCCCAATCGATCGCCTTTTCAATATCTCCGGTGGTGGCGATATGCCTGAATTCCATATAAATAGTATCGTTAATCTTGTCAATTGGCAGATCATAATTTCGGGCAAGCTCAATGGCGTTCAAATATTTGTGTTCGGATATAAAGGAGTCGAATACCGTATTAACAATAGACACAACCGCCTGAGGTGGGTCCATTTGTTCCCGCTCAATGATTTTTGCACCATCAATATTAGATTCAAGCAGTTCTTTTCTTATTGCAGCAACTGCATTGCAGCAACTGCCAGCCTTTCTTGGGCATAATGAATTAATATAAGGGCTACCTAATTAAAAGTAGCCCTTATATTATTACTTCATTGCTCTTATTTTTTCAATAAATTCACCCCTTCCATCTGCAGACATAGCCGCAAACATTTTTATAACAGCCTCTTTCTTGCTTACGAAACTACCACTACGCTGTCCAGGAACCCAATCCTCAGCAACTTTTTCAATAGCTTCTTAAGATAGAACACCCTTAATCGCCCTTCTAATGAGACGTTGAAAATCAATCACTGCACTTTTCTTAAATCCATTGTAAACTACAAATTCCCCAATTTTTTCTACAGACTCGTCAAAGGTATCTCCAAACTTATAATCCACAGTTGCTTCTACGGTTTCACCGTCAACCTGTGTTAGTGCTTTCACAGATGTGCTCATTACTACCTCCTATTTGTTCTGTATTCTTCTTTTTTTCTTATCGGAACAGTATCACATTTACTTCATCATATGGACACTCAAAAAATCTTTTATTCACCTGCATAAACGGTTCATTTATAAAGATCTCATTAAATTTTTGTTGATTTTTGTATAATATTTGCTATATTTACGGATTACTTTAAATAGAAGAAATCAATATGGCACATCACAAATCAGCAAAAAAACGGATAGTACTCAGCAAGATTCAGAATCAGAGGAATCAGGCTATTAAGTCGACATACAAAACTGCGGTTAAACATGTTCTGGACAGCGATTCGAAAGAGACTGCAACAGAAGCTTTGCGAAATGCTGAATCGGTAATCGATAAAGCGAAAAACAGAAATATCGTTCATAAAAATCGTGCTGCGCGTAAGAAGGCGCAATTAGCTGAGTTTGTCAACAATATAGCATAGTGCAAATTTTTTAGAGTTTAAACCGGACGGCACTGGTAGGGTGATATTTCCCCCGATATCCCCTCCGTGATAGCTGATCCGGTTTTTTTCTTCTTAAATTTTCTCCCTTGTCTATTTTCCCATTCCAACATGCTGGGCTTTCTGGAATAATTTCCCTTCAGTTTTGATGGCTGGAGCTATGATTATCTCAGTGCTATGCATTTCCTTAATATTCTTCGCTCCGAGATTACCCATTGACGTTCTCAATGCACCGACGAGGTTCTGTGAGCCGTCATCGAGCTCAGCGGGGCCGTAAAGGATCTGCTCCAGTGTTCCGGAAGTTCCAACAAAAATACGTGTTCCGCGTGGCAAATTTGCGTGAGGAGTTGCCATACCCCAGTGATAGCCTCTGCCGGGGGCTTCTTCGGTTTTGGCAAATGCCGAACCAACCATTACTGCATCTGCTCCGCAGGCGATAGCTTTACAAATATCACCTCCTGTTGACATCCCACCGTCGGTAATAATGGGAATATACTTTCCTGTTTTTACAAAAAAGTTATTTCTTGCAGCAGCACTATCGGCAGTTGCTGTCACCTGTGGGACACCTATTCCGAGGACTCCGCGTGTTGTACATGCTGCACCGGGACCAATCCCGACAAGCAGTGCGTCAATTCCCGTTTCCATGAGTGAATACGCAGTCGTGTAGGTGACGCTGTTCCCTACAATGACCGGGATGTTCATTTTTTTACAGAATTTTTCAAAATTGAGTGAGGTATATTCGGTTGAGAAGTGGGTCGGTGTCGTCACAGTCGACTGAACAATGAAAACACTTGCTCCTGCTTCCTGTGCAATATCACCATACCGGTCGGCTTTCTGCGGAATCGAAGAAACGATAGCGGATGCTCCTGATTTTATAATCTCTTCTATCCTGGTACTGATTAGGTTTTCGTCAATTTCTTTTAGATAAACATCTTGAAGGAGCTGTGTCGTTGTTTCATTGTCAGATTGAGCAATTTTTCCCAACACTTCTGCCGGATCAGCATACCGCGTTTGAATACCTTCCAGATTGAGGACTGCCATACCTCCCAGTTTTCCCATGGCTATAGCAAAGCGTGTATCGACAACACCGTCCATCGCAGCAGCAATAATAGGGACATCATATTTCTGCCCTTTCAATGTCCACGATGTGTCAACATCATTCGGATTAAATGTTATATCTCCAGGAACAAGAGCAATTTCATCAAAACCGTAACAGCGGCGTGCTTTTCTGCCTCGACCAACATACATTCCCATGACAAAAACCTCCTCTAATACCTATATAAGCATAGTATTGAAGTATATCAAAATAAATTGATTTTATCAATATAATTATTTACAGAAACAGGCTAACCTGCACTGTTTATGTCAGGTTTGTAATCGAGTTCGGGACAGAAAAATTTAGTTGAGAATTCTCCACTTCGACCAGACTGAAATTTTCATGAGTTCGGTCAAAATGACATTATAGAAGGATTGAAAGGTCTTAATTTACTCTTTACTATAAGTAATGGGTGGAGCAGAATGAACATTATGCGGTTATTCTTCTAAGAGTTTAATCGGCGTACCGGTACCACGCGCAAAATATTCCGAAGCGGAACCAGCATTGCATGCGATCTCTAGAAAGCCTGCACTGGAAATCAGCATCAAAGGAGATCCCTGCGGAACAGATGCATATAAGTTTTGTAAACCATTGATCGTTTTCCCGTTCAGAACTGCCATGCATGAAGAAGTCAGACCAGCGGTTTTTAAATCATTTCCGCTGATATTTGTAATCAGATTACCAAACCGATCCTGATAAACGATCGAACCTGCAATATGGCTCGGATTAACAACTGGATCTTCGATGAGTTCCATGACAGGTGTTTCGACGATTTCTCCGAAGTTAGAAACCTGGCTCCCTGCCGACAGATGTGCGGCAATCGGAGCAAAAACATCGCGCCCGTGAAACGTCTGACTGGCAGGAAAAAGTTTTTCATGATCTGTGTTGATCTGGTAGATTTCACACTCCTGTTCATTCCGATACACCACCGAAAGAACACCATTGTCGGGAGCAAGCAAGGTGTAATCCGGCGTTTGTACAGCAAGAATATCACGCTCCGACCCGACACCCGGATCGATAACAACGACATGAATGGTCTCTTTTGGAAAATGTGCGTATGCCGACTGAAGCACAAACGCTGCCGATTTCAGGTCCCACTGCGGAATATCGTGAGAGATATCGACAATGGTTACTTTCGGATTAATGCTGAGGATTACCCCCTTCATGACAGCAGCATACCCATCTTGTGATCCAAAATCGGTCAATAGTGTTATAATCGGCAACATAATTAATGTTCTCAGAACTTTTCTCTCAGCCAGGGCATTTTTTTGCGCATCTCTTTACTGACCTCTTCGATCGGGTGCACTTGCGAAACATTGCGGAGAGCATTAAACATTTTTAATCCAGAGTTGTGTTCATCTATCCACCGTTTTGCGAAGGTCCCGTCCCGTATATCCCGCAGAACAGACTGCATTGTTTCACGTGAACGTTCTCCCACAACACGCGGCCCCGAAAGATACTCTCCGTACTCGGCCGTATTGCTGATCCGACGATTCATTTCGCCAAGTCCTTCTTTATAGAACAAGTCGATTATCGGTTTTATTTCGTGGAGACATTCGAAAAAAACTATTTCAGGCTGATATCCTGCCTGAACGAGTGTATCAAATGCCGCCTTGATAAGTTCGACAATTCCGCCGCAGAGAACCGATTGCTCACCGAACAGATTGGTAACGGTTTCTTCCTCGACCGTTGAATCCATGACACCTGCACGGGTCCCGCCGATACCTCTTGCATAGGCAAGTGCGTACTGCAGCGCTTTCCCGGAAGCATCTTGATGGACCGCGACAAGGTTCGGAAACCCAAATCCGTTCCGAAAAGTCTCCCGAACAAGGTATCCAATACATTTCGGCGAATTCAGAACAACATCGATTGTTTCCGGGGGCTTGATGTAACCAAAATGGATGCAGAAACCGTGCGCGAAACCGAGAATGTTATCTTTCGCGAGAAACGGTTTGATTGATTGTGCGTATACCTCTGGCTGCAGTTCATCGGGAATAAGGAGCATAATATAATCTGCACGTTCGGTTGTTGTCTCGACAGATTCGACAGTGAGACCTTCATCACGGGCAATTTTCCGGTTCGGACTTTTGTCACGAAGACCGACAATGACATCCAAGCCACTCTCTTTGAGATTGAGAGCGTGAGCTTTTCCCTGATTACCATATCCGATTATTCCGATAGTTTTATCGTGCAGAATCTCTATCGGAGCATCGTTGTCATAGTAGTATTTCATGAATGATCATCTATAGTTGGGAATACGAATTAGCCAATACAGCTATATCGAGAAATATATTTATGTATTATTTCTGAGAATAACTCTCGTCCTCTGAGGGAAAATTGCCTGATTTTACATCTTCGATATATGAGCCGAAAGCATCGCGCAGAGACTCGGCAAGATGGGCATATTTTCGTAAAAATTTTGGGGTGAATTCGTCATTCAGTCCGAGCATATCGTGCGAGACGAGAATCTGTCCGTCACAATGCCGTCCGGCACCGATACCGATTGTCGGCATCGAGACAGACCGGGTAACTTCTTGCGCAAGCTCTTCCGGAATTTTTTCAAGTACAATGGAAAACACACCTGCTTTTTCAAGCATCTGAGCGTCGGTAATCATCCGTTTCTGTTCTTCTTTTTCCTTGCCGCGTACTCCGTAATTTCCGAAAGAGCGTATCGATTGTGGTGTCAGACCGAGATGTCCCATGACAGGAATCCCGTAACCGACAAGCTTTTCAACAATATCGACAACCTGCCTGCCCCCTTCTACCTTTACACCTTCCGCACCCGCTTTTAGAAACAGTCCTGCATTTTTAACAGCATCATCGACACCACATTGGTAGGAAAGAAACGGCATATCGGTGATCAGAAGTGCGTTTTTTACTCCCTTACTTACCGCACGCGTGTGATATATCATTTCTTCAACCGAAACAGGGAGAGTCGTATCGTACCCTGCAACTATATTTCCCGCCGAATCACCGACGAGAATGAGGTCGATACCGCTCGAATCGAGTATCCTTGCCATAATATAATCGTAAGCGGTTAGCGAAGCGATTTTGTCGCCACTCCCTTTCTTCGCTTTGATGGTTTCGACCGTGTTTTTTTTTGAATCCGAAAAGTTATTCTGAAAATTCATACTATAACTCTGCACAAATTATTAAACTTTTTTTCTCGAAATGATACCGCCACCGACAACCCTATCCTTCTTGTAAAACACAACCGATTGGCCTGGTGTTACCGCCCTGACAGGCTGGTCGAATGCTACTGTGACTTTTTTTGAGCCGACCGGGCTGATTATAGCACCGGTGCCCGGATCTCGGTAGCGAATTTTAACCGTGACCCGGAAATCATCCCCCGAAGGTATTCCGTTGATCCAGTTCATTGAATCAGCCTCAAGTGAATCGGACAACAAGTCACTCACATCACCGACAATAACCACATTTTCTTCAGTATCGATGGTGTTGACATAAACCGGTTTACCAATTGCGATTCCGAGACCTTTCCGCTGTCCGATTGTGTAGTTGTAATAACCTTGATGTTTCCCAAGCGGTTTTCCTTCGGAATCTCTGATTTCACCTTTTAAGGCAGCGATATCTTCCCGTTCTATCCGCTCCTCAACATACCGCCGGTAATTGTTATCGGGAATAAAGCAGATTTCCTGGCTTTCCGCCGTATGCGCTGTCGCAAGACCGTAGCGCAGAGCAAGTTTGCGAACTTTCTTTTTCGTCAACCCACCGAGTGGGAACAACGTGTATGATAACTGCTCGCCATCGAGACCCCACAAAAAATAGGATTGGTCTTTTGAATTGTCAACACCTCGCCTGAGCGTGTAGTGCCCAGATGTATCGCCTTTCACAACCCGTGCATAATGGCCGGTTGCGATATAATCTGCTCCGAACACATTCTTCTTCCTGACAAGCGGTTTCCATTTTATATAGGTATTACAACGGACACAAGGGTTCGGTGTCATACCCTCTACATATTGTCGGTAGAAATCTTCTTTGACCTGCTTTTGAAAAATCTCCCTGAAATCGACCACATAGTGGGGTACATTGAGCTGGTTGCATACGTTTCGTGCACGGGACGACATTTCGACCGAACAGCACGGTCGGTCAGGGAGAGCGTGGTCTTCTTCATCGCTCTCATCGGTCAGCCGCATCGTGATGCCGATAACATCATACCCCTGTTCAAGCAACAGGGCAGCCGTGACTGAGCTGTCAACTCCACCGCTCATTGCGACAAGGACCGTTTTTTTATTCTTGTTATGCTTCATATTTACTCTACGCAAAATCTTCTTCCAATGTGCGCACACGCTCCACGACATCCTTGAGAATAGTGCCTGCTTGATCGATTTCAGCACGGGATGTCCATCTGCCGAGGGTAAATCTGATTGCCGATTGCGCGTATTCCGGTGGCAATTTGAGCGCTTTGATAACGTGCGACGGTTCGATGCTGCCTGCCTCACACGCAGAACCCGCTGAAGCGGCCACACCGTGCAGATCGAGACTAAGGAGAATCGATTCACCGTCGGTATCCTTAAAAGATACATTCAGATTACCAGGAAGCCGCAATTCATGTGTGCCGTTTAGCCTGACATCGGGAATCGAATTCTTTATCTGCTTCCAGAAATTGTTCCGCAGCTCTCGTAAATTTGCCGACTCAGAATCCATCTCCTGTTTACAGACTGAAGCTGCAGTACCAAAACCGACAATCGCCGCAACATTTTCTGTACCTGCCCGCTTGTTCCGCTCCTGTCCTCCACCAAACACCAGCTTTTCAACCTGTATCCCCTTACGGATGTAGAGTGCTCCCACACCTTTCGGTCCGTAAATTTTGTGGCTCGACAGCGAAAGCATATCAATACACATGGTGTTTACATCAATAGGAATTTTGCCGAATGATTGGACACAATCGCTTTGAAACACCGCACTTTTTTTTTTTACATGTTTCCCGATAGCATCAATGTCGTTGATGGTACCTATCTCATTATTGACATGCATAATCGATACGAGCAGTGTTGTATCGGTCATTGCATCATACAGCTTGTCAACTGAAATTGTACCGTCTGGTTCTAGCGGCAGATAGGTGACGGTGAATCCACTGCCCTCAAGATATCGGCAGGCATTTAGTACCGCCGGATGTTCGGCTACACACGTGACGATGTGATTACCTTTGTCTTTATTCTTCAAACAATAGCCGATCAAAGCTAGATTATCGGCTTCAGTCCCGCCGCTGGTGAAATAAATTTCACCAGGTTGCGCTTTTAGTAATAGTGCAATGGATTCGCGCGCGTTTTCAAGTCCTTCCTTTGCATCGCGGCCAAAGCCGTGGACACTCGAAGCATTTCCAAACTTTTCGCGAAAAAAAGGAGCCATGGCTTCAAATACCCGCTTGTCAACAGGAGTCGTCGCACTATAATCGAGATAGATATGCTGTAATCTCATAGATATTTATATCTATAATTGTACTGTTTTTTTTATATATTTGCCATTTACACAATTTACTGAAAATGATTGTCACGACACTTCGCTCCTCGCAATGACAGCAAGGTATTATTTTATATAGTATCGCAAAAGAATGTCATTTTGACCGGAGTGCCGATTCAAATTCGGCACATAGCGGAGAAATTTCTACGCTTTTATCCGTTAGCATGTGAACACGAAATTAAAAATTATCAAAAGTTATTTTGTGGAAACCTCCACGAAAAAATAGTTATTGTTTTTTGATAATTCGTGAAAAAACGACATTCTATCGGATATGATTACCCGTCAAGAAAGTGAGGAAAAATATAACATTACCAGTACTAAGAAGCAAGAAGATAATACCCATATAATGGCCGTCCGGAACTACTGGAGAGTTCACAGCATCTCAATCTTTAAAGCATATATTTTTCTTATGAGTGGATGATTATACTATATCTTTCTTCAATTTTTACTGTAATTCAGCCGATACTTTGGATAGAATACGGAGAATTTTATGCTTCGCATAATCCGCTTTATCATTCTTTTTTCTGCATTTTGCTGTAGCAGGGTGGTCTTTGTCCAACAGGCAAATGAGCCGGTTTCGAGAACATACCTGATCAGGTTTAAAACGGTCCAGGAATTTCAGCCGTTAGTGCAAGCATTGCTATCCAATCAGGGGGCAGATAGAAGCCTCTGAAGGGCTCAATATGTTTGTCGTCAGGGATCTTCCGGTGAATCTCGATCAAGTTGATAGCCTTTTTACTCATTTTGACCGGCCTACTCAGCAGTTTATGGTTGAGATCCATCTTTTTTACTGGTTTCTGATGATCCGGAGGCTTTATTGGCATCGGACAGCACGCAGGTACATGAATTACTCGACCCTCTCTATTATTTTTCAAAATACGAAGAGTTGCACAGAGCATATATTCGGACAGAAGAAAATATCCCGACAACATTTGATTTTGCTGCCGGACAGTTCAATGCTGCACTGCAGGTTGATTATATCGCCGGCGCAAATCAGTCGATCCGGTTTCGACAGTTTATGCTCAATGAATCAGTTCGCGATAACAGTTGCCTTTTTCTAAGACCTGTCTATTTGTCATCAGGTGAGGTTGAAGAAAATGAAAAACAAATATTTGTAGCGGTCAAACACCAGCAGACTGGCAAAACACTCATCATAGCCGTAACAGCGCACCGCATCTAACAATTCAAATATTTCTTCTATACCAAAAATTCATCTGCCTTTTTCAAGTATGTTGCATCGTAGATCAGCTTGAGCAGTAACGAACTCCGGTGGATTTTTACATCGATATTAAGATAGTAACACGGGGCATCTTCAGGTATCCACTTCTTCATTTTGTGCCAATCTTTTTCGGTTGTCAGCAAATAATCAGCCGATGAAGATTTGAATTTTCGCATGATACGGCGAACTTTCCACCGTGAATACTGCGCATGATCTTTGTAGAAGAAGGTCCTGCTTACATATGAGCCGGCATTTTCAACCGTATGCTTGAAATAGTCCGGTTTTCCAACGCCAGCAACGAGCCATATTGTCTTCTTGTCAAGCACCGATGCGGGAAGGGAGCTATTGTCATTCCTAATTGAAACCGATTTATATCCCGACCGGAACACGGGACAAGAAAATGTTTTTACCATCCTTTTCAGAATTTCGGGTGCGGTTTTGTAGCTATCAGACTTCGTAAATACCACAACATCTGCTCTATGTAAATTTTTCAGTGGTTCTCGTGTCAGTTTAGCACCATTGAGCGTTTCCGGCGAATCGATGAGAACAATATCGACATGCCGAGCAATCCTTCTATGCTGGAAGCCGTCATCAAGCAATATAACATCCGGCTTAAACCGATTAATCGCTTTAGAAACGCCTTTGACTCTTTTGCGGCTCACAACGACCGGGACACCTTTGAGCTTGTTGGCCATTAAATAAGGTTCATCTCCGGCACGGCGCCGTCCGATACGGACTTTCTCCGTATCGCTGACAATCTTTGTGAAAAAACTTTTGCGTTTGTATCCCCGGCTGAGAATGACTGGCTGAAATCCCGCTTTCTGTAATTCCTCCGCAATCCAAATAACCAGCGGTGTTTTCCCTGTGCCGCCAAAGGAGATGTTTCCAATGCTTATTACCGGCACTGATACCTTTACGGTTCTGAATATACCGTGAGTATAGAAGTAATTTCTGATCTGGACAATTGTATAAAATACTGGTTTTACTAACCGTTCTGCAACGTTTATCATGCTTACTTTCTTAAATGTGTATCCTTTGTCACATCATTCTCTTCATTGTTTCTTGTTGTGAAAAATGACTCTGCCGCAGCATCGAGCCGGTAGAGTTCCTGCTCAACAAGAAGCTGTTTATCATCTAATTCGTCATTTGTAAACTCCTGATCGATACGAATCGGCTCACCATAAATCATAACACACCGTACAAACGGCTTCACAAAAAGGAATTTATCCCAACTTCTTAGAAATTTCGGCCTGCTCGTACAAACCGAAACAGGCAGTATTGGCACACCAGTACGGTGTGCAAGTGCTACGGCACCTATTTTCATCTCCCGGTAGGGTCCTTTCGGGCCATCGGGAGTTATTGCTATCTGGGCCTGGGATTGAAACAGTCGGGACATTTCGACTATTGCACGTGCACCGCCCCGTGTTGTTGACCCACGTACCAGTCCGTAACCGAGACTCTTGAGAATATGAGCAATGATTTCACCGTCCCCGTGTTCACTAACGAGGACAATGATCCCTTCATTAATGTGCCGCATCATCGGGATTATCATATTACCGTGCCAGAAGACCATAATGTATCTGCCACCATCGGCCATTAATTTTTCCCGGTGTTCTTCGCCGATCGTTTTGAGACTAACTGTTATTTTCAATAACCGTATAAACAACCCGCCAACATGCGCCCCCAACCATAAATAAAACCGACGTTTCAATGATATTTTCTGTTGTTCGTTCATAACATTCCAAACGATGCAATTCTGAACTAATCCTGTACAGCGTCCTTTGTAATGTGTCCACTATCTGAAATGGTCTGAATCATATCGATCATTGTTACGATGTCGAGAATATTATGGTGGAGTATACGCTTGATGTCAGCCGCATTTCCGGTTTGAACAAACTCTCTGTATACCTGCGGGATGTCGCTGCCCGAAATATCACCCGACCTTTTTCTCTTTAAAATATATTTTTCAAATGTTTGTAGTTTACAGTTAGGCATTTGCGACCGGTAGAACCTCCTAACTTCGAATAACAGATCAAGATGAGCTATATCAGAGCGAATCGGAACACGATTTTCTTTTCCCCGTCCCAGAATAAACGGCAGATCGAACGATTTTCCATTGAACGTAACAAACAAATCGTACTGTGAAAGCAAAGATGCAAAAAACGACAGAAGTGGACGTTCTTCCTGCAGATGGCGCGCAAAAAGCTGCAAAAACGCAAAATTCTCACCCGTAAAATAAGCACATCCAATAAGAAAGAGCGGTGAAGACGATAATCCGCATGTTTCAATATCGAGAAACAGTATCCTGGAAGGATGTACGGTAGCAAGATATGACACAGACTGTGTATGCTGCGATTGTGATGGAGCAACGGGATACGATTTCAGCGCTGCCGGAAATGACTTGATTATTTTTTGCGCATAATCAATACAATCCGATAACCAATGTTTAATGAGAAGAAAATCTCCTGAATCCGTCTGTGTGACGGTACCGAGAGCAATTTCTTCTAATGCAATATATTGTGCACTCTTTTTGCGAATTTCAATGGCAGGCTCACCTACTGTTTCCGATGAATGAATATCATGGGATTGCTGATAATTTTTTCTTTCAATCTTTGGTGGATGCTTTAGAGAATTGCGATTTAATTGTTCAAGCCGTTCAAGTGCTTTTTTGGTTACCATAGAAGATCATTACTTTGATTTAAGCATAATAATATACGCATTTCCATGATTTAATTAAAGAAATATTTTCAATTCTTATGCTCATAGAACAATAGGGGTAGCAATTTTATCTCACTGATCATATATAAATTTGATTTTAATTTTTAATTTCATGAAGCAACCTTACACAAGTATGTTGAAAATCTTCTTCATTACAAGATGAGAACTTAAACGGTTTACCGCACTTTCCATTTGCAATTATCCTAAAAAAAATCTACATTCGATGCAAAATTAATCAAAAACCATCACATTTATGAATTCTGTCCAAATTCTACACACAACAATAGCTCGAACAACCTTTATACTTCTTCTGTTTGTTTTCTTTATCAACTGTTCAACAATCGGAGGATTTGTCCGTAGTAAACCTGATTCAGTGCCTGTAGATACTGCGCCTCCAGTCTGGACGGACGGGTCAATTGAACTCGGTATCGATGTATTACTGAACCGTGAAATCGGTCATCTGGCCGGTAAACGAGTTGGTTTGATAACCAATCAGAGTGGTGTGAACCACAATTTCAAGTCTACTACCGATATTCTTTTTCAACATGAAGCTGTTCTTTTGACTGCGCTGTTTGCTCCCGAACATGGTATCCGTGGCGATATTCCTGCAGGGGAGCCGGTCGCGCAATACAGGGACAAACTTACCGGGCTGCCGGTTTACAGCCTGTACGGTGCAACCAGAAAACCGACACCGGAAATGCTTACCGATATCGATGTGTTGATCTTTGATATGCAGGACATTGGTGTCCGTCCCTACACTTATATTTATACAATGGCACTTGCAATGGAAGCTGCACGGGACGCTGAGATTGAATTTATCGTTCTTGACCGCCCAAATCCCCTTGGTGGCGAACTTGTAGAAGGAAATGTCCTTGATCCGGATTTCAAATCGTTTATCGGACTTTATCCCATACCATATGTTCACGGTATGACAGCAGGAGAACTCGCCTGGATGTTTAACCGGGAATTCGGGATTGGAATAGAACTGCGGGTAATTCCGATGAAAGGGTGGCGCCGCACAATGGTATTCCGAGACACGGGACTGGGCTGGGTACCAACTTCTCCCCACATACCCGATTTGGATACCGCATCGTACTATGCCGCAACGGGAAGCATCGGCGAATTGGGGACTCTGTCGGTAGGTGTTGGTTATACTATTCCATTTCGGCTAGTCGGGGCACCATGGATCAATGCACATAGTCTTGCACAGAAACTCAACAGCCGCAAAATTCCGGGTATTATATTCAGACCGATGTATTGGCAGCAATTTTACGGAATTTTCAAGGGACAGCACATTGGAGGAGTTGAGCTACATATTACAGACCAGCGCCTCTTCAACCCTTTTGCAGCGGGTATCCACATTCTCGATGCAATCGGCGACCTTTATCCGGAACAGGAAATTTTTCCCGAAGATCATGCTTCAGGATTCAACCGTGCTACCGGCACCAATATGATTTTCAGTCGTCTGAAAGCGGGAGTACCGGCGGATGTTATTATCGATGCATATCAGGAATCGCTCAATAAATTCAAACGGATCAGACAGAACTATTTACTCTACTAAGTTGATTTTATCACGTTTTTGATTATTATAGTTTCATATATTCTTCTTTGTCAACACCTTCATGAATTTACGAAGGTTAGCAAATTTCCACTCAAGAGTTTTTGATGAAGATTGCCGATATTCTACCTGCAGAAAATATTAAAATCCCACTCAAAAGCACGACAAAGGGTGAAATCATTGTAGAACTTGTCGAAGTTCTAACAGCGTCAAACCCTTCAGTCGATGGAAAAATTGTACTTAACGCAGTGGTAGCGCGTGAACAATCGATGAGCACCGGAATCGGCCATGGTGTTGCCATACCTCATGGCAAATCGAATGGTGTAAAAGATATCGCTGCTGTTCTTGGAATCGCTCCCGACGGTGTCGAATTCGAAGCGCTTGATGGGGAGGCAGTTTATTTGTTCATACTTATTTCAGCGCCGGAAGGGCCATCCGGTCCGCATTTGCGCTATCTGAGTTTAATTTCCCGTCTCTTGAATCAGGAATCGTTTCGTACAAAATTAATCGGGTGTATGAGTCCGCGGGAAGCGCTTTCCCTGATTTCAGAAAGTGAACAGAATATTCTTTCGATGTGAAATATTTTTGAGATCATTGAACAAAATTCTGTTTTACCAAATTTTTGATACATTCAGATGCATACAAAATGAAACTTTATTAGTGGAAACTCTCACAAAAAATAGACTGAAATTTCTTCGCAGATATCTCCACAAAAAGCACAGAATAGCCGATGGCCAATGTCTTGTTGGGGGAGGAAAGCTGTGTCTCGAGGCCCTCAACAACAATTTTCCCATTGAAACACTTGTGTATGCCAGAGGAACAGGAAAACAATTCCGGCATATCATTAATCATCCCAACGTTTACACTTCATTCACGTCTCCTTTTGATTCTCTTAAATCACTATCAGAGGTTGATGCACCCCAGGGAGTGATCGGACTTGTACCGTTCGGAAAACCACAGCATGATCTCGGTTCAGAGAAGCGGCATAAACGGTATATTGTGTTTGACAGTATTGCCGATCCGGGAAACATCGGAACTCTGATACGCAGCGCATCCTGGTTCGGATGGGACGGAGTTGTGTGCGGAACAGGATGTGTTGAGATCACAAACGGAAAAGTGATTCGATCTTCGATGGGAGCAATATTTCACATTCCGGTTTGGGATCAGTGTCCACTGCAGGAAACGTTGACATCGCTTAGAAAGGTTGGGTTTATTATTCTGGGGGCAACTTCGCACGATAACGAATCAAAGAAAACGGATATACCTGACAGATTTGCACTCGTTATCGGCAACGAATCGGACGGTCTATCCGAGGATGTCACAAACCTGTGTGATTCACTAATAACCGTACCCGGCAGCGGCAAAGCGGAATCACTCAATGCCGCGGTTAGCGGCAGCATTCTAATGTATCAGTTCAGCACATGAAAGGCACATCCGTGACAAGCTCAGTTGAACCGGATAATCCCGACCGGGAATCTTTAGTGCCGGATGAAGTCAAAACAATACCATCGATGAAAGAGACATTTCTTGTCCTGTTTCTAACTGTTGCGTTTATATTCTTAATTACGATTCTGTTTTTTGTACTGGGCAGAGTATTTGATCTCGGTCCGAATAATATGCTTCTCTCTGAAGCATTTATAATTCTACCTGCGGTTGCATTCGGGAAAATCAAAGGATATTCATTTAAAACAATTTTCCGGATCAACTCTGTGACCGGGCGGCAAATGCTACTGACACTTATGATCGGTTTTTCTCTGATTTTTATCATCAATGCTTTCGAAAACTGGCTGCAGGGCTTTCTCCAATCGCTCCATCAGTTTGACTGGCTTACTACAATAAGATCAGAATTTGAGATTGGATTGCTCGAAACACTTCAGATCAATTCAATTTACCGGTTCTTTTCGACCGTCTTTGCGGTGGTCATTTTTGCTGCTGTCTGCGAGGAAATGTTGTTCAGAGGCTTACTACAGCAAGCCTTCGAAAACAGATTGTCAAGAGGATGGGCAATCTTTCTAACTGCTTTTCTTTTTACTATTCTGCATCCGTTTAGCCTGCTTCCTATACTCATACTCTCAATTTTCCTCGGAATTATGAGTTGGAGAAGCAATTCAATTCTGCCGACCATGGTCATTCACGGGATGAACAACGGCATGTCGCTCATTGCCGTGAATATTAGCGAAAACATTCAAACAAATCCTTCAGAAGCAATCCCGGTATCATCCGTTTTGTTCGTACTCTCGCTCTTGATTTTCACAGCCTGTTTTATCCACTACTTCAAAATCACCCGGGTGGAGCAAGACGACTCCGACATTTAAAGACCGAAATCGGTACAAAATTCTAATTTTCAGCGCATTTCTATAAAGATATTGAAACTATCTGCCGACATTTAGGGTAGAATGTGTATACTGAAATTTCTGTCACCGTTTTGTTAGGAGTTACGAACTATGAAAATGAACACATTGAGCGTGTTTAAACTGTCGATTCTTTCCTGTGTACTACTCTTTCCCGCTCCGAGTTCATATTCTCAGGATAAACAATTTATTAAGCTATATGACCGCTATCTCGATAAAGAATTTGGATATTCAATATTGAAACCGGGAGACTGGAGCGACGGTATGCGTTCTGACGAGGAAGGAAGAAATTACCGAGTGTTCAACGGTCCACGTGAAAAAGAAGACATATTAGAGCCATCTTTGAGTGTGATTATATCAGATGCGGGTGAGGAAACAGTAGAACAATATACAAATGATCTTCTGGTGAGCTATACGAAACTCTTTCAGGAATTTAAATTGGAATCCCGTAAAACAATTTTAATTGACGGTGTGACGTTCGGTGATTTCACCATTTCATTCGACATGGAGGATTCAACATACCGTATGAGGACGGTCTATACGATCGAGAATGATATGCTCTACCATCTTAACGCACTTGCACCGATAGAATATTATGACCGGTACCGCGATACACTCAACGATATGATCGGTTCATTTACTGTTGTTGAATAGGAAGAACATTTACGGGAAGGTACCAGAGCCACTGTTAGGATGTAACCCCGTAGTCCATAGTTACAGAAGCATTTCTAACCTGAGATTTGTAATTGCTCCAGAATATTTTGGTTTGGCCGTTCCAATGGCCCGACACAAGAAGGCGGGTAAGCGACACTACTGATCCGATGATCCGACATAATTTCGCGTCTCTTTAAAGGAACCGCCGCTCTGTATCAATCCGTTGTTGATATCATTCCAGCTGTTTCCCCCCATGTAGGCATCCATTTTGTAAACACACGCGTTCTTCCGGCGTTATAAGACGCAAGTGCCAATTCGAGTTGGTCGGGATAGTTATAATACTTTTTGATAATTAGGTCAAAAGCGGACTAACGTGAATTTTGATTAAAGGATGGTATAAATTTTGGTTTCTGTAATTGTATCTCCATTCCATTTCCTTGCGGTATACCAGGCAATGATTTTTGCTGACACCATGGTACTGTAAGCGTCTTTCTTGTACACATGACCAGAACCCCTCAAGGCTGTTACTATGACGACGTCCCGAGATGCACTATGTGTTATGATCGACCGTACGCTGTTTACCAAAAAACTTCAGCGATGTATACGAACGGAACGTAGCAGTGGAGAAGACGCTCCCTTTCGCAGCGGTGTCCCTGATCTCGTTCATCAGGCAGCAGTCACATCGTAGTAAATATCTTCCCGTGACGTTCCACCATGCCGAAAACCTTTGGTTCCCGTACGTTTCTCACCAAAGCAGCTTGCATCACATTCTATCTCGTCGGAAAGTCTTCTCAATTCCTGACACAAAAAATTATAAATCTCCTGTCGATAAAGCATCTATGTGCCTCGCACCGTCGTGGAGCAAAAACTAAGACCCCTGGCAGCTTTATTGGCAGGTATCTCCAAAGAAACATAATGCAGTAGAGCAAAATCGTCCTTGAACCGCTTCGGGCTCTCTTTACAAGAACATCGAGTACCTGTAAAACGATTAGCACGCAAACGGTACAGACGATCCCCAGAACAAAAGGGACATGATGTACCAACAATCAATCTAGTGACTTTTTCTTCCATTCCAAGTATACTGTAACACGTGATCAGAAAATAACCTAAGTACCTAAAATTTTATTGCATATAAGAGAATTCCTTTATATTTTTTAACCCGATTACAATCGAACCTTGTATCCGGTGTTCTCTCCTGTACATAGTAATTCGCGCACAACTAACACCAATAACTTATCTCAATACTCTCTGTGGACCGTGGTACACCAATTTTACACTCAAGAGAAACAGTTCGCACGGCAATTTTAGCGGCACTCTTTGCGGCATTAACCGCAGTCGGAGCGCTAATCAGGATTCCGGTACCGCCGGTACCGTTCACACTGCAAACCTTGTCTGTTTTTCTTGCAGCAGGACTGTTGAGTCCAGGTGGAGCATTTACCAGTCAGGTACTTTACCTCGCTGTCGGTCTGTTTGGACTGCCTATTTTTGCAGGAGGGGGAGGAATCGGATATATCTTCGATCCGACATTCGGTTATCTCCTTTCATTTCCCATAGCAGCTTTTGTGATGGGTGTTTTGTCAAAACGGTTGCAGTCTCCAGATCAAAAAGCGCGGAGAAATGATAAACTGGAATTTGTTTATTATTTTGTGATATACGGAACAGGATCGATTGTAATATATACGATTGGCATCACATTTTTATTTATATCTTCGAAAGCACTTCTTGGAGACATCTTTAATGTGTTGTGGATGGGTTTTGTAATATTCTTACCTTCCGACATAATTAAGATTGCAGTGGGGGCTTGGCTGACAATCAGAATTCGCAGAGCCGTTCCGAATATTTTATTAACACATTAAGTGCTAAAAGATGGTATTACACCAATTTTAAGCGTTTTCACAAAACATCACCGGATGTTGAAGTCCATATGTGTTTGTCCGATTTGTATATCATGGCGGCTATGAGGCCGTAACTGAAGGAATTGGTCATGGAATTGGATATTCGTAAAGAGATAGTACAGAATATTAAAAAGCTGCCTACGCTACCTGTTATTTTTGAGCAAGTTCTTGAAACAATAAGATGATCCGAAATCATCTGCAACCATTCTGCAGGAAACGATAAAAAATGACCAATTCGATAACGGCAAAAGTTCTCAACATGGCGAATTCTGCGTATTTCGGTATGTTTCCACATTAAAGAGGGTGATAATTTTTTTGATAGAGAGCAGTTCTGGCTCCACTCAATAGCGTGCGGTTATCTGGGTAAAATTATTGCTGATCATGTAAAATTTTATGAACCGGACAAAGCTTTTATTGCATGTCTCTTGTACGACATTGGGAAAGTTGTCGTGGACAGTTATTTTGAAGAAGAATACAAAGATGTAGTTAGTACCGCTCGTGCTGAAAAAATTTCATATTATAAAGCCGAAAAAGCTGTTCTCGGAAGCGAACATTGCGAAATCGGTATATCTTGGGTGAGAAGTGGAATTTTCCTGAGGAGTTATTAACTGCGATTAAATACCATCATATACCGGCCCAGGCGCCGAGACGGTACGCACCCCTGACATATTTGACGTATATAACTAATCTTATCTGTCAGGAAGAAAAAGTTGGAATGGGCGAGAGCATCATTCCGGCACAAATAGATCAACATGCTTATTCAATTTTAAATTTAAAATCGTCACATATGGATCAGATTCGTCAGGATCTGGAGAATATGCGAGAAAAACTGGAGGCTTTAAAGCAATTGGTGATTTAGAAAACCGTTATGAAGACAAAGTACACGAACTTTCGTTATTACGTCAGGTTGGTGATATTCTCGGTTATGTGTATGATCTGAAAGAAGCAAGCCACAAAATTGTCGATCTCATGTTCGACGAAATGTCTCCGGATTGCTGTTCGCTCATGCTCTATAATGCTCATGACAGTACAGTATTCTTGAGCTTCAGGCAGTGCAATCTGGAACTCTCTTTGATTCCACAAAGCAAAATAATATCCCCATGAGCGACAATATCAGTGAGACAAAAAAACGCTGGGGAACATCATCAATTTATCGAAACATGCCGCAAAGATTATTGACAATCTTCTTGATTTTTCCGGTCACTATTCACCTCAGAGAGTAGAAACCGATATTAACAAAGAACTTGATACCCTGGTATCGCTGATACGGACCGAATTGCTTGAAAAAGAGATTAAAATCAGAACATTTCATGAATCGACCCCGCATGTATTGTGCAATTTAAATAAAATTGCCCAAGTGATTTTACATATCGTTACCAATGCTCGCGATGCCATGGAGGAGGATGAGAGTACGCTCTCGATCTAAACACGTCAAGAACGTTCGAATGTCGTTATTGAAATCTCAGATACCGGCATCGGTATTGAAGAGGAAATTCTGAAAAATATCTTTGGCCCGTTTGTAACTTCAAAAGGTCCGCTTGGAGGTGGACACCAACCAGGGGGAAAGGGGGTTGGGATTGTCGGTAGCTTATGGAACCATTAAGAACCATGGCTGTAACATTAAAGTCGGCATTGGGACCACCGACTCACTGCATCTCCCGGTTGATAAATCTGAGAAAAACAATCCAGCAGAAGCACATCGAACAGTAGAATTATCGACATAGCGCTTACCAACAAAAACTCCAACCTATCTGCTTTGTAAATCTAAACACACATACTTCCCGAATAACCGTCGTTGTCTTTCTCAATTAATCGAAATATTATGAGCGCAATTATATATTGCTCATTTTAAGGATAGCATCTTTTTTCCATCACATATCGGTGACGGAATCCGGGTATGGTGGAGTAAACATTGCAAGGTTAGAATAATTTAAAACCGCTTAGTGTCACCTTTAGAGAGGGATAGTATCAAGCTTCTCTTCTGAAATGAGAATTCTGCCGCACACATCACATTGAATGAGTCGTTCGAGGTTACCGACTTCGACTATTTTTTGGGGTGGGATTGATTTAAAACAACCGCCACACGCATCACGTTTTATAGGAACAACTGCTATACCACTTTTTGCTTTTCTTATTCTGTCGTAACGGCTTAAAGTATCATTTTTTATCCTGACAATTAATTTCTCACGCTGATGATTGAGTTTCAACTCTTCTTTTTCCGTTTTCTTTGTCAAGGTATTGAGCTCTTTTGCCTTTGACTTCAGGTCAGTTTTAAGCTGTTTCAGTTCCTGTTCCTGCTCATTGAGTTGACTTTGTTTTTCTTCATTCAATTGTATATTTTCCAGAATGTTTGATTCACCTTCATCAATCTCTTTATTTTTCAACTCTATCTCATGGGTAATAGCATCATATTCTTTATTGCTGGTGACATCATAAAGCTGATTTTGATACTTTTTTAATTTTTCCTGAGCAAGTTCAACAAGATTTTCTGTGCCAACCCGCTCTTTACCAGCTTCCTTAATAGTATTACGAATTGTATCAATCTGATTTTCAACAGCCAGTATTGAATTTTTCAGATGAGTTACTAATTTGGGAAGGTCCCCTTTGGATAGCTCAAGATAAAACATTTTTTTATCCACATCCTGGAGTGCGGCTAATAATTCCAGAGTCTCTTTCAAATTGGACATAAGCTCAATCTTCTATTAAAAAGGTGAAGGGTTAACAACGTGAACAAAAAAATGCATCCCAATTACATTTGGGGTGCATTTTAAAAAATTTCACATGAAGGGATGTCAGTATAGTGAAATTTCAGTATACTTCGAGACTTATTTTGAACTGCCATCCAATCCATACGTCAATAATCTATTCAAGTATTTTCGGACTAGGCAATACTTGCCCTTGGTTACGATATCCGGTTATTACATAAAGAACATGCTCGTATGTAGAAACAGCGACAGGCCGAATAGCAAGCCAAATACAAAAACTTTATAGTATAGGCATTTTAATGATAAATGGCAAGAATATTTTCCTTGAAAATTGTCTGTACCTTATTAATATCAAATCAGTTATTTAAGTTCTATTTGTTTCGTTGCAACTATATTGTTGTTATCCTCTTTATCAATAAGGAGAATCTTGCAGAGCCCCGTGTTGGATATAAGCTGCTTCCGGGAAGGATCCCACAGCTTTTTGTGAAAAGTCTTCTCAAGATAAGTACGGAATCGTCCATACCGAATCCGCTGCGCAAACACTTCCTGCCGGATGCCGTTCGGGTATTCAAACACCCACGTTAACAGGCGGCCGGTTCCGTTCCGGATTTCGACCCACAGTTGGACTCTCTTCGAACCCTTTCCCACTAGATCGAGCAACGATTGGTTATCAAATACTGTAGACAGTTCGCGTGTTTCGGGATCCCAATAATCTCCAAGGAGAATCTCACTTGAAGTGATATTTTCAGCATTTTGTTGTCCAAGTAAATTTGAAAAGAGCAGCAATAATACTGCACTATTAATTATTAACTTATAATAAAATTGTTTGATTCCCATTAATTCTCCCGGAGATTTACAGCAATTTCTCTTTTCACTTTCTTTTTAGTAAAAAGAATCCCTATATTAGCCCGACACAATTATTTATTCACAAAAAACGTAAGCCCGTAAGCCCTGCACACTGCGATGTTCTTTATGAACATGTTGTATAAATCGCGAGGTAAACCGGCGCCTAAAGGAATGTCCCATTATATCTTGTATAAAAATATACCAGAGAAAACAAATAAGCAATCAATTTATGTTTTTTCGGTTTTATTTGACGACTGTTATCAGCACACTGATTATCTGGTCCGGCTCGCACCTAATCGGCCAATCCAACCGCACGGACCAGTTCAAGGACTCTTAAAACAATTTCCCAACAATTCTCGACACTTTGTAATTTATACCGTATCCAATTTTTTTCCTGAGGAAATCCCTCTCTATCCGGATGGGGCTATACTTAAAGGTTTCGTGTATGATGAGAGAGATATGGACTTGATCTTCCGCACGACGGATTCAGTTGAACGAATTGTACAGTATTTTGAATCGAGAGGAGCAGAATTAAAATGGACCGTAAACAGAAACATGGTCGATCCGGCAGCAGATCATCAGACTCTTTCTCTTCCCCTCCGGTTTAAAGAGAATTTTGTTGAAACATTTCAATACAATGCTAACAGGAGACATATATTCGCTGCACGGCGGAATGGCAAATTTCTTGTGTGCAGAATAATCGACACAGCCGATTCTCCTTACACCATTATTGTACAGCACGTCAGGACAGACTCGTAGAATATCATGTTTCAAATATGTAAAACAGTTCTACATATATTACCTGTCTTATTATCCTTTTAATACCGTTATTTTCATTTGCACAAGAGACTCAATCGACGACTGACTGGAATATTCCTGTCGAGACTTTTACGCAGGATACACTCGACGGCTCAACGTATGTTCACGGAAAAGTAACTATCCCATCAGCACAGCATGATGTCTGGAGTGTCATTACAGACTACGATGAAATCGAGTCATTTATCTCCAATGTTACCGATGCACAAGAGATATCGAGGAACGGCAGCAGTATCGTTATCTATCAAAAAGGGAAAACGCGTTTCTTGATATTCGCGAAGACCGTTGAAGTCACCTTAGAAGTTCAAGAATTCTCTCAGGATTCGATCCGGTTTGAGATTTTTGAGGACCCGTTCCACCATTATTCCGGGCAGTGGAGTTTATTAACGCTTTCAAATGCCGGATCTGTCGAGCTCGTCTACGAAGCTGTTGTAAAACCCAACTTTTTTGCTCCTCGGTTTCTCGTCAAACGTGTAACGTGTAATGCAAAATGAATTCCGGTCAAGTCTCAAAGCTATTCGGACAGAAACATTCCGTAGATTTTATCAATAAATATCACTTGATTTCTTAAAAGAATATACCTACTTTATGTGCCAATATGTCATTATGTCATTTCTTTGGAATTTTTGGAATAATTATTTACCGGTTACCAGTCCCGGTATTCTGACCGCAAAGATTTGTGTTGATTTTTGGTGGGGCGTCGTCAAGTGGTAAGACACAGGGTTTTGGACCCTGCATGCGGAGGTTCGAATCCTCCCGCCCCAGCGACTGCCGGCACAGCAAAGCGTTTGTTAGAGCAAAAGAGTTCAAGTGAGTGAGCACTGTTTTTTTATGTCGTACGATCTAAAAATATTTTCTGGTAATTCGAACAAAGCACTTTCGGAAAACATAGCTTCATCTCTCAATCTATCGTTGAGCGATGCATATGTGTCCCAGTATTCGGATGGAGAGATTCGGGTAAAGATAGAAGAAAACATTCGCGGCGCAGATGTTTTTATAATTCAATCGACCCAGCCACCCGGTGATAACTGGATGGAGCTCTTGATAATGCTTGATGCCGCTAAACGTGCATCAGCAGAAAGGATTACAGCCGTAATCCCCTATTTTGGGTATGCGCGCCAGGATCGAAAAGATAAACCAAGAGTACCGATTACATCAAAACTCTGCGCAGACTTACTTGAGGCTGCCGGTGCTGACCGGGTTTTAACGATGGATCTGCATTCAGCACAGATTCAGGCCTTTTTTGATATTCCGGTCGATCATTTGTATTCATCAATGGTACTGCTCGAACATTATCGTTCTCAGAAAATTGAAGATCTTGTCATTGTCGGGCCCGATATCGGATCTGTCCGGCTTGCCCGTGCTTATGCAAAGCTTATGCAGTGTCCGATTGCTATTCTGGATAAGCGGAGACCAGAACCGAATAAGTCTGAGATTATTCATATCATCGGTGAAGTCGAGGGGAAGAATATATTGATACTCGACGACATGATCGACACTGCCGGGACTCTTGTTGCAGCAACGAATGCATTGATAAAAGCCGGTGTTAAGAGTGTTCAGGCCGGTTGTGCCCATCCTGTATTTTCGAGAGATGCAATTGACCGGCTCAAAAACTCGGAGCTTACCAAAGTAACTATTACCGATACAATCCCTTTGTCTAATAGCAGGATGTTCGACAAAATTGATGTTGTATCTGTCGGTAATGTTTTCGGAAAAGCAATTATGAGGCTCCATAATGGTGAATCTATCAGTTCCCTTTTTGACATGTTTGATGTTTAAGTATGATAATTTTCTGTAACTAATATCTGTAACTAATAATTAAAAAAAGACTTTAGGTGAGACCATGTCGGTACATACACTTTCTGCTTTAGTCCGAAGCAAATCAGGTAAAGGGTATGCCAAATCGCTCCGTCGGGACGGCAAAATACCAGGAATTTTTTATATCCGCGGTGAAGAAGCTGTGCCCCTCACATTTGTAGCAAAAGAAGTCACTGCTACACTTGCTACAAAACCTGCCCTCATTTCTCTCGAAATGGATAATGGAAACACCCGCGAGGTAATCGTTCGTGATGTTCAGCGGGATCCCATTTCTACTACGGTAACTCACCTCGACTTAATGGGGATCAAACGAGGGGAAAAAATCACCGTCACGGTGCCGATACATCTTGAAGGTATTCCGGTCGGCGTTAAGACCGGAGGAATTGTGGAGAATATTACTCGTGAGCTTGACATTGAATGTCTGCCAAAGGATATTCCCGACAGTATCAATGTAGATGTATCAAATATGGAAATCGGCGAATCCCTGCATATTGATGATCTTGAGTTAGAAAACATCAGGATATTGAACCGTGGAGATGTGCCGATCTTGAATGTTATTCTGCCGAAAGTCGCTGTTATTGCTGAGGTTATGGATGAAGAGGCCGAAGATCTTGAAGAAGGTGCTGGGGCATATCTGGAAGCTGATCAGTCCGAAGAAAGCGCGGAAACCGGCGAAAGCGAATAACATGCGCTGCATCGTGGGTTTGGGAAATCCGGAACCTCGTTATTCCCTAACCAGACATAATGTCGGATTTCAGATAATCGACAAGCTTGCCCAATCAACAGGCGTCTCATTTGAGAAAAAAAAGGGGTTATTTCTATCCGCTAATGGATTTATTGGCGGAGAAAAAGTGTTCTTCGTCAAACCGCTCACTTATATGAACAGGAGCGGGATTGCCGTACGCGAAATTACCAGATATTACGATTTCCCGATAAGTAATGTGTTGATCGTCCTTGATGATATTGATCTGGGTTTCGGTACGTTCCGGTACCGACCGCGTGGTAAAGATGCCGGAAACAGGGGTATGAAATCGATAATTTCAGAACTCGGTACTGATGAGATTCCTCGGTTCCGGTTTGGCATCCGTAACAGACCGGCAATTGCGAATGCGAGTTCATACGTGCTGTCGAATTTTACGCGCCGAGAGCGGCAGCAATTAGAAATGCTGCTCGGACATGCAGAAGATTCTGTTATGAGTTGGTTTTCCGATGGTATAGAAAAAACGATGAACACGTTTAATGGCAATCACCTTGAATTGTGATTGCTACGAATTTTATTTATACGAATATGAATATATGATTATAGTATGTTAACCTAATTGTGGAGACTGAAGAATGGATAATGTGATGACATTTACGCCTGTAATTGGAGTACTGGGGCTTCTGATTGCAGTCACATTCTATATATCAATCAAGAAAATGTCTCCCGGATCAGAAGTGATGCGGGAACTTGCCGATAGAATTCATGAAGGCGCAATGGTATTTCTGAAACGGGAATACAAAATCCTATCTGGATTTATTGTCATTGTTTTCTTCCTGCTCTTTTTCTCTATGCCTTATAAGGCAACTGCTCTCGCCTTTCTCACAGGAGCACTTTACTCACTGATCTGCGGTCTGTTTGGTATGCAGGCAGCAACCCTTGCTAATGTACGGACATCGCAGGCCGCCAAGGAGAGTGGACAGGGAAAAGCACTGCTTGTCGCATTTAATGGCGGAGCGGTAATGGGACTGTCTGTTGCAAGTCTCGGTCTTGTCGGATTCGGATCTCTCTTTGTTTTATACAAAATTGGAATTATCCATATTGACTCGATAAGCGGTTTTGCAATGGGTGCAAGTTCGATAGCACTCTTTGCCAGGGTCGGGGGCGGTATTTTCACCAAAGCTGCAGATGTCGGTGCAGATCTTGTGGGTAAAGTTGAAGCGGGAATTCCGGAAGACGATCCCCGTAACCCGGCTACTATCGCAGATAATGTGGGCGATAATGTCGGCGATGTCGCAGGAATGGGCGCAGATATTTTTGAATCGTATGTCGGTTCAGTCATAGCAACGATCGCCCTCGGTACCTATGCGGCAACCCATTTCGGCGGCGATGCATTGAACTGGATGTTTCTGCCGGTGCTGGTAGCAGTAATCGGACTCATTACATCACTACTGGGTGTTATTGCGGTCCGGGTGCTCCGCAATATGGATCCCGCTGCAACACTCCGATACTCATCGATATTTGCTGCCGTTTTCATGATGATCGGATCCTATGGCGCAATTACTGCACTCTGCCTGCCGTCTGAGACTATCTGGGCAATCGTTTCGGGTTCTCTTGCCGGTATTATTATTGGACTTTTTACCGAATATTACACGTCCGGTAAACCGATTGTGAAAATTGCAGAAGCAAGTTCTACCGGTCCGGCAACCAACATTATAACTGGTTTTGCAATCGGACTTGAAAGCTGCATGGCACCTGTGCTCACTATTTGTGCAGCAATTTATTTTGGCCACCAGTTTGCCGGCCTCTACGGCATCGGTATCGCTGCTGTCGGTATGCTCGCAACTGTCGGTATTACCATGTCGGTTGACGCTTATGGCCCTATTGCTGATAACGCCGGAGGTATTACGGAGATGGCTGGGCTTGGTGATGAAATTCGTAAAATAACCGATAGCCTTGATTCACTCGGCAACACAACTGCGGCAATGGGTAAAGGTTTTGCAATCGGTTCTGCTGCTCTAACCGCACTTGCGCTTTTTGCTGCTTATGGTGAAGCAGCCGATATTGATGTGATCGATCTTAAGAACCACATGGTTGTCATCGGGCTTTTTGTCGGTGGTGTGATTCCTTTTTTCATTGCAGCCACCACTATGGCTGCCGTCGGGCGTGCAGCACAGAAAATGGTTGAAGAAGTTCGCCGTCAGTTTAGAGAAATCAAAGGAATCATGGAAGGAACGGCAAAACCCGATTCTGCACGGTGTGTTGATATCAGCACAACTGCGGCACTTAAGGAGATGATCATTCCCGGCATCATCGCAGTGATTATGCCGGTCATCGTTGGATTCACTATGGGTAAAGCTGCTCTAGGAGGTATGCTTGCCGGTGCAACATTGAGCGGCGTTTTATTGGCGCTCCTTATGGCAAATGGCGGTGGTGCCTGGGATAATGCTAAAAAACATATTGAGCAAGGCAATCTCGGTGGCAAGGGCAGCGAGGCGCATAAAGCTGCTGTTACCGGTGATACCGTTGGTGATCCGTTTAAAGATACATCCGGGCCATCTATGAATATCTTAATTAAATTGACATCGGTGATTTCGCTTGTTATAGCACCACTTATTAAATAGTTATAGTACACATTTTATTTAGATAACGGAGTTTTTATGAAAACTTACGAGTCGGTAATTATTGTCAATTCTTCATTGAACGAGGAAACTTTGAACCGAATCGTCGGCCGTTATGAGGAGTTGATTAAGAAAAAAGATGGTACGCTCCGGTCGACAAACCGGTGGGGTAAACGCCGATTGGCATACCCCATTAAGAAGTTTCAGTATGGATACTACATAATTTTTGATTTTGAGTCTTCATCAGAACTCGTCAACGAATTGGAGCGAGATTACCGCTTAAATGAGCATATCTTGCGGTTCATGACACTCCATAAAGACAAAAAGATGTTACTCGCAGAGCAGCGTCAGAAAGAATACGAAGCTAATAAGGCAAAAGAGGAAGCGGAGCAGGCTGCAGAGAAACAAAAGGCATCCACAGATTCGAAGAAAGAGACAGCTGCGACAATAGAAGAAGCTACAGAGCAAGAAACTGCAGATCTTAAAGAAGATATTGATGAAAGCGCCGAAAGTACTGCATCTGAGCCGAAAATAGAGACTGAAACTGATTCTGACTCAGAAGCCAGCGATTTAGATAATGAAACTGCTCAGGACAATGACAATGCTCAAGAAAGAGCATCATCAGATAGTGATGATAAACCGGAAGATGCAACAGAAGATACTGAAGAGGAACAATCCGCCAACGATGGGGTTGAAATAGAAGAAGCAATTTCCCAAGATGCGGAAAAAGATGACGAAAAGAAGACCGATGAATCTGGTCAGGAATAGTTAGTAAATAAAGAATTAATGTTTTCATGAGGGAGGTTTAAAGAGAAACGTCAGGGAATTGCCGAGCACACGGGGATTTGTATTTATAATCATTAATATTTGAATGGTTGTAAATCAAAAACAAATTGAATATTCCTTTATGTTGTTCTGTATTATCCGACTTTACGTACAACATCAAACAGAACACCCGTTGCGAATTTCCCGGTCGCTTACAGCCGAAAGTATAAAGATAACGGCGGTGTATGGCGGGAAGAAATTTGTTATGTCGGGATAGTTTCATGGCATAAACTTGCTGAGAGCTGTTACGAAAATTTCGCGAAGGGAAGGGCTATTCTGGTTGAGGGTGAACTTCAGAGCAAAAACTGGAAGCTTGATACCGGAATCAACCGTGCGGATTCAATTTCTCAATAAGAAGTCGAAACTGGAAATTATCTCGGAAGATGACAGCAAGACACACCATTTTTCAGATGATGACTTTCCAGATGACGAACCTCTCCCTGTAAAACGGAACCATTGATCTGCACGAATATATCCTCGTTTTGCTGCGAGCATAGGAGTAATCGTGTATACAATACGATGAAAAGGAGCTGATTCCGTGAAAAAAATTAAACACTTGGCGAGAATCTGCAGATTTTGTGAGCATAAAGAGACCTATATCGACTATAAAGATGAAAAAAGACTCTCACGGTTTTCGTCAGAGCAGGGAAAAATCATTCCGCGGCGTATTTCGGGCACCTGTGCGAAACATCAGCGCATGTTGGTTCGGTCTATTAAACGCGCCAGACAATTAGCAATAATTCCCTATATTTCAGATATTGCACGATAGTTGTCTCACAATGCAGTCTTCTTGTAGCCTTTAGAGTACTATGTACTCCCTGTGTACTGATGAAATCATGGTAAATAAAGGATAATATTGTATGAAAGTATTACTGCGTCAGGATTATGAAACACTCGGATCCAAGGGTGATGTTGTTGATGTTAAGCCCGGCTTTGCCCGGAATTTTCTGATGCCGAAAAGCATTGCTCTTCCGTTGACGAAGGGCAATAAGAAAATCATTGAAGAAGAGCATAAACAGGTAGCAATGAAGGAAAAACGTGCAGAGGTCGAGGCTGATAAAATCAAAGTAAATCTTGAGAAAGTATCTATTACAGCAACAGTAACTGTTGGCGAGGATGACCGAATTTTCGGTACGGTAACAAGCCAGAATGTTGCTGACCTTTTGAAAGAAAAAAGCTTCGCCATCGATAAAAAATTCATATCGGTCGATGAACCCATTAAAGCACTCGGGATTTACCCTGTAACGATTCAACTCCATCCGGAAATCGCTGCAAAAATAAAGCTCTGGGTTGTCAAGAGTTAAACCATAACCTAACTATTTTCAAAAAAAGAGGCTCATTGAAATGAGTCTCTTTTTTTACGGAAAAATAATTCCACTCAGTGAGCGGTTTCTTGTTGAGGCTGAATAAATGGGGAAAGAACCATGGCAAGGTATGGCTCAATAAAAAATCGTTCGGCAAGCATGGTAGCAGCAGTCAGCACATGATTCAGGATGTTTTGGTATAATGGAACACAAACCCATGACTGATATATTTAAGGACCAACTAAAATCTGTTATTTCTGAGTCTGAAACAACTCCTGTGACTTCACTGAGCCAATTCCACGCCATTTCAGATGTTTCCCACCCTCCTGAGCCGGTCGCAATCATGTCAACGTCTTTGGTTCTCAGACCAAGCAAGCATCAGAATCCGTCAAACCGGCACCTGCTGTTCTGCAGGAGGTCGGTGGGAACTAGCTCTTTAGGCTGCTTGCAGAAAAGGGAAAAATTAAAAACAGGGCTTAATTGATGATTCTTATCGAAAATTTTGACACATTCGATTTCGACAAAGTCGAGATTGATCCTTTCTGGAACACTGGGTCCGGAAAGGAACTAAAAATGCATCGAATTCATTCCTATCCGGCCAAGTTTCCAGCATTTATCACAACAAAGGCACTGGAGTATGCGAATCTACAGGAGCACGATGTAGGCATGATCGCGGATATTTGCTGTGGTTGTGGCACGACCGCATTTGAAGCGAAACGAAACAACATCGACTTTTGGGGTTGCGATAACAACCCTGTGGCGACCCTTATAGCAAGGGTCAAGAGCCATAGATATCAAACTACACGGCTTAGTAGATATTTGGAAGGGATAGTCTCTCGATTTTGGATGACGCGTATCGAGGACTTGTATCCGCGCACCGGTTTACGACTGAAGTACTGGTATCAGGCGAAGCAGTACAATGCCCTTGCGCACTTAAAATGGTCAATCACTGAAGAAACATCCAGCCGCAGTTACTATCGGCTGTTCTTTCTTTGTGCATTCTCAAATATCCTGAAACCAACTTCCATGTGGCTTACAAAGTCTATCAAACCGCAACTAGATCCCAATAAAACGCCTGCTGACGCTTTACAGACATTCCTTACACAATGTCAATTCATGATAAAGGCAAACTTGGAGAACGAGCCATTTGGCAGTGCCAATATAAAAATTGATACTCAAAACTTCCTATCCAAAGAGTATCGGCCCGCGAAAGCAGACATGGTTATTACGAGTCCGCCGTATGTCACATCATATGAGTATGCGGACTTACACCAGCTTTCTTCTCTTTGGCTCGGGTATGCAAAAGATTACAGAGATCTCCGTTGCGGTGCTATTGGAAGTTTGCACCATGATAGAGATCTCGAAATCAAACATCCTGAACTGTTGTCATCGGGCAAGGAAGTTGTCGCAGGACTGCGAGAGATTGATCGAGCTAAGGCACGTTCCGTCCGTGACTATTTTCTTGATATGCAGGCGGTCGCCAAGAAAACATATTCTGTGCTCAATAAATCTGGTATCGCTCTATTTGTTATTGGAAATACTGAATACAAAGGCGTTCGCGTTAATAATGCAAAGCATCTCGTGCAATCGCTCATTCGGGCTGGCTTCAATAGAGTCAATATAACCAAACGTAAAATCAGCAAGAAGATATTGACGCCGTACCGGGATAAGTATGGAAAATTCTCAACCGATGCTCGTGGAAGAAAAGTGTACAGCGAAGAGTTTATCGTTATAGGGAACCGATAAACATGAATGCACTGGAGAAAATTGGAAATACCATTGACACAATCAACGTCACAATCAGTTATCGGATTATCGAGCTTTTCTCGGCAGGCTTATATTCAAGTCCAAATAAGGCGTTTGAAGAACTAGTTTGTAACTCCTATGACGCATTTGCCGATTCTGTTTCAGTTTATGTCCCGCCTGATTTGACCGTTGATTCTGCCTACATCTGGGTTTGTGATAACGGTGAAGGTATGGATCAGCAGGGCCTTAAAGACTTGTGGCGAATTGGGTCCTCCAGCAAGCGAACTAAAGAACGCGATGAAAAGAGGCTGCAAATTGGGCGTTTTGGTATTGGCAAGCTTGCAACATATGTACTAGCAAACAAACTGACCTACGTGTCTAGGAAAAATGGCCGCTTTCTTGCAGTTACTATGGACTACGAAAACATCAAAGACATCAGTAGATAACAGCGACCTCATACTTGATGAGCGTGAACTCACCGAATCGCAAGCTGAAACGCTATTAACTCCCTATGTCTCGGGAGGTAATAAGTCTCTCAGCTTTGAGCTTTTCGGCCAACACGCAGCCGATAGCTGGACCTTTTCTATTCTGACAAGCCTAAAGGTAAAAGCCAATGAGATTAAAGGTGGGCGCCTTAAGTGGGTATTGCGAACAGCACTTCCTCTCAACCCAGGTTTTAAGCTCTATTACAATGGTGTTCAGATTGAGTCGTCGAAGATCGATAGACCGCTGATGAAAAAATGGATCATCGCAAAAGATGATGAAATCGCTGAAGCACACAATGGAATTTCGTGTCGAGAAGTTGGTGGCCAGCATTTTTTGGATTTCGAGAATCTGAAGGGTGTCCACGGCGAAATTGAGCTGTACGAAGATTCGTTGGTCGAGGGCAAATCGACTGGATTAGGGCGGAGTTACGGCATTTTCCTTATGGTGCGTGGTCGACTCATCAATATTGACGACCCGCTCCTTGGGCTGGAGGCATTCTCACACGGCGCCTTTAATCGAACAAGAATAATTATTCACGCAGACGAACTGGATAGTAACTTGACGTCGACGAGGGAAGCTGTAAAAGAGTCACCGCCGCTGCGCCAACTAAAAGACTACATAAAGAAAAAGTTCAATAACGAGGTCCGCAAGTACTACTTTACTAAAGAGAATGAACGGAACCAGAAACAGCAAATATCTTACAGGCTATCGAAGACTTCTCTAACAGCTTCCAAGCGCCCGTTGCTCGTATTTGCCGAGAAATTTTTTCAAAATGAGATTGTTAATCCGCTTCTCATCAATAAGCCACGCCTCGAAAAAAAACAAACGTTATTACAAGAACTCCGGGAAGAACTGAACAAAGATGAGTCCTTCATCAAAGACGTCGACTGGCAGTTTTTGCCCGCGTCGGATCGAATTGCCAGACTTGATCTCGAGTCCGGGAAACTCACGATGAATTTATTGCATCCGTTCGTAGCGAACTATATTGATGAGTATAAAAGTGAATTACCGTTGCAGTTTATCGCAATCACCGAGGTATTGACGGAGGCCCATCTATACGAACTTGGCTTGGATGAGTCAATCGTCAACAGCATTATCCTGCGCCGCGACAACACGTTACGTGAACTTTCGCTCTCCGACCGCGAAGGTTCTCCGGCTGTCGCACAGATGTTGAAGGACGCCGTTGCTGATCCTACCGGCTTGGAGGATGCGGTATACCGAGCATTGCTTGCCTTAGGCTTTGAGGCAACACCGATCGGAGGCAAGGGCAAGCCGGATGGAGTAGCCACTGCTTTCCTTGGTTTCAGTGCACAAGATGTAAATGAAAGTTATTCCCTAACATATGACGCTAAATCCACTGGAAAAAAGAAAATCCAAGCTAAAACAGCCGGCTTGGCTGTTGTCAATAAGCACAAAAAAGACTATGACGCGCAATATGCCATTGTTGTAGCGATCGATTTTGAAGGTGCTTCTGATGAACAAAGCAGCATATCGGTCACTTGTTCTCAACAGAAAATAACGGCAATACGTGCTTCAGATCTAATCCGGCTTTTGCTCCTGTCCGCACCGAAGCAAATTGGGTTGAAACGACTGAGAAGCCTGTTGGATGCGTGCTACACGCCAATGCAGGTTAAAGAATGGATCGACGGTATCCAACAAAGTGCTGTCAAAATCGAGCCGATCAAGGATCTTCTATATACAATTTACAAGTTGCAAAAGACAGACACAGAACCACCCGAAATCGCAAGTGTACGAATAACACTCAACAGCAAACTTCCGAATGATAAGGCTCTTTCCAAGGACCAGATAAAAGCAACAATCGAAAGCCTGAAAGTATTTATTCCCGGGTTTATCAGCATCGAAGGAGAGAAGATTGGGATACAAGAAACGCCCGACAAAATCCTTTCTGTAGTTTCATCTCAGATCAGTAACAACGTTCCAAGTGAGCTACAAGAAATGTATCTTCAGGCATTTACGTCTGCCGAGTAGTTGCTACACTCACCTGCCAACGAGAACTTTGCTTGGAGGCTTCGCTTTTTGAAGATCACTTTTTCGAGTCGTATTTCGGACATACTTACATCTGTTCGAGCTGTGTCAGTATAGAATGCCAGTTGGATAAGTGATGGGAGGTGTTAGTTATGGAGATGATCCAAGTCAGATCGAGTGCTATACGTGCCATTGGTTATGACCAGTCTACGCGACAGATGCGAATTACTTTCGAGCAAGGAAACAGTTATGACTTCTGTGATGTTCCCTTGCACATATATAAGGGGTTAATGTGCTCATCATCCAAGGGTACTTATTACAACACCCATATCAGGGATCGGTATCAGTGTTTTTGAATATCCGATTGGTATGGTGCGCAGAAGAGAAAAGTGGCTTGCAATAGCCAGATAAACGCAGGTTCGGGAGGGTAGGAAGACAAGTTTGACAGGTCAATATCTACAATTTCTTTTGGTACCTGATAGCAGTGCAGCTCGCCGGGTCCGGCGTGCCCTAGTGGAGACTTGTACGCGCAAGGGCATGGTGATTGGGAGGAACAGCTCCACAGTGCCCTCGGTGAGATGTCCGACGCGTTCTGGGTGGAGAGCTTTTCGGTTTCTCCACTAGAGACCAGCGCAGCTATTGAAGGGGCACTTATGCAGGTCATTTCAGCATCCGATCCTACAGCTACGTTTAGTATTACGGACTTTGGAGATCTAGCGGAACGGCCCCGTCAACACCTCAATGACCTGGTTCGATTGGCTGAGATGCTGGAAGGAAAATTGCCCCCTGACCTGTCAGTAGTGCGAGAAATGATCCTGGCGGATGCCGCAGATGCCGTCCAGCGTATATTTGTATACCACATCAAAAAGATACCGGCGTTGACACGATGGCAGGTTTCGCTCATTGAGAAGCTCAATGGTGACGCCAAGGTATCCCCGGATTCTCATTTAGCTGCCAAGCTGAATGAGCTCCTGTCCGGAACCCAAGCACCAAAGATGACCAATGGTCTTACTTACGACACTGCAAGCTCAGCTTTTCTTGCCCACTACGGGCAGTGTTTCATTGGATCAAACGGTTCAATGGCTCGGTGCGCGAGACTTCCTTGAAGAAGTGGAAGTGGCGGCGGATATGGTGCAAACGATGCTGGAAGAGCATCCGGATCTCAAGCCCGCGGATATAGGACTTCTTTTGCCCGAAAGCTTTGAGTATTCGGTTGCCGTCGAAGACGCATTTACACTGGCTGGACTGGCACTCTCAGGGTTGCCCGTAGAGCGCTGGCGGCGCGATCTGGGACGGGAAGTCCTGTTCCACTTCCTCTACACTGTCGGCAGAAACCAGCACCGGCTATGGTGCTGGCGGTTTGCCTTTCCTCGCCACTGATGCCCTGGTCTCGAGAAGATGGCGCTGTACTTGCGCAACGCATAATGGACGGGGGGACTACCGCCTCCGGCCTTTATCTTCATTTGGTAAAGATGCACGCGCAATGCTTGATCTCATTGGCGAGGGTGACGAATCCCCAGCTACGCTGCTTCAGGCGGTGCAATTATTTATTCCACTACTCAATGGTGGCGATGAGTTTGTTGGTTATGTCCTCCAGGCAAGGGTCACAGCAGATAGTATCTGTGCGCAATTGGAGGGAGCCGTTGACATTGACTGGCTGAATCTGCGACGCAGCGTGAATCCTAGGTACATCACGACGGGTGAATCTCCCGATTTCAACCTAGAAGGCATCACGGTCTGGCGGGAAGGGCACGAACCATGGCGGTCAGTCCGACATCTGATCGTCTTTAGTTTTACCAAGGGTAACTATCCCACTGTGCCAGGATCTTCTCCAGTATTCGTAGCCGATGACCTGAAGGCAATCCGCTACAACTTGGGCTTGCCGGTTGAAACGCCTGATGATGAGTTGATGCATCGTCGCGCACGTTTCAAACGCCAGTTGGCGGCTGTCTCAGATTTTGTAAGCTTTTTGGTACCTCGTCGAAATCCAAGCGGTGACGCGCAGGCGCCCTCAGAAAGTATCGTGTTCATGCAACAGTTATTTGGCACAACGGAGGGCATACTACTGGAGCTGGATGCTGCAGCAGATAGAGCGCGGGCACGTTATCTTTCTCAAGCAGCACTTGATGAGCCAGAGCCACCACGCGTCATCACTTCCAATGACATTCACTTTGAGCGCGATTTATTGGCATTGCGGATGGACTCCGAAGGCCAATTAAAACCGGAATCCCCCAGTAGCCTTGAGACACTAATGGTCTCGCGCCTGGCCTGGTTGCTGCGTCGGCTTGGTGCAGAACCCCTTGGCTGGGCACCGGAAGGTCCCAACGTCATGCTGCTTGGGACATTGGCGCACCAGGTCTTTGAGGAGCTATTCCAGAAAGAATTACCGATACCCGGAAAAGATGAAATCTCTGCTCGGGTAGAGTCATTACTCGACAATGCAATCAGGCAGCACGGGCCTTTTCTTAGAGCATCGCAGTGGCAGGTAGAGCGTCAACACTTGGCCACAGGAATTATCGTAGCGGCGGTTGCATGGAGAGGGGTGCTAGATGTGTTGGGTGCGGATGTGCTTGGTAGCGAGGTATGGCTGGAGGGTAACCTTAATGGTATTCCAATACATGGACAGGCCGATGTAATACTGGGATTAGCAAAAAACCGTCTGCTGGTTGTGGACTACAAGCGATCGAGTTCGAGTAGTCGCAAACCGCG
Source organism: bacterium (assembly GCA_965221205.1). Classification (GTDB taxonomy): domain Bacteria; phylum SM23-31; class SM23-31; order SM23-31; family SM23-31; genus CBDFMG01. The sequence continues at coordinate 310,903 of OZ244870.1, read as the reverse complement.
TATGCAAAAGGGTTATGACAGTCAAGCCAGTCTCTACCGGACCATGTTGCAGACTGGTGGTCCAAAAGACACGGAAAATGGAGAGTTGTTCGATCACTTAAAGACGGCAAGCCAGACCGGTATTGTCTATTACATGCTTAACGACCAAACAGCGCTGTCCGACACCGTGCTTGTGGAGTCCAGAGGGATTCCCCACTGGGAAGCTTTGGAGGGGAGCGTTGCGGGTCAAGCGGTCGCGCTTATTGAGAGACGGTTGAACGAGGTGCGCGAAGGCTTGCTACACCTTAATCGTGAAGGCGATGCGCTGTTTTTTGATAAGCGGACCGGCATAAAGCCGTATACTTTGGATAACACCCCGTTGATTCCGCTATTTACAGTGCCCGGCGAAGCAGAGGAAATGGGATGACGTTACCACCACTAACTATCATTCCGGCCGGTGCTGGGTCTGGTAAGACTTACATCATTCAGCAGCAACTTGGCGATTGGATAGCAAAAGGTAACGTCGAACCCGAAAGCATTGTCGCGGTGACATTTACTGAGGTAGCAGCGGCTGAGCTGCGTGAGCGTACACGTGCAAGGCTGCTTGATCTTGGTCGTTTGGATGATGCACTGAAATTGGATCAGGCGTACATCTCGACCATTCATGGTTTCGGATTGCGCGTACTGACTGAATTTGCTTTTGACTCAGGTCTTTCACCTAAACCGCGACTATTGAACGAGGATGAGGAAAACACGCTGATACGTCTGTCGTTGGCACGCACCGATAAGGCAAATGTCATCACATCAAATCTAAGCGGTTATGGATACAAGCATAACTATTCAGGAAGAACTGCTGAGGAAGCCTTTCGCGACGATTTGCTGGGTATTGTTTCCCGGCTTCGTGCAGTCGGATGGAAAGAAGAAAGTGCCGACTATGCAACTCATGCTGTGGACTGGATTAGGGAGCGGTATGGGGAGATGGGCGATGGAGAGACGCTGACTGAGGAACTGCGCACACGGGTCGAGGAATTACTCCAAGCTTTTCCTAAGAATCTTGCGATAGAATGCGGAACGAATCAGACAGCCAAGGATGCACTGCAGAAGGATTTCCGTAATTTACGCAGGGCGTTAAATGATGGCGAGCTGGAGTCTGACTGGAATCTCTGGAAAAGCCTACGATCTCTCAGGCAAACGAAGCGCCGCGCACCGTTACCGGACGGCTATGACGCGCTTGCTGATGCTGTAATGGCTGCGGCTGACGCGCTTCCTGGTCATCCCGGTCCGTTTGCACACGCTACATCGCATATAGAAGCCCTGCTTGCAGCCGGCCAGGATGTGCTTGTCCACTATGCTGATGCCAAGCGTGAGGCGGGGCTGGTCGACTACAGCGACATGATTGCAATGGCCGGTGAAATACTTCGTGAACGGGTAGATGTATTGAACACATTGGTTGGTCGTATCGATTGCCTCGTCGTCGATGAGTTCCAGGACACTAACCCATTACAGTTTGCCTTGCTATGGCAGTTGAAGGAAGCAGGCGTGCCCACCGTTATTGTCGGTGACCTCAAGCAGGCAATTATGGGTTTTCAGGGCGCGGATCCACGACTGTTTGCAGCGTTGGAACAGCAGAACCAGAGAGTGTCAGAGCCGCTGACTCAGAACTGGCGTTCACAGCCGCGACTGATGGAATTCATCAATAAGCTAGGCCCCGGGCTTTTTAGTGAGTCCTACGTGTCCCTGGAACCGCAAGGCAATGATAGTGTGCTCGAACCACTTGAAGTGGTTTCATTTTTGAAGAAAGCGAAGCACGTTGTTCGTGCTGCATTCGTCGGCACGTTTGAATGAGGTTCTTCAGGGTGAAAGCCAGCAGGTTGTTGATCGCAGGACCAAGGAGAACAGACGATTGCGCAGTAGCGATATCGCTGTTCTGTGCCCGACACATAATATGTGCGCCGAGTACGCAAGGGCACTTCGGAGTGTAGGTCTGCAGGTGCGGTTACAGGAAGATGGGTGGTTCACATCGCGAGCGGTGCAGATAGCTTGGTATGCACTTGCCTATATCGCTAATCCCGCGGATCGTCATGCCGCCCTTTACCTTGCTGTCACTGAGTTAGGCAGCCTGAGTCTGGAAAAGGCTCTGCGGCAGTTAATGGATGGAGGTCGGATACAGGACCCCCTATTGGAGAAACTGGACACGCTTGCTCCTGGTGTTACCGACCGCACGGTTTACGCGCTAGTGACTGATGCGTTTTCTGCTATGGGTTTATTCGACGTGGTCTCGGTGTGGCCGGATGGCGAGCAGGCAAGGGCGAATTTGCTGCGTATGCAAGCTGAGGTCAGTGAATTTATGGATGCCAATAGGGAAGCCATGGCGCATGGAGGGTTCCATGGTTACGGAGTGCAGAGTTTCCTGGCCTGGCTTGCTGTTAAAGTGGAAGAGAAGGATAAGAACAAGCAGCCTGACCCGCGTGTGCTTGATGAGGATGCTATTGAATTGGTGACTTGGCACAGCTCCAAGGGACGTGAATGGCCTGTCGTGGTGGTCTGTGGAATGGACCGTAAGATAGGAGCCAATCTGCCGAATATGTATCTCGGTTACAGCAGCTTCAATGATTTATCACAATTGTTGGAAAAAGCTCAGATTGAGTACTCACCAGCTTTTGCTGCTTCGGAGACGAATGACCGGTTCCTTGCTGATCTTGAGGTTGTAGCCAAAACAGAATCACGGCGTCTTTTGTATGTTGCGATGACCCGCGCCAGAGATAAATTGATATTGGAATGGCCAAAATATCAGGCCGGGAAAGACTATTTAACATACTGGTCAATCTTGGCCCAGGAGGCTGGTTTATCGCTTGATGATGGCGAATGGAAAATCGGGGAGGTGTCTTTCCCGTGTCTGATTACAGAAGGGGGTTCGGAGTTGCCGGAGGATCTTGATTTGGATAACGCACCAGTAGCAACCAGATTGCCGACGATCGGTCGTCGGGCGATCCACCCCAGTTCAGTGCCGGTAGTACTCACCCCAGATAGCGTGACACCTTCCGGGATAGGGACCGCAGATGTGACTGAGTCAGGTATAAAACTAATCGTAGAGCGTTATGGAGACGGGCTGGATATCGAAGTTGGTTTGACAGGAGCCGCACTTGGAAACTTTCTACATCGGTGCTTTGAGGTGCTTGGCACAAAGCCCGAATTGGTTGATCGATTGCCGATGATTGCCGGCGTCGATATTGATGAAGAGGTTGTTAAAAGCATAGCGTCTAGTGTGGCGAATTTCGAAGACTGGCTGAAGAAATATCTTCCAGTCCAATCAGTGGCCCGAGAACTGCCTTTGCTGGTGCTTGATGAAAATGGTTCGGTCATTTCGGGAGCAGCCGACCTGGTAGTGGAGACAGCCGATGGGTTATGGATTATTGATCATAAATCGGACCAGGTCGACGATCCGAGTGTTGCGTTCAAAAACTACCGCCCACAGCTCGAATCGTATGCGAGAGCACTTGTGAGCGAAGGGACCACGGTGTTGGGAGTGGGAATAAACTGGATTCGACGCGGCGAAGTAGTGGTGGAGCGAGTTTGAGTGAAATAGTGCAGATGACAATATTTCCTATATAAGGTGAATTTGAGTAGAGTCAGTCACAGGTTTGAATAATGTCCTAATTAGGGGAGACAAAACTTTTGGCTGGAATGGAAAGATAACAAGTAAGACATAAAAAATTTTCAAATAATTCCTGATAATGGTATTTTTCATGGTATTAAGCCTGATAGGTGGTTGTAACAATCTGAATTTAAAGAAAAATACGTGTTTATTAACAATCGAGTGGGAGTGATCTGCCCCCGTTTAAGTGAGAGTTTAGCATCAATTAACTATGGTATTCCCTGATGAGCTGGTATGACAAATCGTGGTGTAATGGAGTTTGTCATGCTGGTTTAAAGCGGACATTAATTGTCACGAAAAATAATTTTATCAACCCAACTACCAAACCTTGCCTTTAAAAGCTTCACATTTACAGGTTTATCATTGTGGAAAGCAGGTATATATCTAGCACTTAATGCAGATCTAATTGCTCTTTCCTTGCATTCTTCAGACACATCCTTGTTAAGAATTTCTACTTCATATGGGACACCATACTTATCTATATTCGCGGAAATCCAAAAAAATTGTCCACGACCGCCGCACCACTGACCGGACAGAGGACGTCCCGTTGCTGGTCTGTCCGGATCGGGATGGTCCGTGGTTTCCCGCCCTTGGTCCAGCTGGCCTTGAGCATGAGGTGATCGCCCCGGTCGGCATAGTTCGGCTGGCACTTCATCGCCTCTTCCCGTTGAAGCCCGAAGGCTCTTTGCAGTTCCAGACTCATGCGTACATGTAACATCCCGTACCCTGTCCAGTTGTTCACGGGTAATGTCTTTGGCTTTGTCCTGGTTCGTTACAAAGCGCCGGTCCGGTATGCCGTAGTGTGCATTGGATTTCGCTACTACGTTCTGTTTGTTGATCTTCACTGCCCACCAGCGTACCGCGGCCATGCAGTTCTTGATCGTCCCAATCGAGAGGCCCTGGTCTTGCCAATGGTTTAACAGTCATCCGGACATCCGGAAAACCGTTGTCTTTCCGACCGAGGAGTTCATAAATTTTGACTGGCTGCTGCTTCCCTTTTACCTTGAGTGAATCGAGAAACCGGACTTCAATTGCACCTTTTGCTGCTTTCAGAGTAAACTCACTTATCATTATGTAGGTGTTTTACTGTTTATTTGCCCCTTCGAGCCGTGACTCCAAGTTTACACTATTTCCCATTACCGTATAATCGAGCCTGCCCATTGCACCCATATTTCTGGCAACCATCGGTCTGGTGTTCAGACCAATCCGTACATATAATTCGGAGAATAAAAGTTTACTTGAGAGGCAGAGCTGTTTGGATTTCTAATTACACAAGAGGAGATAATGCCTCGAACACTAAGGTATTATTTCAAGAGGAATTATCCGTTTAACTAGCCAAACGGATAATTCCTTTCTGAATGTATTCTCGATAGATGGACAAGGGTGAAGTGTACATTCCAGAAGTGATGAGGCTCAACATATCTCCGCCTATGTGTGTTGGCAATTCAGGGTACTTACCCACTGTCCCTGCCGTTTCGATTTTCTTGTTCATAGCTCTACGTACCACATATATCTTCACTTACGGAGATTGACTCTGTTTTCTGAAAAACCTCTTTCTTCTCAATGGCATCGTCTCGCTCGTAAAGGCCGGAGTCTTCTACGATCTCTTCCTTGTTCGGCAGCAAGAGTTCTTGATTGACCGAAGTGAACATTGAGGTGGCTCGCTTGGAACTAGTCACTATTGATTCGTTTTTCGTTCCCAGCGCATGAAACAATATAGCTTGGCGGACCAGCGGGTCGACACCGTGTGTTCCAGCAATTCGGGCGTACTGTCTCCCTCGCGTCTTCTCGCCACCGACACAGGAGGCAAGATAGCCTAGCAATTCGTTTTCCTGATTCGAAGACATGCGGTTCCGAAGCGTTTCATACTCATCCCGCACCGCACGCCCGGCACCTTTCTCGTAGTGTTCTCGATGAAAAATGAACCCGTGCGGAAAACTCAGCAGGCGTTTGAATTCTTCTTTACCGCTGCCGTAGGCGTGATTGAAGAAAGCTTCACTGCCGCTTACTATGCCCCGCGTTGCCTGCAGAATAACCTGAAAGGAACGCAGATAGTATCGATTCCAGTGTTTTCCTATGTGGGAGCGGTCCTTAAGCGTGACGGGCTGGTATCGCATGGGGAAGGACCAGATGCGAATTCCAAGTTCTGCGTTCAGCTTGATGTTCAGCTTCATTCGATTGTACAAGCCTTCTGGAGTGTCCATGAAATTGTACAGCATGTAATTGGAAAGCGACGTGATGCCGTTGCCCGCCGCCATGCGAATTGCCGTATCGTACACTTTGCGAAGACCGATACCGATATGGTCAAACGCGATCCGCAGGGGACTGATGCAAATAGTCGCCATCTCCCTTAGGTACATTGGCGATTTCACCAGTATTCTAGCATCCACGCCTTGGTTGAAGTCCACACGCCGCTTGAAACGCCTCCCATCGCGTTCCAAGCGGTTTCCCGAAGTAAATCCGAGATCGCGGATTTCTGCGATGATCTCCTTGTAGCGAGAAGAAGCGGTGATGTTGTTATCCATTAGTATAAGATCTTTTTTTGGACCATATTTTGCGTCAACACCTTCAACCAGTCTGGACAAGGGGGGGCATCTCTTTCTGCATCCCCTCAAGTTTTGGAACACCACAGAAATGGCATTTGCGGATACATCCCCTGGACGCATAACCAAAGTAGGCGTCGTTAACGGGATAGGTGTAATCTACATCATCAAGGATGTTGTAATCCGGCACGTGTTCTTCAATGGGTGTGCCTGCAATGTCATCGGCGCCGAAATCGCCTTCGTCGGTGGATAGTCGCAACGCCCGCGCGGGCGCTCCGTCAAGCAGACCGGCGATGAACCGGACTCCGGCCCATCTGGGTTCCTTGACAAACTCATCATGCATAAGAGAAGCCGCGATACCTCCCACGAACACGCGCTCTGACTGGATGTTCATGTTAAAAGAGTCTTAGGAAGATTAGGTTTCATATCAAAGGATACGGAAGAGATATATTAAAAAAACAGATAAAATTCGAGAAGAATTTGATATAGATGTTATTATTGCATCAGACACCACATTGTTACCAGAAAATTACTTACAGTTCGACTTTTTAGACGATGACAAAGAGAGCGAATAAAGACAAATCGTTATTTCTTCATCCATTATTCCCCAAGGCAAAAAGAAAAAAACGACAAATCCAAAAAATAATACTAATGAACAATACTTTATATTACGGTGACAATCTAAAAATTCTTAAAGAGTATATCCCCGACAATCAGGTGCTCGTGAATTGGCAAAACAAGATAGATATGAATTCCAGTATTGGGCATTATTACTTATAGATGCAAAGTACGAAAAAAAGAAGGGTTCGGACAAAGGTATTGATGGTTTATTGTACTTTCAGGAAAAAGGGAAAATATCCAAAAAAGATTACAAGAAAATCGTTGTTTTGGTCAAAAGCGGTCATGTAGGAGTAAAAGATATTAGAGATTTGGGTCATGTAATGGTGAGAGATGATGCTCCAATAGGAGTTTTGATTACATTGGAAAATCCAACACAACCAATGAAAGACGAAGCAATTGGAAAGGGATTGTATCAATCAGGATCACAAGGGAAATTCCAAAAATTACAGATAATTACAATAGACGAATTGCTTCATGGAGCAAGATTAGACCTGCCACTCACAGATACGCCTTATCGTAGAGCAGAACGATTCCACAAAACAGACCCACAATTAAATATATTAGATAACGATTAATTCCCTCTTGTTTAACCAAGTATATAATCACGAAATGTTTTTCCTTCACACAATAGGCTCATTTACGAGTAAAAAAGAACTGTTTTCTTACACGGTATAATAAATATTTGTATAGTATATATACAAATGTATTCTTTCTGACCTGATGCGAACAATAATCCATTTCGATATCGATGCCTTCTTTGCATCGGTTAAACAGAGCAGTAATCCGCTTCTTGCCGGAAAATCGGAAAAAGGAGTTGTTCAGGGACCTGTTCGATTTTCTAAGCAGATCAGATGTAAACGAAAGCAAGGCTATAACACTGATAAAATTGGGCGTACTTCGCACCCTGCATAGAAGCGAACCTCATTGCAGAATCCGTCCGGAAAATTACAATGAATAGCGGCGGTGCAGTAGACGAGCATGTGTTTCAAAAAAACCTTGAAGATGATATGTTTTTTGATCCGAAATGAGCGGTTTCAGCACAGTTTTCACTTGACAAACCAAAATAAATTCAGTAATGTTGCATAAATAACAATATGACTGCAGTTATTCTCCAGTAATAATCTCCAACAGTAATTTTAAGTCCTGTTTCACTATTGCCGATACTAATACAAGCAAAGGAGCGACAAAACTAATGCACAAGTATCTCCATAAATACCAATACAAACATATTCTGAGTGCCTGTGAGAAGAAAGATGCACAGATGATACAGAGCATGATTAACACGCTCATGTGCCAGGCAGACACTATGAGAGAAAGTCCTCATGAGTTAAAACAGCTCTATGAGTTGTGCTATTTGTACAGTATGACAAACAGATATGATGAGATATACAAAATAATTAATCGGCTTGTCTCTGTAAACAGAAAAGAAGAAATATACTCTTCTCAATTCGGCGGTTTAAAGTGGACTCCCGACATTGTAATTGAAGAAATCAATATCGATTCGGTTGAACTTGTCACACAAGATCCTGAAGTTGCAGAAATGATGGATACCATCAGAGATATTACCACAGTTCAAGCTCATCAAGGCAGTCCTGAAAGACTTTACTGGAAAACTAAGATTCCGAAGCAGAAATTACCTGTAATAAAAGGACATTTGAAAAAGCCGAAATATCTTACATTTCTCGATACAGTTGAGTCCCGGCAAAAAGCACTCGATTTTTAAAAAAACTTATGATAATTCAACAAAAAACAAGGTTTTACACGCTCCTGTGAACACTTCTGGTGAGTCTCACGCTTTTCGGCACAGCATATGCACAAGAACATCACGATTATTTGCTGAAAAAAGTCGGTAGTCGGTAATCTTTACATACTGAACGTCGGGGCAAATGACGGCATCAAAGAGTATGTGGTCTATAATCTTTCCTTTGAAAAAGCAAAACGGCTTCCCTTTATTCGCATTCAATACAGCACGGAATCGGAATTTTTCGGCACAGTAGCACAGAACAGGTAACGCAGGTTTTCCAGGAGTATTGTGTGGTTCGCATTATTTCCAAGGTTATGGAAGGTGAGCCTGAGGAGAATAGGATAGTCCTTATTCCGAAGGGGGTGCCCGATATAGTCATGGATAAAGTCGGGCAGCGTTACTCATTATCTTCACAAGCAGTCGAATGAAACACCGAAGCCGGAAAATGAAGTTCGAGGTATTACTTATGAACCGTACGGAATCGGATTCACATATTTTCGCGATTTTGTTCAGATTGCTCTGCCAATTACCGAAAATCTTATTAGTGAAGTCAATGAAGTAATATATACAGGGGATGGAATTTTCAACGCATCATTCTCATCAAATGGTTGAATCAGCTTTATTGTCTCAAAGATGATGTCAAGGTCTGGGAATAGGGATCAACTATGCGGCGGTTGAAACGTTAATTAACTACAATACGTGGTTTTCAGATAAGTTTGATGCAAACTTTCCGTTTCGTATTGGTGCTTCCATTAATTTTTAAGCATCACCTCTGATATCATACTACTTTTTAAAACACTATTTTCAAACTTTTTTTACAGAAAGAGGCACAACAGTCAATGCCGCACTATCTCCTTCTTGGGTAATATGCAGATCGCCCTTCATAGCCAGCATTATTTCTTTACATACTGCGAAATGATGCAATGGACTTGCAACTGGTGTTCTAAAATGAGGATATTACAGGATTTTATTCATGTCCTGACGTGATAAATAATCAACAATTTCTTTGACATCCTGAGAACGGTCACGTGGACAAACAAGGAGAACATTATTTGATTGTACGATTACCATATCTTTGAGACCGATACCCGCCACAAACGGTTTGTCTGATATGATAAGGTTGTTACTGGAGTCCCGTAGCACACCCGAACCTAATATGATGTTGCCATCTTTGTCTTTTGAATTAACCTTATAAAACTCTTCCCAATTTCCTACATCACTCCAACCGAAATCGCCCTTGAGGACAAATACGTTATCAGATTTCTCCATTACCGCATAATCTATGGATATACTTTTTATCTGCCGGTAAGCAGTGAGTAATGCTTTACTGAATCCCGGCTTTCCTATTTCATTTTTTATATTCATCAAGCTGTCGTATAAACCGGGAACAAACTCGTCTAATGCCTGAAGAATTGACTTGGTTTTCCAGATAAAAATACCGCTGTTCCACAAGAAATCTCCACTTTCCAAAAAACGTTTTGCGGTTTCCAGATTCGGTTTCTCGGCAAAAGTTTTTACTTTTTGTACGCCTTGATTGCTGTATTTTTCCGAAAGCACATTCGGAGTTGCTTGTGGATTTGTCTGAATATATCCGTAACCGGTTTCAGGTCGGGTCGGATTAATCCCGATGGTAATGAGACACTCCTTTTCGATTGCCAGATCCACACCTAGTTTGAGGATCCTGCGGAATTCATCCACATCCTGAATGAGATGGTCTGCAGGTAATACGATTTGCACTTCATCAGGATTTTTGAGTGCCGCTAACATAGCACCAAGTCCGATGCAGGGTGCCGTATTCCTGCTGAGAGGTTCACCGACAATATTGCCGTCCGGCAGCTCTGGAAGGTGTTGAGCGGCAAGTGCTTTTTGCTCTTTATTCGTTATGACAAGGATGTTCTCCGGCTTAACAAGCGGCGTAAGACGCTCGTAAGTCATCTGGATCATGCTTGTCTCACCGAATAGGTTCAGAAATTGTTTTGGGTTTTTTGTTCTGCTCATAGGCCAAAAACGTTTTCCTGAACCACCCGCAATTATGAGTGCGTGCATAATTTTCTCCCGTGAAAATGGTGACAATCTTTCAATAACAAATCAAGCATCATCGATGATACCGGAATATACTTTCGTAACACTGCCCCAGAGCCAGAGTGAGTGGGCATTATCCGATCCGGTAATAAGTAGAGTCCCTTCCTCAGAACGAACTTTGATGGGCTTTAACATTGCCCGTTCCTGTTCTACTACACAAGCAGAAGCAACTGCGCCGGTTCCGCATGATAAAGTAAAATCTTCAACACCCCGTTCATATGTTTTAATCGTGATCGTGTTTTTGTCGATAAGGCGAACTGAATTGACGTTTACTCCTTGCAGACTCCACTGTGGTGCACATCGGATGTGTTGAGCGAACGGCAGAAACGCATCGTCTGATATATCCAAGTCAAGAAAAACTATATGCGGCACACCCGAGTCGCACAAATAGCCAGTATATTTTCTGTTTTCGTAGTTAAATGCATAGCTTTTACAAGCAATGTCCTCAACATGAAGCTCAATACCGATAGATTGATTTTCTCCAAATTTCACTCTATGGGCTACATTATTAACCGAAAATTCTGCTTCATGTTCAATAATTTTCCTTTTTCGGGCGAAATCTACTGCAGCGCGCGACCCATTTCCGCACATAAGAGCAGGATTTCCGTCAGGATTATAAAACCTGACGCAGAAATCAGGCCTCTCTGTTGAAATCAATATTACTCCGTCCGCACCAACTGATGTTCTTCGTGCGCATATCTTCTTAAAAAGACAACATGCCTGTGTGGAAATTTGACTCTCTCTATTGTCGAATACGAGAAAATCGTTGCCGTGTACGGAGTATTTGTCAAATTGCAATTTCATTTATTCACATTACCTCTGTTGAGCACATGAACAGCAGGAGTAATCTCTCCATTTGTTAGTATTTGCGAAGTAATATACACTATATTTTCTTATTATATAGGAGCAAGGAGCAGGTAAAAATTCAATATTGCATTAAAATTAGTATTCATTTAATTTAATATCTATTCCCACATTGTCGATACCTTGACGTACGGTAACCGGTTCGGCATACATTGTAAAAGGTTCCGATGGTTTGTAAGGTATAAGCATCCCCTGAAACCACCGCTCATCACGATTTCTGTCAACAAAGGCTGACACAAGATATTCACCAGGTAATAATCCGTTAAACAGATATTGCCCCGGCTCTTCTAATGTTTGTATGACTGTTTGCATTCTTGAATTATTCATAGGTTGAGCACTCACAACAATTGGATGTCCGCCATAATTTCCTTCAACAGTTACATTGCCTAATATTAAACCTGTTTTCGTCAGGCCAAGCGTAGAAAATGTATAGAGTGTGTCAGAGTGATTTAAAACGTATTCATCGGTGCTCGTTATTGAATCCGCAATTAAAGCCATAAAATACTTCATATCTGGTTGCCACAATTTATCTTCAGGTACAAACGTAAAATGTGAGGAGGTCTCCTCTGAAAATACACCTGCAATACTGTTTCCTGATGAATCGGTGATGGTTGTATAATTACTTATGGAGTGCAGGTTTGTAGGCTTGTTGAAAATAAGAGATAACGGTTCATATACAGGCACATTCAAAGCAGAATCTTCCGGACTTACGGATTCAAGTAAAAATTCGGCATCACTATCAAGAACAGTACCAACAAACTTTGTAGTTGAATCACTGTAGTTAGAAATCGTGTTACCGAATATGTCAGAGATGCCGTCAATTTCTACTTGATATTCCTTGTTCGGCTCAAGTATACTGGAAAAGAGCGTTACATCTCTCGGGGTACGTTCGGAGAATAAGTAATCAGTAACTCCATTTTCAAGGATTCTGTCTCCAGGAAGTTCAACGATAGTGAAATTTTCAGAATGGAGTGTTTTTTTATCGAGCGGTTTATCGAATGTTATGGTGATATGCTCTCTAACGGGAGAATGAAGAAATGAAACCTGAAGCGGCAATGTGTCTGCCGCAACAGGAAAAAATGTTACTTCAAAAGCGCTTGTTGAGTCATCCACAAAAACTTCACCTGCTGGGAAGCCAGTAAAATCACCACGCATAAAGTAAGTAAAATCTTTGTCACTGTTTGTGAATGAAAATACCCTGTATTTTCCATCTGCAAGATTGGATAATGTAAATCTGCCTTCAATATCAGACTGAGTGATATAGGTACCCTTCTGTGAAGTTGGGATAGGCGATGATGACCCGTCTAATCTGTATGCCCATAGAAGTGCATTTGGTTCTCCTTCTAGTGTAAAATCACTGCCGCTTTTATATACTCTTCCGGTAATTGCACCTCGGTCAAGATGCAATCCGGTGGAAAATGCAAAAGTATGAGTAGAAACTGCAGGATTATTGTGCATGTCTTGTGCAGAAGATCCGACGCTGATTACGTAGGTCTGGTCAGGCATGAGCAGTTCTGCAAAATCTATGTTGAGGCGTTCACCTTTCCATGAATAATTCGGCACAATAGACGTTGCCGGAGAAATAAATAGAGCAGAAAGTACTGATTCCCGTTCCATGTTTTCCGAAAAAATCACCGATACGGTTGTCTCTGGCGAGATAAGGGTGTCTCCCGGTGCAGGGAATGTTTCGAATATGGTCGGTGGTATTTCATCTCTTGGCCCCCCTGAGGGTGAGCCTTGCACAGCGCAATTGAGGGAAAACATAAGGAATGATGATACAATGCCGCATTGAAGAATTATAAAGTACCCTTTTTTGGTTTTAAATTCAAGATATTCTCTAGCACTCAAAGCAATTCTTACTCTGCTGTTTACCATATTAATAATTTCACGGCTATTATTTGCTTACTGCTGCTCAAGGTGTAGTAAGTATTCTTTCACATTCAATCCTCCACCGAAACCACCGAGTGTACCGTCTGTTTTTATAACCCGGTGACATGGAACAATAATCGGAACAGGATTTTTCCCTAATGCGTTACCGACAGCACGAGACGACTGAGCTGAACCGATGCGGACACCAATTTCCTGATACGACAGTACTGATCCGTATCCGATTTGTTGTGTGGTATGCAGGACTTTGTTTTCGAAATGAGTCAGGTTAAACAGATCGACAGGAGTTGTGAATTTTCTGAGAGAACCCTGAAAATAGTGCTCAAGCTCAGTTTTTATCTGTTCAAACGGTAATTCATCATCGGAAATCTCTATGTCGGACGATTGTACAGTTTTTTTAATATACTGTTGCCACTTTTCACTGTTCCAGGTTATGGAGCAGATTCCGTGCTGGGTAGCTCCAATGTGCAGTACACCAACGGGAGATCTATATGTTGAATGGGATAATGCTCTCATCCGTGTCATATGTTTTTGTTCCATTTTTTGTTAATTAATCAGGAGTTACTATGTAATTGGTAATGCACTTAATGGAATTTGATGTAGATCATATTTATAAATACTTTCTCTCTATTTCATTGTGTATGGCTCAATAATTATGTATATTTTCCCCCCTTGTTTCAAACAATAATAACGATTTTTACTGAAAAAAGTTCATAATACTGAACAATTCCTCACATTGTGTTCAACAATCAGTGAACTGAGCAGTGAACTGAGCTGCTGTTCTTTCTTCTTCGAAACAGTGAAACCAACTTAATGAATTACAATAAACAAATCAATCGAATTTCCTCCTATGGTATCGATTAAAATTCCAGCGAGTACGAGCAACTTAGCGGCAGGATTCGACGTTTTCGGACTTGCCCTCAAGCTGTATTTAAATGTGAAAGCTGAAAAATGTACCGGCACGGTTCAAGAGGTTTCATTTGTTGGTGAAGGCAGTGAGATAGTCAAAAAATCAAAATCGCAAAATTACATCACTTTCGCATTAGAAAAAATGTTTAAAGATCGTGGCTTGCCCGTTCCCGGTTATAAAATTCATATTAAAAACGAAATTCCTGTTTCGCGCGGTCTTGGAAGCAGCGGAACAGCGATAATTGCAGGTGTGATCACTGCTAACTATTTGGGTGGTTTGAAACTTTCCGACCAGGAACTTCTGGACGAAGCAATCAAAATTGAAGGACATCCCGATAATATATGCCCTTCTTTTATCGGCGGTCTTACGGCCGCTATGCAGACAGAGGGCGGCAACGTAGAATATTTAAAGCAGAGATTTCCAAATGAGCTTTCCTTGGTCTTTGTGATCCCTGAATTTCATGTTTCCACAAAAAAAGCACGAGGCATTTTACCGGGGAAATACGGAATTAAAGATATTGTTTTCAATCTCCAGCGTGCATCACTCGTGCTTGAGAGTTTCAGAAGAAAAGAATTTGAGCTTCTCTCTCATGTATTGAAGGATAAACTTCATCAGCCCTATAGAGCAGGCTTGGTGCCAGGGATGGAGGATATTCTTAAGCTCAAACCCGAAAAAGGGCTGGTTGGACTATTTTTAAGCGGATCAGGCCCGACAGTATGTGCATTAACAACGCACAATGAAGATAAAATAGCAAAAAATATAGTTCGGATCTTTTCGGACAACAGATTACAATCAAAGTATCATATACTTCAATCGGACAATGCGGGTACAAGAGTTTCGGTTAAGAAGTAATCCAGATGTTTTTACGTCTTTATCAACTATGGCCATGATAAAAAAAGCAGCAGCAATCAGAATCTTTTTTTTTACATTGTTACTGGGTATTTGCTCCAGTGTATTTGGGCAGGATGCAGGCACTGCCGGGGGATTTATCCTTGCGCGGCTCCATTATGGCGGAGGCGGAGACTGGTATGCAAATCCTTCTTCGTTGCCGAATTTGCTCAAATTTATTGCTGAAAATACCGATATAAAGGTGAATATGCAGGAAGCGCGTGTCAATATCTCGGATGACGCCCTGTTTTCTTATCCATACATCTATATGACAGGACACGGAAATGTCCGTCTGAAAGATGACGAAGTTAATAGACTGCGGATATATTTAACAAATGGTGGTTTTCTGCATGCTGATGATAATTATGGAATGGACCAATCTTTTAGAAGGGAAATAAGAAAGGTTTTTCCCGACAAAGAGTGGATTCAATTACCGTTCAACCATGAAATATATCACAGTCACTTTGACTTTCAGAATGGTATTCCCAAAATTCATGAGCACGACGGCGGGCCGGGACAAGGTTTTGCCCTGTTTCACGAAGGCCGAATGGTAGTATTCTATTCGTTTAATACAGATCTCGGTGATGGATGGGAAGATCAGGATGTTCATGATAATCAGGCAGAAATACGCAGAGCTGCTCTTGAAATGGGAACAAATATTGTCGTTTACGTACTTACGCAGTAGAAAAACCGTGCTTATGTTCATGCAGGTATTAAATCATTTTATTTTGTACAATCTGTTGTATATTATTCAATGACACGTCACTTTCAACCTTGAAAAAAGCTGGTGTGCCTATGCGTCGCACAATAATTGCCGGTAATTGGAAGATGAATCTCACGATTTCAGAAGGTCAGCTGTTAGCAAGAAGCATTGCTGATTATATGGGCACTCGTGAAGAACCGCTTGTTATTCTTTTGCCTCCTAATCCCTATTTTAGTGCTGTTCTTTATGAGACATCTTACTCAAAAATAGAAGTAGGTGCACAGAATGTACACTCAGATAAGAAAGGTGCATTCACCGGTGAATTATCGGATGGTATGATTTACTCCGTTGGCTGTATCTATACTCTCGTTGGTCATTCCGAGCGGAGACATATATTCAAAGAGTCCGATGCTTTCATCAATTTGAAAATGAAACGGGTTATTGAAGGGCCGTTGATACCGATTTTGTGTATCGGAGAAACGCTTACAGACCGCGAAAACAGTAAAACGGAAAGTCGGATCAAGCAACAGCTCAAACAAAATCTTAAAGGTGTATCTGTTGAAAATGGCTCCGACCTTATCGTGGCATACGAACCGGTATGGGCGATTGGAACCGGAAAAACGGCAGCACCGGAACAGGCGGAAGAAATGCATGCATATATTCGTGCGTTATTATCGAAGACATACGGTAAAAAATTAGCAGATGATATTTCAATCCTCTATGGAGGAAGTGTAACACCCGATAATGCAGGCGAACTGCTTTCAAAACCTGATATTGATGGACTCCTCGTAGGCGGTGCCAGCCTTGAATCCTCATCATTCTGTGCAATAATTGATGCAGGAATCAAAAACAATTAATATATACCGGGCAGATCAATCAATACATTTGTAGAAAAATATGGTCCTTGGGCCCTTGTCACGGGTGCCTCTGCCGGAATCGGAGCCGAATTTTGCCGCCAGCTTGGGGAGAGAGGTTTAAATCTCCTCATGATTGCCCGCAGAAAAGAGCGTTTAGAGGCGCTGGCTGCTGAACTTAAAGAAAAATATGGGACAAAATCAGTCGTTATTCAGGCAGATCTTTCAAAAAACGATTTTATTTCAACAGTTATACCTGAAATCACCTCCCTTAATGTTGGCTTATTGGTTAATAATGCAGGATTTGGAGACAGAGGAGCATTTTTGTCGAGCAATCTGGAGCGTGAACTCGACATGATTAATGTTAATTGCAGAGCACCACTGCTTCTTGCACATCTGATTGGCAGGCAGATGTCAAAAAGAAAAAAAAGCGGAATGATATTTCTTTCTTCAGTGCTGGGGTTTGCCGCAACTCCCTTTTTTGCGAATTATGCTGCTTCAAAAGCATATAATCTCTATTTGGGAGAAGCACTATGGTATGAATTGAAGCAGCATGGAATTGATGTTATGTCGCTTTCACCAGGCGTAACACGTACCGAATTTGGGAGCGGTACAGGTCTTGGTGCATTAGGTGCTATGGAAGTGGAGCCTGTCGTAGAGGAAGCATTGAATAAACTTGGGAAAAGCGCTTCGGTTGTTACCGGAATTCACAATAAATTCTTTGTGGCATGGTTCAAAATGATGCCTCGGAAGCTGCTGCTTACTGTTTTTGGTGCTGTAATGGCACGGATGAGAAAATTTCGGACATGATAAATATTCACACATTGAATATAAAGATGAATATGCGGAATTGTGATCCCGCAACAATTTAATGACTTTTTTTATTGATTTAAAACGATAAAAAAAGTACCTTAATATGCTTTTTGCACATTGCAAACAAGGGCAATGTGCTGTTTTTATCGGTGTGACTAGGAGGCCTCATGGCTGGAATTGTTGTTTTTTTTCATATTATAATCAGCATACTTCTTGTACTTGTAATACTAATGCAGTCGAGTAAAGGCGGTGGTCTTGCCGGCGCATTCGGTGGTGGTGGAGGTCAAGGTGCTTTTTTTGGAGGCCGTGGTGCTGCAACACTTTTAAGTAAGATTACAACGATACTTGCGGTATTATTCATGCTGAGCTGTATTTCTCAGGTATTCCTTTCTAAGGCGAGCGTAAGCGGTACTCAAAGTGTTCTGCAGGAGGAACTCAGTCAGCGGGTCGGGACATCTCCGGCAGCGAGCCTCCCAAGTCTGCCTATTGATAATACTCTACAACAGGGTGAAGCATCAGTGGATACTTCTCAGTAATTTTTTACCGCGAATAAAACCTGTATTAAAAACGCACATTGTTATAGATAAATATTTTTGCCCGAGTGGTGGAATTGGTAGACACGCTATCTTGAGGGGGTAGTGTCCTGCGGACGTGCCGGTTCAACTCCGGCCTCGGGCACACAAATTACCCGCATACTGTGCGGGGTTTTTTGCACATAGTGTTTATTATGCACTAAATATGGAAGACTGCTGCTCTAACACAAAATTCATATCTCTAATTTCAATATTTATTCCTCCGGTCACGAGAAAATCCAACCAACAAATCAAATATCAATATCGTGAAACGCTCTCAGATTTACCATGAAGCTAAGGCCTGCTCCGCTCTTTTCAAGGAACCTCCCCTGACTGGTTATACATTAAGCAAGGTATCGGGTGCTCCGAGGTCAAGAATATACGAAACACTCGAAAAATTGAGCACAAAAGGTTTTGTTCTGACACAAGAAGGTAGACCAACTGCCTGTATTCCGATAACAGGTGAAGAATTAATCCGGAAAACAGAACAGTCACTCTACCATAAAATTGACCATTTACATGATTGGTTCGATACGATAGCAGTAAAAAAGCGTGTTCATCGGGGAATTTGGAATATTGAAGGGCGCGAAAATATCCTCAGTAAAGCCGAATACATGATATTTGATGCAGAACAGTCGATTGTACTCAGTGGTTGGACAGAAGACCTTTTACTTCTAAGAGTTGCTCTGGAAGATGCTGTAAGCAGAGGTGTCGAAATAATCATTACGTCATAGGGAAAATTCAAAATTTCCGGTGTTGCACACAATTACGAACATGAATGGCAGGATGTATGCAAAATTTCAGTCACGGATCTGACGCTTGTAATCGACAGAAGAAGTACCCTGATCGGGAAGTACTACACCTGAAGAAAAATGTTCCGTTCCGCAGCATGAACAGGAAGTTCTGGTGCAGCGTTTATTGCACGTGAATTCGTCCTTCATTCTATTGTGATTAACCGGCTTCTTACCTATTATTCCCCCCGGAATATGGCATTCCATAATCAGGAACTCAATATTGAGAGTATTCAAGCAGGAAATTCCGATGAAAGAACCAAAAACTGCGCCGTAGATAGTATTTACTAAAGTAGTTACTATATCAAAATCGGAGGTTTATTAAGCAGAATCGACATAAAATAAAGTTCTTATAATATTGTTAATAATAAAGTTATTACGGTAATAAGATAATCACGTTAAGGTAATGAAAATGATCTCAGGAGGGATATTGATACGGATGGGTGGACCGGTAAATCCGAAGCCGGTACTCACAAATAGTTTAGAATTATCTTCGGTAAAAAGCCCCTGGTTATATTTGTGGAAAATCTGACCAAGTCTGAATACACCTCCAATGAGATTCAAGCCGACCTGGCCTCCATGCGTATGCCCGGAAAGTGTCAAATCGACTCCATAGTTTCGAGCAATATCCCAAAAAGGTGGCTGGTGAGACATAAGAAGGTTGAAATTACCCGGTTCAACCATTGAAATCGCTTTTTGAATATCGGCATTGCCGACCCACGAATCGTCAACTCCCAGCAGATTAAGCTTTTCACCGTTAATTGAGAGGGTTTGTCCCTCATTTCTGAATACAGGTATCCCCTTTTTTTCGAGCACCTTTGTTGCAAGAATTGGATCGGTCCACTCTTCATGGTTCCCAAGGGTCGCAAATGTACCGTGCTTACTGCGAATTCCGGCTAATGCTTCTGCACAGGGGTGAATATATCGTGCGTCACCGGGCACAAAGTCACCGACAAGCAGTACTAAATCAGGATTCTGGTCATTGATATAACCGACTGCCTTTGCGACATCATCTTGTTGAACATATTCACTGCAGTGTATATCGGTAAACTGTACTATGCGCAGTCCGCGTAAATTCTCCGGAAGTTGCGGAAAATTGAGCTCTATTTCTTTCAGATGATAATTACGCGACCCGAAAATCACACCGTACGATGCAATTGCAATTGGGGGAGCGGCAAGACTTGCGGATGCGATCTGTAAAAATTTTCTTCTGCCAGGATCTTCTAGAGCAGCCTTCTCTTCGGTTTTTTCCGGTATATACGACGGCATAACTTTATAATACCACGATACAAGCTTTTTGCCGCCCTTCCAAAGCAGGATACAGACGTCTTTTGTTATAAATAACACTGCAAGCATAACACATGCCGTCAACCAGGTCAGAAGAGGATACACAAACACATAGATCTCCCAATTCTGAATTCTCCAGAATGACCGGTCGAACACCATCATAAGCAATAGTGGCGATACCATCCAGATAAAGAAAACTGCCAGACCGATCTGAAGTACCTTGTGCCAGCGAACAGGAATAACGTCTTTAATAAAACGCCGTGATTTGACGTAAAAATAGACCTGAAGGGCAATAATTAGTGTGGGTACGATAAGAAAAAACATACTGAATCCTAATTTGATGACTGAACGAGCGACAATATTTCAAAAACATGCTCAAGCGGTGGACGCTCGGAATAGTGTTGAGGGATAAATTTAAATCTAAGAACACCTTCCTTATCGATAACGAAGGTAGCTGGTTCAGCCTCACCTTTTATATCGTTTTCTTTATATAGCATAAGCTTTTTTATTGCACTGAAATCAGGATCAAGTAGCATAGTAAAATTTCGCTCTGTAATGTCTATTTCCTCAAGAAACGTTTCAGTGTCCTCCTTATTATCCGGACTGATAAAAACAAGTGTTGCATCTTCTTCGTCTAATCGGTCAAATGCGTTGTTCAGCTCACCTAACTGGCGGCGGCAAATTGGTCACCAGTATCCGACCCATCCGCGGTATGTAACAAGAACCACATTCTTATCACCTTCAAAATCTGAAAGACTGATTTCTCCGCCATCAAGTACCGGCAGAGTAATATCAGGGAACGGTTCGTGTAACGTCGGGATATTTCCTTGAGCAAAACTTGTCGTAGATAAACAAAATACAAGGAATAGTGCTATCATTAATGACGCATTAAAAATTTTGAATGTTGCAGTATCGAAAGAATTCATGCTTATCCTTTGAGTTTTTATACTAACCTGTTTTGAACGAATATTTACAAATACAAGTTCCTTACCCTTAAATTCAAAAATACTTTGCTTTTTGCATGAACAGAAAATACTTTCGTCTCATTGAATGTAACACAATCATCATGATGATGAAACGTTTTTTTCAATGTAATGTCCTCAAAGACGTTATACAGTTCTCTCTCCCAATTGCAATGCTGGCGGAAGCATACTCATAATTGTTGCAATGTTCGTCATGAGAATTGGCCTGAATCGTACAACTGCAGCCTCAACAACAGCATCTCGCAGACGTTTTCCGCCTGAATAGAGCTTTTTTATATGGTCGATTAGCAAAACACCACCATTAATAACGATGCCGACAGGCATCACCATTGCCATTTATCGATATAATATTAATCGTTTTACCTGAAATGATCAATGACAAAATCACCCCGATTAAACCAAGCGGGAGTGTCATAAAAAGTATGAATGGATAAATATAAAATTTAAGTATTGCTGCGAGCACAATATTATGATAGTAATGACGCCAAAATGGACTTGGTATCACTGCTGTAGATTTAAGGCAGTCAATTGAGCGCCGATGTCGGCCGGCCACGGAGGCCACTTGGTGCGGATTGCCCCGCAGAATTTTGACTTCTTCCGGACTCTTTTCCTGGTCCTGCGCGGGGAATCTCTCGCGGGTGAGGTACTCCGCTGCTGCTGCTGACCCTGTTCCGTGAGCCAGAAACTTGTGATCATCATCGTGGTTCTCCCAGCACGGCCAAAGTGACGGGCTCCCGGTCGATAGCAACCAGATACGCGACCACCTCCACCGCCTCGGCGTTCTCTTTGCAGGTGTTGGCCCAGCGCGCGATCTGGTTCAGATTGTTGCCGCTCTTGGCTAACTCGCAGGTGCGTTGCCGCTCGACTTCGATGGCGGCCGTCCAGGTGCGCGTCCGCGCCATCGCTCGCCTTCGCAACGCCTGACCCCTTGAAAAATCAATAGAGCGGCGCGGATCATTGCAAAACCGATCCTTTGTGCAATTGGTAGCGTTGTTGGCACGGATGCTCGCAATAGGGTCTGCCAACTTGCCAGAAAGTTGCCTCCCTATAGGCACCACCCGGTGCATCCACTACCGCTTCTTCTTTTTCTTCTTTTGTCGGCTTTGTTTCTTGCCAGGCTTACTCTGAGCAGCCCGTCGTTTTCTTTCCGCTTTGCGCCGTCTCTCCTTCTGATTCGCCCGCAGTCTGGCTAGCTCGTCTCGCTCCTTCTCGCTGATTTTCCTCGCAGCTTGCACCGCACGCGCTCGCTTCTCCGCCGCCTTCAGCGCCGCCGCCATTTTTGTGAGTGCTTCCTGCTGCACTTCGTCAGCCAGTCTCGGGAAGTCGAGCGGGTCGGCATCCGTGAACGCGTCGGCCGGGTCTGGTCCGTATTTCTCGACGAGGCACTCCCGCCGGCTACTGATCGAGGTCTTAAGATCCGTCTCGGCGGCCTCTATGACCCCGCTGAATCGACGCAGCAGTGTTTTGCGGTCTACAAACTCGACTCCCCCTTGCGCCAATTCCCAAAGAAGCTGCTGGAAGACGAGCTCGGCATGCCGTGGCGAAGTAGCTTGGGAACTCCAGAGCCACTGCGCCAGACTTCCGGGGAAAAGGCAGATCTGGCGTTCGAGGTTCGGTAGTCGGTCAACGACCCGCGTACTGCTGAGGAAGAACGCGTACTGTGCCTTTGCTCCTGGAGGCTGAAGCTTCCCGCCGCCCCGTATGCCATCCACGATTATCGCGACTTCCGCCTCAGCCTGAATCTGACGTTCATGCTTGTAGGTGCCCTTCTCGTAGCGGCGTTGATATATTTCCTGCCGTACCGTCTCTATCTGGACTAAGCAGTCCTGATCAAATCCCTCCCAGCCATCGAAGCTGAGCGACTGGATTCCCAGTGATGTCAGGCGGTCAGCAACCACCTCGCTCGTGATGCGGTCGCTCTTGTCCATCCCGAGCATCCGCCCAAGGTACTCTGTAAAATTGGTATCCGGCAGCGAACCCAGGAAGTAGCCGAGAAGGAACTGGTTTGCACGGTACCCTCCTAGACTGCGAAGAGCAGCGATAACTTGCTGAGAGTCTTCTCCGTGGCGGTCAATCAGCCTAGCAGCCCAGTGAGCATGCTCCACAGTTTCTTTCAGGAACAGGGAAGTCGTCGTCAGGATCGCACCGCAGGTTACGAGATCCCCAATGAGGTTCGCCGCGAACTCGTGAAACTCGCTACCTTCCGCCAGAAGGCGGACGAGCACAGAAGCATCGAGCACATAGCAGGTGCCAGAGATCAAGTCGAGGTCAACCTTGGCAAGCGTCTCTGAAGCACCGACAAGGTGTTGGCCGAAGTAGGCCTGACAGAGGAGGCCCAGGAACACCGCCTCCTCTTCGGTCGGCCTGGTCAAGATGTCTGCTACGAGATGCACTACTGCGAACGCCTCAGCCCGCGTCTTACACATAGCGAGGTAATCAGGGAGATGCTGGACGAGGGAGACTGTTCGGAGTGACGCTTGGTCGACACTTGAGGTTGCGAGGTTCTGGGCTACCCCAAGGCCTCGCTCGCGACATAGTTTGTCCAGAAAGGCAGACCCTGCGTCTGTCACACGTTCCCGAGCAGATTCGTCGAGGTCCGGGTTGCGTTCGAGAATCCTGATCCGTAGCGATCCGCAGAATTGGTCTCTAGTCAGATCAAGCTGTGCTTCGGCCTCCTTGGTCTTCGTCCAGTACTCCGGCATGAGATCCAGTGTGGGAGACGGCGTTACTGTGCCGCTCTCGCGGAGTGTCTCGATGCAATCAAGAACCTCTGACTGGCTCGGGTCACCCGAACGGTAGAGCGGCTCAAGGCCGTCATCGTACCCCCCCGGATTAGCTCTGATGTGCGCTAGTACCCGTGCTCCAACCAAGGTCTTCCTCAGACCGTCACTCGCAGCTGACATTCCGATGTCCAGGCTGCTCTGAATACGCAAGCTTGATGCCACCGGGTCATATGTCGGCGTTGCCTGGGAAACGTGTCCGAGAGAAACCGAGTGGCGCACGACGAACGGTGCGTAACCCTCCAACACGCGCTGGAGGTCCGCGTGATTGCCGTCCTGCTTCGAATAAGGAATCACCTCGACGTTGTAGTCTGCTCGAAGGAAGTCTTGATGCTGCTTCGCTTCGGTAGGCTTACCCTCATATCCGATGAAGGCAAAGCTCGGCCGACCTGAATGCGCGAGTCGCCCGACCGCTCTGAGGACATAGGTGAGGTCCTCGTCTTTGAAGCCGAAACCTATAAACACGCATCGGTATACGGTAGCGATGGCCTTGAGCTTATCGACCATATTGGAGTTGGGGTAGAAGTTGTCGTAGTCTGACTTGGTGACCACCAGCTGGCTGATGTCACTGCTGAGCCTGCACCCACCATGCAGATGCCATACAAAGTTACGATTCCCTCCAGTGACCTTATGAAGCTCCGACCCGCAATTGCCAACAGGCACCAGGCGCCCGGACGAGGCGTCCTCGATGAGATGATCGTAGTTAGTCGTGACGTGGAACCGGAACGGCCAGTCGGCAAGCTGGAAGTGGTGCGTCCCGGGGGTAGACACTTGTTCGATCAGCGCCGTAATTCGCTTGTGAATGTCCGACTTGTTCATCGTCTGCCCTGCCAAAAGGTCGAAGGCCTCTGGAAGCTTGCCTTCTGTTGCGGTTACACGCGCCATTTGAGTATCGCGCTTCTCGCGGTCGAGCGCATCAGCTACGGAGTTGAACAAGCTATTCCACGTAGGGATGCCGGCGTCAGCAGAGACCCCACTTCCCACAATGGACACGGCTTCGCCGGAGTTGAGCAGGTCGATCAGCTGCCTCGAGATCATGCTTCCCTGTCCTCGTCGCCAACGGCGTTCGTTGCGGCTGGCCGGTGCAAGTAACAGCAGGCAGCGTGAATGACTTCGCGGGTTGCACCAGACGCCTGTCGGTGCGCCTCAATGAAGCACCGTGACACGCCTTTGCCGTCGGCGTATATGAACCCAAGGCTGTTTTGGGCACAGGCGTCCCCCTGCTCTGCATCCAAACACAGTTGTTCAATCTTTGTTGACTGAGCCGCCGCGGCAGCGGCTAATACCAACACCAGGATTACAGTGTTGAAAACGTGTACTTTATGTTTCATCCCGAATTTCCATTTCGTCTCTTCCTCGGCTGTCATCCAAGCCGTCTGCCCACTTCTCCCACGCCCGCCAGACAAGAACCACAGAGGAGACAAGCGCGCGGAGGGGCTTGTTCTGAGAACTGGTCCGGAAGTCGGGAAGTTCTGTAGTGACCCGATCCACGGAGAAATCTACTTGCCCGTCAGTTGCTCCCAGGTCTTCGGCTGCCATTCCCGCGCCAGGCGCTGGGCTTCGGCGACTTGTGAAGCAGTCATCCGCTCGGCCAGCGAGTCTCTCGCTAATCGGTACTTCGCTTCCCCTGTAGTCGCTCGTGAAGCAGCCAGGTTAATCCACGTGTGGGCTTGGACGTAGTCCTGGGGGACACCTTTGCCGGTATCGTACATGAGCCCAAGGTTGTATTGGGCAATGGCGTCCCCCTGCTCCGCTGCGAGGCGGTACCATCGCACGGCCTCCTGGGAGTCCTGGGGGACACCTTTGCCGGTATCGTACATGAGCCCAAGGTTGTTTTGGGCAATGGCGTCCCTCTGCTCCGCTGCGAGGCGGTACCATCGCACGGCCTCCTGGTAGTCCTGGGGGACGCCTTTGCCGGTATCGTACATGAGCCCAAGGTTGTATTGGGCAATGGCGTCCCCCTGCTCCGCTGCGAGGCGGTACCATCGCACGGCCTCCTGGGAGTCCTGGGGGACGCCTTTGCCAGTGGAGTACATGCTCCCAAGGTTGGATTGGGCGGTGGCGTTCCCCTGCTCCGCTGCGAGGCGGTACCATCGCACGGCCTCCTGGGAGTCCTGGGGGACGCCTTTGCCGGTATCGTACATGAGCCCAAGGTTGTTTTGGGCAGTGGCGTCCCCCTGCTCCGCATCCAGACGCAGTTGTTCAATCTTTGTTGACTGAGCCGCCGCGGCAGCGGCTAATACCAGCACCAGGATTGCAGTGTTGAGAACGTGTGCTTTATGTTCCATCCCGAATTTCCATTTTCTTTTTTCCTCGGCTGTTCTCCAATTCGTGACCAATCTGCCGCTGCAAACGGAGATTCCGGCAGCGTGAGCTGACCGGCGACAATCCGCTTCAGTGCTTGATCCTCATCACAACTCTTCACGATATATGCTTAATATTTGAATAAAATAAGGTACTATCCAACACAAAGCAATACAATCTTTCCTGCTTCATAATGCAAATCTCTGTGGGTAAAACAATCTTTGTCAAAGGTCTTTTTACCCTTTATCGTAAAAAACTTCTTACCTTCCCCCTGGTCGTGCTCAAGCTCTTCTCTTGTTGGGATATAAAAATATTCCGACAGGTCTTTTGGCTGATTTTTAAACGCTTCAAACAGTTGATTTGGGACCGGTCCCCGTTCACGGTTTTCGCAAGGACTGCCATTCAGGGCTAATCAAGATCCAGGCCCGGCACCACGTCACCCAACTCTCGATCAGATGGATCGGTTCAGTTGCTGAACAGGCGTTTGACTGTAAGCGTCAGCGTCCAGTAACGCGGGCCGGTGAACGTATTGTGGTTGGCCAAATCGGGGTCCTGCTCGTGAAACGGGTGAATTGAGTATCCGCCGCTGGCTTTGACGTCACCTGTCATCGAGCAGGTCAGTTTCAGTCCTAACAATGTTGTGTCGTTCAGGTCGTAGTCTGCCCCGGCATGCAGGCGCCCGGCCAGGACCGTGTCGGACAGGTCAGCCTCCTGGCTGCTGTTGTAGAATGACAGAGGAGGATCGTAAGTTTGAGCATTGTCCGACGTGTCCTCGTAATTGGTGGAGAAATGCACCTTGGACACCACGACGAACGCGGGACCAAGCCCACCGCCCAGGTAGAAAGAAATCCCGCGGTACATATACGGAAAATCGTAGTACGCATTGAACGAAAGGGTACGCACGATGAGCTTGTCGATCGAGGCTCGGGAGTTGGATACGACCGTGCCGCCGCGCCGTTCCTCCATAGACATCCCCTCGTAATCGGTGATACTGCGGAACCTCTGGTCGAGGCCGTTTGTCCGCTGCGCAAACGATAGCTCCAGGCGTGTACGATCGAAAATGCGACCGGCCGAGATATCGAACGCGGCTCCGGCGGCTGAGGCAATATCGTAACGCCACCGGTATCCGGGGATTGCGGGAATGGGGACCACATCAAAACAGGCGTCATTCGGATAGCAGGTCGTCTCCCGATTCCAGCCCTCCTGGTCCATGTTGGACGCCCAATTCGATCCGACACTCCCGCCGACGTACCACCCGGAGCGCGACCCGCTCTGGGCAGCCGCGTCGGGGATGGAACAGAACACCAGAATTCCAACGACAGCGGATGCGATCAACGATGCAAGAAGCACAGACCGCCCCAATATTCTGGCGCTGCACATAATAATCATATTACGTCCTCGTTCTGAAAATAACACACGTGATTTTCTGTCCCGACTGCCAATATCTTCCATAACCTCTTGCTGCGCCTCCTTCAAAAAGCAATACAATCTTTCTTGCTTCATAATGCAAATCTCTGTGGGTAAAACAATCTGTGTCAAAGGTCTTTTTACCCTTTATCGTAAAAAACTTCTTACCTTCCTCCTGGTCTTGTTCAAGCTCTTCCTTTATCCCATGCACAGTACTCTAAGCAGGAATCGGCCGGGACGCCGGAGTCCCGTGCGCTCGCGACACCCAAGGCCGTCCTTTTCGCAGCGCGCACCCGCCATACCGACCTAAAGGAAATACTTTATGCTGAGTAAGAAACCAAAGAACCCTGTGTCTTTCGTCCGCATTTGATAGGTCACCGGTTCGCTGCCGTCCAGACGCAGGTTGGACGCATGACTCCGCAGCCGGTCCCACGTTTCGCCATCGGAGAAGCTGCCGAACGTGACCCAGCGGCCCTGAGTGCCCACCGACACCCGCTCGGTGAGTGAGAACTCCCCTCCGAAGAGCACTTGATACCCCACGAGCGTGTCGCTGAGTTTATGTTGCTCACTCGTCGTTGTGGCGGCAAGATTTTGTCGGACTTCGGCCTCATTGGGGAGCCCTTCCGCCGTCGTTATCTTACTCGGATCGGCGTTCCGCGCAAAGAGTCCTCCGTAATCCAGGTTCATGAGTCCGACGCCGACACCAGCCCCAATGTACGGCGTAAACCGGCTCGCATCATTGGTGAAGTCAAAGTACACGTTGCTGAACAACACGTGTGATGTAACGCTGCCGATGCGTTGGCTCGTCACCTCGATTTCGCCCCCCAACTTCGCTAACGTTGCCCCACTCGCATCAGTGAGCGGTACGGTCTGATTGTAGGCCGATGCCCGGTACGAGTACTGCTCTTCGACGCGGATGCGGTCTGTGAATCGATAGCCGACCGCTGCCCCACTGAGAATGCCCAGGGCGCCCTTGTGCGGAGTGCTCCATTCATCGCCTAACCCACGATTGGGGCTCATGCATCCATCGATAGCCGCGTACAGCGGGTTGATGAACTCATCGCAGCGACTGGCACGATCGGTATCGCTGCCGTTGAGAACCACTTTCGGTGCTAAATTGAAGCCCGTATTGTGGCTCAGATAGAACCCTGTACCTTCCTGTGACCAGGACCGGCCAACAATGACGAAGAGCAAAAACAAAAGTCCGAAGAAACGAAGAAAAAGTGCTTTGAAAGACCTCATGAGGGAGTGCCTTCCCGGAATACGTGCTCCCCTGGGGATGCCACAGGCCATTATCCGCAGATCCGAAGCGCTGGCCGACAACGCTTTTTCACTCCTGAACATACTGCCGCAACTCTTTGAAGCTGTCACCAATGCAGTGGAAACTTCGACTCTCTTTGACATAAATACCTCCCTTTCTTATATATCTGGTTAACCTCTTTTTTCCCTGTTAATGCGCCAATTGCTTCCAAACCACAAATGTCTCGTTCAAGAGCCTTGAGTGGAAACTTCAATTTCGATTTGGCGCTTACCAATTACTCACTTATGAGAAGTTTCTAGTTTTTCAAATAAATCATTCATCGTGTCTCGAAACAAAGATTTAGAAACGTGATGTTTTAGTTCTTTTAATAATCTTTTACACTGCAAATCAGTCCCTCGTAAGCCGAACTTCAAAAATGGTGATACGTCGTATCCCTGCTCTCTAACTGCATTCAGTGAATCTCAGTGAATCAAGGTATGCGTCTTTTTCTTCATAATAATAATTTGACACAGAAATGGCTTGTATAAAATTATTGAATGCCAATTCGCATACTTTACCCCCTTCAGCACCTCTGTGTTGTGGTCTGCCAAAGGTTACATTGTTATCTTGAGGTCTAATTTTTCCAGAAGCACAATGGTCATCGCCCGCTTTTGCAATCATCTTGCTATGAATTTCACATATTAAGTCTTTATTTATTTGAACATTACGAGCTGGTGTCTCTATCCAACCCTTCAATATTCAATTTTTGAAGTGCCCGCTGTTTCTCTTTCCAACGCAAGTTTTTGCAAATCTTCAATCCATGACCGTTGATATTGAGCAGTGGTTAATGATAAAACACTTGCTTTTGCTTCAATGAATTCATCGACTAATTGGTTGCGATTATACTTTATTATAGTACTTTTTCAGAATTATTTCAAATATATAATCATATTTTAGTTATAACTTAATAGTAAGAAAATATATTTTTAATTAATTTGCAATTTATTTTTCGGAAATATTACATTCGAGGAGGTATTGCAGGGAAAACGATTTGGTACCCTTCATCCTGCGGGCCGCCAGGAGAATAACCAACAGAAGTTAAGACTGAGACAATAAACATATGATTGTTATTGGCAGTCACGTATATAATTCTCATTAATTTCAATATTCGAGATAACCGGCCGGAATGTATGTCTTCCGTAAAAAATCCCGCAAACACAGGATTTTTACGTATTTTTAAGTTCAAAAACCGGTACAGCATCACACTGCTACCCGGCAGATTATCTTACCAGGGTCAATTTCCTCGATACAACGCGGTTTTCCGATTGCAGCAGTGAAATATATGTGCCGGATGCAACGGGAGTGCCGGCATTGTTCCTGCCGTCCCATACGACAGTGTGGCTGCCTGAAACCTGCTGTGTGTTCACCAGCGTCCTGACCTCCCTGCCAAGCACATCGTATATCGTCAAAACAACAATCCCCGTCCTGTCGAGGTTGTAGGTAATGGTCGTCACCGGGTTGAACGGATTCGGGTAGTTCGGATTAAGACCAAACTGGCGCGGGACAGACTCTGCATCGTCAACCGCGGTTATAAGCGCCTCAGTTGAACTCGCAACCACCCAAAGAGAAAAGTGATCAGTCGTCACCGTTATTGTGTTATTATCCGTATCGACGGTGCTTGGAAGCACATGCCAGATAAATCCACGTGCATCGAGCGAATCGTATACGCTCACGACAAGACTGTCTTCATTAAGGCTCAATCCTGTCACTGTTTCCTCATTATATCCAAACGTTAACGCTGCTTCACTATTGTGCACGTCGAGGTTTATGTCAATATAATGCACGGCATTTGTGAACGCAGGCACCGTTGGAAATTCCTCCGCAATATTTGAAGTCGAGATCTGTTTTATCGAAATTTTCTGATTCGCAACCTCGCCGCCTGTAAAGGCGACCAACAGTGAAACACTATTCGAAAAATCCAGTGATATGCTCGATCTATCCGCCGGGATAGTTATATCGTTCTGTATATCGGGACCGGCCATGACAACCACATCTTTTGCGATGACTGCGATCATTGATAGCGAAGACGGCTTCGTTTCGACGTGAAACGCCGTTTTAACGCTGAAAGCATGCCCCTCGATAACGCCATCGGCAGTCCCGATAAACGTTCTCGACTCTCCCGTCCCCTCATACAGACGGATTGCGACGAAACCGGAATCACAGGTGGTACTTCCTTCAATTAGCAACTTGCCCAAGATGATATACGACTGCCATTCTTCAATCTCGCACTCGACGTTTACGGTGCTCGCCTCTTCGGCTTCAATGCTGTACTCAATTGATAGCGACTCCGGCTTCGTTTCGGTGTGAAACGCCGTAGTAGCGCTGAAAGCGTACCCTCTGATAACGCCATCGGCAGTCCCGATAAACGTTCTCGACTCTCCCGTCCCCTCATACAGACGGATTGCGACGAAACCGGAAGCGCAGGTGGCGCTTCCTTCGATTATCAACTTCCTGAGAGAGGCGCCGGTACTGCTATACGACCGCCATTCTTCAATCTCGCACTCGATGTTTACGGTGTCCGCCTCTTCGGCTTCAATGCTGTACTCAATTGATAGCGACTCCGGCTTCGTTTCGGTGCGAAACGTCGTAGTAGCGCTGAAAGCGTACCCTCTGATAATGCCATCAACAGTCCCGATAAACGTTCTCGACTCTCCCGTCCCCTTATACAGACTGATGGTGACGGAACCGGAAGCGCAGGTGGTGCTTCCTTCGATTATCAAACTGCCAAGGATGTTTCTATACCACCGCCAGTCTTCAATCTCGCATTCCCCGATGTGATCGTCATTCGCCACAGCGGAACCGAACCACAACAAGAAAATGGCGAGCGTTAATGTGAAAATTCGCATATTCTCCTCCTGATTTGAAGTAAGTTTTTAAGTCAAAAATCAATTAAATCCCTACGAGCTAGTAGTGCTCTTGTTACTATCTTCTCCATTACTGTAGCTTCTAATAATTGACTTCGCATCTTTAGAGGGTTCTTTCACGTTCTTCATTGTCTAATTTCTTAAGCGGCTTTTTTATTTTGTGGATTGTGGTGGATTGTGTAATATTAACGTTTCATTAGTTTCATTTCTGTAATAATTCCAGTTGCTACATCCCCGTTGTATTCTCTGACTCTTTTTTGGGTTAAAAACCACTCGATAATCAACCACTCCAATCTGCACAAACTGCACTTTTAATGCAACTAATGCAACAAAAACATCAACTAAATCGAACCATCTCATAGACCAAGGTTCTTTTACCCGCTCTGTTGTATTATGATTTAATTCCTAAATTACGTGCTGTTATTTTGGTTAATTAAACAAGAAGCAACCAAAGCTGTAAATGATCCCACAACGCCTAAACCCATGAACATCAAAATTGATGCGACTAATCTTCCTGCATTTGTGGTAGGGAAAATATCTCCATACCCAACAGTCGTTAATGTTACAACGCCCCACCAAAGTGAATCGTAATAGGTATTAATATTTTCATTAGTACCTTTCTCTATGAAAAAGAAACGTGTAGAACCACAAAATAATAGTATTAACATTAATATCAGAATGTAATTAAATGAGCCCTTTGACCAAACTTGATTTAATAACGCTGCCTGTTTTCCAAATAATAGGCCAATTCTCAATATTCTCAATAATCTGACAAGCCGTAACAACCTCCCAACTCTCAAAAACTCAATAAAGGGAATTGAGGCAAGTAAATCTATCCAATGATTTCTAACATAAATTAATTTTGATTCTGCGTGCTTTAACTTATAGAAAAACTCAAATAGAAAAATCAAACATATCAGATTATCAGTTAATGTAAAATACTTCTTTTGTGCTTCAGTTAAATCCTGTGTAGTATTAAAGTACTATTAATTCACCGTGCGGCCGAAAAGGCGCGGCGTAATTCGATACATGCTTTAATTTTGTAACAGCTTTCCTCACAATAAGGCGCCTGCCGGTAAGCGTGATATATCTGTTTTGTTTGCTTCTTCTGCCGGAAAACCGTACATTGTGACTCTAACGCTCCCCCTTGAGAAGAATATATGAAATACATAGCGTTGTTTCAACGGCAGGCAATCAAAATATTATTTTGTGTTATATTCATTCCCGGTCTATCAATTTCACAATCACAACCATTAACGCTTAAACAACTTTTACCGTACACACATCCAAGTCATCAAATAATTGAACATTCTGCCTATATACTTGAATATAATGAAAAGTATGAGCACGCCGAATGGGTAATTTATTTATTGACTCAAGACAGAGTTTCTGGTTCATCTGAAAGAACAGACAATTTCCGACCTGATCCAAAAATAAAAACCCACTCTGCATCTTTAGCAGATTATAAAGGTTCCGGATACGATAGAGGACATTTGGCTCCCGCAGCAGACATGAAGTGGTCTGAAAATGTAATGTCAGAATCATTCTTTATGAGTAATATGAGCCCCCAGAAACCTGGTTTCAATCGTGGTATATGGAAAAGATTAGAATCGATTGTTAGGACGTGGGCAATTGAGAATGATGAGATTTATATTGTTACCGGACCAGTATTATCAGATAATTTGTCTACAATTGGTACGAATAAAGTAGCAATCCCTGCATATTACTATAAAATAATCCTCGATTATAAAGAACCAGAGATAAAAGGTATTGGTTTTGTTGTGCCTAATGAATCATCAAAAATATCATTAGATAAGTATGCAGTTACAATTGATTCAATAGAAAACCTTGCTGGTATTGATTTCTTTCCTGTTCTTGAGGAAAATATTGAGTCCACAAGAGAACTTAACAAATGGTCATTTAAAAGTACCCGCCAAACAAATAACAAAATCAATATCGCTGAACCGGTGACTCCATTACCAGCCATTCCTTCGAATAATGAAATTATTGTTTATGTTACTGCAAGCGGGAAAAAATACCATATGGAAACATGCAGTTATTTAAGAAGCAGTGGCACTCCTCTATCACTTCAGGAAGCTAAAGCTCGCAGACTTGAACACGGTTCACGGTGTAATCCACCACAATAATGGTCATTCAAGTATATAGTTGCCAATATACTCAATAGACCCCAATGTGCAGGAAATTCCATTCGCGTTTTACTGGCAGTAAATACTATTGCCGCCATGTTATGACTTTAATAACATCAATACA
The DNA here is from genome assembly GCA_965221205.1 of bacterium. Taxonomy (GTDB): domain Bacteria; phylum SM23-31; class SM23-31; order SM23-31; family SM23-31; genus CBDFMG01. The sequence goes on along the minus strand of OZ244870.1, from coordinate 276,801 downwards.
CAGACAGTAAGGTAATAATAATGAAAAATTCATTTATTCATTTAATGCTTTGTTTAATAAACAGGTCATAGATAGATTTTATAAGAAAGGATAAGCTACATGTTCCAAGGGAAAGATTTCAGGAATAGATCTCCAGAAGAGATTATCACTCAGGATGTGCTTTTCGACTCATATGGATACGCATATCGATCTCTTTCCTGGCTTGATTTTGCTAAACGGGAAAAAAATGTATGTGCTTTGCACTATGCAGCTCATGACATTCGACAGGGAATTGAACAACTGTTATTTGAGAATATTTTCTTTTGTGTAGGAACAAAACTAAGACCGGAGGACTACGAAAATTGCAAAGGTAATAGTACTAAGTTTTACAAAATGATTCATAAACTGAATCCACACTACAAAAAATTAGTAGAGTTTGCTCAAGCCATTGCTTCTGCTGACCCAAATTCTCGTCCAATCATAAAGTGGGATATTGGAAAACTAGTTAGATACTCTGGAAATGTTTCAAACTATCTTCATTGGGCTGGTCAACCGCCTGAAACAGTATTTAATGAAGATTGGTTTAATAAAGGAATTAAAGATGTTAAAGCAGCAGCACGTTACATTTGGGAAACGTCTCTATCAGGATATATGGGCATAATGATGCCTAATGAAATGGAACCAGAAATTAGAGATGCTTGGGAGAAACATTCCAGAGGAGACATAAATATAGATGATGTAATAACGATAGCCAAGCAATGTTTGCGAAATCAAAGCTGACTGGCCGCACCGGCTGTGTAGCGTTGCTGTAGATACTGATGAAGATGGTAATGTGTATGCGCGCACAGTCAAACTTGCCGTAGATGGAGAAACAGGCTTGGAACGAAATGATGTTCTTCGTCAATAAGTCAATAATAAAAGAGGTAATGGGGTTGTTGTCAGACCGAGTGTTCTCTTATAACTGTGAATGGGAGCCGTTATCTTACAATTTCCTCTTTAAATAGAGATCATGACCGATACACAAAATCAAACGGAATCAAAGAAGAAAAATTTTTTACGGATAGGTATATTATCATTTCTCGCAGTATTTCTCGCAGTAATAATACTCTGGTTAGCTTCATGGTTTTTTGTTTATAATCACTTACCTGTATGGTCGGAGAGAGGCGCTTTTGGAGATATGTTTGGAGCTGTCAATGCGCTATTTTCAGGATTAGCTTTTGCTGGCATTCTCATTGCCTTATACATGCAGAAACATGAATTGGAACTCCAAAGAGAGGAATTGCGTGCAACGCGGGAAGAACTGAAACTCCAAAGAATGGAAATGAAAGGACAAAAAAAACAATTAGAGATCCAAAATAAAACTTCAGAAAAACAAAGATTCGAAAATACTTTTTTTCAACTCCTTGATGTTCACCACAAGATAATAATCGATTTAGAGCATCCTAGGGAAGATTCGAGAGGAAGGAGGAGTTTTGTATTCTTCTATAGAGACTTTCAACGTTTATACAGGAACACGAAACGGCAAAAAAGACACAAAAATGAAAATGAGTTGATAAATGAAGTATATAAGCACGTATCTAATATAGATAGTGAGTGGTATCAAATAGACTACTATTTTGGGAATCTTTACTCTATTATAAATTTTGTCCACAATGAATCAATTGTGGACAAGAAGTTTTACACAGATATTATAAGATCTCAATTATCACCCCATGAATTAGTACTGTTATTTTATCATGGTCTTAACGAAAAGAGCAAAGAAGGGTTTTATCCATTAGTAAATTCATATTCACTGCTAAAAGATCTCAATAAAAGTTTATTGTTTGATCCTGATCATGACGAAATCTATTCAGATAGTGTAATACCGATAAGTAATACCGGGACTTGAACAAGTAATAGATTGTGCGGACTCCGTGATTCATACGATACGATTGTTCTGCAACCGCGTCGCTGGAGAGTCCGGGCGCAGCGGTTATCCGTCCCGGTCTATCACAATGCGTATTCAAGGTTTCTGATCCTCTCGACGTGTAGCCGCAATCTCAGCATCCGAAATTGAGGGTAATTATACACTTGACAGATCTAATTATGTTGTGTGTATTTGAGAATAAACGGAGCCCATAAAAAAGCGCGCGCTATGTTTTGAATCATTTCCCGGAAAAGTCAGGTTGCATCTGCAAGCCGGGCTTTATGCTGAATGTGATCGTTGTTCGAGCGATATTCTTCAAATTCATCTTTAATTATTGTTCTGACAACACTTCGTGCCTCTTCATAAATAGTACTGACGACGTTATGCACCAACTCCTTGTCAGCACAGCAGACCATACAGTCAAACATCATTTGGAAGCACTTTTCACGCTCTTCTGATGAAGAGTCACGGAGGCTGATTAATTTAAAAAATCGCTCTCCTGGTGCTGCTGTTTTATCTTCGAGTGGTGATTTGATAAGTATAGTTTTAATGATGTGTTCCTGTATAGTCAGTGCAAACAGGTCCTCTTTGTTATTAAAATAATGGTAAAATGTCCTCTTCGAAAAACCTGCTTTTTTTGACGGGTTGTTACCGATTTATAGCCCATTTCCAAAAAAAGCTCATGGGCTGCATTCATTAAAAATGTTTTCGTTTTTCTTCTACATCAACGACTTTAGGCATTACGAAACTTCATTGTTCTATTTTTAGGCAGATTTGTATCACAATGAACACTTTGTAAAAAAATCACGACATGGTTGATTATGTTGATAAATAGAAAATCACAAAGTGCAGTAAAAAAGAGAAACAACACTTTTTATACCGGGCGGCCGCCCAATTATATAATTTAATTTTTTCTAAGCATAAAGTTTCCACATTTTTAATCTTTTTTTATCCGGCGCTGCAATTTTTGTTTCGAAACCATCATATATATTGTATCAATAGCTAAATTATTTTGAAAATATGACGATATATTCTATAGGTGGTACAAAAATTGCAATATTATTTTGTGAAATATGGAACTGTTTTGAACGCAATTGTGTTTAATGAGTAAGAGATGTGGAAGTGAGAAACCTTGACAAGTAAACATACTGTTTATGTATCAAAGAGAAAGGTTGAATCATGGACACTATAAATCACAAAAAGAACGTATCAGTGTATCACAACGATTTAACAGGTGCGCTCGATGAGATACGGAATCGTCTTTTACATGTGCAAAAGAAGTATTCTGTATCGTATGAAAGTATTCGTGATTACCTGTCAATGAACGAACTGCATCTTCTGGAAAGTATGGATATGCTGGAACAGGAATGTGACAGTGACTTTTTTGGCCGTTTAGTTTCCGGCAAGGCCGATTCGACCGATAAAAAAGTTTGGATCGGTACCATCAATGAATGGAAGCAGTTTGTCTTTCAAGGTATTAAGAAGTTTGAAAATTACGTAATTCTTTCACAAGTTGCGTAGATATTTTCTGTTATCAAGTAATGGATATTCACGTATTACGTATCCCACCGGCATCCCCCCTTTTCTTGTACAAGAATAACGGACAATAAATGAGCGCCCCAATTTTGACACGGTGTCATCAATTATTCCTTGCAAACCACTTTAATACTTTTATTTTACAGTAAGGTTTACAATTTTCAACACTGTATGCTATGTTTGCACGTCTGTTACTCCTTTTTATATTTGTGCCATTGATTGAACTTGCGGTCCTGATTGATGTTGGCAGGATAATCGGCACATTTGCAACTCTGACGCTTATTGTGGTTACCGGTATCGTTGGTGCCTATCTTGCCAGGATGGAAGGATTTCGCGTGTTCTTCACTATCCGTCACAAAATGTCGGTCGGTCAGCTTCCGGCCGATGAATTGATAGACGGACTTATAATTCTTATTGCGGGAGTTCTCCTTCTGACACCAGGTATTATTACCGATTGCTTCGGATTTCTTATGCTGTTTCGCCCAACACGTGCGAAGTTGAGAATGTGGCTTAAGAATAAATTCTCTTTGCACGTCACAGTAAATGGCAGCCCTCCCCAAACGCATAACAGAACACCGGTTTGACCTTCACCAAAAGAGCTTTCATGTCCGATTACCATTTCCCTCCAGAACTCTTGGATTCGACACTTCTCCGTGAGTCGGTTTCCCCTGAAGAAATTCAACAGCTGTGCAGTGACGCGAAGTCAAACGGATTTTATGCTGTTTGTATTTTGCCGGAGTTTGTGCAATATAGTTATGCGCTTGTAGCCGAAACTCCTGTCAAGGTTGTGTCAGTGGTAAGTTTTCCTCATGGGTCTGATTCAACGATGGATAAATGCAAACAGACAGAGCAACTCATTAAATCCGGTGCTGATGAAATCGATATGGCTATGAATTTCAAAAAATTCGTTCGAGGTGACTACGAATATGTACTTCAAGATATTACTGCTGTGGTTGAAGCGGCAAAAAGCTTTCGGTGCAGCAGAGATGAAAAATCTATTCCGCGGATAAAAGTTATCATAGAATCAGCATATTTGCGCACGATAGAAATAAAGAAAAAACAATCCGAAGGTACACTGCTTGCAAAAGCTGCCGAACTTGTTACGCAGGCACACGCCGATTTTCTTAAAACATCAACCGGACTACATGCAGCGGGCGGGGTCCACAAAAACGATGTGCCATTTTTTAAGTCGGTGCTGCCAGAATCAGTACACGTAAAAGCGGCCGGCGGGATACGTACGGAAAAGTTTGCCCGGTCCTTACGAGAACAGGGCGCTGACAGGATTGGAACAAGCAGTGCTGTTGCTATAGTGCGGGGAATCTAATAACGGAATTATAGAGCAGATGCGTGACATTCCTCACGGATTGAGGTGTGCTTTACTGAGAAACCAGTTCAGAAACAGGTTCGAGCATGTAACCCTTTTCACGGAAACCGTCGATAATATCGGGAAGCGACTTGTAGAGATTTTCAGTATTGCGTGTGCTCCCAAGATGCATTAACACAATTGCTCCGTTTAAGCCGTTCTGATCTATTGCTTCAAACTGAAAAAGTGCATCTCGAATCTCATCTGCGGACTTATAGAGTTCGGATTCTTTGTTATTCACCCAATCGTGTGAATCCATAGTCATTCCGGAAGACCCGCTGTGAGTCCAGGAAATATGACGGTATCCCATCGAAGCAGCCCACACCAAAATCTCTTGATTAATCTCACCAAACGGAGCACGCCAGAATTTCTTCATAGGCATACCTGTTACTTCCTGGAACAGTGAATCGGTACGTGTCAACTCATTCTTAAACAGTTCAAAGGTAAGGTCCGGAAGTGTTTCATGACGGGAGTTATGAGCATATGATGTTAAATGCCGGTGAGATAACATATGGTTACCAACCTCATGCCCATCGGATACAATTCTTTGAGCAACATCCGGATTTTTTCGGATAAATTCACCAGTTAAAAACATGGTAGTAGTCACACCTTTTTGTTGTAAAATATCCAGAACCTCATGGGCATTGTTTGCGAGCGAACCGCCGTCGAAAGTGAGAGACATTGCAGTATAGGCAGGATCACCCCGAGATACATTCAGGGTTCGTGAAGAAATTTCAGGGATCCGATATTCGATAGTCATTTCCGCAAAATCGGTGATCGTCTTATTATGTTCAAAAGCACGAAATTGCAGGAGGTTCTGTCCCGGATTGAGATCTACATTGTCAAATGTGAATGAGCCCTTTTCAGGTACTTCGGTCGCAGTAAGTTTCTCATTGACATATAAAACAATAACACTATTATCGTGTGCTTTACCGGACAAAGAAATAGATCCGGAAATAACGGTTTTCTTCAGCAATGAGTCGACCGCTGCAGAAAAAGGTCTCTCCTGCACATTTTTTGTATCCTTAACAGCCGCCGCCTCTGATTGAATACGATAACTGGTCAACTCATTAGATAGAGTTGATAATCGAACTGTTTGATAAATTAGAAAGATTAAATTGAAACTCATAAGAGAGTAAAGGAACATACGCTCGGAAAAGCCGAATTTTCCGGGCTTGATAATACTTCGTAAATTTAAGTGAGAAAATGATTGCTTCACAAAAAAAAGTGATGCACAGACGTTTCCGCAAAATTGATGGTGGTGGGCTCTGTGAATACATGCAGTGCATATATATATATATGACTTGCACCGGTAGCATTGCTTGAACGCTACATGTTCTGAATGGTTTTTACACACCTGCAGCATAAGTGTCCGGACGATTTTATTGGGATATTTATAGTATTTCAGTATGTAAGAAATTACGTTTACTTTTAGCACTCAAAGTATATCTTGTTTCGCCTTAAAATGCAAGATGTTTTTGATCAATGAAACGTTGAATTCGACAGGGAATTAATTTCGTATTGAGCAGACAATATACATAGACAAACAAAATGGTACAAAATGGTACAAAATGCTGCCTGTTCGGAGGTGTTTTCGGGAGCGCGATTCAGCGCTTTCGCTTCTGCCTGGTCCAGCAAGACTTCAGTTCTGTCAAAAAATGCAGTAACGGTATTGATGATCTGTTCCCTCTCCTGTTCAACTGTACCAAAATTTTCACCGGGAGCAGTACGCATTTCATTGAAAACCTGATTAATCTGTTCCAAAAATTGCTTTTTGGAACAGATTAGAAGTGAATCTACTGTATTAAAAAATGACTTTGTAACATCTACGGACCGCTGTAATGTTTGGTCTGTTAAGGTATCCCTGCAGCACATTACTGCCGACACCGTTGATTTGTTTCGATTGGGAATAAAACTGTTGAAGAAAATTGAACTCCGGATGGATATTATATTCAAAAGCAGCAGCAACTTTGTTGGGAACATCCTGAAATTTCTCAACGTGAACACTTCTGAAATTACGATTGGACAATAGAGTTTCTCTGGTATGAGCATACTGCATTCCGGTACGAAACCTCTTGGATTTTGCACTCCTGAATTCTCACGTTTAGCTGTATTGTTTGGCTCTGTACTATTTGCAAAAACACTATATGAAACAGTAAGATCAAGCGGCAATTCGGATCCTGTTCGGATTTCTGTGTCAACAGTTGACTGACAGGTTTCTCAGGAGTTAGGTTTGGGAGGATGCTTAGTGCTTCTTCCCGGCTCTGCAGATCATCCGATTCTGAATATACAGCCGGAGAAGACTGTCGTCCGGAATTCGCTCTTAAAGGCAGATATGAACGTGGTGAACTCCGGTTACTAAGATGTTGCTGTAACGGCAATTCACCTATAGTTGCCGGATAATTCCGAAAAAAATGTGCTGGCGCCAGCGACAATCTGAGCATCTCTTCCCTCCCTGGAATATGCTCGTTCATGTGGTTAATTCACATCTATATATCGGAAATTCTTTCCTATACTTTAGGAATAATGTGCCGAGACACATTATTATTCTTCCCATCATTCAAAGTCAAACAGCTATAACGAACCGATTTTACGTGCCTTACCAACAATTAATAAATGTAATATTCTGGGTATAAATTGGATCTATAGTTGTAGTAGAATTGCCTGACAGGCAGTACAAGACTCTAAATACTTTGGATAAACTGCAGAATTTCCGAATGGATAAAATCCTGATGTTTACTCAGCGTGATAATATGCTCTCCTCCTTCAAGTGGCACGATCTTCTTACACTTTGACCGGACGTTTTCTGCAATGATATCGGTATTTTCATACCCCATAATAATATCGTTTTTTGCATGCAGGATTAAAATCGGAGTGGTTATCTCCGGCAAATCGTCTTCAAGGTGACGGTAAAACGTGAGGAGTTCATGTGTGGATTTCGTGGGATTGTACTCGTATGCAAAGCGTATCCTGTTTTTGCCACGTGCATACGAATTACGGGTCTTTTTTACACTGCGGATAAAATGGCGGACAATAGGCAGGACAGGAAGACGCCAGTCAGCCATTCGTGTTCCGGAAGCAAGCGTCACCACACCATCAACCTGATTATGTGCAGCACAATGGAGCGCAAGAGCACCTCCCATCGAAAGACCAATGAGAATTACTGTCTCCGATTTATTCTTTAAGTTTTTCCATTGATTAACTGCCGCACAGTACCAATCGGTCCAACGGCACCTACTTAATTCGTGGTGAGAAGTGCCGTGTCCGGGAAGGAGAGGGCAGTACACAGTATATCCATTATGAGAAAGAAAGTCGCCAAGAGGCTGCATATCCGATGGTGAACCGGTATAGCCATGAAGCAACAAGCAGGATGTATCTCCGCCATCGTGAGAAAAAGGAGCAATCAGATGGGAATATAGTTCAGTATTCTGTGTGTTAGCCATAAATATATTAGGTAAAGTCTCCTCGGAATGAAAGAAATAGTAGAGAAAAATGGATTCATAATCAATAGTTTTTTAAAAATGAATTTGTCGGGAATTATTCTAAATTAAAATAGTATATATTAATATAATATAAATTAAAATATTGAGGTAGTTATGCTGAAAACAGAATTGGCTATTCTCGGACTTCTTTCCGAAAAGCCTATGCATGGATATGAAATTAAGCAGACAGCAAAAAATCGGTGGATGGAAATATGGGCGCTCATCAGCATTCCATCAATTTATAATACGCTGAACCGGTTAACTGAGAAAAATTACTTAGAGGTGAGTAAGGAGAAAATCGGAAAAGCTCCGGTAAGAAATGTTTATTCGCTATCGGACAAAGGAAAGCAGTATCTGGTCAAGCTTGTTGAACAGGGACTGAAATCTGCCAATACAAAAAAGATAGAAGATTTACCTTTCTGGCTTGCAGTCGCTTTCATTCACTTTGCAGACTCTGAATCTGCGATCACGGCTTTACATGGGAGGATCACTTGTCTTAAAGAATCGTGTGAAATTCTAAAAAAAGAACATCAGGGGGAGTGGAATGAGATCCCTTTTAGCTGGCGGACTATTATCATTAGCGGAATCGAACATATGGAACTTGAAATTAAGCATATCCGGCATATGATAGAACATTTGAAAAAATCTGAGAAGGATAAAGATACGCAAGCATGCTACAAAGAGATTGTGAAAGCATAGCAAGATTAACCCTGTCATTAATTTATAAATCAGATAGAAAATGCATAAAACGAGGATTAACCATGGGAATTTTTCTAAATACTCAACCGCTCCACAATAGATTTGGAAGAATGGCTGTTCACTTATTAGTGCTTGGAGGGACTTTTCTTGCCGTTACCGAGTCGTTGTTGGCGGCTCAAATGCCGGAAAAGGTTTATTCCTTCAGGCAGATAATCAAACTTGCACTCGAGAATAATCGGTCGATTCAGGCAGCACAATACAAACTAGATGCATCGAACTGGAATGTCAAAAAAGCATATTCCGAATTTCTTCCGAAGATCCTGCTGTCACAGAGGTTTACACGAAATGACGATATTTCAGTTCGCAATGCGAATTTTGCTATTGAAGGGATAAAGTCGTTTCCAGGATTTGAGGATGTAGATATTCCCCCGCTATTATTTAAAAATACCCACTCAACCGGATTCACGATATCAATGCCGATCTACAACGGAGGAAGACTTTCTTCGAGCTTAGAGATGTCAAAACTCACGAAAGAGACTGACAGACTCGGCGTGATTGACACCGAGACTGAAGTAAAACATCAGATTTCTATAGCATTTTTTAACTATGCCAAAAGCAGAGAACTGATTCATGTACGGGAGAAAGTGCTGCTTCTTGCTCAAGCAAATCTCGACAATGCACGGGCGAAAAATGAACTTGGATTGCGGCCGAAATCAGACATTTTGCGCTGGGAAGCTCAGGTTGCCTCCGAAGAAAGCGGCCTCATTGAAGCACAAAATACCGCTAAAATTACACAAATCATCCTTGCAAACCTCGCAGGGCTGGATGTGCTCGAAACGTTTGACGTTTCCGGTTTCCCGGAAAATGAGTTTATCGCTCTGCGAATGCGCTATGCGGAATATGCTGATCCCGGTAGACCCGATTTTATTAACAGATTTTATAACCAGGCACTCCTTAATAATCCCGGCAGACAAATAGCTGAGATGCAGTCGTACGTATCACAGAGCGCCGAGAAAATTGCCCGGAGCGCTTTTCTTCCTGATATAAATTTTTCCTATTCTTATGCATGGCAGGGCAATGATACTCCTGAACTTGATGGTTTCAAGTCATGGAATGCTACAATCCAAGTAAGCTATGCGCTTTTTAACGGATTGCATGATGTAGCTGATTTGCAACGTGCACGGGCGGAGACCCTGCAGCTTGAAAAACTTGAAGAAGATTTTGAGCGGTCGATTTTTGTCTCGCTCTATACAGCACTCAATACGATAAAATCATCTCTTGCGCGGATAAACTTGTCCGAAAAAAACTTGATACATGCAAATGATAATCTCGAAATTATTCAGAGTAGATACAACCTTGGACTTTCATCGAATATCGATCTTATTGATGCACAGGTCTTGGAGTCGACTGCTCAGGTTGATTTGATCAATGCTCGCTTTGACCTCCTTATCGCAGGAGCAGATCTAGAGCGGACAATCGGAAAATCACTCGATGAATCACTTTTACAGGAGTAAACTAGAATGAAACGGCCATATTTTATTACAATAATTATGATTGGTGTGCTAGCGGCCATTACTATTTTTATGCAATTTGTAAATACAAAATCTACTGCTGACTCTACAGCAAATTCAAGCGCGATACTTCAGGAAGAGAAGCAGGAAGTTCCAGTCGAAATTGTCGAAGTTTTGACAGGAAATATTGTCACCACTATAACGGAAACCGGTGTGACTAAACCGCTTCAATCGGTTACTGTTGCAACTGAAATTTCCGGAAAAATAGTTAATGTTTTCGCTGAATTAGGCGACTATGTGCAGCAAAGTTCTGTCATCGCAATTATTGATGATGAGCTGCCCAAACTTGCTCTGGAGCAGGTCGAAGCACAACTTATAAATACCTCAGCTGCATTTGAAAAAGCGAAGTTAAACCTCGAAAGGTACGCTGTTTTACGGCAAAATGAAGAAATTTCAGAGGATGAGTTCGAAAACATACATGTGCAGCATGAACTTGCACGGTCTGTCTTTCTAAGTAATAAGGCAGCAGTTCAAAGCGCTCAGCGGCAGGTCAGGAATACAAAAATCACCAGTCCGATCAGTGGTCATATTGCTGAGAGAAGCGTTGAAACCGGCAGTATTGTTTCGGTTCATCAACCCATTGTAAAAGTAGTGGACATTGAAACAATAAAAATTGACATTAACGTTTCTGAGCAGGACGTGGTATACCTGAAACAGAATATGTCTGTATTGATTCAAGTTGATGCATATCCAAATCAACCATTTGCAGGAAAAATCTATGCTGTAAGCCCGGAAGCTAGTGCGCAATCCCACACCTTCCCTATTGAGGTCATAGTGCCGAATGGCAGAAACGGGTTGCTCAAGTCGGGAATGATAACCCGTGCTACAATAGAATTAGATGTTCTTAAAGATGTTATTTTGATTCCACAGGATGCAGTGATCGAGCGGTTTGGCGAAAAAATTGTTTTCGTTGTAAACCGTAATAACGCAAAGAAAAGGGCTGTTATACTCGGAAAGGAATCGGGCAGTGATATTCAAATAGTGTCTGGACTGACTGTTGGTGAAAAGATCGTTGTTTCAGGACAATACACTCTAGAGGACAACAGCCGAGTCCGTATTCAAAATCAATAGCACAACAGCCAAGTGCACGGCACGTACAGCGGTGCTCGGCAGGATAAACGTAATATACTTAACATACATAAAGCGAGACAGTACGTGAATATAGTAAAATTTTCAGTCAAAAATCCGGTTCTGGTTAACCTGATTATGATGACGGTCATTGTGATGGGGACCGTTTCACTCTTGGACCTGCCTCGGACATTAATGCCCGATATCGATTTTCATTGGGTCTATGTTATAACATCGTACGAAGGGGTCAGTCCCGACGAAATTGAAAAGCTTATTTCGATACCGATCGAGGATGCAATCAATAACGTTGACAAGATTAAAATGGTGACTTCAGTATCTGCAGAAGGACTGTCCCAAATCAGTATTCAATTCGAAAACATGGATGAGGACGAATATGATAAGCTGTTTCAGGAACTAAAATCGGAAATTGATGCTATAAACAATTTGCCGAGTGAAGATTTGATAGAAGGACCGGACTATCTCGAATTCGGGAGTGACGATCTTGTGCCGATGCTCTTTGTTGTTGTAAGTGGTACGCTGCCGGAACGGGAGATGATTGATATAGCGGAAGATCTCCGGGATGACATTTTTGATCTCAAAAATGTTGCCCGCGCAGAACTCAGCGGTGCACGAGACGAGGAGATTTGGGTTGAAGTTGATCCCGAGCGTCTCAACAACTATAATCTTGCCCTCAATCAAGTTGTCAACAGCATCGCAATGAAAAATCTCAACCTGCCCGGCGGCACAATAGATGTGGGACGGTCAGAATATATTCTCCGAACAGTCGGAGAAGTGGACAAGGTCGAAGAACTGGAAAATGTCATAATCAGAAAAAGTGTCGGAGAGGGACAAGTTGCTGTTAAGGATGTTGCCGCAGTAGTTGATACTCTTGAGGAAGCAAAAAACTTTGGCCGATTGGATGGCAAAACCGCATTCACAATAGCGGTTGCTAAAAAGAAAGAAGGTAATGTCGTAACACTTGTTGATGAAATAAGAAATCTCATTGACCAGCGGCAGCGGACGCTCCCTGAAAATGTTACGCTGAGTTTTACCAATGATATGTCCATACCGGTTAAAAAACTGCTCAGCGTTCTGGAATCGAATGCATATATCGGTCTGATCATGGTATTGCTGATTCTCTGGATGTTTATCGGCTGGCGAAATGCTGTGTTTGCAGCCATTGGCATTCCGGTTACGTTCATGGCTACATTTATTTTTCTCAAAATTACTGGAAACTCTCTCAACGGAACTTCATTGTTTGGTCTCGTACTCGTTCTTGGAATAATTGTTGACGATACCATCATAGTCATAGAAAACTGTTTTCGATACATACAAAAAGGGTATTCACCCGCAAAGGCAGCTATAATTGGCACAAAGGAAGTTGCCACTCCTGTTCTTGCTGCAACAGCAACTACTGTTGCCGCCTTTCTGCCACTGATGCTAGTTCCGGGAATACTCGGAGAGTTTTTTAAAGTGATGCCCATCGTTGTCAGTCTTGCACTTATCGCATCACTTATAGAAGCATTTTTCATACTTCCGTCACATGTTGCCGAATGGAGCGGAAGAAACCATCATAACAATCATAAGCGAACCAGAATATTTGTTAAAATCCGCAGCAGATATATCAGGCTGCTAAAAAAAATGCTCCGTATCCGCCATATTGCAGCTGTTACAGTTACGCTCCTGTTTTTTGCCTGCATAGCTGTATTAATACTCTATTTAGGCGTCGATATGTTCGCCGGAGACGAGGTGCCGCAGTTCTTTGTCCGGGTTACCATGCCGGAAGGTACCCGACTCGAAGAGACCGACCGGATAATGAGTCAATTGGAAAAGCAGGCGCTGACCCTTCCTGAATCGGATCTTGTCGCCGTAGTAACTAACACCGGTGTAATGCAAACCGACAGCGAATGGTTTTTGAAATCGAGTGTAGGTCAGCTCACTATCGAACTCATAGACGAAGATCTGCGAGATAATGCAATACCGTATTATATTGAGGAACTTCGAGCAAAAACTGCAGGAATTCCCGGAATGCAATCAATTGAATTTGCTAAAGTGAACACCGGGCCTCCTGTCGGGTCACCCATCGAAATAAAAGTTCGTGGGCAAGATTATCGGCAGCTGCAAATTATTTCTGATGAATTAAAGACAGCGCTCGCTGGATTTGATGGTGTGTTTGATATCCGTGATGATTACAACTTCGGCAAAAAGGAATTGAAGATAAAAGTAGACGAAGATCGTGCTTCACTCTACGGCCTTGATATATTTCAGGTTGCCTCAACGGTGCAGACGGCATTTGACGGTATTATCGCAACGAAATTCAAAAAACTCGATGAAGAAATTGATGTCATCGTAAAATACAAATCGGAATCGAGAAACGGCCTTGACGATCTTAAAAATATGCGGATAGCAGCGCCCGGAAACATATTAGTACCACTCAAGGATATTGCCAGTCTCACTATTGAACCGGGCATAACAGCTGTAAAGAGGACAGACAGAGAACGGGCAATAACCGTCACCGCGAATATTGACCAGTCAAAGGCAAACGCTAATGAAATTAATAAAGAAATTATGGAAGTATTCAGCGATCTCGGCGCACGGCATCCCGGTTATTCATTAAAATTCGGTGGTGAGTTTGCCGAGTTCGAAGAGACAATGAGTGGCATATGGAAACTCTTTGCGCTTGGTATATTCCTTATTTATATTATACTGGGAGGTCAGTTTGCTTCATTTATTCAGCCGTTTATCATTTTATATACAATTCCCTTTGCCTTCATCGGGGCAATTGCCGGGCTGGTACTGATCCAAAGTCCGTTCACCATCGCAACAATGTATGGAATCGTAGCACTTTCCGGTATTGTTGTCAACGACGCGCTTGTTCTCATCAGTTTTATAAACAATGAGCGACAGGCAGGTAGCAACAGATGGCGCTCTATTCTACTTGCCGGTTCGGTTCGGCTGCGGCCGATTATTTTAACTTCTGTCACGACTATTGTCGGGCTTCTGCCCATGGCTGTTGGTTTTGCAGGAAAATCCGCAACGTGGGGACCACTTGCTACGGTGATTGTCGGAGGTCTGTTTTTCTCGACAATTTTCACTCTGTTTATTATTCCATGCCTTGTGGCAGGTGTAGATGATTTGAAACTTCTATTCGGAGTGAAATCGCTGAAACCGCGTCCGCATGTAGAAAATATAGATGATTACTGAGATAAAATTTATTTTTTCACAGATAGCTAAGGTACAATATATTGACTATACCCTTAATTGACTACAACAGAGTGTATAAGTAGTGGTTACAATATCTTGAAAGTGCTTTTAAAATACTTTTTGCTTGACAATAATTTGCATTTTTAGTATGTTTGCTCTACCGAAATTATCTTCATATTTTTATTATTGTACCTGGTTTTTGCAACAAAGGGAGGTGTCTGTTTCATGAAGCTGAAATTCAGAAATACTACGTTAATCATGGGTATTGTGCTTACAGGTTTGATGTTTGCATTTGGTGGCTGTACACGATATGCCAATCAAGATGATTTAGACATGCTCGAAAATCAGCGGCAGGCAGCACTTTCCGCAGAGTCGCGCGTCGAAGAGCTTGAAGGAGAAAAAAGCAATCTTGAGAGCGAAATCGCTGACAAAGAACGTGAATTGGAGGAGAAAAAGGATATCTTGGATGCAGTTCAGTAGCATTGTTATTATAAATTTCTCATTCTTACACTGCAACCTTACACTGCAACGTTGGTTCCAATAATAAGGAGTTCACTAGAAATGAAATCAAAAATTTTCTTAATAGCTTTAACATGTGCCGTAGCATTGAGTATGTTCAGCACAGACCCCATTTTCGCTCAAGAACGGCTGCGCTATGATGATTATCAGTTGCAGCTTGTAGAATTGCAGCAAAGAGAAGAAGCTGCACAAGCTCGCATTCAGGAATGTGAAGAAGAAATCGCAGCACTTCGGGCACGGCTTGATGAACTGAACAGTGAAATTGAAGATGTCGTTAATGATATCTGGCTGGCAATCGGCATGTCCGAACAAGAATTCGAAAGCTATCTTTCAGAATTGAACAGTATCCGGGAACAAATCAACGAACTTTTAAACCTTTCACCGGCCGAACTACTCAAACGTCAGGATGAGGTTGCCAATTTATTTAGCCGTCTCGACGAACTCGCCGGGGAACGTGCTGCACGGCACCCCGAAGCAGCGGCAATCCTCAGAGACCTGGAAAGATTGAGATCACAGCTTGAAAATGCTCTTGAAAATGCTCTTGAAAATGCCCGGCCTGCATTTGATATCTATTCGGTCATGCGCGGTGATAATCTCTGGAGAATCGCAGAAAAACCGAGTGTATACGGCGACCCTTTTCAATGGATCCGCGTTTACACAAAGAATCGTGATATGATCAGTAACCCCGATCTTATCTTTCCGGGACAGGAATTCAAAATTTTCCAGGACGTTATCGACAATGAGCACCTTGTGGTGCGTGGCGAATATCTCTCGAAAATCGCCGGATACAAAGATGTATACAATGATCCATTCCAGTGGACACGGCTTTATGAGCTCAACCGGAGTGTAATCGAGAATCAGGATTTAATTTATCCTCATATGATTCTCATAACCCGTTAAGATAAGCGAGAACGAAATTTCGAAAAATGAGGTAATACCTGCTGTTCATACAATTTAGACATAGCTGATTAATAAAACTTTAGTCAAAAAAGGCTCATATGTTTTTCGAAACTTTGAGCCTTTTTTATTTGTGAGCAACATATAACCCATAGCGATGAACAAACTGAAAAAAACATTTGATTTACACGGTATCGACCCGATGATTTTTCTGGGGATGAACGATACCAACTTGAAAACAATTCAGGATCATTTTGATGCAACAATTACTGTCAGAGGGAGTAATGTTTATCTCTCAGGCAGCGAAGATACTGTTAACAAGATCGAGAATCTGCTCTCAGAGCTTATTTTTCATATCAATAAATTCAAAAAGCTCGATAGACAGGATGTTGAAACAATCATTCGGCTTGTGCAGCTTGAAACACCTCCAGAACACACAAAAGAAGAACTCGATGAAGTAATTCTTTTTACCGATGGTGATTTCATTAAACCGAGAACAAAAGGCCAGCAGAATTACTTCAGATGTGTAGAGAAAAACGAAATTGTGTTTGTTATCGGACCCGCTGGAACTGGCAAAACGTATCTTGCTGTTGCGATGGCAATGCAGTATTTTCTGAGTAAAAAAGTCAAAAAGATTATTTTATCACGTCCTGCTGTAGAAGCGGGTGAGAGTCTCGGCTATCTGCCAGGGGATTTGAAGGAGAAAATAGAGCCTTATCTATGGCCGCTCTATGATGCACTCAATGATATGGCCGCACCCCAAAAACTGAAGAAATTGCTGGAAAATAATACTATTGAAATAATTCCGCTTGCCTATATGCGCGGAAGAACGCTCAATAATGCATTTGTAATATTAGATGAAGCACAAAATAGCTCCTCGCTGCAAATGAAAATGTTTTTGACAAGGCTAGGGGCAAACTCGCGTGCAATAATCACCGGAGACATTACACAGGTCGATCTGCTCGACAAAACGCAATCGGGGCTGATTCAGATTCAACATGTTCTCAAAGGTATTGAGGGAATTGCATTTAACTACCTTGAATCTACTGATGTAGTCAGACACCGTCTTGTGAAAGATATAATCAAAGCATATGACGAATATAATGCCGATGGTTCTAACAATGTTGCAGAAAATTCTTATAACAATCGGGCTAAACGTAACTTGAAACAAAAGCTGTAATATTTAATAGAAATTTATTTAACTCCTGATGCAATCAGCTCACTAGTATACTGTACAAGTTCGCAGTTTCTTGAATTTGCAGTTGATTTCGTAGATTTATTGTAATGAAACTTGGTAAATTTGAACTCTATATAGCGTGGGATGGCTATTTTAAACTTGACGGTGGGGCGATGTTCGGTGTTGTGCCGAAGCCGCTCTGGGATAAAAAAGACCCTGCGGATGACCGTAACAGAATTCTGCTCAGTCTGAATCCGCTAATTATCCGTTTTGATAATGAAATTATCCTTGTTGATACCGGAATCGGAGACAAATGGGATAAAAAAATCAGCGATATTCTTAGTCTCAAAAGGAGTGACAATTTACTTAATAGTCTCTCAAAGCTTGGTATTGGAAAGAATGATATAACGGGAGTACTTTTAACACATCTCCATTTTGACCATTCAGGTGGTGCAGTTGAGCTAAATGACAGGGGCGAGTTAATACCTGCATTCCCGAACGCGGTCTACTTCATCCAACAGGGGGAATGGGATTTTGCGACCAATCCGAATGAAAGGACAAAAACCAGCTATATCCAGGATAACTTTCTGCCGCTCAATAAGCATGGAAAAGTAAATTTTCTAAAAGGAAATCAGGAGATTTTTCCCGGTATAACTGTTGAGATAACAGGAGGACATACACCGTTTCATCAGATGGTTCTTATTGAATCAGAAAGAAATAAAGCTTGTTATTGCGGAGATATCTTCCCAACTGCGAGCCATCTTAAGGTTCCATACATTATGGGGTATGATACAAATCCTCTGGATACACTGGAATACAAAAAAAAGTGTATAAAACGAGCGATTGATGAAGTTTGGCTTGTTATTTTTCCGCATTCACCCCACATGAGAGCAGGGTATCTGAGGAAGACGGAATCGGAAGTCGTTCTTGAACAGGTCGAAGTAAATAATGCTAAGTAACAAACCGAAAATTGCATAAAGCTAAGAACAAGGTAGTTTTAAAACAGAGATCATTACAAAAATTATCGTAATTGTATCGGCGTACAGAATCCCGATCGGATCATTCAATGGCTCCTTGAGCAAATGGCAAAATTTTCAGCGTCAACAAATGCATCACGAGAACTGGAGTAGTTCACGACAACGTCATGAACGCCACAACAATGTGCTCAGCAAAACCGTATTATCAAAAGACGATATTGATCTCAATGAAACCAACGAAGCATTTTCCTGCGTTTCGCTGGCTAATAATAAACTACTGAGTCTCGATACAGCACTGGTCAACATTAACGGTGGAGCGGTTGCTCTCTGCCACCCTGTTGGGGCAAGTGGTGCAAGGATACTCACAACACTAATTTACGTGATGAAAAACAAAAATACAAAACGCGGTGTGGCGTCACTTTGTATTGGGGGTTGTGAAGCAACCGCAGTATTAGTGGAGCAAGCGGGTGTTTAAAATCAGATTATGGGAAGAAACGATTGACAGATACGGAGAAGGGACCGTTTGCAGAGTGGAGTCTGTCAATGACAAAAAAAACAGACTGGAGTTCATTCTCCGTATCATGGGTGAGTTCCGAAATGTAGATCGTGACGGAGCTGTCCTGTTACTTGAGAAAATAATTCAAGCTTTTTACGGGAATAAAACAGAGTTAAAAGGAAATGTCCGTACAGTCTCTCAAGAAAAGACCAATAAGATTGTAAAGCTCGTTCCTTTCGATAAAGACGGGAATTTAAAAAAGAATTGTAAACACTGTTAGATAATTTTTAGAGTATCGTAAAGCAAAAGTAATAGAGCATAATAAAACTAAAGTTTTTGACTAATTTTATTCAACATGTTGAAGTTAAATATATTTGGCAATTCAACAAAACTATATGCGTATTGCGGGGCGATTCTGCATTGGAGGATTAAATGGACATCCAGATACAAACGATACCGGACAGCCAGCTGAAGAAGAAACCAACCGACGATTCACAACTTAAATTCGGTGAAGTATTTACTGACTATATGTTCATGATGAACTATACTAATGGTGAAGGGTGGCATGGTCCGGTCATTCAAAAGTTTGAAAATTTCTCGCTCTCGCCTGCCTCTTCAGTGTTTCATTATGCTCAGGAAGTATTCGAAGGATTAAAAGCTTATTACAGGGCAGATGGTAGAACAGGTCTTTTCCGTCCAGATAGAAACTATAAGCGGCTCAATCATTCCGCACAGCGGTTGTGCATGCCAGAAATTCCGGTTGATGATCATGAACAGGCACTTTTTGAACTGCTCAGCATAGATCGAGATTGGATTCCAAAAGCCGAAAATACTTCGCTGTACATTCGTCCTACATTGATTGCGACAAATCCTGTACTCAGTGTTCACTCTTCATTGACCTATTTATTCTTTATTATTCTGAGCCCGAGTGGTCCTTATTATAGTAAGGGATTCCTGCCGATTTCCGTCTATATCACTAAAGAATTTGTCCGCGCTGCTCCCAGCGGAACAGGCAATATCAAATCCGGTGGAAATTATGCCGGAAGTCTTCTGGCAGGCCAAATGGCAATTGAAAAGGGGTGCGAACAGGTACTCTGGCTCGATCCGGTAGAGCGGCGCTATATCGAAGAAGTGGGATCGATGAATATATTCTTCGTCTATGGTAAAAAGGTTATCACATCAAAATTAACGGGGACAATATTGGAAGGTGTCACCCGTGATTCAGTGCTCTTACTTGCGAAGGATCTCGGTTATGAAGTTGAAGAACGCTCTATATCCATCGATGGGGTCATTGAAGATATAAAATCGGGGGCAATGACAGAGTGCTTTGGTTGTGGTACAGCAGCAGTTATATCCCCGGTCGGGAAAATTGTCTATGAAGATATAACTTACTTAATAGGTGATGAACCCGGAGAAACATCAAAGCTCTTTTTCAGGGAATTGACTGACATCCAGTACGGCAGAGTAGCAGACCGCTTCGGCTGGACTGTTACCGTCGACTAAATATCTGAAATATACGGCAAACCGGTAAAATATTTATAACTTTTTAACGAATAAAATAACATTTCCAATGTAAAAGATGTTCTTTGATAATGATTTAAGGATACGATGGTTGCAACACGAAGACAAGCACGTGAAGAGGCACTTCAGATATTATATGCACGAGAAATTAATCCCTCGGAAAAAGATTGGCTCATTAAGGACCCATCCCTCTTGAGAGCGGACGGCAGCCCTCTCAACGATTTTACAATTCGTTTGCTTAATCTGGCTGAAGGGTGTCGTGATGAATGTATAAATTGCATAAAAAATCATGCGCTAAATTGGGAATTTGAAAGAATTGCCATGATTGACAGACTCATACTTCGTCTTGCGATTACTGAATTCCTTCATTGCACCGATATTCCTCCGAAAGTAACGATAAATGAAGCCCTTGAAATAGCAAGAAAATTCAGTACAACTGAAAGTGTTTGGTTCATTAACGGCGTGCTTGATTCGGTGCATGTTGAGCTTTCAGAACATTAAATGGGGAATAAGTTCAAATTTCATTGTCATTGTCAAGAGCCTCGAATCTTCAGAACATCGTCTTAATCACTGATTATGTTTTAAACATCGTAATGATTAAACTCACTATACCTATCAACAATTATGAAGCTGGCGGTCATTTCCGATATACACGCAAATCTTGAAGCATTGGAAAAGTGCCTGAACTATCTTGATAGTGAAGTAGTACCCGATTCGTATGTTGTTCTTGGCGACACGGTCGGTTACGGTGCCGATCCGGTTCCATGTGTACATATCGTCAAAGATAGGGCAGATGTTTCTGTATTCGGCAACCATGATGCTGCGGCAGTTAGTAAATCGGAGTTCAATTATTTTAACACGGCAGCCAGGCAGGCCGTTTTGTGGACTCGTGCTCAGCTGTCAATTGATGCCCGTACATATCTTTCGGAATGTCCTTATCAATTTGAAGATGATAACTTTCTCTATGTGCACAGTGCTCCGCAGAATCCAGAAGCATGGAAATATATATCCCGGTGGGAAGATACCAAAGAAGAGTTCGACTATTTTACTCAGCGGATCTGTTTTGTCGGGCATTCACATATGCCCGGAGTTTATGAAAAAAAAGAATCCATTCCTGTCGAAAATGGCCCGGTGAAACTAAATCCGGGTAAACGGTACATTATTAACCCCGGAAGTGTTGGTCAGCCCCGCGACGGTGATCACCGTCTTTCATTTGCTGTTCTTGATACGGATTCCATGGTGATAGAGATAATCCGGCTCGAATATGATATAACAACAGCCAGGCAGAAGATAATCGACAATAAACTCCCGGAATATCTTGGAGACCGGCTCATTCATGGTCGGTGAAACATTTGGGAACTTAGACTGCTGAACGACATTATAACTGAGTAATTAAATGTAACGGATAGAAAATTCATGAGTATCTTGACAAAAATTTTTGGTGACAAAGACCTTCGCGACTTAAAAAAGGTCAAACCACTTGTTGTAGAAGTGAATCGGTTGTATGACGAGTACGAGACCTTACAACCCGAAGATTTCCCGAGGAAAACGGGGGCTTTCAGAAAACGCATTGCCGAAGTTGGTGACGCAGTACGTGCGGAGATGGGCGGTGAACCTGCCGACGATATTGAACATGCAGTGCTTGAAGCGGAAAAAGAGGTACTTAACGAGATATTGCCGGAAGCATTTGCACTTGTGAAACAAGTATGCAAACGGCACGTCGGGAAAGTGTGGAATGTTCGGGAAATCCCGACCAAGTGGGACATGGTCCCCTATGATGTTCAGATTGTTGGCGCAATTGTTCTCCATCAGGGAAAGATTGCAGAAATGGCAACAGGAGAAGGAAAGACGCTCGTTGCTACAATGCCCCTCTACCTGAATGCGCTGACAGGGCGCGGTGTTCATCTTGTCACGGTAAATGACTATCTTGCTGCACGCGACAGCGAATGGATGGGACAAATCTTTCATTATTTCGGACTGACGGTCGGCTGCATATTGAATACAATGACATCACAGGAGCGAAGAGGAATTTACGGTTGCGACATAACCTACGGTACCAATAATGAATTCGGTTTTGATTATCTGCGCGATAATATGTCAATTCGTCCGGAAGACCAGGTGCAGCGAAAACACAACTTTGCAATTGTTGATGAAGTCGACTCGGTCCTAGTTGATGAAGCCCGGACCCCGCTTATCATTTCAGGTCCGGTTGCGGTTTCCACTCAGATGTACGACAAGCTGAAACCCTTGGTTGAACGGACAGTAAAAGCCCAGACTGGATTTGTGAATAGCCTTGTGCAAGATGCCGAACGGTTTTTCGAGGAAGAAAAAGATTATGAAGCCGGTATAGAACTGTTGAAGGCAGGCAAGGGAGCGCCAAAAAACAAGCGACTCACAAAATTGCTCCACGAACCGGGTGTGAAACGACTGGTACAGACTGTTGAAAACGACTATATACGCGACAAGAAAGTACATGAAATTGATGAACAGCTTTATTTCACGGTCGATGAAAAGAGGCATATAGCAGACTTGACTGAAAAGGGCAGACAGTACATGGCGCCGAACAATCCTGAAATGTTTGTGCTGCCCAATATCAACGAAGAAATTCACGATATTGACGCTGATGAATCAATCGATGACGAAACGAAAGCACGTAAAAAACAGAAAATTCAGGAAACATACAATCAACGTTCCGAGCAGAACCAAAATATATCACAACTATTTCGGGCATACTCGCTTTATGAAAAGGATGATGAGTATGTAGTCCAGGACGGTAAAGTGATGATTGTCGACGAGTTTACCGGAAGATTGCTCCCGGGCAGAAGATACTCGGACGGACTCCATCAGGCACTGGAAGCGAAAGAGAATGTTAAAATTGAGCGCGAATCCCAGACGCTAGCAACCATCACCCTGCAAAATTATTTTCGTCTCTATAACAAACTTGCGGGAATGACTGGAACGGCAGTCACTGAGGCGAGCGAATTTTGGGGAATTTATAAATTGGACTGCACGGCAATACCTACTAACAGAGAAATTGCTCGGAGTAATTATAACGACCAGATATTCCGTACCAAACGAGAAAAATATAATGCCGTCATTGGTGAAATCGAGGAAATGATTTCTACGGGTCGACCTGTTCTGGTCGGTACTATCAGTGTTGAAGTATCAGAAACATTGAGTAGAATGTTAAAGCGTAAGGGCATCAAACACTCTGTTCTAAATGCAAAACAGCACCAGAGTGAAGCGGAAATTGTGGCCAATGCCGGACGATCGGGGAGTGTGACCATTGCAACAAACATGGCCGGACGTGGAACCGACATTAAATTGGGGCAAGGTGTAGCAGATGCAGGAGGCCTCCATATCATCGGGACTGAGCGTCATGAAGCACGAAGGATCGATCTTCAACTGCGAGGACGATGTGCCCGACAGGGAGATCCCGGATCATCTCGGTTTTTTCTAAGTCTCGAAGACGACCTCATGCGTTTATTCGGATCAGACCGCATTGCACGGGTCATGGACCGGCTTGGTGCTGAAGACGGAGAAGTAATTCAACATGCCATGATTACAAAATCGATAGAACGTGCTCAGAAAAAAGTCGAAAGTCACAACTTCAGTATCAGAAAGCATCTCCTCGAATACGACAATGTAATGAACAAGCAGCGTGAAGTGATTTATAACAGGAGAAATTCAGCGCTCAAAGGAGACAATCTCAAAGACGAAGTTCTCAAGATGATCGATGAATTTGTAGAAGATACGCTTGATGAACACACTGCTACCGAATCTTACGCTGAGGAGTGGAATTGGGAGGGGCTTCAGCACGATTTTCTGCGGGCGATGCTGCTGAATATCAATGTACCTGAAGAACGGAAAAGTACACTCAAAAAGGAAGATTTTGAAGACGAGCTCAAAAAAAGTGCACGGATGATATATGACCGCAAAGAAGAATCTATCAGCTCTACAATTATGAGGCAGCTTGAGCGTGTTGCTGTGTTGAAAGTCATTGATGAACAGTGGAAAGAAAATCTCTATGAGCTTGATCAGGTAAAAGAAGGAGTAAACTTACGGGCGTACGGCCAAAAGGACCCGCTTATAGAATACAAGAAAGAAGCGTTTTCTCTTTTTCAAGGGATGTTAACAAAAATAAATAAAGAAGCGGTAACGTTTATCTATAAAGCGCAGATTGAATCGACCCGGCAGCCTGTTGCGCAAACTCCGCAACACATGACAATGAGCCATGAGGACACTTTGGGACTCGGTTATCAACAGCCTCCCGAAATGCGGGAAGCCGCACGTCGTGGGAAAAAAGAGCCTGTCCGCGTCGATAAAAAAGTTGGACGGAACAATCCTTGTCCATGCGGATCAGGAAAAAAATTTAAAAAGTGTCACGGTGTCCCATCTTGAATTACAGTCTAAACCACACTTTCTCTTTCTGACACAAATGAGTAGTTCAATCTTATTTGCATGTTGGATATAAGGAGATTATTATAGGCTCATGCCCGCCGCCTCAATTATTTTTGATTTGGTACTGGTGCCTCCGGAACAATATACGCCATAACAAAATATATGATAATGCCCGGCAGGACGTGTGAAATGAGCGTTCCGATAATCCAAAGAATCCGCACAACAGTCGGGTCAATAGAAAAATATTCTCCAATTCCTCCGCAAACACCGCTTAACCGTTTATTGGTTGTAGATCGGTAGATGGTTTTCGACGCAGTATGAGCCTTTGGTTTCACTTCATCGGCTCCATCTCTTTTCTGAAGAGTTTTTGTCAGAACAACAACTCCCACACCGATCACAATGAGCGAGAATACGAATCGCCAGAATGTCACGATATTGAACCAGTGCGGTATCCAGAGTAAGTCTCTGAACATGAGGTTAAAACCCCACAGAATAATCAAAGCGCCGATGATGGTACCGATCAGTGTGGACGACGATGTTGAAGGAGAGTCGGCAGTATCCTCTTGCACTGGTATAATAATCCACCCGATCAAATATACAATCAGCCCAGTACCGCTGATGAAACAGAGAATCACAAATATAATACGGATCAGAGTGGGATCGATACCGCAATATTCCGCCAATCCACCGCAAATTCCTGCAATCATCTTATCTGACGATGATCGGAAAATTCGCTTATAATCCTGATCGGCTGTCTGATCGTCAGATTTTTTTTTCGTTGTAGCCTTCTTTTTCTCTGCCATGATGGGTCTCCCGGTATTTCGATGGAGTGAAAATGTAGTTATCGAAGCGAATTGCAAAAAAGTGAGATAGGATTTTTTACAAAGTAATAAAAAATTACCTGTTTAGGCAAGCTAAAATTACAAATTGTGCATATTTCTAATTCAGAACAATTGGCTCCGACTATTCATGATCTGGAGAGGCAACACTCTGATCGTCATAGAGATTCGTATAAAAGTAGTGGTTTTTTAGTATTTCTTTCACAAATGTTCTGGTCTCAGAGTATTCAATATTTTCAATAAACTCATCAATATCGGCAGTACCATACCGGTCAATCCACCTGCGTACTGCACTGTCACCCGCATTATAAGCAGCCGCAGCAAGCGGTATAGCTCCCCGAAAGCGCTGCATCAGTTCACGAATATTCCTGATACCAAGCATCATATTAATATCGGGTCTGAATGCGTCACTTACAGAAAAGTTGTTCAGATTAAGGCCCTTTGCCAGCGTCATAGCTGTTTTGGGCATAAGCTGCATCAACCCCATGGCACCAACATACGAAACTGCCTGAACATCAAAAAGGCTCTCACGCCGTATAACACTAAAAATAAGATTTTCATCCACTCTGCGAGCATCAGAAATTGAAGCCAACGGGTTTTGATAATGCTTCGGGTAGAGTGCCCGGAGAACATTATTGTTCGTACCGTAATAGTATCGATTATAGATTAAATCTGCCAGCCGGACAGCTTCATTGTATGCGCCCATAGCAACATAGGCGTTATGTATATCTATAAGTTTTTCCTGAGAACTACCGAAGCTACTCCTGGACTGCTTCAATTCACGCGATCCCCATGGTTCACCGAAGATAAGGCCGATAGTAACAATTGACCGCAGTTTTTCAGATGATGAATCGAATACAAGTTTGATAGACTCGTCATTTTTAAAAAATGGAGTTCCAATTTTTTTGCGTGCAGCAATTACATAGTAATTGAGTTCTTTTCGCTGGGCCAGCCGCTCCAACAACGATCGGGACTGTTCGATTTCCCCCAGTTTTTCTAATGATTTTGCTTCCCAGAAGGCTGCCTGAAGGGCTAATGATGTACCCGGGTGGAGTGACTGAAGCTCTTTGAAATATTGACGTGACTTTGTAAGGAAATCACTTTTGTACCAGCTGAAACCTATCTTGAATAGTGCTCTAAAACGGTAATTGTTCGGTGCGTTTTTGGACGCAACCCGCTGATACGCTTCGACCGCCTTTAACAGTTCGTTTCGCCGCTCGTAATTGAGTGCGACAATCCAGAGAGCTTCTGCGGCTTTGTTGTCAAGCGGATACTCACGCGCATACCGATCATATTCCTGCTCAGCTTGCGTATAGTTTCCGCTGTAATACATACTCCGAGCAATATAAAGTCGTGATTCTCGAATCAGCTTCGGGTCTTTGATGAGCAAAAATGCTGTGGAAAAATCCTCAACAGCTTCATTGTACCTTTTCTGGATGTACCGAATCCGACCTCGCTCGAAGTGCGCCCGGCCGATAAATGTTCCTGCGGGATTTTCGCTGAAATAGCGGTCAATAAGACGGCGAGCTTCTCGCATCTTATTGTGACTAACAAAAACCGAAGCAATTAAAACAGTTTCATTCCCAGTTAAAGGAGTTGAACTCTTCTCCCGTAATTGTATAATCTCATTCGCTGAATGTAGAGCAAGCGTATCCGAAGATGAGGTACTGATAATATCGAGAAGTCTTCTGATTCCAGTCTCCTCATCACCGGACAAAATATAGTTGAGCCCAACAAGGTACCGAACGGCGGTTTTTCCGGCCTGTAGACCGCTTTTGTTCTCTAAAAGCCGGAAATACATATTAGATTCCGAGAATTCTCCCCGTTTATGCAGCAGAAATCCCGTTAAATAAGATGCTTCGTCCTTGAGAAGGCTGCCTCTGTACGACTTCTGAAAGAGAGAAAATGCCTTCTCAGCTTCTTCGTTTCTTCCAGATTTGAGCAGGCTCATACCAATAAAATAAGCAATATATTCATTGTAGGCAGTACCTGCTGTTTTTAATTCAGTAAGCATCTCGAGAGCAGAGCTGAAATCACCAGTATGGTATAAACTCATTGCCAGCTTTAACTGGAATGCGCTATTGTCATGAAGTAACGGTGCTGCTGTCAATACGGAATTATATAATTCAAGTGCTTGGTTGTATAGATGTGACCTGAGGGCCTCATCACCATCGGCAATGAGTGTCTCGTAGGATTGGGATTCGGTCTGTGCACTTACAACTTCCGGTTTGAAAACCGGATTCATTAGAACTATATGTGTTAATACGAAAGAAACTGCAAATCGGCTTTTACATTGTAACATACTATCGCTTTACACATTATACTAAGTAATGAACAACATAATATATTTATAATCAATCAATAGTGTTGAATGACGGATTACCGTATTACCGCCATTTTTTCTTTTTTGAGAATTTTATTGCCCTTTAGGATATAGATATAGATCCCGCTGGGGACCTGTTTGTTACTATTACTCATGCCATCCCATTCAAATGGCGTGCTGTTTTCATATTTCGCAGGGGGGAGTAACACTTTTGGAAAACTCTTAACCAGTGCGCCGCTGAATGAATAAATGCGTAATTCCACTTCATCTGACTCGTCAATTTCAAACGGTATTTTAATACGGTCGGTTAGATTAAAATTGGCAGGACTTGGAATAGTCGGGAAAAGATTACTCGACACAGCCGGTGGCTCATTAATCTTTAGAGAAATCGTTGCACTATAAATTTTTGGAGATTTTCCTGTCATCGTTGCAATCACTGTCAATTCCGGTTCGTCACTGAACGAAGAAAGGGACACTGCTCCGGTCACATTATTATTGAATGCAAGTGACCGTCTTTGGGGTATATTTGAATTATCATTGAGTATAATCGATACGTGCCATAAATCCTGGTCCTCAGGCTCAATTTCCAACTCGACATCAAAAGTGGCACCGAGCGTATATTTAAACGTAATATATTGTGATGAGAGTTCACGGGTACTGATTTCAATGGTAGTGTCATCTTGAACCTCGATCTCTTGATTCGGGACAAGGTCGGGATAAAGGTCTCCATCAGGATAATAAGAATCGGTATCTGCATGAGACCCCGTAAAGTAATTCCACACATAAAATTCATGAAATTCTGTTTCGAAGTTTGACTCGGTTGATTCATTGATCACGTCTTCAAGTATATCGATTGCCAATCCAAGCCGTATATTTTCCCAGATATTCACTAACAAGTCAGGTCCACGTTCCCCGAACCGTTTATCAAACACATGTAAAAATAGTGACATGCCGTAGTGTCGGGGTGCTTCACTTATAGGAAATTTATTACCAAGTGAGTTTTTGCGACTCCCTTCTCCGATAACATTGGGTACGTACTGAAGATAGTCGTTAACATCATCATACAAAACATCCTCGAACCAGGTTGATGTCATCTCATGGAAGTAGCTGTTGTCATTTATGTTAAAGTTGTATCCGAATTGAAAAGCATGGTGGAGTTCATGTGCAACAGTTATTCTGAGAGCATCAAAACCGTGTGTGAAAAAGAGTTCATCAGAAAAATCATTGCTCATCTCAATATAGCTTGTTGGATCGAACCAAGGAGTTTCCGGCTGGTCTGTCTCAGCAGCTGTGAAACCATAGACTCCTCCCTCACCCTGATTCGCTAAGTAAACATCGTATTCACTTCCCTCTATCGTTTCCACGGGAGGAGGCTGATAACCGGATGCAATAAAGAAATTGTACGATCTGTCAAGGGCTATTCCGGTCTCTTCGACAAAATCTGGAATGTTATTTTCGTTCACATCTCCCGCAAGCACTGCATCACTACCAGTCTCGGTGTAATGGATTTTAAACATTCCCTCAAGACTAAAATATGTTTCGGGTAATTGTGATTTAGAGGGCCTGCTGAGAAAGCTCTTAAACAGCTCTTGTTCCTCATATGTTAAAAGATCAAAATTCGATTTGAGAAGATAGACCGCCTCGATGGCACACTTTTTCGGAAGGTTATGAAGCTGCTTATACTGTACCGGTAGCCTGTCGGGATAGAACGCAGCATACCCAATGTTGACGACATATTCCCTCAGGGAAATCTCCTGATTCAGGTAATCTTTATGGAGTTGTGCAACGCTCTGTTGCCCGAATACATTTTCGGACCAGAGCAAAATTAATACAACGCAGAAAGTCCTTGTCACGTTCATATATACTGCCTTTTTGATAGAATGTGCCATTCAAATAATCGGCACTATTTTTTCTTCATTTGTATGGTAAAAGGAACACCGGCAAATCCGTATGCTTCCCGCATTGTGTTAATTATATATCGTCGGTACGATTCCGGTATTGCGTGAGGATAATTTGCAAAAAACGTAAAAACCGGAGGTGCCGATTTTGTCTGGGTACAGTACTTTATAGTTATTTGTTTCCCTCTGAATGATGGAGGATGATACTTCTTTATCAGATTTTGAAGCAATTCGTTAAGATTATGTGTTCCAACTGTTTTTCCCCATTCCGAATAAACCTGCTTGCACACATCTAAAAGCTTCAGCATCCGTTGCCGTGTTAATGCAGAAATTGAGATCACCTCGATATAGTTATTTAGACCGAGCTTTCCTTTAATCTCTTTTTCCTGTGTGATATACGTATGTGTGTCCTTTTCGATGATGTCCCACTTATTGAGCGCAATAACGATTCCCCGTCTTGCCTTCACCGCCATGTCAATAATTTTCAAATCCTGAATCTGCAAGCCATCCTGCGAATCCAATACAACAACAACAACATGACACTGGTCAATGCTCCTTATAGAACGGATTGTGCTGTAATACTCGATATTTTCATAAACCTTCCTCCGTTTCCTCAGCCCTGCAGTATCGATCAGTCGATAACCTTGGCCTTCTTTATTAAAAAATGAATCGACTGAGTCCCGTGTTGTGCCTGGAATATCGGTGACAAGCATTTTTTCTTTTCCCAAAAAGGCGTTGACAAGCGAGGATTTCCCTACATTTGGTTTACCGACAATTGCAATCGAAATAGCATCATCATCCTGGAAAGACTTCTTGCTGTCAGGCAGCATTTCGGTAATCCTGTCGAGCATGTCGCCGACTTTTCTGCCGTGCAAAGCAGAAATAACGCTCGGCTCTCCAAATCCAAGACGGATAAACTCAATGCTGTCAGCTTCTGTCTTTGCAGAATCAACTTTATTAGCAACAACGAGCGTCGGTTTCCCACTCTTCAAAAGCATATCTGCAATAATTTTGTCTTCCTTAACAATGCCGGTTCTGACATCAACAGCAAGAAGGACAACATCCGCCTCATTGATCGCTTCTTCAACTTGAAACCGGATGCCCTGATCGATATCGTTTTCAAAATGTGCGAGATAACCGCCCGTATCTACCAGTGTAAACGGCCTTCCGTTCCAGTCAGTCTCTTCGTAATGTCGGTCACGGGTCACACCCGCCTGCGCACTTACGATCGCTTTCCGCTTTTGAATGATTCGGTTAAATAGGGTCGATTTACCGACGTTCGGCCTGCCGACAATTGCAACAAATGGTGTTGACATACTGTACGTCCACTAAAAAGATAACATCGTTTCTAAATTAATTGCATCGAGCACTTTCCACAACTTCGCAAATATCCTTAAGAACACCGGAATAGCGTCGGACATGTTGTCCCGTTTTTTTCATTATTGTATCCTCGGTCTCATCGTCAAGAGTATAGCCGTCTGGATTGAGACAATTCGGCGGAAGCAAATAGACATCAGCCTTCTCATCATCAGCATTAATAGTCCTGATGAAATCACTTCCCGAAAGCAGTCCGCTCACATCGATCGAGTGGCCGTAAAACTCATTGACCACTCCGACAACTTTCACCGACAATCCTGCAGCCTGTTCCAAAACTGGTACAAGATATTTGAGTAAAATAGGGTAAGCCAATGTGCCTGTCAGGATTGTCAGTTTCTTTTCCGGTGAAACCGGGCGCTTAAAAACCGATTTTTGTTTTGAAATCTCATGGATAAATTGCCGGGTAAGACCTACGCCGTTTTCAAGCTGAAACAGATCACCATAATGTCTCAGCGATGGGAGCTGTTTGCGCGCTTTCAAATACCATTCGTCGGAAAAGTAGACATACCGTTCACCGAGTTTCTTGAGCTTTTTCTTCTGTAGCGCATGGATTTCCGGGATCAGGTTCCGGGCATAGTCGGGTGTTACCGTTTGAAACTCAAATAATCCCTCTCGGTATTTTGTCAACCCCAGCGGAACGAGTGCAACGGAACGGACATTAGGAAAAAACTTCTCTAGCCCCTCAATAGTGTCATGCAGAATATCGCCGTCGTTAATTCCGGGACAGAGAACAACTTGCGTATGCAGCTCGATATCGTTATCCGTAAGCAATTCAATTTTTTCAAGTAGTCTGTCATCACGTTCAATTCCGAACAAAAAGTTCCGGACACTCCTGTCAAGAGCATGGACAGAGATATACAGGGGACTCAAACGCTGTTTTATGATACGTCTTAAGTCTCCTTTACTTACATTGTTGAGCGTGAAATAGCTTCCATGCATAAATGAGAGACGGAAATCTTCATCCCGGAAATAGAGAGCCTTCCGTAACCCTTGTGGATTTTGATCAACAAAGCAAAAAGGACAATCACTTCCGCAATGACGGTACTTTATCTCCTCAAATACAATCCCCAGATCATCATATTCCTTTTTTTCGCATTCAAGCTCGAAAATTTCTCGCTCTCGCCGGACTTTCAACCGCAACTGCGGATCGGAAATGTGAAATTGATAGTCTATGACATCACGGACGGGTTCATTATTTATGCTAATAATATCGTCTCCCTTCTGCAATCCTAGAGCAGAAGCAAGACAGTTTTTCTCAACTGATTTAATAATCATAAAATAACAGCAATCTATTGGTACAATCGTTTCCGATTGATTTTGTTTGAATCAGGTATTATTTCTTACTGATTTAATAAATGAAACGATATCGCTCCTGTGAAAAGAGACAAAAATAAAAATGTATACATTCCTGCAAAGTAATTCAAGCAAAACTTATATATCGAAAATGAAAAGACATTATACAAGAAATAATTAGACAATTTGTATTGATACTCGAAATAATAAGTACTATATTTACTTTTATGATATTTACCACGTGACAACTATTTTTATTCATCCAAACCGGTTTTTTGTCATGCCGAAAGCACTTGTAGTAGATGATGACTAATCAACCCGTATAGCAATCCGGAATATTTTAGAGAAAGTGAAAATTGATGTGGATGAAGCTGAAAATGGAGAAGAGGCGCTTCAAATTCTTAAAAAGAAGCACTACAACATAGTTTTTCTTGACATCCATATACCGAAACTCGATGGATTGCGGGTCATGTCAATTTTAAGTAAGCGAAATCAGTCGATTCCGGTAATCGTTGTTTCAGCTTATCTGAGCAAAGAAAATATAGTGAAACTTTCTCAGCTTGGCGTCAAAGACTTTCTTTCAAAACCCTTCGATTTGCAAACATTTTATCAGGCAGTCGATAAAGTGCTCCCGTTGAGTAGTAGCATCAACTGATGCATACCTCTCTAATTTTATTTAAAATTTTTCACCTGATATGTAGTTTTCAATATTATTCTTAGGAAATTAAGCAGATATTCTCCTTATATCTGCCCCTATTTCTTGCAGTTTTTTCTCAATTGACTCATACCCTCTGTCAATGTGATAAATTCTATGAACCTCGGTTGTTCCTGATGCTCTTAATCCTGCAAGTATGAGGCTGGCACTCGCTCTGAGATCGGTGGACATGACAGGAGCTCCTTTTAGACCGTGAACTCCGGTAATATGTGCTCTATTCGCTTCAACCGAAATCGATGCACCAAAACGGTTCAGCTCCGCAACATGGGTGAATCGGTCATGAAATACAGTATCTTCAACAACACATTTGCCCTGCGCAATACTCATCAGTGCTATCCATTGTGCTTGCATATCGGTTGGAAATGCCGGGTAAATGTCGGTGCGGATATCAACTGGCTGTATATCTCCATTTCCCTCTATTGAAATAGTTTCTCCGATAGTGAGTTTGATACCTGCCGACTGCATGGCATCGGTTACGGCTGTCAGATGAGACGGGTCGATATTTTTGAGTGTGATGTTTCCGCTGGTAAGAGCTCCGGCAATGAGAAACGTACCGGCTTCGATACGATCGGGAATAACAGTCGAGTTAAGCGGTTGAAGCGAAGAAACACCATGAATGGTGAGCGTGTCGGTACCGGCCCCGTCAATTTTCGCACCCATTGCAATGAGACCCTCAACAAGTGCGGTGATTTCAGGTTCCAGAGCGGCATTGCGCATGATTGTTGTTCCCTCGGCAAGGACGGCACACATCAACACATTGCCGGTCGCACCAACACTCGATTTGGCAAACACAATTTCATTACCGCTTAATTGAGTCGTATGAGCGTTAATATATCCCTGGTCAAGATCAAGATCGACACCCAGTCTGCGGAAACCGAATAGATGGAGATCGATCGGTCTCGGACCCCAAGCACATCCTCCCGGAAGCGATACCCGCGCCTTTCCAAAACGGGCAAGGAGAGGGCCGAGTACATAAACTGAAGCACGCATCGTTTTAACAAGCTCATATGGTGCTTCATATTGTGAAACACCGGATGTGTCGATTGTCAACGTACCGCTCTCTAATGAAACCTCTGCTCCGAGTTTTCGGAGCATTGCACCCATTGTTGTTACATCACGAAGTTTTGGCACATTTTTTATAATGCTCTCACCGTTTGTCAGAAGAGTTGCCGCTATAAGTGGCAGGACAGCATTTTTCGCACCACTGATAGCAACAGTTCCCATAAGTTTTTTGCCGCCGTTTATTACAAATTTATCCATAATCGCTCCAAATTTGCTGCTCAATCATCGCTGGGCATTGTTTTTTATCAACTCTTCGGCATTTCTTATATGAATATCGAGAACCGATTTCCCTGCCAGAAGTTTTGCAATCTCAAGTTTTCTTTTATCGTCATCCAAACGAGCAACCTGAGTGACAATCCGGCTGTCACGCTCAATTTTATCAACGGAATAGTGGTGATCGGCCTTTGCGGCAATCTGAGGAAGGTGGGTAATACATAAAATTTGGTGGACATGTGCGAGGTTGTGGAGTTCGTTGCCGACTGCTGCAGCAATCCGTCCGGAAATTCCTGTATCAACTTCATCGAAAATCAGCATGGGAACACGGTCTGCCTGCATAAGAGACGATTTTATCGCTAGCATCAGTCGACTCAACTCTCCACCCGAAGCAATATCGGCAATTGGCAGTAGCTGTTCTGCTTTTCCTGTGGCAATTCTGAAAAAAATTTCATCGATACCGTGAGTATCTCCCGAATACAATTTTCCCATATCCGAAACCGTAAGGAATCCATCACTCAAGTTTCGCTTTTCTCGCGGCAATACTGAAATATCCAGAAGAGATGTTTCCATTCCAAGCACTTTCAATTTACTCAGGATTTTCTTTTGAAGATTTCCGGCTGTTTTTGTCCGGCAGTGTGACAGCTTTATACTTGTTTTGGAATAATCCTGTAGCATCTTGCTAATGGTTTGGACAAGTTCATTTATTTTTTTGGATGTATCAGTTTCACTTTCAAGATTGTTTACAATTTCTTCCCTCTTCTTAAGAAGTCCTTCAATTGATGTTTTATGTTTCTTCTGGAGCTGCCGCAGAGTCATTAGCCGTTGATTTATCTCTTCCAGCCGCTCAGGATTCGACTCGATACCGTCACTCATTCTCTGAAGAAACTGTGCCGCCTCTTCCACACTCACCGATGCCGTGTCAAGGTCCTGCTTGAGAGTATGTACCTGCGGATCATACTCCCGGATAGATTCGAGTGATTGTTGTGCCTGTTGAATCTGCTCATATGCAGAGCGGTCTGCATCATAGAGCATTTTATAGCAGGCTTGTGCGGTAGAAACGATCTTCTCTGCATTCTGGAGAATTTGCCACTCTTGCTCGAGCCCTTCCTCTTCACCAGGCTGAGGATTGACCTCATTTATCTCTTTCAGTTGAAACGTCAGATAATCCTGCATTTCACTGATGGTATCTGTTTTTTTCTCAAGGTCACGCTTTTCTTTTACACGCGACATTATGGATGCATGCAGTTCGAATACCTCCTCAGCGAGCTTCGAAGTATCTCCGAACCGGTCGAGAATCTCATAATAATTTTCCGAATCTAACAGAGTTTGGTGATGGTGCTGTCCATGAAAATCGACCAGCCCGCTCATAAGGTTTTTAATAGTCTGAACGGTTGCCTGTTCATTGTTGATGAAACATTTATTGCCACCGGGTCCGGAAAATGTCCGTTTAATTGTGAACCGATTTGAAAGGCCATCTGTTCGGGCTTGACTGGTCAGATTTGTACTGTAACGTGAGAAATCAAATTCACCTTCAACATATCCCTGTTGTGCACCTTTTCTGAGTTGTGATACTGAAATACGTCCTCCGAGCAGAAGTCCGAGAGCGCCGACAATAATCGATTTTCCCGCTCCGGTTTCTCCGGTAAGAATGTTGAATCCGGGACCAAATTCGACACTCAGATGATCGATAATCGCATAGTTTTGTATTTCAAGACGTTTCAGCATAAAAGCACAAATGAACTGAGAACCACATGTGGAAATAGTGTTTGTTAACGTGGGTAAAAGAGTAAAACAGTGTATAATTTTTTTTGTCAAGAATCAAGAGAAATAGAGGAATGCACGGTCACTCGAACCTTTTTTTAAACCGCTTAATACTGATTCCCATTATAAGAATGCCGAATCCGATTATTGCAAGGAATTGATGTCAAGAAATTTTGTTCTAAAAGTGTCAGGTAAGTAATGAAATGCAAATAAGTAGATGGGAAAAATGTAATGGAGGTAAAACTCAATTCAGATCGACATTACCGGAGGAGCCGCATACCGAAACCGTACCCAAATCCTACATTGAAGGAAAATCCGCTAAAATCTTTCCACAAGCCGAGCGTATTAGCAAAATTCAGATATCGGTACCGTATACCAAGATCAATAAATAGTTTTTTGAACGCATGAATTTCCGTTCCTGCTGTTACATAACCGGATGGGGTGATTTCAAAATCGCTTTCAAATATATTTTGCGATCTATTGCTTCCTATTCCGAGTGCTGTACCTATTCCGGCACCAATATAAGGATAGTACCGTCTTATTGAAGTTTTATTTAAATAAAGTCCCTTTCGAAAACCGAAGTACAGAGGAAAAAGTGAAACTTCTGAAACATTACGTAGTTGGTCAGATAGAGGAGAACTGGGAAGATTGGAAGGAGCGAGAATTGAGTTAGCATAAAAATAACCTGCCTCTCCGACAAAATAAAAATCCCGCTGAACCCTGTGTGAAAAAATTGAATTTACGCCGAAGATGTTTCTTGAGAAAACAGAATTCAATCCTCCTCTGTTTTGATATCCACTTGAACCGAAAAAATTGTTAGAGCGCGACGCATTTTGCGTATTAACTTGTGCAACTATGTTATTGATCTCTTTTTCAAACTGTAAGCGTGTCAGTCCGATAGGAGATTGATTATATATTTCATTTTGCTTTGTGTTGTCTGTACTATTAATTGAAATCTCTTTCTCGGTGTCGTCTATTTCATTTTGACCAAATAGAGATACAGGTAATAACAGTATTAAAGAAACAAACCAAATGAAGAAAATATTCATTGTTTTTCCTTTTCTGCCTGTTGACATAACGGGTGTACTTATGTATAATACACTATATATTTAACAAATATTCCCTAAATGAAAAAGAACGGCATTAAAATACATGCCATTTCAGGTATGTTTGATATATTTCGATTCCGCACCGGCCGTAATTGAACATTGATTTTTTGATAAAATTTGACATATTACAGGACGTTAGTGATAAATCTGTTTTATATCATCGATATAGTTCGTTATGACGAGTGAGCGTACAATAAAAACTATTGCCCTCATTGCCGGCGAAACCTCGGGAGATATTCACGGTGCTGCAGTTATTGAAAGTTTGAAGAAGCATATTCCGCAGGCTGTACTCTTTGGAATTGGTGGAGATATGATGCGGCAACAGGGTATGGATATTCTGTTCCATGTAAATAAAATGGCAATACTCGGTTTTACCGAGGTGGTAAAACACTTACCTTTTATTCAGAAAGTCTTCCGGACTCTTCTTAATGAAGTAGCAGTACGCAAACCGGATGCAGTTGTGCTCATCGACTATCCCGGATTCAACATCCGCCTTGCAAAGAAGATCCGCAGTCGGTTCGGCACGAATATTAAAATTATGTATTACATTTCTCCGCAGGTCTGGGCATGGAAGAAAAACAGAATCGAAATTATTGCGAAGTCAGTCGATGTTATGGTGGTAGTGTTTGAATTTGAAGTGGAATTATACAAGAGCACCGGTATGAATGTCGAATTTGTCGGACATCCGCTGCTCGACGTGGTCAAACCGGCGAACTCCTGTGATAAATTTTTCCGAAAATACGGCCTCGATCCTGAAAAACCGGTAATTACTCTTCTACCAGGTAGCAGGAATCAGGAAATTATCCGCCATTTGCCGCCACTGCTCGAAGCGATGGAGAAAGTGTCCGCTGATAAAAATAGTGTTCAAATATTGATAGGGAAAGCACCCCATATAGACAAGTCTGTCTATACAGGATTTCTAAAAGCAAAGGACAAACCTCCCTTGTTGGTCAATGAGGTTTATGATTGCATGTTCCACAGCACAGCCGTTGTCGTGTCGTCAGGAACCGCAACGCTTGAAACAGGAATCGCAGGAACGCCAATGGTTATTGTTTATAAAATGTCGCAGCTCACCTATGCTCTTGCAAAGCGGATGGTTTCGCTTCCCTATATTGGAATGGTCAATATTATCCATAATAGAAATGTGGTGCCCGAACTCATTCAGCACGATGCAAGTCCCGATAAAATCTCACATGAATTAAACAGATTTCTCTCTGACACATCATATTATAACGATGTTAAGTCTACCCTGAACACAACATCTTCACTCCTCGGTGAGCCCGGAGCATCCGGCCGTGCAGCCGACACGCTTATAAAGCTTTTAGCGTAAATTATTAACTAAATGATGCGCTCATTATCACTGACATTCCTCTCAATCTTGTTTGTATACTCTGTTTTCTATACGTTTCCGGCATTTACCCAAACTCTTCCTGATGATATCCATTCTTTTCGAAATGCTGAAAGATCGCTTCTCGCAAAAAACATAAACAACAGAACATATCTCGGTCCCGGAAAACTCAAGCAACAAAGGATGTTCGACGTGCTTTATTATCGTTTGGATATTGAAATCAATCAGGATTCGGAAACTATTGATGGAGTGCTCGATATTACACTGAAAAGTGAAGCGTCTGAGCTGGCGAATATTGTACTCGATCTCTCTAACAATCTGGAAGTAACCGCAGTTTCTGGTGCCGGAATTGATACATTTACCTATGGGTAGAATATTCTGACAATAAAATTAATATCAACAATGGAAATCGATGATCATACAACTATTTCAATTTCTTATAATGGGACACCGCAGCCTGAGGGGGTTCGGCTCATTCATATTTGGCAGTAGTGAAGACGGCGGGACGCTGATCTCAGCCATTTTTTGCTCATACTTGGTGGCCGTGCAAGGATATCCCCGAAGATAAAGCCGATTCAGTCGATGTAATTATAACTATATCAGAGGATCTCACCCCCGTTTCAAACGGAATTCTGAAGAATGTCGAAGAATGTCATTGAAAACGGTAATGGAACACGAACATTTGCCTAGCATGAAGGGTATCTCATAACCAGCTATCTTGTTTCACTTGCGGTTGCCAATTATGATTTTCGGAGAGACTATTTCGTAACGGTTGATGGAGATTCACTACCTCTTGAGTTTTATGTAACAAAAGAAAAATCTGAAAGTGCATTCGGTCCTGCATCAGCGTTTCAAAAAACCGAAAATATGCTCGAGGTGTTTACCGGTCTCTTTGGTCCATTTATTGATGAAAAATTTGCACAGGTTGAGTTCGGTGTCGGAGGTGGTATGGAGCATCAAACAGCAGTCAGCTTGAATGTTTCTCGTCTCGGGCCAAGCGAATCCCTTGTGTCACACGAACTTGCATATCAGTGTTAGGGTGATATGATTACCTGCCGGGATTGAGAACATATATGGTTGAATGAAGGATTTTCGACCTATTCGGAAGCACTCTATATTGAAACACGCAGCGGGAAAACAGCCCTTAAAAATTTCATATGATAGCCATTACAGCACCGGAAGATGAATGGGGGAGTCTTATCAGAGACAATACAGACAGTGCGGAAACGATTCTTGCCAACATTGCTTTTGGCAAAGGAGGGGCATGGGTTCTCCATATGCCCCGCTCTGTGATAGGTGATGAGGTGTTCTTTAGGATACTCAGATCTTACGCTTCCGATCCTGCTTTCCAATACGGCACAGTTGTTACAGATGATTTTCAGGAAGTTGCAGAGCGGGAATACGGAACAAGTCTCAGCTGGTTCTTTGATCAATGGATATATAATGAAGGTCGGCCTCACTAGTCGGATAGGCTGGAATGTTCTCGATTCAGAGCGGGATTGTGTATCAAATGCCGTTGGATATCTTTATAAAAACATTGGACGGAAAACCGAAGGTTTTTTCTGTTATAAACAATTCACGCCGTCAGGAGTACACTTTTATGGTAGACAAAGAACCATTTTACATTACTCTGGACGATTCGAATAAAGTCTTGAAAGAAATAGATGTTGACATTTCTCGGCCACCGGTTACTCCAGAGTTTTTCACATTCCTCCCGAATTTTCCAAATCCGTTCAATCCTCTAACAACAGTTCATTTTAAAACAAGAATCACAGCTCATGGAACATTAAAAATTTACTCGGTGACCGGACAAGAAATTAAAACCATCGTTAGTGAAACGCTTGCACAGGGTGTCTATAGATTCCCGTGGGATAGAACAAACAATACTGGAAAATCAGTAGCAGGGGGAATCTACTTTGCCCGAATGACCGCCAGCAATTTTACCGATTGTTATTAAAATGGTGTTAGTTCGATAAGAAATGTTTTCATGTCACTACAAGCCGAGTAATCGTGCGGTATTCCCTCCGTAGATAGCTTCTTTTTCGTTCGATCATTTTTTCAAGACTGCCAATCTGGTGGAGATAGTCACTTCCGGGGAGATAGTCACTTCCGGCAGGTATATGATCGACACCTGCAAAATCAATTGCAAGTTGTAGGTAGTTGAGATCAAAATTAACAGTGTCGTAATAAAATTTCTTCAACTGTAGACTCGGTAGTGTACTAATTATTCTCGCGGCACTCCGAAAATGCTTCATACCCTCTGTGAAGACGTTCGGGAAGATACGGAATTGCACCGCCGAGATGTGCCAGTACCCAGGTGATTCCGGGGAATTTCTCTGCAACACCACTGAATACCAGTTTTGTTGCTGTAAGTGTCGTGTCAAAAGTAAATCCAACCAGAGGCAGAGGCATGAGCCAGTAGTCTATCATCGCTTCTCCGCCGACAGGGTGGATTGGGTGGATATAAAATACAACATCGAGTTCGTGAGCTTTTTCATAGAGAGGCAAATAGCATTGATCACTCAAAGCAGTGCCGTTTACATTACTGAAAAGCATTGCACCTTTAAATCCCAGCTTATTTACAGCTCTATCCAGTTTATGCACTGATGCTTCAGGATCATTTAAAGGGGTAGTGTTGCCAATGCGGTAAAGTGATTGTCATGCTGATTAATGAGATCCGCAAAAATATCGTTCACCATAAAGGCAAGCTCTACAGCCCGCTCCGGAGTTTCAATATGTGAGCCCGGTGAAGTAAACGTCAACCACCAGCCTTATCGAG
Source organism: bacterium (assembly GCA_965221205.1). Lineage (GTDB taxonomy): Bacteria > SM23-31 > SM23-31 > SM23-31 > SM23-31 > CBDFMG01. The sequence goes on along the minus strand of OZ244870.1, from coordinate 235,285 downwards.
TACTTCAGTTCTGAAATTGATATTACGGTGCCCAGGAACGATAATATTATAATTGCCTTCCAGATATTTCGGGGGATAAAAGTGGTTATGAAAATCAATGATCTGCATGATTCTTGTTCCCTTCTGATGTGCTTTTAACCCAAATGTAATATATCGGTAATCCTGCCGTAACGAACGACAGTCCAATCAAGCTATTGATAGGATCGGATAATATCAGGCTGATGACAATTGCAAAACATGACATACTAAAAATGGCCGGCGCGACGGGATATCCCCATACGTGATAGTCACGCTTTAAGTCAACTCTCCGACGGAATATAAACAGAGCGATAGCCATGGGTCCGAAAAACATCCATTCAGTATAAATGACCCGTGTGAACAGCTCTCGGAATGTTCCCGTTACTACAAGAGGTGAAGACCACACCGCTTGCAGCACGATTGCTCGCGACGGAGTACGGTAGACTGGGTGAATTGAACCGATCCATTTGAACAACAGACCGTCTTGCGACATGGCATAATAGATTCTTAGACCTGCCAGAATAATGCCGCTTAATGAACCAAACGTCGAAAATATTACGATGGAAGAAAGCATGCCGCTACCTCCGAATCCGGTCAATTTTTCAGCAACATCTGCGGCAATCCTGGTGGATGATGCAACAACATCAAGAGGCAGAATGTACAGATGAACTGTATTGAGAGCGATGTAACACACTGTAACAATCAATGTTCCGAATATCAGCGCCCTGGGAATCGTTGTGCGGGGATTAACAGTCTCTTCGGAGTTGTGCCACCATATGCCAACCGCCAAATGCAAAAAGGCCGGCTATAAGTGCAAGAAAGAAACTCTCCACCGTTATCGACGTGCTCTCCAGTGTTCTGGTAGAAAAGTGGTTTTCCAGTAATATCTTCATTATTATCAACGTCCGACAGAATATGAGGCTTCGTATCTTACTGCAATCAGAATGTGAAAACTTTTAGTCGTCTTTTTACTTTATTAAAGCTTTACTAGACCGAGTAACTCATTGACGGCATCGGCAGATTTATCAAAATCCACCTGTTCATCATCGGTCAGGTTAATTTCGACAATCTCCTCTATACCATTCCTTCCAAGCTTAATGGGAACACCCATATAGATGCCATTTTGTCCATATTCTCCTTCAAGCCAGGCGCAGCACGGAAGAATACGGTTTTTATTCTTGACAATTGACTCAACCATTTCAACAGCAGAAGCAGCGGGAGCATAGTACGCGCTTCCGAATTTCAGGAGCGCAACAATTTCAGCACCGCCTTTACGTGTACGTTCGATGAGCGCTTCAAGTCTGTCCGGTTTGATCAGTTCAGGTAGAGGAATTCCTGCAACGGTCGAATACCGTGCCAGCGGGACCATTGTGTCTCCGTGCCCACCAAGAACAAATGCCGATACATCCTGCACCGATACATTGAGTTCCATGGCGATGAATGAACGGAACCGTGCGGAATCAAGGATTCCGGCCATTCCGAATACACGTTTTGATGATAAACCGCTTTTCTTGAGCGCAACGTAGCACATAACATCGAGTGGATTTGCAACAACAATGATAATCGGATTCTTCGAGTGCTTCATGATATTTTCTGTAACCGAGCCCACTATTGCGGTGTTTTTCCCGACCAGATCGTCACGAGACATTCCAGGCTTTCTGGGTAGTCCTGCCGTAATGACGACAATATCCGAATCGGCTGTTGCGTCATACGAATTTGTTCCTACGATTCGTGTATCGGTTCCTTCAATTGGAGCAGATTCCCACATATCGAGTGCTTTGCCTTGAGGCAAATCTTCGACAATGTCCACCAGAACAATTTCATCGACCATTTCTTTAACTGCCATTTTTTCTACTGTCGTTTCGCCGACATAACCTGCACCGACAACAGTAACTTTCATCATAACCTCCTAAAAATGTGTAAAAAACAGAAATTGGATTTTTTAATGCCTTTAATTTGTCACGCTTTCAAACCGCTTATTGAGAGAAAGGTTGGGATATCGATTTGCGATGTGTTTTTAAGAAGACTATCAGTCTCAATATACTGACTGCCGTCTCATAGATACAAGCAATAAGTAGCAATTTATTCCACCGAAAACCATGTTGGTATCAGAGCAACAGAATAGAACTAAACAACTGTTAGGTTATATTTTATCTTCTTTAATGTACTCATTGGTAATTTTATAAACCATACCGCTCAGAAAGATCAAGCCGATCAGGTTTGGTGCAGCCATAAGACCGTTCGAAAGGTCGCCGACATTCCATACAATCTGCAGCCGTTCACCCTGAAGAATCGCCCCAAAAAAGGCAACGATAACAAAGACAGCTTTGTAGAGATTAATCGTCTTCAGACCAAACAGATATTCAAAGCACCGTTCGCCATAATAGTACCATCCGATCAGTGTTGAAAATCCGAACAAAGCAGAGGAAAAGGCAACGATTTTACCGCCGAAATATGGTATCGAAGTACCGAAAGCATGTGCCGTAAGTGCCGTACTTGTTAGCGTATTGCCGGGAACTGAGGGATCAGGTGTTATATATGCTCCGGTAAGAAGAATAACCAGTGAAGTCAATGTACAGACAACAATGGTATCGACAAAGGTACCCATCATTGCAATGATCCCTTGCCGCACCGGATTTCGAGCCTTCGATGCAGCGTGCGCGATTGGAGTCGAGCCGAGTCCCGATTCATTCGAAAGGAGTCCGCGCCGAACGCCGAACTGGAGTGCTTGCCGGACAGAGTGACCGATAAATCCGCCGACAGCTGCCTGCGGTGTAAATGCACTGACAACGATCCATTTCAGAGCACCGGGAATTGCTGATGCATGTGTTATGATGATGTAAATTGTGCTCAAGAAATAGATCAGAATCATGGAGGGGACCAGCAGTTCTGCAGTTTTGCCGATACGTTTTATACCACCGATAATAACCGTTCCGGCAAGGATTGCTACGACAAGACCGACGATCCAAAAATCGACACCCAACTGCTGATTGAATGCAAGTGCCATCGAATTCGTTTGGACCATGTTACCCGTACCGAAAATTGCAGTCCACGCGCCGAAAAACGCGAAGAGACCTGCGAGTGGCGCGGCAAGATGTTTTAATATCGGTCTGTCCTGAAAACCTCGCCGTATGTAGTACATCGGGCCGCCAGACATAGAGCCGTCTTCAGCGGTTTTCCGGAAGTGAACAGCTAAAACGGTTTCAGAATACTTTGTTGCCATACCGACAACTGCGGTAATCCACATCCAGAAGACAGCGCCCGGACCACCGGAAGCGATGGCTGTCGCTACACCAGCAATATTGCCGTTCCCCACCGTAGAAGAAAGCGACGTCATCAGTGCTTGAAACGGAGTGATGTCACCCGTGTCTTTGGCCGATTCATCTTTGCGGAGCGCACCGAGCATGGTAAACCGGAATCCAAGATTAAATTTTCTCACCTGTATGAATCGAGTGGCAACCGTCAATACAATACCCGTTCCGATCAGGAGAGCAATGGTATAAGTGTTCCAGAAGTTTGCAGCAACAACTGAAATAAATTGGGTAAAGGCATCCATAAGCTATCCAATCCTTCTTGTTATATTCACGGCAGTTTCTGACCGTTCATATCGTGTATGAACCTCACATTTTTTGATCATAAACATACCATTAGTAAACGTACTTCGCATATTCGTCCTCAATATAGAGACGATCTTATTATATTTTATTTTCTTTGATATATTCAGTTGTGATTTTATATACAAAACTGCTTAAGCAAATCAGCCCCAATAGATTCGGAACGGCCATCAGTCCGTTTACCAGGTCCCCGATATTCCATACAATCTGAAGATGTTCGCCTTGAAGCATACTTCCTACAAACGTTAAAATAACATAAACAGTTTTGTAATAACGTATTGTTTTTAAGCCAAATAGATACTCAAAACACCGCTCACCATAATAGTACCACCCCAAAAGTGTCGAACAGCCGAATAGTGCAGAAGAAAATGCTACGATTGTTCCCCCGACAACCGGAATATCGATACTGAATGCATGCGTCGTCAGTGCGGTACTCGTCAGTGTCGCACCTTGAAGAGACGGATCAGGAACCAAGTACGCGCCAGTCATGATAATAATGAGCCCGGTCATCGTACAAACTACAATGGTATCGATAAAGGTACCCATCATTGCAATGATCCCTTGCCGTACCGGATTTCGAGCCTTCGACGCAGCATGCGCAATCGGAGCACTTCCAAGCCCCGATTCATTCGACAAAAGCCCCCGTCTAACGCCGTATTGTAATGCCTGCCGCACGGTATGACCGGCAAAGCCTCCGATAGCTGCCTGAGGTGAAAACGCACTCTCGATAATTAAAGCGAATGCAGCCGGAATTTCCGCAATATGGATGATAATGATATACAGTGCAGTAAAAATATAGAGAAAAACCATTGTCGGAACGAGAAACTCAGCGGTTTTTCCGATCCGCTTAATACCTCCGATAATAACAAGTGTGGTCAAAACCGTAACAACAATCCCGGTCAGCCAGAATGGGATACCCATCTGCTTGTTAAAGGCAAGTGCCATAGAGTTCGACTGCATCATATTGCCTGTTCCGACAAGCGCAGACCAGGCGCCAAGCAGTGCGAATGCTCCGGCTAAGGGGGCAGCAATATGTTTCAAATGAGGAATTGATGACAGCCCCTTCCGGATATAATGCATTGGGCCGCCTGACATGGAACCGTCTTTGGCGGTTGTTCTAAAATGGATAGCAAGGACTGCCTCTGAATATTTGGTTGCCATGCCGAATAGCGCTGTAATCCACATCCAGAACAGCGCACCTGGCCCCCCTGATGCAATTGCCGTAGCAACACCGGCAATATTTCCGTTGCCGACAGTAGCAGCGAGCGATGTCATCAATGCCTGAAACGGTGATATATCACCGGCATCACTCTCGGAATGGTCCTTTCGCAGCGCCCCCTTGGATACAAGTCGGAATCCGGTAAAAAGTTTGCGGAATTGAACTCCCGTTGTGGAAAAGGTGAGAATAATGCCGGTCCCAAGGAGCATGAAAATCGGTCCGGGAATAGGAATCTGACCCAACCACCAAAACACACTCCAGAAGTTACTTGCAGCGGATGCTATAAGTTGGTCGAAAAAATCCATATAATCCTTAATGATTAATACGAATCAACGGTAAATGTGAAAAGATACCGGTGGGAGACGATGCTAACAATTCTAGATAAATATAATACAGTGCTGGAATTTTTACAGCACTTCAAGGCACTAAATTTAGGCGCACCGATAACAAAAAATAAAAAATAAATTGTCATTTGTCAATGGAATTGTTACTTTAGCACGTCTCACAACGATAGCACATTACGAGGAAACGTATCGTATGTCGACATCCGCCCTGTTCTCATTAGTTTCAAGTTTCTTCATCATTTTACTTCTAGCTGGAATCATCTTTTTAAAGTACACATCGGAAAACGAAACCGGAATGATGAATCATTCCATGCTGTACGCCGCAACTCAATTGTTTCTGCAGTTGTTGTATTCGCTTTTCTTCTCTATTGGTTTAATACGTTGGGAATTATATACTTATTTACCCAGAATTTTCAAAGAAAAACCTGAATTTTACTTAAAAAACTTGTGGACTTTGTAATAACAAACGGTATGTAAATGAGTTTTCGGGAAGGCATAATGACAGACCTTCCGATACTATCGAACAGATGAGGGATGTTGTTGAGAATCTTGACGGCAAGCATCTCCCTTATGAGAGATTGGTGGAATAAAATGAGTACATGACTTTCCCGTCTAAAAGAATTCGCAACGCGAAAGATAATTGACAACATACTCACGAATTTGGGCTGGGAAACCAACGAACTTTCACCTGACTGCAACGTCTTTACCGAACGTGTCAAGACTGAAGCTCAATCTGATTTACTAGGGGGCAAAGACCCAGATTATCTTCTTTACGAATCGGGAACGGATCGTCCTATAGCGGTCATTGAAGCCAAGCGTCCTGGATACACACTTGCCCAAGCAATCAGCGACGCCATTAAGAAATACGCTGAGCCTTTAGACATTAACATTGTCTTCGTGCACGATGGCACTTTGTGTGAATTATTCGACCGGAGGTCTTCTGATCCACTGTTGCTTGATGATGAGCCCGTCGTAGAGTTGCTCCCACCGGAATTGCTATTGCGTTTTGCTAATGATGGACCGAATCTTGTTATCCCAACTAAAGCACATAAAACCAAGAAGGAACTTATCGCTATATTTGCCGAGGCAAACGATTTGCTTCGAAAAGAAGGTTTAATGGAGGGGATAGAACGGTTTAGCGAATTTTCAAATCTTCTGTTTCTTAAGTTAATAAGCGAGATCGAGGAAAAGAGAGAGGCTGAAGGGGAATCAAGACATTTAGAAGCACGACATTGCTGGGAGTCTTTTGCGTCAAAACCACCTGAAGAGATGTTGGATTATTTAAACGACTCAGTTCTTCCGCGACTTGTGAATTCTTATAATCATAGTGGAGAAGTTTTTCAGCCACGCCTTAAAATTGTCAACGCTTCTACGTTGCATTCGATCGTAAATAGACTATCAGAACTTTCTCTGCTTAACGTTGAATCAGATGTAAAGGGAGATGCTTTTGAGTATTTTTTGAAAAACTCTATAACTGTTGGCAACGATCTTGGTGAGTACTTTACTCCACGACACATCGTCAAGTTGGTTGTAGAACTTATAGATCCGTCTTACGGAGAAACGGTTTATGACCCTTGTTGCGGAACAGGGGGGGTTTTTTAATTGAGGCTTTTAAGCATATTGCCCAAAAGGTAAGAATCACTCAAATCACTCGTGACCTTCTTGAGAATAAGACTATTTATGGTCGGAAACTTACTAGCACGGCTCGCATTGCCAAAATGAATATGATCATAGCGGGTGATGGGCATACAAACATAACCAAAGAAGACGCTTTGCAAAGACCTGTAAACGGGGGATACAACGTGGTACTTACTAACTTTCCATTTTCACAAGACACTGACTATGCAATCTTTTACGGGCTTGATACGAAAGATGCCAACCCCGTTTTTCTAAAACACATAATTGATGCTTGTGCGGATAGCGGTCGCATAGGAGTTGTAGTTCCTGAAGGTCTTCTTTTTGGAGAGGCTCAACAGTATGTTAATGTACGTCAGTTCCTTGTAGAAAACTGTACAATACACGCCACCCGCCCCCGAGGCCGTTATACCACCGGATTCGGTCTCAAGGCCAATGGATAATACAACAATGAATATATCGATGAATTGACTAACTTAAATAATGGCCCAAACATTAGGGGCAGGTCAGGATTATACATGTATCTGCATCTGCGGCATTATGTACAACCGCACGATATCACTATTCCTCACCCTCAACTTAATATAATATACAGGCGATTAATGCGAAGTTATATTGATGATGGATTTTTTCACTGCAGAATGAAATAACGAGAGTACGAAGATGTCGTAATAGGTGTAGCTAAAAAAAGTAGCCATTACAACCAGCCGAGGGAAATCAGAGATAAAAAATATTGTATCGGGAGAGGTAGAAAGGTATGTTGTAGTTATAATAACGACAATCTTACTAGTGAAAAGTGATATCTTGAAAAAAATGAAATTTTGGACGACGTTTGTGGAGATGTGGCAAATTTAGAATTTTTGATATTTCTTCCTTTTAGGTAGTATTGAAGAGAAAGTAACTTACTTTTCTAACACTACTTGCAATCCCATTTTTAAAATGGATAAATTATGGATAAATTTATGAATGAAAAGATAAAATCCGTAGTATCAGCTTTAGAATTTAATAATATGATGTTTAATAATGTTACTCAAGATATAACCGATGAACAAGCCACAATTGTTTTGGATGGTTGTACTAACACATTCAATCACATTCAATTGGATAGTCGAACATATTGTTGGATCAAGAAATTATATTGCTTCATTAGCAGGAGCTAAAGAAGATTTTGGACATCCGGAATACAGTGGTGGAAAAGATCAATCCTATGACCCGGAAAAGACGTATCTAAAATTAAGCGTTTTAATAGGGAAATGGAGTGAACAAACAAAGTTAATGATGAATCATCTTCCAAAACTAACAGGTGAAGACCTCGATGCTGAAGCTCCGATGTGGTTTCCAAACAAGGAAAATAATATTGCTAATGCATTCGGTTTTTTGCAAATGCATGAATCATACCATATAGGACAACTTTCATTATACAGAAAGAGTTTAGGTTTTGAATGGAAAATGGGTTAATTAGTATCAAAATTTGTTATAGATGATTAATTCTTGTAATGTACCAGTAGGTAATAAATATTTGTGATAGGAAATGGTAAAATTAGGAACAGTGTGCTCATTTTTGATACTAATCAATTAAAATATTAGAAATAATGAGTCAACAATTAAATGAATATATTATCTACTATACACTTGATAAGAATCCTGAGATATTTAAAATGTCCAAAAATGTCCATTAGAGCAGGTTCAGCATTTGGGGCGTGGAATAAATTTAAGAAAAGTTGGTTAAGAGATAATCCAAATACCAAAAATAGTGTGCAATATGCTGGAGTTAAAATGATTATTGAGTAATGTAAACATGGGCTTTTCTTATCAATCCAATAAAAACTATGCCTCTGTTACTGCTTAAAAACTATAGCTGCTATTTTCCCGGTAATCGGTACTTCACCGTCAAATACATTTCCCGGGTCTGCTGAAACATCGTTTCGGCCTATTGGACCTTCTACCGTATACTTATACGGCGGTTTAAAGGTTGCGCGATCACCCACCTCAAAATTTTGTTCCGAATCAACAAAAACAGCTTCTCCATTTTGCGCAATGACTCTATCCAGATCAACTCTGTATCTTTTCATAATTCGACCCTTCAATTTAATGAATTGAAATATCCTCACAATACAGAAATATCAACACTTAAAACTGCCATTTTTATCGCACCGATCCTGCAATAACCGCAAGCTGTCAAAATAATATTCATCCAAACACACCATCAATAACTGCTACACGTTATTGCGGTTGTCAATGCATTTTTATGTTTATCACGCTATAATTTCTTCAGCATCCAGACTTGAGATGCTATTTCGTCAAATCCGATCTTTTATACCAATTGTAGGCATTGACGTTCTTATTGTTAACATCTAAAAGGATATATTCTTTATTGTGCTTGTGAGCAATTCGCATGGTTTCTTCCCAAAGCGCGGCTCCGTATCCTTTTGTTTGATAGTCTTTTTTTACCGCCATATAAAACAGATAGAGCGTCTTATCAACATTCAGTGACCCGGTTGCCATCCAGTTTTTAGTTTTCGAATTTTCATTACGCATCACCTACCAACGGCTGTAACACTTCACGTTTCACGTTAGAAAAATCGTACTCCTCATTACATGAGGACATGGGCGCAATGTAATTCCGGTGTGGAAGAGAGTCAAGAGTTATCGGAGGGTGTCCTTCAGATTTGAAGTTTGATAGTATGTCAGTGTCTTACTATTTGAGGAGCGATATGGCGAGAATTCAAGAACGATACATCTGAAAATCCGGAAGAGGGAGTTGCGATTATGAGGACAAGAGGGCAGGGGATATGCAAAGATTTGTTATGCAGAAGATTCTTATAAGAGGTATTGGAGTTTGTGTAGATAATTAGGATTTTTATCAGTGATTCAGTTTTGTGAAAATAGAACAAATTTCTCAATATATTTCCTCAAAAATAATTTATTAATTATTGCTTAAATAATTCCACATTTTTCTATTAATATTGATTTATATCGATCATTTTCTAAAAAATATCATTAAATTAATAACAATTATAAGTTTTATATTATATAGTCGTTTCTTTTATCGATAATACGTGTAAATCTATTTCATAAAAAGATAAGAATGAATTGGACAACAATATTTGCTATTATTGGAGCATTGACCGGAACTGTGTTGGCAGTAATTCGAATTATTGAATTTTTTCGACAGAAAGGTTGGATTAAATTAACTACGAGTATTCTTATAAGTGGATGATAAAAAATACCCAAAAGGATATAAAGCTCATAGAGATGTTAGGAAAACCTATTGAATTGGTGAAGTTGAATTTGACTAGTTGTGTAAAATATTATAATTTCAAATCATGGAAAATTTACCAAAAACATTATTTTTATCTGAAGTACAAGATACTGTTAAAACAACATGGCAGTCAATATTAGTCGATTCAAGTCAGATCGGTTTTTGGAATTTATTGATTGCATTTTTGATTCCTCTATTAATTTGGGTGATTTCAGTAAAATATTCCTTGATTTAAACAATTTTATTTATGTATATAATTCCCTAAATTTAGTATTAGAATTTAGTCATTATACCGAAATGCTTTCTGACTCTATAACGAAACATCCTATTTGTTACAGAATAACGAACCAGAAAGTAATAAGAACTTTATAGGTTTATTAAAGTATTTTCATCTTGAATACCAACCGCGCTATTTTGAGATGTTGAAAGGCAATTTGTTGGAGTTAAAATTACACCCGCAAAGTCTTTTTGGTGTAATTGTATGTTATAGTTTTATTTTTTATACTTTAAACCAATTTAAAGTATTTCGTAATCATAAATATTTTGAATCAACTACAATGAGAGCTTTTCGAATAAATGATATTGAAAAAACATATTGGGATTTAAGTCAAGAAATTGCTCTTATTGAATCCTATATCAATAATTATAAAGATAGTATTGAAAACTATAATAAATTCAATTTTCGGAATTTTATAACTAATAATAAGCCGCGAAAACCGCCAACAGAAGTAAAAAATTGGCTTGATACAATATATCTTCGATGGAAAATGCAAAAATGAAGCAGAAATAACGTGTAAAAGATAATGGAGATTATGCAGAATCTTAGGTCTTTTAACGTTTCATCACATTGCTTGCCCACTCGTTGTGCAGAAGCGTAAGCCGTTCAACGATCTCAGGGCGTTCCGCGGCAAAATTATTCCATTCAGGCGGATCATCAGAAAGATTTGCCAAAAACGGGCTCTCCATCTGTCTTTGTCGCTGCGGATGCGGTGAATACTTCCCGGTGGTGTCATTACAATTAACAAGCAGTTTCCAGTCACCTTCCCGCACTGCCCATCCTTTTCCCCACTGCCAGTGCAAAATCTTATGCCCTGAAGGAGCATTGGGGGAATTTATAACCGGCCACATGCTTTTGCCGTCAATTTTTCTGTCAGGCAGGGGGATATCACATAATTCAAGAATAGTTGGGAAAAAATCTGCGTTAAGAACCGCTTGATCGCGTACTTCACCTTCACCGATCAGTTTTGGAAAGCTGATGACAGCCGGCATTCGGATACCACCTTCTAAAAAGCTTCCTTTTGCACCTCTCCACTTCCCGGTGTTACCTCCTCCTCCGTATGCACCGTACGGTTGTCCATCCGACTTGTGATAATCTTCAGTTGAATGACCATTATCACTCATCATGATGATCATCGTATTATCCCGCAGACTCAATTGATCAACCTTATTTAAAATTTGTCCCATTCTGTCATCCGTGGTTGAAATCATTGCCGCGTACGAACTGCGCGGCAGGGACATATCCTTATACATCTCAGTAAACTTGGGATCAGCCTGTTCAGGATAATGAGGTACATTGAACGGAACATACATAAAGAAAGGGCGATCCCTGTTTTCCTCGAGGAAGCGGTGGGATTCACGGACTACCAAGTCGGGAAAGTAATTGCCGTCTTCGAATACTTCTGTGTTATTGCGGTACAGACTGTGGAACGGCTCGATGATTTCTTCTCCTTGCTCATCATCATAAATATAGCGGGTGTGTGTGTAATTGTCAATAAATCCGCACAGGTGTCCAAAGAATTCGTCAAAACCCTGCTCGTTGGGACCATAGCCCGGTGTCGCACCCAAATGCCATTTTCCGAATAGGGCGGTACGGTAGCCGTTTTCTTTGAGAACTTCCGCAATGGTTACCTCCTCCACAGACATATTAGCACCCTTGCCGAAGGGATGATTTATATCGGGGTGACCAGATGCCCACCCATTAATATTGCCGCGCTGAGGATGGCGTCCGGTCAGCAATGACGCCCGGGATGGACAGCAGACCGAATGAGCATACGCTTGGGTGAAGCGGACTCCCCGCCTTGCCAAAGCGTCCATGTGGGGAGTGTACAAATCATTTGAGCCATACGTGTTAACGTCCAATGTGCCTTGATCATCGGTATAGAATAGTATGATGTTTGGCCTGTCTTTGATAGTCCCGCAGGCACCAATACCCCCGGGAACAGTTAGTGCCGCTGCACCGACGCCCATTGTTTTTAAAAAGTCGCGCCGTGTGAAAGTACGTCTGCCCATATTTACTTCCTCTTTATAGCAACTCTCGAAAGAGATTAATTGGGATTGTGTGGAATGGTGGAATGTAGGTACTCTTATACCATTGTGTGTATGTCGTGAGAACACGCCGGATATAGTATGTTAAATATTAAGGGATTTATTCAGTCTTTGCAAGTGTTTTTTACTCACTGTAGTACAATTACTCTATCCGGATCAACTCTTAAATTCATTTTTCATATGTTCGTCTTATTTATGGGAATTCAGAGCAAGTCAGAGCAAGCAGGTCCGATTTACATCAGTTTGTTAGGCATTTTGATATTTGGCTTGTTCTTCAAGCAAGACTAGTTGCTCTTGCTTCTTGTATTCATATTCTATTGGAATTACATCATAATTAGTTACAATAGCTTCTATCATTGGATTTCTATTCTTTACACTTCCACCTACATGATAAAAATGTTTTCTCGTTAAAATATTAAACCGGCTCCATAAGGTAGAAATATATTTATTTACTCTATAATCATTATTATGCCAAGTTGACAAAATAAATTTACTTGGTGATGCGTATAATACATCAAACAATGCTTTTTCTTGATTCCCATTCCAACCATTATAATAATCAACATGGCGATCAATATAAGGTGGATCGCAATATATTAAGTCTGAGACACCCCCAGACTTAATTGTTTTTTCAAAAGGTTGACATTTGAATGTGAAGTCTTTTGCTTCTAATAATTTAGAAACATGATCAATTTGATTTACAATTTTTTGACCTTGCCCCCAAAAGTTGATCCAGATAGTATATTAGTACAGGGATTAGATTGAAAAGAAAGGAGCAAGATCAATGGCACGTAGAATTCACACATCAGAACAAATTATCCACAAGCTTCGAGAGGCAGAAGTACTGCTCGCTCAAGGTCAGTCGGTTCAACAAGCTGCTCGCCAGATTGAGGTTACAGAGCAGACCTATTATCGTTGGCGAAAGGAGTATGGTGGTCTTCGGGTGAATCAGGCGAAACGATTGAAAGCGTTAGAGAGAGAGAATATTCGCCTGAAACGCCTGGTTGCCGAGAAAGAGTTGGATATTCAAATCCTCAATGAGACTCTGGCGGTTGATGCAAAAAACTTCTGAGCCCGGCGAAGCGACGGGAGGTGGTGCAGCATCTTTGCACGACTCTCGAGATCTCGCAGCGCCGGGCCTGTAGTGTGTTGGGAGTACCGCGCAGCACTCATCAATATCGCCCGATTTCTCCTGCGGATGAACCGGTGTTCGTGCAACGTATGGTCGAGTTGGCCACGCAGTATGGTCGGTATGGTTATCGACGAATTACCGCACTGTTACAGCCAGAAGGCTTCAAGGTCAATCATAAGAGAGTGGAGCGTTTGTGGCGTCGAGAAGGATTAAAAGTTCCCCGGAGGCAACCGAAGCGCAAACGGTTATGGCTCAATGACGGTTCGTGTATTCGGCTGCGACCTGCGTACCGGGATCATGTCTGGAGTTATGACTTCATGCAAGCACGAACCCGAGAGGGAAGGAGCTATCGTTTGTTAACAATATTAGATGAATACAGTCGGGAGTGTCAGGCAATTGTGGTAGGCAGGAGGCTGACTCACAATGACGTCATAGAACATCTTGCAACACTGTTCGTGCAGCGAGGAGTTCCGGTTCACCTGAGAAGTGATAATGGCACAGAGTTCACTGCTCAAGCGGTCCGGACATGGCTCATGCGCCTGGGAGTAAAAACATTGTATATTGAACCAGGCAGTCCATGGGAGAACGGGTATATTGAGTCGTTCAATGGCAAACTGCGTGATGAAGTGCTCAACCGGGAAATCTTCGATACCTTACACGAAGCAAAAGTGCTTGTGGAACGCTGGCGAAATGAGTATAATCATAAGAGACCGCATAGTGCCCTCAGATACCGGCCACCCGCCCCCGAGGCCGTTATACCACCGGATTCGGTCTCAAGGCCAATGGATAATACAACAATGAATATATCGATGAATTGACTAACTTAAATAATGGCCCAAACATTAGGGGCAGGTCAGTTTGAGAACATACCTTGCCCGTTGATGTTATCTCTGATGTTATTAATGCTTCCAATATTTGCAGTATTTCCGCTTCCACTCTTATCACTTGCTATACGCCATTTTTCGGCGACGAAAAATTCAAAATTTCTGATTACAGATGTAATTGATTGGAGTTCATCTATTTTATATGTTTTTGTTTCATCTATAGATGTTCCATTGACTCTATTGTAAATTATACCTAAACAATAATGTCCTGAGTAATCCCCATAGGGAAACTGAATATTCTTGGTACTTGTACGATCCTGAAAGTACTTTCCGTGTGAACCAAGGGTAAATCCATTGCATAAGAATGGCTTTATAGGATTGCGATAGGTTGTCTTAAAATCGACAGCAAACTTTATTCGATCATCATTTTCACAAATAAATGATATATCCGGATAGTAGTTTTGATGCTCAGCTAAAACAACTTTATATCCATATTTTTTTGCAAATTCTAATATCATTGGGAAAAAATGTATTTCAAGTATCTTTGACACGATCTTAGTGTCAGATGATATGGTGAAGACATTTTTAAAAACGTCTACGAATCCTTTTATTGTCCAGTGACCATCTTTCGTACTAATATACTCTTGCAATTCAATCACAAAATCTTTCAGTTGTTTCTCAAATTTTTCTTTGTTGTTCATAAGTTTTTCTGATCTACCTAACAAGTAATTCAATAGTTTTTCAAACTATATAATATCACTATTTTATAACTGTTCTGCAAGAAATTTATTACTAACAGTAATGATACACTTCTACAATAGGCGAAGTACAATAGAGCAGCAGTTCAAGGACCGTAATTTAAATTTACCTCAAAGGTTTGTAGAACGTCCTACACGCTCCGCGAATCATCAATTTCGCTCAAATAATCCCTTGGTTTTCAAATCCACAAACAGGATTAATTTCCGATTATTATTTAAGATAAAGATCGATCCGAAATACCTCCCGTGGAACTTCGAAGAATAGTGCTTGGAAATGTAGTTGATCGTTTAAATAAAGATTCAAGCTCACCATGGTATGGATCAATTGTACTTCCGGGAGATACAGCTTTTAATAGTAAAATAATAAGAGCGACTTCTATTATCCCTAGCTTAACCCCTGTATACTCTTGGCTTAAAGAAACAATTTTTGACCAAGAATGTAACAATCAAAAAGATGAGGTTGAATACGTTTATAACATAGTTGCTAATTATTGGAATGCTTTAAAGGCTGTGGTACCTAGAGCGTTTGATGATCCTAATGAATACGTAATACAAAAGACACCCGGACTGTTCTCATTGCATAAACTTTTAAAGCATTTGTTACATAGCATATACATAGGACGCAGAGAGTTTAATGTAGCTACATTCCGTAGAGCGAAAAATCCCCATTACTGTCAGAGGTTGTTGGTGTAGGAGGTCTGGTTTTGCGACTTTTGGATGTATATTTCCGTTCAATGCTGTAGGCCGGATGATTGTGCATTTTATGTTTACAGACTGAAATGTTGTTCTGGCGGGCGAGAATGTACGTGAAAAAAATCAAAGAGTCTCACACCGAAACAAGAACTGTTTTTTCCACAATATTGCCATGAATTACAACACCACTATAGCTATGATTCTCACAGATTACAGTGAAAAAACTACTGGTGTAACAGGCCACGAACAGCCTTTCTTTAATGTATATACTGAGCGATAATAAAAAAAACCTCTTAAAAAATAAATGTTCATATGAGATCTGCCGATAATAATGATGTAAGGAGGCTCCTCTGATTAAGGAATGATCGGGAAGCTGGCACAGCGACTACAAGCGACTTTTGACTCTCAATATCTCAAACCTCCCAGGCAGCTCTTAATAATCGTTTTCTTAGTTTTACAATGTTTTCTATGCATTGATTGTATTGGTATTATTGAAGGAGGACAACATGGAAGTTGGAACCGTTCCAAATCAGGTTGCATCTGATATAAAGGAAAGACTGTCACCATAATCATGGAAACAGTGAGCGTGGTCGGGCATCTTTCAGCAGTGGAATCGTCATATTTAAACGCACGGAAATTGCACAACCTAAGACAGAAACCTTCGAAACATCGGATATCGGATAATGTTAATGTTGTTCAACTCCGCGAAAAAATTCATAATGAAATTCTCGCACAAGTCAAGGAATTTCTTACGGGATTTTTCGAGAAGAATCCTGAGGCGGTTGAGCAGATCAGTAAGGGTGAAATACCGGAGTATTTCAATGTTGACAATACAACTCGCAGAATTCTGAATATCTACTTTTCCCGGTTTGAAGAGGGGCAGAACAAAGAAGAATTTGTAGCACACGCGAAAGATACCATTAAACAGGCCTATGGAGATGTGGAAGGGTTGGTTAGAGAATTACCGGAAATCGTGTTCAGCAGACACGCGTGAAAGTTATAGAAATTCTCGATATATTTGCTGGTGGAGGTGATATTTCGGAATTTATGCAGTCATAAATTGCGTAAGGTTGGATGGATACAATATTAAAATCCCGTAATGTAAGTGCGATAAAATAGGGCGAACAACTGCCCGATTATGGGGGAAACTCCCTGGTGAAAGCCGGGGAGTCTTTTTTATATACAGGTTAAGTGGACAGTTTCTTTTCTCTACAGGAGCGACCAAATATCTTTGAGGTGCGTAATGGAGCGATAGTGTATATCGTTTCCATTTGACGGCGGTTTCCTGCTCGGATTGAACCATACTGCCTGCATTCCGGCATTCACTGCCCCCCTGACATCACTGCTGAAGCTGTCCCCCACGAAAAGGCATTCATGAGCCTCACACCCAATCGATTGTAATGCAACCTCGAAAATCTTCGGATTGGGCTTCATGACACCGACATGCTCCGACATAACAATGGTCGTAAAATAGTCTCTGATACCGGTCTGGTCCATCTTGTTTTCCTGCACAGTCGTAAAACCGTTAGTAATAATGCCGAGCCGGTAGCTTTTTTCATGAAGTTTTTGTATAAGTGTTTCCGTGCCGTCAATCATATAGTGATAATAGATATAGATACTCAAATATGCTGAAAACATCTCGGCAGCCAGAGTAGTATCACGGCTGCAGTCCGATAATGTCCGGGAGAATCGTTCCTCTCTGCTCTCCCAGCGAGTTATTTCACCGGCAGTAAGCAATTCCCAGAGTTTATCATTATTGACGCGGAATTTGCTGTGAAAGGTCTCAAACGACACCCCGTTAAAGATTCGATGATAAAGGCCATGAACTTCTTTTAACGCTTCAACTTCAGCCTTATCATGATCAAAAAGTGTATTATCAAGATCGAATAAGACGGCACATATTGTAGTCGTGATCGGTTGCATAATTCTATGCATATCTCATAACATTGTGGTGGTGCACATCCAAATTTATACGCAATGATATTCTTAATTTTTTACTGAAACGAAGGGTCGATACTCCATATGCCTCTGTTTTCCCGCTGTGCCTCAGCTTCGAGCATTTTAAAATCTTCAAGGTAAATCAGCAGTCTTCCCCCTGTCTACCAGACAGTATCCACGTTTTATGATTTCAGCATTGAGGATACTCCCACCCGGCAGAATTACATACTGGAGTTGTACCGTCCGACTCTTGATAAGTTTCCTTACATATTCGGTACCTTCCTGAAAGTGCCGCAGTTCTAATGAATTCGTTAAAAATAACCTGCCTGCCGTTTTTATATTCGATTTTAAGTAGTGATGTCCGGTGTATTTCCGATGGCGCTTCACGTCCCTGAAATAGGACAATCACTACTTCGTCTGTCAAGCTTAGAACCTGCAGTTAACCGACCATGTCGATGACCGGGGATACAGCTTATCGGGATATCTGTCCTGACTCTGTACGGTCTGAATCATGCAGATTACAAGAATCAGAATAGTCAATAAAGTAGTAATCCGTCTCACTGAGTCGGTGGTTTTAGTGTGTATATAATGTTGTTTCATATGCATACAATAAGAATTTTATTTCAACCGAAACCCCGATTCCGGGACGCTATAGAGTAAACTCAATAGAACACCATTTGAGTTTCTGACATTTCCAGAGTCATAAAAAGACTTGATTATGACCGGTCAGCAGATTGTGTATTCAGTAGATTCTTGCACCATTCAAGTTGCAAGTGGCCGAACGGATGGTCCTGCTCTCTCAGTTCATTCAAAAAAATTTCTCTTCGTCATTCCTTCATTCTCAAGCTCACTCAGCGTATTCAGAAGCGGTAGATAGGTCTCAGCGGCCGCCTCTGCCAGCCAATCTGTTCCGTACGGCCACTTGCCGTGTGAAACAACATAGGGAATATGTGCATGGAGCATAAAAACAAAATGTCCGTAATAAGATCCCAACTTGTTTTCCGGTTGTATAGTGTTAAATAAAAGACAATCAGCTATTTTAAAGCGATTTTCCAATAATCATATGAGGATTCTGCATTAACATAAATGAATACTTCTTTTTACTTTCAGGTACACATACTGCCATTGCAGGGAATCGAACACATCTGCACGTGCCGGATTTCTACTAGTCAGATAAAGATACAATTCGATATAAAACATCCAAATCAGTGAATATTGAATAGTATAAAAAAATATAGGAAAATGAAACATGAAAATCAACCTCATCAGATCAAGTGCAAAATTTGCTTGACAGGTATATAAAATCTTTATATCTTTTTTCTGACAAATGTGTATAACAAATCTTATGGATATAGACTCATCTCTGTCAGCAGAAGATAACTCCCAATTATGGAACCAGTGCGTAGTTGATTTAATGGGAGATAACAGTTGACGCTTCCGATTATTCTTCTCATAATTCTTATCTTTTTTTCAGCTTTTTTCTCGGGTGCGGAAATAGCTTTTATGTCTATTTCCCGTCTGAAAGTGCGACATTTAATTGAGCAAAAAAACCGGAATGCCCAGCTCCTCGAAAAGCTGAAATCCAATCCAAACAAACTCTTAATTACTGTATTGATCGGTAATAACCTCGCCAATATCGGTGCCGCTGCGCTTGCAACAACAGTTACAATTGAACTTCTCCGGCGGATGCAGATCAGTGAGGCACTTGGTTATGGTGCCGGAATCGCAACCGGATTCATGACAATCCTCATACTCATTTTCGGTGAAATTTACCCGAAATCGTTCTGTGTCCATCATGCTATCCCGGTCGCACAGTTTCTTGCACCTGTCGTAACGTTTTTTCAGTTCATTTTTTCACCATTCACCAAAGCGCTACTGCTACTGATGAAATATACCACAGGCAACACCTACCTGAAGCAATATCCTCTTGTTACGGAAGATGAAGTGATCACAATGGTAAAGCTTGGTGAAGAAGAAGGGGCGATCAAACAAGAAGAAAAGGAACTGATCAACAATGTCTTCGAACTTGACAATACCGAAGTCGCTGAAGTCATGACACCGCGTCTTGACATGTTCACACTCGACGGCAGTATAACCGTTAAGGAAACGCTTGAGGTGTTCAACAAACTTGACAACATAGTGTTTTCCAGAATTCCGGTCTATGAAGAGAACATCGATAAGATAAGTGGTGTGGTTTTGAGGAAAGATATCCTCTTTTCCGGTTTGCAGAATCAGCACCAGAAAAAGATAAAATCGGTAATGCAGCCCGCTCTGTTTGTGCCTGAAAACATGATGATCGATGCGTTACTACGGCAGTTTAAAAAGCAAAAAAACCATATGGCACTCGTCGTGGATGAACATGGTGGTATCGCAGGGTTAGTGACATTTGAGGACGTATTGGAAGAGCTTGTCGGTGAGATATATGATGAGACCGATAAGCCTGAATATCCTGTTGTTCAATTGAGTGAAAACACCTACAGAGTGTCTGCAAAACTCAATATTAGCGAAATAAACGAAATGCTCGAAATTAAAATCGAAGAGAACGAAGCATACGATACAGTTTCTGGTCTCGTGCTCTATCATCTCGGTCATATTCCGCATAAAGGTGAAAAGTTGATTGTCGACAGACTCCGTTTTACAGTCAATAAAATAAAAGAGCGCCGCATTACAGAAGTGATCGTTCGCATTGAACCACCGGAAGAACCAGTCGAAGATTCCGAACAGTAATCGCCACATAAATCATCCATTAAATACCATATTGATTATAACTAACGCAAGAAATACCCCAATATTATGGAGTGACGTGGCAATCTCTGATTTGACACTATTGCATAAGATATTAATATGATTTAATGCTTCCAACTAAGACAAACTTTCGGCTCGGGCACAATGTTTGATTATATTTCACACAGTAAGATTCCTGAATCTATCGAACGGTATCTATATGACGTTGTCTATTCGTATGAAAAACTAACGGAGATATACACACCGTTTTTGGGAGAAGAACTATTCATTTATGTATCGGAGAATGCCCACCGTTACCGCTACAGACCTAATGCTCTAATAAATCTTAAATAACCATTAACCAGTAGTAGAATAGCTTTCAAAAATTAAACATTTTTATTATATATTTAGTACACAATAACACAATGAATTTGTACATTTGAAATACTTCCACCTGAAAAGAAAGAATATAAACCTATAAAACAATCGATTAAAGATATGGAACAAGAATATTTAGATGAGAGAAGAAGTTTTGATGCAGGACAAGACTGCGAAGATTTACGTTTTGATTCATATTATAATATTTAAATAATAAAAGAAAGAAATACAAATGATAAATTATATAGAATCTGGAGATATCTTAGGTAAAATAAATACAAGTATTTCACTTTTATCTATTAAAGAATTAAAATTATTATATATAAAAGTAAATAAGAAATATTTAGAATTAGAAAATATGAATGTACAAAATCTTAGGTAGAAGATGAGAAGGTATAAATTGGATAATTTACTTAATATAATTAAAATATTAATTAGTAATAAATAGAAAGGAGTACAAATGGAAACTGAAAAAAAAGAGACCGTTAACTTTTACTGAATATAAAAATTTTATAAGTAAACTTGATAAATATGAAATAAATAAAAAAGGTAAAAATACTATATATGTATCTAAAAGCATCCAATAAAAATATCCGGTAGGAGGAATCATGGCACATGCAGGCGGGTCCGACGGTATTCTGGACAGTGACCAAGCGCAGGAGCTTGTAAAAAAGTATATTGATCTCAATGAAACGATCTCATCAACACAGGAACTCATCGATTCTGGAGTGATTGCAAGGCTCAAGGGATACACCGTGCACCAAGGTAAGGTGTCAGATTCGATTTTCGGCGGAACTGGTAATTTTCGGGATAAAAAGTCAGGCGAGATGGTTTCATTTGAAAATCCGCCGTTGCAGACCAAAGAAGGTGTTCCCCTGCGGATCATGATCAGAACTGCGCGAATTTCTACCCACGACATTTCACGGGGAGAAATTCCATTTAAGGATCAGACTCTTGCCCTAAACCACAATTTTATGAGAAAGCTCGTTACTTGGGCTCTTGGTACATCGCAGTTTGAGGTACCGGGTCTCGCTGACAATTCAATTGTCATTGCTGCAGAAAATCTCAACTCAATTATGTTCGAAAATGTGATGCGAGCGTATAATGCAAAGAGCTCCACGTCAACCTCGCTTTATCAGCATTATATCCGGGGTGACAGAGAGTTTTGCGGGCACAAACTGCCCGGCGATCTGATCCCAAACGGTCCGCTCCCCTACGTTATGGATACTCCTTCCACAAAAACAGAAGTCGATGAATCAATTTCATCCCAAGAACTCATAAAACGTTCGATTTGCAATCAGTATGAGTATGATGAAATCAGAAACGGATCATTGGTTGCTTTTGGGATTTGCTCAGAGTTTCTCCGGCAGCATGGTATTATTCTCGTCGATACAAAACTCGAACATGGCTGTAGTGTAGACGGCTCTATTAAGAGTCAGGATGAAATTTTCACGATGGATTCCTCCCGTTTCTGGCTCTTGGAAGACTACAATTCACAGCTTGAAAAACGTCAGGGTGGCGCAATAGAAGAACTTGCACCAAAATCGTACTCAAAAGAATTTGCACGAGGATTCTCCGAGGGTGACAAGGGCTACACCGATGACCAGCGGTTGCAGATTGCCGTCCGGTATATCGAAGGAATTCAACACCTGCTCGGTACATGCTTCACACCCGACATGCGCCTACGTGAAGAACGGGTTGTGACCGGATTAGAAGCAATTCTTAATGCACTGGTTGTGTAATGGATCTGTATTTTTGGATTTTAATTTGGGTCATTAGGTCAAAAGCGAACTAACGTGAATTTTGATTAAAGGATGGAATAGATTTTGGTTTCTGTAATTGTATCTCCATTCCATTTCCTTGCGGTATACCAGGCAATGATTTTTGCTAACACCATGGTACTGTAAGCGTCTTTTCTTGTGCAAATGACCAGAACCCCTCAAGGCCGTTACTATGACGACGTCCCGTGATGCTCTATGTGTTATGATCGACCGTACGCTGTTTACCAAAAACTGCAGCGATGTATACGAGTAGAAGACGCTCCCTTGCTCAGCGGTGTCCCTGATCTCGTTCATCAAGCGGCAGTCACATCATAGTAAATAGCTTCCCGTGACGTTCCACCATGCCGAAAACCTTTATTGTACCGGCACTCCCGCGACCGCTGGTTCCCGTACGTTTCCCACCAAAGCAGCTTGCAGCACATTCTATCTCGCCGGAAAGTCTTCTCACTTCCTGAAATCATAAATCTCCTGTCGGCAAAGCATCTATGTGCCTCGCACCGTCGTGAAGCCAAAACCAAGACCCCTGGCAGCTTTATTGGCAGGTATCTCCAAAGAAACATAATGCAGTAAAGCAGATCGTCCTTGAACCGCTTCTGGCTCTCTTTACAAGAACATCGAGTACCTGTAAAACGATTATCACGCAAACGGTACAGACAATCCCCAGAACAAAATGATTTACCAACAATTTCTTCCATCCTAAGTCTACTGTAACACTGGATCCGAAAATAACCTAATTACCTTAATTATTCTTGGTGTGTAGTTTTATTGCCTGAGACAAAACAAATATCCCGGTGTTGTAATTAACAAAAGAACATAATTTTCGTTGTGGGATTCACCTCCTAATGAGGGAATTCTCAATTTCGGAGGTGCTATTTAATAATGAGCTTATTTCGACGAGAAAGTTCATGCTCTTCACACACCATAAAACTCACGAAAAGCCTTAAATACCACGTCGTCTCTGTCCGCTACTATATTACATTCCGGCAACGAATCCAAGAAAAGTTTCCCGTACGATTTTGTAACAACCCTGTTATCGAGAATGAGAATAGTCTCTCTGTCATCTTTATGACGGATGAGCCTCCCGAATCCCTGCTTGAATTTAATGACAGCAGTCGGAACGGTATGCTCAAAGGAGGAATTCCCTCCTGACGCGTCAATTAAATCTCTCCGCGCCATCTCGATCGGAGCGGTCGGAACGCGGAACGGTAGACGGGCAATGATAATCGATTCAAGTGCTTCACCCATTCCCAAAACGAATCGGTAGCAAAAAGCACAGTTGTGTGGTCATTTTTAAACTGCTGAAGGAGATTGTGCCGTGTGTCATCACCCTGCTTGAGCAATGTAAAGCGAGTTGTCCCGATTTCTGCATTGATCGCAGTATACGCATCATTCATCACATAATATGATGGTGAACAGGACAAATGCCTGTCCCTGCGAGGTTCGAAGCGATTCGGTTACAAGGCCGTTGAGGGTTGCAGAAAATAGCGGATGGTCCGGAGAGTGGGTGTTCACTGGAATACCGATGATAACCTGATTTTTAAAATCAAAGGATGATGGAAAACTCTTTTCAATAACACGGTCACGGTCGAGTCGGTCGATACCAAGCCTCGATTTCATAAAATCGAAACGTCCTCAAACGGTGAGAGTTGCAGACGTTAAAATGATCGTCTCGACTGGCTCGAATAAGGCATTTCTGAGCGATTCACCTACCTCGATCGGTGCAGCACATATCTTGATGGTTTTCTGCTTTCCGCTTCTCTCAATCCATTTGACAATCGATGGATCCTCTTCAAACAGCAGATACTGGATCGACTCAGCAGCATTGCCGATCCGGTGGGCCTGTGCCTGCAATTCGATCAAGAGATTATCCAAATCGACAGACAATAGTTCAGATAATATATCTAATGACTGTGCCAGTTCTGCAAGCTTGTTCTTCAAAGTGTGCATTCCGGCCATCAGGCCTTTGAACTTAGCGAGGAGTAGATCTGTCCAGTCAGGTATATCGTGAAACCGCTCATCGAGCATAAATTGCGATTCTCCATTACTCATGGTATCGATCTGTTCGATAAAGGCGCCGACATCGAAAAATATATCTTCACCTGTTGCAGTAAGTTCGTTAATATCTGTAATCAGGTCGTCCTTGATAAAAGAGAGTACCTGCCGGATACGTTGCTGTTGAGATTTTGACTGTGCTGTACGGACTTTTTTCAGAACAGTAAACAGAAGCCCTTTGCGGTCACCCTTTTTTGCTCGTGATACCAGCCTTCCGAAGAGTCGTTTGATGCCGAACTCCGATATTTGCCTACCGAAGTAGTTGGTTGAAGCCTTCTCAATATGGTGGGCTTCATCAATGATAACACGGTTATACAAGGGAAGAACTGCCACATCAGCAAGCGAACCCAAGTTACCCCGAAGCGAAAGATCGGCAAATAAAAGATGGTGATTGACAATCAAAATATCCGCCTGTGCTGCCTTGCGTCTAGCATTGACCAAAAAACAATCTTCATAAAATGCGCACCGGCGGACACCAGTGCACGTATCGCTTTCACACTTCAGCATGTCCCACACATCGTACTTCGGCACAAAATTCAGGTCCGATAGGCTTCCGTCCTTTGTGGTTTTCGACTAGGAGAGCAGTGTTTTCAATTCTCCGATACTCTCATCATTCTTCAGCTGCCCCAAAGTCTCTCTCTTCGGAGTCAGTTCTCTGGAGGCAGCAGTAGTTACCTCGTCCTTTTACCAGGGCATAGGTGAATTTTTCGTCAAAAACAGATGAGAGAAATGGGATGTCCTTGTGGACAATCTGCTCCTGTAGGTTTATCGTATTGGTCGATACCACAATACGCTCATTATTTCCGAGAGCCCATTTGATCGCCGGCACGAGGTATGCGAGCGTTTTTCCTGTACCGGTCCCTGCTTCTATCTGGGTAATTTTACCTGAATTTAAACTCTTTGCCGCCAACACCGCCATATCAATCTGGCTCATTCGTGGTTCATATCCAGAAAGCTTCTAGGCGACCGGTGAATTCTCATCGAGAAACCGGACGATTTCCTGACCATCGAGCAGAGTATGTTCAGGTGTTGTGTAAATCTCGACAACAACCTTCAAGTCGGTCACCTCATTATCGAGAATATAAAAACCAACTTTCTGATTGCCGACAATCGAAGCGATTTGCACATCTGCTTCAGACGGTGTTAGATTTCCAGAGGGATGATTGTGGATGACGACATCCCGGGGAACAAGGTTGTTCAGCAGAACTGGCGTGCTTGTCTCATTGCCCCACGCAAGTGCTGAAATTGAAAAAACCTTTCCTGAATCGTTAACCTTACCTTGGAAAAAGACTTCATCACCATTATTGTCGGCAATTTTCTGTCTTGCTTTTTTGAACTCCGGCTGAGAGGTATTTGTTTATATTCGGTGATGACATAGTTTTGATTATCTCAATGTTAATATGATTGCAATGAATAAACCTGTTTCTCGAACTGTAGATGAGAGAGACATGCAAAGATTCGGTGATAACGCTCGTGATCAGCGAATGTTAAAATAAAGAATTTATCAGATGGTCACAAGTGGAGAGTGATAATAATTTAGAATAAGGTAATTAGGTTATTTTCGGATCAAGTGTTACATTATACTCGGAATGAAAGAAAAAGTCACTAGATTTATTTTTGGTACATCATGTCCCTTTTGTTCTGGGGATCGTCTGTACCGTTTGCGTGGTAATCGTTTTAAATGTAATCGATGTTCCTTTAAATACAGCCCTCGAGATAGGATGTGATGCAAGCTGCTTTGGTGGGAAACGTACGGGAACCAGCAGTCGCGAGAGTGCCGGTACAATAAAGGTTTTCGGCATGGTGGAACGTCACGGGAAGCTATTTACTACGATGTGACTGCCGCTTGATGAACGAGATCAGGGACACCGCTGAGCAAGGGAGTGTCTTCTACACTGATACGTTCCGTTCGTATACATCAATGGAGGATACATGAAGCCGCTAAATCACCCTTGACATACCCTGTACACAATAGCAAATGTATTGCATTTCAGGAAAAATTTGATTAAACTTCAAAGCTTTTCATTCATGTAAAACCGATACAAAATAAACTATTAACAAAAGGCAATTGTGTGAAAAAGCATACTAAGATATTCACAGTTTTATTCATGGTATTAATTGCATTTCCGGTTATAGCTCAAGACATTTCAGAAAGCCCTATAGAAAGAATCGAACGTGAGCGAAATGCTGTTGTGTTTGTCAATTTTTCGACAGAAGGTGCCGGGCTCGGACTTAAAATGATGTATAACGCCTTTAATCAGGACACACAGATCGGCTACAGTTTTTCCTTTAACGGTGTCCGGGGTGAGGATGAGTTCAGATTTATCGATCCTTTTACTGGCAACATTGTAACAAATAGAAAATTTTTTACAACGGTAGTACCTCTTACTATTTCTGTAAAGCGGCGCTTATTCCGCGATAAAATTGCGCCGAACTTCCGGCCGTTTCTCGAGGTGGACGCCGGCCCGGTCTGGGGCTATTCATTCAAAACGACCGGCGGTTTTTTCAGTGGCACTAAGAAGGGAAAAGGACAGGTGAGTCTTGGCACTTTTGCAGGATTTGGAGTCGAATTCGGCCGGCCGGACACTCAGAAATTCTCACTGACGCTTGGGTTTCACTATTATCGATTCCCTGATACACTAGGAGAAAAACGCGATTTTAAAGGGCTTGATATTCGAATTGGATTTATCAAAGATTTATAGAAGAACTATTCCGGATATTGATTGGAGGTTAAAACTGCGCATATGAAGAAAAGGCTTACGAAACAATCTGACGACTACTCTAAATGGTATACCGATGTAATACTTCAGGGTGAATTTGCTGATTACTCCCCTGTTAAGGGGTGTATGGTGATACGGCCAAACGGGTATACACTGTGGGAAAACTTCAAAGCGGTGCTTGATAAGAAATTCAAAGAAAAAGGGCATCAAAATGCATATTTCCCGCTCTTTATTCCGGAAAGTTACATGAAAAGAGAAGCTGCACATGTTGAAGGATTCGCCCCGGAGTGCGCAGTTGTCACGCACGGCGGCGGTCAGAAACTGGACGAAAATCTCTACATCCGTCCGACTTCTGAAACCATAATTTACGACATGTTTGCCAAATGGATCAACTCCTACCGTGATCTTCCTTTGCTGATAAACCAATGGGCAAATGTTGTCCGATGGGAAATGAGAACACGTCTGTTCCTTCGGACAACGGAATTCCTCTGGCAGGAAGGGCACACCGCCCATGCGACCCATGACGAAGCCGAGGAAGAAGCACTAACAATTCTCGACATCTATGCAGATTTTCTCGAAAATTATATGGCAGTCCCAGTACTCAAAGGACAAAAAACCGAAGATGAAAAATTTGCCGGAGCACTAAGAACGTTTGCTGTTGAATCGATGATGGGTGATAAAAAAGCTCTGCAGGCGGGGACAACGCATAATCTTGGCCAGAATTTTTCTAAGGTGTTTGATGTAAAGTTT
This sequence comes from bacterium, assembly GCA_965221205.1. Classification (GTDB taxonomy): domain Bacteria; phylum SM23-31; class SM23-31; order SM23-31; family SM23-31; genus CBDFMG01. Next base: position 207,118 of record OZ244870.1, on the reverse strand, counting down.
CAGAACAAAGATGGCACAATAGGCTATACGTGGCTAACAAGCTGGGGAGTCAGTACGCGGCTCATAGGTGCGCTCATCATGGTGCATGGCGATGACAATGGTCTCTGTGTACCACCGAAACTTGCCTCCAACCAGGCTGTTCTCGTACCGATCTGGCCAAGTGACGATGAACGCCCGAAAATTCTTGAAGTTGCAGACCGGCTGAATCGTGAGTTGAAAACACGGATATCAGTTAAATTAGACGACCGCGAACAGTACAGCCCCGGCTGGAAATTCAATGAATGGGAGTTAAAGGGTATTCCGCTCAGGTTGGAGCTTGGTCCGAAAGATATCGAGAAAGAAAGTGCCATGTTTGTGAGGCGTGATACCGGCGAAAAAATTTCCGTAAGCTGGAATGATATGCTCGATAAAACTACTGAAATTCTTGGTGCTATTCAGAAAGACATGTACGATCGGGCACTTAAATTCCGCGATGAAAACACTTTTACGTTAGATGGCTATAAGGAATTTAAGGACATGAATGATAAGGAGGGAGGATTTTTCTTGCTCCACTGGTGCGGTTCATCCGATTGTGAAACAGCAATTCAGAAAGAAACGAAAGCCACCATACGGATCATTCCCAATGATGCAGTTAGCGAAGATGGAAAATGTATTCGATGTAACGGTAATTCTGATAGGCGGGTTATGATCGCAAAATCCTACTAAGCTTATCAAGCGCACTTCGCTTGAATTATAGTGTTATGAATATCTGTACCGTAAAATGAAAATTATCAAAAAACAGCGGCTGCCTGGTTTGCACCGGTACCCAGCACTTATGAACAAGTTGATAAAACAATTAAAATCGCAATTGCCGGTTTTTACGTGGATCAAGAACAGTGTTGAACTTTCCCGGCCGAATAAAAAACTCCTATACGGCTGTTTTGCTTTTGCTGTTATCGTAGCAATAGGCAGCCTGTTGTATCCTCGCGATAGATCGTCTCTCTACGCAGAATACCAGATCGGGACCGTAGCCCCCGAACAAATCATCTCCCCGGCAACATTTGAAATTAATAAATCGACCGAAGAGTACGAACAGGAAAAAGAACTGGCCCGCGGTGAAGTGCCGGCACGTTTTTACCGGGATACCGATACAGAAGCTGAGGCGGAACGGAATATCACGGTGTTTTTCAATTATCTGCATGAATTCAGGACCCTTGCTGAAGCTTTTAATACTCTTCAAGTACAGGTGCGGGCGCAACAGGGAGAGGCAGATTCACTACTTCTTTATCAGATAGGAGAACTGGATTCGCACATTTTGTCTCTTGGTGCTCTGCTGAAACGTGAGAATAACATCGATATTAGCCAGCCGAACTGGAATACCGTTCTTTCAATGGAACAAAGCGTCTTTGATGAGTTTCAGCACGTGTGCAATCAGATTCTCTCAGACATGCATTCAATCGGCATTCTAAATATTTCGAAACGGCAGAGTCCCAATGATATTGACCAGTTCATTATAACCGATAGTAACGATGAACGTCAGGCAACGTTGGAAGAGTTTTTTGACAGAGACGACAGTTACTCCGGTATAGCAACACGCCTTGAAACATACTACACACCTTTAAGCGACACCATTAGTGTCGGGTTTGAAACGGTTCAGAATTTTCTAATTCCCAATATAAAATACAACTCCGAAATAACAGAATCACTTCGTAATGAAACTGCTGCCCTGGTTCCACGGGCCCGTGGATATGTTTTACAGAATGAAAAGATTGTCGACCGTCACGAACGGGTCACGGAGGAACATTACCGGAAAGTTGAATCTCTCAGAGAATACCTGCTCCGTGAAGGTCTGTTGCAGAATCCTTTTTCAAATTTGATTACCTCAATAGGTCAGATAGGATTTCTGTCGATTGTCCTGCTTTTATTTGTTTTTTACCTTTATCAATTTCGCCCTGAAATACTCAAAGAGACGAAAAATATTACAATAATTTTTCTTGTTATCGTAACACAACTCTTCTTTATTTATCTCGTAACGCAGCAGTTCAGGCTCTCCGAGTATCTTATTCCGACTACCATTGCCTCGATGCTTCTGGCGATCATATTTGACGGCGGTGTTGGAATTTACGGCACACTCATGATCAGTTTGTTTGTCGGGGGATTCATGGGCAACGATTTTGTCATAACATTTTATGTCCTTGTCGGAGGAGCCGTGGCAACAGCGGCAGTACGCCGTATACGAAAGATCAGCCAGTTTTTCAAAGCAAGTTTTTTTATAATAGTAGCCTACGGACTTGTGTTGTTTGTCACTGGTACACTGCGCGGTATCACGCTGACCGATCTTTCTAATTCATTGTTCCAATATAGTCTTCCCAATGCAGTGCTATCCCCGTTGATCACGCTCGGTTTTATTGTTTTGTTTGAAGCAGTGTTCGGAGTCACAACTGATATTTCACTCCTTGAACTGTCAGATTTAAACAGCCCGCTTCTTCGCGAACTAGCAATAACTGCTCCCGGCACGTATCACCACTCTATTATTCTCGGAAACCTTTCGGAGCGTGCAGCAGAAGCCATTGGAGCAAACTCGCTCAGAGCGCGGGTAGGCTGTTACTACCACGACATCGGGAAAATGGTCAAACCGCAGTATTTCATTGAGAATGAACCGAATGCCATGAAGAAACACGAGTCGCTTGCCCCGAGCATGAGCAGTATAATAATCTCTTCCCATGTCCGGGAAGGGCTCGAAATCGCGGAGAAATACAAACTCCCTGAAGTTATTAAAGACTTTATACGACAGCACCACGGTACAAGCCGTATTTCCTTTTTCTATGAAAAAGCCCTCGAAAAATCAAAAGAAAAAAACATCAATCCGGCAGATTTTTGCTATCCCGGTCCCAAGCCTCAAACGAGAGAGTCGGGAATTGTAATGCTTGCGGATGGTGTTGAAGCTGCAACACGTGCCCTCAAGGACCCATCACCCGTACGGATTAAAGAACGTGTAAATACGATCATAAACCAGCGTTTTCAGGACGGTCAGCTCGATGAATGTGATTTTACAGTGAAAGACCTCAGGCTCATTGCTGATAGTTTTATTCAGATAATCAACGGTATATTCCATGTCCGAATCGAGTACCCTGAAAATGATATCGAAAATAGCGAAGTTTCCAAAGAGAAAATAGTTGAAAAATAAGGTCAAGGTATCGGTCTCTCAAACCGATGATAAAGCAAAGATTCCTTTACGTAAAAAAGAGATAGCCGAGCTGTTGTCACTTGTTTCCGAGCAGGAAAATGCCAAAGTCAGTGTGCTCGAGGTGGTTTTTGTCGGGGCAGAATTTATTAGGGAATTAAATGTCCGGTTTCTTGGCCACGATTATGAGACCGATGTAATCACGTTTCCGCTTAATAGTGATGATGATCCGATTGAGGGAGAAATCTACATTTGTGTTAAGGTAGCGCGAGAACAGGCCAGAAAATACAATATTTCATACCGAGATGAATTGATAAATCTCGTGATCCACGGTATGCTTCATTTGATAGGATACAACGACTCTGAAATCAGCAGCCGAGAAAAGATGATAGCGCTTGGCAATAAATACAAAAAATTTTATGCTGACGGAAAACTGGATGAAAACAAAACAAATTCTTGATTTTGTGCGATAATTATACTATGCTCTTAACGGAGAAGTATCTATAAAATAAACATTTTCCCCACTTTTTCCTTTAAGGAGGAACATATACAAAAGTGTTACTGATTTATACTGATTTGTAATTATTGTAACCCTCATAGGAGGAGTGCAATCTATAGTATAAGAAGGACACAAATATTGTATAGGTTCCTTTTTACATTCCGTATTTTACATTTTTGTTTTTTGTATCTCCTGAGCTTACTTTGCTGGAGCATCCCAAATGATGCCTACGCACAGGTCGGAGTACGTTTACCCTACTTGAACAGCGGTGCTGTGCAATTCAGTGAATTGGAAATACCGTCATACGGCATTGGTGTTGATTCACTCAGTAATATACCCATCCCAAAAAATGCGCTCAGTATTACCCGGTCTACAAGATTTGATACGCTGTCTAATAAGTATATCATTACTGAGGATTATTACGGAGACCAGTACAAAATACCTCTCATTCTTGATAGAGAAGATGTTATTTCGGTCAACCGTCAATGGCAGCTGGAAAGACTCTGGTACGAGTCCAGTACAAAAACCATAAATTCTTATCGTGCTCAGCAGAACAACTCTGCAAGTTCCGGTGGCGGTGGGCTGAATCTGCGTATACCAGTCCCGCTTCAGAGCCAGCGCCTCGACCGGCTTGTTGGGGGTGGGGGTGCAATTGGACTGCAGGTAACGGGAGAAGTAAATATTGCCGGAAATCTTCTACACAATGACCGGAGTGAAGTGAAGGATGTTTTCAAAGGCTCAGATTACACATTCAAACTGCAGCAAACCCAGCGCTTTAATATTACTGGTAAAGTGGGAGAAAAGATTTCAGTCCAGGTTGACCAGGATTCCGAACGGGATTTCGATATTCAGAATAATATGCGTCTCTTTTATACAGGAGAAGAAGATGAAATTTTTCAATCGATCCAGGCTGGTAACATATCCCTCGCATTGCCGGGAACTCAGTTTATAACCTTCAGCGGTGGTAACAAAGGCCTTTTTGGATTTAAAGTTGTCAACAAACTCGGCCCGATTGATATGACCTCTGTGGCGAGCATGGAAAGGGGCGAAAAAAAATCGCTCATTTTGGAAAATGGTGCCCAGGCAGTAAAAAGCATCAAGAAAGATTATGAATACCTTCGGGGTGTTTATTTCTTTGTCGACACGCAATATCGTGATGCATACAGGTTTAATCAGGATGGATTGCCAATTATTACTTCAGATTTGGAATTAGAAAGAGCAGAAGTCTGGATGTCGGATAGGAATTCCAGCTCAAATCCCGATTCGAAGGAGGGATGGGCAGTCTGGGATCCCAATAATCTTGCTCTGGAAGATACGCTCAGCGGAGGAAGTCAAAATGCAATACGGCGCTTCTTTAAACGGTTGCGGCCGAATATCGATTATCAACTCAATCTCGATATGGGCCGAATAATCATGGAACGTCCCATTAGAAATGAAGTATTGGCAATTGCTTACAAACCAAAACAGGGGTTGGAACCGGGATTTGAAGTCGGTGATCTTGAAATTCCGGAAGACAGGCCGATTATCTTGAAACTTCTTCGGACAGACAATCCGCAGCCGACCGATTCAACCTGGACACTCGAATGGAGAAACGTGTATGATCTTGGACAGCAAGGTATCAGCGGCAACGGTTTTTCGCTGCAAATTGTCCTATCGCAAACTGAAACCAGAGATCCGGCTCTTTCTGACGGGACTGAGTTCATCGAAGTATTTGGCTTGGACAGAACAGGAGTTACGGGGCAGTCGGGAGCAGATGGACTAGTCGATGTAGCCAGGCCGTTTTTTAACTTTACACGAGGACACTTAATTATGCCGGGGCTTCGGCCGTTCGACCCGGTTAATAATAGAGACCCTCTACAGGGAAATAGATCGTCAAGTCTTCCTGAAGAGAACCAGATTCCTGGAATTTATGATAAGCTGTTTCCGAATCCGAGTGATTACAACTCAATTTCACAATTCGAATTTGAGTACACACTCTCGAGCCAGTCACAAACGCACAACCTCGGATTTAATATAATTCCCGAAAGTGAAGAGGTCCTTCTTGACGGCAGGCTGTTGCTGAAAGGCGAAGGAGGATATCAGATCGATTACAGTTTCGGTCAGATTACGATTCTCGATTCCATGGCAACTCAGCCCGGCTCTCGGGTCGAAGTGCGGTATGAGAGCAGCGAAATTTTCAGGCTCGATAAGAAAACACTTTTTGGCACTCATCTCGACTATAATCTCGGTGATATCGGATTCATCGGTGGTACTGCTCTCTTTCTGAATGAGCGAATCATAGACACAAAGGTCAATATCGGTCAGGAGCCGAAAAAGAATATGACATGGGGGGTAAATTCAAGTTTAAAGTTCAATGCAGAAAAAATTTCTTCGATGCTCGACAAGCTTCCGGTAATCAGCGCAACAGCACCGTCACAATTCAGTTTTGAGGGAGAGTTTGCGCAAACTCGTCCCAATCCGAACACCCTGAGCAATGGTGCAACACTCGATCCCGAAGGTGTTGCCTATATCGATGATTTTGAGGGCACAAAACGGATCACTTCGCTTGGGATCATGCGGAGAACGTGGACTATTTCCAGCCTCCCGAAATTCAAGGATACTATTTCAAATATCGAAACTCAGCTTGAGCAGCAGAATAGAGCAAAAATGCTCTGGTTTAATCCGTTTAAACAAGTAGATGAAAGAGATATCTTAGAAAACAAACAAATAGGTGATTTGCAAAACCCAAGAGTTAATATTATGAATATCGAATTTGTCCCGGATTCTCGCGGTATTATTCCCGATAATGCGTGGGGTGGTATCATGAAATGGTTGGGCACCGGGAGCTTCAATCAGTCCGAGAGTAAATTCATTGAAATATGGATAAAGGGAGAGAAAGGAAAAGTAACCATAGATCTTGGGCAGATCAGCGAAGATGCGGTTCCCAACAAGACACTCGATACCGAAGACGGAATAAATTCAACGATTCCAAACGACTTTGATAAAATTCTGGACGATGCTGAAGATGTCGGTATTTGGTCGAAATGGAATGAAACAAACCTTCCTGAAGTGCAGTGGGACGATGAGTTTCATAATGATCAAGAAACAAAAATTTTTGACGATCATCGATATGTTAATGGAACAAAAAATAACAGAAATGACGGCTCACGGATTCCGGATACCGAAGATATTGACGCTGACGGAATTCTCGATCCAATTGACAAATATTTTCAACTCAGAATCGATCTTGGCAACGATGCCATATCGGGGAAATATAAAGTGAGCGGCCCGAACGAAAATGGCTGGAATTTCTACCGAATACCGCTGGCGGATTTCTGGAAAATAGGCGATCCGAGTTTGTCCCAGATTGAATATTCCCGACTCTGGTTTACCGATCTCGAAGAGAACGAAGGAATTAGTATATATAAAATTGAATTGGTTGGAAGTGCATGGAAAGAACTCGGTGTTGCGGCAAATGATGAAGAAGTCGAGGTAGGTAACTATACAGCGAGTGATACCACGATTGTGGTTGATGCCGTCAATACTGAGGACGACAAAGATGTATATATCAAGCCTCCCGGTGTTACCGGGGAATTTGATAAGTTAAATGATGTTCATGGAAAAGAACAATCGCTCGCTCTCAAGTTTTTCAGATTACAGGCGGGACAAAGCGGAGCAATGCAGACCGTATTTCCTAAAGCGAAGAACCTTATTCACTACCGCCGTTTGAAAATGTTTGTCTTTGGTGATCCGTCAATGACAGAATTAGGAAGTGGTGATACAGGTGTCGAACTTTTTTTTCAGTTTGGGTATGACAATAAAAATTATTATGAAATCAGGAAAAAGATAAAACCCGGTTGGGATGATAATAATCATATAAATGTCGACCTCTGGGAAATACCGAAACTCAAGACAACAACTCTCGCTGATTCAACAGCCGGGGATACTTTACAGGTCGATGTTCGGGAATTTGACAATGGAGAAATCGGAGAAATCTGGAAAGTGGTTGGAAATCCATCTCTTCAGAACATTCTGAAAATAACCGTCGGAGTAAAAAATATTGACGATTTTTCAAAAACCGGATTTGTCTGGCTCGATGAGATGCGGGTAAGTGGTATTGACCGGGCGCCGGGAAATGCCTTCCGTGCTAATATCAATCTGAACTTATCGAGTCTCGGAACTATCAGCACAAGTTTTGCACGTCGCGAGGCTAATTTTCACACAATTAATGAACAATTCGGATCACTGCAGAATACCAATAATTTTTCTCTCTATTTTAGAAATTTCAGTCTGGGGAGTATTATTCCTCAACTCAATATGTTTAATATACCCCTGAATTACTCAATGACAAGTTCAGATGCAACTCCAAAATACCTGAAAGGAAGTGATATACTCTTTTCAGAGAGTGGTCCCAATGCCTCACGAGAGGAAATACACAGCGAAAGCGTTAGCTATTCCTCCGGATTTTCTGTCCGGCCGTTTTCTGAAAACTGGCTCATAAAAAATACCATACAGGCCTTTAATCTTTCGTTTACACGGCAGGAAACCGATGCACGGGATGTAAATGCCGAATTTATCCGATCCACAAAAACAGCGGGCAAGCTTAGCTATAATCTTGGTTTTGGCAAACCATCAATTAGACCCTTCTGGTTTTTGCCGGATGTCTGGGGCTTGCGCAGCCTCAATCAGTTCAGGTTTTTTTACATGCCGGGAAGGGTTTCAACATCGTTGTCAGTGAACGAATCGGTTAATGAAAAGAAACTGAGAATACAAAGTGATTCAGGAAAAATAACCAAAGCAAATACGTTCACTGCAGCGAAAACGATAACAACATCGTATACTCCGATTAATAACCTGACGTTCAACTTCTCGCATCAGACGAGTCACGATTTAAGCGGATTGAACAATAAACTCAAGCTCTTTTCGGCAATATTAGAAGATTCAACGGTAATATCGACACAGCAAACTGTCGGAACAAAATATTCCCCCAATATTATGCAGTGGCTATCGCCTTCATTGGGATACAATGCTACCTACGGACTCGCTAAAAACAAACAATCTGAATCAGCAGGAAACAGCGCAACTTCGAATCGTACACTCTCTTCAGGTGTGAGTCTTTCTTTAAATAATCTGGTGGGATTGGTGTACAACTCGCCACGACCACAAAGTCCAACGTCGCGGAGGCCGCCCCCCCGGCGTGCTGGCCAGACTGAAGATCAACAGGAGCCGCAGGAAGAGTCGCAGGACATTTCCTCGGACGCAGAATCGGGCGGTTTTCCGGTTAATCCGCTCTGGTATCTCGATCAGTTCACGAAAAGGATTGCCCCGATATCTGTAAACTTCAATCAGGCACGGGCACTTCAGAATGTAGGATTAGACGGTAAGCCGGGACTTGGTTATCAATTCGGTTTGGATGTTGATCCGGGAGTTGAAATTAAAGAAGGTCTCGGTAAAAATACCGGTACGGAATCGAATCAGGCAGCCCTCAATATGGGTTCATCTATCGCCATTGCGCGGATGCTCAATTTTACTATGCGCTATACAAATTCAAGCACAATTACCGATAATCAGAATACCAAAACAGGCAAAGATACACAATCGATGTTTATTATTGGCGATACAAGAATTCCTCTTTTCGAATACGGGCTTCAATTTAATAATCTGCACGAGTTTCCCTATATTAATAAAGTTGCAGACAATGTTTCTCTGACTCATAATTACTCGGGCTCGCACGAACTCAATTGGCAAGAGACAGAGGATAATCTGTTGAACGAGAGGTTTCAGTGGGGATTTGCTCCGGTTGCGGGTCTCAGGATATTGTGGAAAAAAGGTATTAATTCCTTAGTAACGATGAACCAAAACACCTCATTAGTCACTGATAATAAAACAAGCGCTGAAACAAAAATATTAAATAGCGATATTTCCGTAAACACTTCATTTCAGTGGAACTCCGGATTCAGAATTTCGATACCGTTTACCTCTGTAAAGTCACGAGAGATTAAAAATTCAGTGAATTTCAATGTTGATTTCCGTAAAACAAATGCAACAACATTTGAAAAACGGGGAGAGGCTGTTGATTTTAGTGAACGGAACAAAACAAACTCATGGAGTGTTACACCGAGATTGGTATACTCTTTTACTAGTCATGTTACCGGTAATATGAATTTTAAATACCAGGTCAATGAAAGCAAGCAGACAGGAAAAAACGTAACAAAAGATTTCGGACTTTCTATAAGAATCAGGATTGCTGGATAAAATATGGAGCAGTTGCGTTCGTGCCATTATAATTTGTGTTATTACAACAATAAGACTCAGTCTATTTGTTTGAAAAATTCGGTAACAATTAGTTTTACGGGTGTGTGCGAATCAATAGAACATTGTGATGAATATGTGTGTTCTGATTGTGACAAGTTTGAAGTATGTTCAAAACAAAAAAACAGGAATACATTCATAAGCAGGGGTTACGTGAATAAACGAGTATCATCAATCACTTTTTAATATAACCGGATCTAATTAATGGTTCAGATTGAATACTGCGATAATACTAACTGCCTCTTAAATAACAATCACAAATGCGGGGCGGCAAGAAGTTGATATTGACGAAAACGCAACCTGCATCACTGCATGTTATGATGAAGGCGATCCCTTTGCTAAGAATATCGTTTCCACATCGGAAGAAGATTCCGAAGTAAAGTACGCGTGGAAAGCAAAATAGTACCGGTGATGACTGGATCAAGTATGTGTAAATACCCTTTTTGTGAAACTATAAAATTTCCAGAGTGCACGGAATATATCCATTTCAACATTGCATAAATAACACTCCACAGACAACAATTTCACTGCATAATATATCTTGCAAAATTCAACATAAATTCTATATTTAAATTAGATATTATTTGCTCTCACGCATGATGAAGTGGGAATTAACCGCACATAAATTTGAACTAGAAGAGGATTTTGTTTGGATGCAGCGCAAAATAATAGCGATTGCAAATCAAAAGGGGGGAGTTGGTAAAACAACGACAGCGGTTAATCTTTCTGCAAGTCTTGCCGCAGCAGAAAAAAAAACACTCCTCATTGACATCGATCCACAGGCAAATGCGACAAGCGGCTTCGGAATTCGGCAGAAAGAAGTAAAACACTCGATTTATAATGCTCTTATCGGTGATGTTCAGGTACAAGACGTTGTTCATGAAACCGAAATATCGTTCCTGAAAGTAATACCATCCCATGTCAATCTTGTTGGGGCTGAGCTGGAATTGGTCAACATTCCATCTCGCGAATATGTACTGAAAAAGCTCCTCGATCCGATACGGAATGAATTCGATTTTATTGTAGTAGACTGCCCACCCTCGCTGGGGCTATTGACCTTGAATGCTTTAACAGCTTCAGATGGTGTTGTTATTCCACTGCAGACAGAATACTATGCAATGGAAGGGATTAATCAGCTCTTGAACACAATAGGTCTCGTGAAACAAAAATTAAATCCCAATCTAATGATATCGGGTATTTTGCTGACCATGTTCGATTCTCGCCTGAATCTCGGGAAACAAGTCATATCGGATGTTCGGGACTACTTTGAAGGTCTTGTATTTAATACGGTAATCTATCGAAATGTAAGATTAGGCGAAGCGCCAAGCCACGGAAAACCTGCCCTGCTCTATGATGCTGTTTCAAGTGGCGCACAGAGCTACATGCGGCTTGCTAAGGAGATGCTTTCTGATGAAATCAAAACCGCTTGGTAAAGGGCTGCATGCTCTCTTTGAAGACTCAAATCTGTCCAACAATATCGACAGTGAGAAAAAGTTTTTTGACCTTCCAGTCAATGCCGTTGTCCCCAACCCGCTCCAGCCGAGAGAAAGAATCGACGAAGAGCAGTTTGAATCACTTAAAAACTCGATTCAATATTCCGGACTTATTCAGCCGATTGCTGTTAGGCTGGTTGAAGACAGATATGAAATTGTTGCAGGAGAGCGGCGCTGGCGCGCGGTAAAAGCACTTAATCTGACAACAATTCCGGCATATGTGCTCAAAGTCAAAGACGACAAAAAACTCCTTGAACTCTCTATGTTGGAAAATGTCAAGAGAGAGAACTTGAATCCCATCGAGGTTGCTGTCGGATTTCAGAAATTGAGTGATGAATTCAATATGACGCAGCAGCAGATATCAGAAGCCTTTGCGGTCAACAGGTCAACCGTTGCAAATAGCATACGGCTTCTTAAACTGCCCGATGATATACAGGAGAAAGTCAAAAAAGGTGACCTAACGATGGGGCATGCCCGTGCACTCTTGGCGCTTGAATCTTCGGATGAACAACGGACTATGTCCAACCGCATAATCCGGGACCAGATGAATGTCCGGCAAGTAGAGGCCCTACTCCAGAAGCCTTTGAGGAAAATAGAGAATCAACCAGTAAAACCGACGAAAAAAAGTGCTGCAATAATCCATCTTGAAGACAAACTGCGCTATGTTCTTGGTTCACAGGTCAGAATAAAAACGCATAAAGAAGGTGGAAAAATCGAAGTTGATTTCTATTCTCTCGAAGACCTTGATCGTCTGATTGAGTTGTTTTCCATGATCGAAAAAAACATTGATTTTCATCACAAAAATCACTAAAATATCTGACATTTTATGGCAAAAAGACGGAAAACATTATCTATTCTTCTCATACCCGAAGGTAAAAAAAAAACGTTCTCCTTTAAAGTCGGGTATGGGGTACTCAAGTTTGTAACTGTCCTTGTTGTTTTCTTCTGTATCGTCTTGTTGCTTGGTGTTATATCATATTGGCAACTTGTGAAAGTTTCATGGGATTATAACCGTCTTGCTGAAACAAATGAAACTCTCTTCGAACAAAACAAGATGATAAGCGAGATTGCCAGAAAGTATCTTGATATTCAGAAGATCGACGAGCGAATCAGGAATATATTTGGTGATATTCAATTTCCTGATTATGAAGTGATAAGTTCTATCGAGCAGATTGCTACGAATAACAATTACACAAGACCATCGAGTGCGGTCAGTTTGAACAGGGGAGTGAACCCGTATTTACGGGCAGATTTACTCAGCGCATATCCGACATCTATCCCAGCAGAAGGAGAATTTACGCAATTATTCTCGCCGAAAGATGCTGTGACCGGAAGCGGTCATTTTGGCCTTGATATTTCTGCAAGGGAAGGGACTATTGTGAGCGCTGCGGGTGACGGAATCATTGTGTTTGCGAATTGGACAGTACAATCCGGTTACCAGGTTATAATCGACCATCAAAACGGATATGTCTCAATTTACAAACATAATGCTTCGTTATTAGTTCAGGAGCGCGATCGGGTATTACAAAATGAATCGATTGCCCTTTTAGGGAATTCGGGAATGAGTTCAGCTCCTCACCTTCATTTTGAAGTCTGGAAAAATTTTATGCCTGTTGACCCAATGACGTTCTGGTCTGTTAACTAATCGGAGATTATAAATGTTCGGAATAAACAAAGATGCCGACTCAGGAGCCGATCAACGAGAGCTCAATACCATAATTGGTAAAGGAACGGTTATTGACGGGAAGATCAAAATAAAAAATTCTATACGGGTTGACGGGAAAGTCAAAGGTGAGATCTCCTCTTCCGGTACAACGACTATCGGCAGTGAAGGTGAAGTAGAAGGCACGATCAATGCTTCGAATGCTATAATTGGCGGCAAAGTCCGCGGTAAAATGAACGTGCAATCAAAAATAATTCTTGAAAAGAACTCCGTTTTGGTCGGAGATTTAAAAACGCAAAAACTTAATATTGCTGAGGGGGCAATCTTCGATGGAGGTTGTATCATGGAAGATAAAATTGTCCCTGTAAAACAACTACAACAAAAGAGTGATCAAGAGGCTGGGAAATAGTCACTATAAAAAGCCTCCTTACAAGACACAAAAGGATAACAAGGAACATTGGACGTCGTTTGTTGTCGGGAAGTATCTCGCATACACCACGCAGAATCTTTCGATGATTGGCGGCGGGATTTTATTAGGGTGGATTCTCGATAAAACGTTTGGCACCGCTCCTCTGTTTCTAATACTGTGTATTTTTTGTGGAGCTGCAGGAGGTTTTTACTATCTTGTGAGCTCGCTAAATTCAAAAAATAAAAAACCTGATGATTAAAACAGAGTCGTTCCTAACGCTCTTTCTGATTATTTATTGTCCGATTGCAGTTGTTACATTGACTCTGCTTTATTTTTTTGGTGACACACAATATAGTATAGCGGCAATGTGGGGTTCTGCATTGAGTATTGCCCTCGTGTGGATCACAATATTAGGGCTCAATGTTATGTTCCATTCCTCCATTGTAAAACTGCAGACCATCGTTATGGGCGGCTTTTTTTTCAGGTTCTTTATTATTCTGTTTTCGAGCTTTGCAGTCCATTTTTTTACACAATTACACCTTGAAAGTTTCATTGCAGGATTATTTGTAAGCTATATATTATTACAGATACTTGAGGTTATGTATATTCAGAGCCGATTCAGCAATTTGAGTGATAAATGATGATGAATATCAGTACCGTTAGTGACAAAGTGAACCAGGCACATGACGCAGCGCAACAAGTCGCAGAGCATGGAACTGCCCACGAAGAATCGTTCGGCGAAATTCTTATACACCACGTTCAGAACAGCAACAAAATCGATATCCTTTCATGGAAAATCGAACTTCCACATCTGCCGTCTTTGTTCGGTATCGATTTCTCCATTTCGAAACATGTCGTTATGCTGTGGATTGCAGCATTTTTAGTGTTCCTTGTCTTTAGATACGGGATGAAGTGGAATAAGCATGTTCCACATAACAGATTGACCGGTTTTTTTGAGCCGATTGTACTGTTTGTGAGAGACGAAATAGTCTTTATGGCTTTTGGAAAATCGGGAAAACCATTCGTTCCATTTTTCCTGACGATATTTTTCTTTATTCTGTTTATAAACCTTTTGGGAATGATTCCTTTTATGGCAACAGCCTCCAGCAATATAAATGTTACCGCAGCGCTTGCAATTATGTCATTTATTTTAATTCAATGTGCTGGTATAGTTAAAAACGGTTTGGCTGCGCATTTTCAACACCTCGTTCCTTCAGGAATTCCAAAAACGCTCATTCCGATCCTAATTCCGGTTGAACTCATGGGTATGTTCGCAAAACCATTTGCATTGTGTATCCGTCTGTTTGCTAATATGACTGCCGGCCACATTGTAATTCTTGCATTTTTGGGATTGATCATTTTGCTGCAGAATGTGTTTGTCGGATTATTGTCGGTTCCTTTGGCGGTTGCGATCAGTGCTATGGAATTATTTATTGCTTTTCTGCAGGCGTATATTTTTACATTTTTAACAGCACTATTTGTCAGTATAACATATCATCCCTCGCATTAGTTTTTGGGTATGATAATAATGAAATTGAAATAATTAGAGTAGTGTAAACTAACTTTATTCGGAGGTCGATGAGATGGAAAGTATTACGGATTTGGGACTGGGTTTTTTCTCAGCAGGTATTGGAGCTGGGTTAGTCACGCTTGGTGCCGCTGTTGGCATCGGTAAAATTGCAGCATCCGCTTGTGATGGGATTGCACGCCAACCAGAAGCCAGCGACGATATTCGTCTTTCAATGATTATTTCAGCAGCGCTTATCGAAGGTATTGCATTGTTAGGCGGTGTTATCTGTTTATTACTTTCACTAAAAATATAATTATTGTCCTGAAGAGGTACCACCTATGTTACAGTTTGAGCCCGGTCTCGCAATCTGGACAGTTATAACGTTTCTAGTCTTACTGCTCCTGCTTTCGAAGACTGCTTGGCCCAAAATTTTGTCTGTGCTCGATGAGCGGGAAAATAAAATCAAATCGTCGATAAAAGACGCGGAAAAAGCCAGAGATGATGCGGAAAAGATGATTCTGGAGCACAAGAATATTCTTGATAAAGCGAAAAAGGAAGCAGCGGAAATAATTCGAAAAGGTAACGATCGGGCGGAAAAAATTCATGGGGAAGCGCGAGAACTGGCGAAAGAAGAAGCCCGGAATCTTATCCAGAGCACTAAAGTTGAACTTGAGCGAGAACGCGAAAAAGCAATCACCGATCTGAAAGACCGTGTTGCAGATCTGTCTATTACTGTTGCCGCAAAGATAATCGGATCCTCGCTTACACCGGAACAACACCTTGAACGTGCACAGAACGCAATAAAGGAAATGGAATCGCAGTTATGATATCAGAATCACTGGCACACCGGTATGCCCTTGCACTGTTCAACTTAGCAGGAAAGCAGGAAATACTTGATTCCGTTCAGGAAGAATTCAACCTGTTTGATGAATTGTTGACTATGCAGGAAAAATTCCGATACTTCATCATCTCGCCTAAAATAGTTGCGCGGGAAAAAAAACAGATTCTTAAGTCGGTCTTTGACGGTAAGATAACACCCGCACTGCTTAATTTTATATTTCTACTATTAGACAAAAAACGGCAAACTCTGATTTCGAAGATCAAAGAACATTTTGATACACTTTGTGATAATTTCCATAACAAAACAAATATAACTGTGCACCCGGCAATTAAGCTTGATGATGACGTTTTGGAACAGATAAAGAATGTCTATGAAGAAATACTGAACAAGTCGGTCACTATTCAGGAAGAAGTCGATCCATCGATTATAGGGGGATTTCAGGTACGGGTGGGTAATACAATTTACGACGCATCGATTGCACAAAGTCTCAATAATATGAGGCGGTCCTTGATGCTTTGATTTTATATAAACTATAATTCCTACTAATACTGTTTGCAAATATATGGAATATAAAGCATTTTACCTGTTCAATGCGAAGTATATGTATTAAAATGTGATGATTGTGAAAAGGAGATGTTTTCATGCGAATGAATGCCGATGAAATAGCCGGCGTAATTGAAAAGCAAATTAAGAGCTACGAAGAGGCTTTGGACATTGCTGAAGTCGGAGAGGTTATTCAGGTCGGTGACGGTATAGCCCGAATTTACGGTCTTGAAAATGTCATGTCGATGGAGCTAATTGATTTTCCGAATGGTGTGGTCGGTATGGCATTGAACCTCGAAGAAGATAATGTTGGTTGCATACTTTTCGGCTCGGACGAACTCATCAAAGAAGGTGATACAGTCAAAAGGACCGGAAGAATTGCCGAAGTTCCTGTCGGAGAAGAACTGTTGGGACGGGTTACCGATTCGCTCGGGAGACCGATTGATGGCAAAGGACCGATCAGCACAAAAACGTTTAGCTATGTTGAGCGGAAAGCAAACGGTGTTATCGAACGACAGCCTGTAAAGGAGCCGCTTGCGACCGGAATTAAAGCAATCGACTCAATGATTCCAATTGGTCGCGGCCAGCGCGAGCTCATAATCGGTGACCGACAAACAGGCAAAACAGCAATCGCAATCGATGCGATCATCAATCAAAAAGGCAACGATGTCATGTGCATTTACGTTGCTGTCGGCCAGAAACAGTCGACCGTAGCGCAAGTCGTGAAAACGCTCGAAGATTTCGGAGCGCTTGAATATACGATTGTTGTGTCAGCAACGGCAAGCAATCCCGCACCGCTCCAATTTATTGCACCGTATGCCGGATGTGCTATGGGTGAATATTTCCGCGATAACGGAAAACATGCTCTGATTGTTTACGACGATCTCTCAAAGCATGCATGGGCATACAGGCAGGTATCATTACTCCTCAGACGCCCGCCCGGACGTGAAGCCTATCCGGGAGATATTTTTTATCTCCACGCGCGGCTTCTCGAACGTGCTGCTAAACTAAGTGATGAGCTTGGCGCTGGATCATTGACTGCCCTGCCGATCATCGAAACACAATCAGGTGATGCTTCGGCGTATATTCCGACCAATGTCATTTCAATTACCGACGGACAAATATATCTTGAACCCGATCTCTTTTTCAGCGGCCAGAAACCTGCAGTCAATGTCGGACTCTCTGTTTCGCGCGTTGGTGGAAATGCTCAAATTAAAGCCATGAAACAGGTTGCCAGCGGACTCCGAATGGATCTTGCACAATTTAGAGAACTTAAAGCGTTCGCTCAATTCGGTTCCGACCTCGATAAAGCAACCCAAGCTCAGTTGACCCGGGGTGAGAAAATGGTCGAGATACTGAAGCAGGACCAGTATGTACCGCTTTCCTTTGAAAAGCAGATTGCACTCCTCTACATGGGAGTCAGTGGTCATCTTGACGAGATTCCAACCGAACAGATAAAATCTTTGGAAAAAGACTATCACCAATTTCTGTCTGACCAGTATCCGGAAATCTTGGCTGATATAGCTGAGAAAAAAGAAATTACCGACGATAATAAAGCAAATCTGGAAAAGGCAATAAAAGAAATTGTTGGCTCTTACATCAAAGCAGGTGCATAAACAAGTGGCAACATTACGTCAAATACAGAAACGGATAGCATCCGTTAAAGGTACGCAAAAAATTACGAGAGCAATGAAAATGGTATCTGTAGCGAAACTGCGCCGTGCTCAGAAGAATATCATCCAAGCACGCCCCTACGCGTTTAAGCTTCGTGAAGTCTTGGCACGGGTATCATCAATAGTCGATCCGAATCTCCATCCGCTGCTTGCGGTCCGTCCTCCCGAGAAAGTTGCCTATGTAGTCATTACGGCAGATAGAGGATTATGTGGCGGCTTTAACAACAATATAATCAGTACAGCAAAAAAACGGATCAAAGAAGACGGATTCGATCAGCCTGGACTGATTTGTGTTGGACAGAAAAGTTACGATTACTTTAAGCAGAGAGAACGCCGTATCATTAGCTACCACACTTCGATTTTCAACGATCTTGAGTATGTATATGCGCAGCAGATCACCGATTCGATTGTAAACCACTACATTCAGGAACACCTTGATAAAGTAATACTTATTCATAACGAATTTAAATCGGCTATTCAACAAAATGTTATAATGGAACAACTTCTTCCTATGAAATCTGAGTCAGTGAAAGAAGGTGAAGACATTAAGAAGCAGTTAGACTATATCTATGAGCCGGAGCCGCTTCGCATTCTCGATACAATTATACCGCTCAACATAGGAATGCAGGTATGGCGTGTCCTGCTTGAATCGTCCGCCGCGGAACACGGTGCCAGGATGACAGCAATGGAAAACGCTACAGTGAGCGCACAGGATATGATTGACTCTTTAACACTCCATTATAACAAAGTACGCCAGGCAGCTATCACAAAAGAACTATTGGAAATTGTCGGAGGCGCAGAAGCCTTGCAATAATAACGTAAGAAACATTCCGGTTTTTTTCGGAATGATGAGATGGAAAAACGTAGGTAAAGCGAAGAATGACACAAAATGATTCTGAAAACTGGGGTGAGATAACACAGATTATCGGACCTGTTGTTGATGTGAGATTCACCGACGAACTCCCTGAAATACATAACGCCGTTCATATTCCCCGTGAAGATGGGACAGAACTCATCATGGAAACCCAGCAGCACCTCGGTGAACGCACGGTACGTTGTGTTGCGCTTGATTCAACCGACGGTCTCGTCCGCAAAATGAAAGCTAAAGACATGCGGAAAAAGATCACCATCCCGGTTGGCCCCGAAACACTTGGAAGAATGCTTAATGTATGGGGTGCTCCCATTGACGGAAAAGGACCGGTCAATGCGAAAATCGAACTATCGATTCACCGTGAACCGCCGTCTCTCGTGGAGCAGGCTTCCTCGACAGAGATACTCGAAACAGGAATAAAAGTTATCGATTTACTCGAACCATATTCAAAGGGAGGTAAAACCGGACTCTTTGGCGGTGCCGGTGTCGGAAAAAC
The DNA here is from genome assembly GCA_965221205.1 of bacterium. GTDB lineage: Bacteria > SM23-31 > SM23-31 > SM23-31 > SM23-31 > CBDFMG01. Next base: position 187,666 of record OZ244870.1, on the reverse strand, counting down.
CGTTATCATTATGGAATTGATCCGGAACATCGCAACAGAGCATGGTGGATTTTCGGTGTTTGGAGGAGTTGGCGAACGGACGCGTGAAGGCAATGATCTCTGGCTTGAAATGAGCGACTCCGGCGTTATTGACAAGACATCGCTCGTGTATGGGCAGATGACCGAACCACCGGGAGCTCGAGCCCGTGTTGGTTTAACTGCGCTGACAGTTGCGGAGTACTTCCGCGATTCTGAAGGGCAGGATGTTTTGCTTTTTATCGATAACATTTTCAGATTCACGCAGGCAGGGTCTGAAGTGTCAGCACTGCTCGGCCGTATGCCATCGGCAGTGGGATACCAGCCAACGCTCGCAACTGAAATGGGTGAACTGCAGGAACGGATCACATCTACAAAAAAAGGGTCGATAACCTCTGTTCAGGCCATTTATGTTCCGGCTGACGACCTGACAGATCCCGCACCTGCAACAACATTTTCACATCTCGATGCAACCACAGTACTTTCCCGGCAGATTGTAGAACTCGGGATCTATCCGGCAGTCGATCCGCTCGAATCGACTTCAAGGATTCTCGATCCCCGCATTGTAGGGCAGGAACACTTTGATGTAGCAACACAAGTCAAAGAAATTCTGCAGCACTACAAAGACCTTCAAGATATCATTGCAATTCTCGGAATGGATGAACTCTCGGATGAGGATAAAGTGATTGTAGCGAGAGCACGGAAAATCCAAAAATTCCTTTCACAGCCATTCTTTGTTGCAGAGGCTTTTACCGGTACGGAAGGTAAATATGTGCCGTTGAAAGAGACTATTAAAGGTTTTAAAGGTCTTGTTGAAGGAAAATATGACGATATTCCCGAACAGGCGTTTTACATGAGGAGTAGCATTGAAGATGTTGTCGAAGAAGCGAAAAAAATAGAATCATAAAAATATGATTGACAAATCCTTTCAACTCGATATCGTAACACCGATGAAACATGTTTACTCAGGTGAGGTAGAATCCGTTATTGCACCCGGCACTGAAGGGTATTTTCAGGTTTTGCACAATCACACACTGTTTCTCACAACAATCCAGATTGGCGAAATCAGAATAAAAGAAAAAGGACAGGAACAATACTACTCGACAAGCGGCGGATTTGCAGAAATACATGAAAACCAGGTTTCGATTCTGGCAGAAGCAGCAGAAAAAGTAGAAGAAATAGACCTGGCGCGTACAGAAGCATCGAGGCTTCGCGCACAAAACTTGCTCGAATCATCAGAGAATGGGTTGATACCGACCGCGCCCGTTATGCGTTAATCAGAGCTATGAACAGAATTCAGATTGGCAGCCAACGTTAATAAATAAAGTGAGTATTTGAGAAATAATATGGCTGAAAATGAAATTATTACTCATATTGGTAAAGGCGTATATGTTGAAGGCAACTTGACTGTCTTGAGTTCAATTGACATTCAGGGGGAGCTGAAAGGGAATATAACAGCTGTCGGTAGTCTGACTGTTGGGGAAGCAGGGAGCGTTACCGGAAATATTGTCGCGAAGAATGTGGAGGTCAGGGGTGTTGTCAATGGAAACCTCACGGCAACCGATTCTGCAGCACTTGAGAAAGGCGCAACCCTGAACGGTGACCTCTTTGCTGCAAAAGTCCATTTTTCCGAAGGATCATCGTTCAACGGTAAATGCACGATGATTTGCAGAAAAGAACTCAAAGTGAATCATAAAGCAAAGCAGGTCGATCTAATTGATTTGTCTCCGGAAGAGATGCTGACACAGTCCTGATTTTTGTGCCGCGTACATAAATTGTTTGCAGAACAGAAAACTCCCTCAGGGGAGTTTTTTCTTTTGTAGCTCATTTTTGTTCTGAATTCGATTACAGTTTGTTTTCCTGCCCGAAAATGTGTAATTTTACATAATACAGGCTCTGAAAGCAGGAATTAAGAGAAATGCAGCAGTAATTCATTATGCACGATAATAATATTAGAAATTTTTGTATCATCGCTCACATAGATCACGGCAAATCGACTCTTGCCGACCGCCTTCTTGAACATACCGGGACAATATCGGAAAAAGAGATGAAGGCACAGGTACTCGATGATATGGACTTGGAGCGTGAGCGGGGCATAACCATCAAAGCACATGCTATCCAGATGACATACACTCCGGACAAGAACCACGCCTATTCACTGAATCTCATCGACACTCCGGGACATGTCGATTTTTCTTATGAAGTTTCCAGGAGTCTAGCTGCCTGCGAAGGAGTACTGCTCGTTATCGATGCATCGCAAGGTGTTGAGGCACAAACAATCAACAATATGTATCTTGCTCTTGAACATGACCTCACGATTATACCAATTATCAATAAGATTGATCTTCCCAGTGCAAGAATCGATGAATCTGTCAAGCAGATTCAGGGTATTCTTGGTGTAAAAGAAGAAGAGATACTCCAGTCATCTGCAAAAGTCGGAACCGGAATAGTTGAAATACTGCAGGCAATTGTAGAGCGTGTTCCACCGCCGTCTTCTGAGATCGGAAAACCGGCACGGGCGCTGATTTTCGATTCGATTTTTGATTCGTATCGAGGGGCTGTTGCTTATATCCGTGTATTCGAAGGAGAAATCAAAAAGGGAGATGCCATAACTTTTTCCGCATCGGGAAAGTCGTTTGATGCCGAAGAAATTGGTGTTCTGCGGATAAAGCGTCAAAAACGGGATAAGCTTTCAGCTGGAGAGGTTGGCTATCTGATCTCAGGCGCAAAAAATGTGAAAGATACAAAGGTAGGCGACACCATTACCAAAACAGGTCATTCTGATTTAGAGCCACTTCCGGGCTATCGTGATCCGAAACCGATGGTATTTGCTGGTCTTTATCCTTCAGATTCCGATAATTTTGAGGATCTCCGGGAATCACTAGAAAAACTGCAATTGAATGATGCGGCGTTGCTTTATGAACCTGAAACATCAAAAGCGCTCGGATTTGGTTTCCGCTGTGGATTTCTTGGACTGCTCCACATGGAAATCGTTCAGGAAAGGCTTGAGCGTGAATACGCAATTGACCTCGTCACAACAATACCAAACGTAAAATATAGGGTCGTCCTGAGTGATGGCACTGTTACATTTATTGAAAATCCAGTCAATATGCCCGAGCGGGGTTCAATTGAACGGATCGAGGAACCCTACATCAAAGCCAAGATTGTCACACCGAATGATTACGTGGGAAACATCATGAATCTTGCGCGGGAACGGAGGGCAATCATAGGCGATACTGAATATGTCGATGCGAAGCGTTCGATTCTCAATTACCAGTTTCCGTTGGGAGAAATCGTGTTCGATTTTTACGATAAACTGAAATCGGTTACACGGGGTTATGCGTCCTTTGACTACGATTTTGACGATTATATTGAATCAAATCTGACTAAGCTCGATATACTCATCAATGGTATTCCTGTTGATGCACTCTCCGCTATTATCCATAAAGATAAATCGTATATGTGGGGCAGGAAAATATCGGCAAAATTGAAAGAACTTATCCCGAGACAACTCTTCGAAGTCATCATACAGGCAGGAATCGGCAATAAAATTATTGCACGTGAACGGATAGCGCCGCTCAAGAAAAACGTAACCGCAAAATGTTACGGCGGCGACATAACCAGAAAGCGGAAACTGCTCGAAAAGCAGAAAGAAGGCAAGAAGAGAATGAAACAAGTCGGGAAGGTCGAAATTCCACAGGAAGCATTTCTTGCTGTATTAAAGATGTAAAATACACTAGAAAAACAATTCATATAACTCTGCTGTCATTTCAACCGATCAACTGATGCGCTAATTTTTCAAACGGTGCGTAGTACAGAATCCCTAACCGTAAATTACCACTCAATAGGGAACTTAATACTATACTGAATCGTAATATTCACGTGGCTCATTTTTTTTAATAAATACTCTTACATTGTTATCGGATAGTATTGTACATGAATGAGAGGACTCGTGTGAATAATCCCAAAAAAAGAGCGTCGCGAAAAAATCCTGCACCGAAGAAGAACCTGTTCAAAGAGATAGTTGAAACAGTCGTCATAATCACTGTTTCCGTGTTTTTAATTCGTTCGTTTGTTATTCAGGCGTTCAAAATTCCAACCGGATCGATGGAGGACACGCTCCTTGTTGGAGATTTTCTACTGGTGAATAAATTTGTGTATGGGGCGAAGGTTCCGTTCACCGATATTCGGCTTCCCGGTTACAAAGACCCGCAGCCCGGCAATATAATCGTCTTTAAATATCCCCGTGATCCAGAACTCGACTATATAAAACGACTTATCGCAATAGAGGGGCAGACAATCGAGATTAAAGACAAACAGTTGTATATCGACGGACAGCGGTTTGATAACCCCACTCATTCCCGTTTTGACTCGATGCTGATCGAAAGCAAGGGTGTGTATGAAAACGGGATATTTCCACCACGGTCGAACTTCAATAAAGATAATTACGGCCCGATTGCCGTCCCCAATGGTCACTATTTTGTCATGGGCGACAACAGGGATAATAGTCTTGATAGCAGGTACTGGGGGTTTCTTCCCAAAGAAAACCTTGTCGGTGAGGCACTCATAATTTACTGGTCATGGGATCCTTCTGTTCCTCTGTATAATATTATCTCAAAAGTTCGTTGGAGCCGTATTGCAAATCTTATTAGTTAATTTAGCACTCAAACAACATTAATCTCCCTCCTTCTCTCTGTATGAATACTAATCACATTTACAAAGTAATACCGATTCTTGAAGAGACGATAACCCGTTGGAAAGAGCCGGTTGTCGGTGTCGTTGCCCGAAAGAAGGACCCGTACAGAATTCTGATTGCTACGATACTCAGTCTTCGAACGAAGGATGAAACAACTCGCATAGCATCTGATAAACTGTTCAACAGGGCTGACACACCCGAGGACATGATCCGACTCCCGGTTGATGAAATTGCTGAACTGATATATCCGGTCGGATTTTATCGGAACAAAGCAAAAACAATTGTCGAAGTTTCTCAAGTCCTTTTTGATGAATATAACGGGATAGTGCCGGACGATGTCGATGAACTGATGAAATTTAAAGGTGTCGGGAGGAAAACTGCCAATCTTGTGGTGACACTCGGCTACAACAAGCCGGGCATCTGTGTCGATATACATGTCCACAGAATTTCGAACAGGTTGGGATATGTCTCGACTAAATCACCGGACGAAACTGAATTTGCACTCCGGAAAAAACTCCCAAAGGAGTATTGGATACGGTTAAACGATCTTCTCGTTCCCTATGGTCAAAACTTGTGTAAACCAGTTTCTCCTTATTGCAGTGAGTGTCCGATATACGACTATTGTAAGCGGATCGGTGTCGACCGTTCACGGTAAGTTGTCTGTACTACAAATAAATTTGAAAACAACATTCAAAAAATCCGTTATTTAAACGGAAGATAATAAATGAAACGAACAGCAAGCCTCTTACGGCTTATCCCATACGTAAAGAAATACAAAGTTGGACTCATTTTTGGAATTCTGTTTATCATTTTTACTGTTTTCTTTACAACAAAAGTGCCGAGAATTATGGGAAACGCCGTTGATGCTTTGGGTGATAACCTCGACAGATCGGTACTTTTTGCTCATGTCAAACTCCTCTTAATCTATGCGGCAACACAGGGGATATTCAGATTTCTGATGAGAAACACCATAATCGGTATTTCCCGCAAAATCGAGTATGACATTAGGAATGACTTTTTTAAGCACCTTCAAATGCTGGAACAGTCGTTTTACAATACAAACCGGACTGGTGACCTCATGTCCCGGGCGACAAACGATCTGAATGCCGTCCGTATGGTACTCGGGCCGGGTATCATGTACTCTCTCAACACAGTTATTCTTTTCGGTGTTGCTTTATACTATATGATAAGCATCAATCCGCAGCTTACGCTTGTTGCACTGCTTCCGTTTCCGCTGCTGGCATTTCTCATTAACCGGTTCGGTGTCCGGGTACACTACTGGTTTGAAAAAATTCAGGCACAGTTTTCAGCGATCAGTGCCAGAGCACAGGAAAATCTATCGGGTATCCGGACAATCAAAGCGTACGTCAGAGAACAGAGCGAAATTCAGACTTTTGATTCCATGAACACGAAATATGTATCTCTCAATAAAAAATTGATTCGAGTCTGGAGCTTTTTCTACCCGACAATCCACTTCGTGAGCGGTATGGGATTTGCCCTTATTCTCTGGTATGGCGGCAGAAGTGTCATACAGCAGACACTTACACTTGGTGAATTTGTTGCATTCAATACCTATCTGCTTTTACTCCTCTGGCCTATAATTTCGGTTGGGTGGGTTGTGAATATTTTTCAGCGCGGTGCAGCCTCAATGAGCAGAATGAACGTAATCATGGATGTCAAACCAGACATAAATGATGCTCGATCGGTTCCATTTGTAGGTTCATTTTCAGGGGATATTGTTATCAAAAATCTATCACTCTCATACAAAAACGGAAACAGCCCTGTTCTGAAGAATATAAATCTAACTATTTCTGGTGGCGGGACGGCAGCTATAATCGGGCCGACTGGATCAGGTAAAAGTACCCTTATTAATCTCATACCCCGCATCTATCAACCTCCTGTGCGAACAGTGTTTATCGATGGTGTCGATGTACTGACAATACCGCTCGATGATTTACGAAAAAACATCGGTGTTGTTCCGCAGGAGACGTTTCTTTTTTCGGATACAATCAAGGAAAATATTGTCTACGGTATAGAATCGTTCTCCGATCCCCAACTCTATGAAGCAGTAACTATTTCGCAGCTCAAAGAGAATATCGAGGCATTTCCGAGGCAGTACAATACAATGCTCGGTGAACGGGGTATTAATCTCTCCGGAGGTCAGAAACAGCGCGCCGCAATATCGAGGGCGGTTATACGTGAACCGAAGATTCTAATTTTAGACGATGCACTTTCGAGTGTTGATACAAAAACAGAAGAAGAAATACTTTCACGTCTGCAGGATGTTGTACGTTCACGAACGAGCATAATCATTTCCCACAGAGTTTCGACTATTAAGGACTCGGATATTATTTATGTGCTTGATGAAGGGGTAATTGTTGAGCAGGGTTCACACGATGAACTTGTAAATCTTGGTGGGCTCTATGCCGGACTATATAAAAAGCAGCTCCTCACGCAAGAAATAGAACAGGAATAAGTACACATCAGTTGATTGTTTTATTAGAATGAATATGCTTCACATAAGATCGTTTGGCAATCCGATAACACGCTCTTCAATTTTAAAATCAGCAATATCCCGAAGAAGGAGAGACTGAACGGCAGTTTCCAGGATATCTCTGATCGGGATATTCGCAAAGCGATCTTGTTTCTTGAGATAATGTATTCCCGATGCCAAAAGTGCAGGATAGGGGACCATGCCGATAATCTCACTGCCGGTAACACCAATGCCGCGCTTCGCGGCAAGAGCGAGTGACGCATCAAATACATCATGCATAGAAGTAATATTGTAATCAGTCAAGTTGATCGAAATCTGCGCCCGGTCATACTCCTCAACTAACCAGCCGATCGACTTGCAGCGCTGAAATATTCCCGAAATCTTCACGTGTTCTCCTTGAGGATAATTCGGATCGATATCGTTCAGGATCAGCAGTTTTTCAAGATTGTAACCGTGTTTGTTCTGACAGTGTTTTCCGGTTTCTTGGATCGTCTTCCCTATAAAATTACATGTTCCACATGGGAAGGAATCCTTTCCGTATAATAATACCTCCTCGCCCTGCAAATATATCGGATCGATATTTCCCCTGCGTGCAGAGCGACCTTTTGTGCGGAGACATAAAGCCATATCGGTTGCATATATCAAGTCTTGTGTATTGAGAGAAATATTGTAGGCAATTAAAAACTCTCGCACACCGATAATGCACGCTCCGGAACGGACATTGAATTCCGTCGGACCGAAATCAGGTTTCCATTCCGGTTTTTTGAGTTTGTCTACTAATGCCTCATATTCACCACGGCGAATCTCTGCAAGATTGACATTGTCCGGCTTCTGTGCGGATTTCTCATAGAGATAGACCGGAATACTTAGTTCATCACCTACCCGTTTCGCTACTTCCCGGGAAAGTTCGATACATTCTTCAACCGTCACGTCTTTCATAGGAATGAATGGACACACATCAGTCGCTCCCATCCGCGGATGGATTCCCTGATGCTTGGACATGTCAATCAGTTCGGATGCTTTTTCGATTGCGCGGAATGCTGCTTCCATCACACCTTCCGGATTGCCGATAAACGTCACAACTGTCCGGTTAGTGTCCGCTCCCGGATCGACATTCAGTAGATTAACGCCATTGATCTGCTCAATCGTATCGGTAATCTGCTTAATGACACCGGAATTTCGACCTTCCGAGAAATTCGGTACACATTCGATGAGTTTATCGTCCATTATTTTTTCCAGACGCTGTTATATAAACACTCCATAAACCAATCATAAGTTCGAAGTTTAATGCGTAGCAACATGTCCGCATAATAATGTATGCCAGCAAGTTTACTGGTAATGCCGTCAATGTCATATTCCTGATTGATTTCCGTAATTTCGATGAAACGAGTGCAGGGATCTGCGGTGGCTGCATCTGTAGTGTCGCAGATGTCGTCCGCTGTCAATCCTATCGGTGACCCAGTGCTTCCGATTCCTGTACCGAATCGCTATCAAAACCGAAAAATACACTTTCTGCATTGGTGTTCTCTGTTTTTCCCGTACGAGTGTACCGCTTCCCTGCTTTCGAACTTCATCAATATAATAGATATGTGCACCAATATCTTCAAGATATTTTGTATGAACTTGAGAGTTTGAATAGGGATTGTATTGAAAATACACTACTGTGCAATATGAAATTCGAGTTAGAAAAACGCTACTCTAAAAGCAGAGAAAAATCGGCAGATGGTGGGGAATGGGTCAGCATGCCGATTGATATATAATCGACTCCCGTCTTGGCATAATCATGGACATTTTTGAGTGTAATTCCACCCGATACTTCCAGCTTTACCTTGCCCTGAAATCTCGTTACTATAGCACGGATCGCGGCAGGTTTCATGTTGTCTAACAAAATTCTTCCCACACCGGCTGCACAGGCAGTTTCGGCATCATCTGGTGTCAAAACTTCAACAATGATGATAGTCGATTCGAGTGTTTTGTGCAGCTTTAGAAAAGCTTTACACCGCTCAACGGCTTCCGATATGCCGCCCGCAGCAATAATGTGGTTTTCCTTAATCAGGAACATATCATATAAACCGACGCGGTGATTGCAGCCTCCGCCTGCCCGCACAGCATATTTGTCAAGGAAACGCAATCCCGGTATTGTTTTTCGCGTGTCGAGAATTTTTGCGTTTGTTCCGGAAGTTTTTTCGACAAACTGAGCGGTCACCGTAGCAATACCCGACATCCTGCCGAGAAGGTTGAGTGCTGTCCGTTCAGCCTGTAGAATAGCACGAGTTGGGCCGACAATCTCAAGAACAATGTCACCTTTTCCAATACGGTCACCGTCTTCATAATACATAGACAAACTGATATTGTTATTCAGGAGTGAAAAACAGGAGGCCGCTACCTGTATACCGGCAAAAACACATGGAGACTTGGCTGTAATAGTGGCATGCGTTATGGCTCTTTGTGAAATCGTTGCTTTTGTGGTGATATCTCCGCTGCCAATATCTTCCTTAAGGGCGGTTTTGAGTATACGGTACATTTCTTGTTGTTCAAACGGAGAAAATTCAGGCATGTTACTTCCGGAGTTCCATAAGTTTAAGAATTGTATCTTTTTCACTCTGGGCGCTCTTATGAAAATCATCCGAAGGGCCGTACGCGCTCAAGATCGGATCAAGATATGCTATAGCATTGTCGTAGTCGCCGATCTCTTTAAAACTTTGTGCAGTATACCACCGGGCGTTCGTATGGAAGGGGAGATCGGTTGATCTGGGGTCACCATACCGGAGAAGTTTCAGAAATTCGACAATCGCGAGTGTATATTTTTTCTGCTCAAAATAACTTTCTCCGAGATAATACTGCACAATTATCTGAGATTTGGGATCAGCCTCCGGTATAATTGATTCAAAATGAGTAATTGCGGCATCATACTGTCCAAGAATCTTATAAAGGTTACCGACATTAATCAGCATCTGCATTCGCTGCGGAGTCTCGGGAAAATGACGCAGATAGGTATGGATCGCATCAATCTGAACAACCTGAAATCCTGCATATTCACACCCTTCAATATAATTCAGATGTGTTTCAGCGTCATTTCTCCCCTCAGGAGTTTCAACGGCAATACTGAACGACACATAGGCATCTTTATATCTGTTGAGATTTTTCTGAATAATCCCAAGCTGAGAATACACTTGAAAAAGGTATTGGCTGTCGGGATATTTTCTGCGAAAACCCACTAAAAGAGCAAGACCCTCTTCAACCTGACTTTGATATACTGCAAGCTGTAGCCCGTGGTAAAGATCCGCAAGCTGCTCACCCGCACTTTCTGGATATTTCCGGGCAATATCGGTAAAAATCGAAATTGCTTCACCGAACCGGTTCTCCGCTTCCTGGACATTTCCTGATGTCAACATAGTAACTGCAGTACGCTGATGGATCAATGCTTCCTCGACACGAAGTTTGCTCAGGTAATCGTTGCGATCATCATCGGGAAGAAACCGGTACCTCCGCTCAAAATCATCACGAAGTCGATTAGCTTCCTGCCTCCGGTCAAGTCGGTAAAGACAGACAAGTGCAGTAAAATCAATCCGGACCTTTAATGAATCTTCTATCGGGAGTTCTGAAAGTGCGAGAAATTTTTCTCGCGTGGCACGCAGCCTGTCTTCGAAATTAGAGGCAGATGGATCGCTTAACTGTCGATAAGACAAAAATGCTTCCTCTAACCGGGCACTGAGCACTACAACCGAATCGGCATCGCTATTAATTATGATCGTCTGAATACTACGTGCTTCATCAAAATTGTTTCTCAAAACATATAGTTCTGAGAGTGCTTTGAGACCTTCGATTTTTTTAGAAATGTCAGTCTCGGCCTCGGTGTACAGCAGCAAATAATCGACGGCATTGCCGTACTGATCGCTCTTCCGGTAAATATGTGCGATTTTCAACAGAATTGATGTAACAAGTTCTGATTCATCAGAACCCGCCAGCGACTGCATCGTCATGTGGTACAGCTTTAACGCATCATCTGTTGCCCCCTCAAGAGAGAGTAAATCGGCCAATAGAGTTGCTCCCCTGTCGACAAATCTGCTGTAAAAATGATCCCGCATGAGCTGTTCGATCCAGAGGCGGGCATTTTCCGGATCACCGGATTTAAGAAATGCCTCTGCTCCGATAAATCGTGTTTCTGGTGTACGCCTCCCACGGGGATATACAGTGACATAATCTTTGCAATACCCTATAATCTGTGCAGAAGCACTGGCAGTCTTCAAAGCACCGATTATTTTCAAATAGGCAATCTCTTCAAGCTCAGTATCATCTAACAAAGATATAGAGAGATTTTCAAGAATATTCACGGCTTCCTGAAGCGTACTGAGCGAATTGCTGTTCTGTATCAGCAGTTCCGCAAGCCGATACTTTCCGAATTCAAGCACTCCCTGATCGGTATATGCCTCCGATCCTTGAATAAAACTGCGGGCTCGGTCAACCTTTTCTTCACTGGTTTCAGATAGAGCAAGTGTAAGGTCTATGATGCGCTTTTTCGTGAACCGGCTATAGTCGCCAAGATCATCCGAAATATTGAGAAAACGCCGGTACAATTCCAATGCTCCCTGTGCCGCGCCTTCCGCTCTTCCAATGGCTTCTTCATAAATATAAATGAGATACAGATTGTCGAAAATCTCTGCTGAAAGTGTTAGTGCATCAGTGAATCGGTCGTGTTCCGTCCCGTCCTCTATAATAATGCGGAAGTTTTCAAGCGCTTTTTCCAGATCCCGAATTTCATAATTAAACTGGCCATGCAAAAAAGCTTCCGTCAATCTTTGTGTAGCCGGATCGCTGAACGTGTTATTTTGAGACAACCTGTCGAGCAGTTGCGAGCGCTTTTGCAGGATTTCCTCATCGCTTAATCTTCCATGTTTTCTGTTGAGATAATCGATGCGCGTTTCAGCTTCGTGTGCAGCTTCTCCCCCCGGAAATATCGAAATAACACGGCTGTAAAGAGAATAGGCAATTCGGTTGTCTCCTATCAGTTCAATCGTTTTTCCTCGGTTCAGGAGTAGAAAATCACTTGAAAGTTCCTCAGGATAGTGTTTATATCCCTTTTCATAAAGATCGTTTGCAGTCCGAAACAAAGAAGCATCAAAAAATATGTCTCCCCATCTGAGATAGGTCTGAGCATCGGGAAACCGGTCGGACAGTTCGAGTACCGATCCGCTAAGCAGTGCAATGTCGATCGTAGAGCCGGATAGATTTGCAGACCGGACATAGAGAGAGAAAGCGTCATATTCAAATTGCTTAATCTCTTCTGCTGGTCTGCTGCCTGGCCAGCCATCAGAAAATAATTTGCTTAATTCCGCATATGCCTGCGGGAAATCTCCCTCTTCAAAAAATGTGCGCCCGTTATAATAGAGCAACTCATTTAAAAGGGTTAAATTTTCTTCGAGATGCTGTGCGTTTGAGAAATACTCATGTGCACGCTGGTAATCACCTGACTGGAATGAGAGTTTTCCGAGTTCCAAGTTTGCCTGACCGCGGAAAGGTGCCGAAGCGTTAGGATTGCCGGCCAAATCTAAAAGCAGATTAATTGCCGAATCGGTATTATTCTGTTTGAAATAATGTCCGGCAAGCAGCAGTGCAACCTGCTGATACAGTTCGGAATTACGAGATGCTTCTGACAGGATAGATGAAAGGTCTTCTTCACCGCTAGTCAATGCATTAAGTTTCAGGTGGTACATACCACTGTAAAAGCGGGCTTCCCATTTCAAAGTATCATCGATACTCGATTGGCGGTCGATTTTTGACAACTCGCGCACCGCAGCGAGATAATCTCCCTGTGATGCAAAGTTTTGTGCTAATATTATAACCACCTCTGGATAGAGAGCATGCTCTGGATACGTATCGGAAATCCGTTGTAATAAATACGTGACCTTATTAGTACGGCCAATTTCCTGGTACAGCTCAGCAGCACGGAACAGTGCAGGAACAGTATGCTCCGTTTCAGCAAACAGTATATCTGCTAGAGCTTCAAGAGATTCTGCCGCTTTCTCAATATCGCCTGACTGGACATGACTCTCAGCGAGGAGTTTCCACGCATCGGGAATATGTGGAGACGAATGTTGTCGTGCGACAAATTCAGTGAAAGCCAATGAGGCCTGAGTATACTGCTCAAGCGCATAATGCGATTTCCCAATAAAAAACCAGGCTTCTGCACTATGTGAATCATCGGGATTGTTAAATATAAATTGTTCAAGTGCATCGATTGCGACAGTATACAATTCCCGCTCATACAGTTCCAGCGCAAACCCGTAATCACGGACAGATTTAATTTCTTGTGCGTGAACAGGTCCAAGTGTACTCCACAGCAGCATCCCGGTGCAAATATTCAGAGTAAAATGCTTCAGTTGCTTAGTATTCATGTATTACATGCCGTTATTTTAACTTACTTTTCAGATACTTATTATTCGTTACAAGTTATGTCTCCGAGAGGGGGCGATTATCAATGTGTAACGAAATGTTCATTTATTTCTACTGTTCATTTTAGCGAATAATCCGCAGTGGCGCATACTCAGCCATTAAAGTTTTCACGATCTGTCCTTCAAACGTCACTTTAATCTTAGTTGAAGCACCTTTTTTCTCTACACTACGTATTACACCGACACCGAAATCGGGATGTGCCACTTTCATACCGGTCTTGAACTGTCCGTTAGTAGAAAGTTGTGACGCTGGAACCAGATGGGGAGTCTTAGGCTTTTTTGGCGGTGCATCAAACGTAAATACCGGCTCGGCATCTGTCTGAATGAACGATTTTTTTTCGAGTTCACACAAAAAGCGAGATGGTGGATTTTCGTCGAATTTACCGTACATTCCTCGCATATGTGCCGAAGTAATATGAAGAATATTCATTGCCCGGGTCGTGCCGACATAGAATAGCCTCCGCTCCTCTTCAAGTGCATCAGGGTCTTCCAAGGAGGATGCAATCGGGAGAATTCCTTCTTCTGCTCCTGTAACATAAACAATCGGAAATTCAAGCCCTTTTGCAGCATGAAAAGTCATAATCGAGACGTGCTGTTTTTCGCTGTCCCAGTTGTCGATATCTGTTAAGAGAACAACCTCTGAAAGATAACTCTCTAAGGTGGCCTTTTCAATACGCGTCCCATACTCTTCAATCGCCCGCAATAATTCTCGTATGTTTTCGATCCGGCCCACAGCATCGTCATGGTATTCGCGTTCAAGAAGCTGAAATACTTCCAATGCTTCAATAAGCGACACAACAAGTTCGACAAGAGAGACCTGATTCTTGAGTTTGCGGTATTTCGAAACAAAAGAATAAAACTCTTTGAGAGTTTCTAATCGTGCGGGTGTTAGGCCAGGAATCCGATCAACCTGCTTTAACGATTCATATAGGGAGAGTGACTGTTCCTGTGCATATGCTTCTATTTTCGAGACTGTCTGTTTTCCGATTCCGCGGTGGGGGTAATTAATAATCCGCTTCAGCATGATTGAATCGCTCGGATTAACGATAATACTTAAGTAAGCGAGAACATCCTTAACCTCTTTCCGCTCATAAAAACGGAGGCCACCGACAACAGTATAGGGAATGTTATTTCTCCGGAGCTGATCCTCGAAAAGTCGTGACTGGGCATTAAGGCGGTAGAGGATAGCGAAATCGCCCCATTTCCATTTTTCCTTTAATACTTCAGACTCTATGTTTTGTGCAGTCCACTGTGCTTCATCTCTATCTGTGTCAGCCCGGTGAAGAATCACTTTTTCACCATCGCCTTTATCTGTCCAGAGTGTTTTGTCGTGTCTGATACGGTTATTTTTAATGACCGAATTTGCAGCTGTTAAAATGTTTTTTGTAGAGCGGTAATTCTGTTCGAGTCTGATTACCTTCGTGTCTGGAAAATCATGCTCGAATTGAAGGATGTTCTTAATCTCTGCTCCTCGCCACCGGTAGATCGATTGATCATCATCCCCGACAACACAAATGTTCCTGTGCTCGGCAGCCAACTGTATCAATATCTGATATTGAGCAAGATTAGTGTCTTGAAATTCGTCCACAAGAATATACTTAAACTTATTCTGATACTTCTTGAGCAGGTCCGGATGACCCTTAAAAAGCCGATAGGTTGACATGAGCAGATCGTCAAAATCGAGAGCATTGTTTGCTTTGAGATACTGCATATACATTGTATAAACCGGAGAAACAAAATCCCACCAGGGAGAGCCGTCGTCTGAAGCAGCATATTCTTCCGTTGATACCAAACGGGATTTCAATTTGCTGATTTTTGACAAAATAATTTGTGGCGTATGATTTCCCGTCGGTAGTTTCCAGTTCACTATAACATTTTTTACCGCCCGGAGCTGATCCTGCTCGTCGTAAATACTAAAATTGCTGGTAAATCCCAGATGTTTCGCTTCCCGGCGAAGTATTCTGGAAAAAAGTGAGTGAAATGTTCCTACCCACAGGGTAGAATAGGTATCGCCAATAAGTTTCAGAATTCTGGACTGCATTTCCTGTGCAGCTTTATTGGTGAACGTCAATGCCATGATTTTATCAGCACTCACAGTTCTTGTAGAAGCAAGATAGGCGATCCGGTAAGAAATTACCCGGGTTTTGCCGCTACCCGCACCAGCCAGGACCATGAGCGGACCTGAAATCGATTCGACAGCTTGTTTTTGAGCGGGATTAAGATCTTTTTCCCAGCGGAAAGACTTATATTTGGATTTTACGCTGCTTTGTATACTCATAATGTGATCTTGGAAAGAAATTACCGCTGCATTGATTGACGCCTCAAATCCCGCCTGAGCTGGTCAAGTTTTTGTTTCGCCCGAAGGTGTTTGTCCAGTGTGCGGGAAAAGGTGTGCCGTCCTTCACCGGTTGCGACAAAATAAACATATGACTCATCGGCAGGATTCACTGCTGCTATTATAGATTTTAAACCCGGATTATTGATAGGACCAGGTGGCAATCCTCGGTATTTATATGTATTATAAGGCGAATCGATTGCAAGGTCTTTATCGAGAAGATGCCGGGGACCGTCCGGAATAATATATTGAACTGTAGAGTCAGCTTCAAGACGCCAGTTTTTTTTGAGACGATTGTGAAACACAGCCGAAATCATAGGCCTCTCATCATCAACAACTGCTTCACCCTCGATAATCGATGCAAGAATTACTGCTTCATGGAAAGTAAGGTTATGCACAGAGGCTCCATCTGATAATGATGCATCGACTTGTCTCTTAAACTCGCCGACAAGTACTTCAACAACCTCCATCTCTGAGATGCCCCAGTTAAACCGATAGGTCTCTGGAAAAAGATAACCCTCGAGTGCTGGCGCATCGATTCCGAGCCGCTCTGCAACAGAAATGTTGTTCACAATTTCAAGAAATCGGCCGACATCTAAATCGAGTTTATTTGCAACGATGAGTGCGATTTCTTTGGCGGTCGAGCCTTCAACTATCGTAATCTGCTCCTGAACACTCCCGCCGGATGTGAGTTGGAGTATCAGCGCATAATTCGACATATAAGGAGTGAGTTTGTACTTACCAGCCTGTACCTTATGCTGAAGGCCAAGAAGGTTTGCAGTCCACAAGAAATGATTTCTATCTTTAATAATGCTCTCGGTACGGAGCTGGCTGGCAATTTTTGACAATGACGAGCCGCTGTCGATGATGATAGTTTTTGACTGGTGTGATCCGCTCTCGCTCACATTAGCAGAAAAAAGAATCTGGATATTGTACATCAGAAAAACAAATGTCGTCCAGAAAAAAAACACAAAAATAGCGCCGTATCCCATTTGTTTCCGCTTGAAAAAATAGATTTGAAGCGCCTGAAAAGTCGCAAGTAGAAAAAGAATCGTTGTCAAAAAGAGAGTGAGGAACATATAAGATAATTGTGTTATGTACTATAGAGTGCAACTAGTAATTATGAATATTGTTAAATGATTTGCTTTTTACAGTTTTATGATTGTTATGTCGAGCATATTCTGTACTTCTCAATCAATTCTTCGGAATTCAGCTTTCCCCGATATAGTGTCTAAGGAATCTTTATGAGTTGTTTGTATAACCGGAAACGGTTTTTGATGTCATTCTCTGTTACTGAGGCAAGCCGCTTAGTGCTGAAATCTTCACAACAAAATGATGCGGTACATGTACCGTATGCCATTCCAAGCCGAACACTACTATTTTCTGTCGAACCCTGCTGAGCAAGATACCCCATAAATCCCCCGGCAAATGAATCACCCGCACCAGTTGAATCGGCAACAGATTCAAGGATGTAGGCCGGAAGCACAAAATATGATCCATCATGGTAGAGGAATGCTCCATGTTCCCCCTTTTTAATGATGACAAATTTCGGACCGAATTTCGCTATAGAGCGCGCTGCACGCGGATAAGTCAGTTCTCCGCTGAACTCAAGTGCTTCCGAGTCATTGAGAATAACAGCATCTACTCTTTTCAATACCGTTTCGAGTTCGCTTCTGTTCCCTTCTATCCAGAAATTCATGGTGTCCATAGCAACAAATTCTGGATTTGCAATTTGATCCAGCACATCAAGTTGAAGGTTCGGATGTGTATTTGCCAAAAAAATGAACTTAGAATCCTTGAATGAATCAGGAATGTCCGGCTTAAAATGCTCAAATACGTTTAATTCCGTTGATAACGTGTCTCTGTCGTTCATATTCTCATGATATCTGCCGCTCCACCGGAATGTTTTACCGCTTTCGGTCACAACACCGCTGATATCAGTAGAGCGGTCAACAAGAAACCGAAGTTCGTCCTCATTAAAATCATCACCAACCACACTGACAATTCTAGTCTCGGTGAATAAACTTGATGCAGCGCTAAAATGTATCGACGATCCACCGAGCGTGTCAGTGATAGATCCCAAAGGGGTTTCAATTGAGTCGTATCCGATCGATCCCACTACCAAAAGTGTCATGTTTTTTCTCCGGAATTCGTATCAGAATTATCTGCAATAGTTACAACAGGTGCATCACCCCACAGATTTTCCAGTTTGTAATATGAACGTTTATCATTACGAAAGATATGAACAACTACATCGACAAAATCGAGAAGAATCCAAGTGCCTGCCTCAAATCCTTCCTTGTGCCATGGTTTGTTTTTACTCTTGAGTAATCCTTCGATGACCGCATCAGCAATCGCTTTGACCTGAATATCGGTATCACCGGAACAGATAACAAAAAAATCAGTTAAACTCGTCACTTTCCGGAGATCAATAATCTTTACTTCTTCGGCTTTTTTTGTCAGAGTCAGTTGAGCAATCTTTTCTGCAAATTTCTTTGGGGTCATTTACGTCTTGAGTTTGTGCTGCTGTTACGGGCATTTTTTAAATCACCTTATTATTGGGTTTAAGTTGCGCGGATAGATTATTGAGTGTATTGAGTGAACGGAATAAACTGTTCATAATCAGACCCGAGGATAATTGTTACAGCAATATCCGAGTCACTTTCTAAACCGAACGTCAAATTTCTGACGCCAGTTAATCGGGATATCTCGCCACCAAAACCTTGTTTGCGCTCGATAATGATTGTTTCTGGAAAATTCTTGTTGTCGGCATTTCCTACTATAAGCGAGTCGATATTATTGCTCATGAGAAAAACTGACATCCGGCCTGCAATTCCTGATACCCTTGTGCCGTTCAAAATCTCGATTACTACAGGCAGTTCATGAATTTCCTCTTCCGTGATCGCCTCATCAGGTTCAGTAGATATAATCGTACTTGCCAGCAAGACTGCAAGCGCAATAACCGCTGCACCACAGGCATATATTAAATACTTCCGAATAGGTACGGGATTTGATGGTGGTTTGCTGTCAGTTCTGCGCTTTCGTTGTACCATAAAACAAATCGAGAGCCGTCTCTCGGAATGGATCAGTGATTCTGTTTTTATAAATCACACTCATGCCATTGTCGGGTATGACTCTCCCATTGTAATTACATGTTGAATCAAGCGTTCAAAACGGTACGAATTCAATGAAATATCCGTGCATAAATATACTAAATAACAGAAGCCTATGCAACTGTTTTCAATAAAATATCATGACGTTGGCAGCATAGAACTCAGTACGGCAAGCTGCTCAGGAGTGTTGATGCCGTAAGTTTCTTTTGGATTGGATGACTGAAATGCAGACACCTTGATAGAATGCTCTTGGATAATCTGAATCAGGTCGGTAATGTAATACTCCGCCTGTGCATTGTCCCGATTCACATTATGCAGATAGGTAAAGAGGTGATCGGAGTGGAATACAAATATCCCGGTATTGATAACAGAAATTTTTTTCTCTTCATGGGTGGCGTCCTTATCTTCGACAATTTTCTGTAGAGAGCCGTCCTCATCGAATACAATTCTACCATACCCCTTCGGATTTTTATAATTGGCAGTAAGAACAGTTGCGCCTGCTCCAGATTCTAAGTGGTTTTTCAGTAACCTTGATAGTGTTTCGGTTGAAATCAAGGGGACATCGCCACTCAGAATAAGTATGTCACCCTGAAAATCAGCAAACATTTCTTGTGCCTGCAAAACTGCATGACCTGTTCCGAGCTGTTCATTCTGAATAGCAAACCGGATGTCGATGGGATCAATATTGTCAGAGGACGCTGTATCATTATATCTTTTAACAGAGTGAGATATGGCATGTTGCGTAACAAAATCCATTACCTTTTCTTTTTCAAATCCGACCACGACCACAATTCGCTCAGGTTGAAGCTGGTAAGCTGTTTTTAGGACATGGTCGATAAGTGGCTTACTATCGAGTTCATAAAGCACTTTTGGCCGGATTCCCTCCATCCGTTCACCTTTTCCTGCTGCAAGAATAATGATACTACATGTATTCATAAAAATTACCGTTTAATAAATTCTCTCTTGTTTCTATTTCGGCGGCGATACGATGATATTGTCAATCAGCCGTGTTTTCCCGACATACCCTGCAAGCGCAACAACTGTCCGTCCGGTAACCGTCCTGACCTGCTCAAACGATTCGTAAGAAGCACAATGCACATAATCGAGTAAAGCACCCGGATACCATTGAAAAACCGACTGTGCCAATTTCTGCAATTTTATACACGATGTTTCACCGTTTGCTATCGCCAACTTCACCTCTTTGAGCGCACTGTATAGCGCTAATGCCGAATTCCGGTCATCACCGGAAAGATAGATGTTTCGTGAACTCATGGCTAGCCCGTCTTTTTCCCGCTTTGTCGGACGAATTCTGACTGTCACCGACATATTCATGTCGACTATCATACGTTTTAGAATAAGTGCTTGCTGAATATCTTTTTGTCCGAGAAAAAGCGCGGAAGGCTGCACAATGTTCAGAAGCTTCATAACGACAGTTGCAACGCCTAGAAAATGTGTTGGCCTAGAAGCACTTTCACCAGCAGACGTCATGTTCTTCACTGTTACACATGTCTGGAATTTGCTTGGATACATCGCCTCTACTTTCGGAATGAAAACTGCATTCACACCATGCTCGCGAAGAACATCAATATCCTTTTTTTCACTGTGGGGATACCGGCTTAAATCTTCGTTTGGTCCAAACTGGGTCGGATTCACAAATATACTGGCAATTGTATAGGAACACGTTTTTTTTGCGGAATGGACAAGACTGAGATGTCCTTCATGAAGGAAGCCCATGGTCGGTACAAATCCTGTCCGGTTGCTTCCGGTGCGTAAAGTAGCACTATATAACTGCATCTGGCGAATAGATCGAATTATTTTCATGATTCGTCATCACACCTAAAAAAGAATGGAGAGCATGTTGATAATTCCCATGCCCTTGAATGGGATAGGAATAAAACACACAACAAACATGAGAAGGCACACTACACCAATGACTTTTCTTCTGAAGTCGAGGGGTTCGAGAGCAGTAATCCCAGTAGGATGCTTGATTCGGATGATAAGTGCAATAATAATAAAAACAAACCAGCCCGACCAGAACAATGCAAGAGGAAAAAGGGTGAAAAACACCGTATAACCGAGCAATGCTTGCCGCTTACCAAGAAGCGCATAGGCAATGTGTCCGCCGTCAAGCTGGCCAATCGGTAGTAAATTAAATGCAGTGACGATAAGGCCGACCCATCCGGCAAAAGCGATGGAATTTATATAGACGTCGAACCCTTCAGGTATTTCACCAAGTATTAATCGTGATATCAGTTTCATTATAATAGGGTCGCCGAGGCTCCATGCACTACCCAGAATGACTTGTCTGATTTCCGACATGTAGAGGCCGATTCCAATAGCAGGCAGAGCAACGATCAGGCCAGCAATAGGGCCTGCCGCTCCGATATCGAACAGTGCCCGGTTATTCGTGATCGGTGCACGGATCTTGATCACTGCTCCCAGCGTACCTATAATGAAAAAAGGTGGAGGTGCGGGTATGAAATAAGGGAGCGTTGCAGCAATGCCGTGGCGTCTGCACATAAAATAGTGTCCAAACTCGTGAAAACCGATAATAGTAAGCAGCGTCAATGCAAAAGGGATTCCCTTATATAGGTCTGTTGTCCTGATGAACGGATTGCCGTTTTCCAGAAAAGCTCCTGCAAGCAATGTTGAACCGACTGTGAGCACGAAAAGAACGACATTAATAACCGGATTTGGGAGACATGTAGGCGACTTTTCCGGCTCTAAAGGTAGATTCGAATAGCTCGGAACATCGGATTTATATGGTGGAGGATAATATTCCATGGTGTAATATTCACTCTTGAGAACAGCTCTGAATATAGAACAATTAAATATAACGAAAAATTCACAAAATTTCACAATTTTTGTAGAAAAAGCGTTTTTGATGTAGATCAGGTGTTTGTTAAGATAATACTGTACTATGAAATCTCGACCAATATAGTGTAAAAACACGAAGAATGGTGCTATTTTAAGGGGAAAAAGCGCTTTTATTTTTTGCAAAAATTACCTATATTTAAATCTTGTAACAAAAGGCGGTATCTTGTTGAATAATCTTACGTTAGGCCAGTATTTCACAAGCGATTCACCGATTCATCGATTAGATCCCCGTACGAAACTGATTGCGCTTATACCGCTTATAATTATTCTTACGGTTCGGCGGGAATTATTCGTTCTGTTCGGTTTTCTCGGATTTTTTTTACTGCTTCTCGCCTTATCACGGGTGCCGGTAGCACATTTTTTCAGGCAATTGACATTTTTTCTCCTGATAATCGGGTTAACGTTCATACTCCATTCATTTATTGCAAGCGGGACAGTGCTTTTTACCATACCGGTTGTTGGATTCGATGTTACTTCCGAAGGTGTTTCGATTGGATTTTATTTTGGATTCCGTCTCTTTATTGCAATCTCATTTTCTGTACTATTTATGCTGACGACAGCGCCGATGGAATTAACGGACGGGTTGGAAAAAATGTTGCGACCGCTCAAAAAAATGGGACTAAACATCGACAGTTATGCTTTGATGCTCGGAATTACCCTGCGGTTTATTCCGGTATTATTAGAGGAAGGCAACCGTATCAGTAAAGCGCAAATTGCACGTGGTGCTCAGCTTGAGGGGAAGCTGTTTGCTAGAATTCATGCTTTAAGTTCGGTTGTGATTCCGCTCTTTATCTCAGTGTTTAAGCGTGCGGATACGCTTGCCCATGCACTCGAGGTTCGGGGATTTCCGGGGAGCCATGCAAGAACCTACTATAAAGAATTGCGGTTTCGCCGCAGAGACATAACAGCATTTATTGTGGTATTCGGCATATCTGCCGGAGCATTTGTATTGTGATGAAGCGTTTTAAAGCGATCCTCGAATATGACGGGACCGATTTTAGTGGCTGGCAGATACAGAAGCAACAGAGGACAGTGCAGGGTGTCCTCGAAGAAGCTCTGACACGCCGGTGCAATGAATTTATTCAAGTTACAGGAGCCGGCAGAACAGACAGCGGTGTTCACGCAGTAGGGCAGGTGGCACATTTCGATTGTGCCGTCTCTGATTCGACTGAAATATTGATGAATAGTATGAATTCCCTGCTGCCGGGTGATATTTTGGTCCGTTCACTTGAGGCAGTGCCTGACATGTTTCATGCACGCTTCAGCGCAGTGAGCAGGACGTACCGGTACAACATTCGTACTGAACCGTCGGTCTTTGATGAACGGTATTCGTGGTATATTGCATTCAAGCTTAATCTGGAAAAAATGGAAAAAGCGCTGTGTTCGCTGTATGGAACCCACATTTTTGAACCGCTTGCCAAGAAAAATGAAGATGAGAAGAGTTATCGCTGTACTATACAGAACACAGCGATCTGGAAAAGCAGTCCGTATATGACTATTACTATCAAATCCGACAGGTTTCTTCACGGAATGGTGCGCTCAATCACCAGAATACTTGTTGATGTCGGCCGCGGGGCTAAACAACCGGGTATTTTTGAAGAAATTCTCACAGATGGGGACCGTTCACGGGTAAGCAGTCTTGCACCACCACACGGATTATATTTGGAAAAAATCGATTATTAAATAACATTCCATAACATAAGCAACAAACTCCGTGGGATTGGAGAGATGTGAAGGAGAGAGGCCAGTATGAAATTTTTTTTGGATACAGCGAATATTGATGAAATTAAGGAAGCACACAGTTTCGGTATTCTTGACGGGATCACGACCAATCCTACCCTTATGTCGAAAGAGGAAGGGACCTATCCAGATAAGTTAAAGGAGATTACCTCGATTGTGGAAGGCCCCGTCAGTGCGGAAACTGTCAGTCTCGATGCTGAGGGAATGGTGAAAGAAGGACGGAAGTTTGCAAAAATTGCCGACAATATAAATGTGAAGGTACCAGTCACACTTGAAGGATTAAAAGCACTGAAAATCTTCACAAGTGAGGGGATCAAAACCAATACAACCTTGATTTTTCAACCGATGCAGGCGCTGCTTGCAGCAAAAGCAGGAGCAACATTTGTAAGTCCGTTTATCGGACGTATCGACGATACAGTCAGCTACGGTATGGATATCATCCGGGATATTGTCACCATTTACGATAATTATGGTATCGAAACAGAAATCATCTCCGCGAGTATCAGGCATCCGGTACACGTGTTTAAAACGGCGCTTGCAGGAGCCGATATAGTGACCATACCTTTTAAAGTTTTGGAGCAGATAATTAAACACCCTTTGACAGATATCGGTATCAAAAAGTTTCTACAGGATTGGGAAAAAGTTAAGAAATAAGGAGTTTTTCCGTTGAAGTCAGGAAAGATTTTAACAATACTTATTGTTGCTACTGCATTGATTGTTTTGCTCATCAGGCAGAACAGTTCACAGGATACTGTAGAAAAAACTGATGTTGTGCAGTCTGCTGAGTCAGTACCCGAAACAGTTCTGCAGGATACAAAAGGCCAGCAAAATGATGAGATATCAATTTCCCGGCAGAATGCTATTACCCGTGCAGTCGAAATGGTCAGTCCTGCCGTAGTCGGGATCAGCACAAAATCATATCAGCAGTATATACCCAATACCCTGTTAGAATTGTTTTACTACGGAAACAATTTGCGTCAGGAAGTAAGCGGTCTCGGATCTGGCTTTATCATTTCATCTGATGGCTACATTCTGACAAACGACCATGTTGTCGGCGAAGCGCGGGAAATCAGTGTGGCACTTACCGACAGCAACACCTATCAGGCGCAGTTGGTCGAAAGTGACCGGTCGCTTGATTTAGCGCTGCTGAAAATTGAAGGGGAGAACTTTCCCAGTGTGAATTTCGGCGATTCCGACGATATAATTATTGGAGAATGGGCAATTTCTCTTGGTAATCCATTCGGCTTGTTCAATTTCAATAATCAGCCGGCCGTCACCGTTGGTGTAATAAGTGCGCTGGGGCGTGATCTTGGCGGCCAGCAGGGTGAATCGTATAATTACCAGGATATGATTCAGACCGATGCCTCGATCAATCCGGGAAACAGTGGCGGGCCGCTTGTCAACAGCGCAGGTGATGTTATCGGTATGAATACGGTAATCTATACCGGTGGTAGCGGTGCGCGCGGCTCGATCGGTATCGGATTTGCGGTTCCTGTGAATAGTATAAAAGCAATTGTCGAGGATTTAAAGAATCAGGCTGCCTCAAACTCTGACTGGTGGATCGGTTTTACGGGAAATGATGTCAATAGCAGGCTGGCTTACCGTTTAGGTCTCCAACAGGACACAGGAATTTTAATCTTGCGTGTTGTTCGGTTCAGTCCTGCTGAAAAAGCCAACCTCCAGCAGGGTGATGTGATTATAGAACTAAACGGAAATAGTGTTCAGAACTTGAATGATATAGGGCGGATAATCCAACAGGCAGACCCAAGGCCTGGCAGATCATTTCAGCTACAGGTGATTCGGAATAATCAATTATATGAAACGACACTTGTCCTTGAGCGACCGCCGAGAAGATAAAAAAATGAGGGGTGAGAGCAGAAATGATTGAACGGTACACGATGCCGGAGATAGATGATATCTGGAAAGATGATAATCGGTTCCGCTACTGGAAAATGGTTGAGATTGCGGCATGCAGAGCACAAGCGAAACTCGGTAATGTTCCAGAAGAAGCACTCCGGGTAATCGAAAAAAAAGCAGATTTTTCCGCTAAAAAAATTAATGAAATTGAAGCGGAAATTCATCACGATGTCATTGCATTTCTGACAAATATGGCGGAATATATCGGTCCCGAATCCCGCTATGTCCATGTCGGTATGACTTCGTCCGACCTTCTTGACACAACACTCGCGCTCCAGTGCCGGGATGCCGGGAAACTGATTTTATCGAAGCTTGACGAACTGATCGAAGCGGTCGGTAAGCGTGCGTGTGAGTATAAATACCAGCTCATGCTGGGAAGAACACACAATGTTGCTGCTGAACCGATAACATTCGGTCTGAAACTCGCATTGTGGTACACCGAACTCAAACGTTCCCGTGAGCGCTTTCAACATGCAGTTAAACAAATTTCCTACGCGAAAATATCAGGAGCTGTCGGAACTTTTGCCTACATCAATCCCGAAATTGAGCGGCTTGTCTGCGAAGAATTATCTCTGAAACCTGCCCCGGTATCAAACCAGATCATTCAGCGAGACCGGCATGCAGAATATCTCAGTGTTCTTGCTATTCTTGCCGGCTCACTTGACAAGTTTAGTGCCGAAATACGCAATCTCCAACGAACAGAAATTCATGAAGTTGAAGAACCGTTTAGTAAAAAACAGAAAGGCTCATCTGCGATGCCGCAGAAACGGAATCCGATTATAACCGAGCGCATCTCAGGTATGGCACGTCTCCTCAGAGCAAATGCTATTGCCGCATTTGAGAATATTGCCCTCTGGCATGAGAGGGACATATCACACTCGTCAGTTGAGCGGGTTATCCTGCCTGACAGCACGAACCTTATCTATTATATGATGACGAAATTCATCAATATTGTCAAAAATATGCGCTTGTATCCCGAAAATATGGAAAAAAACCTCAAAAGCGTTGCGGAACTGATTCAAGCTCAGGGAGTGTTGCTTACGCTCACCGACAAAGGGATTACACGTGAAGAAGCCTATGCGTTGGTACAAAGAAACGCAATGAAAGCACGTGAGACCGGTTCAAGCTTTAAAGAAAATCTGAAAGAAGATACAGACGTGCTCAATCTGCTGAGTTGTGAGGACATAGAGTCCTGCTTCTCAATGGATCGGTTCACAAAAAACATCGATTATATCTTCGCCAGAGCTGGCCTTTAGATACAATACAATACATTATTACGATTATGGCTGAGAAATATAGCCAATTATCATGATCATGGAATGGTGAACTGAAGAGCGAATCATACCATTCGAACCATTCAAAATGGGAGGATGTTTTGGGTAAAAAGTCAAAACTGTTCGAAGGCAGAACAAAAATTGCGCTTCAAACCGATAAAGAAGATGAAATCAGTTTGAAATTTAAAGATGATGTGGCCTCATCTGAGGGGAGAAAAAAGAGCACAATCAAAGGAAAAGGCTCAATAAATGCTGAAATATCGGCAAACCTGTTTCAATACTTGGACGGCTACAATGTTCCAAACCATTTTATCGAAAAAACGGGTGACACTGAGTTGCGTGTGAAAAAAGTTGAGATAATCGGAATAAATGTTGTTGTCCACAATATCGCTACGGGTGATTTTGGTAAACAGTTTGGATTTGCCGAAGGGACAAAATTGAAAACACCTGTTATAGAGTTCTATCTTAGAGATGAAAAACTCAAAGATCCTCTGATAAACGAATACCACGCTTATGCGCTGGAAATTGCAACCAGCGAAGAGATAGATGTACTTTCAAAACATGCAATTAAAGTCAATGCGGTTCTCCGTTCCTACTTTCAGCGGCGGACATTCACTTTAGCGAATTTCTCACTCGAATTTGGAAGGCACGAAGACGGAACAATTCTTGCAGATGAGTTGTCGTTAGACACCTGCACACTATGGGATGCTGAAACAAATAAAAAAGTGGATATAAGTCGCTTAAGCAAGAGCGCCGGAGGTGCCGATAAAGTTTACACTATACTTGCTGAGCGGATTCTGAAGGCGTAACTAATCGATTGATTGCGAGTATAGATGAGGCATTTTAACATTAAAACGCAGGCTGATCTTCCGAGGATAGTACAAGATTTCTCTTGCGTTTCATTTCGATAACGAATATCTTATTAAATTTGGTGAGACTGTTTTCACGTCTTAATTCATAAAATATATATGCAGGATAGCTGACGATACTGATGGCACGGGACGGAATAAAGTATGTGGCTTGGAGCGGTATAATAGGAATTATTATCAGCATTGCCGGTGTCTTGCTCAATAATAACATCCTATTGTTGTGTGCGGCACTGTGTGCGTTGGCGCTTTTGTTCTTTGCATTTTTTTTTCGAGATCCTGAACGGACAATTGTAACCGAAAAAAACACAATCCTCTCCCCCGGAGACGGGTTTGTTGTTGCAATAGAAGAGGAAGAAGAATCGGATTTCTTCCAGGCAAAAATCAGAAGAATTTCGGTCTTTTTAACCGTGTTTGATGTGCACATCAACCGGTATCCCTGCAGCGGTAGAATAGCCTTTTTCAAATATTTGCCTGGGCAGTTTAAAGCGGCCCTTAAAGAAGAAGCTTCTACGAAAAACGAACAGACCGTTATCGGAATCGAAAACGGAACGCGGAAAGTATTGTTCAAGCAGATTGCCGGACTGATTGCACGAAGAATCGTTTATACTGCCGAATTAGGAAAGTCAGTCAATCAAGGTGAACGGTGTGGTCTCATCAAGTTTGGATCACGTGTTGATGTCCTTGTTCCGCTCAATACAGAAGTTTGTATCAAATTGAAACAAAAAGTACGGGGTGGAATATCCGTACTGGGAAGATATACTGATGAAGGATAAACGTTCGGCATTGCCAAATTTCTTTACATTAACCAATGTCTTTTTAGGATTTCTGGCACTTATTTACGCTACGGACGGTCGTTTCTCAACAGCTGCCTGGTGTCTTGTGTTTGCGACCTTCTGCGATCTTGTAGACGGAAAACTCGCACGCCTATCAAAAGTTTACTCAAGCTTTGGAAAAGAACTAGACTCCCTTGCCGATGTTATTTCATTCGGTGTTGCGCCTGCATATCTTGTGTATCAATCGAACTTCAGCATGTCGGGTATGTGGGGTGCGTTTTTCTGCTTTATTTATATCATGGCTGGTATATTCCGTCTTGCACGGTTCAATGTTGATACCAAAAGCCTAAAAAAGAACAGTTATAAAGGACTTCCTATACCAGTTGCGGCGCTTGCTATTTCGTCATTTATCCTTTTTGCGCATTATTTTTGGGATACGTTTAAGATAGTCCATGTTCTGTTGATGCTTATTCCGGTATTATCACTGCTCATGGTATCGTCAATAAAATTTGATCCGATCCCATCACTCATACCACGAAAAAATATGAAGAAAAATATCAAACCGGCCCTTTATATAGCAGGCTTTGTCAGTATTATTATCAATCCGAGTGTCTGGTTCTTTCCATGGACTATGCTCTACATTATCATTGAAGTCGTCGAAGGTGTAATACAGAAATTTAAAGAAACAAGTGAAAAGATAGAAGTCCCAATCGATAACGAACAAGAATTGTAAAAATGTACCTTCTTGCAGGAATTCACGAAATATGTATGTTGAGAAATGATTAATACATGCGTAATGTCCGTTATCATATATTAATTTTATATATATTCTTAGGAGCGATTGTCGGCTCATTAATAGGTGAGTTGGCAAATTTGCTGCCAGAAGGCATCGTCAAGGAGTTCTTTCTCAAATCGACATCACTCGAGATTGCTCCGACGCTTATAAATTTAAAAATATTTTCTTTAACATTCGGCTTCACCTTTACATTGAATATTGCCGGGATCATCGGAATTGCCATAGCAGTATATATTCTTCGATGGTACCGATAGCAGTTTCTGAATATATTGATGCAGTAACTGAAATAATTAACGACGTATTACTTTTTATTAGCACAGCGCTTCATATAAAGGAGCTTAAAATGTTTGGTTTAGGCCATACAGAAATAATAGTTATCTTTCTGGCCCTTTTACTAATTTTCGGGGGTAAAAAACTCCCTGAATTAGCAAGAGGTCTGGGTAAGGGAATCCGGGAATTCAAGAAAGCAACGAATGAGCTTGAGAAAGATGTTGATGTAAGCGGTGAAATAGAGGATAACTCTTCTTCGCAAAACCAGCAATAAGTATTCTTCCGTTTACGAATACTCTTCATTATGTCCGGTAGTATTGAAACTCACGAACAATTCCAGAAGTTCTGTACATATTAGATTCAGGAATTGAACCTCACAGTTTTTCAATCTTGTATATAAGTAGAAAAACATGCTGAAACAACTACGTCGTTCTGTTATTAATGATGAAACAACCTGCAAACAGTTAGCCCGAGAGGCTTTAGACCGAATAGAGAAAAACGATCAGTATAACATTTTCTTGGATGTTTTCAACGATGATAGTTTGAAGCAGGCGCAAGCTGTCGATGACAGAATAAAATCGGGGGAGGAACCCCCTCTTGCCGGTTGTGTCATCGGAATTAAAGATATTCTCTGTATGAAAGAGAAAAAAGTCACCTGCGGATCGCGTATTTTAGAAAACTTTGTCTCTCCATACAGTGCAACTGCAATTGAAAGGCTTGAGGCAGCAGGAGCCATCATTATTGGGAAGCTGAATATGGATGAATTTGCCATGGGGTCATCAAATGAAAACTCTTATTTTGGGCCTGTACGTAATCCTATAGATCCGGAGAGGGTTCCCGGAGGCTCGAGCGGTGGATCAGCGGCAGCCGTTGCCGCAGACCTAGTTTCGGTTTCACTCGGGACCGATACCGGCGGCTCAATCAGGCAGCCAGCCGCATTTTGCGGTGTGGTCGGTTTAAAACCGACATACGGTAGAATCTCACGCTATGGCCTTGTTGCATTTGCTTCCTCGCTGGACCAGATTGGTCCGTTCGGAAAATCGGTTGAAGATGTTGCAGAGTTATTAAAAGTTGTTGCAGGGCACGACCACCGAGACTCGACATCGGTTGAAACTCCCGTACCCGACTATCCAAGTGAACTCGAAAAGCTTGGTAACATTAAAAATATCAGAATCGGAATTCCTTCAGATTATTTCGGTGAAGGACTCGATCCTGAAATCAAAACTGCTGTAATGGACGCCATAAAAAAATTGAAATCAGATGGATTTACTATCGGTGAGGTCGCTCTTCCGCATACACCCTATTCTGTTGCGGCCTATTACATCATAGCAAATGCAGAAGCTTCATCGAATCTCGCCCGGTATGACGGCGCCCGGTATGGATATAGGAATAGAGACGCCTCAAACTTGCATGAGATGTATGTTGCAAGCAGAAGTGACGGATTCGGAGACGAAGTAAAACGCCGGATTATTCTCGGAACCTACGTTTTAAGTGCGGGCTACTATGATGCCTATTACCGAAAAGCGCAAAAAGTGAGAAGGCTCGTCTATCAGGATTTCAAGAATGCTTTCAACCGTTACGATGTGCTGATCACGCCAACAACCACGACTCCTGCATATAAAATCGGAGAGAAAATCGATAACCCGCTTGAAATGTATCTGGGAGACATTTATACTATTTCCGTCAATCTTGCCGGTCTTCCCGGTCTGGTTGTGCCTTGTGGGAAAACCTCATTCGGCCTTCCGATTGGTCTGCAGATGATCGGGAAACACTTTGATGAAGTAACGCTGCTCAAACTCGGGAAATATCTCGAAACACAATAATAACGAAAGAGACGAATCCATTAATAGTTGATTTCAAATCATGAAGTATATTCCAACTATCGGACTCGAAGTTCACTGTCAACTGCGTACGAACTCGAAAATATTCTGCACTTGTGCAAATGCATACGGAAACGAACAAAACATCGATGTATGTCCAGTATGTCTCGGATTACCGGGTGTTTTGCCGGTCATCAATAAAAAAGTAGTCGAGCTTGCAGTGAAAACGGCGCTCGCATTAAACTTTACGGTCTACAAAGAGTCGATTTTTGCACGAAAAAATTATTTTTATCCCGATCTCCCGAAGGGGTATCAGATATCACAGTTCGAGGAACCACTCTCGACAGATGGAAGTCTCGATATCCCGGTGAACGGTTTCTGGAAGGCGATAGGGATTACAAGAATACATCTTGAAGAAGATGCGGGAAAATCGATGCATCCGGAAGGTAATGAGGCTGTCCATGAGAGCAGAATCGACATTAATCGATGTGGTATCCCCTTAATTGAAATTGTTTCCGAACCTGATATGGACTCACCTGCGGAAGCGTTTGAATATTTGACACGTTTGAAGCAGACTCTCCTCTATCTCGGTGTTAGTGATTGCAACATGGAGGAAGGAAGTCTGCGTTGTGACGCAAATATATCAGTCAGGCCGGAAACAACATCGAAATTAGGTGTTAAGACAGAGCTGAAAAATCTTAATTCATTCCGTTATGTTGAAAAAGCGCTCGAATATGAAATTGAACGCCAGACAGCTCTGCTCAAAAACGGAGAACAGATACAGCAGCAGACGCTTGCATGGGACGCTGCTGCAAACACGGTAATCCATTTGCGAACAAAAGAAGGATCCGATGATTACCGATATTTTCCTGAACCGGATCTGATTCCCGTTATAATCGATGACGCATGGTTGCAGCAGATTCAGGAGAGTATACCCGAACTCCCACGTGCTAAAAAAGAACGGCTTATAACCGATTATCAGCTTCCGGAACAGAATGCCGATGTTTTAACATCAACACACGAGCTTGCAGACTATTTTGAAATTGCAGCAACGCATACGAAGGACTACAAAAGACTGAGCAATTGGATACTCAATGAAGTATTGATGGTGCTCAAAGAACAAAAGCTGTCGATACAGGAGTTTTCAGTTTCACCGAAAGACATTGCCCATCTGCTTCGTCTGATTGAAAACGGCACAATCAGTGGTAAAATTGCCAAAGATGTTTTTGCGGAAATGGTGGAAAACTGTGATCATCCTAATGAGATTATCAAGAAAAAAGGGCTGGAGCAGATTTCGGACTCTTCATCGATAGAACAGATGATAGAAGATATACTGCAACAGCATGAAAAAGAAACAAGTGAATATCTCAATGGTAAGGATAGGCTTTTTGGATTCTTTATCGGACAAATAATGAAAGCAACACAGGGAAAGGCTAATCCGGGAGTTGTCAATTCACTATTAAGGAGAAAACTGGACGCATTGAAAACCTAACTGATTATCATATTGCAGAAAATACCGATGATGAATGAGCTGGTTCCGGCTCCAACTACCTACACTCTCGCCATGAAATATCTCACAAAAATAGAATGTACCCGGTGCAACAAGACCTATTCTAGTGAGCAACCACTCTTTTTGTGTTCGTGCGGCGCTCCCCTTTTTGTACGGTACGATCTTGATACAATTAAAATGCACATAACAAAAAATGATATAAAAATCCGGCCGCGTACGATGTGGCGTTATCGAGAACTTCTTCCCGTTACCGATGCAAAAAATATTCTGACACTTGGTGAAGGTTTTACACCGCTCGTTGACGCACCCCGGCTGGGAAAAGAAGCAGGTATCGACAGATTGCTTCTCAAGGATGAATCGTTAAATCCGACCGGATCGTTCAAGGCACGGGGTCAAAGCGTAGCAATTTCAAAGGCAAAAGAACTCGGTATATCGAAAATATGTTTGCCAACAGCCGGAAATGCCGGTGGAGCTGCCGCAGCATATGGCGCACTTGGTGGTATGGATGTTCTCATAACAATGCCGCACACAACACCGGAAACTTTTAAAGCGGAAGCGGCAGCACTCGGTGCCCGTTTAGAGATGGTGGACGGAAGTATTGCAGATGCGGGAGAGTATTTAAAAACTATTATCGACGAGTCTTGGTACGATGTGTCGACCTTGAAAGAACCTTACCGTGTCGAAGGGAAAAAAACGATGGGGTTTGAACTTGCAGAACAGCTGGACTGGAGACTGCCGGATGTTATAATCTATCCCACCGGAGGCGGAACAGGGCTGATCGGGATGTGGAAAGCGTTTGATGAGCTTGAGCGCATGGGATGGATATCATCGAATAGACCTCGTATGATTGCAGTACAGGCAGAGGGGTGTGCTCCGATAGTAAAAGCATATCAGAACGGAAGCGACCATGCAGAAGAGTGGAACAATCCCGAAACCGTTGCTGCCGGTCTCCGTGTTCCGAAAGCTGTTGGCGGCTTCCTCATGCTTGACATAATCAGGAAAAGCGGTGGTATAGCGGTAACAGTTACTGATGAAGAACTCCTCAATGGGACGTGGACAATTGGAACCCTTACAGGGATTTTTTCCGCCCCGGAAGGAGGAGCAGCATTTGCCGCGGCACAAAAACTCACAGCATCGGGTTACCTAAAGCATTCTGATACCGTTGTTCTGTTTCTTACCGGAAGCGGTTTAAAATATACCGATACTATCGGAAAATATATGTATAATCGAATACATTTGCGTGATGTGGTATTGTCAAGTTAAGGAGGATCTGTCCGTTTCGTGGTAGAAATCCACCGGAGACAAAACGAGAAATCAATGAGTTAGCGGTGGCAGTGCGGGGACGGGACGGAGCTAAACAGTTTAACTTGACAATACCTCCTGACCTCCTGTGCGCATGCGCCACTGGACAAGGGAATCCCACGTCGGACTCTTCTGTCAGATGGCAACCACTAGACTAAGCAAAGGAAGAAACCTATGCAAAACTATTTCTCACATGCCGAATTGTTGAAAACACCCGGGAAACGGGCGGCCTACAGTGACCGAACGGCCTATATGATGGCCGAAATGTCCCGACTCGCATACTTCCGATTCGAAGGCGGTCAAAACATCACGGAGATACTCGAACGTATCAAAAAGCTGACATCCGACAACAGCGAGTTGGCAAGGCTCGAGGCGATCTTAAAGGCCTCTCTTATCCCTGATAGTGAGGAGACCGGCAAAAGAAACTCCTTGACGACATCCTGGCGCCCAAGGGCTATGAACTCGTGGCAGACCTTCAACAATCCCGAAACCAGCGCACAGGCCTTTATCTGCCGCAACACGAGCGAGAATTTTGCGGTCCTCGCTTTTCGCGGTACCGAGCCCACCAGTCTCAAGGACATCAAAGCAAACGTCAAAGCCAATCTGGTCGAGACTACGGTAGGTACGAAAAAAATTGAAATGCACAGCGGGTATCTTAACCAGTTCAAATCGATCCAGGGCGAAATCGAAACCACTCTCAAAGATCCCAAGCTGAAGGACTACCAACTTTTTTTCACGGGTCACTCCCTTGGCGGTGCCCTGGCCATAACGGCGACCCGGTTTCTGGCCAACGACATCACCGGGGCCTGTTATACTTTCGGTTCGCCATCTGTGGGAACCGTGGACTTCGATATCGACATCACGACACCGATTTACAGGATCATTAACCATGTGGATATCGTACCTCGGCTGCCCAGTCCCATATTAATTCTTCTAATCCGTTATTTGGCGGTGCTCTTCGGAGTGCTGCTGGACATGGTCGGTGGATTGTCCAAGAGGATCTGTAACAGTGCCCGGTACAAAAAAATTTCTCAGCTTCTAACTGACGCTCAAAAATACCGGCAATCCGGCTATGGCAGCTACCCTCGTCGGCAAAGGTTCCAATACGCGCCTTCGTTACTCCGTTAAACTCTACGATAGGTTTCACTGGTGGGTGAAGCAATTTGCCAACCTACGGCAGGGCAAATTCAAATGGTTGTCGGATCACAGTATCGACGTTTATTCTCAAAAACTGGCGGCCTGGGCTTCCCATAGGCAGCGGCAAAAGCTGTAAAACGGAGAAGGTTGAATTCAGGCGCTATGCCAACGTTCGGTCCGCATGGAAATTGAACATGGCTGACAAGAAAAAAAGTAAATCTCAGGAGCAAGCTGAAGGGAAGCCTGCAATAGTTCAGGCAAAGGATTTTAAGGCGGCTGGTGGCTTAGAACAGGCAAAAAAGTTTGCTCTTAAAGAAGTCGAATTCCCCAAGTTAAATAAATAGTTATATATTATTCCTCTAATAATATGCACAATTATAAACAGTTTTCCAAATAATAATAGCATGAAACCTAACTGGAAAAACCGTACTATGTGGACAGGCGATAACCTGCCCATTATGCGTACAATGAACAGTGAATCTGTTGATTTAATATACCTTGACCCTCCGTTTAACTCGAAGCAGGATTATGCTGCCCCGATAGGTAGTAAAGCAGCCGGTGCAGAGTTTAAGGACACGTGGTCACTCAGTGACTTGGAAATAGAATGGCTTGATCTGATTGAGAATAAACAGCCCAAACTTCATAGAGTTATTGATGCTACAATGACTGATTCCGATAAGGCATACCTGATATACATGGCTGTTCGATTATTGGAAATGAAGCGAATCTTAAAGGAAACAGGAAGTATATATCTTCATCGTGACCCTACTATGAGCCACTGGCTTTTTAAACTGATGATTGATTCGATATTTGGGCATAAGAACTTCAGGAATGAGATTGTGTGGCATTATAGAGGGGGAGGAGTTTCTAAAAAACGTTTTGGGCGCCGCCATGATATTATTTTGTTTTATAGTAAAGGTGAGAGATGGAACTTTAATGCTGACAGTGTTAAGGACACCTTACTCTAAAGAATCTCTTGAGCGTCTTCAGTATAAAGCAAGATCATTCAGAGGAAATAAAATTTATAGTAATTACAAACAAAACCCTAAAGGAAAACATCCGGATGACGTTTTCGATATTCAACCTATAATGCCTTCATCGAAACAAAGACTTGGTTATCCTACTCAAAAGCCTCTTACTCTTCTTCAGCGTATTATAAAAGCATCCTCTAATATTGGTGATATAGTATTTGACCCTTTTTGTGGGTGTGCCACAACATTGGTTGTCGCTGAGGCATTACAACGACAGTGGATCGGCATTGACATTTCTCCCTTAGCTGCTGAGTTAGTTGTTGAGCGGATTGAAAAGATGCAAGGCTTTTGGAAAGATATTACTATAAGGACGGACATACCACAGCGTACTGATCTTGGGAATTTACCTCCTTATAATTCATCAGTAAACAAAACAAAACTGTACGGTGAACAGAGTGGGTATTGTAAGGGTTGCTACAACCATTTCGAAAAAAATAACCTTCAGTTAGACCATATTATTTCAAAAAAAAAGGGTGGTACTGATCATATTGATAACCTTCAACTGCTCTGTGGGCATTGCAATGCAACAAAGGGAGATAGAGGGATGGAATATTTGCAGAAAAAAATAAAAGATAGGAGAGAAATGTCCTTCTATCCGACACCGTCACGAAAAAAATAATTTATAAGAATTGTGTAATTAGGTTTGACAAGTATATAATTACCTAATATTGATGATAAAATTAAAGAAACATTAATGAACAACGTTAATGCTGGTAAATTTGAACAAGCTGCGGAACTTCAAAATACATTTCAGATCAGTGATGTAACTGTTAATCCTATTATTGTTCCGATAATAAAATCGAAACTTCAGACAAAAAATCTTGACAGTGCTACCGTGCTATTGAGTTATACCGTCTATTTTCCATTCCGACTGATGAAATCAGCGGACCTGCACTTGAACTGTTTGAATACCATATCAGCAGAGAAAGCCTGAAGATGGCGAAAGCAATTATTTCTGAGTTTCAACTTTCACCGGAGATGTGTAATCCACCTGTTATTAAATCAATAGTAAAAAAGCTGAAGGATGCTAAATTTGAAGTAGCAAAAATGCTTCTCAAAGAATTTGATCGGAATATGGATTCGATTCGGCCGGTTATAAACGAAGTATTCGAAGATTTTATCCGAAATAAGCTTCTTGAACGGGCACTTATTTTTGGTAAAGATTTTAAAGTGAGCCCGGACAAAATGAAAAGTGTTGTATGGGAAATATTCGACAAAAAACTTGAAAGAAATGATTTTGCAAAAGCAGCACAGATTGCAAAAACCTTTGGTCTGCCAAAAGGAGAAGTGAGAGGTAAAGCGCGAAAACTTTTTCAGGTCTTGGAAAGTAAAAGAAAAACTCAAGCAATGGAATTGCTCAGGGCGGAATTCAAACTCGAAAAGAAAGAATTGTTTTCAAAGTTTTTCAGTAAATAATGACAAAACGAGCACAACTCTTCGAATCAGTCTCAATTATATTACCATATTAAGTGCCAAATCCCTTCCGCACGGTTGTTACTGCCAATCTCCTGAAGAAAAACTAATCTCATATTCGAAATATCGTCAGATAAAATGGGAGCGTTGTTAATCTCTGCCGGAAAAAAGAGTTGATAATATGCTACATGGCTCTCAAGACGTATAGATCTGCGCGGTGTCGGCCGTTTCTCGAATTGTTCTTCTAATTCTTCATTTGAAAAAATAAATGCCGGCATGTTGCTGGTTACCAGTTTCACGCTCCTATCCTCAAACCATTCGATATCCCGTTTAATTGCTTTGACCGGCTCTGAAATCACACCGTTCGAAAGCTCAAGAAAAGGTATCCACTTTTCAATATCTACAAAGTTCTCGTGCAGGCGGCTTGACATAATCACTCTGATTTCGAGATAAGATTGTGAGTCGAAACCAGCGGGGTATCCGTTGGAACCGGCCGGTTCACGCTCTAAAAGAGTTTTGTCCATTAAGGTCGCCTGAATACTTGTAGGAAAACTCCGTCTCCCTCCCGCATTGATCGATTTTTGGATGCTCCTGCCTGACACGGAATTCATTGGAAGACCAAATTGAATAGTCCAATTTTTGTAATAATCTTCACCGGTATAAATATGGTCAGTGGCTAACTCGATCTTCGGAGTAACAAACCGCTCATATGTCACTTCACTCACCGGTCTGATATTATTGACAACGTACCGTTTGGTGGTGAGATAATTATAATACAGTTCGGACCGCTCCAAGGAATTTCGCTGGATCACATCGAGTTTTTCATAGAGTGACGAAAGAACAGGATTTAATTGCCGCAACAGCTCGATTTTAAGATTGAGCCGGAAATCTCTCCGCTCCTGCTTACCTTTTTTAACCTGAGAATCATTTTCAATGCTGAGATTATATGAGTTAACAATATCGCTGATTTCGTCAAAGATAGGTCTTACTTCTTCTATCTGGCTTTCCGATATGTTTAAAAATTCAATATAGCTGTCAATATCTAAGATGATTTGCTCTTCTTGGCAGCCGGTGGTGAAAATGAGAGCAAACAAAAGTATTCCTGATATGAGAACACGTTTTGTAAGAATGTAGTTATGTGCTAATTGAAGAATCACTGTTCGGAACCTGTATTAATAATGTAGGGATAAATACTATGCATATAAGACTAAACAATTAAAATGTAAAATATGTTTCTAGAATCTGATGTTCTTAAATTGGGCATCATGTAATAGTACAATTTTAACCTCAGATTATTCCGGCAATTTTCAATTATCACACAAAATTACAATCTTTATCGACATTAGAATGAGACAGGTTACACGCAGCATTGCACAAGAGAACAGAGGTGTAATAGTTTTCTTTACACATTGTTCTTCCTAAGAAATATGCAGTTTCGCCGTGGATGCAAATTCACCAAGCTGCTTGGAAAGATCGGCCTGTTTTTGTGATATTGACAAATATGACCTTAACCGCTTTCTTTTTCTTCTCGGCAACTTTTTCAGCGATAAGTGACATCCATTTGAGACACTGTGGTGTCACTGTGGTGTAAAGTAGTCAGAACGGATTTTCTCATCGATGATATCTCTGACCAAGATTCTTGTGAGAACTTTAATCATCGGCTCAAATTTAGGATTGCTACACATCTGAAAAATATATTTTGTACCGGCACTTTTCTCTTTTTCGTTCAGCAGCCGGATTGTTTCACCGATTGCTTTTTCAGCCGGGCCTCGGAAAAGAATGTCTTGCGGCGTCGGGTATTCCTTTATCAGGTTTATCAATGGCATAATACATTTTTTATCACCTGTTTTGGTCAAAACGCTGATAATGGGAATTATAATATTCTTATCTTTCATTGCCGCAACAAGCGCATCAATCGCTAAAACGCACCGTGGTTGAGCACCGATTTTCCCTAATGCAACCTGCCGTTTGTTGAGATCTGGGTTGCCGATCTCTTTAATGACTTCACATTTACCGGCGGCTGCTTTAACTGCCTGAGCATAAAGTTCAAATGCGATCTGATACGCAAAAAAGTGTGCTTTTCATATTCTGTTTCTGTAGATTTTTGCTGCTGCTCCCGCTTTTTTCCGAGCTTTTTCATTGTCTCTTCACGCTCTTCTAATTCTTTTCCAATATCCTTAAGCTCGATAAGCTCGATTTTTTCAGCCTGCCCTGATTTTTCTTCATTTTCTTTTGATGCTTTTTCAAGGGCTTCCTTGCGTTTTCTCTCGAGAAATTGTTCGCTCTTGCTCATTTTTTTATCCTGAGCTTTTGCTGTTTGAGGAGTACCCCTGAATCCTGCCATTTTCGCTTTTGTGAGTTTAGCAGCAAGATACTTTACCAGTTCATTTGCAAAGTAAGAATAAACCTTGCGTAAATCGTCAGGTTTTGATTTTTCAGCAACAGCTTTTTCAATATCTTTGAATTTAATACGCTGCTCGAAAATAAGTTGATACATGTTATCAAGGATACTTTTTTTTACAAAAATAATGTCTTCTTTATCGGTTCGTTCGACGACAACACCAGCAATGGATTCGATAGTTTCCTGCATAGTATGTCACTCCATTTTTGTAAAAACTCATATCAGAAATGGAAATTTAACTCATTAACCATGTCATAAAGCATAAATAAATTCTTGGTCTAAGGCACAAAATCGAAGTATGAAACCATCAAATTTGTGACTCTTTTTAATATAATATGTAGGTAGATACTGTTTATTGACAAAAGAATTAAATCATCGTATAATTATAACACTCTATTACTCACATTAATTCTCTACTCGAATTCAGGGGAATATATAGAAGAGAAATCAGCAGCTTAAGGTTCATGTTTATACGAACAATTAGGAAAGATGAAAAATTCTCTCCGGAAAAATATGGACACACCATATCAAAATAAGCGTTAAATTATACATAACCAAACATATAAATACAAGTTTTTATTGACATTTTTACTTAATTATTTACATTAAATAGCTCCTCAAAACCGAATAATTCAAGATACATTAGGCATTAGGCATTAGGCATTGAGATGCCTTGAAAAAACCGATCGTTTCTTCATATTGATGGCTACTGTAAAAAATTATAGACAGATTTGTGTGATTATTGCCGTACTCTGTATAATACAAATCTGGTGTGATAATCCATTTGCAACACGGGAGCCTGAAACTCCGAGCGGAACTCAATCCTCGTTTATCTCACCGGTCGCTCCCGAGACAGTGTTTGAAAATCTTAAATCATCAATTTTGGAAAATGTTTCGGGACCAACGAGGAAACAAGGATACATTTTTTATTTGAACCGGAATAGAATGTTGCAAATAACTATAAAGGAGTGTTTCAGGACTGGACGATATTTGAAGAAAGAAACTATATCAATCGAATATTTAGCCTGGTGCCTGACGATTCGATTAGTAGCCTGATTTTACAGGATGCCAACGAAACACAATTCGGAGACTCACTTAAAACGACCAAAGGGTACGATTTATTAATTGCTCACACGGATCCTGCTCCGCCAATACAGGTGGCTGGTCGAATGGAGTTGAGTATGCGCAAAGACCCCAATGCGCTTTGGTACATATCATATTGGGCCGATTTTAAAACGGAAGATTCTCCGGTTTGGAGCCAAATGAAGGCTGAGCTTTGAAAATGATACCATTTTCACGAATAGGCTTGAGTGACGATCTATTTCGTAAGTTGCCAATTGTTGTTACTGTTATCGGTGTTGTGATAGCAGTTCTGACGCTATCAAACTGTGCGAATCCGTTTGCCCCAAAACTCGGTGAACTTTCTACGGATTTTGGTTCCCTATTAACGGCACAACAGACGCCGGATGAGACGCTGACAAATTTTCAGTTTGCCTATACCTTTAAGGATTCACTCGTGTATCGCGATCTTCTCGACGACGACTTTGTGTTTGTATGGCGGGATCACGATAACAATACCTTTGTCTCTTGGGGTAAAGAAGATGATGTCAGAACAACATTGGGACTTTTTAACACCTTTACAGCAATTGATCTGCAGTGGAATACGACAAATTAGACAACCTTCTCAGCAGATTCAACAGAAGCAGAAATCTCAAAGGGATTTGTTCTTACCCTCAATTCAGAAATCAGAATTTTCGGTGAAGCATTATTTAATATGCGAAAACATATTGATACCGGAATCCGGAAAATTACGCGGTGGTTCGATAACTCAATTGTTTGAAATGTCAGATTGATTTGCTAACTTGAGAAGAATGAGTAAGCGTAGTAAACCAAATATTACAAGTGAGATATGAGTATGAGATTAGGAGTCAATATTGATCATGTTGCGACGTTAAGAGAAGCACGGAAAATCACCGAACCCGATCCGGTTGCTGCTGCTGTCATAGTTGAACTTGCTGGTGCTGACGGCATTGTCTGCCACCTGAGGGAAGATAGGCGGCATCTAAGTGACCGGGATCTCCGCCTGCTTCGGCAGATTGTCAAAACCCATTTGAATCTGGAGATGGCCGCAACTGATGAAATGGTGTCTATAGCTGCAGAAGTCCAGCCCGATATGGTCACACTTGTTCCCGAAAAAAGGACTGAAGTGACAACAGAAGGCGGACTCGATGTGATAAACAACTCTGATCAGATACTTAATGCAGTTTCAAAGCTCCGGGCAAGTAATATCATTGTGAGTTTATTCATAGATCCTGAATTAGAACAGATTAAAGCCTCTGCGCGTTCTGGTGCAGACTATATTGAACTCCATACTGGTAGATATACCGAAGCTGTCGATGCCAATGAACAGGAAGAGCAACTTTCTACTTTGCAGTCTATGGCGTATGCAGGATCAAAACTTGGTCTTAGTGTGGGTGCCGGGCACGGTTTGAATTATTACAATGTCAAAGAAGTTGCTGCACTCGATAAAATTGAGGAATTAAACATTGGACATTCAATAGTCGGACGGGCTGTATTTACCGGACTTGAAAAAGCAGTTCGTGACATGATGCATCTGATTCGAGGGTAGCCTCTCTGAATACCTCACACAATTGAAACACAATGAATTTTCCTTGTTTGTAAACAGAAATATCCAATATGATTTTTGAAATACTATTCTGGTTCAGTTTTGCTCTCGTACTGTACATTTATGCCGGATATTATGCACTTATATGGTTAATTTCCCGGTTTTATCCAGAACCGTTATACGAAGAAGTGATCGATTACCCGCCAGTATCGGTTGTTTTTTCGGCCTATAACGAAGAAAAAGTCTTAAAAAAAAGAGTCAAGAACT
Organism: bacterium; assembly: GCA_965221205.1. Taxonomy (GTDB): domain Bacteria; phylum SM23-31; class SM23-31; order SM23-31; family SM23-31; genus CBDFMG01. Next base: position 144,538 of record OZ244870.1, on the reverse strand, counting down.
GCCTTGCTTTGGATTACCCCGAAGATAAGTTGGAAATCCTAATCGGATCGGATGGTTCAACTGATAAAACTAATTCCATTTTGGAATCAATTCATGATTCACGGGTAACCATTTTTCTATTTCACGAACGGCATGGTAAAAATTGGGTATTGAATCAGCTTGTCGAGAAGAGCACAGGGGAGATTCTTGTATTTACCGATGCTGATGTTCTGTTTGATACTGATGTAGTTCGAGAACTCATTGTGCCTTTCCAGGATAAAAACGTCGGAGTAGTCGGCGGCAAGGTTGTTTTTGTTGTAAATGATAAACAGGACATAACTGTTCCGGAGCAAAAATATTTCGCATTCGAAGCAAAACTGAGAGAATTAGAATCACGTATTAAAACAACATTCAGTTTGAGTGGTGCTGTCCTTGCTGTAAAACGTTCCCTGTATCGAAATTTACCGGTAAGCGCAATTTTTTCAGATGATTCGTTTACGCTACTTTCGGCTGTAAAAAATGGATATAGTGCTATATTTTGGATTCGTGCTCAAGTTTTTGCACCAATTCAAAATGATATATTCGTCGAAATGAAACGGCGAATTCGCATCAGTGCCATGAATCTTAATGGTATTATCCATTTCACGTCTCTTTTATATCCCGACAAAGGATTCATTGCACTGGGGATCTGGTCGCATAAGGTGCTTAGGTGGCTATCACCCATATTTATAGTTGTTTTTTTTGTATCAGGACTATTTACTCCGGAAATATATGTAAGTAGCTTTCTATATGATGCCTCCGGAGTAGTCTTAATACTATCGCTTATAGGCGTTCTGTTATCTATTTTGAAAATCAGAATAAAATTCTTAACTTATTGTGCATATTTTTTGGTTTTGAATGTAGGGTTGCTCATCGGATTTTTTAAATTTATTTTTCGGCTTCAAAAGCCGTATTGGAATCCGGTTAACCGCCCTTGATATTCGATGTTTTTGAACTCTTTAAATAAATTATGGCCTGGTTTACTGAAAAAACAATACTAATTCTTTCCGATTTTTTTGCCGTAAATAGTGCCTATTTACTCGCTTATGTTCTCCGCTTTTATGTTGTGTCGCTGGAATCGGATGTCCCCTCAACCCCATTAGGTGTTCTTCTGGGAGGGGCATTGTTGTCTCTAATTTGGATTGTCCTGTTTGCATTATTTGGATTATACAGATCGAAAATAGCAGTGTCAAGGACAGATGAGATTATTACGGTATTCAAAGCGATTTCCCTTGGAACCATAACTCTCTTTGCGATGACAATAGATGTGAATAACCCTCTTCCACTATCAAGAATAATTATTCTGAATTACTGGGTATTTCTCATGTTCTTTCTGAGTGTGGGCCGTATTTGGATCCGCACGTGTCAGAGAAATCGCCTCAAACGGGGATTCGGACGCCGAAAAACGCTCATAATTGGAACAGGTCAACAGGCCCAAAAAATCTACCAACAGATAAGGAATAACGTATTAACCGGATTCGATGCTCTTGGATTTCTCAAAACATCACTTGAAGTGCCTGAAAAATCCTTAAAAGGGAAAGTTTTCGGCGGTATAGAAGAATTTAATGATGTTTGTGCTCAGAACAATATAGAAGAAGTTTTAATTATACTCGATGAACCCACAAAATCTCAACTGTTCGAAATCGTAGATAAATGCAACGGCTATCCTGTTGCACTCAGAACGATTCCCGATATCTACGAAATTGCGGTAGGTAATGCCCGTATTCAGCATATATATGGTCTGGACCTTGTTGAAATTCTTCCTGAAAATTATTCTGTAGGATTCCGGATTACAAAACGGACTATTGATCTCGTTGGTTCTTCAGCAGTTCTCTTAGTGTTTTTACCGCTCTGGGTTCTGCTTGGATTTGCCATAAAACTGAATAGTAAAGGTTCCGTATTCTACAAGCAAGTCAGGATCGGGCAGCACGGCAAGGAATTCACCATGTATAAATTCCGCTCTATGGTACACAACGCGGATGCAATGCCCGAGTTTTTGTTAACACAGGAAAAAGATCACAGAATAACGACAATAGGAGCATCCCTTCGCAGACTCAGAATAGACGAAATTCCTCAGATGATCAACGTACTTGAAGGTGAAATGAGCCTGATCGGCCCGAGGCCTGAACTCTCCATTTTTGTACAAAAATTCATTAAAGAAATTCCACTTTATTCAAAACGACTCCGGGTAAAACCCGGAATTACCGGACTTGCTCAGGTAAAGCAAAAGTTCTCAGAATCGGTTACTGATATAAAAAAGAAATTGGAATACGATCTGTTTTATATTGAAAATATGTCGCTGAAACTCGATTTCAAAATATTGCTGGCTACCATAGTAACAGTTTTAACACGCCGGGGTGGATAAGAAAGAGATAATGATACTGCTATGTATGAGTTGAAATTTATTCGTGATAATTACAATCTCGTTGTCAGCGGTCTTCAGAAAAAAGGATCCTCCGGTTCGAGTAACGAGCTGCTTGATCTTGATGCAGAGTGGCGGAAGCTTTTGGACGATGCCGACTCAATGAAACAGAAGCGGAATACGGTTTCCCGGCAGATTGCAGAGATGAAACGTGACAAGTTGGACACATCCGGGCTTGTTGCAGAAATGCAGGAAGTCTCGCGATCGATCAAAAATTTAGACGTGTCGATCAACGAAGTTTATGCTAAGATTCATGACGTTCTTTTCAGTCTGCCCAATATTCCTCATGAGTCGGTTCCAGCCGGAAAAAATGCAGATGCAAATGTTGAAATCCGATCTTGGGGAGAGAAACCCACGTTCGATTTCCCGGTAAAAGACCATGACACACTTGGACAGAAACTCAAACTCTTCGATTTTAAACGTGGATCGAAAATAGCAGGTTCAGGATTTCCTCTATTCACCGGAAAAGGTGCTCAACTTGAACGGGCTCTTATCAATTTTATGCTTGATTTTCACATTCAAAAGCATAGTTTTACCGAGGTGTATACCCCTTTTCTGGCTAACCGTGTTGCCACCGGTGGAACCGGCCAACTTCCGAAACTTGAAGACGATATGTATCATATCGAGCAGGATGATTTATTTTTAATCCCAACTGCCGAAGTGTCCGTAACAAATATTTACAAAGACGAAATTCTTCAACTGTCACAACTACCCATCAATCATGTGGCATTTTCTCCCTGTTTCCGCCGAGAAGCAGGGTCGTATGGAAAAGACACCAAAGGATTTCAGCGAGTACATCAATTCAACAAAGTTGAAATGGTGAAGTTTGTAGATCCGGAAACTTCATATGACGAGCTGGAAATACTGGTTAAAAACGCAGAGGATATTCTACAGGCACTCGGCTTGCAATACCGTGTTATTGAGTTGTGCTCCGGGGATCTCAGTTTTGCTGCAGCGAAATGTTACGATATAGAAGTGTGGTCACCTGCTGAAGAGAAATATCTAGAAGTGTCAAGCTGCAGCAATTTTGAGGCGTTTCAGGCGAGAAGAATCGGAATCCGGTTCAGGAGAAAAAGCGGTGAAAAAGTTGAATTCATCCATACGTTGAACGGATCGGGTGTTGCGACACCCCGGCTGTTGATTGCCTTATTGGAAACATATCAAACTGATGAAGAAAGTGTCGTTATTCCCGATGCATTGAGAGGCTATACAGGGTTTGATATACTCAAATCTGATGAGTAATACAAGCTCATTAATCGTGGAACGCTGACACTTCCTCCCTCCTGTTTGAAACAATAAAATGTGCTGATTAATCGGTAGTTTGCAAAAACTTTTTATATATAATTGTCGCTGCTGATCCTCCGAGGAGCGGTCCAATCCAGTATACCCAATGGTGCTCCAAAAATCCGGAGATGAGGGCAGGTCCAAAAGTCCGTGCAGGATTCATTGATGCTCCGGTAAGTGTCCCGCCTACAAGAATATCGAACGTAAGCACTAGTCCAATTGCCAGACCGTACATCCCTGCCGGCGCTTTTGAATCAACTGCGGTTCCAAAAATAACAAATACTAGAAAAACGTCAGGACTGCTTCGATCCCCATGCCTGTTACTGCTGATATATCGGAAGATATCTTGGTCACTCCCAGATCTCCGTTCGGTATATAGGGTAATAAGCTTACAAGCAATACTCCTGCGACAACAGAACCGGAAAGCTGTGCTAAAATATATCCGAATATAGCACTTCTTTTTATGTTTTTGTAATAAACATCCCGAACGTAACAGCAGGATTGATATGCGCACCAGAAATGTGACCCGTAGCATATGCCATAGTCATGAGAACTAATCCGTGAGCAAGTGCAATACCGGTTAATCCTAAAGCACCGTTGGAAAATATATTTATATGAACAGCTCCACTGCCAATAAAAACGAGCGCAAATGTCGCAATAAATTCAGCTAATAACTTTGAGAACATGGAAATAATCCTCCTTTGATTATGTTGGTTGAAATACTTTAGCTACAATTTTTAATACTAAACAGTAATAACTCTTATCAACTAAGGAAAGTTGGTAAACTATGTATGCAATCAAATAAAATAATTTTACCTGCTTCATACAAAAATAAAAGAATAAGAAAAATCTATCCTAAATAATAATGCAATGAGCAAACCAAAAAAAGACGGCCTCAATTGTAAATATTGGGAAGAACGGGCAAACTCAAACCGCAACAGTCCCCCGCGGGTCCGAGAAGGAATATGCAGGAGGAAGTTTGACGGAGATTTTGTAACTGCAAATCAATATTGCCTCGGTTTTTTAAAACGCTAACCTATCCGTTTCAGAAGTACGATACACCTCCTGATTCTCGAATTCTCTGCACAATTATCGTGTAGTTTCTGCGCAAGATTTTTAAACAATTCCTTACATGATTGTTCGAAATAAACTATAGTTGCTATAATGTACTTATTGCTTGCCGGTGGAATTATTACCAACATCCTATCGGCCTGTTATCTTAAAGTATCTTGACAGAATTATGCAAGGAAGCGGTTTGCTTTTTAAGGATTGTGAATGGAGGTGTACCAAAGTGAGTAGTGCTGATCCGGGTGATGTCGCTTATTGCCATAATAAACTCACCTGGATTGCACTATCTAAAAGAATAAATCAGGAAGTTGTAACACCTTTAAAAAAGGGATTGAGTCGCTTCTTGTGTACAAAATTAAAAAAATGACTACTACCCGTATCTTTACATCGGCACCCGTAAAACAAACTTTAACACTTATTTGAAATAATATAAATAATTAGTTATATTCTGTCATATATCACCGTTGAAACCATTGATTTTTAAGCATATATAGAGTATATTTCAAGGTGTGAGTTTGATTAATGTAATCATGTAATTTAGTGATTTAAAAGAGAGAAGCGTTATCGAATAACGTAGAATTGAAAGAGGAAAACGATGATAACATTTCAGAAACTCGAACATCCTAAGAGCGGCGAGAGAATCCTTATTGAAAATAACACACTGAAGATTCCAGATAACCCGATTATTCCGTTTATCGAAGGGGATGGTATTGGAGTTGATATCTGGAAGGCGACGCAGATTGTTCTCGATGCTGCTATAGAAAAAGCATATAACGGCGCAAAAAATATAAAATGGTTTGAAATATATGCCGGTGAAAAGGCGGACGAAAAATACAATGAATTCCTCCCACAAGATACACTGGAAGCTATCAAATATTATGTCGTTGCTATTAAAGGACCTCTGACAACGCCGATTGGCGGAGGATTCAGCAGCCTGAATGTATCTCTGAGACAATTGCTGAACCTCTATGCATGCGTCAGACCGGTACAGTATTATCAGGGCACACCGAGCCCGGTGAACCATCCCGAGAAACTCGACATTGTCATCTTTCGTGAAAACACTGAGGATGTATATGCAGGAATCGAATGGTCGGAAGGTTCTGCAGAAGCTGCTCAGGTCATTAATTTCCTGAATGAATCCATGGGTACATCGATATTGTCCGATTCCGGTGTGGGAATAAAACCGATTAGCGTTACCGGATCACGCCGGCTCATAAAGAAGGCAATTGATTATGCAATTGAACGGAACCGGAAGAGCGTCACACTCGTCCATAAAGGCAATATTATGAAATATACTGAAGGTGCTTTTCGTGACTGGGGTTATCAGCTTGCTACAGAAGAGTACGGAGATGTAACCATTTCTGAACAGGATCTCTGGGATAAACACAATGGGAATGTACCCGATGGTAAGATTGTCATCAATGACAGAATAGCAGACAGCATGTTTCAGCAGATCCTCACTCGACCGGATAAATATGATGTTGTCGCTACCATGAATCTTAACGGAGACTATCTGTCAGACGCGTGTGCAGCGCAGGTTGGCGGTCTTGGTATGGCGCCTGGAGCAAACATCGGTGATTATATCGGTCTTTTTGAAGCTACACACGGTACTGCTCCCAAATATGCGGGACAAGACAAAGTTAATCCCGGTTCTTTGATCCTTTCGGGAGCACTAATGCTTGAATATCTCGGTTGGGAAGATGCACAGGACAACGTCTACAGAGGTTTGGAAAAAGCAATACTGAGCAAAACCGTTACGTACGATCTGGAACGGCAGGTTGAGGGTGCGAAATTACTGAAGTGTTCGGAATTTGGCCAGGCAATTGTCGACAATATGTAAACTATATATGCTTTTGCATGGTGTTCGTTAAATTTATCGGTATAATAGCGACGAATCCAATTTCCGAACAAGCAGAAAAAAGTGTACTAATTATTACTCTACAAAAAAATCAGAAAAGGACTCCGTCTATATGAGATATCACTAATCAGAGCCCTTTTTTCATTAAATCACACGGATTCACATCAATAAATTACATACAAGAGAAATCCGGAAAACCTGAAATGTTTGTCGATGAAGCAGTTTTAGAACTCATAGCTGGTACCGGGGGGAGTGGCTGTATGAGTTTTAAGCGCGAAAAATATGTCTCCCTCGGCGGTCCTGATGGTGGTGATGGAGGAAAAGGCGGTGACATTATTTTCGTTGGCCACTCCGGTTTACATACTTTAGTAGATACCAGATACAGCCGAATTTATAGTGCAAAACGAGGAGTGCATGGCAAGAGTGCAAACAAGAAAGGTAAAGCCGGTAGTAGTGTCACAATTCCGGTTCCAATCGGCACAGTTATCCATGAAGACGAATCAGTTTTAGGTGAAATTATGGAATCGGGGCAACGGCTGACCGTTGTGCGTGGCGGCCGGGGAGGACGTGGGAACACTCGCTATGTATCACCGACTGACAGAGCGCCCCGAAAATGGGAACCGGGCTTAGAGGGTGAACGAAAAACAGTTACGCTCGAACTCAAGCTACTTGCCGATATCGGATTGGTCGGTTTCCCTAATGCCGGAAAATCGACCCTTATTTCTGTTGTTTCAGCAGCACGCCCGAAAATTGCCGATTACCCTTTTACTACGCTTGTTCCTAATCTCGGAATTGTCAAGTGCCATGAATTTCACAGTTTTGTAATGGCCGATATTCCCGGCCTTATCGAAGGTGCACACACTGGAAAAGGGCTCGGAGACAGATTTCTCCGCCATATCGAGCGCACGAGCGTATTGATGTTCCTTATTGAAATTACCGATTCTGATCCAGTTGCAACCTACAAGACTCTTTCGCAGGAAATTGAAAAATTTAATCCGGCCGTCCTCAAAAAAGCGAAACTCATAATTCTGACAAAACAAGACCTTGATCCTGAAGCCGATATTCCCGAAAAAATTGAAGGGATTCCGGTACTCGCACTTTCAGCGGTGGGGCATACCGGTCTGACCGAACTCAAAGAGAGGTGTTGCACGCTCCTTGACTATGATACAGGAACGCAATAAAACAAATAAATTTCCGCTCCGCGACCTTCTCAAACTTCACTTTATCTCTGCTATCGGACCCTACAGAGCATATAAACTAATTCAGGCTTTTAAAAACCCTGAACGCATGTATAGTGCACCGGTCAATGATTTGACACGGGTCGAAGGTTTTAGTGAAAAACTTGCAAAATATTTTTTGAAATCTGTCCGTGACCCTGAACTTGCGAAGCAAGTCGATGGTCAGTTAGGAAAATTAAAAAAACACAGTGCTTCAGTTGTCACAATTTGGGATGAAGCTTACCCGAAAAATCTGCTCAATATTTACAGCCCACCTCTTGTTCTTTTCATGAAAGGTAATATTCGGCCCGAGGATGAACGGTCTATTGCGGTTGTCGGGTCTCGGACGGTATCTGAATATGGTCGGTGTGCCGCCGAGAAGATTGCAGGAGATCTTGCCGCTCAGGGAATTACAGTCGTAAGCGGTATGGCTACAGGTATTGACACCGAAGCACACTGGGCATCACTGAAATCGGGCGGCCGGACCATTGCTATTCTTGGGTGCGGTATTGATGTTGTGTATCCCGCTTCAAATAATTCACTCTATAAAGAAATAATCAATAACGGTGCAGTGATATCAGAGTTTCCATTCGGCACAAAACCTTGGCCCGGAAATTTTCCGCAGCGAAATAGGATAATCAGCGGTATATCGTTGGGAACGTTGGTGGTTGAAGCAGGTAAAAAAAGCGGAGCGCTCATCACAGCATCGGCAGCCCTCGAGCAAAACCGGGAAGTGTTCGCCGTACCAGGTAATATTTCGAGCCGCTATAGCAACGGTTCGAATGCACTCATCAGAGACGGGGCTGCGAAGCTTGTCCAGAATGCAGAAGATATTATCAACGAACTCAGACCGGCACTTGGGATAACTTCCGGTATAGTAGAAGAGATTACAGCGCCCCCGGTCAATCTGTCCCATGAAGAATCGGTTCTCTATGAATACGTCGGTTCAGAACCTATCCAAATTGACAAAATCACGCAAAATAGCAAATTATCAACCGCAAAAGTCCTGGCAATTCTCCTCACACTTGAGCTTAAAGGACTCATTCGCAAGTTGCCCGGCAGTAAATTTATCAGATTATGACCGAATTTTGTTGCGAGTTTGGATTTCTAAAAAGGGCGGTACAACATTAGATAGATGCACACACCGGTGACCGATACATACATCCAGACAGGAAAAACCAACCTTGCCAACCGTTTATGTTTTGTGAAATTCTCCTTGAATGCATACCGGACGACGAAGAGGATAAAAGGACCCATCACCGCTGCAAGGATTATATGTGAGACTAATATAAAAAAGTATACAGGCCTCGTCCAGTCATGATACGGATAAGGTACCGATCCCACATTAGCATGGTAAATGAGATAGAAGATAAGAAACAGAATCGAAGCACCGAGAGCGCTGAGCATCAGCTTTTTGTGTACATCTCGGTTTCCTTTCTTGATTTGAATAAATCCTGCTAACAGGAGTATGATTGCAACGCTGTTTAAAAGAGCATTTAACGTTACAAGATTCGATAGAGTCATCACATTTTTTCTGCAAGAAAATCGATGCGTGTTTTCAATTCTGCCATACTTGCTGCATCAAAACTATCGTAATATCCTCTGATTTTTGTGTTTTGATCAACAAGCACAAACCTCGTACTGTGCCCCATCGGAAGACCCTCTGCGGGAAGATAAAATCCCTGCTCACTTAGATTTTCGATGTCTTCTACGGGCCCCCTGACAAAGGTCCAGTATTCATCATCAACTCCCCACCTCAGGGCATAATCCTGTAAAACCGACAGTGTGTCGACATCAGGATCGACTGAAAATGAAACAAACTGAACAGCACCGGAACCATAATAAGCCTGATATAATTCCTGCATTGTTGCAGACATAATTGGGCAAGCAGACTGACAGCTTGTAAATATAAAATCGACAACAGAGAGAGAACCTTTCATATTGTCAGTACCAAACGGTTCACCTGAATGTGCGGTAAATTCAAATGCCGGTACTTCGCCATAGATGTCGATTGCTTCGATCCGTGATTGATTCGCCTGAAAAATGACGTACCATGCACCGAGCCCCATAACAAATAAACCAATAACTGCGATTATAAACATCTTTTTCATTGTGAGATACTCCGTTTCATGATTTTTCGGGATTCCTATTAAATCCCGAAAGCAGTATAACAATCACGCCGAAATAGAGGCTTGCAAACCATAAATGGAACAATTGCATGATTTCGGGGATTCCGGTTGTGACGATCACAATTCCAACAACAATCTGTGCGGCAATAAAAAGCATCAGCCCATGAGAACTCAGTTTTATCAACAGCGGCGGCGCTGATTTTTGTCTGACAAGAGTCCTGCTAATCTGCCAGGTAATCAGAAGCATGACAATACTGACAATCCAGTGCACATTCTGCACGGATCCAACACGATCAAGCCATTCACCTCTTGCTAATTCAGGGAACTGTACCTGAATAATCTCGATAGCCGATCTGATTTGTGTTCCAAGTACAATCTGCAGGAGTGTCAGACCGGCCAGAATCCACAGCCATTTCGATAACTGGTTCGGATAGGATACATCCGAGTCCGAGCCGGGTGTTTCAATGTAATAAGCCTGTTGGGTTGCATAGATCAGGAGACCTGCGAGCAAAAACGCAAGCAACATATGAACGCTCACCGTGATCGGAAGCAGCTCTGACCTGACAACAAGACTCCCGTACCACCCCTGAAATCCGACCACACAAAGTGCTGCTAAAGACGAATAAAATATTCTCGGCACGTTCCGGTATTGCCGGATAGCGAGGATAGCGGTTATCACAATCAGAAATCCGAGTAAGACACCGAATAAACGGTTCACATATTCAATCCAGGCAAGTGTAAAATTGAATGTTGCAGGATCGATACCTGCAGGAATCTGGCTGACATCGGTTGGTGGAATCCACCGCCCGAAACACTTTGGCCAGTCGGGACATCCAAGACCCGCACCGGCTACTCTGACAAGCCCGCCGACAAATATCAAAAAATACGTTGCTAAGGTTGAGATAAGTGCACTTCTGCGAAATGAGGTCATCACTGTTGTTTCCAGTCTATGATTCGGATCAGATATATGGCTGATAAAGAAAAAAAGTAATATAGAAACATAATAAGAAGCAACAAAAATGATTCAAATTTACTACGAAAACGGATTATTTTATTGCGGCCTCGATGAATCTGCAGGAGCGGTCGAGGTTGTAGGCAATGTATATATTTTCGCATCAGGTTGAATTGCACTGCTCCGGTAATTATAGATATCGCCCCGGCAAAGCGTATCGAACATTGTAATAGAGATGAGAACTGTCAAGAAAAACAAGGAAGAGGCAAAGATGAAGAAATACAATTTATTGTCGTAGTAAAGATGCATAAAGAAAAACGCTACGAGCAGTGCCTTGGTCGAGACAATTGCAAGCGCGACAACAATATTCAAAAATCCAAGTTCAACATACGACACAGCAATTGTGACTATTGTCATCACTAAAAGTGTACCCCCGATACCGAGGTAAACACCGAGTGGAATTACATGTTGTCCCTGTTTGCTCATAGTCTTAACCGATTAAGTATAGTAATGGGAACAGATAAATCCAAATCAAATCAACAAGATGCCAGTACAGGCCGGTCAATTCAAGCGGAGTATAAAATTCACTTGAAAACTCACCTTTTTTTACCCGCAGAATCATCCATGAAATGATCCCTATTCCTATCAGAACATGAATGCCGTGGAGACCAGTCATCATAAAATAAAGGCTGAAAAATATATGCGGATTTGTACCCTCAATCCCTTCAAAAAAATAGTATTCTCCTGGAAGCTGTCCTACCTCAAATTTATGGCTGTACTCAATATATTTAACGATCATAAATCCCGCAGCAAACAGAATCGTCATAACAAGATATCTGATGCTTGCTGCGCTGTTATTTAGTTGCACACTTCTGATGGCAAATGCCATAGTCAGTGAGCTCGCAATGAGAATAATAGTGTTCAGAGAACCCAAAGGAACGCTCAATTCTTCGTTTGCAGCAGCAAACATCTCAGGATTCCAGGCACGAAACACAGCATACGCCAGAAAAAGGCCGCCGAATAGGAGTACTTCCGTCAATAAAAATAACCACATTCCGAGCTTAGCGGATTCATGCTGCTGCTGTGCATCATGAAAATGGTGCTGAAGAAATTTAGGATGGTCTGTGTGCTGTGATTCCATAGAATTACCTGAGTGTACTTTCTACTTCAACTTTATCGAAATCGTACGGTCCGTGTGTTGCCACCGGTAGTTCCTCAAAATTATGGAGTGGCGGTGGAGATGCTGTTTGCCATTCGAGTGTTAATGCACCCCAAGGATTACTGCCGGCTGCCTTACCTTTGAAAACAGCATGAAGCAAGTATATTGCTACAATCAGAAGGCCTGCACCGAGAATAAATGAACCGACCGATGAAAAACCGTGCATCCGCTGAAACTCCGGCAGATACGTATGATACCGTCGCGGCATGCCCTGAAGGCCGACTAAAAATTGAGATATAAAAGTCATGTTAAATCCGATAAAAACAATAACTGCGGTGATTTGGCCGAGACGCTCATTATAGATTCTCCCCCAGATTTTCGGCCACCAGTAATGGAGCCCACCGAGAAACGCCATAACGGTACCGCCCATCATGACATAATGAAAATGGGCTACGACAAAATATGTGTCGTGAAGAAAAATATCGACCGACAGCGTACCGAGAAAAATTCCAGTTAATCCTCCGATTGTAAAAAGTATCAAAAATGAAAGTGCGTACAGCATCGGTGTGTCGAGCGATATTGATCCTTTATAAAAGGTTGCTACCCAGTTAAAGATTTTAATAGCCGATGGAATGCTGACCACAAATGTCAGAAACGAAAAGATCATAGTCGCAAATTCAGACTGGCCGCTCGTAAACATGTGGTGACCCCACACGAGAAAACTCGTGAATGCAATACCGAGACTTGAATATGCGATCGCTTTGTAACCGAAAATCATTTTATGGCTGAATGCGGTGATGAGTTCGCTGATAACCCCCATCCCCGGGAGAATCATAATATAGACCGCAGGATGTGAATAGAACCAGAAAAAATGCTGAAACAAGACTGGATCACCGCCCATAGCCGGATCGAAAATTCCGACACCAAGAAGACGTTCAAGCACGAGCAAAACAAGGGTTATACCAATAACGGGAGTTGCGACCACCTGCAGTAATGCCGTAGCATACAGCCCCCAAACGAAGAGCGGCATTTTGAACCAGGTCATGCCCGGCGCACGCATTTTGTGTATCGTAACAATAAAGTTCAGGCCGGTTAAAATTGATGAAAATCCGATGATGAATGCTCCCATTGTCATCGGAATAACTGCTCCGCTAATATCGGTACTGTACGGTGCGTAAAAAGTCCAGCCTGTATCGATACCGCCCGACATGATGGAATAGACAGCAAGAAATGCCCCTGCCCAGTAGAGATACCAGCTTAAAAGATTTAAGCGAGGAAACGCAACGTCTTTTGCGCCAATCTGGAGTGGTAAAACAAAATTACCGAGCACTGCAGGAATCGACGGAATGATAAATAAGAAAACCATCATAATCCCGTGCAGAGTAAAAAACTGGTTGTACGTATCGGGTGAAATAAAATCCTCACCCGGATAGAGCAACTCCAGTCTCAGAAGGAGAGCGAAAATTCCGGCAGCAAAAAAGGCTAACGTGATCGACACGAGATACATTATGCCGATCCGTTTGTGGTCGACCGTTTTCAGCCATGATGTGATTCCTCTTTTTTCGGTTAAAAAATTATGTTCGGGTATAGTGTTCAATGCAACACCTCAATTACTCAGCGATTTAATGTACGCTATAAGAGCGTCAATGTGATCTTCCTGCAATATTCCCTGATACGTCGGCATAATCGGCTCATAACCAGCCGTTACCTTTGCCTGTGGTTCAAGAATCGATTCCCGGATATAGTTTTCGTCTACTAATACTTCGGTGCCGTCGGCCAACTGTTCGATTGTTCCGTACAATCCCTGCCATGTCGGACCATTGCCCGCAGTGCCGTCGTTACTGTGACAGGTGTAGCATAAATTCTTGTTAAAGAGCAGCTCCCCGCCTTCTTCTGCAGTAAGCCCTTCCAGAATATTTGAGTTTTCCTGAATCCATTGAGCATAATCCTCTTCTGAAAGCACTTTCACAAGTCCTCTCATAAGAGAATGCTGCTGCCCGCAAAATTCTGCACAAAAGAGGGTAAATTCGCCTGTCTCATTTGCCTCAAACCAGAGCGTCGTGTAACGGTTTGGGAGCACATCCATTTTTACTCTGAAAGCAGGAATGAAAAATGAGTGGATTACATCCCGTGATGACATAAGTAATTTGATCGGCCTATTCACCGGAACAACAAGTTCGTTGACACTATTAGCTCCTTCGGCATAGTCCATATTCCACGACCATTTTATTCCCGATACTCGTATTTCGAGGGCGTCGTGGGGGATAATCTGCATTCGGAGAAAATCTCTGAATCCCCAACCGAAGACTATCAAAACGAGTATCGTCGGAATAGCCGTCCACAGTACTTCCAGAGCTCTGTTACCGGAAATACTAGAAGTCAATCCCGGTTTCCCTTTGCGGCGGTATTTGATAACAAAAAGAACAATCAATCCGACGATTAGTGCAAGAAAAAACACCGACATATAATAGAGAAAATATAGCAGGGTGTCAATATCGCCCGCCATCGTGGAACTTTGTGAAGGCAGCAAGACTGTAGCGGCATCATTCATTATATTACAAACTCCCTACATTACAGCAGGTATAAAGAAAATCAATAAAACTATAATTATTATAATTAAATCAATCTCTGATTTTAAATCTATAGTACAAATAAACTGAATATAAGCCTGTCAGCTCACACTTCTGCGTTTTCCTTTATGTCCATGTTTGCGACAACCTCATCCCGTGATTTCCTGAACTTCTCCTTTGTCCAAAGACTGCTCAAAAACAGAGCCAGTGCGATCAAGGTCAGCACACCCCCGGCACGCATTACGTTTTGTGCGAACAACACATATCCTTTTGCATCGGGGTCGTAGTGAAAACAGTACAAAATAATTTTATCGATCGTATTACCGATCTTCCCTTCGGCAGCCTCCAGCAGGCCGAGCAGCAGGTCGCGCGGTTTAAAATCAAGTCCGTAGAGATAGCGCGAAATTTTCCCGTCCTCTGCCAGAATAAACGCAACCGCAGGATGTGCATATTCATCCCGTTCCGGTACATAATAATACTTGAAACCGACAACATCGGCAATAGACCTGATATTTTCTTCATTTCCTACAAGAAAATGCCAGCTGCCTTCACTTCCTTTTGAACCGAGACTCTTAATATATCTGCTCTGTTTCTGTGCGGCAAGCTCGGCAGTCTCGTCAGGATCTATACTAACCGTAACCATTTCGTAATCGGTACCCGGATCAAGACTCGTTACCTGGATCGCGCCATTTGCCGCAGCACTCAGAACCAGTGTGCAAAGCATAGGGCATTCATAATATGCGAGCACGAGAAACACCGGTTTGCCCTTGTTGAAGTAGTCACCCAATGTCACGTCTGATCCAGATGCATCGGTAAACGTCAGATCAAGCGGAACATAGTCTCCAAGATGCTCCTCAACATCGATTCCACTCAACTCCGGCGGCTGGTCCAGGATCACCTGTGCATTAATTAAACCATCAGTCAAAAAAATCGCAAGCAAAATTGCAGCAGTTACAATATGTTTATGAGAGCGTTTCATTTTTCTGCTTCCCCGGCAACTAATTCCATAGCCCGTTCAATCGGAATCCAGTATTTTCCCGCTCCTTCATCGATGATTCCATACGAATTCAATACCGAATCCTCCCGTGCATGAATCCGCATTAACCGTTCCGATTCTGGACTGAGGACATGCTGATAATAGATGTCTTCCTTGAGCACCATGAACATTTCGTTCAATAATATAATCAATATAATCAGGATACCGCAGATAATCCCCCCGGCAGAGAGCACTTTTTTGATATCAACATCCCGCTGCTCATAACCGACACTGGTATGTATATTCCGTTTGTTTTGACGCTGTTCAGCCATTCGTTATTATCCGGTTAATGTTCTACTGCTATGGATTCTTCAAGCCGTGGGTCCTGCACGGGAACTAATGGACCCGAACTCAATCTATTCCAAAAATATGAGAGAAACAGACCGCCGATTCCGATAAATGCAGTGAAATCCATCCATGACAAATCCGCGCCCTGTTCATGAAGGACCGGCATGATTATCCAGTACATATCGATAAAATGGTACAAAAGTATATAGATTGAGATAAATGTCATATATCCGAGGCTTCGCTTCGTTTTCCGGAGCAGCAGTGTCGTAAAAGGAACAATAAATGCGAAAGCAATAATCATCGAAATCGGCTGCCATGCTCTTTCCCACCGTTTCAAAAACCAAATCGTTTCCTCTGGAATGTTGGCGTACCAGATCAGAAAGTACTGGGAAAATGCAATGTAAGCCCAAAATATTGTAAACGTTAAGAGGAGACGTCCAAGATCGTGAAAATGTTCAACGGTAATGGTGTTCTGTAAAATTCCGTTTTTCCGCAAGACAATACAGACCAGTGTAATAAACGCCAGAAACGCAAGAGTGCTACCACTGAACACGTACACACCGAAAATGGTGGAAAACCAGTGTGGATCGAGCGACATGAGCCAGTCGAATGACGAAAATGTCAGTGTGAGTGCAAATGCAATCATGCCGGGTGCACTGATGATCCGCAAGGTCTTAACCTGCTGTGCCTTAAAACCCGTATCCTGCTCACGCGATATTTTAAGGAGTCGCCATGACAAAAAGCTCCAGACACCGAAATAGAGGATGAATGAGCGGATAAGAAAAAATGTGATATTCAAATACCCCGATTTTTTTTGGAGCACTGCATCGGCTGCAACAACATCACTGTGTGACCAGTGATACAGGTCGTGAATGCCGAGCGCAATCGGAATAAACAACACCGCGAAAAATGGCAGTGATATCATGATTGACTCTGCAATCCGTCTAATAACGATACTCCAGAGTGAATTGGTCAGGTGGTGCAGCATTGTGAAAAAGAGTCCACCGAGCGCAATAGTAATCCAGAAAGCAAACGATGCAAGATAGGAAAAATAAAACTGCATAAAATCACCTTCCAGATAACCGCCAGCAAATGTCACAGCTATACCGGCAATACCGGTAAGCAATGCAATTTTTCCGAAACTGCCGGAGTTGTTCAATTGATATGTCGTATCGTTCAGTTCCATAATTGTATTGTCGCTCTACCGGATCTCATTTCGTTCCGATTCGGGGATATCGTCTAGTGAAGCATTCTGACTCCGCTGTAGTGCCCGGATATATCCAACAATAGCCCATCTGTCTGCAACAGGAATTTGGTGTTTGTATGCAGGCATATTCCTGATCCCGTTTGAAATAACGTCATACATGTGGCCGTCCTGTATGAGGACAAGCCTCTCCTCATGAAGATTTCCCGGCGACACATAATTATATTGAGAAATCACTCCCGTTCCATCACCAACACGTGAATGACACGGTGTACAGTAAATATCATACCGCTCGCGGCCGCGCTCTAAGAGTGACTGTGTCACAGGAACAGGTGTCGTTTCAACAAGGTTGCCATTTGCATCTTTACCGGTGTAATAAACAGCATCTTCATTCAAGTCACCACGTGCAATTGTACCGACAACCGGCATCCGCATAATTGATCTGTCTTCAAAAAAACTGCTTTCCCCAAGCGCCTTGTATTTTGGTTGATTATCCATATTCGGATTAAGATGAATCGGCGGCTGCTCGGAGGGTCGTCCCTGAAAACAGCCGGACAATCCAATATTGCCTACACAGATAAAGATGAATAATATCTGTTTTGGTTGCAGTGTTTTTGCCATTTTAACGATATGTTTGTAGATTTTAATCAAACTACCCTCTTATCCCTGCAATAATTCAATGTTGCTACCCCCGATCGACTCGAGAAACGCATTTGTCCTGACCGGATCGAATTTGGAATCTTTGTGTTCGATACTGACAAAAAATCCATCATCGGTTACCCGTGAAAAATTTTGAGAGAAAAACACCGGATGAAACAGCCGCGGCAGACCATTCAAAGCAAGCATAAATATAAAGGTACAGATACCTGAGAGAAGTACCGTGATTCCGAATCCAACAGGAACATATGTCTGGTAACTGACGAACGGTTTGCCGGAAATAACGAGTGGATATGTGATTGCATTGGCATACCACTGAAGGCCAAGCCCGAATAGCATTGCGAAAAATGCGACACCGGCAATAATATAACCGAGTGGCGAATGCGTAGTTCCCATCGCCTTTTCCATACCGTGTATCGGAAATGGGGAATGGCAGTCAAATTTTGTGTACCCTTCTTCCCGGATTTTCTTCCCCGCATCCACAAGAGCGCCTGGATGCTCAAATTCGGCTATGATGCCGTATATTTCCCCTTTTTTGGTACTCATGAAAAATGTTCTCCTTCATGTGGAGCATCTTTTCTGTCGTTATCCTCATGTTTCCCGTTACGGTAAAAATGAGGATTTGCCTGCGGCAAAACACCTTTGACTTCTGAGATCGCGATCATCGGAAAGAAACGTAAAAACAGAAGGAACAGCGTCAGAAAAAGGCCGAATGAACCGATAAAAATGCCGACATCGAATACCGTGGGTCTGAAATAGAGCCAGTTGGCCGGGAGAAAATCATTGGCAAGCGATGAAACAACAATCACAAAACGTTCAAACCACATTCCCACATTAATAAGCAGTGATGCGACGAACATGACCGGTATAGATCTGCGGAGCTTCCTAAACCAGTATATCTGCGGCACAAGCACATTGCACGAAACCATAATCCAGTACCCCCATGCATAGGGACCGAATGCGCGGTTGAAAAATGCAAACTGCTCGTAAATGTTTCCGCTATACCATGCAATGAACATCTCGATAGAGTATGAATATCCCACAACCCAACTGGTAAGGAGTATTATTTTGTTCATCTTCTCAAAATGATTGACGGTAATAATATGCTCAAGACTGAAAATCTTCCGGCTGATAATGGCGAGTGTCATTACCATCGCAAAGCCTGAAAAAATAGCCCCTGCTACAAAATAGGGTGGAAAAATCGTCGTATGCCATCCCGGAAGCTGGCTTGTTGCAAAGTCGGTACTCACGACGCTGTGCACCGAAAGAACAAGCGGTGTCGACAGTCCGGCAAGAATAAGATAGGCCATCTCATAATGGTGCCATTGCCGCTGGCCGCCGCGCCACCCGATAGACAAAATACCGAATACTATCTTTCTAGTCCTTGATTTAGCCCGGTCGCGCAAGGTTGCCAAATCGGGAATGAGACCGGTATACCAGAATATGAATGATATGATAAAATAGGTTCCGACTGCGAACACATCCCAAACGAGTGGGCTCCTGAAATTTGGCCACATCGCCATCTGGTTCGGTAGCGGAAATATCCAATAGACTAGCCACACCCTGCCGACATGAATAGCCGGAAAGATCAAAGCACAAATGACTGCAAATATTGTCATGGCTTCGGCAAACCGGTTTATCGACGTCCGCCACCGCTGCCTGAGTAGAAACAATATAGCCGAAATCAGCGTTCCGGCATGGCCGATACCGACCCAAAACACAAAATTGACAATCGCCCAACCCCAGCCAACGGGAACTTGAAGCCCCCAGATACCGATACCTTCCCAGAAGAGATAGCCGATCAATCCGAAAAGCATAAACATTGCAGAAGAAGAAAAAGTAATTGCAAGATACCACAGCCTTGGAGTCTTCTTCTCCGTTAATCCGCTAATTTTTTCGGTCAGTGAGTGGAAGGTCGGATTACCGGTAATAAGCTCCGGTTCTCTAACAATCGAATGTTCCTGCTCAGAAACCATAGATAATAGATTAAATCGGTTATTTAAAATAAATTTTTGTATTGTTCTTGATCTGTATTCTCTTAACAAATAAATTAGAAATATCTCATCCAATTAGATCGGGATGCGGATTTCTGATTTTCGCCAGATATGTGTTTCTCGGCTGATTATTCAGCTCGCCGAGAAGCGCATAATTTCGATTCTGGGCTTTGATCCTCGACACCTGACTCTCAGGATCATTTATATTTCCGAAATAAATTGCCTCTGCCGGACACGTCTCCTGACAGGCAGTTTTGATATCTCCTTCCCGAATGTTCCGATTTTCCAGTTTTGACTGTGCACGTGCTCTGTTGATCCGCTGAATACAAAAGGTACATTTTTCCATGACACCGCGCGACCGGACCGTTACATCGGGATTCTGTGCCATTTTGACGAGTTCAGGAGTTTCATTCGTAAAATTGTAAAAATTAAAACGCCGCACCTTATAAGGACAGTTATTCGAACAATACCGCGTCCCGATACATCTGTTGTACACTTGTAGGTTCAAACCCTCTTTGTCGTGTACTGTTGCAGCGACAGGGCACACCTGCTCGCAAGGAGCATTTTCACAGTGTTGACACGTAACAGGCTGATGCACCATTTCAGGATCGTCAGGATCACCTGTAAAATAGCGGTCGAGTCGGATCCAATGCATTTCCCGGCCTCTGCTGACCTGGTCTTTTCCAACTATTGGAATATTATTTTCACTCTGACAAGCAATTGTGCAGGCACTGCAGCCGGTACAGGTATTGAGATCGATTGCCATCCCCCATTGATATCCATCTTCATAACTATGTTCCGTCCACAGCGACTCGAGCGGAGGATGCTCAACCATTTCCGGAGCAAAATTGGGGTGTTCCCGGTATTCCTCAATGTTTGCCTCACGAACGATCGGACGTTCTTCCATTGAGTGGTGGTCCTGCGTCGTTGCGATTAGCTGTGTTGTACCAGTTGCGCTTACCCTGACTCCCTGACCGATAAAAAGCCAATCTGATGCTCTAATCAGATAGCTGTTCACACCGACACCGTCGGCAATACGTCCGATTCCAACTCTACCGTAACCGAGGGCAACAGAAATTGTGTTGTCTGCCTGCCCGGGCTGAATCCAAACAGGAATTTCCAGCTCTCTGCCATGAGAAGTGATACGAACAATGTCAGAATTTGACACGCCGAGTGACTGTGCAGCCGCCGGACTGATCATTGCTGTATTATCCCAGGTGATTTTCGTCACCGGATCGGAAAGCTCCTGCAGCCAGCCATTATTTGCAAACCGACCGTCAAAGGTCGCATTTGACTGCGTAAAAACTAATTCAAAATCATTACTGGAATCTGAACCTGTAAAATTGTGACTTGAAAAAATAGCACGAAGCGATTTATTGTTGACTTGTGGAGTGATTTCTGCTGTTTCACTTCCTCGGAGAATGCCGTCATGCAGCACTTTTCGCCAATTGGTTTCAAAATCTCGAGTACCGAGCAACTGCCTCCACGTCTGCCTGACAATATCGTGGTCAGATTCTTCTGTGTTTCCGGATGTCAAAATGTTCAGAATACGGGCAACCGAATAGCTTGCAAACAGTGGAGCGATCATCGGCTGAACGACACTCGCAGATCCGCTCGCCGACCGGGCATCTCCCCACATTTCCAGAAAATGAGACTGCGGTATATGCCATTCGGTCAGACGGGCTGTCTCGTCAAAATAAGGACTGACATGTACCGTGTTATCAACAGAATCGAGCAACTCGGATAAGCCGAGATCGGCAGGTGCATTGTATGCAGGATTCCCTCCGAGTATGACTAAGCTCGAAACAGATCCATCTCGAAAAGCACCAGCAAGATTCACAAGATCACGGGTGTTTGGCAGTGATGCATCCTCTGGTTCAACGTACGACACAGTCGAACCGACATTTTCAAGAGCGGTATTGATTGCAAAAACAAGCGCATGGATTACCGGTGGCTGGTTCTTACCAGCCACGACCAGACTTGCACCCCGGTTTTCAGCAAGATCACGAGCCGCAACAGAAATCCAATGTTCGTCGAATGTTCCTGAATCTGTACCGGAAATTGCGCTCAGCTCGGGAACAGCAATACTAAGTGTGCCGAGTTCCCGGGCTAACCGGACAGCAAAAGCCACGATTCGGCCGCTTTCGAGTCGGTAACGGTGATCAGCGGCGCCCCCTGTCAGGGAGTATCTGCTCTCGACGGCATAAAGTCTGTTCATTGTATCTGTTTCAGAGGATACTCTCCGTTGAGCGGAAAACCCTCGTGTATGTGTAATATTCTCTGAATCGGATAACAGAAAATCAGAATCGAGTGAAAGAATAGTCCGTGCCTTATCGAAATGGTAGAGCGGCAACAAGGTTCTCCCCGCGGCATTTTGAACGCCGTCAAAGACATGCTCGTCGCTTACCGGTTCATAAGTGATCCACTGTGCCTGCGGAAATGCTCTCAAGAACTGGCTGCGGAGACGGTTGAGCGTCGGAGAACGAAAAGATTCGGAAAGAACAGCAAGCCCTTCACCATTATTGTGCGAAATCCCATTCCAATACGCGGCAAAATCTTCAAGCGTATGCTGTTCACTGTTACGGGTAATTGTTTTTGCCCTGTCAGGATCGTACAATCCAAGAATCGATCCCTGAATGAATGCGTTGGATGCACCCAGCGTCGAAGGATGCTCATTGTTTCCTTCAATTTTAGTAGGCCTTCCTTCGTGTGTTTCCACAAGGAGGCCATACGAACTCAGACCGAACGGCATCGAAGTTGCATAATATTTCGGAATCCCTGGAACGATCTCTTCAGGGGCATTCACATAGGGAATAATCTTTTCGACCGGCCGCCTGCACCCGGCAAGGCCGGCAAGAGCGATTGACGCACCCATAATACTGAGAAATGCCCGGCGCGTCATCGGATCATTCATCTCCGATGCACCTGCAGGAAATTCACGGTTTAGAAAATCTTTGAACTCCGGCGTTTCTGCAAGCTGGTCGAGGCTGCGCCAGTACTCTTTGCCCCGCAGTGAGTTATTATGTAAAGGATTTCTCTTCATCTCAGCAGTTTTATTATAAACGTTATCAACAGCGTATGTCTCTGCATACTACCGGTGACACGTCGAACAATCCTCCGAAGGATTGACATTCATCTTCGCAATCATTTTGGTCGAAAACTCTTCCTTATTTTCAGGCATTATCCATTTCATATTTGTGATCTGATCTACCGGTCGTAAATTCGGGCCAGGATCCCTGTGGCAGTCGAGACACCACGACATACTGAGTGATTCTTGCTGTGTCACTACATCCATTTCGGCAACATTTCCGTGACAGGTAATACATCCAACCCCTTTTGTCACATGTGAACTGTGGTTAAAATAGACGTAATCGGGCAAATTATGAACTCGAACCCACTCAACAGGATTGCCGGATATAAAGCTGTCCCGTATGGGTTGCAATTTTTCACTTTCGGGTAAAATAAGGGAATGGCAGTTCATACAGATCTGTGTCGGGGGTACAATCGATACCGGTGAAACCTCAACAGAAGTATGGCAGTATCGGCAGTCAATCCCGAGATCATTCACATGAATTTTATGGCTGTAGGGAACAGGCTGTACCGGGCGGTATCCGATATCGGTGTATTTCGGAGAACCATAATACCAGAAAAAACCAACGGCAGCAGTTGTGCCTGCAATGACCACAACCAGTATAATTAATGGAACTCTGTTTGTCCATTCTGGAAAGATTTGAGCCAAAGGAACCTCTAAAAATTAGGGAATTATATACAATTTAGATTATAGAGTCCCCATGCGGAATGCCACTTATAAATAAGGTAACACCGTATATGCAATTAACAAACATTATAATAATGCCCAGACTTCCCGGACCGACGTTCTCCAGCGGGTGGTCTGGCTGCTGATTGGCCTGCTCTACAAGGCCGTTACCGGCTAATCCTGGGGACTTCTCTTCTCTCCGAGCGCGGCCGTGCATCCCCTCTTCTGGTCCGCCCCTGGGGCAAAAGCCACACCCGCGCCTTTTTCTCATTGCCAGAGGGGCACACAGAGGCCGCTTGTTAGTCTTATAAGGCACGATAAGTGTCTTTATCGTGCTGTAATGGGCCCTCGGGGCACCCCTCCTCTGATTGTCACTTCGCGAATTATTTAACTAGAAACTTTGCCCGCTATTTGTCGTACTGTTCGGCGGGGGAGAACCATCCGATCCGGACCGCGCAACGCGTTGGATGGCGCAGTATCAACGGTTTTGCTTAGCAGCGTTGGCCCGGAGAAGAGGAGCCGGTTGCGGCGCTTTGACCATTAGGCCCGGATTACCGGACGCTGGAAACCGACCGTTACCACGAACCATTCACGCATGCTAATTCTTCCGGCGCCTTGTTATCATTTCTCAATCTTAAGTATCTCCTGAATGTCCGATAGATGCGTCTCAACGAATCGGATGCTTCCGTCCTTCTGCCCCAGCTTGATCGGGATTGCCAGTTTATCAAGCGGAGATATAGATATGCCTGCACGAAGCGCGGTCGCGTTGTCGTCGTCGCCCTTCTTTACGAACTCCTTATACTTGGCTGCACATACCGGACAAAGTGCCAGGTAAGCCGCGGTATGCTCATGGAAGGACGGGTTATCGAACACCTGAACGGACTCAAAGTAATACTCCCCATCTCTCTTACGAAACGGCATCTCGCCGTCACACATCTGGCAAAAGAGTTGCCCTTCGCCGTTCGTGTAGCTCTCCTTAAGATACGTGCTTTTGTCGCCCGACGCGGCAGATGTACGCACGCTCCTCCGCTGGTGCTTTTCATACTTCTTCCCTGGGGCTTCTTTGGCATCTCGCTTCGCATGCTCGCGACGCCTCTCGACGTTCGGAGATGAGCGTTCCGGAAACGATGACTCTCCCCTCATTGACTCTCCCCTCATTATTTTCTTGATTTTCTCGAACTGCTCGGGCGAATTGTCCTTAAGTTTCTTCATAAGATTTATTTCATCGATATCGAGGCCCGATCGTTTGGCAAGTGTCGCAAGTGTCTCCAACTCTCCGCTGCCCTTCATACCAAGTTGACCGGCCAGGTTCTCGTCCCGGTCGAACTCCTCCGGCAAATCAGTCAGTGAGATATCGGAGGGTTTATGAAAGTCTCCACTGTCGTCCGGCAACCACGCCTTGGACAGCAACTGTTTTCCCAGCGTGGAGACGACCCGCTCTTCGTCGCTTCCCTTATAGGTCTTCCGAGTGGACTTCTCCACCGATCCACGAATCTGGTGTTTTAACGGAATCGCAATTTCGTTCCAGATGAAACGACTCCGCTCGGTGGTTGGCGATTGAACCGCGAATTCGAGATGATCCACGTCGCACCCTGGGTCAAAACCGTCCAACCCTCGCTCGTGGTCGCCGTAGTACTCCTCTTTTATGGTTACATGTCCCTTCCAATCCGGTTCCTTTTTCTGTATTCTCGGGTTGTCTTCGAGCCCTAGCTTCCGAAACGCCTTGATCTCTTCCCCGCCATACCTTTTATTCAGGAACCATGCGTCCGGATTCCCTTTCAAGAACACCGAAAGCCCTTCCGATCTCACGTACAATTCCTGCGGCGCTACCAGATCCTCCTCACCCGTGCCGGCGTTTCTCCCGAAAACAAAGGCGGTTTTCTTCAATCTCTCGGTGAGTCTCTGATGCTCTTCTTTTGTCGAATCTACTCGAAGCATCTGGATTATGAGGTTGACGTGCTCATAATGATCTTCATCAGAAACATCCACGCAGTCCGACTCATACAGCGGAAGGACATGCTCCCACACCTTTGCGACGACACCGGGTTTCTTAACGCCAAGATTCTCGAAGAACTTTGCGGCTTTCTTGTCTTCTACCAGCACAGGTTTTACGGTCGGAAACTTCGGCAACTGGCGGGCACCTTGATGAGGCAAATAGACAGTGACTAGCGGATCTTTAAAAAAGCTGTCTCGAAATACACGGACTTGCCGGCCATCATCAAGACGAACGAACTTCTTGTACCGAATCGGCCCACCCTCATGCCACAGCGCCTCCTGCCGCAGCAAGAACTTATAGAGCTGGACCAGCCACTCATCCGCTTGTTCTGAGAAAAAGTAGTTGTCGACTCTTTTTGCAAATTTCTCGGGGGTGACCTCTTCGATATCGAGCTCGGTTGTCAGGTATCGTTGCAAGTCCTCTGTCCGGTCGTCCGTGATTCGCTTGCTAAGCCATTCCAGATTATGGGGTTCGCCACCACCGTTCTCTTTCAATGCATCCCCAAACAGGACCAGAAGCTGTTCCGAAGACAGGAGGTCTCGAATTTCCTTGCCGCGGCCAATGATCGCGTCGCACCCGCGTACAAACCCACCCTCCAAAGTGGGAAGCAATGCCTCTTCCATCAGTGCTTGTGCAACGCGGTCATACAGCGGTCGAAACACGCTCCCCGGCTCAAAGTATTTTTTTCTGATTGGCATTGTTTCAAGTACGGGTACACTAAGCAGGCCCATTGCTTTTAGACTGTGAAGCGCATCGATCACGAGCTCGGCAGTTTGCTGGACCAGCCGCTCATTCCACTCATTCCACGGATCGTCTCTTAGTATGTTGTCTCGTGCCAGAGTTGTCTTGTATGGCCCCTGCACGAGGAACCCCAGGTCTGTGTTTTTCGCGGTCGCAAAGAACACGAAGAGAGGAGAATCCTTTGTGACCACGATCTGCTCGGAGTTGGGGTCTCGCATAAATGCTATCTCAACGGGTTTAACGGGAACCTTCGTCGGGGGCGCGTCAATCGCCCTCTCAAAGACAAGCCAGGACTCTTCCACGACCTTCTCGTCATCAACCCGACCAGTGACATTTACGACACGGGATGAATCTCGTTTCTCAGTATCTCGCCTATAACAGCCGGATTCCCCACCATCAATCTGCCACGTAATCGTGTCGATACTTCTCAGGAAAAGAAGCGTGCGGACATTCAAGTTCTTCAGACGGCCCGCAATTTCGTTGATTGCGGCGCCGGTTGACGTTGATGACGGGTCGAAAGGAAACACGAACCGCGTCGTCCGCGGTTCAGATACTTCAATCGGTTCGATGTTGTAGGGCCTCACGTAATGCTTAATAACGAAATGCTCATCTCTGCAATGGACTTCCGGTGCCTTCGTATATGCGTAAACGGACTTGAAGCCGATGCCGAACTTGCCGATCTTGGTCGGATTGTCTGGCTTGGTACTTTTGCACACTCCACATATCCCGCGAACATCAGCCTCGTCGAACGGCCTGCCATCATGCGAAACCTCCAATCGATCGGTGTAGAGTGTTATCTCTACACAGACAGCGTCCGCATCCTCAGCGTTCTGAAGAAGTTCATAGACGAAATGCGTCTGGTTACTGTAGAGAAAGTCGCCTAAAAGATCAAGAAGATTCGTTTCCTCCCCGTATTTCCGAATATTCTCCTGACGGATCTGGACATAATTACTAGCCATTTCCTTCCTCCCGCGTCAGGATTATGACCCCATACGCCACCGGCTCTGCGTTCAGTTCCGCCCTCTTAATCGCTTCCTCCAATTCTGATAGGTGTCTCTGGTAATCTGCCTCGGCGTTGGCAAGTTGCGTTTGTCGCATGCGGCGGATCTTCTCGTCCGTCGCGTTTGCGAGCTGCTCCTCCAACATGGCAACCCTGGCGCGGTGGCTTGTCGTCAGGCTCTCGTGCCGGTAGTCGGCGATGCGGCGGTTCCGCGCTACGTGGTCAGACCGCGCCTCAGCCCATCGCTCGTAGTGCACTGCATCGAGATCGTCAAAAATCTTCTGATCCGGTATCTGGTCATCCGGGAGGCTGCCCGGTCGGCCATGTTCCAACAGGTTTGCTAGGCGCCGCGAAACTTCCAGAGACTCGGCGACCGGGTAGAGCACCAAGTCATCCCGCACACCGCTATACCGCCACTCGTAGATTACGAACGGGTACTGACCAGGTTCGATCTCGGCATCGGTCGCCTGCACCACACAAACAGGCTTCGCCGCACCTGACTCCATGGCACGTGCCGCCTGTCGTGCGAGTGGATGAAGGGGTGTAATAAAAGCTGTGCTCCGGTTTTCTGCCGCCTCTTGGGATTCGAACGTAATTGCGAAATGCGGGACGGCACCTTTCAACCAATTCTCCCACTCTTTAGCAGTCGGTGACGACATTCGTGGAAGTGCTCGGAAGTCTTTTAAGAGTCTTGCTCTCACCTTCTGCGACATCTGCAGATTCTTAGTTGCTTTCTCGCCTGTGATGTACCCTCCTGTCTTCCCTGCAATTTTTTGAAGGTAATTTTCGGCAAGATTACGTACCGCCTCCGCCGAAAGCCAGAAGCTGGAAGCACCCTCAATGTCCTTCTGAATCTGGTCGCCCGGCAGGCGGATTCCAAAGAGCTCCGCCTGCTTATCCTCTAGTGCTTGCTGCTCCTGAATTAGCCGAATTTTGTTGTCCGAAATTTGCTGCAGCTTTTCTTTCCGTTCATCAACAGACAGTTTAACATCATCCGCGACACTGCGAATCTCCTGTGCGATCTCACCCAGGATTTCCTCACTTGCCCCAAGCGCGCTGTTAAAGACGCCGATTCGGAACAGACACCGATCGTAGATGTCAGCATCTACAGTGTCTGGCGTGATGAGGTTATAGATCATAACCTTTTCGCTTTTTTGTCCCTTGCGGTCGATACGCCCGATTCGCTGTTCGACTCGCATCGGGTTCCATGGCAGGTCGTAATTGACGATGCAATCGCAGAACTGATAGTCCAACCCTTCGCATCCCACCTCAGAGAACAGAAGAACATCAATGGCATCGACATCTTGGCGAGGTCTTCTGAACCTCTCCCGGAGGGCAATTCGCTCTTCATCCGGGGTTCCGCCATGGACCATTCCTGCACGAGCGGCTTTGGCGGACAGCTTCGCGAACAAATAACTGAGCGTATGGCGGAAGCTGCTAAATACCATGAGCTTGTTGTTTTCAAGCCCTTGTTTGTCTCGTATAACACCCTCTAAAGCCTCGAACTTCGGATCCTTCGTGCCTTCAAGTTGCTCCGCACGATATACGATTTCCTCAATCTCTCTTTGGAATTCTCCGGCTGCCTCAGGATCGAGCAGCTCGTACTCGTCGCTGGATTCCTCGTCGGTGACATCAGCAATACGTCGGTTCAGAATATCTTTGACCAGGGGCGCCAAACCGTACAGACAGCTCGCCGCCTGCCGGCGAATAGTTGTCATCATGAAGTTGATACTTTGGGTTGGGTGGATACTTGAGAGGATCCGAGCCTGTACTGCAAGCAACGAATCGTGAAGCTCTCGCTGCTCTGGAGTGAACTCGACCGGAACGGTCTTCGGTTCTCGAACCGTAAATTCGCCAATATCACGCCGCCGCGTCCGGTTGATGATTCCCGAGAAAGTGTGCAGGTCTTCCAGCGCGTGAATCACACGAACCCGATATTCATACGGCAACGTATTCTTTGCCAACTCCTCCTTCACCCTCCGGAACTCAGGATCCCTCGACAGGATTCGTTCGCCCCAGTCCGTGCGGGCAGCATCATTCAATCCCTCGACCACTTCCCGCTGCCAGCCTTCGGAACCGCCACGGGCGGCATCAATCGCACGATTGATATGAGGGTTGGGAGCTGCCATGTGCTGGAAACTCTCCCAGTCAATGACGAGGTCGGGTCGGAGCATATTGAGCAAGACGAACAGGTCCTTACTTCTCAGCTGCAGCGGTGTTGCGGTGAGAAAAACCACCGCCTCGGCATTGTCGCAAAAGAAACGCACGGCCTCATGCGAGTAGGTGTTTGGATTCCGGACGTGGTGCGCCTCGTCGACAATTACCAAGTCGAAATGCGGCGGCGGATCCAGGTCGAGCAAACCTCTTCGTCCCTTGTTGCGGCGCGAGGAACTCGTCGCTTGGATTCCATGTAGTAGGACTTCGTCAAACAGGGAGTATGGAAGAATGGTCTTCGCATGCTGTTCAGGCCACTCGCCCTCGCGGTCTGTTTCGTCGATGCAATAGCGCAGCGTGTTGCCGTCTAGCTGAGTGAAGCGCTCCTCAAAACGTCTCATCTCCCCCGACCACTTCCCTTCAGTCACGAGAGGACGCGGACAAATGACCAGCACTGAGCGGGCTCCTCCGCGCGCCTGCAGCTCTCGCAAGATCAATCCCGCTTCAATGGTCTTGCCGACGCCGACACCATCTGCAATGAGCAGACGCGGCCGATCCGCCCGGATGAATTTGAGCACCGGTCGGAATTGGTACGGGATAAAGTCCACCCGCGCGGCATTCAAAGAATACAGAGTCGATAGGCTGGGATGCTGGATCTGTAACGTGGTCAGGTGCGCATGGAACTTATTGAGAGGCACCAACCGTTGTTGTTGATCTTCAGACTCAACGGCTTCCAACTGGGATTCGTAAAACCACTTGGGTGCTCCGTCCATGAACACCTGGTACTTATTCTCAGCATCCAATTCTCGAACAGCGGTAACCGGACCAATCTTCGATGGATCCGACTTGAGCCTTACGATCTGAGGCGATTGAAATGTGGCACTTGCAACCTGTTCTTCAGCATCCGTTGCTTTCAGAATGGCCGCTGGACTGGGGGGTCGCTGTTCCTGCTCGATAAGTTTCCTCCATTCTTCTCGCACTTCATCCTGCAGATTTTCAGACGCACCGATAACCGAGAGAAATCGTTGAAGCGTACCGCGGTCACTGTAGACATCAGTCCCGCGCATACTCCGAACACACACCATCTCTTTAGCATAATGACGCTCGTCAGGCGGCAATGCGATCTTCTCACCGGTCTCGAACCAATTTCTATCTAGCACCAGAAGCAGGGTGGCTAAATCCAGCCCACTGAGTTCCTTGATCCGCCGCCGTTCGACATATCGCCGTTGCTGGAAAACGCCAGAAGAACCGATAAACACTCAGTGCCTCTACTTTTTGCTTCATATCAGTAGCCTCCGAATGTCTCATAGCAAACATTGTACGCAATAATATCAATTTGTCAAATACTTTTGGCTAAGATTGTATATAATCCCCTAAATTTACCATCAACTAATCAAATCCATCGGGTTTCTAACACGTGTAAGAATGGTAATAAGAAGAAGTTTTCGTATTGATTAGCACGTATAGATTAGAATGCGGTCATTGTAAGAAAATAATTCTATAATTTCAACTATAATAAGTTGAATTTTTTAATAGAAAATTAATTTTTCGTTAGAATGTAACACGCTGGTTAATAATTAAAATTATTACATTAAAAATTATGGTTAACAGAATGTGATTTGTTCGCAGTAAAGGCCGGAAGAATTCAGAGCCCTTTCGTGGCTATGCAAAAAAACCGTCAACGATAATCGCGATATGAATAATAAACAGGTAGATGATAGAGTATTTAAACAGACCGATATACAGCGGTTTCGATTGCCGCTGTTTTGCTTGAAAAGACTTGTAAATAAATACACTACCCGAAATGAATGCAACTGTGAAATACAGCATGCCGAATTCAAATAGAAGCAGCGACATGCTTGTTATAAAAAGGAGCAGAGAATACAGGACAATCTGAGATAGTGTCGATTTGTCACCGCGTACAGCAGGCATCATCGGCATATTTACAGCAATATAGTCATCCTTATAGTAGAGCGCAAGTGCCCAGAAGTGAGGGGGTGTCCAAAAAAACACAATTAGAAACAATAACCATGGAATAATGGTGAGTGATCCGGTAGCGGCAGCCCACGCGATAACAGGAGCCATTGAGCCGGCAATCCCGCCGATTACAATGTTTTGTACGGTGTTCGGCTTGAGCCATAAGGTATAAAAAAGACTGTAAAAAAGGACGGTTCCAAGTGCAATAAAAGCACTGAACCAGTTAAAAAAAACTCCGAACAGAAAAAATCCTACCGTAGAAATCGAGATGGAAAATAAAAATGCCTCAGGCACTGACAGGATTCCGAGAGGGAGTGGCCTTCTCGTTTTCGTCCTTTCCATCTGTGAATCGATATCGCGTTCAAAACACTGGTTTAATGCATTTGCTCCACCGCCGGTCAGGTAAAGCCCGAGAAGAATCAACGCAAATTGTGTCGGATTACTGAGCGCCGATTTTTCCAGCAAAAGCGCAGTTGTGCCCGTGAACAGCACAAGTGTCATGATCGTCGGTTTGGTCAGTTTAAAATAAGCTGTAAGTTTTTGTTTCATTGTGATGTGGAGATGAATTGTTTCCGATAGAATGAATTTGGAGCAATTAGATAGGGATTCAATATACTACTTGGATTATTCGATAGCAAGCTAAAAAAGTGGTCTCAAAGCGGACAAGTTACTTCACTTTTATTCTGTTGTTATACTCTTGTTCACAAAAGAACATGACTATAATCCGTATAATATTCAATAAAAATTGTATAATTATCAAATTTACATATAACATAATTGACATTGTCTGAATAATAAATTAATTTCTTCACAACTTATTTGATAACATCCATGTGAACCTGCAATGTTTTACCCTGAGGATCGTTTATGAACATATATATGGTAATAATTCTTGCCGCGCTGTTGATAGATGTTGTGCTGAAAATTGTTACGGAAATCCTGAATCTGAACGCACTGAGTGAGACACTCCCAAGTGAATTTGAGGGAGTGTACGATGCCGAAACGTATAAAAAATCGCAGAACTACACGCGAGTCAATACGAAGTTCGGATTTCTCACCGCATTGTTCGGTCTTGTGCTTACTCTCGGATTCTGGTTTGCCGGAGGATTCAACTGGCTCGATATCATCGTCAGATCATGGGACTACTCCCCGGTCTGGACAGGGCTTTTATTTGTAGGGATTCTTATTTTTTCAAAAACAATAATCTCACTGCCGTTCAGTATTTACAAGACGTTTGTGATTGAAGAAAAATTTGGATTCAATAAAACCACCCCGGCAACATTCATTAAAGACTTACTGAAAGGCATGCTCTTAACAGCGGTAATCGGAGGCCTGCTTCTGGCAGGTGTTCTTGTTTTTTTTGAATTCGCTGGCTCACGTGCCTGGCTCTACTGCTGGATTGCAACGACGCTGTTTACACTTGTAATCCACTATATAGCACCGACCTGGATCATGCCGCTCTTTAACAAATTTACTCCGATAGAATCAGGAGAGTTGAAAGATGCCGTTCTTGGATATACGAAATCGGTGAATTTTTCGCTGAAGGGCCTCTTTGTTATGGACGGGTCACGCCGCTCGACCAAATCGAATGCATTCTTTACCGGTTTTGGCAAAAACAAGCGGATTGCTCTCTTCGACACGCTGATCGAAAAACACACGGTTGGCGAGTTGGTAGCCGTCCTTGCGCATGAAATCGGCCACTACAAAAAGAAACACATTATCCAAAGCATGATCATTTCCGTTGCTCATATGGGTGTTATGTTTTACCTGCTCTCGATATTTTTGACGCATGACGGTCTTTTTGCTGCGTTTTTCATAGATCAACCGTCAATATATAGCGGGCTTGTCTTTTTCGGAATGCTTTTCGCACCGATTGAGCTGGTGCTCTCAATATTTATGAACGTTTTTTCCCGGAAAAACGAATATGAAGCAGACCGGTATGCAGTTGAGACAACAAACAAAGGAGACGACATGGTCGCCGCACTCAAAAAGCTCTCGGTGCATAACCTGTCGAATTTGACACCGCATTCGTTCTATGTGTTTCTAAACTACTCACACCCCCCGATACTCAAACGTATTGAGGCGATTAGAGCCGTGTAATCTGTGAAATGATATGAGAAAAAAGTATAGCAATCTCATACATTTCATATATACTCCTACTCCATGAGGCTGATTTTTTTATGCGTCTATTGAGATTGAAAACATTATAACGAATTGATTTTTATCCTCTAACAATTTCAAATCAAAAATAAACCCACAATATTTCCCGGAGGATGTGCACATGCAGAAACATATTCGGTTGTTCATCATTTTTTCTTTTTTAATTCCACTCAATAATCTCTTCGCTCAGCAAAACAAAATCAATCTTGCGGTAAAAACATTGCTGCCGGGAATTATAGAGGAGCGGCATGTCATTCACCAGAATCCGGAACTCGGGAATCGCGAGTTCAAGACATCCCAACTTGTTGCAGACCACCTTCGTGAGCTCGGAATGGAGGTTACGACCGGAATAGCTTTTACCGGTGTTCTTGGCATTCTGCGGGGTGAAAAATCAGGCCCGGTTGTCGCAGTCCGTGCTGATATGGATGGGCTCCCGGTAACCGAGGATACACCGCTTCCATTCAAGTCGACGGTTAAAACGACCTATCTTGGTCAGGAAGTCGGTGTTATGCATGCCTGCGGGCACGATATCCACACATCGGTACAACTTGGTGTTGCATCGGTTCTGGCGTCGATGCGTGAAGACATCTCCGGTACGGTCATGTTTATATTCCAGCCTGCTGAGGAAGGCCCGCCGCCAGGTGAAGAAGGTGGTGCCGACCTAATGCTGAAAGAGGGAGTTTTCGAAATTCTCCGACCGACCGCGATTTTCGGTCTCCACACATTTTCCGAAATGGAATCGGGCACCATCGGTTATACAATCGGTCCTGCCCTTGCCGCGACCGACCGCTTTACAATCACAATTCAAGGAAAGCAGGCGCATGGTGCTGCACCACACTTATCAGTCGATCCGGTTGTGATGGCAGCACAGACAGTCTCGGCATTGCAAACGATCCGCTCACGGAACTTATCTCCGCTCGAACCGAGCGTCATTACGGTTGGCATTATCCGCGGTGGCGGGCGGTTTAACATTATTCCGTCAGAAGTCTACCTTGAAGGAACGGTACGCACTTACAGTATTAATGTGCAGAGTGAAATCATCCGGCGAATGAATGAGATTCTGACCGGTATAACGGAGGCAAATGGCGGGACGTATGAGATGGAGTACTTTAAAAATACTCCCGCTACGATTAATAACGCTGAACTTGCCGAGAAAATGCTCTCGACTATCAGACGTGTTGTCAGCAGCGAAAATGTCTTCGAAGTCGATCCTTCTATGGGCGGAGAGGATTTTGCCTATTTTGCGAATGAAGTACCCGGATTCTTCTACCGGCTCGGAATGGTCAAGCCCGGTACGACTTCCGGCGGACACCACACGCCAACGTTTCAGGCGGATGATTCCTGCGTGGAGGTCGGTATGAAAGTCATGTCGAATATGATTATGGACTACCTGACATCTGGCGGACTTGAGTGATAAACAAAACGTTATAGATTCGGGGATGATACATGAACGGTTGTATATTGAAATGGTTGCTTTTATCGGCGGCAATAATTGTGATATTATTGCCGGTAATTGCGCCTGCACAAAATCAACAGATTGACGCCGCGATTGAGCGGTATGTCGACGAAATTACTGCTATCCGGCACAATCTCCATCAAAATCCTGAACTCAGCAACCGGGAATTTGAAACGGCAAAGCTTGTTGCAAACCATCTCACTGAACTTGGCATTGATGTTAGATCAGAGGTTGCCTACACCGGTGTCATTGGTTTGCTCAAGGGAGGAAAACCTGGTCCGGTCGTCGCAGTTCGTGCTGATATGGATGCGCTTCCGGTCGTCGAGGATACCGATTTTCCCTATAATTCGACCGTCAAGACAACCTATCTCGGTCAGAATGTTGGAGTCAGCCATGCCTGCGGTCACGACATTCATACTTCAGTACAGCTCGGTGTTGCTTCGGTGCTCGCCGGACTTCGTGATGACCTCCCCGGAACCGTACTCTTTATATTTCAACCCGCAGAAGAAGGCCCTCCGCTTGAGGAGGGCGGCGGTGCAAAGATGATGCTCGAGCAGGGCGCATTCGACGATCCCCGGCCATCAGCAGTGTTCGGTCTGCATACACTTTCGGAACTCGACGTGGGGATTATCGGTTTTACAGTCGGACCGTCCCTTGCCTCGGCAGATCGGTTCGACATCACTATCCGCGGAAGACAGGCGCACGGCGCCTCACCACACGAATCTATCGACCCGATTGTCATGGCTTCGCAGGCGGTTATGGCGCTTCAGACGATCCGTTCGCGCAATATCGACCCGCTCGAACCGAGTGTGGTAACCGTCGGAATCTTCAGGAGCGGAGAACGGTATAACATTATTCCGTCGGAAGTTTATCTCGAAGGAACAGTACGAACATTCGAACCGGCAGTGCGGGACGAGATCGAACAGCGGATGCGTGACATCCTCGATGGCATCGCCAAAACCTATGGCGGATCGTACGAGCTCAATTACAACCGTATTGTCCCGTCAGTCTACAACGATCCGGAGCTGTTTGAAAAAATGTGGCCGACTGTTCAGCGGACCGTAGGAGCAGAAAACGCTATCATTGTTCCGCGGAGCATGGTCTACGAGGATTTTTCCTTTTTCGCGAACGAAGTCCCCGGATTCTTCTTCCGGCTCGGTATGGTTAAACCCGGAACCACTACCGGTGGTCATCATACACCAACCTTCCGTGCAGACGACACTTCCATTACCGTCGGTATGCGAACTATGACTCATTTATTATGGGATTATCTAGAAAATGGCAGTAAATAATTTCAAAATATTTTAGGAGATGATAATTGCTTACAAAACCCTATAAAAATATCTGGCGTAAAGGAGGAGCTCAAAAGCCATTTATGTTAGCGCGTGATTCTGATATTGCTGTAAACTATAAAAATTCATATGAAATAATAAAAAATGATTTAATAAAGTTATTCGAATATATAGAGCCGCATTCAGATAATTTTACAACATATTCCCATCGTACTTTTGAATTGTTAATTCGATCATGTACAGAAGTAGAATCCCACTGCAAAACAATTTTTAAAGAGAATCATAAATCACTAAAAAATATTAAACCAAACATGATTCGTTATAGTGATCTTGAACAGGCATTAAAATTATCTGAATTTTGTGTTGAAAGTCAAATTATAATTATTAAGCCTATATATCCATTTAAATCATTCTCAAACAAGATCAGGGGTGGCAGAAGTCCGGAATGGTATAAGGATTACAATAAAGTTAAGCATGATCGTTTAGAAAATTTTAGTTTTGCATCACTAGAAAATGTTATATATGCTATTGCGGGAATAAGCGTATTGCTTGTTGCTCAGTATGGTCAGGGATTTGAGAAGACGTTAAGATCAGGTAAAGTGAGTGGGGTGGAAATTGCTAAAATGCGGGAATTGTTTATCGTTAAAGAAGTGCCTGAGTGGCCTGATGATGAAAGATATGATTTTAAGTGGAATGATATAAAGGATGATCCAGATCCATATGATTACCATCCTTTAAAAATAGTTAAATAAAATTTTTACCAAATTAAGAATTTTCTAATTATTGAGTGAGTATTGACTATGAAACAAGTAAATAGTTATTGTTGTACAGCGTGTTTTAATGACAGTTTTTGTGGAAGTATATTAATGAAAATGGTCAATTTGATGATGATTATGAAGATGGATCAATTATTTGCAGTATTGATTCAACATATCATAGACATTTATATTGCATTAATCCAGAAAAACTAAAACAATTTTTTGAACCAATTATTGAAGTTTTTTCATAATCAAATGATTCAAATGGAGATTTTG
Source organism: bacterium (assembly GCA_965221205.1). Lineage (GTDB taxonomy): Bacteria > SM23-31 > SM23-31 > SM23-31 > SM23-31 > CBDFMG01. The sequence goes on along the minus strand of OZ244870.1, from coordinate 107,115 downwards.
TATGGAATTCAATTCAAAGAAAATACGATATATTTCGCGATTCTTTAGATGAAAATGATTATAAAAATATTTTACTTTCAATATTTCCTGAATGGAAAGGAAATAGTAAATACACAAAAAAAAGTTTATATTCGACTACATTAAATTATCAAAAAGATTTGGTAAACAATGGACTGTATCTGATATTTGAGAAGAATTTTGTATAGATATTAAAGAAAGAATTAGATATTTCCCCAATATTAAAATTGATTTAAATAGATTATTAAAAAAGATGAGAAGTTTTTTAGAGCGAGACTGTGTGAAAATGTAATTTATAAATGTAATGAAATGGGTATGCCAAGGGGCGAATTGAACATATCTGGAAGGGGAAATCCACAAGGCATTCCTTATCTATATTTAGCATCAAATGAATATACAGCCGTTACGGAAGTAAAACCTTTTAAAACGGCGGAAATTACTATCGGTGTTTTTAGTATAAAAGAAGATTTGAATATTGCTGATGTAAGATTTAGTAAATTAGATTCACCTTTTGCTTGTGGTAAAGATTTAGGATTTGTGGAAGTGTATAAACCATTTGTTAATCATATTAGTATTGAATTAATGAAACCTGTTAATCCTAATAAAACTGACTTAAATTATATTCCTACACAATATTTATGTGAGAAAATTAAAAAACTTGGATATGATGGACTAATATATTTGAGTTATTTAGGAGAATCAAATAAAAGTGGAGATAATTTATTATTATTCAATGAATCAAAAGTTGAGTGCACTGAATCTCATAAAGTTAGAGTGTCAAATATTTCCGTTGATTATGATAATATTGAAATTCAATCGAATGATACATAAACATAATTATTGTCATGATTCTCCGATCAATCAAAAAATTTCTCCCCGCCGTTGCTTTCTTTTCCGGATTTGTGTGGGACAGTCTGACACTTACCCCATTGACCGGCTGACCGATAATGTTATCCTCTTCTTCTATCTCCTCATACTCGATGGTCTCATAGTTCTTGTGAATATTATCGAACGTTCCCCGGAGGTAAACCTTCTCCCGCTCCTCACAAAGTACAAACAATGGTACCCGTTCGTGATCCAGTTCCTGCTGGGGGGGACTGTTCAGCGCATATGTTGTCTTCTATTTCCAAAGTGCGCCGTTCACCAAGACGGCTGTTTTCTTTGCACTGTTGCTGTTCCTCCTCGTTATAAATGAATTTCTTGAAAAAAAATATACCAATCTCTACCTGCAGACATCACTCTTCATTTTTTTTAGTCCCCGTATTGTTCGGATATATCGGGCTCGTTATATTCCTTGCGGAAGTCTTATCAGTCTTACAACTGCCGAAGGGCTTATTTTTCTTCTGAAACGGCAATCCGTCTTCACAGATGAAAAAACATTCCGAAAAACAGCCGGGATTCCTATTGTATTGACTGCACTGCTAATCTTTTTTACTCGGCAAACTGGATTCACCCGGTACTGCTCGCACTTAAAAGCGGGGGAATATACCATGCTGTCGAAAAAACAATGGATGACACCGGAACATCTTACTCACTGACTTTTCAAGATACTCCCTTGTTTTTCTTCAGTATTTGCGCCGGCAGACCTTGCAGCGTCGATCTACTACCGTTGGCAGCGGTTTAATGGAGTGGAAGGGCAGTGGCTTGTATCTGATACAATTCCGCTCGACATTTCCGGAGGGCGGGATGATGGGTACCGGCTCTATACCTTCAAGGAGCGCATCGAACCAAGCGGCTGGCGTGTCGATGTTGCGACCGAAAACGATACCATCATCGGAAGAATTTTATTTTCGGCTGTGATGTCCGAGCGCAATGAACTCAAATTCGCACCAATAGTCCGATGAACCCTCTGGAAATCTGAAAGAGTTTAATAATTTTCCCGGTTTTCATTGATTATTACACAATAAAGTTGTTCTTTGTAAAAAATAACTCACCGCAACAAAGGCCAAAAGGCTTTTCTTTTGGGAAATATTTTTTCCTCTCATGCATCACAATTTGAATTTACCTCATCTATTATTTATGACTACAAGAATATCAGAAATTAATGAGCTCCTATGGGAAATAAGAGATTTATTGGGGAAAATAAGTGAAAAAGGTTAAATATGAGTTTAGTATTAGCTTGCTTTCAAGTCCTAAAGTATAACATTGCTAAATGTAATACATTGATTATAAATTAAAATTCCAACATGGAACAAATTTTGATTCAATGTGAATTGAAAGAAGTAATAGTCGGAAAGATTCAAAGCTACATGATTAGATTATAAAACCATCAACAATAATCGCAATATTTTTTTCTGGAATTATTATGGCAGATCCAACACAATTACCATATCTTATTCAACTCATCGATGACGATTCTCCTGTTGTGCAGGATGCGGTCATCCGTGAGCTGGATTCGTTCGGTCCATCACTCCAGAAAGAGCTCGACTGCATGTCCGAGCCGCCCACTGTACCGATTAGGAAATATGTGACTGAAATTCTTGACGACCACCGGCGGGACTATCTCAAAGAGTGTTGGACAGATTGGATGTTGTATGAAGACGATGCCGACAAACTGGAAATAGCTTTCAGTCTCATATCGGAATTTCAGAACGGTATGTCATATCCGGTCAAGCTCTCTATACTGTTAGACAAGCTTGCCGATGAATATTCTGCCCGGTTTGGCTATAAGGACGTCCTCGAAGTGGCACACTTCCTTTTTACGGTTAAAAAACTCACAGGATCGGAAGAGGATTACTATAATCCACGGAACAGCAACCTCATTCATGTAATTCAGTCGGGGAAAGGTATCCCTATCAGCCTCGTGTGTGTTTACATACTTGTTGCATACCGCCTCGGAATGAACGTCGAAGGATGTAACCTGCCGGGACACTTTCTTGCCCGGGTACAGTATTACAATATGACCTGTTTCCTCGATTGTTTCAATGGTGGGCACATATTTGAAGAAAAAGATCTCAAACCGACCGCTCTGCTTTCAGCAAAAGATCTCCAAAACATACTTCATTCACAGACCGACGCAGTCGCAATTATCAGGCGTGTTCTCATCAATCTTGTGAACGCCTATGAACATAACAACGACAAAAAGAACAGTGAGTTTATCAAAGAACTCCTGAATGAAACAATCCCCGGCGACGTCGATTACGAATAACCGCAACTCATCACAACGAAAAAATTTATTTTTGAATCGCATTATTTCCCGAATATATGGGATTTTGATAGACTTCGTCAATTCAAATTGTTCATGATCCAATCCCATACACGTCCTGCACGTTCCAGCACATACGACTCATCTTCAGGAAGCATAAATCCTTCCTCGATCAGCAGCTCCAGTGCCTCATCACGCACCCGTTTCAAATAGGCGCCACGGGAATTATACAGAGAATCGATACTCGGACGCTGATCGCCCTATTGTTCTCTTTCTTCAGCGGTACGCGGCAGCGGAATAAACATGCCGTCAAAATCGTATAATTGCTCACTTCCTCCAATAAAACCTGTCCTGAGACTTCACGGTGTATAGGTTGCCAATGGTGCGCGGAACTCGATATCGAGCGAATTATCACGGTACACAGACCCGTCGGTTACCCGGTTGTTCTCACGTGGGGGAAATCCACCCGTCCCGTGCTGCCCGGCTGCCTCCGGCTGCCTGAAGATAGATGCGTTCATTCGGCATCGCATCCACATCTCTGCTGCCGTCGATGGTTGTGTGAATTAGTGATCCTGCACGACCCCAGTATTCGTAGCCAGCATTCACATACATAGTTTTTGGTGCATGATCAGAATTATGGAGATGAGCAAGCAAACCGTCCGATTTCATGGTGAGCGGGTCGAATTGTGTCCTACCGGTAAACGGAAAAATATCAGTTGGGTAGAAGAACGCAGAGGAGAGATGGGCATCGTGTGGTGGCTGGGCGAACCGATGGTTGAAACTGCCGCGTCCACCACCGGCTGCGAGAGCAAACAGTTCGTCATATGCCATTCTCCCTTCTTCATCAGTATTGAATCCATTGTAAAGAAATTTTCTGAGAAACCGTCCGATCTGTGATGTGCCGGATGTAATTCCAAAATTGACCGGAAAAAGGCTTACATCGTCATATTTTGCATAAGAAATTATATAGCGGACAACTGCCGGGCCGGGACCGACAAGTTGCGGGTTCTTTGCGAGGTAGACCAGTTCATATATTTTTCCTTCTTTGAACTTCGATTCCATATAAATATATGACGGATCTGGAATACTAACACCGTCTTCATCCCACCCAAATCGCCACAACTCACGCGCTACCACTCTACGTGGAGCGTCACGATAGTCCTGTTCAGTTAGTACATTACCGGAGTGTTCCGGGTCGGCGACTGGATTCGCAACATGATTCCTGTGGCTTAGTTAGAGGCTCGTCCGCCGCTCATCGATTGTCCAGTCACTTCTGACCAACCCGTATATCGGCGAATCGTCTGCATGTTTGGCTACAGGAACAGTAAGTTTGAGTGTGTGCTCATTCCGCACGGGCACATCGAACTGCCACCCAATCCAGATGAGCGTAAGTCCTTCACGAAGCATCGGGTTGTTACTGAAGCTTTCAGGATCATCGAGATCGATATTCCTGCCTTCCGCATGGTTCATTTCGAAATAGATCGGTTTACTGCCCCGGTTACCAATCTCGACAAAGCCGATTTTCCGCGCTTTTCTCCGATCGACAAGCTGTAGCACTGCTAAGTTTGCCGATGCCTCCTCGACATCACCATCAGCATTGCGTGGCGCAAGTGTGATATCAGAAATGCGCCTGTTCATGGGATTCCCCGGATCGAAACTGAAATAGACCGTATTCTCTTCCGTTTAATATGGTTTCACGCGAGTCAACCTTAACCCGTAGAACTTTTGCACGGCTCATGTCAGCCGGAAAAATCAGAAGAAAAAGTTAAAGTGCTGTAATTGCTCTTTTCTTGTGTCTCAATATTCTACCCGGGACCACTGCTGTTACCACCTGAATCATTACTACCCTCCGAAATTCGTATATTTATTTATACCAGTGCCTGCTATTTTCTATCTGCTGTTTGGAGCGGGGCATCTTATCATCACACATTGCCGCATGGTAAACCCAGGCAACTGCAATCGTTGAACTCTGCATGAGGTCTTCTGGAACAACACGGTCGTATACATCCATATTTGTATGGTGATTAATCGTGAAATATTCAAGACCTTCCTGAATAAACTGAAATCCCGGCAGACCTGCACGGATAAACGACATATGGTCTGAGCCGTCGCTGCTATCCGCAACGAGATGTGTCATACCAAGGTCTTCAAACGGCTTCATCCATGCTTCGAATATTGGCCTTACAAGGTCATTTCATAAATATACCCCTGAACCTGCCGTACCAGTTTACATTGAAATAAATCGATAAATTCTCATATTCCTTTGTTGTCGTCTCGGGTTCAGGACCGCCGTAATGGTTCCGCAAATAGTATCCTGCTCCTGCACGTCTGCCTTCATGACCGCCCCATAATGCGGCACGAATAGTACGCACGGCTAAATATCGAGCGCATTCAATATGCGGAACGCTTCCATCACTATATTGCACTGCCTCAGCCGTTATCGGTTGCGGTGGTTCCGCCAAATTTTCCATCATAATGGCTGCCAATGAGGACAACTTTACCTTTAAGATCGGTTCCGGTTATCTTTCCGATAACATTATAATCGTACACATCATTGTCGGCGTAAACGACATCGATCTCCATCTCCACATTCACACCCCTGTCAAGCAGGTGCATTACTCTGTTGTATTGCTCTTGAGATATTACGATCGTCGGAAGCGGTTTGGGTGCACTGGGTTGAAGCGCATAACCGCCTGGTAGTTCCACAACACCTCTGTCGAATCCGCCTTCTTCGATGCCCCGTTCCTGGAGCGCTCGGCGTCACAAGCACGGCTACACCTTCATCTTCAAAAAATTTGTGGATTTCTTCAGCAGCAAGTGGTTCTCCTGGGTGTTTCTTCTCTTAGAAGTGCCTGGTTGCTCTTCCTGTGCGATTGAATGGTAGCAGGATTGTTGCTGAGGTCAACCTCGGCCATATAATCGAGTTCTTCCTGCAACAGACGGACGGACAGCAAGCGCTTTAAAAAGCGGTTCGACATCGCAAAGCGGCTGTGTAAAAACAATTTTATTACGGAGTTTCCTTTTATATTCCTGAAGATCGCTTTTCGAATAGAGAGCACCGGTATTGACAAAAACTGCATCACTCATAACTTTTCCGTTTGTCCCGCGCGTCGGTCTTACTGCGTAAGAAATAAACGGTTGATACTGCGGTTCATGCATATGCGCGGCACTCCCAGCCGAGGGGCCGATCGGGCGGTATGGCTCCAGTTTTGTCTCATCGGCTCCCCAATCTTCGAAGGAATTTCGTGCCCAATTGGCGACCTGTTTAGTCCTTCCTGACGGATTTTATCAAACATTACGTAATCAACGGGTTCCTGTGCATGCACATCCGGCATGAATACTAGAAATGACAACAAACTGTACAAAAGAATCGTCCGTATGTTCATTAGGTTTGCCTCTGCTTTCATTGTTACATATTATTTCTCGAAAGCATCCCCGATAACAATGTTTCACTTACAATTGAGGATGCTGCTGATGGTGGTCAGTCTTGTCCTGAAAAGCTTTGGCAAGCAGCGCGATTTCAGCCTCACCAAACAGTTTCCCGGTAAACCTCAGGTTTGTCGGTGTGCCTGAATCATAAAATCCATGCGGGATGCTGATTTCCGGGTACCCGGTGATATTGGTCAAAACTAGCCTGCTGCCGATAAAACAGTCGACATCAGCCATTGCTTCATACAAGTCATTAATTACCTGTGTTCTGACACGGTTTGCCTGCACATACTCAACAGCAGGAACGAACCGTCCTGTTCGGAAAAGCTGCGGCCACTCGCTTACTTCTGGTTCTTCGAGCATTGATTGATCATTTCCGCTTCGCATGAGTCCGTCGAATGCCGCTGCACTTTCCACGAACAAAATAAATTCCAGTGCTTCAGCTGGCAAATCAGGCAGCTCAAGCGGAATAAGCTGCACGCCGAGTGATCGTATCACTTCAAATGCCGCACCATTCTGTTCCCGAATCAAGCGGTATTGTTCCTCGTCATCAATATCATCAAAACTCTCGCGGTCCTCCTCCGCAAAATACCCGACCCTGAGATTTTGCACATTGGCACCGCTGTCCCAATTGAAAGGAACATCGATAACTGAATTGTCTTTTCCGTCTGGACCGGCAATAGCATGCAGAACAAGTGCGCAGTCTTCTGCAGATCGGCACATTGGACCGATTTTATCCATCGACCAACTCAGAGCCATTGCACCGAACCGGCTCACCCTGCCGAATGAAGGTCTGAGGCCGCTAACACCGCACCGACTCGAAGGGGACATGATCGATCCGAGTGTCTCTGTTCCAATTGAAAATCCGACCAGTCCTGCTGCTGTAGCCGAACCCGATCCGGCAGAAGAGCCGCTCGAGCTCTGCTCAGTGTTCCAAGGGTTTCTTGTTTTTCCGCCGAACCACCGATTGTCCATAGCGAGTGCACCCATCGACAGTTTTCCTATGAGTACAGCACCTGCTTCGGTCAGCCGTGTGTAGACGGTCGAATTATCATTGATATCCTGATTTTTATAGGGTGATGCCCCCCACGTCGTTTTATATCCCTTTACAGCGAGCAGATCTTTGGCACCCCACGGAATACCGTGAAGCGGCCCCCGGTAGATGCCAGCTGCAATCTCTTCATCGGCTTTTTTTGCCTGCCTGAGTGCAAGATCTTCAGTCAGCGTAATGAGGCAGAACAGTTTCGGACTATATTTCTTAAGACGTGCAATGTATAGCTTGGTGAGTTCGGTCGATGTGATTTGTCGTGTTTTTATAAGATGAGACAAATGCGTAACCGGCAGAAAAACAATCTCTTCGTCGGTTTTCGGTATGTTCGTGCGGGAAGTGGTAAAATGCAATGGTCTCCGTTCGGAAGGTAATTTTATCCCTGCGGGCAGGGGATCAAACACAAGGGCAGGAGAAACACTATTATCGAGTTCGATTTCCCTGATTCTTTTGTAATTCTCCTGGAATTTCCAGTCATTGAGTGTTTGTGCAATAGTAGTAACTTCATCCTGTGTAAAAGGTAGCCCGGCGACTGAAGCCGCGGATGAAATCATGTCGGATGTGATTATTGTCGAGTCCTGCGCAATTGCCGCAAGCGCCCCCGGCATGAGTGTTGCCCCGAGTCCAATTCCCGAAAAATACCCTACAAACCGGCGCCGGTTCATTTCCATTGGATCACTGCTTTTTGTATTCATATTGACTTAAGTCATTCAATTCCTTAATTCCTTAATTCATTTGTTTACAGATAGCAATTTCCATAGAGAAATTGCTATGTCACAGTACTCTTAGAATTGACTGTAAGGTATTATTCAATAAGATTGTTGAAAAATGTCATTTTGACCAAAGACCCGGTGTAATGCCGGGTCTTTGGTCAAAATCTCTACTTATATCCAAATGTTTAATAATATCTAATACATTTTATCGAACCACTGGTCCTTAAGCACAAGAGCCTCGGTCGAAAATTCTTCACCATTAACAATTAATTTGACGGTATATTCACCCGGTTTTACACGGACATGTTTGTAATCAACTTCCAACCATTCCGGCAGTGATTGGATCCATGTTCCCATAGGCAGGCCTGTTACGGATACCTCCCCATCGGGTTCACCGAAATGGTCGTGTCCGTCGTAATAATCGAAATATTTCTCAGAACTTTTCATGTTTTCAATTCTCTGAGCTGCGTTTTCTTTTTCCTCATCTGTACGAGCAATCCGTTCGGTTAAGTACCATTCAACGCTGTTTAATCCCGGTTCACCTGAACCCTTGTATTCATTGATAAGGTGCGATCCAAGATAAATCTGAACCGTCACGCCGCTCGAAACCCTGTTTTTCAAGTAGTAATTCACAACAGAACCCTTAGGAGCATTTTCGCCGGCATAGTTTTGATGGTTTGCCGCAACCTGTTTCTGACCGCTTAATACCCAGAGTATTTGCGATTCAACATCGAACAGATGGACATCTTTCGAGAAAACCTCAGAATTGATTTCTTGCAAAGTGGAAATATCGGCTATCCAGAAACTCCTGCCATATGTCGCTACAACAAGGTCGTTTTCACGGGTATGGATAACCATATCGTGAATCGGAATGTTCGGCATGTTATTTCTGAAAGATCGCCACGAATCGCCCCGGTCGAGTGAGATATAGACACCTTTTGCGGTGCCCAGAAAAAGAAGATTAGGATTTCTATGATCTTGCCTGATCACATTGACCGGTTCTTCAGGCAGACCGTCTGTAATTGACACCCAGGTATTTCCGTAATCGGTTGTCCGGTACACATACGGCTTTAGATCGCCGTGTGATCTTCTACCCTCAAGCGTGACAAAACCTTCAGCTGGGTCGTGGCGAGATGCAGTCACTCTGCTCACCTTATAATCGGGTTTACCAGGAATATTGTTGTTCAGCTTAGTCCACATTGCCCCATTGTCCCGGGTAAGCTGGACATTGCCGTCGTCGGTTCCAACCCAGATTATTCCTTGCACCATGGGAGACTCGTCAATTGTCGTAATCGTACCATTGACTCTGTTTCTCCGTACTTCGTACGGTCCGTTCGTAAGGTCGGGACTGATCTCTTCCCATGCTTCCCCTAAAAATGGAGATCGGAGCAGTACATTTGCTCCGTGGTATACAACATTCGGGTTATGGGGAGAAAGGAGGATTGGCGCGATAAAATTAAACCTGATTCCTTCTTTTCTATACCGAATATTATACCGTACATTTGTCCGCTGATCGTTCCGTGAAAGTGAACCGTTCTGTGATTCTACGTAGAGCCACCTGTTGTCTCGTGGATCAACCTGTGCATATGAGCCGTCCGCACCGCGGACATGCTCCCAGTCCTCGAACCGTATCGGATACCGGCCTCGCTTCGTGCTTGGCCCCCGCCAGGTACCGAAATCCTGCATGCCGCCATATACATTGTAAGGATATGCCATGTCGACACCGACCGCTTCAAGCAAACCGAGGGCGAAATTATCAGGATGGTACCACGATTTGTTGCCGTTGAAAGAAATTCTTATTCCGGAATCACTTGCACCCAGCACATGATTACTATTATTAGGGTTGATCCAGAGGTCCTGATGATCGTTGCCATACGGTATTATTGCATGTTTCCAGGTTCTGCCGCCGTCACTGGTACCCTGTATACCGCTATTAAGAATATAAATTATATCATCGTTATTTGGATCGATCCGGATCTGGGCGTACCGATTGCTGCCCCGCAGATTAAAATCTTCAGGATCGGGGCTGATTCTGCGCCAGCTTCTTCCGGCATTGTCTGAGCGCCACGCAGTATTTCGTGCCCGGCCTTCATCCTGAGAAATAAGAATCGTAGCAACGATAACGTCCGGATTTGAATGGTATATATCGAGACCAATTCTTTCGAGGCTGCCTGTCGGGAGACCACTGCTTAATTTATCCCAGGATGATCCGCCGTTCGTTGTTTTATAGATACCGCTTTCTTCTCCGCCATCGCGGTCCCACATTGTTGCATAAAGCGTATTATAATCGGTAGGATGCATGTGTATATCAGCTCCGCTCACATGTTTTTCGTTGTCGATCAATCCGAGTGTCTTTGTCCAGGTTCTGCCGCCGTTTGTGGTCTTGAAAATGCCTCGTTCAGGTTTGTTATCAAACGCACTTCCTGTTGCTGCAACATACACAATGTCCGGATTTTCGGGATGAATAACAATCTTTGGGATGAAATTCGAGTCTTTGAGACCAATTTGTCTCCAAGATGATCCGCCGTTTGTCGATTTATATATCCCCTCTCCCCAGTACGAGAGATTCCCTGTGCCGACATAGACAACATCAGGGTCTGAAAAAGCGACTTCAACGTCACCGAGTGCATTGACATTTTCATTGTCGAAAATAGACGTATAGGTAATACCATTATCGTCTGTTTTCCATAATCCTCCTGTAGATGCCGCAGCATAGAATGTATAGGGTTGTTTGTCCAAATCTGGAACTCCGAATTGCATAAACCTTCCTGATTGTTTGCTCGGTCCAATACTCCGGTAGTGAATTTTGTCGAGAACATTTCCCGGTGTTTGCTGTCCAAGGACGATAACGGGAATAAGTACAGCGATGACAACAACTGTTGTCCAAATTTTGTTTGTAATTATTCTGATACTCATGATGCATCCTCCTCAAAGTGGATTACTGCAGATTGTAGCAGATTGTAATAGTATGGCATACTAGAATTAATTGTTTGGTATGATGCGAAATGTTTGGAGAAATTAGAAATAAAGTGCGTCTGTATAGTGTTACTACTCCTTACGCAAAAAAATCTTCAAAATGAATTTAGTCAATACTAGAATAGAAAAAAACCAAGCATATTGTCAGTTTCAATGGTACAACACACTGTGGCATAGACAGATAATTCAAATAACTTGTTGCCTTCGGGTAAAGGTGATAAAGTGTACAAGATGTTATGCTAAAATGCAATCAATTTTTTAATGAAATATCTGTAATTCCGAGTAATAATTGCCGTTTCGTTGTCTGTTAAAATCAGTGTCTGTTAAAATCAGTGTAAGATATTCTACACGCACTTGATGATCTTGATTGTCACTCTTCCCATATTGAAGCGATTATTTGTGCGGGAGATTGAGCAGAGACACCGGTAAAATGACAAATTTACTGTCTGCATGAAAATCCAAGTGCAGCAATTATAGTATCAGGTTCGCGTTCCCTGACTGCCGAGAACATGATCCGTTCACCGATAGCCTTCGAAATATTGTGGTGCTCTTTTTCGTAGCCGAAAGAACCGACCACTCCACAGCAGCCGCTGTCAAGCAGCGTGACGGTGCAATCGAGAATCTTCGACAAGAGATTCACCGCCGGCTGCATTCCGATAAGTGCTTTCTCATGGCAGTGGCCATGCAAAATGATATCTTTCGGCAAACCATAGTTGTTTTTCTCAAAGTGTGCACCATTTTTTATATCAATTGTTTCGGAGGCCCACTCTTCGAATGTCATACAGGCGGAAGCAACCTTGTTTGCTGTTTCCTGCAAATCTTTTCCCACTAATTTTGGAATATCGTCCCTTACAGCCGAATAACATCCGGGTTCGCAAAAAACAACATGAATGTGACTATTCCCCCTACAAGTGTTGCGCCTCCATACGAAAATATAGCATCTCCGACACTCAGCTTACTCAAAGATGTGCATACCCAGAAGTAACTGCTGTTCACATACTTGAAAATAACCGAACCGGATGCTCCGGCCAACATAGCAGCTTCGGGAGAGAGGTTGAGAATTGATAACATCGGCGCTACAAGCGAAGCGGCGGTTATAACTCCGACCGTCGTTAAACCGGTAATCATATTACCAATAATGCATAGAATGAACGGCAGAAATATTGAGGAGAGACCGTACTCGGCAAAAAAACTTCCGATAGTCGAAACAGCCGGGGTCGCTTTGAGGATTTCGCTGAACGATCCTCCAAGTCCAGTCACAACGAGAATCATTGCTGAGGTTCGTAAGCCATCTTCAACCCACTTGTTTTTCGCTTTATCTTTGTCCTCTTTTAGTGTGATATTCTGATATGCCAGCCAGACACCGATTGCCAATGCCACAACAGGCCAGCCTATGTATCCCAAAGTCAATCTGATGATGTTATCTTCGGCCAGAAATAATTTTGATACACTCTGTGCAGAGATTAGGATGAGCGGTATGACGATCAGTGCATAAGAACTCAGTGTACCGGGAAGTTTTCGGTTTTCATCTTCAAATATCCCGCCCTGAATATATTCATCCGACGGTGGTGTTGAAATATGCGGTCCGGCAATGTATTGTCCCTATACCCAGCATGACAAAGACCCCATCAGGCAGGAAATGCTGCCGAAAATAATCGTTTTTCCGATATCGGCTCCGACCAAAGCAGCAGTAGCAAGCGGCATCCGCTTCGTACCGACAAGGTTTATCATCGATTTTGTGATAACCTGAATAGCCCCCGTGTGCTTGAGTGCTTCGGCAATGATTGAACCGAGTACTATGACCACACCGATACTGCCGAGTGTTTTACCGAAACCCGATTCAAATGCGGCAATGAAATTATTTTGTTTAATTCCCGGAACAATACCAAACAGGATCAAGGGGATCAACAGCGCAAAAAAGACATGCCATTTCCAGTGAGCTATGAGAAACAGGAGGAGACCAATCAGGATTGTAAAACCTGTCAATGCTAAATAAGGGTTTGTGGTGACCGCCGTAGCTGGGCACATAAATTCCTCTATAATACTGCAGCAGTACAAAATAGTATTGCATGCTGCTGCTTATTGCGTGATTTGAATGATTGGGTATTAAAAAATTGTGTGATTACTGTTGTGCAAGTATCTCTAAGGCAGCATTCACACCTCCGGAATTGTGGGGAATGTCTGCAATTTTCAGCCCCATTTCGACACCGCACAACGTTCCTGCTAACATGAGGTCGTTAAAATCACCGAGATGGCCGATTCTGAATACCTTCTTTTTGACTTTACCCAAACCCGTTCCGAGAGACATGTCAAATCTATCAAGTATGGTTTTGCGCAATTCATCAGCACCGAAATGGTAACAATAGTTTCCCAAGTCCAGTATGACTGCTGATATCCACTGTTCTGTCCTGCCGCAAGTGCATTTTCACTGAGCGCATTAAATCCGAGACCCGGTGGCATCATCAACCCTTTCTGTGATCCGCATACCGTTACATCAACACCCCAGTCATCATGTTGGAATTCCATCGATCCGAGAGATGAAACTGCGTCAACCAGAAAAAGTGCAGGGTGCGCTGCCTGATCTATTGCATTCCGGATCGCTGCAATATTGCTGACCGCCCCGGTCGATGTTTCATTATGGACAACAACGACAGCTTTAACAATATGCTGCGAATCTTCCGACAATTTGTGCTCAATCTTCTCAGCTTCAACACCCCACCGCCAGTCACTGGGAATAAAATCGACGTCAAGTCTAAGTTTCAGGGCAATTCTCTGCCACTGTGATGCAAAATGTCCTGTCTCATACATGAGCACCCGGTCACACGGTGAGAGAATATTCACCAATGCAGCTTCCCATGTACCCGATGCAGAAGAAGGGTAGATAATCCCGGGCATGAACACTGGAAAAGTGTGCCGATTGGAAAACTCTGGTCCGCGGTGATCGATGATAGGTTGATCGATCGCTCGTAAAATGCGGTTGGGGATATTGGACGGTCCCAGAATCTATAGAAAATGCCTGCCTGATTTCATAGCCATAATATGGTGTGTTAGGGATTCGTGAAGAAAAACGGAAATGATGAATTGTCGATTCCTGCAATGCATTAACAAATTTATATTATCAATTTCATACATCAAACCAATAACGAAATTTTTATTCTAAGACTACATTGTAATATGTTTCCTGCTCCAGAAATTGTTTCAAATACGGCTTATATCACTCAGGTGGTGAATGGCGGGTAATAACCACATTTCCTTGCTCGACCACAACATATCCGTCCCGGATTGCAATGTCCACATTCGAAAGTTCATCGAGGTTTTCATCTGGTTTACCGTCTATGACAATTACATCGGCCAATTTCCCTGTCTCAAGTGTTCCGAGCCGGTCATCCATGTCGAGAATTTTAGCGCTGTTCAAGGTCGCTGCACGGAGAGCTTCCTCATTTGAAAAACCGGCACGTACAAATTCCTTCAACTCGAATATGTACGGCTCCGGTTGATACCGGTGCATACCGAACCATAAATCGGTACCGATATCCATTGTAATTCCGGCATTTTTCATTTTTTTCAGAATTTCCCGGATCGATTCGGGTGAAAACGTAAACCGGCGGGAGGTAGAACCGTGGTAACCTCCCTTGATGCCGAAAATGTAGAGATACGGGATAAGTGTCGGATCTGACTGAGTCCATTTTTCCGCCATAAGCCTGATGACTCTATCGGTTCGCGGTAGCGGATGTTCTATGATATCGGCACCGGCTTCAACGGCCCACTCGATATAAAATGTTTCCGCATCGACGGTCACTTTCAAGCCGAGTGCATGTGCTTCATCAACCGCAGCCTTGACTTCTTCTTGGCTGAAATGGCTGCCGATTTTGATCACATCGGCACCTTTATTGAACTGTTCACGCACTGCATAACGCCATTCGTCGGGCCCATCTGCTGTCCGAACACTCGCAAAATCAGATTTGTAGTCCTGTGTGCCTTCAGCGCCGTGTCCGCCCGTTGCGGTTATGAATTGCCCTGCTGCAAATATACGCGGTCCGGGAATTCGGTTTCTCCTGACCCACTCTTTTATCCTGAAAGGGATCATACCGTGCGATGAAAGATCGCGGATGCTGGTAATTCCGCTCTCGATATAGTAGCGGACCCGCTCAACAGCAACGAGTGTATGGTCTGCTTCGGTTGTTACCGAAGCTTCATCTTCACCCGGAACATAGCCCGACATACTCGGGTCAGGAGTCGAATCATGAGTATTCTCCTCGGTAATACGAACATGAAGATCGATAAGTCCCGACATGATTGTTTTTCCATCGGCATCGATTACCCGTGCATCATCCGGCCACTTATTAGAACCGGGAGGGAGGATATCCTTAATACTGTTTCGCTCAATAACAAGCGTACCATTGCGTACCGAAGCGCCGGTTCTGTCAAAAATCCGCCCGTTTGTCAGAACAATCGTCCCTTCAGAACCCTGTGGTGCATCTGGAATCGGTATCCGCCTCGAATCGTTCGTGACAGGTGCACCAGAATCGATCCACTTTCTCCTGTTCTGAGCCTTTTCCTGCCCAAAACACATACTACACATGAAACAGCCCAACACATTATCGTGCTCTTTTGTTATCATATTCAGTGCGTAACGGAATGTTCAAAAAAGCCTTCCAGCGAGTGCGGAAAGGCTTTCATAATGGGTGGTGCTTGTAAGTGATGCTTACAACCGGCCGGTGTTGACCGATTTGTCATTAAACCGGATTTCTTCAACGTTGATGAGAATATTAAAACCGTCGCGTTGAAAGTTGATTCCCTCAACAATAACCCGGCCATCCTGCTTACGGACAATATAATTCCGTGCATCTGAGCCGAATACTACTGTGTCATTTCCCAATCCGCCGTCAATTACATCGTTACCACCGAGTGGTGTGATGATGTTATTGCCGCTGTTACCGAACAGATTATTATCTTCGTTGTTACCGGTCAGGTTGGCATTATTCCCACCCGTCAACATGGCCTTTCGCAGATACTGCGATTTATTTGTGTAAGTGAGATCCTCATCCAGAGTCATTGAGAATGTACCGTCATATTCGTCGACAATTTCAGCAGTGTAGAGCCAGTGCGTTCCGAGATACCCTTCGACAAGGTCATACATTGCCGGATCGATTGCTTTCAGTTTAAAGTTGCTGATCGGGATATACTCGCCACCCCGAGTTCCGTCGCCGCCCGGATCGTGTTTCCACAGGTCAAAATAGGCCTCAAAACCACAAATCCAGTATTCGAATGTGGTGTTGCGGTTGTAAAGTCCACTTCCGCGAGCTCTGTCGTGCGCATCGTTGAGAGCATTCGTGAATGCCGGGTGCGCATGCTCGGTCCCGTACCCCTGAACAAAGTGCATAATCTCTTCATAGGATGCATCGCGGGTGGGATCTTCCTGGTCAAGATATTCTGTCACACCTTCAAGTATCGTTTCATATTCCCTCAGGTCCTGCCCTCTGACCCCCGCATCACGAAGTTTCGGTCGGTATGATCTGAATGTATTAGTATCGAGGAATAAAAAAATAACACCATTGTTGTTTGCAATTGCATTTGCAACAAGTGTTTTGTCTTTTTTCTGGCCATATTTTGATCCCGGTACTTCGGTTAAATGGTTAACCAGTATTTTGCGTGCATAAACAGCCTGGCGGTTCGTATAACCTTTCTCGATTACCAGATGGATCGGTTTTCCGCTGGGTGTATGTACTTTCGTGTACCGGTCGAAATACTTGAAAACTTCCGGCACATTATCCGGCATTGGCACTATTCCGTCCGGTGAAACCGAAATATCGATATCATCGGGGAGCACGGCCGGTGTTTGAGCTGATCCTGCAGCAGGCAGGCTGAAAATGAACAATGCTGCGGTAAACAACAGACATATAAAGAGAGAATATCTGTGCGTCATAATGCATCCTCCTCAAATTGAAATGACAGGCACGCATAAAATCGAAAATGGCCTTTGTTTACTTTCCTATTTCTATAATATAATAAAATTATTACTATATAAATACTATAATCAATATATTCACGAAAGAACAGAATTGCTGTATTAAATCAGGGGAATCCGATTATGAAAAAGTTTATTTATATCTGTTATTCAATCTCCTGCCTGGTTGTATCGATAGTATTACTTGTATCGTGTCAGCAACATTTGAGTATTTTTAATGCCAACAAGTTTTTCTCTGTCCAACTCATGTCCGGGCAGATTCCGGTAATCGGAAAAGAGACTGCTTCGACCGAACGGACAAAACAATCGGTCGACACCATACTGGCTTCGGTCAGTCCCATCGTCAGGGAGGGACTCGAGCAGCATGGAATATCGATCTATGTTATCGATAATGAAGAAGAGCTGGATAAAAATCAGCTCTTATCGAATTATCTCTTCAGCAACATTCCCCTCGAACTGATCTACACTAACATTGGCGGAATGGATGAAACGGAGCAGGTACCGAGCAGTACTACCGCACAGAAACTCATGCAGTTATATGTCTATTATCCGCTTGAGCTGGATGAATCCTGCAGCGCGGTCAAGGAGGAATTGGTACAGGCATTTATGGCGGCTATAGAACATAATGAAGAAATCGATGGTCCGGTTTACGATTCGGAAGCATATTCCGTGTTTGATGAAGCTCACCCCCATATGGATGCCCCCTATTTTACAGGAATTGGTAAGCATCTCGGTCTGGCATATGAAGTGTACACAAAACTCCGACATCCGGAACGGTATGAGACCGAGTACTACCCGATCACACCGGATGAGATAAAGGAATTAGACTCGCTGATAGCTGCATTTCTTGAAAAGTATATGATGATTAATAATTATAAGGTAATGTGATGATTTGATATTTCATAGAAATTGAACACTGTGATACTCTATGAAACGATTGGAAGAAATAAACCGCCAACTTGAACACATTGAGATCGAAGCGCAGTCTGATTTTTACCGGGTGGTATCACAACGTCGGGTGTTTACAGTGCTTCAAAACTTGATATTCTTGCAATAGCGTTATAGGATTCGGCACCTTTGAGCCAGCATCAGAGAAACGGATTGCAAAAATAGTCGAGTTTTATCGCGAGAGCGAGATTCTCCGATTTTTTGTACAAGTGTATCCACAAAGCAAATCTACACTGATTGCTTATTGGCTGCTGGCGCACAATCGCTTCTTGTTAGTGCACGAATTAGCGAATGTCAGCGTCTCGGCTTCATCCATCTGACAGTCGAGACAGCAGAACAGATGCAGGAAAATCATGCTCCGTCATAGCGGAATATTACCCGAAGCTGATTTCAGGAGGCCAGCAATCGCCAGAATTATATTTATTATCCGCAATCAACGCAAAAGCCGACGTAAAAACTAAAGAATGGTGGGAACGATATTTGAAGCACGTAATACCATTCCGCGGTATAAAGATGAGTAATATACGCACAGTGCTTCACAAATGGTATACAGAAGAGCAGATAGCATCAAATCTTTCAAAAGACCAGCATCTGGAACTCGCTCTCCAACTGTTTGAAAGGCAGTATGAGGAAGATAAACTCGCAGGGATATTGTTCCTACAGGTTTACCGATTTGGTTTTACACAACTGTGCGACGCTCATACAGAGTCGCGAACGGTTTGCACAAACGGGAGCCGGGTGGGTTTTGCGCGAATTAAGCCTCGTAGACCACCGGTTAACCATACTTTTTAACTGCTTCGTCAATAGCATCGCTTGATTTCATGAGATCGTGTGGATATTTGTGAGGAATCATCCATATTTAAGGAACAAATATCCGGATCGTAACCCATTCGAATCGGTGAAGTAAACCGCTTCCGGTTTTTGATCATCTATGATAGATTAAATTTTTCGCAATGTTATACTTTAGGACTTGACAATTGAAGTGGGTATTTTGGGTAAATTTAGAAATATCTTGCATCATTCAAGAACTGTTTTTATGTTAAATCCTATTTCGAAGTTTCCAAGAAAAAAAAGAAATAAGTAAAGATGATCCATTAATGATTCTCGGAAGGAGAATATCATGAAGGTTATAAGGTACATTGTTGATTTTTATGCTTATCCTAATTGGTTGTGTTTCAGTGAACAAGACGTTCTTAACTCCCAGTCCAACAGATAAACTTTTTATTCCAAGTGAGGTTCAAGTTTATTTTGAATCAGACGAAATCCCAGAACATACCCGAGTAGCTATTTTATCGGGAAAAGGAAATGAAAGTTGGACAAACCAAAGCGAGTTAATAACAAACTTAGAGAAGAGGCCGGAAAGTTAGGTGCAAGCGCAATTATTCTTGGAGTGGTAGATGACTCAAGTGCTGGAGATAACTTTGTTTCAGCTATGTTTGGTGGCGATGCAGACCGAAAAGCTTAGGCGATGGCTATTTATGTTACTTCACTTGATAATGATAAAAAATAAGGAGAATATTTTTGGCTAATCATTTTTATTTTTGAGCACCAAATTTTATTTCCCGCTCTTTTCTCCTTGTATATGCGCCATAAATAAAGGCTATGACTATCGATCCTAAGATCCCGTAAAAAAACTATAGCTCGCATTCATCATTCCATTATAAGCAAGCAATGTAGCACTACCAATTCCAAAAAGAGCAATGGTAAATGCACAAATCAATCCACTTCTACTATTTTTAGCTTCCAATGTTATTACTAATTTTTCTATTTTTCTACGATGAGCACTTTGTTTTTCAAAATTTTCTATGATGATTTTTGCAGCATCAGGAAAAAGTTCATCATATTTTGCTAAATCTGATGCTTTTGGAAGGGGATTTGTTGAATTTCTATTTGCTGATTGACAAGTTGTTTCTTATGCTGACAGGTGAGCTTAGTAGGTTTCTCCTTCGGCATTTAAAATGTCCGTATGCTCTTTTTGGAATTGATTAATAGCAAGTAACAAATCATCTCCAACCGCTTCCCAATCAGAATGGATTGCTCTCATGTCAGCCCTTAAGCCCAGTATAATTGACAAATTGTCTGTTATGGTTAAATCAGCTTTGAATAATATGTCGGCTGAAGAACAGATGATGTTCCAGAAACAATATGAGAAAAAATCAAAGAACACTGGAATAATGGTATTACTTGCAATTATTTTTCCTATACAATTATTCCTACTTGGGAGAACGGGACTCGGTATTGCCTTCTTGTTTACTCTTCCTTTTGGAGTGGGGATATTATGGTGGATCATTGAGTGGTTTTTAACTCCCAAGAGAGTCAGAGAATATAACGGAGATATAGCAACGAAGATTCTTACAGATATGAAATTACTGAATTTGTATATGTCAAAACCTAAGTGTCCATGCTGTGGCGGTGTTTTAAAAAAGCAACCACAGAGAAAAATAAAATGTCCGTCCTGTGGTGAATACATATATGTAAAAAGTACACCCGATAATCGCGATAGGCGAATGATGACCAAATCCGAAGCTCAGGATGCTGAAATTAAATGGTCAGAATATCATGAACAAAAGCGCATTCTTAGCGTTCTTCAGGAATTTGGTATTACAGAAAAAAACCTGGAGAAAGAGCAAAGAAGATTCTCTTCAAGGAAACCGTTGCGTGAGGTTTACAGCATTCTCCTCAAAAGAGTCGCGGAAAAACATAAAGATTTTAGTTGTCGCTCAAGAGCGCACCATCAAATAGCATTAGATCTAAGCAAAGAAAACGGCAACTTTTTACCACATCTCAAAGAAGTTGCTAAATATGAGTTACTTAGACTCAAATTCTTTATGGAAAACTCAAGCATAGTAGATTCAAGTAAAGTTAAAATTTCCGCAGGACATTCTGGCGTTTGCAATCAATGTAAAAAACAAGATAATTTGATCCTTGATATTAATGAAGCGCTTTCTTCCATGCCTATACCATGTAAGTCATGTAGCAATCGTGATGGTTTTTGTCGATGTTGGTATGTCAATATTATTGACAAAGAATATGATTGAGGAATAATGAAATACATAGTGCTGTTTCAACACTGGGTAATCAAAATGCTGTTATTTGTTATATTAATTCCCAGTCTATCAATTTCACAATCACAACCATTAACGCTTCAACAACTTTTACCGTCTCACACATCCAATCATCAAATAATTGAACATTCTACCTATATACTTGAATATAATGAAAAGTATGAGCACGCCGAATGGGTAATCCATTTATTGACTCAAGACAGAGTTGCCGGCTCATTTGAAAGAACAGACAATTTCCGACCTGATCCAAAAGTAATAACTGGATCTGCATCTTTAGCAGATTATAAAGGTTCCGGATACGATAGAGGACATTTGGCTCCTGCAGCAGACATGAAGTGGTCTGAAAATGTAATGTCAGAATCATTCTTTATGAGTAATATGAGCCCCCAGAAACCTGGTTTCAATCGTGGTATCTGGAAGAGCTTAGAATCAATTGTTAGGACGTGGGCAATTGAGAATGATGAGATTTATATTGTTACCTGACCAGTATTATCAGATAATTTGTCTACAATTGGTACGAATAAAATAGCAATCCCTGCATATTACTATAAAATAATCCTCGATTATAAAGAACCAGAGATAAAAGGTATTGGTTTTGTTGTGCCTAATGAATCATCAAAAATATCATTAAATAAGTATGCCGTTACCATTGATTCAATAGAAAACCTTGTTGGTATTGATTTCTTTCCTATTCTTGAGGATAATATTGATGAAAATATTGAATCCAAAATAGAACTTAATAAGTGGTCATTTAAAAATATTCGCCCAACAAATAACAAAATCAAAACCGCTGATTATGTTACTACAAGCGGGAAAAAATACCATATGGAAACATGCAGTTATTTAAGAAGTAATGGCACTCCTCTATCACTTCAGGAAGCGAAAGCTCGCGGACTTGAACCCGGTTCACGGTGTAATCTACCACAATAAAAATGGTTAATTTGAAAATTAGCGGTAGAAAGTCCTTAAAAAAATAATAAGGCGTAATGCTATGGGTTGCGCTCATGCGCGGGCCGTAGAAGGGAGATTTCACCTTGAATTTGGTCTATGTATTCGGTCTAGTTAGTGGTGTTGGTTTTGCGCTATTTAGTGCTTTAACCACAAATTTTTTTACCCAGAAACGCGAACGGAGAAAAGAAATAGAGAAATATGAATTTGATATTTATATGAAATTAAGGAAGTTATATCAATATTTTTGGATCGCAAAGGCAAAGCCTGAAAAAGAAGAATCGAATAGGGAAATAAAGACAAAGGTGAGGAATTTGGCATGGGAAATATCAGATCTTTTAGGGTTTCTAGATGAGTATGAATTGATTGAAGATACATTAAAAATAACCCCTGGTTATAATTATGAAAGCAATTTTGCAAGATATGAGGCCATGAACGATTTACTTATAAAGTTGGGTAATAAAATAAATCCTCAATATGTTGAGGCAATAAGACAAATTTCTAAAGGGAACGAAGAAAATTTTAAAAATGCGAGTACACCACCAAGCGAATTGTGAGATTGATTTGTTTAACCAAGTATACAATCGTGTATATTTTGCTAGCAATCTTTACATTGGGATTATACCCTATGTATTTTTCTGTAACACGACAACGAGAAAATAACGAGCTCCTGTGGGAAATAAGAGATTTATTATTATGCGTCTTGTTGTTACGTTATGTCTTCCAGTGCATCGGCAAGAGCTGCCATTTCGGGGAGAGTCCCCATACTTACACGGATGAAATTTTCACCGCCATGATAAAACGGCCGTATCACAACATTCCGCTTCCTTATCTCAGTTACAAATTTCAGGGAATCAAGTTCGGACTTAAATAAAACAAAATTTGTACGGGAAGAAATATAAAAATATCCCAGACGATCGAGTACATCATAGAGATACGATTGAGACTTTGCATTGTTAACACGAGTATACTCGATGAAACCTGTATCTTTGTAACTTGCCAATGCTGCATGTAGACTCAATGTGCTGATTGGAAATATGTTTCCCTGTACTCGCTTAACGTTCGCAATAATATCGGGATGAGCAATACCGTATCCAACCCTGAGACCTGCAAGCCCGAATACCTTGGAAAATGTCCGCAGTATAATGATATCAGACCCGTTTTTCACCAAGTCAATCATTGATTCATACTTCTTGTCGATTACCAACTCATTGTAGGCTTCATCAACCATGACCAATGTGCGTTTCGAGACATCTTCACAAAATGAGCGGAGCTTTGCACTATCGACAATCGTACCGGTGGGATTATTCGGATTACAGATATACACAAGACTTGTTCTGTTGGTGGTACGCCGCGCCATAGCATCCAGATCGTGCTCAAACGTATCGGTGAGAGGTACCCGTACCAGTTTATTGGTAATGTGGGAAATATAATTCATGAAACCGTGGTATGCCGGATCTGCACAAACAACTTCACCCTCCTCAGCACCGTAAAGGTATCCGGCTGTGCACAGAATTTCGGAAGAACCTGCCCCTAATATGATGTGCTCCGATGTAACTCCTTCCCGATCAGCTATTGCATTGACCAGTTCTTTGCCGATTTCATCCGGATATCGGTTTGAGTAGACGACAGAATTGATAATCACTTTTCTGGCATCCTCGGAAATTCCGTATGGGTTTTCGTTCTGATCCAGCCAGATTAGTCCGTCTTCACCTTTATGAGGGATTAGAGAATTTTCCATCCTGCTCACGGCCTGAACCGGACGGACCAATACCATACCTGCAGCAGCAGCGACACTTGTTCGCAGCAATTGACGGCGGCTTAGTGTAGAAGACATATGTACCTCGCATTTGTATATATTACAGAGAGTTTTATTGGTTTAGTGCGTTATAAACTGTTTTTGAAGTAAAAATTTAGTCATAACTGATAAAAAATGAGAAAAAGCAAAGTTTGGCTAGTATAGAAAATCGGAACCGTAAGAGGGTAAGATATGGATAACTTCGCGCCAATATTGCACAAAACTTTCTAGAAAGCAAGCATTTATTTTGAATAAGGAATTATTAATGGTCTTTGATAAAATAAGAACAGAGGTATTAAATTTCTGTATTTTTGCGATTAATTGTTATCTATAATGTTATTGACATTAATAAATATTTTGGTAAAATTCGCCGACTATTTATTACAATTAGTTAAATATAAAAATTACTTATTAATACTATTTAAAATTTGTGTGTTAGAATGGATAAGCCTAAAGTGAAAAAAGAAGATGTCGCTCAGTTCTGGAGCCGTTATCCTCTTGGAAGTTACGAAAAAGATTATAAAAGTGATCTTCAGGAGTTTTATGAATTTCTGAAAAATAAAAGAGATAAGATGGGCCGATTTATATATCCTCTTTATGATCATGAGAACTTAGGAGATAAGAAAGTACTTGAACTCGGTTGTGGTCCCGGTTATAATGTACAAAATTATGCCCGAAATGGCGCGCACATTGCTGCATGTGACATTACATTCAGAAGTGCATATACTGCCTCCAATTGGCTTAAAAAGCTGAGTTTGAAGGGAAATATTTGCACCGGTGATGTTGAATATGCGCCTTTTAAAAGCAATACGTTCGATTTTGTCTTATGTGATGGTGTTTTACATCATACGCCTGGAATTGAAAAAGGGCTATCAGAGTTTTACCGGACTTTAAATCCCGGAGGAAGCGGACTTGTATCAGTGTATTATGACAATTTATTGTTGAGAGGTTTTATGTTTAACATTACTAGATTTATTCTCTGGATTTTACGAGTTAAATTTCATGGCTCTGTACCAGTTACTCTATCTATGAGTAAAGAGGAATTTGGAAGACTGTACGATGGCCCACAAAACAAACTTGGGATTATTTACACCAGGAAAAAAATTACACACCTTATTGAAAAAGCCGGCCTCAGGATCTCCGACTCACAGCTACATTTTTTTCCAACAATTTTTCTTCCGGGAGGAGACTTTATTCCCAGATTACTGCACAAATTCCTGGATAAGTATTTAGGCACAATGATCTATTTCCAGGTAACAAAGTGAGATATCTCATTCGTTCGGAACATACAACTACAGCGGTATATACAGCCGTTTATTGTGCTATAATGTCCTACGGACTCAATCTCGTGCAGGCACAAGGAAGCCAGATTATGCCATATATTGCCTGGGCACAGAATCCGGAATTTTTCAACAATGATCTAATGGGAATAACATTTCCTTATTACGAGAGTTTTTCTCTCTGGTTCCCTATTGCAGGCTGGATGGGAAAAGTAATGTCGCCGTTTGGTGTGGTCAAGGTTTATTTCATTATTCAGTGTGTGTTCGAAGTATTTGCCCTCCGGTTTTTCGCAAAAAAATTATTCCCAGGAAAACCACCTGTATACCACTGGACCGTGATTGTCCTGTTCACTTTCGGCGGCGTACTTCGATATTCACTTGGAAGTGTTGCACCCTTCGGATGGACTGTTTTCCCCGATACTCTCGCTACGAGTATGCTGTTGTTCTCATTAGGATATCTGTTAGAGAAAAAATTCATTCCGGCAGCACTTGTATCGGTAATCACACTCAATGTTCATTTAGGAATCGCCTCATTCATGCTCTGTGTTATTGGGCTGCTGTATGTACTGAATTTCCAACGTTATACGCCGATGCAGATTGCAAAAACGGGCGTTGCGGCGATAATTCTTGTGCTGCCACTTGCAGTCATTATGTTTAGTAATCCTAATATGCCGTTTGTTCTGCCGCACGACGAATGGATTGATATATACAAGATCCACCAGGGGATGCATGCATTCCCTACGCGGTTTGGCTTAATACAATACCTACCCTTCATGTTCTGGGTGGCGCTTTTTTCGGTTGCAATTCGGTATCTTCACAGTTTTGAAAAACGCAGGATACTCCTGCAGTTCTGGCTGTCAACAATAATTGTGTTTGTAATTGCTTTTATTTTTATTGAAATATTTGAAAACAGATTTGCGGTCACTCTTTCTTACTTCCGTGGGAGCAGGTTCCTTACAATCTCCGCAGTATGTTGTGTTGTGGCATTTATCACAGATAAAGAGCTGTTAACGTTAAGATTCAGAAAAGCATTGAGATCCATCGGGGTGGTGGCAGTTGGTGTATTCATTCTGCTCAACATAATAATTTATCATCCTGCATATCGTCTATTTCCTGAATTTTCAAAGAATTACATCAAAAGGCTCGAACAAGAAAAACATTCACTGACAAATACACTCTTTTTTCAGACTATCAAGTTTGACCGGAAATACTCAACTGCATGGAGAGATGTACAGCTCTGGTGCAGGGATAACACTCCAATTGACACTGTGCTGTTGACACCGTTTCATATTCGTGGATTTCGATCATTTTCAAAAAGAAACATATTTTTCCAATATCGAGATGTACAACTGATGACCTATTATTATATGGTATATGACGAATTGATGAAGAGAGTTGGGATGATAGATATATCAATTAAGGACCACCCGACACCAACAGCGTTCCAATTATTCATGAAAGATATATACCAAAACTACACTGCCGAAGACGTGAAAAAGCTTGCAGAGGAATTACCTATCCAGTATATTGTGACCGAGCATAACCATACTCTCGATCTGCCGGAAATGTACAGTAATAGTCATTTTACTGTATATGGATTAACCGAAAACGGATCAGACTAATAAAAGATATATTTCAACACACTGAAGAAGGCGAAACTGATGATACGCGAGGGTACTCTCAAAGTGCTAAGATGTCCTGTATGGGATGGTCTGGAAATCATTCACAATATTGGAAAAAATCGCTTTCATGCACAAAATGCAAAAGAGATTACCCTATTACCGATGACGAAATTATTCAGATGGTCGTTCCATTGAACAGGCCCATTCCAGAAATGTATTCTGATCCGGATTATCTGCGCTACCAGGAGGTACATACTCACATTCTAACGGGCATTTATGACAAACCTGTGTTGCATAGAGTACAGCACTCAGGGCATAAACAGATCACTGAGTGGTTCAATACGCAGCCTGATGTGGAATGGGTCGTCGATATCGGCTGTGGGGACGGTGCTCATTATGAGTATATCGAGAAACGGGAATCGCTGATCGGGATGGATAGGGATATTGAATCGCTGCAGAAAATACGAGAAAAATACCCGCAGCCGATGTTGATCCAGGCTGATGCTTGTAATCTTCCTATTAAGAGTGAGAAGATCGATATAGCGTTTTCCATTTATATGTTGGAGCATATACACTACCTCGAGGATGCGTTGAGTGAGGTGTCGAGAATATTGAATGTAAGTAGTAGCTGCTACGTGGGTCTCCCCTGCGAAGGTGGTTTTGCCTGGAATATGGGAAGGAAGTTTACGACCGAAAGAATTTTTTCAAAGAGATTCAATTTCGATTACGGAAAAGCAGTCAAAATTGAACACTGCAACACTGCGAAAAAGGTAGTGGATGAGTTAAAAAAAGAGTTCACATTAGTCAAACACAGACTATTCCCATTCAACTTTTTACCGTTTATCGCGTGTAATTTTATACTGACGATGCAGCTGACTAAAAAGACCTGTACGTAGTGTAGAATTCAGTATTAATGCATCAATGAGTATAAATCAAAGAACATCGAGAAACAAAATAACCTGATTGATCATGACTACCGCATGCGAAATGGACTCCCACCATGTCAAAGATGTCGCTCGTATCCACCAGGAATCTCTGGCGGATGATTATCTTCCTTCACTCGGAAAAAAGTTTCTCGAAAAGGTGTTTTACACCGGATCGCTCAAATCCAACAATGGAACCACTCTATTAATTATTGAAGACGGTCAGGTTGCAGGTTTTGTAACTATTGCAACTGATTCATCGCGTTTTATCCGGCAGATATTTTTTAAGAATTTTTTTCTGGGTTTCATTTTATCAGTAAGACGAATATTATCAAGCATTAAAACATTTCAAGAGACGATTCAATTAATCATTACTATTTTCAAACAGGATGAAAAGACTGAAAAGGGTAAAGCCGAACTGGTATTTATTGCGGTTGACAAAACTTTTCGCGGCAAAAAAATTGGGAAAAAACTTGTAAGAGCTGCCTCAGAACATTTTTCACACTTTGGAATAAAAAAGTATACAACAAAAGTGCTTGCAAATAACAATATTGCAAATAATATGTATGAAAAGATGGGATGTAAGATCATCAATAGATTTTCCTTAATGAACAGAGAGTGGGTAATTTGGGAACTTGATGTAACTAACATTCTTGAGCATACATTGGACGTGAATAATAATGAATAAATTCTTATCTATCACAATTGATGTTGACACTGTCAGTTCTTTGTTCCCAGAGCATGATGTACGTGATGACACATTTCACAATGGACTTGAAAGATTTCTCGATATATTCAGACAGTTCAATATTTACGCAACATTTTTCATTGTTGGTAAAGACCTTCATCATTCTCAAAACTCAAAAAATATTGAAATACTTAAAAAAATACATGATGCCGGCCATGAAATAGCCAATCATACGATGAATCATGAACAAGGCTTCCATTTATTGTCAAAAGAACAAAAATTGCATGAAATTGAAGAAAATGAAAAAGTAATAAAATCAAATATCGGCGTAAATATCTCCGGTTTCCGTGCTCCTGGTTGGAATATTGATAGAGAGACGATTCAAATATTATCGGAAAAAAACTATTTATATGACAGTTCAATATTTCCAACAACTGTGATGCCTGCTGCAAAATTAATGCATTATTTGTCTACCCGAAATTTGTCCTCAAAATCTCAACGGACGACAATGGGTCCAATTTCTAATATATTTTTTCCGAGCAAAATTCATGTAGTTTCATCTGATAGCAATGGCGTAAAAAATGACATATGTGTATATCCTTTATCAACCACATCATTTCTACGGTTTCCTTTTTTTGGTACAATGATATTCGAATATGGAATGCTTTATTTCAATACGTTTTATAGATTCATTAAAAATCAGAAAATGGTGAACTTTTCGCTTCATCTCGCAGAGTTGTGCAACAAAAAGACCGATTTTTTGCCGGATATTCTTGATCGTTCGAAGAATAAAGGATATATTCCCAAATGTCTGTATATGAATCTTCCCCGAAAATTGGATATGTTTGAAGAAATATTCAAACAGTTTTCAATTGATTTTGATATACTTACAATGAAAGAAGCCGTAGCACAATTTCTTTCCGGGAACAAATAATATCACTAATGATTCCACGTTTAAAACCGTATTTTTCAAAAAAAGAATTCACAGCTGCGTTTGCATTCTGGAGAAATGATTTACAAACTTTCGAACAGGAATTCGCTCGTACTTTTGATTCAAAGTTTGCTTTGTCATTTCAGTACGGTCGAAGTGCATTATTCGCTATATTAAAAGCTTTAGATATTGCAAACTCAGAAATTATCCTGCCGTCGTATACCTGCATTGTGGTTCCAAATGCAATAGTTGCATCGAATAATATTCCCGTTTTTGTTGAGGTTAGTGATTATGATTTCAATATGATCTTTGATGATATTTTAAAAAAAGTAACTGATAAAACAAAAGCTATAGTTATTACAAATCTTTTCGGCTATCCGATAGATAGTGAAAATGTAAAGAAACTTCGTGCATCCATTTCAAAAGAAATTCTCATTATCCAAGACTGTGCTTTAGCTTTTGGAACGCATGACTCAAATAAGCTCGTCAGCAATGAGGGTGACTTCGCATTTTATGGTATGAATCTCGGTAAACAGTTATGTTCTTTACAGGGAGGAATTGCCACAACAAACAATCAAGAATATTTTTCTTTAGTCAAAAACTATCGGGATAAATGTTTCAATAAACCGGGGTTGATAAGGGAATTGCATTGGGCAGTCTATATGGTTTCAAGTTATTACGGATTAACAAGTCCAGTTTATGCAATGACGAAGTTTCTATCCGACAAAACAAGACTTTTAAACAGGTTTATCAAATATTATGATGATAACATTATTGATATGCCTGATGATTTTAAAGGCCATTTAACCCAAATTCAGGCAAGAATTGGATTGGAACAATTAAAAAAAATAGATGTAATATTGGATCAACGTATGATAATTGCGCAAACATATCACGATCATTTACACCATATTAAATATATACAACTTCCCCCAATCAAAGCAGGTGCAACGTATTCTCATTACGTAATTCGTGTTAAAAATAGAGATATACTCATTGATTATCTGAAAAACAGAGGGATAGATTGTGGTGTATTATTTGACTATGCTGTTCCTAATTTACCTGCTTACAGAGAATACAAAAAGTGTGAATTTCTTCATGCTGATACTCTATCCAAAACCGTTGTCAATCTCCCAAATTACCCTTGTCTCTCAAAAAAGAACCAAATGAATATTATCCGGTGTTTAAAGGGATTTTATTCTTAATACAATCATCTGTTCTAATGTAAATCTATAAATAATGCTCGATATTGTACGTATTGAAAACCTCTTTATATAAATTATCGTCATAAAAGTTATTTGTTACACACTACTGTACTTCAAAAGTTTGCCAAACAATCTGTGACACCTACTGTGGTAGCATGAGCACATGCTACACCTTTTTGTAAGCCTGCAGGGTGAAACTCGCCGTTCTTTTTGGAGAATTACAGTACATCACAGTACGATTCATCTCATCGACATCAAGTCCGATAGGAAAATTGAATCATTCTGATGCTGTTTTTAGCACTGAGATTTGAGGTCCCGATAACTTATTGATTGGATTATTCAGTGTTATATGTATGGGAAATCGAATGTTTCTCATCTGGAACAATTGAAAAATGTACATGGCGGATTCCATTTTAACTAACAGGCGTATTCCGTCGAAAATTGCAACTTTAAATTAAAAAACGAAAGTTTTATAATATTCTATTAATATAGTGAATATTTTTGAAAGCAAGGAGCAAGGTCAATGGCACGTAGGGATTACACATCAGAACAGATCTGGATGAACACAGTCGGGAGTGTCTGGCGATTGTGCTGGGATGCAGGTTGACACATGCAGATGTCCTGGAGTGTTTGTCCGGTTTGTTTGTCCGCCGGGGAGTTCCGATCCACCTGAGGAGTGATAATGGCACAGAGTTCACTGCTCACGCAGTCGTCCGGACATGGCTTACGCGCCTGGGGGGTAAAAGCCTTGTATATTGAACCGGGATGTCCATGGGAGAACGGGTATATTGAGTCGTTCAATGGCAAACTGCGTGATGAGGTGCTCAATCGGGAAATCTTCAATACAGTACACGAAGCAAAAGTGCTTGTGGAACGCTGGCGAAATGAGTATAATCATTAGAAGACCGCATAGTGCCCTCTCGGATACCGGCCACCCGCCCCCGAGGCCGTTATACCACCGGATTCGGTCTCAAGGCAAATGGATAATACAACAATGAATATATCGATGAATTGACTAACTTAAAAAATGGCCCAAACATTAGGGGGCAGGTCATTACGTCATCAGCTTCCTTGCCGGATACATTATGACACGTGGTCAGGAAATAACATAATTACCTTTTAGTATAATATAACTCCCAAAGACTTGTCAGACCTTCGTCCTTTGTAAGGTTCACAATTTTTCCATCCTTGATCACCATTTTAAGTCTCTAAAAAAATCATCAATATCATTTGAAAAATTTGGAAAATTTTTTATAAGGATAGATCTGAATTCCGAACAATTGTTTTGTGATAATAATCTATCTACTTCATAAGCCTTTTTGTTAAGTTGTCTACAATATTTGTCTATTACTGATTGCGGTCTGATTTTTAATTCTTTAGCAATGTTATTAGTTGCATCATTTCTTGAAAAGCCTCCATGCTTAACTAAATATATCATTCTCAGTGTATATTCTAATGCTGCAGGAATTTTATATGGTACTTGAAAAAAGCTAGTAAAAGGAATATTCAGATTTTTATTTATAACTTGGTAATTTTCTTTTCCAAGTAATTCTCTTAGAACAGTATTAGGTGAGTCAACAAACGGTTTTGCCTTCTTTTGCAAAAGTCCCCAAACCTCTTCATCAATTTCAATAGTATGATATTTCATTAAAACCTCCCAAAGTAAAAACTTTCGTATTATTAATACTAATAGTACGAAAGTTTTTACTAAAAGTCAAGTATTAATTTAATTATTGAAAATATGAAATGCTTTAAAAGATTAAAGATTTATGGGGCGTAGGAGTTCAGAACAGTTAATCGGAATAAAAGGTGTAGTAACGTCTCCTTTACCATAATGTATCATACGGGCAATAATTTCCTTTCCCGTTCCGGTTTCACCATCTATTAATATTGTTGCAGACCGATCGGCATGAAATTTTTCCACTATTGATATGATCTCTTTCATTTTGTTTGAAAATATTCCGACTTTTCCAATCCCAACATTTTCAGCATATGCTGTTTGAATCTTTTTCAATTGCTTTTGGAGTTATGATTTGGCTTATTTACAGCAAATACTTGGTCATTCAAATATTAAAACAACAATGCGCTATTCCCACTTGGAGAGTGAGTATATCCATACAAATAATGCAATTAATAAAATTGCTATATAACGATATTAATTTCTTTAGCGGTCATTGACATTATAACAAATATTAGTTATGTTGATTTTTAATATACGTGATTGTATACTTGGTTAAACAAATCAATCCTTAATCTAATTCATTTTATTTTTATTGTTTACTGTGCTAAAAACCATGATAATTCTAACAGCAATCCGATGAACTATTAACATATCTATATCCTTTTTCCGTACAAAGTGGAATATCAATATCGAAAATACTATAATAAAAATAATATTTTCTCTTCCCATCTTTTATTTCTTTTTATCCTTTTCTAAAATGAAAACTCTTTGATTTAATTCATTTATATTGCTTTTCATTTTCTGTAGCTAAAATGTTGATGTGTGTTGGGAATAATATTTATACATAAATAAAAAGGACTCAGAAATCAATCTAAGTCCTTGTTTATAATATAGTAGCGCATAGAGGAATCGAACCCCGATTCTACGGTCCAGAGCCGTATGCCCTGCCTTGACCCAGCGAAAAGAGGATGATAGCGACGAGTGCACAGGCAAATGCTACCCAGTGATAAAGGTTGTATGTTTCTTTGAATACTGCAAGTCCTACAATGAGTGCTGTCGTGATGATCGCTATGACTGCATAAAGCACATAAAAACCGGCGCCATATTTGGTGTACAAAAGATTAAAACCGACATTGGTGAGAAACAATCCCAGACCACTGAATGCAGCCCAGCCCCAGTGATTCTTAATTGCGTCTGCATAATTGCTCTGCCCGAAGAGCGGCATTGCTGCAAATGAAAGAATAACAGCAGCAGCAGTACAGATCGCGACAAACACAAATGGATTATCTAATCCTTCGGTCTTCTTGTTTCCGATTGCAAAGAGAGCATTTCCTATAGCAGCAATAAAGGCAAAAAGTATTGGTAGTACAATATTCATAATTTTTTCCAAACTGTGTGGTAAATGTCATATTAATTAAATGAGCCACCCAATATAATGAGAAAAATCCCGAAACACAAGATGTCGTATTCAACATTATCCAGCGGTACAATATTTTTCAATACTCTAAAATATTCCTCAGAGAGAAGGTCTTTACCTTCTAATATAATGACCAAAGTATTCTTTTGACGGTTTTAAGCCGTTTTTGATTTTATCTGGTTGAGCAATAAATGTTTCACACTTTCTTAAATTGCCACTATCATTTTTAACCGGCAATATTTCTCTCAAGTAGTGTTCAGGATACCCCTCATATTTATCC
The DNA here is from genome assembly GCA_965221205.1 of bacterium. Classification (GTDB taxonomy): domain Bacteria; phylum SM23-31; class SM23-31; order SM23-31; family SM23-31; genus CBDFMG01. The sequence continues at coordinate 73,032 of OZ244870.1, read as the reverse complement.
AGATTTAATAAACCTACATCATTAATAGTATAAATGACCCCTTCAACAATAGCATCTGCTTCAGGGACAATATTCGCATATCCCTCGCTGGTGTTTTTCGAAGAAGTTTTGTTGAATTTTAGTGTGTATCCCTTAAGAATTCCTCGTCCTCTATGAGTAAAAAACACCTCTCTTTTTTTCATCCGATGAGGATTCATATTGGAACCATATGCAAAATATATTACCATTATATATATTTGATTATATGAAATATTCAATGAAATTAGAGAAATTTAAGAGTTAGACAGGGGGAAAGCACGTTTGATCTGGCGGACAGCCTGTCGGAGCCGTTCTTTGTTCTCCACGACTGCAATGCGGAGATACCCCTCACCTTCTTCGCCGAATCCGAGTCCCGGAGCGACAGCGACCTCGACTTTTTCGATGCAATTTGCGGTGAATTTGACAGATCCCAGTTCCCGGTACGATTCAGGAATCTGTGCCCACACAAACATGGTTGCTATTGGTTTTTCAATGAGCCATCCGGCTTTGTTGAGTTCGTCAAGAAGACAGTCTCGCCGCTTCGCATACACTACAGCCTGACGCTTCATATTTTCTTCACAGTGGCGCAGAGCGATTACCGTCGCAATCTGAATTGCCTGAAAAATACCGTAGTCGTAATACCTTTTAATGCTGGTGAGCACTTTGATTATATCGGGATTTCCAACAACAAATCCGATACGCCAGCCAGCCATGTTATACCCCTTTAACATGGTGATCGATTCGACACCCACCTCTTCGGCGCCCTGTGCCTGGAGAAAACTGGGAGCGTGGTATCCGTCGAATGTTGTCAGACCGTAGGCAAAATCATGAATAACATAAAAGCTGTATTTATTGGCTAATTTCACAATCTCTTCAAGAAAATCGAGTTCAACTGTTTGTGCTGTCGGATTGTGAGGAAAATTCAAAATCAGAACTTTCGGTTTGGGTGATACCGTCCGGCACATATGGTCGATATTGCTGAGCAGCACTTCGTTCCCGTCGTTCATTTCCACACTGATCACATTTGCACTCGCTATGACCGGGCAGTAAACATGAATCGGAAAATAGGGGGCAGGAGTCAATGCCACATCACCCGGTCCAAGAATACCGAGACATAAATGGCTGAATCCTTCTTTTGAACCTATTGTTGCGATCACCTTGTTTTCCGGATCAAGACCTACATCCCAATGTTTTTCATAAAATATTGCCAGCTTTTTTCGCAGGTTGATGATCCCTTTCGAGACAGAGTAGCGCTGATTCGTTTTTATGCCGGCAGCTTCAGAGAGTTTATCAACCACGAGCTGTGGTGTCGGATCATTCGGATTTCCCATTGCCAGATCGATTAAGTCGACACTCTCGCTGCGCAGTTTATCTTTCAGTGCATTTATTTTGCCGAAGAGATAGGGTGGGAAGCCTGTACATTCGTTCAGACGCCACGGACGGTAGGTCTGTATGGAGTAAAGACTCGGCAGTTTCTTTTTTTTTGATCATTCTTCATCATGAGAAACACCCGGAATTATAGTTCGAAAAATAAGATGAGCATCCACAAATTATTTCCAATCAATATAAAAAACACTATAGTAATTTCATAGGAAAAACACGGAAATTAGTTAGTGGGTATATTCAGTGTTTAAACCGTTTGGGGAAACAGTAAATACCACAAAAATAGTAGATATAACATTTGGTTGGGTGAAATCGATGTCGTTAATTACACCTTCACCGCACCAGATGCATCGTGCGAGAAAATCTGTCTCATCCAGAGATCCCTGTGGATGGATGAGTTTGGGACTTTGATTTTTCTCAATGACCGGTGTTTTGGCAATAATCGTTTATTGGCCAATTGTTGTGTTGTCAACTGTATTTTTTGCCAAGAATGCTCCAAGATTTCATTTTGTCAATTATACTTTCACTTATATCCTTCTATGGTCTTTGGGGACTTTGGCATCTATATATAAATCGAAAACTATTAACGGAAGAATAATGGAAAATATCACATTAATAATTTTCCGGAAAAGCAAATAACAATAACTTAGTGAAGTGAACCCGATAAAAGCAAAACTTTTAAAAGGGTAATTACTAGAGGTAACTTCATAACGGGTTCCACTCTAATACTTGGTGTCAGAATTCGCTTGTAAAAGTTAATTGCATACCTCATTATCTCAATAAGAGTGCCACAAATGTTTTTACAACACACTCCCATGTTGTTTAATATTTATAATCATTTTGTTGCAGGAAGTATGATATTGTAAAGTCTGACCGCTCGAGTGATAATGCTTTTAATATCTGTCTTGTTCATCGTATATAGTGCAAATACACAGTCAAAAGGACTTACTTCAGAGACCGATGCGAAAGTTCTTTGCCTCCTGATCCTGCCTGGAGCTATGCGTGACAATAATGTGAATATGTGGATTCACATAACTCGTCCCGGAGATCCTGATCCATTAGCTCAGCAATTTGGAAAGACCTCCGGTTATTTGATTTTCACAGACATGGGAGACAGGATTGAGCGAGCTGTGTTTGGCGATGCAGGAGCTGTTGAAAATATTGACGTACAAGGTTCTCAGCCGGTTATCATTATAACAATCTTGGATCCCAGGCAGGGATTTACGATTCCCGATGTCTACGACGAAATAAGAGAATTTGTTACTGAACGCGATCCAGAAACCATTGCCGTAAATTTTTCCGATTGGTTCCCGGTAGCAGATGGGATTTCATATACCCAATATGTGAAATTGAAAAGGACAAGCGGAGAAGTGTCTGCACAGATCCATACTCTGATAATGGCTCGCCAGATCGCTTTAGAAACATTATCTACTATTGTGCCGGGTGTAACAGCATCGAAGGATATCCGTAAAGGCAATCTCATGAGTGGAGTACGGATTTACTATTCAGCACAATCTAAACGAACTGCTCCACCAGATCACAGGTGGTGGATTTATGACCCTGAGTATGTTCTCCAGCGCGGTGATTTTTTTGCTTATAGTGTTGGGTATAACTATATGGGTTTTAGGGTTGATACTTAAATTCATGTATATATTTTAAGAGAAGGAGAAACACGTGTCCTTGAGAGTATACAACATGCCTGGAATCAGGGGAAAAAAGCTCAAGGAATTATGAGAAAAAATGTAAAAGTAGGTATGACCGGTGGAGAATCTTTGAGTGCTATAGTCAAAGCTATGGAAGAGGCGGGTTATATATATGTAGAACTTCCTGATATTGGTATAAAAACTATAAGATAATACAGAAGGCACTCGCTCATACTGATAAGTCAAGTTTTTACATTAATCTTCACAGTATAGGTAATAATCCCAGTGATTTGAATGAGACCGGTCCCTCAATGGCTGCATTTCGGCCAGACACATTTCATTCGAAGATACAGCAGAATCACATATTTGCATTTGAATATACTGTCCATACTAACATTTCTAAGAAACCAGGCTTCCCGATTGCTACTAATTTTTCAAATATTCAAGTAGTAACTAACAGGGGTGTTGAATGGATTCAGCCTCCAAATGATGAAATTGTACTAATTCATTAAGTCTTAGACGAAAATCAAAAAATACAAAGACCAACCACACTCGCAACTTTCAATAACTAAATGTTAACAGTAAGCTGTTGTTATTTTATAAAGGAGGACATTATGATAGCTCGAGTAATGGTATCTGTGATGTTCGCAATACCTTTTGCCAATGTTCAACAACCGCTGCCACGGTGTACACCGGAAACGGAAGCTGAAGTTATTCGTCTGATGAGAAATGAAAAACTTGACTTAATTCTGCCTGGAGCCATGCGCGATAACAATGTGGGCATGTGGATTCAGGTTAGTCGAGAAGGTTGGGACCCAATGGCTCTGCAATTTGGGAGAACTTCAGGGTTTTTGATTTTTACAGACTTAGGGGACAGGATAGAGCGTGCTATGTTCGGGGGTGGCGCAGGAGCTGTCGAAAATATTGATATACGAGGCTCTCTCGAGTTTGGACTAGCTATTTCAGGTTATGATCATAAACCAAATGTCTACGATGAATTAACAGAATTTGTTGTCGAACGTGATCCCAAAACGATTGCAGTTAATTTTTCCGAATGGCTCCCTGTAGCCGATGGGATTTCACATACCCAATATCAGAAATTGGAAAATATTTTAGGGCAAAAATATTCCAAAAGAATTGTGTCTGCAGAGAATGTCATTACAGATTTCATAGTAAGAAGGACCGCTCGTGAAGTTGCCGCGCAGGTTGAAGTATTAGCTATGACTCGCCAGAGAACATTAGAATTGATAACCAAAATCGTATCGGGTGTAACAACAATATGGGAAGCCGGTGGCCGGGTGAACGAAGGTGCCCGGTTTACTATTCAGCAACAAGCAAACCTGAGGATACCGCACAAGATTTTCCACCTGATACAAGTATTTTATTCCTAATCCTGACTATGTTTTACAGCGTGGTGATTTATTTGTTTTTGATATGGATGTTAACTATATAGGCTTTTATGTCGATACGAAAATTCATTGTTATATTTTGAGAGAAGGGGAAACGAAAGTTCCAGAGTTTTTACAAAAGGTCCATGATAAAGCGATAGCGGGTCAATGGATTATGCGGGAAGGTATGAAAGTCGGCATGACTGCCAAAGAATCATTGGATATTATGGTCAAACTAATGGAGGATGAAGGCTATATTTATGCACCTTTTAGAGATGTTGGCATTGAAGATTATAAAATGATCTAGAGGGAACTCGTTGGCAAAGGAACTGATGTTGCAGGATTTTCCATTGATAATCATACGTTTGGTAATTTTCGAGAAGTGGCTCCCTCAATGTCAGCTTTTCGGTCAACCTCTCAAGAGTTGAATTTATTCAGTCGCCAAATGAGAAAATTATACTGATTCATTAACTCTTAAGGGAAAATCAATAATTGCATTGACCAACCACAATTGATACTATTAATAAATAGATAGTAACAATAAGCCGTCGTTATTTTATAAGGGAGGATGCTATGATAGCACGAGCAATGATACTTTTAATATCTGTGATACTCGCAGTACCTGTTACCAATGCACAACAACCGCTGCCGCGGCGTACACCGGATACCGATGCTGAAGCACTTCGTCCGATGAGAAACGAAAAACTTAACTTCATTCTGCCTGGAGCCATGCGTGACAATAATGTAGACATGTGGATTCATGTCACTCGTTCCGGGGATCCTGATCCAATGGTTCCTCAATTTTGAGCAACCTCCGGTTATTTGATTTTTACAGACTTGGGGAACAGAATTGAGCGGGCAGTGTTTGGTGGAACTGGAGCTGTTGAAAATATTGACGTGCGCGGCTCTCTCGAGATTGCACGAGCTATCGCCGGTTATGATCATGAACCTGGGGTATTTGACAAATTAACACAATTTGTTGCCGAGCGCTATCCAAAAACGATTACCGTCAATACATCTTCATGGATATCTACTGCAGATGGAATTTCCTATTCTGAATATTTAAAATTGGAAGAGATTATATGGCCAAAATATTCTCAAAGAATTGTATCTGCGGAAAATGTCATTACAGATTACCTGACAAGAAGAACGAGCAGGGAAGTAGCTGCACATGCCGAAGTATTGGTTCTGTGGCGCCAGCGTACTTTACATAATTTATCTACAATTGTTCCGGGTGTAACAAGGATTAAGGATGTAGGGGGAGCCGTATATACTATTCCGCTAAATCCAAACGTACTGCTCCGCCGGACGCACGATTTTGGATTAATGACCCGGAATATGTTTTTCAGCGTGGTGATTTTTTTACTGGTGGTACAGGAGGTAGTAGTGAATAGGGAAACTATATGGATTTTGAAACAGATACAAAAATTCATGCATATATTTTAGGAGAAGGCGAAACAAGTGTTCCCGAAAGTATACAATATGCCTTGGACCAGGGGAAAAAAGCTCAAGGAATTATGAGAAAAAATGTAAAGGTAGGCATGACCGCCGGGAAATCCTTGCAAGCTATTCTGTCAGATAATGGAAGAGGCAGGCTATATCTATACACCATTTCAAGATATTGGCACAGAAGACTATAAGACGTTGCAGAATATTACCTTGATCTCCACGCTATTGGTAATAATTGCAATAATGGAGATCACGACATATTGAATCGTATTGGACCATCTATTTCGGATTTTCGACGGAACCGGTGGCATTTGGTAATTCCGGAGAATCATATTTTTGCTTTTGAATATGCGGTCCATACGAACTTTCCCGAAAGGCCAGGCTTTCCAATGTCCATTAATTTTTCAAATATTCAAGTTGTAACAAGCCAGGGAGTTGAATGGATTGAGCCGCCAAATAAAGAAATTTTGCTGATTCGTTGAATTGCAAGTCCAAAAGAAGAAAATGCTTTTATTGTTTCTGGGTCGAATTAGAAAAAACACCACGTAAGAAGAAATTATTTTCGTAATAATCACTTATTTATGTTGTATATTGAGCCATTATATAAAAGTCAAATAAATACAGAGGAGAAGACATGATGTCACGAATCGTTTATGTTTCAACGCTTATATGTACGTTAGTCATGACTATTAATTGTTCAAATGAATCTGCGCAGAATTCAGAGGTTGAAGTAGCATTCACTAAGATGGTGGATGTCTTTGGGGTGCCTATTTATGCAACGAATACTACAGGAAACGACAAACTACTCCATGCAGCCGGCGTACTTGCCCGATATATTGATAACGATGAGGATGGCGAACCTGACAACTCGAAGATCATCGAAGCTCTGCTGAGAGAGAAAGGCGCTATAACCATGACGAAGACAGAAGGTGAAGGAAGGAATATTCCTAGAGAATTACGTCCAAGAGGCCAAAATCTCTATGACGAGGAAACACGATCAAACGCGAAAGAGGAAGGCGTTTTCGATGGTGCGCTGGAAGAAATCCTGCACATGGTATCAGACTACGGATGGGGAGGTGCATATCCTGACGTATTTGGCAGAGTACCCGGCACCGAGATTGCAAATGCGATGGATTTGGCGAGAGGAGGACGTTTTATGGATCCGCCGGAAATGTATCCTGAAGGAGCTTGGTATTCGTATTATGATGAAACATGCAATTACGATTGCCAGAATTCTGAATATATTTACTGGGCTTTTACGTCTTTCTTAGGAGCACAGGATTATCCCGGACGTTTAGATCAGATTGGTCGGGAGTGGAAGTTAAATACAAGAGAAAAATTGAAGGAACATGATTCTGCTGTCTACGCTATTTTCACCAATCCGGAATATAACTTGCCGGCAATTGCGCCTGATGGGAAATACACAGGTATGAGGTTGACAATTCAGCCATATCCATAAAATGCATGGCTGTTGTTAATACTTTAAGGATTGCAAATCATACAGCATGAGGAGCCCAGTTCCTTACTTGCAGCGCATATTCACAAATCTGGTTCACAGATTCAGATTATATTAACCCTTTATTTGATGGTTGATCATAAAGGGCTATTTTTTTGCCTTTGCAATTTATGATAGGTAAGTTACTGTTTAGTTATCAGATTAATATTTAACTATAATAATAGTGCTTAGAATGCCCGATTTACATCTAATTTAATGAGTGCTATGAGTAGGAAAATAATATCTGGTGGGTCAGTTTTTGATAAGTACAACTAAGTAATTCCTGAGAAATGAAAATTTTCTTGAACATCGAATTGAAGAGAGTGTAAACCAGCAGCAATAGGGGCACCCTGTATTTCAACTCTTTTTATTGAGCTAATCCTGAGGACAGGATCAGCAATGCTGAAAGTAAGTGCTCAATGAATTATTTGCATAATAAAAATTACTTATATCGTATTTGTATTTTAATGGAATGTCAATATTTTAAGTTGAAGGAGATATCTGAAATGTTACCAACGTGGCATAAAGCTGATTTTCATGAATATTAATAGTGGAGAGAACTGGTTGAAAGATAAAACTTTTAATAGAATGTTTACTTTTGATAGACAAGGGCGACGTACTAACGAGTTCAAGTCCGGTAGGACAGAACCTACCGGTAAACAGACTATATATTTTTCAAATAATCTCCAAAAAATCTTCTTTGCATTCCAGGCAGATGCTATACCCAATAATGCAAAAAGGCAGCTAAAAAAAGCTGCCTTTGCAACACGTATGGTTTTAATGTTTAGCTTACAATCTTACACAATTGCTTGCCTGAGGACCTTTGGGACCATTTGAGATTTCAAATTCAACTTCATCACCTTCGCTGAGGCTTTTAAATCCTTCGCCAGCGATGACAGTATGATGAACAAAGACATCTGGCTCACCATTATCTTGTGTGATGAAACCATATCCTTTGCTGTCATTAAACCATTTTACTTTACCTTTTGCCACTGTACAGCTCCTTAAACTATTTGTTCATGTTACTAATAAATTGTATGCTAAATAACTTAGCATTGTTGATATACGCATAATTTAGCCTATAGTCAAGATAATAATACAAGTTACGAATAATTATTAGTCTTTCCTTAAAAAAAGGGAAGATACAAATTATTGTATCCTCGTTTTGTACAATAAGTCATTATAGTGGAGAGAACTGGTTAAAAGACAGAACTTTTAAAGGAATATTTACTATTGAGAGATAAAGGTAACTTAATAATAAAATCGCGTCCAGTAAGGTGGTCATGACCTACTCCTATTTCTTTAGAGCATTTCTTGAAATATTCGATTCATCGATATGTTCATTATATTATTTTCACTGCTAATTGTTCTAAATTAGTATCATTTCTAAGATTTAAACACCATTGCAATCGATATTCCGGTGGGCATTCCAAGAGTGCTGTGATATTCTTTTGCTTTCATTCCTTCAGCTATAAGATCGTTTACTCGTCGCAATACATATCCAACCAAAAGTTTTTGTACAGATGGCTTTTTCGCCATAGTCATATTCAATAATGACAAAAACCTGCTTAGTCTTCCGAAAGCTCTATGTGGTTTATCCTTCTTCAACAGATCATCGAGATATCCCAATTCATATCGAATAATTTCTTCAAACCGGTTTTCAATAGTTTCAGTCATTTCATCTGTGATTGTCCCTTTCATTTCATAGGCATCGATAATGCCAAATATAGTCTGTTTTTCCATGTAAAACGAAACATTGCATTATTAATTTTGTCAGTTTCAACATATCTATAACGTCGTTAATTCAACGTTATCAAAATTTCTTCTGTAAAAACTATTATATTGAACTTTCCGGTCGATCGCATTTATTACAACGCTTGCGAAATTTACTTTCTCAAACTGCCGGGCACTCCCTAATCCTCCTGGCGTAAAAACATTTATTTCCATCAACTTATTACCGACTATGTCAAGACCGACGAGGAACATTCCGTCCTGCACGAGTTTTGGCCGGACTATTTGAGCAATTTTCAATGCCTCATCACCTATTTCAGCCTTTTCAATACTGCCTCCCGCATGAAGATTACTGCGCACATCTCCACCAGTCCTCACTCTTCTGAATGCCGCATATTTTCCTTTATACAGCAGAGGTCTCCCATTCATCAGAAATAATCGTGTATCACCTTTTGCTGCGTCCGGCAAATATTCCTGGGCAACGACATAACCATCTCGTATAACCGCTTCAATCATCTGGTTTAGATTAGGAAGATCATCCGGGCGAACAAGGAATACTCCTTTACCTCCCGAACCTTGTAAGGATTTTATAACAACATCTCCGCCATGATCTTTAGCAAACGATTTGATCTCAGAAAAATCTCTTGTAATCAGCGTTTTTGGACGGACTTCTTCCGGAAACATCTGAAAATACATTTTGTTCATTGCTTTTGCCAGCCCGTCTGGATCATTTAATACAATTACGCCGTGGTGACGCATAGCCGCTCTGCCGAAAATTATTCCCACAGACTGTGCCCACGATTGATGCCCTGTTTCTAAAGATGGGTCACTTCTTAATACCAACGTATCGAGATCGTCAACACATATCCGTTCAACTCGAGCACTTTTACCCTGAATTTCATGTAAATATTTTTCGAGCGATTTATAGTTTTTCTTTTTTACTGAGCGAGCTCGTGCATGTATTTTATCGTCAATTTCGTATGCAAAATCCCCAGCACCCATCAGCCATACTTCATGCCCTAAGTTTGTCGCTGTGACCGCAAGCCGTATTGTAGTGTATGTAGACTCTTCAGTTCTTACATCATTTACAAAAAAGCCGATTCGCATTATAACTTCCTTTCAATTAGATCAAGCACGGTCACTCCACGTTGTACCTGCTCGATCTTTTCTTTTGTTGTAGATAATGCCATATATCTGGGTGATAATGGGGGTTGATAAAGTAATTTACGATATTGCAGTTCCTTTATGATCGGAATATGTTTTTCCGCGAATTTTCCTATAAACAATAGCTGTATATCTCCTCCGTTCTGTATATATTTCAAAAGATTCAAAAGACCGCGTAAATATATCATATCTTTTGTTAATCCACCACCTCTATAAATTCTTACTGTGATTCCGTAAGCCGTTCTTTGCGCAAATTTATATTTTTCATACAATACCCAGTACGTATCAACGAAACTTGCTCCATCTATCAATAGTTTTGCAGCCAATACCCGTGCAGCTAACAGTCGAACGCGTGGAGCGCTGAGGCCTCCTACTAAATATTCAGCAAACACAGCTAAGCCTTCCTGTAATTCTTCATAATCTGCTAATCCGAAGTTCAATTGGTTGAATGGCTGTGTTTTTGCATTGTAGAATGTAACAATGTGCGTACCGACTTCATGGTTAAGAAGAGCTTCAACTCTCGATTTCGGGATCTTGAGGAACGAGCTTAACTTCAAATGCCCCTTTAAGACCATTAATCCGGTCAGATCGTCTCTGACTTCAACTGTGGCATTCATTTCTCGATAATATAATATTTCCTCTCGAGCTAATTCAGCGAATTGCTGGGCATCCAGATATTGCCTATTTGAAGATTCCCGTGACCTTGGAGGGATCCGTTCCAGAAGGTCAGAGGCATTTTCGAACAATTCATTACTGATGTTACCATATAATTGCATACTACCATATAAGAACCGTTTTGATTCAATATTTTCGAGCATCGAAATCTGTACATCCAGTTCTTGTCTTTTTTCACGAAAAAGCTGACCAATAGTTGGGTCTTCAAGTTTTTCTATCGGAATATTCCATAAATTTCTTTTTAAAATGGCAGGATATATGATTTGCGGTCTATATTGAAATACCGGAGCAGATTGAAATTCTTTTCGTTTAAACTCGTTCCACGATGACTCGGAATGGATAGGTGTTACATACCAGAGAAAATCAAATGATTTGCTGATTTCGGCAATTTTTCTATCAACTTCCCAAACGGTTTTTACTAAAGCATTCTTCCCCAAAGCATGGTAATGAGGAGGATGATGTGTTGTTTGTGTATGAGCGTATGTAAAAAAAGCCTGATGCAATATTCGGGTAATCAACCTTATATATCTGCGCCTAACTAATGGAAATAGCGTATCCGTTTTCGGATCACGATATAGAGGGCTGATTTCCAATCCTATTAAATGGAAGTTTAAATTTGCTGCTTCTTTCGCTGAAAATATTGGTTGCAAATCTGGAGGACATACCTTGTTTTTATATACTATCTCAACTTCCGGTGTTGTTTTTTCTATTTTAGTTTTTCAAGGCGACCCCTTAAAGATTCAATGGTCTTAAGAGGAGGATTATTCTTCAGAGTTATTATCTTGAAATGCGAATTCCGCTCATAAAATTCAACATTGGTATCTTCATCATTATCTTCCGATGCCCACAGCTCCAATATAAGAAACGCTCCAAATTCCTTAGATAGTGTTTCGATAACATTTCTGACCACTTCTTTTATATTTTTACTGATCCTCCTGTCACCCGAAGACGTCATATAAGATGCCTGAGTGGTAACTAATCTTGAAGTCCCTACATCATCTGCTCCAACAGGGTGCCTGTAAATACACAAAAAAGGCAATTGCCGGTCTATATTCAATCTTCCAAATATTGGCAAAGACCGTCGTACTCTTTTATTTTCCGAAAGTCTCGAGTTGATGGAATCTATAAATTTTTGAGACAAAATGGTCATAGTATTGATAACTCCTTTAACACACCGGGAACGGTTGAACGTAAAACATTTTCGATTAATATAAGTTGTTCATTATCCGGTATGCCAGTCCATTCGTCCATAAAAAACTTTTTAAATTCAATGGATAGAGAGCACCCGGATTCAGGAAAGGTTTCATGAGTCCAGCGTGATAAATTACCACCCATGAATTTAATATTTTCTCGGACATCAAGTTTTCTTCCATTATAATCAAACGTACGCAGATCATTAATAAGCCGGTTCACAACAGGAGATCAACGGTTTCGTATCATTGTACCAGTTCCAATATTGACTTCAGGATTTTCCTCCGGATCATCAAAAGGTGAATCGGGACCTCCGCGATGATGAACGATCTACAATCTGCTGAGAAGGGATATTTTTCCATATGTGCAATCCCCAAGCATCTTCAGGCGTAATATAAACAGCTTTATCTCTGGCCTATTGATATCCACTTCCAAAGCGAGAGCGGTTAACAATTATTCTGTTTTTTGCCACTGACGTCCAGTTTCCGGTAAAAGGGTCCTCTTCTCTAAGCATGTCGGCATCGGTAAGTGCAAACAAATCAACCAATTCACTCCTGACCGAATGTCCATTATGTATTGCTACTGCAACAAGTGGAGAGTTATTTGTTTCTATTGTATGAAATGACTCTTTCAATTCTGATTTTTCAGCAGTTATACTAAGTGGAAAATTATGTTTGAAAAAATGAAGACTTTAATTACATTCGATTGTTTTGTCGCAGAGATTTTTTTGTAAGCAACTTAATAATTTGTCGGAATATTACTAAATAATATTTGTAACTAGAAATAATATTTTCCAAAGAAAGGTTAAGATTGTCCAAATATAATTCTAAGTAAAGTAGGGCAACATCCCGAAACGATTAATCATATTGGCGAATAAAAAATTGATGAAGTAATATTGCGAGTTTTTATATATAATAAAAATGAATTGGAAGAAAGAGATAGAGTTTAATGTCGGTGATAAATTGTTTGATTTGAAAACTTCGAAAAAAATTTTTGGTTGAATGTAACTGGTTTGCATGATACTGAGGTCGTTATAAAACTTTTATGAATCAGAACTTGCTTTCTCTTTTTCTTTAATAAAATCATCTCTCGAAAGATCCAGTTTATCAAATATATCCGATGAGATGACATAGTACCATTGCGCAAATCTTTGGTTCAACTCCTGTGATAAGGTGGTTCCTTTTTCAACGTTTTCAATCCATTTATCATGTTCATCCTTGAGATTTTTATTCTGCCTATCGCTATTGGTCCACAGGCTGTCTGGAGTCGATTCAAACGATAGATTTGCAGGTTTTGGTGGTTCGGAAAATTGGTTTGCATTAAAACTTGAAGAAATAAAAATATATCTGTTTTCTCCTGCTCCTTCCTTCATTTCTTCTTCGCTGGATCCTGCTGAAACAGCATTGCCGGTACCGAATACTATTTCACCGAACCGAAGAGTATATATTATACCATCATCGGTATATGCTCGTATTTCTCCCTCATTAGACCGTAAACTACCATCTCTCGCAAAAAAGTACCCTTTACTTTGAAGTGATTGAGCATCACTCTGGTTAATTTTAATGTCAGTAGCGGATTGTGAGAGTACTGCGGTTAATCCAGTAGGTTTTGGCCGTACTCCGACAATTGACAAATTATCCAGAGCGCTTAAAAAGGAGTTCATTTTTGCTTTATCAATTTCTTGCGTACTTCTTAATTGATCGGCAGACCAATTACTTCCATCTTTTATTAGGGTAACAATGTCATTTTGAACAATTTGGCGTGTCTGTTCATTTATTGAATAGTCTTGTAGAACAACAGTGCTGATTTTATTCTGCTCTACCTGCATCAAATCGGACTCTATCCAATCCTTAAATTGTGTCGACAGGTCAATGTTCATGCGAACAGAATATACACGCTTTTGATCTGGTAAACGAACAAATCGAAAACCGGGACGATTTTCTACTCTAGTACCAACAATAATGTCAGCAAGTATTTTGTCATTTGCATTTTTTATGGTGATCCTCTGTCCCCGGCCGGTTAATGATGTAGCAGTATCATCAAGGGGATCAATTACACCACATGCCTCATGATCAGTTGGATTATCAGTTCTAAAATCGTCTTTTCTAATTCCAATAACACCCGCTGCCGTTTTTGCAAGCCGGTCTTTCCCATCTGCTGGATAATCGTAATGAGAAGGGATCGTCCATTTATCTTTTGTAAACATTATTTTAAATGGAATGGGAGAACCAGTTTCTTCATTGTATCCTATAACTTCGAGAGATGTTGCTTCGTTAGGATCGGTAAAATCGGGATAGATTTCTTCACCCTGATCAAAAAATGCATCTGGTGTCACAGCACTGGGAGATGTAATAAATGCAAGAAGTGCCAGAAAAAATGCTGCTCCACTAAATGTAATTGTCATTTTATAGTTGCTCATAGCTCAACTCCTCAATCTTCTTTCTTGTAATGCACCTTCTTGTTCCCGTTTTTTTCTTCGCATAAATATATAAATACCCATTAAAAGAACAGGAATAGGGGGAATTAAAGCAGCCATACTTTTTATATTATTTTGAATTGATAGTACTTGTGCTTCCATTTCTTCCTGGCTCCGTGAAATCTGTGCTTCCTTATCAGATTCAATTTGTGATTTCAATGCTTCAAACCGCCTATTTTCAACTTCCTGAAGATTACGAGCCATAATCTGTTTGGTTTGTGTATCAAGATCGATTCGCTGTTGTACTTCAGCGACTTTTTGGTTTAGTCGCTGCTGTGCTTGGGTAAGTGCTAATTGAGCCTCCTGTTCAGCATTTTGTTCGTTTTCAATACGTTGTTCCTCAAATATACGCATCTTTGTTTCTAATGTCTCCAAAGTACGATGACGGACACGTCGCTTTCGCAGGTCGATAAAAGAAGCGTCCCCAACAAGTAAATCAATGCAGTTCAAGAAAAATGTTACATTGTCGAAATTCAAATTGGCCATTCCAGCTTTCCTGATTTCGAAAAACTGACTTGAAATAAAATCAATATCCGCAATAACAATAAGGTTAATTGTAGATGACTTTTTTGTACTGTCGCTTGGAGTATAATTGCCCTGTATATTTGCAGCTAACGTATATTCAGACGGTGTTGGGTGATGCGGGAGTCCCTGCACGAGCTGCACGCCAAAAAATGTGCGTTGAACAAGAGTGCGGTAATCAATCATGCCACCTGTTTTGCCTGTTTTCAGGAGAGGTGTAAAATTATAATTCGCATCTGGTGCAGAGGCAATTGCACCAGGATACAACATCACTAATTCTTGTAAACCCGACGAAGATTCGTGCTCAGTGTTGAATGACTGAGATGCACTGTTTGATGCACTGAGGAAATTAACTTCTGGTGGTAGAGCCGCCATTGATGGATGAGGATTATATGAGTCCCATACTATAGCGGAAATGCTCCAATTAACACCTAATCGACGCAAAAAACTCATTATATCTCCTTTTTCAGCAGGAGGCTGTTGTTGCTGCATAAACGGATTTTGATTTGCGCCGGGTTGTGCCATCGGCGCAAGTTGTATGTTGACTGTAGGTAAAGGATCAATTAAAAGTAGTGTTGGATTACCAGCCTCAATATATTCCGCCAGATTATCCATTTGATCCTGTGGAAGAGTAGAAGGCAACGCAACTAATAATCCGTCAAGTTCCTCAGCAGAGGACTCATTAGCAGATATTTGTGTCACTTCGTATTGTCGCTCCAATTCTCTAACAACCTCCCATGATGGATCACTTCTCATAGTTTGGTAGTCAAATCCCCCAAAAATTTTTGCTTCTGTATTTAACACTCCTATTTGCTTACGCTGTGATCTGGATACCATACTGATACTGCGGATTAATTCATATTCAGTAGGTAAGCCACGGTCAAAAAAGGGTATGACTTCCTCTTCTGCACCACTCGTAAAAGCAACCCCCATAAATACTTTCGCCAATTGTTGGCGAGCACCTGTCTGACTGGGAATGTCACGCGGTACAATACCAAATTTTTCGCGGGCATCACGTGCTTCATCAGAATACATTTCTGTAGCATGTATAATTACTTCAACTCGTTCTCCAGCCAACGCATCAATCTCGCGTAAAAATCCAATAAGATTCTCTCGTGTTTGTACAAAAGGTTGCGGAACTTCATCACTAATAAATGCCTGAATAAAAACGGGGCGGTTTTGGGGAATTTCTGATAAAAGTTCTTCTGTTTTATTCGATAGTGAATGAAGCCGCTCAGCTGTGACATCAAGACGAAGTGTAGCCCGTCCTAATAGTACATTGAGACTAATAACAGCAATAACAATTGAAGTTGCACGTACTGTATGATGCATCCACATTTTATACCCATCTGCTTCCAGAGGCCAGTGTCGTCTGCCAATCAAAAGAACGTTTAAATAAACTACTACACCTGCGACAGACACAAAATAAAGAAGTCCGGAAAAGCTGATGACACCCCTGGAAAAATCATTAAAATATTCAATCACACCAAGAACTATAATCAATCGTTGAAGATAATCGCCAAAAATAGTGCTTATTTGTTCCGTAAACGTAAAAAAAGAACATAACACAGCACCTAATATAAATGCTATCGTCGCATTCGGACTAAGGAGCGACGCAAGCATTCCAACAGAAATCAAGGATGAGCCAATGAGCCAATACCCAAGATAATTGCCTAACATCAATCCCAAGTCAGGGCTTCCTAAATACATGAGGACAATTACATGACTTAATGATAAGATTAATGCAACAGTATAAATACCCAATATAGCACAATACTTACCGATAACAATTTCCAGATCGGTCCCGGGAAGTGTTAGGAGTAGTTCATCAGTGCCCTGCTTCCGCTCGTCTGCCCAGACACCCATGGTCAATGCAGGGATAAACAGTAAAAGTAAATAGGGGAAGAAATTGTTTAACTGTTCAAGATTCGCAAGGAAGTTTAAAAAAAATTGCTCCTGCCAGAATGAAGATGCGGCGCTCATAAAAATAAAAAGCGTTATAAACACATAGCCTGTAGGATTGGTAAAATATAACCGACAATCTCGTGCAGCCAGAGCTTTAACAATGCCCCAATTAACATGTAACTTTATGAGGTTCATATTTGATTACCCTCCTGCAACTCTACATGATTCTCAGTTAAACGGTAAAACGATTGCTCGAGAGACTCCTTTTCTTTTAACTTATTCGGTGTTCCATCAAAAACGAGTCTTCCATTATTTATTAAAAGCACTCGGTCAGCAATGACATCAACCTCGTGTAATATGTGCGTGGAAATCAGGATAGTTTTGGTTTTTCGTAACTCTTTAATATTTGTTCGAAAGTCTCGAATCTGGTTAGGATCTAAACCTGCCGTCGGCTCATCCATAATCAAGACATCCGGATCGTGAAGCAGGGTCTGTGCCATACCGACACGTTGACGATATCCTCGAGAGAGCTTGTTGATTGGTTTATCGAGTACTTCCTGTAAAGAGCACAACCTGTTAACAAAATCAATCCGTTCCTTACATTTTTCTGGTACAAGGCCCCGTACTTCTCCAAAAAAGGAAAGTAACTCTAATGGTGTCATATCCTGATACAGAGGACCATTTTCAGGCAAATACCCAAGCCGTTTCGCCACTTTAAGCCTATCGCTTTGTACATCAAGCCCGGCTATTGCTCTGGTACCTGAACTTGGTGCTAAAAATCCACTGAAAATTTTCATGGTCGTAGTTTTTCCTGCGCCATTTGGACCAAGAAACGCGACAATTTGACCTTCAGGTATAGCAAACGTAATGTCTTTTATTGCAATAAACTGACCATAGTATTTACTCAATCCGTTTGCTTCAATCATTATTTTTTTTGATACAGGATTCACTGGCTATCCTCCAGAATGAATGATAATTTTTCATCCGTATTATTAATTTATTTTAATCAAATATGACAAAAAAACCGATCAGTTTGACCTTCAGGTATAGCAAACGTAATGTCTTTTATTGCAATAAACTGACCATAGTATTTACTCAATCCGTTTGCTTCAATCATTTTAATTTTAAATAAGTGTAGTACTTGTAATCTCAATAACAGTATATCAAACTAGTCAAAATATATTTCAAATTGCATGGTAAAAGATTTTACGAAGAATGTTTGAACATTATATCATGTTATGAAATAGAATCAATAACTGTTATCCTGTGGGATATAATACCGGAAAAAATTCATATGAATTAACTAAGGTAAAGAATAAAAAGTTCCGTAGTTTTAGCCAAAAAAAATTATATTAATCTTCTCATCCAACATACCGATTTAGATATTTATCATAGATTTATATTGTAGCCTATCCAATTATGTGGATTTGCAAGGGGAAAAATATAATACAGGTGAGAATTATATATAACATACATGACACAATGCTGATTTTGACAAAAAGAAAAATGCTGTACCCTTTAATACCATAATAAGCTACAGCATTTCTATATCGTGGAGAGAACTGGTTAAAAGATAGAACTTTCAAAAAGATATTTTCTTTTCATACTTAAAGTTTTGTTTGAGTACAATAGGGTGAACCAATCAGGAGTCGAACCTGAAACCATCTGATTCGTAGATTGGGAGAATGTTTATTTTAACTTATTATTCTACAACAACTTAGAGGAACACCCAAGTCATTGTGCTTTAAGGGCCGGTTACTATTTGTTAGTTATCAAATATTTTACACAATCGGTTCTATCTCTAATATCTTTATAGTATCCACTCTATTAGGCAGTTGTACTTCAACCTCTTCTCCCTTTTTCTTACCTATTATCTGCTTCGCTAACGGAGAAGTGTATGTCACAATATCCGGCATACTTTCTAATTCATATTCTACCGGACCTAATATATTATACTTTCTAATATCGCCAGACTTATTATCAACAATTTTGATTGAGGTTCCAAAAGTTATAACATCCGAATCTATGTCTTTTCCATTAACAACCTGGCAATTCAAGTACTTTTCAAATCTTCGCAATTTATTAAAAAGATACTCCTGTTTCTCTCTGGCTGTCTTATATTCCGCATTTTCTTTAAGATCGCCAAAATCTGCAGCCTTATGTATTTCAATGCTGTTTATTTTAAGTTCCTCCTTTATTGATTCTATTTTATCAAGTAACAAATGATACGTATTTATCAATATCGCCACTGACATATTCTAAACCTCTGCTGTATTTGATATTCTTACGTTCTCTTTCATATAGAAAACACTATAAAATGCAATATACGATTATTTATTTTAATTGTTGTACAAAATTATGAGATTTTGACATAATAAAAAGCAGCCTCGTATTTCCGCTTGAGAACAATAAAGCAGAACCACTAATAAAAGAAGTTCTGCCTGGTAACTTAAAGGGTGGAGAGAACTGGTTAAAAGACAGAACTTTTAAGAATACATTTTCATATGAGTAAAAATTCGAAAATTATAACATAAAATGAGCCTTCATCATGAAAATCTGTGACTCACAGATTATGAGATTGTAGGTGATGTTCTAAATAGCAATAAAAAGGTTATTAGTCTATAAGGTGTTACATTCTAAAGGTTGTGAATACACATCAAATTTTCACAAAATTTTATGATTTTGCAACGAGAAATTAGTTAAATATTTACTATTTTCCATCTTTGTTAAGCCATTCCAATAATTTATCAATTTGATTTTCATTCAATCTTCGACCGCTTCTTTTAATAATATCAAATGGTATCTTCCCATCCTTTTTGAAAACCCTCTTTAATATTTCCATATTTCCATAAAATCAGGATTTAGTGTTTTGATTTCATATCCTGTTAGTAAGTGGGATTTATCAGGATCACCTATTATATAAAATCTTTTTATTTCATTAAACTTGTCTCTGTGGACTTTCATATCATATTTATTGTATTTACCTTTTGAGTTCACAATAATGTTTCCGTTTGGAGGATTCTTTTTCCTCATTCTTTTACTACATAATTCTTTAGTTAGGTGGATCAGTCCAAAAATGAGGATCATTATCAATCCAACCTTTACCGTGGCTACATTTCGAATTAATAACTGTTGTATATGCACCCGCTATGTATATTCTTCCTTCCATAAGAATTGAGACATAATATATAAACTGTCAATTATTATATTTTGCGAAATATATAGGAACCACAGTAATAATTTAAATCAATTAATTTAATAAAGAATGTGTTAGCTCTATGAGGACAAACAAGAATAAAAAAAGAAACAATATCAAGTTGCTTCTTAAACATATCAGGAATATTGTCAATGTCATTAGCTCCTTCTCTTAGTATGTCCCAGCTTTGAGTTTTATTCGGAAAATTTGAAATATTTGTTCCGTTTTCAACTCGCCACAAAAATAAATCTTCTATTTTATCAGGTTTAAATTCTCTAAACGTAATATGTGAAACCTTTTTCCAATGGGTTTCCAATAATTCTTTCATATCTCTACGAACAATCATTTGTATAATCGATTCAAGTATAAAGGAACTCCCTGCAAAGTTACGATAATCAAAATGCTCAAAGGTGGATTCTGAATCATCATTCAAGTGTCTTAGATTTAACGCATGTTTTAATAACTCAACATGGTCTATATATGGATTTGCAAAACCTTCATTTGAGTCTGGGGAATTATTCTCAACAAGTTTAATAAAATATTCTTGCAGCAATTTCTTTGCTTTAAAGCTCTCCTTATTTAATTCTAAATATTTAATAATATAAAAAAAGTAAGGAAAAGCAGATTCTCCCCAAAACCACATATTTGACAAATTGTCTAAAATTAATTTTGATATCCGCTGATCTGCAGAATATTCTTTATCATTTTTACATCGGAATAATTCTAATGCTGCTAACACACCAAGTATGATGGAAATCCTAGTTTTGTAAACTATATCACCATCACCTAACGGATCTCCCTCCAGAAAATTTTTTCTGCTTAAAACATCGTTCTTCAATTCCTCAAGAATTAATATTGCTTTTTCAAAAGCAAGTTTATAGGATTCTAACCAGTATTTTTCCTTGAGATTATTAATTGAAGCGAACCTATTAATTAGAGCACTTAAAATTATCCACGCTTCAAATAGCGCATAATGATTTTGTTTATCCTGAAAATTTTTCAGAGAGTATGAACATAATATCAAACTACTTCCTATAGCATTTATGAGATTTGATTTCATATTATTAATTGATGTAAAAACAGATTCATTAAATAGTTTAAAAAATTTTTCTTTTTTCAAAAAATCAGTGCCGTCTGCAAGAAAGAAATTTAAATACAATTCGAAATCTTTAGGTTCTTTGGGGATAAATTCTCCTTGGGCATCAACAAAATCTTGTAATAATGAATTCTTAGCTATAACATCTAGATATGACCACTTTCTATTTTTGGCTATGTTGTCATCATTAAAATCGCTTATACGTGTTCTAACTTCGTCAGATATTTCGCCATTTGTAACCAGAAATGAATTATGATTTACTTTTTTATCGATGGATGGATGCTTAACTGGTAAAGACACAAGGTCAACAATTTGATCTTTTATTCTTCTCCAATGAGAAGTATTAATATTTCCAGTCTTCAATTGGTAGGCAATTTTTTTACCATTATTATCAACAGAAATAATATCTTTACCTTGTTCCAAGGGACGATGCTTAGAAACGTACAAAATGTTATGTCCCTTTTTTAATAGAATTTGGCAAAAAGGTAACTGATAATTTCGTTCATTTGTATTAATCAACCAGTTTTCTATTGCTCTCTCGATCATGCCATTCCTGTTTTTTCATTAATATTAATTCTTCAAATCTTTTATCAAAATTTTGATCTTCACCAACTGCGGGTAATTTATCTTTTATTTTTTCAAACATTTCTGGTGAAACTACCATAGTAGGAAATTTAGGGTTACCGTCATCATCAAAGTCCAGTTGAATTCTTTCTAAAGCTTCTAACAACAAATCTGCCGAAAAGGGTCTTCCCATAGCATTTATCGATGTTCCTACTTTTTTAGTGTTGTCTACAATCTCTTGAAACATATGAGCTTTTATTTTGCTTTTTAACTCATTCGCCATTTTAATGCCATTTTCATAATATATTTTTAATCCTTTATTGATAATATCCTCATCCTTTATTGATTTTTCTGATGAAAACTCTCGATAAGGTGAAAATTCTATATTACCGTCAATATCACTAGTTGACATCTTATTTCCTTCAAAATCTCTATAAACTTTTATTTGAGATAATATTGAATCTTTATTATTATAATTCTGTATATTTCGTTCAATAATCTTCCTGCATTCTCTTTTTATTGAGGGAAAATCCGGCAACATAATAATGCTCCTTTTTTTCTACACTGCTCATATTTGAATGCCTATATAGGGCATTACATTTTTTTCAATATTGCAATTTATTTATTCTTCTTAGTGCCATGTACTCAAATATCCATAGATTTCTTTGTAATTTTCAATTATATAAGTTAGTTATAAAATATTAATTAGTAGTACTCTAAAAAAATTACTATTATTTAGATTCACTCAAGTTAAATGACTTGTTTTACTTCTTTCTTAGAATATTTAAAAATGAATTAATATCAATAATATTTAGAAATATAATCAAATAGTTTATTTTATTTTCTATTTAATTTTATTAAATGTAATAATAATATTTTTCTTTTTAATTTAGGTGTACGTCGTCAGAACAAGTTGGAATAATTAGGTTAAAAGTTAAGAGGTGCTTTTAGTCTATGCAAGTGTTTTTTATTGTCCACTTCACAGCCGGGTGTTCATACAGCAAAGACTGGCGGAGAAGTACTTCGTCTTTTACGAAACGAAAAACTTGATCTTATTCTGCCGGGAGCCATGCGCGACAACAATGTGGACATGTGGATACACGTCGCTCGTGGCAGAGATCCACTGGTTCAGCAATTTGGATCAACCTCCGGTTATTTGATTTTTACCGATCTGGGTGATAAGATTGAGCGGGCTGTGTTCGGTAGTTCAGGAGCCGTTGAAAATATTGACGTACACGGTTCAGTCAACATTTCACGAGCTATTGATGGGTATAATTATAACAATTCAGACCCTAGGCAGGGTTTTTCGGTTCCCGAAGTCTTCAATGAAATAACAGAATTTGTCGCCGAACGAGATCCGAAAACGATTGCTGTAAATTATTCTGATTGGCTTTCCGCAGCAGATGGGATTTCCTATACCCAATATCTGCAATTGGAAAAGATATTAGGACCAAAATATTCTGAGAGGATTGTCTCAGCGGAGAATGTCATTACAGATTTTCTTTCAAGAAGGACTCTGAGGGAAGTAGCAGCAATGACCAATACTGTGGAAATGAATCGTCAGAATTTTTCACGGGCTTTATCTCGTATCGAGCCGGGTGTTACAACGATAGGAGATATAACCTGGTGGGCGAATGAAGAGGCATTCAAGCGGGGTTTAGTAGATTATAGCACATGGTCACCGGGGGGTCTTCGGGTTTACTATTCAGCAGTATCTGAACCTGTTGAACCACCAGACGTCAGATGGTGGATCCGTCACCCTGACTATGTTCTTCAGCGTGGTGATTATTTTATTTTTAATACTGATCTTAAATATATGGGCTTTGGGACAGATAGTAAAGTTCATGCTTATATTTTGAGAGAAGAGGAAACCAGTGTTCCTGAGAGTTTTCAGAAAGTCTTTGATCTGGGGATACAAGCATTGGATATCTTGCGGCCACATATGAAAGTCGGCATGACCGCCGGGGAATCTTTGGATGCTATGGTCAAAGCCATGGAAGATGCAGGCTATGTATATACTCCATTTTTAGACAATGGCACTGAAGATTATAAGATAATACAGAAGGCGCTCGCTAATACTGATAAACCGGGATTTTCCATTGACAATCATTCTTTTGGTAATAATGGCGGTAACTTGAGAGTAGAAGGACCTTCAATGGCGCCCTTTCGGGTAAACACGCTTCATCTAAAAATTCCAGAGAATTTCATTTTTGCTTTTGAATATATGGTCCACATGAACATTCCTGAAAGGCCGGGTTTTCCACTTGCAATGAATTTTTCGAATCCTCAGATCATAACCAGTCGGGGAGTTGAATGGCTTAGGGCACCTAATGAGAAAATAATACTTATTCATTAAGTTTTAAGCAAAAAGTAAAACATTACAAATTTCGATCACACTTGAAATAATTAATAAATTAACATAGTAGCACAATACCACTGTTCAATGAATGAGGAGAAGGTTATGTTGGTTCGAGTTCTGATATTATTACTATCTGTGATATTTGCAGTACCAAATGTCAATGCACAGCGAGGAAGAGATATTGTAGATCCGCTGCCGCAGCGTACGCCGGAAACCGATAGAGAAGCTCTCCGACTTATGAGAAACGACAAACTTGACCTTGTTCTGCCGGGAGCCATGCGTGACAACAATGTGGACATGTGGATACACGTTACACGTGGTCAAGATCCTTTGATTATGCAGTTTGGACAAACATCGGGTTATTTGATATTTACTGATTTGGGAGATAGAATTGAACGGGCTCACTTTGGTGGAAGTGCCGGCGCTATTGAAAATATTGATGTATGGGGTTCTGAAGATGTCGCACGGGCATTTGCCGGTTATAATTATGACAATTCTGACCCGAGTCAGGGATATTCGGTCCCCGATGTTTTCGACGAAATAACAGATTTTGTTGTTGAACGCGATCCGCAGACGATTGCTGTTAATTATTCCGATTTTCTGCCAGTATCCGATGGTATTTCGTATACACAATTTTTGAAGTTGCAAACAATACTTGGACCGAAATATTCTGCAAGGATAATCTCTGCGGAGAGAGTTATTTCAGATTTCCTGTTAAGAAGAACAAGCAGGGAGGTGGCAGCACAGGTCGAAATATTGGCATTGGCCCGCCAACGTTCTAAACAACGGTTATCTCAGGTTATACCGGGTGTAACGACGGCGGGAGAAATAGGTGCCCGGATTTACTATTCGGCAGTTAATACGCCTGATAAAACCGTACCGAAATCTCAACCGGACATCAGGAGATTTCTTAATGACCCTGACTATGTTTTACAGAGAGGTGATCTGTTTGTTGGTGGTGGCGGAGGTGGCCCCTTGGGCAGTTATATGGGTTTTGGAGTAGACACGAAAATTCATGCCTATATTTTAAGAGAAGGGGAATCAAAAGTACCCAACTTTATACAGGAGGTCTTTGATCTGGCGATAGCAGGTCAATGGATTATGCGGCCGCATATGAGAGTCGGTATGACTGCCGGTGAATCGTTGGCTGCTATGGTGGAAGCTATGGAAGGTGCAGGATATATCTTTACACCATTTAGTGATATTGGTGAAAAAGACTATAAAATGATTCAAAGAGTGCTCGCTAATACTGATAAACCGGGATTTTCTATCGATAATCACAGCATGATTAATAATGCCATCGATACCAGGGAAGTTGAATTCGACACGAGAACAGAAGGTCCTTCTATGGCGGCACATCGAACATTCACGCACCATTTGAAAATTCAGGAGAATCATCTCTTTGCTTTTGAATATATGGTCCATAAGAAGATTGCTGAAAGACCTGGCTATCCTCTGGCATTTAACATTTCAAATCCTCAGATTATTACCAGTAAGGGCGTTGAATTTATTCAACCACCTAATGAGGAGATATTCATTATAAAATGATTCTCTTAACCAGAATATTGAAAATTGAGCTCTATTAAAGATTAAAAATAAATTTTAACAAGAAGCCGTCATTTAATTGTTTTTGAGGAGGATGTTATGCTATTACGAGTTATGATTTTACTCATATCTGTGATATTTGCAGTGCCAAATGCAGATGCACAACGAGGCTCAACAACCCCGCTGACGCGGCGTACACAGGGTACCGATTCGGAAGCACTCCGTCTAATGAGAAACGAAAAGCTTAAACTCATTCTTCCCGGAGCCATGCGCGACAGTAATGTGGATATGTGGATTCATGTCACACGTGCCGGAGATCCTGATCCAATGATCCCACAATTTGGATCAACGTCCGGTTATTTGATTTTTACAGACCTGGGGGACAGGATTGAGCGGGCGGTTTTTGGCGGGGCAGGAGCTGTCGAAGATATAGATGTTTACGGTTCTGTTGAAATCGCACGAGCTGTTTCGGGATATGATTATGGCACTCTTGACTTCTCAGTTTACGACGAATTGACAGAATTTGTTGCCGAACGTGATCCAAAGACGATTGCTGTCAATACCTCCTCCTGGATATCAACGGCAGATGGGATTTCACATTCCGAATACGTAAAACTGGAAAGAATATTGGGACCGAAATATTCTCAGAGAATTGTGTCTGCAGAGAATCTCGTTATAGAATTCGTGACGAGAAGGACAAGCAGGGAAGTTGCTGCACAGACCGAAATATTAGCATTGGCCCGCCAGCGTAATTTAGAAAGATTATCTAATGTTGTGCCCGGTAAAACGACGCTGGGAGAATTAGGCGGCCGGATTTATTATACAGCAATATCTGAACGTACTGCTCCGCCAGATGCTCGCTTTTGGATTAATGATCCTAATCATGTATTGCAGCGTGGTGATTTTTTTACCGGCGGTGCCGGAGGGACAGGGAGCTATATGGGATTTGGTGTAGATACGAAAATTCATGCATATATTTTACGGGAAGGTGAAACACATGTTCCTGAGAGTATACAGTATGCCTGGGATCAGGGAAAGAAAGCACAGGGTATTATGCGGCAGCAGATAAAAGTCGGAATGACTGCCGGCGAATGTTTGCAAGCCATTGTTTCTGCATTGGAAGAGGCAGACTATATTTATACTCCTTTTATCGATATTGGTACAGAGGATTATAAGACTCTCCAAAGAGCACTTGCAAATACCAATAAGTCAGGATTTTACGTTGACCTTCATGCTATGGGTAATAATCGCAATGGTGGAGATTCCGACATCATCAATCGGATCGGGGCGTCCATATCTGATTTCCGGCAGGCTACGCATCACTTAAAAATTCCGGAGAACCATATTTTTGCATTTGAATATGCGGTTCACACGAATCTTCCTGAGCGGCCCGGATATCCCATGTCAATAAATTTTTCGAACCCTCAAGTTGTCACCAACAACGGCGTTGAATGGATTCAACCGGCAAATGAGGAAGTTATCCTGATCCGTTGAACGTAACCGGCACGAGAGAGTGAGAATATGATTGCGCGTTTAATTATAATTGTTATATCCATGCTGAGCACTGTATCGATTTCGGGCGCTCAGCCTGATGTCATTTCGGCAAAGGCAGCATCTGAGATTCTTCATCTGATACGTAAAGAAAAATTTGACCTGATTCTGCCGGGAGCCATGCGTGATAACAAGGTCGATATGTGGATACACGTAATTCGTGCCGGAAATTCTGATCCAATGGCGGTTCATTTTGGGTCGGTTACCGGCTATATTATATTTACAGATCGAGGTGGAAGCAGGATTGAGCGGGCTGTTCTCGGTGATGGTAACAGGCCGCCTCTTCAAGTCTCTGATTTATTTGATCGGTCAAACATCCCCGGCAGTGACGAAGTGGACCCGCGTTGGCTGACACATCACTCCGGAGGGCCGTCCGATCTCTACGACATATTTGGTTCTCCCGACGAAATTCGGGATTTTGTTGCCGAACGTGATCCGGAAACTATTGCAGTCAATACATCTTCTTGGCTTGCTGTATCTGATGGGATTTCTCACTCCGAGTATATAAAACTGGAAAGAGCACTGGGATCAAAATATGCGGAAAGGATCGTCTCTGCGGAATATGTAATTACCGATTTTCGGGTACGACGGGTTCAAAGCGAAATCACCGCCTTTTCAGATGCACTGGAGATGCATCGCCAGATTCTTGAACGAGCCTTATCCGATGAAGTTATCACACCGGAGGAAACAACGCTGGGCGATGTCGGCTGGTGGGTACAGGAGCAGTTTCTCAAACAGAGTCTCTTACGGGATTATACGAGGAGCATCAGTATCCCGCGCATCCTCTATTCGGCACAGTCCGATCCGATTGATCCCCCTGACGTCCGTTGGTGGATTCACCACCCCGAATATGTCATTCATCGCGGTGATTTTGGGACATTTGACATCGGAACACGATATCTGAACTACTTCACAACAGATTATAAACGTAATTTTTATATTCTAAGAGAGGAAGAATCAAGCATTCCTGAAAGTTTGCTGCATGCCTACGACCGTGCGATAGATGCCCGGGAAGTAATTCGCAGAAATGTAAAAATCGGGAGAACCGCAGAGGAAACATTTGTGGCAATAGCTGCCGGTTTAGAAGATGCGGGGTATATTCATACGCCGTTTATGAATATTGGTACTGAAGATTACAAAATGATACAAGAAGCGCTCGCAGGTACGGATATGTCGGGAATTTCTATTGACCTGCACAGCGAAGGGAATAACGGTGGTACCGTTGTGACAGTCGGACCTTCAGTTGCACCGTTCCGGTTAGACCGGTCTCATTTAAGGATACAAGAAAATCATCTTTTTTCTCTTGAATATCAAGTCCATACGAACCTCCCCGAACGGCCCGGTTTTCCAATATCAATCAATATAGAGGGTAATCATATTGTAACAAGCAGGGGAGTCGAATTCCTCCATCCGCCAAATGAGCAAATATTACTTGTCAATTGAGTTGCCGGCAGTAAAGCAAGTTACTGTCGGTTGTGAATATAATTTTTGTTCATTTTTGTTTAAAATTATTCATTGAAAAGTATTACCTTTGCTAACTGTGTCCGATGTGTTAGTATATTCAACAGCAATCACTTGACATTCAAACAGCATACGAGTGATTTGTACCAATAACATCTTTATAAGAAAATCTCATGAATTCTTCTATTAAACGAAGTTTGATCAAAACGATTACCTGGAGGGTGATTGCAACGTTGACAACGTCGTTGATAGCGCTGATCATAACAGGTGAAGTAAAGTTTGCTGCTTCAATTGGAATTATCGATGCATCGTTTAAATTGCTGTTTTACTACCTGCACGAAAGATATTGGCAGAGTAAGCAAGAAGATTGGAGTATATAGTTTTCTGTATATTGGTGTGATGCATCGCGGAATATATATAAGAAGTAATGCGATGTGATGATAAAGTATAGTAAACCGATATCCGGTTTTTGACAGTGTTACAACAAAAAATATAAACACAATGAGCTAAAAGTTTTCTGATGCTTTTAGCTCATTGTGTTTTAATTCATCTCTATTCAAGACGGTCTGCTTTCAAGATGAGCCGGCAGCATATCGGTTAACAAGGATCGCCAAAAATTGCCTTTAAAATACTATTCGACATCCTCTGGAATTATAGGCAATATTACATGGGAAGGGTACCTACGCGAATGATGGATCGTATTCTCCGTAATTACCCATTCTGTTTCATCAAAATTATTGCCGCCGGTGTTTAAATTCCGTTCATAATTTGGAAAATTACTGCTGGATACCTGTAGACGGATTTTATGTCCCCGTTCAAAGTACCTGCTCGTAATTGACATTTCTACCTGAATCTTGTAAACTTCACCTTCTTCCATCAAGACTTTTTTAGTAAAGCCGTCACGGTACCGTACGCGCAGAATTCCATCCTGTATATTGTACGCTTTGCCATCGGGATAAACATCAACAAGTTTGGCAGTGATATCGGTATCCTTCGCCGATGAGGATACATAGAGAACAAGTGATATCGGGCCGGTTACTTCGACACCTTCTTCTAATGTCGGTGTCGTGTAGACTAATACATCATTTCGAACTTCAACACTTGCCTGGTCTCTTGCGCCGGATAAGGTGCGTTGACCACCGACCGAAGGAACCGGATTTCCCGGATCATAGGTAAAGGTATCGGATGGTTCATTTTTAGGAACATCATTCGAAAGCGCACCATCTCCGAAACGGCTGTTCGCACTTCCTCCGCTATGGAGATAATATTTTTTATATTGCGTCTCTGCCAGGGGCCAAACGTCCGATCCACGCCACTCATTCCGTCCCATCACATAATATTGCACTTTCGGCATATCGGTAATGCCATTGTCTATTCCCTTTAACCAGTAATCGTACCATTTGAGATAGAGTCCATTCCAATCTTTTCGTGCATCTCCCATATCAAGTTCACCAACGATCGTGTGTTCCGTAGCACGGCCCCAGCTGCAATGCCCTGTTGGTGCAAGTATCAGAAACTGATTATTTGCGGAAACATCTGAAACAGATCTTTCCCGAAAATAATTGAACGCAAAAGCAGTTTCATCAACACTCAGATCGAAAAAGGAGCTCATGTGCAGAGACGGTACGTTAAATTTTTCCGTACCATCATAGAATCCCATTTCTTCATGCCACCATGGATCACCAAAAGGAGTTGATACCAATTTATCAAAATCATTTGGAGCGACACCTGCTTCTTTCATGACATCTATGAGCGGTAAATGCCATTGAAGCTTGTCCCAATCCATTTCCGGAAGATACATCGCATTTGGTTCGAAGAATTCACGTATCTTGCGAACCTCATCATCCGATAAACCGGGTGGCGGCTTAAAAGAGTATTTCATACCAGCCCTGGAAAACCATGACATGCCTGCACGATGATCGAGGACTCCACCTTTAAAACCTGCCCAATAATTATATCTTCCGTTTGCTGCGCCAATAAGTCCGCCCGCTGCTTGGGGTATCATAGTAGTGAGACTGGGATGCATGAGAGGAGCCTGCAGCATTTGCGTTTCGCCTGGATATGAACAACCGCACGTGCCGACTTTTCCATTACTCCAATCCTGTTTAGAAATCCAGTCCACCGTGTCATAACCGTCTGTTGCCTCATGTCCATGGGGAGGAGAATAAACTCCCTCTGATTCATATTTTCCACGGCTGTCCTGTTTTGCAACGATGTAGCCATGAGAGGCATACATATATGTTGCTTGATTTGGAGTCCTTTCTCGGCCCCTTTTTTTATTATACGGGTCTCGAAAGAGAATAACAGGCAGTTTACCTGCAGCTCCTTCCGGAAAATAGAGATCAGTAGATAGTCGTGTCCCATCTCTCATGGGAATCATGATGCTTTTTTCCAAGCGCACTTCATAGGGACCTTCTATCGATGTCAGTTTCAGAGAGCCTCCATTTTGTGCAAACACCATACACACGATTGCAAGGATAATACAGGGCAATAGCGCCATTATAATTTTACTCTTACGCATACTAATCCTCCTCTAAAACAGTTACGTGTTATAGTGTAGTGTTGAGTTGGTATAAATCTAAGAATGTCAAATTTCTGACTGAAGTAAAATAAAATTGAGTTGTTAGAATAACTTCTATTGAGCATATGATTCGTTTATCAAAAACAATTGGTGCTCTGGATAGAAATAGTCTGCTCTACAAGAGACTCGGAAACTATAGATATCTCAACACGCTAAATTATTGATAATCAAATATTGACTGATAATCCTATTGATGACGAAGTGACGAGTACACTAAACTTTTTGCTATTTCTGGTACTGAAGATGTTGTCCACAGCGTAATATGCCCACGCGTATCCCAGTAATACCTGTGATGCATAGTGTGCATCGTCATTGATACGGGATATTCCGGTCAAAGTTGAAGCGCTGTACAAGAGTGTCTTCAGAATTTTGTTCTTTGTCATTTTTGCCGATGTGATAATCGGTATTGCAGCAACCCACGTATGCCCCGAGGCGCCGTTTTTTCCATCCATACCCGACCACCAATACGAACCGAATCCGTGGTGCGGTCTCGATGCTCCCAGAACGTACTGAGACATTAATAATCCCGGCGCACTGATAAAAGTAGCTGCGGAAGACATTATGCTCCACTCGGTTAGCGTTTCAATTCTAAACAATTTTCCTGCAATATAAGCAATTGGATAAGCGCTGAACATCAATCTGCCGTTCCCGAGTGGTTTGACTATTTTGGAGTACCGATTATTCTTCGATGTTTTAAGATTGGTATAATACGATGTCCGTATCTGTTCATCGATATTGGTGTTCGCTATCAATCCTGATAGAGCGAACGCGTAGACCATTTTTCTATTTGTGTAGAGTTTAGAAGTACTTGATTGTAAATTATTTGAAAGCTCGATATCTGGTTTATAATATCGTGCTGCTTCAATCGTGTGTACTTTGATCTCATTTTTCGATGAGCATGCTGTATATTGGCCGAAGGAGTACGTTGAATGTAAAAAGACAGCTATCCCGAACACTGAAATGACATAAAATCTTTTAAATGAAGATTTCATCTGATTGGTCTAATGAAGTTTTTCTGCTTTAAAAAAGAATAAAACAGTTTTATGAGACAGCTTTGAAAGGAAGTACACTATTGTAATTATAATATGCACAAAATGAAAGAAAAATAATAGTGAAGGGCCTTATAAAGTTTAAATTTTATACTTGGTAATGTGTAATTAATAAATTAGATTATTAGATTTGTAACAAGAACCCCATGCATTTTTAAGTAGGGCAATCGGACACACTTAAAAGCGATAGATTTTATGACGTCAGAGAATGGTACCAGTACACATGAATCGGCAGTACTCTCTTCCATCCGTACGCTTTTGTTTTTTACTTTTATAGCCGGGCTCTTCGGCACTGGTGGAGAGTTATTACTGATGAGTCATACTGAAAAAGTGTTTCAGCTGATACCATTGATTCTTATCGGATGCTGTGCTGTCACATCCGGACTTTACGGTGTGATCAGGGACAAAGTAAGCCTTAAAATATTTCGAGCATCACTGATACTACTCATAGTTGGAGGAATAACAGGGCTGTATTTTCACTTTAAAGGTAATTTGGAATTCGAGCAGGAAATAAATCCTGCGGTAATCGGATTTGCTCTCTACTGGAAGGCAATACAAGGAATTTCACCACCGTCACTTGCACCCTGTTCGATATCATTATTAGGTATGGTCGGATTGCTCTCAACCTATGGACATCCTCTCTTAACTGTTACGCAAAAAAATTCGAAATCAAGTTATCGAGGAGAATTACATAATGAATCATAAAACAATGTTTCACATTTATACCGCATTCACGGCCGTAGTGTTGGCAGGATATTCAACGATGGCATTCGGTCAGGTTGGGAACAATTTTGGTGTATTGAACCCAAATATAGCGACTGCAGAAGAATTGAGTGAATTATCACACATTTCATCTTCTCTTGCTGAAGATATCATCGATAACCGTCCATTTTTAACGATGGAAGATTTTGATAACCTTCTTTCTGAGTCACTGGATGAAGACCAGCGGACGGATCTCTTTGTGCACCTGTTTGTCCCCATCAATCTCAATGCAGCATCTGAGGATGAAATCATGCTGTGGTTCCCGGAATTGGGAAACGCATGCAGCACGAGTTTGAGGAATACCGTCCCTATTCGAATCTCGTACAGTTCAGGCGTGAAATCGGAAAATATGTTGACGATGATGAAGTCGCGCGGTTTGAGCAGTATGTATTTGTACCCATTGATCTTAACACTGGCAGTGAAGAGGATATTCTATCGATACCCGGAATGGGGAGACGTATGCTCCATGAATTTGAAGAATACCGCCCTTACAGAAATATAGCCCAATTCAGACGCGAAATCGGTAAGTATGTGGACGACAACGAGGTTGCTCGTCTCGAACGGTATATTGTCATAAAGTAACACTATCCCTCTCAAAAATACTCCCCATTTATGCTTTTGGAGGATACCTCTATACCAAAAAATTCACAGAGAGAACAACATCTAAAACTCCAGAAGAAATATTTAACAATTTTATTAAGAAGTATTAGTTACGCTATTTATACACTCAACAATAGAAAAGGCAGAACTACCGCAATAGTTCTGCCTTTTCTTTTTATTCTTACATTCATCTTCAGATAATTGTTTATCCAGAGCATCTTTAGATGCACGAAGAGCACCTGTTTATCGCTAAAAACGATAAACTAATTGTTCGTCAAAGTTTTAATCTCGTCGTCATAACCGGTCATTTCCCACCGGATAAGCGACATTGGAATCGAACCTGACTCGAAAAATTCATCAAAAAATACTTTCAGATTGAATTCATCACCGAGCTGATTTGCTCTGTCTCTGAGAAGTTTCATGAACTGGACCTTGCCGAGAACCATGAGCATGTGGTGTCCGACTCCGCGGAGTGTTGTATCGAGTTCATACCACAAATGGTGGCTGCCGTCAAGCATTTCGCCGCTCGGAGCATTGTTGACACAGAATTCCATTGCGTCATCCAAACTCCAATCCTGACTGTGCATGTAGACATCCGAAAGTGCACGGACTGTCCTGAATGCAGCCTGCTCATATGCTATTTCTCGTCCATGTGGATTCCGTCCGTCAAGATAGCCGGCATGCATCAGTAGCTCTTCAAGTGCGAAAGCAAATCCCTCTCCCCGGGCGGTGGATATTTTATACGGGCGCCTACCACCACGGATCGGACGGTTATCGTGCTGATACCTCTGGCCATCGAAACTGTGGCCAATCATCTCGTGAGTTTCCTCCATTACCGGTTCACGATGAGAGAAATTGAAGAAATAATCGTGTTTCTCCGGCCACGGATTGTCAAAACCGTGCCATCCTGACATCCAATAGTCTTCCCACTCTAGGTAGTCTTGTACGGTAAATATTTCATCTTCACGGAGGAATTTCATAATGTGTTCTATGGCCTCTATGACTCTTTGTTTGTATTCTTCCTTATTCGCCGCCGGTTTAAGTGGGGGGGTGTTACGGTTTCGGTTCTCTTCGAGCCGCTGAAAAGCGATGACGCGGTTGTCTTCGAGCTCGACAATAGTACGGACGTCCTCCCAGGTATACGGAAAGAGGTAAACGTTTTTGAGCAACCAATTGTAATTTTCTTTACCGACACCCGCTTTTGCAGTCATTTTCCTCTTGTTTGCTTCTATCCACCCGATATAGTCGTCAATCGCTTGGAGCACTTTATCCACGTCGGATTCCAATTCAGGATGGTATTCAGAAATCTGTGTTGAGAGTTCAATGTAGGATGCTTTTGTGTCATTCAAAGAGAGTACCGCAAGAGTACCAAGATCACCAGCAATTTCTGAGAAGTTGCTCAGATTATCTTTTGCCCGATTCAATATCTCCGGAACTATTGCGAGTCTGTTTCTGAATTCGGCAAGATTATCGTTGCTGAGGGGTAAATTTCTAACCCGTCTGAACCGGGAGATGACATCATTATAAAACCCGGGATCAATTGACCAGGGGCTTAGAATCCGGTGTTGAAATTCATACCCGTTCATTTCGGCACGGACAAGATGGTAATCGATCTTTTCCGAGGTTGGCCAGTCGTTTATATCGATTGCAGCAAGACGGTCCTGAAAGAATCGTAGATCACGGAATTTTTGATCCATAGCGGCATCTGAGAAATCCGGAACGCCGCCATTGCTAACATCAGGCTGCTGAAACGTACGAAACTCCTGGAATAGGCTCACAAGCCCGTTATAATTGTTACTCGCTTCATTACTGGTATTACCTTTGTCCGTTGTGCAGAAAATCAGTGACAGCCCCGCAGTCATAATAAAGATAAGAGCACGTTTCCATTTGAACATTGTTCAAACCTCCTCTTTTTTAATGTAGAGTAAAATTACCAACAATCTCGAAAGCACATTCCGTGTGGAATACGTATGATAATATGGTTGGTTTATGTTCCTAAGGTACAATTTGAATTTCAAAAGAACAAAAACATTCATAAATAAATGTTCTGATACCTTAGATAATTACAATTCTAACGATGTTATCTTCAAATAACGGTGACCTTGCCCCCAAAAGTTGATCCAGATAGTATATTAGTACAGGGATTAGATTGAAAAGAAAGGAGCAAGATCAATGGCACGTAGAATTCACACATCAGAACAAATTATCCACAAGCTTCGAGAGGCAGAAGTACTGCTCGCTCAAGGTCAGTCGGTTCAACAAGCTGCTCGCCAGATTGAGGTTACAGAGCAGACCTATTATCGTTGGCGAAAGGAGTATGGTGGTCTTCGGGTGAATCAGGCGAAACGATTGAAAGCGTTAGAGAGAGAGAATATTCGCCTGAAACGCCTGGTTGCCGAGAAAGAGTTGGATATTCAAATCCTCAATGAGACTCTGGCGGTTGATGCAAAAAACTTCTGAGCCCGGCGAAGCGACGGGAGGTGGTGCAGCATCTTTGCACGACTCTCGAGATCTCGCAGCGCCGGGCCTGTAGTGTGTTGGGAGTACCGCGCAGCACTCATCAATATCGCCCGATTTCTCCTGCGGATGAACCGGTGTTCGTGCAACGTATGGTCGAGTTGGCCACGCAGTATGGTCGGTATGGTTATCGACGAATTACCGCACTGTTACAGCCAGAAGGCTTCAAGGTCAATCATAAGAGAGTGGAGCGTTTGTGGCGTCGAGAAGGATTAAAAGTTCCCCGGAGGCAACCGAAGCGCAAACGGTTATGGCTCAATGACGGTTCGTGTATTCGGCTGCGACCTGCGTACCGGGATCATGTCTGGAGTTATGACTTCATGCAAGCACGAACCCGAGAGGGAAGGAGCTATCGTTTGTTAACAATATTAGATGAATACAGTCGGGAGTGTCAGGCAATTGTGGTAGGCAGGAGGCTGACTCACAATGACGTCATAGAACATCTTGCAACACTGTTCGTGCAGCGAGGAGTTCCGGTTCACCTGAGAAGTGATAATGGCACAGAGTTCACTGCTCAAGCGGTCCGGACATGGCTCATGCGCCTGGGAGTAAAAACATTGTATATTGAACCAGGCAGTCCATGGGAGAACGGGTATATTGAGTCGTTCAATGGCAAACTGCGTGATGAAGTGCTCAACCGGGAAATCTTCGATACCTTACACGAAGCAAAAGTGCTTGTGGAACGCTGGCGAAATGAGTATAATCATAAGAGACCGCATAGTGCCCTCAGATACCGGCCACCCGCCCCCGAGGCCGTTATACCACCGGATTCGGTCTCAAGGCCAATGGATAATACAACAATGAATATATCGATGAATTGACTAACTTAAATAATGGCCCAAACATTAGGGGCAGGTCATATTCGCAATAGTTCTCCTGTGTGTGCTCAAAGCATATGTTCATTATGATAACAAAATTTTTCTAAAGTATCGGTATAGTATTTTTAAAAACGGAAACATCAGACTAATGTCATATTTAATTTTATTCCATCCTTTGGTCTTAATTTTACCCTTTACCCTGTGTGCGTCTTCCCCGATAAAACAGAGCAATGAGAAAGGGTTGTTGATAAAAAATATATCAGGAAAAGATCTGAAATGTTTTTTTCTCCACTGAAATTTGTGAATTTCGTGCGGATTGTCAAAAATATCTTCCTGAACTCCAATATCGAACGGTGTCGAAACAAGGATGTTTTTATGGTGTTCAGCGAGAGTGTTTAAAAACTTCATGCCGTCTTCATAATCAAAATGTTCAAGAACATCGATCAGGAGAACGAGATCGTATTGAACATCAAGCTCATTAACAATATCTAGGGCATTTCCTATATATATTTTATCATAAACCTCCTTCTGAATTGGTGTAATATATTTTTCAAATACCTCAATACCGTCTATTCTTCTTCTCCATTCAGCATACGGCTGCTCATCATCCCATAATTCGAGATACTCCCGCGATAGAAATCCGTACTTACCAAATCCGACACCAATATCCAGCACCTCCTTCGGATCAGTACTAACTATAATCTCAACTATCTCATTGATCTGTAAATAATGGCTTGAAGGCATGACATGTCCTCATTCAGATTCTCAGAAGATGTTGCTGTAAATATACAAATATTTTTCGATTTCCCCAATGGGTTAATTAAGGTTTTTATTGAAAGAAACTTGCCAATATAATTCTATGTGCCAAGCATTCAATAAAAAAATGTGAGATCAATTTGGTTTTATTATTTTATACATTTATAAATAGTTTGATATTTTTACTTGGAAAGTTCGGTTTTTTATAATGGGTATGCGGTGTTCCATTATACTCTTTACTAAAAGTACTGAAAACCAAATGTGCCTTGAAATACACCATGAAGTTTGGAAAGATTACCTACACAAACATCTCACCCGACGGGACTTTGATGGCTTTTCCGGAGATCAGGACTCGGTTGTCCTTGAGTTCACAATAGAGTTCGTCACCCCGTTTGGATACCTGAATTGTATAAAGTTTTGTTTTACCGAGACGCTGTGCCCGGTACAGTGTAAGCGAGCAGTGTGCCGATCCGGTCACAGGGTCTTCATCAATGCCCATTTTCGGCGCAATAAAACGTGAGACAAAATCGCTTTGCTCTTCCGGTGCCGTTACGATAATCCACCGCAGTGGAATAGTCTTGAAGAGTGTGGAATCGGATTTTAACTGCCGAACCGTCGTGAGATTGTCATAGACAGCAACGTAATCCTCGGTAAACAGCAATTCTTGCGGCTCTGCACCAAGTCCTTTTAACAGATCATCCGGAGGACCACACGGTTTCGGATGATAGGCCTGAAAATCCATTTCAAGCATGCCATCTTTCCGTTGAACCGTCAGTGTGCCGCTTTTTGTTTTGAAAACAACTTTACTGAGGGAAGGTTCAAGCTCGTTGAGGATGACAAATGCAGAGTCGAGTATTGCATGACCGCACAAGTCTACCTCGACCAGTGGTGTAAACCACCTGAGCTCATACTTGTTGTCTCGTTTGATAATAAATGCAGTCTCGGAATGGCAGTTCTGATTTGCAATTGACTGAAGCAGCATATCGTCCACCCATTCTTCAAGCATACAGACAATTGCAAGTTTATCTGAAAAAACTTTGTCTGAGAACATATCAACTTGAAATAATTTTATTTTCATGACGATACCCTCAGGGTATGGTTTATATATGGTTTAAGTTACCGTTTGCCAAAGCATTCTACACTCCTGTTATGTTCACTATCTCTTTGTTTTACACGTTGGTCCAGTCGAGAATAATTTTCCCCGAGTTTCCGGAGCACATAATGGTAAATCCTTCTTCGAATTCCGTATACGGAAATTTGTGTGTAATAACAGAAGAAATATCGAGACCGGTCTGGATCATCGATTGCATAATGTACCACGTTTCGTACATTTCACGGCCGTAAATCCCTTTTATTGTGAGCATGTTGAAAATAACTGTGTTCCAGTCAATCGCCAGATCATTCGATGGGATTCCGAGGATTGCAATTTTTCCGCCGTGGCACATATTTGTAATCAATTCATTGAGTGCATCGCCGCTTCCGGACATTTCGAGGCCAACATCGAACCCCTCTTTCATGCCGAGTTCTTTCTGGAGGTCAGCAACTTTTTTCTCGCGGACGTTCAGCGCGACGGTTGCACCCATTTTCTCCGCCAGTGCAAGGCGGTAGGGGTTGACGTCGGTGGTAACAATAAACCGCGCACCAGCGTGTTTTGCAATAGCTGTTGCCATGAGCCCGATTGGGCCGGCACCTGTGATTAAGACATCTTCACCCAGAATTTTAAACGAGAGAGCGGTATGTGCGGCATTCCCGAACGGATCAAATATGCTGATGATATCCAAGGGAATAGTCTGGTCGGCATGCCAGACATTAGTAACCGGAATTGAAATGTACTCGGCAAAAGCCCCGGGCCGGTTGACGCCGATACCTTTTATGGCGTTACAGAGGTGGCGCCTTCCCGCGAGGCAGTTGCGGCATTTACCACACACGACATGACCCTCACCCGATACAATATCTCCAACCGCAAAATCGTATACATTACTGCCGAGCTTTTCGATTGATCCGACAAATTCATGGCCGATAGCCATTGGTACCGATATCGTTTTTTGTGCCCATGGGTCCCACTCCCAGATATGGACATCAGTACCGCAAATACCGGTTTTGTGAACCTTTATGAGAACATCGTCTATTCCAATTTCTGGAACCGGTATCTCCTCTAACCAGAGTCCCGGTTTTGGGTGTTTTTTTACCAGTGCTTTCATCATCTTTTGTATTGGTACGTACTCTTTATCCATAGTTCAGTAAACTCAAGTTAATCTGCAGGAAAATAAAATAATTTCGGATGAAATCGCAATAACATTTTTCAATAACTGGTACACGGGACAATAGTCTGCATGAATTCCATGAATCCGTTCAATTGTTGCATGGTCACTTTCATCTGCGTCGATTGAGTAGCTTACAATTATCCGTTTAATAACGAGAACACCATCATCCGATTCAACTTCTCCCCTAACATCAGCCGAAATGTTATTTTTGAGTGTCACATCGCGCGCTGCCAGCGCGCCGTTAAAGGTACCAGGTATTCAACCCCCGGCCACAGCAACAACATAATCGAGTGTCACAGCATGTGGATCTGCAATATCTGAAGTGACGCCATAATATTCAGCAATTGCACCATGCACTGAGAACTTTACCAGTTCCTTCTTTTCGGGAACATAGGAGTGGCGCAACTTTCCTTCTATATGTTCGGTAATGTTCGAAACATAGACGATAACCTGCATGATTTTTCTGCCTCCAGTCTTTAAGGGAATTTCAAATTTGATTTGTTGAATACCAAGAAAATACTACAATGTGGGTAAACTTATTATACTATATTAACTCCAGTATCAGTCAATGAGGAGGTAATACAATCATCAGTCAATGAGAATATTATTTTGACAAAGAGTTGGTAATAATTGAGAATACAAACAATGAGAATTGATAAGGTGAAAAACGTTAATTATTTATCTATGCCACCATTAGTGTTGTCTTAGAATTTCCGTCATTGTGATTTTCTTGTAATGACCACTGTCGGACCAAGGGGGAACCGGCCGAATTTATCTCCATATATTGCCAATCCCCCTGATGTTTCGGAAGATTCAAGAACAGCGAGTTTTATTGTGAACTTCTTTTCTTGATATGCTTTTTCAATTGATTCTTTACTGAAATTCACTTTGACAAGATAACCATATGATCCTGCTTCCTCAAGCTCCCAATCTTGTGCTCTGTAATCTTCATGTGCCATGCTTGCCGGCCGGATCTGGTTCAGCCACGACAGTAATCCTCGGTGATCTGCGGGATCGTCACTCAATGCTACAGTTTGAGCATCCCTGTCGTTAAGAGTGATAGTAACTCTGCTCGTATGCATTTTGTCATCCGTCATAGGAAATGTGTTGAATCCATACCCTGGATCAAACGCATTTTCGCCGATAGACTCAAAATGTTTACCGGTGTATTCAAGCTCGTCTCCCTCCCGCATATATTTACCCTGAATGTGGCGTGATGACAATTCCGCGAGAAATTCAATATCCTGTATATTATCACGTGCAAGATCCTTCGGGATGTTGAATTCGTATTCGAAATATCCCGTACCAGTACCCCAGACTTTCAATCCGTCAAGAATGGAGGCCTGCTTCACAGACCAATTGCTCTGTGAATACGCATCGGGTTCCCGGCGTATGCTGTATTGTGAAGAAATCGGATTG
Source organism: bacterium (assembly GCA_965221205.1). Classification (GTDB taxonomy): domain Bacteria; phylum SM23-31; class SM23-31; order SM23-31; family SM23-31; genus CBDFMG01. The sequence continues at coordinate 31,454 of OZ244870.1, read as the reverse complement.
CTTTCCTGCTCGAGTTCGTCTGCTATAACTCTAAATGGAATAAAATTTCTGTGCCGTATTTGTTCCCGATCATCAAGCAAGTAGGTGTACATTACTGCCAAACATTCCTCTTTGGGAGCCAGAAAAGTTACCGGTTCAACATCAAAGACGGAATATGGTTTCGGCAGAATTGTAAACTCCCCTGACCAATACTCCTTATGTTCACCGAATTTATTCCATCCGTGTACAACTGTCTGGACTGTCATTTCATGAGGCAGTTCATCTGTTGTAAATGAAGCGGTAACAGGTATGCTGAATGAAGCACCTGGTTGTACGGTTTTGAAAAAATCGTTTCCGGGTATAAGATACATGTCCGAATGAAAATCATGGATCGTCATTCCTGGACTAAGTTCATCAAGTCCCCATTCCTTGATCGTCCGGTCATAACGGTAATACCCATTCCATTCATCGATGACATCGTGAAACTGTGTGAACACAAAACCAACATTCTTAAGGTGTCTTCGAAATTCATTGACCATAATATGGTATTCAAGGGAAATATCGATGTCTCCGGTTCCGTACCGGTATCCATGTTCGGCTCCGCATTCTGTGTTCAACAGCGGGATGTCGGTCTGAACATTACCACCAATATAATTCCAACCGGAACTTGGATAGGTATTTTTTATTGCGTTATCTAAAAACGATGCGTAAATCTGGGCTGGAAGATACCGATGCCAGCAGTTAATGTCGGATATAATATGGTCGTATTTATCGGGAGAATTATCTTCAACAAGACGTGTCGGATCCAGTTCCTTTGCCCAATAGTATAGAGATTTTACCCATTCCCTGTTTTCCTGAGGGTACCCTCTGTACTGTCCTCGCCCTTCAAGTCCCCAGGTTTCATTGAAGAGCACCCAACAAAAGATGCTCGGATGGTTGAAATCGCGCACGATCTGATTGTAAGCTGTGTATTTCCAGTTATTTTTCGCGTATTCGTCCGCAATTCCGGTCTCGTTATCCAGATTGAAATTCGGTATATCCGCCTGGACCAAAACACCAAGTTTATCAGTCCAGTACAGTTTTCTCGGCATTTCTGTTTTTATATGGATTCTTATTCCGTTTAGGCCTATATTTTTTGCCCGCAGAATCTCTTCTCTGATGAAATCGTCACTTGGAAATGTATAAAAACTTTCCGGATGGAATGCCTGATCCAGTGCCATCTTAAGATAAACCGGTTTGTTATTCAGCATTATGTACATATCGTCCGACTCGGGTGGTCTGCCAGTCGAAATCTTCCTCATGCCAAAGTATGATCGGACTCGGTCGTATTCTTCACTTCCGTCACTGAGGATGACATCAACGTTGTAAAGGTACGGATCGTCAAGAGTCCAGAGTCGTTGATCGGTGACGGAGATGTCGAACGTGTACTCACCATTGCCAGCGGGAATAGTTCTATTTACAGGTTCCGAAATGTCATCATCGAAAACTACCATAATATCCATATCATTATCTACAGGTTTTTCCAGAGAAAGCTTAACAGACACTTTTTCATTGTCTATATCAGGAGTGAAGTGGACTATACGGAACCAATTTTCCGAGCGCCCTTCAAGGTAGACTGTCTGCCAGATACCTTTTGCTGGACCATAGTCATTTTGTTTTCCAACCTGTCTGCCCGGAACCGATTTGTCTTCAACACGAATGACGAGTGTATTGGTATCTGTCCTGTTAACAAGATCAGTTAATTCGAATTCAAAAGGCGTATAGCCACCTTCGTGATCGCCGACTAAAATTCCATTGAGCCACAGCTTTGTTCCAAAATCACTTGCACCAATCACGATAAATATCCGTTTGTCACTCCATGTGCTGTTCTCAGGTATAGTAAATGTTCTTGAATACCACCCAATGTTCACGTCTGGTTCAGTAACACCGGAAGACGGCGAGGCCCATGAAAAAGGTACAGTTATCGTTCTGTCAAAAACAGAACTCGTTCTATACCACGCTTCCTGTTCACCTTCCTCAAGAGGATCGAGTGCAAAATCCCATTGACCGTTCAAATTTAACCATGCATCTCTCATAAAATCAGGACGAGGATGCTCTGCAAGAGGTATCCCCGGTTTGTTTGATGAACAGTTTGCAATAAAAAATATCACCAAAATGAATATTAAAAACTTTAGGCTATTTCTAATAATACGCAATGGTGCCATTTCTCATACTCTCTGTTAAATGAATTAATGTTATGCAAGATTATAAAAAGAAACATTTGAGTTGAACGGTATCTTACGGATAGGATTCAATTGTGAAGTATCCGGCGTTATATACGCCATCGGGCAGAACGGTTGGTACCATATACTGCGGATCGGTTAAAAGAGCATAAACAGTCGGATCGCCGTCCCGGAGTTTTTCAGGAGTATTGAGAGGCCATTCGTTTCCGATCTGCTCAAAACGGCCAGGATAGTCCTGAGCACCGAGCAGTGATGAAATAGTCCAATACAGGTATTCGTTCATTTGACAAGAATAGGTACAGGTCACATCATAATAGGTATACCATGCATCTTCGGGATATTGTTCCGGGGCTTCTTCAAAATAACCACCACGTGCCAGATCTACCGCTTTGGAGGCAATACTACCCTGTGCCAGTCCGAATGCTTCAGGATATGCTTCAGCAAAACCATGACGGGTAATAGGGTGGAGCACTTCTTCCAGTGTTGCATCGAATACTCCTTCAGGAGCATTCGGGTGTGTCTCATCGTCGTACAGTCCCTGCTTCGGACCGGGTGGAAGAATGCTTCTGTCAGCGGCCTGTAACTCATCCTGTGTATATCCCATAACGATACACGACTGCTTCCGTAACATATTTTCGACAATCAACGGATTGTCCAGAGTACCGTCTTCGTCATTATCGAGATACTCTGCAAGTACAGTTGCTGCATGGAGCAGTTTATCATCACCGGTTTTTTCTGTTGCATAAATATGATAACCGAAAACTTCCACCTGTTTTGTAAAACGTGGATCTACTTCATTTGTTCGAGTGCAGGAAGCAATCATAAGACCGATAATGATTGTTAAAAATAATTGATAGCGTTTCATACATTTCTCCCTTGTTTACATAAAGTCGGGCTAAATATTAAATAAATATATTAGATTAATAAAATCATTTAATTTTATAAGAATATTTTTACCACTGCAGTGAGAATGTCGGAAAGAGGTCAGGTGCTTCATTGTCTGTCAGTTGTACCACATTCGAACCATCAATATCCATAATATATATCTCAAACTCACCGTCTCTGTCAGATGAGAATACAACCTTTTGTCCGTCGTACGATACTGCTGGAGAACGGTCATCATCTTCATTAAACGTTAGGCGCCGTTCATTCGTACCATCCGCATTAAGCAGGTAAATTTCAGAATTGCCGTCTTTACCGGTCTCGAACGTAATGTCGACTCCCATCGGTGTCCATCGTGCATCACCAATATGCGATTCGAAGTAAGTAATACGTGTTTGATTTGTTCCGTCATACATAATTTTATAGAGCTCGGAAGGGCCATCTCTGAAGGTATCGAACAAAATCCATTTGCTGTCCGCCGACCACGAAGCATAACCTTCTTCGGCTTCGGAGTAGGTCAGTCTCCGCTGGTCTGAACCGTTGGCATTCATGACATAGACTTGGGAGTATTCTCCGTCCCTATTCGAATCGAAGGTGATCATTGACCCGTCGGGCGACCAGCCGGGAAATCCGTCGTTTGCCTCATTGTTTGTTAGCTGAACAGGATCTGATCCATCAGCACTCATGATAAAAATTTCTCTGTCACCGTCCCGATCAGAAACAAACACGATCTGTAAGCCGTCAGGGGACCAACCCGGTGATCCATCGTAGCCGTCACGCTCTGTCAGATTATTTTTCCCGGTTCCGTCTTCGTTCATGACAAATACATCAACATTTCCGTTAACAGCCGATTCATAGAGGATTGTCTGCACCGGTGCCGGTTGCAAGGCCAGCATGCATATTGTAAGTACAAATCCGGGAGCTGCCATAATCATAATCAAAAATAGTACAGTGCGTATCATCATTTACCTCACGTATAAGATAAGTATCGATTAACACGTGATTCTGATAATACAGATATATTGAAAAGAGTGCAAGAGAATTTTAAGTAATCTACAAAATGTATGATGTTCATTCTCACCCTATATTAATACTGGTGTATCGTTAGCATAGAACAGTAGAAATATGGGTATTGTTTCGAGTGATAGGATAACAGATGTATCTTCAACTATCTTTAGGGGAATAATTGTCGTTCGGTGTTGAATAATTGGATTACAAATGAGTTCAAATATTGAACAGAATTTATGTGGTTATAGTTTTTATAAAAAAAACGCAACAAGTAGTTATGGACTTTGATTATCATACTTTCAAACTAATTTGTATGGATATAAAAAGTAAAATTCTACGTATGTTTTGGTGAAAAAATAGTTAAAGTCAAGATAAAAAGTAAAATTTATCTTGACTTTAACAAAAATGAAAACCAATATACTTTTATGAATGATACAAGACTTAAATACCGTGAAGACAAAACCACACAGGCCGCATCAATCTTATTGCAGCTCGCAAATGGTTCACTTAATGTAATGAAGCTTCTTAAGCTTTTATATTTTGCCGATCGTTATGCATTATTAACTTGGGGGCGCCCAATTACATTCGATTGGTACGTCTCTATGTCCCATGGGCCGGTGCTAAGTTTTACTCTTGACAAAATCAATGCTACTAAACAACAGGACAATAGCTCATACTGGCATAATTATATTTCAGAACGACAAGACCATGAAGTACACTTAATAAATGATGCCCTCAATGATCAACTTTCTCCAGCGGAAGAGAATGCCTTAAGAAGTGTATGGAAAGAATACGGCCATATGGATCAATATGAAATTAGAGACCTGTCACATAAGCTTCCTGAATGGCAAAACCCTGAAGGTTCAAGTCTTCCAATATCTATTGAAAGAATTTTGTTATGCGCAGGTTTTTCTGACCAAGATGTTTCAGAGGTATTAGAAGTATTAAGAACAGAAGAATTTATGGATAGATGTCTAATCGAATGAATATTATCACCTCTGGCAAAGCCATCCTAATATCTGATCCTCCTTTCAATAAACCTCATCTTTGGATTGTATTGACCGATCCGCAAAATAAACCAGAAAGGGTTGTTACTGTCATGGTTCGTACGGTCACCAAATTTACTGATCAAACACTTATACTAAACAAAGGTTCCCATCCTTTTATACGCCATGAATCTTCCGTTCACTATTCATCCGCAAGATATTTTACTGTATTATGGATAAATACTTCAATAAAAACGGGAAAATGTAAATTGCTTAAAGACGTATATAGAAAAATTTTAAAGCGCATACGTGATGGGCTTCTTAAATCTCCATATACTGTAAATCACATACGAGATTATTGTAAGAATTGTTTCTAACAGATTCAAGAATGATATCTGTCTTCTTTTTTGTGTTGTCAAGATATTCTTGCATGACAGTCAAACAGTCTCCGTAGTATGGTTTATTCATGCAAAGCATCCCCTTAGAAAGGTACTAAACATATCACTATTTTTCGGTTGTTGTACTTCCAACATGTTTCAGCAATGAATAGTGGAGTAAAATTCTTCGTATAGTGGTGATGTGATCCGTACCAGGAACGCTTGAGAAGAGACCAGACACCTTCAATCGTATTTGTGTGTACACTCCCCCGAACGTATTCTTGTGAATGGTTGATAACCGCATGGTTGAAATTCTTTGAAGCAGCATTATAAGATTTATATTCATCCGTTATCAATAAAGAGTGTTCTGGATTGACTGATTTATTGAGGAAATCCATGACGCCTTTTCCGGAAAGGTCTTTTGCAACACTGGCTAAAACGCTTCCGTCTCGCTCTACGGCACCTATTACAGGGGTCTTTTTAGTTCCTCTACCGCGCGCTTATTTTGTTTTTTATTACGAGGGCGTCCCCCTATGTATGTTTCATCCACCTCAACAATACCTTGTAATAGAGAGCTCTCTTTACTAGCCATCTCAGAGCGTATACGCTGCTGCATATACCATGCTGATTTTTGATTAATACCGAGATCACGGCTTAATTGATAACTTGAGAGGCTCTTTTTAGCGTTAGAAATCAATCCAATCGCTAGAAACCAGAGCTGTAATGGGATTTTTGTCTTTTGAAAAATCGTACCGGAAAGAACATTAAAACTTGACTTGCAGGAATAACAATTCCAACGACCAACCCTCCCTGAATCAGCTTTACGGGCACACTCACCGGCAACCCCGCATAATGGGCAGTATGCTTCATTTCCAAATCGTATACGCTCCAAATGTTCAATACAGGATTCCAGGTCGGGAAATCGTGAGAAAATTCTTTGCAGAGTCATTGTTAAACCCCTTATGTCTTGATGTCTTGACTTTTTATTTGTTAATACTTACAATGTAAACAATTAAAAATCAAAAGTCAAGCCCATAACTACTTATTGCGTAATGTTTTATTAAATTTAGAAAGTCGTCAATCACTATCTAAATAAAGGTAGAGGCGCAATGATACAATTAATTGAGGTATCTGAATATGAATGAAAAGAAATCATCTAAAGAAAAGAAAAAGTGGAAAGACGCTTTATTAAGTTCTGGATTGCCGTTAGAATACGAAATTGCAGAAGTTCTCAAAAAGTTCAATTATGAAATTAAGGGTGAGTATCCGTACTTGAGAAAAAATGAAGAAGGAATTTATTCCGAAAGGTCTGTTGACATTTATGCAGTGAGAAAACTCTATCATAATAAAAATCGTTTATGGGGACGCATACATTTGCTCATAGAATGTAAATATTCACACGAAAATAATTATTGGGTGTTTTCTTTATTACCAGAGAAACAATCAGATTATCGAAGTTTCATTAATATATTTGATTCGTTTGCTCGAAATATTCCTAAAAAGCGCTTGATCTGTAATATTAATACCAAGAGATGCTTCAAAGGTGTGGAAATTAAAAATAATGATTATAAAAAAGGAAATGAAATCTCTATAAAAAGTGGAATACATCAGCTAAAATTTGCTATACCACAACTTGTTAGTACGGTAATTGAAAATCAATTCAACATTTATAAAAAGAATGAATCATTAATTGATTTTTGTGGTCTAATTCTCGCAACAACTGCAGATTTATGGGTTCTTAATAAAGATACCACAATTAACAAAATAAAAGAATCTAATAGCCTAAAAGAAGTTACGACAAATACGAAAAGTGTGATTATTTCACAAAAAAATGGACATGAATTGGATTCTTACATTATGGAGGCTATTTCTAATCTTGGGGATAAAATTCCAGATATTGAAAAAATGGTTAAACAAGTTGCAAATTTAAGATCTAATGAAGCATTTATTAAAAAGGCCATACCTTATGATTTTATGAAATTTGATTTTTTAAATTCACCTAATAATGTATTATTAACAAATCTTGAAAATATAGAAACAGAGTTGTTTATCTTGACACAAACAATAGAAAATTTAAAAGAAACGGTAAGTGAAGAAGTGCCTTTTTTTAACGATAAATTTATAAAAGAACTTATTGACGATTTTATAAAAGAAGATGATATAAAGAACTAATCTGTTTGGATATATTTATCTATATGAATTTAAAAAAAGCTGAATAATTATATTCAATACATGGGAGTAAGAATGCCGGAAGAATATCTTGAAGCAGGTCGCAATTACAGCGGGATTAATGTCGGCGGTTTTTAATGAAAATATCTGTGATAATTCTATATAAAGTGTTTTTGAAAACTTGTTGCTTGCTTTTATTGTTCGCAGTCGGTTGTGGCGGGGGGGGGGAGATGACGGGTCGGTATCTCCATCAGAATCTGCACCAATGTCAGAAGAAATGCCGGAACCAGAGACCATGGAACCGGAGATTGTGGAACCAGAAACGGATGAACCAGAGATACCAGAAACGGATGAACCAGAGATACCAGAAACGGATGATCTGGATATCCCTGTATGGATGCCTTGGAGAGGTCTGGAAGAATGCGTGAACACCGATGACCTGCTTTACTTCTTCAACGAAGTCTTTCGGGGAGAAACACGTATTGAGCGGTTTAACGACCGTCCCGAAATCAGTCTTGCGGAAGGAACTACGGATTTTCAGGCTGAAATTGTAAGACGTGCCGTTGAGTTCATAAATGCGTCTCTTCCCGATGACTATAAGATAGGGATAAGACCTATGCGTGTAGATGACCGAAGCGATGAGCCCCCGAGTGATGAAATATATATTGACTTTGCCCCTAAAGGCGAATGGCAGGATGTAGGGACTTTGCCGGAAAACATAATAGCGTTATCAAGGGAATACTCTTCTTTGTCTGAGCGTTCCGCCCATATATGGGTTGACCCGCAATATATCCAAATCAGATTTTTAGAAGATGCCACTGGTACCAACAGAAACATACGGGATGGCAACAATATAGGTCTGTTAGCCCATGAGATACTTCATGCTCTCGGCTTTGCCGGGCATGTACCTTTTCAGACGCATGTGGGGTTCAGGTCTGCCGAAATTTTCTCAATTATGTGGCCAACCGCCTCAATTGTTGGTCAGAGTGGCGTTACTGGCGAAAGCAGGATATCTACTGGTGCTAATTTGCTTTTTCTAGGGATTCTCCATGAAGCGGACAGGGCAGGATTGAGATACCTGTATGAGGAACTTGAGACAGGAGATTCGCCACAGAGCATTGAAGAAGCTGACCTTGACGCATGGCTGACGGACAAAGGTTGCTTCAGCCAGTAAATCAAGCCTCCTTGTCTTCTCGGGGACGGAATCCGTACCGTGAATTTTCCGGCAAAATCGGGTAGTCTGTATCTATTCCGAAAATCCGAAGGGGTGCAATTCTAGATGTGTTTAATGCCTAAGAACAGACACAAGAGGCAACGAGAAAGGGATATGAAGTTATAGGTAGGGACTTGCTTGCGTTGTAGTCTCTGTTCTATGGCATGTAATGGCATGTAGCGGGAATAGCAATCTCTGTCTCCGTAGCCATTGCTATAGGCGTATTCATAGGGTTCTTTTCCGGCATCTTGGGTGCTATTGCGAACATATGGAAAGGCAAATGAGCAAAAAGGCGATGGCTTTGGCTAGTTATAGAGATAATTCCCCATTGCCGCGACCGCTGGTTCCCGTACGTTTCCCACCAAAGCAGCGTGCATCACATTTTATCTTGCCGGAAAGTCTTCTCACTTCCTGACACAAAAAATCATAAATCTCCTGTCGTCAATAAAGCATCTAGTTGCCTCGCACCGTCGTGGAGCCAAAACCAAGACCCCTGGCAGCTTTATTGGCAGGTATCTTCAAAGAAAATAATGCAGTAGAGCAAGATCGTCCTTGAACCGCTTCGGGCTCTCTTTACAAGAACATCGAGTACCTGTAAAACGATTATCACGCAAACGGTACAGACGATCTCCGGAACAAAAGGGGACATGATGTACCAACAATGAATATAGTGACTTTTTCTCCCATTCCAAGTATACTGTAACACGTGATCCGAAAATAACCTAAGTACAAATTCTTATCGTAACACTTACCATATAAAGCATTTTACAATGCATCAATTTTGAAGACAACCGTTATAGTAACGGAATACAGTGTCGAGTTGCTTTATCCGTGGCACACAATAGATAAAATTTTATTCAGGTATATCTTGAAATCCCGATAGAAGAGTTCCTTTCAAAATATTATCAGTATTACTACATAAAAAGACACAGACCAAATTCCAGATGATTCATAATTGAACTTTATATCAGTTCATTCGTTGAATTCCTACACGATTATCAGTGACTGCTAGGAAAGTGTGGTCTTTAGAAGTTCGGCCACTCTCAAAAACAAGCGAGCAATCCAAAATAATCTCAACCAAACGTGAGAGGTACATGTGGCAATGACTTTCCAGGAGGTGCTGTGTGAAATGGAATCGATGGGCACCGAGCAAAATAGAAAAGTTTATAAGCGGCACGGTGCCGGTGATAAACTGTATGGTGTCAGTTGCGCAAATCTTAAACTGCTCAAGAAGAAAATTAAAACAGATCACAATCTGGCAGTCGATTTGTGGGCAACCGACAACACTGATGCTCAAACATTGGCTTTAATGATTGCGGATCCACAACAGTTCACCGAAAACGATCTTAATAACTGGCTGAAAGATATGTCATACTACGTGCTGGTCGATACGTTTGTCAGGAACATTGTAATCAGCACTCCTTACTTACAACAAAAATTAGAAGAGTTGACCGCATTAGATGATGAATGGAAAGAACGGGCGGGATGGAGAATAGTGGCACACATCGCTATGGGCAACAATGATTTAGATGATAGCTACTTTTCCGGCCTGCTTGCCAATATTGAAAAAAACATTCACACAAGTAAAAACAGGGTGAAAGATGCGATGAACGGAGCACTCATCGTCGCTATCGGTCTCCGTAGTGAAGTACTTGAGAAAGCGGCAATTGCAGCGGCACAGATAATTGGAAAAGTAAACGTAGACCACGGTGACACATCATGTAAAACACCCAACGCAATAGCCTATATTGAAAAGACCAAAAAACACAGAAAGAGATGATTGATTATTCAATTTTTACATTCAGCAGAGCGCAACATCTTAAAATATTCCTTGATTTAAACAATTTGAACCACTACTATCTTCAGTATACTAACATAATTGTACCATACCTTTTCATCAATCACACTAAAAACGTTGAACATATTAGTCTTAGAGGGGGAAAATCATGCGTCCTAATAATGGTTTAGTTTCTGGAAGTAAGATTTTTATTTTTCCTTTACTCATAGCAGTTTTGTTCTCGAATGTTTTTGCACAAAGAACAGAGAAACCGGTTCTTCACGGCAGCCATTGGGTAGCAATTACGGGCAAGCCGCTTGGCGCAACAGCGGGAGCGATGATGTTCCAGAAGGGCGGAAATGCGGTTGATGCTGCCTGCGCTATGTTGGGTGCTACAGCAACGATGTATGATGCTTTGAGCTGGGGTGGAGAAACACAGGCGCTCATCTACAATCCGAAGACCAGTAAAGTAATTGGGATCAATGCACTTGGTGTTGCGCCGAAGGGAGCGACACCAAACTATTTTTCAGATCAAGATTTGCTGTTTCCTCCGGCCTTCGGTCCACTCGCCGCAGTGACACCCGGAACTCCGGGAGGGCTCCTCGTTATGCTTGCTGAATTTGGAACACTGAGCCTGAATGATGTCCTTAAACCTGCAATGCAGATGGCAGATGGGTATCCGATTGAAAAACAGACAGCAGATGCAATAGAGCAGGAAAAGGAACGTATCAAAGAATGGCCTTATTCACGAGAAGTTTTTCTGACACACTCCGGAGAAGACCGGGAAGCACCATACCCCGGTGAGATATTCAGACAGCCCAATCTGCTCGCGACACTACAAAAACTGGTTGATGCAGAAGCCGAAGCTCTCACACAGGGTAAAAGCAGGAAAGAAGCAATCTATGCTGCGTATGACCGATTTTACAAAGGTGATATAGCTGAGGAATATGTGCGTAGTTCCCGGGAACAGGGCGGCCTCCATACACTCGAAGACCTTGCAAACTGGCAGGTCTATCTTGAAGAACCGGTTTCGACCACCTACAAAGATATCGAGGTGTATAAACTCACATCGTGGGTTCAGGGACCGGTTATGCTTCAGGCACTGAACATCATTGAAAATTTCGATGTCAAATCGATGGGATATAACACATCAAGATATATCCACACCATGTATCAGGCGATGAATCTGGCGTTTGCCGACCGGGATTTCTACTACGGTGATCCCTATTACCCGCCGGAAGAACCGATGGAAGGGCTTCTGTCGAAAACGTACGCAAAAGACAGAAGCAAGCTCATCAATTGGAAAAAAAATGATCCCGATGTCAAACCGGGTGATCCTTATCCGTATGAAGGAAAGGAAAATCCATATCTCCACTATATCAAAGAGTGGAACTCAAGACCGAAAGAGCCGGCATCAAATTCAAACGCAAATCTGGACCGCACATTTGAAGAAGGCTTTCTGGCTGGAACCACGTCAATGCAGGCTGCGGACAAAGATGGCTGGGTTGTTTCCATCACGCCGAGCGGTGGCTGGATACCGGTGGTACTTGCGGGGCGCACTGGTATCGGTATGAGCCAGCGGATGCAGAGTTTTGTGCTCCACGAATCAGAAAATCCCTACAATGTGCTTGAACCGGGCAAACGGCCGCGTGTAACCCTGACACCGAGTATGGCGCTCAAGGACGGAAAACCTTATCTTTCGTTCGCTGTTCAAGGCGGTGATACACAAGACCAGAACTCGCTCCAGTTTTTTCTCAATTTTGTTGAATTCGGAATGAATGTGCAGGAAGCGGTCGAAGCCGCAAATATTATCAGCTACCAGATGCGGAGTTCGTTCGATGCACATAAGTCCGATCCCGGAAGACTCACACTCAACGAATCTGTCCCTCCGTGGGTCAGGAGCGACCTTGCTGAAATGGGCTACCGCCTCGACTACAGCAAATACACGTCGGGTCCACTCAATGCGATTTTCTTTGATAGGGAACACGGCACCATGTGGGGTGGATCGAGTAATTACGGAGAAGATTACGGTATTGCATGGTAAATAAGCAGTACTTTTTTGGTATAATTTTTTAATTTCTGTTCATGAACGGGAATCCGGATTATACAAGCCCGCAATCTGGATTTTCTTCATTATATGAATCACGGATTGTGTTCAAATTTACTAGGATAAAGAGGGAAATAACCGGTTATACCGATGAAATTGATAAATTATAGTTATTAACTTTATGTATTCTATGTAATAGAGGGGTTGTAGAGTTTGTGTGCGTATTATGACAAAATACTGTGAAGCATAAATTGAGGAATTATTATGATTAAGAAAAGAGTGGTTATGCGCTTGACTCTCGCAGTTGGGATTATTGCACTGTTATTAATACAAGTAGCATTTGGCCAGCAGATCTCACAGAACATCATCGAGAAATTTCACTACCGATCAATCGGGCCGACCAGGCAAAGTGGGAGAATTGTCGATTTTGCTGTTCCGGCAGGTCAGACATTTACTTTTTATGTCGCAACGGCTTCGGGAGGCCTCTGGAAAACGTCCAATAATGGTGTCACGTTCAAACCAATTTTCGACCATGAAAACTCAATTGCAATTGGCGATGTTGCCGTTGCACCTTCGAATCATGAAATAGTCTGGGTTGGCTCCGGTGAAGCAAACGGAGACTATTGGGGTGATGGTATGTACAAGTCAACCGACAGCGGAAAGACATGGACAAGTATGGGTTTACATAATTCTCGGCGCATTGGACGAATTCGCATCCATCCGGAAAATCAAGATATTGTCTATGTTGCTGCAACGGGCAAATTTAATGCGCAAAATCCTGAGCGCGGCGTGTACAAAACCACCAACGGTGGAAAATCGTGGACAAAGTCGCTGGAAGTGAAAGAAAACGGACAGTACATAGGAGTTATTGATCTTGTTATGGACCCCCGTGACCCCGACGTATTGTATGCTGCGAGCTATGACCGCCCGGGTGCCGGGAGACATAATGAAGGTCTCGGAGGTAACGGCAGCGGCATCTATAAAACCACCAATGGCGGGAATTCATGGGAAAAACTCACAAACGGACTGCCCAGAAGCGGCTTGGGACGAATCGGTCTGGATATATTTCTCAACGATCCGGATATTCTCTTTGCGGTGATCCATATTCCCGATGATTCGGAAGAAAATTCAAAAAACAGAGTGTACCGAACGGGTAACGGTGGTCGGTCATGGCGACGTCTCGGGCAGCCGACTGGCGAAGGTCTTAACGGCGGTTCGTATTTTGGTCAAATCAGGGTCGATCCAAACGATGTAAATCATATTTATGTTCTCAGTGTTCAGTTGTATGAAACCTTTGACGAAGGTGATACTTGGGATATGCCATTCCGAGAGGAGCGTCAGCGCAGGCATGTCCGGGTTGACTTTTACGATGACCACCATGCAATGTGGATTGATCCCGATAACTCTAAACATATGCTAATAGGAAACGATCACGGTATGGGAATTACCTATGATGCAGGTCAAAACTGGTATCACCCTGATGAACTTCCCCTTGCCCAGCTTTATGCCATTGCCGTCGATATGGATTATCCCTATAACGTTTATGGTGGCACACAGGATAATGGCAATTTTAAAGGGCCCAGCACAAAAAAAGGGAGGTACCCTGTCCGTCTCGAAGATTGGGAATACTGGGGAACAGGAGACGGGTCTCATGTGCAGGTCGATCCGTCGAACAACCGATGGGTATATAACGAGTCGCAGTTTGGCGGTATCGAACGAATCGACCAGAAAACTGGTAAACGGCGAGACATTCAGTATAGAGGTAATCCGGATATTCAGTTCAATTTCAATGCACCGATTTTAATTTCCCCCCATAATTCAGATGTTTTGTTTCACGGTGCGAATATGGTGTTACGGTCCAACTTCCGGGGTGAAAGTTGGGAAGAGATCAGTCCCATCCTGGCGAAAGTCAGCCGACCGGAATTCGACCGGGTCCCTCGGGAAAAAGGCGCAATTACAACAATTGATGAGTCACCGATACAGAATGGTGTCATCTGGGCAGGGACGGATGACGGAAATGTCTGGATCACATTAAATAACGGAGAATCATGGACAAAATTGAATGACCGCATACCAGAATTTCCTGAATATTGGGTTTCCAGAATAACAGCATCAAATCATTATGCTGGGACTGCCTATATCTCACTCCGTGGAAGAGATAAAGACGATTATCGACCATTTGTGTATAAAACCACCGATTTCGGCGAAACTTGGGTTTCAATTGCCGGTAATTTGCCGAATGAATCGGTTAACGTCATAAAAGAAGACCATAATAATCCGAATCTCATCTTTGTCGGTAATGATAAAGCAGTGTACGTATCCATTGATGGCGGCATGAATTGGACAATCTTGCAAAATAATATGCCGACACAGCCGGTGCACGATCTGGTCATCCATCCTCGTGAAAATGATCTGGTTGTCGGCACCTATGGACGGGGATTTTTTATTACTGATATTTCACCGTTACAAGAATTAACGCAGGAAGTGCTTGAAAATGAGGCTCATTTTTTTGAAATCGAGCCAAAGGTACAGTGGATAATTCCGCGTGAAACTGTAGTGAGTTCGCAAAATTTTTGGGGTGAAAACCAGCCGTATGGAGTAATGGTTAATTATTACTTAAAGGAAAACATCGACAATCCTGTGAGTATTAAGGTGTATAAAGGTCAACATCTGGTACGTGAAATGATCGGTACGACAGCAGCGGGACTGAACAGTGTGGAATGGAGAATGGATACCCGCAGAGACAGAACAGAAGAAGAGAAAGAATCATGGAAAAATGGATACGAATGGAACATGATCCAGCCGTTTACAAAATATCAGCAAATATTTTACCATGGAACAGAATTCGATTTAAACAGCCCCGACCATATCAGTACACAGGTTTTGCCGGGGGAGTTCACGGTTATGCTGAGTGTGAACGGTCATGAATTCGAACAAAAAGCGGTTATTTTAAAAGACCATTGGTATGAAAATAAATATTGAAATCTAATGCTTATATGATGCAGATGAGGCAGGAATTGATACATGAAGAATTGGCGGATTTATAGGATTGTTGCAGTACTCGGTTGTCTTTTTTCTAGTATGCACGCATCATGCTCTTCGAATCCTGACAAATCAGAGCCGTTTCGTGTGCATGAAACAACAATTACAGAAATCCACACGGCATTTCAGGAAGGAACATTGACTGCCCACAAGCTTGTTGAAGCATATCTGGAGCGAATTGAAACCTATGATCAACCGATGCGGCTCAATTCTCTCGTTGTTATCAACTCCAATGCTTTGCAGCGGGCAGAAGAGCTTGATGAAGAATTCAGGAAAACCGGAATACTCCGGCCACTCCACGGCATTCCGGTCATTGTTAAAGACAACTACGACACAGGGGATTTACAGACTGCTGCTGGATCACTCGCTCTCAAAGGATCGCTTCCATTGGATGATGCCTATCAGGTCCGGAAACTCCGTGAAGCAGGTGCAATCGTCCTGGCAAAATCGAACATGGCAGAGTGGGCGTTCAGCCCCTTCCAAACTGTCAGTTCTATCACCGGAATCACTCGAAATCCATACAATCTTACGCGTGTACCTGCCGGTTCGAGCGGCGGAACAGCCGCCGCGGTTGCAGCAAATCTCGGTATGGTTGGTTTGGGGACCGATACCGGAAACTCTATTCGCGGTCCTTCATCACATACGGCGCTCGTCGGTATCCGATCGACTATGGGTCTCACAAGCAGAGACGGCATCGTACCGCTCGAACTCCATAACGATATTGGCGGACCGATGGCACGTACGGTGAAAGATGCAGTAAAAATTCTTGAGGTTATTGCAGGGTTCGATCCAGCAGATTCAATAACCCGGATGAGTGAAGGGAATGTGCCGGAAAACTACTCAAAGTTTCTCGATCCAGAAGGCTTGAGTAGCGCTCGTATCGGTGTTCTTCGGATACTTGTCGATACGCCGACAGCCGATTCAGAGATTCAGGTTCTTTTTGAAAATGCAATCAACGACATGCGAAGTCAAGGTGCGATAATCGTCGATCCGTTTGTTATTCCTGATGCAAAAAATCTCTGGGACGATATCTGGTGTGATTCATTCCAGTATGACGTCGATACCTACCTGAATTCGCTCGGTGAAAAGGCGCCTTATCAAACGATTGAAAGCATCTATGAATCGGGTCTCTATTCACCATATATAGAAGAGCGTCTACAGAGCCGGCTTCAGAAGATCAGGAATATTTCTGAATCACCACCGTGCCAGAGCGTTTATGATGCTCCCGACAATGTTGCGCTGCGGGATGCGGTGTTACAGGCAATGGATGTACATGATCTTGATGCGATCATCTATCCGACATGGAGCAATCCGCCCCGCAGATTACACGATATGGAAAGCCCCGATGGCAACAATAGCGACTATTTTCCGCCCCATACCGGCCAGCCGGCAATCACAGTACCGATGGGATTTGTGGAGGAAAACCTACCCGCCGGACTACAGATAGTTGGCCGTCACTTTGGAGAATCGGACATTATAAAAATAGCTTACTCCTACGAACAGGCAACCCGTCACCACCGACCTCCTGCCCTATTTCCGGCGTTGAATTAGTTTATTTACGGTTATTTAATAGTCTTATATCAGGTAGAGGACAATCGCAATAGAGCAAAAACCTGGTAATTACATACTTGACTAAGAGTATCTCAACATGTAGTGTTTTGGCATGGAAAGTAAATATAAAGAGGTATTAACCCCAATGTCAAAGATATCTTCGATTGTCCGCTATGATGGCCCTGCTTTAGCCGAACATTCTATGGATGTTGCCGATCTTGCACTCGCTCTTATAGGTTTGTCTGAGATTGTAAAAATTTATAATAAAAAATTCAATGGTGACCGATCAGCGGTCAAGGTGTTAGTTAATGTTGATACAGAGCAAAAATGTTTTTCAATTCAGCATAGAGATCACGCAAACACTTTTCCAGCACGTAAGTTTGTTTCTATTTAGCGAAAAGATTGCTACAGCTAAAGAAATTGCAGAGTGGATGGGTATTATCGGCGTGTCTGGCAGTGGGTTTTTTCAATTCTATAAATGGATGGCAAAGCAGAATGTTTCGTTAAATGAGCTAGATATTAAAGAAGATGGCAATAGTGTCACAATTTCTAATTCTGGCGACAATTCAAATATAACCATTAATAGCAATACATACATCATAATGAACGACAAAAACGTTTTGAAGAATGTAAAAGACGTTGTAAGGCCTCTAACTAATGAAGGGTACGACAAGTTGCAATTCGAGCAAGATGAAGAAATCACCGAGGAAATTTCTTCCGAGGAAGGGAAAAAAATATACAATATAAACATGGATTCCCTTGCATTACAGCCTCGTGTCAACAAAACCACATATGCGACAAAATTGAAAGTCAAAAACCTGACCTCTTGGGGGATTCAAGGTGGTCATTCATTTTAGATAGGCAAATAGAGGCAAAAATAGAGGATGTCTCGTGGCTCGAAAAATTTCATAATGGAAAGATACCACTTCCGCCAGGAAGTTACCTTGATGTCATGTTGCGGCATGAAATTGAGCTTGATGATAATAATCATCCAACGGGCAATGCAAGCTATTATGTTGTTGAAATTAAGAGTGTTATCCCTCCATCTGAACAAGATGAACTTTTTACGCCACCAACTCCCGATAAGTAAGATGCTTAGTGTCCATGATCCGAGCCAGCGTATCGCGGAAAATGTGGGGATTGTTGCGGTTGTTGAATCGCCATTCGAGTTCCTCGATGTAGCGATCCATGTGCTTGATGCTCATCTTGTGGAATACGTCCATAGAGAGACCGCTTGAACAGGCTCCATATGCCTTCTATGCTGTTTGTGTGAACATCTCCCACAACCCATTCTTCCTCGGAATGTCTCACAGTCTCATGGCGCGTATCATGGTCGGCTATGCCGATATAAGACCTCAATTCATCCGTGTATATAGCCTCGGCTTCGTTTTTCACGGTACGCTTGATGAAGTCATGGAGAGTGCCGCGTTTGATGTTCGGGATACGCTCGATGCGAACCTTACCTTCGCGCTGGATGGCTCCGACTACCCATCCTTTGTTGCCCTTGTATGCGTGGTCCTTTCCCTTCACTTTACCGCCCACGAGCGTTTCATCGACTTCCACGATTCCGAAAAGCGCAGGGCCTTCAAAAGGTTCGTTTCCCATCGCTTGCCGGATCCTGTGGCAAAGATACCAAGCCGTTTTGCAGGAAACTCCGAGAGTTCGCTTCATCTGATTCGCGGAGATTCCCTTTTTCGATTCACACATGAAGTATATAGCGAGAAACCACTTGCGGAGAGAGAGGTGGGAGTCGTGCATGATCGTTCCAGCCGTAACGCTGAACTGGCAGCCGCATGATTTGCATTCCCATCTGTTATGCTTTGGAAGTTCGAGGACTTCCATATCGCCGCAACGGGTACAATAAACGCCAGCGGGCCAGCGAAGTTGCTCTAGTGCCTCACGGCATTTGTCATCGCAGTTGAATTTATCAATCAGGGATACGAGGTTCATCATGACTCAAAATTCTCCCAGGAAAAGGAAGTTGCCAGAGGATGCGCTGGAACGAGACGACCATGACTTTATGGAGTGTATTTTCGGAAAGCATATTATGAAAGAAGTCGACAAGGTGGTTGCTGAGAGGTCAAAAGGCGATGAAAGTAAAGATGATTTATCCATTCTCTGACACCGTGTTTCCGTAACGGATAAAGCATCATTTCAAATACAATATTCACATTGATCAGCTCTTTCACAAACCGCTACACGTTTTGGATATTCATACACAAAGAAAAAGAATTGATCAGATGAATAAGAAGACGATAGGGAACTGAAAATAGGCGTGTGAAGATGTAATGTTCTTCTGTAAGAATTTGTGTCTATTTTCAATACAGATATAAGAAAAAAACTCAATAAATGATGATAATATTCAATAATAGTAATACATTGATAGCCGGACAAATGAATCTTTCATCAATTGGAACATTTGCAGCAGATTGAAGTAGAATTAATCAATCAATTACCATAAAATAATTCCTGATATTACTTATAAAATATCACACGGTGTTATAGGGGCTTCGAGCATGATAATTATGCGCCTGATTCTCTCGGCTTGTGTTTACGCAATACTATTATCAAACGGTTATGGGCAGTCATCTGATACACCCGATATCTATCTGGTTGATGTGTTTCATGAGGACGAACGGATTCAGTACGGCCCACCGAAAAACATTACGAACTTAGCCGGATATGACAATCAACCTGTATTTACTCCCGATGGCGAACGAATTCTTTTTGTGTCCGACAGATCAGGAGGACAGACTGACATTTATCAATACAATATTCAGGCCGATACGATTACGAGAATATATTATACATTTCCTGAAAAAGAGTACTCTCCGCGTGTCAGTCCGGACGATACAATAATCACTGCACTTAGAGAGAACGAGAATGAAACAGCCCATCTCTGGCAAATGCCTTTTCCGGGAAATACCGGTAAATTTGAACTATTGATAGACGAAATAAATCTTGGTTATTACACTTGGGTCAACGATTCTACAGTTGCTTTATTTGCTCTTTTAAAGGAGAATGGTGGACTTGTTCCGGAACTCTATATTAAAAATCTCAATACCGGTGAATTAAAATATATAACGAAACATATTGGCAGGGCACTCTATAAAATTCCTAAAACAAACTCCTTCAGTTATCTCAAAAAAACGCTTGACGGGCAACCCAGCGTTTTCGGCTGGGATATCATGGAGTATAATCTTGATACCGATACAATCAATTTACTTGCACCCGTGTTGTGGCGGGTGGAGGACTACTGCTGGACACCACGTAAAACGATTATGATGGCAAATGGAGCTAAATTGATGGAAGCTATACCTTTTTACTTTTACAAATATGGATGGAAAGAAGTAGCCGATTTCAGTTCATACGGCATTTATAATATTACCCGTCTTGCTGTCAGCCCGAAAGGAAACAAACTTGCGTTTACCGGATTTCTGTACGAAGAAGCAGAAATGAACGGGCAGTAACTTATTTATAACCCCCGTGTGTTTATAGAAATTAACAATTGTTTTCTTTAGACTGTGAAATCACTTTTTTTCGGTCTGTAGATATGAGTACTTGTTCCGTAGAAAGCAGCAGCAGCCTCCATTACGGTTTCAGACAAAGTTGGGTGGGGATGGATTGAAAGCTCCACATCAGAAACAAGCGATGCCATCTCAACTGCCAGAACTCCTTCGGCAATCATTTCACCCGCACCAGAGCCGGCAATGCCGACACCAAGGACACGCTTAGATTCAGGATCGATTACCAGTTTCGTTAAACCGTCATGAATTCCCATGGCGGTCGCTCTTCCTGAAGCACTCCACGGAAATTTAGCAATCTCGACGGGAATGTTATTACTTTTTGCCTCGGTTTCTGTCAGTCCGCACCACGCGATTTCGGGATCGGTGAAGACAACAGCCGGAATAGCCTGCGGTTCATAACCGACCTTTTGTCCAACAATCACTTCAACAGCGACGCGTCCTTCAAAGGAAGCTTTATGTGCCAGCATCGGTTCACCTGCAACATCTCCGATTGCAAAGATAGCCGGGGCACTGGTCCTGCGCTGTTCGTCTACTGGAATAAATCCTTTCGTATCAACCATAATGCCGGTGTTTTCAAGACCAAAACCGTCTGACACTGGTCTCCTTCCGACCGATACGAGAATTTTCTCGTATACTTTATCTTTAATCTTCACATCTGCACCGTCAAACACAACCTTGATTCCGTTTTTCTGCTCTTTGATCTCCTTCACCATAGTTTTGAGCATTATCGATTCAAATCTTGATTCGAGCTGCTTATGGAGCACTTTTACCATGTCTCTGTCGGCGCCCTGCAACAGGCCGTCGGTCATTTCAACGACCGACACATTCGATCCCAACGTAGCATACACCGAACCGATCTCTAGACCGATATAACCGCCACCGACAATCAGCAGTGTTTTGGGGATGTTTTCGAGTTCGAGCGCAGAGGTTGAATCGAGAACACGGGGTGAGTCAAGAGACAAACTCGGTATTTTTACCGGTATCGATCCTGTAGCAATGATTGCATGTTCAAACGTGATAGTTTCCGTACCGCCGCTTTCTCGCGTAATTTCAATTGTCCCGGAATCTTTAAAAAAAGCTTTTCCCTGAATAAATTCGACTTTCCGCCGTTTGCTGAGTTGACCGAGGCCACCGGTCATCTTGCCGACAACACTATCCTTCCATGTCCGGAGTTTATCGATGTCAATTTTCGGTTCGGAGAACGTAATCCCCCAGTTAAGTGCCTCTTTTGCTTCGTTGATTACTTTCGCAATATGGAGAAGCGCTTTTGACGGAATACAGCCGATATATAAACAGACACCGCCGGGATTTTCCCGTGTATCGATTAAAGTCACCTGCATACCGAGATCAGCCGCAAGGAAAGCAGCTGTATAGCCGCCCGGGCCACCGCCGACAATCACAACCTGCTTTTTACTGCCTGATTCTACCATGAATATCTCCACTCATATTTATTATGTAGTCTTTCAGATGTCTCACCTAATTATTCAAAAACAAGGAGAATCGGTTGCTCGAGAGCCTCTTTAATCCACCGAAGAAACCGAGCTGCATCAGCCCCATCTATAATGCGGTGGTCATACGAAAGAGATAACGGCAAAACCATCCTCGGCTCAAACGATTCGCCGTTATGGACTGGTTCTAATTTTGATCGACTGATACCTATAATAGCGGCCTGTGGCCAGTATACGATTGGAGTAAACTGTGTTCCCCCTATTCCACCCTGATTGGAAATAGTAAACGTGCCGCCTTCAAGGTCAGCCGGATCAATCTTTTTGTTTCGCGTCCGCTCGGCAATATCAATTAGTTCAAGTGATAACTCTTTAATACTTTTTGAATCGACATCCCGGATCACCGGAACCAAAAGTCCACGTTCGGTATCGACGGCAATACTGATATTGTAATATTTTTTATAAATGAGTTCGTTGCTCTGCATATCAATGCTGGTATTAAACTTTGGAAAAGTTTTGAGCGCCTGAGCGACAATTTTCAGAATGATTGCAGTTATTGTCAGCTTACCTCCTGTTTGTTCGACATGTTTACCGTATTTTTTGATAAAACTATTCATATCGGTAATATCAGCCGCATCGAACTGTGTCACGTGTGGTATTGTGGTCCAAGCATGTCCCATCAATTGAGCGGTTATTTTTCTAACGGTTGACATTTTTTCACGCTCAATTTCACCCCATTTGGCAAAATCGGGGAGTGGTGGTGATACCGCTCCCTCCGGTACTGCAGAGGGCTGTGTCAAAACCGATTTGACATGCTTTTTTATATCATCCTGCGAAATTCTGCCTCCTGGCCCTGTACCTGAAATCGAAATGATATCGACGCCGAGCTCCCGTGCAAATCGGCGCACCGTTGGTGAGGCCGGCGCCCCGGAGGTTTCCGGTTGAGGTGGCTGTGCATCGGAAACATTGAGTACTGGTTCAACTGAAACTCGTTCTTGAATCACCGCAGTCTCCGCCACCTGAACTTCTTCCATTTCAGATTTTCGTGGTTCTTCTTGTGCTGCTTCCGGTTCAGGTGTTACTTCTTGTGGTTTTTGCTGCGTTGCCGAATCGGTGTCGATTTTAATAATTATCTGGCCGACATTAATCGTGTCGTTCGCTTTAACAAGGACCTCAACCACTGTTCCCTTATCAGTTGACGGCACATCAAACGACGCCTTATCGGTTTCAACCTCTAATAACGACTGGTCTACATCTACAACATCACCTTTCTTCACCATCACAGAAATAATGTCGGCACTGTTTACATTCTCAGAGATTTCAGGTAGTTTAATTTCTTTTAGCATAGTTCATCCTCGGTGTTTATGCATAAAGTGGATTGAGCTTTTCACTATTAATTTTCAGATCTGAGATCACTTTTTTTATTAAATCTGGTTTTACTTTGTTTTCTTTTGCAAGTGTATGGACCGTTGCAAGGACGATGTACCGCGCATCGACTTCAAAAAAGTCACGCAAGGCTGCTCTCTCGTCACTTCGTCCGTAGCCATCGGTTCCGAGCGCTGCAAACTGTCCGGAGATCCACTTACCAACTGAAAGTGGTAAAGCTTTGCAATAATCGGATGCCGCAACATAGACGCAGTCCTTCTCCGTTAAACACTGGCTTAGGTATGCTATCCTCTGCTTTTTATCAGGATTGAGTATGTTCCAGCGCTCTGTATCCAATGCGTCTCTATATAATTCTTTGTAACTGGTGACACTCCATATATCGCAAGAAATGTTGTATTGTTTTTCAAGTATTTCAGCTGCTTTTATAACTTCATTGAGAATCGTTCCACTTCCGAGAAGATGTGCCTTCAATTTTGATTTCTTATTACCTGACTTCTGAAATCGGTATATACCTTTCAGAATCCCTTCTTCGGCACCCTTCGGCATAGGCGGCATCGGATATGTTTCGTTCATTACCGTAATATAATAGAAAACATTTTCCTGTTTTTCATACATTCGGTAGATACCGTTTTTCACAATCACTGCAATCTCATATGCAAATGCCGGATCGTACGCGCAGAGATTTGGGACCGGTAATGCAAGAACATGACTGTTGCCGTCCTGATGCTGCAGACCTTCTCCAGCAAGCGTTGTACGCCCCGCGGTTCCGCCGACAAGAAATCCCCGTGCCTGCATATCGCCAGCCGCCCAGATAAGATCTCCGATCCTCTGAAAACCGAACATAGAGTAGTAGATGAAAAACGGGATCATATTAATGCCGTTAGTAGCATATGATGTAGCTGCAGCGATAAAAGATGACATCGCACCTGCTTCGGTAATCCCTTCTTCAAGAATAGCACCGTCTTTTGCTTCTTTGTAGAAGAGCAGATTTTCACTGTCGACCGGTTCATAGAGCTGACCGACATGAGAGTAAATTCCGATCTTGCGAAATAGTGCCTCCATTCCAAATGTACGCGCCTCGTCTGGGACAATCGGAACAATAAATTTTCCGAATTCCTTGTCGTTCAAAAGTTTTGAAAGAAGCTGTACAAATGCCATTGTTGTAGCAACTTTTCTCCTTTTTGAGCCGGTATAAAATTCTGCAAAGATGTCATCTTTCGGCGTTTTGAGTGGTTTTGCTCTCACTTTTCGTTCAGGCACATATCCGCCAAGCGCCTTTCTGCGCTCATGGAGATACTCCATCTCAGGACTGTTTTTATCAGGCTTATAAAAAGGAGCGTTTGCTACATCTTTGTCGGAGATAGGAATATCGAATCTGCTTCTAAATTCACGTAATTCGTCTTCGTTAAGCTTTTTCTGCTGATGCGAAATGTTTTTTCCTTCACCGGCTTCACCGAGCCCATATCCCTTGACTGTTTTCGCTATGATGACTGTTGGTGCGTCTTTATGCTCTACTGCCGCTTTGTATGCAGCATATATTTTTTCGGGATCGTGGCCGCCCCGTTTGAGATAGAAAATCTGCTCATCGGTAAAATTGCTGACCAATTCACGAAGCTGATCATACTTCCCGAAGAAATGTTCCCGTGTATAGCTCCCGCTTACGGCTTTATATTTTTGATAGTCGCCGTCAACTGCCTCTTCCATACGTCTTATGAGGAGATTGTCTTTATCACGCTTCAACAGATTGTCCCACTCCGACCCCCAGATCACTTTGATAACTTTCCAGCCTGCTCCTCGGAATGCAGCTTCGACTTCCTGAATGATTTTTCCATTTCCCCGGACAGGACCGTCAAGCCGTTGAAGATTGCAGTTGATTACAAAAATCAGATTATCAAGTTTTTCTCTCGGCGGCAGGGTGATTGCCCCGAGTGATTCCGGTTCGTCAAGCTCGCCATCGCCGAGAAACGCCCAAATTTTCTGCCCGGTATCTTCTTTATGGCCACGGTCAATGAGGTAATGATTGAATCGTGCTTGATAAATTGCCATAATCGAACTGAGTCCCATCGAAACGGTCGGAAATTCCCAATATTCAGGCATCAGCCATGGATGGGGATACGATGATAATCCTCCTCCGGGTTTAAGTTCCTGTCTGAAATTTTCGAGAAGTTTTTCCGATAGTCGCCCCTCAAGAAAACTACGAGAGTAGATTCCCGGAATGGAATGCCCTTGAAAATAGATATAATCGCCCCTGCTTTTATGGTTCATCCCTCTAAAGAAATGATTAAATCCAACCTCATACAACGTAGCCACAGATGCGTAGGTCGATATATGTCCCCCTATACCTGCCGAGAAACGATTTGCCCGAACAACCATTGCCATGGCATTCCACCGAATAATGCTTTTGATGCGCCGTTCAATTTCTCTGCTGCCCGGATAAACCGGCTGTTTCTCAACCGGTATCGTATTAATGTATGGTGTGTTAGCGGCATACGGCGTTTGGATACCGTGTTTTTGAGCATGTGTCTGAAGAAGCCGGAGCAGCTCCTGAACACGTTCAGGTCCGGATTCACGGTAAATATCGTTGAGTGAATCGAGCCATTCTCTATTTTCAATATCAAAGTTGGTCGTATTAGATGTATCGTCTGACATTATTCATACCCTGCTTTCGGTAATTAACGGCACAGATTGAGATATAAGTATGTTAATAAAATGTACATCATTAAACATCTGTGCTAAAAGGAAAATCCCATTATAATAACAAAATCATGCTCATAATCAATCCCGCTAATCAATAGTCGGAATTGTTAAGAGGGAAAAGTGAAAAATAGCGAACAATCCGGTTAACAAATAGTTCAAAAACAGCGATTTGCCACACTTACACTTCTCTTTGTGCTGAAAGAAATGACATTCCGGTTTCTCGGTAGTGGAGGGAGCTGTTTCGGAATACTCTGGGAATCTTAAAAGGATATAAGGATATATGATACACAAGTAAGAAATTAGATTTGTTTGCTAATGTACAGTAATTTTTCCAAAATATAAATTAAAATTTTGCTTTTGTATGATAGAGGGTGGAAAGTTAGATTTTTTCACAAAAATCTGAAAAATTATTCTTGAATATTTGATAGAGAGGTTTGTATACTTATATTGTTTTTACCAGTGCATCATCCATACTAGTCTGTAGAAAGTCGTGGCAGCAACGGCGATTGCTCTATTTACCATTGTGATTATTTATTTTACTGTGTGAGGCCGCTGAATATTATGCCAAGCCGTTTTCCATCCAAACACCATTAATGATACATTACATACTGCAAATACGTGTCTGCTCATACTCGACTCAGTTCTCTGGAACCTCAGAAAAGATAGAAAACGGTCAGATGTCAGATGAGGAGAATGCACGCCGGTTGCAGCAGCTCGAATTTGAAGCACAGGAAGAGCCATGGTTTCATGTTTATGACGAAGTAGATTACCACGATTCCGGGGGTGACGATTCTGACGAGTGGTTTTTCACACAACCGGTGCAAACCGGAGAATATACAATAGTTCTCGCTATTGGAGGTAAGGAAGTTACAGAAACAGCGCACTATATTCCCGATAGCTGGTATGAAAAAAGGTAATGTCAATAGTGAAAATATAGAATGTAAAGATATTGGGTAATATTATGACAATCTTTTCAATTGTTCGAACCAAGTGCTTTCTGTACGGCATAATGCTTGGAATGATGATATTGTCAGGCGAATTATTCGGACAGCTCCTTTCCGACAATGTGATCAGAAATATTCATTATCGCTCAATTGGCCCAACTCGTCAGGGCGGACGTATTGCCGATTTTGCTGTACCCCGGCAGCTATCCAATACGTTTTATGTTGCGGCGGCAAATGGTGGTCTCTGGAAAACTGAAAATAATGGCAATACCTTTTTTCCCGTGTTCGATGATCAAAGTGTTATTACTATCGGAGATGTTGCGGTTGCTCCATCCGATCCCAATATTGTCTGGGTGGGCACGGGAGAATCCCATGACGGAGGGCTTTACTGGGGTGATGGTATTTACAAATCGACAGATGGCGGTGAATCATGGAGTAATATGGGGCTTGCTGAGTCGCATCATATCAGCAGGATTATCATTCATCCCGAAAATCCCAATATCGTTTATGCATCAGTTCACGGAAAGCTTTATTCCGAAAACCCGAATCGCGGTCTCTATAAAACAACAAACGGGGGACAATCATGGGAAAAAGTTCTTGAAGTATTTGAGCATGGAAGATACATTGGTGTTATTGATCTTGTCATTGATCCGGCCAATTCCGAGGTGTTGTATGCTGCATTGTGGAACAAAATAAGAACGCCATGGACGGCATGGGATTTTAATGAGTTCACGCCTGGTGGTGGGATTTTCAAAACAACAAATGGCGGTGAATCGTGGACAAAACTGACAAACGGCCTGCCTGAAAAAAGTGGTAGAATCGGACTCGATATATACCGCGGAGACGGTCGGATACTCTATGCTGCAATAGATGAAGGCCGATCAACCGGAGAACGGTTTACCAATACGTGGGTATACCGTTCAGATGACGCCGGTGAGTCGTGGAAACGTCTCAATCCAGAAGATGAGGGATTCACTGGGGGTTCTTATTTCGGCCAAATCAGAGTTGATCCCAATGATTCTGACCATGTAATTTTATTGAGTACCGGCAGTTTTGAGACGTTTGACAGCGGCATAACGTGGGAACGTGCATTTGCGTATGGCGGCGATAATCATGCACTCTGGATCAATCCGGACGACAGCAGACACATGCTCTTCGGGTACGATTATGGATTTGCATGGACGTACGATAGTGGTGATAATTGGTACCATCCCGATAATGTGCCACTTGCTCAGATTTACGAGATCGATTACGATATGGAATATCCCTATAATGTGTATGCTGGTCTGTACGATTTTGGTTCATGGCGAGGACCGAACACAAAAAAAGGGCGGTTCCCGATACGGTTTGAAGATTGGGAACACATCGGCGGCGGTGACGGATTTTATAATCAGGCCGATCCGGTCAACAGCCGCTGGGTCTACAGCAGTTCACAGAATGGGAACTTACAGCGTATAGACCGATCAACAGGACAGAGAAAACGAATTAAAATTCGAGAAAATGCCGACTTGCGGTTCAGTTTTAATGCCCCGTTCATAATTTCCCCGCATAATAGCAACATGATTTACCATGGAGCAAATAAAGTATTGAAATCTCCTTTTCGAGGGGAAAGTTGGGACGTTATTAGCCCTGATCTGACAACGAATGATCCTGATAAAAAAACTGTTGGACCGATACCATATTGTACAATCACAACACTTGCCGAATCACCGGTCAAACAGGGAATCATTTGGGTGGGAACAGATGACGGAAATATACAAGTCACAACTGACGGCGGTACAATTTGGAAAAAAGTCAACGAAAATATTGTGGGAAACCCCGGTTACTGGGTAAAACGGATCGAAGCATCGAACCACAATGCGGGAACAGTCTATGTAGCGTTGACTGGTTATTATAACGACGATTTCCGGCCATATGTGTACAGAACAGATGATTTCGGCGAAACATGGGTCTCATTATCAGACGGTTTGCCCGGCGATGAGCCGGTCAATGTAATTCGGGAGGACCAAAAAAATCCGAATCTCTTGTTTGCGGGAACAGAACGGAGTGTCTATACCTCAATCGACGGAGGATTAACATGGACTCGGATAAAAAATAACCTTCCTCCTGTCGGTGTGCAGGACCTTGCAATCCATCCAAGGGAAAATGACCTGATTGTAGGTACACATGGAAGGGGATTTTATATCGCAGATATATCACCTCTTCAGGAACTGACACAGGATGTACTTAATCGTAATGTCCATCTCTTTAAAATTGAACCGAAAGTACAGTGGGTTGTTCCGCATGAAACAACAAACGGTGCTCAAAACTTTGAGGGTGAAAACGAACCAAAAGGGATTGTTGTCAATTATTATTTAAAAGAATCTGTTCGGAGTAACGTTACAATATCCATCTACCGTGGATCGGTAGTAATAAGCGAGCTGTCTGGTCAGGGGGATGCTGGTCTGAACAGTGTCGAGTGGCCGATGACAAGGAGATGGAAACGAACAGATGAGGAAATAAAACGTTGGGAAATACGGGAATACGAGCGTGCAAATGCAGAACACTGGTACGACAAATACGATGTAGCTGACTGGTATGGTGATCCCGATGAAGAGGTTGCAAAAAACGGACTGTCACTCAGGACTCGTGTCCATCATGGACCGGGAGAAACCGAGCGGGAATTCAAGTATACCCGTGTACAGCCTGGTGAATATACAATTGTTCTCAAGGTTGGTTCAGAAAAGCGTACTACTCAAGCGCGTATTATTAAAGACCACTGGTACGATAAATAGATTATCTGAATTATATCAATGAACGAATTAGTACAAAATGAGGAGGATTTTCATGAGTAGATTGAAGCAAACACTGTTAGGAACAGCTTTGGTTACACTGATGCTCATTTCAACAGCAGCGGGACAGAAGATTTCCGATGATATTCTCGACTGGGTGCACTACCGGGAAATCGGCCCGACCCGGCCGGGTGGCAGAGTTGTGGCATTTGCTGTTTCGCAGCAGGACTCGTATGTCTTTTATGTCGGTGCGGGTCCCGGCGGATTATGGAAAACAATCAACAACGGCATCACGTTTGAATCGATCTTTGACGATGAACAGACCTCGTCAATTGGTGATGTTGCCGTAGCACCGACCAATCACAATATTGTCTATGTTGGTACCGGTGAGGCGAATCTCAGGAACAGTACCTATTATGGTGATGGTGTGTATAAATCGACCGATGGCGGAATATCGTGGCGAAATATCGGTTTGAAAGAGTCCCACCACATTGGAAGAATCGTTGTCCATCCATCTAATCCCAATATTGTTTATGTAGCGGCGCAGGGGCACTACTACACCGATAATCCTGAACGCGGCGTCTATAAGACTACAAACGGCGGAAGGACATGGAGTAAATCGCTCGAAGTGGTTGAAAGTGGCATCTATGTCGGTGCTACCGATATTGTTATGGATCCCCGTGATCCCGAAGTGCTGTACGCAGCAGCCTATCAGCGTATCCGCAAGCCGTGGGGTTTTTCCGGTTCTGGCCCGGGAAGTGGAATCTACAAATCGACCGACGGTGGTGATTCGTGGATAAAACTGACAAACGGACTTCCGTCGGGTCTGATCGGCAAGATCGGCCTCTCAATCTATCTCAGAAATCCCGATACTGTCTACGCAATAATCGAAGACGATAATTCACCTGAGCTGTCATATGAAGAGCGGTGGGCAGAGGTGCAGGTTGGAAAACCAGCGAGTGAAAATGTAGTCGGCAACATCGTTTATCGGACCGATAACGGCGGTGATTCGTGGCGTCAGGTGAGCGAGGGCCCTGTCGGTGAGCGGGCGAATTACTATGCACAGATAATAGTAGACCCGAATGATGACAATGTTGTATATGTGTTGGATTCCATGGTGCACAAATCGACAAATGCCGGCCGCACATGGGCCCGAGGAATCCGATACGCCGGAGATAACCATGTTCTCTGGATAGATCCAAAGAACAGCGAACACATGCTCATCGGCTACGATTACGGTTTTGCTATCAGCTACGATACCGGGAAAAATTGGTTCCATATTGATAATGTATCGATGGCGCAGCTCTATGCAATCGGTGTCGATATGGACTACCCCTACAATGTTTACGGCGGCTTGCAGGACTTCGGCTCATGGAAAGGGCCGAGTACAAAAAAAGGACGTTTTCCGATCAGGTTTGAAGACTGGGAACA